>NZ_NBOE01000009.1 GCF_002104515.1 Colwellia polaris | reverse complement strand
TCTGCTCAATGAATTCTGTCGTGTTACTTAATCCCGACTAGGAACTAAGTAACTACATAAAACGTATTATTTAAATCCGAAGACCTAAATGATACTTATTTTGTGTGACATCATATTAAGCTGTTTTGTGTTACCCGAAGGTAACTATGTAAAATCAACGTTAATGTGAGTGTCCACACAAATTGCATGATAACTAATTGTTAAAGATGCCTACACGAAGTAGGTATGCCGATTCGTTCATGGATGAACGTTTTATTCGGCGCGAGTTAACAAACTCATTCGTTGTTAAACCGCGTTGCTTCAATCAGGTTCTAGCCCTTGCCTGAAGCGAGATGCGCATTCTACGCAACTCTGTTTCAATGTCAACGTTTTATTTGAATTTATTTTAAAAGTTTTTAAAACTTTCGAAACGAACCTTTAAAACGTTAAGTTAACTAATTTAGCCTAAACCACGCTAGATAACTCATTAAAACAACCTCTTCGACTTGTCCCGAAGAAGTGGAGCGCATTTTAGAGATTTTTGACCTCACGTCAACCGCTAATTTGAATTAAATTGCATAAAAGTGTTTGTTTGCCTTTTAATTGAACGTTCCGTTGGAAATTCGAACTTAAATGACAAATTTATGTGCTTGCTGCAGCTGTTTAATACGCATTACACCTTCAACTTTCTCAGAAGGTGATTCATCAGTATAGCGGCTATCGACTAAAATTCTAGTTTCAATGCCTGAATTTTTCGCTGCTTGCATGTCTGATATCTTATCGCCGATAAAAATACTGTCTTTTAAGTCAATTGAAAAGTCTTGTTGTGCTTGCAAGATCATACCTGGCTCAGGTTTACGGCAATCGCATGACATTACAAACTGATTTACACCCTTAGTTGGATGATGAGGACAAAAATATACTTTGGTTATCGTTATTGCTTGCTTTGCAAATTCATTAACCATCCAGCTCGATAACGATTCAAAAGTGGCTACGTCGTAATAACCTCGAGCAATACCTGCCTGATTGGTGATAACAAATATTTGGTAGCCCTTTTTTATTGCAAGTTGGCATAATTCGAAAATACCTTCTACAAACTCAAAATCTTCTGGTTTGTGAACATAACCGTGGTCAACGTTAATAATGCCATCTCTATCGAGAAAAAGTGCTTTATTGTTCATAACTTTCTTTTACTTAACTTATGTAAATGCGGGATATAATAACAAATAGCTTTACAGCTGCTATTAATCTTATTCTTTATAACTAACTAATCGTCATGGAGTAAACAAGAGGTTGATTAGTTAGTTACTTTATTTTACGAAAATAATATCGCTAGATCACAGAATAAATTTCTGCTCTACATAGATAAGCCACCATCAATTTCAACAACGCGGCCAGTAAAGAATTCATTTTCTATAATATAGTTAACTGTGTGTGCTATTTCTTCTGCCTCACCTAAACGACCAACAGGCTTCATACTCTCTAGACGTTGACGCATTTCAGGTTTCATTGCATCTGTCATCGCGGTGCGAATTACACCAGGGGCAATAGCACCAACACGAATACCGTGACGACCAAGCTCTCTCGCCCAAGTTACAGTCATCGCTACTACACCGGCCTTTGAAGCTGCGTAGTTTGTTTGTCCCATGTTACCGCCACGGGCAATTGATGACATATTAATGATGACACCTTTACGCTTACCTTCAATCATGTGAACAGCAGCTTCTCGGCCACATAGAAATACACCAGTAAGGTTTACATCAATTACTGATTGAAATTGATCTAGTGACATTTTCTTACTCACTACACCATCTTTAGCTTTAACAAACATACCATCGCGCAAGATGCCTGCATTATTGATTAAACCATCGATGCCAGAGAAGTCTTGGTTTATTTGGGTGAATATTGCTTCTACTTCACTTTCATTGGTTACGTTTGCTAAATAATACTTTGCTTGTGAGCCAGCTTCTTCAACTAACTTAACGGTAGCTTGTAATTGCTCTTCATTTAGATCTATTAAGGCTAATTTAGCACCTGACTTTGCCAAATTTAAAGCAATAGCTCGACCTAAGCCTTGTCCGCCGCCGGTAACTACAATCGTTTTGTCTTTTAAGTTCATGTTTAATCCTTTTTTTATCTTATTTTTTATATTGCGACTTAAATCAAGGTGCATATTAAATGAGTTTAAGCCGATACTTGATATTTATTAATTCAGTTTTTCTACTGGTGCAAAAAACCACGCGAGTCGTTCTGCTGGAATATCATTGATATTCTCATATTGCCAACGAGGGCTTTTATCTTTATCTACTAAAAGTGCACGAACCCCTTCGCTAAATTCTGGATACTGACAACAACGTAAGCTTAAGTTAAGCTCTGAGGCAAAACATTGTTCTAACGTAAAGTCTTTACTGATCAATAATTGCTGATAAATGATCAACGCCGAAAGCGGGCTACCTTTTCTAAGCTTTGCTTGTGCTCTTTGTAGCCAATCACTTTCTGTATCTAGTGCTAATATCGCTTGATAAATATCTGCGCCATTATCAAAGTTGGTTAATTGCTTAATAATCGCCTGGTGCTCTACTACATTAGAAGTAATCGACGCAAAAGCTTGTTCACTTTGTTGCACAAATTTATTCAAGGCTTTATCTAGCAATTCATAGTTTTCGTGATTAGTTTGCCATTGCACATTACTCAAGCTTGATATTACCTCACTTTTTACACTGCTTTTAATTGCAACATTAGCTAAACCTATATTCAACGCATCTACGGCATTAAATATTGCGCCTGTTATCCCCAAAAATAGCCCGGTATTATTTGATACTTTATTTAGAAACCAACTTGCGCCGACATCAGGATATAAGCCGATAGTAACTTCAGGCATAGCTAACAACGTTTTTTCGGTAACCACTTTATGGCTCGCGCCAGCAAATAAACCTATGCCACCGCCCATAATATAACCGTCACCCCAAACTAATATAGGTTTAGTAAATTCATGGATAAGTTGGTCTACTTGATATTCCAGAGCAAAAAAGTCATAGCCGAAAGAGTTGATAATGGTTTGATCATCAATTATTGTTTCTGCTGTTTCTTGCACTGTACTTGATTGACTGTCAGTAATATTTTCTCTTTCAATTTTAAGTGCGTGATACAAGCTAACCACATCACCGCCAGCGCAAAAAGCTTTGTCTCCTGATCCTTGTAAGATCACCATGGCGATTTCATCGTTGCTTTGCCATTCAAGTAACTGTTTATGCAATAACTCAAACATACTCATGTTTAAAGCATTAAGCGATTGCGGCGCATTAAGCTCTGCTAATGCAATTCGTTTCTCAGTTTTTGTCTTTATTTCGCTAAATATTACGGGTGACATATTAATCCTTTGTGCGTATTTATATGTTTAGGTCGTTAATTAATCGCCGTTAATCAAGGCTTGAATCAATTTCTACAACCGTTCGCCCAGTTACATTACCTGCAACATAAGCGTCAAACGCTTGAGGTAAATCAGCAAACTTAATAGTTGTAGGCGAAATTAATGCTAATTTACTAGGCTTTAGATCGCTGGCTAAACGCTGCCATGCGCGAGCTCTAACTGATAGTGGCATCTCAACTGAATTAATACCGAGTAAACTAACGCCGCGCAGAATAAATGGCATTACCGTTGTTTCTAATTTATGACCACCAGCAAGACCAATAGAGGCAATGTTTCCCCAAACATGGGTTGTGCGCGTTAACCAAGCTAATGTGTCGCCGCCAACATTATCAACCGCCCCACCCCACTGGGCATTTTCTAATGGCTTAGCACCCATTTCAAGGCTGTGTCGACTTATTAGTTTGCTTGCACCTAACGCTTTTAAATAAGGTTCTTGTTCTGTTTTCCCAGTAAAAGCAATAACTTCATAGCCAATATTTGACAGCATATTAATCGCAAAACTACCAACACCACCAGTGGCACCGGTTACAACTATGGGTCCACGTGCTGGTATTTGGCCATTATCTTCCATGCGTTGTATGGCAAGAGCGGCGGTATAACCGGCAGTGCCAAGCGCCATAACATCGCGTAAGCTCATACCTTCAGGTAAGTTCACAATTGAATCAGCCTTTACGCGGGCATATTCGCTATAACCACCATCATAAAGCTCAGATAACTGTGCGCCACAAACTAAAACTTTATCGCCGGCTTTAAAACGTGCGTCTGCAGAGCTAATAACGATGCCAGATAAATCAATACCGCCTACTAAAGGGTAAGTTCTTAAAATACGGCCTTTACCTGTTGCCGCTAAAGCATCTTTATAATTAATATCTGAGTAAGCGACTTTAATCACCACTTCACCAGCCGTTAATTCATGTAAACTAATTTGCTCAAATGCACTGATAATGTTTTTGTCATTTTTATGAATTCGAAATGCTGTAAATTTTTTAGGAATATTCGACATTTTTATTACCTTATATCAATAGTAATGTCGTTACTGAAGACAAATAGAGTTTCAGTAACGAACAAAACATTTCATTCAAGTATTAAGTTGACTGGCAGCTGTTAAACTTTCGACCAAAAGAATATTGCTTAACCTGAGTAAATATCAACGAGTCTCAATTTTATAACAAAATAGCCTAAGTTTAATGGTTATAATTAAACAGGCTTTCAGGCATTGTCATCAAACTTTTACTTCCGGCTTCAATAGCAAGAATATGACCGTCAATTCTAGGTAATAAACGCTCAATAAAAAATTCACCAACATACAATTTTGCTTGATAAAAATCTTGATCACTTTGTTGAGAATGCCCTGATGATTTTTCTGCCATTATTGCCCACATATAGGCGTAACTTAGCAAGCCGAAGGCAGCTAAATAATCAGTTGCTGATGCGCCAATCATATTTTTATCCTGCTCTTGCTCAGCAATAATTAACTCTGTAATAGCTTTTAATTTCTCTAGTGCTGTAGCTAACGGTTGAACGAAACCATTTAACGCTTTGTTTTCGTTGTGCTGCGTTATAAAACTGGTAATTTCAGCAAAATAAACATCAAGAAACTTACCTTTATTTGCCACCACTTTACGACCGAGCAGATCTAACGCTTGAATGCCATTGGTGCCTTCGTAAATTTGTGCAATACGAACATCTCGCACTAACTGCTCTTGACCCCATTCACGCACATAACCGTGACCACCAAAAACCATTTGCCCTAAATTACAACTTTCATAGGCCATATCGGTCATGAATGCTTTCGCTACAGGTGTTAACAAGGCAACTAATTCTTCAGCTTGTTTTATATCGTTTTCGTTATCAGAGAACTTTACAATATCAAGTTGCTTAGCAACATAAGTAGAAAAACAGCGCCCACCTTCGTTAAATGCACGCATTGTTAGTAGCATTTTTCTTACATCGGGATGCACAATAAGAGAGTCAGCTTTTTTATCTGCTGATTTTACACCCGTAGCACTGCGGCCTTGAATACGTTCAATAGCATATTCAGCAGCTTGCTGATAAGAGGTTTCTGCCGCGCCAACGCCTTGAATGCCCATGCCTAAACGTTCATAGTTCATCATGGTGAACATGTAGTTTAAGCCTTTGTTTTCTTCACCGACTAAGAAGCCTTTCGCACCATCAAAATTCATCACACAAGTTGCCGAGCCTTTAATGCCCATTTTGTGCTCGATTGAACCACAAGTAACGGTATTTCTAACGCCTAAGCTGCCATCATCGTTTAATAAAAATTTCGGTACAACAAACATAGAAATACCGCGAGGACCTTCAGGCGCCCCCGGTATTTTAGCGAGGACTAAATGAATAATATTTTCGGTTAAGTCTTGCTCACCGCCAGTAATAAATATTTTAGTACCTGACAAGGCAAAGCTGCCATCATCTTGCGCTTCAGCTTTTGCGCTCATAATACCTAAATCGCTACCGGCATGAGGCTCTGTCAAACACATAGTGCCAGCCCATTTTCCAGAATACATATTTTCAAGATAGGTTTGCTTCATCTCGGTTGAAGCATGAGCTGATAAAGCCAAACTCGCGCCAGCGGTTAACATAGGATATAGCGCAAATGAAATAGACGCTGATTGGGTCATCTCTTCAACGAATGATTGTAACATTTTCGGCATGCCCATGCCGCCATATTCAGGATCGCCGCTAAGTGCGCCCCAGCCACCATCACAATAAAGTTGATAGGCTTTATTGAAACCATCAGGTGTTGTTACCTCACCGTTAGCCCACGTTGCACCTTGCTCGTCACTATTACGATTTAACGGCGCAATAGCTTCAGCGGTAAGTTTTGCACCTTCAGATAAAATGGCATCAACAGTATCTTTATCAATTAGCTCGGCAACCGCCGGCATGGTTGACCATAATTTTTCAGCATTAAATACTTCGTGCAGTAAAAATTGCATATCGCGCATTGGCGCTTGGTAATTACTCATTATTTACACCCATCTTGTTTTGTGAACCCGCACTATTTCAAGTGTTAGTGCGGGAATTATAAAATCTAAAACTACATGTTACGGCGATACTGTCCGCCGGCTTCAAATAATGAATTAACAATTTGCCCTAATGAACAAACTTTACAAGCGTCCATCATCAGTTCGAAAATGTTTTCATGTTTAATCGCCGCTTCCTGTAAACGCTTCAGTAATACTGCTACTTCCGCTTCGTTGGCTTTATTTAAACTTGCTAACATTTCTATTTGATAAGTTTTTTCTTCTTCAGTGGCACGAATAACTTCTTCCGGCACAACCGTTGGAGAACCCGTTGAACTTAAGAAGGTATTTACCCCAATAATTGGGAATTCACCTGAATGTTTTAGGTGCTCATAATGCATACTTTCTTCTTGAATTTTGCCACGTTGGTACATAGTTTCCATCGCGCCAAGTACACCGCCACGTTCGTTAATGCGGTCAAACTCAGTTAATACAGCTTCTTCAACTAAATCGGTTAACTCTTCAATAATAAACGCGCCTTGAATTGGGTTTTCGTTTTTAGAAAGCCCTAATTCACGGTTAATAATTAATTGAATCGCCATGGCACGACGTACGCTGTCTTCGGTTGGCGTAGTAATAGCTTCATCATAAGCATTAGTATGCAAAGAGTTACAGTTATCGTTTATCGCGTAAAGTGCCTGTAATGTGGTTCGAATATCGTTGAAATCAATTTCTTGTGCATGCAAAGAACGACCTGAAGTTTGAATATGGTACTTCAACATTTGAGCACGAGCATTTGCACCGTACTTATTCTTCATCGCTTTTGACCAAATACGACGGGCTACGCGGCCAATTACTGCGTACTCAGGATCAATGCCGTTTGAGAAGAAGAACGATAAGTTAGGACCAAACTCGTTAATGTCCATGCCTCGGCTTAAGTAATATTCTACAAAAGTAAAACCATTCGCTAAGGTTAACGCCAACTGAGTAATTGGGTTCGCGCCAGCTTCAGCAATATGGTAACCAGAAATTGATACTGAATAGAAGTTACGCACGCCTTTGTTAATGAAGTACTCTTGAACATCGCCCATTAAACGCAAGGCAAATTCAGTTGAGAAAATACAGGTATTTTGCGCTTGGTCTTCTTTTAAAATATCAGCTTGAACCGTACCTCGAACCAAAGTTAACGTTTTCGCTTTTATTGCTTGGTAAACTTCAGGCGGTAATACTTGATCGCCCGTAACACCTAATAACATTAAACCTAAACCGTCGTTACCTTCAGGTAATTCACCTTGGTAGCTTGGACGCTCACAACCTTTATCTTGGTATATTTTTTTAATTGTGGCGGCAACTTCTTTTTCTAAACCATTTTCAGTAATAAAACGCTCACATTGTTGATCAATCGCAGCATTTAAGAAAAAACCTAGCAACATAGGTGCTGGGCCATTAATGGTCATTGAAACTGAAGTCATTGCATGTGCTAAATCAAAACCTGAGTAAAGCTTTTTCGCATCATCTAAACAACAAATCGACACACCCGCATTACCAATTTTACCGTAAATGTCTGGGCGTATAGCCGGATCGTTACCGTATAAGGTTACTGAGTCAAACGCGGTTGATAAACGTTTAGCCGGCATACCTTTTGAAACATAATGAAAACGGCGGTTAGTTCGCTCTGGGCCACCTTCACCAGCAAACATACGTGTTGGGTCTTCACCTTCGCGTTTAAATGGAAATAAACCCGCTGTGTATGGGAACTCACCCGGTACGTTTTCTTGTAAGTTCCACTTTAATATATCGCCCCAACCTTGGTATTTAGGCATACTAATTTTTGGAATATCACTACCTGACAAAGAAACTGAATGGGTTTGAATTGAGAGTTCTTTATCACGCACTTTAAATTTAAATTCTGGGTCTTTATAGCGTTGAACTTTATCTGCCCATTGTTCAATAAGCAGCTTATTTTTCGGATCTAGGTCTAACTCTACATGACTATATAATGCCTCAAGTTGAGTCACTAAATCTGACGACACTTCTGTGTCAGTTGCTTTAGCCGTTTCAATTGCTTGATGAATACCATAAAGTTTTTGCGCTACCGTAGTTTGATTCTCAACCCAAGCATCGTAGCTGCGATTGTTCTCTGAAATTTCAGATAAATAACGAATACGGTTACCAGGAATAACACTACTTTTGTTCGCTAACGTGCCTGCAGTAGATAAAAGATCACCCACCGTTAAGCCTGATTTAGAATTGAGCTCAGTAATAACCGCATTATATAATTCTGTCATACCGCGGTCGTTAAATTGTGACGCGATTGTGCCATATACAGGCACTTCATCATCGCCGGCTTCAAACATGCCACGGTTACGTTTATATTGTTTTTTTACATCACGTAACGCATCTAATGCGCCACGTTTATCGAATTTATTGAGCGCGATAATGTCAGCAAAATCAAGCATATCAATTTTTTCTAACTGTGTTGCTGCGCCGTATTCTGGTGTCATTACATATAATGAAACATCTGAATGTTCTTCAATTTCAGTATCTGACTGGCCAATCCCCGAGGTTTCTAAAATAATTAAATCGAAGTCGGTCGCTTTAAGAATATCTAACGTGTCATTGACATAAACCGATAAGGCTAAGTTTGACTGACGAGTAGCTAACGAGCGCATGTAAACGCGGTCGTTATTTACTGCGTTCATACGAATACGGTCGCCAAGCAAAGCACCACCAGTTTTACGTTTTGACGGATCAACCGACACAATCGCAATTTTACTATCCTCAGTAGCCATTAAAAAGCGACGAATAAGTTCATCAACCAGTGAAGATTTACCTGCACCACCGGTACCTGTAATACCTAGTACCGGTGTTTTACTTACCGCTGAAATTTTACGTATTTTAGCTAAATCGCTTTTATTCTCTTCTGGGGCATTTTCTGCGGCTGAAATTAAACGCGCGATAGCTTGTTTTTTATCTTGTAGCGGCACGTCTTTTTTCAAATTCGCTACGTCATCTTTTTTAACGTTAATGCCAGTTTTAAAATCACAGCGCTCAAGCATGTCATCAATCATACCTAACAAGCCCAACTCTCTGCCGTCATCTGGTGAATAAATACGGGTAATACCGTAATCTTGAAGCATTTTAATTTCTTCGGGCAATATCACACCACCGCCGCCGCCAACAATGCGAATATGCTCACAACCACGTTCTTTTAATAGGTCGTACATATATTTGAAGTATTCATTATGACCACCTTGATAAGATGTCATGGCAATGGCATTGGCATCTTCTTGAATAGCGGTATTTACCACTTCTTCAACACTGCGGTCATGACCAAGATGAATAACTTCTGCACCGCTTGATTGCAAAATTCTGCGCATTATATTAATTGCTGCGTCATGGCCATCAAATAACGATGCCGCGGTTACAATGCGAATTTTATTTTTTAACTGATATCTTTCAGTATTCATCTCATACTCTCTTAATGGGTTAAAATCGCTTCTTTATAATAGCTGTAGGTAAATGGGGTAATAAAAACAGCAACATAGTGAAACAATAACTATCTTACATTCACAAGCTAAACAGTACTTATGCACTAGGTTTAGTCGTTAAACGCGATAATGGAAACTTATTGCAGAAATTAGAACACACTAAAAATGCAATGAACATTGATTTTATTGTCAATTTAATGGACTATATTGTGACTAGACCACTAAAGATTTATCGGAAAATACTGTCGCAAAATATGGCTACATTAACACTTGAAAACTCTGCAGACATCCGCTTATTTATTCCCGTATTTTTGCTTAAAAAACTCTCTAAGCATCGTTTAACTGATGCGCTTTACCCTGTATCTTTAGGTGTAACGCAAGCCAATAATAATTATAAATTGCAACAAGCCAATAACCATTGTCATAGTTTAATATATTGTTTGTCGGGCACGGGGAAATTACAATATCAAGGTAAAGAAAAAGTCATAAAACGTGGCGATCTTGTTATTATTAATCCTGATACTGCTTTCACTTTCACTCTAGATAAATCAACAAAATCACTCGCTCAGCACAAGAAAAATGAAAAGACCTCGAGTAGTCGTGATAGCAAAACCAACGACAATATTGTGTACTGGATCAACTTTACCGGTACGTTATCGCAAGATTTTGCGCAACGACTGTTGATGAAAATGGATAATGGTGTCGCACATGTCGGCGTGCTAAACAATATAGTAAGCGACTTTGATCATTTACTCGCATTGGGCGCGCGAGGTTACACAGCAACAAACGTTATTCATGCTGTACATATTTTGCAACAAGCGTTGAGTTTTCTTGCTCTGCAATTACGTTTAACCATGTTTAATAACAGCTCAAGCTTTGACTTAGAGGCAGTTGAAGGGCTTATGCGCAACAGTTTGCATCAAGAGTTAAGCCTAGACACACTGGCGCACTATAGTCAGTTGTCTAAATTTCATTTTGCTAAAAAGTTTAAAGAACTAACCGATAGCTCGCCGATACAACACTTTATTAATATGAAAATTCAACATGCTTGCTCACAACTTGATAATAGCGACATTGCGATCAAAGATATCGCAAGCGGTTTGGGTTATAGCGACCCGTATTACTTTTCTCGTTTGTTTAAAAAATTGGTGGGGATGTCGCCAAAACAGTATCGTGACTCTCGTCATAGTTCATAAAACTAATACAACTAAGCATAATAGTACGTATTACAATGCTAAATTTACTGCAGCTTTGACTAAACAACCTAAGTTGGAAAATATCTACGACCAGTGTCACTATAAAGTATTTATACCAACATAATGTCTAGGTAAAAAGTGGCTCACTCAGATACGAAAGAGGACGTTCTCACAGATGAGTATATGGCAACATTGATGCTGGCTTTTTGCAAGCAAGTCGTTCGGCCTGAGTGTGAACTAAGCCACCCATAATAACATTGTCGAAAATTCAGAATAGGCACAACATTTCATTACAGTATTCCCCTTTGTATTTAACTAAAATACACCCAATACAATTAACTTAAGTTGATTAAGCGACGTTTAATAAACTCAAAGTAATGGAATAGATATGACCGAAAGAGTAACCAACAAAGCAATTTTCACTAGTAGAGTTTTTTCAATTAATTATGTTACCTACCCTACTAACCACAGTGTTATGCGGCATAGTGATCCCGTGCAAAAAGGCCGTTATTACAAATTAAACTTTGTTTTAGTTCAGCCTAAAGCGGGTGGCGTGTTTGAGTGTTCAAACTGCATTTTAAACCTGTTTAACAGAGTTTATTTATTTCGTCCTGATAAATATGAACACAGTGTTTCAAAAATCGAATCGGGTAAACGCGTGTTGTTGAGTTTTGCTTTGAATATTTAACCAAAGCTTATTATAGCTGGGCAAACTGACGAATTAAGTTATGGTAAACATTATGCAAATTGTCTAACTCAGTTCGTGAGGTTTTATCTTCTTTGATCAAAGCTTGAATAGTTTGATCTAACTGGTAGAGATTTTGGCGAATAGTGGCGTCAGATATCATGCTCTGCATCCAGGTAATGGCGGCTATTCTCTGCCCTTGTGTAACTGCGGTAACTTTATGTAAGCTGCTTGAAGGGTATACCACCGCGTAACCTGCCGGCAATTTGATTGACTGCTGGCCGAATTCAGTAGAAATAATTAATTCGCCACCTTGATACTCTTCAGGCTCACTTAAAAATGTGGTCATTGACATATCACTGCGCAATACTTCTGAGCTATCAGGCATTCTCATAATTGCTGCATCTACATGATAACCATATTCTTGAGTTTCGCTAAAGCGATTAAAACAAGGTGGGAATATTTTATTAGGTAAAGCAGCTGATACTATTTTTGGCGTTTCACCAATGCGCGACAACAGCTGATTAGCTAATTGGCGCACACTGATATCATTGGCATCAGCCTGATTGTTATTTTTTACCGAAGCCGCCATACCCATCGCCGTTTTACTACCGTCACCCCAAGGGGCGTTAGTAAGTTGTTGACGAAAAGCACTTACGTCTTCTTTAGATAATATTTTTTCTATAACAATCATAACTACACTTTACCTATTTAACTCAATTTATATATGTTTCTTACATGAGTTAAGGTTTATTTAAAACTCATATGTTGCCGTAAGTTTTGTGCTTGAAGCGCTACCTAAGTACATAAATGCACCCGAACGATAAGCGGCTGTAAAGTATTCTTCATTAAAAACGTTACCTATATTTAATCTAAAGGTTAAATCGTCGGTTGCGTAGTAATTAGCAAATAAGTTAACAACTTGATAGCTTGGTACAACAATACTGTATTGTTCGTTTTCGCTGTCGTAACCTGCGGCTGTATCAGGTTGGCCCGCATACATTTCACTTTGATAAGCGTAATCGCCGCCAACAACAAACGATTCATTAAGTTGATATCTTAACTGCAAATAAACACTTTTTTCAGCAAAGTTACTTAATGCTAAGCCAATGCTTTCATCGTTTATTGAGTCTAACACTTCAGAATCCATAGATGTAGCAGAGAACTGAACACTTAGGTTTTCAGTAATATCGCCAACAAAGCCAATTTCAATACCTTTTACTCTATTCTCACCGGTATTTAATGTTCCTAAAGTTGCGTAATCATCATCACCTACACTTTCCATTACATCATCTTTTGTAATTTGGAAAATCGACGCGCTGAACATAAAGTTATCATCTAATAACATTAACTTAGTACCAAGCTCAATGTTTTCAACACGTTCTGGATCTGAATCAGGAACTTGTGTCGCACTACCGCAAACACCGCCATAGCCACAGTTTGCGCCTAGGTCAGTTTCACCACCATTAATATTGGTTGCAGTACTGTAATTGGCATAAACATTAACGTCTTCTGAGAAATCATAGATTATGCCAAAGTTGCCATTGTACATAGTATCCGAATATGTATAAAGTGCTGATGTACCACCACTTGTTGCTTCATTGCTGTAGTCAAAGTTATCTAACCTTGCACCATAAAAAATATCAAGTTTATCGGTTAAATGTACTGTGTCTAACATGTAAGCTGAGACAGTTTCAATATCTAGCACCGCATCGTTATCTCCGCGGCTATATGTTCTGCCCATTAATTGATCAAGGTTATCAAACTGTTGGCCTTCAGCGTCGATAATACAATAACCTGGGCTATCACCACGTCGACCCGATGTTATACAGTTTGTTGGATTTTCATAATTAATGTCATAAACACCATTTTTAACGCTTTCATCAGTATATTCAACACCAAAAACAAAGTTATGCTCTAAATCTAAAATGTTGGTATTCCAGAACAAGTTAAACTGTGTGCTAGCATAAGAAACGTCTTGATAACCTTGGTGTGTACTTAAGCCTATAGTTGCTGCACCAGGCGCTGCTGGATCACTATCTGCACGCTTAGTACCACTTGCGCCGGTAGTTATATAACCATTTTTTGTATCGCCAAAACGCGTAGCATTATAAAGGGTAACATTGTCGTTAATTTCATATTCTGTACGTAAGGTAAAGGTTTTTACTTCAGAAGTTAAAAAGTCTGACTCTTGTGAATAAACCGGGATATCTTTAACAGGTTTACGTGCATCACGGTCGAAATAACTACCTAAATCAGGTACATCTTCTGCATCTAAATAATAGCCATCTGCTGTAATCGATAAGGCTTGTGTTGGAAGATAAACAGCAGAGATTTGTACGCCATTTCTTTCATTAGAAACGCCTTCACGGTCTGGTTTATCTTCGTCAGAAATTAACGCGTTTAGTCTAATCGCACTGTTCTCTGTTAACGGTAAGTTATAATCGAGTGTTACTCGTTTATACTCATCAGTACCTATACCGGCATCAACACGACCAAAATTATAGTTTACAGAAGCTTTCTTGGTAATACTGTTAACAGCACCGCCTGAAGAACCTCGACCGGCAAAAGTTGAGCTTGGCCCTTTGGTAATTTCAACACGCTCGGTAGCAAAGCTTTCTCGCGTGCTCATACCGGGATCTCTTAAACCATCAACAAAAACATCACTACGCGCTTCATGACCACGAATAATATAACGATCACCAAAAGCGTTACCGTTTTCGCCTGTACCTAAAGTAATACCCGCTTGTGCTGAAAGTATATCTTTAAGATCAGTTTTACCGGCTTCAATAATTTGGTCTTGCGTTAAAACGGTGATCATTTGCGGCGTATCAACAAGTTCAGCAACACGACGAATATCGCCAGACTCATCATGTAAATAAACAGAGGTTTTAGCACCATGAACTTTAATTAATTCAATTGCTTCATCTGACTTATTAATTTCTTTAGATTCGCAAACAACAGCACTGTCTTTATCACAGTTTTCTACGTTGTTTGCTGCATATGCGTTTGTACCGCTAAATACCAATGCCGCCGCTACTGCTTGAGCACCCAATGTCATTTTATTTCTTTGTTGAAGTTTTTGTTGAGAGTTCATGTTTTTATACTTTTATTGAGAGTCTTAATTAGTGAGAACAAGATATTAACTAACAATAAAAGCCAATGCAAATGATAATTAATCTTATTTGCATTGGCTTTTGAACTTTTTATGATTAATGTTGTATAGCTACTTAAGTTACTATTTTTATGTGCAATTTTATAAGCACTTATCGACAATCTTTAAAGAGTAGCCCCTGTTTAGCAAGCTATACACCACAAAATAAGCGATAATGGTTAACGATACTCCATTGATATGAACTTCAATTAACGGACTATAATTACGCTTTAAGCTTGGCTGTGCTTTATTGGCGAATAGATAACGCACAAGAACCTATGGTTTTTACGGAAAGGTTTTATTTACATAAAACATATCTAAACCTAGTGCTTTAGATGTTTTACATCGCTATAAAATGATTAAAACAATGTAAAATCATATAAAACAATGACTAATTTATCAGTTTAGCTTTATTAATTTACTAGTCTACCTAACAACATTTAGCCCAAAAAGGACTTAACGTGAATATCAATACCGCCAAATCAGTTTTACAAAATACTTTCGGTTACGCTGATTTTCGCCATCAACAATCAAACATCATTAATGAATTAATTAATGGCGCTGATGTATTCACCCTTATGCCTACAGGTGGTGGAAAGTCATTGTGTTATCAAATTCCAGCAATAGTGTTGCAAGGTGTTGGCATAGTGGTATCACCTCTTATTGCCTTGATGAAAGATCAAGTAGATGCATTAAAACTGCAAGGGGTAAAGGCTGAGTTTTTAAATTCATCACAAAATTATGAAGAGCAACGCCGCGTTGAGCAGCTTATTGTCTCGGGTAATATCGACTTAGTCTATGTTGCGCCAGAAAGGCTCTTAAGTGACTATTTTCTTTCACTGCTTGATCAAGCCCCTATCGCCTTATTTGCTTTTGACGAGGCACATTGTGTATCGCAATGGGGTCACGACTTTAGGCCTGAATATCAACAACTATCCATTATAAGTTCTCGCTACCCTAACACGCCCAAAATTGCGTTAACCGCGACTGCAGATCTAAAAACCCGTGAAGAAATCGTACAGGTTTTAAACCTAGCTAATGCGAAAATTTTTGTTCACAGTTTTGACAGAGCCAATATTCAATACAGAATTAGTGAACATAAAAACAGTAAAGAACAGCTTTTAAGGTTTATTAATAGCGAACACCAGAACGACGCCGGCATAGTCTATTGCCTGTCACGCAAATCTGTTGAAACAACCGCTCAGTGGTTATGCGAACAAGGAAAAACAGCTTTACCTTATCATGCAGGCTTAGCCACTGAAATTAAAGATAATAACCAGCAACGTTTCCTCAGAGAAAACGGTATTATTATTGTCGCCACTATTGCTTTTGGTATGGGTATTGATAAACCCGATGTACGGTTTGTAGCGCATTTAAATTTACCCAAAAGTATAGAAGCTTATTATCAAGAAACAGGCCGCGCGGGGCGAGATGGCTTGCCCGCAAACACTTGGTTAGCCTATGGCATGCAAGATGTTATAAAACTAAAGCAAATGGCGAGTCAAAGTGATGGCAATGAACAGTTTAAATTTATAACTCAGCGCAAAATAGACGCACTACTGGGCTACTGTGAAGTTAGCTCGTGTCGCAGACAAGTATTGTTAAATTACTTCGGCGAAACCTTAGCAGAGCCTTGTGGCAATTGTGATAATTGTTTAACGCCTCCAACAACTTGGGATGGCACCAGCGCGGCTCAAAAAGCGCTTTCTACGGTTTATAGAACCGGTCAGCGATTTGGAGTGGGTCATCAAATTGATGTACTTACCGGGAAAGTAACTCCGAAAATTACCAGTTTCAAGCACGATCAACTCTCTACTTTTAATATAGGTAATGAACTTAAAGCCATGCAATGGCAAACGGTATTTAGGCAACTCATTTCCATGGGATTTTTAGCGGTTGAAATGGATTATGGCGTATTAAAGCTCACCGAGAAAGCAAGGCCGCTATTAAAAGGTGAATGTAGCATTGAGCTTAAAGTACAAAAATATAAAAACACTAAATCGGCTCAAAACAAAAAACAGAGTATTGAGAATGATTTAACAACATCAGAATTGGCTAGTTTCGATAAGCTTAAGCAACAGCGAGCACTTTGGGCAAAAGAACGAAACGTACCAGCCTATGTGGTTTTTCATGATGCCACATTAATAGATATTGCCCGAACAGCCCCTAAAACCTTGAGTCAGTTACTTGCCGTAAATGGGCTAGGTAAAACTAAACTTGAGCTATATGGAGATAAAATAATTGCGTTATTAAGCTAAATGTTAAGCTGAGTTTTAGCCTTATTTGAGCTCAAGTTTTAACCTTATTTGAATTCAAGGTTTAAATAAGGTTATATTCTATATGACGCTATCAATTTGTCCTGGCGATGTAAGAAGGCTTAACAGGCTGATAATAAAAGAGTAAATTAAAGTTACTAGTAACTTATAATTCAATAACTTGCTATTGAACCGATAACAAAAAGAGTAAATGATTTATGCATTATTCTCAGCTATTTAAAAACACAGGCATTTATACCAGCCCAAGAATAAATTTAAAGATATCTCTGGCTTCATACTTTAAGAATTCTGCAGCCTTTATCTGTCTAATATTGTTAACCGCTTGCGGCGGAGGCTCTGAAGAAAGACCTTGCGCTCGTTCAGAAGATGCATGCCTTATAATTGATCCGCCTCCAGTTGAAATATGGTGGGATGCACCAATAACTGACTTCTCAGAAGATCCTGACAGACCAAATATTACCTTACTGGGCGAAGCAACTATCATACTTGCGCTGGGTGAAAATTATGTTGAAGCAGGCGCCACAGCAATTGATCAACAAGATGGTGATCTAACAGCAGCAATCGAGATTAACAGCCAAGTAAATAACGCAGAAATAGGTGATTACCTTGTTAGATATTCAGTAACCGACAGCTCGAGTAAGTTGGCGATAGAAAAAATCAGGATCGTTCGTGTAATTGGAAATACAGCAGAAAACTTTTCTCGTCGCCCTATCGGTAGCACCATTGCAAACTTCAGTTACCTAGAACACCTTCCTGTTGATTATGGCCAAACAGCGATAAAGCCACCTTTAATGATCTATTTACATGGCGGTGGCGGAAATTTAGAGTTTACCGATACTACAGATCCAACACTCGCACTTGAAGCCGTGATTGATAATTACGGTATTCCAAAACTAATTGAAGATGGTCAATGGGATAGCACGTTACCATTTGTCGTATTAGCCCCACATTTAGGTTCGGTGCCAAGCGCAGGTTACAAAGAAAGACTAGACGCTTTTGTTGAATATGCCATGCGTGCCTACGATATTGATAGCGATAGAATATATTTAACAGGTTATAGTCAAGGCGGATTTCTAAGTTCAGCTTATGCTAAAGATTTTCCTGAAAAAATTGCCGCAGTTGCTGCTGTGTCGCCTGCTTTTGCTGATGAAGTAGACCCTTTAGCAAATAATTTTTGCGGTATTGAACGTGTGCCTTTATGGCTGTTCCATGCCACTAACGACGAAGTCATTCCTTTTAATAATACCATTAAGGTTTACCGTGCTATTTTAGATAATTGCCAAGCACTTACATTACCCAAGCTAGCACTTGTTATTGGCGCAGAGCATGCCATTCATCATGCTGTTTTTAATCTCGAAGCATTAGAGGGCGGATTTGCTCAAGCGGTTTATGACCCTAGATTTGACACTTATGATATTAGTATTTATCAATGGTTACTTAGCCACAATCTAGAAAATAGATAAAATAACCGACAAAGCAATAGTAGGAGTAGCAGTAAGAGGAGAAACTAAGCAGTTTAACTCATGTGGCTTGCCTCAAAAATCTTGAGATTATCTCTTGCGCATGAGTAACTGTTTTAACTTAAAAAGTTACTCATTCTCACTACTACAAGTTTTGATAACTTTAGGGCGATAAAGAAAACCAAGCACACCGCCAAAAAGATGCTTATACATAGCTTGTATTTCTTCTTGGCTGATATTGCCGTTTAAGGTTAGCATTTCAAGCCGCTCTTCTGGCTCTTTAACAATGTAACCTGAAGCTAGAAAACCATTTTTTTGATAGAAGGCTTTGCGCTTTACTCTTTGTTGGTAGTTTGCCGAGTCTTGTGTAAGCTCTTCTATATTAAGTACAATCCTATTCTCAGCGAACTTTTCTTTCATTGCATCTATAACTTTGCTGCCATAGCCTTTAGAACGATAAGCTGCAGAAATCGCAAAAAAGTGCACAAACACTATATCTTTGTAAGTTGTGATATAAAGCAAACCAATCCATAGGTTATTTTCATAAAGTACGCTAAAGCCTGGTTTACCTTTTCTCATCATAAATTTGAGCATCCATGATGGAACATGTCTAACCGTAGTAAAGGCTTCTTTATAAAGCTCGATTACCTCAGCAAAGTTAGCATCAGATTTAGAAAGCGGCGTAAATTTAATGCTCATGATTTTCCTTTCATTATCTTTTCATTCCGGCTTGAATAACTAATGCTGAACCTGTGCCGATTTAATGCAGAGTTAATGCCCAATTACCATTATAGGTTCGATCATTAAAGGTTGAAGAAGAGCTCGACTGTACACTTCTATTAATTCTAACCAAGCGCGAACCTTGTACATGAAACTGTGAGGTAATTTCACTCTCTGCAGTCATAGAGAAAAAGATATATGCACTGCCCTTGCCTGAATAACTTAAACGAGTTTCAACAGGCACACCTTGCGCATTAATCAATACTTTATAACTACCTTTAAATTTATCGACATAACCGCGAGTTTTCTTATCATCAATAAAGCTCTCTAATGGCAATTCAAAATCTAGTACCCTGACTTGTTGACCCAAATATTCTATTTCGGTCTCGCCTCTTAATTTACCTTTGGCAATAGCATCTAAAATTTTCTGTGCCGATGAAAGTATTGGAATTAAAGATGATGCTGACAATATTTCTGCGCCATTTAACGCCGGTGTATCTGCATTTTCGTCAGCTAATTTAAGTTTATTTTCTTGTGCTATTCGTTCTAAAACACCTTTTGAATATCGAATATCTAAGCCTGCATTACTTTCAGAAAGTGTCGATTTTATCGCGCCTGTTTTTAATTTTTTATCTTTACCTTCCCCCCTAGACTCTTCAAACGAAACGTTAAGATCGCCTGAAATTGGATGACTACCATCGAGTTTAACCAAGGCTTGTTGTAAATCTGACAAACTATCGGCCTGAACATTCTGGGTAAAAGTAATAGCTAACAAGGCTAAAAGTGATGCCTGAATATAATTAAATCTCATAAATTCCCTATTATTAATTTGGAGCAGTGTATTTAATACTCAGTGTTTATACCTAAATCTGCCTAAACAATTCAACAACTATTGCTTCCACAAATGTTACTAAGTATTTCTTTTTATTTAAAATGCTTGTTTAATGGCTGAACGTAATAGAGGTTGGAGTACCAAAGTCAGTGTCTTGCACTTTAGAATAAAACACATTTTATAACAAAGAAATAAGATCAAAAAAGCCCACATCAAGTGGGCTTTTACAGTCAAGATAATGCTTACATCATTTCAACAGCAATTGCGGTTGCTTCACCGCCACCTATACATAAAGATGCCAGACCTTTACTTAAACCACGGTTTTTCAAAGCGTGAATTAATGTCACCATTATGCGAGCGCCACTAGCGCCTAACGGGTGTCCTAATGCACAAGCACCACCGTTAACGTTAACTTTGTTAACATCTAAATCTAATGCTTTCATGCCTAACATAGTTACCATGGCAAACGCTTCGTTAATTTCAAATAAATCAACATCAGCAGTAGTCCAGTTTGCTTTCGCTAATACCTTTTTCATTGCGCCGACCGGTGCAACGGTAAACTCTGCTGGTTTTTGTGCATGCATAGCATGAGCAACAATTTTACATAAAGGCGTTAAACCACGCTTTTGTGCTTCTGATAATTTCATCATCACTAAAGCAGCAGCACCATCAGAAATAGAGCTTGAGTTAGCAGCGGTTATCGTACCGTCTTTTTTAAATGCTGGGCGCAAGCTTGGAATTTTATCTGGACGCGCATTACCTGGCTGCTCATCAATCTCAAATACTGAATCACCGCGACGCGACTTAATCGTTACCGGTGAAATTTCGTTAACAAATGCGCCATCAGCAATAGCGGTATTTGCACGTTCAAGTGAGCGAATAGCATAAGCATCCATTTCTTCACGCGTAAATGCAGACTCATCAGCAGTAGCTTGTGCGAAACAGCCCATAGCAACGCCGTCATAAGCATTTTCTAAACCATCAGTCATCATATGATCAAGCACTTGACCATGACCCATTTTAATACCTGAACGACCATTAGGTAATAAATGTGGTGCGTTGGTCATACTTTCCATGCCGCCAGCAATAGCAACATCAATAGAACCAGCTAATAAGGCATCGTGTGCCTGCATGGCCGCTTTCATACCAGAGCCACAAACTTTGTTAATCGTTGTACAAGCTGTTGTTAAGTCTAATTCAGCTTCTAATGCTGCTTGACGCGCTGGCGCTTGTTTTAAACCTGCAGGTAAAACACAACCCATGATCACTTCATCAACCTGATCATTAGATAATTTAGCGGCATCCATAGCACCACGAATTGCAGTTGCACCTAATGTAGTAGCACTAACTGCTGATAAACCGCCCATAAAACCGCCCATAGGGGTACGTTTTGCAGCAACAATAACGATAGGATCTTGAGTAGACATAAGCTCTCCGACAAAGTGTTGTTCGATAAATATTGGTATTAATCGATAAAATTTGCCAACACTTTACCGCAAAACGTAGTTTACGCCAACGTAAACTTTGTGGTTCTTTAGTGTTAGCGCTTTCTTAAATCGCTAATCCGACAAGCATTCTTTACAACAGTACTTTTCGTTACTCAATAACATTGAATAAAAAAGTAAAGATTAGAAATCAAGCTTACACTTTACGTTAACGTAAACTTATTGTAAGGTAACACTCAGATAACAATTACAAATAACTTTGAGCAATAATAATGAGCGATATTACCCCTGTTACCTACTCTATAGGTGAGTTAGCCAGAGAGTTCGATATTACTACCCGTAGTATCCGTTTTTACGAAGATCAAGGGTTAATATTGCCAACGCGCAAAGGTCAAACAAGAATATACAACCAAAGAGACAGAGTTAGACTAAAGTTAATTCTACGCGGCAAACGCTTAGGGTTTTCATTAGCTGAAACAGGTCGATTGTTCGAACTTTACGATGCTGATAAATCCAGTGCTACGCAATTAAAAACAATTATGGATTTAATTTCAAACAAAAAAAATGATTTGAATCAACAGTTAGAAGATATTCAAGCCGTATTAATCGAATTAACCGGTTTAGAAACTAACTGTCAAAAAGCGCTCGAGTCAATTGATAAATAACAAGCGTTAAATTAATTACCACGTACGCCAATATAAAGCGTTAAACGATAAACACATATTAAAGGTACTACTATGATTTCTACTTTCTCATCAATGAATTTTAACCTCGGTGAAACCGTTGACATGATCCGCACTTCGGTTAACGCCTTTGCTCGTGACGAAATTGCCCCTCGTGCAGCACAAATAGACATTGATAACGAATTTCCAATGGATTTATGGCGCAAGTTTGGCGATTTAGGTTTATTAGGTATGACCGTTGATGAGCAATACGGTGGCTCTGGTTTAGGTTACTTAGAACACATGGTGGCTATGCAAGAAATTTCACGTGCTTCTGCCTCAGTAGGTTTAAGTTACGGCGCTATGTCTAACCTTTGTTTAAACCAATTAAACAAAAATGGTAGCCACGAGCAAAAAGAAAAATACTTACCAAAACTTTGTACTGGTGAACATATTGGCGCACTAGCAATGTCTGAGCCAAATGCTGGCTCTGACGTAGTAAGCATGAAGCTTTCAGCTAAAAAGCAAGGCGACAAATACATTCTTAACGGTAACAAAATGTGGATCACTAACGGTCCTGACGCGCATGTTTATATTATTTACGCAAAAACTGACACTAACGCCGGCTCTAAAGGTATTACTGCCTTTATCGTTGAACGCGACTACCCAGGTTTTTCTCGTCATCAAAAACTAGACAAATTAGGTATGCGTGGTTCTAACACTTGTGAACTAGTTTTCCAAGATTGTGAAGTACCTGCTGAAAACATTTTAGGTGAAGAAGGCAAAGGCGTTCGCGTATTGATGTCTGGCTTAGATTACGAACGTTTAGTACTTACCGGTGGCCCATTAGGCATTATGGATGCTTGTATGGACCTAGTGGTACCTTACATTCATGACAGAAAGCAATTTGGCCAAGCTATTGGTGAATTCCAATTAATTCAAGGCAAAATTGCCGACATGTACACACAAATGAATGCGGCTAAATCTTATGCTTATTTATGTGCCATGGCAGCTGATCGCGGTGAAACTACCCGTAAAGATGCCGCAGGTGTAATTTTATACTCTGCAGAGCTTGCCACTAAAATGGCCTTAGATGCGATTCAGTTACTCGGTGGTAACGGTTACATCAATGAATTTCCAGCGGGCCGTTTATTACGCGATGCTAAGTTATATGAAATTGGCGCAGGTACCTCAGAAATTCGTCGTATGCTAATTGGTCGCGAGTTATTTAACGAATCAGTTTAATTTAACTTTTATATGGCCAATGCGCGTGACTTTAATATGCACGCTATTGGCTTTAAAAGCTGATTTAAAAGAATGAAAACAAGCTAAACCAGTGACTATTGCTATTGAACGCTCCTAAAGTTGAGCATCAGATTAAATGTAAATTTTACACATTAGTGCATCGACAACAATATCAATATGCTCT
Organism: Colwellia polaris; assembly: GCF_002104515.1. Classification (GTDB taxonomy): domain Bacteria; phylum Pseudomonadota; class Gammaproteobacteria; order Enterobacterales; family Alteromonadaceae; genus Cognaticolwellia; species Cognaticolwellia polaris. The sequence goes on along the minus strand of NZ_NBOE01000009.1, from coordinate 142,175 downwards.
GTTAAATATAAACACGCTAACGAAGCACAAGATTAACAAAAAATAAGGTTATAACGTGGCTAAGATAATATCGAAAATTAATCCCCGCAGCCCTGAGTTCATCGAAAACGCTGCGCATATGCAAGTGCAAGTTGATGACTTAAAAGTCAAACTCGAAGAAATAAAATTGGGTGGCGGTGAACGCAGCCGCGAACGTCATTTATCTCGTGGTAAATTATTACCTCGAGATCGTGTATACGCCCTACTTGACCCAGGCTCTGCCTTTCTTGAATTATCACAATTAGCCGCTTACCAAGTTTACGACGATAACGTACCTGCTGCCGGCATTATTACCGGTATTGGCCGTGTTGGTGGTCAAGAATGTATTATTGTTGCCAACGATGCAACCGTAAAAGGCGGTACCTATTACCCGCTAACAGTTAAAAAGCATTTACGTGCCCAAACTATCGCACAAGAAAATAACTTACCTTGTATTTACTTGGTTGATTCAGGCGGTGCAAACCTGCCAAACCAAGATGATGTTTTTCCAGATAAAGAACATTTTGGTCGAATTTTCTTCAATCAAGCGAATATGTCAGCGCAAAGTATTCCGCAAATTGCTGTGGTTATGGGCTCATGTACCGCCGGTGGCGCTTATGTTCCAGCCATGGCTGATGAATCAATTATTGTTAAAGAACAAGGCACAATATTCCTTGCAGGTCCGCCATTAGTTAAAGCGGCGACGGGTGAAGTAGTTAGTGCAGAAGACTTAGGCGGCGCAGATGTGCATTGTCGTACGTCAGGTGTTGCTGATCACATGGCACAAAATGATCACCACGCGTTAGAGATTGCCCGCAGTGCAATCGGTAATTTAAACCGTGTTAAACCAGTACAAATGGCAATTAAAGAAGTGGTTGAACCGGCTTATGCCACCGAAGAAGTTTACGGTATTGTGCCAAAAGACTCTCGCCAACCTTTTGATGTACGAGAAATTATTGCCCGTGTTGTTGATGGCAGCGAATTCGACGAATTTAAAGCCCTTTACGGTACCACCTTAGTTTGTGGCTTTGCTCGCATCTTCGGCTATCAAGTCGGCATTGTCGCCAATAATGGGATTTTATTTGGTGAATCGGCACAAAAAGGCGCTCACTTTATCGAGCTATGTGCACAACGCAAAATACCCTTAGTATTTTTACAAAACATTACTGGATTCATGGTCGGCCAACAATATGAAGCCGGCGGTATTGCTAAGCATGGCGCAAAAATGGTGACTGCTGTTGCCACAGCACAAGTACCTAAATTCACCATTTTAATTGGCGGTAGTTTTGGCGCGGGTAACTATGGCATGTGTGGTCGTGCTTACGATCCTCGTTTCTTATTTATGTGGCCCAACTCACGCATTTCAGTCATGGGCGGCGAACAAGCAGCTGGCGTATTAGCACAAGTTAAACGCGATCAAAAAGCTAAACGTGGCGAACAATGGAGCGAGCAAGAAGAAGCGAGCTTTAAACAACCTATTATCGATACTTACGAGCATCAAGGCCACCCTTACTATGCTTCAGCCCGCTTATGGGATGACGGTGTTATCGACCCGGCTGATACGCGCCAAGTGCTTGGCTTAGCTATTTCTGCATCACTTAACAAAACCATTGAAGAGACCAAATTTGGTCTGTTTAGAATGTAGGGTAGATTGAATATGATTTCACATAGCAATATAAAAAGCCCTAGCGAAAAAGTGTTATTTTCGGTTGACGACTTTGGGGTTGCCACCGTTACTTTAAATAACGCTGAAAAACACAATGCATTTGACGATAGTATTATCGCTGCACTCGACAACTTATTTACCGCCATAGCAAAATGCGATGACATCAACGTTATGGTGTTAGCATCATCAGGTAAAAGCTTTTCTGCCGGTGCAGATTTAGGCTGGATGAAGCGCATGGCAGGCTATTCTTATGACGAGAATTTGGCTGATGCTAATGCTCTTGCTCAAATGTTAAAAAGCTTAAATTTTTTACCGCAAACCACGATTGCAAAAGTACAAGGTGCGGCTTTTGGCGGCGCTGTTGGCCTTGCTAGTTGTTGCGATATTGTACTTGCTAGTAACAAAGCCAGCTTTTGTTTAAGTGAAGTAAAGCTTGGCTTAATTCCCGCCACCATTAGCCCTTATGTGGTGAATGCGATTGGCCAAAAAGCCAGTCGACGTTATTTTCAAACAGCCGAACGTTTCTTTGCTGACAAAGCACAACAACTTGGTTTGGTTGATGAAGTATACCCATTAGATGAATTAGATAACGCGGTCTCAACAATGGTAACAACCTTATTAACTAATGGCCCGTTAGCGGTTCGACAAGCAAAACAATTAGCGTTTGATGTGGCTTATCAAGACATTAACGAAACATTAATAAAAAACACCAGCGAACGCATAGCTGCTATTCGTGTGTCAACTGAAGGTCAAGAAGGCTTAACGGCTTTTTTTGAAAAACGCCAACCTACTTGGCAAGCTACTCACCAGAACTCAGCAAAGCCAACTACATCAACAAATAAAGGCGAAGGATAATACTCATGTTTACTAAAATACTAATTGCTAACCGTGGTGAAATCGCCTGTCGTGTTATTAAAACTGCCCGTAAAATGGGTATATTAACGGTTGCGGTTTACTCTGATGCCGATGCTGATTCTTTACACGTTAATATGGCCGATGAAGCCATTCATATTGGCGGCTCACCCTCACGTGAAAGTTACTTATTATCTGAAAAAGTGATTGAAGCGGCAAAACGTACTGGCGCACAAGCCATTCATCCAGGTTATGGTTTTCTTTCTGAAAATGCTGACTTTTGTCGCATGTGTGCCGCAGAAGGTATTACTTTTATTGGTCCTCCCGTTGGCGCTATTGAAGCGATGGGCTCAAAGTCTGCCGCTAAAAACATCATGGAAAAGGCACAAGTACCATTAGTGCCCGGTTATCATGGCGACGACCAATCTGAAGCGGTTATTAAAAAAGCAGCCGACGACATGGGCTACCCGGTATTGCTTAAAGCAACGGCCGGTGGCGGTGGTAAAGGTATGCGCCAAGTTTGGAGTGAAAGTGAATTCTCTGAAGGGTTTGCAGCCGCTAAACGTGAAGCTAAATCTTCATTTGGCGACGATACCATGTTGGTTGAAAAATACTTAACACAACCACGCCACGTTGAAATTCAAGTGTTTTGTGATAATCATCAAAATGCGGTTTACCTTTTTGAACGAGATTGTTCAGTACAACGTCGTCACCAAAAAGTGATTGAAGAAGCGCCAGCCTTTAGCATGAGCGAAGAGTTACGTGCGCAAATGGGTGAGTCTGCAATAAAATCGGCTCAAGCCATTGGTTATCAAGGTGCAGGTACGGTTGAATTTTTACTTGATATTGACGGTTCATTCTACTTTATGGAAATGAACACTCGTTTGCAGGTAGAGCACCCTGTTACCGAATTAATTACTGGCCAAGATTTAGTTGAATGGCAATTACGTGTCGCCGCAGGCGAAGTATTACCGAAAACTCAAGATCAGCTTAAAATTAATGGTCATGCTTTTGAAGCGCGTATATATGCTGAAGATCCAAACAACGACTTTTTACCCGCAACCGGCACCTTAGACTTTTTACAACCGCCTGTTGAAAGTGAGTTTGTGCGTGTAGATACTGGCGTGCGTCAAGGCGACGATGTTAGCGTATTTTACGACCCTATGATTGCCAAGTTAATCGTATGGGACGAAAGCCGTGAAAAAGCTTTACAACGTATGGCAAAAGCCTTGTCGGAATACCGCATTAGTGGCGTAACCACCAATATTGATTTTCTCTATAACTTAGCGACTTGTGCTCCGTTTGTTAATGCCGATATAGATACCGGTTTTATCGAAAAAAACCAAGCGATTATTTTCCACGACAATGAGCAAGCCCTAACCGGTGAATTGCCAATGGCTGCGCTTTATTTAGTGTTAGCACAAGCACAACAAGCGCAATTAAACGCCGCTAAAACTAACGACTCATTTTCACCATGGAATATGACCAATGCATGGCGCCTAAACGAAGCTAATATTCATCATATGGTATTAGCGCATAATGGTGTTGAATACCCAGTTGTTGTTGAACAAAAACGACAAGGCAGTGGCAGTTATTACTTAATCACGGTTGATGGTAAAACACTTGATTGTCAGGGTCGCATTGAAAACGATACTTTGCATGCCAGCATAGATGGTTACCGCAGCCATGCAACCATCGCTAAAAATGCCAATCAAATTAGTCTGTATCGTCAAAATGGCGTGTTTAATTTTACCCATATTTTACCTGATTGTGGCGATAACACCGCTGATGATAATCATGGCGGCTTAGTTGCGCCAATGAATGGCACCATGGTGTCGGTATTAATCAAAGCAGGCGATACGGTTACGGCTGATCAACCCTTAATGATCATGGAAGCGATGAAAATGGAGCACACCATTCGTGCGCCAAGTAATGGCATTGTTGATGCTATTTATTACAACGATGGCGATATGGTTGACGGTGGCGCTGAACTGGTTGCTTTTACTGCCGAGGAAGCATAATGACAAATATATTGACACCAACACTGCCATCGTCAGTAAAAATAGTAGAAGTTGGCCCGCGCGATGGCCTGCAAAATGAAAAAGTTCAAATAAGCGCTGCAGATAAAATTGCGTTAATTGAACAATTAGCCAATGCTGGCGTTAACTACATTGAAAGCGGCAGCTTTGTTTCACCCAAATGGGTGCCACAAATGGCAACTTCTACTGATGTTTTCAACGGTATTAAACGCAAAACGGGCGTTACTTATGCGGCACTAACACCGAACATGAAAGGCTTTGAAGCTGCAGTAGCAGTTAATACCAGCGAAGTTGCTATTTTCGGCGCAGCCTCTGAAGCCTTTAGTCAAAAAAATATTAATTGCTCGATTGAAGAAAGCTTACAACGCTTTGAACCTATTATGCAGGCAGCCAAAGCCGCAAACATTCCTGTAAGAGGTTATGTTTCATGTGTCGTTGGGTGCCCGTACGAAGGTGAAGTTGCTCCTGAACAAGTGGCAAAAGTTGCACAAAAGCTATACCAAATGGGTTGTTATGAAATATCACTTGGCGACACTATTGGCGTAGGCACGCCTGCCAGTGTAAGCAAAATGTTACAGGCGGTTAGTACTAAGGTACCGGTTGAAAAACTGGCCGTACACTTTCATGATACCTATGGTCAAGCGTTAACCAATATTTACAGTGCATTACAGGCTGGCGTTAAGGTAGTCGATAGTGCTATTGCAGGTCTTGGTGGATGTCCATATGCTAAGGGCGCATCAGGAAATGTTGCAACCGAAGATGTGGTTTACATGCTCAATGGTTTAGGCATAACCACTAATATTGATTTCGACAAACTGCTTAAAGCAGGTTGGTTTATTAGTGACAAACTAGGTAAAGCACCGATATCTAAAGTATCGGTGGCATATCGTGCAAAATAAGCATGCGATATAGCACCCGTTAATTGTACTAACGTAAATAACAATAATATTTTCGTTGGCTTGAAAGTAAAAAGACATTAATTTTTATTGAGGATCGAACAATGGCAGGATTTGACAAAGTAGTGTCAAGCTATGAAGAAGCAATGGAAGGTCTAGAAGACAACATGACCGTTATTGCAGGTGGTTTTGGATTATGTGGTATTCCTGAAAACCTCATTAGCGAAATAAAACGCAAAGGTACTAAAGGTTTAACCGTTGTTTCAAACAATTGCGGTGTTGACGATTTTGGTCTTGGTATTTTACTGCCTGATCGTCAAATCAAAAAAATCATTGCATCTTATGTTGGCGAAAACGCAGAATTTGAACGTCAAATGATGAATGGCGAGCTTGACGTTGAGTTAACACCACAAGGTACATTAGCCGAAAAAATGCGTGCCGGTGGTGCCGGTATTCCTGCTTTCTTTACGGCAACAGGTTACGGAACACCAGTAGCCGAAGGTAAAGAAGAACGTGAATTCAACGGCAGACATTATATTTTAGAGCCCGCTATTACTGGTGACTTTGCGATAGTAAAAGCATGGAAAGCCGACCGCTACGGTAATTTAGTGTTTAGAAAAACTGCGCGCAACTTTAATCCTATGGCCGCAACGGCAGGTAAAATAACCGTAGTAGAAGTGGAAGAAATTGTTGAGCCGGGTGAATTAGACCCGGATCAAATCCACACACCGGGTATTTATGTAAACCGCTTAGTTTTAGGTACATTCGAAAAACGCATTGAACAGCGCACTATTCGCAGCTAGTAAGGAGTAATTTATGGCTTTATCAAGAGAGCAACTAGCACAGCGAGTTGCACAAGAACTACAAGACGGTTATTACGTTAATTTAGGTATAGGCATTCCAACATTAGTGGCAAACTATGTGCCTGAAGGTATGGAAGTTATGCTGCAATCTGAAAATGGCTTGCTTGGTATGGGACAGTTCCCTACCGAAGACGAAATAGACGCAGACTTAATCAATGCCGGTAAACAAACCGTTACTATGGCAAAAGGCGCTTCAATATTTGATTCTGCCGAGTCATTCGCTATGATCCGTGGTGGACATGTTGATTTAACCGTTTTAGGCGCATTTGAAGTTGATGTAAACGGCAATATTGCTTCTTACATGATACCGGGTAAATTAATTAAAGGTATGGGTGGCGCAATGGATCTTGTTGCCGGCGCAGACAATATTATTGTTACCATGACACATGCCTCAAAACACGGTGTATCTAAATTATTAACTAACTGTACCCTGCCATTAACAGGTAAAGGTTGTATTAAAAAAGTACTAACAGACCTTGCTTTTATCGAAATTAAAAATGGTAAATTTTATTTATTAGAACGAGCACCAGGTGTATCAGTTGAAGAAATAATTTCATTAACTGAGGGTGAGTTAGTCGTTGAAGGTGATGTACCTGAGATGCGATTGTAAAATTTCATAATTACAATTAAATCAATAATATAATTAAGGGGCATAGGCCCCTTTTTTATATTCTAAATTTTCACCAATCATTCAAAAACCTTACAAAATTCGCACGAAATATTACAGTTGGGTTGCAATTTAGCTAGATTTTAGAGATACTTAAATTTGACAAAGAAAAGGCAAAACACGCGAAAACGTGTTACGCAAAACCACCGGTCTAAGGGTAAATATACTATTTATCTATGACAGCGGAGTTACCGTGTTATTAGGTACATCCTGTGGTTTTTTCTTTTACTAACTCTAATTAATTATTAAAAAGGTTATTAAAATGAAAAAATTATTACTAGTTACAACCATTACAGCTTTAACGATGACGTCTATTATTTCTGCCCCGAAAGCGCAAGCTGCTAACATTGCACAAAGTGTATGTGAGTATGTTGCTGCTGACGACAAAAAGCGTATGCGCTCATTCTTAAAGACGAATAAATTAAAAATTCGCAATATTTTTACTGGTATTCAGTGTAATGGCCAAAACTTGTTAGAATTCGCTGCTAATAAAGGTTCAGTTAAAACGGGTTCTTTGATGATTAGTAAATTACCAAAGAAAACAGTTACAGCTAACCTGGCACTTATTCAAAATGGATCGCAACCATTAATCGACGCTGCAAACGAACGCGTTAGCAGCTAGAAATTTATTTTCTGATAGACGTTAGACTGCTCAAAGTTGTATGTTTTATTAGTTAATAATTCTTGTGTCATTAAAAAGGCCAGCATTAGCTGGCCTTTTTTTCATCTACCAATCCTCAAATATTAATTACCGCTAGCAACACTAATGAAAACTGATTAAAATCACCTCAATGCTTTTTTCCTCAATAAAATCGGTTTCCTGAATGTCCAACAAACGCAGCTATATTGACAGTAATAATGCCTTAGTTTTAACCGGAGGCGGTGCGCGAGCTGCTTATCAAGTAGGTGTATTGTCTGCCATAGCTAAATTTATGCCACGAAACCATGGTGTGCCCTTTCCAATTATTTGTGGTACTTCTGCTGGTGCTATCAATTCAACCGCATTAGCTTGCTATGCTTCATGTTTTCAATTGGCGGTTAAAAAGTTGGAATGGGTTTGGAAGAACTTGGACCCATGCAGAATTTACCATACGGATCCGTTTCGTGTGTATAGCCACATTATTGGTGGTTTTTTAGGAGGCTTTCAGGCTGACTATGCAAATAAAAATGCCCGCAGCTTATTAAACAATGCCCCACTTAGGCAACTATTAGAGAACGTAGTAGATTTTAACCGCATCGACACAAATATTAGGCGCCGTTACCTTTCGGCGGTATCTGTAACAGCATCAAGCTATACAAGCGGCGACTCTATTAGCTTTTTTCAATCTGAAGATTCCATTTCACCTTGGTTTAGATCTAAACGACGTGGCGAACCAACACAATTAAACAGCCAACATTTAATGGCATCTGCCGCCATTCCGCTGGTATTTCCCTCTGAAAAAGTAAGAAGACACCATTTAGGTGATGGCTCAGTGCATCAATTGTCGCCATTAAGCCCTGCTATTCATTTGGGCGCTGAAAAAATATTTATCGTTGGTGTAGAACAACCAAAAGAGCCTTTGCATGCACAAGAGAATAACCCTCACCCACCAACAACAGCGGCAATAGCGGGTCACTTACTAGATTCAATATTTTCAGATACCTTGCAAAGTGATATAGAGCGAATGGAGCGCGTAAATCATACCTTATCTTTAATTCCAGATGAAAATAAAAAGAAAACATCAGGTTTAAAGAATATTGAATCTTATGTAATAAACCCAAGCCATAACTTCAACAGAATTGCCGTAAAGTATTACGATAAGCTACCGATGTCGATTCGCTTATTATTACGCGGCATTGGTATAAGCAATGATGCAGAATCAAGCTTACTTAGCTATTTATTATTTGAGAAAACCTATTGCAAAGAGTTAATCAACCTAGGCTTTAATGATGCACTAGAGCAAGAAACTCAAATACGAGAGTTTCTTAATATTTAGTTTTGTTTGAATAATAATTACCCAATATTTCACTAAGTAAAATACATTTTTAATTTAAATATTGGGTATGATATCCCATTTATATTTAATGCCCTTCTTGCACAAAACGTTCTGCGCGCTCTACCCTTCTAGGCTTACCCCTTACAATTAAAGTGTCTTGTGGTAAAAGCACGGTCTCTACGTCAGGCTCTTCGCTTTCAATATTGTTACGTCTAAGCGCTATAACAAACACGAGACGTTCATCTAATTTTAACGCACTAATCGTTTTACCTACGGCGAAAGAGTCGTCAGTCAATATAATTGCATGAGCAAATTCGATGCGGTCAATCTTGTCGGGGCTCAGATCGGTATGCTCGCCTTGAAAGAAACCATGTAAGTGGTTGTAATGGTTCTTACGCTCTTTTTGAACGCGGCGCACAATGCGAGAAAAAGGTATGCCTGATAACGACAACACTTGTGAAACTAACATTAAGCTACCTTCTAAGCTCTCTGGTACTACCTCGTTTGCTCCTGCAGCATGTAATTCATCTAATTGATCGTCGTTTCGAGTGCGAACTAAAATAGGTACGTTTGGCGCTAATGAACGCACCTTTTGAATAACGTCGAGTGACTGTTTGTCTTCGCCAAAGGCAATAACCACCAGTTTAGCTTTTGATAATTTCGCTGCATGTAATAGCTCTGCTTGTCGAGATGAGCCAAAAAGCACGTTTTCACCAGCTTCTCGCGCTTTTGTTGTTCGCAATGGGTCAATATCTATGGCAACAAAATCAATTGATTCTTGTTTTAAGAAGCGACTGACTGTTTGTCCAATTCGGCCAAAGCCACAGATAATAACGTGATCATGCAAAGAGGTATTTTGTGGCAACTCTTCTAACGCTTGAGTATCGATTTGCTTTTCTTTATTGAGCCATAGTGCCCATTTTCTGGCGTTGCTGATCATATATGGCGTTATTGCCATACTTAATACACCTGTGCCTAATAAAATTGAAGCTGTAGTAGCAGATAGCACTTCTACTTGACTCGCTAAAGCAATTAATACAAAACCAAACTCTCCCATTTGTGCCAACATAATACCGGCCGCCCAAGCATCTTTTGAAGATTCTCCAGCCCGTTTAGCCAGCAGTACAACAACAGCTACTTTAACCAACATAAAACAAATTAATAACGAAATAATTATAAAAGGTGACGAGAAAACCACACCAATATTGAGTTTCATGCCAACGGTTACAAAAAACAAACCCAATAGAATATCACGATAAGGTCTAATGTCGGCTTCAAGTTGATGTTTATATTGGCTTTCACCTAGCATCATACCGGCTAAAAATGCGCCTAAGGCCATTGAAAGACCAAACCACTGTGTTAACGCTGAGGCAACAAGTGTTACGAGTAAGGTGGTTAATACAAACAATTCGTCGGTTCTTACTTGCGCCACTAAATTAAATAATCTTGGTAGTAACCATTTACCGGCTAATAATAATAGTGAAACAACAAACACGCCTTTAACTAAGGCAAATAACAGCGCCATAATAAAAGATGAGTCGCCACCCTGTGCTAATAACGGAATTACAATTAATAAAGGTACAACAGCTACATCTTGAAATAACAATACGGCGACAGAAAGTTGCCCTGATTTTTTCTTCATGCCGCCACTTTCACTTAACTGCCTTATTACGATAGCCGTTGAAGAGAGCGCTAAAATGCCACCTATGGTGATTGCCGCTGCAAAGCTTTGGCCAAAAAACATCGCGACAACCATAAATAGCACAAGTGAAATTATAACTTGCAAGCTACCTACTGTTACTACTAAGTGTCGCATGGCGAGTAGTTTGGGTAATGAAAACTCAAGCCCGAGGGTAAATAACAAAAACACGATGCCAAGTTCTGCGAAATGGTCGTAATCTACATGCTCATGCGCTAAAGCTAAGCCATGCTCACCCACCAAAACGCCTGCAACGAGGTAAGCTAAAATGGCTGGCAATTGTAAGCGACGAAATAACCACACTATCAGTACAGCACTAGACAATATGGCGAGTAATTCAAGATGACTTGTCACGTATATTCCTTACAAAACGATGAATAAATAAAGGCAGATTTTTGAGCTTTGTTGAAAAATATTTTTAATATCAGTGTAGCCTTCTAGCCCCCCTTTTGTCTAAGTTATTTCTATTTTATTTAGGAAAAAACACATAAAAACGTAGACTTAAGGTATTCAAATATAATTACTTCCCAGTTATTCGAACATCGAATTTCAGTGTTTTCTATTTAAATTAGTAAAATCTGTGGTTTTCTTATGATTTAGGTACGGTTATTGCTTTAGTTAGCTCAGAAAGTTTAAACGTCAAAATTAGCTGGGAAAAATTTATGCGAACAGTCAATGTTGTTAATCACCCTAACTCAAAATTTAATGCTTTCACTTTGTTTCAACATAGTGAACAACAAAGCCAACGTAATTTGGCTTTGCTTGAGCAATTACAAACTACATTAGATGTAAACGAGCTGATCAACATATTTGCAATTGAGGCTGCTAAGTACCTTGATTTTACTGGCTTATACTTTAAACATGCAGATGTAAGCGCTACAGCAAGAGGTAGTCGACAAGCAAAATCTGAGCGACAATTTGAATTGAAACTTAACGGTCAATTCTTTGGCATTATTACTTATGCTGTGAATATGCCGATTAGTATTGCAAACTTTAAAGTATTAACTGAACTGCATGATTTGTTGATTAATCCATTAAACAATGCCGTTCAATTCCATCAAGCTATGCAGTTAGCCATGCAAGACAGTTTAACCAAACTTGGAAATCGACGAAGTTTTGACGAACAAATAAAACGCACTATGGCTCAAGCGAGTCGTCGACATGCGCGAGCGGGACTCATTTTGTGTGATCTTAACAAGTTTAAGGCTATAAATGACACTTTTGGTCACGACATAGGCGACAATGTATTAATACAATTTGCCAAAGCATTACGTAAAAGCGTGCGAGATACAGATTCGGTATTTCGTTTTGGTGGTGACGAATTTGCGATAATAGTAGCGGATGCTTCAGAGCAATCCTTAGCGGTTATAGAACATCGGGTTTATTTAGCAATGTCGAAAGATGCTTTGCTAGCAAAGTATAATGTTACCAGTAGCTTAGGCTTAGCTTTTATGAACAGAGCTGACAATGCTAGCAGCTTCTTTAAGCGCGCAGATAAAGCATTATATTCTCAGAAGATGAGTACGCCACATAAGTTGAGTATTGTTTCTCAAAGTTAATTTGATTTGACTTAATTGGCGATAAGTAAAAAAGATAGGGCTATATTGAACAGTAATAAAAAGTGCTAAATATAATTTCAGCAGAACGTTATCAACCGAATAAGCTAACTAAACTAACACCCGTTAGTGTGATTTAAAAAACCCTAGTTAGCTCATGTCTAAGGTTTGTTGAACTTAAACCTTATGGCTTACTCTATTTAATTGAATTCACGCAAAGCCTTTGATTTTTCATTGGGTGTTGCCCCAACATACAAGCGGCAAAACCTTACCGCTTTTGCAAATTGTTGCAGACCAATTTTTGCCAGTACTCGGCGAAGAAAATCACTATCTAATGAAAAGTTAAGGCTGTAGTGTTCAATTGCTTGGTCGATATTTGGGTAGCTTACCCCGTCAAAACAAAACTCTCGGTCCACATCTTCATTAATGATCTCAACGCCGTTAAGCACTAATGGCCAGCCTCGAAAGTTAACTCGGTCTTTTGCAACTTGGTACATAAACCAAGCGCTTTTTTGAAAGCCGGCAAAACTGCCGCCTTCAAAGCCAGAATTTGCTAATTCTTCTTCTGTCCAATTTAATCCAATGGCTAAGTCTTTGCGGTATTTTTTAATTAAGTAAGTTTTAACACTTTGCTCTACTTGCCAAATTGAACGCACTGTCGCTTTGTTGGCGGCACGAGAGCACTCTAAACAACTGGGTATAGTGAGTACTTCATGCGGACAATCAAAAATTAAATGTGCTGAATGTGGAAAAGTAAAAGAGTGTCCTGCTGGCTCTGAACAGAACCAACAGTGATGTCTAAAGTTAAAAGGAACATCGATGTAGCTTTCATCAAACATAAATAACCTAAATAACCTAAGCGCTTATATTCGAGAAAATCTATTTACGTTTTTTATTAACGGTTTTGCTTGCCGGTTTATTCTTCTTATTAGCTTTTGCTCTACGTTGTGCTGCAGGTGTTGCATCCGCTTTTTTACGGGCAATTAATTGATTTTTTTCTTGCGTAGCTTTATAACGACTTTTCTTTAAAGGGGCATCTTCTTTAGCATCGTAATGCGCTGGCAAAGGTCGACTTAATTCGTAACCTGGCACTACAATTCGCTCAAACTTACGCTCAATTAAGGCCTCAATGTTATCAAGAAACTGCTCATCTTTCGGGCTTACTAATGAAATAGCTGTGCCTGTTTTGCCAGCTCGGCCTGTACGGCCAATACGATGAACGTAATCTTCAGCAAGAAAAGGTAAATGAAAGTTAACCACGTAAGGTAAGTCAGCAATGTCGAGTCCGCGTGCTGCAACATCAGTTGCCACTAATACACGGACGCTGCCGTCAACAAATTGCTCAAGCGCTTTATTACGTGCGCCTTGGGTTTTATCACCGTGACATAAGGCAGTTTTTATACCGTCTAGTTTTAGCTCTTTTGCTAAAATATTGGCACTTTCTTTAGTGCCAGCAAACACCAGTACTTGTTGCCAGTTATTTACACCAATTAACTCAGACAATAGCTCTGCTTTACGAGTTTCAGACACCCAATAAACAGATTGCTTTACTTTACCTGAAGTAGAGTTTTGACGTGCAACTTCAATAGTTTTAGGTGTTTTAAGCACTTTTTTAGCTAAAGTTTTTACTTTGTTTGAAAAAGTAGCAGAGAACATTAAGGTTTGATGCTTTGCTTTGATCATCGCTGCTATGCGCTCAATATCGTTATAAAAGCCCATATCTAACATGCGATCAGCTTCGTCTAGCACTAAAAACTGTACTTGCGATAAATCTAAGTTACGTTGTTCAAGGTGCTCAATTAAGCGACCTGGGGTTGCCACTAAAACATCCACACCACTCTTTAACATTTTGGTTTGTGGCGGCATATTTACACCACCAAAAATAACACCTGAGCGTAATGGCAAAAATTCACTGTAGGCTTTAACGTTTTTTTCAACTTGTGCTGCTAGCTCACGCGTTGGTGTTAAAATTAGCGCTTTAATAGTAGTTGTGGTGTCAAAACCATCGGCGTTAGGTCTAACTTTATTGGCTAAGCTATCTAAAATAGGCAAAGTAAAAGCCGCTGTTTTACCGGTACCTGTTTGAGCACTTGCTAAAACATCAACACCGGTACGAATAACAGGAATAGCTATTTGTTGAATCGGGGTTAAATTTTTATACCCGCAGGCTTTAACCGCTTTTAGTAAGTTAGCCGATAAACCTATTGAATCCACACTCATTACATCACCATTTCTGTATTATCGTAAACAACGCACTTACCTAAAAGTAGCACGCCAAAATATTAAGGCGCGCATTATAGCAGCTTTGTCAGTAGTTGCTTGTATTAAATATTAGCTGTTTAACGTCTACTTCTTAAGCCAAATGCCTTTGGTTAAATTGAGACGTTGTTCTTCGGCTGTATCTGGCTCGTAAGTTGGCAGTAAGCCTTTATCATGTTGGTTATGATAATCTTTAGTTATTTTAACCACCACTTTTGAAAGCATGAATAAAGCAGTAACGTTAAAAATAGTCATTAAACCCGTTGATAAATCAGCTAAGGCGATGACCTCAGGTAATGTTGCTACAGAGCCAAACACTAGCATCAATAAAAAGCCTGTTCGTAAAAACCAGCGCCCTGCTAAGTTGTCCATGTTTAAGTATTTTAAATTATTATCAGCATAGGCGTAATTTGCCACGATAGAAGTGAATGCAAATAATAAAATAGCGATAGTAATAAAGTCACTGCCCCAAGCTCCTACTTGATAAGCAAGCGCTTGTTGAGTTAATTGGATCCCTTGTGCTTCTCCGCCAGTATCTTTAAAAAGTAAAATCAAAATAGCGGTACAAGAACAAATAACGATAGTGTCGAAAAATACCGCTAGCATTTGCATATAACCTTGCGAAACCGGATGTGGCGGAAAAGGCTCTGCCGCTGCTGCTGCATTAGGTGCGCTACCCATACCTGCTTCATTAGAATACAAGCCGCGTTTAACACCTTGTACAATGGCTGCGCCAACTAAACCACTACCGGCTTCTTTTAATCCTAGAGCAGACGCGAAAATATCACTGATAACCATTGGCACCCTTTCGATATTTATCCAAATTACCGCAAAGCAAACTAACAAATAAAGTAAGCCCATAAACGGCACGGTTAATTCAGCAAAACGGGCAATATTTTTTAAACCACCGAAAATAATGAAGCCGGCAAGTAAGGTAATAATAATGCCAGTATAAAGAGGGTCAAATCCGTAGGAGCCATTAAAAGCACTGGTGATAGAGTTTGCTTGAACTGCACTAAAAACAAAGCCATAACCAAAAAATAAGCACAGCGAAAATGTGATCGCTAGTTTTCTATTTTTTAAGCCTTTACTCATATAATATGCTGGACCACCACGAAAGTTGCCTTTGCTGTCACGCTCTTTATAGAGTTGACCTAAACTACTTTCGGCAAATGCCGTTGCCATGCCTACTAGGGCAATTAGCCACATCCAAAATACTGCACCCGCACCACCTAACGAAATAGCAACAGCCACGCCCATTAAGTTACCCGTACCCACGCGCGCAGCTAATGAAGTACAAAGTGCCTGGAAAGAAGATATACCTTGGCTTGAACTTTTACGGCTGGTTTTTAAAATGGTAAACATATGAAAAAAGCGTCTGATCTGTAGGCCTTTCAAGCGAAAAGTAAACCAGATACCACAGGCACTAAGGAGATAAATTAAAATACTGCCCCATAAATAACCATTAATAGTTCCTACCCACAATTCAATGATACTGGGCTCAATTACACTGGGTTCTACCACGTTACTCTCCGATGGGTTAACTGCTTATAGTTTTATGCTCAACACCTTAACAAAATTAGCGATGTTATATATAATTTTTTTCAATTGTTCAAAGAAAAATAGCGAACAAAATCAATAACAATTTGTAGCACTTAACGTTATCACTGCCCATTAGGACTATAGCGTTAGGCATAAAAAAGCCGACAATATTTGTCGGCTCTTTAACGTTCACTTTTAAAACTGGTCTTGCAGAAGGCTAACTAAACTAAGTTGAAGAACTATAAGGCTTTAAATATTTCTTCAACCGAGTCTTTTGCATCACCAAATAACATTTGTGTATTGTCTTTAAAAAACAATGGGTTTTGTACGCCAGCATAACCTGTGCTCATTGAACGTTTAAATACAATTACGTTTTTAGCCTGCCAAACTTCTAACACGGGCATACCTGCAATAGGACTCGTTGGGTCTTCAGCTGCGGCGGGGTTTACGGTATCGTTTGCGCCGATAACCAATACAACATCGGTTTCAGCAAAGTCGTCGTTGATTTCTTCCATACCTAAAACTATGTCGTAAGGCACTTTGGCTTCAGCGAGTAACACATTCATATGCCCTGGTAAGCGCCCTGCGACCGGATGAATAGCAAAACGAACTTCAACGCCTTTATCTTTAAGCGCTTGCGTTAATTTATAAACAGGGTATTGCGCTTGTGCTACAGCCATACCGTAGCCTGGCGTAATAATAACCGACTTAGCACCTTTTAGCATATCAGCAACCGCTTCAGCCTTAATTTCAACATGATCGCCGTAATCTGTGTCGGTATCGATAACAACATTAGTACCAAAACCACCAGCAATTACGCTAATAAAAGAGCGGTTCATCGCTTTACACATAATATAAGAAAGAATGGCGCCCGATGAACCGACCAATGCACCAGTCACTATCAGTAAATCATTGTTTAGCATAAAACCAGCTGCAGCCGCTGCCCAACCAGAATAAGAGTTAAGCATAGATACAACCACTGGCATATCGGCACCACCAATTGATGCAACTAAGTGCCAACCGAAAGCAAAAGCAATAAGTGCCATAATGTATAAAATACTGTCGCCACCGCCCTGCTTAACAAAGATAACCAGTAAGATAAATGCAATTACACCCGCGGCTAAATTTAAGTTGTGACGGTGAGGCAACATTAAGGCTGCTGAGTTAATTACACCACGTAATTTACCAAAGGCAACAATGGAGCCTGTAAAGGTTACCGCGCCAATAAATACACCAAGAAAAACTTCAACTAAATGAATATTAACCGCCATAAGCTCGCTTTTAGTGAACAAAGCGCCCATTGAATGATCCATTTCAAAGTAGCTATTAAAGCCTACCAATACAGCAGCCAAACCAACAAAGCTGTGCAATATGGCCACTAGCTCTGGCATTTGGGTCATTTCTACCTGCTTGGCTAGCCTTAAACCAATAACAGCTCCAATAACCATAGTAACTAAAATAATCCAAACGTTGTCTACACGTGGATCAGCAATCGTAGCAATTAGCGCTATTGCCATACCAACAATGCCATACCAATTGCCTGTTTCGGCCGTTTGTTGCTTGCTTAAACCCGCTAAGCTGAAAATAAATAATAACGCGGCAACAATATATGCTGCACTAATAAAACCTTGAGAAAATTCCATTACAGTGTCCCTTATTTTCTAAACATTTTTAACATACGTTTAGTGACAACAAAGCCACCAACAATGTTGATCGTGGCAATAAGTATTGCGACACCAGCAAGTAATTGAATTAACACACTACTATTGCCTACCTGTAAAATTGCGCCAACAATAATAATGCCTGAAATGGCATTAGTTACGCTCATCAATGGAGTGTGCAGCGAGTGGCTAACATTCCAAACTACGTTGTAGCCAATAACACAGGCTAAAACAAACACAGTAAAGTGCGAGAGAAAATCAGCTGGAGCAACACTTGCCACCCAACCAAACAGTAAAGCCCCTGCAGCCATCATGCCGTATTTTTTAGCCGGATTCATTGGCTCTTCAGGTTTAACTTCTGCTGTTTTAACCGGTGCTGCTTTCGGTTTAGCGGGTGCTGCACTTACCTGAATTGGGGGTGGTGGAAAAGTAATTTCGTTTTGATTAACTACGGTCATATTGCGAATAACCACATCGTCAAAATCAATATTTATCGTACCGTTTTTTTCTTTGCACAGTAGTTTCGCCAAACTGACTAAATTATTAGCATAGAGTTGTGATGATTGATTAGGTAATCGAGAGACTAAATCTGTGTAACCTATGATTTTTACGCCATTGGCATTAACGACTTTGCCTGCTTCTGTTAATTCACAGTTACCGCCACCTGCAGCCGCTAAATCAACAACAATACTGCCGGTTTTCATCGATTCAACCATGGCCGTTGTTATAAGCTTAGGCGCTGGTTTTCCAGGGATCATCGCGGTGGTTATAATAATATCAACATCTTTAGCTTGTTCAGCAAATAATGCCATTTCAGCATCAATAAAGGCTTTGCTCATTTCTTTGGCATAACCATCACCCGAGCCAGTGTCTTCAGGCTCTTCGTAGTCAAGCTCTAAAAACTCAGCGCCCATACTTTCAATTTGTTCTTTTACTTCAGGGCGAGTATCAAACGCGCGAACAATCGCCCCTAAGCTACTTGCCGTGCCAATTGCGGCTAAGCCTGCAACACCAGCACCAATAATCATAACTTTTGCTGGTGGCATTTTACCTGCCGCCGTTATTTGCCCCGTTAAAAAGCGACCAAAATGATGGGTTGCTTCAATAACAGCGCGATAGCCAGCAATGTTAGCCATAGAACTTAATGCATCCATAGATTGGCTGCGGGTCATTCTTGGCACCATTTCCATGGCTAAAGAGGTAATGGATTTTTCTTTTAATGCTTGCAAAATATCATCATTTTGAGCTGGTGCAATAAAGCCGATGAGATAGGCACCGTCTTTCATTAGTGCTATTTCTTCAAGTGTTGGAGGGTTAACTTTAAAGATGATATCGGATAGCCAAACATTTTTTTTCGTTGTAACACTTGCTCCTGCATCAATAAACTCTTGATCCGTGAAACTTGCTTTCGTACCACAACCTTTTTGTATTTGTACTTCAAAACCAAGTTTGAGCAGTGAAGTTACCGCTGTTGGCGCACTTGCCACACGGTTTTCTCCTGACAATGCTTCTTTGGGTATACCAATAATCATAAATCACCTTTATTTCATCTCAACCCTTTACTAAACAGCACACGCGTAGACATAATTGTGTTAACTGTAGGTAAGAGTTTGATTCGACTGAACGTTAAAAATTATTATTATTACTAATTAGAATGACTAACTAGATTAATGTTTTACCATTAAATGTATGATTTTCATACATCAAGCTTGGTTATTTTCACTATAAGATAGTTAATATAGTTTTAAGTACTATAGCCCTAAGGTCTAGTTTGCGCTGTGTCGTAAATAGATTAATATGAGCTATAAATTTAATGGAAGGAACATTCGATGATTTATCGTTTAGCTGATTTAACCCCAAAGGTAAATGAAAGTAACTTTATTGCCCCTAATGCCACGCTAATAGCAGACGTTTCACTAGGTAAACAGACTAGCATTTGGTTTAATGTTGTTATTCGTGCCGACGTTGCCAGTATTAATATAGGTGAACAAACGAATATTCAAGACGGTTCAATCTTGCATGTTGATGCACAATTTCCCATGACTATTGGTAATAAGGTTACTGTGGGTCATAAAGTTATGTTACATGGTTGTACGATTGGAGATAACACTTTAATTGGTATGAATGCGGTAGTGCTAAATGGTGCTAACATTGGCAAAAATTGTTTAATTGGTGCCAACAGTTTAGTGACTGAAAATATGCAAGTACCTGACGGACACTTAGTTATGGGGTCGCCAGCTAAAATTATTAAACCGCTTGATGAGTCAACCCGAGCAATGTTTACCAAGTCGGCTATGCATTATGTTGAAAATGGCCAACGCTATTTGCAAGAGTTAGTGCAAGTAGATTAAACCTGTGCGTTTTAACTGAATTCATTTAATCATAAATGAATTCAGTTAATGTTAGTTAGAGTTCATGGTTTAAATCCCATAAATAAAAATACACATAACTGACAGCAATTTTTTATGTTTTTTACTTTTTTTTAATTTCTCTTTCAGCTCTCTTTGCAGTTCTCTTTGCAGTTCTCTTTTAAAATCCTACTTTAATAGCTCTGTTTGAATGTTTTTCTTAAATAGCCAGTCTAGTTAGCTATAAGGTTATTTTTGAGGTTAATATGTGCAGTTCTCCCAAGCCAAGAATGAAAGCAAAAGGTAAAAGTGCTTCCAGTGCCAGTATATTATCAAGTATGTCTGCTGAATCTAGGCAACGCTTTACTGAGCGAGCTAATATTGCTCAAGAGCGCAGAGATAATATTAAAAAAGCAGAAAAAGTTAAACGTACTTTGCATCAAAGCCATATTAGAAGCCAAAGTGCACCTGTAAATATTGAAGCAACGAAACGCTTAAATTATTGGTGGCTATCAATTAGCCTAAAAGAGTTATTTAACTTATTATTTTTTGGTAATCGAGTGCTAGTGAAGAAGCAAAAATAAGAGTTTTCATTTAATAAATTAATCTAATACCTGAACGGTAAGATTTTTGGTCCGTGTGTTTGTTTAACTATTACGGCTTGCTTAACAGTTCGACAAAGTCATTAAATGGCATAGGTTTGCTAAAGTAAAAACCTTGATAGTTATAACAGCCTAGTGACTTTAAACAGGCTAACTCTTCTAGCGTTTCTACACCTTCGGCAAGCACTTTCATGTTTAACGTTTTTGCTAAACCTATGATCATACTTGCAATTGCTGCGCTATCTTTGCTTTTGTCGATATTAGTGACAAACGATCTATCTATTTTTAATACGCTTGCAGGAATACGTTGTAGGTAGGTTAATGACGAATAGCCTGTGCCAAAGTCGTCAATTGCACAATCAATATTAAATGATTTAAAGTTAAACAGTAATTCAATCGAGTGTTCAATATTTTCAACCAATAAACTTTCAGTTAATTCTAAAACTAAATGACTCGGGGAAATGTTATTTTCTTCAATTGTATTGAGTACTATGTTTTCAAAATCATGCTGAATTAGCTGTTTAGCACTAACATTTATAGCGATATTTTTAAAATGTGTTGGTAGGCCAATTTGTTCTAATGCATAAATATCTTGGCATGCTTGCTCTAGCACCCACTCACCAATGAATAAAATTAAATCGCTTTCTTCTGCAATAGGGATATAAACACTGGGCGATTCCATTCCATTTACGGGATGTAACCAACGTAACAAAGCTTCAGCCCCGACAATGTCACCGTTATGATTATATTGTGCTTGATAATATAATTTAAAATCATTGTTAATTAAGGCATGCTTTATTTCTTCAACGTAAGCTATACGCTTATTAATTTTATCCGACATAGTTTCATGATATTTTAATCCAAGTAATGTTTTCGAATTTTTAGCTTCATACATTGCTATATCTGCAAACTTAATCGTATCGTTTACGTTTATGCTTTGTTCTGGATATATTGCATAACCTATGCTGCAATTTAATTTATAAGACGCACTATTTACTTCAAATGGACGCGACAATAGTCGATTAATTTGTGTAATGCTCTGTTCAACAATGACTTGGTAATTTAGCGGAAGTTTTTTCAACAACAAAATAAACTCATCACCTCCAAAACGAGCGACTACTTGGTTGTCATCACTCAACGTGAGTAACCTGGTCGATAATGACATTAATATTTGATCGCCAACCGCATGCCCCATAGCATCATTTATTGGTTTGAAGCGGTTCAAATCAATAAAGATAACGCAACCAAAATGGTTATTTCTAATCGAGTCATCAATGCCTTCAGCTAAAAGCACATTTAAATGCTGTCGATTATAAAGTTTAGTTAACTCATCATGTTGAGCTTGAAAAATAATTTTATCTTCGGCGATTTTTCGCGACTTTATCTCTTGTACTAAGGAGTCGTGCACTATAGAAGTGTAATAACTAATGGAGAGCTTTTGTAAAATAGGTGTGAGAGCACTTTGTACCGACTCTTCAAGTAAATAATTGGTTTGAAATACCAATAGACCATGTTGTGGAATAATAAAGCCGAATAAGTATTTGTTTTCATCAGATTGAAATAAATGGTTTTTCTGCACTGTATCTAAGGTTTTAACAAATTGAATTAACATTTCATCATCAGACCAATGCAGTCCTGAATTCATTTTAGGGATACTGAGTAAATGTTGATAACTGGCGTTTTGTTGTGTTGCTAGCTTTATAGGTAAACCATTACTGTCGCAATAGGTATATATATGTGCACTTGTAAGGTTTAATCGATTAAAACATACCTTTAAAAATACCTTCAACATATCTTTAAGGTCTAATTTATTACCAATGGCCATGGCAAGTTCATGTTGTACCGATATAATAAAAAGTGCGTTGTTCATTGCCTTCCTTGACTTGTTAAATTACCACGATCCTATTACGGTTGATTTATTCAGTAACCTGATAGCTCCGCTCTCACTATTCACAATTTCACCAAAAGAAAGTACGCCAAATAATGTTTGTTCTTTGCAATGCTTGGCAATTAAGTTCAGTTCTTTACTAAAGTTATCTTCTAGATATAAAACTCTACTAATACAGTCAAATATCATGGTAGCAGAAAAATCATTATCATCAATTTTCTTTGTGGCCAATATCGCTGCTTGCTCAGCAGAACAGAGTAATGAGTCTACACTGCCTTGCAGTAAATAAACCATGGAGTTAACCGGTATATTTCCGACACATTGTATGTTGCCTTGGTTTATTAAAATGGGATCACGTACAACAAGTTTACTGTTAATTCGCTCGATACCTAATGGAAAATTTTTAGCGATTTCAAAGAAGTTATCTTCATTAAACCGGTATTCACTGCTACTTTCTATTAATGCTTTGTAGAGGTTTGATGCCGGTTGGTAATCTAAACTTATGATATTTTGCTTTTCAGCTTCAGAAACAAGAAATGGTCCCTTTAATATTTGCCAACCGTGTGTTGCCGCAGAGCTTATTTTATTTTGTAAATTAACTAATTGAATTGCATCAAACACTAGTCCTTGATTAGTAAAAATACAGGGCTTTTGTTTAAACTCTAAGTTACCTGCCCCTCCACCTATAATACCCACCTGATAATCTAAACATTCAAAAAGGTAAGCAATAAAATCTTCAACATTGCTAACAAGAGAATCGTAAAACATTAGAAAACTGCAATTACTTGTGATTGGGCTGTGTGCAAGTAAAGCTTGATCGATAACTTGTTCTAATTGTTC
Organism: Colwellia polaris; assembly: GCF_002104515.1. Lineage (GTDB taxonomy): Bacteria > Pseudomonadota > Gammaproteobacteria > Enterobacterales > Alteromonadaceae > Cognaticolwellia > Cognaticolwellia polaris. Next base: position 118,803 of record NZ_NBOE01000009.1, on the reverse strand, counting down.
ATCTGTTACTAAGGTAGATAATTGTGTGATCAAATTAATTTCAACACTTTGCTCAAAGCCGATAATAATACAGCCTTGTTCCATAAGTTTATTTTTAAATATTAATTTAGGATAAATGCCACCAAAAATAGGTACGGGCGCGCACATTATGAGTGGGTTTACTTGCTGTGCAGTAAAATTATTATCATTACAAACAAGAATTAACAAACTTTTGGCAGCACTTGCATATGCCAATTTCAAACCTTTTTCTAGGTCATCAATTGAACTACTGTCGCATTGCCATGTAAATGAAATACTGCTCATAGTACTACTACATTGTTTAGCATATAGTTAAAAGCTAGCAAGTTTATAGTAATAAAACCAGAGCTGTTTGAATAAAGCTATCAAAGAGATAAAACAAAGCGGATGCTAGACAGTAAAATCTGCCATATTTAGGTACTGAAAATTGCGTTGTTAAGACTTTTTCTAGGAAATTACGAAAGGATGAAATTCGATGTGTACGGTTTGGTGGGCTGCATCGCATTTAGCTTATCATCGTTACTGATGACTAAAAATAACGCAGAACCATGCCCCAATAGTACTGCGTTTTATTTTTCTAACTTAATCTATATCGTTTAACGGCCAAAGCACGATATAGTCTTCAAAATCGTCTAGTTCAACATCGTTATCTTTAATGATTTTTCCACGCACTGACATGCCAGCCTGATGCATAGCTGATTTCTTACCATTGTGCAGTAATGGGTGCCAAGACGGCATGCCTCTGCCCTCTTTTAAACGACGATAAGTACAGCTGGGTGGCATAAAGAATACATCATCTAAGTTTTCTTGCGTTAACTGTACGCAATCGGGTACGAGCACAGTGCGCTGCTCGTACTTAGAACACTGGCAGGTTTTATCATTAAGCAGATGACAGGCAATGTTCGAGTAACTCATTTGCTCACCTTCAGCAATATGTGTGGTCGGCATTAACTCAGTTTCGTCAGTCGTGCTGTCGTCATCAATAAATTTATTCAGACAGCATTTAGCACAACCATCACACAACGACTCCCACTCAGAGCGGGTCATTTCATTTAATGATTTAGTTTCCCAAAAACGCTCTACATTTACTTTTTTGGCTTTTGCACTAGTACGACTATTTTTTTTACTCATAAGGCTTCTTTTCGCAACTTAATGCGCTTTATTATCTGCGGCTATTTATTGTATTGGTGGATATTTAATGTGATCAGATAAATGGCCAACTGAACTGACAAAATAATAAGATAAATTCCATTGCATTAAACTTTTATAATTATCGTAGGCTAAGTAGGCACGGCCTTTTTTGCCATCGGGAAACACTAATGCAGCTTTAATATCAACGTTAGGAAGATTAGTACCATCGGTGCGCCTTACACCTAAAGCTTGCCATTGCGCTAAGGTTTTTTCAGTTTTGGCCCAAGCTTTTAACCAGTTTTTACGACCACCGGTATTGTTTGGAATAGCTAATGAGGTATCAAAGTCACTGGGAAGTTTTACTTGTCGACCCCAAGTTATTTCATCGCTCCAGCCTTCTTTTTTCAGGTAGTTTGCCATAGAGGCAAAAACGTCAGCTTGGTTAGTCCAAATATCTTTTTTACCGTCGCCATCACCATCAACAGCATAAGCCACAAATGAAGTCGGCATAAATTGATTTTGTCCCATGGCGCCAGCCCAAGAGCCTTTCATCTTATCGATACTTATATGGTCTGCTTTCAATATATTTAACGCGGCCCAAAGTTCCTTTTTAAAGAATGCTTCACGGCGCCCTTCATAAGCCATTGTTGATAACGCAGAGACAACATTATAGTTACCCATAATTTTGCCAAAATTAGTTTCAAGGCCCCAAAGCGCAACGATAAAGCGTGGTTGTACACCATATTCTTCTGCGACTTTATTCAGCAGAGCTTCATGCTCTTTATATTTGGCACGAGCACGTTTTATTTTCCAATCAGGTAGGCGCTTTGGTAAGTATGTATCAAGTGTTTCAACGGTTTCAGGTTGATTTCGATCAGCCTTTACCGCACGTTGATGAAAAACTACATTGGCAAAAGAGGTATCTATTAACGCTTGTTCAAAACCTTTAGCAAGCGCTTCTTGTTTTATCTTAACAATATATTGCTCAAAGCTAGGCTTAGCATCTGCAGTTGCTTTCGCATCGTTTGCTATCGTAGGTTGTGACAATAATCCAAGCGATAAGGTGAGTGCCATTAACTTAATCGATTTAATATAATCCATTATAATGTTTCTCCTGAATCGGTCTTGCCAGCAGTACTGTTCATACTTGCTTTATGCGCTTTTAACATATCTTCTTCTTTTGGCGTTAACTGTAAATAATAACCTTGCTCTGACAAACTAGCTTTTACTTTTTCAAGATCAGCAAAACCCAATTTAACTTTTGATGAGAGATTAAGTACAGTTACCATGATGGGTGTACCGAACATTTTCATTAACGCTTCAGGTACATCAGAAAAGTCATCTCTGTTATTAACGTAAAGATAAGTTTGAACTTTTTTAGAACTTTTATAAACACTACACAGCATAATGCAGACCTATGAATAAATGAGTTTATCGAATATGGATAATTTTATTGTTAGCACGCCAGTAAATTAATTGTTTTATGCAAAGTCATTTTTAACAAATGCCAACAATTTGTCACCGAATAATTGTTTGCGCCAACCGCGCATAATATCAACCAGTTGCGGCTGATTTTCAGCACCGTTTATTTTGAAGTGCCAAGACAGAAATTGATTTATTTGCTTTTTAGAGGCAAAGTTTTCTGGTTGTAAATTAGTTTTTTCACTGTACTGAGTAAGAATATTTTTCACTTTTTTGAAGTTTTGTTTGTAACCTGGGTATTCGTCAAGGCGAATAATACGCTCAGGCAATAGAGGATTTTTTGCTTCAGCTGCACGTTTTAGTACGGTAAGCATAACATTACCTTTATGGCGAATATCAAGCAATTCAACACCTTCAATGCTATTCATTGCACCGACACTGGTTGGGTTTACTTGAGCGAGCGCGAAAAGGGTATGATCTTTGGCAATAAAGCCAATAGGTCTATCTTTTAATTTCGCTTGTTGAAAACGCCAAATGGTTAACTGTTGCAGTCGATAAAGTTGTACTGAATTTAAACGCCAAGCCATTTTTAGATTCAGGTATAACTGACTTTCGTCAATAGCAGTGAATTTACGCTCAACCATAATATCACTTTCTTCTTGTGCTGCAGCTAACCAACCAGCCTTTTCAATGTCAGCAAACAATAACGGCAGAATATTAAACAAATGTTCAACATCAGCGGCAGCATAATCTAATTGCTTTTGAGTTAACGGCCTTTTCATCCAATCGGTTCGCGACTCAGACTTATCTAACTCAATATCGGTATAATGCGCAATCATGGCAGCATAGCCCATGGAAATGCCGTGTCCTAAAAACCCCATGATAATTTGGCTATCAATAAGATTCGCAGGACGACAATTACCCGCCGTAAGAAAAACTTCTAAATCTTCAGAGCATGCATGTAACACTTTCTGAATTTTTGGGTTTTCTAATAATTGCCAAAATGGGCTTAAATTTGGTACGGCAACCGGATCAATTAACGCTAAGGTTTTACCGTCGTTTATCTGTATAAGACCTAACTTAGGGTAAAGTGTTCGCGTTCGAACAAATTCAGTATCGATAGCAAGAATACTGGCTTGGGCGTAGCGTTGACAAACTAGTTCTAATTGCTCGGGATCTTCGATATAAATTTTTTCAAGAGTTGCTTGCACGTAATGTCCTATATAAAACAAATAACTAATTTAATGGCGTTAACTAACCTAACTATTGCGACTAAACGCAGTAAAGTAATGCCTAGCTTGAAGCCGTTATAAATTCAAACTTAGGCGTAACCCTATATTATTTTTTAACCAATACCAAAATGTAATTTAAGCTTAATACAAATAAAAATGACAAGTTCGTTAAAAATAGGAACTTGTCATTACTTGTATGTAAATATTAATGGTTTATGGGCGTCTTCGTCTGGTTGCTTGTTGACTGCGATGTTGATGCTTTTTCACTGACCGACGAATTCTGCGACTTTTCGCGTTATCCATCGCTTTCTCGTCAACTTTAACCTTACTTTGTGTTTCTGGCGCTAAATCAACAAGCTTTCGATAATAGTTTACATCTTGTAAGTTTAATTCAGTCCAACCACCTAGCGGCAACTGGCGTTTCATCTCCATATCGCCGTAGCGTACACGAATTAAGCGACTTACCTGTACATCTTGGCTTTCCCACAGACGACGAACTTCGCGATTACGTCCTTCAGACAGCACCACATGGAACCAATGGTTACGACCTTCACCACCTTTGTAAGTGATTTTTTGAAACTTTGCCGGCCCATCTTCAAGCTTTACGCCATGACGCAATGTTTGCAACATAGCTTCATTAACTTCACCGAATATGCGCACGGCATACTCACGCTCAACTTGTTTAGAAGGGTGCATTAAACGATTAGCCAGTTCACCATCGGTGGTAAAAAGTAACATACCTGAGGTGTTAATATCTAAGCGCCCTACAGCAACCCAGCGACTACCTTCTAACTTAGGTAAACGATCAAAAACAGTTGGTCGGCCTTCAGGATCTTTACGTGTACACATTTCGCCTTCTGGCTTGTTGTACATCAAAACACGACATAAGTCGTCGGTTAAAGGTTTTAGCTTAATTTGGTGGCCATCAACACGAATAAGTTCGTTGCCTTCGACACGGTCGCCTAAATAAGCAGTTTTACCTTCAACGCTAACACGCCCTGCACTAATATAAGTTTCCATTTCTCGGCGTGAACCGGCACCCGCTCGTGCTAATACTTTTTGTAATTTTTCAGACATTGGTCTTAACTCTCTTACGTCAGTAACTTCACAGTGAATCCTAACTCATACTAAGTTAATAATTTGGCTTCACTTTTACGTCTCTGTCTCTTTAAGTTTAGGGTAAAATACCCTGTAGTTTTTTAGTTTAGCGTGTTTTTGCAAAAACAATTAACCGCTAAAATCTTCCATCGACATTAATGCCGGCAGTTGGTCGAGTGATGTTAGCGAAAAGTAGTCAAGAAACTCTTGCGTACTCGCATATAATACCGGTCGACCGGGCACTTCCTTTTGACCGACTGTTTTTATCCAATTTCTATCGCTTAGCGTTTTAATAATATTACTGCTAACCGCAACCCCACGTATATCTTCAATTTCACCACGGGTTATCGGTTGCTTGTAAGCAATTAACGCAAGCGTTTCTAAAATGGCACGAGAATATTTTGGTGCCTTTTCTTTGTATAAATGAGCTAAATCTTCACTAAGCTCGGCAGGTGTTTGAAAACGATAGCCAGAAGCGACTTTATTGAGTTCAACACCACGACCTTTATAGTCAGCCTGAATGGCGATAATGATATCACGAATACGCAGATTACTGACACGATATTCAATTAAAAAATCACGTTTAAGTAATTGTACCGATAACGGCTTCTCTGCAATAAATAATGCCGCTTCTACTAAACGTTTTAGTTTGGCGTCATCAATATCTTTGTGGCGTATTTTATCGGGGTTCATTGTTACAGTTTTAACCTTTTAACATGTAGTAATTTTTTATTTTTTTAACTTTTATAAACGTAAACTTATTTAAGCTTTTTTAAACCTGTTTAGGCAGACAAACCCGTATTTCGCCATAAACTTTTGTTTGCACACATTCAATTAATGACTCTTTAATAAGCTCTAATATAGCTAAAAATGTTACAACAACGCCTGACTTACCTTCTTTGATAGTAAATAAGTCACTAAAATCACAATAAGGTTGTTTTTTATCGGCATTTTTTAATTTTGCTAATATGTGCGCCATTCTTTCTCTGGTTGATAACGACTCTTTTTGAATATGATGATGCTCATACGCTTTAGTACGTTTTATTATGCCATGCAGTGCGCTAACAAGCTCAGCTAGATCTACCTGACTATTGAGAATTTTAGGGACAAAATTTTCGGCTAGCTCAACTTTTGCAATAAAATTATCGCGGTCTAATCGAGGTAATTCGTCAATGTTCTCAGCGGCTTTTTTAATCACTTCATATTCTTGCAGCTTTCTGACTAATTCCGCTCTCGGGTCGCCTTCGTCTTCTTCTACGGCTTGTTTAGGTAATAAGAGGCGCGATTTAATTTCCGCTAAAATTGATGCCATCACTAAATATTCAGCCGCTAACTCTAATTTAATATCTTTCATTAAATCAACATAAGCCATGTATTGCGTGGTAATAGGCGAAATAGGTAGGTCTAAAATATCAAATTTTTGTTTGCGAATTAAATACAATAAAAGATCGAGAGGCCCTTCGAACATTTCCAAAATAACTTCTAGTGCGTCAGGCGGAATAAATAAATCTTGTGGCTTTTCCACAATAGCTTCGCCGCGCAGTAAAGCAAAGGGTAATACTTGTTGAAGCATTACCCCTGAGTCAGTGCTATTCTCTGCTAGCGTAACTTTAGAAGAATTAGCCCTGTTTTCAGACATGGGCTTTCGTCAATATTTGCATACTTAGTTTCATAAAATATAGATAAGCTATTGTAACTATTTAGTCATTCGCCAAACACAAAGGATTATTGAAAAGGTGTTGGATCACCCTCGCCTACACGTATAATTTCTACGTCGTCGTTTGAAAAATCTATAACTGTGGTTGGGCGCTCGCCTAAATGCCCGCCATTTATGATCAAATCAACCTGGTGTTCTAAAATATCGCGAATATGCTCTGGGTCAAACTCTGCAGTTTCCGCCCCAGGCATAATTAACGTTGTCGACATAATGGGCTCACCAAGCTCGGCTAATAAAGCTTGAGCAATATTGTTATCAGGGACACGAATACCGATAGTTTTACGCTTTGGATTTAATAAGCGTTTTGGTACTTCTTTAGAGCCTTTAAAAATAAAGGTGTAAGGCCCAGGCGTGTTGTTTTTTAATAAACGAAAAGCACTATTATCGACGCGCGTATATTCAGACAGCTCAGACAAGTCACTACACATAAGTGTAAAGTTATGCTCTTTTGTAATATCTCGAATATTACAAATACGCTCCAAGGCTTTTTTGTCACCAATGTGGCAACCTAACGCATAACCAGAGTCGGTTGGGTAAACTATAACACCACCTTGACTAATAATAGCAGCCGCTTGTTTCATTAAGCGACCTTGCGGGTTATCTGGGTGAACATAAAAAAACTGGCTCATAAAAAACTCCAAGTAAATGTCAAGTTTGTCATCTTAATGTAATTATTCAAGAAGACCATTTTGGCAACAAAATTAAAACTAAAAGCTTAACGAATACCGTTAGTTTGCCAAAGTTGCCAAATAGGTTTTGCTTGCTCAGGCATAACTAAATTCCTGCCTAAATCGCTCCAACGGCTGGGCTGATGAAAGTCGGAGCCCATTGAGGCATATAAATCGTATTCTGAACAATAGTTTAGCATGATTTTGCGTTGTTCGTTATTCATCTGAGGTAAAACAACTTCTAAACCATCACCTTGTGCATCTTTAAAGTCAACAATCAAACGTCTTAACCATTTTGCTGTTAAGTCGTAACGAATTGGGTGAGCCATAACGGCGACACCGCCAGCAGCATGTATTGTAGCTACGGCTTCTTCAATACTACACCAATTAGGTTTAACATAAGCACGTTTGCCTTTGCCGATATATTTATCGAAGGCTGATTGCATTTTACTAACAACGCTACGTTGTAATAGCACTTTGGCAAAATGAGCACGCGTAATAGAACCCTCGCCTGCCATTGCTTTAGCATCGCTATAAACATCTTCAAAACCGCATTTTTCGAGTTTTTCACCCATGCTAGTTGCGCGATCTTCGCGGCGTTGTTGTTGTGCCGATATTAAACTTTGTAATTGCGCATGATCGGGATCAATATTTAAGCCGACAATATGAATTTCGAACCCTTGCCACTGGGTTGATATTTCAATGCCGTTAATCAAGGTTAATGGAATGTTTTGATCTAAAATAGTTTGTTTAGCAATATCAAGACCTTTAACGCTGTCGTGATCGGTAATGGCTAATACGTCAATTTGAAAGTTAACTGCCCGTTCTATCAGCTCTTTGGGCGTTAATGCACCGTCAGAGCAATTGGTATGGCTGTGCAGATCAACCCGTAAGTTTGAAAAATCTTTATCAATAGTAAAATCAGTGGTTGACATCATTACGTGAATCGGTTCTTCTATAGGGACTTAAAACTGCCTGACACAAATGCAAGTCGCTATTTAGGCAAGTGAATAAAACAATTTTACTGAGATAAAACAGATAATGATACAAGTAAAACAAACTATTTCTATGATTTGGTGGTGGCATAACTCTACATAAGTGGGTTGTGTTGTTTACTTGTATGTAAAAACGTCGAAAACCCGCACACTATTGCGGGTTTTTTGGTTTTAAAATTTTGAATAATCGAACAAGAGAATAAATATGTTACGCATTAAAGTTAAACGTTGGTTCTTATGGTGGCTTTTGCCTATTTACGCTGGATGACCGTTTTTAAATAGAATTTATGTAGGAATACCCATGAGCAATACCCAAGAAAATAGCACTAAAAATAACACCGAAAAAAAGCAGCCAGACACTGCACTAAATACTCAACAAATAGGTGCAGTCGTTACTATCACTGATACTTTACGTTATCAAAGTGACCCGCTTGCTGTTTTTCATACCCTCTGCGCAGATAAAGAAAACACCTTGTTACTTGAATCAGCAGAAGTCGATAAAAAGCATCAACTTAAAAGTTTACTGCTTAGCGATACCGCCGTTAAAATTGTCTGTAATGCCAATACGGTTAAGTTTAGCGCGTTAACGCCAAATGGTGAGAATGCACTGGCCTTCGCCAAACAAGCGTTAGCTGCACATGCTGAAATAACTGATGACGTAACTGATACCATAGCTAGTCCAAATAAAGCGTTTACTGCTACATTCCCAGATATTGTTGAGCAATTAGATGAACGTACTCGATTACTGGCTATTAATCCTTTCCAAAGTTTACGTTTATTTAGTCAATTAACTAACACAAGCCAACATCCGTTTGCGGTATTTTTAGGCGGCGCCTTTGCATTCGATATGATGTCGATGAGTGAAACATTACCTGACGTTGCTGATGGTGAGAATACTTGCCCTGACTTTGTTTACTATCTCGCTGAAACTTTGATTATTATTGACCATGAACAACAATCTAGTGAAGTAATAACCAACCAATTTACTGGCCCAGGTTATGCTGAAGCTAAAACAGCCGCACTGGCAAAAATTAACGCCATTAAAAACCGTTTAAGCGCCGATATAACCGCTTCATTCGAACCGAAAAAAGCAAGCTCAGATACTAAGACAACTTCAGAAGAAAAGACTCTATCGACTTTAACTTCTGATATTAGCGATGAAGCATTTTGTCAGATAGTTAATGATTTAAAAGAAAACATATTGGCCGGAGATATTTTTCAAGTAGTACCATCTCGCACCTTTAGCTTAGCGTGTTCAAATAACCTTAACGCTTATAAAGCTTTAAAGCAGAGTAACCCAAGCCCTTATATGTTTTATCTGCAAGACAGTGATTTTTGCATTTTCGGTGCTTCTCCAGAGTCAGCACTAAAATATCAACAAAGTAACCGACAAGTCGAAATTTACCCCATTGCAGGAACACGGCCTCGTGGTTTTAACGCTGATGGTACCTTATCGCCTGATTTAGATAGCCGGATAGAATTAGATTTACGCTTAGACAAAAAAGAATTGGCCGAACATATTATGTTGGTTGATTTAGCGCGTAATGACATTGCTCGAGTTAGCCAACCGGGTACTCGTCATGTGGCTGACTTATTAAAAGTTGACCGATATTCTCATGTTATGCACTTGGTTTCTCGTGTATGCGGCACGTTAGAGGTAGAGTTAGATGCCCTGCACGCTTATCAAGCCTGTATGAATATGGGCACGTTATCAGGTGCACCAAAAGTAAAAGCAACAACACTTATTCGCCAAGTTGAAGGTAAACGTCGTGGCAGTTATGGCGGCGCAGTGGGTTATTTAACTGGCAATGGTGATATGGATACCTGTATTGTTATCCGCTCTGCCTTCGTACAAAACAACCGAGCACAAATTCAAGCAGGTGCAGGGGTGGTATTTGACTCTGATCCACAATCTGAAGCCAACGAAACTCGACAAAAAGCCCAAGCCGTAATCAACGCTATTAAAGAAGCTGAAGGTAAAGTATTGGTGATTGCTCATCAGGAAAGTCAAGATATTAACCCGAGTAGCGATTTAGAAAAGGAGACGAAATAATGACATCAGCTAATGCTTTATCTAAAGACTTATCTCTACAAGCGCAAAACGCATTGCCCGAAATAGTTATGTTAGATAATCTTGACTCTTTTACCTACAATTTAGTTGATGAATTTCGTTGCTTAGGCTACCAACTAACCATTTACCGTAATACGCTCAGTGCTGAGTTTGTTTATAATAAACTTCGAGAAAAACAGCAGAATAACAAGGCAGGCGTTATTTTAGTGCTTTCTCCTGGACCAGGCGACCCAACGCATGCTGGGTGTTTAATGCCATTAATTACCTTGTGCGCAGGACAATTTCCTATTTTGGGCATTTGTTTAGGTCACCAAGCATTAATTCAACATTATGGGGGGGTAATTGCTCGCGCGCCTGAAGTTGTGCATGGAAAGTCATCGAATATTACCCATAACGAGCAAGGTGCTTTCACTAATATTGCGAGTCCTTTGCCTGTTGCGCGATATCATTCGCTTGTTGCTAGCTCAATGCCACAAGCATTAACTATGACCGCTTATGTAAACTTAAACACTGATAGCGAAGAAATAACCTTGCCTATGGCCATTGAGCACAGTAGCGATGCTGCTATTGGGTTTCAGTTTCACCCTGAATCGATATTAACCACATACGGCACCAATTTATTAGCGCAAAGCCTTAAACATTTATCCGCTTTAGCTAGTCAGACTATTTATAAAGATCAAGGGCATGCTCATGAACAGCACTGAAATTAATAGCAACAGTTCACCACAAACCCAGCCAGTGAAAAATGATGACATTACTCACAGCGCACTAAATACTCTGGTTGATGGCCACTCATTAACTCAACAACAAAGCCATGATGTTTTTGAACAAGTGATCAACGGTTTTGTTGCGCCAGAGCGCTTAGCAGCAATCCTTACCGCCTTAAAAATTAAAGGTGAAACGCCAGCTGAAATTGCTGGTGCTGCCATTGCAATTCGCGCTAATGCTACAGTATTTCCAGACCAAACAACCAGTGTCGCTGATTGTGTAGGTACCGGTGGTGACGGCGCAAATACCATTAATATTTCGACCACTGCGGCTATTTTAGCAGCCGCATGTGGCTTAAAAATGGCAAAGCATGGTAATAGAAGTGTTTCTAGTATGTCTGGCTCTGCTGACTTACTTGAGGCACTTGGAGTAAATTTAACTATGTCGCCTGAAGTAGCCAGTGAATGTTTAGCAAAAGCTAACATTTGCTTCTTATACGCTCCGGCCTACCACACCGGCTTTAAACATGCCGCGCCGGTTCGAAAAGCCATGGCAATTAGAACCTTATTTAATATTTTAGGACCGTTAGTTAACCCGGCAAAACCCGACATTATGTTGTTAGGCGTTTATATACCTGAATTAATTACCCCAATAGCAGAAGCCTTAATGCTAACCGGCGTAAAGCAAGCTTGGGTAGTACATGGCAGTGGTTTAGATGAAATCGCCTTACACGGTAAAACACTAGTGACTGAAATCAATAATGGCGAATTAATTCAGAAAGAAGTAACGCCAGAAGATTTTGGCTTAGATAGTTATACCTTAGAAGATATCAAAGGCGGAACGCCAGAAGAAAATGCCGAATTTATTAAAGCTATATTAGCCGGCAAGGGCCAAGCGGCTCATAACAGCGCGGTTATTATTAATTGTGCGGCGCTGTTATATCTTCATCGCGAGCAATTAAATGGCAAAGCCGATACTTTATTATTAGCGGCACAACATGCCAAAACGGTACTTGCTTCAGGCGTGGCAAGCAAAACCTTAGCAAATTTAGTACAAGTTTCACATTCGGGAGTATCAGTATAATGGCCAACATTCTTGAGCAAATCGTTGCTAATCGACGTATTGAGATAGAACAATTAAAACTCGCATTGCCATTAGCAAGCTTTATTGATGACTTAATACCGACCAAAAAAGACATGTATCAAGCATTAACACGTACCGCTGAAAAGCCTTACGCTGGTTTTATTTTAGAATGTAAAAAAGCATCACCTTCAAAAGGGTTGATCAGAGCTGACTTTAATGTTGCAGAGATAGCCGGTATTTATGATAACTACGCGGCGGCAATATCTGTACTGACTGAACATAAGTATTTTCAAGGCGATTTTGATTACCTCAAAACCGTGAGTAATTCAGTAAAATGCCCGGTATTAAATAAAGATTTCTTTTTTGATACCTACCAAGTTTATTTGGCCAGACATTATGGTGCCGACGCCATATTACTTATGCTAAGCGTACTCAACGACAATGAGTATAACGAATTAGCGGCGGTTGCTAACTCTTTAAATTTGGCCATTTTAACCGAAGTTTCCAACGAAGAAGAACGCGACCGTGCGATCAGTTTAAATGCCAAACTTATTGGCATTAATAATCGTAATTTACGTGATCTTTCAACCGATATTTCACGTACCTTTGATTTAGCACCGACATTACCCGATGATCGCATCGTTATTTCTGAATCAGGCATTTATAATAACGCGCAAGTTAGAGAGCTTGCGCCTGCTGTTGACGGATTTTTAGTTGGTAGTTCAGTCATGGCAGAGCCAGATATCGACTTAGCGTGTCGACAATTAATATTCGGTCACAATAAAGTGTGTGGTTTAACCAAGCCAGAACATGCTGAATTTGCCATTAAAGCAGGTGCAGAGTTTGGTGGACTTATTTTTGCTGAAAAATCACCACGCTGTGTTAATAAAGCGCAAGCTCAAACGATTATAAGTGATAACCCAAGTTTAAAGTATGTTGGCGTTTTTGTTGATCATTCGCAAGACACTGTGCTTGAAATTGCCCATGATTTACAACTATCAGCAGTTCAATTGCACGGTAAAGAAAGCCAAACATACATTGATAGTTTAAGAGAAAAACTGTCGCAGCATTGTCAAATATTTAAAGCGCTACCTGTTGAAGATAAGGTATTGGCTTTACCCAGTAATGTCGACCATATAGTGCTAGATGGTAAAAATGCAGGCAGTGGCCAAGCTTTTAGTTGGCAAGCGTTAGCTGAAAGTGAGCAAGACTTATCTCGTTGCTTTTTAGCTGGTGGTTTGCAATTAGACAATATAAACCAAGCTTGCGGGCAAATGAACAACCATGAATTATTTGGCTTAGATATCAACTCTGGCGTTGAATCTAGCCCAGGCATTAAATGTCGCGAAAAACTCAATGCAGTTTTCGCCCAAATACGGAATTATTAAGATGTTAAAATCTACAACTGAAAATCAAGCTAAGAAAACTTTACCCGCCTACTTTGGTAAGTTTGGTGGTATGTATGTTGGTGAATTGTTAGTACCTGCTTTAGAGCAGCTAGAGCAAGCGTTTATTGAATCTCAAACTGATGAAGCTTTTTTAACTGAGTTTAATAAATTACTGACCAGTTATGCTGGCCGACCAACGCCATTAACATTGTGTCGAAATATCGTTAAAAACCCATTAGCCAAAATTTATTTAAAGCGTGAAGATTTACTGCACGGTGGCGCGCATAAAACCAATCAGGTTTTAGGCCAAGCTTTACTGGCTAAACGCATGGGTAAAACTGAAATAATAGCAGAAACAGGTGCTGGTCAACACGGTGTTGCTACTGCTATTGCATGTTCATTATTGGGCTTGAAGTGTAAAGTTTATATGGGCGCCGTTGATTGTCAGCGTCAGCAACCTAACGTGTTTCGTATGCAACTAATGGGCGCAGAAGTTATTCCTGTTACCGCGGGTAGCGGTACACTTAAAGATGCGGTGAACGAGGCTTTACGTGACTGGTCAGCTAATTATGATAACGCACATTATTTATTAGGTACTGCCGCAGGTCCTCATCCTTTCCCGACGATTGTTCGTGAGTTTCAAAAAATGATCGGCGAAGAAGCTAAACAACAGTTACTCGCAGAAGAAGGTCGCTTACCTGACTATGTTATTGCTTGTGTTGGTGGCGGTTCAAATGCCATTGGTATGTTTAACGACTTTATTGGCGACGAAAGTGTAAAACTTATTGGTGTTGAAGCCGGTGGTAAAGGTATTGATACCATACATCACGGCGCAACATTAGTCGCAGGTACTAAAGGAATGTTGCACGGTAATTACACCTATATAATGCAAGATAATGTTGGCCAAATTGAAGAGTCTTACTCTGTATCAGCGGGTCTTGATTACCCAGCCGTTGGTCCTCAACATGCGCAATTAAAAGATTCGGGTAGAGCGCAATATGTGCCAATTAACGACGATGAAGCATTAGAAGCGTTTCAATTACTTGCCCGTAATGAAGGGATAATTCCTGCGTTAGAGTCATCTCACGCGTTAGCACATGCGTTAAAAATGGCAGATAAAGTTACTGAAGAAACTATCTTTTTAGTGAATTTATCCGGCAGAGGAGATAAAGATTTAGCGCATGTAAACGCGATTATATCGCCAGAAACTGCAGAGAAAAGTGATGTTAAGCACAGAGGAGAAGCATAATGAGCCAAGTAACTAATATAAAAACTCGTTATGACCAGGCGTTTGAGAAATTGGCAGCAAAAAAAGAAGGGGCATTTATTCCTTTTGTGATCATCGGCGATCCAAACCCTGAGCAGTCTTTTGAAGTAATTAAAGCTTTAATTGATGCAGGTGCAGATGCCTTAGAGTTAGGCATTCCATTTTCAGATCCTAGTGCTGATGGCGTAACTATTCAAATGGCGGCACTGCGCGCACTCAAAGCCAATACTAATACTGATATTTGCTTAGATATTTTAGCTCGAATTCGTGCTTATGCTCCTGACATGCCCATTGGCTTATTACTTTACGGTAACTTAGTCTTTGCTCGCGGTATTGATAATTTTTATCGTGATGTAGCGACTGCAGGTGTTGATTCAGTGCTTATTGCAGATTTGCCTATTCGTGAGAGTGAAGCTTTTAGAAAAGCGGCAGAGGCTAATGGCGTAGCGCCTATCTTTATCGCCCCGCCTAATGCCAGTGAAACAACCTTACAAAAAGTCGCTGATTATGGTTCGGGTTATACTTATGTTTTAAGCCGCGTTGGTGTTACCGGTACTGAGACTGAAGCTGAAATGACCGGCCATAAGCTAATTGATATATTAGACAAATATCAAGCAGCACCTTCTGTTATTGGTTTTGGTATTTCAAAGCCAGCACAAGTTACGGCCGCATTAGCTACCGGAGCAAAAGGCGCTATTAGTGGCTCTGCAGTAGTTAAGATTATTGAAAACAATCTTGATGACAATGACAATATGTTGCGTGAATTAACCGAGTTTGTTAGCGCGATGAAACTGGCTACTAAGCTTTAACAAGCAAGACAAGTAATACAAGTCATAGCTGTCAGCTGTCAGTTTTGAGCTGTCAGTTAAGAAAAAATAGCTGTCAGCTTTAAGTTTTGAGCTGTCAGTTAAAGACAAAATAGCTGTCAGCTTTAAGTTTTGAGCTGTCAGTTAAAGAAAAAATAGCTGTCAGCTTTAAGTTTTGAGCTGTCAGTTAAGAAAAAATAGCTGTCAGCTTTAAGTTTTGAGCTGTCAGTTAAGAAAAGATAGCTGTCAGCTTTAAGTTTTGAGCTGTCAGTTAAGAAAAAATAGCTGTCAGTTTTAAGTTTTGAGCTGTCAGTTAAGAAAAGATAGCTGTCAGCTTTAAGTTTTGAGCTGTCAGTTAAGAAAAAATAGCTGTCAGTTTTAAGTTTTGAGCTGTCAGTTTTAAGTTTTGTGCTATCAGTAAATGAATAATAGCTTTTAGTTCAAAGAAATAGTTTATAAAAAAAGCTCATAAGATAATACTTATGAGCTTTTTTATTGCGGCTTAGTTAATTAACAGCTTATAACTAATCACGCATCGCTTTTCATAAATGACTTTCATGAAATGCCTAGGCTGATTTCTTTTCCCAGGTATCACGTAAACCCACTGTGCGGTTAAATACTAACTTGCCAGCGGCGGTGTCTTCTGCAGATATTTTGTTATCTAAACAAAAATAACCTTGACGTTCAAACTGAAAAGCTTGTTCTGGTTTTGCGTTGGCTAAGTAAGGTTCAACTTTCGCATGACTAATAATAGTTAATGAGTCAGGGTTAATTACCGAATGAAAGTCTTCTGCTGCGCCAGGGTTTGGCACAGTGAATAAACGCTCATATAAGCGAACTTCAGCACCAAGACTTTGTTCAGCACTCACCCAGTGAATTACACCTTTAGGTTTAGTGCCATCAGTAGGGTTTTTGCCTAATGTTTCAGGATCATACTGACAATAAACCGTAGTAACATTACCATCTGCATCTTTATCACAACGTGTCGCCGTTACCACATAAGCACCACGTAGGCGAACAGCTTTATCTAATACTAAGCGTTTATACTTTTTATTCGCTTCTTCACGAAAGTCTTCTGCTTCAATGTAAAGCTCTTTTGAAAAAGGCACAATACGTGAGCCTTGGCTTTCATCACTTGGGTGATTTTTAACATCAAGGTTTTCAACGTTATCGCTAGGATAGTTTTCAATCACTAATTTAATCGGGTCTAACACGGCCATGGCGCGCGGTGCGTTATCATTTAGGTCTTCGCGAATACAAGCTTCTAACACGCTCATTTCCACGGTATTATCCATTTTAGTTACACCAATACGTTTAGTGAACTCGCGTAATGAAGCGGGGGTAAAACCTTTACGACGAAAGCCTGCAATTGTCGGCATACGTGGGTCGTCCCAACCATTAACCAGCTTGTCTTCAACTAGGCTGCTTAATTTACGTTTGCTCATAACCGTATATTCTAAGTTTAAGCGCGAGAACTCATACTGATGCGGAGAGGTTTCAATTGAAATGTTTTCGATAACCCAATCATATAAACGACGATTATCCTGAAATTCTAAAGTACATAATGAATGTGTTACGCCTTCAATCGCATCAGAAATACAGTGAGTAAAATCATACATTGGATAAATGCACCATTTATCACCGGTTTGATGATGATGAGCAAACTTAACACGATAAATAATCGGGTCACGCATACACATAAAGCTCGACGCCATATCGATTTTAGCGCGCAGAGCACACTCACCTTCTTTAAAGTCACCTGCTTTCATTTTTGCAAATAATGCCAGGTTTTCTTCTACAGAAGTATCTCGATAAGGGCTATTTTTACCTGGCTGTTTTAAAGTGCCACGATACTCACGAGTTTCTTCAGCATTTAAAAAACAAACGTAGGCTAAACCTTTTTCAATCAACTCAACGGCATAACCGTATAGGCGGTCAAAGTAGTCCGAAGAGTAATGAATATCACCGGCCCACTCGAAACCTAACCATTTTACGTCAGCTTGAATAGAATTTACGTAATCAATATCTTCTTTTTCAGGGTTAGTATCATCAAAACGTAAATTACATAAACCCTGATAATCTTGGGCAATACCAAAATTTAAGCAAATAGATTTAGCATGACCGATATGTAAAAAACCATTCGGCTCAGGCGGAAAACGCGTTTGTATTTGGTTATGCTTGCCACTAGCTAAATCAGCATCAATAATTTGACGAATAAAATTGGTAGGACGGTTTTCTACTTCCGACATCCACAAAGCCCCTAAAATAATAAAAATGTAAAAATATAATTAGAGATATTATATCAATAGAATTAACTCAAGCGCACCTAAAGAATATAAATTCTGTCATTAAAGCGACATTTAATTCAATTTATTGTATTCAAATGCAAATTGCATTTATTAGTTGCCCTAATACCAAGTAAGGTTTCATCTTATTAAAATACTTTGAGATATCAAAATAACCATTCACATCAGACCAGTATATTGATATGTTATTTATACTTTCCCATTTACTTGAACAATTAAAATGTCTCAATGTTCATCTTCTAATGTAAATACCCATATGAATAATAACAGTGCTAATGCCAACATACTCTCGCTGGATAATTTAAAGCAATGGCAACAAAAATCTAAAAGCGGCAATACAATCAACGGCTACTATCGCGCTGGTGCTAAAAACGCTAAACGCATTCACTTTTTGCATGGTACTGGGTTTTCTGCCATGACCTTAGCGGCAATGGCATCTCAATTACCTGCTGATTGGTCGTTATGGTTAACTGATGTGCCGGGACACGGTAACTCTACACAGCCTTCAACCCGCATGCCTGATTGGCAAAAAATGGCTAATAGTGTTGCAGATGCTATATATCAGCAGGCAAATGTTAAAGAAAATGGTCCATTGATCGGTGTTGGGCACTCCATGGGCGGTGTTCTAACCTTATTTGCTGCAGTTAAATACCCTGATTTATTTAGCGAAGTTATTTTACTTGATCCTGTTTTATTCCAAAATGAAATGATAATCGCTCAGCAACTTATGCGCTTTACCGGTGCTTGGAAACGAAGTGCTTTAGTAAAGTCAGTGGCAAATCGTACCCATATATGGCCAAACTTAGTGGCGATGAACGAGAATATTGCCAGCAAGCCTTTTTATAAAAAATGGCATCCTCAAGTTATTAGCGATTACTGTAAATATTCTTCAACCGCTGGCATAGATAATACAGTTCAGCTAAGTTGTAAGCCTAGCTGGGAAGCTTCTATTTTTGGTTCCTATCCAAGGGGGCTTTGGCGGGCAATCTATAAAGTGAATATACCGGTAGACATATTAATCGCTAATAATAGTTATTTTTTTATACCTAAAGCGGTAAAAAGAGCAGCAAAACTCAATAAAAATATTCAATGGCAAACCTTTGGTAACAACCATTGTTTTCCCATGGAAGAGCCAATTGAAACAGCCAAGAAGCTTACTGATGTTATTAGCGCTAGAAATTGATATCATACACCTAGCTGAACGATAGTTGCTCTTTAAAGGATCTATACAATTATAGTTATTTCATGTTGTAGAATATAAATATTATTTGTTGAGAATCCTGTTGTTAAAATTTATCCCTAGCCTATTAACCTTGTTTTTTATATCGAGTATTCAAGCTAAAGAACTAACCTTAGAGGTGGTAAGTGAACATTGGCCACCTTTTATTATTCAAAACTTTGATAATAAAAATGAAACTTCAGCGCAAAAAATTTCAGGTATAGTAACCGAAAAAATCCACCATATTTTAAGCACATCTGAAATTAATTACACGATTAAAACTTACCCTTGGGCTCGAAGTTATTATTTAGCATTGAACAAGCCTAACGTACTTATTTATTCCATCTATAAAACTGAACAACGAACGCCCTTTTTCGAATGGTTCTGCCCTGTTCATCAAAAAACACCGATAAATATTTATAAACTAAAAAGCAACAAAAGTGATATTTCTTCGCTATCAACGCTAGGTAACAGTATTATCGGTGTGCTAAGAAGTGATAACAGCCATAGCTATATGTTAAAACATGACTTTCTCGAAGGCGAAAATTTGATAGTTTCTTCTAGCGAAGAAAATAACATTAGAAATTTGCTTAATCAAAGAATTGACGCGGTAATTCAGTCTAAAGAGAGTTTAATTTATCGATTACAAAATACTGGCTTTACTATCGATGATTTTGAAGCGGGCTTTGAATTACACCAAAACAATAACACAGCACATTGTATGGCCTTGAGTAAAAGCTCGTCGCCTGAAATGATTGCTGCCGTAAAACACGCTTTTACTTTATGGTTAAATAAATAATACCAATTTAACTGTTCGACTTTTCATGAACATTCTCTGGCTAATTACTAGCGCTAGAAGATTAAAATATCGCAGCAGTTCAGCCCTTACTGGCTTACTATTTTACGCGTGCTTTATGGTATATCACCTTTTAGTACGTGCTATTGCAGCCTCTGTTAAGGGGGCTGATAATCCAGATAAATTCTCTATTTCTTTTTCGACAACACTTCTAGGTAACTTCTTTATCAAAAGTTCACCGACTTCAATGGCATTATTTTTCGCAGCAAAGACTAAAATATTGCTCTTATCACAGCTAACATCTTTAAATACAGCTCTTAACTTTAATCGCTTTGATTTGAGTAACTTCCTTAATCTTCCTTTGTCATCAACAGCGATATATTCACAAATATTTTGTGCGAGATTAACAGCATAACTTTTCGGCACAAAAAGACTTATATTTATCAGTAGTATAAAAATAAACAGTTGGCAAAATAGCTTCATAGATACACGCTTAATTAAGAATTCATGATTTAATAAGCTTAGCCTGAATTCTCAAAAAAGTTTGCCAAACGAATTTATTATAGATTTATTCATTTAGCATGAATGCCTTTTCGCCCCTTACCGGTCAATACACATAAGCAATCAACCTTAATTTAACGAGAAATTTATGTTCCTTCGCATACCTTTAATCAATATATTATTTTTTTCATTATTGTCATTTACAATTAACGCAAACAACTATGATGACAAGGTAATGACTTCAGGATTGAATCATTTGGGCTTAACGGTTAAAGACTTAACTGCATCAAAAGATTTCTTTATTGACACCTTAGGGTGGAAGGTAGCAGGTGGGTATCCTGATTACCCATCAGTTTTTGTTACCGATGGCAAAATTTTTGTCACTTTATGGCAAACTAAAAATAAAGATAAGGTTGTCTCCTTTGATAGAGCAAATAATGTTGGCTTACATCATTTGGCTCTCACAGTTAATAGCGAAAATACCCTCAATGAATTACATCAACGTTTTCTATTATTACCCAATATCGTTATTGAGTTCCCACCTGAACTCAATGGCGATGGTCCAACAATACATATGATTATCCGTGAACCTAGTGGTAATCGTATTGAATTTGCTTATACTCCAAAATAAAAAAAAGCGCAGCTAAGCTGCGCTTTCTAAATTATATTATGGTTAACATTGCGTTAGAACTGAGCTACAACTTGTTCAACAACCATTTTTATAGCTTTGCTCGGGTTATCTTGCTCTGAGGCTTTAATGCGTTTTACAGCCCAACCATGCCATACCGGCTGATGACTTTTAACATCGTAAACATCTATGGCTAGCTTGCCTTCAGTATAGTTACGCACATGCGTATCAGAACCAATGCCTATACCACCATAATAACGGTGACCCCATAAGAAACTGGTGCGATACATCATAGGTAAAGCATCAACTTTTACTTTATCTCTACTGCCCATAGTGTATGAAATAGTAAAGTCGGCTGTCTCTGCATCATTGACTAATGTATAACCTTTCGCAATAAAGGCTTGTTCAATTGCATTATCAATTCTAACTTTCATCACGGGGTTTGCATCAATAGACTCAGCTAAAACCTTGTTTTCATCTAACCATGCAAATGTTTTATAATGCGATGTTGATATCTCACTATTACGGTCAAAATTAACTCTAGCGTTTTGTGTTGATGCACAACCAGCAATGACTAAAAGTGTTAACACTATGATTAGTTTATTTTTTAACATAAATCCTTCCTATCAACTTCCGGTACTTAACTTACCGTACAGGTTATCATAAATACTAAGTTAAGCCGCTTAAAAATTTAATACCATTTATTTATAAAACTTTTTGCTAGTTATATGACCGCTGACATAAGTAATTTATGACAATATTTTTTATATATTTTAATTTAGCTATAACAAAGGTTAAAAATTTATATGTATATTTAGTAATTTACCATTGACACTTTTCGTTAAAAACTTTAAAACTATAAGCCTTACTTTTAAACAATATTTTATATTTATGAATTTCGTTAACACACTGACTTCTCTTCTCGTGCTCGTCTTGGTCTTAAGATCCAAGCGTGGTTGATATTGTGTGTGAAAAATAAAGTAAACAGATTACAACAATAAACCCTCGCTCTGAAAAGAACGGGGGTTTTTTTATTGCTATTTATACTCATTAAACTTAATTATTAAAGGGATTACATATGACAAAAGAGCTATTTTCAGGGGCTGAACTGGTAGTAAAAGCCCTGTCAGCACTTAAGGTTAAATATCTATTCGGATACCCCGGCGGTACGGTATTAGACATTTATGATGCGCTGTTTAGACAAAATGACGTTGAACATATTCTAGTGCGTCATGAACAAGCTGCAACACATATGGCAGATGGTTTTGCTCGGTCAACGGGTGAAGTAGGCGTTGTACTGGCTACATCGGGGCCTGGCGCTACTAACTGTATAACCGGTATAGCAACTGCATATATGGACTCAATTCCTATGGTAGTGCTATCTGGGCAAGTACCTACAGGTTTAATTGGAGACGACGCCTTTCAGGAAACAGATATTGTTGGTTGTTCGCGCCCAATCGTAAAACATAGTTTTAATTGTCGTAATGTTGTTGATATTCCTAATACGATCGCGAAAGCTTTTTATATCGCTAGTACTGGACGACCTGGCCCTGTAGTTATCGAGCTACCAAAAGATATTTTAATGCCTCAGTATACCGCTGAATATGTATTTAACGCTGACGTTAAAATGCGCTCTTATAATCCAACCGTTACTGGGCATCATCGGCAAATCAAAAAAGCGGTACAAGCAATAACAAAAGCAAAAAAACTTGTTGTTTATTCTGGCGGTGGCGTAATTATCGCTAACGCAGCCGAATTGTTAACTGAACTTGTAGAGAAACTAAATGCCCCTGTTACTAATACCTTAATGGGATTAGGCGGAGTATCAGGTACACATGATAATTTTATCGGCATGCTAGGTATGCATGGCAGCTTAGAGGCAAATAAAGCCATGGCAAATGCTGATGTAATATTAGCTTTAGGCGCAAGGTTTGACGACAGAGTTACAAACAATGTTAAAAAGTTTTGTCCTGACGCGACTATAGTTCATGTTGATATTGATCCCACCTCGATCTCTAAAACCATTAATGCCCATATTCCGGTAGTTGGTTTAGTCGATATTGTTATTAAACAATTACTTGTTGAACTTGAAGATAAACAATTTACTGTTAACAAAGCAGAAAACCAATTATGGTGGCAGCAAATCGAGCAATGGCGCGCGGTTAACAGCGTAAGTTATGATCAAACAGGCGATAAAATTAAACCTCAGCGTGTTATTGAATCAATGTATAAAGCGACAAACGGAGAAGCTTATGTCTGCTCTGACGTGGGACAACACCAAATGTTTGCTGCCCAGTACTACCCTTTTGCTAAGCCTCGCCAATGGATTAATTCTGGTGGCCTAGGCACTATGGGCTTTGGTTTGCCCGCTGCTATGGGCGTTAAGCTAGCTTTTCCAGGCAGCCATGTAATTTGTATTACGGGCGACGGTTCAATTCAAATGAACATACAAGAGCTATCAACTTGTCTGCAATATAACTTACCCGTTGTTATTATCTCACTAAACAATCGCTCTTTAGGCATGGTACGCCAATGGCAAGACATGGTATACGGCGGACGACACTCTTCTTCATACATGGAATCTTTGCCTGATTTTGTCAAACTTGCTGAATCTTACGGTCATGTTGGCATGCAAATAAATAACCTTGAAGAGTTAGATGAGAAAATTAAACAAGCTTTCGCGATAAAAAACCGTTTAGTTTTTGTTGATGTACTCGTAGATGAAAGTGAGCATGTATATCCGATGCAAATTCGCACCGGTGCTATTGATGAAATGTGGATTAAAAAAGGAGTTAAAGCATAATGCGCAGAATATTAGCCATTTTACTAGAAAACGAGGCAGGCTCACTTTCTCGCATTGTTGGATTATTTTCACAAAGAGCCTTTAATATTGAAAGCCTAACAGTTGCACCAACTGAAGACGACACCTTATCTCGTATAACCATTGTTACTAAAGGTAATGATAAAATACTCGAACAAATTGTTAAGCAAGTCAATAAACTCATCGACGTGATTAAAATTACTGACTTGACCGAACGCAGTCATGTGGAGCGCGAATTACTCTTAATTAAAGTGTTAGCGATGAATGAAAAGTCGCGCAGCGAAGTAATGCGAATTACTGATATTTTTAGAGGCTCGGTTATAGATATAGGTAAACAAGTTTATACCATTCAATTAACCGGCAACGCCGATAAAATCAATGCTTTTATTACTACTCTAGCTAACGAAACCGAAATAATTGAGTCAGTTAGATCGGGATGTGTGGGTATTGCTCGCGGCGAAAAAGCGCTAAGGATCAAACAATAAAACCTTGAGCACAACCAATAAATAATACCAAGTTGGTTAATTAGGCACTCTATTTTTTGTCTACAGCAAACAGTAAAAAGCCAGCTAAATGCTGGCTTTTTTTCAAACTAAATTAAAAATAAATTAAAGCTAAATGCGTTAAACAGTTTTACTTTATTATTTTAGAAAATCTACGGCGTAAACCAACAAGTGCGAGTAAGAAAATACTGCTTAAACCTAAGCCTGCACCTTGTCGCTCAACTTTCTCTTCAACCGCACTACAGTCTTCAACTTCACCTGCTATTGGCTCTAGAGTTACAGCACGAACAACATCTTCAAATAATTGTTCACCTTTGTCATCAAGCATTAAAACACCTTTTGAATCTCGACGAGGTACTCTAATTAATGCCGTGGCTGAAATTTCATCATCATCATTAATAGCACGTGCTTCAATAATAGTGTAATCAGTTTCACAGGTTAAAAAATCATTTAAGTCGGTAAAGGTTTTGCTGATAGTATCGTAGATAAAGCCATGTGTTCTTCTTGATGTACCGTTACTATCATTATGAGTTTCAATTTCACCTTCACCAACAATTTTACCACTTGCGTTAATAGAGCGAGCGGTACTCGAACTACCTGTAAAAAAGTCTGTAGGTAGAATCATTTCCATTGATTCAGGGTTAGTATCTACATGATAAAATTTAGTACGTAAGTTACCATTTACAAAAGTAGATACATGCCCTACTGCTATGCCTGCATCGTTAATATCGTAGGCACGCGAATCAAAATATTTACCGTGATCTTCAGTAAAATCAGTAACTATGCCATTTTTATAAACAACCGCATATAAGCTTCTAGCTTC
The DNA here is from genome assembly GCF_002104515.1 of Colwellia polaris. GTDB lineage: Bacteria > Pseudomonadota > Gammaproteobacteria > Enterobacterales > Alteromonadaceae > Cognaticolwellia > Cognaticolwellia polaris. The sequence continues at coordinate 93,602 of NZ_NBOE01000009.1, read as the reverse complement.
ATTAGCGCTTGGGCTTGTCTCATCTTCATCAACCCAACCATGTGCATAACCAACCGCTACACCTTGGTTATTTATCGCTTGAGCATAATTAACATATTCACGATCATCATCAACATGCGGAGTAACTAATTGCCCTAATACCTCAGAGCTTATAATACCTTGCTCGTCAATCGTCCATTTGATCGCTTCTGTATTATAAACTTGTTGAATAACTTGTTGAACACAAGCTTTAAAAGGTAAGTCATCAAGTACATCAGGATCAGCACAACCACCGGTTTCATCAGCAAAAAAATCTAGGGCATTTTGATCAATACTCGTACTAGCGTAACCAACAGCAAAATGATTTTCACTGATATCTAAAATAGCAGACTCTCCGCCAAAGCGCTGTTCTTCAGGTAAGTCGGTTTCACTCGGCGGAATAATTTCAATAATACTCGCTCCGCCATCTGAAGAGAAAAAGCCACGAGTGGTAAATTCACGCAACCAATGTGTTACTTCCTCATCATCACTTTTAGTAAAATCTAGCGGTAAATAAGGTGCAGATGCATTGCCATATACCCAACCCTCATTGGTTATACCACTGATATATTCTTTTGTTGAGCGGGTATAAATATCGGTGCCTTCAAACTTTTCATCAAAAACATTGAATAACTCTGTATCACCATTAAAATTAGTCATGGCATAAATATCGCCGACTTGTTGATAAAGAGAGTCGTCTGCTCTTGATTGCAAAAACCTTATCACCCAAGACAGATCATTAGCCGTTGGGTTACCTGCTCGAAGTGCGGTTTCATCTTCAATATCTTCTAAGTCATGAACACTTTCGTGACTATTGTCAGCTAAGAGTACAATGAAGTCATAGTCATCTTCGTCTAAGTACTGAAACTGAACGGGGAAATTATAAATATCGGTGCCTGATATCGCAGCTTCACCATTATTATTCTCTTGTTGTGAATAAGTGTATTTTAATGAAGAAACATCACCTTTATCGATGACTTGGTATGTTGCTGCATTAACGGCGGATAGTCCTAATGCACTAGTAATACCTAATGCTAAAATTGATTTTACAAATTTGTTCATGTAACTACTAAACTCACTTTCGTTATTAATCATCTAATTCTTGCCATCTAGCGAAGGCAACTTCGAGTTTGGACTCACTAATAGCCAACTCGTTCAATATTTTATTACTTTGCTCTTGGCTTTGACTAAAGAAATCTGCTTGATTCACCTTTGCTTGTAATTCTGTAATCAAATTTTCAAGCGTATCAATTTGCCCAGGCAATTCTTCTAACTCTCTTTTTTCTTTAAAAGATTGTTTCTTCTTCGCTGGAACTGCTGGTTTTTGCTCAGTCTTCACCGGCTTTTCATTAGCCTTTGCTTTAATAACTGGCTTTGCCATTGCTTGGCGCTGTTGATCTTTATGTTCGAGATAACTATCAACATCATCATAACCACCCACTATTTGTGAAATATGGCCTGTGCCATCAAAATATAAACAACTACTAACACAATTGTTCACAAAGTCACGGTCATGGCTGACTAAAATAACGGTTCCTGCGTAATTTGCAACGACTTCTTCTAATAACTCTAATGTTTCTATGTCCAAATCGTTGGTTGGCTCATCGAGAATCAGTAAGTTACTTGGACGTAAAAATAACCGAGCGAGTAATAAACGGTTTTTCTCACCACCCGATAATGCGCGTACAGGTGTGCGGGCACGCTTGGGACTGAATAGAAAATCTTGTAGATAGCCCAATACATGGCGTGGTTTTCCATTCACCATGACTTCTTGTTTACCTTCACCTACAATTTCTTGCACTGTTTTCTTTAAATCTAATGCATCGCGATGTTGATCAAAATAAGCAACTTCTAAATTAACACCTGAGCGCATTTTTCCGCTGGTTGCTTCAAGGTTACCCATGATCATTTTAATCAAAGTCGACTTACCAGTACCATTAGCACCAATAAAAGCAATGCGATCGTTGCGGGTAATCAATAAATCTAAGTTTTTAATGATAACTTTGTCATCAAAAGCAATACTAATATCTTCGGCTTCAAAAACGAGTTTGCCAGAGCGATCACCTTGAGTAATGTTCATGGTGCTTTGATTACGCACATCTCGGCGAGCTTGACGTTCGTTTCTAAGTTTTTCAAGCGCTCTAACTCTGCCTTCATTTCGGGTGCGTCGTGCTTTAACGCCTTGTCTTATCCAAGCTTCTTCTTCCGCTAGTTTTTTATCAAACAATGAGTTTTGTTGTGCTTCAACTTGCAAGTCATGGGCTTTTTGCTCAATGTATAGATCGTAATTGCCCGGGTAACTTTTCAAAATACCTCGGTCAAGATCGATAATACGGGTAGATACACCACGAATGAACGCCCTGTCATGACTAATAAACAGTATGGTGCCTGCAAAATCTTTTAAGAAAGTTTCTAACCATAAAACACTTTTAATATCTAAATGGTTGGTAGGCTCGTCTAGTAACAAAATATCAGGGGCCGTTACTAGTGCTTTTGCCAAGGCTAACTTACGTAACCAACCACCAGAAAGATCGCAAATTTTATCATCTGGCTTTAATGCCAGTGTTGTCATCACTTGTTCGATGCGCTGTTCGTCTTGCCATGCGTTTGCCACTTCAAGTTGCTCTTGAATTTTTGACATTTTGGTAAGGTTTATTTCAGATGGATCTTCAGTAACCTCATGAATAATGGCATGGTAGCGTTTAATTAAGTCTGCGTTTTCTTTCACACCCTGTGCAATATAATCAAACACACTAATATCTGAAGACTCTGGTGGATCTTGCTCCAACATTGCCACTTGCATCGTGCTCGATTTAAGGACCTGACCATCGTCTAAAATTTGAAAACCCATTAATACTTTCATTAATGTTGATTTTCCAGCGCCATTTCTACCAACCAAACAAATTCTTTCGCCTGTTTGTATACTTAAGTCCGCTTTATCTAGGACTTTGTCTTCACCAAAGGCTAATTCACCTTGGGAAATACGAATTAATTCCATAAACTACAATAACTCCAAAATTTGTTTCTGTTCAAATGGCCAAAATAATTTTTCTTGATCTGATAATCGCTCGAGTACAGGAATACTGATACGGTATAACTCAAGTAACTTCTCATCATCAAGAATGTCTACCACACTAATATCAGCTGCAGGCATTACAGCCAAACATAAGGCTAAAGCGTCTTCACATAAGTGACAGCCTTCGCTGCCATAAAGTTTAAATTTTACTGACATCTTAATTAACCTTGCGGGTGATCAACCAACTATTATGGATATGTTTGTTACGCTGAAAATCTTTATCGCGCGTTTTATCACTCAACTCTTGCACGTTTAAGCCTAATGCGGCTACCGCGTCAAAATCCATTTTAAAGTTGCGTTTATTATTGGTAAATATTAACTCGCCGCCATCAGCTAGTGAGGCTATGCCATCAGTTATTAAGTTAATGTGATCACGTTGCACGTCAAAACTTTCGCCCATTCGCTTTGAATTAGAAAAAGTTGGCGGGTCAATAAACACTACATCAAATTTTTGTTCGTTCTTTTTCAGCCATTGTAAGCAGTCTGCTTGCACAAAGTCGTATTTATGGCCACTGAGGTTATTCAAAACAAAATTGTCTTGCGCCCAACTTAAATAAGTATTCGACATATCAACCGTTGTTACACTGCTAGCACCATGTAAGGCAGCTTGTAATGAAACCGAGCCAGTATAAGCAAATAAGTTAAGCAATGATTTGCCTGCTGATTTTTTAGCAACAATTTGACGGGTTTTACGGTGATCTAAAAATAGCCCGGTATCTAGGTAATCCCAAAGGTTAACTTTTAATTTAGCACCATATTCGTGCACCACCATAGATTTTTTAGTTTGCTCAACACGCTGGTATTGATCTTTACCTTTTTGCTTTGCTCGAGTTTTAATAATAACTTTATCAGTAGCAACGCCGAGTACTTTAGGCGCAAAATAAACCACCTCTTGTAATCGTTTGGCTACTTTTTCAGGCTCAATAATAGCCGGAGCAGTGTATTCATGTATAACGAGATGATCGCCATAAACATCAACGGCAACATTATACTCGGGAATATCAGCATCGTATAAACGGTAACATTCAATATTTTCCTGTTTAAGCCAATTCTTTAAATTCTTTTTGTTTTTCAGCAAACGATTACCAAAATCTGATTTTTTTTGTTCAAATTCTGCATTAACATTGCTGCTAGACACTTGTTTATCATCGAGATTATAAAGTGCAAATTGACAGTCTAACGGGCCGTTCTTAAACTTATAACGTTTTAACGTCACCATTTTCATCATGGCTAGCAATTCAACATTTGCGGTTAAAACGGCTATACGCCAATTAACAAATTGTGCTTTAAATGTTTGGCCTAATAAAGCAAAGCTTTCTACAAGCTCAGGCAGATCACCTATTCGCTCACCATAAGGTGGATTAAATAAAATCGTTCCTTTGGGCCCAAAAGCATTTTTCATGTCGTTGGCATTTTTACACGAAAATTCGATAAAACGTTGCACGCCAGCATTTTTAGCATTTTGTTGCGCGGTTTTTAATACTCGGCTAACAAGGTCAATACCAAAAACTTTCGTTTTAAGCTGTGTTAGCCCAATATGTGATTGTTCAATGGCGGCAGACTTAGCCGCTTTCCATGCCTCTGGCTGGTGCCCTAACCAAGAATCAAAGCCCCATTGTGTTCTATCTATACCTGGCGCATAACCTGCGGCCATTAATACAGCTTCAATTACGATAGTACCTGAGCCACACATAGGATCTACTAAAGGCTTAGTGGTATCTTCTAACCAACCGGAACGCGTGATAATTGCAGCCGCTAAATGTTCTTTCAACGGTGCAGCGCCAGAATGCTCACGATAGCCACGCTTAAACAAGCTACGTCCTGAAAAATCTAAATAAATAGCGACTTTTTGTTTTAATAAGCGTGCTTGAAAACTTACTTGCGGTGATGACTTATCTACAGAAGGACGTTCTTCATTTAAATCGCGAAAATGATCGACAACGGCATCTTTAACGGTTAAAGCGCCAAATTGGCTGTTTCTGATTTCATCACTGGTACCGACAAAATCAATGGCAAAGGTACTATCAACAGAGAATTGTTCAGACCAATTTATCGATTTAGCAACGCCATAAAGCTCATCTTTATTTGTTGCATCACCTTCAGCCAACTTTAAAAGGATTCGAGTTGATAAGCGAGAATGTAAGCAAACATGGTAAGCATGTTCGATAGTAGAATTAAAATAAACGCCTTCGGGCTTCTGAACAACTTGTTCGGCTTTTAAATCTTTAAGTTCTTGCGCCAGTAATATTTCGATACCGGGTGAAGTTAATGCTAAAAATTGCTGCATAGAGGTTTTCCAATCTAATTTATGCCGCGATTATAAACAAAGACACGTTCTACTTATAGGCATTTTACAAATTAGCAGTAACTATCTAAGAACTTATGCCTGTTTTATTTAAATTTCAGTTAAATTTATGCCAATTGGATGAATTCCGACTCATTAAAGTGCAAAAAAACAGCAAGTAAAAAATAAATCAGATTAATAGCTAAAATAAACTTAAAACAGGTTGCAAATCAGATGATGTATCCTTATTATACGCCTCGCTTTCAGGTAGCAAGCAATTGCAGCTAAAAAGTATTCTTTAAGTTAGAATCAAAATAAACTAATCGGACGCGGGATGGAGCAGTCTAAAAGTTCAACCTCGTCGGGCTACTTTTTATAACTAGCCGAAGGTCGTAGCTTCAAATCCTACTTCCAAAAATTCTTAAGTTTAGAATCAAAACAAACTAATCGGACGCGGGATGGAGCAGTCTGGTAGCTCGTCGGGCTCATAACCCGAAGGTCGTTGGTTCAAATCCAGCTCCCGCAACCAATTCTTTTAGAATGAATTGAAACTTCTAAGGCTTCCTACTTTTTTGTAGGTCATTCGGACGCGGGATGGAGCAGCCTAAAAGTTCAACCTCGTCGGGCTGCTTTTTATAACTAGCCGAAGGTCGTAGATTAAAATCCTACTTCTACAACCAATTCTTAAGTTTGAATTAAAACAACTTGGCTTGTCTATTAAATTAGACCATTCGGACGCGGGATGGAGCAGCCTGGTAGCTCGTCGGGCTCATAACCCGAAGGTCGTAGGTTCAAATCCTGCTCCCGCAACCAATTCTTAAGTTTAGAATCAAAACAAACTAATCGGACGCGGGATGGAGCAGTCTGGTAGCTCGTCGGGCTCATAACCCGAAGGTCGTTGGTTCAAATCCAGCTCCCGCAACCAATTCTTAAGTTTGAATTAAAACAACTTGGCTTGTCTATTAAATTAGACCATTCGGACGCGGGATGGAGCAGCCTAAAAGTTCAACCTCGTCGGGCTGCTTTTTATAACTAGCCGAAGGTCGTAGATTCAAATCCTACTTCCACAACCAATTCTTAAGTTTAGAATTAAAACAAACTAATCGGACGCGGGATGGAGCAGTCTGGTAGCTCGTCGGGCTCATAACCCGAAGGTCGTTGGTTCAAATCCAGCTCCCGCAACCAATTCTTAAGTTTGAATTAAAACAACTTGGCTTGTCTATTAATTTAGACCATTCGGACGCGGGATGGAGCAGCCTAAAAGTTCAACCTCGTCGGGCTGCTTATTATAACTAGCCGAAGGTCGTAGGTTCAAATCCTGCTCCCGCAACCAACTTTCTTATCAGTAAATTCTATCTAATTCCTCATTATATATTTCTGTAATTATATACTTCAAGGTATTAATTTTGATTACCCCCTCTTCATTATCAGTCAAACTTGTATAATCTCATTAAAATACTCCCAAACTTAATTTTACAAATTTCGCAACATTACTTTCAAATAAAGAATTCAACCTAATACTGCATTTAAATCCTTAAATACTCTCTAAGTACGCGTGAAGATAATGTAATATATGTGGTGTGTTTTCAAAGAAATGAATAACCAACTATAAAGAGATTATTTTGATGAATAACGAATTTACTCATATTAATGCTGATGGCGATGCCCACATGGTAGACGTTACCGAAAAAAAAGTGACTGAGCGCACTGCAATTGCTCAAGCTTATATTGAAATGTCAGCGCAAACTTTAGCTATGATTGTTGAAGGTAAACACCACAAAGGTGATGTTTTTGCTACCGCACGAATCGCAGGTATCATGGCGGCTAAAAAAACCAGTGAGCTTATTCCACTTTGTCATCCGTTAATGCTAACAAAAATTGAAGTAGATATAGTTGCAGAGCCTAACCATAATCGCGTTAGAATCACCGCATTGTGTAAACTTTCCGGTAAAACAGGCGTAGAGATGGAAGCATTAACTGCAGCATCAACAGCAGCACTCACCATTTATGATATGTGCAAAGCCGTCCAAAAAGATATGATAATTAGCAATATTCATTTATGTGAAAAGCAAGGTGGAAAATCAGGCAGTTACTTTCACAACACTGAAACTATTTAAAGGCATAACCATGATTAACGTTCTATTTTTTGCGCGCCTGCGCGAACAATTATCAACTGACAGTATAGAAATTTCTCCCATCGAAAATATGACCACAGATCATATTCGACAACAACTTGCTGAGAAAAATGAAACATGGGCTAAGTTAATGCAAGCAGACAGTTTACTCGTTGCGGTTAATCAGCAAATTACAGACTGGTCACATAGCGTAGTATCAGGTGATGAAGTCGCTTTTTTTCCTCCTGTTACCGGTGGCTAAGATGATTTTCGTACAACATAACGACTTTAGCGTCGCTGATGAATATCAAAAACTTTGTACAGACAACCAAGATGGTGCCATTGTAACTTTTATCGGCAAAGTGCGAGATTTCAATGAAGGCCTTGGCGTTCATGGGCTTTCACTAGAGCATTACCCTGGTATGACTGAAAAGGTATTAAGCAACTTAGAAGCTCAAGCGCGCGAGCATTGGCCATTAAATAAGGTCACGATTATTCACCGAGTGGGCGACTTAACACTTGGAGAGCAAATTGTTTTTATTGGCGTAACTAGCCCGCATCGCAAAGCAGCCTTCGCAGCTTGTGAATTTTTGATCGACTTTTTAAAAACAAAAGCACCATTTTGGAAAAAAGAACTGACTACACAAGGTGCTAAATGGTTAGACGCTAAAGCAAGTGATGACGAATCGTCAGAGCAATGGTCAGAAAAGCTCACTAAATAATCAACATTTAAACTAAAACTAAAACTAACGAGATATTCATGTTAAAAACCGGACGTTATCAACATTTCAAAGGTAATTTTTACCAAGTACTGCATATAGCAACTCACAGTGAAACAGAAGAATCTATGGTTGTTTATCAGCCTGAGTACGGTGAACGTGGTATTTGGGTTAGACCTCTTGCTATGTTTGATGAAACCATTGAAAGAGATGGAAAAACTATCAAGCGTTTCGCCTATGTTGGTTAAGTTAAACTGGCTAAAAGGGAGTCGATTTTCATTCCCTTTATTCAACGATTAACTCCCTATTTTAAGTGTACATACCTCTATTTGTTGCTACTTTTCATATTTACAATGCAGCAAAAATTAAACTGGCATTTTTTTAGTGCATAATACCTTAACTTTTTAAAGTCGAGGATATGCCATGACTAAGTTTACTCTAGCTACACTACTGCTCATTAGCGTTCAAGCTAATGCCAATAACTGTCGTTCACTTAAGGATTTTGATTGGTTACAAGGCAAGTGGCAAACACAAAAAGACCAAACGTTAACTACAGAAACTTGGCATAAATTAAGTGAAAACACTTTTGAAGGCGCAGGAACAACACCAAATAGCACTGAAAGCTTAAGGTTACTAGCAATGTCAGGCGAAATTTTTTATCTTGCAAAAGTTGCACATAACCCTAGCCCTATTGCCTTTAAGTTGGTCCAATGCAAAGATAAATCCTATATCTTTGAAAACAAGTTACATGACTTTCCAAACAAAATTGAATATCGAAAAATCAGCAAAACCGCTCTACAAATACTCGTTAGTGGTAAAGACGAGAAGTCATTCTCAATTCAGTTACATCGTCAAGCCAATGAGAATGGCTCAAAGTAGTGTTAATTATTTATTTATGAAAAATGTAGTCAAAAAATAGCATTAGTTTTCAACAGTTGATATTGATTACGAAGGTGTTAGCATTGTTTATTTCATCATCTAAAAATAAAAGTTATAGAGCGAGTTGATGGTTCTCCCATTAAGTAGCATTATGCTAATCAAGGTTTATAAGGACATGAAATGGTTAAAGCAAGTGCGAATAAAAGTAATGATTATCAGCCGATAAAAACACTCAAGCTGTCAACTTTATTACAATCATTGAAACAGCGAGCAGTATTAAGAAAGTCATTTATAATCCCGGTATTACTATTTTTAGCCTATTATAGCTACCATTCCATTTATAAAAGTAATCAAGAAAAACAACAAACCTTTGAAATCATCGCCTCGCCAAAAGTTAATGATATTTATTTTTTAGATTTTCGCCTTTTAAGTCATGATCTCAGACCGAATGAAAAGTACCGCCTTGCCAAAGTAGTTGATATAACCGGTGATATTATTACCTTAACCTATGGCGGTTTTTACTATCCAAATCAACACGCAGTCATTAATAGCCTTTACTATGGTCAATTAACCTATAAAAATTATTTCGAAGCGAAACGCTATGATTTTAAACACCAACAGATTCTACAAAAACTAGATGACGGTGTTATATATCAAGCCATGCGCCCAATACGCGATAAGCTTTTCGGACAACGTATTAGTCCTGAGCCAAGAAAAATACGCAGCAGCATATACATACAAGGGCGCAGAGAAAACTTAACCGGTGAGGCTTTTCTTAAGGAAAAATTCAGTGAAACTAACTTGCAACAAGCATTTGAGTTATTTACTCAATCAGCAAATTACGACTTTGCTGATGGGCAGGTAAATTTAGCAGAAATGTATATTAACGGGCAATTCGTTGAAAAAGATTTAGGCAAGGCACTATATTGGCTAAATCAAGCATCATTACAAAGCCATAAACCTGCTATTTTAAAATATGAAATAATCTGTAAACAAGTTGCCAGTTGCCAAATATATGACTTTTTCCAAAATTTAGTCGCAGCAGGAGTTGATGTAAAAGTTCGAAAATTAGAAACTAAGGTTATGACTGATAACCTTAGTCAAAAGCGCTAATCTACGGTTAAAACTAGTTTACCGATATTAGCATTACTCAGCATAGTATGGTGAGCGATGTCGACTTCTTGCCAGTTAAAGTTTTTGTAAATAACGGGGTTTAGCGAGCCTGATTCAAAGCAATGATAAAAATTTTCAGTAAAGTCTTTTATTAATTGGCTTTTATATTTATCACTTCTACTGCGTAAAGTCGTCGCATGCATGTTTACGCGTTTTAATAACATTTTTGCCACATCTACACTTTCAGCATACCTTCCACCTAGCATCGAAAGCATAACAATATGGCCATCTAATGCACATACATTAATGTTTTTATTAACATATTCGCCTGCAACAACATCTAAAATAACATCATAACTTCGGCCAGCTTTTTTCGACCATTCAACGAAGTCTGTTTCTTGATAATTTATCACTTCATCTGCACCTAATGCCTTGCAAGCTAAGCATTTTTCTTCACTACCAACAGTAACGGTAACATGGCAATTAATATATTTGGCGAGTTGAATCGCTGCTGTTCCTACTCCACTTGCGCCAGCATGGATTAATACGTTAGTTTTTGGTTGTAAGTTAGCAATAGTAAATAAACACTGGTAGGCCGTTAAGAACACTTCTGCGATTGAAGCGCCATCCACATAATTTAAATTGTGAGGTAACTTTATTAAATGCTCTGTTTTTACTTTAACGTATTGTGCGTAAGCGCCGCCAGGCACTATAGCCAAAACCTTATCACCTTGTTGCCAATTTTGAGCTGATTTACCCAAGGCAAAAAGCTCACCACAAGCCTCAATACCTAATATTGAAGATTCACCTGGCGGTGCGGGGTAATTACCTTGCCTTTGCAAAATATCCGCGCGATTAACACCAATAGCGCTAACTTTAATTAGGCATTCATCGTCATTTATTGTTGGTATTTCAGTTTCTTCAAAGCTTAATTCTTGCTCTTTATTAAATGCTATATAACGCAATATCTTTCCTATTTCTTAATTAACTAATTGACTAGTCATGAAGTTGCTTTTTTAAAGACGTTAATCGGTATTAATACTAACAGTCTACCCTTAATTAACCGAAAAAAAATGATGTTCTTGCCAGGGTACTTTTTGCACTTCAACATTGCTAACTTCTGCCTCTGCCGGCCCATGCTCAAGCCACTTAATCATTTTTTTAATATTTAGCTCTTCACCACACATTAACACTTCAACATCACCATTGGTTAAATTACGTGCATAGCCACTCACACCATACTCTATAGCAACTTGTTGACTAGAGACCCGAAAGTATATCCCTTGTACTTTTCCACTCACATGCGCCATATAACTTACCTTCATATTATTAGTCCTTAAACAAACTGATTGTTGTTGTTATTTTGATTTTCCATTCCTTTGATATTTATAAAATATCAAAGGAATTAAAAATAGTTAACATAGGGCATTGCACCTATGTGCTGCATTGACTAAACTCGCGCCATTATTATCGTTAATTATAAGTATAGGCATATGTCAGCAAGAATTTATTTAAAAGTTGCTCGTGAGAAATCATTACGCCGGAAACATCCTTGGATTTTTTCGCAAGCAATCAACAAAATTAAAGGTAACCCTTTACTTGGTGATACGGTCGATATCTTTGATAACAAAGGGAATTGGCTTGCAAAAGGCGCATATTCTCCCGAATCTCAAATAAGAATTCGTGTCTGGAGCTTTAATATTGACGAAGAAATTGATAGTAATTTTTTTCGTAATAAATTGTTAAGCGCTCAAAAAAGACGCGATTGGTTTATAGAAAGTGGTGGCTTAACAGGCTATCGACTTATAGCAGGTGAATCTGACGGATTGCCTGGTGTTACCATTGATAAGTACGACAACTTTATTGTTTGCCAACTACTGAGCGCCGGTGCAGACTTTCATCGTTACACGTTAGTAGAGTGTCTTAAAGAACTTTACCCAGGCTGTTATATTTATGAACGCTCAGATGTAGATGTTCGTAAGAAAGAAGGCTTAGAGCCCGTAACAGGTTGGTTAACAGAGCCGCAAGACTCTACCGAATGTATTATTGAAGAACATGGAATAAAAATTCATGTTGATGTTGCTCAAGGTCACAAAACAGGCTTTTATTTAGATCAGCGCGATTCTAGAGTTGCCGCCGGTAAGTATGCTAAAGGTAATAGCGTATTAAACTGTTTCTCTTATACTGGCACTTTTGCCCTGCACTGCGCAGCAGCTGGTGCTAAAGAAGTTATCAATGTTGACGTTTCAGAATCAGCATTAGATCTTGCAAAGAAAAATGCAGAGCTTAATAAACTAGAAAATAAGAACATTTCATTCATAAAAGCTGATGTTTTTAAATTATTGCGCCAATACCGTGAAGAAAAACGCACCTTTGATATGATTATTCTTGATCCGCCGAAGTTTGTTGAATCGAAAGCTCAACTAACGGGTGCTTGTCGAGGCTATAAAGATATAAACATGTTAGCAATGCAGTTACTCAAGCCCAATGGAACATTATTAACTTTCTCTTGCTCTGGTTTAATGGAATCGAGTTTGTTTCAAAAAGTTGTGGCGGATGCAGCACTAGATGCGAAAAGAAATGTTTATTTTGTTTATAGATTACACCAAGCGGCTGATCACCCAGTGTCGTCAAACTACCCAGAAGGTTACTACCTTAAAGGCCTTGTTTGCCAAGTGGAATAACGTAAAAATATTGTTGTAGCTAGTGTCTTATCTAGCTACAACTCAACGTTGTTATTTATAAATATTTAATCAATTTCTGTAATATTAACGCCGATTAAATAACAATTCGCACTTTCTTCAGTAACCCTTACCACTTTGCCTTTGGCATCTAATGGTTGCACTGCATTACTAGCAGACTGAACACTAATGCGCACCGCTGTATTCATCTCTAATGGGTGCTCCATTTCAATGGCGATTCCCGTTGCACTTAGGTCACGACAAGTGGCTAATACTTTACTATTAGCTTCATCATCTATAATGGTTACTGTTACTTCACTGTTTAGCATCATGCGATAAAAGTTGCGCTTATCATCGTAATTAACCATTACTACTCCAATGTATTTTATAGGTTGTATTATTTATACTAATCGTAACCATTACTGTCAAATCATTGTGTATTGAATTTAAGCATTTTCTTTTAAGTAATTTAACACCCGTTTTGCTGAAATGGGAAAAGGTGTTTTTAAATTTTGGGCAAAAAGCGAAACACGTAACTCCTCAATCATCCAATAACCTTGCTGTAATGCTTTGTTTAAAGGCTGTCCTTTAGGTTGTTGAGCAACAATACTGTCTAGTGCCTTTTGCACTTTTTCAACTTCTAACATTTTAAGTCGATCTTGATTAGGGTCAATTTGTAATTTTTCTAAACGGCGCAACATGGCTGTTAAATATCGTGCAATATCATCTAAACGCTGATATCCCGCTTTTGTAATAAAGCCTTTAAACACTATGCTTTCTAGTTGATTTTTAATATCCCCTTGCGATTGCACTACGTTTAACGACATTTTACCTTTCATTTTTTTTCTTACATCATGCGCTAAACTTAGCACCCGTTCTACTTTTATAGCCGCGCTTAATACACAGTCGGCTATTTCGGCACGAACATGCTCTTTGCAAGCGCTAAATTCAGTTTCAACTCTGGGTAACTCACCGTAATCGTTTACTAAAAATTGACAGCCAGCCACGATGCAGTCATCTAATAGCTCATTTATCGAACCAAAAGGGTTAAAATATAAACCTAATTTAGCTTTATTAGGCAGTTTTTCCTGCAGGTATTTTAAAGGCGAAGGTATGTTCAACAGAATAAGTCGGCTAACGCCGTCAAGCATGGCTTGTTCAGCTAAGCTTTCATGCTCAAAAAGCTCAATAGCAACTGATTTATTTTTATCTACCAAAGCAGGGAAAGCTTTGATGGTAATATTAGCGACTTTCTTTTCGTAACTTTTTGGTAAGTTTTTAAAGTCCCATTGAGCGATATCGTTGCGCTCAATCCCCTTATCGGCAACTTTTTTAATCGACGCCTGCACTTTACCTTGTAAGCCATCTTTTAATAAATCTAAGTTACGCCCTTGGTTTATTAACTTACCGTTTTCATTCACAACTTTAAAATTCATTAATAAATGAGGGACTAGTTCAGAGCCTTGCCAAGCATCTTCAGGCAATCGAACCCCGGTCATTCTTAATAATTGTTTTTCTAACGCAGCGGTTAGTGTAATACCTGAGTTTGTTATTGCAGCTAAACACGCCTCAGCATAGTTTGGAGCAGGTACAAAGTTGCGTCTTAATGCCTTAGGTAAGCTTCTAATAAGTGCTGTAATTAATTCCAGGCGCAAGGCTGGAATTAACCAATCAAATCCTGTGTTTTCTACTTGGTTCAATATGCCAACGGGAATAATCACACTGATACCATCATCAACGTCACCGGGGCTAAAGTGGTAACTTAACGGTAATGTTAAACTTCCTTGTTGCCATGTTTCAGGGTATTCGTTTGCGGATAATTTAACCGCACTTTCTTTTAATAAAAACGCTTTAGTAAAGTTTAGAAGTTTCGCATTAGATTGTTTTTGCTTTTTCCACCAAGCTAAAAAGCTGCGTTGACAAATGGCGGTTTCAGGAAGTTTTTCATCATAAAAATCAACTAACTGCTGCTCTTCAATTAAGAAGTCTTTACGACGAGCTTTTTGCTCTAGTAATTCAACTTCGTTAACGAGTTTTCTATTCTCTTTTAAGAACGATTCTTTGAGTGTGCTATCGCCATTAACGAGTGCTTCGCGAATAAAAATTTCTCGACAAGTTGTAGGCTCAATTCGATTGAAATTAATACTGCGCTTAGCGACAATAATTAAACCGTATAAGCTAACTTGTTCGAAGGCCATAACCGCGCCCTGCTTTTTCTCCCAATGCGGTTCACTGTAGTTACGTTTAACTATATGTGGCGCTAAGGGCTCAAGCCATAATGGGTCTATTTTAGCGGCCATACGCGCAAATAAACGGCTTGTTTCAACTAACTCTGCCGCCATTAACCATTTGGGAGATTTTTTAGCCAGTGCTGAGCCTGGAAAAATAAAGAACTTGCTACCACGAGCACCCTTGTACTCTCGATTTTCATCTTGTTGGCCGATATGGCTAAGCAAACCCGATAATATTGCTTGATGCACAATATCAACATTAGCATTGCTGTTATTCTTTTCAGCTTCTTCAGATAGGTCTAATTCGATACGACTCATCGGAATTTTTAATTCACGCAACGAATGCGTTAATTGGCTGTAAATATCTTGCCACTCTCGAATACGGACATACGATAGAAATTCTTTCTGGCACATTCGGCGAAATTGGTTATTTGTCAGTAGTTTTTGTTGCTGTTGGGCATAGTCCCATAACTTTAATAAGCTAATAAAATCAGACTGCTTATTTTTAAAACGGCCATGCTTTTCATCTGCTGCTTGTTGTTTTTCATGAGGTCGTTCACGCGGATCTTGAATACTTAACGCACTAACAATAATAAATATTTGCTCGATACAACCTAAGTCTGCCGCAGTTAAAATCATTTTAGCTAAACGCGGATCAATCGGGAATTTAGACAACGACCGACCCATTGGCGTTAATTTAACGCGTGCTGAGTTCGCATTAATTGCCGCTAATTCTTCTAATAACTTAACACCGTCATTAATATTACGATTGTCTGGTGCTTGTACAAACGGGAAGTCGGTAATCTCACCAAGATCTAAAGCCAGCATTTGTAATATAACCGTGGCTAAATTAGTACGCAGTATTTCAGGGTCGGTAAACTCGGGACGGTTTAAAAAGTCGTCTTCAGCGTATAAACGAATACATACACCTGAAGAAACACGACCACAACGCCCTGCCCGTTGATTAGCACTGGCTTGGGATATAGCTTCTATTGGCAAGCGTTGTACTTTCGTGCGGTAACTATATCGAGATATTCTGGCCGTACCTGGGTCAATAACATATTTAATGCCCGGTACCGTTAAACTCGTTTCTGCCACGTTGGTCGCTAAAACTATGTTTCGACCACTATGGGGTTTAAATATTAAGTTTTGCTCAGCAACGGTTAAACGAGAATATAGCGGTAGAATATTGGTATGGCGCAAATTAGCTTTTTCTAATGCCCGCGCAGTGTCTCGAATTTCACGTTCACCATTGAGAAATACTAAGATATCACCGTCACTTTCACCTGCTCTACTTTCTGAGCTTAGCTCTTCAACAGCATTTAAAATACCGCTAGTAACATCGGCGTCACTGTCAGAGTCTTCATTTAATTCATTCAACGGACGATAGCGCATTTCTACTGGAAATGTTCTGCCAGAGACTTCAATAATTGGTGCAGGAGCACCATTAGCGCTAGCAAAATGATGTGCAAATTTTTCTGGGTCTATAGTAGCCGAGGTTATAATTACTTTTAGATCTGGACGTTTAGGCAATATTTGGCGTAAATAACCGAGAATAAAATCGATATTTAAACTACGCTCATGCGCTTCATCAATAATTAATGTGTCGTATTGGCGTAGCAAACGGTCTTTTTGCATTTCAGCCAGTAAAATACCGTCAGTCATTAATTTGATATAACTTTGCTCACCCACTTGGTCATTAAAACGCACTTTATACCCTACGGCATCACCTAACTTGGTATTAAGCTCATCGGAAATACGGTTTGCTACGGTTCTTGCTGCAATGCGTCGTGGTTGGGTATGACCTATTATGCCGTCAATTCCACGCCCCAGTTGTAAACATATTTTAGGGATCTGAGTTGTTTTACCTGAGCCAGTTTCACCGGCAATTATCACGACTTGATTTTCTGTAATAGCTTTAGCGATTACATCTACATTTTGTGAAACAGGTAAGCCTTCTGGATAACTTATTTTCGGTAAGTGTGTTAAACGAAGTTTCTTATTAGCTATTGATTGCTCAATTGTTTTAGCTATTTGTTGTAACGCTTTTTCTTGCTTATTTTGATCAGATATTTTTTTTATACCTAATAAGCGGTTCCTAATTCGCGCTTTGTCAGATAATTTAACTTGTTCTAGCAGATCAAAAAGTGACTTTAAGGTAATATTTTTATTCATTTTTTTAGTAGCAGTAGACGTTACGGGAATGGCTGTAGACAAAAGAAGCTCAATACAGATAATAAAAAGCTATATTAACAGTTACTAACTACCTTGAGAAGTTTGAAAATTTGGTGTTCTAAGTTGATTGCGATTATATCTGGGTTATCATCAAGAATATAAAGAATATTTCACTGAATTTTAAGCAAAAAAAAGCGGTTCGTTGAACCGCTTTTCTATAACTAGCTTATATGCATCCTGCATAAATATATAATGATCCCGCTTCATCCATAAAGAGCTTTTCCTTAGCGTTTCCTAGCAAATCATTTGCTGTCCATATTATCCTTAAAAGTAACTGTCCTAGTTACATCAATTGTCTGTTCTTATCATCCTGATAACAATTCCTTGACAATTTATCCATCTATCCTTGTGAGACATCCTATCTCTTTGCTAATCTAAGCATCCTATCGGTTATCCCTGCCGTTGTTTGCAATCCCTTTGTCTTCCTGACAGTGAATATATTAGACTAAGCACTAATTTAAAAAAGTAACTTGTATATAAATAAACGCACCTTCTTTTTTCTGCCATCCAAAATTTAAAATTAAATAAGCAAAAACAATACCTTAAAAACTAACGGAGAGTTTAACATCACATAGAAAACTTTATATCCTACAGCAATGTAAGATATATCTCACATGAGTAAGGAACATTTGGCGGGAAAATAAAACATCAATCAACGGGCGATTTATCGCTCTAAATCTAGAGATGATTAAAGCGATATATACGGTGAGTTACTAAACTTAACAGTCAGGAGTTTCGCGATAATAAACCATTAAAGAGCCTGAAACATTACCTACTTCTACTTCCTCTATAAACTGGTAATTAACATCATTAAAGAAGTTTTTATATTTTTTACTGGTGGCATATACCGCAACACCTTCACTTTCAGTATGCTCACTAAGTATAGTATTTACCGCTGCCATTAAGTAATGACCAAAGCCATGATGTTGATGTAAGGGGTGAATGGCGATAAAAGATAGCATGTGAAATTTTTTCAAAGGCACCGCAGCTAAAACAATTTTCTCTTTTTCAATCATTTGTTTCGTACTGAAGTATCCGGCGCCAAGTAACATTTTTAAGCGCCAATGCCAAAAACGTTCAGAGGTTACACCTTCTTCAGGGTTATTTAAACATGCAACCCCAACAATAGTTTCACCTAAATATAAACCAATCATAGGTTGTTTGGCTTGCCAAAAAGCGTTTAGTTCTTCACGAATAGCTGCTCGTAAACGTTGCTCGTAATCACTTTTATCTGATGAAAATATTTCAAGAAATACAGGGTCATCATGATACGCTTGGTAAAGTAATGATGCTGCTAACTTTAAGTCTTCAGCAGAAAGGTAAGCGGCTTTTATATCAACTTGATTACTATTTATGGCATCTGATGACATCTAAAATTCCTCATAAATGATGAAAATTGTTATTATTTTTATTTCTTCACCATATCAGGATATAAGAAATAAGGTCAAATTTTATCAATTTTTCTCAAAATAATATCAGGCAGCCAACCTTAGTAATTAATCAGCATAGAACTTATTCATACCAAATCGGTAACTTACGTGTTTTACTTTTTATCTGTAAAAGTGAAGAGTTAATAAATCAACTTGGTATGATCTTATTAAAGCTATTACTGAGCAAAAACGCGACGAAAGCAAAGTGCCACGACAATAAAAGCTAACAGTACAGCGCTACCTCCGCCATGCTCACTATAATACTCAACTTCTATATATTCAGGATCAAAATCACTACTTTCTAATGGCAAGGCATAAAGTTCATTACTATCATTTGAGCTGTATGTTGCTACTACATCACTATAACCAGCTTCATATAAGTCAATTAATACATCATAATTATTAGGTCTGTAGCCTGACGCTAATTGAGTAATAACTTCAAACTCATCATCTGACGCATCACCCGTTATTACGAAGTCATCAGTAGAGAAATATAAAACCCAAGGACCGCCATTCTCACTTAAATATAAATCGGCATAAACAACAGCTTGGTCATTAATTATTGGAGACAATATATCGGCATCGAAAGTCACGCTAAAGGTCTGGAAATACCCGTCTTCATCAATATCTTCGATAAGTTGGCTGTAAGCATTATAAATAGAGAAGCTGTAATATAGCGCTGAGTTGCGCTCTATATCAGTTTGCTCCGAATGCTTTATTGCATTTTTTGATGATAATGCATTCATTTCCTGTTTGCGCGCAAGAGCGACATCCGCTCGCTTCATACCTTTATAAGTTAAAGTTTTAAATCGGTTGCTGTTAATGGCTTTAGTGACTTCATGCTTTTTCTCTTGCGCGGTAAGGTTATTTTTTATCCCTCCAAAAGAATGACTAGCTAGTTCAGCGTTCATTGATAATTCAGCAAAGGACATTGGGCTTAATAGTAAAAATAGTGCAGCAAGATTGGCTGCTAAAGCTTTACCCAAGATTCTGTTCAAACTTACTTTATCACTGCTATAAGTTGCATTATTGAATTTACTGAATATTTTTTTGAAAATGTGATTAAACATAAGAATAGCCTCTATTTATAGTATGGCTTTCATTAAACCTCAGTGAATCTGAACTGAAGCTGAACACTAAAACAAACTACAGATCTATTCTCTTCTTTAATCATGGCGATATTCATGTTCATAGACCGTTCAGTTTAGCTGCTTTAAAATAACACTTACTTGGATTACCGCATTCAATATTTTACACTGTCTGATAACGTAGTTTTAAGAAGGTACTTAAATGAAAAAACACTTATTTGTTCTAAGCGTAATAGCTTCATTATTAGCATCCCCTGTTTTTGCTAAAATTAATGCCGTACCTCATAGTATGACGATACAGCAGGTTAATTATGATCAACCAAACAATGGCAAAGCAATTAGCGCTCAGCAAGCGGCTCGCATTGTAAAAGGTAAATTCGGCGGTAAAGTTTTAAAAGTAAACAGCAGTGGATCTAAAAAGAAACCTAGCTATCGAGTTAAATTACTTAAAGATAACGGTCATGTAATTTCTGTTACGGTGGACGGGCAGTCTGGCCGTGTTTCAGGATATTAACTCATGAGAATATTACTTATAGAAGACGATGAAACCCTGCAACTACATGTAAAAGAACATTTAATAACTGCAAACTACAGTGTTGACGTGGCTAATGATGGTGAGTCAGGCTTATTTCAAGGACAAGAGTTTCCATACGATGCCGCTATTATCGATTTAGGTTTACCTAAGTTAGACGGCGTTAGCGTTATAAAGTCTTTACGTGAACAAGGCTTTGTTTATCCTATATTAATCCTTACCGCGCGTGGCAGTTGGCAAGATAAAGTCTCAGGACTAGATGCCGGAGCAGACGACTACTTAACGAAACCATTTCATATTGAAGAGTTATTAGCACGGCTAAATGCGCTAATACGTCGCAGCACAGGACAAGCTAGCCCTTTAATTGAAAATGGTCCTTTTACAATTAACACTGCAAGTATGCAAGTTAGCGTAGACAAAAATGTAATATCTTTAAGCAGTTATGAGTACAAACTATTTGAATATCTGATGCATCATTTAGGGGAAGTAAAATCAAAAACACAACTAACCGAGCATATTTATGATCAAGACTTTGATTTGGACTCTAATGTTATTGAAGTGTTTATTCGCCGATTAAGAAAAAAACTTGATCCCGACAATCAATATCAGTTTATCGAAACATTACGTGGCCAAGGCTATCTTTTAAAAGACTTATCTCACTTAAATTAATTTTTTCACTGGTGTATTTCCTTCTCTAAAATATAAAAAGAAAGGCAGGCTAAGTTGTTTAATTCGCTAAAAAAATCATTTAACTCACTAAAAACAAGAGTGCTATTTAGCGCCTTGTTAATGATTTTTATTTTATTACCCATTGTCGGGTTAATTATAAGTAATGCTTATGAAAAACATATGGTGGCTAGTTTAGAAAATGAGCTTTCAGCCTATTCTTATTCTATTTTAGCGATAATCGAAGTCGAAAATAATACCCTCGTAATGCCCGAGCAATTATTAGAAAACCAATTTAACGTAAGCCAATCAGGCTTATATGCCGTACTCACTTCTAACTCAACATTACTGACACAAAATTCACCACTAAATGGAGCACAAGTAACAGGAAAACTTTGGAGTTCACAATCTTTACTTGCACCATGGCAGCCGGAAAACTTTAAACAGCCATTACTCGGACAAAGCCTTTTTTACGAAGCCGAAATTGACAACGACACACACTTTTTCTACAGCTTAAGTGTTAGTTTTGGTAGTGAATCACAACCTTTTCCAATGACTTTGCATATAATAAAGCAACAAAACAGCTTAACCCAGATGATGACAGAGTTTCATCATCAACTTTTATTAGGCTTAGCTGGCTTAATGCTAGTGCTATTGATAATTCAATATCTTTGGTCAGTATGGACCTTACAACCCTTAGAGAACTTAAGAAATGAACTGAGTGATGTTGAACAAGGCAATAGCCAACGTCTTACGCGGAGTTATCCAACTGAATTAACACAAGTTACCGAACAATTAAATCTGTTATTAAGTGCCGAGCAACAACAGCGACTACGATACAGAAATGCCCTTTCTGATCTTGCTCACAGCTTAAAAACTCCCTTAGCCGTAATGCAAACTCAAAAAGAGTTGTCAGCATTAACGCATGAGCAGCTCAATATTATTAACGTCATAATAGAGCATCAACTTCGCAAAGCACAAAGTGCTGGGCAATCGTCTTGGCATCTGGGTACAGCGGCAGCACCCGCAGCGCAAAAATTAATTAATAGTCTCAGTAAAATATATCAAGAAAAATCACTCATTTTCACGGTCAACATTCCATCTAACATTAATTTTAAAGGCGATGAGGCCGATCTTTTAGAGATACTTGGAAACCTACTTGATAATGCTTGTAAAGCCGCACATGAAAAAATACAACTTGAAATAAAACTTAGTAGCAATAACTTAACTATGGTTATTGAAGATGACGGCAGAGGCATAGCACCAGCACTTAGAGACGATATATTACAACGTGGAACTCGTGCTGATACTTACCAGCACGGCCATGGTATTGGCTTAGCCATAGTAAGAGATTTAGTAAAAAGTTACCAAGGTACCATGCTGATAGCATCATCTGAACAGCTTAAAGGGGCAAAATTTACGTTAAACTTCCCGCTATAGGTAATTTAATTTTAGGCTTTGCTCGTTTGTTCAGCTAACGTTCAGTTTACAGGGAGTAATATTGTATGCATAACTTAAAAAGTCTCCTTAATGGCTTGCTAAAACTCGCTATTTTACCCAGGGGCTTTCATCAATAGATGTTTAGGAGAAGTAACATGCAAAAAGCTAAACTTAGCAAGTCACTGAACTGTTTACTTATATCACTATCAAGCGCCTTGCTCTTTTCAGCACCAAGCGTAGCGAATAACACGGCTAGCCCGGTACTAACAAATGTTGAGCAAACGCTTACAGAAAACGTAAACCGTTTTACTGAAGCCGAAATTGAACAAATGCTTGCTCCAATTGCATTATATCCAGACGCTTTACTTAGCCACATTCTAATTGCTTCAACTTATCCTATAGAAGTTGTGGACGCTGAGCGTTGGTTAAGTAAAAACTCACAATTAAGCCCTGAAAATATTGCAGATGCGGCAGAGAGTAAAGATTGGGATGCTAGCGTTAAAGCGCTTCTACCTTTTCATAATATTCTTAAAAAATTAAGTGAAGATTTACGCTGGATGAGCAACTTAGGCGATGCTTTTCTACAAGATGAAGCGCAAGTACTAGTTAGTGTGCAAGCATTACGTCAACAAGCAGACCAAGCCGGCAACCTGAAAAACATGAATAACGTTAATGTGGTTCGTGAAACTAAAACAATTATTATTGAATCAAGCCAGCCCGATGTAATTTATGTACCTTATTATGATACTAGGCTTGTTTACGGAGATTGGCGTTGGAGACATTACCCACCAATATATTGGCATCAACCCGTTCATTATGTATCGCATCATGGTCATTATTACTGGCATAACCCTGTTCACCTGAGCGTTGGTCTATTTTTTGGAGCTGTGCATTGGCACAATCGACATGTAGTGGTTAACCATCATAAATCTCGCTATTACAAACGTCATAGTAAGAAAAAAGTTTCAACAAGTTATCAGGCAAAGCGTTGGCAACATAATCCACGCCATAGGAAAGGTGTGGCTTATCGTAGTACGAAATTACAGAAAAAATATCGTAGCCTAACGCCAAGTGTGCAACATCACAAAGCCGTGCGAGCCAATCAAAAACATTTGTTTAATAAAAATAAACATATTACTAAACAAGTTAATAACAAATATAAGCCTGAATATAACACTGGTAGAAGTGACAAAATCAAACAAAAACTACAGGTAAACCGTGCGATTAAAGTAGACAAAAAAAATGCGTCAATTAAACATCAACCTTATGCAGGAAAAAATTGGCACAAATCTAAAGTTGATAGCAAACAGGTTAAAAAAGTAAGAAAAGTAGAGTCTGCTAAGTCATCAAAGAAGTATTATGCTAGCAAACATCAAGCAGTAAAAAGTAGCCATAAGCAAGTTAAAAGTCGACAAAGTGAAAAGGTAATAAGTCATCGTAAAAGTTCAGAGAAAAATTACGCTAAACCGATCTCAACAACGAAGAAAACTTATCAACCAAGACACAGTGCAAAAAGTGAAAAAACTATCAGCAAGCGCTCTTTTGAAAATAAACAAAGAAGTCGCAATAACAGTTCACATCGAAGTAAAAGTAAACGAGAAAATTAACCTTCAATGGTAAGTAAAAAAGGGCGATATCAATAAACGATATCGCCCTTTCTATAAAGTAAATTAGCTAATTTTCTGGTTAAATTAAAGCCCTTGCTCTATTGCCGTTAAATTGTTGTCTACAAAAACTAACTTGGTACATTCATCTTTAGTAGTTAAGCCATCTTTGTGTAAACGTTGAGTGCGGTAATAAACTACTTTTATTGTTTTTCCATCATCCAAATAAGACTCATTAAAATCAGCAACGCCCATGACACGGGAAACATCAGAAAATGTCGTGTTTAGTTGCAGATCAGCAATTTTTTTTCTATTTTTAAACTCTCTATCATCAAAGTCTCCCGACATAGAATGACCATCTTCGCCACCAACAGCGATAACACAACCCGTTAAGCTCATCGATAGTGGTGCGATTATAAGTAATGCTAATAACGATTTTTTCATTTGTTCTTCTCTCATCAAAAGTAATAGTGTTAAAAACTTATTTGCAAATGCCAAACCACTTCTATAACTAATTGATAAAAATAGAGTTTAATAATAAAACTCAAAACAAAGCAAGACACAGTTAGTAATATTCGCTAAAATATTGTCTCTTTAACACATGAGTTAAGCTTAATGACTATATTTGATGAAATTTCCATCATAGCTAACAAACTTGCCAATGAAGGGAAAGTGCCTAGTGTCGCATTGATAAAAGGACACCTTAGCCAACCCACTCCTTTACCTAAAATTATTGCCGCTTTAAAAAACTGGCATCACGATCCTGATTTTATAAAAACTACGGATAAAAATGAAGAAGCTAATCCAAACATTGAAAGTGGTCGTGATCATAAAGAACTTAACAAACTTATCGCTGAGGCTATAGCACCATTACAACAAGAAATAGCTGAACTAAAAATACAGGTAAAAGCTTTAATTAATAAATAAGCTAAGTAAGATGACTAAAAAAGGAAAGATATGCATTGTTTTAAATTCAATAACAATGCTATTTTCAGCCATTAATTAGTTATCTTCCATAGCTTGTGGTGGGATCCTTGGCGTAAGCTGTGTCACAAATTCCATCAAATTTTCAGCTATTTTTTTATGAGGCTCACAACCGACTTTTTCCACCCATATTTCACCGGTGTCATTATCTAAAGAGATAATATGATCATCGTCATCTGTGGTAGCAAAAAAAATGGTTAGCTTTTGTTTTAGTTTAGTTTTCATTAAAATATGACCGATAATATTTTCTTGTAAACGCGCGAAATCTTTAGCGCTCCAAGCAAACAACAAAGACAAGTCGCCCTCTGCGCAACTTGCGTCTAAGCTATCACTAAACATAGTAGTAAAGTACTGTTTAATATCTTCATGAAGGGTAATTTCCAATGCTGTTTCAACATTTTCAAAGGTTAAGTTTTCATTAACTTTGATTGGACACCACAATGAAAACTCTTCTTCTTTAATCCCTTGTTCACACGGCGACGGCCAGTCTTCAACCATGTGTGTTATAGGTAAATGTGTAAACCTATTTTCATAAGCTTGTAAGTAATCTTGTGAAAAATGCCACACAAGTTCTTTAAGCGAGTAATTTGATATTTTCATCTAACGACTAATTCCTATAAAATAAAGAAAATTTTATCAGTATTGTAACAACCAGAGAAGAAAATACTCAACAATGAGCACTTATACAAACGCAAAAGAACTCAATAAATTAACCCTTGGTAAAGTAACCGATTATTGTAGCCAATATTCTCCTGCATTACTCCAAGCTGTTCCAAGAAGTCTGAATAGAGATAGTTTAGGTTTAACAGCAGAGAATATTCCTTTTAATGGAGAAGATGTTTGGTATGGTTACGAGCTTTCTTGGTTAAATGATAAAGGCAAACCTGTTGTTGCTGTTGCTGAGTTTACTTTTCCTTGTACTAGCCCAAACATTGTTGAATCAAAATCATTTAAACTTTATTTAAATAGTTTTAATCAAACTAAGTTTTCATCATGGCAGTCTGTAGAATCGGCCTTAATTGAAGATTTGTCGGCTACCGCTGGCGCTAATGCAAAAGTAAAACTCTTTAGCGTTAATAACTGCCCTGCTCTGCAAATACCTGTCGAAAATGCGGTTTGCATAGAC
This sequence comes from Colwellia polaris, assembly GCF_002104515.1. Classification (GTDB taxonomy): domain Bacteria; phylum Pseudomonadota; class Gammaproteobacteria; order Enterobacterales; family Alteromonadaceae; genus Cognaticolwellia; species Cognaticolwellia polaris. The sequence goes on along the minus strand of NZ_NBOE01000009.1, from coordinate 67,382 downwards.
GACCTTGATATTGAAATAAATCAATATCAATTAGCCCCTGAGCTATTAGAAAATGCATTAAAGGAGAACGCAGAAGAAGTAACAGAATATTTAGTTTGTCATTTATTAAAATCAAATTGTTTGATCACCAATCAGCCTGACTGGGCAAGTATTTATATTACCTATAGTGGCAAACAAATTTGTCATGCTGCGTTATTAAAATACTTAATTTCGTTTCGACAACATAATGAATTTCATGAACAATGTGTTGAGCGTATATTTTGTGATATTCAACTTTATTGTCAGGTTGAAAGCCTTACTGTATTTGCTCGATATACGCGCAGAGGCGGTTTAGATATAAACCCTTTTCGTTCAACAGAAAAAAAAAACGCACCTTCTTTAAGAACGTTAAGACAATAAACTCAACAAGAAACTGAATGAGTGTTGCTTATTTAACCTGAACTCTGGATAATGAGTGCTTGATACTCAAGTGAATCAAAAGCTTAGGTGGTAAAGTAAATGCTATAGCAAGGTAAACATCACGAATTTACACCATCAATGCTTCATTTTATGCAATTTCCAAGGCAAAACGTTTATGAATAGCGGGCTATTTATCGACGTTTTAACGCAGGTAATGGCTTAAAAGGGAGGATTGAGCAAGTACTGCTTATCCAGTGTTCAGGTTATTTAGACTAACACTCATTAGTTACCTACAAATACTGGCTTTTTATACTGGAATGTTTATTATTAATATATACTGAAAATTAAGCTTTATATTTCTTGTTAAAGCTATATTTTAATTAGCATTAACTTTGCTACTTTTCCATGATGTTGCATTTTAGGGAAGATTAATATGAGCGAAAACTCAGTCGCAGATAAAAATATCAAAGACTTAAAATCACGACTTAAATCTGCTATAAACGCTCGCACTGAATTAGAAAACGAATATAGTGCACAATCAGCCCTACTCACCGGTTTTATTGGTAAACTATCTCAGGCCTGTAAAGGCACAGACATTCTGCTAGATAACAAATTAGCTAAATTAAGAACGACTTTAAAAACAGCGACGAGTTTCACCGAACTCGAAAATGATATAAAAGTTATTTCGACACTACTGCGACAGCACTCTTTAAAAAACGATAAAAGTAGAATAGAAATACATGAGCAACTTAATAGTTCGGGTACTGGCCTTCAAAAACTGAAAAGTTTCCCAAAAGAAAGTCGTCGTCAGCTACAAACATTAATAACTAAGGCTGAAGAAAGTCACGCCTCACTCATTCAATACATTCCATTAATGAGTGAGTTTATCGCTTTCTATGAGAGCATCATAGTTGGGCAAATTAGATTAACGCCTGAACAGCCGAAATCTGCTCACACCAGTAAACACGTCACAATAGATAAAATTAATGCTGTTGAAAGTGAAATTACAACAGAAAATAATAATGCTGAGCAAGAAAAAGCGCCAAAAGAATTATTAGGCCGCTTTAATTCAATTTTAAATACCTTAATTATTTCTAAAAAGCACAACGCTAATATCAATAAAATAAAATTGAGCTTGCACGGTCAAATTTCGAATCAAAATTTAATGACTGAATGTCTTAATGTGTTTGATTTTATGATTGAAGACTTAGAGCAGGAGCGCAGTCGAGCTAAAGTCTTTTTATCAACACTTAGCGATACACTCACTTCTGTTCAAGTTTCAGTAACCGCAACGATTGCAACATCAACTGAATCGAATGAGCAACATGCTAAAATAAATCAAGAACTGACTGAAACAATCAAAGAAGTTAGTATCGGCATTAACGATGCAGGTTCATTATATGAAATAAAAGTTGATGTGAATGATAAAATTCAGCACATAGCTAAAACGTTACAAACCAAAGCTGAATTAGAAGATAGCCAAAATATAGCATTGAATGAACAACTTAAAAGCATGTCAGCAAAGGTTGAAAAACTAGAGCAGCAAAGTAAAGTTTTTGAAAAACGTATACAAGAAGTTCAAGCTAAAAGCTTTCAAGATGCTTTAACTAAATTAGCTAATAGAGCATCATTTGATGAGTTTTTTGCAAAAGAATTGGTTCGATTTCACCACAAACAATTTGACCTCGCTATTGCTGTTATTGACTTAGATGATTTTAAACGTATTAATGATACTTTCGGCCATACTGCGGGCGATAAATCCTTACAAGTTATTGCTGAAACTCTTACAAAAGTCATGGGTATAGATGTTTTTATCTGCCGCTATGGTGGTGAAGAGTTTGTTTTAATCTTTAAAAATGTTGATAAAATCACGGTAATGAATCGTCTCAATATGTTACGTAAGAAAGTAGCGAGTTTACCTTTCACTTTCAAAGGAACTCGGGTCAATATCACGCTATCAATTGGTGTCACTTTAGTTCAAAGAGAAGATATTGTGCACTCCGCTTTCGAACGCGCTGATACCGCCCTATACCGAGCAAAAAATGAAGGTAAAAACAAAGTTGTTTACGGGTAAAATAACGAGGAAGTAGAATTATGCACACTCAAATTAATCCCGTAGGTAAAATGAATTTACTGTCGCAAGCAGAAGTTGATCACTTACAACAATCAGCAACAAGTGAACTCTACAATCTTTTTCGTAATTGTTCGCTTGCAGTGCTTAATGCTGGCAGTCATACCGATAACGCTGAAGATATATACCAACAATTTCAAGATTTTCAAATACAAGTATTACGCCGTGAGCGTGGGGTTAAATTAGCTTTAGATAACCCGCCAAAGCACGCCTTTGTAGATGGTGTAATTATTAAAGGTATTCAAGAACACCTTTCTGTGGTCCTGCGCGATATTTTGTTTATTGGCGACTGTTACACCGCTAACACTAAAGCAACCGATAACCCAACAAATATAATTTTTGATATGTTGCGTAATGCAAATGCCATTATTCCTGATAGCTCTCCTAATTTAATTACTTGTTGGGGTGGTCATTCAATTAACAGTACTGAATATAAATACACCAAAAAAGTAGGTTATCAACTTGGCTTACGCGGTTTTAATATTTGTACAGGTTGTGGGCCAGGTGCAATGAAAGGCCCAATGAAAGGTGCAACATTTGGCCACGCAAAACAACGAATTACGACTGGCCGTTATTTAGGCTTAACTGAGCCTAGTATTATTGCTGCTGAGCCACCAAACCCTATCGTAAATGAATTGGTGATTATGCCTGATATTGAAAAACGCCTTGAAGCTTTTGTGCGTATGTCTCATGGTATTATTATTTTTCCTGGCGGCGCAGGTACAGCAGAAGAATTGCTTTATATCTTGGGTATTATGCTGCACCCCAAAAATAAATCTCAGAAGCTACCTATTATTTTAACGGGTCCAATAGAGAGTGCTGAATATTTTCAGCAGCTTGACACATTTATTGCTGCTACTTTAGGCGAGTCTGCCCAACAACTTTATAAAATTATTATTGACGACCCCGAACAAGTAGCCAAAACCCTAAAAGCAACGACTGAAGATGTAGTTGCACAAAGAAAACTTACGGGCGACTCTTATCATTTTAATTGGTCATTGGTTATCGAAGCTGAATTTCAACAACCCTTTGAACCAAATCATGAAAATATGTCTTCATTAAACCTTCATTTTGAGCAAAGTATTGAGTCTTTGGCTGCTCATTTGCGCCGGGCTTTTTCTGGTATAGTAGCAGGAAATGTTAAAGCAAGTGGTATTAAGGCAATACGTGAAAAAGGTCCTTTTGAAATCAGTGGTGACAATAAAATAATGGCGTTAATGGATACACTTTTAAACTCTTTCGTTGAGCAACAAAGAATGAAGCTTCCTGGCAGCAAATACATACCTTGTTATACTGTTATTGAAGGTTAATTTGATGAGTGTACATTTAGTTTTAATAGATGCGTTAAATTTGATCCGAAGAATTTACGCCGTACAAGAACGACCTTTTTTGTTAAACAATGAATTAGCAGAAAATACCAAGCAGCAAGTTTTATTTAACACCGAAAAAGCATGTGAGCAGGCCTTAAGAAACATAGTAGAACAACTTCAACCTACGCACGCACTGGCTGTTTTTGACTCACAAGCTCCATGTTGGCGGTATGATATTTACCCGGACTATAAAAAAGGCCGAAAAAAAATGCCCGAGCATTTGGCTGATAAGTTAGCGGATATTCAAGACCGTTTTATGAAACACTTTGTTGACTCATTAGTGTCAGAAACTGATGAAGCAGACGACTTAATTGCCACTTTAGCGATTAAAGTGGCATTACGCGGCCAAAATGTAACCATTGTATCTACTGATAAGTGCTTTTTATCCCTGCTGAATCCTAATATTAAGGTATATGACTATTTTAATCGACGATATTTAGACGAGTCATATGTACTAAACAAGTTTAGCGTAAAACCAAATAAGCTAATGGACCTATGGACATTAACGGGAGATAACACCAATAAAATACCAGGCGTTGCGGGTATTGGGCAAGTAACAGCTTCTGAACTTCTTAATAAATATGGCTCTGTTAAAAGCTTAGTTAACGCAACAGATTTAAAGAAAAATATCAGCGAGAAACTTTCACAACATAATGAACAAATATCTCTTAGCCGTAAGTTGCTAACCTTAAAAATAGATATACCACTAGGTTTTAATTTAAAAGATATTAGACTTCCTGGCCAAAATGCACTTGCCAGTACTTAACAATCTGGTAACATCACAACCTGCTGTTGTGTATTGGATTCTCCGCAATTTAACAATATAAACTCTGGTTTAAAACTAAAGACCAATTAAATAGATTAAACAAAAGTAAATTCATTAAACACTCATAATGTTATATCGATTTAATCGGATAACTCAACAACATTAAATACGGTTTGAAATAGTTTCAAGGAATATAAGTGAATAAAAAAGTTATTGCTAGGATCTTAATGGCACTCATAGCATACGGTATATTTGTAGCGCTGGTTGTGAACTTTTATGACGACAGCCCAGCTAAAATGCAATGGGAAGATAGAGAAGCATATAACAGACAATTTATAGCTAAACTTGAATTAAAACAATTCAATTTTAACAGTGCTATCGAGCAATTAGGTAGCCCTGATATCACTGAAGCTAAATTAATAGATGAAACAAGTTATCAGGTAAGCTTTTACCGAACACAGCATGTAAAATCTGACGGTATCACTACTCAAGATGAATGCACCGCATTATTGTTTACTAATGGCATTTTAACCGCTATTGGCAAAACGGCTTACGAACAATTCAAAACACTTTAATCTAGATTAAAAAATTACTCATATACAAAGCTTTAATTTATAAGCTTTCTTTAAGTGCCTACCTGTGTCTTAAAGCATGTGCATTAAAGCATGTGTAACTTAACTTTAGATGAATAAATTTATTACGATACGTTTTGTGTTTGCCACTATTTTAATCAATGCACGCTTATGCCCGGTACTTGTTCAACACAAAAGCAAATTAAGACTAAAGTTTAAGATTAAAATTTACTAACTGCTCGGATTAGTTGCTATAATTACTTGTTCATCATAACTAACTTAACTATACATACATTAGTTAACTATGGTGTACCCATATAATTGGCGTCGCATAAAATATACCCGATTATAATTGCTTTATATTTACCAAAAGCGCGCTCTTCACATCAATTAACAACTGTAATATTCAAAAGGTAGTTTAAAAATGGCAAAACAAATCATAACAGTGATCCCAGGCGACGGAATTGGCCCTGATATTATAGATGCAACAATCAAAGTGCTTGATAAAGCCGGTTGTAATTTTGAGTATGAATATGCTGACGCCGGCCTAACAGCATTAGAAAACCATGGTGATCTAGTGCCAGAATCTACATTGGCTCTGATCGAAAAAAATAAAATAGCGCTTAAAGGCCCATTAACAACACCTGTTGGTGATGGTTTTACCTCTATCAACGTTACATTACGTAAACATTTTCAACTCTATGCCAATGTGCGCCCTGTATTGTCATTTAAAGGTACTAAAGCCCGTTATGAAAATATTGATATCATTACTATCCGAGAAAATACAGAAGGTATGTACTCAGGCCTAGGACAAACACTTTCAGATGATGGTAACTATGCTGAAGCAAGAAGCTTAGTGACACGTGAAGGCGCTGAGCGCATTGTAACTTTTGCCTACGAAACCGCGATTAAAGAAGGTCGTAAAAAAGTAACGGCTGTTCATAAAGCAAATATCTTAAAATCTACTTCAGGCTTATTCCTTAAAGTTGCTCGTGAAGTAGCCGCTCGTTACCCACAAATTGAATCATCAGAAATGATTGTTGATAACTGTTGTATGCAGTTAGTTATGAACCCAGAGCAGTTTGATGTTATCGTAACGACTAACCTCTTTGGTGATATATTATCAGATTTATGTGCTGGTTTAGTTGGTGGCTTAGGTATGGCGCCTGGTGCTAATATCGGTAAAGATTGTGCAATATTTGAAGCCGTACATGGTAGTGCACCTGATATTGCAGGTAAAAACTTGGCTAACCCAACTTCTGTAATTTTAGCGGCAATTCAAATGCTTGAGTACTTGGGCATGGCTGAAAAAGCTGACAATATTCGTCGGGCAATAACAGAAGTTATAGAATCTGGCGACCGAACTACACGAGATCTAGGTGGTACACATGGCACTTCAGATTTTACTCAAGCAGTTTTAGAGCGCTTGTAAACTAACCGTTAGTTTTGTAGACCCCTTTAAAACCAAGTCTTATGACTTGGTTTTTTATGCAAAATTTTCTACACGTTAGATTCGTTTAAGAAGAGTGAATATCAGTAAACAACAATCGCTTAAAACTTTCAACTTCACTTTAAATATCAGTTTCAACATCATTTTCAACATCACTTTCAATCCCCTCCCTGAATTCGCATTTATTAAAACCACCACTATACTATGTAACCTGAACTCTGGATAAGCAGCACTTGCTCAATGTTCCCTTTTAATCCATTTTCTGCGTTAAAACGTCGATAAATAGCGCGCTATTCATAAACGCTTTGCCTTGGAAATGGCATAAAATGAAGCATTGATGATATCTATTCGTGATGTTCACCTGGCTATAGCATTTACTTTATTACCTAAGCTTTTGGTTTACTTGAGTTTCAAGCACTCATTATCCAGAGTTCAGGTTATGTAAAGCTTTATAGCCTATGTTTTCTCATTAGTACTATATAAGCTTAAAACAACTAAAACTGAGCTGCTCCAAGGATGAAAGTAGTTATAGTAATGCAGTTAATTACTCGTTTATCGATTAAAACGCATATTTCTTGGCGCCAAAATATTTTATAAAATGAAACAAAAGGACTTTGTTATGACCCGATTAAATTTAAAACTTCTTGTCTTACTACTTATGTTTTTACATGTAGGTAATAGCCAAGCGTCATTAATAAGTTATGACTTATTAGCACCTGACACATCAACAAATATCAATTATACCAATAACTTCAGTAATGCTTTTAGTAGCAATCAAGATGGTTTTCAAATATACCAACAAGCTGTAGATCTCAATATCCCCCTGGCGTTATTAGATCAAAGCACGGTTAATGCTTCTGATAATTTAGGCATAGTAAAAAGCGCTAACAATAAACCATTTTTTGGTATTGTCGATACTGTCAACTCAGATAACCCAACTAATGATGCTATAGCAAGTTGGAAAATAAATATTGTCAATTTATCAGCTATTACATTTTTAACTGATATAGCTGCAATGGGAGATTTTGAGAGCAATGATAGATTCGAATGGCGCTATAGTATAGACAATAATCCATTCATTAGTTTATTCCAAGGTGTAACAAATGAAAGTACTTTTCAGGATTACAATTTAGACCTTGGTAATTCAATAACGCTTAACGATCCATTAACGGTTAATTCTATACGCTTAAATAATGAATTTTCGACATTCACTTCATCCATTTTAGCAACAGGGAGTTTATTAACCCTTGAGCTAAACGCTAAAACAAATGGAGGTAGAGAAGTACTGGCTTTTCAAAATGTCGCAATACAAGCTCAAACCATGGCTGTTTCGGTAAGCGAACCTAAAACAGGAGTTATCTTTATACTTGCTTTGCTTTTTCTGTTTGCAAAAGGTTTTTCATCACAACAGTTACATGCTCAGAGAATTAAGCTTTTTTAAGCTAAAAGGCACAACAGAGGTTTTTGCCTTCGCGTTATACTTAAATTAAATATTTAAAAGATAAGTCAATAAATCAAGTTATTAAGGATATGATTCATAAATAAAAACGCCCTAAACTATAAAATAGTTTAGGGCGTTTTGGTATCTGTTAACAATCGATTATTTATAAATCAGTAGGTGGAGCAGAAAGCAACCTTGCATGAACCGTAACTTCTTCACGATCATAATATAAATGTTTTGCGAACAGTTCATATTTAACATTGTATTGAGCAAAGGCATCTTTAATCGTTTGCAAATCTTCATTAACTTGTTGATAACGACCTTTCATAGGCAGTTTCAAGTTAAACATGGCTTCTTGGCAATAGCCTTTTAATAGCCACTCACTCATCAGCTTTGCAACACGTTGAGGCTTTTCAATCATGTCACACACTAACCAATAAACGTTTTTCTTTTGTGGTAAGTATTTAAAGCCGTCCATTGTGCGATGCTTTACTTGACCCGTTTCCATTAATGACTCTGCCATAGGGCCGTTATCAATTGATGTAACCATCATGCCACGACGTACTAATTGATAAGTCCAACCACCAGGTGCAGCACCTAAATCAACCGCATTCATGCCAGATGTTAAACGAATATCCCATTCATCTTTTGGAATGAAGTATAGAAAGGCTTCGTCTAGTTTTAACGTTGAGCGACTTGGTGCAGCGTTAGGAAATTTTAAACGTGGAATACCCATAACATGCGGTGAAGTATTACGCGCTAAAGAAAAGCCGAAGATGACTTCTTTGCCTGATAAAAACAACGCATGCAGAACAGCGCCATCTTTATTACCCTTTTCAGTCAGTATTTTTTCTTTTCTTAATGCTTGTCGCAATGGAACCGCTAACTTACGACAGAATTTAGACAGTTCTTTACCGTCGTTAGTATCTGGGGTTTCCATCCGTAAATCAGCATACTGCCATTCTTTGCCTAAAGCTTCTACAATGGCTTCAACGCGATTATAATCTGGCAAGTCAATTTTATCAGTCACCGTAACGAACCACTGGCGAGCAAAAATAAGCCTACGTAATGGAATTTTCTCCATTAAGGCTTCGCCTTCTTCAGGGTTATTAAGATGAAAATAAACCACGCCTTGGTTCTTACTCAGTTCTAAGTAACCGTAGACTTCATTCCATGAAGCTTTTTCTTGAATTTCTGCGCCACATTCTTTTTCAAATCCGGGGCGACAATAGAGCACTATTGCAGTCATATTGATTAATTACCTAACTTTTGGTCAAACATTTTAGTACCTGCAAATCCGACCAATAGCCATGCAAGTGCAAATGACAGGCCGCCAAATGGCGCCAGTTTTCCAATACTCAACACTTCGAATATAGTTTTGATATACAAACTGCCACTAAAAAAAACGATACCGAATGCAAATAAACCACCTGCAATCAATAATATAACCATAGAATGAAGCTTGTATAAGATAATGGTTAAGCATAACGCCAATGTGTGAAAAAACTGATACGTTAAAGCTGTCATGAGTCGTTCTTGTGACACTACAGGTAGAGATTGTCCACCATGAGCTAACCAAGCGCCGAATAATACAGAAAAACAGCCACTGATACCAACAAATATCATCAGTAGTTTAGCAGCTAGTGTTAATTTCATCGATAAAACTCCCTACTAAACTCACTGCAGCTTGTTGATGTTGTGCTAGGGTTTTACCCGACTTAACCCGAGGCTTTAAATCATGATCGCCATCATCAAAGAAATGTACTTGGCAACGAGGTGATATTTTATAGCTGTTAACTTCTGCTTTACTGCCTAAGGCATCTCTGTCACCTTGCAGTATCAAGACAGGAATTTGGCTTTCTTGCAGCGGTAACAAACGTAACTTTTCTGGCTTTTTTATTGGGTGAAATGGATAACCTAAACAAACCACTCCTTTAATGTTATGCATACCCATAAAAGATTTATTATTTGCTAGCGTTGCCGCTACTCTGCCGCCCATAGATTTTCCACCAATAAATATTGGCAAATCGGTTTTTACATGAGTGATTAATGACTGATAACAATCGATCAATACTGGCATTCTATCAGGTGGTCGCCTTTTGCCATCAAGTTTTCGTTTATCCATATAAGGAAAATTAAAACACAATACATTGAGGCGCTGTTCGTTCATCAGCTGAGTTAATACTTCCATATACTCATGGTTCATATCAGCCCCAGCACCATGGGCGAAAATAACTAAAGCTTTCGCGTTGTCAACTTCAAAAAACATACTACTCATCGTAGCTTCACTGTTTATAGACCCTTTTGGGCTAACCTTTAAGTTATTATTACTCACACCAATTGTCCTTCATCAATTACCGGTTGTTCATCAGCCACAGTTTGTAATACCCATTCTCTAAATGCCGTTATTTTACCTAGTTCTAACTGTTGCTCTCGACAAACGATATAGTATGAATTTTTACTGATTAATACTTCTTTAAAAGGACAAACCAGTCGCCCACTATCAATATCAGGCTTAGCTAGTACACTATGTGCAAGTGCAACGCCCTGCCCGTGAATGGCAGCCTGAAGTACCATAGCAGAATGGCTAAAAATGGGGCCATGATTAACATTCCCTCCTTTAACATTAACGTGCTTAAACCATCGTTTCCAATCACGTCTGGAGGTATCATGCAATAAGGTATGATTTGCTAGATCTTCAATACTGTTTAATGGCTTTTTACCATCAAGTAATAAAGGCGAGCAAACGGGGATCAAATACTCGGTATGCAACTGTTCAGCATGTATGCCTTTCCAACGACCACGGCCATAGTATATAGCCAAATCTACATCTTCAGTTAACGAGTTCTCGGGTTGATCAACCGCTTTAATCCGCACGTCAATATCAGGATGCAATAAATTAAATGTGTTTAATCTAGGTACAAGCCACTGTATTGCAAAACTTGGCTGTAAGCTAACAGTAATAGCGCCTTTTTCACCCCGAGCTAATAACCTTTCAGTGGCATCATGGAGGGCATTAAAAACATCTTTAATATCGAGATAATAAGATTGGCCTTCTTCAGTGAGTAAAAGCGACCTATTCTTACGCATAAATAATTTTATGCCTAAATTGTCTTCCAGTGCTTTTATTTGATGACTGATCGCGGCTTGAGTGACGAATAATTCTTCAGCTGCCTTAGTGAAGCTTAGCTGGCGAGCTGAAGCCTCAAATGCCCTAATAGCGTTTAATGGCGGTAGTCTGTTAGCCAAGATTCACCTTTAAAATATTTATATACTTATTAAAGTTATGCATATTTTATCAAATTAACCGCATAACCATGTCGGATTAGTTTTTCTAATGAATAACATTATAATTAGTCAGTTTAATATTTACCAGCATTACCTTACTATAGCCGCATTAGATGAAGGACTTCATCTTTACCCGGAATTAATCGGTGAGAATCAAACAGGCTCCCAACCCTTGTTTGCAATAGAAAAGAAAGAGTCCCAAAACATCTATAAATACTATTGACGTTTTATTACAGGTGACTTATGAAAAACATTATTAAACTATCAACCATCGCTATGTTCGCTTTAATTGCTAACACTGGCCAAGCAACACAATTAGTAGAAGTACAGGCTATCAACGCTGTTGAGCTGATAGAAACAACTAAATTACATCTAGCACAATCAATTAAATTGAATACGATAGCACTTAACCCTATCGAAAAAACAGCGCGTGCTCAAGTCGCTATGAACGACTCTACAAGCACTGAAAATGTAGATACCATCAGCAAAAGTATCACACTTGCTGAATAAGTTAAATTTACAAACTATAAAGGTGCTCGATGGCACCTTTTTTTGTTAGTTCACTTCAAAGTTAACTTATCATTCAACCCCACTCTATTTGACTAAAGTGAGTCAGCTTAGGTTTTATCTTTGCGTGAAATAACATAAAGCTTCTCAAGTAAATAGTCGACATCAAACTGCCTTTGAGCAAATTGCTTATCTTTAATCTCATGTGTTGCAATATATTCAATGTTAAAGTCAGAGAATAGACTATTCACGTCAGCTTCGGTTACCGCGAACGGCGGACCGCTTAATTGTGCCTGTGGAAACTCCACTGTTACTAAAAACAGACGAGTTTGCGATGAAAAAAACGTTTTTAGATGTTCTACGTATTTCTGCTGCATAACCTTGGGTAGTGCAATTAGCGCTGCACGATCATATATCCAATCGAGATTACCGATTAAATCAGGTGTCAGCTTAAAATAATCACCTTGTAATAAGGTAAGCTGCCGGCAAGTATAATGCTCGTACTCGCCTAGCTTTTGCTGTTTAAAGGGAAGATTGTTTTCGACAAAAAAGTCTTTGCAGGCAATGGCACTTAATTCATTACCTGTTACCTTCATCAGTCGAGCTAAGTAGCTCATATCGAGTGTTTTACCACATAAAGGTACAAAAACATGCTTATCTGTAGATACCAGCATTTTCTCGAAATACTGAGTTAGAAACGGGTGCACAACATGTTGGTGAAAACCTAGCATGTTGCGCTCCCAGCATTTATGCCAAAAACTATTTTCCATAGTGATTATGTCATTTGCATTTTTAGAACCGAGTTAAACGATTAGCCCGGAAATATGCGGTTGTTTTGCCAAACTTTACTGATGATTGCATCAAAAGATAAAGATGCCGCTTTTGAGAACTTTTCAGCCAAGCCCTTTTTAGTCGCATACTTAATTTGCACTATCTTATGAGATTTACAACGTGCTTGTAAGTAGTCATCACTGGTCTCTAGCTCATCAACAAGACCTAAATCTTTAGCTTGTGTACCAAACCAATGTTCTCCAGTTGCCACTTTAGCAATATCAAGGCTTGGGCGGTGCTCACTAACAAAATTTTTGAAGAGAACGTGTGTTTCTTCTAATTCTTCAACGAATTTTTCACGACCTTTCTCTGTGTTTTCACCAAACATAGTCACCGTGCGTTTAAATTCACCGGCAGTAAATTGTTCAAAGTCTACATCGTTCTTCTTTAATAACTTATGAAAGTTTGGTACTTGGGCAATAACGCCAATTGAACCAATGATAGCAAAGGGTGCAGAAACAATTTTATTAGCAACACATGCCATCATATAACCGCCACTGGCAGCCACTTTATCTACACAGGCAGTAAGCGGAATGTTTTTCTGGCGTACACGATCAAGTTGCGATGCAGCTAAGCCGTAGCCATGTACCATACCGCCGCCGCTTTCTAGACGAACAAATACTTCATCGCTCGGTTTTGCAACGGTTAATATAGCGCTTATTTCTTCACGCAACGAACCTACTTCTTTTGCGTCGATGCTGCCATTAAAATCTACGACAAACAGACGTGGAGTTTCAGTTTTTTCTTCGCTGTCGTCTTTACTTGCTTTTTTAGCAATTTTTGCTTGTTCTTTTTCAGCTTTCTTATCTTTTTTCTCTTTTTCTTTTAGTGCTTCTTTTGACAATAAGTGATGAATAATATCATCTTCAACTTCGCTGTATTGTTCAGATAAGTCGGTAATTTCTAAATCACCTTTTTTGCCGCCTTGTTTCATTGCTGACGATGCAATAGCAATAATAATCGCAATAACTGCTATAACAAATGTAATAGCTTTCGCTAAAAACAAACCGTATTCATACAAAAATTCCAATGTTTTTCTCCTAAACAACAAATTTACTTATTTTGGTTCTGTTGTTGTGTATTAATTTTAAAATTTATTCTATTAAACAATATGGGGTATTTAGTTAATAAATAAAGGTTAGACACTAAATTAATCGTTAAAGTTAACCGTGTAAATAACACCCAATAAAAAAGCCCTCAAACGAGGGCTTTTTTTAGACGTAAACTAAAACTTAGTCTTGTTTAACTACAGCAGCATCCGTCACTGTAATTAACTGTCCCATGCTCGCAAAGAATGTCGCAACTTGCGTTTGCATTTCTTGGGTAGCTCGTGCACTTAATTCAGCGTCTGGTGAAGCACCTGCTGCATCAGGACGTGGATCAAGAATCGAACTATGATGACCATTAACAAATCTTACTGCACCAGAACCCGGCGTTGTTTCGCTAATTCCAGGCAAACCTAAGAAAGCGATTGCAGGTTCAGTACCACCCATTGGTGTAAATGGCGCAGTATTAGTAACTGTTTGATCTGGCAAGTTGTCACCGCCGTTACCCACTACTTCAATTAAGTGTGTAGGCGTTTGGGTAGCTGCTAATGTTTGCACATAGGCAATTGGGTCACCTGAGTCAGTTACTGTTTGTGCTGCAAAAGTAAACTGTGCAAAACCTGCATCTAATGTTGCTTTTTGTTCAACCGTTAAAGCATTGTAAAAAGCAAAGTAGAAACCACTCAATTGCTCTTGAGTATAGTCGCTAGGTAGGTTTGCATCTACAGCCGCTTTAAAATCTGGCGACAATTCTAAAGTAAGGTTAGATTTTGCTAAGCCTTCAAATGCTGGTGAATCAAGGCCAAAGTTGGCTAACATTAATCCAGGCATAGCTAATGAAGTACTCGCGATGTTAAACAAACTATCAACTTGTGGGCTTAACTCAGTATTTGCTAAACCAACCGCATTCATACCATATATACCACCTAATGAATGACCTAACAGATGTACTTTAGAGCTATCGATTTTGATTGCATTACCTTCAGCATGAACACCACCTAAGAAGTTCATACCTAAGCGTAAACCTAATAAATCAGCAGTACTTTGACGAGTATTATCACGCATAGTTAACATGCTAGCTAAGTTTACATAATGTAACGTTGACACTGTGCTGGTGTTAATTTCGTCAACATCATCACCATTTAAATCAAAACCACGGCTACCATGTAGTGGTTGATCAATCGCGATAGTGGCGATACCAAATACAGATAAAATACCGGTGATAGGTAACATTTGCTCTTTAGAAGATGTAATACCGTGCACTAACATCGCTACTGGCCAACCGTTTTCAGGCTCTTCTAGCGCTGGTAATCCCATGCTAGCACGAACAGGGTTAGCCCAAGCTAGATCTGGTGTCGTCATTTGTACGTCAATTGGTAACATCGCACTCGTGGCTGGAATTGGATTAAACTTAGTTAAATTACGTTCAGTATCAATCGCCATAACTGAGCTTAAATCACGTAAGCCAAAATTCATACAAAAGCCATCATTTTCATCAAGAGGCCCAGCAGGAATTGCAGCAGGGTTGGCAGCTGCAAGACCGGCAAGTGTTGCACCTGAGTCGCATCGTGCGCGCCACCAGTCATTTACTGGCGCTAATGGGTTTTCTGCTGAAGGGACACCAGAATAGTACGGTAATGTAACAGAACCGCGAATATAGTTAGCTGCAGAATATAAAGGTACTAAATCTGCTGGGATCATACCGGTTAATACGGTAGCAACTGAAATACCTGTATCTTGCACACCAATGGCAGGATTGCCAGCTTGTGCAGCAGCAACCATTTGCGGTACACCAGCAGCCATTACTGACTTAACCGTATTTAATACAAGTGTAGTCGATTGAGTAGTCATTGCGGCACTATAAATAATAGTATCGCTATCTACCCCTGCAGCAACGAGTGCAGCTTCATAACTGTTAACTGCTGCTTGTAAGACTAACTGTGATTCATTACCCAAAGGTAAAGTGTTTATATCTTGGCGAGCTAATTCATAAGTGCTTGAACCAGCAATCGCTTTACCATTATTATCACGAAGATTGTTAGACATCATCATAATGTAAGTGGTTTCCGCTTTTAGCGGTTGCGTTGGAATAACCGTAACACTCGTACCAGCGCCTTGAGTAACAAAATCTTGTCCAAAAACTAATTCGCCAACAATTTTACAAGCAAGGCCGCGCTCTACTGCGGTACAGTCACTATCGTTAGCGTCTCCCCCCATAACCGCTTCAAAAATTCTTACTGAAGCAGGGTCTTGTGCGCTGCTGTTTTCTAAAGAAGTGCCAGCAGGGAAGTCAATAGCTAATGAGAATGGTTGAGAAATAGACCAACCATCAAGGGCGCTTATAGCAACAAAAGGATCAGAGCCATCGGTAGGGTCTTCAACAGGTATTTCTAAGGTACCGTCTTGTGTGCCAGAGAAAATCAAATCATTTGGAATAGAAAGTCCAGCAGCACCAGCTGCAGGATCAAATTTAACGCGTGCTGTCGCTGTTACGGCAGAACCATTTTCAGCAACTTCTTGTTCAACATCTTGTATGGTTTCGTCTCCACAAGCACTTAAACCTAATGTGCTGGCTATTGCGAGACTGAGTACTAGCTTTTTCATTTTATCTCCCCACGGTCTAGTCTTTATTTTATATGTTGAGAAGTTTTCTAAACATATATTTATTATTCTTCATCATTGTTGATTTTTATACTTATCCTAGCATTAACTTCAACTTGTTCGACCAGTCAAACTTAACTCAAGAATAGATCAAGTGCTAGTGATTTTTTCATTAATTAACAGTTTTATACTGAACATTTAGATTTCTCGCGAAAAAACTCGTCAGCCTAGTAGTGAAAGTAGTAGAATTATTAACAAATTTTTTAATCAATTAATCATATGTTTGAATACACAATAACACCACAGATTTTAGCAAACAAAACCATTTTAGTTACCGGCGCAGGTGCAGGAATTGGGCGCCAAGCCGCACTAACTTACGCAGAGTTAGGCGCAACGGTTATTTTATTGGGTAAAACCGTCGCAAAACTAGAAGCTGTTTATGATGATATTCTCGCTAAAGGCTTTCCTGAGCCAGCAATAGTACCTTTAGATTTAAAAGGCGCAACAAAACAAAATTATATCGATTTAGCATCAACGATTGAAAATCAGTTTGGTCAGCTTGATGGCGCATTACTTAATGCTTCTATCCTTGGTGAATTAACACCATTTAACCAAATACATGAACAAACTTGGCATGATGTAATGCAAGTCAATGTTAATGCGCAATTTTTGTTAGCACAAGCATTATTACCTGTATTGCTTAAATCGCAGAGCTCATCACTCGTTTTTACTTCTTCAGGTGTTGGCAATAAAGGTAAAGCGTATTGGGGGGCTTATAGTATTTCTAAGTTTGCGACTGAAGGTATGATGCAAGTGATTGCTGATGAGTATGATAACAGCGCACTTAGAACTAACGTTATTAACCCTGGCGGCACAAATACAAATATGCGCTCTTCAGCTTACCCTGCTGAAGATAAAAGCACTATCGCAGCCCCAGAAGATATTATGCCTTTGTATGTATATTTAATGGCTGATGATAGCAAGGCAATTAACGGTCAACGTTTGAACGCACAGTAGAGCATAGTGACTAGGTAAGTTTTTATACTTTTTAAAACATCGCACCGTTAACGGTAGACATAGGTTTAAACTTACTTCCTAAACTCTAAACTAAAAAGGCCAACAATAGTTGGCCTTTTATTTTTCTGCATATGTCTAGGTTACTGTCTAACTTGTGCCTTAAAGAACTAGCTATGAAATAACTTGTCTTTAACACATAGCTAATAGTTGATTTAGCTTAGCTTAGCGTAGTTCACGTCGCAAAATTTTACCTACATTAGTTTTAGGTAACTCATCACGAAACTCAACCAACTTAGGCACTTTGTAATTTGTTAAGTTTGCACGGCAGTGCTTAATTAATTCAGCTTCAGTTAAATTTGGATCTTTACGAACTACAAACACCTTAACAACTTCACCACTGGCTTCGTGAGGAATACCGACAGCTGCAGCTTCAAGCACACCATCATGGCTTGCTAAAACTTCTTCAATTTCATTCGGGAAGACATTAAAACCAGAAACAATAATCATATCTTTTTTGCGATCTACAATTTTGAAAAATCCATCTTCATCCATGCAAGCAATATCGCCTGTTGCTAACCAACCATCTTTTAAGATTTCATCGGTCGCTTCTTGGCGATTGTAATACCCTTTCATTACTTGTGGGCCTTTAACCCACATTTCACCGGCCTCACCAATTTTGGCATTACTACCATCTTCTAACACAATACGAATATCGGTTGATGATGCAGGTAAACCAATTGTACCGCTGTAATGTTGCTGGTTGTATGGACATAATGTTACTAATGGTGCACATTCCGTTAACCCATAACCTTCAAGTAAACGTGTTTTAGTTACGCTTTCCCACTTTTCAGCAACCGGACGTTGTACAGCCATTCCGCCACCTAATGACAATTTCAATTTAGAAAAATCTAACTCACTAAAGCCTGGCGTGTTCAATAAGCCATTGAACAAGGTATTAACACCAGTAATTGCCGTAAAGTCATATTTTGCTAACTCTTTAACAAAACCGGGCATATCACGAGGATTAGTAATTAATAAATTTGTGCCGCCTAAAGTAATAAAAGTCAGGCAATTCGCGGTTAAAGCGAAAATATGATAAAGCGGTAAAGCGGTAACAACCAACTCTTTACCTTCTTCTAGTTGTGGTTTAATTGCAGCTTTTGCCTGCTCTAAATTTGCAACCATATTACGATGAGTCAGCATCGCGCCTTTTGACACACCTGTTGTTCCGCCGGTATATTGTAAAAAAGCTAAATCTTCGCCTGTTAAGCTCACAGGGCTAAATGACAATTTTGAGCCTTTAGCAAGTACCTTATTAAAACGTTCGGTATTAGCAAGACTAAAAGCAGGTACCATTTTTTTAACGTATTTAACTACGCCATTCACAATAGCGCCTTTAACTGTACCAAGGCGATCACCTAATGACGTTAGAATAACTTTTTCAACCGGTGTTTTTTCAACAACTTTTTCTAAAATACTGGCAAAGTTTTCAATAATTAAAATAGCTTTTGTATTTGAATCATTTAATTGATGTTTTAATTCGCGGGCTGTATAAAGTGGATTAACATTAACCACGGTTAATCCGGCTAATAATGCACCAAAAAGTGCAATTGGATACTGCAAACAGTTAGGCACCATAATGGCAAATTTATCGCCTTTTACTAACCCTAAATCTTGCTGCAAGTAGGCCGCAAAGTCAGTAGCTTGGTCTAAAAGTTCACGATAGCTTATTTCAGCGCCCATATTAATAAACGCTGTTCGCTCGGCATAAACTTTCGTATATTTATGGAACATATCGACAATTGAAGCGTATTTATCTGGATCTATTTCAAACGGAACGCCGGGGGGATAACTCTTCTCAAGCCAAATTTTTTCCACAGTACCTTTCCTCTTTATACTCTTATACTTTAATAATGATACTTTTTAACAAATTTTTACTGGTCGATCCAGTTAATTTAAACACTTGTTTAAATTAACTGTAAAATGAGACTACATATTATAGCTGATTTAACACAAAAACTCGCTTAACTCACTTAATATACATTAATGCTTTTAGCTCACTTCTAACGCATTAATATGCGCATTTATAAGTTTTGCTGTTTGTTCTGGTTGTTCCATATGAACATGATGACCGCCGGCTAATTTATGTACATCAAGTGTTTTAAACAAAGGTCTAAAATGATTCAAACCTTTAGTTACCATAGACATGCCTTCGCTAGCATAAATCAACTGTACGGGTATTTTAATGTCCGCAATAACCTGTTCTGCTTGTGCCATACTAAAGCGGTAGGTTGATACAGATCGTAAGCGGTTGTCAGAGCGCCATCGAAAGCCTAAACCGGTTTCTTCGATGCCACGTTGAACAATTATTGCGGCGTTGGGTTTATCTAAATCTGATACTTGCACTCTAGCCTCAATGGCTGAATCAAGACTACTATGATATTTCTTAGCACTTACATCGCGAGTTAAGCGACTTAATATACCTTTACGTAATTGAGTCGTTGTTGTTTCTTCGTCAGATGTTAATAAGCCAATAGCATCAACCACAGTTAATGTTCTTACATGTTCAGGAAATGCAGCTGCAAACGCAGAAGCGATCATCCCTCCCATAGAATGCCCTACAATATCTACCGCTTGCCATTGTTGTGAACGGAACAAAGCCGTTAAATCATAGATCCAATCTACAAAATGGTAGTGAGCATCTACACTTCGATGATCAGAAAAACCATGACCTGGCCAGTCAATGGCAATAACATGGTAGTGCGATAAATAAGGAAGTAGCGGTTGAAAGCTCGCAGCATTATCAAGCCAGCCATGCAAACATAAAAGTAACTTCCCTTGCTCGTTACCATTACTGATACCGCTAATTTTTCGGCCGTTTACCTCAAAGGTTACCGTTTTAACTTTGTGATTGCTTGGCATAAAACTCCTTAAGTTAGACAATTAATATCAGGCCATGATGCAAGGTAAAAAGTTGTGTTCAAATTAACCTTTAGCGCGTAATGACACTTTACTCAATCTATAAATGGCGAATAATGCGACAGAAAACCAAATAGCAACCCAAATGACTTCAGGAATAAAAGTTAAGTCAGCTAACGCTGCTCCATCGCCGCGAGCTTGGCCATCAAGTAGATACAGTGGGCTCATCAAACTGTTAATTAACACTAATAAACCAGTAACTTGTAATATTTTTTGAAGATAATTATGTGCAGAGTACTTTATTTTCGCTAGTACTAAAGCGAGTAAAATTAAAACAATAAATAAGGTTAATAAATCACGCACCCAAAATAAAATACTACTGGCCAATAACCCAAGCAGTAGCACAGAAAATACCAAAGCAACTTTACGGTGAGTAGACGCTAGATAGAATATTAAACTGCCCCATAAAATAGCTCCGCCATATCCCATCAAGCTTATAAAAAATGCTGATCCGCCGCGCGTTGTACATAAACCAGCACCATTGGGAAATAGTTGTATTTTTACTATGCTACCGCCAGTGAGTATTGCCGTTAAACCATGGCTAATCTCATGAAAATAACTTTCTAACCACTTGAATGGAATAGAAATAAAAGGTAGTTGCAAGATAATTAGGGCAGTTAAAAACATTAACCAAAAGTGGTATTTAGGTTTAATAAGCATTATTGGAGTTTCGGTGCAGCAATGATAATTTATATCCTATACATCAGGCGTCAGGAAAAATTAGGCGAACAAGTCAACGCCGAAAATTTGTTGAATATCGTCACGTTGGGCAATGGCACCCACTGATTGATAAGCAGCGACAGCTAATTGATTTTGACTTGATGGTGAATCATAGCCGCTATTGGGATTGTTTGATTGACCATTTTGTTGATTACTTTGCTCTGCATTACGGCTATCAAATTGAGCAAGCTGGTCTCGCTCGATTAATGATATAGCTTGCTCGTCAAAATCTAGACGTTGTCGGCTGTTAGTGTCAGCTTGTGCGTTTTGAGCTTTATTTTCTTCGTTGTTAAGTTTTTCACGCGCAGCTACATTTTGGCGCTGTTCCTGGGCAGGTACAGCACTCGTATTTCCAAGTCTTATCGGCGCTTGGGCAGCTAAATTGGCGGAATTATTTATTTGCATGAAAGTAATTTAACAAATTCTAGTTAAGGTGAATACTATTTTTTTATCAGGTTAAAACCCTAGCTCGTCAGTAACTAGCGTTTAACCTATTCAATTTACGAGTATAGATACCACCAAAATTAATTAAAATATTATAAAAATTCATAAGAAATTATTAACTTTGTATAACTGTTTTAACTTAGAAAAATTAACGCCCGGGCAGTTTTTTCCAAGAAACAGTATCACGCACGTATTTAGGTTGCGCGTTTTCAGCATCAACGCTGTGTTTGTCAAAGTCTTCTTGACCAATTTTTAGCATAGCTGAAGCCGTTGGATATAAAATATCAATAGCATCAAGGTTAGAAATTAAACTGGCAAGTTCAGCATAAGCCCCCCAACCTGTTCCAACGCCGTAGGCGGGCAGCGTTAAACCTTGGTAATATTGAGCTACAAGCTCAGGAGACAATACTGTTTCTTGCGTTTTAGGTTGCATAATACCTTGTGAGTCTACCTCATAATAACAAGTGTAAACTTCTGACATGCGAGCATCTATAGCGGCAATAACGTTATGTACGCCTTTTTCATCATAAGCTTGCTGAGCCATAGCCTGTAAAGTAGACACGCCGCGCGCAGACAATTGTGCAGAAAATGCTAAGCCCTGTGTTACACCAATGCCGATGCGTACACCTGTAAAACTACCAGGTCCGCGGCCGAAGATAATCCCGTTAAGATCAGATAACTTAACATTCGCCTGTTTTAACACACTGTCTACCATAGGAAGTAAACGCAAACTATGCGATTGAGGACACAATTCATATTCACTGAACTGTTTGTCATTATATTTAATTGCTACTGAACATGCTTCAGTTGAGGCATCAATGGCCAGAAAATTCACGTAAAAAACCTTTTAGTAATACTTCATAACTTATTGGGCGAGTTTAACATTATTTTAAGTTAATCCCATAAACCTTTAAAGTTACAAGTTTGAATTTTAAAATGTAATAGATATAACACGATGAAAAAAATAATTAGCGCACAGTTGTGATAAATTTATTCAAAATCAACAAGGCTTGCTAAAAACGTTGCCGCTTGATTAATATCACGACTGCGTTTCATATCGGGTAAACTTTTAAGAAATACTTCACCGTATGGGCGATTTACTAATCTGTCATCACAGATAACCAGAATACCATTATCATTTACATCTCGAATTAAGCGCCCTACGCCCTGCTTTAAGGCAATAACGGCTTGAGGAAGTTGAATTTGCGCGAAAGGGTCTTTTCCTTGTCGTTTTACATCTTCACTTCGAGCCTGCAACAATGGGTCGTTAGGAGAAGCAAAAGGTAGCTTGTCGATAATAACACACGTTAACTTATCGCCTCTAACATCAACCCCTTCCCAAAAACTTGCAGTTGCAAGTAATACAGCACTGTCTTGCTCTACAAATTCTTCTAACAACTTACGTTTGCCCATTTGACCTTGAACCAACAAAGGGTTATCAATTTGCTGATTTAAAAGCTCTGCTACCTGATGCATAACACGATAACTGGTAAATAGCATAAAACAGGCGCCAGCGCTGGCTTCAATTAAGGGGGTAGCCAATTCACATAAAGCTTTAGCGCGATTCATATCATTAGCCGCTGGTAAATAACGCGGTATTATCAATTGTGATTGCTTTGCATAGTCAAACGGGCTATCGAGTAACAAGCTGGCTGAATTGTCTAAACCTAAGTGGCTTGAAAAATGTTTAAAAGCACCATCAACAGCCAATGTTGCTGAGGTAAATATCCAACCCGCCCCCGATTCTTTCACATAGTTACCAAATTTATCGGCAACAGATAATGGCGTTTTGTGTAGCACAACATGGCGAGGTGTTGTTTCATACCAAAAACTCATCCCCATGGCATCAACATCTGCCATGACTTCATATTGGGCTAATAAATTTACCGCGCGATCAAAGCAATTATCGATAGCCTCGTTGCGTGAAACGCAAAGTTTAATCACTTGATAAAGAAAATCTAAATCAGTTTTTAGTAGTTTAAATGCATGGGCAAACTGCTGTTGTTGATGTTTTTCGCGCCAGTTTCCACGTTCAGGGTCATAATTAAATAACAACCTAAATTCTTGACTCGTTTTTAACAGCTTTTCTGCCGCTTTTGCTAATTGTTTTACGTCAGTTAATTCTGTTCGATAAACTTGCATAACATCGCTGCAAAGGTCCAACATTTGTCGAGTAGAAAATGCCTCGCCAAAGTATTCACTGGCGATATCGGCTATCTGGTGTGCTTCATCAAAGATCATGACATCGGCTTTTGGGATTAACTCACCAAATCCACTGTCTTTTAACGCCATATCAGCAAAAAACAAATGATGATTTACCACAACAATATCTGCGTCAATAGCTTTGGTTCGTGCTTTTATTAAATAACAGTCTTCAATGTTAGGACAGTCTTTGGCCAGACAATTATCCACGGTGCTAGTAACAAATGGGAACACTGGAGAACCTTCAGTAACATTAACTAGCTCACCTATATCACCACTGTGCGTGCCATTTGCCCACGCTCGCACTTTAACAAAGTCAGCTAATGTTTGAGCATCAAGCTGCCCGCGCGATTGTTGGTATTGCTCTAATCGATAAATACAAAGGTAGTTTGCTCGCCCTTTTAATAAAGCGACTTGGGCGTTACTGGTAAGGGCTTTTCGTATTAACGGTAAATCTTTATGAAATAATTGTTCCTGAAGGTTTTTAGTGCCGGTTGAAACAATGATTTTTAGCTGGCCAGCATCTTTTTCAGCCTGGGCTTTATTTGCAATAAGTGCAGGGATTAAATAAGCAAAGGTTTTGCCTGTTCCTGTACCCGCTTCTACAATCAAACTATTTTTAAGTTCAATAGCTTTTGCTACTTCTAATGCCATATCAAGCTGAGCTTGGCGCGGAGAAAAGCCCTGAATAGCTTTAGCTAAAGCTCCTTGATGTGAAAACGCATGTTCAACAGCATTCATGATAATACGACATTACTAAATTTGCGCTCATTATAATCATCGCAGTAAAAAATAACAGGGGAATTATGGTCAAATTCCCCTCATGCCAACCAAACGAATACTCTATTAATTACTTAACACTGTTTTCATGTAACTGATCTCCAGCGCACTTAATGCTTAAGTAAGCAACCTTGTATAAATTCCAAATTAGTTTATATATAAATATCTAGGTGTGGTTTATCATCTTTTTCTGAAGAAACACTTTCACTATCGTCAAAGGTATCAACAAGCAACCCTGTTTTATCTTCAGGTACTGCTGAAGGCTCTTCAGCATCGCTTCTTGCGTCATTAGAATGGCTTTCTTTATCTGATATTTTACTTTTTTTTGATTGATATACAGCTGAATCTTCTAAGCCATCTATATCGTCAGAGACCGCATTTGCCGCTGCTCCCTTTGCTAATGCTTTAACTTTTAAATCTGTCGGTTTTATAGGAGTAGCAACAACACGGGTTAATACTGTAGTAAATATGTCCATTATCGCCCCCTTTAATTACTTTTTCGCCTGTTTAGTTATTTATGCTATATATACAACTCAAATCTAAGCTCTCATAACTCAGTTTTATGTTACTTAGAACTAAACAATACTAGCTTAGTTCAAAATTTCATACTAATAGGGTGTTAATCGCTTGATCTGGCCTAAAATTCAACGTACTGTAAGTGCAAATTAAAGTAACTGCTTTAATTTAATGTAGACTAAGCATTTAGCTTAAAGAACTAACTTACACATTTTAATGATTACTTAAGAGTAAATAAAACATGACTTTAAATCTGAACGCCATCCATCATCATCACCATCATACGGATTAGCTGCTCAGGTTTTTTCGCTGAGGGGCTTTGAACCTTTCAGCGGTGTAAGATAAAGAAAAATTAATTTCTAAACCCCCGAAAGAGTTCACCTCTCTCGGGGGTTTTCGCATTTTTATGGCTATACAATTGTATATACATGACAAATTTAACCATATTAAATGCGACTAAATAGATTAAGAATTTAAAAAATTTAATAGGAAAATAACATGACAACAGAACCACGTTTACGTATAGCAATGCAAAAATCAGGTCGTTTGAGCGACGACACCCAAGCACTATTAAAGCGCTGTGGCCTTAAACTTAATGTTACTGATCGCCGTTTACTTGCTCATGTTACTAATATGCCAATAGATATTATGCGCGTTCGCAGTAGCGATATTCCCGGGCTAGTAATGGACGGCGTTTGTGATTTAGGTATTGTTGGAGACAACACACTAGAAGAAGCGGCGTTAGAGCGTGCTTTAATGGGACAAAAATCGCAATACATTCGCACATCAGGTTTGAATTTTGGTGGTTGTCGTTTATCAATTGCCATGCCTGAAGGTTTTAACTATAAAGGTATAAAGAGTCTCGACGGACATAGATTCGCAACCACCTATCCGCAACTACTTAATCGTTATGCTAAGAAAAATGGTATTAATGTTGAGTTTTGTTTATTAAAAGGCTCAGTTGAAGTAGCACCACGTGTTGGCTTGTCAGACGGTATTTGTGATTTAGTCTCAACAGGTGCAACGTTAGAAGCTAACGGATTAGTAGAAGTTGAAGAAATTTTTCAATCAAAAGCCTCTTTAATCCAAACAGCCTCTTCATTATCGCCAGAAAAACAAGCGATTCTTGATACATTATTACCGCGTATTCAAGGTGTAATGAAAGCACAAGAAAGCAAATACATTATGCTACACGCACCTAAAGACAAAATTGCTCAAGTAAGCGCATTAATGCCAGGTAAAGAAACGCCAACCATTTTACCGCTAGCAGATCGTGACGATCTTGTAGCCGTGCACGTAGTAGCAACCGAAACATTTTTCTGGGAAACTATGGAGGAACTTAATGCTTTAGGTTGTAACTCTATACTTGTCATGCCAATTGAAAAAATGATGGGCTAAAAAATGAGCACAAATACTTCACAAAACGCGTTAAAGGCTTCCATTATTTGGCAAAATTTGTCAGCTAGTGAGCGAAGCTTTGCGCTTGCTAGACCGGCAATTTCAGAAAGTGCCTTATTAACACAGCAAGTAGAAAATATTCTTGCAAACGTGAAAGAAAATGGTGACAAAGCTTTAGTTGATTTAACGGAAAAATTTGATGGCGTGTTACTCCCTAATTTGCGAGTAACGCCAGATCAAGTTAAATCAGCAAAGAAACGATTAAGCGCAAAACGGTTAAAAGCCATTGAAACCGCTTATGGACAAATTAAACGTTTTCATCAAGCACAAGTTAATGACGATATTCGTGTTGAAACCACACCAGGCGTGGTTTGTACTTTAAAAACGGAAGCCATTGCCAATGTAGGCTTATACATTCCAGCCGGCAGTGCACCATTACCTTCAACCGTTTTAATGTTAGGTGTGCCTGCTCAACTGGCTAAATGTCCACGTAAAGTCTTGGTTTGCCCGCCAAATAAAAATGGCCAATTAGCTGACGAAATATTAGTGGCCGCCTCGTTCTGTGAAATTGACGAAATATACAGCGTAGGTGGAGCACAAGCTTGTGCCGCCCTCGCCTTTGGCACAGAAACTATTGCTCCGGTAAATAAGATATTTGGCCCCGGAAACAAGTATGTTACTGAAGCTAAAAAGCAGTTAGCTTCTCAGGTAAATGGTTTTGCTATTGATATGCCAGCAGGTCCATCAGAAGTACTGGTTATTGCTGATGCGAATGCCAATGCAAGCTTTGTCGCCGCAGATTTATTATCGCAAGCCGAGCACGGCCCTGACAGCCAAGTTATTTTATTGTCTGATAGCCAAGCATTAATCAATCAAGTGCAATTAGCGTTAGAAGCACAACTTGCGACTCTATCTCGTGCCAATATAGCGCGCCAAGCATTAC
Organism: Colwellia polaris; assembly: GCF_002104515.1. GTDB lineage: Bacteria > Pseudomonadota > Gammaproteobacteria > Enterobacterales > Alteromonadaceae > Cognaticolwellia > Cognaticolwellia polaris. The sequence goes on along the minus strand of NZ_NBOE01000009.1, from coordinate 39,981 downwards.
AGCAAAGCCGCTTAATATTAACCAAAGACTTAGATCAAGCGGTTGAAGTTTCAAACGAATATGGCCCTGAGCATTTAATTGTTCAAACTGACAACGCTCAAGAATTATTAGCAAACTTGCGTAATGCTGGTTCAATTTTTGTTGGTGCATATACACCAGAATCAGCCGGTGATTACGCCAGCGGTACTAACCACGTATTGCCAACTTACGGTTACTCAAAAGTTATTAGCAGCTTATCGTTAGCGGATTTTTCTAGACGCTTTACCGTGCAAGAAATAACCCGCCAAGGATTAAGCGCTTTAGCTGAATGTATTTGTGAGTTAACTGACGCTGAAGGGTTAGATGCCCACAAGCGAGCAGTAACTATTCGTTTAGAAACTGATTCTGCGACTAATAGTTCGGAGGCATAAATGACTATTGTAAACAAACTTGCTCGTAAAGAGCTGATAGACATGGTGCCTTACCAGTCAGCACGCCGACTTTTTGCTAGCAGCAGTGCTACCGAAGGTAAAGTATGGTTAAACGCAAACGAGGCTTCTGGCTCAGGTAATTATCAAATCAGCAGCACGAGCATTAACCGCTACCCTGACTTTCAACCTGAAAAGTTGATCAGCGCTTATAGCCAATACAGTGAAGTATCAGCCGAAAACTTGTTAGCTACACGTGGCGCCGACGAAGGTATCGAGTTAATCATTCGAACATTCTGTACGGCTTATCAAGACAGCATTATTATATGTCCACCTACTTATGGTATGTATGCGATTAGTGCAGAAAATCACGGTGCAGATATTATTAAAGTGCCGCTGAACGAAACAATGTCTCTGGACTTAGCGGGCTTACAAGCACAAGTGGGCAAAGCCAAAGTGGTATTTTTATGCTCACCAGGTAACCCAACTGGCAATTTATTATCTCAGCAAGAGATTAAAACCGCGCTTGAGCTTTTTGCTGAAAGCGCTATTGTTGTGGTTGACGAAGCTTATATCGAATTTAGCCCAGAGCAAACAGTTGCAAGTTGGCTAAAAACTTATCCGCATTTAGTGGTACTAAGAACGCTATCAAAAGCTTTTGCTTTAGCCGGTTTACGCTGTGGCTTTACCCTCGCGAATAAAGAGGTTATTACCATGCTCAGTAAGGTTATAGCGCCTTACCCCATTTCAGCGCCCGTTGCAGATATTGCTAGTGAAGCACTCGCAAAACCGGGTCTTGGACAAATGAACCAACGCGTACTAGAAACAAACACACTGCGAGCACATTTAGCCACCTGGTTAGCAAAGCAAAGCTGGTGCAGTGAAGTCTTTAGCAGCGATGCCAACTTTATTTTATTTCGTTGTCAAAACAATGAGCTAAAAGATTTTATTTTTAATTGCTTAGTAGAGAACGATATTTTAATACGCGACCAGTCAAAGCAGCAAAATTTAGAAAATTGCTTACGTATTAGTATTGGCAGTGAACGCGAACTTTCATTATTACAACAAACTATCACGCAAAGTTTTACTAACAACTACGCTGCTAAAGCAACAGCCGAAACGTTATCACAAGAGAATTAATATGAGCCAAGAAAATATTTTATTTATCGACCGAGACGGTACTTTAATTGAAGAGCCAATTACCGATAAACAAGTTGATAGCCTAGAAAAGTTAGTCTTTGAACCGAACGTAATTCCGGTATTAATAGCCTTACAGAAAAAAGGTTTTCGCTTAGTTATGGTGTCTAACCAAGATGGTTTAGGTACCACAAGCTATCCACAAAGCGACTTTGATTTGCCTCACGATAAAATGATGGCGATGTTTGCATCACAAGGTATAACCTTTGATGACGTACTTCTTTGCCCACACTTTGAAGCAGATAATTGTAGTTGTCGCAAGCCTAAGCTAGGTCTAGTAAGCGGTTATTTACAGCAAGGTAAAGTGAACTTTGCTAACTCTTATGTCATTGGCGACCGTGATACCGATGTTGCGCTAGCTGCAAACATGGGCATAAAAGCGATTAAATACGATCGTAAAACCCTTAATTGGGACCACATCGCCGAGCAACTACTCACCAACCCAAGAGTGGCAAAAGTCGTTCGAACCACCAAAGAAACTGATATCAATGTCGCGATTAACTTAGACAAAGTTGGCGATATCAGCATAAAAACCGGCTTAGGTTTTTTCGATCACATGCTTGAACAAATTGCTGCACATGGTGGTTTTAGTATGCAAGTAGATGTTGATGGCGATTATCATATTGATGAGCACCACAGTGTTGAAGATACAGCACTCGCTTTAGGCCAAGCACTTAAACAGGCGTTAGGCGATAAACGTGGTATTGGTCGCTTTGGTTTTGTTTTACCCATGGACGAATGTCGCGCCGAATGTTCGATTGATCTATCGGGTCGCCCTTGGTTAGAGTTTGACGCCAAGTTTAGCGATAATATGGTTGGCCAAATGTCTACGCAAATGGTTTCTCACTTTTTCCGTTCATTAGCTGACTCAATGGCAATTACTTTGCACCTTTCAACAACTGAAGGTAACTGCCATCACCAAGTTGAGAGTTTATTTAAAGTTTTTGGTCGCGCATTACGTCAAGCCATTACTGTTGTAGGTGAAGATTTACCGAGCACCAAAGGATGCCTCTAGCATGAGTGAGAAAAAACAAGCTAACTATGTCATCGTTGATACCGGTTGCGCTAACTTAGCGTCAGTAAAGTTTGCCGTAGAACGTTTAGGTTTTGCGATTACTATTTCTGACGATGTAGATGTGATTAAAAATGCCAACAAAGTAATTTTACCCGGCGTAGGTAGCGCTCGTCATGCTATGGAAAACATAGTGGCAAAAGGTTTAGTAGAAACCTTGCAGCAACTAACTCAGCCAGTTTTAGGTTTTTGTTTAGGCATGCAATTAATGGCACGCACCTCTGTTGAAGGCGCAGATAAAAATGAAGTAGTGCAATGTTTAGGCTTAATTCCTACCGACATTACGCCTTTACAAGCCAACGACTTACGTTTGCCACACATGGGTTGGAATACCTTAACGCAAGTAGCCGAACATGCAATATTCAACGGCATTAAAGCTGATGATTATTTCTACTTTGTTCATAGCTTTGCTGCACCTATTTCGCAATATACTATAGCTCGTTGTCAATACGGCGCAGAGTTTTCAGCAGCCATAGCTAAAGACAACTTTATTGGTTGCCAATTTCATCCAGAACGCTCAAGTGCGCTTGGCAGTAAAATAATTAAAAATTTTTTGGAGATGTAAACCATGATGATCCCAGCAATTGATTTAATCGACGGAGAAGTCGTCCGGTTATTTCAAGGTGATTACCAACAGAAAACCAACTATCAATATAGCGCAAAAGAGCGACAAAACGTTTACGCAAAAGCTGGTGCTACTGTAATGCATTTTGTCGATTTAGACGGTGCAAAAGATAGTCATAAACGCCAATTAACTTTACTTGAAACTTTGGTTAAGCACGACACAATGATCATTCAAGTCGGTGGTGGTGTGCGTTGCAAAGAAGACGTACAACAGTTACTCGATTTAGGTGCCGACCGAGTGGTAATTGGCTCGCTTGCAATAAAAGAGCCTGACCTAGTGCGCACTTGGATCACAGAGTTTGGCGGTGAAAAAATTGTTTTAGCATTAGATGTAAAAATTGATGCTGACGGAAACAAAACCCTACCAACTCACGGTTGGATAAAAGACAGTGGCGTTAATTTAGAAACATTACTAGATGATTACATTGCCGCAGGCTTAATTCACGTACTTTGCACCGACATTAGCAAAGACGGTACATTAACCGGTAGCAACGTCGGCATGTATCAAGAACTTTGTCAGCAATACCCAAGTATAAAATGGCAAGCTTCAGGTGGTATTGGCTCATTAGACGATATAAAAGCGCTTATTCCAACCGGCGTTGACGGCGTTATATTGGGCCGCTCATTACTTGAAGGTAAGTTTACCTTAGAGGAGGCAATAGCATGCTGGCCAAACGCATAATTCCTTGTCTTGATGTTCGTGATGGTAAAGTGGTTAAAGGCGTGCAATTTCGAAACCATGAAATCATTGGCGACATAGTACCACTCGCGCAAAAATATGCTGAAGCGGGTGCTGACGAACTGGTTTTTTATGATATTACCGCGAGCTCAGACGATCGCGTTGTTGATAAAAGCTGGGTTAGCCGAATTGCAGAAGTTATCGATATTCCTTTTTGTGTCGCTGGCGGTATAAAAACAGAAGAAGATGCGAAACAAATTTTAATGATGGGTGCTGATAAAATCTCCATCAACTCCCCTGCTTTAAGAGATCCTAGCTTAATCGCTCGGTTAGCCGATGTATTTGGCCAGCAATGTATTGTTATTGGTGTTGATAGCTTTTTTAATCAAGACGCTAATAACGGTAAAGGTGAATATCAAGTTTACCAATTTACCGGTGACGAGGCCCGTACACAAAAAACGAAGTGGCGCACCTTAGATTGGATTCAAGAAGTGCAAAAACTTGGCGCTGGCGAAATTGTCTTAAATTGCATGAATCAAGACGGTGTTCGCCAAGGTTATGACATTAATCAACTTAAACAAGTAAGAGCCTTGTGTAATGTGCCCCTTATCGCCTCGGGTGGCGCAGGTGAAATATCACACTTTGTTGATGTTTTTCAGCAAGCCGATGTTGACGGTGCCCTAGCAGCGAGTGTTTTCCATAAAGGCATTATTGCGATGGATGAATTAAAGCAAACCCTAAGAAATGAGAAAGTTGAGATCAGATTATGCTAATTACAAATGACAATATTAGCCAATTGGCATGGGATAAAATGGATGGCATGATCCCAGCTATTATTCAGCACCAAGATACTGGTGCTGTGCTAATGCAAGGTTATATGAATGCTGAAGCGTTAGAGAAAACAATAACGACAGGCTTAGCCACTTTTTACAGTCGCGCCAAACAAGGTTTGTGGTGTAAAGGCGAAACCAGTGGCAACTTTTTGAAAGTCAGTCAAGTAGTAACCGATTGCGATCAAGACAGCCTGTTAATTGCCTGTCGCCCTCAAGGGCCTACTTGTCACCTTGGTACAGAATCTTGCTTTCCTGAGCAAAAACTTAGCCAACAGAATTTTCTTAGCCATCTTGAGCAAGTTATCGCTAGTCGCAAAAATGACGCACCTGCAGACAGCTACACCGCACATTTATTTTCACGTGGCACCACTAAAATGGCACAAAAAGTAGGTGAAGAAGGCGTTGAAGTCGCACTTGCTGCAGTGGCTGAAACCAAAGAAGATTTATTAGGCGAATGTGCTGATTTGTTTTATCACACCATTGTACTGCTGCAAGACCAAAATATAGAACTGAGTGAAGTTATGGAGGTGTTACAAGCTAGACACCAGAAAAAATAACTCTGCCAGCCAGATAACTGTCACTTATCGCTTATGTATCAAGTGGTTACCTTGTAGTTATCAGCAAGTTAATAATACACAAGTAACTTAGTTAACCACTTAATCGGTTATCTAAGCTGCTTTATTAACATTTTTATTAGCCAAGTTCCCTGCTTATCTATTTAGCTGCTTACCAGCTTAATAATCGAATATTTGTCGTCAAATACCAGCAAATTAAGTCAGAATATTAGCGTTTAGCGTTTGATCATTAATGTTTTGGTGTATATAATTCGCGCAATATTTTTTCATCTCGAAAAATTACGCTAAGGAAAGCACATTGTTAAAGTTTCATGCTATAAAAAAATACGGCTCCAAATTAAGGCCTAAACTGGTCAATCGTTTTGGTGAGAAAAAATATTATAGCCCCTCAGAAGTTAGATCCACTGTTTACCAAAAAAACTTCAACCCTAAATATTTACCTTTAGCGTATTTACTTTGTTTAGAGAAAAATGATTTAAAAAACGTATTATTTACCGAATATCCAGAACTCGATATTGAGCAGTATAGAATAGAAATTAACGACTATATTACGCGAAAGAAATACGGTGAATACTTTCAACGTTTAAACCATGAGCTAACAAATAATTGAACAACTTCAATATAGAAGTCAGATAATCAATTTACAATAATTAACCATGATGTAGTTTGTAATTTCTTTCCTCGCTATATACGCTATTTATTATTTCTGCTATTTTTATTTAACAAACAAAGATAATTTCTAATACCTACTCCAATAATTATGCTATCTAGGTTTTCATAAGAGAAACAAATAATTATAAGGCATAAGGTTTAATAAGTAGTTATTTTACTTATCAATTTTATAACGCAATGGTTATTCAACTTGATAAGTAGTTAATTTATATATTACGCATTATAAAACAACAATTAGACTTGAAAAGTTAATGGTATATGACAACTAAATTGAAAGATCGACCATTAGAAAACAAAATTATTTTGACCGGTAGCGCAGCGGCTGTTCTTGCTTTTATTCCTATTCTTTTATATAGCATTCAGATTCAAGATACCGTAGAAATAATACTATCGTTAATTGGAATGATGGCGATCTTGATTATATTCTTAGGTGTTTTATTCACCAATAAAACAAAAACATTTAGTTATTTACTTGCTGTTTCTGCTCAAATAATCATTTTAGTTGCTGTTGAACTCAGAGGTGAAAATTTAATTTATTGGGCTTTTCCATTAATAATTGCATGCTTTTATTTACTACCAACGATAGTCGCTAGTATTTTAAATGCAGCATTAATTACTGGCATTTTTTACCTCACCTACCAACAAGTTGATAACTTTATACTACTTAGAATTGTTGTAACCTTAATACTAACTAACGTTTTTGCATCTGCATTTTCGATATTTATGAAAAATAAAAATCAACAGCTTTTGCGCAGTGACAATTTAAATCAACTTCGTAATAAAATTCTTGAGTTAATTGCTAGCTCTGCGCCATTATCACAAATCCTGCCAGCCATAATACTCGGAATTGAAAAAGTGCACCCTAAAATGCTGTGCAGTATTTTACTCATTGATGAGTCAGGTAAAATACTATTACAAGGTGCTGCACCAAGCTTACCTACTTTCTATAACGAAGCGGTTCACGGTTTTGAAATTGGTCAAGGAAAAGGCTCTTGTGGCACGGCCGCGTTCACAAAAAAAAGGGTTATTGTGAGTGATATATCAACACACCCTTATTGGTCTGGTTGGGCTCCACTTGCAAAATCAGCCGGTTTATCAGCGTGTTGGTCAGAGCCTATTATCGACAGTAAAGATAATTTACTGGGCACCTTTGCTATTTATCATGGTAAAAAGTCTAGCCCAAATAAAACGCATTTTGCTTTAATTGAACAAATATCCAACCTTGTTCGTATTGCTATTGAACGCGACAAAGCTGATAAAACTATTTGGCATCAGGCAAATTTTGACAGTTTAACAAAACTGCCAAATCGTAATCTATTAATGGAGCATTTAAAAACTGCACTAGCGACTGCTAAACAAGAAAAAACCCAACTTAGTATCGCAATGCTAGATATTGATAACTTTAAAGATATTAATGACTCTCTTGGACACAATGTTGGCGATGAATTACTAATAGCAAGTGCTACACGTATCAAAAACTGCATTCGAAAAAATGATATCGTTGCCAGGTTAGGCGGTGATGAATTTATTATAGTACTGGTAGGCCCTACTACTTCTGTAGATATTGAAAACATAGGGCAAAGTATATTGGTTGCTATTGACCAACCCTTTATTATCGACGAAAAAAGTGTTCACTGTACGGCAAGTATCGGTATTGCTACTTATCCTAACGATGCTATTCATATAGATTCGCTGCTAAGAAATGCCGATCAAGCTATGTATAATGCTAAAAGTTTTGGCCGCAATAGTGTTCAACTATTCACTGAAAATATGCGAACTGACTTTCTTAAACGTATGGAAATTATTAAAGATTTACGTATTGCTTTAGCCCAAAAACAATTTCATATGGTTTATCAACCTATTGTTAACTTATCAAACAACAAAGTATTAAAAGCTGAAGCACTGATCCGTTGGCAACACCCTGAAAAAGGTTTAATTTCGCCAATAGATTTTATACCGATTGCAGAAGCAACAGGTTTGATAGTAGAGATTAGCGAATGGATATTTTCTGAGGTATCTGAAAAAGTGAAATACTGGCGAGAAACAATTTGTCCAGAGCTAATGATCAGCATAAATACATCGCCAGTTCAGTATAAAGACCAAGGAAAGCAAATTACCGCTTGGGTCGAGTCAATGGCAATACAAAATCTTCCTACGCAAGCTATAGCCATTGAAATTACCGAAAACCTATTAATGGAAAACCAAACAGAAGTTGTTCGGGTACTTGATCAAATTCGTCAACAGGGTGTTGCTGTTGCCATTGATGATTTTGGTACTGGATACTGTTCATTCTCATACTTGAAAAACTATGCTATCGATTACTTAAAAATCGATAAAAGTTTTATCCAGAAAATGTCAGCAGATACTAAAGATGCAGCTCTTTGTGAGGCCATTATAGTAATGGCCAGTAAACTCAATATTGATGTTATTGCAGAAGGCATTGAAACCGTTCAACAAAAGGAGTTTTTAACACAAGTTGGTTGCCTTTATGGCCAGGGTTATTTATTAGCAATGCCAATGTCTGATATCGATTTTGAACAATTACTGACTAAAGATACAATACCGAAATAAGCACTATAGCTTAATTTATATCGTCCTTAATAAGTAACTTCATTGATAAATAAGGCTGGTATTATTAACGATACTTCACAATTGATTATTGCTGTACAGCCTGCCTTTAAGGTATCTTAGTTGTTAAAGAAACATGATAAAAAACGATATAAAATGAGTATACCTACCGATAAGCTATGGAAAAATAAAACGTTCGAGCAACTAAATACAACCGAACTTTACGACTTACTTAAGTTAAGAATTGATATATTTGTTGTCGAACAAAGTTGTTTTTATCCTGACCTAGACAACCTTGACCGCCACCCAGATACTCAGCACTTATTTTGCTATCAAGCAGATGTAATGACAGCATATCTTCGTATTCTTCCTAAAGGGCTAACTTATCCAAACAACATCAGTATTGGACGAGTTGTAACTGCCCAAAGTGCTCGCGGAAGCGGCCTTGGCCATGAATTAATGCGTAAAGGTTTAGCACTGTGCCTTAATATTTTCCCTAATGATACGGTAAAAATCTCAGCACAAGAGCACTTAGAAAAATACTACAATCAACATGGTTTTGAACGTGTGAGCGAGATGTACTTAGAAGATGATATTCCGCATATTGCTATGCTTAAAACGCGTTAAGTTAAACGTGCAAAACTAAAAAAGCCAACTGTAATGTTGGCATTTTTATAAGAAATAAAAAACGACTTAAGTTTTAGGCAAAAACAAATAAGCGAATATTTTCTATCGATAAAACGAGTAATACGATAAAGGTTGCCAATACACCTATTTGACGAGGCTTAGAGCTACCAATTGTTTTACTAATTCCTATAGCATGCGATAAGCGAGCTAATAATAAAACACCACCAAGTAAGTGTAACATTAACGCTGACGCGCCATTTATTTCATAACAGCCCATTAGTATTAATGCCAACGGAACATATTCTGAAAAATTGCCATGAATACGAACACGTTTAGCTAAGGTTGAGCTCTCACCTGTACCTATACCAACCTTAGCACTCAAGCGTTCACGAATTATATTAATTGAAAATCCTATAAATAAGAGTGCTAATAGGCTTGCATAAAAGCCAGTTATTGAAAGCGATGTCATGGTGTTTCCTTTGAGATTAATAATGAATAAATTTCAACTATTGCGAAATATTAACGATTAAGCACTTAAATTCATAGCAGTATTTACACTTTATACATTGCAAATTATCAATTCTCGTAAATACCACTAAATACGGCTATGAAGTAAATTAACTCGCTGTAAGTATTAGATTACTTCAACGTCAGGCAATTTTAACAATGATAAAAAATGAAATGCTTTTGATTAATAGCAGGTCTACTATGATTAACTACATAACGCTTTATACATCCACTTTTTAGACGTGAGATAATTATGAAAAAAATTCTAGGCTTAGTTTTAACATCTTCGGTACTTATTTATGCATCGTTAGGGCATACAGCTGAAAGCAAGAAAGCCATTTTAGCTGGCGGTTGTTTTTGGTGTATGGAATCAGATTTTGAAAAGCTCCCCGGCGTTACCAATGTTATATCTGGCTTTACTGGCGGAAAGATAAAGAATCCCACCTATAATGGCGATCATACCGGCCATTATGAGGCGGTAGAAATAACTTATGATCCAACATTAGTCAGCTATCAAGCTATACTCGATCATTATTGGGTAAACATTGACCCATTTGATGCCAAAGGGCAATTTTGCGATAAAGGTCCAAGTTACCTAAGTGCTATTTTTGTCGCTAACGAGCAAGAGCGTAAACTCGCTGAAGCAACAAAGTCAGCAGTAAAAGCAGAGTTTCCTGATCAAACGGTTGTTACGCCTATATTAAACACTAGTACCTTCTACCCTATAAAAGGGAAAGAAAGTTATCACCAAGATTATTATAAAAACAACCCGATTCGATACAACACCTATCGCTGGCGATGTGGCAGAGATAGCCGTTTAGACGAAATTTGGGGGGACAGAACAACGCATTAATTACATTAGTTTTATGTAATGTCACGAAAATTAAGCTGCAGTAATGTTGCTGAATTTAAATTATGGCTCGTTAATCAATTCAATAAACGGTAGCGGTTTAGATAAAGCTTCGTAGCAAGTTTAATAGTAAACTTAAACGCCATATACAAAAAAGCTCGCCTAAGCGAGCTTTATCATTTTAACGTAACATTGTTTCTCTTAAGTTTAACTTAAGATAGTTTCTCATCTAACAATGCACTAACTTGTTCAACTGGCTGAGTGCCGTCAATGGTTAAATAAGCACAAGCATCTGCTTTAGCTTCAGCCTGGTAATAAGCAACAAGTGGCTTAGTTTGTTCATGGTAAATGCCTAAACGCTTACGCACAGTAGCTTCTTCATCATCAGGACGAATCGCTAAATCATCGCCAGATACATCATCTTTACCTTCCACTTTCGGTGGATTATAAACGATATGATAAACGCGACCAGAGCCAGCATGAACACGGCGACCAGCCATACGTTCAACAATGACTTCGTCTGGTACGTCAAATTCAATAACATAATCAACCGCAACGCCATTTTCTTTCATTGCGTCGGCTTGAGGAATAGTGCGAGGAAAACCATCAAGTAAAAAACCAGCTTTACAGTCATCTTGAGCAATACGCTCTTTAACTAAACCAATAATTAATTCATCAGAAACGAGCTGACCTGCGTCCATTACTGCTTTAGCTTTTTTACCAAGATCAGTACCTGCTTTAATTGCAGCGCGAAGCATATCACCAGTAGAAATTTGTGGAATGCCAAATTTAGCCATTAAAAATTGTGCTTGAGTACCCTTACCGGCACCAGGTGCACCTAATAAAATAATGCGCATTTAGTATAACCCTATTTAATAAATGAATTGGTTTTCGAAATTGCAAACACTATACATTTTCAAAGGATTTCAAACAAGTGGTAAGCACTGCAAATAAACAAAAAAGGAGCTAAAAAGCTCCTTTTTTTGACTAAAGTCTAACGACATTATGACTTAAGTAGTATTCAACCTAAGTTGTTACTATTTAGTCAGGCTTAGCATTAACTTGTTTAAGCGTGACACAAATGTAGCAGGGTCTTTTAAGCTGCCACGCTCTGCCAACATCGCTTGTTCAAATAAAACTTCAGCCCATTGCTTAAATTGCGCATCATCTTGTTCATCAGCAACGTGTTTAATTAAGTCATGTTCAGCGTTAATTTCAAAAATTGGTAATGAATCAGGTACTTCTTGACCAACCGATTGCATTAACTTCATCATTTGGCTGCTCATGTCATGCTCGTCAGCAACAATACACGCTGGAGAGTCAGTTAAACGTTGTGAAATTTTAACGTCTTTAGCTTTGCCTTCAAGCGCTGTTTTAATACGAGTAACAACAGAATCAAATTCTTGTTCAAGTTTTTCTTGAGCTTCTTTAGTTTCTGCATCATCCATATCGCCAAGGTCTAAACCGCCACGAGTTACAGACTGTAATTGCTTACCGTCAAACTCAGTTAAATGGCTTACTAACCATTCATCGATACGGTCAGACATTAATAAAACTTCAATGCCTTTCTTGCGAAATACTTCTAAGTGCGGGCTATTTTTAGCGGCTTCAAAGCTGTCTGCAACCACATAATAAATTTTATCTTGGCCTTCTTTCATACGCTCAATATATTGGGCAAATGAAGTACTTTGCATACTGTTATCTTGATGTGTAGAAGCAAAGCGCATAAGTTTTGCAATACCATCTTTATTGGCTGCATCTTCTGCTGGACCTTCTTTAAGCACTTGGCCAAATTCATTCCAAAATAGTTGATATTGTTCAGTGTCTTTGTTGCCTAATTTTTCAAGCATTTTTAAAACACGTTTAGTACAACCCTTGCGAATTGCTTCTGTGATTTTGTTATCTTGTAAAATTTCACGTGATACGTTCAAAGGTAAATCGTTTGAATCTAATAAACCTTTCACAAAACGTAAATAGCTAGGCATAAATTGCTCAGCATCATCCATAATGAATACACGTTGAACAAACAGTTTTAAACCATGCTGTTTTTCACGGTTGTGCATATCAAATGGTGCTTTCGACGGGATATAAAGTAATGAAGTATATTCTGTTTTACCTTCTACTTTGTTGTGTTCCCATAAAAGCGGATCGCCAAAGTCATGTGAAACATGCTTATAAAACTCTTTATATTCTTCATCTGTAACGTCAGACTTTTCACGTGTCCAAAGCGCTGTCGCTTTGTTTACTGGCTCCCAAAGTGCTGGAACAGCATCGCGCGCTTCAATAGCAGGCGAAGTAACGTTTCCTTCATCATCTTTTACTTCAGCTACCGCTTCAACAGCAGGAACTTTAGGCGTTAACATTTCTACAGACACAGAGATATGATCAGAGTATTTAGTAACAATCGATTTTAAACGCCAATCGTCAGCATACTCACTTTCTTCTTCTTTTAAGTGAAGAATAATATCTGTACCACGGTTAGTTTTTTCAATTTTAGCTGTGGTGAACTCGCCTTCACCGGCACTTGTCCATTCAACACCTTCAGAGGCAGCAACACCTGCAGCGCGTGAACGAACAGTTACTGAGTCAGCAACGATAAATGCAGAGTAAAAACCAACACCAAATTGACCAATTAATTGTGAGTCAGACGCTTGGTCACCAGAAAGTTGTGAGAAAAACTCAGCCGTGCCTGATTTAGCAATAGTACCTAAATGCTCAATGATTTGGTCATGTGTCATACCAATACCGTTATCAGAAATTGTTAAGGTATTGTTTTCTTTATCACAACTTACACGAACACGTAAATCACCGTCGCCTTCATAGAGATCAGCGTTCGATAATGCTTTAAAACGTAACTTATCAGCGGCATCTGCGGCATTAGAAACTAACTCACGTAAAAATATTTCTTTGTTTGAATAAAGTGAGTGAATCATCAACTGTAATAGTTGTTTTACTTCGGTTTGAAAACCATGAACTTCTTTTTGACCTGCTTCTGACATCTTGAAACTTCCTAATCTAACTAACATGAAAACATTTGATAATTGTGCGTAGTAAACATTTTTGTTTAATACTCACTCGATAACTAACATGTGGGGGTCGCAAAAATGTTTTCAAGCACATAATTAAAATTTTATTCGAGCGCAAAATTCCACTGCGTTATATCTAAAGCCCTGAAACTGCATAAAGCCTAATAGAAGTAAGTAGGAAATGTCTTTTAAATACCCTACATCAAAAATAATAATTTGCTTCTGGCAACGTCAATCTTTACATTGAAGCCTCACCTTTTACTGCGCAAGTAAGGCGCAGACTTCTTTTATGAATAAGTGTCACACAGGGATTCAATATGCTTTTTGATCGAAATAACAATGCCGCTATTTTATTAGCAGGTATTTTGGCGTTAGTTATTGGTGTTGGAGTTGCGCGATTTGCTTTTACATCATTACTCCCTGCTATGTTAGAAGAAGACCTCAGTATTGCTTTTGCAGGCTTGTTGGCATCGATTAATTATGTCGGTTATTTATCTGGCTCAATTTTTTCAATTTTTATAAAAGATATACACGCCAAAGTTAAATTCTTTCGTATCGGCTTAGTTTTATGTATTTTAACATCCCTGGTTTTAGCCTTTAATGAAAATAACATTATTTGGTTAATATCACGTTTACTCGCAGGGTTCGGTGCTGCCATGGCACTTGTTGTGGGCTCGGCTATTGTGATGTCAAAGTTACAAAACACCAATAAAACTAAAGCAATGGGTATTCACTTTAGTGGCTTAGGCTTTTCTATTTTAGTGTCTGATTTAATTATGCGTGCTGTATTTTCTTCTGGCGGTAACTGGCAAAATGCTTGGTTCATATTAGCCATTGCAGGTACCGTGTTCGCTTGTTATTCAGGCTATATTCTCAGTTTTGAAAAACAACCTGCAGAGCAAGTGGTTAAACATAATTTTGATAAGTCACTATTTACTCCCCTAGTTATTGTATTGGCACTAGCCTACTTTACTGAAGGTGTAGGCATGGTAGTTCAAGCAACGTTTTTACCTGATATTGTTAACTCATTACCTGGACTTGATGGTTATGGTGGTTACGCTTGGTTAGCGGTAGGTTTAGCCGGTATTCCTTCTTGTATTATCTGGATGCGTTTAGCACACAAATATAACAGTATCGATATTATGATGGTGGCAATGGCCTTGCAGGTGGTTGGCATTTTAATCCCGATATTTTCCGCTAATATTTATCTTAATTTGATCAGCGGCATTTTATTCGGAGCCACCTTTATTGGGCTTGTTTCATTGTTTATGAATTATGGTGGCCAGCTCGCAGGTAAAAACCCAGTTTTTATTATGGGATTAATTACCGCAGCTTATGGAGTAGGACAAGTGGTGGCGCCGTTATATTGCGTGGCGTTAATCGCAAAATTTCATAATTACAATGCGGCACTTTATCTCACCGCGTTTATTGTTTGTTGTGGAATTTTATTACTTAAATATGCACAAACAAATTTAATTGTTAAAACACCTGTTAAAATTATTGGCTAGTATTTTACTGTTAAGCGCCATTCACTGCTACATTCACTGCTAAGTGTATTCACAAGTTAAAGCCAATAGACTTAGCAGAGTTCTGAGCAAAAAAGCTGAAAGATATAAAACAAGTTAGCACTAAAAGTTATAGTTTTTTCGCCCCGACAAGGCATGCGACAATGTATTACCGTCAACATATTCTAATTCACCGCCAACAGGTACACCATGTGCAATTCTTGATATTTCAACATCATAGGTTTGGGTAAGTTCAGCAATAAAGTGCGCGGTGGCTTCGCCCTCTACAGTAGGGTTAGTGGCTAAAATAACTTCACTAAATTGACCTGAAGCGAGTTGTTTTTCTAAAATATCTAAACCTAAATCATCGGGACCAATACCATCAAGCGGAGATAAATGCCCCATTAACACAAAGTAGCGTCCTTGAAACTCACCGGTTTGCTCTATCGCAATAACGTCGGCAGGTGTTTCAACAATACATAATTGCGTGGCTATTTTACGCTTAGGACTTTGACAAATTTCACATAGCTCTTCTTCTGTAAAATTACGACATTGTTGGCAATGACCAATATTTTCCATAGCGCGCGCTAACGTTTGAGAAAGCTTACTGCCACCATGGCGATTGCGCTCAAGTAAATGAAAAGCCATACGTTGTGCTGACTTTGCACCAACACCAGGTAAACACTTTAATGAATCAATAAGTTCTTGAACTAACGGGCTAAATTTCATTACGACTCTTTTGACTTAAATTGGTTTAAACTGAATTAATAAGTTTTTATTCACCTAACATAACCGTGTAAATGAATAATATTGAGCGCAGAGTTTAGCACTCAGTTTGCATGTTGATAATAAATAATTAAAAAATTTATCGAATATTACAAATAGGAAGGTAAATTGTACCGCATAGTGACGATTGTATTAGCAGCTACATTAGCTACATTGCTCAAATTAGATTAACTATTTTCTGTAACCTTAAATCTCTGCTAGCCTTTTTCATTGTAGAATTAATAAATTCATACGCTTCATCACCTAATAAGTTAAGATACCTGTAAAACAAATAATCATACGATACATTATAATAAAAACAATGCGTTATATATTTCAAAATTTTGAATTTGATAGTACAAGTTTAGTGCTGAAAAAAGATAATCAGGCGCTAGCTATTCGACATAATGAAGCCAAAGTACTCAAACTTTTACTGGAACATTCAGATAATGTTTTTAGTAAAGAAGAAATTTTATCTCATGTTTGGCAAGACAAAGTTGTATCAGAGCAGGCTGTTTTTCAAAGTATTAGTAACCTAAGAGCTCTTTTAGGTAATCAGGCAATAAAAACTTTTTCAAAACGTGGTTATCAATGGCAGCTCAATATTGATGCTATAGACTTAGTGAATGAAACCGAAAAGTCTAGTGCAAATGCAAATAAAGCAGAGCAAAAAACAAGTGATTTAGTTGAAACAAAAGCGATAAATCACTGGATAATATTAACGCTAGTTAGTATTGCCTTTCTTGTTTTTATAGCAATTAAGTTAATGAGTAGGCCAGCTCAAGAAGACAACAATTCGGTGATTAAAATTTCTTATATCCCGATGACTAACCAGCAAGAGTCTAAGGTTATTAAACTTGAAGATAATGCGTATTTTGATTTTACCGAATTATCTCAATTAAATACCGCTGACTTTCAAACCTCAGCTGAGCTTGAATACCCACTTTTAGCAGCACAGCATCCCTTAGTGTTAACTGGCTCGTTGCGTAATCATAACAATCAGACTTATCTCGACTTTATGCTAAAAGGTCCATTTGCTAATTGGCAAGGTCAAATCTCAGGTAACAATCAACAAACTGTTTTAAAACAACTGCAACAACACTTACAACAACCGGTTATTTATAATCTGCTTAATAGTGTTCAAGCTCCAGAGCTTCAGCAAGCCAACTTATCCATTGCTCATCAACAAGCGCCAAATGATCTCATTATTCTTGGTCAGCTTATTAATACCTACATAATGGTGGGTGAGTTAGAAAAAGCCATGGTAATGGCAAACAAATTGGAGAATATTTCTGCAACACAAAACCAAATACAATATATTGGCAATGCGTTACTCTTTCAGAGTGAAATTTTAACCTGTAAAGAGCTGTTCGATTTAAGTGCCGAGAAACTTACGAGTGCTATCGAGCAATTTCAAAAAATTAATGATGTAAAGCGACAAGCCGATGCTTGGTTTGCACAATCTTGGTTAGACCATCATAAGAAAGATTACCCAGAAGTTAAACAAAGCCTACTTAAGTCAGCACAGTTAGCATTTAATGCTCAAGATAAAGAACGAGAGTTAAGTGCTTTAACTTACCTTTCGGTATTAGCATACAAAAATCATCAAGAAGAAGATAAATATCTTTATTTAAAGCAAGCTGAAAACAAAATGAAGGCGTATAAATTACCAAGCTACCATTTTGCTATTGTGCCTTATCACTACGCTATTTTTGCTAAAAATATAGAAGATAAAGAGCCACACTTAAAACAAGTGCTAAAGCTTGCCGCTTTAACGCCTGATTTTTGGGCTGCACAAAATAGTCGTCAACAATTAATGAAATACTATATAAGTCAAAAAAACCTGTTAGATGCACAAATGCTGCTCGATAATATTAATACAGATAATGCTCAGAATTCATATTTAAGAACCTTGCTGGCACAAGCACAGAAAAATGATACGGCATTTTTTACTTATGCTGCACGCACTTTTGAACAAGCAGAGTTAGCTGGTGATACCTACCTTAGTTTAGATATGGCTTTACTGCTGTGTAGTACAAAAATCAAACAAAGTAATCATGCTTTTTATTGTCAGTATATTAATGAAAAGTCTACTGACTATTGGCGACGCAATAATGAAGAAAAGTTGATTGCACTTAACTTATAAGATCATCTTAAAGTTGAAGAGATTAATTACAATAACGCCAGCACTAAAGCCAGAAGTTAAGCCACGAATAAGGCTAGCGTTATGTTGTATGTTTAAGACTAATCGTGTTTAAGGTTTATCCAATTTAGCTTCCAGTGACTATCAAGTGACTTTAATGTCAGTTTACTGTTGCCTTTCTCAAGGTAAATGGTAATTCCTGTTTGCGTTTTCCATTTGTTATAGCCACCTGTGCTAGTTATTCTTTCTCTTGCTAACTCTTTATCATTAACTAATATTGCAAAGCCTTCAGTATCTCGAGGAGCAGCTAAACGGTAAGTTAAATTATAATTTCCTGATTTTTCTACTGTCAGCTGATAAGTTATTATCGCTTTATCACCTATTCCCCTAGAGCCGGTTAAATTGAGTTTGCCGTCAATATCAGATGTTCTAGCTACACTAGCATCACTCAGCTCTGCGGCGGCTTCAGCTTCTATTCTGCCTGGAGCACGCACCCATGACGCTTGAGTTTTTACCCTATTACTATAATCGCTTTGTTGATGGTGCCTAACCGCGACAACAGTATATTCATATTGATGACTATCTATGTTCGCATCTTTAAAGGTGGTTTCAATTATATTTGCAGCTAATAATTTAAAAGTGCTACCCGTGGCGGCATTTCTATAGATTCGATAACTTTCAATATCAGTCTCTGCATTTTTGTCCCACGTTAGCGTCACCATTTCTGCTGTTTGATCCAGTGTTAAATTTTTTACCGTATCTGGGTAAGGTAAAATAGCATCTCGTTTTAATTGTTCGCTGCGCTGCGCTACTTTTAAGTCTTTGTAAAATTTTTTCGTGCTGTTCGATAGGCTTGGTGCTGCACCATCAAGCGCCAACCTAAAACCTTCTACTCCGCCAACAAAGTCTTCCCCCATAACACCTCTTCTACTAACAGGAAAAGTATTCCAGTGCCAACTACCGCCTCGTGCAACCCGATATTCACACTCGTTATTCTCCCAAGGCTTACCGTCACGGTGCGCGTCTTTATAATTATCTTTATAACAATCTGCAATAAATTCGACCACATTACTGATCATATCGTGTAAACCAAAAGGGTTAGGCTTATACATACCAACAATACTGGCATAAGCCGCGTGATCAACACAGTTAGATTTACCATTAAAAAAGTTCACATAGCTAGTACTAGCATCTCGTTGTAAAATGTTCTCACCGGTTAAATCAGCCGTGTTTTCATAGTCACAGACTAGGGTTTGTTCTGTGTCATCACCAAAGTAATATCGATTGCTTGTACCCGCCCTCGCGGCATATTCCCACTCAGCTTCACTCGGTAAACGATAAGGGTGGCCAGTTTCTTTTTTTAACCACTGAGCATACGCATTTTCCGCTTGCCAACCAATACAATTTACCGGTTGAAAGTCGCTAGTATTTAATGAGTTATTTTCCCAAGTTCCATCAGTTTTACCATAATTAAACCAACCATTGAGTTTATGGGTGCATTGAGAAGGCATTTTATAGCCTGTTTGTTCAACAAAGTGTCGAAACTCTTTCACAGTTACTTCATATTTTCCCAAGCTAAACTCAGATAGAGTAACTTTACGAATAGGCTGAGCATCTTCTTCGTCGATATCTCCCATCTTAAAACTACCCGCAGGGATAGTGACCATTATAGGCGCGATAAACTCACTTGCCGTTTCGTTTACATCTTCATTTTCATAAAATGCGTAACTATTTACTGAGAAAAAAAGTGGAATACATAATTTGTATGATTGCATTTAGCTGTCCTTTTTAAAGAGAAGCTAATAATGAAAACTTAAACAAATAAAATCTTATAAAAAATCTATAAATGGGGAAAATATAAAAATTATAGATTTAACATTTCATTTAAGAATATGTTTAGGCATGAGTATAATAATGTTATATAAAAACATCTCTCTTCAATTTTACCTACAGCAATTACAGGGTCAAAAATGCTCTCGAATATTATCATTACCCTTGCGTTATTAATTTTAAGCTTTATTGGCTTACAGCGATTATTTGTATTGCCGAAAAATATCTGGTTACTCTTTTTAGTGCAGCCTTTAGTTATGGCAGCATCACCAGTTATTGTTTTTATCGGAGGCATTTTAGCCACGAGTATGGGAGCGGATCCTGCATTAGTAACCTTGCCCGTTACTATCATGATACTGGGTGTGGCTAGTGGTGCTATTCCTGCGGCTTTATTAGCAAAAAATAAAGGGCGCCGTTTTGCTACATTTACCGGTTTTAGTGTTGGATTTTCGGGTACGTTACTCGCCGCAATTGCCGCATTAAACGGTAGTTTCGAGCTGCTAGTTTTAGCGAGTTTATTCTTTGGTGTTAGTACCGCATTTATTCAACAATTACGTTTTGCCGCGATTGAAAGCTTAAGTGATAGTAATGAAATACCTAGAGTGCTTTCTATTTTAATGCTTAGTGGTATTTTTTCTGCGTTTTTAGGTCCTGAAATTGCCGTAACCGCGAAAGACTGGGTTAGCTCGCCTTATGGCTATGCCGGTTCATTTTTATGCCTTGCTGGGCTCTTTGTTATTGCTATGTTATTCATGCTAAGTTTTAAAAACCCCGATGTAACACACAACAATAGTCCAGGTGAAGCTCGGCCGTTAAGTGTCATTATTAAACAACCTATTTTTATAATTTCGATTCTCTCAGCCGCCATTGGTTTTGCGTTAATGAGTTATTTAATGACCGCAACGCCATTAAGTATGCATAAATTACATGGTCATAGCTTAAACGATACAAAGTGGGTCATTCAAAGTCATATTGCTGCTATGTTTATTCCTTCTTTATTTACTGCGTTATTAGTTAAACGCATTGGTTTAAAGAACTTAATGTTAGCCGGCACCATTATTTATGCTGTGGTTACCGTTATTGCATTGTCTGGCGAGCAAGTAATACATTACTGGTGGGCATTAGTATTATTGGGTATTGGCTGGAATTTTCTTTTTCTTACTGGCACATCATTACTGCCACAAAGTTATCGCGACAGCGAGCGACATAAAGTGCAGGCGGTTAACGACTTTATTATTTTTGGCTTTCAGGCCACGGCTTCGTTATTAGCTGGATGGATATTATTTAAAGCGGGTTGGCATGTTGTGGTATTTACCAGTCTGCCATTTATTATCATTTTGTTTATAGTGAGTTGGTTTTACTTTAAAAAAGAGCGCGATAAAACTCGTCGGTTGTTAGCAAATAAAGCGGCCAATTAGCAACTGCCATGTTTTAAAAAATGCATAAGTGAGATAGCAATTTGAATACCTTAATAGTTTTACAACGAGGCGCACCTATATTGGCGGCTATTGCCAAGCCTGTAGACAAGATTAACACTGATGAAATAAAGCAGTTAATTGTTGATCTAAAAGCTACCGTTGCCGCCGAAAAAGGCGTGGGTATTGCGGCGCCACAGGTAGGTAAAAGTCTTCGATTATTTATTATGTGCTCTGCCCCAAATGAACGCTATCCTGATGCGCCATTACTTGCACCTAGTGTCATCATAAATCCAGAAATAATTGCAAGGAGTCATCAGCAAGAGTTAGCTTGGGAAGGTTGTTTAAGTGTGAAAGGCAAGCGTGCGCTTGTCTCTAGATATACCAGCATAGACGTTAAATATCTTGATGAAAACGCTACAAAGCATCATAAAACCTTAACCGGATTTCTGGCGAGAATTTTTCAGCACGAGTTAGATCACCTTGATGGCATAACCTTTATTGAGCGATTAAACGATGAAAGCGATGCCATTGACGAACAGCAATGGCGTCAACAAAACTTAAATAGCTAAACCTAATTAGCTACCCTCTTATTTTACCTTGTACTTATTCAAACAGAGCCTGAATAACAGGTGAATACGTATGCAGCTAATGTTGTAACTAATAGACTATTGCTAAGATGGAAATTAATAATGTTAACGTATTATTCTGTTAAAAAAATATTGAGACCGAAGAATAATAAAGATTAACGACAATTTATAACAATAAGAGTTCGTTTATGACCAACAAACCACAACTTAATTTTTGGCAAATTTGGAATATGTGTTTCGGCTTTATGGGAATACAATTCGGCTTTGCTTTGCAAAACTCCAACGTCAGTCGAATATTTCAAACCCTAGGGGCAGATTATTCAAATATGGCCATTTTATGGGTTGCTGCGCCAATAACGGGACTACTTGTTCAACCGATTATTGGCTATTTTAGTGACAACACTTGGAATCGATTAGGCCGACGTAAACCTTATTTTCTCTTTGGTGCAATCGCCGCTAGTTTGTCTTTATTTATAATGCCTAACTCCCCTACTTTATGGGTGGCAGCCGGTATGTTATGGATAATGGATGCATCGATAAACGTTTCCATGGAACCCTTTAGAGCCTTTGTTGGTGATATGTTGCCGAGAAAACAGCGTGCAATGGGCTATGCTATGCAAAGCTTTTTTATTGGCGTTGCCTCCGTTGTTGCTTCATCTCTACCTTGGATGATGACTAACTGGTTTAATATTAGCAATGTCGCAGAGCCTGGTATGGTTCCCGACACCGTAAAGTTTGCTTTTTATGCTGGTGGCGTAGTTTTTTTTCTCGCCGTTTTATGGACAATATATTCCACTAAAGAATACTCTCCTGACGAGCTAAAAGCCTTTCAAGAAGCTGAAGATAAAGATTACATTGAAGAAGACTTTATTGTCCGTAGCGCGCAAAAGTATCTCACCGGCGGTTTAATTTGGTTAGTGGTTGGTATTGTTAGTTTTGCTTTAGTGGCATTAAATATCGAACAACTAGATCAAAATTTATTTATTCTTGCTGGCGGTTTTTGTTTCTTTGGTATTTGTCAGTTAGTCGCCAGCTTAATGGCTAAAAACAATAGTAAAAATGGCTTCGCGCAAGTCATGTCTGACTTGTTTTCTATGCCCCAAACCATGAAGCAATTAGCCTTTGTACAATTTTTTTCATGGTTCCCATTTTTTGCTATGTGGACCTACACCACAGCAGCAGTTACTGATTTCCATTTTGGTAGCTCTGACGTAACTTCAGCAGCGTTTAATGAAGGTGCAGATTGGGTCGGTGTACTATTTTCAGCTTACAACTTAACCTCTGTCTTTGCTGCTATTTGTATTCCTTTGGTGGTTAAACGCTTTAATTTACGTATTGCCCACATGATTAACCTATTTTTAGGTGGCGCGGGCTTTATTTCATTCCTGTTTATTAAAGATCCAACCTTACTTATTATCTCTATGATCGGTATAGGTTTCGCTTGGGCTTCTATATTATCAATTCCGTACGCTATTTTGGCTAACGCTTTACCGGCTAAAAAAATGGGTTTATATATGGGAATATTTAATTTTTTCATTGTATTACCACAAATATTAGCAGCGAGTGTTTTAGGCTTCCTCATTACCAAAGTATTCGATAACCAACCGGTTTATTCGTTAGTTATTGGCGGCGTAAGTATGCTCATTGCAGGTTTATTAACACTCAGAGTAAAAGAGCCTGACTATTAGCAACAATCCCCTTTTATCATGCTTTAAAATTAACTCACTTTAGTAATCACAGAGCCTAAGTTGGTATACGTTAACGAACTTAGGCTTTTTAATTTAATCGTTAGCGGCTACTCAGTTAGCTAAATTTTTGGTTAGTTATGTAGATACTTGCTGGTTTACTTCCATGATGAGTTACTTGATTAGTTAGCGAGTCAATAGCCTAATCACTGGCCGCATTAGTATTCTTAACGATGCACTATTTATATATGATACTTTATATGGTTAACATTAAGTCCTTTCGTTAATAGCCAAAAAATGCTTGAATCAAGCGCTATGACGTTTAGTCAATTAATTCAGCAATGGGGAATTCATGCAAGTAAATATTATTAAAAAAGTGGCAGCCGTAGAAGACTTCTTACGTTTAAGAATAGTGTCAGGTTTAACACCACGCCCTGCTGAAGCCGCGAAAAGAGCCTTACCCAATAGCTTATTCGGCGTGCACCTTGTTGTTGACGATTGTACCGTCGCTATGGGAAGAGTAGTCGGTGACGGCGCGTTAAATTTCGAAGTTGTTGATGTCGCAGTCGATCCTAACTACCAAGGTAAAGGTTTAGGCAGTATCGTTATGCAAAACATTATGGGCTATCTTGAACAAAATGCGGTTGAAGGTGCCTATATTACTTTACTCGCTGACGTACCTCAGCTTTATAAAAAATTTGGCTTCGTGCTTAGTAGGCCCGCATGCGAAGGTATGCATTGGGAACCTAGCCCAATAAACAATACTTAGCTTCTTCGCATCTAGTAACCGACTAAAGATTTGAGTTTAAAAACTTAAACGGCTTCTTTATAAACTTAGGATTAACATGCTAAAAGCAATAATTGACTATCATCTTGATGAAGAAAACCATTGGGTTGCTCGCCTAGCGTGCGGACACTTTCAACATGTTCGTCACCAACCCCCATTTATTAATCGGCCATGGGTGCTAGAAAAGTCGACACGGAATGCAAAACTGGGCCAGAAGCTAAATTGTATTAAGTGTGATAATGGTGCCATTAAAGACTTTAAGCCGACAGGTTAATGCTTGTTATAGTGTATTTCAACCTTGTTTTAGCGCAGCTTAAACTACCTAAGGAAAGGGGAGAATCAATTAACCTGAACTCTGGATAATGAGTGCTTGATATTTAAGCGAACCAAAAGCTTAGGTAATAAAGTAAATGCTATAGCCAAGTGAACATCACGAATAGATATCATCAATGCTTCATTTTATGACATTTTTAAGGCAAAACGTTTATGAATAGCGCGCTATTTATCGACGTTTTAACGCAGAAAATGGCTTAAAAGGGAGCATTGAGCAAGTGCTGCTTATCCAGAGTTTAGGTTACATAACCTGAACTCTGGATAATGAGTGCTTGATACTCAAGTGAATCAAAAGCTTAGGTGGTAAAGTAAATGCTATAGCCAGGCGAACATCACCAATAGACACTATCAATGCTTCATTTTATGCCTTGAAAATGGCTTAAAAGGGAGCATTGAGCAAGTGCTGCTTATCCAGAGTTCAGGCTAACTACCACAAGATTTTCGTACAACCAATGTCGCTGGCATTAATTGCGTGTGTGCTTCTTCGCCGCTCACTAACTGTAGTAACTTATCAACTAAAATTTCACCAGCTAAAACGGTGTCTTGCTTAGCGGTAGTTAAAGCAGGAGAAGTTGAGCAAGCCGTAGCAATATCATCAAAACCCGCTATTGCCACATCACCCGGAACGTTATAACCCGCTTCTTGAATCGCTCGCATTGCGCCAATAGCAATTAAGTCGCTTGCAGTACAAATAGCATCAAACTTTATTCCTTTTGCAATTAACTGTTTAGCTGCTTGATAGCCCGATTCATCAGTAGAAATAGCATCAATTTGTAGGTTACTATCGACCTTAAGATTATTGTCTTTTAATGCTTGGCAATGACCAGTATAACGATCTAAAAATTCAGGAGAACCTGTGCTTACACCACCTAAAAACGCGAAATGTTGACGGTTATTTTTGATTACATGCTCAGTAACTTGATAACCGCCGTCGAAATTATCACAACCAACAGAAACTACTGACAGCCCTTTTACATCAGCCCCCCAGCGTACAAAATGAGTTTCTTGTTTGATCAGTTGAACAAGCTTTTCTTCATAATCTGTGTAATCGCCATAGCCAAGTAAAATAATACCATCTGCTTTGCGGGTGTCTTCAAAATCAGCGTGCCAATCGTTGCTCATTTGCTGAAACGATACCAATAAGTCGTAACCTTTTTTAGCGCTAGCGCGGGTAATGCTGCCCAACATTGACAAGAAAAATGGATTTATTAATGAATCATCATTGGTCGGATCTTCAAATAACAGTAATGCAATAGTGCCACTGAGTTGTGTGCGCAAACTACTGGCATTTCTATCAACTTTGTAATTTAATTCTTTAGCAATTTCTTGAACACGACGACGTGTTTCCTCATTTACCAACGGGCTGTTGCGCAATGCGCGCGATACGGTTGATTGAGAAACGCCGGCTCGATAAGCGATATCAAATGATGTTTGTTTTGCTCTCACGACACACCTATAAATGAAAAAATCTTATTCATATTAACCGAGGAAATAAGCTAAGTACATAAGTTAATTACCATTAGTGCTAGCAATAGTGAAGAGAAAATATAGGAACAAAACCAAACACTCCTTCTCTTTAATCAATGCTTGTTATCAGCCCAATATCTTATCAACCGTGCTGCTGTAAATATTTTCTTTAAAACTTATTAGTGTCAAAAAATAAAATAAATCGCATACAAAATGGCTAATCTGCATACGTATGCATGTAAATTTACTGATCTTTTTATTGTGCATACGTATGTAGTTTATTGCTCTAATTACTGACATCGGCATAATCAATTTACGCGTTAATTTAATATTTTGCTTTCACTGGCATTGAGCCAAAGCGGGTATTATCGACGATGGTAGCCCCATCGATTACATGCTGTTTGCATAACGGATTAAAAGCAGACATGACGTTGCTTCACTTTTTACTAACAATTTTAAAGTGAAATTTACCGGCATTAAAATGTCCGATTAAAGAGTTTGTAGTTATATGATCACCAACACAAAAACAACTGAAACCATTACGCCAAATCTTAGTGTGGCGGAAATAAGCCAGCGTATTAAGCACCACTTACAATTTACCCAAAGTGAGCAAAATGGTTGTGATAAAAAACCTGCTTACTGGCGTGCCACGTCTTTAGCGCTTAATGATGTTATTGTAGATAAACTACAACGTACTAAACTTCGCCAACAACAAAGTGAAGTAAAATCAGTAAACTACCTTTCTCTCGAATATTTAATGGGTCGTTTACTTTCAAACAATTTACATAATTTAGATTTATACACACCAACCCAAATAGCACTTAAAAACATGGGTTTTGAATTAGCCGACCTATGTGAGCAAGGTGCAGATTTAGCACTTGGCAATGGTGGTTTAGGGCGTTTAGCAGCCTGCTTTTTAGATTCACTTGCCACATTAGATTACAACGCTATGGGTTACGGCGTGCACTATCAGCACGGTTTATTCAAGCAAAGCTTTGTTGACGGTAAACAAATAGAACAACCTGATATGTGGCGAGAGTTTGGTAGCCCATGGGAAGTTTGTCGCCCGCAATCTAGTCAGAAAATAGCGTTATATGGTTATGTAGAAGACGTTGCTCAAACAGATGGCACAACAAAACCCGTTTGGCATGCCGGTAAAATGTTACAAGGTGTTCCGTGGGATGTTCCTATTGTTGGTTATAATTGTGAAACAGTAAATACCTTGCGTCTTTGGGAGTGTAGAGCAGAAGAAGCTTTTGATTGGGAATTACTCAATCGTGGTGACTATTTACAAGCCCATCAACAACAAGTTGCCGCTGAAGTTGTTTCTAAAGTACTTTACCCAAATGACGAGCATGAGGCTGGTAAAGAGTTGCGCTTTATTCAACAATACTTTTTCTGTGCTTGTTCAGTACAAGATATTATTGCCCGATTTGAAAATCAATATGGCGCTATTGCTGATAGCAATAATTGGTCAACATTTTGCGACAAAGTCGCTATTCAGTTAAATGACACCCACCCTACTATCGCTATTGTAGAGTTAATGCGTACGCTAATGGATGATCATAACCTTGAATGGGATAGCGCATGGGCGATTTGCCAAAAGGTTTTTGCTTATACTAATCATACCTTGTTACCTGAAGCATTAGAAAAATGGTCTGTAGCATTATTTCAGCGCGTATTACCGCGCCACTTAAACATTTTATACCGTATTAATGATGCGTTTTTAAATAATGATGTTGAATCATTATGGCCAAATAATAACGACATGCGCGCCCGCTTATCTTTAATTGAAGAAGGTAATGAACCTAAAGTTCGTATGGCGCACCTTTGTGTGATTACTGCTCATAAAGTTAATGGTGTAGCGCAAATTCATTCTGATCTTGTAAAACAAGATTTATTCCCAGAATTTAACCAATTATGGCCAACAAAATTAACCAATGTTACTAACGGCATTACCCCACGCCGTTGGCTAAAAGCCTGTAACCCGCTTCTAGCTAATTTACTCGATAAAACAATAGAGGGTGATTGGGCTAAAAACCTTAACATGTTAAGCGAATTAACCACGCTAGCTGAAAACAGCAAATTTCAAGCTGAGTTTATGACCATAAAGCAGCAAAATAAAATTGCTTTAACCAAAGAAATAAAAGCCTTAACCGGCATAACCGTTAGCCCTGATGCTATTTTTGACGTGCAAATTAAACGTTTACATGAATATAAAAGACAGCACTTAAATCTTCTACACATTATATCGCTTTATCGTCAGTTACTTGAAAACCCGGAACTCGATATACAGCCTAGAGTATTTATTTTTGGTGCTAAAGCCGCGCCGAGTTACCAGTTAGCGAAAGAAATTATTTACGCCACCAATAAAATTGCTGAAAAAATAAATAATGACGAGCGCATCCAAGACAAGTTAAAAGTAGTTTTCTTACCTAATTATCGTGTTAGCCTGGCTGAAAAAATTATTCCAGCGGCTGATGTTTCTGAGCAAATTTCAACTGCAGGTAAAGAGGCTTCGGGTACTGGCAACATGAAGCTAGCACTTAATGGCGCAGTAACAATAGGTACGCTTGACGGTGCCAATATTGAAATTGCAGAAGAAGTAGGTGATGAAAACATATTTATTTTTGGCTTAACCGTAGATGAAGTTAAAACCTTAGATACAAACGGTTATAACCCGTATCACTACTACGAAAATAACGCCGAAATTCGCGCTTGTTTAGACTGGTTAGATACCGACTACTTTACACCGGGCAAACCTGGCGAGTTATCTGCAATTAAAGACTGCTTTTTAACGGGTGGAGATCCTTACAAAGTATTAGCAGATTTTCAAAGCTATGCCGATGCCCACAAAGCATTAGATAAAGCTTATAAAAATCAACAACAATGGGCGAAAATGGCCATATTAAATACCGCACTAATGGGTAAGTTTAATTCAGATCGCTCAATTGAAGACTATGTAGAAAATATTTGGCACTTAACGCCATGTAAATCTAGTTAAGGTCAGCAAAGGCTCTATAGCTATTAATAGATCGACTGAAAAAATAAATAAGTTGTAGCTCAAACCGAGTAATTACTAACCGGTAAGTATTCGGTTTGTTTAACTTAAAAAGCAGCAACGGTGTTCTGGCATAAATTAATGCCCGTTCATCATTTTTTTAAAAGCACATTTATTGTCGAAATTAAAGCCAGTAAACAGTAGCTAGCAAAACTAAAAATACGAATTACTAGCACAGCTACCTTGTTTAGTTAGCTGTCACTTAAAAATTAAATCGCTTGCAGCTTTATGCTAGCGAAAAGTAAAGAGAAGATAGAATGAATTTAATTGAGAAACTTGCAGAACTCGTTGGCTTTCATACCACCTACACCAATTCATTTGGCGAGCAAGTATATGCTCAAGATCAAGCGAGACACTCTTTACTCAATGCTATGGGATATGATCTATCTTGTGAAGAAAAAATTGCCAATAGCATAACCGAATTAGAGCAAACCACTTGGCGAAATATGTTGCCACCATCACACATTGCTAAGTTTGAAGCTGATCATCATGAAATTATTATCAGCCTTGCTAGTGCTGAAGTAACTCAACTCGCTTTTGAAATAACCTTAGAATCTGGCGAAAAAATTAGCGATAGTATTTCATTGGCCTCATTAACTTTATTAGAGTCGATAACATTTGAAGATGCTAGCTTTAATAAATACCACTTGCCTCTGCCAAGCTTAGTACAAGGCTATCATCAATTAACGCTGCAATACGGCGAAAATAGCGCTTGTTGCCCTTTAATTTATGCCCCTAAAACATGTTACAGCCCACAAGAAGCATCGAAGGACAAAATGTGGGGCTACGCTGCTCAACTTTACTCGTTAACCAGTGAAGACAACTTAGGCATGGGTGACTTTGGTGATTTAGCAAAATTAGTTGAAAAGTCAGCCAAACAAAACGCCTCTGCGATTGGTTTAAACCCATTACATCCTTTGTATCAAAATAATCCAGCTCACCGAAGCCCTTATTCACCAACCAGTCGTTGCTTTTTAAATACCCTGTACATTGACTTAAAGCAGGTACCTAACTTTTTAACCTGTGAAGCAGCACAGTCACGCTTTAATAGTGAAGAAATACAAAACAAAATTGCTTATGCAAAACAAACAGAATTAATTGATTACCCTGCAGTAGCCGATGTTAAATTTGAAATTTTAGAACTGTTATTTCAAGACATTGATAACTTATCTCCTGCAGAAATAACCGAATTTAATGACTTTAAAGCTAATGAAGGTGAAGATCTAATACAGCTTGCCACTTTTGAAGCGCTCTATGAGCACTTTAGAAAGACAGATGAAAACGCTTATGGCTGGCCAGATTGGCCAGTGGCTTTTCAAACACCTGATAGCGCTGAAGTAAAAGCATTTCAGCAAACAGAGTCGAGCCGTGTTAACTATTTTTGTTACGTGCAATGGCTTGCTCATCGCCAATTAAAATCAATTGCCAACCAAGCAATAACATCAGGTATGCCAATTGGCTTATACCTTGATTTAGCCGTAGGTTGTGATGGCTCAGGTGTAGATGTTTGGGCAGACAAAGATGTTTATGTTGCTGGCGCAGCCGTTGGTGCACCGCCTGACGCTATGAATACCATAGGGCAAGATTGGGGACTAACGCCAATTAACCCTGTTGCTTTGCAAAAGCAAGGGTATCAACCACTGGTTAAAGCTTTACGCAGTAATATGCAATATGCAGGAGCATTACGCATTGACCACATTTTAGGGCTAATGCGTCAATATTGGGTAGCACCCGGCATGAGAGCCGATGAAGGTGTTTATATTACTTTTCCATTGGCAGACATTTTACGCATTATCGCTTTAGAATCTCGTCGCAATAGCTGTGTTGTTATTGGTGAAGACCTAGGTACAGTGCCTGAAGGTTTTGGTGAAATAATGGCTAGCGCTGGTTTGTTGTCATACAAAGTATTGTTTTTTGAGCGCTGGGAATCAGGATTTTTTATGCGTCCTGAGCTTTACCCTGCTCAATCTATGGTTACTATATCAACCCACGATTTACCCACACTAACAGGCTGGTGGATAGGTAAAGATCTTGAATGGCGTCAAAAACTTAGTCTTTATCCGAATGAAGAAATGGGTCAAAACGAGCGTGACAGCCGAATTATCGATCGTCAATTGCTAATCGATGCATTAGTAGATCTTAATGTTATCGATATAAGCGAAGCGCCAACACAAGCCCCTGCAAAAATGAACCGAGAACTTAGCTTAAGTGTGCAAAAGTATATGGCTAAAGCGCCAAGCCATATTCAATTAATTCCATTAGAAGACGCTTTAGAGATTGTTGAGCAAGTCAATATTCCCGGCACCATAGACGAACACCCTAATTGGTTGCAAAAGTTACCTGTTACCATTGAAGAATTTGATAAAACAAATTCGGTTAATGACTTAGCTCATGCAATGAACCAAGCAAGACCAAGACCAAGATCATAATCGCTTTTACATTTGTAAACTTAGGATAATAAAAACATGTTTAAAAAAAATAAACTATCCACTTTGCTGATATCGACCATAGCAATCTTAGCTTTTAGCGGCTGTAGCAATGAGCAAATAAGCAATGAGCAATTAAGCAGTGATAACAAAAGTGAAATAACGGCGGTAGATCAAGCAAAAATATCATCTAATGCTATAAATAAACAACGTAAAACGGCGGCTGATTTACCACATTATCTTGAGCGCGATGTACAAGAAGAAGTGTTTTATTTTGTTATGCCAGACCGTTTTAATAACGGTAATACGAGTAATGATTTAGGCTCAAAAACCCAACCCATTTCTGCTGGTGGTTTTGATAAAACGAATAAAGGCATGTTCCATGGTGGAGATATTCAGGGCTTAAAAGACAAGCTGCCTTACTTAAAATCATTAGGTATTTCCTCTATTTGGTTAACGCCTATTTTACGAAACCAAGCCGTACAAGCTGACAGCTCCGGTTATCACGGCTATTGGGTATTAGACTTTACCAAGATTGACCCACATTTAGGTAGCAATGAAGATTTAAAAGCGCTTATCGATAGCGCTCATGCAGAAAACATTAAAATATATTTTGATATTATTACTAACCACACCGCTGATGTGATCAAGTATGTTGAATGTCATGGTGAAGACGGATTGCAATGGCTCGTTAGTTCAGACAAAGGCTGCCCATTTAAATCAGCAGCACAAGTTGAAGCTGGCGATAAATACACCACAGTTATTCCAAAAGGCCATGAACAATTAAAAACACCAGCTTGGCTAAACGATCCTAAATATTATCACAACCAAGGTGATTCATTTTGGCAAGGCGAAAGCTCAAAGCGTGGCGACTTTTCTGGCCTTGACGATATCGATACCAATAATCCTGAAGTACTTAAAGGCTTAACCGATATTTTTAAAAACCTGATCACTGAATTTAAGCCTGATGGCTTTCGTATTGATACAGTTAAACACGTAAACACTGATTTTTGGGCTAAGTTCTCTCCTGCTCTAGTTGAGCATGCCCAAGGTTTAGGCATAAAGAATTTTTTTATGTTCGGCGAAGTGTATAGCTTTACTAGTAAAGAATTAAGTGAATACACCACCGCGGGAAACATGCAGTCTGTATTAGACTTCAGCTTTCAAAGTGCCATGGTACAAAACTTAATTGAGCAAAAAGGCACTAAAGTGTTAGCCAAGCTTTTTGCTAATGACATTGACTACTTAGATCACGACAGCAATGCTAATCAGTTAATGAACTTTACCGGTAATCATGACATGGGACGCTTTGCCTATATGTTAAAGCAGAGTGAGTTTAACTACAGCGAAGATCAAATGATCAAGCGTACATTGCTTGCACACGCCATGACCTACTTTATGCGTGGCGTACCAATTATTTATTACGGTGACGAGCAAGGCTTTGTTGGTGATGGCGGCGACCAAGCGTCGAGACAAGATATGATGCCATCGTTGGTTGAAAGCTATAATGACGACGATTTACTCGCAACCGATGCAACAACCGCTGACGATAACTTTGATATTAACCACCCTATTTACCAAAGCTTTGCTCAATATGCCGATATATTCTACCGCTACCCGGCTTTACGTCGCGGCGAACAACAAACGGTATTTCAAGCGGATAACAACCCTATATTTGCCGTTAGCCGTACGATGAAAAATAATGAGCTAGATAAAAATGCAAATGCGAGTAATCAAACGCTATTAATCGCATTCAACACTAGTGATAAAACTGCGAAAGCTAACCTTGAACTTAACGGCGCTAATTATCGATTGGTTGCAGGCAAGGGTAATTTAATGACGAAACTAAAAGATAAAGAAAGTCTTGAGTTGCCGCCATTGAGCTTCGTTATTTTTGAAAAAATATAGCGAGCTACCGCATAGTTAATTGTTAATTGTTAATTGTTAATTGTTAATTGTTAATTGTTAATTGTTAATTGTTAAGCAAAAAGAAAAACAACTTAGATTAATAGCGATATAAAGCCTGTAACAATTAAATTGTTACAGGCTTTATTATTTTCACAATAAGACTATCGAAAAATTGCTACAAACTTAGTTACAGTATTTTGATTTATGGAATCGCGCTATGTATTTGTAAAAGTAATGTACTTGTAAAAGTAATGTACTTGTAAAAGTAATGTACTTAAGTAAACTGAAAGGAAATAGCGTAAACGAATACGCAGCAAACAAGTGAACAAACTAACAACAAAAAGGAAGTTCCATGATTGATTTTGAAAACAAAGGTTTTTTTAAACTAAAGCAAGATGCCAGCTATGGTGAAAAGGTTGCTGATTTACTGTTAGACGATGAGCAAATTGTAGACTCATACAAAACCATGCGCGATGGCGTGGTGTTTACCACTAAACGAATAATTTCGGTTAACGTACAAGGTATTACGGGCAGTAAGAAAGATTTCACCTCGCTGCCATACAAAAACATTGTTGCTTATTCGATTGAAACTTCAGGCACTTTTGATCTGGATTCAGAATTAGAAATTTACTTTTCAGCGGTTGGCAAAGTCAGATTTGAATTTTCAGGCAAAACGTCAATGTTAGAAGTGTCTAAAATAATATCTGGCCATGCTCTATAATATTAGAGCTTAGCATTTTAATTTCGTTAGCTGTTTTGTAAGCTTTGTCATAGGTTAAATACATAGCTGAATTCTTCCAAGCTAGCGAAATTAAATACCTAAACAGTGTCTAATTCATCTAAAGCATTAAATTTTATTAAGATATTACTTACCTCCAACAAAAATTACTTCTTCTTTATTATCTAACCATAGCGGATATTTCGCCATTACCTTAGTAAACATAGGGCTTTGTAAAT
The DNA here is from genome assembly GCF_002104515.1 of Colwellia polaris. GTDB lineage: Bacteria > Pseudomonadota > Gammaproteobacteria > Enterobacterales > Alteromonadaceae > Cognaticolwellia > Cognaticolwellia polaris. Next base: position 5,472 of record NZ_NBOE01000009.1, on the reverse strand, counting down.
AGCGATTAAGCCACTCTTTTACATGCGGGTAAGGAGATTGCAAATACCACTGTCGCTCTATACGCGCAAATTGACGAATAAAAGGTAGTAAAGCAATATCGAGTAAGCTTTCGTGTGCCGACATTAAATAGTTATGCTCAGCAAGCCTTAGCTCGAGCATTTTTATATAATGCTCGCAAGCTTCTCGACACTCATCAATGTTAGTTTCGTGGTAACGTTTAGCACATTTATAAGCCTCTAAACGCTGTTTAAATTCAATATCAAATTCATCAATAAACGCTAACATTTCAGGCAATGCTTCTGGCTGATCGCTTTGCAGTAAATTATGCGGATCGCCACGGCGAAGTGCCCAAAGCATAATATCTCGGCTTTCATCGATAACTACATCTTGTACAGCGTTAATACTTTTATCTGCGTTATTGTTGGATAACTCACTGGCAGAGGCACTGCAATTTCCTAGCACGATAACTGGCACTGTGCCCTTTGGCGACGCTAAAAGCATTTCTGAAGGTTTATTACTTAGCACCAAGTCGCGAAGTGCAACCGGTTGCTGCGATTTAAAAATAGCAATACGTGCACGCATTGCATACGGGCAGTTTCGCAAAGAATAAAGAATAGGAAGTGACATAAGGAGACTCTTGAACAGGTGCTTTTTGTATTGTTGCAACTTTAACGGTATTCATTAGGGAAATATACGGGTAAAATCCCTGCTTTGAAATTTAGCGAACAAAAAAGTTGTACCAATGGAACATAAAATAGAATTATTAGCGCCTGGCGGCGATGTCGATGCAATTAAAGCAGCCATTATAGCAGGAGCTGACGCGGTTTATTGTGGCTTAGATACACTCAATGCCCGAAACCGTGCTTCTAACATTTCATTTGAGCAACTTATCGGTATTATTCGCCTAGCGCATCAATACCAATGCCAAATATTCTTAACCTTAAACGTTATCATTTTAGAGCGTGAATTTACCTCAATTGCTAAACTATTGAGTAAGCTAGTTAATACCACGTTAGATGGCGTTATCGTGCAAGATATTGGCATGTTTAACATTATTAAAAAGCATTTTCCGACCTTAGATATTCATGCTTCTACACAATTAACTACGCATAACATTGGTCAAATACCTTTTTTGAAAAAATTAGGCGCTTCACGCGTTAACTTATCTCGCGAATTAAATTTACGAGAAATTACCGCCATTAATAATGTTTGTGTTGAGCACGATGTATTAACCGAAGTATTTGTACATGGCTCATTGTGTGTCGCGTTTTCAGGGCTGTGTTACTCAACTTCAGCCAGTGTAGGTAACTCTGGCAACCGTGGCCGTTGTAGCCAAGCCTGTCGTGAAGAATATGAAACCACACCTTCGGGCCATAATTTCCCGTTAAACATCAAAGACAACTCAGCCTTTTTCGACTTACCTGCTTTAATAGAAGCGGGTGTACATTCATTTAAAATTGAAGGTCGTATAAAAGGCGCAAACTACGTTCACACGGTTGTTGATAGTTTCCGTAAGCAAATTGATGGTTTTTTAAATACCGGTGAATTAACCGAAGATGGCGAACGTCTTTATAAAGTTTTTAATCGTGACTTCTCTAATGCTTTTTTACGCGGTGATTTAAACCAGTCAATGTTTATAGATAACCCGCGCGATAACTCTAAAGTACATGCGGTGAGTAAATTTACAGCCGACGATAGCCAAGCGATTTCAGTAGTTCAAATTCAAGAAGTAGAGCAAAACCTACAAACAGATAAAAACGATATTGAAGCTGAAGTGGTTGAAAAAATTAAACACTTGAGTATTGAAAAAGTACCGTTAACGTTAAGCTTTTCAGCTCAACTTGATCAACCGTTAACCATTACGGTAACAACAACGGGCTTTTCTATTGAGCAAAATACTTTTACCGTGCAATCAACTAGCTTATTGCGCGCCAGTGAAAACGCCAGCATAGATAAAGCAACGATAGAGAAACGTTTTAAAAGCTTTAACAACGCTGAGTTTTTACTTAATGAACTAAATTTCGATAATCTAACTTCAGGCTTAAGCATTCCGTTTAAAGAGTTAACTGTTCTTAAAAACCAAATAGCTAGCCGTTTAAATAACGCCGTTGATATTATTCCTGAAGTTACCTTACCTAAATTAGTTAACCACCCGAAAGTATCGGCCAAAAACGCGAGTAAAGCTGAATTATCAATATTGATTTGTGATGAAGCTGACGCCGAGCTAGCCCATGTTACTAATGCCGACATTTACTTCAAACTACCTGACGCTTACAAGCGTGGTTGTACTAAGTACGTGAGTTTTTTACAGCAAAATCCACGTTTAATTCCGTGGTTTCCAGCCGTACTTATTGGCAAAGATTACGACGTAGCAGTAAATATTTTAGAACAAGTTAAACCTGCACTCATAGTTACTAACAACACCGGCATAGCTTTTAAGGCCAATAAATTAGGTATTAAATGGATCGCAGGACCATTTTTAAACACCACTAATTCATATGCGCTGTTAGCGATGAAAGAAGATTTTGATTGTAGTGGTGCATTTATTTCAAACGAAATTAATGCCATGCAAATAAAGCATATTGCGCGTCCTGAAAACTTTAAATTATTTTACAGTATTTACCACCCTATTTTGTTGATGACTAGCCGACAATGTTTCTTCCAACAAAGCGTTGGCTGTGAAAAACCACGTATCGACAATGGCTGTATGCTCTCATGTGATAAATCGACCAGTATTACTAATCTTAAAGGTGTGTCGTTCGCTATTGATAAACAAAAAGCAGGCTACCCAAGTATTTATAACCAAGATCAGTTTTTGAACATGGAAATTATTGACGACCTATCTCACATGTTTGACAGCTTTATGATTGATTTAACCAACATCGGCGCTGGCGATAAAGAATCTCCAGATAAAGCCTTGTTAATTCAGAAATTTGAAGCTTTATTGTCGAATAAATCACAAGATGAAGCGTCACCGGTAAAACAGCAACTTAATAATTTAGTGCCGGAATCAACCAATATTCAATATCATAATGGTTTGTAGACAGCCTCGAATTGGGCTAGTAAAGAGAAGATAAGAAACATTAAAGCCTCTAATTTACTTATAAGTAAATTAGAGGCTTTTTCACTTTATAAATATTAAATAATTGACCAAACGACTTTAGTTATCGACTATGGCACAACCCAACCGTTTCTCGCTTCGAATAATTTAAGATGTCACGCTTCTTAAAGACCTCATTAAGGTGCATTAAAATAGTCAATTAAAATGAGCATGACCGGAACAAAAAACAACTGTTTTTGTTCCGGTTGTATTGATGATTTAGGAAGCGTGTCTGTTTAATAAGTTGTGTGTGTTGAAATCAGACAACTAATCGCCCCCTTCAGCAAACCAATAGCTACTTACTATATAAAGCAGACTCCGGGCTAGTCAAACACCCGAATAAGGTGTCGGCTGCGCGAGACCTACTCTTATTTGTTATATTTTTAAAACTCCCAAACTACTTAGCCATTTATAGGCTTCATCTATATTTTGACAAAAATTTGTTTCGACATTAGTTAAAACAGAATGGCTATCTTCCATCAACATTTTTTGAATAGACAGACAACAAATCACAGCTTCATATTTTTGGTTATTAATATTGCCCCATTGATTTAACTTATCAATTTCATTCCACATTTCTGGTGTTGATAATTCCCATTGACTCATATCAACTAAACATGCCCAAGGTTTATCATTTATTGTTTCTACAAGTTCTTTGTACTCTTTACAAAGCCTTAAAACTGTTTGAATATTCCAAGAATCAAAACATTTAACAATTAATGTTTGATCAACTATTTTCATATCAAATGAACCGTGTTCTTGCATATAAACCTCAGAAAAATATAACAAGCCTTTAGAATTACTCGTTTGTTATTTATAATTTTTTAATCAAAATACTTTAACTGGATTGCTTTCTTTTAACAATTTAATAATGACACTCATCTTAAAGACCTAATTTAATAATGACACTCATCTTAAAGACCTCATCAAGATACAACAAAATTGTCGATTAAAATAAGCATGGCACGATCAAAAACCAACTATTTTCGCCCGGTTTTATTAATGATCTAGAATGAGTATCAGCTTAATATACAGCTATTAAAATATGCGGTGGAAAACAAGTTTTAATGCTTGCGGTCCACCTCAGGGCGTGTTGTTAGGAATACGACGCCACTAAACTTAAAAATTCATTTTCTAGTTTCTTAACTTTTAGTTCACTACAAACTGTGCAAATCTGCCTTTTATTCTTAGCCATTGGCAGCACCATTTCTCCTTTCATGCACTTTACGCAAATTTCATTTGTTTTACGGAAAGCGTAAATATCATGATCACAATTTGGTAAGGAAGCATAAATACGAGCGAACTCAGATAAAGGATAATAAATTGGAAGATCCAAGTATTTAAGCCTTTTTAATTTAGAAATCGCAGAGACATCCTCACTTTCAACTTTGAGTCTATGCAGATCAAGGAACTCAAGATTTGTTAAATGAGAAATAGCATCAATGCTTGATAATGATTGTTTACCAAACATTCCACCAGTGAATGTTAAGCCTACTAGATTATTGAGGTTTTTGATTGCTGAGATATCATTGATTTTTTTAAGTTCATGCAACTCTAACCACTTTAAGTTTTTTAATTTCTTCAAGCTTTCTAATGTTTCTAACTGTGTACAACTACCAATATATAATCGTTCGAGTGATTTAAGATCTCCAACGTTCACCAAATCAGTAATGCCATTTCCACTCCACTTAATAAATAGCGACCTTAATTTAGGTAGTCTAGAAACCGAGTCAAGTAGCCTTTGAGGTACTCGACTATAAAACCAGATATGCTCGACATGAGTTAGTGTTGGTATTAATGTAGCCCATTCGTCTACTAATTTCTTTTGCTTGGACGCAGATAAGTTTAGTTGAGTGCAAGCAATACGTAGGTCAGATTGCCCTTCATATTCAGAAGGAAAATTAATAGTTTTTGGGCATTCTTTACGGTGTTCCCATGACAGAAATTGTTCAATGCTTAAATCTACGTACGAATTCAAATAGTATTCCTAACGAGCCTGTAGAATTACTCGTTTTTTATATAATTTTTAATCAAAATACTCTAACTGGATTATTTTCTTTTAACAATCAAAAACGTCTACGTTTTTGGACGATTTTTATTTTTGCATCGTTAAAGGTTTATTATTTAAGATTATTTAAGATGACACTCAACTTAAACGTTATTTAAGATGACACTCAACTTAAATACAATAAAACCACATAGCATCGTTATTTAAGATGACACTCAACTTAAATACAATAAAACCACATAGCACTGATATTTCTCTGTTGTTGCCATAAATAAGCTTCACGATTGGCTATTAGCAACGGAAGATTATTAGTTTTCTCTTAAACGACACCAAAAAACCAACTTTTTGGCAAGTCTCATCCTC
>NZ_NBOE01000008.1 GCF_002104515.1 Colwellia polaris | reverse complement strand
ACCGACAATATCAGGCTAACAGTCTGAAAAATAATACAGTCCTATCGCTGCACTTTATTGGATTGAGGGTAGTATCTGACCGATATGCACGACTGCCAGTGAAGCAGTTTTTAAAAGCAATAGCGCTACTTCACTTATTCGGCGGGGCTTACACAATTGATACACTTTAATATTTGTGGGGATCCCTCAGTATCTGACCCTACTTTATTCTGGGTTTGAATTAGTGATTCGGCGCGGGTGGCAAAGAGCAGAAGGTGCTTTAACTTTTTGTTTTAGATGTTTTAGATGTTTTAGATGTTTTAGATGTTTTAGATGTTTTAGATGTTTTAGATGTTTTAGATGTTTTAGATGTTTTTAGTTTATAAATAAAAGTGGTGGACGATACTGGTCTTGAATTAGTGATTCGGTGCGGGTGATAAAGAGCAGAAGGTGCTTTAACTTTTTTTTTAGATGTTTGTAGTTTATAAATAAAAGTGGTGGACGATACTGGGCTTGAACCAGTGACCCCCGCCTTGTAAGGGCGGTGCTCTCCCAACTGAGCTAATCGTCCATTTTTTATTTTATACTTCTTTAATGGTAAAGAAGTGGTGGACGATACTGATATTTAACCAGTGATTCGGCGTGGGTGATAAAGAGTAGAAGGTGTTGACCTTATTTCTTTTCCAAACGCTAAATTGTCTACCTCACTTTTAATAAAGTGGTGGACGATACTGGGCTTGAACCAGTGACCCCCGCCTTGTAAGGGCGGTGCTCTCCCAACTGAGCTAATCGTCCAATCTAACAATTAAATAATGTTATAAATACATAAATATGGTGGACGATACTGGGCTTGAACCAGTGACCCCCGCCTTGTAAGGGCGGTGCTCTCCCAACTGAGCTAATCGTCCGATCTATAATAAACTGTATTTTCAGAGAAGTGGTGGACGATACTGGGCTTGAACCAGTGACCCCCGCCTTGTAAGGGCGGTGCTCTCCCAACTGAGCTAATCGTCCTTCTCTGTGGGGGCGTATTATAGGGAGATCGAAAAAGCTGTCAACCAAAAGTCGGTAATTTTTTATATTTTTTTTAACTATTTAGCTCGAACGCTTTAAAATTCGACAGAGTGGTGGTTTTGTGTGCTTTATTTTCAATTTTCGAGGTAGCACGATAATAAATTTAACATGTGAAAGGTGTATTTCCTGCGTGTGCCTGATAAAATGCCGACAACTTTTTTAATAACCTTTGTTTAATTTCTTTACTTACTTAGACAGAGATATACATCATTGAGATTTTTATGACTTTAACAACTCGATTTGCCCCTAGCCCAACAGGATATTTACATGTTGGTGGTGCACGTACTGCTTTATATAGTTGGCTTTATGCGCAAAAGAATGGCGGCGATTTTATTCTTAGAATCGAAGACACTGATTTAGAACGTTCAACACAAGCTTCTGTTGATGCGATTATGGACGGTATGAATTGGTTAGACTTACCTTGGACTCATGGCCCATACTTTCAAACTCAACGTTTTGACCGTTATAAAGAAGTGATTGAACAACTTCTTGCTTCTGGCAATGCTTATCGTTGTTATAGTACTGCTGAAGAAGTTGATGCTATGCGTGAAGAGGCTAAAGCAAAAGGCGAAATTGAGAAATACAATGGTTTGTGGCGTGACCGTTCTGATTACCCAGAAGATAAACCTTACGTTATTCGTTTTAAGAACCCATTAAATGGCGATGTTGTTATTAAAGATATGGTGAAAGGTGACATTACTATAAGTAATGAGCAACTTGACGATTTAATAATTGCACGTTCTGATGGTACGCCTACTTATAACTTAACTGTTGTGGTTGACGATTGGGATATGAAAGTTACTCATGTTGTGCGCGGTGACGACCATATTAGTAACACACCAAAACAAATTAATATTTTAATAGCCTTAGGTGCAACTGTACCTGAATATGCTCATATTCCTATGATATTAGGTGATGACGGCAAACGTTTATCTAAACGTCATGGTGCAGTTGGAGTAATGCAATATCGTGATGACGGTTATTTACCAGAAGCGCTTCTTAATTACTTGGTGCGTTTAGGTTGGTCACATGGCGATAAAGAAATATTCTCTCGTGAAGAAATGATTGAATTATTTGATCTTAAAGATTGTAATCGTGCTGCTTCTGGTTTTAACACAGATAAACTTATTTGGGTTAATCAGCATTATATGAAAACACTCGATCCTGTTTATGTTGCTACTCACCTAGAATGGCATATGAAAGCACAGGGCATTAACATTGAAAATGGCCCGGCGCTTGCTGAAATAGTTAAAATACAGGCAGATCGTGTTAAAACATTGAAAGAGATGGCAGAAATTAGCCGTTACTTCTATGAAGATTTTACTGAACTTGAAGCCAGTGCTGTTAAAAAACACTTACGTCCAGTAGTTAAAGCGCCATTGTTGTTAGTAAAAGAGAAGTTAGCTGCCTTAACTGATTGGTCACCAGCACCAATTCATGCCGCAATTAATGATACGGCGACTGAACTTGAAGTAGGTATGGGTAAAGTTGGTATGCCTTTACGTGTTGCTGCAACTGGTGGTGGTAATTCTCCTTCATTAGATATTACTTTAGCGTTGTTAGATCAACAAAAAGTATTAGCTAGAATTGATCAAGCGATAGCTGTTGTCGATGAACGTATCGCTAATAGTTAATTTATAGCGCTAATATGCTGTAAATATTTGATGAACAAAAGCCAGCGTAATTGCTGGCTTTTTCGTTTTCGCACTATTGTGTTAGAAGTTAAATGATTAAATGTTTCTACCATTGAGTACTCTTTGTATTTAAAAAATTAAGAGCTTAAGGGATTAAGGGCTTCTACCACCGAGGCACCGCGAGGCGCTTTGCGCTACACCGAGCAGTGATTAGTGATAAGAAAAGTGAATATGGGTAAGGTCTTACTTTAATGTTTCTTGTTCTTCTCGGTGCAGGACGAAGTCCCTTGGTGGTGATATCTCTTTGCTGTGTTTTAGATTTGTGTTCTTACTACTGGGGACTCTACGTTAATTAAGATTAATTACCCGGTAATTAGAAACACAAAAGCCAGCGTGAATGCTGGCTTTTTATGTTTAATGAAAAAACTAGGTTAGCTCTTCATTAAAATTTAGTGGTATCAGTAAATAAACCCACTTTTAAATCTTTAGCTGTATAAATTACACGGCCATCTACAGATACGGTGCCGTCAGCAATGCCCATAAAGAGTTTACGCTTAATTACGCGCTTTAGCGTAATTTTATAAGTTACTTTTTTCGCTGTTGGTAGAATTTGGCCAGTGAATTTAACTTCTCCTACACCTAAAGCACGTCCGTGACCTGGACCACCTGACCATGCTAGAAAGAAACCGGTTAATTGCCACATAGCATCTAAGCCCAAACAACCTGGCATTACTGGGTCGCCTTTAAAGTGACAATCGAAAAACCACAGATCCGGGGTTATATCTAATTCGGCAATAATTTCGCCTTTGCCATGCTCACCGCCATCATCGTTTATGCTAATAATTCTATCCATCATTAACATATTGTCAGAAGGTAACTGGCTGTTGCCAGGGCCAAACATTTCACCAGTACCTGCTTTTACTAGGTCTTCTTTCGAGAACGAGTTTTGTTGTTCCATGTGATCACTTAAATTTATTAATAATTTCAAAGCCGTTACTTTAGCGAACACTTGTACGCTAAACAACTCCGAACAGTTAAATAAATCTATATTTTACTTAACAAAGCCGGTTAAATTTGCCAGAATTAGTTATGCGTAACCGGTAACGTTTTAAAATGAAATTAGGTAAGTAATTGATGGATAATAAAAAGAAAGCATTAACTAATGCAGAAAAACAAAAGCGTTATCGTGAGCGACAAAAAGACAAAGGTAAAAAAGAAATGCGCGGTTATCTTTCTCCAGAAGCTCAAAAATGCTACGAATTGATTGCAGAACAAACAAAATGGAACGACAGTATTATTTTAAGTAATGCCGTGCGTTTAACTTATGCAGCATATAAAAATGGCCAAATTGGCTTATTAAATAACTGGCTAAATAAAAACGACCTGTAGTTTTTGTTATAAAAATCAGCATTTGTGCGCTTTGTGTACTAAATTAATAGTTCGGCTCGAATTTTGATTGTGTTAACAGCTTAATCGCTATATTATTTTGTCTTTACTCCGCTACTTTTTATAAAGTATTCATAAGGTAAACTTGCTTTGATAAATGTTTTGTTAGTTGATGACCACGAGTTGGTTCGTACTGGAATACGAAAAATCCTAGACGAAGTAAAAGGACTTAAGGTGATTGGTGAAGCCAAAACAGGCGAGGAAGCCGTTCAGTTTTGTCGTAAAGTCGAACCTAACGTGGTTCTGATGGATATGAACATGCCAGGCATTGGTGGTTTAGAAGCCACGAAAAAAATTATCCGTTATGCGCCTGACGTTAAAGTGATTGTATTAACCGTATATTGCGAAGACCCAATTCCTACCAAAGTTATGCAAATTGGCGCGGCAGGTTACCTAACTAAAGGTGCTGGCCCAGACGAAATGATTAATGCTATTCGTGCTGTTAATAGCGGTCAACGTTATATAACGCCAGAAATTGCTCAGCAAATGGCGTTAAGTCAGTTTAAGTCTCCTGATGAAAACCCTTTTAGTAGTTTGTCTGAACGTGAATTACAAATAATGCTGATGATCACAAGGGGCGAAAAAGTACCGAATATCTCTGAACAATTAGTACTAAGTACCAAAACTATTAACAGCTATCGCTACCGCATGTTTGAAAAGCTTAATGTTGGTAACGATGTTGAGTTAACGCATTTAGCAATTCGTCATGGCATGTTAAAAACCGAAGTTTTGTAGCATTGTCTGACCAGAGCCTATCAAATTATGAAACATTATTTGATCATAAAGCCTTTCTAGCCGCTGTTTCTGAACAAGCAGGGGTTTATCGTATGTACGATATAACCCAAACTGTTATTTATGTCGGTAAAGCTAAGCAGTTAAAAAAACGTTTAGCGAGTTATTTTCGAAAAGATGTTGGCAGTAATAAAACCCGCGCTTTAGTAAAACAGATTTCAGCTATAGACGTTACCGTTACCCATACGGAAGGCGAAGCGCTGATCCTTGAAAATAATTATATTAAGAAATACCAACCCAAATATAATATTTTACTGCGCGATGATAAATCTTATCCTTATTTGTTGATTACCGATCACAAACATCCAAAATTAGGTCTGCATCGCGGCGGTAAAAAAGTTAAGGGAGATTACTTCGGGCCTTATCCTACCGTAGGTGCAGTTTGGGAAAGCTTGCGCCTTATGCAAAAGCTTTTTCCATTGCGTCAATGTGAAGACAGTTATTACCGCGCCCGTAGTCGACCATGTTTACAGTATCAACTCGGTCGATGTTCAGCGCCTTGCGTAGATAAAATATCGCCTGAAGATTATCAAAAGCAGGTTCAGTTAGCGAAACTGTTTCTTAAAGGGAAAAGCTCAAAAGTTATTGAGCACCTAGTTGAGAACATGGAAAACGCTAGCAAAACTCTACATTTCGAACTGGCGGCAAAATATAGAGATCAAATATCGACATTACGTAAAGTACAGCAACAACAATTTGTGAGTGGCTCTGCCGCAGAAATGGACGTAATAGGGCTTCATCGTCATAAATCTCAAGCTTGTATTCATTTATTATTTATTCGTGATCATAAAATATTAGGCAGTAAAAGTTATTTCCCCACTGTGCCTGTTGATACGAGCGATGCTGAGATAATTGCCGCGTTTATTAGTCAACATTATATTGGTAATGATCTTAACTTAGGCGCTGTTCCTAAAGAAATTATTATTCCTGAGGCGATTGAAAGCCAAGAAGACATAATTCGAGTGATTATAGAGCAGGCAGAGCATGATGTTAAAATGTCGCATAATGTTCGCACTGAACGTGCCCAGTATCTGAAGTTGGCTTGTACCAATGCGGCGACAGCATTAATGACACGAAACTCTCACAAAGAATCTATGCAAGCTCGATTTTCAGCATTGAATGAAGTCTTTGAGCTACCTAATGGTATATCTCGTATTGAATGCTTTGATATTAGCCATACCATGGGACAACAAACTGTGGCGTCGAATGTGGTGTTTAACCAAGAAGGCCCATTAAAAAGTGATTACCGGCGTTATAACGTGCATGGCATTACCCCTGGCGATGATTATGCTGCTATGGCCTTTGCATTAGATAAACGCTACAGCAAAGTGACTAGTGAAGAGAAAATGCCTGACATTATTTTTATTGATGGCGGAAAAGGGCAGTTAGCCAAAGCAGAAGATTTTTTTGCTGGCGTTGATAAAGTAAAAACACCTTTATTAGTAGGGGTTGCCAAAGGTGAGTCGAGAAAACCAGGCCTTGAAACTCTAATTTTAGCTGGCAGTCATCAGTTAATATCTTTACCAGCTACATCGCCAGCTTTGCATCTAGTGCAACATATACGTGACGAATCGCATCGCTTTGCAATAACCGGGCATAGAGCTAAGCGACAAAAGGTAAGTAAAAAATCAACCTTAGAGAGTATTCCGGGTATTGGCGCTAAAAAAAGGCAGGCGCTTTTACAATATTTAGGTGGCTTACAAGAAGTTTTAAAAGCTGATAGAGCTACCTTAGAAAAAGTACCCGGTGTAAGTAAAATATTAGCAGAAAATATTTATGACGCCTTGCATGACAATTAACACGTGATCTGTGTAAAATGTCTGTAAATCTTGCTCAGTTACCGATAAGAATATAAAAACATATTATGTGGACCATCCCCAATCAAATTACTTTATTTAGAATTGTTTTAATCCCCGTTTTTATCGTGGTGTTTTATTTACCCGTTTCGTGGAACCATTTTGGCGCTTTTGTGGTCTTTTGGTTTGCTGCCATCAGTGACGCACTTGACGGCTATTTGGCACGAAAGTTAAATCAATCCTCAGCATTTGGTGCTTTTATTGACCCTGTAGCAGATAAACTCATGGTGGTTGCAGCTTTAGTCATTCTTATTCAAGATCTACAAGTATGGTGGATTTCTGTTTCGGCTATTTTAATGATTGCGCGTGAAATATTTATAAGTGCACTGCGTGAATTCATGTCTTCTCGTGGAAAAAGAGAAATAATTGCTGTTTCACAACTAGGTAAATATAAAACCGCGGCGCAAATGTTAGGTATTATGGGATTAATTTGGTATCCAACTTACGATATCCCACTAATTTTATTTGAATTTCCGCATGAAATATTACTTTTTGCGGCATATAGTTTTTATGCACTTGCTACAGTGCTTACTTTTTGGTCTATGGTGGTTTACTTTAAAGCCGCTTGGCCAGAGTTAAATAAGTAGTTTGTGATAAATAACCGTAATTTTAGTTAAAAAAACACCATATTAGTCGCTTTTTGAGCAGTCAAAATAAAATTGATATTAAAGGGTTGACTCATCAGTTTTTCAATGTAGAATGCGTTTCCAGTTGACAGGGAGTCAGCAGATGAAGCGGCTGTAGCTCAGCTGGTAGAGCATCACGTTGCCAACGTGAATGTCACGAGTTCGAGTCTCGTTAGCCGCTCCAATTCTCTTTAAGAGAAAAATTCAAGGAATACTACCTTACTCGTAGTTAATGAGATTGGCGGGTTGGCAGAGTGGCCATGCACCGGATTGCAAATCCGATTACCTCGGTTCGACTCCGGGACCCGCCTCCACATTGCCCGGGTGGTGGAATTGGTAGACACAAGGGATTTAAAATCCCTCGCTTGTAAGAGCGTGCCGGTTCAAGTCCGGCCCCGGGTACCATTTCATTAATGCAGTAGGGGTGTTAATACATATTGGCATATGTATAGATAGTTTTAAAATGAAGCGGCTGTAGCTCAGCTGGTAGAGCATCACGTTGCCAACGTGAATGTCACGAGTTCGAGTCTCGTTAGCCGCTCCAAATTTTAAAACATGTGTGAATGCTTTTTTTAAGATAAATTAGCTCTATGAAGCGGCTGTAGCTCAGCTGGTAGAGCATCACGTTGCCAACGTGAATGTCACGAGTTCGAGTCTCGTTAGCCGCTCCAATTTCGATAGTTTTTACTATCAAGTAGGGAACCAATCTCTACTATAAAAAAATACTTCTCGTTGCCCGGGTGGTGGAATTGGTAGACACAAGGGATTTAAAATCCCTCGCTTGTAAGAGCGTGCCGGTTCAAGTCCGGCCCCGGGTACCATTACTGGATATTTCAGTAAGCAGTATAAAGTTTTCTACGAAGCGGCTGTAGCTCAGCTGGTAGAGCATCACGTTGCCAACGTGAATGTCACGAGTTCGAGTCTCGTTAGCCGCTCCAATTTTTTATTAGTTTTATTGTTGATATTTTTTCAGTAAAACAACGTAGTTACCAAGATTACGTTAAAAATGCTCCTCGTTGCCCGGGTGGTGGAATTGGTAGACACAAGGGATTTAAAATCCCTCGCTTGTAAGAGCGTGCCGGTTCAAGTCCGGCCCCGGGTACCATCTTTATATTGAAATATCTATTCAGTAAATCCAAAACTTTTGTAACTCTATTTCTCTAAAAGTCTTTATCAATTACGATTTTATTTTAATAACTCTCTAGCGATAACTACAGACTAAATTTTTTGTCTTGTATTTAGATGTTCTCAAAATATTTATGCAGGTTGGTATTATACCCCTGTTAACATTGACAGAATGTAAGTTTATTAATAATTCTATGATAGCGCTCGCCAGAAACCTTTAAATGTTTACTTCTTGAAAGCTAAACAGATTTATTTATTGTTTTCTTGCAAGTAACTTTTCTTCAAATAGCTTCTTTCAAATAGCTTCTTTCAAATAGTTTCTTTCAAATAGTGCTGCCAAGCAATTCTCGCATTGTGTTTAATCACAATATCCTGCTGTTGCTTTAAAATGTGTGTCTGTATTGCTTATTGACTTAGATCACTGTAAGCATCAATCACATGTTTTGAACTCAACGAAGGTTGTAGTGAATTTGTTATAAGATTTGGTATCAGAATAGAATCTCTATAAGTAATATTTATACCAATTGATATAAACAATCGATCACTCTAAAGCGGTTTAAATATCTAGTATCTACGTTGCTTTCAATCCCAATAGCCTGCTATTGCTTAATCAAGCGACTTGCTACTGAAAATTTATCCTCGTTTAAAATTGATCGATTCATTAAGTCAATTGGTATTATTTAACAAAAATTTAACTTATAGAAGTTTCCTTATTTTGGTTAAGTTTAGTATCATCTAGCGCTGACTGTTTATGCGTAATTTAACGTAAGCTAATGAGTAACATACCTCGTTTAAACAATAACAATAACAATTAACCCCAAAAGAACCCTAGTTTTATAGAAGCCCAGTCAACTATATTGCAACAGTTCACAGAGAAATTATGTCTATTCGACCTCCACAACAATTAAATATTTTAATCGCCATGTATCTTGGCTATGCCGCCATGATGATCTGTCGCCAAATGGTGACCATTTTAAGTCCGGCTATGCTTGCTGACGATACTTTGGGCTTAACAAAAACAAATATAGGTGATTTTGCCGCTTATGGCACCTTAGGTGCGCTAGTGGGGAAACTCATCTGGGGGCCTCTTGCCGATATCATTGGTGGGCGCTTTACTTTTTTAATCGGTATTTTTCTTACCGCGCTATTTGTTATCGCTTTTGGACTTTCGCCTAATGTAATGGCTTTTACCGGGTTTTCATTTCTACTTTATTGCACAAAGTCTTCAGGCTGGCCTGGTATGACTAAGTTGGTAGGAGAATGGTATCACCCGCATCATTACGGACGAGTGTGGAGCATTATTTCTACCAGTTCTAGATTCAGTGTAGTGTTAGCTACACTATTTTTCGGTTGGTTGCTGAGTTTTATGCATTGGCGAACAGTAGCCTTTATCGCTGCCGCATTTGCACTCGTTATTTTTATTGGCTGTTATTTTTTCTTGAAAGAGAAGCCTGAAAACCCCAATTTTTTCAGAGAAAATGAAAACAATAACCCTGATACTAGTGCCGAAGGAATAGCGATGGCAATAGCATCAAAACAAGCAATTGAGAACAAGTACAACCATCCGCTAAAAGGCACAAGTATGATGGGTGGTATGTTGGCATTTGTGAAAAGCCCAAGAGTTTGGTTGGTAGTGCTCATGTTAATGATGCTTACTTGTATGATGGCCTTTTTAGACTTTGTGTCGGTTTATCTGATGGAAACTTACCAATTATCTCCATCGCAGGCAGCAATGGCCTCTACTATATTCCCGATCGGTTCTTTGGTTGGGTTGTTAGCTTCGATAGCATTTTATGACCGTTTTTCAAAAAAGGGGATCCGTACTGTATTGACTATAGCAATGACGCTTAGTTTATTAAGTGTACTTACCTTGAAATACCTATATTGGTTTAATTTGAGTGTTGAAGTTAATTACTTTGTGGCGCTAGGCGCAATATTCTTGTTTGCCTTTTCAATTTCTCCAGCCTATTACTTGCCGATGTCAATATTTTCTATCGAATACGGTGGGCCGCATAGTGCAAAATTGGTGAGTTTGATTGATGCTTTCGGTTTTGCAGCAAGTGCAATGTTTGCTTTTATTGGGGGAAGGTTGGCAGATAGTGTGGGTGGCTGGTCTAGCTTTATGAACATGCTGATATTAATTTCTTCTGTTGGCATTATCTCAGTTTGGGGATTTATGCATGCTGAATATAAAGCGGCAAAATTAGGAGAAGCTTTACTTAAACGTTAATTAAGCGTTAATGACCTAAAATTTTTAGTGCCTTTAAATATTGAGTCACTATTCGCTGAAGTAATTTTGTTAAACTGTTCAACAAGAACTTCAGCTAAATAGGCGTTTTTCACCGAAGATTGCAGTTTATTTTGCCTATATTCAGTAATCTTTTAAATATTGTAGTATGCTGTAGCGTAAAATTACTAGATAAAAGTCATGAAATTATAAGACAGATAAACTTTATGCGACTGCCGTTATTTATTTGTAACGGTGAGTCGTAAAGATGTAGTAGGAGTTACTAGGTAATAGATAAAGGGATGTTGTTGTCGATAAATGCTTTGCATCAAAATCAATATATTAATCTCCCTAGCGTCAATTAAAGCTCACTACGTCGTATGAAGATAATCAACCAAGATAATCAACTAAGATAATAAAAGAGGATACACATGTATCAAAAGAACCGACCCGTTAAAACAGCATTGACTATGGCGATTACTCTCGCATTATGCAATGGCAACGTACAAGCTCAAGAAAATAGTACATTAGAACAAAAAGAAGTTGAGACTGAACGTCAAATTGAAACTATTGTCGTTACTTCCACTCGAAGATCAGAGAATCAACAAACGGTACCACTCGCTGTACAAACAATGAGTGGTGCAAAACTTCAAGCGTTAGGTGTTGATAGCTTTGGCGATTACATCGCAATGCTACCAGGTGTAAGCTCTGAAGGCCAAGGACCTGGTAAACAAGAAACATATATTCGTGGTGTATCGGCAGGTCGTGCCGATGTTAGACTTGCCGGCATTGGTGGCGAGCCAAGTGTTGCCACTTATCTTGATGAAGCACCAGTGACCACTCCCGGTCGTAATATAGATTTATATGCAGTTGATTTGCAACGCATTGAAGTTTTAAAAGGTCCTCAAGGCACATTATTTGGTGCTAGCTCACAAGCGGGTACTGTGCGCCTTATTACGAATAAACCAGTATTGGACGAATTTAGAGCTGGTGGTCAAATAGGTATGTCATCTACTAAAAGTGGTGGCATAAGTAATAAATCTGAGGGTTATATTAATGTTCCTATTGTAGACGATAAATTTGCAATTCGTGTTGCTGCTTATAACTCTACAGATGCTGGCTTTATTGATAATCCTCTTGCCACGACGCAATTACCATTGACTAATCCAGCGTTGGGTGGAAATGTACCTTCGTCTCGACAGGAAGTAAGTAACGCCACGCTTGCAAAAGACGATTACAATGAAGCGACATTCCGCGGCATGAGAGTCAGTGCATTATGGCAAATCAATAACGAATGGGATTTGTTAGTACAGCACACAAGCCAACAGCTAGATACCGAAGGCTCTTTCGAATACGATCCCGCTATTAGTTCTGAAGATGACTTAAATGTTTCGACTTTCTCTCCTACTGACGGCGATGACAAGGTAGACCTTACACAATGGACTGTGAATGGCATGCTTGGTGGCCTAGAAGTAATCTATAATGGCTCATTCACCAGCCGAACGTTCCAAGGTAATACTGATTATACCGCTTATATTGAAATAGGCCCTTTTGTTCCTTACTACATTTGTAGTTACCCAGGTTATGATGAATGTTTTAGTCCTGTGATGACGACTTCTGAACAATTTGAAACGGAACGTAGCGTGCACGAAATTCGTGTTGCAACAAATGCTAATGATCGTTTTAGAGCGATTGGTGGTGTGTTTTATGATGATCAACAACTTAACACTTTAACCGATTTTAACTATGCAGGTTCTATTGCTGCTGGTTTCTCGCCAAACTTTCCGATACCAGGCGCTTTCACTAATACAGACGGTAGTGCTCGACCAGCTGGCGTAACCTACTTCAATGATTACCAAACCGATCGTGAAGAGATATCGGTATTCGGTGAACTTGCTTATGATATTACTGACGATTTAACCGTAACTGTTGGTGCCCGTCGCTATGACATTGAAATGGGCTTAAAGGGGCAGTCGCCTTTTGGCCAACGAGCGTCTGGACCAGAAGCTGATGCTGGAACAAATGTAGATTCAAGACTAGAAGGTTTGACTCCTTCAACCATATCAGGAACCATTTACAAAGCGAATATCCGCTGGAAAATGAATGCTGATGCAATGTTCTACGCTACGTATTCTGAAGGCTTTAGAGGCGGCGGATTTAACCGCTCAGTTGGTACTGGCGGGATCCCGGCTACGTTCGATACCGATGATGTAGTCAGTGTTGAATTAGGTTGGAAAACCGCATGGCTAAATAACACATTACGCTTTAACGGCGCTATATATAATGTTGACTTTACTGATATGCAACAAGGTGTTCTTGATCTGAGTATCGCCAATAACTCATTCTTTGACAATGTTGGATCGGCCGAAATCAATGGTTTAGAGTTTGAACTTAACTGGGCTGCAACCGATAACGTTGATGTTTTTGGTTCATTTAGTTATATCGATTCAGAATTGACTGATATTCCAAATACACTGGTGAATATTACACCTGTAGGCTCAAACCTTCCTTATGCACCTGAAACTGAAGGCGTTATTGGCGCAAGTTACTACCAAGAAATAGGTGATTTTTCTGCTGTGTTTCAAGGTATATTTAAGTGGACAGACTCACGATTTAATAGCCTAGTTGAAGCTGATCGCGTTGAGTTACCGTCATATACTCAAGTTAACTTGTCAGCTTCTATTGGTAAAGATGACTGGAAAGCAACGCTCTTTATTGACAATGCTACAGACTCGCTTGGGCAAGTTGCAGCAGGTTCAGCCGATAATGTATATAGGGTTTCGCCAACAAGACCTCGTACTATTGGTTTTAGAGTAAGCTATGATTATTAGCATTTTAAGATAATTTAAAATACGTAAGGGTCGGCGTTTAATCATGTCGACCCTTCTTACTTTTTGACCTCTATAGATAATATCAGCTGTATCTTAATATTTACTGAGACATTATTTTGCCAAATAAATTGATCCCACCTGAACAAACGATTAAAGAGTGCCAACGCTTAATTAGTAAAGGTCACTTAAACGAAGCGTCTGAAACTCTTCATAAAATGCTATTAATAAATCCTGGGCACATTGAAGGGATTTATTGTCTTGCCGTTTGTCAGCGTAAACAAAAAAATTATAGCCAAGCGATGGAAAACCTTGACCAAATTCTGTTAAAAATACCGGATCATGGTAGGGCTCATCAAGAGCAGGGGTATATTCACAAAGCCCTAGGCGATACCTCTAAAGCCATTACCGCACTAGAAAAGGCGGTTAGCTTAAATCCTGCTTTGTTTGGAAGTTGGCGAGTACTGGCTGATGAACCAGGCTATCCTATGCGACAGGAAGCTAAGAACCGAGTTGATTGGCTTTCTAGCCTACCGCCTGCATTAGTCTCTGTTTCTAGCCTAATACACCAAAAACAATTACACCGTGCAGAATGGCTTTGTCGTCATTTTCTCAAAGAGAACCCACATCAACCAGAAGCTATGCGGCTACTGGCTGAATTAGGGACAAAGTTTCAAATTCTTGACGATGCAGAATTCTTATTAGCCAGTTGTTTAGAGTTTGAACCAAACTTTAAAAGGGCCCGTTTGGACTATGTGCATGTTCTGCATAAGCGCCAAAAATTTCATAAGGCACTTGAACAAGCAAAAATTTTGTTAGATTCAGACCCAGAAAATTCAACGTTCAAAATTGGCTTTGGTAATGCTCAACAAGCAACGGGAGATTTTGAAGGGGCTATCAACACCTTTGAAAGTGTATTGCTAAATAACGAAGATAATTATTCAATATATTTAACACTTGGCCATGCCTTAAAAACAATGGGCCGTGTTGAAGATGCTATTAAAGCATATCGCAAAAGCTATACAATCAAACCAGACTTTGGCGATGCGTTCTGGAGTTTGGCTAATTTAAAAACTTATCGATTTTCAGCAGATGAACGTGAACAAATGCGGTCTCAGGAAGCAAGCGCTACAATAGCTATAAACGATAAAATTCATTTTTGCTTTGCACTTGGCAAAGACTTAGAAGACAGTGGGCGCTTTGACGAAGCGTTTGCTTTTTACCATCGCGGCAATAAGCTTAAAAGTGAGCAAGACCGGTTTGATCGTAAATCTCTAGAGGCATCGTTTGAATTTCAGAAAAGTAATTTTGATGCCGCATTTTTCAATCGAAATAAATCGGCCGGTTGTCTTGCCCCAGATCCTATATTTATAGTCGGACTACCAAGAGCGGGTTCAACACTTTTAGAACAAATACTTTCTTCTCATTCACAAGTTGACGGAACAATGGAGTTGGCCAATATTATTGGTTTAGCACACCGCTTGAATGGGCGACAAGCCACACAGGACAACCCCAAATATCCGAGTATTTTAAACAATATTTCCGCTGATGATTTGACTAAAATGGGCGAGCTGTATATCGAAGAAACCCAGCATCATCGCCAGGGTGCCATGTATTTTATCGACAAAATGCCGAATAATTTTCGACATATTGCCCTTATTAACCTCATTTTGCCTAACGCCAAAATTATTGATGCAAGGCGCGACCCTTTTTCTTGTTGTTTTAGTGGTTTTAAACAGTTGTTTGGTGAGGGCCAACAGTTTTCCTATAGTCTTGAAGATATTGGACATTATTATCGCAGTTATGTTGAGCTTATGGATCATTGGGATAAAGAATTGCCAGGCAAAATTTTACGAGTGCAGTATGAGGATGTGGTTGCGGATCTTGAAACTCAGGTTCGGCGCATATTAGATTATTGTGGGCTTCCTTTTGAACAGGCTTGTATTGATTTTCATCGAAATAAGCGTGCTGTTCGCACACCGAGTTCGGAGCAGGTTCGACAACCCATTTATCAAAGTGGCCTTGAACAATGGCGTAACTATGAATCACATCTAGAGCCACTGAAAAAAGCATTAAAACAATTGTCTTAAATCATTTAAAACTGCTTATGCTTGTTCAATAGGTGAGTATTGATATAACGTTTTGTTGATTTAACTGTGGGCAAGCTAATAGTGTTAATTGCGCTAATAATTCTAATATAGAAACAAATAGGAATAAATTTTGGATAAAAAGATACTAAAAATAGGGCATCGTGGCGCAATGGGACATGAACCTGAAAACACGTTAAGATCTTTTAAAAAAGCATTAGCGTTAAATGTTGATGCGATAGAATTAGATGTATATGTATGTAAAACAGGCGAACTTGTTGTAATACATGACGATAAAATAGACAGAACTACTAATGGCACAGGGTATACCGAAGATAAAACTTTTACAGAGTTAAGACAACTAGATGCGGGTAAAGGTGAGTTAATTCCTACACTTGAAGAAGTATTGGATCTTGTTGATAAAAGGGTGATCGTCAATATCGAGCTAAAGGGAAGAAACACAGCAGTTGCAACGTATCAAATAATAGATAAATACATAAAAAACCATGGCTGGAACGAACTTGATTTTATGGTTTCTTCATTTGATCACCCTGAGTTAAATAAATTTAAACACTTGTGTCCTCAAATTCCTATTGGTGCTTTACTTGAAGGTATTCCCCTTACTTATGCTGAATGCGCTGTTCAACTTAATGCTCAATCTATCAACTTAAGTATAGACTTCGTTAATCAAGACTTTGTGAATGATGCACATGACAAAGGGTTAAAAGTTTATGTTTATACGGTGAATGACAGTGATGATATTGCCAAAATAAAAAATCTAAACGTAGATGGTATTTTTGGTAACTTTCCCGAAAGGCTCTAATTAAGAAAAACTACATGTGACATTAAATCTACCAATAGGGCGGTCTCAAGGATTAGTTGTGTTAATAAAACAATATTGCGCAGCGCTGAAAGACTAACATCACGACAATTGAAATATGTATTCAACGAATCATCTTACATTATGCCATTTACAGCAACCGACTGTAGCATTAACTAAGTTAACTAAGTCAAATAAGCTTGGTATCTTTATATAATACTTTCAATTCATTAGTATCCACAAAATAGAACTTTATACCCATTTTAAATCTACAGCTTGGCCGTTTTGAATAGAAAACGGCAGGGACTTACTTGCATGGAATAGTGTGCTGCCTTTAGAACGGATTTAGGCAGCGCCGTTAGTTAATTGCATATTTTAACAGATTAAAACAACTTCAAAGGGGGGATTTATTTAATAGATTATACAGCACAAATTTATTGATGCTTCAGTTACACTTACTTACAAGTAGAATACAGTTTTTCATGTATTATTACCTTAGTTATCAATACGATAAATACATTATTTTCCAATACGATAAATATATTTTTTCCATAATTTCGAGATCTTAGCATGACATTTCAAAAATCAATTATCGCCACTGCAATCACCTTGGCCGCTTTTAATTCTTACTCAGCCTCTTTTCAGTTAAACGAAACAAGTGCCTCAGGCTTAGGCCGTGCTTTTGCTGGTGATGCTGTAATCGCCGATGATGCAGCTGTTTTAGCCCGTAACCCAGCCGCCATGGCGTTATTTGACAAAAAGTCTTTATCGTTATCAGCAACTTATATTGATCCCGGTGTAAAAATTGAGGGTGTTAGTGGCCCTGATATTCTTGGTACAGACTTCGATGCGAATGAACTTGATCAAGACGGCGTTGTACCTAGTGCAATTATCCCAGCGGCTTACTTTATTAACCCAGTAAATGATACTTTCGCTTATGGTTTAGCAATCAACTCAAATTATGGTTTGAAAAGTGAGTATGGTACTAACTACGCG
The DNA here is from genome assembly GCF_002104515.1 of Colwellia polaris. Taxonomy (GTDB): domain Bacteria; phylum Pseudomonadota; class Gammaproteobacteria; order Enterobacterales; family Alteromonadaceae; genus Cognaticolwellia; species Cognaticolwellia polaris. Next base: position 150,603 of record NZ_NBOE01000008.1, on the reverse strand, counting down.
GCAGGCTCTATTGGTGGTATCACCGACTTAAAAACCATTAATGCTAATATTAGTGGCTCTTACCGTGTTAATGACCAGCTTAGTTTAGGTTTAGGCTTAAATGTTGTTTATGGCGAAGCCGAACTTATTAGACATGCGGGTAGCGTGCTAGAAAACGGCATCAGCATTCCGGGTGTTGGTTTAGTGTTTCCACCAGTACCTAGCAGCACTGAAATCGTTAACATGTCAGGTGACGATTTTGGTTTTGGCTGGAATGTTGGTGTTGTATATGAAATAAATAGTGATCATCGACTTGGTTTTGCCTATCGCAGCAAAGTAGAGCTTGCTTTTGAAGGTGATTACACAGGTTTAGGCACTCCGACAGAAGATGGTAATTTAACGATAGATATGCCCGCAATTACAGAGTTTTCAGGTTTCCATCAATTAACTGCACAGTGGGCTGCTCAATACAGCATTATGTTTACACAGTGGTCTAGTTTTGAAAAACTTGAAGCTTATGCTGGCGGGGCACTTGCTTTTGAAAAACAAGAAAGCTTTGAAGATACTTACCGGTTTGCTTTAGGTGCAACCTATAACTTTGATCAAGACCTAACATTAAGAATGGGTGTCGCATTTGATCAATCTGCGGCTGCAGATCACCGTTCAATTTCAATCCCTGATAGTGATCGCCTTTGGTATAGTGCTGGTGCCACTTATAAGTTAAACGAGACAGATAGCGTAGATTTTGCTATTGCGTATGTAAATGGTGACAAAGTATTAGTTACCGAAGAAGATGCTTTATTAGGTCAATTACCGGCATCTTTAAGTCCATTGGTTGGCCAAAAAGATTGGCAATTTAGTTCAGAAGGTAATGCTTTATTGTTAGCTGTGCAATATAACAAAAGCTTTTAATTAGCTATTAAGCATAAAGCCAATCGTTAAGTTGATTGGCTTTATGTTGTTATGCTGCGAGTTATTTAATGCGTTAAACGCGAGTTGATTTGATAGTTAACTTTTCAAAACTAAAGCCTAAAACCACACCAAAAACTATGTGAAGCATAAAGGTCATAACCGGTGCCATTGGCCCTAAGGCTAGACCAAACAATCCATTACCTGCCATTACCATTGGACCAAGCATCATGATGAACCAAGCGGCTATTCCAAGAACAATACCTTTTGTCAGTTGATTTTTTGTCGGCAAAATATTGTTAAGTACAGCAAATGCACTACCCCATGCAACTGCTCCGATCATAAAGTGCATAACCCATCCAATCATCATATTTGTCTCCATTCCTGCTTTTTGTGCGGCCATAGTGGCCATCATGTGAACGGGATCAAGCTCAGGCATTATCCCCATGAATTTTTTCATCATCATGAGGGCAGTAAGCACTAATGTAGCAATTAAACCGGCGATTATACCTTTTGTTATATTTGAAATAGTAAAGTTCATGTTGTTTTCCTTTTTAGTTGTAGACTGTTCGGTCAATAATTAGGTAAAAAAAATTACGCTAAAAGCGAATTTAAGTAGTTATTAGTAATATTTTGTATTTTGGTAATATCACAACCTGTTTTACGGTAAGACATAATGCCAAAAGTAAACACGCTTACTTCGATAGCCATATCTTTAGCCTCAGTATCACTTCTAAAGCTTCCGGTACTTTGGCCATGTGTAATGGCTTTTGTGAATACTGCTTCAAGCCTTTTTACTTGACGATTTAATATAATTTTTGCCTCTTCATCATGAGGGGCAAGTTCAATAATAGAGTTCACCATAAGGGAACCTGTTTTGACATTTTCTGTTGATATTGATTGCTCTACTAGCATTTTATCAAAAAAAATTTTCATCGCTGCTTGTGGTGAATCCGCACTTGTAAAAATATGCTTTATGCGTGCATATGTTGTATCAGTATATTGTGTTAATGCTTTGGTAAATAAAGCATGCTTGTTTCCAAACGCTGCATAGATACTACCTTTGTTTAAATTCATTGCCTGCATCAAATCAACCATGGAAGTTGCGTCATAACCTTTAGCCCAAAAAGCTTCCATAGCTTTTTCTAGCGCATCACTTATTTCAAATTCTCTTGGCCTTGCCATAGTAGCGCCTCATTAGTTGTTTACCGTTCGGTCAATAATTGTAATTTACAGGTTGTTTACCGATTGGTCAATAACTATTTTTAAATATTTAACGTTGTTTGATATGTTAATAGATGCTGATACATTGATTTTATGAGGCTATGGGGAAAGCTTACTAACGAATAAAGTTGAAATTAATTTAATGGAGGGTGGGGAGGTGAAAGCCATCAACCTAGTTATGGCTTTCATTTTTAACGTCTAATTTTATTTTGCTCGCTCTAATAATCGACGTTTTTCTATTGCCATGGGGGTAATGTTTTTTTCAAGGTTTTTCTCAAAACCGAGCATAAAATATATTTCAGACATCAGAAATAACGGCCCTATAGCTAAACCCATAATATCATCAAAAAAAGCCGGTTTAGCTTTTTCGTAAATGTGGCCAATAAATTGTATTACCCAACCAATAACAAAAGCGCTTATACCTATCCAAACGGCATTTTCCATATCAGCAACTAAGCTAGCCAAGTAAATATTTATAACCGTATATACCAACATACCAAGGCCTAACTTAATATGTAACTTTAAATAGTAAAGCATTGAAAGGGTGAAAAATATTATTGCTGGTGTATAAGTTATGGTTTGGCCGGCAAGTTCAAGGTTGAATGTGTTTATGCTAAGTAATACCGTAACAGCCCATACAATAAGTGGCACTCCTACAAAGTGAGTTTTTATATTGCGTTTGTTAAAATGGACACTTTTGTAACTAGATAATTGTTCTTCGACTGTTTTCATGACAGTTCCTCATTCTTCTATAGCCAAATATCATGGCAAGTTATGCTTTAGAAGTAAAGAGATCAGACCAGGAGAAGTTTGCAAATTGTTCAATTAATCCATTACTTTAAAAATTATACTGGTTTTGAATAATAAAGAATTGAAAATAATTACCATATTGCAGTTGTCATAGCTTAGCCATACAATAAGCTATTAGTTACTGAAAAAGTTCATATTATGTCCTCAGATAGATTAGGCTCTAGCCTCAATTATAAACGTCAAGAGCAAGGTTATCGTGATCGTGCACTTAAGCTATATCCTTGGGTTTGCGGTCGTTGTGCAAGAGCATTTGAATATTCTAATATTAGAGAATTAACCGTTCACCATATTGACCATGATCATACCAATAACCCTAATGACGGAAGTAATTGGGAGCTTCTTTGTATTTACTGCCATGATAACGAACATGCTAAGTATACTGACCATGCTAATTATCATACGGAAGTTAAAGCCGGTGATACTAATCAAGACACGGCAACATATAACCCGTTTGCTGACTTAAAGTCATTGCTGAAAAAATAAAACCTTATTTGGCTTAAACGATATTTATTAAAGGAATTACATGTGGCTGGGTCAAGTTTATTAACTTTATTGGATGATATTGCTACGGTATTAGACGACGTGGCTGTTTTATCGAAAGTAGCTATGAAGAAAACAGCAGGTGTATTGGGTGACGACTTGGCACTTAATGCTGAGCAAGTTTCAGGCGTTAAAGCTGATAGAGAGTTACCGGTTGTATGGGCTGTTGCTAAAGGGTCATTGCTCAATAAACTCATTTTAGTGCCTTCTGCTTTATTGATCAGTGCTTTTTTACCTCCGCTGATCACGGTTTTATTAGTACTTGGTGGGTTGTTTTTGTGTTTTGAAGGCTTTGAAAAGGTCTCACACAAATATTTTCATAGTAAAAAGTCATTAGCTGAAGATCATCAAAAATTGGTTGAAGCGGTGAGTAATGACAATATTGATATTGAAGTTTTCGAAAAAGAAAAAATTAAAGGTGCTATTCGTACTGACTTTATACTGTCTGCTGAAATAATCGTGATTGTATTAGGTTCTGTACAAGATGCGGCATTCCAAACACAAGTGTTAGTGGTTTCTGCGCTCGCTATTGCGTTTACTGTCGGAGTTTATGGCTTTGTTGCCGGCATTGTAAAGTTAGATGATCTAGGACTTTATTTACTGCGAAAATCAGTGTCTGGAAAGTTTAACGCTATACAACGTGCTGTAGGTCGAGGCTTACTTATCTTCGCGCCATTTCTTATGAAGTTGTTAACGATTGTTGGCACTATTGCGATGTTCCTTGTTGGTGGTGGCATTATCGTTCATAGTTTTTCATGGCTGAATCGTCAATTTGTTCAAATTGAACAGTGGGTAGGTGGATATTTAGGTGCAATTTCTGAAAGTATTTTGTCGATATTACTCGATGGCATTACCGGAATTGTTGCAGGTGGTCTAGTATTGGCTATTGTTAGCGTAATATCTCGATTAAAAAGTAAACATTAGCGGTTAAGTAATTAGATATTTCGGTTAGCTTTTATTAATTATTTCAATTATTTAGCGAAAGATTACAATTTAGTTCATTTTAGCTATTGTTTTTTGTTGTCATCGCCCTGAGTATATAATTGAAGACAACAAAAAAGGTAGCAATATGAAAATAATCATTTCCGGACATCACGTTGAAATCACCGAAGGTATAAACCAAGCAATTGAAAATAAGTTTGCTAAAGTTGCTAAACATTTCCCTAGTCTAATGACCTTAGAAGTTATTATTACCGTAGAACCGCATCAGCAGAAGTTAGAAGTATCTACCTCTTATGAAGGCGCAACAGTTTCAGTTCACGCCGTTGATAAAGAATTATATGCTGCAATAGCAAGTGCATCGACTAAACTTGAGGCCGCATTAGCACATCGAAAGGGCGTATTATCGGCTAAACAGAAAAAGAAGTTTGAAGTAGAGCAGTCAAACGCATTTGAAAGCCCTTAATATAAACTAGCTAGTATGTAACTATGTAAGGCCGTTATTAAACGGCCTTTTTTTATACCAAAATTAAACCAAAATTAAATTCAAATTTAACCCAAATCAAATACTGCTAAATTATTCAATCAGTATTAAAAATAATGGCAGATTATAATTAATAGCATTCCATCGTCAGATTTTTAGGTTATTTAACTATCATAAGAAGAAGTATGGCTATTAGTGAAATGTTTACGTAAAATAGCGTTATTAGCTTTATATAATTTATTGTAGAGCGCACTATTATTTGCCCCAAGGAATTTCATGAAAAAAACATTCGAGTTAACTCACCCTAAAATTAAACTCGCTAGAATGGTTGAGTCAGCTAAACACGAAGTTAAAAAATATTTAAAGCGTGAGCGTAATAAAACATTGCCTGAAGGCGCTGACTATTGGGACTTCGATTGTAAAATTGGTAAAACAGAGCAAACGGCTGATGTTATACATGTTGCAACTATTAGCCAAGAAATTGATACAATTTTAGCGGAAGATGCCACTTCATTTTACCTTGAAATATTGGTTAAACCTGCTGTTCGTTCATTTGAAGAAAGATAGCGTTAATTTTTTCATTAGACAGTATTAAGTTTATTGTGCGTTTATAGTAAATTTTTATAAATGCACAAACTTTCTTTACAAACTTCATTCCACATAATCAGCCAGTATTCGTTCCCTCATTCGCAATCTCGCGTTAATTAACTATACTTTTCTTGTCGATTTTCCGACAAATAATGGAGAGTATAAAATGAAACATATCACCAAAGTTTTTGGATTGTGTTGCATACTCTTTGCTTTTTTTTCTCAGGCAGAGCTTGAGATCTATAAAGATTATGATATTGGTAGTGAAATTACTTCAATGACTACTGTTCGTGTTGACCCCAATATGGAAGATATCTACTTAGAAGGACTCCGGGAAAGCTGGGTGAAAGCAGTTCGTTTGCAAAAGAAATTGGGCTACATCAAAGATTGGAAAATATATGGCAGCGAATTACCACAAAGTGGTGAATTTAATTTGGTGCTAATGGTTATTTTTGAAAACAGTAGTGATTTAGAACCAAACCAAGAAAAATACAATACTTTTATGAAGAGCTGGGGTAAAGCTAATCAAGAAAATACCAGAGAAGTAACAAAAACTTACCCAAATGTTAGAACCTTAACCGGTGAATATCGCTTAAGAGAAATTATCTTTAAATAATTAACTTAGTATTCACTGTAACATACCTGAAGCATAGGCTTTAGGTATGTTCGTATTAGCGCTTAATACCAATTGATATAAACAATCGATCATTCTAAAGCGGCTTAAATAACCAGTATCTACGTTGCTTTCATTCCCAATAGCCTGCTATTACTCGACAATATGCTCCTGCATTGCTCTAATGGCTTACATTATCCATGTAAGAATCAATCAAGCGCCTTGCTACTGAAAATTTATCCTCGTTTAAAATTGATCGATTCATTAAATCAATTGGTATAACTTATCATTATGTATTATCACGTTGTGAATCTTTGATCAATGTTCACTAATAGCCAATTAATCCGTTAATGTGTGCGACAGCACTTCTCCCTAATGCGCTGAGCGAATAGCCACCTTCTAGCACAGATACAATACGACCATCTGCGTATTTATCGGCAATGTCTTTAATTTGATCTGTCACCCAACGATAATCTTCATCGACTAAAGAAACTTGAGACATTTCATCTTCAACATGAGCGTCAAAACCAGCGGAAATGAAAATAATTTGTGGTTTAAATTTTTGTAATGCCGGCAGCCAATGATCCAAAATTGCCTGCCTAAAGTCAGTACTTTTAGTGGTTGCTGCAAGTGGGGTATTAATAATGGGTGGTTTGGTACTTTCCTGTACTTCAAACGGGTAAAAAGGATATTGATAAGTAGAACAAAATAAATAGCCTTTTTTGCCTTTAATTATATTCTCAGTACCGTTGCCATGATGCACATCAAAATCAACAATGGCGACTCGTTTAAGTTTATATTTTTCTTTTGCGTAAGCTGCAGCAATAGCAACATTATTAAAAAAACAAAAGCCCATCCCTTTGTCATACTCTGCATGATGACCAGGTGGTCGAGTAGCACAAAAAGCTGAGGTAATTTCTTTTGACATGACTAAATCTACCGCGTCTTTAGCAGCACCTGCAGAAAGAAGAGCAGCATTGAGAGTGTTTGGGTTCATTACGGTATCGTCGTCAACGTTATATGTACCTTCACTAGGGGCATTTTCAAAGATTGACGCGATATAGCTTTTGTCATGAGCTAAATAGAGCAGTTCTTTATCTATAGGGTTTGCATCAAATTGCTTAATAACATATTCCAAACCACTACGAATAAGTTGATCTTGAATTGCAGCCATGCGCGCAGGTGCTTCAGGGTGATAATCCCCCATATCGTGGGTCAAACATTGGTGATGACTAATAACGCCAACTGTCATAATCTACATTCCTTCATCTTTTCACTACTAAGTTTTTTATAGTTAACTTAATGATTCAAACTTGAGCTGTACTTAAGCAATATGTGTTTAGCTATAGCGTGTAAGCTAAACTCACCTCGTCATACCCATCAGAAGGTTTTCTGACGAAACCTGCTTTTTCAAACACTTTTAACATGGGGGCATTGTCTCGCCTAACGCTTGCTATTAATTGCTCAACACCACGAATTCTTGCAATGGTAATTATTTCAGTAAGCAGTGCTTTAGCCATTCCTTTACCACGTTTACTTTCCTTAATAACAAATGCAACTTCGGCACTGTTATTTGCTTCAAGATAGTAATAGCGGCCAACACCTTGAATAGATTCACCTTTGTTGTCTCGCTCAGTTAAGCACAAGGCTAAATCAACATGCTGATTAACGCTGACTAAATCACAAGACTTTTCTCGGGACATATGTGTTGTGTGATGGTTGTAACGCATCATTAAAGTTTCTTGATTATGCGAGTAAAAAAACTCTTGTAACTTACGTTCATCTGCAGGAGATAGAGCACGAAGAAAATATTCTGAATCAGCAAAGGTAAAACGCTTTATTTCAACGTCACCAAGTTCAGGTACTGAGGTTGGAGTATTTTCTTGATATTCAGGTACCCAATAGTGTTTGCGAACATCTTTGAGTAATTGGTCGCGAAACTTAGGGTGGGCAATACGAATTAACTCGAGGGCTCTCTCGCGAATGCTTTTACCTTGCAATGACGCAATACCGTATTCAGTAACCACATACGAAACATGACCTCTTGAGGTAACTACGCCGCCGCCTTCGGTAATATGCGCCACTATGCGCGATATTTTTCCGTCTTTAGTTGTTGAAGGTAACGCAATGATAGGTTTACCGCCTTTACTTAAAGAAGCGCCACGAATAAAGTCGACTTGTCCGCCAATACCGCTGTAAAAATGATAACCAATTGAGTCTGAAACTACTTGGCCGGTTAAATCAACTTCAATAGCGCTATTAATAGAAACCATATTGTCATTTCGAGCGATGTTTACCGGAGAGTTAACGTGCTCACTAGGATAAAATGCCACATGTGGATTACTATCAACAAACTTATATAATCGGCGTGTACCGACACAAAAACTGACAACGGTTTTACCTTTATGAAAGGTCTTTTTGCGGTTGTTAATAACCCCTGAAAGCATGAGGTCGATAATACCATCAGAAATTAACTCACTATGTACGCCTAAATCTTTATGGTTGGCTAAATAACGTAATACAGCCGATGGAATATTGCCGATACCAATTTGTATAGTCGCGCCATTTTCAACCAGCATAGCTACATATTGACCTACTTGTTCGGTTACTCTATCAACCTCAGGTAAGGGTGTTTCAGGTAAATATTGCTTAACAGTCATATGAGCATGAATTTGATTTACATGCACAAAACTATGGCCATTAGTGCGAGGCATATGTGGGTTTATTTGAGCGATAACATATTTTGCTTTGTTGATTGCTGCTTGAATAATATCGACACTTACACCTAAGGAACAGTAACCATATTCGTCAGGTGGGCTAACCATGATTAATGCAACATCTAAAGGCAAAATGTTTTCATTAAATAGCTTTGGAATTTCAGATAAAAAAGTCGGTGTATAGTCAGCCCTACCTTCTTTAATGGCATTGCGGACTTTTTCACCGCCAATAAAAAAAGCGTTTACTTTAAATAAGTCGCTATGCTTTGGCTCTGACCAAACATCGTTTGAAAGTGTTAAAATATGCACAACTTCTATGTCATGCAAACCTTGGCTGTTGGCAATAATATCTGCAATTAATGCATTGGGTACTGCGGCATTAGAGCCAATAAACATTCTGTTGCCAGATTTTAGATATTTAGACCAGTCGACACTAGATGGTTGCTGTTTTCGTAATGGCATAGGTCTCTCTGTATTTTCAACTGTGATATTTAATTTAACATAAAATTTATTAAAAATTCAGTAAATATCAAGCGAGTGCGCTAAGGGTTAAATATTTTTATATCTTGTGCTATTAACTCGCTACTTTACTATTTTGCGTGCATTCATAGTGACTTATTCATCCGTGCGTTATTAATAATTTCATCACGTTATACCAGATGAAAGCGTTATGTCTTCAATACTTAGTTATCAGCAGTAAATTAACTGATTAACTAGTAGTATGCTTTAAATTATTGATTTTTAGATTGATCTAAATCATAGCGAATACAGTATTAAACTCATTGAACCGTTACTCGATAACATATAGGCTAATTAGCGTAAACAAGGTAAGTTCTAGCAAAGGATAAAGCTTTTTAATCATAACTTTGTTCATAGCTTTACTCATAGCTTTGCTAAGATACTTATCGACTTAAGCTCAATCGCTAAACACATGAATTAATATAATAAGTAGAGACGGATGCAAAACATAAGCGGATATTTAAAACTCATTATTTTGACTGTAACCACGGCTGTAAATTTAACTTTGTCGTTTACTATTCAAGCCATGAGCGAGATACCAGAATTAGATACAAACGCAGCCAAACCAAAATGGGAAGTCGGTGCTTTTGTCGCGGCCTTTAATACACCTCTTTACCCAGCTGCGGCTGAAAATCAAAGTAAGTTCCTCCCTGTGCCTTTTGTTATATATAGAGGCGAACGATTAAGAGTGGGTGAGGGTGGGGTTATTAAAGCAATGGCGGTTGATAAACCTCGCTTTAAAGTAGATTTGTCACTTGGAGCAGCTTTTGCTGCAAATTCGGATGACGCGAAAGTTAGAGAGGGTATGCCTGATTTAGACTTTATTTTTGAAATAGGCCCTGAAGTCAGTGTTATGTTAACTAATACTAAGCAAAGTGAAACTTGGTTAACATTTCAACTTCGGCAGGCTTTTTCGACTGATTTTTCAAGTATTGATGATCGAGGCTACATATTCCAGCCTGAGTTGTCATATCAAGGCAAGCAGCTTTTTGGTGATAACGACTCTTTTAAACTCACTTTCTCATCTTCGTTTGCCACAAAGAAAATGCATCAGTACTTTTATCAAGTTGATGAGGTGTATAGCACTCTAGAAAGGCCAAACTATAATGCTAAAGGTGGCTATTTGGGTAGTGAAGTAACACTGGTTAATAGGTTTGAAATTCGTGAAAATATTTCTATATTTTTTAGCAGCAATGTAGGTTTTTATCAAGGTGCAAGTAATGAGGAAAGTCCGTTATTCAAAAAAGACTTTAACTACTCATTTGGCCTTGGGTTAAAGTGGACTCTATATCAATCTAATTAATTACCGTTAGATGTGTAGTGTTATATATAGCTGGTTAATTTCAGCGATTAAAAAGCCCAATAAAATTGGGCTTTTTAATTTGAGCTTGGCTAATGTTAATAAATCAATTAGCCAAAAATATTACGCATTAAGGTAATGGCTTGATCAACTGTTTTGCCATCTTTAACACTATTCACGATAGTACTGCGCATGTTAATAATGAAGTCTGGAATATCATCAGCTTCAAACGCTTTATCTACAATAGCTTCTGCTGATTCTTTACTGCGTTTAACCGCTTTAGCCACACCAATTTTAATCTTTTTAGGCTTGTCACGCATACGTATAAAGTTTGAATTTTCTGCTAGTGTTTTATCGGCAAATAAAAATAAATCAATCAAAATAGCACGGTTTTTCCAAAGGCGGATTTCCTCTTCATCTGATGGCATTTCACTGCGCCACCATTGTGTACTTCTAATGCTGGCGATCATTTCATACCAGTAATCGTCGAAACTTTGATTGTTCAGTTTAACTAAACCTAATCCTTGCGAAAGAATGTCTAATTTAGCACTCGTTAAGGCAATAAATTGATCAGGGCGTCGCATGGCAAGTAACCTTGTTGCTGCGCTCAATGGTGCTTTTACATCGCTAGCATGGGTAGCGAAAATAGCTTTATAGGCCTCAACAAAGTTTTGATAATGTACTGATGAAACTTCGCCTTCAAGCGGAATACAATCAAGCGCGGTATCGAATTTTTCAGGGTGAGATGCTAATAACTGGTGAAAAGTTTTTGCGCCGCGTGTGCCTGCAAACCATTCTACGTCAAAGTCGTAAACACTAATATCGTGCTGCGCTGTATGTTTACCCGCAAAAGCTAATCTGTCTTCTTCTATCATTTCAGACAACTTTGTAGAGGGTAGTTTTACTATATAGTCAATTAACTTCAGTCTTTCAGGTAATGCTTGTAATCCGCTATGCTCTTGAATAAAGCTAGCGAATAATGGCCAAGGGATCACACGGGCCATTTTTAATTGGCATGCACTAACACCATTTGACAGGACTTCTTGCAATTTTTTTAAAGGCTTTTCTTGGCTAGTTTCAAGTAAATCACGGTTTATATCATGTAAACAAATACGGTGTAATTCTCGACACCAATCAAGAAAATTATCTGGATGATTATCTACTTTCACAGCCATTAAATTAAGACTGAGATCTGCGACAAACGTCAATGCATTTTGGTAAATTATTTGTTCAGTTGTACTCAAGGGCATGGCGTTAGGCGAGGTAAGTAATTTTCTCATTTGACAGGTTTCCAGCGATATAAACTTAAAATAAGGGCGGCATGATACGTATAAAAAAGGCTAACGCAAGTGAAAAAACGTAATTTGGAGGATAAATACTTAACTGGTGTAAAATCAAACAATAACTGAAGGGTTTATCAACTAAAACTTCTATAGTATCAGTTACAATAACTGAGACAGCATAGGTATTAGCTGTAATCAATTTGCTTATTCAATACTCACGGTTAGTGTTGGTTTTGCTTAATACTTTATTAAGCAAATAGCTGAACCGCTTATCTAAAAAACTTCAATTACAAAATTGGTTAAATTGAAATTGTAGCAAAGGCAAATAAGCAGTAAAACTTTAGCAATAAGGTGATAGGCTAAACTTTGTGGCTTGAATTTTCTAATCATTAAATAGTTCGTCGTTTTACTCCAACAACGTTGAAAATATACAAAAGATCTTGTTCTCATATTTAGTGTGTTAAGGAGGGGGTTCGAGCAAGAAATTGCTTTATCTTGCTTGTTCTTAAGTTGAAAAATGAGTAATCTAGCTCTCTGGTCAGACCATGAGTTTAGTGATTGTATTATAACGACATAGCTAGGTTTAGTATTGTCGCAATATATACATTCTAACCAGATAACACATACTTCATTAACATATCGAGTAAGTTGTAATGCAACAAGAATCAATTTTTATTACCGAAGGTGATGAGCAACTTCACTTACGGCATATATGGCAACGCGAAGGTGGTGTACCAATCTTTATGTTGCATGGTTTAATAGAAAACGGTTTCATTTTTTACACTGAAAAAGGTAAAGGTTTAGCCTGTTATCTAGCGGAACAAGGCTTTGATGTTTATGTTGCAGATTTACGGGGCCGTGGTAAAAGTAAACCTGCTATTAGTGCTAATTCGGTTTTTGGCCAATTCGAAGCCATTACGCGCGATATTCCATTATTTTTAAAAAAAATTCAGCAGCTTAATCCTCAAAAAATACATTTAATTGCTCATTCTTGGGGTGGTGTATTAATGAGTAGTTTTTTAGCGCGTTATCCTCAGTGGCTTGACAAAGTGCACAGTAAAACTTGCTTTGCCTCTAAACGCGTAGTTACTGCAAATACTTTTGAAGCGTATTTTAAAATGGCTTTTATGTGGCGATATATCGCGCCAATAGTTGCAAAGAAAAACGGTTATTTTGATGCGAAAAAATATCGTTTTGGCTCGGACAGTGAAACAAAACAATCGCTAAAAGAAAGTATTGCTTGGGTTATTCCCGGTAATAAATGGCATGATCTCGTTGATGGCTTTAACTACCACACTGCGGCACAAAATGTTACTTGGCCACCAACATGGCATTTAACCGGTGTAAGCGATTATGCTTTAGGCCATCAACAAGATGTAAAACTTTTTATCGATGAATGTAATAACCACAATGCAAAATTCACGGTACTGTCAAAAAAAGCAGGCGATAAGGTAAATTATGATCATATAAATATTTTAACTCACCCGCAGGCGGTAAATGATCATTTTCCAAAACTCGCCCTTTGGCTGAAAGAGTTTAGGTAAAGTATTTATGGTATTTTTCAAATTTCATATTAATATTATCTGCTCAATAAGTGCTAGAAACGGCAAAAATGAATAAAACGAAAATGAAAAATAAAATGCTATTTTCAACAAGTCTAGCGTTGTTAATATTACTATTAACGATGAATAATACCTTGGCATCGAATGATATTTCTCAGCTAATAAGCGAAGCCGAATTTACATCATATAAAAATGTAGCTGAATTTATAGATCACTCTCCAAAAGTGACTATTATAGTGCCGGCTGAACAAAGTGATGTAGCAGAATTTGGACCAGAAGTTGTAAAAGGCTTAACAGGCTCAGATTGTGATAGAGATGGCAAAATGGATGATAACCAAACCTGCAATGCTGTGTATTATAAACTTTGGTTAAAATACAGCTTAAAGAAATAAAGTACTTTTATTGGGTTGAACTAGCCTTGCCAGCTTCTAAAATAGGCATACCTGCTTCGGTAGGAATATAAATACGTTCACCATTACCTTCTTGAAGACCTTTAATCCAAATATAACGAAGGTAAGCCTCGTTATTTTTTAATGATTCGCCGATTATTCTGTTTGCCTCTGCCGCTGCTTTAGCAAGCTCAATATCAGCTTTTCCCTCTGCTTTAGCGCGAACGAGTTTGGCTTCACCTTCTGCTTGCGCTAAAGTAACTCTTGCTTTGGCTTGCATAAGTGCTGCTTGCTCACGCGCTTTAGCTTCTTCAATTAAAATTTGTTTGCTCCATTGCGCTTCTTTTAAAGACGCTTTTCCCTGCATTTCCATACTATAAACTTTGTATTTTGGCCATGCCCACAAAGCAATTGTAATAACCAAAACAAATAAAACGAATAAAAAAGCTAAACCACCAAATGCTATTGCATTTCGATTTGGGTGCATGGAAATTCCTTAATGTTTATATCTAGTTTTGGGTAAATATTAGTAACTTTACTTAGTATAATTAAGAGAAACTGACAAGTTTCACAGTTTCTCTTTGAGTGTTTGCTAAAGGTTAAAATTGATAACCTACTTGAAAAAATCCGCCATAGCTATCTTCGAAATCGGCATTAGTCGCATGAATAGAAAGGCCGAAAGTGGTACCTGGTTCATCTATACCGTTCATAAAATAGGTATAACTAACACCTGCGCCATATATATCACTGTCGTGTCTAAAAGATTCATCACGGGTTGAAGACGATGTGTAGCTAACGTATGACTCTGAACCTGTTAAGCTTACATAAAGGCCAAAACCATGCTTGTTAGAGTTAGTGTCAAACAAGTCGGTTTTAATCCAGCCTAGACCAAAACCGCAAGTACCTTTAGTGCTAGAGTTATACTCCACACAACCAGCAGAAATATATTTTAAATCGTTTTTAGACACTAATGAAAAATTTGTGCCTAAACCGGCGTACATAGCTCCTATACCAAGGCCAACAGAATAATTGTTATCTTGCATGCCATCTTCGGCAAAACAATTGAGGGATAAGAAGGGTAGGAGTAAAGCTAATTTTCTCAAGGTATATCCTTATATTTTAGAAATCCGATCAAATGCCAATATTGGTATTTGAATATAACTGCCCAAGAAGGACCTGAAAGCAATATACTAGAATATTCAGGTGAGGGCAAACCACCATTTTTCCTTTTTTTACAGAATGTTATTAGATTATTTGGCGGCTCTCACTGCTCTGAAAATTTGGATTATTTAGCCGTTTTCTATTAGACAGTCTTTGATTTAAATCTTTCACAACTTATAATGCTAAGTATTGGCTAATGCTCATTAGCAAATTAAGCGTTGAAATAATATTTATTCAAACAGCCCGAAAAAACAAACGCAATGTATCAATTATTTTTAAAATTATTAGGTAAATATGACAGATAAAGAACTGATCAGTAAATTAACTACTTTGACAAACCATGAAGTGTTTTTTGGTCCACAGGGTTTTAATAATGTAACCACTGTTGATGAATTGAATGAGGCGCAACTGGGTTTTGGTGTAAGCGAATTAGGGCAATCAACAACTGAAGATAATTTAGCTAGCGAAGAAGCTGGATGTTGGCAAACTGCTTGGCAAGTTATTGCTCGAGATACTGAATTAGGCGACCCATACTTTGTTGATACGCGCGAAGACTTATTGCCTGTTTACACAGGTTTTTTAGCCGAGAATGGCTGGGAAGTAGAGCAAGTGGCCAAAAGTTTAGAGGCTTATGTAGCCTGTATTCAGCTTTTATTTGATCATGGTCAGCAAACTCAAGCGCAGTTTTTCCCTGACGACTCTACTGTAACCGATGAAATTATATTGCAACAATTAAAGCAACAACTGATTGAAGTATCAGGTTGCCAACATTTTTGGCAACTCTTTATGCAATGTTATCTTGATTGGCTTATTGAAGAGTAACTTTCGCTGATAGTTAGCAGTTGCGTAAAAACCAATAAAGGCTGTATTTCATATGAGTAAATATCATTCTAAGTAATGGACTAAAAGGTATAAACAGATGAATGTAATGCTTATTGTTGCAGGCACTATGAGCTTAATCGCTGCTGCTCTTCATTTAGGTTGTATATATTTCGGCGCTAGTTGGTATCGGCTTTTTGGTGCTGGCGAACACATGGCATTAATGGCGGAGCAAGGTAGCATTAAACCGACTTTAATAACCTTAAGCATTACGCTCGTCTTGATGACTTGGTCGTTATATGCTTTTTCAGCCGCAGGTGCGATAATTAAATTACCCTTTATTCGCGTTATATTGATGTTGATTACTGCTATTTATATATTCCGTGGCGTGGCAGGATATTTTTTTATGAATACCCCGCTAGGGCGCACACCCGAATTCTGGATTTGGAGCTTAAGTATCTGTCTTATTATTGGTCTTGTGCACTTAATCGGATTAAAGCAGGCCCGGTCAACACTCTAAATCCTTAATACTCTTTGGTAGCTACTTTCAATACTTAATACTAGCTTCATATTCATTCTATTCTAAATAGACTATTCACTGATTAGTTAATTTCCATATATATTGATAAAACCGCAATTTTTTCTTAATAAGCAAAACTTTTCTAAACCATATTGCTAATTTAAACGCTTTATATATCGTTTTATTATAAAAGCAGCTATCAATATCACACAGCTAGCTATATGTAACTAGCTGATTTTAAATGCTTATAGGTTGTTTTCTTACGTTGTTTAAGTAAAAATAAAAATAGTGGTTGGACCAGTGGATGGATCTGTGTATACTCGATACAGTTATGCAGAAATGCAAAAAAATTATTTTTACAAGTGTTAGGAGTTAGCCATGCTAAGTTATAAAGCGCCAATTGCAGATATCAAATTTTTGTTCGAAGATGTATTTAATTATTATGAGCATTACCAAAAGCATCCAGAATTTGAAGAAGCAACACCCGATTTGGTTGATGCCATTATGGAAGAGTGTGCAAAATTTAGTGAAAATGAATTATTGCCACTTAACCAAAGTGGTGATGAAGAAGGCTGTGCCTTTAACGATGGTGAAGTAACAACACCTAAAGGTTTTAAAGAAGCTTATCAAAAGTTTGTTGAAGGTGGTTGGCCTAGTTTACCTCATGCTGTTGAGCATGGTGGCCAAGGTTTACCTGCATCTCTTGGCATGGTTATGTCAGAAATGATGGGAACGGCTAACTGGTCTTGGGCTATGTACCCTGGATTAAGCCACGGCGCAATGAATACAATTCATACTCATGGTACAGCTGAACAAAAAGAATTATACCTTACGCGTTTAATTGAAGGTTCGTGGACCGGTACTATGTGTTTAACTGAGCCACAATGTGGTACTGATTTAGGCCAGGTAAAAACTAAAGCAGAGCCTAATGGTGACGGTACTTACAACCTTACAGGTACAAAAATATTTATCTCAGCCGGTGAGCATGATTTAACCGACAATATTATTCATATTGTACTTGCTAGATTGCCTGGTGCGCCAAAGGGTACTAAAGGTATTTCTCTATTTATCGTGCCGAAAATGCAAACAGATGAGCAAGGTAATATTGGCGAATTCAATCATGTTTCTTGTGGTTCAATTGAGCACAAAATGGGTATTAAAGGTTCTGCAACAGCAGTACTGAACTTTGATAATGCTAAAGGTGTACTTATTGGCCCTGAAAATAAAGGTTTAGAATGTATGTTTACCTTTATGAACACAGCGCGTGTTGGTACAGCACTACAAGGTGTTTGTGCAGCAGAATTAGCTTATCAAAACTCATTGATTTACGCGAAAGAACGTATGTCTATGCGCTCTTTATCAGGTACTAAACAACCAGATAAAATAGCTGATTCAATTATTGTTCACCCAGACGTTCGTAAAATGCTAATGACCCAAAAGGCTATTAGTGAAGGCGGACGCGCGATGATCTATTACACAGCAAAGCTTGTTGATGAAATAGAAAACGCGAAATCTGAAGAAGACCGTAAAAAAGCGGATGATCGTTTAGGTTTTATTACCCCTATTTTAAAAGCATTTTTAACGGAGCTTGGCCAAGAAAGTGCTAACCACGGTTTACAAATTTTTGGTGGTCACGGTTTTATTAAAGAATGGGGTATGGAGCAAATCGTTCGTGATACTCGTATTTCAACGCTTTATGAAGGTACTACCGGTATTCAAGCACTTGATTTATTAGGTCGTAAAGTACTAATGACACGTGGTAAATCTTTAAATGCTTTTGCTAAAGAAGTACTTATTTTCTGTAAAGACCAAAGTATGATCTCGAATAACCCGCATAAACGTCAAATGAACAAGTTTATTTGGCCGTTAAGTACTACGGTTGCGAAATGGCAACAATATACTATTCGTTTAGGACTTAAAGCGAAAAAAGATCGCGATGTTATTGGTTCAGCTTCTGTCGACTTTTTAATGTATTCAGGTTATATCGTTATGGGTTATTTTTGGGCTCAAATGGCGCAATCTGCCTACGAAAAACTAGCTACAGATGTTGAAAACAGAGATTTTTACCGTGCAAAAATTAAAACGGCAGAGTTTTACTTTGAACGTTTATTACCACGAACTAAGTCTTTAGCTGTAACTATGATGGCAGACCCTAAAACCTTAATGCAGTTAGATGAAGAGTTATTGTCTTTTTTGTAAAACGCGTTTGATTTAAGCTTTAATAATGAAAGCCGTATTTCTTATGAAATACGGCTTTTTTGTATATTGAGCAGCTGTTGACTTTGATTTGTATTGAAATTAACATTCCTCACAGTTTAAATCTTATCAAGAATATATCACTTGTAAGTGTTTAAAAATATTTTATAACAATGACTTGCTGAGTTACTGGAATATATTTTAGCGTTCAATTTCTTGCTTTGATTTTGTTATCACAACCTTAATGGACGTTATGATGAGATGTGAAAAATTGTTGGTTAATTCGGTATTATTACTTTTATTATTTAACTCTTTACCTGTATTTGCCTTTAATTTAACGGCGATTGAAAGCTACTTATTAATGTCTAAGAAGCACGATCTTAAGAATAATAAGCGAGAATTTCTTTGGACCGGCGTGGTCACTAATAAAGTCGATAATTTAAATAAAAACTGGAATCGACCTGCTATCGAGAACTGGGGTGTCAGTGACCGTTATCCCGGAACCCCTGGAATGCCTATTCCTTTAGTGAAGCCCTACAGTGAGACCGATCCAAGTTTTACTGGCCCCAACGGTGAGCACTACGGTATTGAAGTAGAATTTGCCGATACAACAGTTGCACCGCGCGAACCAAATAGTAAAAATGTTAGGTTATACAGTGATTTCGGGCAAACTGGCGCTGAAACTTCTGGTATGACACGTGCTGAAATACATATTCGAAGTACCTTACAAGATATGAAAGTAAAAGAAGGTGATACGTTATGGCTGGGTTGGTCAGAACAATATAGTGATTTAGATATGGATAAAATCACGACGGTTTTTCAATTTAGAAATCAACCCAATGAGCAGACACTCGCCGAGGCTGGGTTTACTCAATCCGAAATAACCGAACTTGTTAATGCAGATATAAATAAAGGTGGTCCTGCCGTTGGTATAATTACCACACCGATTAATGAAGCCTTACACTACCAATTCACCGCAAGAGAGGGGACAACTATGAACTGGCGTGTACCACAAGGCCATACACACCTTTCAAATTTCCCTATAAAAACAAACCAATGGTACGATTTTATTATTCAAATTAAGTACTCACAAAGTGATAATGGTAGATTGCGAATATGGGTATACGAACATAACGTTAATAGCGCTGTAAATTATAGTATTAATGACGTGCCTGAATGGGATTTTCATGGGGCTACCATGTATACGTACCCATCGCATTATTTATCGGCTATTCCTTCGCCAGAAATTCGTCATGGTGTTTACCGCCATGAACGGGTAAATAGTAGTGAAGCTATAGCAGAAAAAGATAGGTTTATGACAAAATATATTGGGCCATTACGTCTCTGGGCAGGCGCTGAAGATGATGGTTTTGAATATGTCGCACCTAAGTAATGACTACTCACTTTGAGTAGCGATGAAGAAAAATATAAATAAGTATTAAACTACTGGAAACAAAATATGATAAAAATAACAAAAATAATAATGATGGGATTACTGGCATTTTTTGCAGGAATTGGTGTTTGTAATGCAGGTAATAACTCAGGCAAGCAAGACATTTATTATTACAAAATAGACTCACAAAGAATTGTAATTTATGTTCCGAGCGGTATTAAGTTTATTGATAATGCGAACTGTAACGGAACGAATGAAGCTATAGCGGTTTCTATTTCTGCAGTGCGTGATAATTTTGCAGAATTATATGCATCTATTATGTTGGCGCATGCTAATAACCGTAAAATCGCTTTCTGGTTGGACGGCACATGTACCCCAGCAATGGCGGGAGGTCCTTTTCCAACGGCGAGCATGGTTTATGTGTACTAACCGTACAATAAATAATATCAGCACCAACGGCTAACAATATTATAAAATCTCAAAGCGACAATATCGAATGCAAATCGACTAAACTAATTAAATATATTATCGTAAAAACGTTGAAAGGCTAACACGATGAATAGTGTTGAAAATTTTATTACTGATATTGAGCATGTAGAAAAACGTAATGACGCATTAACCTTGCTAGCTTTGCTGTCAAAAGCTTCGGGTTATCCTGCGGTTTTACAAGGCAGTATTATTGGTTTTGGGCAATATCATTATAAATATGAAAGTGGCCGAGAAGGTTACGCTGCTGTTATTGCTTTTGCCCCTCGTAAACAACGTTTAGTGGTTTACATTATGAATGGCTTTTCTGAATATGAAAAATTACTTGAAAAATTAGGTAAGTATAAAGTGGGTAAGTCTTGTTTATATATCAATAAACTAAAAGACGTTGACCTTGATGTTTTACTGGAAATATCTACTTTATCAGTAAGGGCTATGCAACAAAAATACCGCTGCAGCGACAAATAACGCGCAGCGATATATACCCTGTTATGTTTTTAGTGCACAACGTTTGTTGTGTTTACTTTTAATGTTAATACGGCATTGGATACTGTTGTAATACCTGTTTAATCTCGTCAATTGCTTCTATTGGTAGAGGTTGCTTAAATGCTGCTATATTTTCTTTTAGCTGTTGCATATTAGTGGCACCAATAATGGTTGAAGATACACCGTTAACTTGATCACACCAGGCTAATGCTAAATGTGCCGGCGAAACATTATGTTTTTTAGCTATTTCGATATACGCGCTAATTGCAGCTTCCGCATTCGCTGTATCACGATAAAGTCCATGACGTTGAGTTAAGGTCCAACGACTACCTTCTGGGCGTTGAGCATTTAAGTACTTGCCGGTAAGTGCGCCGGTTGCAAGTGGAGACCAAGGTAAAAAAGCTATGTTTTCATGCACACAGTTTTCGATCAAGTAAGGCGAGTCTTTCGTGTGTAATAAACTAAATTCATTTTGAATCGACACCATACGCGGCAAATTATGCTCTGCGCTTAATTTTAGGTATTGGTTTATGCCCCAAGGGGTATCATCAGAAAGCCCACAATAACGAATTTTACCCGCTTTAACGCAAGTTGCTAAGCCTTGTAAAATGTCTAACATCTCTGCTGTTTGTTGTTCAACATTAACATTGGTGTGAATAACATCATTTGGCCAATGGTTACCAAAGTGTGGCGATTGACGATTCGGCCAATGTAACTGATAAAGATCTATATAATCAGTTTGCAAACGCTTGAGTGATGCATCAACAGCTTTAATAACATTTGCCCCTGATATTTTACTCCCATCACGAATATAGGAAAAACCAGGACCCGCAATTTTAGACGCTAGAATAACTTTCTCTCTACGTGCAGGATCAGCAGCAAACCAATGACCAATTATAGCTTCTGTTTTACCGTAGGTATCTTCAGTAGGCGGTACAGCGTACATTTCTGCGGTATCAATAAAATTAATACCTTGGGTAAGGGCATAATCGATTTGAGCGTTTGCATCTTGTTGATTATTTTGTAAACCCCAGGTCATACTGCCTAAGCAAATACGTGATACGTCTAATGAACTACTACCTAATCGAACATACTTCATGATTTAACCTTTTAAATACAGAATTTAACGATGTAATTACTTTAATTGAGTCAATTAACTCAGCTGATCATAATACCAATTTAATTATTTATCTTGGTATAAAGTGTTTATTCTTTTAAATAATTTAGCTAGCTTTGCTCAACCTTGAAATCAATGTTTTTTATGAATTTATTTTACGCATGTGTTGCTAATTAAGAGAGATAATTTACCCGATTTTAGGCCGTTTCACAAAACATTGATGTAATTTGGGCAATACCTATCATCAAGACAACCCAATTGAATCTAGCGTAACTAGCTAATTACATTTAAGTTTGCCCTTTAAATATTTAAGACTTTACAAGTAATTGTCGGCGCTGAGTCATTCAAATTATTTGAAGAAGTGATAGTGTTGAAAACATTGTCAGCCCAAGTTATTACATTAACTTGTGAGGCAGGAGGTTAGCGCTCATTGCAGTTATTGAAATTTTTATGGCTAGGTGAATAATCAATAAAGTGTACCTGACCCTACTTAATACATCGCAACTAATGCGTGTTAGTCACTTCGTTATCAACGGCATAATCCATTATGTTAAGTGGTGTATGTTTTTTAATATAGTTTTTAAGTGCTTCAGCGTCTGTTTTTTCGCTAGCGACATAAGCTGGAAAATCAGT
This sequence comes from Colwellia polaris, assembly GCF_002104515.1. Lineage (GTDB taxonomy): Bacteria > Pseudomonadota > Gammaproteobacteria > Enterobacterales > Alteromonadaceae > Cognaticolwellia > Cognaticolwellia polaris. The sequence continues at coordinate 127,936 of NZ_NBOE01000008.1, read as the reverse complement.
CAGCGTTGGATATCCATCTCCCCCTGAGGCATTGTAACTATTAATGCTCATGCGATAGGTTTTATTTAACTGAATAGGCTTACCTTTGATCTTAACATTAAGTATTTGACCATTTTTCCAATTAAAGCTGATATTTTTATATTGTAAATAGGCGCCAGAATCTGGTGGGAATTTAGCGACAATTAAAAAGTAATCTAGTATCTGCTGGCCATTCCAGTCAATATAACTAATACGATTATTAAAGGGGTGCACTTTCAAAACATCTTTATAACTAATATTGCCTGCTTGGATACTATCGCGAATTCCTCCGCCACTAATAATTCCAAAATCAGCCTCTACAGCACTCATTTGTGCGCTAATAATTAAGCGGGCAAGATTGACTTGTTGCATACGTACCTTGCTTCGATTGCCTTCAAGTTTGCCATTTACGTAGCCAACATTACCTTTAATTTGTTTTTCACCTCGTTGTTGATAGGGTAATAACAACGCTTTTAAGGCTTGGTTGGGTTCAATATATTCATTAGCAAGTTGCTTCAAACGCACACCATTACTGTCTTGTTTATATAAGTTAACCGGTAACAAGGCATAGTTAAGTAAAGTGAGTTGGTCACCTTCTAATTTAAATTCGGCTTTACCTACATACTTTCCCCATTCATGTGCTTGCATGATCCAAGTGCCATTTTGAATATCTGGACGGCATTTTTTACCTGGCGAAAATGTTTCATCTACTTTGTTTTCCCCAGCCATACAAACAGGCTCTTGACTATGTCCTCCCACAACAATATCTAATGCTCCTTTAGGTAATGAACGGGCAAGCGTAATATCACCAGCGGCGTTTACACCATGGTTAGCGTCTGCATAATGTCCCATATGCGTTACCGCAATCGTTATATCAGGTTGATATTTTTGTTGTACTTCTGACAATAAAGAGGCGGCAATAGCTTCTGGCTTTTTAAATACTAAGCCACCCACATATTTTGGATTAGCAATTTTTGCGGTATCGGTTGTTGTGAAACCGATAACGGCTATAGTTAAGTTATTTTTCTTTATTATTGTATATGGCTGATAACGAGGCGTGTTGGTTAATTTGTCAAAAATGTTAGCGGATAAAAAAGGGAAGTTTGCCCAGGATTGTTGTGTATCAAGTACCTCAAGTGAGTTATCAAATTCGTGGTTGCCAATAGCCATGGCGTCATAACCTATTTCAGACATGCCTTTAAAGTCAGGCTCTGCGAATTGCAAATCAGACTCTGGTACCCCTGTATTTATATCTCCACCAGAAAGTAATAATAATGAATGGCCTTTTGCTTCTGCTTCGACACGTAATTGATCAATCAATGTTTTACGTGCAGCCATGCCATATTCACCATGTTTATTGTGCCAAAATCGACCATGATTATCGTTAGTATGAAGTACAGTTAAATAGCTTACTTGTGTTTCTGTTGTTTTCTGGGATTGGCTACATGCAGAAAGACAAACGAGTAGCAGTGAGGAAATTAAAATACGCATAGTTCAACTTATTTGGCTAGTGCATGTTAGGAAAAGTGTAGTTGGCTAAAGTGTTAAACAATAAGTGCTGTGTAAAAACAAACACTGAATTAACCCTCAAACCAGCGTAATCTTATTATGAATAGTATAAATTATCAAAATGAAATTAAACTTGATGCCTTCGATGGCAATAGCGGCAGAACACAGAGTATTGGTATTTAAAAAGGAAGGGGAATACCAAATAAACACTAAACACAGCTTCCCTAAAGTTATGATGATTTATTAAAAAATCATGGTTAATCTAAATGATATCAGATAGTAAAAACAATGTTATTTAGTGGCAGTAGTGAATAATAATAACCGGTAATTCGAATGTTGAGTGGGCATATACGAATTCATTGTTTAGTAGCTTTATAAAGGGTAATGAAGCAAATGAGTAGTTATTTAGGAGGTTATATTTATTAGGCTTGGCCTATATTTTTATTAGGTAAAGCATTTCATAACTGCATTCGATAAGTGTATTAAAAAAGCCCATTAATGCACGTGGCAATAATGGGCTTTAAATTTATCAAAATAGCTAATTGTAGTTTATTTGCCTGCTTTTAAATAATCAGAGTCAAAATCATCAACATCAATAGTCGCTTTACGAGCGACTTCGGTTCTTGTTAACAAGTCAGCTTCTTCTTGAGTAATAATGTTGGCAGCAAGGCCTTTTTCTGCTACTAAATCAAGATGATAAAATGGTAGACGTTGACCTAGTTCACGACAAATTTTGTCAAAAATAGGTTCACAAGCAATAATATCTTCTAGTGTTTGCTCTAACTCGCCTAAAACGTTTCCTGTTTCGCGTGTTAGGTATTGACCATGCCCCAAACGTGTACGTGTTTCATTTGGGTACTGCAATAAAGCGGCTACTTTATGATCCGTAACGTCAGATGGCTTTTTCAACCAGCTACCTAGCGGTAAAATGATCATACGTAACATTTTAGCCACAATACGGTTAGGGAAGTTACTAATAAGTTCATCAATTGCTTGTTGAATATTATATAAGCTATCTTCTAGCGCCCATTTTACTAGTGGTAAATCAGCACTTTGACGTCCTTCATCGTTATAACGCTTAAGTGTTGCAGAGGCTAAGTATAAGTAACTAAGAATATCACCTAATCTCGCTGAAATACGCTCACGACGTTTTAAATCACCACCCAAAGTTAACATGGCAATATCAGAAAGCATGGCTAAATTTGAGCTAAAGCGAGTCATTAATTGGTAGTAACGTTTTGTTTCATCATTGTATGGCGAGCTTAATGCATAGCTACCGCTGAATGAGAACCAAACACTACGGCAAATATTACTAATAGCAAAACCGATATGACCAAATAATGCATGGTCAAAATCATTAAGTGCTTGCTCGTTATCTTTATTATTAGCTGCAGACAACTCAGCTAAAACATAAGGATGACAACGAATGGCACCTTGCCCGTAGATAATCATGCTACGTGTTAAAATGTTTGCGCCTTCAACAGTAATGGCAACAGGAGCACCTTGATAAGAGCGAGCCAAGTAATTGCCTGGGCCCATACAAATACCTTTACCACCATGAATATCCATAGCATCGGCAACACAAGAACGCATTTTTTCAGTTAAATGATATTTTGCAATTGCCGAGATTACACTTGGCTTTTCGCCCATATCAATAGCGCCTGTCGACATTGTCGTTACAGCATCCATTAAGTAGGCATTGCCGCCAATACGGGCAAGTGCTTCTTCAACACCTTCCATTTTACCGATTGAAATTTTAAATTGACGACGAATACGGCTATATGCACCCGTTGCTAACGCTAGTGATTTAATACCACCAGTACTGTTTGACGGCAAGGTAATCGCACGGCCAACAGATAAACATTCAACCAGCATACGCCAACCTTGGCCTGCCATTTCAGGGCCACCAATGATGAAACTTAATGGAACGAAAACGCCATCACCTTGAGTTGGACCATTTTGAAATGGTACGTTAAGTGGGAAGTGACGTCGACCTGTAATAACACCTTCGAGATCTGTAGGTATTAACGCACAAGTTATGCCTAAGTCTTCTTCTTCACCTAATAAATGCTCCGGGTCTTGTAATTTAAATGCCAAACCTAGAACCGTAGCAACGGGTGCCAATGTGATATAACGTTTATTCCATGTTAGGCGCATACCTAACACTTCTTCACCATTAAACTCACCACGACAAACAACGCCGAAGTCAGGAATAGCACCAGCATCTGAGCCAGCTTCAGGGCTAGTTAAAGCAAAACATGGAATTTCATCACCTTTAACTAGACGAGGTAAATAATAATCTTGTTGTTCTTTAGTGCCGTAATGTTGTAATAATTCGCCAGGGCCAAGTGAGTTTGGTACACCGACCGTTGAAGCAAGCACAGTGCTAACACTAGAAAGCTTTTGTAGCACACGAGATTGTGCATAAGCACAAAATTCAAGACCGCCGTACTGCTTTTTGATGATCATGGCGAAGAATTTATTATCTTTTAAATATTGCCATACTTCAGGTGTTAAGTCGGCAAGCTCATGTGTGGTTTCCCAATCGTCTGTCATGCGACAAACTTCTTCTACTGGGCCATCTAAAAACGCTTGTTCTTCAGCGGTTAGTCGAGGCTTAGGGTAATTATGTAGTTTTTTCCAATCAGGAGTGCCGCGAAATAATTCAGCTTCAAACCAAGTTGTACCTGCATCAATAGCTTCTTGTTCAGTATCTGACATTTCGGGCATAATGCCGCGAAACATTGCAAGTAAGGGGCTAGATATATATTGCTTTCGAATATCGCTAATATTTAGCGGTATGGCAATAATAACGAAAAGTAACCAACCGAAGAAACCGATAACACCGAAAAAAGTGCCAACAATCATCAGTAAAGCGAATGACATAGTAAATGTTGATAGTGAGGCGCGTGAATAAGCCATGTACCCGCATAAAGCTATAGCAATGAGTATCCAAGTTAAGTAGTCCACATTTATTCCTTAGTGTAAAATTTAGGTTTAACGCTATCTTAAAAATACTATACGAAAGAAAGGTCAGACCAGATCAATTATTTAAGCTTAATTCGTCTGTTACATAATTTCAAATTATTTATAGTGACTTCACTGCTTTATCTCCAAATATTAGTAACATTGACTTAAAACACTATTATTTTATGACTAGCTCAATGTAAAATGCATGCTTAATATACATTATAGTTAATATTAAATAATACTGTTTAGAGTGATTATACTGAATAATATTGCTCCTGCTATGGTGTGCTTTTTAGGTTTTATTTTATGTGTGAATTATTGGCCATGAGTGCCAACGTACCAACAGATATTTGTTTTAGTTTTAGCGGTTTAATGCAACGAGGTGGCAATACTGGCCCGCATAAAGATGGTTGGGGCATTACCTTTTACGAAGGTAAAGGTTGTAGAAGCTTTAAAGACCCACTGCCTTCTGCGCATTCACCCATTGCTGAATTAGTGACTAACTACCCAATAAAAAGTGAAACGGTGATTTGTCATATTCGACAAGCCAATTCAGGCGATGTTTCGTTAGTAAATACTCATCCTTTTATTCGTCCTATGTGGGGGAAAAATTGGACTTATGCGCACAATGGTCAGTTGGCTGATTATAAAGCCCAATTAAGCACTAAATATCATTTACCCATTGGTGAGACTGACAGTGAACAAGCATTTTGTTGGATATTAGATCAACTACTGAAAAAATTTGATGGAGAAGAGCCTAATACCGAAGTAATGTTTCACTATATTATTAGCCTGTGCCAGCAAATACATAAATTAGGCGTATTCAATTTATTATTGACTGATGGTGACTTTTTATTGGTTTACTGCAGTAATAATTTACATTGGTTAACGCGTAGGGCACCTTTTGGTAATGCAAGTTTAATAGATGCAGAAATGGTGGTGAATTTTGATCATGAAACTACAGACAATGACATTGTTACTGTAATTGCTACACAACCTTTAACCGGCGATGAAACCTGGCAAAAAATGTATGCTGGTGAAGGGCTGTTGTTTTGCAAAGGGGAATTAATGTTTCAAACTAAACAGAATGAGAAATAGGCTAAATATAAATAAGGGAAGTTAGGGCAAGAAAGTAAAGGGTAGAAAATTTAAGGTAAGCGAGATAAAAAGTCGCTTACCTTTATAATTTATTCAAACTACTTGGTATTTTGCTCATTGCTGTTAGCAACAGATTTTAATTGTGCTTCAAATTGCTCCACATCACCTTTAGTTTGATTCAGTTTTACCAACAAATAATTTAACTCAGGTGCAAACCAAGCATAAGTAACCCGTTTTTTCTCAATGACTTCACGCTTTAACCTAATGGTTTTCACTAAACCATAAGGCAACATAAGTTCTTCTTCACCGTCATATTGGTAAACATAGTTTTTGATTGTGCCTGATGTTTTAATAACAGGGTAAACAAAATGCTCTTGGTTGGCATTTTCAATCAAATTTAATCGATGTTGTAAATGGTAACTAAGTGGGTCTTGAATATTTTCAGGGTATTCAACATTTTTCTTGCGGTTTTTAATTTCATTAATAGCAAGGTTGTTTTCAACGTCGAAACGCCATTTATAATGTTTATCTGAGCCAGTGCCTTCACGAACATATTCAAAACTTTGCGGAATAACTTTATTTCCTTCAAGTTTAATCATTGACGTTTCATCACGGGCATCAGAAAAAATTAACCACTCAATATTGGTATGATAACTGTACTTTGCCAGACCATTATCGAGATAACTCAATTTACGTGTTGCTTCACCGACCGACTTATCGTTGTTCAAAATAACATATTTTGCACTAAACGCCGGTATCACTTTGCTTGCTGCTTTATCTTCTGCCAAGACATTACATGTAATACAAGATAAAAATAAAGGTATATAAGCTAATGATTTCAAAATGGTAAACTCTCTAGGTTAAATGCTACTCTTCACTAGCATAACCTGAAACAGGTAAGATTACACCATCAAATAATGCCTGATCTTGAGCCATAGTAACGCGCTTAGTACAGCACCAGTTTACCACCATAGGATAAATTCGATGCTCCTGTTGATGAACTCTTTGTGCTAGTTCGTCTGCGGTATCTTCTGGAAATACAGGTACTTTAGCTTGTAAAATTACCGGGCCACCATCGAGCTCTTCAGTAACAAAGTGTACGCTTACACCGTGTTCTTTATCACCGGCGTCAATAGCACGTTGATGTGTATGTAAACCTTGGTATTTAGGAAGTAGAGAAGGGTGTATGTTGATTAATCGACCTTGAAATTTTTGCACAAATTTAGGCGTTAAAATACGCATAAAGCCAGCAAGAACAACGAGGTCAGGTTGGTGATGGTTAATTTCACTTATCAGCGCAGTATCGTAGTCTTCTCGACTATCAAAGTCTTTATGTGAAAGCACAGCGGTTGCAATGTTGGCATCTTGTGCTCGAGTTAACCCATAAACGTCAGCTTTGTTAGAAACTACAGCGACTATTTCGCCGCCGTAGTTTTCTTGCTTACTGGCATCAATAATCGCCTGTAAGTTAGTGCCGCCGCCAGAAATTAGTACTACAATTCGGCTTCGCATTAATGATTAACCTTTGTTAATAATAACTTGTTCTTGGTTAGCTTGTAAGTCAGCAATTGCACCTATATGCCAAGCATTTTCGCCTTGAGCACTAAGAATTTCGATGCTTTTTTCTACTTCGTCAGCAGGCACAACAATGATCATACCAACACCACAGTTAAATGTGCGGTACATTTCATGTTCGCTGATGTTGCCGTTTTCTTGTAACCAGTTAAAGATTGAAGGCCACTGCCAGCTGTTACCATCAATAATTGCTTGTGCACTTTCTGGTAAAACACGTGGAATGTTCTCCCAAAATCCGCCACCCGTAATATGTGATAATGCGTGTACATCAACATGTTTAAGTAATTCTAAAACAGATTTAACATAAATTTTTGTTGGCGCTAATAAATGCTCTGCTAATGGTTTACCGTCAAGCAAGTCATTAGTATTGGTGTTATTTACTTCTAATACTTTACGTACTAAAGAATAACCGTTTGAATGAGCACCAGAAGAACCCAGTGCTATAAGTTGATCGCCAGCAGCAACTTTAGTGCCGTCTAATAAACGAGATTTTTCAGCTACACCAACACAAAAGCCAGCAATATCGTAATCGCCTTTGTGATACATGCCTGGCATTTCAGCAGTTTCACCACCAACAAGCGCACAGCCTGCTTGTACACAACCTTCAGCAATACCTTCAACAACAGCTGAAGCAACAGCTACGTCAAGTTTAGCTGTGGCATAATAATCGAGGAAAAATAGCGGTTCAGCGCCTTGTACAATTAGGTCATTTACGCACATGGCAACTAAGTCGATACCTACAGTGTCATGTTTTTCTAGATCGATAGCTAAACGCAATTTAGTACCTACGCCATCAGTACCAGCAACAAGTACAGGTTCTTTATAGCCAGTAGGAAGTTGACAGACAGAACCAAAACCACCTAGCCCTCCCATAACTTCTGGACGAGTAGTGCGTTTTACTGCACCTTTAATATTTTCAACTAGGGCATTACCTGCATCTATATCTACGCCAGCATCTTTATAACTTAAAGACTGTTTTTCTTCGCTCACGGGAAACCTCAATTATGTTGTTAGTTTACTTGTACGATAAAGGCGCACATTCTATCAGCGCAAAGACCCGCTGAAAATCTTTAAAATAAATTATTTTTTATATGTGATAAAAATCAGTAACATTATGGTAAGATCTTCATTATGAAACACATGCTTAAGCCATATATGTTCAGAAATTGTCTACTTTTCTTTTGCTTTGTATTACCGCTTAATATTAGCGCTATCGAAGTTGAAAATTTGTACAGCGCAAAAGTTGCTGTAACGTCACAGTCGAACAACGATCGTAACCAAGCACTTAAAAGTGCCTTGAGTGCTATATTAGTGAAAGTTGGTGGGAAAAAAATTGACCATCCGCTAATTAATCAAGCGCAAAAAAATTACAATAAATATGTCACTCAATATCAATATATCCGTGACAACAATAATAATGTATTACTTAATGTCTCGTTTGATGAAGATAAAATTAATCAGCTATTTAAAGATAGTAACCTTGCTATTTGGGGGCGACTAAGGCCACAGGTTATGCTTTGGTTGGTTGAAGAAAATGGCTTTGAACGAAAAATAGTTTCTTCAACATCAAGTTCTTTACTACCGGCAGTTATCGATAATTTTTCTCAGTTACGTGGTTTGCCTGTTGTAATGCCTATTATGGATTTAACCGATGTTACTGCTTTAACACTCACCGATGTTTGGGGGCGATTTTCACAACCTGTAGCACAAGCTTCAGCTCGATATTCAGCTGAGGCCGTGGTCGTGATCAGGCTATCTAATTCGAGCTTAGTGCCAACTCCAGAAGATCCACAAGATTGTCCGCTTTGTCAAAATCACAGTTTGATTGTTGATTGGAGCTTAATGACAGATGCACAAAGTGAGCATGCACAAGTATTTAGTCAACCTTACTCTGGAGATAATGCTGAAGAATTATTAACAACGGCATTATCAGACATTACCGATATTATTTATCAACAATATGCGCTTTCTACAACCAACAGTAATGAGTTTGAAATAGATGTGGCAAATATCGCAACTTTAGCAGACTTAATTGCTGTGTCAGACTTCTTAGCTGATTTATCGGCTGTGCAGTCAGTGCAATTGATCAGTGCAAAGGCAACCAATAGACGTTTTAAGCTCGCCTTAATTGGCTCAAAACAAGCTTTACTCGCCTCATTAAAGTTGAGTGAACAGCTAAACCGGTATATTGATCCTCTGGCAGCGCCTGAAAACAATGAGCAAATACCAATGTTTTATTGGGGTAAAAAGTGAAGAGAGTATCGCAATTAACGCTATCGGTACAATTACCTGATGATGAAACTTTCGCGAGCTTTAAAAGCCAAAGCAATCAAATGGTTGTGCAACAACTAACCCATTTTCTTGATCAAATAACCAAAAGCAACAAGCAAGTACACAGTATGTATTTATTTGGCTTATCTGGCGTTGGAAAAAGCCACTTACTACATGCCAGTTGCGCCTATGCCGACACATTAGGTATTACCTCCTTATGTTTGTCTTTTTCTGAGCTCACACAACTATCGGTTGATGTACTCGATGGTTTAGAGAATATAGATTTAGTTTGCTTAGATGATATTCAATTGATTGCTGGCAATAAAAAATGGCAACAAGGCGTATTCGATTTATATAACCGTATGGTTGAACAAAATAAATGTTTAATTATTACTGGTGATCAAAGTGTAACGAACTTAAATATTAGCTTGCCTGATTTAGTCTCTAGACTGAGTTGGGGCTTAACGGAACAAGTAAAACCATTATCTGATGAAGAAAAATCTGTTTCCTTGCAATATAGAGCGCAGCAAAGAGGTTTGTATATCAGTGATGAAGTTGCGAGCTTTTTAATTAATCGTTTATCACGAGACATGACCAGCTTAATTGCCGCGTTAGAACAACTTGATCAAGCCTCTATAAGAGAACAACGCCGTATTACTATTCCTTTTATTAAAGATGTTTTGTTTTAATGCTTATTAATTAATCAATGACACTCAAGATAAATACAATTTAGGATGAGTGCCTTTGCTAATCTCTCTTTTATTTAAAACTTTGTTGAAGAGCGCTTAAAATACGTTCTTTGCTAGCACGTAACCTATAATCTTCTGATTGATCAATCCATTTAATAATGCCGTGCTCATCAATCAATATAGTAGTAGGAATAGACATCGACTTAAATTTAAATTGATAAGGTTTTGGAAAAGGTAAACCAAAAACAGTCATGATACCTTCAGAGTCTGCACCTAATGACTTTTGGTGTTCTACTCCGTATTTTTTTACCACTTCTAATTCAGGATCAGCAAGTAAGGTCAGGCTCAGGTTATCTCTTTTGATATGAGCACTTGCTTGTTTTGCATTGTCACCCGATAAGGCAAACACTTGCACATCAAACTTTTTAAACTCATTGTCCATTTCTTCAAACATGGTTAATTCACGACTACAATATGGGCACCAAGAACCACGATAAAATTTAAGCAGCGTTCTTTTACCTTTAAATTGTTCACTTGAAAATATTGTGTCTGCTGCAGTTTTTGTTTCAAAGGGTATTAGTTTGTCTCCAATACTTACTTTAATATCACCTAATGGTGTGTTTTTATTCAAAAAAACGAAGATAAAAAAACTACCTATAAACACAGTGAAAACGGCAGGAATAGCAATGGGTAATACCGATAAAAAGGCATTTGGAATAGCAAGGTAAAGGCTATATAAACCTGTAAGAACGCCTACAGACAGACAAAAGAATAATCCTATAGGAAGTTTAGGTACTTTGTTTTTTATTAATTTAGAAAAATAAAGTGCAATTCCCGTTAGCATTATTATTAAACCAACTAAGGAAATTGTTAGTGCAAATGTATTCATTAATATTATCTCAAGGTTATAGTTTAATTGTACCGACTAGTACATTTTGAAATTATTGTACTAACGGGTACAATACTTGTCAAGGCAATATAAAGTGAGGTTGTAATGGGTAAAAAAAAACAATTTGATGAAAATGAAGTGCTCGCGGTTATAGCTGAATATTTTTGGCTTCACGGCTATAATGCAACAAAGGTTGACCAATTATCTGCAATAACTAATTTAACAAAAACAAGTTTATATAATGCCTTTGGCAATAAAGCCGAACTGTTTAAAAAGTCAATCGACTATTTTGTATCTCAGCAGTTGAAAGCTCAATTTCAACTTATTGATATGAAAAAGTCTCTGTCAGAAAACATTGAAGTACTATTAAATGAGCGCTTTTCTAGGGACAAAAATAATAAAATATCTCATGGGTGCATGCTAATAAATAGTTTATTGGAGCTCGCTGGTAACGAGCCCGTATTACTTGAGGTTGTAAATAAACATTTAAGTCATGCGAGAAGTATTATGCTTAAGTTTTTTACTGCATACAAAAAAGATCAACGATTAAATCAATCTGTTGATGTAGAAAAACTTACAGATTTTTTTATGACCAATCTACAAGGCTTGCGTGTTCAGTCTAGAATGCATGAGTCAACTTTGGTCCTATGCAACTCTATTGAAGTTTTCATCACTTATATTAAAGCACTAGAAAACAATAATTAGGTTTGTATCTAATAGCGTATAAATGCTGCTTAAAATTATTTAGTACTGTTAGTTAAATATTTATACAACTAATAAACACGTTACTATTATTGTCGAATAGGTATTGCTTTCTCATAAAACATTTGACCATTTAAATTAATTTTATTCTGTTTGATATTTTTAGCGCTTATATCATTAATTACGCCTGTATTAAGCTGATTAATAATAGGGCTAATGGCTAAATTTTCGTTCCACGTTTTACCTGGCTCCATGGCAATTGGCGCTGATAAATTATTAATAATGCTAGCGGCAGAGGTAAATTCAGGCAATATTCTGCGTGTTACATAATCAACTCTTGGTTTAATGTTTTCATCGCCAATACGACCCCGTTGTCCCCAATTTACGCGGTGCTCTTCACTTTCACTTTGAGGTTGATTTGTAACCGCTATATCGCGGTCAACATTATATCGGGCTTTCATCATAAAACCGTCAAATAGCATGGCGTAGTCTTCGCGTTTACTGGTGTAATTGTAAAATTGTGGCGCATGTTCAGGACTGAAAAAATGGCTTACATCACTTGGGCTATAACTTTTTTCAAGGCTTGTTGCTGTTTCGCCTTGGTAGCGAACTTTTGCCAGGCCATACATTTCAGCGCCGTTTAGCGGATATGATTGGCTTAATAAATCTGAGGGTATACCTGTAGACTGTATGATTTTATCGGCAGCGTCGAGTATACGATCATTGCGGTTTAAGTTTTGCCAAGTGCTTTGGGAAAAGAAGTCATTTGCATGGGCGAGTTCGTGATACATCAAAGAGGCCAAATTATAAAGCCCGTCGTTCGCACTGCGTGTTACTCGGCTATTTCCTGGATAATAATAGCTAGCGTAATCATTATTTTTAACATATCGCCAGGGCATGGCAAAGTTTAAACTGTCGCCAAATGAGGCACGATAGTCGGGCGCTTCGTTGATGGTGTCTCTTTCATCGGGGGTTAACCAAAAGTTATTTGGATCTAAATGAATAGCACCAGTAACTACCCAATAATAGGAAGGGCGAACGTCATAGGAAATAACAATGGCGGTGGTGGCGCGTAATAAATTTTTAAAGTCGTCTTGTGGATCAAAGTTTTGTAAAAACTCTTTAAAGCGTTGCCCCATCCAGTCATGTGAAACCACAACACGGTTCATTATATCTTCAACAGTGGGGTTGGTTGTATCTTGCGCTATTAAGGGTAAGTCGTTTAGGCGACAGCTAGTGCGAAAATCTATGGCATTACTGTAAACACAATCTACCAGTACATCAGCATAGGGTGAGTTAGCATTAAACGGGTGAACCTTAGCTAACCTTGTGTCGTAGGCGATATTCTCATTACTACTAATACTTGCAGCGTTTTCTACTAATATAGCCACTGTATCTTGTTGCTGTGATGTACCGTTTGTAGCGCTAACGCTAAAGGTAACTAAACTATCAGCACTTACCGCAGGTGCCGTAAAGAAAACAGCATATTGGCCATCAGTGGCTTCATTAAAAGTAACATTTGGGCCAGAAAGTTGCTGCCAAGTAATGCTATTTTGTAATAGATCATCTTCTAGGCTGACCCGTAAAGAAACCTTGTTACCTTCTAATACTGCATGCCCGAGCCTGGCCGCTATTTGGCTATTTTCGTTTGATACGGTAAAAGAATGAGACAGGGTTTCGCTTTGACCATTTCGATTAAAACTTACTTGAAAACTGTAATCACCAGCAAAAGAAGGAGTAAAAGCAATGCCTTTTGAATTGTTAGCAAGAAATACAACTGCATTGCCTGCGGTTTGTTGCCAACTTATATTATTTAATGAGTCGTCAGGGTAGTAAAGAAATAGTTCAACCGGTTGATTAGTTTTGCTGTTTTCGTTAAAAGCGATTATACCGGTTTGTGTTACCACAGGTGTAAAGGTATCAATAGGTTCATTACTTTTATTTTTAGCGCCACTGCCACCTCCACAACCTTGTATTATTAAAACAGCAGCAGCTAATATCGTACGATACTTTTTGTGGGAGAAAATATTAGGTTGTAAATGCATAGTATTCATTTTAGCCCTTGTTTGCTGTATGGTTAATATATAGTACTGTTGTAGCTGAGTTTACTTTAGTCATCAGATAATAAATATACTGCACTATTTTTATACAAATTTGTTCTGTTAGTAAAGAGTAATGTGTTTAAGCTGAACTCTGGATAAGCAGCACTTGCTCAATGCCCCTTTTAAGTCATTATCTGCGTTAAAACGTTTATAAATAACTCGATATAGCATTTACTTTACCAACTAAGCTTTTGATTCACTTTTGTATCAAGCTCTCATTATCCAGAGATCAGGCTATTTAAGAAAGAAGATGGGTTAATTCACGGTAAGCTAAGATAAAAAAACACTAATGAAAGGTAACTTTAGTGTTTTTTTAATGGCAAGTGATTCGTGCTTAGTTTTGGTTAAAAAACCAAACCACTTGTTTAGAGAGAAATTATCGAAGAATAGCGTTGTTTATTCTTTCTTTTTACGAATACTTAAGCCAAGCTCTTGTCCGCGATATTTAGCATAGTAACTACCAGCAATGAACATAGTGGTAGCTAAAATTAGTTCACCTACAGCCCATAATTTCTCATCAGCTGAAACCCACAACGTTGTTAAGCTATGCAAAAAATAAATCATCACAATAAAGTTTGACCATGCATAAGTATATGGGTTGCCCTGAACTAAGCCTTTCATGGGAAACAATAAAGGTAGTGTAAAAAATGCCAGTGTTAATGGTACTGATAACGCTGTGTCATCACTAACAATGATCAACCAAAATGGCATATAAAATAATAATGAAAAGTAGCCAAATAAGGTTATTTGTTTAAGTCTTGTGGTTGAAAAGCGTGGTGTAGTTGCCATTTTAATTTTTAGCCTGCATTAATGTCAGCACGTTTTCTGGTGGGCGACCAATAATGGCACGTGTTTGATCACTAACAATAGGGCGCTCAATTAACTTAGGAGTTGCAGCCATTGCAGCAATTAACGTAGCGTTATCAGCTTGAGATAAATTTTGCTCTTTAAACTCGGCTTCTTTTGTTCGCATCATTTCAAGCGGCGAAACGTTAAGCAAGGTTAACAGAGTTTCAATTTCAGTAACATTTAAAGGGTTTTTTAAATATTCAACAACAGTGACTTCATGGTTCTGTTCTTCGATAAGTGCTAGTGTTTGTCGGCTTTTTGAGCAACGAGGGTTGTGATAAATCGTTAACATGTATTTCTCTTAGATTATTTTAAGTTCATCAAATTAAGCTTATTTTAACTGATTTTTTACAAGCGTTTAAGCTTTTCTTGTTGTTCTTGCAGTTGCAATATTCGACCTTTCATGCGTTTTTGTAATAATGGGTTATCTTCAACAAAGTTATATGCTGTTTGCAATTCGTCAACCGCTTTAGGGTAAGCGCCTAATAGTGCGAAAACTTCAGCCTTAGTTGCATGCATTAAGGCTTTTTTATCTTGTTTTCTATACACTTCGGTGAGTAAATCGTTAGCAATAAAATTTTTCGGACTTAACACTAAAAAAGTTTGCAGTAATGATTCGGCTTGCGCATATTTTCCGGCTTCATTTAACACGTTCGCGTAATTTAATGTCACGACTTGGTTGTTTGGCATTAATAAGTTTAACTCGTCAAGCATTGCAATCGCTTTATCAAAATCTTTAACCCCAATATAGGCGTCGGTTAGGGCATCGGCATAAAATAAATTTCTATTGTCATTTTTTAATAAAGCCTCTAGCTGCTTAACGGCAATTTCATAGTCTTTATTTTCATAATAAGATAATGCTAGGCCATAACGCGCTGCTGCTTCAATAGCATAACGTTGTTTATCTATGCTTTGTTGAAAATTAATAATGTTACTTTCAGCATCGCCTTCATATCTTGCCTTTATTCGGGCTTTAGTGAGCTCGAATGCTAAACTTGGCGCTAATGGGCGAGGTGAAAAGTTTTGTGCTCTAATTCTGGCGTCTGCAATACGTGACTCAGGTAGTGGGTGAGTTAACAACATGGCAGGGGGCTTTGATGTGTAGCGATACTTTTCTGCCATTATGTTGAAAAAATCAGGTGCACCTTGCGGGTTAAAGCCACTATTAACGAGTAGCATAATGCCAACTCTGTCGGCTTCTTGCTCGTTGCCTCGCGTGTAATTTATGCTGGCTTGTTGTGAGGCTGCCATTGTTGTACTAAGCGCTGCCATGCCTACGGTTGGGTTTATTAGCGTAAGTAAAACACTAGACACCATAGCCGCCATAGTTAATGGTTGAGATTTGTTTTGAGACTCAAGTCTTCTGGCTAAGTGGCGCTGCGTTACATGAGATATTTCGTGTGCAACAACTGAGGCTAGCTCACTTTCTGTATTTGCGGTTGTGATCAAGCCACTATGAATAGCAATATGTCCGCCAAAAAAAGCAAAGGCATTAAGCTCTTGGTTACGAATAACAAAAAACTCAAAACTGTAGTTAACATCTTTAGCGTTTCGCACCATGCGATTGCCTAAATCGTTGATATATTCTGTTAGTACGGGATCATGCAATATCGGTTGAGTGGCACGAATTTGACGCATCATTTCACCGCCTATTTGGCGTTCTTTTTCAATAGAGAGAACACTGACACCTGCTGATCCTATTTCAGGTAATTTATTTCTATTGGTTTCAGCACTCGCTGCCAAAGCACTCGTTGTTATTGAAGTAAAGGCAAGTGCAATAATAAGCGGTTTTAATTTAAACAAATTTAGTTTTCCATTTTATAAAATGTATTATCGTTGGTCATAATTTAGCTTTGTAACTCTGAGTGCTTACGATAAATTTCTTTGCAAAACTCAGCAATTGAATAACCTTTGATATCAATAATGTCAAAAGACTGGCTAAGCACGCTAATAAGTTCATCAACACGTTGGTTTGCATAACGAATAAGGGCATAATCGGCGATATCACCTTTTTGAAAGGTGTAGACAATAAAAGGTACTAATGAGTTCAATTTAAACAATATTTGCATTGTTTGCGGTGTCCAAACAATAAATGGACAATGCGGGTTATTAAACTGAGCTTCTTTTACCGGTTCATTATTATTCATTGGGTAACAATGTAACTCATAATCTTGTTCATTAATATTATGATAAAGTGAAATTTTTGGCTTACCTGTCGTTACTTTACCTATAATATTACTCGATTGCTTAGCAAGTTTTAGGTTCCAATTGCTTTGGTCGAGTAATTGTTTAAAAGGGTTATTGAAACCATGAGTTAACATTCCGTCCATTTCTCTTATAGCATTGCTTGCTAGTTGATAAATCGAGGGAATATCGCCCCAGTTTAATTTATTTTTATAAGCGTTAATCTCTTTAAGACTTGGGTTTTCAGAAAGTTTGCTCATATATTTTCTATAACCTCTTTAAATTATTAAAAATACATCAAAAGAATTACCAAATGTCATTGTAATCAATTGTCGCAAATTAGATAATCAAACTAAAGCACCACGCATAGTTTATTTATGACTTACGAATACGATGCCACACAAGATAAATGTCCGGTTCCACTGGTAAATTTACGCTTAATACTAAGAAAGTTAACACCCACTGATAGTTGTCTGATACGTATTTGCGATAACGGGTCTAAAAAAGATATTCCTAAGTTGTTATTAAAGCAAGGGTTTTACTTTGAAGAGCGTATAATTGATCAACATATTATTGAATTAATGATTAGAATGGAAAAATAAATATTATGGTTTCACTGTTTAGCGATTGGTACAAAAGAAATTTTTCGGATCCGAGTGCGGTAACCTTAATGGTTATCCTAATTTGTACTTTTTTGTTTGTGTATTTTTTTAGTAGTTTGTTAATGCCTGTTTTTGTCGCCGTTGCCATTGCCTTTTTATTAGATTTGCCGGTAAACAAACTAGCAAAGTTTGGTTTGTCTCGTAGTCTTTCTGTCGTTATTGTGGTGTCAGTATTTGTCGGACTAACGTTAGTGGGAATATTAGGTTTAATGCCAGTGATATGGCAGCAAAGTTCTAATTTACTTCAAGAAGTACCTCAAATGGTTGGCAAAGGGCATACCTATTTATTGGCCTTGCCTGAGCAGTACCCTGAATTGGTTAGTGCCGAACAAATCGGCAACGTTATTACCTTAGTTAATGATAAGTTAATTGAATGGGGGCAGTTAGCATTGCAAGCATCGCTTGGCTCAATTTCAAATGTGGTCGCATTATTGATTTATCTTATTTTAGTGCCGTTAATGGTGTTTTTCTTTTTGAAAGATAAAAGTGTACTTTTTGATAGTTTGCGTAAATTTTTACCCAAAGACCGCCGAATGGCAAAGCAAGTGGGTAGTGAGATGAATCAACAAATCATGAATTACATGCGTGGTAAATTAATCGAAATTATTATCATTGGCACAGCATCAACCATAGCTTTTATAACCTTAGGGCTTAACTATCCTGTTTTACTTGGGGTTTTAGTTGGGTTTTCAGTGCTTGTTCCTTATGTTGGTGCAACCATAGTAACCTTACCTGTTTTATTGGTGGCTTTATTTCAATTTGGTACCAGTGCTGAGTTTGGTTATGTGATGATAGCCTATGCAATTATTCAAGCGCTTGATGGTAATTTGTTAGTGCCATTACTTTTTTCTGAAGCGGTTAATTTACACCCTGTTACTATTATTATTGCGGTAATATTGTTTGGTGGCTTGTGGGGTTTTTGGGGCGTATTTTTTGCTATTCCTTTAGCAACCCTTGTTAAGGCAGTGCTTAATGCTTGGTCGACAACGACACAAGCTGAAGGCATTACCGAGAGTTAATAGATAACCTGAACTCTGGATAAGCAGCACTTGCTCAATGCTCCCTTTTAAGCCATTTTCTGCGTTAAAACGTCGATAAATAGCGCGCTATTCATCAACGTTTTGCCTTGGAAATGGCATAAAATGAAGCATTGATGATGTCTATTATTGATGTTCACCTGGCTATAGCATTTACTTTATTAACTAAGCTTTTGGTTCACTTGAGTTTCAAGCACTCATTATCCAGAGTTCAGGTTAGATAACTTGTCTGCGCTATAAAAACTAAAGCCTTACTTTAGGCTTTAGTTTACATTTTCACTCCCCTTGTACTGACTCACGGCTATTAAACCTGCTAATACTCATTGAAATAAAGAATCGATTATTTTCAGGCGGTTTAAATCGTCAATTACTTATTATATTTGCTATAACTTAAACTTGGCGTTGTTTCTGCCTTTACTAACCTGGATAAATTTAAAATAGCTTAGGTTAATTAGCACTAAGTTATTGAATAAAATGTTTATAAAATTCACTTTTTTTATTCTATAATCGAATAGTTGTAATAAGGCAAAATATTGCCATATCGATATAAAACGTCATCTTTTAATATAAAAATCAATAGAGTATAAGTGTTTTGAAAAACGTAAATAGCAAATCTAAGTTACAAGCTGGTGAAGTAGCGCTTGTTGGATCTGGTCCTGGTGATGCTGAATTACTTACCATTCGAGCCTTACGTTTTATTGAACAAGCAGAAATTGCTATTTATGACCGCCTAGTTAGTGATGAAATAATGGCGCTTTTACCGGCTGATTGTGAACGCCTATATGTTGGCAAAGAACAAGCTAAACACTGCGTACCACAAGATAGAATTAATGAACTTTTATTACAATATGCTCAGCAAGGCAAAAGAGTACTTCGTTTGAAAGGTGGCGACCCTTTTATATTTGGTCGCGGTGGTGAAGAAGCTCAATACTTATTAAAAAATGGTGTTAGCTGCCACCTGTGTCCTGGTATAACGGCGGCTTCGGGTTGTACCACATACGCTGGCATACCTTTAACCCATCGCGGTGTTGCTCAAGGCTGTACTTTTATTACCGGTCATATGCAAAATGACGGACAGTTGAACTTACCTTGGCAAAGCTTAAGTGATAGTAGCCAAACCATAGTGTTCTATATGGGCATTAATACTCTGCCAAGTATTACAGAGCAGTTAATAAAGCATGGCCGCAATGCTAATACACCTGCTGCGCTTATAAGAAAAGGCACGCAACCCGAGCAACAAATTTTTCGCGGAAAAATATCGAACCTTGCAGCATTAGTAGCAGAGCATAAAATTACCCCACCGACATTAATTGTTATTGGTGACGTAGTTAACCAGTTAACTGATGTTGCACTAGCAAAGCCTGGATTTTTAGACGCTGATAATTATCAACAAAATTTACAACTTTCCTCAGATAATAGCTAATTATTTCACGCCATTATTTGGTAAGAAAAAAAGGCTTAACAATTTAATTGTTAAGCCTTTTTTGTCGGTACTTGTGTAGATATTTTTGCGAGTGTTTTCAAGCAATAACCAGTGATGATTTAAAGCTTGTTTAATACCTCTAAAACAACTTCATGATGATCTTTGGTTTTAAATTTATTAAAAATATGTTCTAAATTTCCATTCTCATCAATAAGAAATGATGTTCTCACTACACCCATATTTTCTCTACCCATAAACTTCTTTAACTGCCATACGTTATAAGCTTCACATACAGCATGATCTTCATCAGATAATAAGGTGAAGTTCAGTGTTTGTTTATTAATAAAGTTTGTAAGTTTTTTTGGCGTATCAGGGCTTATGCCTAATACAACTACATTTAAATCATCAAGTGCTGATTTAGAGTCTCTTAATGCACAAGCTTGTACCGTACAACCCGGTGTTGAAGCTCTTGGGTAAAAGTACACCAGTACTTTTTTACCTTTGAATGAGTCTAACTCAACAGAATTACTGTCTTGATCGAGTAATGTAAATTTCGGGGCAGGTTGGCCTATTTCTAACATTTGTTATTATCCTTTATCATTTAGCTAATACACGAGGAGTGTAACGGTTATTTGGTTGTTTAATCTATTTGGTTAGATTGGACTTTCTTTATACAGCCTTGAACGTCGAATTGCTCACACAATTGGAGAAAATCACTTTCAAGATTTTCAATACTGGTTTCTTCCATCAGTGCGATTAAAATGGATGCACTCATATGATTGTTTTTTTGATTAATTTCAGACTTTAATGATGATATGTCGATATTACGCGTAGCAAAAAATGCGGTAACAGCTTTTAAAACGCCAGGCTGGTCGATACCGGCATAATCCACTTGATAGTGATGAACAAAATCTTGCTCCCGGTAACCTGAAGTTCGTTTCATCATAGTGATAAGTTCAAGTTTATGCGCTACAGCGGGGAGTTTACTTTCTAATTGATGAATAGCTCTATTATTACCAGTAAGCAACATAATTAAGGTAAATTCTAAACCGAAAATTGCCATTCTACTGTCTATAATATTACAGCCACATTCGCTGGCTAGTTTAGTTAAATCACTAACACTACCTTTACGATCTGGTCCCATGGCCGTTAAAACTAAATACTCGCTCATCAATAAACCTAACTGTGATATTTAAAAAAAGCTATTGTAACGTATGTTACATAGCTAAAGCCAACGTGAATAATGTTTGTTCAATTTAGATCAGTATTTGGATTAAGCTTTTAAATATCAAGGTAAGCTGATAAATATAACAGCACAGTTCTACTCTACCTAAACGCGCGGAGCATGTTGCCCCTATGGAATTAAAAATTAATGTCATTGATGCATTCACTGATATAGCATTTAAAGGTAATTCAGCAGCGGTTATTATCGTCGAAGATTGGCTCAATGATGCCTTAATGCAAGCAATTGCTTTGGAAAATAACTTATCAGAAACGGCATTTGTAAAACAAATAGCCCCAAATAGTTATGAAATACGTTGGTTCTCACCGATAACAGAAATCGATTTTTGTGGTCATGCAACCTTAGCGGCTTCATTTGTTATTTTTAAGCTACACCAAGATGTAAAGAAGATTAACTTTTACGCTAAAGCTGTCGGCAATTTATCGGTTACAGAACAAAGTAATGGTTATATTGAAATGATATTTCCAAATAAAATGCCTGAAATTGTTAACGATATACCCGAAGCTCTAATCAATGGCTTATCAATTAAACCCTTAGAAGTTTTGCTAAATGATCAGGCTTATTTTGCGGTTTACCAAGATGAATCAGCTGTTCGTTCAGTACAACAAAATATTGAATGGATTAAACAGCTTGCGCCTTTTGATGTAGTCGTTACCGCCCAATCGACTGAATATGACTTTGTTTCTCGTTATTTTTGGCCAGCTAATGGCGGGCACGAAGACCCTGTTACAGGATCTATCCATAGTGGTTTAGCGCCTTTTTGGGCAATAAAACTCAATAAACTTGATTTAGTCGCTTTTCAAGCATCTGCACGCGGAGGAAAGTTATTGTGCAGTGTAAAAGGCGATAAAGTTCATATTTCAGGTAAAGCAGTGCAATATCTTGAAGGAATCATTACCGTTTAGTGTGATTTCAAAAAATATAAAATAAGGCATTAAAGAAGACTAGGTTGTTACTTTTATTGAGTATATTTAATGCAAGCAAATTAACTCAGAGCTTAATCAATATTACTTACCTAAACCTTAAACGATTTATATAGCGGATAATACAAAATGAATAAGCCTATTGGCGTTTCAAATACGCTTTATGGTATTTAAATAGAAGAAGATAGAAGTTGTAGCGCAAAACTAAAAGGTTAAATAAAGCTTACGATTAAAACTTCGTTACTTTTTATGATAAATATACCCTCAATATCTTGTGTTTGTATTTTCAGGCAAGTACCATGGTGCGCTGCTGATTTTAGCTATAAACTCATTAACTTGGTAGCGATGAAATAAATGAGATGATTTAGGGAACTTAGCCCTGTTTCAGTCATCAAATAGCGTTATAGATGTATTGCTTGAACTTTACGACCTTATGTTTTTACAGCGTGTCGTAATAAATAAAAATGTTAATCATAAATATAACAAGCAAAATTAAATTTAGAAAGATTCAGATTTGTATCCTCGGGAGTGTTAATGAATCGCAAGATATTTTATTTTTCATTATTAAGTGTTGCAGTTGCTAGCTGTAGTACAGTAAATAATAAGCAAGCAGTAGGCGATTTTGAATACGCGAAACATAAAGAAGTACCTGCGTTAAAAATACCTTCAGGCTTAGCCAAGCCTAAAAAAGTTGATACATACTTTGTTACTGATGAAATAAACCATGAAGGGCCAGTTGGTGCTAGTGTTGATGTACGAGCACCTTCGCTTGTATTGCCGGTTGCCGCATCTACAAGAACAGAAAATACTACCTCAGCGTCTAAAGTTTGGTTCGACCAAGTGCTTGACGATGAAGATTTACGTGCTTTTATCATAAAAGCCATAAAAGGACAGTTGGCATCAGACAACGTTGAACTAACCCAAATCGACGAAGAGGGTTTTGAGTTCAAATCAGACTGGTATCATAAAGAAGTAGAAGAAGGTAGCTGGTTATTTAAAGAAATAACCATTGCTGAAAGCATTAAATATCGTTTCTTACTAGAAAGTAAGTCGCACGGACGAAGTGTTGCTTTAGTGGTTGAGTTACTTGACTACATGAAAACCGATAAATCAGGCGGCAGTAAGAAAATAGATATAATTGACCAACAACGTGCTGAAATGAACATGTTGAATGAAATTATCGCCCAAGTTGATTTCCAATATCGTTTAAAACAACAAGAAAACCGTTTGTTACGCGCTAATCATAAGTTTGTTAGCTTAGGTGAAAATGTTTCTGGCGAGCCAGCGTTTATTGTTGAAATTGACGAAGACTTGTTGTGGTCTAATTTACCGCTGTTCTTTGAAGAGCATGGTTTTACAATTAAAGATCTTAACGAATCAACCAAAATTTACTTTGTTGATTATGTTAAACCTGAAACCAGTTTTTGGGATAGTATTTGGGGCGATAGCGTGCCTGTTGTAGATTTACCGAATGGTAAATACCAATTTCAACTAGAAAAAATGGCAGATAAATCTGTTGTTACCCTATTTGATAGTGAAGGCAATGCATTACCTGAAGCAACGTTAGAAAAAATATTTGACGTTATGGAATCAGGACTGTCATTTAAAGATACATTTTAATGCGTTGAATGAATTATCCTCAGCGATAAATTGTGATAAAAAACTCCGTTAATCGGAGTTTTTTGTTTTCTGGGCTAAATCACTTTCTTTGGTTACTGTTGGCATTTTGTGAGCTGATTTTTGTGTTCTAGGCAGGGTTTCTTTTAAGTCATTTAAACTTTTTTTACGCAAAGGTGTTTTTGCACTTTTTTGAAAGGTACTTAAATTACCAATTAATATAACTAAGGCAATAATGACAATGGTGGGTGCAACCCAAGCTTCAGTTAATATGCTGGTCATAGTGCTCATAGTGCTCATAGTGTAATACTCCAAATACAGGTATAAATCTAATTTCATTATTGTCGTAATGAAACTGTTTATGGCTAAATCTTATGTTTACCTAAACTGTTAGTTTATTTTAGTTAAGAATGCTGTTTTGCTGTTTGCTACTTTTAAGCTTCAGCGGTGTTAATGATGTAACGTTGATATAGTTCTGGTAATAAATGTAAAAGTTCGTTTTTTCCCTGAATATCAGTACTTAACAATGTCTCAGCTAAGAGTTTCTCGCTATAAAATTTTTTGTATTCTTTCGATAGTGGCAGGTACGAAAGGTGCCAGGGCTCCTGTGCAACACCACCACGAAATTTATCATAAGGTAAAAAGAAGCCAAACGATTTTGCATGTTCTTGAAGCCACACACTTAAAGGATAAAAATAGCCGGAGCTTTGATATTCCCATGGCTCTAGTGCTAACGCTTGATCTTGAGGTAATAAATTTTTTGCATATACATCAATGTCGCAGCCCCAATGGTGACGACTCGCACCAGGCAATGCGGAGAATAACATAATGGCGTGTATTTTTTCACGCTCACTGAGTTTTTCAATCGCTAATGTTTGATTAGCTTTATCTTTAATAGCAGTAATACCCGAGAACTTATTGTTCCAAATGGCCAACTGTCTATCAAAGCTACGAAAACCGCTTGCTATACAAAGCTCGAAACCGGCAGCTTTAGCAGCTAATGTTAACTGCTCGAATGCTGATAGCATTTCATGGTGAATCCCCACATTTTGCGTTAACCAATGAATATGACGCTCAGTTTTACCGGTTAATATTAACTCAAGTTCGCTCATGTTAGGTCTGTTAGGCATGGTCGGTTAATGCATTAACTAATGTTTGGTAATAAACATCAGTTAATAAAATTAAATCTTGAACTGCAACGCATTCGTTAACTTTATGAATAGTTGCATTACAAGGGCCAAGCTCAATAACCTGTGCACCTGTTGGCGCAATAAATCTGCCGTCTGATGTGCCGCCGCTGGTTGAGAGTTCAGGAGTAATCTTACAGCAAGTTTTAATCGCTTGAACAACAGAGTCAACCAGTGTGCTCGGCTCAGTTATAAAAGGTTGGCCGTTAAATACCCACTTTATGTCATAGTCGAGTTGATGCTGATTTAAAAGTGCCTCAACTTTTTCTACTATCATTTCTGCTGTTAACTCTGTGCTATATCTTAAGTTAAACAAGGCAGTTAAATGACCCGGAACGACGTTAGTTGCCCCGGTGCCTGATTGGATATTAGATAATTGAAAACTTGTCGGTGGAAAATATTCATTACCCTTATCCCAATGAAATTTACTTAATTCATCTAATGCAGCCATAGCTTTATGAATAGGGTTAATAACATGTTCAGGGTAGGCAACATGGCCTTGTTTACCGCGAATAGTTAATTCACCTGATATAGAACCTCGACGACCATTTTTAACAACATCGCCTAGTTTACTGGTACTTGAAGGCTCACCAACAATACAGTAATCAATTTTTTCATTTCGTGCTTCAAGTGTATCAATAACGCGCGTTGTGCCGTTGATAAAAGGGCCTTCTTCGTCACTGGTGATCAAAAATGCAATTGAGCCTTTATGATCAGGGTGATCGCTAACAAACCTTTCTGTAGCGACAACCATAGCCGCTAAACTGCCTTTCATATCTGCAGCACCTCGACCATAAAGCATGCCGTCAGTAATTACAGGCTCGAAAGGAGGAGTAAGCCAGCTGTCAAGGTTTCCAGCGGGCACAACGTCAGTATGACCGGCAAAACAAAATACCGGGCCAGTGTTACCTCGTCGAGACCATAAGTTGGTGGTATCTTCAAATACCATGCTTTCATTATTAAAATCTAATTTGGCTAAACGGTCAGACATAAGTTGCTGACAGCCAAAATCTTCTGGGGTTACAGAAGGACGTTCAATTAATGCTTGGGCTAATGAGATGGTGATATTTGGATGTTTTGTCATGAAGGTACCGTTATAACTAGCAGAAAACTGCTTGATATTGACTGTCTTTAAACCCGACTAAAAATGCTTGGTCATGTTTAAGGAGTGGACGTTTTACTAACGTAGGTTGTGCTAGAATGTTTTCTTTTATAACTTCATCGCTAAGGTTGTTTTTAATTTCATCACTGAGATTACGAAATGTAGTGCTTCGTTTATTTAATAAGGAAGTTAAATCTGAAGCGCTAATAAATTCTTGTAATAATTCAGCGCTTAAACCGTCAGTTTTAAAGTCGTGAAATTGGTAAGGAATATTCTCTTGCTCTAACCATTTTTTTGCTTTTTTTACGCTATCGCAGTTTTTAATGCCATAAAGTATTGTCATTTTATTTCCTGATTATATTACTTGATAATTATGTTTTATAAGGGCGTTTGTCGCTGCTGCTATTTTATCTGATTTTACGAGCACATAGTCGGTATCAAACGTAGAAATAGCAAAAATACTGATTTTTTCATTCGCTAAAACTGTAGATATGTTTGACATTATGCCTGTTAAACTAAAATCTAATGGGCCAACCACTTCAAATGCTTGCCAACCAAGCTCAGCCTCTTCACTGTCAATTTCAATGTGTTCAGGTAAGACAATTGAAATTTCATCATAGGTTTTGGCTAGAAAAAATATTGGCGCGTTAAATACCGCATCGGGTATAGCACTTTCACGTTGTAAGCTATGAATCGCAAATGTTTCAGTTAAACGGCGCAGGGTTAAATTGCTCATAAATAACTTCTTGATAATTTAAATCTTGTGGGCATTACTATAACGGTTAATACGTATGATCTCTAGCGATTATCATACAATACAGTGCAACCAAGTATGCTTGAATTGCTATTTAATAAACTGGTTAACCTGTACTTAGGTTGTATTAAATGAATTATTGCTGTCAAGCTAGTGTATTTATATGTCTAGAGTTAAATATAAAGTCAATTAAATGGCTTAATTTAAAAATTGTGCATTTAATGATATCCACATAAGCTGTGGGTATCATTGTGTACAACTATTGTTTAACTGTGTAAGTGTTTGTTTATAAATTGTTTATCGTGTTGGTTAAAAAGTGACAGGTGCAATTTAAAAAAATAATTTTTAGATAAGTTATTAAAATATCCCATTTGTAATCAAAGTGCTAAAAGATCGTATTTTTATCAGGGTAGATCGTACTATTAACCATGAATACACAGAGTAGAGTAATAATACGTGTGATTTGTAACCATAGTTTTTTTTGCATTAATGCACTTTTACTCACAAGGCAAGATAAAAGTAATAATTTTCTACGATTAGTGGGTTTGATTTAATATAAGTTTAATAAGTTGGATATATCGATCATCAGTGCCACCGAATTGCATTTATCGTTGCCAGCAAATTATATTTAAGTTTGCCACCCTAAAATTTTTAAGCATTTAGAAAAAAGATGTAATCATTCATTTATTTTATGGCAATTGTGAACCTAAAACAGACGTAGTATAACTCGACTAATATTTCGGTTTGAGCACATTGCTGATATTTCAATGAGCCTGACTCCGCAGTTTATATTTATCCTTATTTATTTTGTTACGTCACAAATTTAACTGTGTATTTGTACAGATTAGTGCGATTTCCTGCTTTCATCCAATAAAAAGGAAATATTCTCGTTTATGTCTTTAGCATAACGAGATGTTTTATTAGTAACTTATTGTAGATAGTGAATAAATCAGGTATGTTTTGATTATCTTAAAATATGAAAGAAGGATTTTTTCCTTGTTTAAACAAGGAATTTTTCCTCATAATAAGCTGTTTTATTTCCAGTTGTTTTACGTAGTTTGAATAAATACTCATGTTACTTACATCCCTTATTTTAATTGACAAGGCGCCCCTTTGCTGTTTTAAATAGCCCACCTAATTTTTATATAGCATGACTACACAATGTCTACATGCAAAATAACCAAGTCTTTTGTAGACAAACTTACTCTTCCTGAAAAAGGGCAAGTTTTCTACCGAGATTCTGAATTAAAAGGCTTTGCCGTTCGTGTGACTACAGGCGGTAGTAAAGCGTTTATTCTAGAGAAACGTATCAACCGCAAACTCAAACGAATAACACTGGGTCGCT
Source organism: Colwellia polaris (assembly GCF_002104515.1). Lineage (GTDB taxonomy): Bacteria > Pseudomonadota > Gammaproteobacteria > Enterobacterales > Alteromonadaceae > Cognaticolwellia > Cognaticolwellia polaris. The sequence continues at coordinate 99,787 of NZ_NBOE01000008.1, read as the reverse complement.
ATCCTGAAATAACGGTTGAAATGGCGCGTAAAGAGGCACTTAAGTATTTAGGTGAAATTGCTACAGGTATAGATCCCATTGCCAAAAGACAGCAAGCACAAGCTGAGCAAACAACGCTATGGCAAGTATGGCAAGATTATCGTCGTGTTAAGTCTTACTTAAAAGATAAAACCTACGTTCAATATGAAATGTATTTGAACGGTGAGTTAAAGGATTGGAAGAATAAGCGCCTCGTCGATATTACAAAAGACATGGTTTCGGTGCGTCATGGCAAACTATTAAAAAGCCATAGTCCTTCCTACGCCAATACCGCTATGCGTATTTTAAGTGCCATATACAAATTTGCTAAAGAGCATTACGAAGACAATAATGGGTTAAGTTTATTTCCTCACAACCCTGTTGAGCGACTTGGGCAAATGAAAGCATGGGCTAAAGAGCCTAGACGCCAAAACATCATTAAACCAACGCAATTAATATCTTGGTACAAAGCACTTCAAGAAATGAAATTTAATGCAGAGGCAGAATCACACCATGTAGGTGCAGATTATATCTTATTTTTATTGCTAACAGGTTTACGAAAAAATGAAGGGGCAACGCTTTTATGGGATAACGTTGATTTGGAAGAAGGAACCATACATATACCTGATACCAAAAACAAAGAGCCGTTAACATTGCCATTATCTGATGTACTGATTGCCATACTCAATTATCGACAACGTTTTAAAATCAATAACTATGTGTTTTCTTCACGAAAGTCACAGTATTTTGCTTACCCAGAAAAAGCCTTAAAACACCTATGTGAAAAGTCAGGTGTCAAATTTACCTTTCATGATTTAAGGAGGACGTTTATTACGGTCGCTGAATCGTTAGATATATCATCCTATGCCATTAAACGACTCGTTAATCATAAAAGTGGCAATGATGTTACTGAAGGTTATATTATTGCAAACCATGACCGCTTACGAGCGCCTATGCAACGCATAACAGACTTTTTTAAAGATAACTGCAACATAACAATGGAAGATTATGTATCAAGATAAAATTGAAATTGAAGCTAAATCGCTTATAGCAAGCGCTAGTGAGGGATATAATCACCCAAATGTGTTCATTCGTGAAAAACTGCAACCGTTAGATTTCGTGCTTGAAGAAGAAGGTAATGACGCCGCACATATTGCCCGTGATATTCTATCAAAACGCACTAATGAAGATATTTTGTTAATGTCTATCGGTATTGATTCGATGTTACAAGTTGGTGAAAATTTATTAACAATCCTTTCTATGCAGCAACTATCTGCTTCCACAACGAGAAAGGCGATTACATTTACTCAAGGTCGTGCTTTATATTTACTTTCTGATTATTTCGATTTAACAACAATAGCGGTTAAAAAAGCTCTGTGGTGTGAAATGTTTGCCACGTTAACACTTATGCAGTCGGCTGAGATTTCAGGCGCTAGGCATAAAAGCTATGGTGATGACGATATGTCGCAAGCAATGAAGTTATATTCAGAGAAATTTATCCTCGATATGGCTACAGAAACATTAGATAGTATTGCGCGAGCAGAATGTTTATTTGATAAAAAACAAAAATCAGTCATAACAGGCAGCAAAGGTGGTACTTCAAAAGGTAAGCGAATAGAGCCCCTCAAAGACGAGGTCATTCGACTATATTTGGCAAAATACACGAGTCGTTCGAATCGACACGCTAGTAAATTAATTGAAGCTGAATTAATCGAATTAGGCAGCCCTTTACTGGCTTTATCAAGTTCAGAAGAAAAACAGGTGGAATTTGGAAAGTGGATAGGTAAATTTAAAAATGGTCAAATTAAGCTTTCTATTAATTAATAATACGCCAAAAGTATACTTATACCCCCTATAAGTATACTCCTACGCCCTATAGGTATACCGCTACCCCCTAGCGACATTCATACCAATTAAAACATGATCAAAACTGTACTCGTCTTTTAAAACTACGAGTAACAAACATGCAAATCAAATTATTAAATACCAAAGAAACAGCTGCTATTTTAAGTGTTAGTGAAGCCTTTCTTGAGCGTGACAGATGGGCAGGCGCAAGAATTCCATTCATCAAGGTAGGCGCTCGAGCTATTCGTTATCGTCTACAAGATATCGAAAAGTACATTGAAGATAACTTATGTTATTCAACCAGTGAAGGTGGAATGGCGTAATGCAATATTCTCAGCATTTTTTCACTGGTTTATACCCAGAACAATACCTAGGCCAAAACCCTTTAGGGGGTAAACATGCCTAAGTTAACTAATGAGCAAATTCGCCTGTTAATTTGGCTATCTTATCGCGAAACGCATTTTGAAATATGCCGTGAAATTGGTTGCTCATACCGTAAAGTAAATGGCCTTCATAGTTACATTAGTAAAGATGGTGTTCCTTACAAGTTTGATATGCGAACACTCGTTAAACTTGTTAACGAAAACCTTGTAACGAGCGAATTTATTTATCCATTTGGTGTGAAGCATGAGCATTACTTCTTGACTGAAGCAGGTCAAGTTTATGTCTTGATGCTAGCGATAGCGCGCTAGTTACATGAATACTTTTAAAGAAAAAATACTCGTTAAAGCCATTAACGATAAAGATAATGTTATTGCACCTTATTTAGCTCAAGTTGATAGGGCGGATGCTGCATTTATTACGAGAAAGCTAGCGCCTTTTTCTAACATCATTAAAAGCACGATTTTAACGCAGGCATTTAACAAACCAAGTGACTATGAGCGTAATCGTCATATTTTGGATACCTCAACCCAACTTTATCAATTATTACCCAATAAGCTCGCCAGTATGTTCTTTTGTTTTGATGATGACATTAACGCTAAAGCGAAAGAGTGTGCGAACTATTGCCGACAAATTGTTATCGACCCGCAAAAGGTTAGTTTTCTTTATGTCCATCATGTAAATTCCGTTAACGGAATGTCGACGCCTGATATTTCCGTTAACGAAAATCATAAGCCAAACAGTAGCGAAATTGAGCGAAATATTTCGCCCGTATTTCGTAACGAAAAAGTAAGTGGTAACGAAACCGTTAACGAAAGTTTTGCTCCCGTTCGCTATACCAACAGCGAAAAGGCTAGCGAATTCGCTATGGCAGAGCAAAAAACCGTATATGAATTTTTATCCCGTTATGTTGAAACCTTTTCAATCAAACCTATTGAGCTAAATAAAACAATTCAGCTTTCAGGTTGTATAAAGCGTTATGCTGATAATCGTTGGTGGTTACGCAAGTTTCGCAAACTCATTACCCAAGCAAATGAAAAGGCCGCATTGCATTTAAATTTCGTTAACAGTAAAAGACAAGTTTATGCCAGTAACATAACGACTAAAAATCGTATTGCTCAACGGTTACGAAATCAAGAATTACTCAGTTCAAGTTTCATTCTTAACGAACAAGGTCAACGCTATTCATTACAAGAAATATCTGACTTAAATGTGTCAAACCCCAAGGTACGAAAAGACGAGCTTATTTGCCGAGCAAGAGGCTTTGAAAACCTCGCTAAAGAGTTAGGCCATGAGGCTTTATTTATTACTGTTACTTGCCCTTCAAAATATCATCGCGCGTTTGCTAAGTCTGGTGCTGCGAATCCAAAGTGGCAAGGGTTAATGCCTGATGCGGCCAACGCGTATTTAAATCGCCAATGGCAAAAAACAAGAGCAGAGCTTCAAAGACAAGGTATTTCACCTTATGGCTTTCGTGTCGTTGAACCTCAACATGACGGAACACCGCATTGGCACATGTTGCTTTTCATTGACGCTGAAAAACTTAAAGCCTTAGAGAGCGTTATTCGCCGTTACGCCTTAGAAGTTGATGGTGATGAAAAAGGCGCGGCAGAGAATCGTTGTGACTTTAAAAAAATCGACCCAACAAAAGGCTCAGCAACGGGCTATATCCTAAAGTACATCGTTAAAAATATTGATGGTGAAGGAGTTGGCGAAGATAAGTTTGGTAATGACTCGCTATTGGTCGCACAGCGCATTGATGCATGGGCGTCTTGTTGGTGTATTCGTCAATTTCAACAAATTGGTGGTGCAAGTGTTTCTGTTTGGCGTGAACTCAGGCGGTTACGTATCAAGTTCATGGATAAAGCCGATAGCGTATTAGAGCAAGCGCGATATGCTGCCGATAACAGTGATTGGCAAGGTTACACGCTCGCTATGGGCGGATTACACATAAAACACAAAGACAGACCTATTCAGTTACATTACGATTTAAATATTAATGAGCAAACAGGCGAATGCCTGCAAAGTTATTATGATGGAGAACTGATACTCAAAGTAAAAGGGTTATGGTTCGCAGGTAAAGCGGTTGTAACACGTCATTACCACTGGAAAATAGAAAAAGCATAACAGCCTTAGGTAAAGCCTAATATCGTCCAGAATAGGCTAAAGGCTTATTTTGTTGTAAATCTACAAACATGAGCAACTCAGCACACCTCAAAAGAGCCTTTAGCTAGAAATAGGCTTTAGCTCACACCGAAAAACACTCAAATAGTAATGTTAAGGCTTTAGTTAGTCGACTGCCAGAATGGTAAAGATGCTTTTACTTGGAGTTCTGTAAATAACTGTACTAATAAAAGTCAATACAACTGAGTGGACTCAAATAACAGTTGAACTTAAAGCCTATACTCCTACTGTAAATGAGTTTCCTAATTAATTATTTAGTCCGGTAGTTATAATTAAATGTCTTCTTAGATGAATATTATAAGGATATTTATAATATAAGTAGCATTGATCTTTACTTGTGATGAATATACAATTCAAGAGCTCTTTAGTGTATTTTTGATTGAATTTAATGGTTTAATCTAGTTTGGCGTTGCGCCAAACTCAAATTTATTGAGTACATTTACAGTTGCGAAATCAAATTATTGATCCGTGATATGTACTCATACTTCGCACAGATAACGGATCAATAATTTGATTCCGCGTCTTTAAGTAAAGAGTAAAAAAGCGATGCAAGGTAACTTGCATCGCTAAATTTAATTAAGAAATGATTTTAATGGAATTTAAAATAGTTCAAGCATTAATTAAAGAGTTCCCTGAACTCAAAGAGCTTGTCAAAAAAACACCTTCTACGCACTATAAAGTATTCAAAATACCTAAACGCACTATTGGCTTTAGGACTATTGCTCAACCTACCTCTTCATTAAAAGACGTTCAACGAAAGGTGGTAGATTTATTGCTTCCTCATGTAAAAGTTCATCATGCAGCTAAGGCATACATAAAAAAATGTAGTATAAAAGATAACGCTGCTGTTCATTTGAACTCACAATATTTATTGAAATTGGATTTCGAAAATTTTTTCAATAGCATCACACCTATAATGTTATTTAAAGTGCTAGCGGAACAAGGAGTGAGTGTATCTAAAAGCGATTCCAAAATATTATCAGAAATATTATTTTGGAATAGGTCAAAAAAAATTAATGCTCCATTAGTCTTAAGTATTGGAGCACCAAGCTCCCCTCTAATTTCAAATATCGTTATGTATTCGTTTGATAGAAAAATCGAAGATATATGTAAAGCTTTAGATATAAACTATTCTAGATATGCCGATGATTTAACATTTTCTACAAACATAAAATCAGTACTTTTTAATCTTGTCGATATGGTCAATGAAGCCTTACAAATAGAATTTGAAGGTGAGATAAATATTAATAGCTCAAAAACGGTGTTTTCTTCGAAAAAACATAATAGGCATGTCACGGGTATAACACTAACTAATAGTAATAAGTTGTCTATCGGTAGAATCAGAAAACGATATATATCTGCATTAGTTCACAAATTCAAAACTAACCAATTAAATGACTTAACTGAAATTAATCACCTTAAAGGGTTGCTTGGTTTTGCTTATTATATTGAACCAAACTTCATTGTAAGATTAACTAAAAAGTATGGTAGCGATATAATGATAAGAATCAGAAAATTTAATAGTGAGGACTTAAAATGAGCAGCAACGAAAGTAAAGGCAGTATAAAATTAAGTAGGCGCTCCCAAAAAGGTGATTTCGCAGCATCCTTTCAGTTGGCTATGCTATATAACGAAGGAATAAGCGTCGAAAAAAGTCCAGAAAAATATCAACATTATAAACAGGTTTGTGCGGGACAATTAATTAATAATAAATTCAAGATTGATTCTTTAAAATTAGAGAATTTTAAAGGCTTTAATAATATTGAAATTGAATTTTCAAAAAAGAATAATACAACTATATTAATAGGAAATAACGGTTGTGGTAAATCCACAATATTAGAGGCAATTCAAAAGACCCTTACTCACTTGAGCGCCAGACTTGCTACTAACTCCCCGAACGGTGAGTTGATCGACGAACTTGAAATTACGGAAAAATCTAAATTTTCAAAGATAATTCCTACTTTTAGTCTACAGGATTGTGAATTTTCCATGGAGTTAGCGTCAAGCCGAGTTCTTGAAGAAACACAACTAAAGGGAAAGTATTCAGAAATTAACGAGTTAAGTAAAGTACTTCGATTAGCTAATTCAGAGAGGCCTGATTTATCATTACCTCTATTTGCTTCTTATACAGTTGGTCGTGCCAATGACGTTACAACAAAAGATATAGAAGACTCAGAAGAAATAAAAGATAACCATATCTGGAATAAAGCAAAGGCTTACAATAAAAGTTTATCTGGAAAAGCTGACTTTAAATTGTTTTTTCGATGGTTTAAAGAGATGGTTGAGAAAGATAACTCAGAAAACTCAGAATTTATTGTATTAAAGTCGAAAATCAAATCTAAAGAAGAAGAAATAAATAGCCCTCTACTTAAGAAATTGTTAACTAAACACCCAGAAACGAAAGAACTAATTAAGCAATATCAATCAGAAGTTAATGCTTTAAAAAAACAACTAAACGCTACTTCTAATATTGATAATAAATCTCTAGAGGTTGTGAAGAATGCAATTTACATGTTTCTTGATGGTTTTAGTAACCTCAAGCTCATGCGCAGTCCACTTGATCTTACTATCGTTAAGAATGAAGTTACTTTAAGTGTACTCCAGTTATCGCAGGGTGAAAAAAGTGTATTATCCTTAGTCGCGGATATTGCTAGAAGACTAACATTATTAAATCCTAATAGTACTGAATCACTAAATGGTTCGGGAATTGTATTAATAGATGAAATTGATCTGCATCTACATCCGTCTTGGCAACAAAAAATAATCCAGAGGCTCGAGCATACATTTCCTAATTTACAATTCATAATTACCACTCATAGTCCACAAGTCTGTCACACGATTGATAGTGACAACATTTGGCTTTTAAGAAATGGGAAAAAATATCGACCGCCTAAAGGAACAAGAGGGGCTGTATCTTCATGGGTGCTAGAGAATCTTTTTTTTGTTGATGAAAGACCTCCTAATGATAAATACACCGAAATGTTAAATGAATATAAAGAGTTAGTTTATCAAGAAAAATATAAGGAAGAACGTAGTATATCATTAGGTAAAACTCTTACTGCGCATTTTGGAGAAGATGATGAAGCTTTAATAAAAATTAAACTTTATATAGATAACCGTGTGTGGGATAAAGAATATGAGGAAGGTTGATAAATCAAGACCACCTAATAAGCTGACTCATTACGAATCAAAATACCCTAATGACACTTGGAAAAATTTTAGGGATTTTAATGGAGGTTTAGATTCAACAGCAATAAAGAAAAAATTATTCGACGAACAATATGACTTATGTGCTTATTGCGAAGTTGATCTTTCTTTAGCTGATTCAACTGTAAATAATCCAGCAGGTATATTCGAGCATCATCGGAGAGTTGAGCATTTTAAATCTAAATCAGGTTGGAAATTAGGAGACCATGGAATAAATTGGAGTCTAGATTGGGATAATGTTATTGGTGTATGTATTGGGGGTACTGATAATTATAATAAGAATTTAGAAGACTTTAGTATGTCGGAGAATAAAAGCTGCGATGCATACAAAGAATTCTTAGAGTCCAAATCGAAAAACATTAATAAAGATTGGCATGGTAATGTCCTTTTCCCCGTATATTTACCCCGTTTTCATCAATTATTCACTTTTAATAAAGCAACGGGTGAGCTTAACGAAAATGTTGAATACTGTTCTAAATTAAGTTTTATAAAAAATAACCACCCTGACACAGCTAGTTTAGTTAGGCACACGATTAACTCATTTAACTTAAATTGTGAACGTCTAAATAAAGCTAGGCTCCAGATCTTATATGATTTTGAACGAGCGAAAAAGCGGGCTAGAGATTCAGGAAACATGGAAAAATTTAAATTTTTTTTGTGTAAGTGGGGAGTTGAAAAACCCAAGTTATTTCAAACCACTCGCGATATTCTAATAAGTGAAAGTCCAATAGCTGTGGCTTTATTAAAAGATGAAAATTAGTATTAAACTTTAATACTATCTCGTGCTACATATGCGCTATATTTTATTGTCACCCCTGAAAGAGAGGTTATCAGTTAATTGTTTTTGTTGGGTTTAATTTAAATTAAAAGGCCATTATCAGGGCGTTCTAAATTTCAGGGATAGTTTATGGATAAATTACTTTTAAGGTCTTCGGAATTCGAAAACTATGTCCTTAATGTTTTGAGTTATCCTCTCTATGATAATTCACAAAGAGTGAAAGTAAGTAGAATAATGTGCAGTGTTTCTTTAGAGCATGCCGAAAGTTTTAAAATTCTTTTAGCCTCTCGAAATTTCACATCTGCCATAGGTTTATTAAGACTGCAGTTTGAATGTCTAGTTCGAGGAATGTGGATTCTTTATGTTGCTACAGACTGTGCAGTAAGTAAACTTACTGCTGAATTAAATGAAAAAAATCAAAAAAGAGCAGACAATTTACCAATGTTGAGTGAAATGATTAAACGCCTTGAAGAAACAGCTCCAAAGAATGCGATTAATCCAATACTTGAGTTTAAAAAATATTCTTGGAAGCCTTTGAGTGGGTATGTTCATGGTGGTCTACATGCTGTTAATCGTCATAGTAAAGGCTACCCCATTGAAATACTTGAGCAAGCATTAAAAGCATCAAATGGAGTAAATGGCATGGTTGCGATTTTAGGTTCTATTCTTACAGGTAGACAAAGTTTAACCAAGGATGTGTATAACTCATTTCAAACGTTTTCTGATTGCTTTCAAATGAGAACGAATAAAAATTTATAAAATAAATATTTTTTCGACTACATAGTGCATACATGTATAGTGCTTGTTTAGGTAAGCATTTGAATTTATTGGTTAATTATTAAATTGAAATCTAATAAGCTGTTAGAGTGAATATCAAATAATGTTATCCAACTTGAGTTTTTTCATAATAATCTATTACGTAAGTTTGGTTGCATTAATCACTTGGGGACGACGCAAAGGTTTTATTGTCCAATTAAATAATGACGAGCAAGGGAAATCACAACGCATACAAATAGGTATTATCGGACTTATAACTGTATTAACGGTTATTTTTCGTATTCAAGCTTTTTGGTTGTTGTTACTTTTCTTGGCAAGCTACGGTGTTTGGTTAACTGTTACCAAATTACAAAAAAGTTTCACTCAAGCAACTAGTTTAAACTTTAAAAAAATTGTTTTAATCTCGTTAAGTATTTATTTAGCCTTATTATTTTTTACAAGCATGTACCTTGGAGGCTTGGCGAACTTTTCACTCTAACAAGTTGCTCAAGCAGGACTCGTAACAGTTGGCTCGGTTCCGCTTCGCTCCACATTTTAGCCAACAATTACTCGCCTCTTAGCAAGGCGTTATAAGGCAAGTCGATATTGAAGTCTGAATTCCGACAATGGATTATACAAAATAAAGTGGGCTTGCTGTCTAAAGATCAATTAATACAGTTAGCCGATAACTACATTATTGATAATGAAGTATTCCCTGATTGGGTTACTAAAATATCTCTTGGTGAAAGCCTAGAAAGAGAACCCTTACTTGATTTAATACTTGAGCCTATTAATGAAGATGACTGTAAAATCATTGCACGTGAGCTACTCACCCTTTACAAAAAAGGTGAACTTAATACTCAAAAGCTAGGTGATATTTCGCATAAATTATACTTGTCACTTGAATGGGGTTGCGAAGCCTTTGATAAGTTTATCTGGATAAGTGATGAAGTAGACTTGATTGAACAGGGCTACAAATCTAATAGTGACTTGGAAACAAATATAGAAAAAGTGTTGGGTGAAGTAATTGCCTTATAACAAGGCACTCAAAAGGACAAATAACAGTTGGTTTTTGCTTATATGGACTCCTCATATTGTACAAGAAAAAACTTTTAAAATTTTAGATGCGCGCTTATATTCGGGCTCATAATGGGAAGCTATCCCGGCCACTTTGATGTATTCGCACCTTCATGCCTATTCTCCTTCACGACATTCTATATGTTCAGAGCAAAAATCAGGCTGTTGAAGGTTGGTCTAACCTTTTTTAAGATCTTTTTTGTAGCAATTTTACGTGTAAATTTTTAATGTGCTTATCATCATTTTTAATTGGTTATTAGTACTGGTGCGTAATCTGTATTATTTTTCAATAGCGCATAGGCGGTTCGTGCGTTTTTATTGGCTAATGCCATTGATGCACAATTAGATCCTCTACGTTCAATTAAGGCTTATATGGACTCCTCATATTGTACAAGAAAAAACTTTTAAAATTTTAGATGCGCGCTTATATTCGGGCTCATAATGGGAAGCTATCCCGGCCACTTTGATGTATTCGCACCTTCATGCCTATTCTCCTTCACGACATTCTATATGTTCAGAGCAAAAATCAGGCTGTTGAAGGTTGGTCTAACCTTTTTTAAGATCTTTTTTGTAGCAATTTTACGTGTAAATTTTTAATGTGCTTATCATCATTTTTAATTGGTTATTAGTACTGGTGCGTAATCTGTATTATTTTTCAATAGCGCATAGGCGGTTCGTGCGTTTTTATTGGCTAATGCCATTGATGCACAATTAGATCCTCTACGTTCAATTAAGGCTTTTAACCACTTTTCTTTTTCTGTTCTTGCTGGCCTGTTTTTAAGTTTGGAGACCACGGCTCTTGCCCCTAAAAAAAGACAACTTCGTAATGGCTTATCACATGAACTTTTCCCTACGGAGCCGAGTTGTATTTTTCCACCGCTACTATGTTGTTTTGGGGTAAGTCCAATGCAAGCAGATACCTGTCGACCACTGTTGAAATGTTCACCACTACCTAACTGTATTTTCAGTCTCATCGATGTTATGGGACCAACACCTTCAAGTTTCATGAATTTTTTACAGACATTGTCTTGCCCTGTTAAGTTGATTAATTCGTTATTCATGACTTTAAAATCATCTTCTAGGCGAGAATATAGCGTCCACATTTTACTGATACTGTGACGCATCGGCATCGGTAACTGATTTTCAGCGTCTTCTAAAATGTCAGGTATTCGCGCTTTAAAGCTTTTTATACTTTTATTGATTATGATACCAAACTCTAATAATAAGCCACGTACTTGGTTTGATATCTGAAGTTTTTGTTTATCAAGTAAATCTCTCATTTTCCCAACCGACTGCAACCCTTGCTCTTCATTGGTTAACACTCTGGCTGGTTTTATATTTGCCGCGCGCGAAATTAACAGGACACCCATCCTAAATTGAAATTACAGAACACTGAACTAAACTAAAAAAATTAACAGGACACCCATCCTAAATTGAAATTACTAATTAACAGGACACCCATCTTAAATACTAATTAACAGGACACCCATCCTAAATTGAAATTACAGAACACTGAACTAAACTAAGAAAACCCCACAACATTATCTCAGGTGAGTTATGGCTACGCCAAGGAAGCAGCAAATTAGTTTAGTAGATACCCAATATTATCATTGTGTGGCGCGTTGTGTTCGACGCGCTTTTTTATGCGGTGAAGATACCTTATCCGGAAAAAGCTTTGAGCACCGCCGTGAATGGATAGAAGAGAAGTTACACTTTCTCAGCCAAGTGTTTGCCATTGACGTTTGTGCTTATGCAGTAATGAGTAACCATTATCATGTGGTGTTATTTATTGATGAAGAAAAAGCCCAACAATGGAGCATGAATGAAGTGCTTGAGCGTTGGCACCGCTTATACAAAGGCACAATACTCACACAACAATACTGTCGTGGTGATGTACTGCCAAAACACTTAATGGCTATCGTTGAAGCCACCGCTGAAGTGTATCGCAAACGCCTGATGAAAATCAGCTGGTTTATGGGCTATATCAACGAACACATTGCACGAGCCGCCAACCAAGAAGATAACTGCACAGGCAGGTTCTGGGAAGGTCGGTTTAAATCTCAAGCTTTACTTGATGACGCCGCACTTGCCGCTTGTATGGCTTATGTGGACTTAAACCCCATTCGCGCCAATATTACCAACACCCCAGAAGACTCAACACACACCAGCGTTAAACTACGCTGCGAGCAAGCGACACAAAGCCAACAACCCAAAACCCTGATGCCCTTTGTTGGAAACCCCAGAGAAAACATGCCCAAAGGCCTACCGTTTGAATTGACTGACAACGGAATTAACAGGACACCCATCCTAAATTGAAATTACAGAACACTGAACTAAACTAAGAAAAACCCCACAACATTATCTCAGGTGAGTTATGGCTACGCCAAGGAAGCAACAAATTAGTTTAGTAGATACCCCGTATTATCATTGTGTGGCGCGTTGTGTTCGACGCGCTTTTTTATGCGGAACGGAATTAACAGGACACCCATCCTAAATAACGGAATTAACAGGACACCCATCCTAAATTGAAATTACAGAACACTGAACTAAACTAAGAAAAACCCCACAACATTATCTCAGGTGAGTTATGGCTACGCCAAGGAAGCAGCAAATTAGTTTAGTTAACACCCCGTATTATCATTGTGTGGCGCGTTGTGTTCGACGCGCTTTTTTATGCGGTGAAGATACCGTATCAGGCCAAAGCTTTGAACATCGCCGAGAATGGATAGAAGAGAAGTTACACTTTCTCAGCCAAGTGTTTGCCATTGACGTTTGTGCTTATGCGGTAATGAGTAATCATTATCATGTGGTGTTATTTATTGATGAAGAAAAAGCCCAACAATGGAGTATGAAAGAGGTGCTTGAGCGTTGGCATCGCTTATACAAAGGCACAATACTCACACAACAATACTGTCGTGGTGATGCACTGCCAAAGCACTTAATGGCTATCGTTGAAGCTACCGCTGAAGTGTATCGAAAGCGCCTGATGAAAATCAGCTGGTTTATGGGCTATATCAACGAAAACATTGCACGAGCCGCCAACCAAGAAGATAACTGCACAGGCAGGTTCTGGGAAGGTCGGTTTAAATCTCAAGCTTTACTTGATGAAGCCGCACTTGCTGCTTGTATGGCTTATGTGGACTTAAACCCCATTCGCGCCAATATCGCCAACACCCCAGAAGACTCAACGCACACCAGCGTTAAACTGCGCTGCAAGCAAACCACACAAAGCCAACAACCCAAAACACTCATGCCCTTTGTTGGTAACCCCAGAGAAAACATGCCCAAAGGCCTACCGTTTGAGCTGACTGACTATTTACAATTAATCGAACTTACCGGTCGTTGTATCAGAGAAGATAAACCTGGCTACATCGACGAAAACCTACCAAGCATACTGAGCCGATTAAACATATCAGCTGAAAACTGGCTAATCATCACCACTGAATTTAAAACACAGTTCCATGGTGCAATAGGGCGCGAAGATGTACTCAGTGATTATTGCGAACACCAACAACTCAAACGACGACAAAACTTAAGCCACTGCAAAAAACTCTTTGCGTAAACTCACAACGCACTATTTAAAACAACCCTTAACGAGTCATTACTTGAGGATGAGGCTTGCCAAAAAGTTAGTTTTTTGGTGTCGTTTAAGAGAAAACTAGTAATCTTCCGTTGCTAATAGCCAATCGTGAAGCTTATTAATGGCAACAACAGAGAAATATCAATGCTATGTGGTTTTATTATTTAGGCTGAGTGTCATTATTAAATTACTAATAGCCAATCGTGAAGCTTATTAATGGCAACAACAGAGAAATATCAATGCTATGTGGTTTTATTATTTAGGCTGAGTGTCATTATTAAATTACACTATTAAAAACAGCCAAACACTTAACGAGTCATTACTTGAGGATGAGGCTTGCCAAAAAGTTGGTTTTTTGGTGTCGTTTAAGAGAGAACTAGTAATCTTCCGTTGCTAATAGCCAATCGTTAAGCTTATTTATGGCAACAACAGAGAAATATCAATGCTATGTGGTTTTATTATTTAGGATGAGTGTCATTATTAAAACAATTATTAAAACAATTATTAAAACAATTATTAAATTTTAAAAGTTAAGAAACAATCTGCATTAGGGCCTAAAAGCCCAACATCACGCGAAAAACCAGCCTCGAAGCGACATAAACCACTTAATCAACACCCTTAATAAACCTTTAACGATGCAAAAATAAAAATCCTCCAAAAACGTAAACGTTTTTGATTGTTAAAAGAAAATAATCCAGTTAGAGTATTTTGATTAAAAATTATATAAAAAACGAGTAATTCTACAGGCTCGTTATATGGCTCTCGAACTATGAAGCATGAAATATGGAAAGATGACGAAGGTTTAACAACTTTATGTTTAGAAGGGAAACATGGTGATGATGCTAGGAATAATATTCTTGAGCCTGACGCTAAACTAGTTTTTACTTTTGATGCGAAATCTCATTTTGAAGCCATGACTAAATACTATGAATATATGGATTGGGGTGAATATGAAACCAACAACCTTGAATATAAGAAAACTTATGCAGAATGGGGTTGGCAGTAAAGCAATATAACAACACGCCCTGAGGTGGACAACAAATAAAATTAGCGTTCTGAGATGAAAAAGCACTGGCCGCTATGACCTTACATCAGTCCATGAATCATAGAATTATTTCTGGTTAAAATTCTCCCTAAATATGTTCATGAGTTAACAAAGCTAATGACCGTTTTGTCGGAAAAGTTGCCATTTTAAAAATTACTCTTAAAGACTACCTTCCTAAAATTATAATGATTTACTTATTACAAATAATGACTAACCTAAGTGCTAGTAAGAGGGTCAAAGTCAATGCTACTTAATATTTAATGGGGAGTAGTGAATGTTCACCATCAGCCGTTCTAATGCAATAGGGTGGCATAACTAATGTAATTACCCATTAAGCAGCGGATTTGACATTCTGACTAACGTCATTAATTAACAACATTGATTATCACCACGCTATACCAAATAATATATACCTGATCTAAGCTAAGTATATTAAAATAATCTTATATCAACATGACTGTGCCTTAATTGCATTTTATTGGGGTAACAAGTTAGTACTATCTTTTAACCAACCGCTAATGTAGTGTGTAATTTATGAAATTATCTATTTTAGAAATTATTGTTCTCGGCCGAAAGTACATTAATTTATGGCCATCGCGCACAGAGCTTGGCGAATATTTTGCTGATTATCAAGCAGTTAGAATGAGTCGTTTGGTGTGTAAAATAATGCCAGGATTAGCCTTGTTTTGTTTAATCATGCAAGTATATTTTGGTTCTTGGGCGGTTTTACCTCAAGCACTTTTATACACTCTATGTATTTTGAGCTTTCCGTTACAAGCCTTGATCTTTATGGGCATTAAAGCCGATAAATTTTTACCGCCAGGATTAGAAGGTTGGTACAAAGAAAGTGTAGCTCGTGTTAATCAAAGTGGCGGGGATGTTAAGCTTTCTTCAAAGCGCCCACGTTACTTAGACCTTGCTCAGTTATTGAATTTAACTTTTCAAAATCGCTACAAAAATTCTTAGCAAGTACAATAAGTTATTAAGCATTTGAACGAAGCGATACGTCATAAACGTATCGCTTTTTTATTATGATTTTTGGTAAAGTCGAATGAGAAAGTCAGCCTGACAAGTAAAGTTGTCTTTATTTAACAAGTTTTGCTTAACTTCTTCACTGGCTTTAAATGCAAAAGGGGTCATCGACAATAAATTTAAGGTGTCTTGTCCCGACTTTAACTGCATTTGATAAGAAATATTCTCTTGATGCACAAGTAATAGATTCTCAATAGGTAACTTTTCCATATCATGCTCTTTAGCGTCATCATAAATACACTGTTTTAATTGCATTAAATGTTGCTTAGCCGGAGTTACGGTTAACAAAAAACCACCTGGTGATAATACACGGGTAAATTCTTTTTCTAGTATTGGCGCATAAACCGATACTATCCAAGAAAATAGATTATCTGCAAAAGGCAGTTTTGATAACGTTGCGACACTAAAGTGACACTGTTGATATTTTTTACCGGCTTTTTTTATGGCTTCTTTGGCAA
Source organism: Colwellia polaris (assembly GCF_002104515.1). Taxonomy (GTDB): domain Bacteria; phylum Pseudomonadota; class Gammaproteobacteria; order Enterobacterales; family Alteromonadaceae; genus Cognaticolwellia; species Cognaticolwellia polaris. Next base: position 83,426 of record NZ_NBOE01000008.1, on the reverse strand, counting down.
TATCGACACCGTAAACGCTATTTTGGTCATTTTTATGCTGATGAGTATAAAAGCCTTCACCACAACCTGCATCGAGAACCATAGCGGGTTTATCGCTATTAGCCGTTACTTTTTCATTATATAAAGCTAACAACCTGTCCATCAGAGGTTGATAATAACCTTGCTCTAAAAATTCACGACGAGCATTCACCATGGCTTTATTATCACCGGGGTTTTTAGAATGCTTGAATTGTACTGGTAGCAAATTTAAATAGTTTTCTTTGGCAAGATCAAAGCTATGGTTGTTTTCACAGCGAAATACCCTGGCTTGATTAAGCAAGGGTAAGTTGCACAAAGGGCAAGTATAATGCGTGGGCGTTATAGATATCATTTTGTATAATTTTATTTGCTAAAAGTAGACCAAATAGGGGCATGATCAGAAGGCTTTTCTATGCCTCGTAATTCATAATCAACATCTGACTCTATACAGCGCTTTGCAAGTTTTTCGGTAGCAAGCACCACATCAATGCGAAGTCCACGATTATCGTCAAAGCCTCGTGAGCGATAATCAAACCACGAATAGCGTTCTTCTCTTGTTGGATGCAGTGCTCTGAAAGTATCAGTAAACCCCCAGTTCATCAGGGTAGCTAACCATTGTCTTTCTTCTGGCTGAAAACTACATTTACCGGTTTTTAACCAACGTTTTTTATTTGGCTCACCAATGCCTATATCTAAATCGGTAGGAGAAATATTTATATCTCCCATCACAACAATATTTTCATCAGGGGTATGGTTTTCATTTAAATATTGCATTAAATCTTTGTAAAACTGGCGCTTATATGGATATTTTGTTTCATGGGCAATGTTGTCACCTTGAGGGAAATAACCATTTAAAACCGTAACTTTCTCGCCATTTTCATCGGTAGTTTCTACCATGATCATACGCTTTTGAGCTTCATCATCGTCAGTAGGAAAACCTTTACTAACAACATCGGCAGGTTTTTTACACATCATAGCCACGCCGTAGTGCGCTTTTTGGCCATGAAAATAAACCTGATAACCCATAGCTTCAACATCAGCAAGCGGAAAAGCTTCATCATGAACTTTAATTTCCTGTAGGCCAATAATATCAGGTTGATGTTTGTCTATAATCGCCTGTAATTGATGTAAACGTGCACGTAGACCATTAATATTAAAAGAGATGATTTTCATTTTGAAACTCGATAATTATTTTTCGCTTATGCTACCAGAACTTGCCTATTAGCAGTAGTCATATTGAGTTGAAAAGTAATGAAAACTTGTTATTAGCTAGGCCTACCAGACATATTTATCAATATTAAATAATGCGATAACGTTTGTTTTGTACTGAACAAAGTGAAAGTAATAAATATTATATGTTTGGCACAGACTTGAGAGGAGTGATTTAACATTACAACAAAGCGCTTTTTCAACCGTAAATATTTTGTGACTTAATTGTTAATAAATATCTTCGTATATTGTTTTAACCGCTTTTATCAAGTGAAGCATTACGCTATATTTGATGGGTGTTATTTATCCGCATGAAGCTTATTTACGCATGTAGGTACGAGTTGTTTGTTTTAAGTATGTTTAGGGCTTTGTTGTAGCTAGTTTAAAAAACATAAAATATAACAAGAAGTTAAAATAAAAACAAAGAGGAATTGGAAATGCAAAGACGTGATTTTATTAAACTTACTGGCGTTGGTGCTGGTGGGTTAATGTTGCCGATGTCAGGCTTCGCGGTATCAGCAGATCAGTTGTTAGATAAACCAATGGATGTCGCTTATAAGAAAAAACTAGCTGATATCGCCTTAAACGCCGCAAAAGCAAAGGGCGCTTCTTATGCTGATGCGCGTATTGGACGCTACCTTAATCAGTTTGTTACCACACAAGAGACACGCGTAGATAACATTGTTAACACCGAGTCAGCCGGTATTGGTATTCGAGTTATTGCTAATGGCACTTGGGGCTTTGCTTCCACGTCGAATATGACACCAGATAGCATTGCTAAAACTGCCGAAAAAGCCGTAGCTGTTGCCATGGCAAATTCTAAATTTCAAACGGTTCCCGTACAACTTGCGCCAGTAAAAGGCGTTGGCGATGTCAGTTGGAATACACCCATTAAAAAGAATGCCCTAGAAATTCCTATTAAAGATAAAGTAGATTTATTGTTGTCGGTAAACGATGCTGCTATGTCTAATGGTGCTAATTATATTACATCGGTTTTATTTTTAGTGAATGAACAAAAGTATTTTGCCTCTACTGATGGTTCTTATATAGATCAAGATGTACATCGCTTATGGGCACCATTTTTTGCAACCGCAGTTGGTAAAGAAGGCTTTAAGCAACGCACGGGTTTAGGTAATCCTGTTGGTATGGGCTTTGAATACTTAGATGGTAAAGAAGAAGACAAAATTCGTATTTCGGGTGCTAACGTTGGTTATAAAAACTCTTACGATATAGTAGAAGATGCAGTTGCAGCAGGTAAACAGCTACAAGCTAAGTTAAAAGCAAAATCAGTTGAGCCGGGTAAATATGACTTAGTACTAGACCCAGCCCACTTAATGTTAACTATTCATGAGTCGGTAGGGCATCCTTTAGAGCTTGATCGTGTATTGGGTTATGAAGCTAATTTTGCCGGTACGAGCTTTGCGACTTTAGATAAGTGGAAGAGTGGCAAGTTTAATTACGGTTCAGATATCGTTAACTTATTTGCTGATAAAACCCAGCCTTATTCATTAGGTAATGTGGGTTATGATGACGAAGGTGTTAAAACTAAAGAGTGGGATCTAGTTAAAAAAGGCACGTTAGTTAATTACCAAGCAATTCGTGACCAAGTGCATATGATCGATCAAAAAGAATCGCATGGCTGTTGTTATTCGCAAAGCTGGCGCGATGTGCAATTTCAACGTATGCCAAATGTTTCTTTAAAACCCAATGATAAAGATATATCGGCTGACGATGTTATCAAAGATGTTGAAAATGGAATTTACATTGCTGGTCGAGGTTCATTTTCGATTGACCAACAACGTTATAACTTTCAATTTGGCGGGCAATTATTTTTTGAAATTAAGAACGGTAAAATTACTGAGCAGATTGAAGATGTGGCTTATCAATCAAACACCCAACAGTTCTGGAATAGCTGTACACAAATAGCGGGTAAATCTGACTATCGCATAGGCGGGTCATTTTTTGATGGTAAAGGCCAACCTTCGCAAGTTAGTGCGGTTTCACACGGTTGTCCAACCACACGGTTTAACAATATCAACGTGATCAATACCGCTCGTAAAGTTTAATCTTACTGATATTTGACGATAAAAATAAAGTATAAAAGGAAGCATAGCGTCATGACAATATTAACAGAACAACACGCGAAAGCGTTATTAGAAAAAGTACTTTCATTTTCAAAAGCTGACGAATGTGAGTGTAATTTAGGTGGTGAAGTTGGCGGCAATATTCGAACCGCACGTAATACCGTTTCAACTGCTGGCGAGCAAAGCGATTTAACTTTGTCTGTGCAGTCTACTTTTGGTAAGAAAACGGGTGTTGCCACGATCAATGAATTTGACGACGCCTCATTAATGAAAGTGGTTAAACGTTCAGAAGAGTTAGCAAAGTTAGCCCCTGAAAATCCAGAAAGCATGCCACTGTTTAGTAAGCAAAAATATGAGGCACCCAAAAGCGCATTTGACTCAACAACCAACATAACCCCTGATGACCGAGCGTTAGCTGCAGAAAATAGTATTAAGCCATCTAAAGAAAATAAACTGGTTTCTTCGGGATTTTTACAAGATGCGACAACATTTATTGCGATTATGAATAATAAAGGTTTGTTCGCTTATAATAAGTCTACTAATGTCGACTTCACCGTAACTATTAGAACTGAAGACGGTAAAGGCTCTGGCTGGGTTACTCGTGATTATAGTGACTTTAAAAAGTTGAACACGAAAACAGCGTCACAAGTTGCCATTGAAAAATCTATTGGTTCTTCTGGCGCCAAAGAGTTAGAACCGGGCAAATATACGGTTATATTAGAACCTGCTGCTAGCGTGCAATTATTAAATAATATGTTTGGTAGCATGAATCAGCGAACCGCTGACGAAGGTCGTAGCTTTTTAAGTAAACTGCAAGAAGAAGGTAAAGAAGGCGGACCAACCAATAAGTTAGGCGAAAAGCTGTTTGATGAACGTGTTCATATTTATTCAGATCCTATGCACCCTGAAGCACCAACGGCACCTTTTGCAGGTGACGGACATCGCGTTACAAAAACCGATTGGATCAAAGATGGCAAAATAGTCAATATGCCTAATTCTCCTTATTGGGCTAGTAAAACTGGCGTGGAATATACCCCAACAGCATATGCTGGTTCTGGTTTATTTGGCGGGCCTTCACAAATTATTATGGCAGGTGGTAGTGATAGTCTTGAAGATATGATCAAAGACACTCGTCGTGGCATTCTTGTTACTCGTCTTTGGTATATCAGAGCTTTAGACCCACAAACCTTGCTGTATACCGGCTTAACGCGCGACGGCACTTTTTATATTGAGAACGGTAAAATTAAGTTTCCAATTAAAAACTTCCGCTTTAATGAAAGCCCAATTGTTATGTTAAATAATATCGAAGCATTAGGTAAACCCCAACGTGTTAATGGCAGTATGATACCGCCGATGAAAATACGTGACTTTACCTTCAGCAGTTTATCTGACGCTGTATAGTGATAATACAGGAGCAAAAATAAGAAGGTTAGTAAGGGTAAATCAATCATCATTGTTTACCCTTAATTTTCTTGAGTTTATATGAATCGACGTAACTTTATTCGTACTCTGTCACTATTTACGGTAGGTACCTGTGCCATACCGTTTTTACAATTGGGTGCCCAAGAGCAAATTGACTTCTTTTTTACACGCTTGAGCTATGAATCAGGTGATTGGGAAGTTGACGAAAGAATGCCTGCCAATGTCTTGAACTCATTAATAGAATACACCAGTTTACGCGTGGATATTAAAGAGCGAATCATTCCTTTGTCTGATCCACAAATGCTGGCGGCACCATTTTGCTATTTAGCAGGGCATCGCTTAGTGCAATTTAATCGCGAAGAAAAACAAAACTTCCAACAATATGTTGAAAACGGTGGCTTTGTTTTTGTTGATGACTGTAACCATGATATAGATGGTATGTTTGCACGCAGTTTTGAGCGACAAATGCGTGAAATTTTTGGTGAAGGTGCATTAAAAAAAATTCCCAATGACCACGCTATATATTCTTCATTTTTTAAGTTTGAAGGTCCCCCAAGAACGTCAATAGAACTTAATGGTTGGGGAGATGATTTGGTGCATAACTATTTAAAAGCCATAGAAATCGATGGTCGAATTGCGGTGTTATATAGTAATAAAGACTTAGGTTGTGAATGGGATTATGATTTTAGAAATAAACGTTGGTTAAAGGAAGATAATACCCGCTTCGCTGTCAATATTGTTATGTACGCTATGAATAGCTAAAGATTAAAAATTTATAAAATGGAATATACATGCAAGAGCAACAGATAACCGAATTACTGGGCAAGCTTAATCAAGTTAGTGACGAAATAGCCAAAGTTATTGTGGGTCAACAAGACGTTATTGATGAACTATTAATTAGTATATTAGCTGGCGGACATTGTTTATTAGAAGGTGTGCCAGGGTTAGCGAAAACCTTAATGGTAAGTTCGTTAGCACAAACATTAGCCTTGAAGTTTAATCGTGTGCAATTTACGCCAGATTTAATGCCTAGCGATATTGTCGGTACTGAAATATTAGAAACCGATCATGAAAGTGGCGAACGTTTTTTTAAATTTCAAAAAGGTCCGGTATTTACCCAAATTTTATTGGCTGATGAAATAAACCGTACACCGCCTAAAACCCAAGCTGCATTATTAGAAGCGATGCAAGAGCGTCGAATAAGTTATGCCGGTACAAGTTATGGCTTACCCAAACCATTTTTTGTTTTAGCCACTCAAAACCCGGTTGAACAAGCAGGCACTTATCCTTTGCCTGAAGCACAGTTAGACCGATTTTTAATGTTTGTACGCGTTGGCTACCCAACAGAGCAAGAAGAAATTGAAATTCTAAAACGTACAACGGGTAGTCGTCACTCCGAATTAACCCAAGTACTAACAGGCGATGATATTATTGCCTTACAAGCGCTTGTTCGAAATGTCACTGTCTCAGATGAGTTATTGGCTTATGCAGCAAACTTGGCTCGTTCGACAAGACCTGCTGCATCCAACGGGCTTAACGATAAAGAGGCAAAGCAATCACAAAGTTGCTGCCCAAGTGTTGTAGAGCATGTGCGTTGGGGAGCAGGACCAAGAGCCGGACAAGCCTTAATATTATGTGCAAAAGCAAAAGCCTTAATGGCAGGTCGATATGCGATTTCGCTGGCCGATATTAAATTTGTTGCCCCGGCAGTGTTGCGGCATCGAATTTTAGTGAATTTTCAAGCAGAGGCCTTAAACATTACGCCAGATATGGTCATTGAAGACTTATTAGCTTTTGTAAGTTTGCCAAACAGTCCATTGCAGTAAGCAGGTAATACACGTGCAAAAGCCTTATTTTGATGCCAAAACCTTATTACGCGTTAAAGATTTACCGTTAGCGATAAAAGCCTTAGCGCAAGGTTTTTTACACGGCAACCATGCCAGTATGCAACGAGGTGTTGGTATCGAATTTAGCCAGTTTCGAGCTTATGAGCCTGGCGATGAACCAAGCAAAATCGATTGGAAACTATTTGCTCGTTCAGATAAATATTTTGTTCGAGAAGCAGAACGAGAAAGTAATATCAATGTTTGGTTAGTCGTTGATTGCAGTGAGTCTATGCTGCAACAATCTGCTCAAGGCGAGAATAAAGCTTCAACAATAGGGCAATGGAATAAAATAACTTATGCGCAATACTTAGCTGCATCTATTGCCTATTTAGCACAAAAACAAGGTGATTCGGTTGGTTTGTTAACATTGGGCGCAGATGAGCAAAAACAAATACCCGCCTTGTCAGGCGAACGTCATTGGCAAAAAATATTACACACATTAACGCAATTAAAGGTGAGTGGCGTAATACCTAATGCACAAGCAATATTAACTCACCTAGAAGCAGTACGTAAAAATGGTTTAGTGATTGTTATTAGTGATTTTCATCAAGTAAATACTGAGTTACTTGAGATCACCTCAAAGCTTAGTAATAAACAAACCGATGTGGTTGCTTTTCATTTAGATAGCGATGATGAAATTAACTTTCCTTATCAAGGACTCGTTAATTTTCAAGACTTAGAAACTCATCAGTATCGCCAAGTATCAGCGAAAGAAGTACGGGCCGGCTATCTTAAAAACAAACAGCGCTTGAACGATGTATTAAAATTGAAATTAGCCCAACAAAACATTCAATATTTTCACGCAAATATCGATCAAGCTTTAGATCAAACGTTAATCGACTTCCTTGGTATCAGGCAAAGAGGTAATCGCAGGTGAATTTGAATTTATTTGCCTCGTTGATCGTGCAAAATCCGTGGGGTTTTATTGCATTATTAGGCTTAGTTGTGCCCATAGTGTTGCACTTACTCAGTAAAAGCCAACCGCAACAGATTAAATTTTCTAATATTGCATTAATCGACGCCCAACAGCCGAAAAGTATGAGACAGCTGCGTTTAACCGAATTTTGGTTATTGTTATTACGACTGTTATTACTGTTGTTTTCTATATTACTGTTAGCACAATTATTTTTAATTAAGCCTTTGATTAAAAATGAAAGCATTTATCTTGTGAGTGCTGATTGGTTAAATCAAAGTTCATCGATACAGCGACAACAGTTAATTGAACAGGCGCTAAAACAGCCGTTTTATCTTTTAAACCGTAACACTAAGTTAATAACTGATGACGAAATATTACAATGGCCGCCAAAGCCCAATGTTCAAACGCAAAACATCCTCCAAACTGAAAATATACTTAAAAACCTGATAACGTTTAGTGAATTATTAACGCCAGAAACCGACATTAAATTTTTTGTTACTGATCGTGCTGCGCAATATAAATTATCGCAACAAGGGCACCTATATAATATTAACAACACCCTTGAATGGCATATTCTTAATACGAGTTATCAAGCCGACGCACAATATGTTGATACAATGAATGTCGTGTTGATTTACGATCAAGATCGTTTCGAAGACGTTAAATATTTTCAGAAAGCCTTTGCATTAATTAAACAAGAAACGGCAACACAATTATCTGTTAGTTACTTTAGCCACAACAGCCTTGAAAAATCAGAGCCGTATCAACAAGCAATGAATAATAAGCCTAACTGGTTATTTTATTTAAGCAGCCAAAAACTTAATCATAAAATAATGCAGGCGTTATCGACAGGCACCAACCTTTTTGTTGATGCACAAAACTCGCAAGAGAGCACATTGTTGAGTACTGCTAGCGAAATCAATAATAACTCTCCTTTACTTGGTACCGAGGCTAGGTTTTACCAACGCGCTTTGCCGTTAGATGTTACAAAACAATTAAGTCCAAAGCCTACAAGTGTATATAAAGAAACACTTTGGCAGCTTAATCAACCCGATGGCGCTAGCACTGATATGTTAACGAAAACGACTCATTCTTATCAAAGCAGTAGCGCCGAAAATAGTGCTAAAGAAAGCACAGTTAACGAAAGTAATGCTCATGAAAGTTATGTTTACCAGCTGTATTCAAGATTTTCACCGTCTTGGAGTAACTTAATAGTATCAAAACAATTTCCGTTGTTATTACAATCAATACTATTTCAGCAATGGCAAATTAACAGGTTTGTTGATCAGCAAACATTAACGCATACACAAATAACTCAATTAGTTTCTAGCAATGAAGATCGAGTTTTAGACGAGCATGAAACGGTGAGTTTTGAAGATAAAGCTAAAAATAAAAATAACAGTGTTACTCCACGTTTAAAAAGCGCTGAAGATATAATTGTTAAACAACAAAGCAATGAAAATTATTGGACTGAATTCTTATCGCTACTGATTATTATATTATGGAGCCTTGAGCGAATAGCTAGTGAGTATTATCGTAGAAGAAACCGCAGTAAAACATCAACATTAGCTTTTGATGGTGCTAGTAACATTGATAATATCAAAACTCATAGTACACCAACCGTATCTCCTACTAAGGTTGATGTTTAATGTTGAATAACCCGTTCGATAAAAACAATCCAGCGTTTAAAAATGATGATCAACAGCTAGCTATTAGCTTGCTAAGTCAAAAATTAAAAAAATGGCGACGTAAGCACCTACAGCAGCATTTGTTATTATTTTTGCCGCTTTGGTTAATTGTGTTAGTGGTGTTTTCATTTTGCCTTTCTTTAAGCGGTTTGAATATAGCTGGTGATGTTGCTGAAAATGAGCTTGCGGTAGCTGGCGTGATGTTATTTATTTTCGGCATAATGACTAAGCTGGTGTTAATAAAGCGTAGTAAAAATTATCATAACATTACATTGAAAAACCTGATCGCTCATCTAAATAGTCGCTTTGAATCACTTGAACAAAGTGCGCAATTGCTATTACTAGAACAAGATAAACTGTCTAATTTAGAGAAACTACAACAGAGCAAAGTGTTTGTCCGTTTAAACGATATTCTACAACAATCTCAAATAAATGATGCTGAAATTACACCCAAATTTGACAAGAGAAAATTCATCTTAAGGAATGTATCACTGTTTTTTTCACTCATAATTTTTTTCATTTTTACTCAGTTCAACTTAATTGATAAAGCGTTATTGTTGCAGGGTTCTGCAGATAACAACATTCATGAAATTTACGATAAAAACCAAAACCAAAGCGAACAAGATAAGACAATTGTGCAGCTATTATCTACAAACGTTACTGTAACGCCACCAAGCTATAGCGTAGCAGAAGGGCAGCCAACTGAATTTACCTCTCAGGTGTTAGATGTTGATACGTTAGTGGGCAGTAAAGTGCGCTGGCAGTTAACAACCTCTGAACAAAGCGCAAACGTCTTTCTGATTTTTTCTAATGGCGAGCAGCATCAATTAATTATACAAACTGATGGTACATTTCAGGTTGAATTAACACTGCACAAAAGCATGGTTTACCATATCGCAATTAGGGATCAAGCTAGCGAAGTTGTTGAAGCTATTTCAGATGTTTTTCGGATAAACTTAACTCCAGATAACGCGCCAAAAATTCGCTTTATTAATCCTAAAAGTACCATAACCGAGTACGGAAAAAATACAGTGCCTGCACTCTATGCTGAAGTACAAATATCAGATGACTTTGCACTAACCGATATTCACATTAAGGCTTCTATAGCCAAAGGCTCTGGTGAAGGCGTCAAGTTTAGAGATGAAAACTTTACATTCGACAGCAATACTATGGTTAACGCTAAACAACATTATTACAAAAAGTGGTCGATAGAAGAGCTAGCTATGGAGCCTGGGGACGAACTCTATTTTAGTATTGTTGCAACAGATAATCGTGAACCTGAGCAGCAACAGACTCGCTCAGAAACTAAAATTATACGTTGGTTAGACGAAGAGCAAACAGGTATTAATGCTGATGGAATACTGATCGACTTCATGCCTGAATATTTTAAAAGCCAACGACAAATTATTATTGAAACCCTAGCGTTAATTGAAGATAAGCTTGACCTTGATCGCAAAAGCTTTAATCAGAAGTCAGAACTGTTAGGTGTGGCACAAAGTGCACTGAAAGAAAAATATGGTCAGTACCTCGGGGATGAAGTTGAGCGGGAGGAAAATGAAGCCACAGAGTCTTATGACAGTCATCATGACAATCATGACACAGAGCATATTAAACCGAAAATACACATACACGATGAGCAGGGCGGTAGCGCTAATGCTGTTATTTCTGCGAATAAAACGGTAAACCCTAGTGGCAATTCGGGTCACGAACATGAAAACCATACCACGAAAAATAATAGCCAAGGTTCAGCCCGCATGGAGCTTATTAATAAATACGGACATAACCATGAAGATAGTGATGTTGGCGTTATGACAAGTCAAGATCCGCGAGCCCTAATGAAAAAAAGTTTAGCGAATATGTGGCAGGCCGAGTTGCACTTGATGTTGTTTGAACCTGAACTGGCTTTACCTTTTGAACAACAAGCACTTAAATTACTAAATTTAGCGAGAAAAGCAGAGCGTATTTATGTAAAACGCCTGGGTTTTGAGCCACCACCGGTAACCGAGCAGCGCCGCTATCAAGGCGAACAAAGCGATATTCTAGCGAACTCGGTGCAAATTTCACGCTTTAAACCTGAGCAATTATCTGATCAAACACTAGTTGTATTTCGCCAATTCTTGCAACTATTGAATAATGTTAATCAACAGCTTGTAGTTGTCAGTAAGCGACCAAAAACAGTGATAGTTCGAAACACTAGCTATGTTGAAAATGAAAGTGAGTTGACGAAAAACGTACCATTATCTGTTAACGAACTAGCGCTTGTTAAACAAGCAAAATTAGCAATAGAAGAACTAATTGACGATCGACCTGCTTTAGTCGATGTCTTAGTGGTTATTGAGCAAATATTACTGGAACAAAGGTTAAATTTATCACAATGCCAGCAATGTATTAACTTATTAGCAGGTAAAATTTCGCAGTTATTACCCAGCCCAACTTCTAGTCCGAATCGTAAAATACAAGACTTTGAAAATCAACAACCTTTGGTTGAACAATATAGTCAATTTTTAGAGGCTAACTTGTGATGAATTCAGCAACCCACATTGATTTTGCTAGCTTACGTTTAATGGTAAATACACCATTTCATTGGGCAATCATATTTATCGCATTATTTGGCTTGTTGGTCAGCTGTGGCTTAATTTATCGACGCTTTACACAAGAATCTCAAAGCAGTTTAACAACACAAAAAGCCGCAGGATTAAATAAATACACCCATCTGTCATTATTAATACTTGGCAATGTTATTGCTCTGATCAGTGTATTACTGTTTCTTTTACCTTTTCAGGTAAAAGCACCCACATCTACTTATGACGTTTTAATTACTAATGGCTTTAAACAATCATCATATAATGAAGATTTTAATATTATTGGCATTGATAAAAGCAAGATAGATAAGGCGCTAAAGTCTGCTAATCGTATCTGGTTACTAACAACGCCATCAGAAAAATCTAAAGATAATCAATTATTAAAAGAGTGGCTAGCTAATAATTATCAAGATAAGGTAGTGGTAATTACAGCCATTGAAGAGCTTGTCGATATTTGGTCACTAAGTAAGCTTACTTATTCAAATACCGATATAGAAAATTATGCCATACCCACGTTATTGCAAGTTTTTGGTGATGGTCTAAGTAAAATACAGTGGCAACAATTAAATGCCTTTAACCAGTTGCATGCGAATAAACTCGACACAACAGACTTAATTACAAAAATTTCTAACGTTGAAGCTTCAAAACCGTTAAACAAAAGTACACCTGCCCCAAATGCTATTAAATTTACCTTCTATAAAAGTGAACCAATAACCGGTTTAAGTTTTTTACAGTGGCCGAAACAGTTGATTTTAGGACAAGCATTAACAATAACAGGGCGCTTTCAGCATTCATTAGATAATAATACTAAGTTCGAGCTGAGCTTAGTAAGTAATGGGCGTATTCAAGATAGTGTGATCGTGCAGAGTAATCATACTTTTTCATTAAGTTCGACGAGCAAGATAACAGGTTTATTTAATTATCAACTGGTACTGCAAGAGTTACCGAAAAACGATATAAACAAGCTTGTAGCTGTTAATGTAAAAAATAGCGATAAACGCCTAATTAACATAAGTGAAGATATTGCTTTTAGCGTTATAAATGACAACCAACCTAAGGTGTTAATAAAACAATCAGCACCGTCTTTTGAAACAAGACGCTTGAAACAATGGCTTAGTGAAACAGGCAGTGAAGTTACGGTTATTAGTCAAATAAGTAAAAGTAAATGGTCGCAACAGCGAGTGAATACCTCCCAAGCAATAAATAAAGCTCAACCAACCGAATTAACTAAAGCAATACTTGATAATTATGATCTTTTGATAGTGGATAGCAGAATGTTGTTAGCATTAAAAGAAAGCGAACTTGATGCGCTTTATCAGGCTATAAAACAAGGGCTAGGACTATTAATTAATGCCGATGGGGCTTTGCTATCAACTGAAAATAATAATCGGGACAAATTAAGTAAACTGTTACGATTTTTTCAATTAACGCCAATTGACCCGTCTCTTAATCAGGTTGCAGCTAAATGGCCTAATCAACCTTCCTTAGCAAAGGGCGAAGTTATTTCACCGCAAGCAATTACAATAAATATGAATGCTAAACAGGGCCAATCACTGGTTGAGTCAGCAACTGGCCAAGCTTTAGTGGTGAAGCAACCCTTAGGTTTAGGAGTAGTTTCACTCACGACATTAAACGAGACATATCAATGGTCTTCGCAAATTACACCAGCGTACTATAGCGCTTATTGGCAGTACTTATTATTGAACCTATCGCGTGCGGAAAATAATACCCGCTGGTTAATTCCATCGCCAAAGTCTGTTGCTAAAGTAAAAAACTTTGAAAATATTTGTTTCATATCTTCACTAGAAAAACTTGATGTTCCGAACATGAAATTAACGACATATCCGCTTTCAACACATAAGCAATGTGGCCAGTTTATAACTGCTCTTAAAGGTTGGCACTCTTTTAAAGTATTGAATGATAAACAAACCATTCTTAGTGAACAGCATCGTTATTATTATAGCGAAAAAGACTTTCCAGCTTGGCAGCAAGCTATTAAGCATCAAGCTAGTGAACATCAATTAGAGTCGGGGAATTTGAACAAGATTATGCCTTCGGATGTTGTCGCGATGGAAAGTGAAACCGCTCACTTATCTTCTACTTATCAGCCAGTAAATAAATTTTTATTATGGTTAATTATGTTTATATCGCTAATCGTATTATGGATTGAACAAAAATGGCGAAGTAGTTAAGCACTTTAGTTATATACTTTAGTTATATATTTTAATTATGTACTTTTAATTTATATCGAAACATTATTCAAGCACATGAGCCCGAAAGGATTAGTCCGAAGCAATAAGCTAGAAGTGAAGCAAAGCTAATACTATGCAATTTATGCAAAATAATGTTTAGCGCTTTTTAGCTTCGTATTGGCTAAGATTTAGGCGTATTTCCATGCATTATCATTATCGAATATCTTCCTGACTAAAGTGAAAGTCAACCGAGGCGATAATTAGTAACACAGCGCCAAATAAAATCGCCCAATGCGCACCAAGCAACGCTAGCACACTACCAATAAGCGCCATCAGCACATTTGCTAGACTAAAAGTTGTGGTGATTAGTCCCATAAGTTGACCTTGCTCAATATCGGCATATTGCTCTGAAATATAAACCGGTAATAAGCCATTAAATATGGCGATTGAAATACCGGTTATGGCATAAACTGGCCATAGGCTAGATAAAGATAGCACCATATGTAAACCTAATAGTAATGCCAGTGATAGCATACCGAATATTGCACCAAACTTAAGACCCATAATTACCTTTAACTTTTTAACAAAAAATACACTGGTTATTGTCATAAAAAAGGTTAATACAACGGTAATATATCCAATATTAAGGCTAGAAAAATTAAAGTTCTCAACTAACCAAACTGGATAAAATTCATAATAAGCATTAAGACCTAGAGTCGCCAATAAATAAATTAAAAATATGCGTCTAATCTTAGTATTCGCGAGTAAAGCAAATGAATTTTGTTTACTAAAAAGCTGAGAAAATTTAACCTGAGTTTTATTGAGGTTAGTTTTGTCGGGCTGTAAAACCAAGGTAACACTGAACAGCGCTATAACTAGAGCTAAAGCCGCAAAATAAAAAACAGTATCTAAACCATATATTGCCAGTAAACCTCCTGCTAAAGGACCTAACAACCAACCAATATAACCTGTCGCATTAACCAAATTAAATGTATGGGTTTTATCTAGCGTAGGCGACAAATCTATCGCAATAGCTTTTGCGATACTGATATTTCCGGAAAATACGCCAGTAATAAAACGGGCGAAAATTAATAATAAAAAGCTTTCAGCCATCACGGCTAATGCTGAGAGTACATATCCCACAACTGTTAACATTAATGTAATAATTAACGTTTTCTTTCGACCATAAACTCCTGAAGCGGCACCCAACACTGAGCTACCTAAAATAACCCCTAATGGATAGATTGCTAATATTATGCCTAACAAAATTTTACTGGGTAAATCTGCAAAGGTAGTAAGAGGACTAATTTCATTTAAAAATATAGGCGCTAACACAGGATAAGGTAGGGCGATACCGGCACAACTGAAAAGCACAACAAGCATGACAGAGAATAGCGTTTTTTTGGCTATTAATGTTTCGGCGTTAGAAGTGTTCTCTGTCGAATTTTGTGCTTGGGGTAAGTGAATTGTCATAGTGTACTTAACAGCAATGATTAACATAGATTTGTTCGAATATAATAAATGTCATTAGTAGCTAAGTAAACTTAACTCCAAAGTATAATGAATATAACTTAAGAATTAACTTCATTAAAAGTCATTTAAAATCAGTCGGTTGACAAGTTGTAATTAAATGTTAACTCAGGGTAATAAGTTGTACTATTGCCGTAACACCTTGTACATAGCGTTGTTAATTAATTATAAACATTTTATGATTATTAAAAATTAGAGTCATTCATACTTTCAATGGTTGTTATTTATTGATTAGCGCTAAAACGCTAGAATAAACATTGAACCGTGTTGATAATGCATCCATGAAAATACTGTTAGTTCAGTGTAATAAAGTAGGCCAAATTAATGTCAGATAATAAATTGCCAGTAAAAAAGATATTGCTCGTTGAGGATGACCGCCAGTTATCGGATTTAGTCACAGAGTTTTTAGAAAACGAAGGTTATCATGTTAAACAAGAGTTTAGAGGTGATACTGTCGAAAAACGTGTGGACAAATTTGTCCCTGATTTAATTATTTTAGACATTATGCTACCAGGTAAAGATGGTTTTACTGTTTGTAAAGAGTTGCGTCCTAACTTTAAAGGTCCCATTTTAATGCTAACAGCAAAAGGCACTGATTTTGATCAAGTGTTAGGTTTAGAGATAGGTGCAGACGACTATGTTATTAAACCTGTTGAGCCAAGAGTATTATTAGCACGAGTTAATGCATTATTACGTCGAGGACAATTACCTAATGAAGGTAAAGAAAGTGCGGAAATTGATTGCGGAGAACTCCACATTAGTCGTGGCTCAAGACAAGTGTTATTACATGGTAAAAATGTCGATCTGACCAGTCAAGAATTTGATTTACTTTGGTTGTTAGCTAGCCGTGCAGGCGAAGTGCAAAATCGCGACTACATCTATAAAGCCGTTGTTGGTCGTGAATACGATGGTATGGACAGAAGTGTCGATGTACGTATTTCTCGTTTACGTAAAAAACTGCAAGATAGTAATGAAACACCTTTCAGAATTAAAACCATTTGGGGTCAAGGCTACTTATTTGTTCCTGACGCATGGAGTTAAACATTATTTCAATGTGTAAACTGATGGGTTGCTACGCCAACTCATCAGAATTTCTTTCCTCTATTTAGGCACTTTGATGAAACTCGGTCGCTCATTTTTTAGCTTATATTTTCTAATAATCTCTATCTTTATCATCTTCTCTTGGATGCTAGATGAAGTGTGGAGTTCTTATTTAGAACAAGATATAGAGTCATATACTGGTTATAAAAGTATGCTGCTATCGCTTTCTAATTATTTAGAAAAACACCCTGAAAACGAATGGCAAGATATATTGGCGGGCGCTTCAAAAGAATGGAAGCTGTCATTAAAGCTAATGTCAGAAAAGCAAGTAGAAAAAATTAGTCATCAACGCCATGATGTAATTAAAGAAGATAACACCCATATCTTTTATGATAATGATGCCGTAGAAATTCATCACCGTATTAATAGTACAGGTGCAGTGATTGTACTTGGTCCAGCTAAAATGCCAACCAGACCAAGAGTTGAGGCTTTAATTCGTGTTATTTTACTGGCAAGTTTAGCGTGTTTATTGTTTTTTTGGTTACGACCTCTTTCTCGTGATTTAGATCAGTTGCGAAAAACCGCCGTAGCTTTTGGTCAAGAAAGTTTTGATATGGTGGCCCCAAAAGCAAGATCAACAATGACTGAACCTATGGTGACAGCTTTTAATACCATGGCAAGTCGAATAAAACGTTTAATTGATGCTCATAAAGAATTGTCTACGGCAGTAGCTCATGAATTACGTACCCCTTTAGCACGCACAAAATTTGCTTTACAAATGTTAGAGTGTACTGATGATAAAGTTAAACAAGAAAAATACCGAAAGGCTATTAGTAAAGATATTTGTGAGTTAGAACAGCTGATCAGTGAAATGCTAATTTATGCTAGTTTTGATAATGAAAAGCCGGAGTTAAAATTTACCAACGAAGCAATAGTGGATATTGTTAAAAACCAAGTCGGTAATTTCCAGCAATTTGAACAAAACTTTACGGTGAATAACTTACTTGGCGAAGATAAAGTTGACGTTGATAAACAATTTATCGCTCGGGCTTTGAACAACTACATTTCTAACGCAATAAAATACGGCAATGGTGAAATAGATATCACTATTTCGAAAAACTCCGATCAATGTCAAATAAAAGTGACAGATAACGGAGCAGGTGTTTGTGACGACTTTAAATGCACAATTTTTGATGCCTTTTCTCGAGGTGACATTTCACGCAATCGTGAAACGGGTGGTTTTGGTTTAGGCCTAGCGATAGTTTGCCGTATTATGGAGTGGCATGGCGGTAGTGCTTCTGTTGTTGATAGTGAACACGGTGGGGCGAGTTTTATTCTAAGTTGGCCAATTAAGCACGTTGTAACTTAAGGTATAGTAATCGTACAACATTCTGTAAATATTATAAAAATATCTAATTAATTCATTTTAACCATAAAGTAATTTACCTTACTGCCGATAAAGCACTATCGGCAGTAAAATAGTAGATTATTTTGACAATAGAAAACATATCAAACGACATTCTTGTTCATGAACTTCAATTGGGCGAACAGCTTAATGAAAGTGTTCATAGTAAACGTCGCGCTGATTTTTCGTTGTTACTCGCTATGCTAACCGATGATGTTCGAGCCCATAGCCAGTTCAAACTTCCACAAACCGTTACCCCTGCCAATGTCACTACTTCAGAGCTATTACGAAAGCGTTTTCAACTTCCTAAAGAAGCGCCGATCGCTTTAAAGGATATTGAGGATACGCAACTTTTTAATCAAGCTGATTTAATTGAATCTAAACGTTTAGAACACCTACGTTTGATGAATGCATTAAACCCTAACCCTTTAGCTTTTCGTAACGATACAGGCTTTATAAACCAGCAAGTAATGAGTAACACAAGCTTATATTGTCAGCAAAAATATATAAATAAAGCACTGGAGCAATCTCAGCCCCATACAGAATTTAACGCTGAGGCGTGGTTATCTGGTATAAAAAATACCCTTGAGAAGTCAGCTGCCGTAGAGGCTGTTGCTTAAAGTGCGTTAGCACAACACTGTTTAAATTTTTTATTACTCAGGCAAAAGCACGCTTCGTTTCTTTTCGGTTTTTTTAGTACTTTACTTTCAGAAACATCACCATCTACATATCGCCAAACACTATCTTCAATAATAAAGTTTGAGTTTTCTTGCATTTGCCATATTTTCCCAAGATGTTGATAAAATGCTGAAAACATAACTTGTGCACTGTCATTATTATCGCTGCTTGTTTGGAACTCACTAGCACTATGAACAACAAGCTTTAACCACTTTGTTTGTATGGCCCATTGCTCTATATCAGCAATAGATTGTTCAAGCCTGCTAGAACTTGCATAGGTAAGGTAAATGTACTCAGCATTATTTGTTGCATAAGCAGAGTAACGAGAGCGCATTAATTGCTCTGGGGAGTTTGCTAACTTTGTCGCCGTTATTAAAGGTTGGCAACATTGTGCAAAGGTAAGTTCTAAGCCACATGGACATTGCATGGAGATATTCTTCTAAAGTAAATTATTAAGAGTTTATCATGACATTGCAAAGTCGTTGAGCTATTTATGTCAGTTCATATATGGCAATATTTTGAGCTTACTGTCGGTTAAGCCGGCTTAATTTAAGCCCTATGAACAGCCTAAATAAGTGAGTCTTTATAAATAAAGCGATGTATTTAAATAAGCGTGTGAATTGGCTTTTCAGGTTAAGTTTTCTGACTCGGCTTGAAAGCTAACTCTGGTTTAATGTAATTTTTGTGCTTGGCAATTCTGGTGATGTTGCAATAATATGCATTGCGTTTTCCCTATAGCTGCACAGTGCGCTATGTCATTTAATTCGTCTTCATTATAACTCGCATCATTCAATATCATTGCAGAACAAGTACCTTTTAATAAAGTGCTTTTAATATGTTCTAAGCTAACATTGACCTTATTCGCATTTACTTTCAATATTTTTTCAGGGTTAATTTTCCCCATAGTAGAGAGTTGCTCTAGCGAGTCATTTTCGGGATTAATCATTAAAATCCACTTGCTATTGTCGTAATGTTTCTGGCAAATATCTTGGTATTTTTCAGTTAAGTCAATGGCATTATTCACATGCACTACGTTACACCAAACAGTAGTTAACTCTGTTTTAACTGGGTTTGTTAAAGTGGTGATTGACTTTAAGTTATTGATATTAAAATCTAAATCTATTTTGTTAACGTTAATCATATTGCTTACCTCGATATACTGTATGCATGTACAGTATATCGATCTAAAGGTAAGATCAAGTATTATTGAATTTATTTTTATGTCATCTTTTTTAGCATATTTGTTTGGGTAGTAACTGGCGAGATGCTAAATGAAAATTCAAATGGAAATACAAACTGAAATAAAAGTTTTTTAAAAAAACGTGTCAACAATGATTTCGATGTGATTGGGTTAGATTTATGCTTTTAAGTTAATATAAAAGCGTTCATTTATCTTTCTTATACTTGACCTTAGACGCTTAACTATATGTTAATGTGCAACTATTAATTAGTTTTAAACTAATAAGCGGTAAACTAGAGCAGGCTGTTGCGTATTTAATTAATAAGGTAATGTATATTTTTATGAAAAAAGGTGCTGTTTTGAGGCAATTTCTTTGGTGTATCTTTGCTTTAATTTTGTTGGTTTTCTCTTTGGGTATTAGCTGGCAGATAAGTAAAACTACAAATTTCTTGTATAGTTTTTGGTATCAAACCTTACATATTAATGACGTAGTCATAAAAAATGTTCCGAAGAATACTCAAGGTAAACGAGATTTCCCTATCGATAACATCCAACTACATGAAACGAAATTTGCCGACATTGTTCAAGCGATTCATCAACAAGGTTATGGTTTAGCTGAAATCAGTTATGTAAATAATCACGCGGTATCAAAACGTCTGTTAACCAATGCTGAGGTACTACATCTTAAAGATGTTGCCAACTTATTAAACGCAGTTGAAAAGTTATGGTGGGGAAGCTTGATATTGTTATTTGGGGTGTTATTTTTATATGGCTTAAATATAGATAAAATAAATGTTAACTCGATAAGGAAAATGCCAACAGGTAAGCAAAAAATTATGTCACTTTTAAGCTTTATTGTTTTACTGGTGGTGGTTTTAGGTATTTGGGGCTTTACCGAGGTTTTTTATTATTTGCACACGGTAATATTTCCGGCAGAGCATCAATGGTTTTTTTATTATCGCGACTCTTTAATGGCAACGCTTATGAAAGCCCCTGATATTTTCTCCGCTATTGCTGCACAGCTTTTAGCCGTTGCTTTATTGATAGCTTGGGCAGTCGATACTGCACTAAGTTCTTATCAAGTAAAGCGCCTTAGAAACAGCAATAAATGAGCTTAGTTTAAGGTGACTCGTTATCGTGGTGATGAATTCAATACAGAGTTTTAAAGTATTTGAGTGCAATTTTACTCTCACTATATTTACTCGATTATGAGTATATATTAGAGCTAAAATATTTAGTTTTGCTTGTTAAGATGTGTTAATTCTTCAATACGGTCTTGTGTTAACGTGATATAGCATTTTTTATAAGCGATAGCCGCGCTTTCATCAGGGGTTAGTACTAAATATTGCCAGCGGCAGTTATTTTCTCGGTAGGTAATAAAGTTTTGTTGTGAGCGCTTAAACATATCTAGCGAAGTACTTCGGCCATTAATCAGTGATAACTCTTCTAAAATAAACGTTTGGTTATTTATCCAGGTTTGCAATTCACGGTCTTTCTTTTCTCTAACACTATCTAAGCAACGAGACACTTCAGTATTGCTGTCCATAGTGCTTTCGCAGTTTTGAACATTATTGTTAGCCATTACCGAGTTTGAGAACAACAGGGCGTTTACTAATATGTAGATACTAAGTGTCTTTTTATTCATGGTTAAAGCGATTACTTATGCTGGAAGGACTTTTTTATACGGTTTTACAGTAACGTTTTTATAAACGCCCGCAGCGATATAAGGATCTTGGTCTGCCCACTCTTGAGCAGCGACTAAACTGTCAAACTTTGCAATAATAAGCGAGCCTGTAAAACCTGCATCACCGGGGTTTTCGCTATCAATAGCAGGACAAGGTCCAGCGACAAGTAGTCTGCCTTGGTTTTGTAATGTACGAAGTCGGTCTAAATGATTTTCTCGAACACTCATACGCAGCGACAAACTATTTTCAACATCTTCACTATAGATAAGATAAAACATTTTACGTCCAATAAGTTAAGTTAAAATTAAAGCGTGAATAAGAGTGTTCTACTCTTGTTTTTCTATTTTTTGTTCTGATTCTTCTTGTTCTTCCGGCATATATTTATATAAAGAAAATACTGAGCCAATAGCAAATATAAAGGTCATAGCCGTTAAGCCAAACACTTTAAAATTAACCCAAGTTTCTAAACTATAGTTAAAGGCTATGTACCAATTTAAAAAACCGCATAAGGCAAAGAACAATGCCCACGCTAAGTTTAATCTATTCCAAATATGCTCGGGTAATGTAAGCGCTTCTCCTAAAAATTCTTTGATGATATTTTTATTAAATACTTTTTGACTAACAATAAGTGCAATAGCGAAAATACCTTGAATAATGGTGACTTTCCATTTTAAGAAAGTATCGTCATGCATATAAATAGTTAAGCCGCCAAAAATGGCAATTAAACCGAAAAAGATCAAATTTCTTTTAGGAATAGGCTGTTTTTTAATTAAAAAATAAGCAATCTGAATCGCTGAAGCAACAATTAATGAGCCTGTAGCCCAATAAATGTCTGCAAACTTATAAAAAACGAAAAAAATAATCAGTGGAATATATTCTAAAAATGCGTGCATAAATATGGTATCAAAAGTAACAATGTATCGATTCTACTTAAAGCGAAAGGCATACGCCACTCAATTTAGTCGGTTAAAATGTAATATTTTTAAAGCTTGGGCATAAAATCGGTTTAGGCCCAAGCTTTTAAGTTAGTCTAGTTAATTTTATTACTGTGTTTAAATTTGTTTGTACCCAAATGGATCGTCAATAGAATATGAAGGCTCAGTAAACCATTTTGCCCCCGTTTCTGTCATGTAGAAATGGTCTTCTAAACGAATACCAAATTCATTAGGCAAAACCAACATAGGTTCATTAGAAAAACACATACCTTTGGCTAAAGGTGTTCTATCGCTACGAACTAAATAAGGCCATTCATGAATATCTAAACCAACACCATGGCCTGTTCTATGTGGGCATCCAGGTGTTTGATAATCAGGACCTAACTGTTGACTTGCTAAATATTCTCTTGCAGCGGTATCTACATCCCCACAGGCAACACCTATTTTAGCGGCGTCAAAGGCTGCTTTTTGTGCTAGTTTTTCAATTAACCACATCTCTCGTTGGCGTTGATTTGCTTCACCGAAAACATATGTACGGGTAATATCTGAATTATATCCTTCAAGCTGACAGCCGGTATCTATAAGTACAATGTCATTTTCAGCTAGAGCTTTTGGTGTTTTAACGCCATGTGGGTATGAAGAGTCTTCACCGAATAAAACAATACAGAAGTATGATCCCGCTTTAGCGCCCACTTTGCGGTGTGCTTGATCAATAAAGTTAGTCACTTCTTCAACTGTAATTCCTATGCGTAATATCCGCGCAACAGCTTTGTGAACTTCAAGGGTCATATTTTTTGCTTGTTGTAATAAAGCAATTTCATTAGTGGATTTCTCTGCACGACAACCTGCTGTGATTGCTTTTGCATCGATAAGCGTTAACTCAGGAGTGGCTTTATTTATACCATCAGCAATAAAAAACGCGGTTGACTCATCAATGGCTAACTGACCTGTGGTAATGCCAAGATCTTTCAAGGTTTGGGCGACAAGTTGATAAGGGTTTTCATGCTCCTGCCAACCTTTAATTTCACCTTTAATTGTCATGTATTGATTAAGCGTGTTAACTTCAAATGAAGGGGCAATATACTGTATTTCGCCTTTTTGAGGAATAATAGCGCCAACCATACGCTCACTGGCATACCAACGCGTACCCGTGAAGTAGTATAAATTTGTTCCAGCATCAATATAGGTGGCTGCAATGTTATGTTTAGCCATTAATGCTTGGGCTTTTGTAATGCGTTGTTTAAATTCAGCTTCAGAAACTGAATTAACTTGGCTGGTCATATTAACTAATTTTTCAAGCTCAATTTTGGCGTTAGAGCCGCCGACACCTATCGTCATATTGGGTCCTTTACATTTTAATGTCGGTATATTTTATACAAAATGCTACGCTATGTATCGTAAATATTGAGGTAATTTATAGCGGAATAACACTTGTCATAAAAATTAAATACCCGTTTGAACGGTCAATTGTGGCAACTAGAAAAAATGTAAATGAACTAAGGATTACTTATGCGTAAAAAAGTAGAGTTTACTAGCGGGGAGCATAAACTAAGCGGCCTACTAGAAACACCAGAAACTGATGTGAAATTTTATGCTTTGTTTGCACATTGCTTTACTTGTGGTAAAGATATTGCCGCCGCATCGCGTATCAGTCGAGCGTTAGTACGCAAAGGAATTGCAGTGCTCAGATTTGATTTTACAGGTTTAGGTAACAGTGATGGTGATTTTGCTAATAGTAACTTCTCTTCCAATATACAGGATTTAATCGCCGCTGCAGATTTTCTCCGTACGAGCTATCAAGCGCCTAGGTTACTTATTGGTCATAGCTTAGGGGGCGCTGCTGTACTTAATGCTGCTCAGTATGTCAATGAAACCATGGCTATTGTTACTATAGGTGCGCCTTCAGATGCTGCACATGTTGCGCATAACTTTGCTTTACAGCTTGAAGATATTGAAAAAAATGGCAAAGCAGCCGTTAATTTGGCAGGGCGGGTATTTACAATAGAAAAGCAATTTTTGGACGACATAAAAAGCTACGATAGCAGCCATATTGCCAAAATGAAAAAAGCATTATTAGTCATGCACTCGCCGGTCGATGGCACTGTAAATATTAGTGAAGCAGAAAAGATATATCAATCTGCTGTACATCCCAAAAGTTTTGTTAGTTTAGATAGCGCTGATCATTTACTAACGAATAAACATGACGCTGAATATGCTGCTGACGTAATTGCCGCTTGGTCAGGTCGATATATAAACCATGAAGACCTTATTACTCGTGAAAGTAGTAAGCAACACTCAACAATTAATACGGTTGATAAAAACTCAAACGCTGAGCAAACCAAAGTAACGCAAGGCCATGTTGTTGTTGAAGAGAAAAATCATAAATTTACCCAACATATAAGCACGGCTAGTCATTATTGGCTTGCTGATGAACCCGTAAGTGTTGGAGGCGATAATATGGGACCTGATCCTTATGAGCACTTGCTTGCTGGTTTAGGTGCATGTACTGCCATGACATTGCGCATGTACGCTACGCGAAAAAAACTTGCTGTAAAGCAGATAAAAGTTGAACTGAAACATAGCCGAAATTATTTAGAAGACTGTGAAACGTGTGAAGAAAAAAGCCAGGGTATTGAAGCTATTGTGCGAGAAATTAGCTTTATTGGCGAATTAGATGCTGCACAACAATCTCGATTTTTAGAAATAGCAGACAAATGCCCAGTACATAAAACTTTGCACAATAATGTGAAGGTTGTCAGTAAGTTGGTCAGTTAATCTACATTGTTGCTATGCCGTTAAAACATGCTGAATGTTTTAAAAAGCTAATAGTATAAAGGTAAAAAAACCTGTAATCTTAAATCGTTGTATTGACACTATATAGCCGATATTACTTTAACTGTCATTACTTTAACTGTGATTACTTTAACTGTCATTGGGCATTATATTTTTATGCTTAGATTTAATATTGTGTATTAGCTATTTATATTCGTGTTCAGCATCAATAGTTTGATAGAGTTGTTATTGGCTAATTGCATTTAGGAGCTAGCATGGAGTCGCATGGTAATTACAAAATAGAACTTATTGAAAATAAAGTTCATATTTACCCGTCAGGTGGGTTTAATGAGCAAGGAGTAAAGCAGTTGAACGGTGAAGTACTGTTGATTGCGCCTGACGAAGCACCTTGGGCTTTAGTAGCACACCCTGATGATTCTGCAGGATTAACTCCCGAAGCAGTAAATGAAATCGTAAAGTTTTTTCAACGATTAAGTAGTAAAAACTGTGTTGTTATAGGTATTGAGGTTTTACCTACTTGGCAAGGCGTGCTTGAAAATTCAATTAAAGGAAATGTTAACATACCTGTTTATATGGATGTTAACATGACAAAGTTATCACCACTGATCAACAACATACTTGATAATGCCTAAAGAAAAATAGGCTTTACTATTGCTGATTTTACTTACTTTACATATTTTAGTTTATTAAAAGAGATTTTATGTCGAATTCAATGGCTTTAGAAAAAATATTTATGATTTTGGCTATTATCTTGGGAGTGGGCTCTGCGATAGATTTAATTTATGATTTATCTACCTCGAACTTTCAATGGGCTGAAATTTTGCGTTGCAGTGTTAATATTGTTATTGCCTGTTTATTGTATCTCTATGCGAATAAAAAACATAAAGAAAAGCTTAGTCGATAGGCGCTTATTAATTGCCTTAATGCTAATTTGAACGCTCATTTATCTTCACACTTGCAGTTTTTAACCCTCATTTAGTCTCACTTTATTTATCACTAAACCTTGTTCTAAATCAAAGAACAGCTTTATTACACATGTTACATTCATTCTATATACATCAAGTAATTAGAGGGTTCTATGAGCAAAATATTTGTAGTCGCCGATTTATCGGATAATAAACAAGTGGCAATAACGCGCGCTTGTGAACTTGCCAAAAAAACAAACAATGAATTACATGTAGTTTATTTTTGTTATCAAAGTTTACGGTTTATACAAGATGACTCACAAAATATAAAACAAACATTAATAGATACCATTACCCTTGAAGCTGAAACCTCACTCGATAAAATGGTCCCAGAGGAAGTAAATTATAGTTTTGAAGTCGTTTGGGAAAAACACATTTACCAATGGATAAATACATACGCCAAAGAACATAACCCAAACATGGTAGTTAAAACTGCACATAGAAGTGAAACGTTTTTATACACCTCAACTGATTGGCAGTTACTAAGAGAATGTTCAGCGCCAGTGTTTATTGTTAGCGATAACAAATGGCGAAAATCACCCAATGTATTGGCAGCTATTGATTTAGAAACTAAAAGTAAAAGTAAACAAGCGTTGAATCATCAAATATTGAAAGCAGCTAAAGCATTTTCTCAAACCAATGAGTCAGAGTTATTCGTTTGCTATACCGTACCATTTTCTAAAGTATTACGTGATTTAGGTATTCACTTTAAAGACGAATTAGAAAGTAGGGCAGCTAAAACTTTAAAACCTAAAATTGAAAAATTGGCGGCTGAATACGACATACCCTTGGCAAATTTCACTATTAAAGCGGGCGAGCCAGAAAAGGTTATACCAAGTATTGCTGCGAAACAAAAGGCTGGATTAGTTGTCATAGGCACGGTTGGACGTAAAGGTCTCAAAGCTAAGGTGCTTGGTAATACCGCAGAGAAAATTTTAAACTTGTTAAAGTCAGATGTACTTGCATTAAAGCCTGAGTAGATAAGTAGATAAGTAGATAAGTAGCTTAACTCAGATCTGCAATCTTTTAATACGGTACTTACACAGATTCGTTACAGGATCGTATCAAACAAAACGTCGGCTAACTTTTTAGCCGACGTTTTATGTTAAATGCACGTTAATCAATAATTAAACTTTTTCAGCGTTAATTAATTCGGCTACTTTTTCGTTCTGCTGCACTAACGGCAACATACCTTTAAGTAATCGGCCGAATATATCAGCACCGGTAATAATTCGTTTAGTTTCGCCCCAAACCAACAACACATCGTGTTCAATAACACCATCAAAGTTCTTATCGATAGAGGTGTTCACTTTCATTTGTAATATTGCTTCATTTAATGAAGTTGTTTCATCGGTAATAACCACGGGACGGTGGCAAAAGCTGTAAGGGTCAAAGTTTTCTGCTTGAAAAAGAGCACTTCGTAAGAAACCATCAGCATCAATAACCAATAATGGTGTACCTTCAAGGTTTGTGATAACAACCCAGCTATGGCCTGATTGGTTCAGCATAGTTAAGAAAGGATCATCAGCGCCAGAATAAGTATCAGGTAATATAGGTAGATCAAGTTTCGTTGGCAAAGCAATAATAGAGTTAGGGTCTATTATTTCACCTTCTTGAGTAACTTTAATTTCATCTAGTGCAAAAAAGTTTAATGCGCCAATACCTTCTACATGGTTTAAATCAGCTTCTTCAGCACGAATATGCTCTTTAATAATATTACCTAACTCACTCTCTCCTAAGTAGGTAATGCCTTCTTTACCTAACCAAGCGTCAAGAATTAACGCACTAGGGCGCGCTACAGGGTAAAGAATAATTTGGTAGAAGCGAATAATGGGCGCTAGCATACTGCCCATTTTTAATGCATTACGAGAAAAATAGGCCTGAGGTGTTATCTCACCAATAATAGTAATGGCAATAGTAGAAAATAAAAATGCACCAACGCCTGCTAAAACTGAGTCTGACAACATAGTTAATAAAACATTAATACCAACATTGCCCCACAAAATTGTGGCTAGCAAAAAATTAGAGTCGTTTCTTAATTTCAGTACAACTTGTGCAGCTTTATTACCTTTGTTAGCTTCTACTTCTAGTTGCAATCTACTGAGCGAGAAAAAAGCTAAATTTAATCCTGAAAAAATAGCGGATTGTGAAATACAAAATACAATCGCTACCCAGGTGATAGTTTCTACGGGCATTACTTAAATCCTCTGTTTACTTTACTTATAGTAGCAGTAAGCTACCTAATCCTAAAAATACCACAAAGCCAACAATGTCGGTTACTGTGGTTAAAATAACCGAGCCGGAAAGGGCAGGGTCAATATTTAACTTATCTAATATCGCAGGAATAACAACGCCTGATGCTGATGCTGTTAATAAGTTTAGTAAAATTGCTAAAGCAATAACTAAACTTAATTCTGCGTTGTTAAACCAAAAATAGGTGATAGTACCAATAACAACAGACCAAATTATGCCATTTAGCCCACCCACTTTTAATTCTTTGCGCAGTAGCACTTTTCTATTTTGTTCTGTTATTTGACCTAACGCCATACCTCGCACGATAACAGTTAAGGTTTGGCTTCCAGAAACGCCACCCATTGAAGCAACTACTGGCATTAATACCGCCAAAGCCACAACTTGTTGCAGTGTAGCTTCAAAAAAGCCGATAAACCATGAAGCTAAAAATGCGGTCAGCAAATTAATACCAAGCCAAATACCACGGTTTTTCGCACTCGTTCTTACACTTGAAAATAAATCTTCATCGGTTGTTAAACCCGCTGCACTGTTAATTTGCTCTGTTTGCGTTTCCTGTTTTACTTGGTAAGCCGTTTCTACAGTAAAGCGGCCAAGAAAACGTTCGTTTTCATCAACGACTGGTAGAGACATTTTGCCGGATAAAATCACTGCTTCTGCAGCCGAGGTTAATTCCTCATTCGCACTAAGGCGAATAGTTTCAGGCGCAAAAAGGGTTTTTAAGGTATTTTCACCATCACTTTGTATCAAGCTATTAATATCAACAGTACCCGTGAGAATGCCTTCTTTATTTACCGCATAAAAGTCTTCAGTATAAGGTGACAAGCCTTTTTGTAATAATAACTGCGCACTGGTTATTTTAAGTTTTTCAGAAATACGAACATAGTTATAATCTAACCAATGACCAACTTCGTCAACGGTATATTGTTGTGCTTGTTGATAGAGTTTACGTTGCGAGTCGTCTAAGTTTTTTATCGCGTACTTCAATAACCTGCTAGGTATTTCTTCAGCAATCTCAATAACATCGTCAACATCTAGTTGCGCGAGTAATTCGAAGCATTCATCATCACTTAATGCCTGAATTAAGCTTGTTCTTGTGCCTTGTCCCATATCGACAAAAGCATCTTTTTGAATATCTTCTGAAAAGGTTGCCCATACACTTAAACGTTTGTCTTGTGGCAAAGCTTCGATTAAAAGCGCGAATTGCTCTGCCACTAGCGTTTCATTAGCGCCAAGCATAATTTGAGCTATGTCTTGTTCGTGCTCTGCGATGAGAATGTCGTCGATAACTAAGGATAATTTATCAATAGTATTTTCTAACATTGTTGAATCCTTAAAGCCGTTTTTATAACGGAATATGATCTTTATTGTGTAAGTTCAGGTATAACACCCATAGTTAACTAATAGGGTGTTAATTTAATTCGTATTTATAGTTAATTGTATTACAATCAGAAGTAAATAAGTTAGCTTTAATAACAAATTAGCTAAGTTTATTTTACTGTTTTTTTGTCTTTTGTTGCTTGTTCTTAGGTATTTTTAGCATCAAAGAATAGAGTTAACAAATTATCCTGTTATTTGCAGGGCATATTGAGAGTATATAATGATAAAATGTATGTTGATTTCACCGACACAAAAAACTGTTATCGGTAGTAGTGAGTTGATAAGTCAATGGCAAGAGAATAACGATACAACGTTATGGATTGATCTTGACAACGTTGATGCAAAAGAAGAACAAAAAATATTAACAGACTTTAATTGCCACCCTTTAGCCATCAGTGATGCACTTCGCGATCGCCATCCGCCTAAAATCGAATTATTTAAAGATTATATTTTTATGCTATATCGCGGTATGGTTGCAAACGATGACAGCCTGAAATTCAATCACTTACAAATTAGTTTATTCATTGGGAAGCGAGTTTTAATCACCCGACATCCTCAAAGCTCATTAGCGATTAACGAGCTATTTAGTGAAACTGGTGAAAAGTATCTTAAGCGCAGTCCTATTCATTTAGCACTTAGGCTTTTCCATAGCAGTTGTGGTTACTACCTTAAAGAGATGTTTAGTTTCGAAGCTGAACTCGAGAAAATTGAAGATGATTTTCAATTAAGTGGTAACGACCAAATGATGAAGCAAATTACTTCATACAGATCACAACTGGTTAAAATAAGGCGCACGTTCAATTATCACGTTAACATGGGAGAAACGTTAAAGGCTTATGTTGATGACGACGACACTGACTTAATTACCGACAAAGAAACCCATACCGTTACCGATTTACGTGAACGTTTAGACCGCCTGCAAAGTTTGTCACAAATGTATTACGATATTTGTGGTGATTTAATTAATGGTTATATTTCAGTAACATCACATCAACTGAATGCAACTATGCGAGTATTAACGGTTATCACAGCATTATTTGTACCCTTAACATTTCTTGCCGGTATTTATGGAATGAACTTTGAGTATATTCCTGAGCTAAAAGCCGATAATGGTTACTTCATTTTATTGGGTGTAATGGCAGTGGTTTCGGTGGTATTACTTATTGTATTCAAGAAAAAACGCTGGTTATAGCAAGTAGTAATACAAAACAATAGATTGAAGGTTGCAAAGGAGATGTACTAAGCAACCGAGTATATTACCAACTTGATTAATTGGTTGTTCACTTTTAAGGGTTCAAATGAAAAAGTAGAACACTAATCAATCAAGTTGGTATGTTTTCCTAACGTTCTTAGCGCAGAAAGTGATAATTTAAACTGAAGTTTTTGTCGAATTGTCATCGAATTTCAACCATTTATTACTCATGCTTATCCAAATTGGACTTGTGAGTAATGACAGCGATATAACACATAAGGCTAATTGGTAGCCATATTCATTGATAATACTTGCTTGATGACCAACGGCCGCAAGCACAAAACTAAACTCACCAATTTGAGATAACAACACGCCAGCATAAAGACTTTCTTTCCAACTAAATTTTGACAGCTTTAAAATAACGGCATTGATAAATATGTTAGTAATTAATGCTGCCATAACTAACATTGCGGTTTGTTGCCAATGGCTAATTAAAAAGCTAACGTCTAGCAACATACCAACCGAAACAAAAAACAACGCAACAAATAGCACTCTAAATGAATCTAAAGTGCGATGTACCCATAGTGTTTCTTTCGCTGCACCGACAAGCATACCACCAATAAATGCTCCCAAAGCGGTTGAAAGTTCAAACCAAGCGGTGATCATTGCTAAGCCAAAACAAACACCTAAAGCAGCGAATAACTGTAATTCATGATCTCCCTTTAACCACTTTGACAACGGTAAATGCACTTGTTTGCGAGTGATAACAAAGGCGAACAGTGCGATTGCGAATAGGGTACCAACGCCTTGTTTTACCAATTGTACATTGTCGATGTTACCGGCACCAAGCAAGCCAATAATAATTAACATGGGAATAATAGCTAAATCTTGAGCTAGTAATATTCCGAGTGCACTTTGTCCTAAGCGAGATGAAAGCATGCCATTATCTTGTAATAATTTGATAACAATTGCGGTGCTACTAAGACTAATAACAAAACCTATTAAAACTATTCTAGCTAAGCTCCAGTCAAACCAGTGGCCTAACAGCCATACGCAACCCACACTTAATAAAATTTGCATTAACGTTCCGAAAATTATTAATTTCCAGTTTTGTACCAGTTTATGAATATCGGTTTCCATACCAACGAAAAATAGTAGCAGCACTACGCCTGCAGTGCCTAAACGTGAAATACTTTCCGTGTCGGTTACTAAACCAAAGCCCCATGGGCCAATAAAAATACCAGCGATTAAGTAAGCTACCACATGAGGTTGACGAAAAAATTTTAGGATAAAACCCAACAATAATATAAAGAAAATAGCGCCCACCGCTTGAGGTAAAAATGGGTCCATATGCATAGTTGTTAACCTTTTACAGATATGACATAAAACTAAGTGAAAATGAAAACAATATATTGTTACTTGAAATTTATAAAGTATTGATAAAACAAAATAGTCAAAGTGTTGTTTTAACGTTAGTGTAAACTACTTTATTTTATTACATTGTGAATTTATTGGATTCGGGCTAAATGTTAATTAATTAATGATCTCATGAGATAAAGTCGTCATAATTATCTCCGTTTTTCGTTATCAGCAGTTAATTAAGCATGGAAAAATATTGAAATATCTGAACTATCCATACAAAAACCAACTTATTTATTCTTTGTTAGCCTTACTTTTTCTGGTGCTACCCACAAAAGCATGGTCTGCAGACTCTGCTGATAAGCTAGGCACGCCGCTCAATATTATTGGTGTTGAAACCGCTTATAAAACCAATATATTTCGTAGTTTAAGTAGTAACGAAAACATTATCCCTTTATCTTTACTTGGTTTTCCTCAATCAGATAATTATATTTTAAATAAGGCACGAAATGCATTGCAGGCTTTGGGCTATTACCAACCGGTTTTAACCCTAATGGAAGATCAAAAAGGCAAAACCTTGACCATTGAGCTTAAGCAACCAGTGCTTTGGCATAGCAGTAGTATTGTGCTTAAGTGTGAAAATGAAAATGAAAATGAAGTTATGTCGCAGCTTATTACCAAGCACCCGTTTATTAAGGGAAAAATTGTTAATCATGGTGACTATAGCCAGTTTAAATCAAAGGTACAACGTCAAGCACAAGAGTTAGGTTTATTAGATGCTACCTTCACCAAAAGTGCTCTAAATGTTGATATAGCTAACCAACAAGCTAATGTTGATTGGGTGATTAACTGCGGTGCTCGTTACACTATTAAAAATATTACCATTGAAGGGACCGTTTTATCTCATGATTTGGTTAATAGTTATTCAACCATTAACCAAGGCGATGCCTATAGCCAATTAGATATTATCGCTAGTCAGCAGGCACTTAATCGCTCAGGATTTTTTAAATCTGTGGTTGTAGACCAAACTGTGGATCATGTAACCAAAACTGTTGATGTAAATCTTTCAATACTTGACACCGAAAAATATGAGCTCAAAACGTTAGTAGGTTATGGCACTGATACTGGAGGAAAACTAGGTGTTAGTTGGCGTAATAGAAGAGTAAATAGTAAAGCGCATCAATATGTTGCCTCTATCGACTTTAATAGGATTAAACTAGACGATGCTGATGTTAATGCCGCATTTCAGTATCAAATACCCTTAGAAAAAGCCAGTAGCCAGTGGATAAATCAAGTAAGCTATCAGGAAAAAGACGAGGAAATTGGTCGCAGTAAAATTTTTACTTTAGAGTCAGTAGTTATCAATAAACTTAATCCGCACTGGACAAGCCAATGGTCTATTGCCATGGCTCAAGAACAATTAAAGTCTGAGGCCGATGTTAATCAAAGCTTAAAATATATCGTACCGTCATGGCAGCTTACCTATTACAGTGTTACCGACCCCTTTACGGCAGTTGAAGGTTGGCGTTGGCAAAGTACTATGCGCTTTAGCAGCGAGCAACTCAGTGATCCCAATATCAGCTTTTTACAAACTGATCAAAAGGTAAAACGTATCTGGTCATTAAATGATGACTGGCGATTATTACTGCGCGCTCGTGTCGGCACAACATTAATGGATACCGAAGACTTTAATCGCTCAATGCCATCGACTTATCGTTTTTTTGCCGGTGGTGATGTATCTGTAAGAGGTTATAAGCATCAAAGCCTATCACCAACAGATAATGAAGTGTCTATCGGGGGTAAGCATATATTAAGCTCCGGCTTAGAGGTTGATTATTTGTTTTATGAAAGTTTTCGTTGGGCAATATTTACCGACCAAGGTAATGCCTTCAATGATTGGAAAGATTTTGAGATACAAAAGTCAGTAGGTACAGGTTTAAGATGGGTAACGCCGATAGGCGCTATTCGACTTGATATAGCCAAAGCACTTGACGGTAATAAAGCATGGCGCTTTCATATCACCATAGGCCCTGATCTATGAAGCAATTTAACAAGAAAGCCATATTGAGAGGGTTTAGCCTAGCAGTAACGTTACTCGTTAGTATATTGTTAATGGCACTAACCTGGTTCTATACCACAGAATCAGGTTTACAGTGGTTAGTTAATCGTACAGCACAATTTCATCCGCCAGCACTGAAAATAGGTAAGGTTAGTGGCACACTTAGCTCGACAGTTTATTTAACTGAGCTCGAATGGCAAGCAGAAAAAACAAAAATACAAGTTGAAGATATTACTGTAGATTGTCAGTGGTTATATTTACTTGATCGCGCCCTTACTTGCGATAACATCAGCACTACTCGCCTAGATGTAATCAACGCTACTGAAGACAAAACAGCAAAGTCTGATGTAAATTTACCGGTACTTAATGCGGTAGAATTTCCCATTGATGTAAACATTAAGCAAGTTAGTATTGCAAAAATTGTTTATAGCGCAAATTCAGCTGAAATAAGCCAAAGCAACAATCAATCGCCTTCTGAGCAACCGCAATATATTGTTCATCAGCTTAATATTAAAAAAATAGCCTTAGCGGGTAGCAAAGCAAGTGTTGCTGCCTTGGCTCTCAATTATGACGAACACCTTGTATCGGTAGCGGGCAATATCGATATGCGAAAAAAATGGCAACATCAACTGGCTATCAATATACAAGGACCAAAACTTTCAGCGAGTGCAAAATCAAAAGGGCGCTTAACGGCTTCGTCAACATTAGCCATACAATTAAAAGCACCTAATCAGTTGTTAGTTTCTGCCGAGTGGTATTACGATCAAGGACTATTTTTAAAAAATGGCAATATAACGGCAGAGAAACAGCAAGTTGTATTATCTGACGAAAGTATTGCTATTGATTATATAAAGGGCGATTTCGCACTAACTTGGCCAAAATT
Source organism: Colwellia polaris (assembly GCF_002104515.1). Classification (GTDB taxonomy): domain Bacteria; phylum Pseudomonadota; class Gammaproteobacteria; order Enterobacterales; family Alteromonadaceae; genus Cognaticolwellia; species Cognaticolwellia polaris. The sequence goes on along the minus strand of NZ_NBOE01000008.1, from coordinate 48,094 downwards.
TAACGCTAACGTGCAAACAAAAGCTACTTGGCAAGCATTAGAGCCGATGAGCATTACCGTTAATACGCAACTTGAAGATGTGCTTAAATGGAGCACGAACGCTAATGCTAAACTGGCAATAAAAAGTGAGCTTAAAGATGCGCAAATAGCGGCATCACTACAGCAAGTTTTTCCTGATGCCATGAATAACCAAGCAGTAAGCGAAAAGCCATCATGGCCAGTATCTGCCAATCTTGAAATGAACGTTAATCAAGGCTTGTTAACTTTTCAAAGTAATAACATTAAATTAGCTGAGTTGACCGCGAAAGTGCAGGGCGAGTTCAATGTTGATAATCCGACCGCTAATAACTTATGGCTTAATGGCAATATTGAAGGTCGATCATTAGATTTAAATAACATACTACAAGTGGCTAACATCAAAGCCGATTGGCAAATAAAAAAACAAAACGCAAACTGGCTTATTGTCAGTAAAGGTAAAGTTGAGCAACTTGCTGTCGAAAATTTTGACGGTAGAAATATTGAGTGGTCCTTAGACTTTGGCAAAAATTGGCTAGCCAAATTCACTGCAGACTCCCTCAAGGTTAACGACAATAATATTGAACTTGCCTCATTAAACTTCTCAGGCTTACCAGAAAAACACCGGATGCGACTAAGTGCCAACTTAGCAGAAAATACCGCGGTAAATTTAAATTTTAACGGTGAACTTTTACAAAACAATAGCCAAAACTTAAAGCTTGATAGTGATTTTTCAAACGCCATTTGGCAGATTAATCAGCTCGAATTTGAAGCTATAAATCAACAAGAGAAACTTTTAATCGCCACCGAACAATTACAGTTAAGCAAAGATAAACAACGTATTAAAAATTTATGCCTCAGCGGTGACGGTAAAATGTGTATTAATGCCGAAAATAGCGCCCAGCAATGGTCGGCCAATTTATTCTTCGAGCAATGGAAAATGTCGCCAGTTTTTAAGCAAATTAAAGCTTGGCAATCAATATTGCTTACCAGCGCTAATCAAACATTACAAAACGTTGAAGGTACGGTTAATGGTACTTTATCAGTCACAGGACAAGCAAAAAACCTTAAAAATATTGCTGCAGATATAACCATACCTAACGTTAAGTGGCAGTCAGCACAAACACAAGTACAAGCAGATAACTTTACCATTAATACCAAAATGAAAAAGCAAGATATTGCACTTGTTACTCAATGGAACAGCATTAATACACAGATAATTTTGCCGCAATCACAAACGGAAGTTGTTATGCCCAAGGGGCAGGTTTTGCTAACAATATCACCTGATTTTAAGGTTGATTACGATCTGGAACAAACGGATATTGCATTAAACATTCCAGATAGCAAAATCAAAGCTGATAGCCAATTCTCCAAACACTTAGTCACGGTGTCTAAGTTTAAACTGCAAGGCCAGTGGCAGCAAAATAAGCTTAATTCACAATTACATATTCGTTTACCTGGCGATGATGAAATTAAAGCTAAATTAAATAGTGATTGGCCATTAATAGATTCTGCCAAGATAAATGGTGATTTATCACTCAGCATGAAAGAGTTTGGCTGGCTCAAGCAATGGCAAAAAGGTTTAGATAAAATTGAGCTTAGTTTAGAGCAAAATTTTACCGTAGCAGGAACTCTACAAACACACGTAATTGAAGGCGCAGGGGCGCTTGCTATCAAGCATTTAATTATCGATGAGTATGGCTTAGACATTCGCAACAGCAACATTAAAATAACGAGCCAACAAGACAGTATTATATTGATAGGGGAGTTACAAAACCCTCAGGGTTCGCTTACCATTGCAGGTGATGCTAAATTATCTGCGCCGATGAAAGCTAATTTAAGCATTGAAGGACAACAAGTTACGCTAGTTAATAATAATGAGAATAAATTAATTGTCTCACCGCAATTATCAGCCAAGTATTTGAATAATCACTTAAGTGTTACCGGTAACTTGGTGGTTGATCAAGCAGATATCAAAGTAGCTTCTTTACCAAAACCTGCCATCAGTGTTTCAGAAGACCAAATTATTATTGATGAAAAAGAGCAAATAACGAAAGATTCACCGTTCGACTATGATATATCGCTGACTTTATCTGCTGGCGATAATGTTAAAGTCAGCGGTTTTGGCTTATCAAGTGAAATACAAGGTAAATTGTCTTCAACGTTAAAAACCGGGCAAGCATTAACACTCAATGGACGCTTAGATTTAAAAGATGGTAAATTTGAAGCTTACAAACAAACGTTAACCATAGAGCAAGGACAGCTGTTATTTTTAGGGACCGCTGCAAATCCGAGCATTCAGTTTCGTGCTATTCGAATGGTTGACGACATTAAAGTGGGTATAATTGCTGACGGTACAATACAAAAGCCGCGTTTAACGTTGTTTTCAGAGCCAACAATGGCGGAAGAAAATGTTTTATCGTTATTGATCACAGGCAGAAATTTAGATTCTTTATCACAGCAAGAAGGTAATGCCTTAACAAGTGCTGCCATCAGTTTAGGTGTAGATAGTGCAAACAAATTAGTACAAAAAATAGGTGATAAGCTCGGCCTGAAAGATATCGCCTTTACCAGTAAAAGTGGCACTAATGGCAATGGCACACGCGTTGATATTGCAGCTAAAATCAATGATCGTTTGAATGTTGGCTATGGTACAAATATCGACGCTGACAATGGCGTACAAGCGGGTTGGAGTATAGAGTACAAGCTCTCGCCAAATATCTCTTTTGAAGCGATAAGTGGGGAAGAAATAAGTGCTAATATTAACTACAAAAAACAATTTTCTTCAACAAAAGATAAAAGTGCTCAAAAAGATAATAGTGATCCAAAAGAGCAAGAATAACGAGTCAAAAAAATAAGGTATTTATGTCCGAAGGTTTAACAAAATTAGATGAATCTACTTCAGAAGCTTTAGCAGCAACGGTAAGTATTTCCAAACGCCACCCTTTAATAAGTTGGTTATTAGCCATTTTACTTGCCGTGCTTGGCGTTTACCTTTCTATTATAGAATATGCCGGACTAGAATGGCTTACGCGCAGTGGTTGTTTGATTGCTGTTCTGGGCGTTTGGTCAGGGTTAGGTGGCATAATACAAGAAAGAATTTTAATTGGTCGACTTAATTTTCAACATCGAATTACACTTGCACGTGCTAAAAGAAAGCTACGTAGATTGAAAGTATCAAGTGAGAATATGGAAAGCGAAATACAAAGTATTGAAGATGACTTTGAAGAAAAAACAGAAAAAATACTTCAAGCCGTTAGATTACAGCTTGGCATTCTTGAGGTTTCGCTGCTTATAACAGGCACCTTGTTATGGGGCTTTGGTGATTTATTTTTTATTGTTAGTACATAAAAGTAACATAATGATTAACTGGGAAGATACCAAACTCAATATCTAACTAAATACTTAGCCAAAAGCCAAACAAGCACCTTATAAAGTAAAAATGTCTAACGTTAATTGCGCAATCCAGAGCATGTTAAAATTAATCGTTAGACACAAAATTAATGTCTTTACGGGGTATTAATTAACACTAAATCGCAGGTTTGGTGGCTAAGTAAAGCTGATATCGTTGAACCATTAAGCCATTTATCAAACAAACTATGCTCTCTACAACCCAATACGATTAAATCGACCTTATTTTCGTCTGCATAAGTTAACAGTGCATCTTCAGGAGTACCTCTAACAAATGTTATTGAACGCTTTGGGCATTTTATGGTTTTAGCAAAACTATATATTTGCTCTTTATGCAATGCCTCTATTTGTCTTTCGTATTCAATCGCTAATGGCGGTATATGAATAACATGCAGCAGGAATGGAGATTCTTGTTCCGCTGGCGTAATCCAACGTCGCATAAAATCAACCACTTTAATATCAGACTTGTTTTCTTCATCATCTTCATGAAAAGGGTCAATAGCACCAAGGGCCTTTCCGTCTGAATACCATCTTTCTTGATTGATGATAAATACGGTACTTTTATTTTTACTGATATGTTGGTTATCAGCAGACGTAAGACCAGATTTAGAGCGAATAATAACGATTGGGTCAAGTTTTTGAGAGTTACTTTTAACCTCTTTTGACCAATATTTTTCTCTGCAGTGATAAATACTACTGGTGGGGAAGTGCTTTCTGATTTTCAGTTCTATTTGTTTAACTTTATCATCATGGCTTGCTTGTAATCCGCTAGAGATATTAGCAAGCTCATCAGTGAAATAACGTCGGTCAAATAACTTTTGATGGTGATGTAAATACCAAACAACATTTGCTGAAAGTTTATGCTGAAGCGCAGTTACTTTCGAAAGCGTAGCGTGAGTAATTTCTAAGTCTGACAAAACAATATGCAAAGTTGTCATGAAATTTTCCTTTGAAGACATAAAAGATTAATAGCAATAAAGGCCAGTGAATAAGCGGTGTAGGGTATATACACAAGTGACTTAAGATAGCATAATCTATCAATATAGAAAGCGATTGTTATAACAGCTAAATTTATTCTCAGCGCTAAATTATTGCCAGAATTATTAACGTCTGTGATATTGAAAGTCGTGTTTTTACCTGGCACGTTATTAAACTTCGTTTTTAGGCATCATAAGTGCCAATAAACTAACAAAACTTTAAAGTAGAGAAGCGTAAAATGGCAGATAATGCTTGGTGGGGGGAATTTTCATTTAGCCTCAAACAACAACGTTGTTGGCGACTGGGTGAAAGGTCAATAGTATTACAACGGTTTGAAAACGAGTGGAATAGTTGGAATTTAGAGTCAGATATAGAAAATGACGAAACTATGTTTTTTGGTGAATTGGCAGAAAACTGTTGCTTTGAGCAAGCTAAATTTGGTCGCTATTTACAGCAGAACACTTCAGAAAAAGTACAAGTTTTACCTTTACTTGCCGATCGCTCTGTTGTCGCTAGGCCCGATACACCGTTAACGTTACTTGCTGGCGAAAAAGCGCGCTTGTATGTAAGTACACCTGTTTGGTTTTCAGCTAAGCTATTACCTAAAGGTGAAAAACTGCTAGATTTACCTTTTTGGCGACCATCAGATTCATGGTTTGGCCCGTCAACCCGAGTAGGACAAATTTGCTACGCGAAATATACCGCGGCGCGTATTCAACTCGCCAATATAGATAAAAGGGCGCATAGAGCGATTACCCCTATTACTGTTATTAACAATCACAGTGAATCGTTAACTATAGAACGTATTAACGTACCCGTTACCTTATTACATTTATATGCCGATGAAGAAAATCAGCTCTGGACAACAGGGATATCGGTACACCGTGGTAGCCATGTTGATAATGTTGAGTTACACCTAGATAAACATGCGCCAATTGAGGCGGTATCGTCAGTTTTGGTTAGTAGTCCACGAGTAGCGAGTGACAAAAGTATATTAATACGAAGTATTAGTAGTTTATTTGCTTAATAAAGAGAAATATTGTGAATGATATTATAGCGTTTATCGAAGTTCTTAAAGCCTCACCATTATTTGCCCTGTGTAAGGCGCTTTTGCTGTTTATTATAGGTTTTATAATTGCAAAATTAATCAGTTCTGCGGTGGTTAGAATAGCAAAGCATAAAATGACAGCACATGGACAATTATTTTTAAAAAGGTCGATTTTTTATAGTATTTTAGTGTTAGTGACTATTTCAGCATTAGATAATATTGGTATTGATCTCAGCATTTTATTAGGCGCAGCAGGTATTTTTACTGTGGCACTTGGCTTTGCTTCTCAAACCTCGGCTTCTAATCTTATTAGTGGCTTGTTTTTGATGATCGAGCGCCCATTTTCTATAACTGATGTTATTAAAGTAAATGACATTACTGGAGAGGTAATTTCGATAGATTTACTTTCTGTTAAGCTACGTACCTTTGATAATTTGTTTGTTCGTATTCCAAATGAAAGCATGATCAAAAGCGCGGTAACAACTTTAACCAAATACCCAATACGTCGAGCTGATTTAAAAATTGGTATTGCTTATAAAGAAGATATAGAAAAAGTACGTAAAATATTAATTGATCTCGCGTCAAAAAATTTAATCTGCCTTGAAGAGCCAGCGCCTGTTTTTATACTAACCGGCTTTGGTAGCTCGTCAATTGATATTCAATTTTCAGTATGGTCGAGGCGAGAGAACTTTTTAGCATTGAAAAACAGTATGTATACCGAGATTAAAATTGCCTTTGATCAACAAGGCATTGAAATTCCATTTCCGCATGTGAGCTTATATGCAGGATCTGCAACATCACCATTCCCATTATCGACTATGGTTAGTGATGATAATAAGCCTTTAAATACTCATGTTGCTGAAAACAATGCTGCTGAAAAGAATGATGATGAGCAAAAAATTTAAAAATGTCAGCTAGATACTGTGAATGATGGATAATAGCATTATTCGTTGATTAGGTACTGGGCGACTAGGCATTGGTGTTGAATTAAAGGGGAATCGCTAGCTTGTGTTTGGTTTTAGGCCAGCTAGCTCAAGCTAGTGATAAATTAAATTACATTCTACAGCACTATACCTAATACCCAATGTAATAAGTTATTGACCAATTTTAAGCGAGGAATGAACGATTATTTATTTCAATTGGTATGACTCACTTTACATTTTTATGATGCTTTCCCTGAGCGGGGCAAGCCTTGCTAATAATTGGTTTTGTATTGGGTAACTAATATTTGATGCTTCCATTGCAGCGATAAACAACTCTACAAAGTGATTAAATTGGTTGGTATCGATATGCATGCCTTTATGTATATCTTGCATAGTATCGCCATTATACTTACATGGCCCGTCTGTTATGTTACATAAATATATCGACAACTTTTCTTTAAAATGAGTTACATTACTTTGAGCAAAGTGTGAAAAAACAACATTATCTTGTCCAATGAGATTTACTAAATTATCAATGATGTTATCAATAGCAGGCTTTTGGCCTATTTTTTGATAGAGACTGGCATTGCTACTATTGTTTTTACTACTTTCAGGTGAGGCGCATGCGGCACAGCCGAGTAATATCACTAACATGAGATATTGAGTTACTTTTCGCATGCCCATTTCCACATCAGCTTTGATTTTATTATTTATTTTACGCTTCATTATAGATACCACATAGTCGATAAATACCAGCCAGTTTGTTTGTCAATGGCGGCTATACTACCCAAGTCAACATAAGCTAAAGTAACGCTCAAATGTTTATTTGGAAACCAGGCAACAAAAATATCTTTCCAATGGTTTTCACCTAAACCTAAGTTATCGGGCTTTTGCCTGTATTCAACCCCGATCGCTAAATGTCTATCTAATAAAATTGCCGTTGATGCTTCTAATTGAATCTTAGCTTTTTCATTAGCACCGCCAAAGCCTAGCAAACCTATTTGATTAGCTTTAGTGTGCCTTGCAGTAATGTTCCACAACCAGTTATAGCCGTTAATAAAACCTAAATGCAACTTGCTGGCGGCAATATATACATCAGTACCAGAATCTTTTTCTGCGCCAAGTGCAAAAGCAACATCGCTTGTTTTTAATCTTTTTGATTGAATACCTAAGCTAATTTGAGGCAATGAGGTATAAACCAAATCACCAAATAAATTAATTTTTGCACCAATAATCGTTTGTTTTAAGTCTAGTTTAAGAGGATTCACCTCAAAGGTTTGCTTGGCATAAGACAATTCAATTCTGTCATAAAAATTTGCTTGAACACCACAACTATCTAAAGAGAAGTCTTTAACCGTTACCCGACTACAAGCAGCACTCGCTGAGATACTTTCTTCAGTAGCATAGCCGGCTAATTGTGCCCAAGGTACAATACCGCCGCCGCCCGAGCCTTCAATTTGAGACACACCCGGCGTGGCAAGAATCTTTCCTTCTGCTAAACAATTAAGCGAGAAAACTGTAAAAAAACATGCGTAAAATATTGAGGTAAATTTATTCATAATCATTTAACCATAGAAGTAAGTCTGCAGATTTAACTGGCCGCGAAAGAAAGTAACCCTGAATGTGATTACATTTCATGGTTTTAAGCATATCTAAAGAGGCTTTATTTTCAACACCTTCTGCTACTACACTTAAGCCGAGTTGATGACTTAACTCGATAGTAGACTTTACAATAAATTGATCTTTTTCTGATGTATCGAGTTCAAGTATAAATGCTTTATCAATTTTTAATTCATCAATAGGTAATTGTTTTAATTTACCTAATGAAGATTGACCTATACCGTAATCATCAACAGAGATTTGTATACCGGTTTTTTTCAAATGCTTAAGTCTACTAATCACTAAATCTTCATTAGTCATAATATCGCGTTCGGTTATTTCTAATGTGATTAAGTCGGGGTCAATATTATATTGCGAAATTTTTTCGAACACATAATCAATAAAATCTGGATGAGAAATATCTTGTGCTGATATATTAATCGCTACTTTCAACCTTATATTGTTTGCAAGCCAGGCTTGTTGTTGCTTAAGCACAGTATCAATAACCCAATGAGTGAGCTTTATAATAAGCCCTGATTGCTCGGCTAAATGAATAAACAGTTCAGGCGAAACAAACTGGCCGTCAGACTTTATCCAACGAATTAATGACTCTACTTTTTCTATTTTGCCGTTTTCTAAATTTAACTTAGGTTGATAGACCATAAACAACTCATCGCTATCACGCTTCATTGTCTCTCTAAGTTCTTCAAGTAAATTCAACCTTTCTAGGTAAGCCTCATCTTCACCTTCTTTATAAGCCCTAATCGAAGTGTTTTCTGATCTTGCAGCTTCTAAGGCTATTGCTGTTCTCCTAACAACTTCTTTCGCATTGCTGCTTTGTTCTGGGAAAGAACAGGTACCAATACGATAATTTAAATTTAACCATAAGTTGTTAACTTGTAACGGTGCGCGTAACTGAGTTAGAAATTGCTCAACTAAATCTTCATAGCTATCGTCATGTGTTAGCTTAATAACTAAGCAAAATTCAGTACCAGAAAATCGACCCACCATTAATGTTTTATCGAGGTAAATGCTTTTAGTGCGCTGAGCAATAGCCTTAAGTGCGCTGAGCAATAGCCTTAAGTGCGCCATCGCCAGTACCAGAGCCTAAGCTGTCGTTAATGCGCTTAAAATGCCGAACATTAATAACCATAACCAATAAGGATGAATAGGTAGAGTGATCATGACTAGAAATTTGTTTTGAAAGTAAGTCAAGTAAGGTTGAGCGATTATAAACGTCGGTTAAAACATCATGCTTAGCTTGGTAATTAATTTCACCTTCACGTTGTTCTATTTTTTGCCCCATTTTAATAAAGCTATTATATACACGCGTAACTTCTAAACTGCCCTGAGAGGCTATTTCTTTGTGTTCATAATTACCTTCAGAAAACTTACGAGTTAAGCGGGTTAACTGATATAGCGGCTTCGTTAGGCTACGTGCAATAACACTACATGCAAACGCTGTAATCGTTATAATCAATAGTGAAATTAATAATGTAATAAGCACTAATTTGTCGAGTTCATTATAGCTTGGCATTAAATCGACAGAAAGTTGGGCAATATATTCACTGCCTTGAGTATTCGTAAATACAATGGCTTTATTTTCGTAAATTTTTCTTTCAAAAAGTAACCAGCTTTTATCGGTTTCTTTAAAATGCTTACTATGAGCTGAGTCAGGATGTTTTAACGTGGAAATAATAAGTTGCTCTTGATAGAGAAAACTTACCTCAATGGCCATTAGCCTTTTTAATTCGTTAACAAAAGCTTGATCAATTTGAAAGCCAATAATGGCATAGGCTATGGTTCTGGGCGCTTGTACTGGCAAAATTATCAGTTGATAGAGTTTACCGTCAAGTAATATTAATTGCGTTTTATTTAAGTTTTGTTGATTGGTGGTTAAATTTTCTACCACAGTAGAGTCAAAGTTAATTTGACGATTGCTGGATGAGATAATACTGCCGTTTAAATCACTTAATATCATCAAGCTAGCATTTATACGGGAGCTATGATTTTCTAGTACGCTAGAAATTGTTGCTTTATCTCGTGTAGCTACGGCTTGCTTAAAGCCAAAATCTGCTGTTAATACTTTAGATGCAGTAAAAAGTAACTCTTCTTTCGCTTTTAAATACTCAATAAGTACATTTTCAGCGCTGGTTATTCTTTGATCTATTTGTTCACTATGAGTGGAAATAGATTTCCAAATAAAAACAGCGAGTAAACTTGTTACCGTTAAGATAACAAGTGACACGCCTAATAGCGTAATTTGTTGGCGTAGAGAAACTTTACTCGCCATTGGGCTTAAATATAGTTTGGAAGGTATTTCGTGGCTCAGGTACCTCAAGCACTAGGTTAATTACAAATGAGTCAGTGTCTGTTGGTTTTGTTGATAAGTTATCGTATGGAATATTTTTTACACTGGTTACTGAACTAGAATGCCAAACATTAACACTTTCGTATTTAATATCATCTTCTAAAGTCGCTTTACCTTGCTCATCAGTCATTAGTACGTGTTTTGAACCCGCGATGTAAATATAACCAACCATAGAGTCATGTATGTTACAGCCTAAAACGGCTACACCCGTTTTGTTAAATTGTAATGGCGCTTCAGGTCGACCAGAGTATAGTTTTAACTCAAAAGGGTTTACTGAAGAAAAGGAATAAACATGATGTCTAATATTATCGCTATTCGGAAAATCAACAAAATCACCTTGTTGAACAACTAAAATATCGGGCTTAAATAGCTTATCAACCTGATCCATAATGAGCGTATTAGGCTGGGGAGCTGGCTTTGGCGTTGGGATCGGGTTAATAAACTCTAATACAGCATTTTTAACCGGTAAGCCTTGTTGATCAAGCACCCAAAATGAATCGGCAGATGATTGAGCGCTAAGTGCAAATAAAGAAACTAGCAATGTTGACGTGTTTAAAAAGCGATTTTTCATAATTTCCTTTAAACAATAAATAACTCTATCTATGTATGCTTAAGTCATGTTTTATGTGCTTATTAAAGATAAACCAATAGTTTAGCAATGCTTAAACATAATCCTTATTAACTTAAAACTATGCTTTTAGTGTGACAAATGCAAATGTAAAATAGCTAAACACCATGAGAAAGAATCTAGTTTATCTAAAAGTACTTAGTACACACTAAAAATAATTTTTTTCAATATCATCAACAGGTAAAGGCTTAGCGTAATAGTATCCTTGCGCCCGTTGAATATTTAGTTGCTGGCAAAATTGTACAACTTCTGCATTTTCGATACCTTCTGCCACAATATTAAGAGATAAAGAATGCAACATGGCTGAAAGGCCGGTGATTAATGAGCGTGATTTTTCTTCATCAGACGCCATAATTAAAGATTTATCAATTTTTACGGTATCGATTGGAAAGTTTTGTAAATGTGAAACCGAGGAGAATCCACTGCCAAAATCATCTAAAGCAATACGGCAGCCCAAATCTTTTATTGACGCTAAAGTTTTAATGGTTTGTTTGCTGTTTTCAAGCAACGTTGTTTCTGTTAGTTCAAACTCTATTAGTGCTGGGTTGATATGATACTTACTTAAAGCGTCAGCTATACATTGTACTAAGCATTTATCTGTTAATTGAACACTCGATAAATTAATCGCAATTGTATACTTTGTAGTGGTGCGTAAATTCCAAACCGATAATTGATAAATAGCTTGTTCAATAACCCATCTGCCAATATCAACAATTGCACGTGAATTTTCAGCTATAGAAATAAAGCTATCAGGGTAGAGCAATTGGTCTTGAAAGTTCCACCTTATTAGTGCCTCAAAACCAACAACATTTGACCCTGAAGTGTTAACAATGGGTTGATAATGTAATGTAAACTCATTTCTGGCAATCGCGCCAATTAAATTAGTTTCAATTTGATAACGTTGGAGAAATTGTTCTTGCATTTCACTTTCAAAATAACAAATTTGATTTCTTCCCAGTTTTTTAGAACGGTACATTGCAATGTCAGCATGCTTAAGGAGCTCATTAGCATTAAGTGTACTGTCTGGGTAAACGGCAATACCGATACTGGCGGTCATATGAATTTTAGCGCCAGAAATATTGAAGGGGGCTTCTAAACTATTGAGTATTCTAGTTGTAACGCGGGTTGCATTGTCGACAGTATGTAAATTGGTTAAAATTATAGCAAATTCGTCGCCACCTAAGCGAGCAAAAACCTCATTGCCTCTTAAGCAGTCGCTGATCCTTTGAGAAACCTGAATTAAAATTTGATCGCCGATATGGTGACCGTAATTGTCGTTTATAAATTTAAAGTTATCTAAGTCAAATAATGTTAAGGCTAATTTAGAGTTATCACGCGCTTTTTGTAAAATATTTAATTGTAATGCTTCTTCAAACGAGTAACGATTATATAAGCCTGTTAATGTGTCATGTTCAGCTAGTTTTTTTGCTTGTTGATAGCTAATATGCAATTGTTTTTCTAATTCAAAACGTGTTTGTGCTTGTACAATGGCGCGTTGTAATCTGGATGTTGATACTTCTGATTTTAATAAAAAATCTTGGGCACCAGCGCGCACACACTCTAAGGCTAGTTCAGTTTCTTCAGAGTTACTTAGCATGATTACAGCAACGTTTAAGTCATTCTCTGAATTGCGTAACTCTAATAATAGTTCAATACCATCTCGTTTTGGCATACGGTAATCAAGCAATATAATATCGAAATTATTAACCGACAAAGCCGATAAAGCCTCATCAACAGATTCGGTTTCTGTAAAATTAAACGGGGTAGTAGAGTGACCCAATGTGCGCTTGATATTTTCTCTATCAATACCATCATCATCTACAATTAAAATGTTCACGTATTAAGTACCTTGTAAATGGAGTTTATTTATTTTCTGGGAGATGCACAATTTTCCAATAACCTTTGAGCATTTTCGCGATATCTAAAAACTCTTCACCTACTTGCTCTTTAATGAAATAACCTGCGATGTTTTTCTTGTAACTTGCCATGATATCTTCATCAGATTTAGATGTGGTTAACACAAAAATCGTGCTTTGGTTAAGGTTTTGATCTTGTCTAATTTCATGTAAAAATTCTAAACCGTTAAGTCTAGGCATTTGTATATCAAGTAAAACTATATAAGGAGATGGAATGGCACTACTGCGTAAAAGCTCTAATCCTTCAAGACCATCATGTGCTCTGATAACTTTGTTTTTTATAGACATTTTATTAAAGGCGCGTGTTACTGACATAGCATCAATATCATCATCTTCAATAAGAAGGAGTGTGACTTCTTGTTTATTATCAATCATTATTATTCAAGAACCTTGTTACTTATTTTTTGTATTAATGTGTTATTTTTCTCTGGTAATCGGCCATAACAGTACGATAGTTGTTCCACGAATACCATCGGACTGAATAGTTAAGCTACCGTGATAATGCTCTATCGTCTTTTTAGCTAATGAAAGCCCCATGCCGCTACCTTCTACTTTGTCACGAGGTCTCAGTGTTTGAAACATTTCAACCGCCTTATCAAACAGCTCTTGTGGAATACCTGGGCCATCATCTTCAATACTAATTTGGTGCATATTATCTAGAGTTTTATAATGTATTTGAATATGACCTTCGGGTTTATCATGATGCTTTATCGCATTTGAAATCAGATTACGCATTACAACTTCTAGCGGTGTTCTGGGTAACAATAACACTTGTTTATCAACTGATATTGTAAAGGTGTCAGGGTGATCTAATAAGTTAAAAATATCTGTTGCTATTGTTTTTAAATCTAAAGGTTTAGCTTTAAATTCATGTCGACCAATACGCGCGTAATCGAGCAGATCATCGAGCAATTTATTCATTCTTTTACTACGGTTATTTAACAGCCTTAAATGCTCTTTAGAACTGTCAGGTAATATGTTTTCGCAATCTTCGGTAATCCAACTGACTAATTTTCTTATGGCATTGAGTGGTGATTTTAAATCATGAGAAGCAACGTATGCAAATTGCTCTAAATCTTGGTTTGATTTAACTAAGCGGGTGGTTTTAATTTTTAATTCTCGTGTAATTGCATCGGCATAAACAAGCGCTTGTTTGTTAGATCTAGACAATACAATAAATAAAGCTAATAGGAGAAGGTCAATAACAATACCACCTGCTAATATAAAATAGGGTTGGTTAGAGCCTGATGCTGCTCGAAAATTCAAATTTGAATGAACAGTAATATGCCATTGTCGGCCATAAAAATTAATATCAAGTACGTTAGTAAACAAAGGGGTAGGGTCTATTCTGTCGGCTTGTATATTATCTGCATCATTATATAAAGATTGACCTGCATCGGTAATTTTTAAACTGACGTGGCGTCGTTCTACTGCAAGTGTGCCAGAAATAAGTTTCGACATAATAAAAGGGGCATAAGCTACGCCTTCAATTGCTGCTTGGCGCTCACTCACCGTACTATGACTCATGCCTTTTTTATAAAATGGTGCGTAAAAAAGAAAGCCAGGCGTTTTTTTAGCATCTTGTACTAATGTAATCGGGCCCGTTAATTGTGCAGTGCCGCTGTCTCTCGCTTTTTTAACGCCAAGATACCTGTTACCTTCAAACGCCACATCAAGGCCAACAGCTTGCTTGTTAGATACCAGAGGCTCGATAAAGGTGATAGGCCAAAGTTCAGAGGTATTATGTGATGGGTGTACGATAAAATCAGGGCGATCAATTTTATGTTTTTCTATAAAACTTAATCTTTGTTCTTTGGTTATATTATAAATTATACCTAAGCCATTAATGCCCGGATAGGTTTTATCAATACGTAAACTATTGGCATAATTTTGCCATTGTTGGTTATTTATTTCTTCGTCACTAGCATCTATATAGGCAACCGCGCCCCACAATGCGTGTTCATATAATTGCATTCTTTCTTTAACAAGCTCAACAACTTGTAAAGACTCGCGTTCAAAACGCTCAGATATTCTTTTATTGACTTGTTCTGAGGCAATATACCACGCACCAACAGTTAAAATTGATGAAAGCGCTAAGATTAGCCAATGAACACCATGAAAACGGCTAGAATTAATTAACTTTTGTCGCTCAAGGTCGGCGTGTGTGACTTCAGTTGTTTCATCGTTCATTAAAAATCTCTAAATGTATTGGTTCATTATTTAATAAATCAATCTACTTCTGATGAAGAACAGAAACAGGCCGCGATGGTTTTTTATGGTAATTTAACTAACTATATCATTAAGATAATATAAAAATATGAATTTTGCTAAGGTTTTGATTCTAATTGTAGTTTAAGAGAACTAATTATGTTTTTTGTTTAAAAAACGCACAGCTGAAGTGCTTGTTATATTTCAATTTACTTAAAAGTAATATACGTAAATAAAGCAATTAATGAACTCGCAGGTAAATAAATTAAAAATTGCTCATGAGCATGGTCATCACAAAAGCTAAATAATATTTGGCGAATGCCCGATAGTTTATTGTGAGTATCTTGCAGGATAAATTAAACAGTAAAATTATTTAACTCACCATTATTAATAAATTAATTTGATTAACTTGTATAAATTAAAGCGTTTGCTAGTTAGAAACTAATCAATATAATACCAATTGATATAAACAATCGATCATTCTAAAGCGGTTTAAATATCCAGTATCTACGTTGCTTTCAATCCCAATAGCCAGCTATTGCTCGACAATATGCTCCTGCATTGCTCTAATGACTTACATCCATGTAAGAATCAATCAAGCGCCTTGCTACTGAAAATTTATCCTCGTTTAAAATTGATCGATTCATTAAGTCAATTGGTATTATTACTTTACATTATTTATTGAGTACAAAAATGAAAACCAAAAAGGCGTTCAATACTAACTTAGTTGGTGTTGTTATCATTACTATGGTGTTATTGATTTCAGCAACGGTTTTTGCATCACAAAGCGAACCAAAAGTTAAAGTTAAGCGTGTTTTTAATGCTATTGAGTCATCGTTAATTAAACTTAAAACCACTGGCACGTTAACTAAGGGCAATATCAGAGCTGTTTTAAGCGAATACTTATTGCCTGAGGTTGATACACGTTATTTTGCATACAAAGTACTAAATAAAAATATGGTTAAAGTGCCAGATGAGCTAAAAGACGCTTTTGTTTCAGGGTTAACTCTGCAACTCATTAATACCTATAGTAACCTTTTAACTGCGTATAATAATGAAGTGATACATATTGGCCAAAGCACACTGTCTAAAAGCGGTAAAATAGCCATGGTAGATCTTACTATTGTTGGCAAAAGCAAAACCAATAAAGCCGTGGTTAAACTTATGTTGTCAAATAATAGTAATTGGTTCTTTTTTGATATTGAAGTTGAAGGCATAAGTTTGTTGCAGACAAAGCAGGCAGAAATAAATGCCAGTTTTAGTAAATTAGGCGTGGAAGGCACTTTAACTCATTTAGAAAAAATTAATCAAAAAGTGCTTGAAGAATAGCAACTGTTTTAACTCAACCAACATACTTAACTGAAATAAACGCTATTTCAGTGCCAAAGTTAACATTGGCCAATCTAACATAAGGTTATTATTATTTTTTACATTGATACAGTTGTTAAATTTTTACTTGAGTATAAATTTATTCTTACACTATTGTTTATTATCGCCTTTTATAGCTTTAAGGCGCTCACAATCAAGGTGATAAAAAGAAAATCTAAAAAAAGTAAAAGATTAAAAATTAACATGACTAATAATATATTTACTCTATTAGTCATTATTTTTATTTTTAATCTTTGGTCAGTTGAAATACAGAAATTCGCTTTTTCGATCGCCGCTTTTATAGTGGCAATTGTGTTGGCTACGAGAGAGTTTATTCAGTGCTTTATTGGCTTTATATATATTTTAACAAGCCGACCATTTCGTATTGGCGATTGGGTACAGGTTGGTAAATATTATGGCGAAGTTCATTCAAATGACTGGGCAAAATTGACCCTGCTAGAGGTAAACAAACATGATTATCAATATACAGGTAAGACTTTGTATGTACCTAATAGCCAGTTAATTACTACGGTTATTAAGAACTTAAACTTTTTAAAGCGTTATGCTATGCATCATTTTACAATAGTGCGCGATGACAGTGTTAATCCATTTGTGTTTATTGATACCTTGCATGAAAAAGCAAATATGTATTGTGTTGAGTTTAAGGAAGTTGCGGTTAGGTATAACCAATTGATAGAAAATAGGTTAGATATTAAAATTGCAGGACCAGAGCCTCATATTCAAATATCAACGTCTGATCTGGGTGACACCCAAATCGCGTTTTCTATTTTTTGCCCTACGGAAAAAGCCTTAGGTATAGAACAAAAGCTAACAGCTGATTTTATGAAGCTATGGTTCGACAATAAAAAAACGGGCGAGTAATACTTTACAATAGCTAGGTAAATATATGTTAACTAATTGATATTACGTGATAAAAGTGTTTGATTAGTTGGATTTATTAAAGTTAAAGTGAAAAGTATAATTAAGTGCTAAATAAACTTATTTCCCTTTACTAAGTTCAAGTGCATTAGGGCTGTTCTAATTAACATCTGTAATCAAACACAATAAAAAAATGCCCCTGTAACAGTTTTTGTGACAGGGGCATTTTTGTGTGGAATGAATAAATTAATCTGTTTTTCGTTCTGCTTTTAGTAATTGTAATGAACCATCAATATGAATATCGCGTTGAGGGTAGGCCACAACAATATCGTTTTGTTCAAATAACTCTTCTAGTCGAAATCTGACATTACTTTTGGCAACTCTTAAACCTGTTTCTGCACGTGAACTTATCCAAAAGGTTACTTGAAACATTAATGCATTGTCGCCAAAATCGTCAAAAGTAACTAAAGGTTTAGGTTCGGTTAGTGCTTCTTCTTGTTCAGTAGTGGCTTGCATAATTAAATCGGCTACTTTTTTCGCAGGCGAGCCATAAGCAACACCAACGCTGACTGAGCATCGAACAAATTGGTCGACTAAGGTCCAATTCACTACCGTGTTTTCAAGTAACTTACTGTTTGGTATTAATAAGTGCACACCATCAATACGCTTAATACGGGTTGAGCGAGTGTTAATTTCTTCTACTAGCCCTTTAGTATCTTCTACTTCTAAAAAGTCACCAATACGAATAGGGCGTTCCCACATTAATATCCAGCCACTGATAAAGTTATTGATAATATTTTGGGCACCAAAACCAAAACCAATCGCAATAGCACCAGATAAAAAAGCAAAAGCGGCAATGGGCACATTCATAAAATCGAGTATGCTAATAATTATAACCGCTATTGCTATAACGAATAAAATTCGCTCAACTAAATGAATGACATTTGGGTCGGTTTTTTTCTTTCTTAAGCGTTTACTAATTAATTTAATTAGCCACTTGCTTAATAACAAACCAGCAATGATTAACAAAGGAATAAAAAGTATGTCACCCAACGTAATTTGTTGATCTGATACTTTAATTACATTAAAAGTCAGTAATGCTGTTATGTGTTCTAATATTTCTTCAAATGTCATATTTACACCTTAATAAATTGTAATAAGTTAAGAACTTACAAATACTTTTGATGGATCAACCAGAAACTTTTTACCGATAGCTTCTCTACCAAATAACATTAAATAGCTCATGTCTGAACGGTCAGTTAAGGTTATTTCAATTGACCAGTTGTTATCACCCAACTGTACTGGCGTTAATATAACATAACGTTGTTCTGAGGTGCCATTTGAAGACTTTACCCTTCTAATATCATGTATTGGTGCCTCACAAGAGGCAATTTCGTCTACATTGTAAACATCTGGGTGCAAGTCAAACTTGACCATTATTTTGCCATTCTTTTTGAATTTAACAATATTGTCAACGTGGAGCGAAGAGGTTTTCGCTCCAGTGTCGACGCGTACCTGTATGTCTGTTATTGCTAACTCAGGTAGCGAAATTGTTTCTAAACGTCCAATGATGGCTTTCTGTTTTATTGTCATATTAGATTACCTTTTTACATACTACTTTGCGGAAGAAGATTGTCTTGAACACTCTCTATTTGCGCAGAGATATCTTTATCATCTTCTTCAAAGTACGCAACATGGAACATCGCTTCGCCTTCTTGTACCAAAGGAATATTTTGTTGACCAATTAATATACCTGATCTACTCGCTTTAACCACGTCTAAAATATCACCATACGGGCTACCAATTTCAGCTAAAACATCGCCTTTTTTAATTTGGTCACCTAACTTAACACGATGATTTACAATACCACTGGCATTAGCTCTGAGCCATTGACTGCTGTTAGCAACAAAGGGTTCTACTACCTTTTTACGCGATGTTGAAGATTTACGCATGCCTAAGTGCTTCAAAACGTTTGTAATGCCTTTCATGCCTGCACGAATTGAAAACTCATCAAAACGCAAAGCTTCGCCGGCTTCGTAAAGTAGTACTTTAGTTTTGTGTTTTACAGCTGCTTCTCTTAATGAGCCATCAATAATGTTTGAATTCAACACTACCGGTACACCAAAAACTAACGCTAATTCTTTTGTTTCTTCACAAGACAAGTCAGCACGAATTTGCGGTAAATTTGAGCGATGAATTGCACCTGTGTGTAGATCAATACCGTAATCACAATGCTTTACTATTTCATTAAGAAAAATATGTGCTACACGACCTGCTAAAGACCCTTTAGCAGAACCAGGAAAGCAACGGTTTAAGTCACGACGATCGGGCATGTAGCGGCTTTGGTTTACAACGCCGTAAACATTTACCATAGGCACCGCTATTACTGTTCCTCGAGTGATCTTAAACTTTTTCTCGCTGATTAATCGACGAATAATTTCAATACCGTTTAATTCGTCGCCATGAACCGCGGCGCTAATAAAAATAGTAGGCCCCGGCTTTTTTGCTCGAATAATATGAACAGGTAATGATACATTAGCATCGGTATATAACTTGGCTACAGGCAAGTCAATTTTGCGCTGTTCGCCGGGTAATATTTCAAACTCACCTATTTTTAAAATATCTTTCATGCCTATTATCCTTTACCACGAGTTTTGTTGCTGTGTGGTTTAGCATTCTTCTCTAAAAACTCAAAAACCATACCGGCAACATTTTTACCTGTTGCTTTTTCAATGCCTTCTAAGCCTGGTGAAGAGTTAACTTCCATTACCATTGGACCATTTTGCGAGCGTAATAAATCTACACCACACATATTTAAGCCCATTGCTTTAGCTGCTTTTATAGCTGTTTCGCGTTCAGCCTTTGATAACTTAACAACTTCAGCACTACCGCCGCGATGTAAGTTAGAACGGAATTCGCCTTCAGCACCTTGGCGCTTCATTGCTGCAACCACTTTACCGCCAATAACTAAACAACGAATATCAGCACCACCAGCTTCTTTAACAAACTCTTGTACTAGAATGTTAGCTTTTAAGCCCATGAATGCTTCAATAATGGCTTCAGCAGCTTTTGCTGTATCAGCTAATACTACGCCTATACCTTGTGTACCCTCTAAAAGCTTAATTACAACGGGTGCACCACCAACGTTTTTAATTAAATCTTTAACGTTATCTGCTTTGCTAGCAAAACCTGTACGTGGCAGGCCAATGCCTTTACGTGACAATAACTGTAATGAACGTAATTTATCGCGTGAACGACTTATCGCAACTGATTCATTAATATTGAATGTGCCCATCATTTCAAATTGACGAGCAACAGCTGTACCATAAAATGTAACTGAAGCACCAATACGCGGAATGATGGCATCATACACAGGTAACTCTTTACCGTGGTAACGTACTTTTGAGTTACTGCTAGTGATATCCATATAACAATGTAAAGTGTCAATTACATCAACTTCATGGCCCATTGCTTCGCCAGCTTCTTTTAAGCGTTTTGTTGAGTAAAGGTTTTTGTTTCTTGATAAAATTGCAACTTTCATAATTTTTTGTCCGATTATTTTCACTTTTATAAATAAAGTGAGGTAAATGTGTAAGTAAAGTGTATAGTCAAACTTTAAAATAATAAAACGCAATATTTTGACTGGTTTAATCAAAAAAAATGATTAGAGAGGGTTTTTATGAAATTTGAATTATTAACAACGTTTTTAGAAGTGAGTCGAACATTACACTTTAGGGTTGCCTCTGAAAATCTTTTTATTACTCAGTCAGCGGTAAGTGCCAGAATTAAGTTACTCGAAGATGACTTAGGGGTACTACTTTTTGATCGTACTCATAAGCATTTAAAATTAACCAGAGAAGGCCATCGATTAATTAAACATGCCAATGAATTACTTTTCATGTGGCAAAAGACTAAACATGATGTGGGTGTTGTCGAACACGATGCCATGCAGCTTGCTATTGGTTCAATGAACTCTATATGGGATATTGTTTTACAGGGCTGGTTACAAAAAATTCATCGTAATTTAGATACGGTGAGTTTATTTACCAGTACTTATTCCCCCATGGAATTAAGAAAGAGTGTGATTAACCGTACTGTAGATATTGCGTTTTTATTCGAACCGCCATTTATTGAAGATTTGGTAACAGAAAAAGTATCAACTGTGCCTTTACATTTAGTCACTACCGATCCTGATTACCTAGATGATTCACAAGCTGAAGATTATATCATGGTAGATTATGGTGAATCGGTAAACTCCTTACACTTACGAGAATCTCAAGATGCAGCACCAGCTAAACACTTTATGAGTCAACCGCGTATTGCCTTAAATTATATCTTACAAGCAGGGGGTAGTGCACACCTACCAAGGCAAATGACTTTTGAACACGTTGAGGCGGGTAAATTATTTATTGTGGAAAGTGCACCTATTTATCAAAGAGAAATATTTGCGGTGTATTTAGCAAAAAGTCACAAAACAGACGTGATCAAACAAGCTATTGGCTTATTTCCACATTTAGTGGTTTAACTATAGGAGCTAATTGCAGGGTTTACTTAGCTGCTGCTGGATTTTAAAGCACTTAACTTAAACACTTAACTTAAGCATATTACTAATTAATTTTAGTGACTTTATTGTAAATAAAAGTGAAGCTAACCTGTTGTTATAATAAATATAATATATAAATTACTTATGTTTTATCATATAAATAAGGTGAGTAAATTTACCTTTACTCACCTTTTTTTTAATAACGAAATCTAAGTAAGATAAAGTTTGTTTTATATTAATGTAATTTCATTTTTGGGCGTACAACGCGCAGTATTTTTTCGCTTATCCACAAAGCCACTGTTTTAGCGCTACCGTGTATAGCTTGTTGGTGCATTCGATATAGTGAAAGGTAAACAAAGCGCGCTATTTTTCCTTCAACAAAAAAACTGCTGCTTGTTAGGTTCCCCATTAAATTGCCAACAGTACTATAACGAGAAAGGTTAACTAAAGAACCATGATCGCTATAAACAAACTTACTAAGGGCTTGCTGTTTTATCGTTGCAATAAGGTTTTTTTCTACACATTGTGCCATTTGATGAGCAGACTGGGCACGCGGCGGAACTTGCATACCATCGGCTTGGGTAAAGGCACAGCAATCACCTAAAACATAAATATTCTCATCAACACTACTTTGTAAGAACTGATTTACTTGAATCTGATTACTGCGAGTTAATTCAAATATTCCTATTTCTTTAATAAAGTCTGGTGCTTTTACACCTGCTGCCCATAACATTATATTGGCATCAATATGTTCATCATCTTTAGTTATAAAGCCATTTTCAGTCGCTGCTTTTACTTGCGTATTTTCACGCACGTTAACACCTAACTTCAATAACTCACGCTTAGCGCTGGAAGCAATTCGTTCAGGCAGGGCAGGTAAAATTCGCGGCCCAGCTTCAATTAAATGAATATGAAGACGTTTAGCTGTCATGTTTGTTAAACCATATAACTTAAGTAAGTCAGATACATGATACAGCTCAGCTGAAAGTTCAACACCTGTTGCGCCACCTCCTACAATAGCAATATTAAGCGATTGCTGTTGATTATCATCTTGGTGAAGGCGAGTAAAACTGTCGAGTAAAGTATGTTGAAAGCGTTCAGCTTGTTGGTTTGAATCTAAAAAGTAGCAATGCTCTTTAATACCTGGCGTATTAAAGTCATTACTGACACTGCCAATAGCAATAACAAGATGGTCATATTTCACTTTGCGCTCTGGCAAAATAATATGCTCAAGTTCGTCATGAAGTGTTGCAAGCGTAATTGTTTTATCGCTTTGGTTAATATTGCAGAAAGTACCAAGTTGAAAACGATAATAATGTTTAGCGGCATGCGCTGAGTAAACAACACCATCTAAATCCGGGTCAATAGAGCCAGTGGCGACTTCATGAAGCAAAGGCTTCCATATATGAGTACGATTTTTATCAATGAGTAAAATATCAGCTTGATTTTTTTTACCGAGTTTATGACCTAATTGTGTTGCTAATTCTAGACCGCCTGCACCTCCGCCAATTATGACGATTGTAGGTGTGGTAATGCTCATAATATTGTCCTAAAAGTAATATTTAAAAACGATTTTAAAAGAGTACTAGCGTAAACGTTGCAAATAATGGTTAAGTAATTCGATTATTATAACATCAGAGTTAGGTTAGTAGTCATCCTCTATTTGAGTCATTTTAAGGCTACAAGTGCTAGTGTTGGGTAACGCTATTTGTAGGTGAAATAGAGCGAAATTTTTTATGCTAATTTACGTTCTTGCAATAAACCAAAAAAGTGATTTTTATTTAACGTATTGATAATAAACATATAAACTCATCATTTGGATGAGTTTCTTCTCTAAAATATTAGTTGAGTTTTTTTTAAAGCTCAACTATGTAAACCGTAAAAGCACTTACATTATATCGTTTTAATCTAGTTTGTAGTCAATCGTACTTAGGTCGGCTTTTAATACGCCATATTATCGATAAATAACGTATACATAATCAAACTAATTGTTCAGCCAAGTAATCAACAAGTAGTCTTATTCTTGGCGAAAGGTGTCTATTTTGTGGGTATACCGCCCAAATACTTTCATCGGGCGCCCGGTAATTATCTAATAAAGAAATCAGTTCACCACTATTGAGGTGTTGTTCAACATAATAATCAGGAAGTTGTACTATACCTAAGCCTTTTAATGCTGCATCGGTTAAGCAATGACCGTTGTTGTAACGTAAACGAGCTTTTAAACGGATACTTTTTTCTTTGTCTAACTCACTAAAATGCCAATAATCTGAAGAGCCTAATAAGCAGCTATGCTGACTGAGTTCAGCAATAGAATGTGGAATACCATGATTTTCTAAGTAGCTTGGCGCAGCACAAACATAATTGGCACGCTTACCGAGTTTTTTCGCCATCATCGACGAGTCGCTGAGTTTACCAACACGAATGGCTAGGTCGTAACCATCTTCAGCTAAATCGATTTGCCGATTGCTTAAATACGCTGACACTTCAACATCAATATATTGTTTTACAAAATTATTTACTAATGGGAGTATTTGCTTTTCACCATAAGTTACCGGTGCCGTTAGTTTTATTTTTCCTTGGGGTTTAGATTTTAAATTGGTAACAGCACGCTCAGCTGCATCTAAACCATCAAGCACACTACGACAATGTTGATAAAAAACTTTACCTTCTTCCGTTAAAGATACTTTGCGAGTAGTGCGATAAAATAACTTAATGTTGAGTCGGTTTTCTAATGCGCTAATTTGCCGACTCACTTGCGCCGTTGATATAGCCATTTTTTTTGAAGCGAGCGTAAAGCTTTCATTTTCAGCGACAAAAACAAATTCGCTAATACCTTCCCATTGCATGATTATTACCTATATGTACAAGTGAATTACAAATTAGCATATTCTCATTCGCTAAGAAATTAATATAATTAACCCAATAAAAACAATTCTTTTACTGTTATTGTTACTTGTCAGTAAAAGTGAATTGTATTTTAGCTACATTATTATAATTTTATTAGTGTAGTAAACTTGTTTCATAACAAGCATCTTATGTTTGTGCTTTAACATTAAAATATTTCAATTTAAAAGTGAGAATGAATATGTCAGATAAATTTATTAAATCTAAAGCCGCTATTGCTTGGGGTCCTAAGCAACCATTATCTATTGAAGAAGTTGATGTAATGTTGCCAAGAAAAGGTGAAGTGTTAGTAAAAGTTATTGCCTCAGGCGTATGTCATACCGATGCTTTTACTTTATCAGGTGAAGACCCAGAAGGTATTTTTCCCGTAATTTTAGGCCACGAAGGTGGTGGTATTGTTGAGCAAGTGGGCGAAGGCGTTACCAGTGTAAAAGTAGGCGACCATGTTATTCCTTTATACACACCAGAATGTGGTGAATGTAAATTTTGTTTATCGGGTAAAACCAATCTGTGTCAACAAATTCGTGAAACTCAAGGTAAAGGTTTAATGCCAGATGGCACAACCCGTTTTTATAAAGACGGTCAGCCAATATTTCACTATATGGGCTGTTCAACATTTTCTGAATACACAGTATTGCCAGAAATTTCACTAGCGAAAGTAAATAAAGATGCGCCGTTAGAAGAAGTGTGTTTATTAGGTTGTGGCGTTACTACCGGCATGGGCGCTGTAATGAATACTGCAAAAGTTGAAGAGGGCGCTACCGTTGCTATCTTTGGTCTTGGCGGTATTGGTTTGTCAGCGGTGATTGGTGCAACTATGGCGAAAGCAGGCCGTATTATCGCGATTGATATTAACGAAAGTAAATTTGAGTTAGCCAGAAAGTTAGGCGCTACTGATTGTATTAACCCGAAAGATTACGATAAGCCAATTCAAGACGTAATTGTAGAGCTAACAGACGGTGGTGTTGACTATTCATTCGAATGTGTGGGTAACGTGAATTTAATGCGCTCTGCTTTAGAATGTTGTCATAAAGGTTGGGGTGAGTCAGTAGTCATAGGTGTTGCTGGTGCAGGGCAAGAAATTTCAACCCGTCCGTTCCAACTGGTTACTGGTCGTGTATGGCGCGGTTCAGCATTTGGTGGTGTTAAAGGTCGTACAGAGTTACCTGACTACGTAGAGCGTTATTTAGCTGGTGAATTTAAATTAAGTGACTTTATTACCCATACAATGGCGCTTGAAGACATTAATGAGTCGTTTGAACTAATGCATAAAGGCGAAAGTATTCGCACCGTTATTCACTTTGATAAGTAACCTGAACTCCGGATAAGCAACACTTGCTCAATGCTATATTTTAACTCATTGTCTGCGTTAAAACGTTGATAAATAGCTCGCTATTCATCAACGTTTTGCCTGGGAAATGGCATAAAATGAAACATTGATGGTGTCTATTCGTGATGTTCACTTGCTATAGCGTTTACTTTACCACCTAAACTTTTGATTCACTTGAGTATCAAGCTCTCATTATCCAGAGTTTAGGTTAAGTAATATTTTTCTAAATAATCACAAACTAGTACAAACAGTTTGTATTGCTCCTTTTAGCGGATAACTTATTTTATAAGATTTGCCTAAGGTAAAATTGCTAAAAAGAGTAACGTTTTGAGGTGTCTTATGACAATTGATCATTTAATCGAAAACGTCAGTGTAAATAAAAGTTTTGGTGGTTGGCAAAAACAATATAGTCATCAATCTACCGTACTAAATTGTGCTATGCGTTTTGCTATTTATTTACCTCCACAAGTATCAAGCGGCGTAAAAGTGCCCGTGCTTTACTGGCTTTCAGGCTTAACCTGTACCGATGAAAACTTTATGCATAAAGCCGGCGTACAGCGTATTGCTGCCGAACTTGGCATTGCTATTGTTGCGCCAGATACCAGCCCTCGCGGTGAAGATGTTGCCAATGACGAAGGTTACGATTTAGGTCAAGGTGCAGGTTTTTATGTTAATGCTACGCAAGCGCCTTGGAATCGTCATTACCAAATGTACGATTATGTAGTAAATGAATTGCCTGCGATTATTGAAGCTTCTTTTCCGGTTTCTAATAAACGTGCGATCAGTGGTCATTCAATGGGCGGACACGGTGCTTTAACCATTGGTTTATTAAACCCAGAGCGTTACAGCTCGATGTCGGCATTTAGCCCAATTTGTAATCCAATTAATGTGCCGTGGGGTAAAAAAGCATTTACCGCCTACTTGGGTAAAGACCAAGCAACATGGCAAAACCACGATGCTAGTGAGTTGATGCGAATAGCCAGTAACTTTATTCCTGCTAAGGTTGATCAAGGTGGGGCTGATGATTTTCTTGAACAGCAATTAAAGCCTGAGACACTTGAAGCTGCAGCTAAAATTAACAACTACCCGTTAACCTTAGCAATTCATGAAGGTTATGATCACAGTTATTATTTTATAGCATCGTTTATTGAAGAGCATGTGCGTTTTCATGCCGCTCATTTAAACACATAAATACTCAATCAATTAAATGCTCAAACTCCAGTCACTTGAACGGGCGTTTGAGCATTTTATGCTTATTATTGCGTTAAAATAGTTTCAAAGCCGCCAAAAATCATCCGTTTGCCATCAAAAGGCATTGTCATGTTTTCTTCGCTCATGCGTGGATCCGCCATTACTTTTTTCATCCCTGAATCTCTTGCTTCTTTTGACAACCAAGTGATCCAAGAAAATACCACTGTCTCATCAGGCTGGCATTTTACGGCGATAGGGAAAGAGGTTGTCTCACCGTCTGGAACATCATCTCCCCAATTTTCCACTACAGTTAACGCACCATGCTCTTTAAACATAACAGCCATTGTTTTTGCCAAGGCTAAATAACTTGCTTTATTGGCGGTGGGAACGGCCAAAACGAAACCATCTACATATGCCATGTTAAATTTTCCTATTCCACATTGGTGGGTTGTTAGTTTTTAGATTAAATAAAGTTTAGCAGCAATGGCTAATTTGTCTGCCTAGCAGACTAAACAGTTCATAAAAAAATCATAATAAAAAGCTATTATTTAATAAATTTTGTCCTTAGAATAATGCTGACTATTGTGTCAACTTTTATGGGCTATATTATTGACACTCGAATTTTTGTTCAATATGCTAAGTGATATCACCTCACCAAAATAATTTAAGCATTGCCTGTTACTTATCGGCAATGCTCTATCACTAGCGAACAATAAAATACCTTCAAGGGTATTGGGAAAACATTGAATATTGCCATTAACTTTTAAAATCAGCTGTAGATGCGCAGATATAAAAGCTTAGCATTAACATTTTTTAATTTGAAAGCTATAACCTAAGGAATTCCTGTAAGGTATTGGTTTTATTTTATAAATTAAAGAGTGCAAGGTGTTTAAACTCCACAGTCATGATAAAAAATACGATTAAGTAGACAAATATATGAGTGCAGAAAATATAAATAACTATCCCCGAGATATGAAAGGTTACGGTCAAAAAGTGCCACAGGCCAATTGGCCAAATAAAGCTAAAGTAGCCGTTCAATTTGTTATTAACTATGAAGAAGGTGCAGAAAATTGCATCTTGCATGGGGATAAAGCTTCTGAAACGTTTCTCTCTGAAATAATTGGTGCATTGCCTTTTGAAAATGAGCGCCATATGAATATGGAATCATTTTATGAATTTGGCAGCCGAGCAGGTTTCTGGCGATTACACCGCTTATTTACCCAGCGAAAGGTGCCCGTTACTGTGTTCGCTGTTGCCATGGCTATGCAAAGAAACCCCGAAGCAATACAAGCGATGCTAGACGCTAATTGGGAAATTGCTAGTCATGGTTATCGTTGGATTGATTATCAAAAAGTGCCTATTGAAACAGAGCGTGAACACTTAAAAAAAGCCATTGAAATTCATCAAGCAATGACCGGCGAAAAACCTAAAGGTTGGTATTTAGGTCGAATGAGCGAAAACACCCGACAACTGGTGATGCAAGAAGGCTCTTTTTTATATGACGCCGACAGCTACGCTGATGACTTACCTTACTTTGTTGAAGGCATAAACAAGCCGCATTTAATTGTACCTTACACACTTGATGTAAATGACATGCGCTTTGCAAGCCCACAAGGTTTTAATGCTGGTGACCAATTCTTTAATTATTTAAAAGACACTTTTGATACCTTATATGCTGAAGGTGCTGACGCACCGAAAATGATGTCAATTGGATTACATTGCCGCATTATCGGACGCCCGGGTAGGTTTGCAAGTTTAGTACGTTTTCTAGATTACATTGAACAGTTTAACGATGTATGGCTGTGCACAAGGCAAGATATAGCAGAGCATTGGATTAAACACCACGGCGCTTCATAAGCTCTGTTAACTCAATTTTTTCATAATAATGCTTTCACAATAAATAGTAACTTACTGTCAAATTAATATGGCATTAAAGTAACTGCCAAAGCCAGTACCGATAGATATCACAGAGTATTTATTGGTTTTACAGGATTAGTTTTACATTATTAGTTTTACATTATCGGCACTACAACTTTAAACATATAGCGTAACGAGTATCTCACCATATGACAAAATATCTACAAAAAGGGTTGTTACAGGTTAACAATGACCTAGCAAGCTTTATCAAAGAAGACGTATTACCTGGTTTGAATATCTCAGAGCCAGATTTTTGGCAGGCTTTATCAGATATTACCCATGAACTAGGGCCAGAAAATAGAGCATTATTAGTAAAGCGCGATGTTATGCAGGCACAAATAGATCAGTGGAACATAAAGCATCAAGGCAAATTTGATCTGCCAAGCTATAAAAAATTTCTCACAGAAATTGGTTACCTAGTACCAGAAGGTGAAGACTTTACCATCACGACTCAACATGCTGACTCTGAAGTTAGCCTGCAAGCAGGCCCTCAACTTGTTGTGCCTACCGCTAATGCTCGTTTTGCATTAAATGCGGCTAACGCACGATGGGGAAGCTTGTATGACGCACTTTATGGCACCGATGTTATCAGCGAGGAAGATGGCGCTACAAAAGGGCATTCACATAACCCAAACAGAGCAAAAAAAGTTATTGCCTATGCCAAAGCGTTTTTAGACCAAAATTTCCCGCTACTTTCTGGCTCTCATAGCCAAGCTATTGGTTATTCGATTAACAATAAAGCTCTACAAGTAACATTAAGCAACGGCAACACAACCCAGTTAAAAAATGGCGAACAATTAATCGGCTATCAAGGAACAAAAAACAGTCCTAGCTCTATTTTATTAACCCATCATGATTTACGCGTAGCGATTGAGATAGACCCTAACTCTGCCATTGGCAAAACAGATGATGCGGGTATTAAAGATATTACCTTAGAGTCGGCACTTACCACGATACAAGATTTTGAAGATTCTGTAGTTGCGGTAGACGCGTTAGAAAAAATTCAAGTTTATCGTAACTGGTTAGGCTTAATGAAAGGCGATTTAAGCGAAACCATTGAAAAATCGGGTAAGGTATCACAACGTATTTTAAAGGCAGATAAAGTCTATAACGATCTTGCTGATGGCAGTTTGACTCTTCACGGACGTAGCTTGTTATTTTGTCGCAACGTTGGTCATTTAATGACAAACCCTGCGGTGATTGACAAAGATGGTTTGGAAATTCAAGAAGGCATCATGGACGCCATGATCAGCACCTTAATTGCGCTGCATGATTTACAAAAAACTAATCTGCACCGTAACTCCAGAAATGGCAATGTCTATATTGTTAAACCTAAAATGCATGGTCCTGAAGAAGTTGCCTTTGCCAATAAGCTGTTTAATGCCGTTGAAGACGCACTACATTTAGATAGAGATACCATCAAAATTGGTGTTATGGATGAAGAACGCCGCACTACGGTCAATTTAAAGGCATGTATTCGTGAGGTTAAAAGCCGTGTAGTTTTTATTAACACGGGCTTTTTAGATAGAACAGGCGATGAAATACACACCAGTATGTTACTAGGTCCTATGGTGCCAAAAGGTAACATGAAAGCACAAGCTTGGATTAACGCCTACGAAGATTGGAATGTAGATATAGGCTTAGCTTGTGGTTTTGCCGGTAAAGCGCAAATAGGTAAAGGTATGTGGGCAATACCGGATGAAATGGCCGCCATGATGAAAGCTAAAGTTGCTCACCCATTATCGGGTGCAAATACCGCATGGGTGCCTTCTCCTACAGGTGCAACCTTACATGCCATGCATTACCATCAAGTTAACGTTTTTGAACAACAGAAAGAAATTGTCAAAAGAGCACGTGCTAACATTGATGATATATTAACAGTACCCTTACTAAGCGATACAAGCAGCTTGACTCCACAAGCTATTGAAAACGAATTAAACAACAATGCGCAAGGTTTACTTGGTTACGTTGTTCGATGGATTGATTTAGGCATGGGAGCGTCAAAAGTTCCAGACATAAACAATATTGGCTTAATGGAAGACAGAGCCACCTTAAGAATTTCCAGCCAACACATTTGTAATTGGTTAGAGCACAATATTTTAACACCAACGCAAGTTAGGGCGTCATTGGAAAAAATGGCAAGGGTGGTTGATCAACAAAACTCACACGATAGCACTTACCAAGCTATGTCAGACGATTTTGACAATAGTTTGTCTTTTCAAGCCGCGTTAGATTTAATTTTTAAAGGTAAAACTCAGCCTAATGGCTATACCGAACCATTGTTGCATGAATACAGAAAAAAATTCATTGCCGCTCAGACATCAAGGAAATAAAGACCATGTCAGCTAAACACACATACTATGCGCCAACAGGCGGATTACCACCACAAACACAATTGATTTCAGACCGAGCAATTTTTACCGAAGCATATGCGATTATTCCAAAACGCGTACTAACAGATATTGTTATTAGCTACCTACCTTTTTGGGAAAACATGCGTATGTGGGTTATCGCGCGTCCATTAAGTGGTTTTTCAGAAACTTTCTCTCAATATATAGTTGAGGTTGGCGCCAATGGTGGCTCTGAAAAACCAGAATTAGACGAAAAAGCAGAAGGGGTACTTTTTGTTGTTGAAGGCGAAATGGATGTAAACATTGAAGGCACCAATCATCACTTAGACACTGGTGGCTATGCGTATTTACCACCTGGCTGTAAATGGACATTAAAAAACAACAGCAGTGCTAACGTTAAGTTTCATTGGATCCGCAAAGCCTATCAGTTTGTTGAAGGTATTGATGCCCCCGAGCCATTTGTTACCAGTGATAACGAAGTAGAAGGCATAGAAATGCCTGACACTGGCGGCGTATGGAAAACCACTCGCTTTACTGAGCAATCAGACATGCGTCACGACATGCACGTAAATATTGTAACATTTGAGCCCGGTGGCGTTATCCCATTTGATGAAACGCATGTAATGGAACATGGCCTTTATGTATTAGAAGGTAAGGCTGTTTATCACCTTAATGGTGAGTGGGTTGAAGTAGAAGCGGGTGATTTTATGTGGCTACGCGCATTTTGCCCACAATCTTGTTATGCCGGCGGCCCTGGACCTTTTAGGTATTTACTTTATAAAGATGTAAATAGACATATGCCTTTTATACGTCCTGCAAGGTAATTATTACTTTTTTACTTAGCTAAAAAGCGTTATTAAAAGCGCATGTAATCGTCAGCTATCATGATATTACGTGCGCATTTTATATCAGCAAATCATTGTGAATAATAAAGCTAATACATACAACCTATGCATTCAAAAATCTTCTACTGTTAAATCTAACGACAAAACTCGTTCCATAGTATTAGCCTCAACGTTTAATCTCTTCTTTCTTATTTGGTTTAAAGCAGTATCTGAGAGTTTATTGATATTTTGACCTATTATTATATTGAAAAGCTCAGAACGCCTTTCGCTTATTAAGCGGTTGAATTAAAGCTTATAAGTCGTAAATGCTTATGGCGATATTCAGCATTAAAAGATAAAATAATAACTTGTCACTTGTGTCAGGTTTTTATTCTGATATATTTGATGCTAAACAAGCACAATAAAAAATCATAAAACAAGAAGCGGAACCAAATATGACCACAAGTACAGTGCGTTTTTTATTAAACAACGATGTTGTGACCGTAGAAAACATAGATCCGAATTTAACGGTTCTTCAGTATTTACGTGAAGAGCAATTTAAAAGTGGTACCAAAGAAGGCTGTTCTTCTGGCGACTGTGGCGCTTGTACCGTGGTGGTAGCTGAGTTAGCGAAAGATAGCCAAACACTCGATTATAAATCAATCAATGCTTGCATTAGTTTTGTGGGCAGTTTGCATGGCAAGCAATTAATTACCGTTGAACACCTAAAACAAGGGGCTAAATTGCATCATGTTCAACAATCTATGGTCGATAATCATGGCTCGCAATGTGGTTTTTGTACCCCAGGTTTTGTTATGTCTTCATTTGCATTGCATAAACAAAATAGCAAGCCTAATCGAGCAGAAGTACTTGAAGCATTAGCAGGTAATTTATGCCGCTGTACGGGGTATCGTTCAATTATTGATGCGGCGATAGCCTCAAGTGAACATACAGAAGCAGACTCATTTGCCGAGCACTATCAACAAACGGTGCAGCAATTAAATGAATTTAAAACACTACCGTCAGCGGCGTTATCAAATGGTCGTCATCAATACTTTGCACCAAAAACCGCTAAAGAGTTAGCCGATAAATTACTGCAAAACCCCGATGCAACTTTGGTAGCTGGCGCAACTGACTTAGCCTTAACCGTGACACAAAATTTAGCCACCATTGATGACCTAGTTTATTTGGGTGATGTTGCAGAGTTAAAAACCATCTCAGATAACGCTGAAGAATTTATTATTGGCTCTGCAGTGCCTTATAGTGAATTCACCCCGATGTTACATCAGGAGTATCACGACCTTGGTGAGATGATCGAGCGAATAGGCTCACGACAAATTCGCAATAATGGCACCTTAGGTGGCAATATTGGTAATGCCTCACCAATTGGTGATATGCCGCCAGCTTTAATCGCCTTAGGTGCTGAAATTACCTTACAACGTGGTGATCAAGAGCGGAAAATTGCTTTAGAAGACTTCTTTGTTGATTATAAAAAAACAGTACTAGCGCCGTCTGAGTTTATTAAAAATGTTTATATTCCTAAGTCTTCGGCTAATAAAGTACTGAAAGTTTATAAAATATCTAAACGCATTGACGACGACATTTCTGCGGTTTTAGCGGCATTTAACATCGAACTTAAAGATAATATTATTACCAGTGTTCGTATCGCTTTTGGTGGTATGGCGGGTATTCCTATGCGTGCCAAACAATGTGAAGGCGCTTTATTAAATAAAACCTTCGATGGTGAAAGTGTTACGGCCGCACAAGCAGCATTAGCACTCGACTTTACGCCAATGTCAGACGTACGAGCTTCTGACAAATATCGCCTGAAAGTCGCACAAAACTTAATTCAAAAGTGTTATTTAGAATTACAAAGTAAACAGATTGAAACTCGGGTAGTTAATTATGCGTAGTCTTATAAATACCAAACACTCTAACGAAAATATAAACCAAGAATCTACTGCTGTCGGCCAAGGTGGCGTAGGTCGTTCTAAAAAGCACGAAAGCGCTGATAAACACGTTAGCGGCGAAGCTTTATATATTGATGACAGGCCTAGCCTTCAAGGGCAATTACATGCCGCTGCAGGTCAAAGCACTATTGCACACGGGCGTATTAAAAGTATCGATTTATCAGCGGTAAAAGCTGCCGAAGGGGTTGTCGCCGTGATCACGGTGGAAGATGTACCCGGACATACCGATATTGGCCCAGTATTTCCTGGCGACCCGGTATTGGCGATGGGTCAAGTTGACTATATTGGCCAACCTATATTTGCCGTTGCAGCGACCAGTCACGACTTAGCCAGACGCGCTGTTAAATTGGCAAAAATAGAATACGAAGAACTCGAAGCCGTATTAACGGTAAAAGATGCGCTGGCCAAACAAAACTTTGTACGCCCGCCTTTTACTATGCAGCGCGGTGATTCAGAAACCGCCATTGAACAAGCTGAACATCAATTACGAGGTGAAATTTCTGTTGGTGGTCAAGAGCATTTTTATCTTGAAGGACAAGTATCAACAGCCGAGCCCACCGAAGATGGCGGCATGACGGTATTTTCTTCGTCACAACATCCAAGTGAAGTACAAAAGCTAGTGGCTGAAGTGCTCAATATTCCACTGAATAAAGTGATTGTAGACACGCGTCGTATGGGTGGAGGTTTTGGTGGTAAAGAAACCCAAGCTGCGCCATGGGCATGTTTAGCGGCCTTGTTATCAAACCATACTAAACGTCCGGTTAAATTTAAGTTAAGCCGCTCAGACGATATGTGTATGACAGGTAAACGTCATCCTTTTGAAAATAACTATCACGTGGGTTTTGACAGTAACGGTCAAATTAAAGGCATTAATATCGAAGTCAACGGCAATTGTGGTTATTCACCCGATTTGTCCGATGCTATTGTTGACAGAGCCATGTTCCACTCTGACAACGCTTACTTTTTAGACCAAGCAAAAGTTACCGGAAATCGCTGTAAATTAAATACCGTATCGCATACCGCTTATCGTGGTTTTGGTGGACCACAAGGCATGATGACCATTGAAATGGTCATGGACGATATTGCCCGTTATTTAAGAAAAGATCCGTTAGAAATTCGTAAAATTAATTTATACGGCAAAGACGATCGCAACGTTACGCACTATCACCAAACGGTAGAGCATAACAAAATGGCGGAATTAATTTCTTCATTAGAACAAAGCTCAGATTATCAAGCCCGCAGAGAAAGTATTAGCCAGTTTAATATTGAAAATACGATATTAAAGAAAGGTATAGCGTTAACGCCGGTTAAATTTGGTATTTCATTTACCGTGCAACACTTAAACCAAGCCGGGGCTTTAGTTCACATTTATACCGACGGTACTATTCATTTAAATCATGGCGGCACCGAAATGGGCCAAGGTTTATTTACCAAAATAGCGCAAATTGTTGCTGAAGAGTTTCAAGTCGACGTTGATACCGTTGGTGTCTCGGCAACACGTACCGATAAAGTGCCTAATACCTCTCCAACAGCAGCTTCGTCAGGCACCGACTTAAACGGTAAAGCGGCACAAGCGGCAGCTAAAATCCTTAAAGCTCGTTTAATTGCTTTTGCTTGTGAAAAATATAACGTTGGCGAAGCAGAGGTTAGTTTTAAAAACAGCCAAGTGTTGGTGGGCGCAGAAACCTTCT
This sequence comes from Colwellia polaris, assembly GCF_002104515.1. Classification (GTDB taxonomy): domain Bacteria; phylum Pseudomonadota; class Gammaproteobacteria; order Enterobacterales; family Alteromonadaceae; genus Cognaticolwellia; species Cognaticolwellia polaris. The sequence continues at coordinate 12,029 of NZ_NBOE01000008.1, read as the reverse complement.
CATTTGCTGAGCTTGTTCAGCAAGCTTATATGGGCCGAGTATCGTTATCTTCAACAGGTTATTATAAAACACCCAAAATACATTTTGATCGCGCAACAGGTAAAGGTCGACCTTTCTTTTATTATTCAACTGGCGCGGCGGTATCTGAAGTATTAATTGATACCCTAACGGGTGAATATAAATTATTACGTGCCGATATTTTGCATGACGTAGGGCACTCGTTAAATCCTGCAATAGATATCGGACAAATTGAAGGTGCATTCATTCAAGGTATGGGTTGGTTAACGACCGAAGAATTGGTTTGGAATGACCAAGGTAGACTGTTATCTAATAACCCTGCAACTTACAAAATACCGGCAATAAGTGATACCCCAAGCGATTTTCGCGTTGACTTAGTGCCAGACGATCCTAATCGTGAGCAAACCATTTATAACTCGAAAGCCGTAGGCGAACCGCCATTTATGCTCGGTATTTCGGTATGGTCTGCGCTTAAAGATGCCATTTCGAGCGTGTCAGATTACAAATTAAGCCCAGCGCTAGATACACCAGCAACACCCGAGCGAGTACTTTGGGCGGTTGAAGCGATGAAAGACAGTGAGCAGGTTTAGGTAACTACTGATGACAACAAACTGGAGCAGTGCCAGCTATAAGTTGAGCAAACAAGGCCAAGCCTATGTATTAGTTACCTTGGTAGGCGTTTCAGGCTCAACCCCTAGAAATAGTGGTACAAAAATGGTGATCAGTAATGATGACATTTTTGACACTATTGGTGGCGGGCACCTCGAACATAAAGCCATTAAACAAGCAAAAAAAATGCTGCTTAACGGTAAAAGCTGCCAACATATTGAGCACTTTCAATTAGGCAGTAATTTAGGTCAATGTTGTGGCGGTAATACTAGCGTATTGTTTGAATGTTTCGCTGCTACCGGCGTTAATATTATGTTATTTGGTGCTGGCCATGTTGGTAAAGCGTTAGTGCCAATTTTAGCGCAACTACCTTGCAAGGTAACTTGGGTTGATAGCCGTGAAGCGCAGTTTCCTGTCAATGTTGAGCAATACGACAATGTTCATAAAGTGGTGAGTGATACCCCCGAGCTAGAAGTAGCAAGCATGCCAGCCAATAGCTACTTTATAGTGATGACTCATAACCACCAAATGGATTTTGAAATATCACAAGCTATTTTAAAGCGTGCTGATTTTCATTACTTAGGCTTAATCGCTTCTGATACCAAATGGCGCAGATTTAAGCAGCGTTATAAACATCGTGATATTGATGAAAACCAAGTAGCAAGAATGAACTGTCCAATAGGTTTATCGCAAGTAGGTGGTAAATTGCCGATGGAAGTGGCGGTATCTGTGTCGGCTGAAATTATTAATATCTATCAAGCTGAACAAGCTAAAGTCGAGCGCTTAAATCAACAGCTTGAGCTGTCAAACCCGCAGACTCCAGCTAACGCCATAAATAAAAGTCGTCCTAAAACGCAACAAGGTATTCACTGGCAAGCGCTTAAGCAACTGCTTGAAACAGAGTAACGAATAGTAAAAGAGCTATTTTGCCCTGCGTTAACGTAAAGTTGATGATAATGCACAGCAAAAATTTAACAGGAAAAACAATGGATTTAGCACAATTAAATAACTTATCTGTCGAAGAAGCCACGCATAGTTTTATGCAATGTTGTACCGCTACAACTTGGGTTGCGCGCATGGTTAATGCACGCCCTTTTAGGGATCAACAAGACTTGGTGAGTAAAGCAGATAAAGCGTGGCAAGGGCTTGAAGAAGCTGACTATTTAGAAGCATTCGAAGGTCATCCACAAATTGGAAACGTTGCTACCTTAAGAGCTAAATATGCCAACACCAAAGCGCTAGCCAGTGGAGAACAAAGCTCAGTTAGCGAAGCTACAGAAGAAGTACTTGAAGCACTTGCTAAAGGTAACGCTGACTATTTAGCAAAGTTTGGTTTCATCTTTATTGTGTGTGCAACAGGTAAAAGCGCGGCACAAATGCTGGCGTTATTACAAGCGCGTTTACCTAACAATAAAAGCACTGAATTGGCGAACGCCGCCGAAGAGCAGCGCAAAATATTCCATCTACGTTTAGAGAAATTACTATGAGCCAAATAACCACCCATGTACTTGACACAACTCGCGGTTTACCTGCACAAAACCTACCTATTACGCTATTTGCGCAAACCAGTGATGGTTGGGCTGAACTAGCTTATGGCGTTACCAATGCTGATGGGCGAATTGCCGGTTTATTAGCTGACGATGTAGTACTGGCCGCAGGTGTTTATCGTATGCATTTTTCAACAAAACCGTATTTTGTGGCCAATAAAGAACAAGGCTTTTATCCATATGTTGATATTGTATTCGAACTCGACAGCAGTGGCAGCCATTATCACATTCCGTTGTTATTAACCGCTTTTGGATATTCAACTTATCGTGGTAGCTAAGCTGAATAAGCAGAGAAATTTTATGCCGAAAAATGTTCAAACCGTTACACCAAAGCCATTAACACGTGCCGCTTTTACTGCTTTTGGTGATGTAATTGAAGCGAATGCTGAAGCGCATGTTTTTGCAATAAACAATGGCTTTACTCAGCGTTATCATGATCTGGCTAAAGTTGATGTTAGTGATAATGCCGGTCACGCCATTATCAACATATTTCGCTCAACGCCATTAGCTCAACCCATTGCTATTAAGATGATGGAACGACATCCCCACGGTAGCCAAGCGTTTATTCCTATGGGCCAAAACCCATACTTAGTGGTAGTTGCACCCGCAGGCGAATTTGACATAAACAAGTTAGAAGTATTTATCGCCAACGCTGACCAAGGTGTAAATTATCATAAAGGTACTTGGCATCATTTCTGTTTAGCATTGGGCGGAGAAAGTGACTTTTTAGTAGTCGATCGAGGCGGTAAAGGTGATAACTGTGATGTGATAGAACTCGATGGTTCAATCGTTATTGCAAAAAGTTAGAACAAGCCAGAATAACCGGCATAAGTTAATAAATTAAAAACCAAATTATAAGGTAAGAAAAAATGTTGAAAGTATATCGCGGAGAGTTACTGCATTTCTTGGCCGATCCAGCCAAAGTAGCTTTGCAAGACAGTTATCAATATATTGAAGATGGGTTACTCATTATTAAAGATGGCCTAGTTGAACAAGTAGGCGAAGCAAAAGCGTTACTTAACACCCTAGATAACGATGTTGACGTTATTCATTACGAAAATGGTTTAATCATGCCTGGCTTTATTGATACGCATGTACATTACCCACAAACAGAAATGATCGCCTCATACGGCGAGCAACTGCTTGAATGGTTAGAAAACTATACTTTTCCATTTGAACGCCAATTTTCTGATCTAGAACACGGTAAAAGAGTTGCCGAATTCTTCTTAACGCAATTACTTGAAGCGGGCACAACAACGGCTTTAGTGTTTGGCACTGTGCACAAAGAATCTGTCGATGCATTTTTCACTATTGCCCAGCAGAAAAAATTACGCATGATATGCGGCAAAGTGTTAATGGACCAAAACTGCCCTGATTATTTATCTGACACCGCACAAAGTGGTTATGATGACAGCAAAGCATTAATTGAAAAATGGCACAACACCGACCGTTTACAATATGCAATAACGCCAAGGTTTGCCCCTACTTGTTCAACCGAGCAACTAAACAAGGCAGGGCAGTTACTAGCAGAAAATCCAAGTGTTTATTTACATACCCATTTAAGTGAAAATAAATCTGAAATTGCTTGGGTAGAAGAACTATTTCCAGACAGCGATGGTTATTTAGATGTTTATGATAAAAGTAACTTACTCAGCCGAAGAAGCGTTTTTGCCCATGGCGTGCATTTGCACGATAGTGAATGTCAGCGTTTAAGTGAAACAGACTCAGCAGTAGCGTTTTGCCCAAGCTCTAACCTGTTTTTAGGCAGTGGTTTGTTTAACCTACAACAAGTAGAAAAATTTGATGTAAACGTAGGTTTAGGCAGCGACATTGGCGCGGGCACAACGTTTTCTATGTTAAGTACCATTAACGAAGGTTATAAAACCCAGCAACTACGTGGCGATAAACTTAGCCCGTTTAAATCGATGTTTTTAGCCACTTTAGGCGGCGCAATTGCCTTAGATCTTGAAGGGACTATTGGTAATTTCGTTAAAGGCGCAGAAGCCGACTTTATTGTCTTGGATTATCATGCAACACCGTTAATGGACAGACGCATGCAACATTGTAAAACGTTGTCAGAAAAACTATTTATATTAAGCATGTTAGGTGACGAACGTCATGTTAAAGCAACCCATATTATGGGTGAGCGGGTTTAATAAACACAATAATAATTCAATAACAAAATCTGAACACTAAGGAATTTTATGGATCCGTATATTAATGAATGGCTGAATTTAGTTATTAGATTTGCCCACCTTATTACCGGTATTGCTTGGGTTGGTGCATCTTTCTATTTTGTATGGTTAGACAACCATTTAGAAACGCCACCTCAAGAAAAAGCTGACAAAGGTATAGGCGGCGATTTATGGGCCATACACGGTGGTGGTTTTTATGAAGTGGCGAAATATAAACTTGCACCACCAAAAATGCCAGCCACATTGCATTGGTTTAAATGGGAAGCTTACACCACTTGGATCACCGGATTTTTGTTATTGTCGTTAATGTTTTACGTTGGCGCAGAATCTTACTTAATTGATAAGCGTGTTGCTGATTTAACGCAATGGCAAGCCATTGGATTAGGGCTTGGCTCTATTGTGGTTGGTGTAGGTATTTACGAGCTACTGGTAAGAACAAAACTCAGAAATCATGGCATTATTTTAGGTTTGATTTTGTTTGTTGTAGCAACGGCATTATCTTACGGTTTAACGCAAATATTTAGTGCGCGTGGTGCTTATATGCACATGGGCGCAATTATTGGCACCATTATGGCCGGTAATGTATTTTTCGGTATTATGCCATCGCAACGGGCGCTTGTTAAAGCAGTAGAAGAGGGCAAAGCTCCAGATCCGGCTTACGGATTAAATGCTAAAGTGCGCTCTACACATAACACTTACACCACGTTACCTATTATTTTTATCATGATTTCAAATCATTACCCGATGACCTTTAACCATAGTGCTAATTGGTTAGTGTTAATGGCAATAGTATTGATCACAGCTGCTGTTCGTCAATATTTTGTATTGCGCCATTTTGGTAAGCAAAAACCGTTAATTTTAGTGGCATCAGTTGTAGCTACTATTGTATTAGCTGTGGCAATTGCTCCACGTTCAGTTGAAATAAGTGCCGAGCAACTCAAGCAAGAAGTAACGGATAGCCAAGTTACGCAAATTATTGAACAACGTTGTGGTACTTGTCATGCAGAAAACCCTACCGATGATATTTTTACCATAGCACCGGCAGGGCTTGTGTTTTCTAATATCGACACCATTAAGCAATGGGGGCCGCGCATTCAAGCCCGTGTTATTGACGCTAAAGATATGCCGTTTATGAATAAAACTGAAATGACAGATGAAGAGCGTACGCAATTAGCTATTTGGTTAGCAAATTCGAAATAGCAGCACGGTAGCGTTTATAACATTCAACGTATGGTGTTTATTATCAAGTGGCAGCCAGTACCCTAAACATTAATTAGTGGTGTTATCTGCCATTTTTACACGTTAATTTAGTGCTAGTGTTAACGGTTAATAGGAATTTAAGTGAGTAAAGAAAAAGTAAACGAAGGGACTATTCGACAAAAAAATAAAGCCATAATATTAGAGGCCGCTAAAAAAGAGTTTGTAACACATGGCTTCAAAGGTGCTTCTATCAAACGTATAGCTGAACGCGCCAATATTGCCCGCGCTAATATTCATTATTATTTTGCTGACAAAACCGACTTATACCAACAGTTACTCAGTAATATTATCGCGGTATGGAATACGGATTACGACACCCTAACGTTGGATAACGAACCTAAGCAAGTGCTCAGTGCTTATATTAGAGCAAAAGTTATGCACGCCAAAAGTGACCCCGATGCCTCAAGAATTTTTGCAAGCGAGCTAATTCACGGCGCACCCGTGCTTAAAGATTACTTAAATAATGATTTTAAAGTCTGGATAGACACTAAAATTAAGGTGATTGAAACTTGGGTAGAGCAAGACCTAATAGACCCTATAAACCCATACCATTTGTTGTTTTTAATATGGAGCTCAACCCAACACTACGCCGACTTTAACGTGCAAGTTGTGGCAGCCTTAGATAAAAACGAAATGAACGATGACGACTTCGAAGCTGTAGTCGCTTCACTTACCCAAATAATTCTTAAAGGCTGTGGTATTCGTTAACATCAAAAATGTTACGTTTTAAAAGCCAGTGCAAACATAGAGGCTCAATATTATTCAATAGCGAGCCATAATCGCACACATTTAAGAGATAAACCCCAAGTGCCCAGCGAGTACTTAAAGCGTTTATATAGCGCTCATTGCAGGCACATAGCTCTCTTATGTTTATATTATGGTTCTCGCTGTGCTTTAACGAAAACTAAGTACTATTGTTTTTTAAATAGTACAAAGCTTCAATTCTACTTTTAAATATTTGCTCGCTTGGTACTTTTTCAAATAAATGTAACTTATTAAAGTCGTCACGAACTCGTTGGCAAATATTTGATAACAATATTTTTTTCCCCTCGGTTTGATAACTCATAATAATTTCTTCAATGGCAATAGTACTCGTAATACCGACAAAACGCGCATCGGTAAAGTCTATTAATAAGGCTTTGTCTTGATCTAATTTTGAAACACTTTGTTTTAAGCCTCTGGCTACGCCAAAACCAATAGGGCCAGAAATATTCAACAAAAGCACTTGGTTATCTAATTCAGAGAATAAGGTTTTTTCATAAACCGGTAGGTGCACAGCTTCTTTTGCAGTTAAAAGCTTAATGTTATCCAATTGAATTTCTGATAATCGGCGAATAGTAACTAAATTGGCGATAAATGCTGAAATTAACACCGCAGTAATTAAATCAAATATAACCGCCATCACCATAGTTGCAACCATTAAGGCAACACTAAAGAACGGAATTTGATGCACGCGTTTAAGAAAGTTCCAATCAATAATACTAATGCCTACATGCGTTAGAATTGCCGCCAGTACAGCGACAGGAATATAAGCAGTGTATTCTCCTGCCCATAATACAATAGCCAGAATAAATAGCGCATGTAAAATACCCGACAAAGGTGTGGTGCCGCCAGCCCTTAGGTTAGTTACCGTGCGCATGGTTGCACCGCCACCAGGAAGTGCACCAAAGAAGCCAGCAATAACATTACCTATGCCTTGGCCAACTAATTCTTGATCAGAGTTATGTAAATCTTTACTGATACTATCAACGGTAAGCGAAGTCATTAAAGAATCTAGTGTGCTCAAGGTGGCAATAAGCAAAGCAGATTTTATCATCTCGCCGATTAAGTCATGTTGCCAAGTAGGAAAGTTAAACGTAGGTAATTCACTTGAAATTGCACCAACAACAGGAATATCACTACCTGAAAATATATAAAATATTGTCGCTCCTAATACTGCAATAATACTTGCTGGTATTATTTGTTTAAACTTCTGAGGCCAAACAAAAAGTACGGCTAAACATACCAAACCAACTAAGGTGTTTGTACTTGTTAACGTTGATATCGATAAAGACAACTCAGCAAATGGTTTGCCAAATAAAACCGGTATTTGCGATAAAATTATCAAAATACCAATACCTGAAGTAAAGCCTGAAATAACCGGATAAGATATCAGCGTAAAATACTTACCCAGTTTAAAAAAACCAAAAAGCATTTGAAAAACACCCGCTAAGCTAACCACAGTAAATGCCATCGCCACGCCATGTTCAGGCGACTTTGCTATAAAGCTGGTTAAAATGGCCACCATTGCAATAGTTAACCCGGTATTCGGCCCAGATATTTGTTGGTTTGTACCACCAAATATAGAAGCAAACAAACCCGTAATAATGGCACAATATATCCCCGCGCTAGCACCCGCGCCTGACGTTACGCCGAAAGCTAAAGCAAAAGGTAGTGCAACTATGGTAGAGGTAAGTGCACCAAAAATATCACCTTTAATGGTGTGACGATTAAAATGTGTTAGTTGAAGCATAACAACTCAATAATTAAAAATTCGATGAAGGCTGAGTGGTACTTTAATAATGTTAGTATTGAAATAGAAAAGAGATCACCCAGTATTGTATGCTCTAGAAGAGCTTCGCGCAGATTATACAAGAAATATGTCAAAAAAAACTTACTTCTTGACACTATTGACAGGTTTTCTATTTTAAGTTTAGGATGAAGTGACGACTAAAACAAAACAGCTAAATTAATCGTTAGCAAAAAAGTAATTAATCGCAAACAATTAAACATAAAGTGGTTAATTAATTTCCTTAAATAGGTTTTATTTATAACAAAGTAAAAACCAAGTTCTAAATAACTAGAGATTAAATATTATGGATGATCAAGTCGGCGTTACCAGCAGTACAGCAACTCGTGATCTAAACTTTTTAGAGCGATTTTTTAAACTAAGCTCGCACAATACCAACGTAAGAACAGAACTGATGGCAGGGTTAACAACTTTTGTAACTATGTCATACATTATGTTTTTAAATCCTATTATCATGTCGAAAACGGGCATGCCATTTGATGGCTTATTTTTAGCAACGTGTTTAGGTGCAGCAATAGCCACCATTATGATGGGCCTATATTCAAACTGGCCGGTAGGGCTTGCGCCAGGTATGGGCTTAAACGCATTTTTTACTTTTTCTGTTGTTGGCGCTATGGGCTATAGTTGGGAAATAGCGTTAGGCGCAGTTTTTCTATCAGGTGTTATTTTCGTGCTAATGAGCGTTACTCGGCTACGAGAATGGATGCTCGATAGTATTCCACTAAGTTTACGCTTAGCGATGACCGCCGGGGTAGGATTATTTCTTGGCTTCATTGGCTTACGTTTTACCGGCATTGTGGTTGCTAACCCAGATAATATTGTAGCACTCGCCGACCTAACACACTTTGGCTTTGGCGAATTCGGTCCAGAAGCACCGGCACTTGGTTTTTTAAGCTTTTTACTGATAACCGTACTGAGTTATCGTAATGTATTTGGTGCAGTAATCATTGGTATAGCCATAACAACACTAATCGCTTTTATTATGACATGGGTACTACCCAGAGAATTTTTTGTTGTAGCAGAAGCCGCTAAATCATTCGCTCCAGCCTCTGGTTTTGTTAGCTATAACGGCATGTTAGCTATACCAAACTTTTCAGCACTGGAGCCTATTCTGTGGAAAGCAGATATAGCAGGCGCGTTTCAAGTCGCTTTAATCCCGGTTATTGTTACCTTCTTATTTGTCAATATTTTTGATACCGCAGGTACATTAATGGGCGTTGCAGAACGCGCTAAATTACAAGATAAAAATGGCAAAATTATCGGTTTAAATAAATCACTAAAAGCAGACTCTATTTCTTCCGTTATTGGCACCGCTTTTGGTTGCCCGCCCGTTACTTCATATGTTGAGTCTGCTGCAGGCGTTGCTGTAGGCGGAAGAACAGGCTTAACAGCCATAACTATAGGCTTACTATTTGCTTTGGGGATGTTCTTTTTACCATTGGCACAAATGCTACCCGGCTTTGCGGTTGACGGTGCCTTAATTTATGTTGCCATGCTAATGATGAGCTCATTAAGAGGCTTAGATTGGGATGACTTAACCGAATACGCCCCAGCAGTTGCCACAACCGTGATGATGGCATTTACTTTCTCAATAGCCAACGGCATTGCATTTGGTTTTATAACTTATACCGTACTTAAGTTAGGCGCCGGAAAACATAAAGAAATCTCAAACGGTGTATGGGCATTAACGGCTTTATTTGTTGCTAAATTTATATTTTTAACTTAAGAATAATATATCGGTTTATTCAAGGGTTTATAATAAGTAATTGAATATAAGGGATAAGCTATGCCGGTTGAAATAAATAATCGATCATTTTAAGGCGGTTTAAATCGTCAATAATGTAAGAATCAATCAAACGCCTTGCCTGCAGGGATAATGGTACTTATGTTTAGTCTGGAACAATAAATATGTATTATTGAACAATTTATCCTCGCTTAAAATTGGTCAATAACTTATTACATTTGGTATTATGTATATTAATTTGAATAAATATTCACAATCAGGGTGGTCTTGGTTGTGCAAAGGCGGAATATTTCCGTCTAATAAGCTGTTATAAGCACTTAGGATTATGAATGCCTTGAATAGTCAATTGTCCAAAATATGTTGGCCTGATAGCCAAGTTAAGAAATACGAATTTGATTTTGAAGCTGATATTTTTATTCTCACAATTGAGGATTATCAAAGGGTGAGTTGGATCATTAAATTTGATAACGTAGACTTCAATTTCGTAAACGATCCAGTGTATATATCAAATGCAAAGTTTTCTGAACTTAACGGTCTAAACATTGCGGAGTTTTTCGATGATGACGGAGTCATTGTTAAACTTATATATGGTAATTGCACAGCGGTGTGCTTATAACAAGGGCGTTAGTTGCCTTTCTTAACCTTGTGGAAACTTCTGTTTGTGGTGTAACACCCGCATTATTCGGATAATGTCACCATCTACCCAATATGAGATAATCATAGATACTTCTGGAATAATTAATACACGGCCACGAAAAATATCTCTTTCAACACCCATTAATGGATGCTCAAGTAAGTTTTCAACCTTAGTTTCTATTATTTGGTCCGTTTTCTCTGCTGCGTTAGGGTTAAAATCAAATAAAAATTCAAATATCTTTTCTCGGTCATTGAGTGATTCTTCTTCCCAAAAAATCATATTTTATCTCTATTACGGATTTTATTCTTTCTAGCCTCCATCTGAGTTTTAGCTTCATTGTGATCAATAAAACTAGCTTTACCCTTATCAATCTTGTCAAATGCAGCATTTATTTGTTCTGTTAACCATAAATCATGGGTCACTGTTTTTCGTTGTTCTTCAGCTAAGGCTACTGTAAGCTCTCTGCATGCATCGCTTAATGTGCGTCCTTGGCTTTCAGCCATTAATTGCGCTAAGCGTTTAGTTTCTTCATCAACTCTAAATTGTATGCGAGTATCCATAATAGCTACCTTAATCAAATTGCGTACTCACAAATGTTAGCACTGGTGTTGTGCTTAGGCAACTAACAACACGCCCTGAGGTGGACCTCAAGCATTAAAGTTTGTTTTCCACCGCATATTTTAATAGCGGCGAGCCTCTGCTTTTCAAGGCCGCTAACTACGTTGATTCATCATACGCCGTCTTTGTTTTCCTACAACGAAAGAGTATTATTATCCATTTAAAAGACAGTATTTTAATTGAGTGTCATTCAAAACTTTGATTGTTAAGAGAAAATAATCCAGTTAGAGTACTTTGATTAAAAGTTAAATTAAAACGAGTAATTCTACAGGCTCGTTATGTACACATGGAGTTTGTATGCCCTTTAGAGTCACAATGAAAACAATTATTATATCTTTATTACTTTTGTTAAGGGGAAAATTAACGAGACACAAAATTAACGAGACACTCATCCTAAATTGAAAATCCTTCGTATCTAATTTAGAGCAAAATTAACGAGACACTCATCCTAAATTGAAAATCCTTCGTATCTAATTTAGAGTGGGTGTAATTAACATGACACTCACATTAAATTTACCCCCTAAACTCTACATTTAAATAATTAATAATTAACAAAAATTAACAGCGAATTAACAGGACACCCATCCTAAATTGAAATTACAGAACGAATTAACAGGACACCCATCCTAAATTGAAATTACAGCGAATTAACAGGACACCCATCCTAAATTGAAATTACAGAACACTGAACTAAACTAAGAAAACCCCCACAACATTATCTCAGGTGAGTTATGGCTACGCCAAGGAAGCAGCAAATCAGTTTAGTAAACACCCCGTATTATCATTGTGTGGCGCGTTGTGTTCGACGCGCTTTTTTATGCGGTGAAGATAC
>NZ_NBOE01000007.1 GCF_002104515.1 Colwellia polaris | reverse complement strand
ATAACCGACGAAATTACTTGCTTCATTCTATGCGTTAACTCACTCAACTTAAAAAGAGAAAAAATTATGGCTCGAAAAAAAGCAGGATATTTTGCGGTTTAACTTGACGTGGGGAGTCATACCAACGTCACCTTAATTGGTCGCCCTCGTATTCAAGAGCAAATTAATACTCATGGCTTAACGTTAACAGATTGGCGCGAAAGAAATGAGCATATAGCCACAGAAAATATTAACTTTTCCTTGGCATTAAGTGATATACAAAATGCTGACTATATTTTAGTGACCGTTAAAAGTGGTAATACTGAAGAAGTCGCACAAGCAATAGCACAATATGCGAAACCTAAGGCGGTAGTGGTTAGTTTTCAAAATGGAATACGCAACGCAAACATATTAAAGCAGTTTTTACCTCAGCATCAGGTGTTAAAAGGTATGGTGCCTTTTAATGTTTTAAGTAAGGGCAAAGCGCATTTCCATTGTGGTACAGAAGGGGATTTAGCCATTGCAGACAAAGATAATGTTGCTGAACCACTTATTCATGCTTTTAGAAAAAGCGAGCTACCGGTTGATATATATAATGATTTAAGTCAACTTCAGTGGAGTAAGTTACTCATGAATTTAAATAATTCAATTAACGCACTTTCTGGTTTGCCACTTCGAGAACAATTGCACGATAGACATTACCGAAAAATTCTTGCGCTAACAATTAAAGAAGCTTTGCAAGTTTTAAAGCATGCGGGAATTAAGCCGGTAAAAAATGGCAAAGTTATTCCGAGCTTATTACCGTTTATTTTATCAATGCCCGACTTTTTATATAAAATTGTTGCCGGTTCAATGTTGAAAATTGATCCCGATGCGCGCTCATCAATGTATGAAGACTTAGCGCTTGGGCGCCCAACAGAAATAGACTTTATTAACGGTGAAGTGGTTAGTTTAGCCGAACAATGTGGTGTTAAGTCACCCATAAACACCGCTATTACTCTGCGGGTTAAAGAGGCTGAAAGTGCACAAAAGGGCTCGCCCAACATTTCTGCCAACGCGCTATATTCACTGATTATGATCAATGCTTAGCCTAACTTTAGTCTAGCTTTAGTCGAGAATTAGTTTGGATTTAGCTCGGCATTCATCAGCGATTAATTCTTCTTAACTCAAGTGGCTTAATAAAGTCGATAATAATAATTATATTAGGTATCATTCAAGAAAAATTAGAATAGAAAATCATGCAAACTAAACAACTTACAAAAGCTATTGGCCCATTATGGGAAAGTGCTATGGTGTTATATTGTGAAATATTTCCTGAGTGGGAAAGAGAAGCAATAGTCAACATTGAAGCGGCGGTAAATAGTGGTAGTTCGCGTTGCATATTGGTACATGAAGGCGATAAAACTATAGGCATGTCTTTAACGGAAGTTTATCGGTCTAAACATTTTGCTATGTTAGGTTACTTGTTTGTTTCTCCTAGTCACCAAGGGCAAGGATTAGGCAAGTTATTGTGCCAAGAGTTATTTGATTTTTTTAACCAAAGTAGTGATTTTAAATGGTTGTTGGTTGAAGCAGAAGCAGGACCAGAACGTTTCTATAAACAATTAGGCTTTTCTACATTAGGTATTAAATACCTGTCTCCGCATTATGATGATATGCAATCAACTGAAATGGCATTAATGCTTTATGCTAAAGCAGAGCAAAGCGCGCCTACCAAAGCGCAATTGTGGCACATTGTTCATCATATATTCTCTGAGAGTTATTACTTATCTTCTGATGATCCCAGGCTAGAGCAACAGCGAAAATATATAATTTAAAAGGCAGTTCTATGAGTTTTGAGCAAAATACCGCGCAGCAATCTATCTTAACATCGTTTTTTGAATTTATTCGTTCAGAAGATTTTGAAGCATGCTTCCATTGGGCAAAAAAACAATTACAAGGCCATAACTCTGCTGCGTTTAACATTATTAACCAGTTAGAAGCTCAGCCGAAAATATCAAAAGCACAGCTTATAAACGTTGAAAATAACGAACTTTTATTAATGTTTTGTACCTGTTATGGCTTTGCTCGCCATGAGGTTGAAGAAACCAACAGATACTGCCATGCAGAAACGCTGATCCGCTCAGGCATTACGGCACTTGAATTGTTACCAAGTTCAGAGATTATTAATTCACTGAAAATGTTTGCTGGCATTCAAATTGAAATCTGTTGTATTGACCGAGGTATATACACTAGCCAAGAATTTTTAATGGCCCAAGCAACAAAAAATATTGCAAACACGTTAAGCGAAATAACAGCGCTAAAGGCCGAGCTTAGCCATGCTGATTGTCAATTATATGCCGAGCATTTTGCTTTAGAATTTAGTTCATACCAATATTACAGTGAAGGTGTGGCGATAATTGCCCAGTTGTTAGAAATACGTTGGGGTGAGCCCGAAACCTTAGCGTTAAATATGAGCAAATTAAGGCCTAAATTTCTTGCTGCGGTTCAAGCGCTGGGCTCGAACGGCAAATATATTATGTCGACCGATTTAGAAGCTTTATGGCCACCATTAACGTTTTTTAGCGAAAATAGAGCACCAGGCTCGGGTAAGTTAATTGTTGAACGCGGCGCAATCACTATTTCATATTTTGCCAGCGTTAATCATATTGTTATTAATGAACTGTTACAGTCGTTATCTAATATTATTACCGACGCGCCAAAGTCGCATTTACTGTACCTTGAGCAATGGGCAGCAGAAACGCCCGTGCGTAATATGCTCAACGATACTTGGGCAGGTATTGCCCGCGAATTTGAAAATATATATTCGTGGCAGTTACCCAGTTTAAGTACGCCATTTCGAAATAGAAACGGCAATGATAAAGCGCTATGTTTTGCCGTAGAATTGATTTATTACCCAATGGGCATTTTTGCGTTAACCCTAAAAGCTGATCTCGACGGTGTAAGTGGCAGTGGTGTTCGACATGCGATGTCTCTTGGTACGCCTTTTGCGATGGATCAACAAATGCATTGGCACAATGAAGATATAGGTTTACTGGAAGATTTTGCCGAAAATCGATTTACCGAATTGGCAGCAGTGCTCAATGGCACTTTTAAGCACGGCGAGAAGCCTATTAACGATATTCTTACTTTTAATAAAACGGATAATCGTTTTGTCTCAACGTTGATTGATCGTGTAGTTGAGTGTGTTGATGATAAGTATATTGCGGTTACTGCAAAGTCGCTAAAATCGCATTTTGCTTACCCACTATTTATACTACCGCAACGAGAGCTGCGCAGTGCTGTTGATGACTGGTGTCTTAGAACCCCGCCGTTAGCCAGTAACAATTTAAATCAAGATTGCTTTAACCATGACGAATTTTTTTACATTAATCAGCACGAGTGTGTTTTAGGCTTATTACAACAACCTAATTGGGTATTAGATCAATCAGCTGAAATGATAGATGTGGCCGCTGCTATTAATAATTTATTCCATCTAACCAATAAGTTACTCGATAAACAACTCAGTGTTAGCCAAGTTAATTCTGTGCAGAAACTGAACGATAAAAAGCTGTCTGCTAAAGTACTTAGGGAGCAAGTTAAAAAGCTTACTATTGAAGATAATTGCTTGAAACAGTTTACTCGTGATGCCCATTGGTTATTAGAGTTGATCAGCGCAGGCAGTATGATGACTTTTCCGGATCATACGCGCCTGATTCAAAAAGTATTTGATCGTATGGGCTTTGAAAAACTACACATTCGTACACAAGAAACTTTAGATAAAATTCAATTTAGACAAGATGAAATTATCGCTGAAAACGCTAAACTTTATGAAAAATTGCGCACACGAAACAGCAAACGGTTAACTCGCATAATATCAGGCTCAATGGGGTTAATATCGGTAGGCGCGTTAAAAGATATTTTTGATATTATAAACAGCAGTAACTTGGGGATTAAAATTAGCGGTCCCTTGCAAGTGAGTATTGTTACGCTATTTGCGATGATGTTAATTATATTGCTGCTTAATAAAAACGGCAGTGATAAGTAAGGACAAACCGCTTGTGGTTATAACTTATTTCCTAGTATAAAAAGGTGTAGCAATAAGTAATCTGAACACTGAATAAACAGCACATGCTAAATGCTCTCTTTGCACTCATTATCTGCGTTAAAACGTCGCTAAATTGTTCGCTATTCAAAAACGTTTTGTTTTGGAAATGGCATAAAATTAAGCATTGAGGGGGCAAATTCGTGATGTTCAGCTTTTACTTTACCAGCTAAACTTTGATTCACTTGTGTATCAAATTCAATATCCAGAGTTCAAGTTAAGTATTAAAAAGCGGCTTAATTGCCGCTAGGTTTTAATTAAGTGTTTATAACCACCACTTATCAACTATTGGGGCGTCGTTTATGCTAAAAAGTTGCCCAAACTGTGGTGTACTTAACATAACATTATTAACGGTACTTGCGGCTGTTACGCGCTCAAGTGGGTCTGTCCAACTATGAAAAGCTAAATCAAAGGTACTGTTGTGAATGGGCACCATGACTTTACCTTGTAAATCTATGTGTGCCTGCACAGACTGCTCAGGTGTCATGTGAATATCGGCCCAATCTTTGTCATAAGCACCGGTTTCTATTAGGGTTAAATCAAAAGGCCCGTATTTATTACCTATTTCTTTAAAGCCAGCAAAGTATCCAGAGTCGCCACTAAAATAAATGCTGTTTTCTTGAGTTTTAATTACCCAAGATCCCCAAAGTGTGTTGTTAGCATCGCTTAAGCCTCGGCCTGAAAAATGCTGAGTAGGGGTAAAAGCAATTAACGCATTTGCAGTTTGCTGTTCTTGCCACCAATTAAATGCTGTTATTTTCTCTTCACTAATTCCCCATTTTTTCAGATCATTTTCAACCCCTAATGGAACATAAAAGTGTTTAGTTTTATCTGCTAACTGTTTTACTGCTGCTTTATCAAGGTGGTCGTAATGATTATGCGAGATAAGAATTTTATCAATAGCGGGCAGGTCAGCAATACTTATAGGCATAGGAGAAAAACGTTTTGGTCCTAAAAATGAAAACGGTGATGCACGTTCGCTAAATACAGGGTCGAGTAACCAATATTCGCCATACACCTTTAACAACATACTAGAGTGACCAAGTTTAACAATATGAACAGTATTACTGCTTAGGTTATTAAGTATTTCTTTGGTTAACACTTGCATAGGTAATGGCTTTGCAGGCTCAATGTTAATGCGTTTTTCTTTAAAGTATCGAGCGATTATCCCCAAAGTTTTTTTTAAGTTAGTAGGCTCCACTTTTGCATCATTATAAAATTTGCCTTCTGCGTAATGTGCAACGCCTGTTGTATTTACTATGTTGCTGGCCACTAAACTTTTATCCACGCTATACACTCCAAAAATAATGAGGGCGATGATCACAAGGAACCATTTTAAAAATCTCATTGTAAAACCTATTTAAATACGTAAAGTAAACTATTGAGTGTAGTTTTTCATTGTTTTATTAAAAAGTAAACTACTTAGTGCATTTTTTTATTATTCCGATAAACTATTGGTTATAACTAACGGAAGATAGATTTATGAAGCTCTCAGAAAAAAAACGTTTAGCTATTTTAGATGCAGCAGAAGCATT
This sequence comes from Colwellia polaris, assembly GCF_002104515.1. Taxonomy (GTDB): domain Bacteria; phylum Pseudomonadota; class Gammaproteobacteria; order Enterobacterales; family Alteromonadaceae; genus Cognaticolwellia; species Cognaticolwellia polaris. The sequence continues at coordinate 197,577 of NZ_NBOE01000007.1, read as the reverse complement.
GTTTTATAAAAGTGGCGTTGAGCATACCAGCATGGACCAAATTGCAGCACAAGCAGGGGCGTCTAAACGTACTGTTTATAATCATTTTGCGACTAAAGATGAACTATTTCATGCCATTTTAGCCCGTATGTTAGCGAACATTAATAATGACGAGGTTATTTCTTTTGATCAAAATACAGCGATAGAACAGCAGTTAACCGCTATTGCCGAGCAAGAAGTTAGGTTACTTACTTCTGCTAATTTTTTACGCATTGCTAAAATTGCTTTTATGCAAATGTTGTTACAACCTGAGCTAGCTCAATCGTTAGCTAATAATTCAATGGGTTGTATGCGTTATTTAGAGCCGTTTTTACAAGATGCAAACAGTGCGGGAGTATTAGATATTGACGAAGTTGATGTAGCGGCAAAACAATTTGTATATCAATTAAAGTCATTCGTATTTTACCCATTATTATATGGGTTTGAATCAGCAAAGCACCAACAACCAGAGTTAGTTATTAAGCAAACCGTCGCACTATTTTTAGCACGCTATAAAGCTGCTTGATTGAAAAGGTAGTCTAGGTTTAAGTCTAGGTTTAAGTCTAGGTTTAATGCCAAGCTCATCAATCCCAGAACAGTATTTCTAGTGAGGCTTATCTTTATACCTATTTCTATACCTATCTTTATATTAATACTTTTAATTTCAGTTACTTCAAAGACATACTTTTGATAAAATCACCAATAATGGCCGCGTTATATTAATTACGGCCACTATTGGTGAATTATGTCTGAATCAACTCCAGTATTCATTGCGCACACAAATTATTGTCTGCTTAATGAATTAACGATTAAAACGAGTATTTCACGCTTGCTTTAATTGAGCGTGGTGCACCAGGCATAGTCCAAGCTTCAAAATAAGAGTTAGCGTAGTATTCTTCGTCGAGTAAGTTGTCGATATTAACGTTTAACGCTAGCTTCTCGGTTAAGGCTACGTTGGCAAATAAGTTAACTAAGGTGTAGTTTGGTAATTCAAAGTCTTGCTCTAAGAAATCTCCAAGTTGAGTGCCAACATATTGCACAACAAAACCTGCACTACCTTCATAACCTGCAAACTCAGTAAACTGGCGTAGCATGATACTACCGCTGTGCTCTGGCACATTACCTAGCCTTGCACCGTCTTCAATAACATAATAGTCCCACAGTTTTATTTCTTTAGCGTTTTTAGCATCGATATACGCGTACGACATTGACAATATAGTATCGTCTGCCAACGCATAAGAGAGATCAAATTCAATACCTGAACTTTCTGCTTCACCTAATGCTTCAGTTGTACCGTCACCGTTCGGGCTACTGGCAAGTATGTTTGTTTTCTCTGTGCTAAATATTGCCGCTGTACCTTTAAAACCATACTCGGCAAGATCCCACTTTAAGCCTATTTCATAAGATTTACTTTCTTCAGGATCATGGCTGTTGCCATTGGCGTTTGTACCTGAATTCGGGCGTGCGCCTTCTGAGTAACTGGTGTAAATACGAGCTTCATCAGATAGAGCATAAACCAAACCAAAGCGAGGGTTAAAGTATGACTTAGAGGTACTGGTTTTACGGTCGTTGTCTAAACGGTAGGTAATGTCTTGATCAAAGCTGTCGTAGCGCATACCAAACATAGCTTTTAAGTTATCAGATAAGTCGATTTGATCTTGAAAATATATTCCTTGACCACTTTGCTCTTCTAAATCTGAGGTATTAGGCCCCATTTCAGGTAAGTTATTACGATAAACCGGGTTATCGTAATCAATCGCGAAAGCGTCAGCGCCGTCACCTTCAGCACCACTATGGCGATAGCGTAAAATAAGGCGGTCTAATTCATATTGATAAGCATCACCGCCAATAAGTAGGTTATGTTGTAAACCAAATAGCTCGGTTGAACCGCTGAACTCGAAACGTGCTGATAAATCTTCTGCATCGAATTCACGGTAACGACGTTGGCGCACAACGCTATTGTTTTGAGCATCGTACCAACGCGGCTCTGACACACTACCTTCAAAAGAAGATGTGCGATAGCTAAGGCCTGCGGTTAACAACCAGTCGTTTGAAAGCTCGTGCTGAAGTTGTAGCTGATGCCCAATAGCTTCTATTTCAACAGGGCCATCTGCTGGTTCGCCATAAAAATTTGAATCAGAGAACTTTTTACCTTCAACAAAAACCACACCACGGTCCATATCTGCTTCTTGATCTAAGTATTCAAGCTCATAACTGATAAGCGTGTCATCATTAACTTTGTATAAAAATGATGGGGTAAGAATGGTTTTTTTCTTCTCAACCATGTCGCGATAGCTTTCTGCGTCTTCATAGGCACCATTAATACGAAATGCTAAGTCGTCTGATAAGGCATTGGTATAATCAGCTTCTGCACGATAAGTATTAAAACTGCCACCGGTGAGTTTAAAATAACCTTCTTCAGTAAATTGTGGTTTTTTGGTGGTAATGTTAACGGTACCACCGGGTTCGCCACGACCATACAATGCTGAACTTGGGCCTTTAAGCACCTCCATGCGCTCAACGTTTGACATATCACGGTTGCCACTAAAGCCACGCCCAGCGCTAAAGCCATTAATTAAATATGCTGAAGGTAGGTTTTCATCACCTGCAAAGCCCCGAATAGCAAACATATCCCAAAGACCGCCAAAATCGTTTTGTCGGGTAACACCACTAACTAGCTCTAACGAGTCTTGTAGGTCGGTAATACCGGTTAGCTCTAAAGTTTCAAACGATATCGTTGAGATAGCCTGAGGAAGATCTTTTTCTTGAACATTACCGCGATATGCTTGGCGTAATGACTTTACTTCGATTACTTCAACGTCATCTTTGGCTGATGGCGCTGTGTCAGCAGCATGAGTTACAGCTGGTAATGCTAGAGCGGTCGATATAATAAGACTTAATGGCTTTAGTCGGTTTTTGTAAGCAGAACGTTTCATGCTAAATATTTTCCTTAGAACTATCTATAGTATTTTTAAAAGTTGTAAACTTCGGTAATTTCGACAGGGCTTTAGGATCAAACGCTGCTTTATTACCTGTTGTTTTATTGTTGATTGTTTGATTACTTTGCGTTTCCGTTCGATTAGCGTTACCGAACAACAGCGGATAGTAAAATTGGCGTAAGGCCTGATGATAATCTCGCACTTCTTGCTCGTATTTCATCGCAGCAAGCGTGTCTGTTTCTGCGATTGACGATAAAAGTTTTTGGGCTAACATCGGCGGAGAAAGAAAGGCAAAGCGCCCCGCTAAAGTATTTTTTTCGAAGGTTGCCTCGCGATATGCGGTTGAAATCGCTGCCGCTTTTTGATCACCAACCTGTTGAAAAGCGTAATACCACTTCCATTCAAATTGCGAGTTCATTTCAGTGTAGTTTTTCCATTGTGGATGTGTCGCTATAAAGGGTTCCCAAGTTTCAGCAAATGGCAGGTCCCAAGCATCGTTAACCGCCTCACGTTGAGTTAACACAATTTCGCCACCATTAGGGCTTTGTACCATTTCGTCAATAGCAATATCGCTTGCAACCGGCACCAATACGGTTACGCCAAGCCAAACTGCCAGTAAAACCGAGGCAATTTGCGCCGAGCTTTGTTTGACGGTAACTTTACTTGAGGTAAACCAAAGCGTTAGCAGCATCCAAAATAAAATATGGCCAAGTACAACCGCAATAACCTGCAGGGTAGACACAAGCGGGGCTTGCATAATGAGTGCGCCGATAACAAAGGGCAAGAGTAAGGCAATGGCTAAGGCGGTGCATAGCACGCTAGCTCTTGAAAGCCAAAGGCGCTGTTGTTTGCTGGCGGTGGCAATGAGCAAGTCATAACGACCAGCTTCACGCTCCGCAGAGCGAAGATCATGCAGCAGCAAAATAACAAACAATGGCAATAACACACTGATCAGAAAAGCAAAATCAAAGCGTCCTAAAAACGACAATTCTGGATTGTCGGAATCGGTTTCGTATATTTGTCCTTCCAAAGCCAACATGCGAATACGATGTTTCCATGGATAAATATCGCGTTGTCCCATAGCAGCGAAAGCCATTGCTGAAGGAGCTGAATGCGTTAAATGAAAAGTGTAATAAGCGGCGCTACCGTAATCTGATTGTTTCGCCAGTACATTGGCTCTGTCGACGTCATCTTTTTCTTGCAGTCTTTCAATGGTGCTTAATTGTGTCTTGGTTTCACTAATACCTGACCACACTGAAAATACGGATAATAACAATACGATACTTAATAGCGCCAAAAAGTAGCGCTGTTTCACGAGAAAACGAGCTTCTCTGCTAATATTTGAAAATGCTGACATTAGCTTATTCTCCTAACGGCAAACCTTAATAAAAGCACAATCAAACCGAACCAAAAAAATAATTGAACCGCGTAAATAGCGCTTCGAAACAGTCTTGTTTGTGCAGTATCAGGCTTAAATGAAAACTCAGACAATACTTGCCAGTTAGCAGCATCAACGCGCGCTGCTTTGGTTGCATCAGCATTTTTGTTGCGATTAGCATCAGCTTCATAACTGAGGTTGTCTTGATGTACTTTGTTAAGTGATTGCACAAAGTCGAAGCGTAGTTTCTCAGCTTCACGCAAAAATCTATGGTGAGTTTCAAGGCTTGTACCGGCAACTAGCATTGAGAAAGAACGAATAGCCGTTGTTGGTGTTACCCAACCAAATTGTCGAGCAATATGCGCTTGTTCAAGCTCTTCTTGCATACGTTTTTCTGCAAATTGGTTCAGTATTTCAGTAAGTTTCTTTTCTGAATATTGAGCGACAGTACCACGAAAGTTAATCGGTAAGTCTTCAACTTTATCGACATTATATTTTGTTAATAGGTTTTTCTTCAGCTGTTCAAATGCAGGATCAGCAGCATCGTGTCCGTCGCCTAACTTACGCAGTTCTTCTTTAACGGCAAAATCTGCTTCTAGTTTACTGGGTGAAGGGGCAATTGCCGCAGCACTAGAGCTACCAATACGAGGAAGTAAAATACATAATACAATCCATAAACTGACTAATATGGCAAAGCTAGCACTGTTCTTTTTGTTTATTGCTGAAACCGCTAATACAATACCGCTCCAGACTAAAATATACAGAATATATCCAGCCACAAAACTGCTAGTGATCAGTGCTGATTCACCCTTTATGCTCGCCCAAATAGCCGCAATAATAAGCGGGAGAAGCATCAATAAGCCGCTACTGACTAAAGCAAAGTATTTACCTAACAATAAGTGCCAAACATTAATCCCTTGGGTGATCATGATATTAAGTGTGCCGGCCTCTTTTTCTCGCGTTACGCTCGCGTAGCCAATTAAAATAATAAATAGCGGCACAAGGACTTGTAGTAAAAAGCTAGGCGTTAAGCTACTAAACCGGGTCATGCCTGACGCTTGGCGCTGATCAGAAAACATCGCAGTATTTTGCTTATGGCCTTCAAGAAAGATTGACGTGCCGGTAAATGCATCTACGCCAGGTTCAATAATACTGAGCGCTGAAGGTGTACGAAAAACATAATGACCATAATGCACCATACGATGTGGATGACGGTCTGGTTGCTCTAAAAACTGCGCTTGTGCACTTTGCTGTAAATGTTCACGCTCGTGACTTGCATGCTGCATTTCAAGGGTATTAACAACAGCAGAAACAAGCGTTAATAACGTACCAATAATAATAATGGTGGCGGCAAGCTTAGTGCGATGCCAAAAGCGCCACTCGTCTCGAGTTACTTGTTTAATAACGCTCATTGTTGGCTTCTCGCAGAGAAAGCCGCGTGTACTTCTTCAGTGTCAATATGGGCTTGGTCTTTACGCTCAAACATACCAACAATTTTGCCATTATCGAGCAAGCCAATTCGGTGTGCTACTTGGCAGGCACCGTATACGTCGTGAGTTACCATAAACACGGTTGCTCCGTCAGCGGCTAACGTTTTAATGAGGCGGTTAAACTCGTCTATGGCGTTTGGATCTAAGCCTGAGGTTGGCTCATCAAGAAATAAAACCGGTGCTTCACGTAGTAACGCCAAGGCAATTGCGGTTTTTTGACGCATGCCTTTTGAATAGTTCGACATAGGTCTATGCCACGCACTTTTTTGTAGCGCCACACGCATTAAGGCTTGTTCGATATCAGGCGCTGACTTTTCGATATCAGCAAGTGATAAAAAGTATTTTATGTTTTCAACGCCAGTTAAATGCCCGTACAACATCACTGACTCAGGTAAATAAGCTACTTTTTGGCGAATGGAGTCAATGTCTTTTGTTACCGACATACCCATCACCGTTGCCGTGCCGGATTGTGGCGCTATGGTACCTAGAAATGTTTTTAAGGTTGTTGATTTTCCTGCACCATTGCCGCCTAAAAGTGCAAAAACTTCACCTTGTCCGACCTTAAAATTTACTTCATCTAGTACAGTTTGTTTAGCAAAGCGCACACACAGTGATGACGCTACAATCATTTCTTTTTGCATTAACTTCTCTATTATTTTGTTGAAGGTGTTACTGCTTTTGAGCGAGTATCTAAAAATTATCAGTAAACTTTTCGCTAACTATGAGCAAGCTGCCAGTAAATTTAAGTTTATTGATCTAGGTAAATGTTATAACATAACATCAATCAAGTAAAACTTAATCTAAATAAAAGTGAGAATGAGAATTGTTTTGTAAAAAAGTAAATGGTAATTCGGGTTTTGTTAAACCGTTATTGCTGATCATAAGTGTATTATTTACCAATGTAAGTTTCGCCTATAGTAATGTGAATGGCTCTGTGAATGAGTCTGTAAATGGCTCTGCCAATACAAGTCAGGCATTTAATTTTTTCAATACTGCTGTTTTACCAGGCACGAAAGAAAATTTTCGTATTGATATACCCAAAGGCGCTCAAGATCTAGCAACATTTATTCCGGTTACTGTTGTGCATGGCGCTAAAAAAGGACCTGTGCTAGCGATTGTTGCCGGTGTACATGGTTACGAATACACTTCTATTATTGCGGTAAATAAATGGATTGCTGCGCTTGAACCCGCCCAAATGAACGGTAGTATTATCATCGTTAGGGTGGCGCATGTTTCTGCTTTTGAAGAGCGATCTGTTTATGTTAATCCTTACGATCGTAAAAACCTTAACCGTAGCTTTCCAGGCAAAGAGCAGGGTACCCAAACCGAGCGAATTGCTTGGGCCATTTCTGAAAATGTAGTCGCAAAAGCAGACTTTCTAATTGATTTACATAGCGGTGATGGTGGTGAGTGGTTAGCACCATTTGTTGGCGTTTATGGTGGCCCATTAGCGAGTAATTTTCCTTTGGCTTTGTCAGTGGCAGAAGCTTTTAATTTCTCGAATATTGTTAGATATAAAATGAATACACAGCAACAAATCGACACTAGACGTTCACTGAATAGACAAGGAGTTGCAGAAAAAATACCAACAATTTTAGTGGAAATTGGCGAAAATGGTTCGAAAGACAAACGCCAGGTTAACGCTATGGTTAATGGGCTTGATAATAGCCTTGCTGTTTTAGGTATAACTAACTTGGATGAAGGTAAACTAGCTAAAACATCTAAGCGCCAAAAAACACAGTATTTTGACGGTACGCGCTCTGTGCCTGTTGAGCAGTCAGGCTTATGGTTTCCTAAAGATATGAGTGGAAAACACTTTAAAAAAGGCGACTTGCTAGGAGAGTTAAAAGATTACTTTGGTAATACGCTTGAATTAATTTTAGCCCCTAGCGATGGTTTTGCATTATATGGCCTTGATGGTCCAGCGATAAAAAAAGGCCAAAGTATTATGACCATAGCAACACCAGTGGCAAAATTTTAACAATAGCGCATGCCAGCGAAACAGCAGATATAAAATAAACTTATACTGCTAAGTTTCTTGGATGAGTTTAGCCGCTGGTATTATTAAAAATCTAACTTACGCATATCTTTAGTAAAATTTATATGCGTATGATAGGTTTAAAAAATCGACACCCGGATTACGACTATTTAAACCGCCATTACTATAATGCATATAACGTAGAGCGATTGATTGCTGTAAGTCTTCGCCTACATCAACAGCTATGCCAAGTCTGTCTTCAAATTGGTAATGAGACCCTATATCTTTACCAGCAAACCTCGTGTCGTTTACCAGTGATACGCCAATTCCAAACTCCCATTTTAGTGGGTATTTTTCATTAATATGATAAAAGGTTTTACTAACAACGGGTGAAAGAGCAACTGCTAAGTTGGTTGTATGGTGATTTTTGTCACCATACTCCCAAAAGTTTGCACTCACTTCCCAATAAATATCAAGCGTATCAAATAACGGTACATTACTTAGCGTGTATACATAAGGCCTATAAGCTAAGCGTACACCGGTAATATCATCATCACCTATCAACCAATCAACAGCAACAGCTTGAGATACTGTGTTGCTAGAGCTTGATGACTTTAATTGGCTACTATTGCTTGCATATGCTGAAGCGGCCAAAAAGAGGGTAATAAAAATCAACCCAAATAATTGCGTATACCTACGACTAAGTAAATGTTTGTTATTCATTGCTAAATTCGATATTTATGTTTGTTAAAGAGAAAGTTCGCCAGTAATAATTTGGTCTGAGTAACTTTGGTACGCTGCTTCAAGCTGTTTCGCGACTGGATCAGGGAAAGCGTGAAAATCGCCATTGTTTAATGCTGTTATAATCGCGTTAGAAACCACTGTTGCATCCGGCGCACCGGCAAAGCCAGCCTCATTACCCATTTCTGTGCCAATAGGGCCTGGGTGTACACTTAATACACTAATACCTTTGTCAGCCCATTTTTCTTTTAGCCCTTGTGTAATTGAATATGCAGCTGCTTTAGAGGCGCAATAGGTTGCTATATCGCCAAAAGTTTTTATTGATGCAATAGAGTTCAATTGAACAAGCGTGCCTTTGTTGTTTTCTAAAGTTTCAGCGAAGGCATTGGCTACACGCATTAAGCCAAAAACATTGATATTAAATTGTTGCATTAATGATGCTTCAGCATCTTCACTCAGTGGCGAAGTTAGGTGCATAATACCAGCATTATTAACCAGTATTTCTACATCAGTAGCTTGATTTGCTAGTTGCTCTATTGATTCTGCATCGCCAACATCTGCGGTTAATGTAACCACTTTATCTTCGTACTTTGCTTCTATTTCTTTAGTTGAAGCTGGGTTGCGCACCGCTAAGTAAACTTTTTTCGCACCGTTAGCTATAAGTGAATCTACAATCGCTTTACCAATGCCGCGATTTGCGCCTGTTACTAGTGCAACTTTATTCTCAATTAAATTTGTCATCATTACGCCTTAATTATTAGTTTGTTTTGTACCGATTGGTATTTGCGCGCATGTTATGCCGATCAGAATTGTTTTTCAAGCGGAAAAAATGAGTTTTTTATATTTTGAGCATGACTAGGTTCTTAATAAGAAATAATTTAAAATAACTATGTGATTATTTGTTAATAATCAGTGGTTTATGTGTCTTGTTTGAACTTGTTTTTACGAGGTAATTGATTGTAAAAAAGCGTAATTTAATGTGAGAACTGTACGATGTGATGACCAAGCATGCATTTATTATCTCATGTCATGCTTAGTCATTTTTATAGTATCAATTGAATGCGTTTTTTTAAATTAAAAAACAATCTAACCAAAGTTTATGCTGTTGAGCTTTTTACTTAACTTGGTATGGGCTATTAGTACGAATATAAATTGTCGCTTCAACATTTGTTTTATTAGTAATGTTATGAGTAAAGCTACCGTTTGATTCGACATAGCTACCAGGGCTTAAGTGCTGTGATTTTTTTTGATCTACTGAGTTATACTCAATATCGCCAGCAATAACAACGGCTTTAAACTCGCTTGCCTGAGTGGTTATTTCACCTGTAAAACCTGCAGGTAATTTGATTAGTGAACCGTTCATCTTGGCATTACTTTCCCATACATAGGTAAATTTTACGCCTTCAGCGGTAATATTATTTAGCTCGCTACTGTTGAGCCATACCATGTTATCGCGGTGCAAGTTCAAAGGTCGCTCGCCGTTATCAAACTCTTCTGTTGAAGGTTTAACAAGATATGGCCCTGAGTCAATTTCAAGATAAATTAAGTTAGTAGGGTTATTGGCTGCAGTAGTGTGATCTTCACCTGCAGGCTGGGTCCAAAAAGAACCCGCTGGCAGCCACATTTTTGCTGCGTTAGGATCATCATTATGCATTTGACCATCAATCACAATGCCGCGATAAGTAATGTTGTGAATATGAGGCGGAGATTCAAAGCCTTTTTTAAAGCGCACTAACATACCTGTTGCTGTATCTTTGGTGCGATCGCCCCATAAATCAGCAGCGCCTGGGCTCTTATCGCCACGAAGCGGGTTTAAATAGCCCCAGGTAATATTACTTGCTGCTACAACTTTTGAATACGAGGTGTTTTTTAAGGCTGTATCGGCAAAACTGCTAGGTGCTAGTAGCACGGTTAATAAGGCAATACTTGGTATAGTGAATAAACGTGTCATTTTTATAGGCTCTGTTGAATGAGTATGTGGTAATTTTAAAAGATAAGATTAATTCGATAAATAGGGTAATCTTTAATACACTTTCGCGAATACGTGGATAATGACTGGTTAACAGGTCTGACATTTCTTGCGCAGATCTTCGAGGATCAAATGAAAATTACTGATTTACAAGTATTGCTCACCATTGCTGAGCTTAGATCTATTACAGCAGCAGCGCATAAGTTAGATATGAGCTCTTCTGCTACAAGTGTGGCTTTAAAACGTATTGAAAGTACCTTAGGTGCACAAATATTTGTTCGAACGACAAGGCAATTACGCCTGACCCCTGAAGGTGAACGCTATTTGCCGCTTTGCCAACAAGCCTTAGATTTATTACAGCAGGGACAAGTATTAATTCATGAGGAACAGAAATCAATCAGTGGTGAAGTTCGTATCGCTGTGTCGTCTGAAATGGGTCGTAACTTAATGCGCGTTTTACTTAATAATGTGATGAACAATTATAGTGAAGTTACCTTGCGTCTACATGCTAGTGATAGCCGAGTCGACTTTTATCGAGATGGGGTTGATGTTGCTTTGCGTGCAATTACTAAAGATGCAGCAAAAGATCTGAATTTATACGGTTTTAAAATTTGCAATATTCCACATGTATTATGTGCTGCGCCAGATTATATTGCCAAGCATGGTGAACCGTTGACCCCAGATGATCTGCCTCAACACAATGCATTGCTTTATAAATTATACGAAGTGGTTCACGACGGTTGGGAGTTAGTTAACGATAATAAAAAATATAAGATAAAAATGAATAGTGACCGAGCCGTAAACGACGGTGATATTGTTAGGCGATGGTGTATTGATGGTGAAGGCCTGGCTAAAAAATCGGCTATTGATGTTGCACAAGACTTACTCTCTGGCAGGCTTAAACGATTAATGCCAGATTACAAAGTGCCACTAACTGAAATGTGGTTAGTGCTGCCAAGCCGACAGCTGATCTCACCCGCTATAAGGCTTATTCGTGACGAGTTAAAAGAAACTATTAGCGGACTTAGAATGCAATTAATCGCGAAAAAAATACTGACAGAAACAGAGTGGCCAACAGAAAATTAATTACCACTTATGTTGTGTCTTTATCGTTCATGGTTAAGTTTGAAAAGCCCAAGGCTTTAGAGCCATTAATATTTTTTGATTGAAAAAAATAACGCGAGCAACCTTGAAAGCACAATAAAATACAGCTACTAAAGGCTATGTTTTAAAGTGCTTTTATCAAGCAATCAGCGTTATTGTTAATTAGGTAATTCAATATACTGGGTAAATTAACCTTTAGTGTAATCCGCTTTCTTGAATTTCTTTACACGCTTCGCCATCACCATTTTTGCAGGCATTTAATTTCTCTTGTTCTTTTTTATCATTGTGCAGCACTTGTTTTAAATCTTCGGTACGCTGTTTCGAGGCAATACCATAACTATGGTCGTCGCCCCATAATTCAGCTAACTCAAGTAGAGAGTCATTATCATGTACAGCAAATAGTTTTCCTGCGCGTATAGAAATTTCTTCATCGTTTCCGAGTAAAGTAAGTGCGTCAACACCTAGGTTTAGTGCAGAGTCGAATGTTTCTCGTTTAAATGTATTAATACCTAATTTCATTAATTGATAAGCATGGCGGCGGTCAATTGCACGAGCAGCTATTTTTAAATGCGGATAGTGCTTTTGTGCCAGCGAGGCGATTTCAAGTATTTTGTCAGCATCGTCGATAGCAATAACCAGTAATTGGGCGTCATTGGCTCCTGAAGCATCTAAAAGATCTTTGCGAGCAGCATCGCCGTAGAAAACCTTATTGCCAAATCGTCTTAATAACTCTATTTGGCCAGAGCTATGGTCAAGTATTGATAAGTGATAACCCTGTGCGGTAAGTAAGCGGCCAATTATTTGTCCAAAGCGACCGTAACCAGCAATAATTACATTTTTAGTTGCTTCAATTTCGTTTAGGCTATCAAAGTTTGGTTGTGAGGTGGTTTCACGGTTGATCACTTTATCGTAGAACATGAGTAATAGCGGAGCCATTAGCATAGAAATAGCAACAACTAACGTGGTGATTTTGGTTTGATCAGGCGTAAGAATATTTAACGAAGTTGTTACTGACAATAGCACAAAAGCAAATTCACCCCCTTGTGCTAGTGCTAAAGTAAATAAGAATTTTTGCTTGCTTTTAATGTTAAATGCTATGGCTAAAACATATAAAACAACGGCTTTAATAATAATAAGACCGCATACTAATAGCACGACTAGGCTAAATTCTGTCATCAATAATGGAAAGTCGATTGATGCACCAACGGTGATAAAAAATAACCCAAGTAGCAGGCCTTTAAAAGGTTCGATATCTGCTTCTAATTCATGTCTAAATTCATTTTCAGCCAAAACAACGCCTGCTAAAAATGTACCTAAAGCAGGGGATAAACCTATGTTTTTCATAATCACCGAGATAACAATCACTAAGAATAGTGCAAACAGTGTGAACAATTCGCGTAATCGGGTTTCTGCAATATAGCGAAATAACGGTGCTGAAATGTATTTACCCGCCAATATTATTGCGGCAATAACAAATAAAGCAATTAGCACTTGAGCGTATACAGGGTAGTGTTCAATTAGGCTACTGTGGGTCGATGCAGTGTTGGCGATGTCTGAAAATGCTAGTAGTGGCAGCAGGGCTAAAATGGGAATAATGGCAATGTCTTGAAATAACAAAACAGAAAAGGCGTTTTGTCCTGCTTCTTGTTTTATCCAGCCTTTTTCCGTTAAGGTTTGTATGACAATTGCAGTTGAGGAAAGCGCGAGCATTAAACCAATGGCTAAGGCCGTTTCCCATCGCAAATCAAGTAATGAGTAGCAAACTATAAATAATAGCGCGCTAGTGACTAAAACTTGTAAACCACCTAAACCAAGTATTGATTTTCTTAGCTTCCATAATCTAGCAGGGTGTAATTCTAATCCAACTAAAAATAGCATCATAACCACACCAAACTCAGCAAAATGCATCACATCTGTTTGGTCGCCAACCAGTCCTAACGCAAAAGGCCCAATAACAATACCGGCAATTAAGTACCCCAGTACAGAGCCCAAACCTAAACGCTTTGCTATTGGTACTGCAATTATTGCAGCGGCTAAATAGATTACTGCCATTTCTAGCATATTATTCCTCGCTTAATGTCGGTAAAACGGCTTGTTTTGATGAACACTCATTTTATAAGTATATGTTATACAGTATGAAAACTGTCTAAAAAAGTGACAGTTGTCTAAACAGTAATAGTTTAATCTTAAGTTTATCTCTTAAATATTTCACGTTAATTTCGCTGTAGCTATTAACTCGATGCACACGTTTCAACATTTATACCAATTGGTATTACATCATAATAAATTAAATACGAGGATAAATTCTCGGTCAAACAGGTTAATTGAATAACTGAGGGTTACTTCAAAAGTTATTGTGCTTTACCTGATTAAATTTTTATTCTAAATCAGCTAAGTAAAGTAAAAATACAGTTCAGTAATTAATGCTTTAAGCAATTTTTCGAGTAGTTATGATGAATAAAAACCGAAAAGCCTGTTTGGCTTGGTTTTTCGGTTTTCGTTATTGTAAGCGCTTGCATTTTTGAAATTTACAAAAAAACATTATTACCCAATGTAAAGGCGAAATAAAACGTAAATTACCTGTAAGTATTAATGGGTTATTAAACGGAAGTAGGTTTTCTTTTTGTACGTTCGCCTGATGGTTTTTTTGCCGATTCAGATGAGTTTACTGGCGCTTTACTTTTGGCTTTTTTCTTCTTTTTGGCATTTTTATTCGCCGAAATAACGGTGTTAATGAACTCAGCTGATTTTTGATCAGGGTTTAAAGCGATTTTAATCACTCTAGCGTTAAGTTCAACAATATCGCCATGGCGAATTTTTTTACGCTTTTGCACTGTTACTTCGTTATTTACTTTAACATTACCTTCAGTGATCTCGGCTTTAGCTTCGCCGCCACCGCCAACCATATCGGCAATTTTAAGTAACTTACAAAGCTCTATTGGTTCAACACAAATTTCGAAAATTGGATGTTCAGACATGAAATACGCCTAATAATTTTTAAATAATAATATGGCTAGATTCTAGCATATATAACCGTTATTGAATAAAGCCAAATAATAAAATTTACATAACCTGAACTCTGGATAATGAGTGCTTGAAACTCAAGTGAACCAAAAGCTTAGGTAATAAAGTAAATGCTATAGCCAGGTGAACATCACGAATAGATATCATCAATGCTTCATTTTATGCCATTTCCAAGGCAAAACGTTTATGAATAGCGGGCTATTTATCGACGTTTTAACGCAGAAAATGGATTAAAAGGGAACATTGAGCAAGTGCTGCTTATCCAGAGTTCAGGTTACATATTCTCATATTTAATAATTCGCGAATTAAAAGTATTTTAAAAAACATACATGTAGATATTACTGAACAGGAGCAATGAGCTTGCTGTTAAATTATTGTAAGCTTGAATCAATTACATTTTTTATCAAATGTCGCGTAAGTAATCTAGTATTATAATGATGAAAAATTAGGTTTCATTGGTGTTTTGTTTATCGTATTTGTTACTACATTTTACTATTAAAAGAGAGAGTTCGTGATTCATATTCCCCAGCAAACACTAGAGTTTTTAGGCTCATCAGCTCCTTTTGATTTACTTACAGAAGATCAATTAAACCATTTGGCTTCAACAATTACCGTTTGTTACATCAGCAAAGGTGATGCTGAACAAATACTCGAACAGCAACGTGGTTCGCTATTTTTAATAAATAGTGGCCAATTTTCAGTGAAAGACTCTCCTGAAAAGACCAGACATTTAAGCGAAGAAGATTATTTTGGCTGTGGCAATGTGCTACATAAAGAAGATCATTTAATCACGATGACAGTAGACAGCCCAGGCTTAGTTTATTGTATTCCGGCTCAAACTTTTGAGTGGTGTGTATCGGTTCAACCGGGCATTGGTAGCTTTTTTCGTCATTATAGCGCAGAAAAAATTCATAGTGAGCAGCTTGATGATTCAACATCTATATGGATGTATAAACCGGTTCATGAAGCTTTAGCTCAAGAGATGATCAGTGCCGATTTAAATAGCAGTATTTTAACGGGCGTTCGGTTAATGGCAAAACATTGTGTTTCGTCTTTGGTGATAACCGATAATCAGCGTTTGGCCGGCATTATTACTGACCGAGATATACGTAACAGGGTGGTGGCTGAGCAAGTTGATGTACAGCAGCCCTTAAGTAGCATTATGACCACTGAACCTGCAAAAATAACACATCAACGTACCTTGTTTGATGCCTTATGCATGATGACAGAGCACAACGTCAACCATTTGCCAATTATAGATAAAGACAGTGAAATGCCTGTAGGAATTTTAACGGCCACCGATATGATCCGCCATCAACGCAGTAATGTGTTGTTACTGGTAAAAGCGTTATCAAAAGCAACCTCTATGCACGAGTTGTCTCGGTTATCGTGGCAGTTACCTCAATACTTTTCTAAACACGCAAAGCGTTTAGGGGATTTTGATATAGCAGGCAAAGTACTTTCTCAAGCTACTGATATTATGACCCGAAAATTAATCACCTTCTTTGTGAAAGAGCATGGTGCTGCGCCAATGGATTATTGCTGGCTAGTTTATGGCTCGCAAGCAAGAGAAGACCAAACTATGGGGTCGGATCAAGATAATGGTTTACTACTGGCTACTGAACCTGACGAACAAGCCGCTCAATACTTTGCCGATTTAGCTGAATATGTATGTAGAGGGCTAGATAAATGCGGTATTAGATTGTGTACAGGCAATATTATGGCGAGCAACCCCTTGCTACGATTGTCAGTAAACCAAGCAATAAAAGAAGCTGAAAATTGGGTACAATCACCAACACCAGAAGCTATTCTAAACTGTAATATATTCCTAGATGTACGAGGTGTTGCAGGTAATATTCATTTACTTACTCAGTTACATCAGGCGCGTGCCCCGTTATTTAAACAAACTCGCTTTCTGGCTGCATTAACAAGGCATGCTTGCAAATCAATGGTGCCATTATCGGTATTTCAAAAGTTCAGCTACAAGAAAGGCTTGCCTAAAAAAGATTGTATTGATTTAAAGCACAGTGGTGTTGCTATAATTAATGATTTGGTGAGGGTGTACTCGCTTGCCAATGGCTTGACTATGCCTGCAATTCCATTACGCCTTGAAAGCTTAATGAACCAACCTGAACTTTCAAGCCAAAATGTAAAAAACTTGCGTGACGTATGGCTTTTACTTAATCGATTGCGCTGGCGTCATCAAACTCAAAATAATGCTAAAGACAACTATTTATCAATGAGTGATTTGTCGTCGATAGAAAAATATCAACTTAAAGAAGCTTTCCGCGTTATTCGCCGAACACAACAAGCTGCATTATTTAAGTTTGCTGGTGGTAGTGCATAAATGATCAAAGGTAGCGCGTTTATGTGGCAAAAATTTAATCGCTGGTTACGGCCTCAACATTCAATACCTCCGCAGTGGCGAGATAAGCGTTTATCGGAAATACCTTTTCTGAGTATCGATCTAGAGCTGACATCGATGAATTTAGCCGATGCTAAAATTTTATCTATTGGCTGGGTTGAAGGCAAAGGGAATCAAATTCAGTTACAGAGTTGTTTTTATCAGTTAGTGTCTACCAGAGCACCTTTGCATCAAAGCCCTGTTATACATGGTTTAACGGCTGATGATATTGCGCAGGGCGAACCGGTACGTGAAGTTTTAGAAAAGCTTAAGCGCTATGCACAAAGCCATATTTGGGTATTTCATTGTACCAATCTTGATATGAACATTTTACAAAGAGTTTTTCGCGAACTAGGTTTACCGTTACCTACTATCGTAACATTAGACACGTTAACATTTGGTTTGTACCAATTAACTCGACATTTAAGACCACCACCACCTAATTCAGTGGTATTGCCGGTGTGTCGTGCAAGATATGGTTTGCCTGCTGTACCAGCTCATAATGCACTTGATGATGCTATGGCTACTTTGGAACTTCTTTTTGCTCAAATTCAGAAGTTTTCGCCTGACGAAGCAGAAACCTTAGCGAGTTTGCGAATAACCAAAGCGGTGAATGTTTTTCATAGCGAATGATTAATAAGCTTGCTCAGTGTTACTTATGTACGTGTTGTTATTTCAACAATTTAATGGTGCAATTCCAATATCTTCAGTATATATGAACTCAATTGGCGATAACTTTATCTCCTTCCCATTAACAAAAATAGCGAGAAGCTTTATGCTAAAGTGCTCAAGGAAACTAGGTATTTCATTACTCGATATACTAAAAATTTTAAAATTACACTCATCATAAAGGTAAAGTAATTTAGGATGTGTTTCTTGTTAATTTCGGCTTGAACAACTTAGATTTCGCTGCCACACATGTTCAATTTTTTGTTTTGATTTATAAACAAAATCGCCCGCTGAAAACTCATATACCATAGCATCATAGTTATATCCGGTTGTTACTTCTTCACCCTCTAAAGTTAAACAACTCGTGTATCTATTTTCACTTAAACGAACTTCAATTTTCGCGTTAAACCACTTTGCTTTAACAGGATATTTTTTTTCACCAAAGAATAAAACTGGATCTATTAATGGTGGATTGTCACTACATGCGCCTTTAACAAAAGAATTAAGGAATAATTCACCGTTTTTTAATTCCCAAGTACCTTTATAGCCACGCCAATTAGCAGAACACCAGCCTTTAGAATCAAGCATTAAGTGTATTTCTTCATAGGTGAATAATGTTTCCAAAGGATTAGAATCAATTGAGTTTGAAACACCAGCCACAATAAAAGTTTCCTTGATTTGCTGTGTAGCAATACTTGAATTAGAAAAAACGATTAATATTACGAATAGAAATTTAGACATACTACTCCTTAGCAGTTTAACGAGGCTTAAGTTTTTTTCTTTTAGAAAAAATAGCCGATGAAATTATTAAACATTGAGCTTCAAATTAACTTGTTACGTGAAATATGAGGCGATATTACATTACAAATGACTTTTACGGGTTGTATGAACATAAAAATCATTCACTAGTTTCCAATATAGATCAACTTAGTAAGAGATTCTTTTCAATCAAACCTTTTATCGCTTTAGGATAAAATAATCGACGATTGAACAAGAACCAACTACTTTTTTCCTTTTAAAAGATCTTCCTTCTTTTAATCAAAGTCGGAATAGCCACCCAATTTACCGCAGTGATTACATTTAAATATATATGCGGTAGGTGAGCCATCAACATCTAAGGCATTAAAAAAGTTATTCCAGTCCTCGTCACTTATTTCATAAGCATTAATAGTTTCTGATTTAAGCTGTTCAATTAAATCGGAACCATGCTCTTTTATTTCTTTGGCGCCTGCCAATCCGATAAAAGAAGCCGCGCCGTTACAATGAGTCCACCATTTGTGCTCTTGCCAACCGCTAAAACCAGGCGTACGGAAAGCAACTTCTTCTTTGATCTCTGAAGAAACTTCAGACCATATACCATAATTACTAACAGCATCATAATCTGTAAATTCGGCATTAAATTTTTTATGCGCCTCACCATTAGCAATGCACCACGGGCAAATTGAATCTTCCAAGTCCTCTTCAGAATAAGGAAGGCCAGTATAAATAAAACCAGTTTTTTTACCGCAACACGCGCAGACACAAGCTGATTTTTCAATTGAGCCTGTGACAAGTGGCTCTGGGTGATACTTAAACCTTGGAAGTTCCATATACTCTCTAGAATGCTAAAAATTTCGTTAATGGGAATAAAAATAAACTGAGTGTGAACGCTGTTAATTGCAGATCGCGAGCCAATTGTACGTAGCAGGTTGAGTAACTTGTACAGTGCTTTTATATAATTTATTAGCTTATTATGTCTACATTACTCTAGGTAACGTACAAACGTAAATCTATAAGTGTCGAATAAAGTTGATTTATGTTTGCTCAACTCAACTTTAACATTACGCTTTATGGGTAAATGTTTAGGTAGAGATACTTTTACTAAATTCTCTCTTTCAGGAACTTTAACCATGGTAAATTTTATTACCATCTTCTCGGAATGATGCATGTTGGCTAATAGCAACACCATTAACAGGAACTGAACTTTTTGAAGACAGACCAACAATAAACCAAAGAAAGATAACTAGGGTTAGAAAAGCTATAGACCAAGCACGAAAGTTTTTGTGCTTAATTTTAGAAAGCTCATTTTCTAATTGTTGCTTCAGCTCTGGACGCATAAATCCCTGTATACATATTGTAATAAAAGATAACTCACCTCTTTTATGGAAAAAAGCTTTCACCTTACTTATTCTATATTAATAACAGATATTTGCAGGTATTACTATCCACCGCAACAGATAAGGGCTCAAATATTAATTTGGACGAAATTAAGAAATTTTTCTCATTTTCTGACTTAGGGGGTTACCGCTACAGCTGAATTTAAATACCCAGCTATTAAGCTGAATTAAGAACCAGAAGGTGTGTCCTCCGCGTTGGGTCTAGGTTCAGGTTACCTTAAGTGATTTAAACTTCAATGACAGGAATGAGTTTTAAATTGCCTCACAAGTATGCCGGTAAACGTGACTGCGCTAGATGTAATTGGATAGCAAAAGTAGTAGTAAAGATGTTTCAGTTTGAATCAACAGAGGGAATTTCAATGATCTGATTCAAGGGATCATAAAAAGTAAATAAGTGCTGTTACTTTCTCATTCATCATAAATATAGTTAATCTAACTTAACGTTTTTTAAAGAAAAAACGCAGTAGTTAACTGCGTTTTATGTGTATTGATACAAGCCTGCGTATCAATTGCGCGGGAGTTTTTAAGCTATTAGCCGGTTAATTCTTGGCTAAGTACATGCTCGTTTAATACCACAACCTCTGCACGTTTGAAGAAGTTAAAGTCGGTAGCGGTTGCTAAAGTATAAGCACCCATCATACGGCTAATAATTAAATCGCCATTGTTTAGTTTTGGTAACATAATTGACTCGCGCACTACGTCGATACTGTCGCATGTTGGGCCAACTAATACTGAGTCAAATCGCTCGCCGTCTTGTTTAGCACTGTCGATAGGGTACGCCGCTTCATCAAACATTAAACCGCTGAATGAACCGTAAATACCGTCATCTAAGTAGTACCATGTTTTACCTTCACGTACAGCTTGCCCCATAATAGATGCAACACTCGTTACACAGCTGGCAACAATAAATCGTCCAGGCTCTGCTAGTACTTGCATAGTTTCAGGCAATTGAGCCAGCGCTACGTTAATTGGCGCGCAAAAAATATCAATTGGCAATACGTCATTACTGTAAGGCACTGGAAAACCACCGCCAATATCTAATGTGCTTAATGCAGGTAAGCCAAGTTCTGTTACTTGGGTAATTACTTTTGCACAAGCATTTATCGCATCAACGTATTTAGTTGGGCTAGCCGTTTGCGAACCCACATGGAATGACAAACCTTTAATACGAATACCCAATTGTTGAGCATAAGTTATAATTTCGATTGCCATTTCAGGACTACAACCAAACTTTTTAGATAAATCAGCAAAAGCATCTTTATTACGAAAACTTAAACGCACTAAAATTTCAGCTTGGTCTTTATAAGCAATAAACTTTTCTAGTTCGTTAATGTTATCTACCACAAACACAGTGCAGCCATAAGCTAGCGCATCTCGAATATCACTATCGCGTTTAATTGGGTGCGTGTGAATAGTGCGTTCGCTTGGTACACCTTGGCTGGCCACTAAGTCAATTTCACCGCTAGTGGCTAAGTCAAAACTTGCGCCTTCAGCTAATAACGTGCGAACTACTGCAGCTAAGGGTAAAGGTTTTAAAGCAAAATGTAGCGTAACACCCGGTAGCGCATTTTTAAGCGCGTGATATTGATGGCGAACAGCTTCGCAGTCAAGCACCATTAAAGGCGCACCAAACTGTGCTGCTAGTTGTTCAATTTCTTGATTAGTTGGTTGCACGTAAGCAAAGCTTTCGCCTTGATTAACTGCAACTTCTGCAGGTATTTTAAGTTGAAAATCTTGTAATGTCGTTGATAAAGCCATGGTATTCCCCAAAATTAAGGGCGTAGGTAATACGTCCTATGCAACCGCTCGGATATGGTTTATCTACGAGTCAGTTGAGTGATATCAATAGTGCTTATGCACAGTCAAATTCACTCTTGGATAGTTGCTCATTTGCCTTGCTACAAACTAAATTTGTAATGTACTCGGATTGGCTATCAACAAAAGCGGCAGGATAATAATGTGAGTTTTTAATTTTTGCAATATTTATTTTTTAAATTTTAAAATATTTTTTCTTGGTGATAAATCAAACAAGTTAGGTGCTGTTTTTAGGTTGATTTATACCTCGGTATTTTGCTTTTTATATGTAAATTTAATCATTATTTATCAGTGTTTTGCTTTGATATTTAGATATTAACTCAGCTTTCTAATCAATTAACCGCTCGATTTCGTGAGTAGCTTTACTAGCATCCAAAAAATCTTGTGAAAGCTTTTATTTAATATACTCAAGCCATTTAAGGCTATATTTACAGCAATTATTTATCTGTTTGAATAATAGCTATTTGTAACTTGTAAGCTAAGCGGCGGAAAATTTTACATGATATATGACTTTTTTGGTTGATTTATATACTGTTTGTAAATTTTCAAAATTAAATAGCATATAAATCTGATATCAATGCAAAATATAGGAGAAAAGTAAGTCAATTTATTCTATATTACATTTTGTTACTTTTAATTTGTGGTAATTTAACAAATTCAGCTTTCACAGTAACATATAAGAAAAAGTTAAATTTAATTTGTAGATAAAGCATTTAGTTTTTTGTTTACGTTATAAATAATCCAGGGAAAAATTATGAATACAGATGAAATGCTAGAAAAAATTACGGAGATGGGCTTACTTTATGGCCCGAAATTGATTGGTGCCATTCTGGTATGGATCGTCGGTGGTTGGATAATCAAAATTATTGGTAGTGTATTTAAAAGTGCGCTAACTAAAGCAGGTACTGATCCATCATTAATGCCATTTTTAACCGGCATTGTTAATGGCTTACTGAAGGTAATGCTTGTTATAACGGTACTGGGCATGCTTGGTATTGAAATGACCTCGTTCATTGCAATTCTTGGTGCTGCTGGTTTAGCTGTAGGTTTAGCTATGTCGGGCACATTACAAAACTTTGCTGGCGGTGTGATGATCTTAATCTTCAAACCTTTCAAAGTTGGTGATGTAATTGACGCACAAGGTTATGTTGGTAGTGTTTCTCAAATTCAAATTTTCAACACCATTTTAAAAACACCTGATAATAAAACTATTATTATTCCTAACGGTGGTTTGTCTACAGCGTCTATGACTAACTACTCAACTGAGCCAAAGCGTCGTGTTGATTGGACTATTGGTGTGGCTTACGGTGATGACTTAGATAAAGCGCGTGAAGTGATTCAACGTTTATGTGATGCAGACGACCGTATATTAAAAGATCCAGCAGTATTTATCGCTGTTTCAGCACTAGCTGATAGCTCAGTTAACTTTACGGTACGTGCTTGGGTTAATGCTCCAGATTACTGGGCTGTTTTCTTTGAAATGAACGAGAAAGTATACAAAACTTTTGGTAACGAAGGTTTGAATATTCCTTTCCCACAAATGGATGTTCATCTTCATAAAGACGCTTAATACTTTATATAATTAAGCGTAAAGCTAAACTAAACGTTAAGCTGATAATTAATGGGGATATCATTTGATATCCCCATTTTTTTATATAATGAGTTAGAATTAAATCAATAGCATTTATTCTTCTTCATCTAAAATAACGACTCTAATAATGGTTATCATTTTTTTAGGAACCGTGGTGTAACCTAGTTCTTCGCTGTAACCTACTTCTACTTGTGCCATCGCTTCTAGTACATCATAGCCTTCAACAACTTGACCAAAAACAGCATAACCCCATGAACTACCTGGGTCTAAATTTGTATTGTCGTTAAGATTAATAAAAAATTGATTCGTCGCTGAATGGGCATCGTTTAGCTGCTTAGCCATGGCGATAGTACCTTCTGCGTTTTTTAAGCCGTTACCTGACTCGTTAAAAATAGGCGTGTCTGGTTCGACATCGGTGTAGTTTGTCATAAAGCCTCCACCTTGAATAAGATAGCCTTCTTCTACGCGATGGATCATGGTTTTATCGTATTGTCCTCGCGATATGTAGCCTAAAAAGTTATCTACGGTAATCTTCGCTCTGTAGCGATCTAGTTCAATAATCACATTGCCCATTGTGGTTTCTATACGTACTTTAGGGGACAAATTATTCGGTTGAATATATTGGCCTTTACTGGGCGCGGCTAGGAGTGATGACGGGCTTAATATTATTAAAAATGTGGTTATTATCAGCAGAAAAACTTTATTCACGTTAGTACCTTTTATTGATATGAGATAAGCGAAAATACTTATATCTTAACAGTTATTATCTTAATAAAACGTAAAAGCTTACTTAACCTGAACCCTGGTTAATGGGTTAATGGGTTAATGGGTTAATGGGTTAATGGGTTAATGGGTTAAAAGTAAGCATTGAGCAAGTGCTGCTTATCCAGAGTTTAGCTTACTTAATAAAAGTTAAGTTTAGCGAGGACAAAGCTAAGGGTTAAGCTGAACATAATATACGGTTTATCTTGAGTAAAACTTAGCGTCTACGTTGTTATTCATTTTATCTGTCGCTTCTCGTCAAAGCTCAACAGAGATTGATTAATCAATAATAATTGTCATTTATTATTATTTTTTTTGTTGGACTTTACATCATGCTTAATTTCTAATTCGCGCCAATCACTAATGATAATCTGCCTCTGTATTTTTAAATAAAAAGGCTAAAGGGAAACTAATGAATAAAGATAATCTTGATCAAGCGCGTGCAAACTACAACGTACGTCATTGGAGTCAGGGCTATTTCGGGATCAACGATAGCGGTAACGTGTATGTTGCGCCTAAGTTCGAAAATCAAAACCACACGGTAGATTTAACGACTATTGCAAAAATGATTGAAGATAAAGGCTTAACATTGCCTGCTTTAGTGCGCTTTCCGCAAATAATTCATCACCGTATTCACAGTTTATGTGAAGCCTTTAATCAGGCGATTGAGGCTTATGATTATCAACAAAAATATTTATTGGTTTACCCTATTAAGGTAAATCAGCAGCGTGAAGTTGTTGATGAAATTTTAGCTAGCCAACATAACAAAGAATACACCCAACTTGGGCTTGAAGCCGGCAGTAAAGCTGAGTTATTGGCTGTGTTAGCTATGGCGCAAAAAGCTTCATCGGTTATTGTTTGTAACGGTTACAAAGATCGAGAATATGTTCGTTTAGCATTAATCGGCGAGAAGCTTGGCCATAAAGTACATATCGTATTAGAAAAAATGTCTGAATTGGCGATGATTTTATCTGAAGCGAAAAAATTAAACGTAGAGCCCCGTTTAGGCATTCGTGTACGTTTGGCTTCTCAAGGTAAAGGTAAGTGGCAAGCTAGCGGCGGTGAAAAATCTAAATTTGGTTTGTCAGCCTCACAAGTGTTGAGTGTTGTAAATACACTTAAGCAAGAAGACATGCTTGATACTTTAAAGCTAGTGCATTTTCACTTAGGCTCTCAAATCGCCAATATAAGAGATGTAAGATTAGGGGTAAGTGAAGCCGCACGTTTTTACTGTGAACTTAGACGCCTAGGTGCTGGTATTTTGTGCATGGATGTTGGTGGCGGATTAGCGATTGATTATGACGGAACACGCAGTCAATCACATAACTCTATGAATTATAGTCTTGCTGAGTACGCAAATAATATTGTTAATACAATTGGTGATATTTGTAAGAGTTACGAACAACCTATGCCGATGATTATTTCAGAGTCGGGCAGAGCACTAACAGCTCATCATGCGGTATTAATATCGAATGTTATTGGCGCTGAATCTTATGAGCCAGAGAACATAGCTGCGCCTTTAGATGATGAATCTGTGCTGCTAAACAATATGTGGCGTTCATTAGAGCAGTTAAAAGAAAATCAAGACGACCGTGCCTTGATCGAAATTTATCATGATACACAAAGTGATTTGGCTGAAGTACATAGTCAATTCTCTATGGGGTTATTAGATTTAACGCAACGCGCTTGGTCTGAGCAAGTTAACTTGCGTATTTGTTATGAATTAAATTTATTAATGGACAGTAAAAACCGCTTTCATCGACCAATAATTGATGATTTAGCTGAAAAGCTAGCCGATAAATTTTTCGTGAATTTTTCATTGTTTCAATCTTTACCTGATTCATGGGGTATAGATCAGGTTTTTCCGGTGTTACCGTTAAATAACTTAGAAAAATCACATGAAAAAAGAGCTGTGTTATTAGACATTACCTGTGATTCTGATGGTGTTATTGATCAATATGTTGATGGACAAGGTATAGAAAGCACTTTACCTGTACCAGCATGGACAGAAGACGAACCTTACTTATTAGGGTTTTTCTTAGTCGGCGCTTACCAAGAAATTTTAGGCGATATGCATAACTTGTTTGGCGATACTCACAGTGCAGTAGTGTTTTTAAATGATGATGGTGAAGCTGAAATTACAGAAATTAATGAAGGCGATACCGTTGAAGATATGTTGAATTACGTGCACTTAGACGCGAAATTATTTCAACGAACTTATGCTGAACTTATCGACGCTAGATTATCGAAAAGTGAAGGTGATGAAATTTTCAAAGAATTGGTTGATGGTCTTAAAGGCTACACCTACCTTGAAGATCTTTAGAGATAAATGTAATGAAAAATATTTTCAATCAAGTTGATGATTCAATTTACTCTAATGCGATGACTTTTTTACGTCAGCCGTTAGATCAAAACCCAACAGCGTCATCAGCTGATATTGTGGTATTAGGTTTACCGTTTGATATGGCAACAACTGGGCGCTCTGGAGCCCGAATGGGTCCTACAGCCATTAGACAAGCAACCGTGAATTTAGCTTGGGAAGGTAAGCGTTTCCCATGGCCTTTTAGCTTATTAAAAAATTGCAAAATAATTGATGCAGGCGACCTGGTATTTGCACCCGGTGATGCGGCGCATTTTTGCACACAAGTTGAAACGGCTGTAGGGCAGTTGCTCGACTCAAGCAAAACGGTTTTATCTTTAGGCGGAGACCACTTTGTTACCTTGCCTATTTTGCGCGCACATGCGAAAAAATTTGGCAAAATGGCATTGATCCATTTTGATGCGCATACCGACACCTATAACAATGGCAGTTGTTATGATCACGGCACCATGTTTTATCATGCGCCGAAAGAAAACCTTATAGACTGTGATAAGTCTGTTCAGGTTGGTATACGCACTAATTATAAAGAGGAAAACCATGGTTTTTCTGTTATTAATGCCATGCAAGCCAATGATATGAGTGTTGATGAAATAGCGGCACAAATTAAAAGTCGGGTTGGCGATATGCCGGTTTATCTTACGTTTGATATTGATTGCCTAGACCCAGCATTTGCGCCAGGTACAGGCACGCCGGTTTGTGGTGGTTTAACGACAGATAAAACCTTAAAAATATTGCGCTCGTTGGCGGGTATTAATATTATTGGTATGGATGTAGTTGAAGTGGCTCCCGCCTATGATAATAGCGATGTAACCGCTTTGGCAGCAGCCACTATTGCTGTTGAATTGGCTCATCTTTGGACCGTAAAGCATAAATTAGTTTAAGGCAGCTAAAGCCGCATTAGCGTTCGTAAGTTGTGCTACATAACTTACGAACTAACTCATATATTCCTCTTAGTTAGCATTTTTTAACTAACCATCTCATCGTTATCTGTTATTCCATAAGCCTGAGCTTTAACCTTAGTTTTAATTTTTGTCAGACTAATAGCTACTAATCATTATGTTTTCAACGTTAGCGACTAAAAATAAACTTTAAGTGTTAAGTCTTTACAACGTTGCATGCAAAAGGTGCTAGGTTTATGCTGTTTACATCAATACCTGATGAATATAAATCATAAATATTGAGAAAAGATAACGCTTATTAAGGAATAAATATTAGCAATGTCAGTAAAAAATCAACACCAAAATACGAATGTTTTTACACGCATTGCCAACATGCTGGGTGATAAATTAGCAACGTTTTTGAATAAACCCCGTGACTCTTACACAACATTTAGTACGCTTACTACTGAACAATTAAAAGCAACGCTTTTACCCGGTGACTTACTATTAATAGAAGGTGATAGTCGCATTAGTACCGCGATTAAATATTTGACTCAATCTACTTGGTCTCATGTGTGTATTTATATTGGCGATAAACCTGATTTACAGCCTTTATTAGAAGCTGATTTGGTTGAAGGTGTTACTACCGTGCCTTTAGATAAATATGCGGGATTTAATATGCGAATTTGTCGCCCAGTTAGTTTAACCGAAGCCGATAATAAAGCCTTAATCGCATTTGTTACTGATCGAATTGGTGTGCAATACGACACAAAAAATATATTTGATTTAATGCGCTATTTACTGCCAACGCCACCTGTACCGCTTCGTTTTCGTCGAAGGTTACTTGAGTTTGGTAGTGGTGATCCTACAAAAGTTATTTGTTCTACGTTAGTTGCGCAGGCTTTTCAGTCTATTCGTTATCCTATTTTACCTTTAAATGTGCCTGATAGTCATGAGTCAAAAAAACAAGCATTAGCCGTAAAAGGCTTATCGCAGCTAAAAAATCGACTATTTAATAAAAACCGTTTAAAGAAAAGACATTACAGCCATTTTATTCCAAGGGATTTTGACTTGTCGCCGTATTTTGAAATTGTAAAGCCCACGCTTAAAAAGGGCTTTAACTATAAGGAAATTCAGTGGGTAGACCAAAGAAAAGATATGGCTCAGAAACCAAGCTCAAAATAGCCGTTGAATAGGGGCAGCAGCTACATTATTTGAAAATCGCTGACCCTAAAAATTCAACTCAATTTAACTAAATTGAATCTAATTGCCTTTATTTTATATCACTTACTACATCACTTACTACATCACTTTTTATATCAATGACCTTTGAAACACCTCTGTCGCGTGAGTCAGACGCTGGTATAAGATTATCTCCATCTTTATAAATCACCTGTATATCACCAAATTCCCAGCTGTGAGGCTCAACGCGATAACCGCGCTTGGTTAACGCCTTAATGGTACTTTCGGGCAGCGGAAGCGAAGGGCTTTGCGTGATTAAATCAGGTGGTAGTAATTGATGATGAAAACGACTAGCGCTAGCAGCTTCAAGCGGTGTCATTTTAAAATCAAGTATATTTACTACCGCTTGGAATACTGAGGTGAATATGGTCGAGCCACCTGGCGTACCAATCACCATAACGGGTTTGTTGTTTTGCAAAAGAATGGTCGGCGACATTGAAGAAAGCATGCGCTTGCCTGGCTGTATTTCATTGGCGGTATTACCCACTACGCCAAATATATTAGCGACACCTGGCTTAACACTAAAGTCATCCATTTCATTGTTTAATAAAAAGCCTGCGCCTTCAACCACAACACCCGAGCCATATGCCCAGTTAATGGTATAGGTATTTGAAACCGCATTGCCATCAGCATCAACAATTGAGTAATGCGTAGTATTGGGTGATTGTAGACCTGGATTAACCGACTCTAAACGCGATATGGCATGTGGTTGTACTTCCATAGCACGTCGTTTGATATATTCGTCGCTAATTAAGTGTGTCATGTCAATATCAACAAAGGCAGGGTCACCAAGGTATTCAGCGCGATCAGCAAATACGCGTTTTTCCATTTCAGCAACTAAATGCACATACTGTTCAGAGTTATGACCAACGCCTGCAAATTCTTCGCTTAAATAGTCTTTCATTTTCAGTAATTGGATAACACCAAAACCACCAGAGCTTGGCGGTGGTGAAGACAAAATTTGATAGTCGCGCCAGTTAGCTTTTAAAGGCTCGCGCCAAACCGCTTTATATTGGGCAAGATCTTCTGCGCTGATAATACCACCGCTTTTCTGCATTTGTTTAACCAACAGTTTTGCAGTTTCACCATGATAAAACTCTTTGCGGCCATTTTTGGCTATGCGTTTTAAGGTTGCTGCAAGCTCAGGTTGTTTAAATACTTTGCCGTGTTCAACATGTCCAAAATACTGTTGAAAATTAGTCAGGCCATTAAAGCGCTGGTAATTGCCTTGTATATCATCAACCAGTATTTTGGCTGGAATAAATCCTTGCTCTGCTAACTTAATTGCCGGCTCTACTAACTTACGCCATGGCAATTTACCAAAGCGTTGATGCGCTTCCCAAAAGCCCGCAACCGTTCCTGGCACGCCAGGCGCTTTAGCACCAATTAAACTTAAGTTTTGAATAACGGCTTTTTCATCATTCAAATACATATCGCGATGCGCGGTTAAAGGGGCTGTTTCCCGGTAATCTAAAAACAAGGCTTCGCCATCGATATAAATAAGCATAAAGCCACCGCCGCCAATATTCCCTGCATCAATATAGGTAACGGCTAATGCGAAACCTGTGGCTATAGCCGCGTCAACAGCGTTACCTCCGGCAAGAAGAATGTCTTCAGCTACTTTTGCAGCATATTTATCGGGAATCGCAACTGCGGCTTGAGAAACTTTTGCAACAGCTTTATTTTCCGCATTAGCATGAGAAATAAAAACTGAAATAAACAAAATAGAAATAAGACTATAAATACGAGCGCCATAGGTCATGGGGTATTCCTTGATGGTTATTCTACTGATTGCATTGTGCTTTTTTTACTAGCAGCACAGAACATTAAGCTAGGTTAATGTTATATATTATCAACAGTGAACAAAGCAATTAATTAATAATATTATGGCAATTAAAATAATTAACGTATTTGAGCTATATAAAATAAATTAAAGCTTATGTCTAATTTGGTTCGCACATTGAGCCAATACAATCGCGCCTGCGGTTGAAACATTTAATGAGTTACCCATACCAAACATTGGAATATGTATGTGCTGATCACTCAATGCTAATGCAGCTTCACTTACACCTTTTCGTTCGTTACCCAATACTAATACGGTTTTTTCAGGATAGGCAATCGTTGCATAATCGACCGACTCATGACATAGCTCTACGCTATAAATAGCATAGTTATCAGTAAGCAACTGGTTTAAGGTGTCAACCGTGCTTTCTTTATATTCAACCGTTACCCACTTAGCTTCATTTCTTGAGGCTTTTTTCATTTTTTTATCTGAAATACTCAAAGCCCCAGTACCACAAACAATGACTTTTTCAATTGCAAAAGCATCTGCCAAACGAATAAATGCACCTATGTTGTAGCTGTTGGTTACATTGTCTAGTACAACAATTAAAGGAATCTTGGGTTTTGTTAAATATTCATCGCGAGATAACTTGGTTTCTCTAAGCTCTTCTTTGCTTAGCTGCATATTTGACGGCATTATTTCTACTCTTTTTACTTTGGTGATCAAACTGCTAGCGTTAAGGCTAGTTTGTAAGAGGGTTGCACTGTGGTTTTCATCGCGAAGGATTGTGCGGTTTTATCTATGGAAGATCAAATAATTATTTATCTATATCTGCTTAAGTTTTTTGCCATTAAAATAAGCTCATGCAAAGTACTTTAGTTGAAAGCGAAAGACGCAAAAAATATGCTCAGCTTGAAATGAATAATTCAGAGTAACTAGTTCAACTACTTGAAAAAAATAAGCATTTAGTACAAAGTAAACTATCATGGCTTAAATTTATTTTTAAAGAAGAGGTCTTCATGAAGGCAGTGTATAACGTTTTTACAACCAGTATTGTTTTGTCAATTTTTGTCGCCTTAACGGGGTGTTCATCAAACGCACCTTCGCTAGGTATTGAAAATGGTCAGTTAATACCGTGCCCTAATAAACCCAATTGTGTTAATAGTTTCTCACAAGATAAAGCTCAATATATTAAACCAATTGTTATTGTAGGTTCAAATAAGGATGTTAAAAATGCCATTTTACAGGTTGTAAATACATTAGATAACTCGAAGGTAACTGTGACTGAAAATAGCTACATTCGCGCTGAGTTTAGCTCAACAATCTTTGGTTTTGTTGACGATGTAGAGTTTTATTTCCCTGCTAAAACAAGTGAAAAAACTATTTATATTCGCTCAGCGGCTAGGCTGGGCTACTCTGATTTTAATGTTAATAGGGAGCGGGTTGAATTAATACGCTTGAGCCTTGAGGCTCGTGAAAAGTAAATGCATTAGCTAGGTATTAGGCTTGTTTGAGTGCTTTACTTTTTTAAATTAAGTTTCGCTCAATTTCTGGTGCTATATTGGTGAAATTGAGCCAAATATCTTCATCAATAGCCTTTTTAGTTATCATTTTTTTGCATTCAGCGTTAGAAATAACACCTTTATTCACCATTAAATACAGCTCACCTAATTGATTTGCATTATATAACAGTACGGCCAAAGTTGAGGTGGGCTTGGTTTGTTGTTGCTCTAATGCTTCACAATAAATTTTTGGCAGTTTCCACTCAATTGAAATTAAATAGCTTATATTGACAGACATTTTGGTCATTAATTTTTTAAAGATAGTGGTGCCTGGCAGGCTTGATATCTCTTCAGCTAATGCTTTTGATAGACAATCAAATATAATGACCTTTCCTAAATCATGAATTAACCCTAAAAAATACGCGTCGAATGCGTTTTCATCTTGCTTCGAGGCTAAAAGTTCACAAAGCGTTGCACATTGCACACTATGAAGCCAAATTTGTTTGCCGAACATAGCGTAATAAATAGGTTTACTGGGTATAACTTTTGCCATTAAAAGCGTTGTGGCAATTTGCAACAACCCTGTTAAACCTAAAAAAGTAATCGCTCGGTTTAACGATACAATTTCTTTTTCGCCGCGATGATAAAGGGCAGAGTTAGCTGTTTTTAAAACTGCCAAGGCAAATGCAGGGTCTTGTTCAATAATTTCAACGAAGCTTTGTACGCTTGAGTCTGGATTATCAATGGCATTTAAAAGACGAACTAGCATCGCGGGTAGTGTAGGAATATGTGTGCTAAGACTCGTAGGATTATTTAATATAGCGCTAACTTTTTCTAATACTTTAGTTTCGAGCTTGCTCATGGGAATATTAGCGTTTATATCGCCAAACATAATGTCATAAAAAATGGTCGATATATTTGAGAGCACTTGAATATCTCCTTATATTCTTTAGGTTTACATTGTTGTGTAGCTTAACTTAATACTATAACGTTAAAATAATATTACGAGTAAAATAACTATTCGTTAAAGTAACTATATCACTCAACTGTTTATTGTCGATAATTTATCAAAGCCATTTTTAGTTATACCTGATTATTCTGAACTGCTGAAGCCAAAATATCGACACCATTCTCTACCATGAATTTATGAAAAGCATTAGCAAGAATGGTGGGCTGTCGAGATGCATTTTGCACTAATCGCCATTTACTGCGAATAGGGAAGTCTTCTGCATTAATAATTTTTATACCGGGCATTATGCCAAAATCTAGGCTGTGTTTGCTTAGTACCGATATACCTAAACCTGCTGCAACAGCCTGTTTAATTGCCTCACTGCTCGCTATGGTCATTTTTTCGTTCAAACTAAAACCGTGTTGCTTAAATAACTCGACAGTATATTCGCGCGTACCCGAACCTGACTCTCGCAGAATAAATGGATAGTGGCTTAACCGCGCTAAACTCACTTTTGGAAATTGTGCCAACTCATGGTTTTCTGGCACCACTACCACCACTTCATTATCTAAAAAAGGGGTTTCAAGCACGGGCACATTTTGCGGAATATTACTGAAAATATAAAAGTCGTCGCTATTGTCATGCAATCGACTTTGTATTTTTTCTCGGTTACCTATTTCTAATTTTATTTCTACTTTTGGGTGTTGTTTAGCAAAGGCGGCAAGTAGTAATGGTAAAAAATACTGTGCGGTGGTTACCACTGAAATTGATAATGTACCTGTTATTACGCCTTGCAAATTATCTATATCAGTTTTGAGGTTATCCAAGGTCTGAAAAATAGTATTTGCACTGCGAAGTACTGCTTTACCTGCATCGGTAAGGGTAAGTTTTCTACCTTGCATTTGATAAACCGGTAAACCGATTAATTCGCTGAGATTTTTCAGCTGAATAGAGACCGAAGGCTGAGAAATATGTAAATTTTCAGCAACTACTGACAAACTTTGATCTCTAGCCAACGCTTGAACAAGCTGTAATTGCCTCATGGTGGGCTGTCGGTTTGACTGTAAATTTAATGGCATATAGATTTTTATCTATGATGTTAATTAATTTTATATATTAGACTCTATTTTAAAATAATTCTACGCTTATGTTAATTCGCTTAAAAAGAGAACAAAGCATGTTAGAAACTATATCTCAAAATATTCGCTCACTTGGCTCTGTATTGGGTAAAACCATTGCCAATGACAAAGGGCAACGTTGGTTAGAAAATGTTGAACGTGTGCGTGTACTCGCTAAAGACGGCGTAGCGCAAGATGCTTTAGCTATTAATGAGCTACAAACTTTATTTGAATCTTGTGATGAGCAAGACCTGTTAATTTATGGTCGTGCTTTTAGCCAATTTTTGAATTTGGCAAATATTGCCGAACAACAACATACCACGAGTGAACAAGGCTTGGCAGAGCTTGATTTACCGCACCCGTTAGCTTCTTTAAAAGAGCAGGTTAGTGGTTGTACGCCTGAGGCATTTTTATCAGCGATTAATAAACTTCATATTGAACTTGTATTAACCGCGCATCCAACAGAAGTAAATCGTCGTACTTTTATACATAAATATCACGAAGTTGCTGAAGAGCTAGCGCAATCAGGTGCAGCGCTAAATGGCCGAATTGAAGAGCTAATTGAACAAGCATGGCACACAAGCGAAATACGCTCGCAACGTCCAACTCCTTTGGATGAGTCGCGCTGGGGCTTAGATGCTATTCGCGATAGCTTATGGTTTGCTGTTCCGACTTTTGTGCGTGAACTTGACGAACTTTGCCAAGCGGTTACGGGCCAAGCTCTACCGTTAGATGCTACACCAATTACTATGGCAAGTTGGATGGCAGGGGATCGCGACGGTAATCCCTTTGTAACAGCGAAACTCAGTAAACAAGCTATTATCAATGCAAGGCTATTAGCAGCAGAGCTGTATTTAATTGATTTTCAAAACCTCTACCTTGAACTATCGATGAACAAAGCCAGTGACGAGTTAATCGCAGCTGATACTGATAATATTGGTCCTTATCGCCATATTTTAAAGCAAACTATTGCTCAATTAGAAGCTAGTGTTACAACCTTGAAAAATAATGAAACCCAAGGTGTTATTGCTAGCCCAGAAGACTTACTTAAACCTTTAGTTATTTGTCGAGAAAGTTTACTGGCTGCAGGGTTAGAGCGAGCCGCCAACTCAATGTTGTTAGATGTTATTCGAAAAGTACATTGTTTTGGTATTTCGTTGGTTAAACTCGATGTTCGCCAACACAGTGAGTTTCATGATCAAGCTATCTCAGAAATTACTCAAAGCTTAGGATTAGGAGATTACTTGACGTGGAATGAGAAAAAACGTTGTGAATTTCTTCAGCAAGAGCTTAATAATCCAAGACCATTATTGCCAAATGTAGCATGGAGTGAACAAACGCAAGAAGTGCTAGATACTTTTTCTTTCATTGCTGAGCAACCCAAAGAAGTTTTAGGTATTTATATTATTTCAATGGCCAGTGAGCAAAGTGATGTGCTAGCGGTTAATTTGTTAATGAAGGCCACAGGAATAACTTGGCAAATGCCGATTGCGCCTTTGTTTGAAACCTTGGATGATTTAAACCGTGCCGCTGGCGTTATTGATAAATTATTAAGCGATAAGGTTTATACGAAACGCACACATGGCGCGCAACACGTAATGATTGGTTACAGTGATTCAGCAAAAGATGCCGGTGTGCTAGCTGCTGCTTGGGCACAATATCAAGCGCAAGAAGCCTTGGTGGCTGCTGCGAAAAGCCATAATATAACCCTAAAACTATTCCATGGCCGTGGCGGTACTATCGGTCGTGGCGGCGGGCCAGCGCATGCAGCTATAGCGTCTCAGCCTCCAGGCACATTAGAAGGCGGCTTAAGAGTTACAGAGCAGGGCGAAACTATACGCTTTAAGTTCGGTTTACCTAACTTGGCCGTTCGTAGTTTACATTTATATGCCAGTGCCATATTAGCAAGCTTAGTTAAGCCACAACCATCGCCAAAAGATACATGGCGTAATGCCATGGAAGATATGGCAAAAAGTAGCTGTGAAATATATCGTAACTACGTTTGTGAACAAGACGACTTTGTTACCTATTTTAGACAAGCCACACCAGAGCAAGAGTTGTCATCTTTACCCTTAGGCTCTCGACCGAGCAAACGAAAATCTGACGGTGGCATTGAATCGCTACGCGCAATTCCTTGGATATTTGCTTGGAGCCAAAATAGATTAGTTGTGCCAAGCTGGCTAGGTTTTGGTGAAGCGCTTGCAAATGCTGATGCCGAGCACCAAAACACTATTAAAGATATGCTTGAAAACTGGCCTTATTTTAGAGCGCGTATATCTTTGACTGAAATGGTGTATTTAAAGTCAGATATTAATATCTCTAAACTTTATGACCAAAGCTTAGTTGAGAGTGAATTAATGCCAATGGGAGAAGGGCTTAGAACACAATTAACCGCTGATAGAAGAACAGTACTCGAATTACTAGGCCAAACAGAGTCTCTTGAAAGCGACCCGTGGAATTTAGCCTCGTTTAACTTACGTCGACCGTACCTTTTACCACTACATTTATTGCAAATAGAAGCGTTAAAACGCTTACGTAAACAGCCTGAACATCCTGTTTGTGAGCAACTATTAATGGTAAGTATGACCGGAATCGCAACCGGAATGCGTAACACCGGTTAACAGTTGGCTTTATAAAACAACGGTTTTCCTAGCAATATTAAGAAAGCAATGAAGAAATGAGATGAGAAGCAGCCTAAGTTTGGCTGCTTTTTTTTTGTTAAAAACCCTCTAAAGCTAATGGGGATTTTGCTTGAGCTTAGCCGTTATAAGGTTACTCGTTTGTTCCGTTTGAAGTGCTTGCTAGCCTTTGA
Source organism: Colwellia polaris (assembly GCF_002104515.1). Taxonomy (GTDB): domain Bacteria; phylum Pseudomonadota; class Gammaproteobacteria; order Enterobacterales; family Alteromonadaceae; genus Cognaticolwellia; species Cognaticolwellia polaris. Next base: position 160,875 of record NZ_NBOE01000007.1, on the reverse strand, counting down.
TACAACCACTCGCCATTTGATTGGCATGTGCCTGCTCAATTAATTCAGCAAATATTTCTTTATTTTCCCCATCATATAATATTGTAAAACCATCATCAGAAACTGTGTTTTCAGGCGACTGAATAAACGCGAGTTTTTTATTACAATCAAGTGAACTAACATCACTTTTTAAAGAGGGTGATGTAGCCGCACATCCAACAGTTATTGAAACCACCAAAAACAAAAAAATGCTTTTTATAAACACTAAATTCAATTTAAATATCCTTACTTTAACTAAAAGAATAACATCTTTCTAAGAGACAAAAACCAACGGTTTATTGTCCTTTAAAATGCCTTATATTTAAGGTAAAACAACAACAACTTCCACTTCTAACAAGTGTGATTTACTCCAAAGCCTTTTAACTTCTACCCAACTTGAAGACGGGTATTTACCATTAAAATGAGCTTTACGTGTTGGAATAGCTAACTTCAGTGCTTCAATATCCGTTGTGAATATAACTTCTTTTACAATAGCATCTGTTCCAACATCATAATCAGCTAATATTTTTTTTATGATCGTGTAAATATCGTCTACTTGCTCTACAAAAGTTTCTTTTTCGCTGGTAATGCCTGAGATATATAAAGTTTTATCACTTTTCACTACTTGAGAATAGCCAGTGTCATTCTCCCAAGGAAAATAATTTTTTCTTTCAATAGCTTGGTTCATAGTGGTACAACCGAACAAAAACATGGCACAGAATAAAGGTAATGATTTTTTTATGAAATTTAGCAATTTAAGCTCCAATGATGAAAAGTAAAATAAGCTCCAATGATGAAAAGTAAATACCAACGGCGTTCTTCGTTAGTTGTTATTACCACATTTTATTTGCTGTTCCCCAAAATGATAAACATTATTAACCGCTACATATACGCTTGAGACAACTGCTGATGATGGCATAGTAATAATGGATAAAAATTCATCATTCCATTTATAAAAGCTAGTGTCACCCTTCATTAAATTAACCACCTTCAGAGTTTTTTTATCTGTAGATAAACCACATTGATATTGTTGAGAATTATCCACTTCTGGAACAACAACACAGCCTGTAACTAACATTGAGCATGTGAGAACGATTATTTTATTTAACATCAAACTATCCTTTTCGATAAATGTAGAGATTAAAATCTCTAAGAAAACTAACGAGGCTGTAGAGTTTCTCTTTTAGAAAAAACAGCCTTAAAATTTAAGGTGATTGCACTAATTAATTACTTTTAACACCAAGCTTGCCAATTTCTATTTTAGATCTTTCTTCGATGTAATCATCAAGTTCTAATTTAAGGTTAATTGAATGAATTTGCCATTCATCTTTAGCCTTATAAAATTCCAAGTAAATTAATGCTGGCTGGCGGTCGTACTTTAATACATACCAACGTGATATGAATGTACCTTCTATGCCTTGTTCGTATATTAACTCCTGAGAATGGAATTTACCCAGAACGTTTAAATAACCAAAAAATTGACTATCTGATTGAACTAGGTCAGCTTTACTTATGTAATCACTGATAGAGCTATTTTCTAGCGCTTTGCTAGCCACACTATTGATTTTGTTTTCTTCAAATAAAGCCAAAACAGGTTTAGCTAAGTTGTCTATTTCTTTTTTGTCATTCGCATTACTCACGAATGACATAATTAAAGTTAACGATATTAGTAGATATTTCAATGTTCTCTCCTTGAAAGCTAAGGCACAAATAACAGACTAAGTAATGGTTGGCTAAAGTTGTGTAGCGTAGCGAAACGTAGCTAACAGTTACGTGTCCTTGTTTATTTTTTTATATGTAAACTACACTGTAGTTTACATATAAGAATTTGAAACCATATCACTTTTTAATTTTAAAATCATAATATAAACAAGATTAAGTAGGGGGGAATACACATACTGTACCTATTAAAGTCGCATTGGCAATTTAAGATGAGTGTTATGATCAATTGGCTGTAGGCACAACCTAGATTTGCTTGTCAGGTAAACTTTTCAATTAGCTCGCCTAATACGGGTAAAACCGAAATAATTAGTAGGCTTGCCATCGTTAAATTAAATACTTTCTGATTAGCTTTGGTATTTAAATACTTTTTTAGCCATGAGCCAAAAATTAGCCAAATACCTACACTAGGAAATGATAAAACTAAAAAAGTGCTAGCAACCAAAGCCACTTGAACTAAGTGCTCATCGCCTGAAGTCGTAAATGCAGCAACTGCACCAGTTGCAACAATCCAAGCTTTTGCGTTAACCCATTGAAACAACGCACCGTTAAGAAAAGTTAGCGGCTTTTGTTGCTCTTTTGATTTGAAGCTATTGCTTGAACCCGCAATAATCCAAGCTAAATAGAGTAAGTAACCAACGCCAACGATTTTAATCATTGTGTTAAGGTTCGGAAAAACCTCAAATATTTGCCCAAAACCGATACCAACTAATAACAGCATTAAAGCAAACCCAACGCATATGCCACAAAAAACAGGTAAGCTTTTTTTAACACCAAAGTTAACCCCTGATGTCATTACTAAAATGTTATTTGGACCCGGCGTCGCAGAAGATGCGACTGTAAATAATACGAGTGAGTATATGTATTCCATCACTTCCTCTATGTTTGAGAATTAGCCTGTTTGCCCACAGACTCTTTAGGGTTTTTCGCTTTTTATGTAATAAAAATACTCTAACTGGATCATTTTACTTTAACAATCATAAACATTTCGGTATTTATTTTGGGCCGAGGCGTATTATGAACAACAAAAAAGTAAAGGAAAGCCACATAACACTATCATAAGAGCACTGGCTTTTAAGTGGATAAGAATACTCTTTCGGTGTTGGAAAACAAAGGCAGCGTATGATGAATCAACGTACTTAGCGGCCTTAAAAAGCAAAGGCTCGCCGCTATTAAAATATGCGGTGGAAAACAAGTTTTAATGCTTGCGGCCCACCTCAGGGCGTGTTGCAACGTGAATTTTGAGGCAATATTCCACTAGTAGTTAAGCTTTAAAGGCTGTATGAACACAAAAAACATCCTTCATTTTATATTTTGGGGTAATTCTACAGCCTCTACGCCTCGTTAACAGACAATAAATAGTTGTCTATAATGTGTGAGTCACTATCGCAGCCAACGGTTTTATGTCCTGTAGAATTTCTTGTATGCTCTTTACAATACGCATCGGAATGCGCATACTAAATTTAATAATTACTTGGAGACATATTATGCAAGCATTATACGATTTTAACGCCCCAAAAAAAGCAACTAATCTTAGCCTAAATAGCGACTTACTAAAGAAAACCAGAGCTCTTAACATTAATTTATCTGCAACTTTAGAGCAAGCATTAAAAGATAAATTAAAAAGTATTGAAGCTAACAAGTGGGTAAAAGAAAATAAAAATGCCATACAGGCCTACAATGACTTTGTAGATGATAATGGGTGTTTTGGTGATGAATTTAGAGAATTTTAATGTCGCAATTTGATGTATATATAAATCCAAGTAAAAAAAGCCGTGACGCATACCCTTATATTATTGATATACAAAATGCATTAATTAGCAATATTATAACAAGAATAGTGATCCCTTTAGGAAAACTCTCTCATTTTAGAAATGAGCAAATGGATGGATTAACTCCTTTGATTGAGTATGAAAAGGAACAATATATTTTACTCACACCTCAGATTGCTTCAATGCCAGCCAAATTACTCAAAGATCCTGTTGGCTCAGTTGAACCATTAAGAGACGAAATTATTGCAGCAATCGACCTTGCCATTACGGGCATATAGTAACCATTTAACAGGAAAATATTTTGGTTAAAATAAGTGAACGTAGTGAACAAAAAGCCAAATGTTTATTTCTTGTTTAATTTCTTAGATGTTTATACACCAACCATCTGAATTATTGAAATAAATAACAAACACCAAGCAATAGATATAATGATATTTCTCAAGCCTTTTTGCACTGGCACAAAACGAGGCTGTAGAATTTCTCTTTTAGAAAAATCATCCTCAAAATTTATTAAAAGTTAGGCCTCAAATTGCGTTGCTAGGTGAATTCTGAGGTAATATTCCACTATAAAGTGAAACTTTAAAGGCTGTACGAACATAAAAATCATGCGGAATTTTTCAGTTTGGAGAAATTCTACAGCCTCAACGCCTCGTTAAGAGGCATATGATATGTTGGTTAAAATAAGCGACACAGGAGCAAAAACCAACTGTTTTTTGACCTTTTGAGTGACTTATTATGTACCAGTGCGCTATACTGTACCAATTAACGTACATGAACGCTTTGGAGTTACCCATGGATGCAATAAGTTATACAGCCGCTAGAGCAAATTTAGCAAATACAATGGCGAATGTCTGTAATGATCACGCACCAATTATTATTACACGTAAAAGTGAAGCTCCCGTTGTTATGATGTCGTTAGAAGATTATAACGCCATGCAAGAAACTACATATTTACTAAGATCCCCTGCAAATGCTAAAAGCCTTTTAGATTCCATTGCCGAGCTTGAAGCTGGTAATGGAACTGAAAGAGAGCTTATTGAATGAAATTAACATTCCCAACAAAAGCTTGGGAACAATACCTTTATTGGCAAACTACCGATAAAAAAATACTTAAACGTATTAATTTACTCATTAAAGATATTCAAAGAACTCCTCAAGAAGGTATTGGCAAACCAGAGCCTTTAAAACATGGCTTATCTGGGTATTGGTCACGGCGCATAAACGATGAGCATAGGATCGTTTATAAACATCAAGGTGACGCTATTCTAATTGCGCAACTCCGTTACCATTACGGTACATAACCCCCAATTAACAGGTTAAAAATTGTTGGCTAGAATAAGCGACGAAGGAGGTGCAAAAGCCCACTGTTTTTTGTCCTTGTTTAATTCTTTGTTGGTTTTACATCCCAAAAACTTCTTCGAAGCTTTCACCATTGTCTAATCGCTCTAATCCAAAATATAAAAATTTTGGGTCTAAATTTTCAATTGCAACTCTTGAGGCTTGATACGATTTAACACTTGTATTTGGGAAGTCTCGAAGAAAAAATACTGACTTAATTTGCTCTACTTCTTTTTGTGAAACATTAATATTTTCTATTAAAAATGGGGTTCTAAAATCTACTTTTATGCCCGTACCTTCAATAAACCAAGCTGGCAATTTTGTGAGTTCAGTAAAAATATTAGTTCTATATCTAACTTCAGCATGCACTAATTCATGAGCTATAACGTCAACATTCATTCCCTTTGAACCTAAGAATATACACTCTCTAAAAAAGCCTGAATTTTGCATACCTGTAGGATTAAGTCCGAATTTTCTATATTCAAGATTATTTGTCACAATCAATCTAGGATAAGAGTTTATCTCGCCATATATTTGATTTACTCTGCTGTAAGCCTTATCGATTGAATCTAAAAGTAACGTTCGTTGTTCCCTAGCTACGCTAGGATCCGCATATACATTGGGGGGTATCTCTTCAAAATTTGTAATGCTTATAGCTTCACATGCTATTGCTTCTTTTTTAAAAAATAGAAACGAAGAAATAAAGGAAAATAATATAATTAATATACTAACTTTCAGAATGCGCACATACTCTCCTTGTAAAACTAATGCCTCGCTAAGAGGCAAATAATTGTTGGCTAAAATAGGGGCTGGAGGAGAGAAACCTCCGGCTACCCGATTTATGAGGAGTTACACACAAGACGTTCGTCTTACATCAGTAATTTCTATATCCATGTTTTCGACAATTTCATCAAATCGTTCAATCTCTCCATTTTTTATAAGGCTGTACTCATTACCAAATATTGGAATCATCCAAAATAGTTCAACATGCTGAGAACCGATATGAAAGCATGATAAATCATCAACTTCGCCTCTTGGTTCATCAAAAAGCAGAGCTTTGGGCCACCCAGCAGGCGCCAATTCACTTTCCGGAATTGTGGTTTCTGCTGTTAAATTACGATCTAAGGTCTCGATTAAGTAAGCAACTATATCAAAAATATAATTCACTATTTCATTGGTTTGCTTAGCCACTACATTTGTAGGCAAAACCATTACAATTTCGGAATTGCATTTATCTGAATTGGGTAGGATTCCAGATGATAGCCCTACGGTAGCAAAACGAGTAAAAAGTTCTTCCGGAAACGAATAAAGCTCAACACAGTGATTACCTTTATTTGTGACATTCCGATATTCAGGCATTCCCCAATTATTCATATACTTTGAAAGAATGATAGTTCTACGAATATCAAATTCAAAACTCAAGCTTCACTCTCCTCATAACGGGGCTGTAGAATTTCTATTTTAGAAAAAGCAGCCTCAAAATTTATTAAAAATTAAACCTCAAATTGCGTTGCTACGTGTATTCTGAGGCAATACTCCACTAATAAGTGAACTTTAAAGGCTGTACTAAAACAAAAATCATACGCCATTTTTCAGTTTGGAGAAATTCTACAGCCTCAACGCCCTAATAATGGGCAAAAAATTGTTGGCTAAAATGTTGAGGAACGAAAACAGCCAACTGTTTTTTGTCCTTATTAATTAGCTTGTTAGGTGCAATCAATCACAGCCACCACCACCGTCACCACCAAAACCTCCTCCATCACCACCAGAAAAACCGCCACCACCACTAGAACTACCACCATTTAAGAGGCCTAATTTGGCGAGAGCTTTGAGAAATAAATATATAGCTAAGAATATGGTAATTAATGGAAATAAGACACTATGCAATGCACTTTCAGACCTTACATCAGTGAAATGCCATGAAAAATACATAATAGTTAAAGTAATAACCCAAGTTTTCATCTAGCCTCCATGCTTAATTTGATGAGTTTGCACCTAACTAACAGCGTATTAGACAGATCAAATCCGCCTTTCCACAAGCGCAAAACCCATCTAATGAATATTTATTCAAATCAATATACATAACTTAATTTTTACATTCAATTACTTATTATCAACCATTGAATACACCTGTGTAGAAAGGCAGATTAAATCTGCCTTTCTACAATAAAGCAGGAAATACAGGTTACTGGGTGTGAATACAGCGGCTAGGTGAAATAAAAAATACTTATTTTATCTAACCTTGATAATCTATTTTCGTCGTTTTTTCTTCACTTTTATCTAGCACTGATTTAATTTTCGAAAATAAGGCTGTATTTGGGTATCCATCGGCAATAAGTTGATGTGCCAGTTGGAACGAGCGAATAGCGTCGCGACTTTTCGGCCCCCAAATGCCATCAGGTTTGCCGGTTTCAAAGCCTAATGTATTGAGTTGGCTTTGTAGGTTTTTCATCTCTTTGTAGCTAAATCTATTTTTTAGCGCTTGCTCGCCTTTTAAAAACTCAAGCCCATTAGCACCGACTAATTTATTTGCTAATAAGCCGACTGAAAGTGCATAACTTTTAGATAAGTTCCAGGTCATAATGACATTGAAATTTGGGTAGAGTAGGTAAGCAGGGCCTTTGTATCCTGAAGGAAGATAAAGCTCGGCTTGAATATCGTATGTTGATAATGCTTGATTATTCGTTGTTGTTATACCTAGTTGGCTTAAATAACTCAGTGAGTAGTATTGGTCGAAGCTCACTTTTTCGAAGGCAAAGTTTTCAGGTAACTTTACTTCTCTGCCCCAGCGTTCTTCTGGTTGCCAACCAATTTGATTTAAGTAATTTGCCGCGGTGGTAAGTGCGTCAGCTTCGCTTTGCCATATATCTACTTTGCCGTCGTTGTCGCCGTCAACAGCATATTTTAAGAAGGCTGTTGGCATAAATTGCATATGCCCCATAGCGCCAGCCCAAGAGCCTTGTAGCTGATCAACCGTTACTTTTTCTGTTTCAATTAAGGTGAAAAGGTTTAGTAGCTCTAGAGTAAAAAACTCGCTGCGACGTTGATCACATGCCAGTGTTGCCAACGAGTTAAGCACCGACATTTTACCTTTGTGTTTGCCAAAAACAGTTTCTAAGCCCCAGAACGAGACTAAATATTGTCGGGGAATACCGTATTCTTTTTCTAAACTATCAAATAATGCTTTGTTTTGTTTTAGCTTTTCTTTGCCAACGCGAACATGATAATTACTTACTCTGGCTTTAATGTATTGCTCGAACGTTTGGCTAAATTCAGGCTGCTTTTTATCTAAAGCGATTACTCGCTCAATAGGGGTAATATTATTAATTACGGTTTGCGTGATATAAGTGGAGAACCCTGTGTTCTTTGCACGCTCAGCTAAGTTTACCTTGCACTGCTGAAAATTTTCGTCAGCAATAGTTGCGTTTGCCATCATGGGTAAAAGTGCACAAGTGGTTATAAGCTTTCGGTAATTGAAAAATGTGATAATTTTTTTGACTAGGTAGTTCGATGAGGCCATGAAAAAAATATTCCTTAACTAATATTGCCGATGAATTTGAGAAATAATACGAGAGTACAATACCATGGCTAAATAATACATTGATGACAATCTTTTATTAAATATTTAATTGTTTATTTAACGGTTATTGTATTAGAAAATGTGGTTTGCACATTATTTTTCAAACGCTAGCTGGTAACAACAAAAGGAATATACTGACTAGGCATTCGTTTTTTCAAACGGTTATAATAACCACCATAAAATATCTTACGGCAAGCTTAGTTAATGTTAGAAAGTAGTAAAACATGGCAACATAATTATCAAGAACAAGGTTTCTTTGTGGTTAGAGATTATTTCAGTGCCTCAGAAATAATAGAACTTAGGGCCGTAGTGTTAAAGTTTCATCACTTGTGGCAACAAGATAATGCTAAGTTTTATCAAGAAGAAGCTTTTAACTCTTCGTTAATTACCGGTAGTGAGTACTTAGTTAGAGACGAGCGTATTTCGCTTTTTAACTTTATCAGCTCCAAGAAAGTCATGGCGGTTGTTGATGCCCTTATTGCTAATAACCCTGCGTTTATGAATACTCAATTGTTCTTTAACCCTGTTAATCCGTCGCAAAAAGATTTCTGGCATCGTGATTGCCAGTACGATCATGATCTTGAAGGACAAAAAAATGCGATTGCACAAACTCAGGTTGTGCATTTACGCGTACCACTTTTTGATGAATTAGGTATGGAGCTAGTTCCAGAAACACATAAGCGCTGGGACAACGAAGAAGAGTTTAATGTTCGCCAAGAAGAAAAAGGCAAAGTAAGTAGTGACGATTTAACTACCGGTAAGAAAATACGCTTAGCGGCAGGCGATTTATTAGTGTTTTCTGCCGATATGATCCATCGTGGGTTATATGGTTTAGACAGATTAGCGTTAGATATTTTGGTGTTTGATTCAGCAGGAGACTTTGCCGATTATGTTGATGATGACTGTTTACCCGATAGCTCGATGTTAGATGAAATTGTTGAGCCAAGGCTATTTATTAATACCCTTAATTTAAAGTTGCATAGCGAACTTTAAGAGAATTACTTTTTATATTTTGCCTATATTTTGCCTACATTTTGCCTTGCTTCGGCATTTGCTCGGTATTCATTCGGTATTCATTCGGTATAGATTAAGCGTTAGCTTACTATTAGCAAGTATAAGTTATGGATAGGCTCAATAGTGCCTTAGTCGTGTTCTGTATACGTAGGCTTAATTTACGTTATTGAAGTTTAAAGTTAGCTGTTGTTATGCGTGGTATTCAGATAGAATTCGGCACTTACTTTTTTCGCTACTTTTAAACGTAATATTTAATTCGCAGCATCTTTCTCTTTTTCTAAAACGGCATGAAACAAAATAAATGAATGATAAAACAATAGTAACTCATAATGGTAATTTTCATGCAGATGATGTGTTCAGTATCGCTGCGCTTAAAAGTATTTTTCCTGACTTTAACCTTGTACGTACACGAGATTTAGCGGTTATAGCGCAGGCTGATATTGTGATTGATGTGGGCGGTGAATATAACCCAGACACTGGCCGATTTGATCACCATCAACGTGGTGGTGCCGGTGCGCGTGAAAATGGTATTCCTTACTCATCTTTCGGTTTGATTTGGCAAAAATATGGCGTAGAAATATGCCAAGGCTCTCAAGAAGTAGCTCATTCGGTTGATGCGGGTTTAGTATCGACAATTGACGCGATTGACTGTGGTCATGTTGAAGGTGTGTCACAAGGTATTAGTCTCAGCCAAACTATTTCAATGTTTAACCCAACGTGGCAAGAAGAAAGTAATTTTGATGCTTGTTTTGATGAAGCGGTGGCATTTGCATCAAGGGTTTTAACTCGCTTTATTGCTTCTGCTAGCAGTGGCATAAATGCGAAATCAATTGTCGCTAAAGCGATTGAAAATGCAGCAGACCCAAGAGTTATTGTATTAGAAAAATACACACCGTGGAAAACAACGGTTCATACGTTATCTAAAGAAGCTTTGTATGTTATTTACCCGTCGGGCTCTGGTCCGTTTAGAATTCAAACCGTGCCTGTTGAACTTGGGTCATTTGAAGACAGAAAGCCATTGCCTAAATCATGGGCGGGTTTAGCTGATAAAGCGCTGCAAGATGTAACGGGTATTGATGACGCTATGTTTTGTCATAATGGTTTATTTATTGCTGGCGCACAATCGCTAGAAAGTACAATGAAAATGGCCGCTATAGCGCTTCAAGAATAGAAAAATGCTTTTATACCTAGTTATGTGATGTACCTAATATAGGGTATTTAGTGTGATTTATAGCTAGGTTTTATGCGTTTACCTTTTATTTTGCTCGGTAAACGCATAATTTAAAGTGGCGGTGGTTGGGCGTGAACTGAGTGCCCATTTAGCATTTACTGCGCTTTAATTGCTGCCGCCATCGATTTTTCAGCCACTAGCTCTAACCAATTTAAATCCATGGTTTGATGCGCTTCACAAATAAACCAAGGTTCACGCGAATCTGGTTCTAACATTACACCATTGTCTATTAAGTTAAGGGCGAATTGCGTGTATAAATCGCTGTTTGTTCTTTTCCAGTCACGATAGTTTTGTGGTACGTTTGTGCCAAAATGCACCCCAAACATGGCGTTAGGGCCTGCAAAACAGTGTTCAACACCAAACTTGGTAAACACACGTGAAAGTAATGTTTGAATTTTTTGGCCTACTAGGTCAATGGTTTCGAGTGCATTAGTTTCTTTAAGTAATGTTAATGTTGCTTTTGCCGCACTTAATGCCACCATGTTTGCGGTATAAGTACCGCCATGAGTAACGCCACCTTTATCAAAAGAAATAGTGTCCATTACTTCAGCTTTACCACCAAAAGCAGCAACAGGATAGCCATTACCCATAGCCTTAGCATAAGTGGTAATGTCGGCGTGTATATTATATAAAGCTTGAGCGCCACCTTTAGCTACGCGAAAACCTGTTTTTACTTCATCCATTATCAGTACAGAGCCATTGCTGTTACAAACATCGCGTAGTTTTTGCATGTAAGCTTGTGTTGATGCAATAGAGCCGCAATTACCCATAATAGGCTCAATTAAAATGGCCGCTATGTCATGACCATATTCTGCAAAAACAGCGTCTATAGCTGAAATATCGTTTAGTGGCACACTAACTTGGTGTTCGCGTGTACTTTGTGGAATACCCGCACCAAAAGGAATTATTTCTGGTGAGTTTTTATCGTCTGCATCCCAGTTATCAACGTCAGACTTCCACATAACTTCGTCATGTAAACCATGAAAACCACCTTCAACCACAACAATTTTATTGCGTTTGGTATAGCCTCTAGCAGTACGCACAGCGCCAATAACTGCTTCGGTGCCTGAATTGGCAAAGCGCATTTTATCAATGTTGGGGCAGAGTGATTTAACTAATTCAACCACATCAGAGTCAAGCCCTGTTGAAAAACCAGAAATAGTACCGACGTTAGTAATGGCGTTAATAACTTCGTTATCTACACGTTCATCACGATAACCTAATATAATTGGGCCATAGGCTAAACGAAAATCAACAAATGTTTGTTCGTCACAATCAGTAATAGTGCAACCTTGCATGCTTTTCAAAAATACGGTGTTTTCTTCACCCCAATAGCGGTAGCTGTCAGCAACGCCTAAAGGCATATTGGTGTGTGCTCGTTTAAGCATTTTGGCACTATTTGGCTTGTGTGTTTTGGTCATTATTTTTTTCCAATCTAACGGGTGTATTTTCTACATTTGGGCGGTAAATTTAATGGTGCAGATAATACAGGGATAGTTTGATGTCAGGAAGTGCTACCTTTGCTTTTTCGATACTTAATGGTGAAAAGTTACTTCTTTTTAGGGAAAGTTTTCAAGTAAAGCTTTTATGTAAACTTTCTAAGCAAGATTTTATCTATGATTTAACCCAATGCTTTTTTTATTTTATGTCATTAAGGTAATTGCTAAGGGTTACTTTTTACAGGTGAATTAGTAAATAACCTGAACTCTGGATAACTGGATAAGCACCACTTGCTCAATGCTCCTTTTTAATGCAGATAATTGCATAAAATGAAGCATTGATGGTGTCTATTCGTAATGTGCACCTTGCTATAGCATTTACTTTACCACCTAAACTCTTGATTCACTTGAGTATCAAACACTCATTATCCAGAGTTCAGGTTAAATAAAAAAGCGCCCTTACATACGATATGTAAGGGCGCTTGTATGCAAATGTGCGACTAATATTTAAGTTTGGCCATTCATATTATTAGCCTAATGTTTATAGGCCTGGATATTATTAACCTGGCTCTTAACAATTAGCGCCTTATAAATCAAAGGTACGAGATACAGATAAAATAATGCGTGAATCTGCACTATCAATATTCATATTCGTGTCTTCAACAGCAAGGTTAAAATCAAAACCTTCATAGCTAGTCATGTATTCAAGACGAACGTGGTTGTATGACTTATTGCCGTTCCACGCCCATTTGTTTACATCATTTGACGTTGAGCGGTCAAAACTTGCTCTAATGTTATGGCCTGGTGTTACTTCAAAGGTATGAGCAATCATTGTTATATAGTGACCAGCATCAAGCCCGAAATAATCCCAGCTGTACCAAAAGTTTAATTCTGTATCACCCAAAGATGAATTATAACTAAACTTGGCATATGCCTCTGGATAATTATAAGTATCTGAAGCTGAGTCGCCATGATAGGTATAGTAAGCAATACCGGCATCTAGGCCAATTTTTTCTTCAAGCTGAAAAAATTTCCCTGCGTATGCGTCTAATTCAAGATTGGTGTCTTCACCGCTACCAAAGTCAACCGTAGACGCCCAAACACCGGCGTAAAAACCGTCAGTGCCAGCGTAATCTAGACTTGCTTGTAATGCGGGATCGTTACCCGTTTGGCTTACACCATTAAAGGTGTAGTCAGAGGTTACGTTTACGGTGGTAGATACGTCAGCTAATGCAGCTGATGAAGCTGCTAGCAAACTACATGTTGCTAGGGCAATAAGATTGCTTTTCATTACTTGTATTCCCATTTTATTATGTCACTTGTTCTAATTTAGTAAAATCAATTTTATTTTCTTTTGGTGAACTTTCTATTGCCGCTACTTCGTTAAATTTTCTGAAAATAATATAACCAAAGCAAGAGAAAAATAGCCCAATAACTAATGCGCCAACCCATTGAATTGCTAGAAAATCTAATTTAAATAGTAAGGTAAGCAAACTTAAGGCAACAAGATTACCTAAGAAATATTTAACTTTACCGATACGGGTTACCCCTATGTTCAAATTATCAGTATATAAACGGATCAGTGAATCTAGCGAGTTAACTACAAAGGTAATACCAACCAATACCATGGCAATATTATAGAACCCTGTAGTTTCTATAGTATTCATGCTGTAGTAATACAATACGCTGAACCATAATGCGATCGGAATAGACGGAAATATCAACATAGCCAATAGCACTTGATAAGTACGTAAACCACCAACAAAACGTGATGTAAATTGGCCGATCATAATGCTCCATGCAAACCACCAGTAAAGATAGAATTCATGATAAGCATTCATTGGCAGAACAAACTCGTGAATGTTACCGAAGTAGCCGCCTAACAGAGAAAAGGTAGTGGCAAATTGACCGATGTTCGAGCTTTCACCTAAAAATGCACCGCCCCACATCACGGCAATTAATGCGATAAAAAGCCAAGTGGTTGCTAGGCTTAAAATGCGTACATAACGTATATTGGTACTTGAATATACCGCAAAGGCAATAACGAATAATACGATTAAGTAGAAGCTACCGATAACAGATTCACCATCACCAAGCTCTGGCATATACCAAGGTAAGTTAGACAGTAATAAATAAGCCGTAAATGCACAGGTACCTATTATGACAACATTATTAATGAATTTTACCAGCGGAATTTCAAAGAACTTTACGCGTGGCTCAATAACACAAAAATAAAAACAAGTAAGGAAGTAAAAACTCCAGATAAGAAAAGCCCAAAAACCAAACTCTATTGCTAGCGGGTTAGTAAACCCGTATTCAGGGCTGGAGGCTAAGTCTGCGTAGCCTGCAAACTCAGTTAATGGGAACATAATAAGCCCCACATCGAGTCCTGAAGTAAATAGAATAGCAATAAAGGTGAAGGTTTTAACCGGTGTTACACCAACACAGCGAATATTTCCCCATCGATATAAAATGAATGCGATAGCTAAAAAAGTAAATAATATTCCGCCAGATAACCATGCAGTCATGACAATTTCCTCGTAAAGTTTTTAAACAATTTAAAGATAAATTAACTCCTATTTTTTCTTATAATTATAGTGATTATTTCTAGGCGATGAAGCTTAAACATTAATCGTTGCCATGGTCTATGGCGAGGTATAAACCATGGCGATAATCATTAATGTTTGAAATAACACTGGCGATAAAACATTATTTTGTTGTGCGTTTTGGTGCATTTGAACGTTGTTGTTCTTGCCAGTTAGCTGCTAGCGTAACGTCTGCGTTAGCTGGCGCTAATAGCGTTCGTTTGCGAATAATATCAGCAGCACGTTCAGCAACCATAATGGTGGGTGAATTGAGATTACCATTAGGAATTGTTGGAAATATTGACGAATCAACCACTCTTAATCCTTCAATGCCATGAACGCGTGTTTGTGGGTCTACCACTGACATTGCGTCTGTACCCATTTTACATGAGCAAGAAGGGTGGTAAGCACTTTCAACAGATTGACGTACAAAAGAGTCGATTTCTTCATCTGTTTGTACTTCAATACCTGGCTGAATTTCTTCACCACGAAATGCATCAAGTGCTGGCTGGTTAATAATTTCACGCGTTAGGCGAACACAAGCACGAAATCCTTCACGGTCTTCTTCGTGCTCAAGGTAGTTAAATCTAATTTCTGGGTGCGCTTTAGGATCGTTAGAAATAGCTTTGATCTGCCCACGACTTTTAGGTTTATTGTGCCCAACATGTACTTGAAACCCGTGACCGGCAAACGCTTCTTTACCGTCATATCGCATTGCCGCCGGTAAAAAGTGATATTGAAGATCTGGCCATTCAACACTGGCTTTTGAGCGAATAAAGCCACAAGATTCAAAATGGTTAGTTGAACCTAAGCCTTTTTTGCTTAATATCCAGCGAGTGCCTATGAGTAATTTACTCCACCAATCTAACTTACCATTGAGTGTAATTGGCTGCTTGCACTTAAATTGAAAATAAAACTCTAGGTGATCTTGTAAGTTTTCACCTACGCCGGGTAAATCGTGTTTTACTTCAATATTTGCGGCTTCAAGCACAGCTTTAGGGCCAATACCTGACAATTGTAATATATGCGGTGAACCGATAGAGCCAGCAGATAAAATAACTTCTTTATTTGCTGCAACATCAATTATTTTACCTTTATGTTCGTACTTAACGCCGACAGCTTTTTTACCTTCAAGAATAACTTTATGTACCAAAGCATGTGTAATAACCGTTAAGTTATTACGCGACATTGCTGGTCGTAAATATGCATTTGCGGTAGAAGCGCGCACACCGTTATTAACCGTCATGTGCATTGGGCCAAAACCTTCCTGTTGCGCGGCATTATAGTCTTGCGTTTCAAAATAACCCGCTTCAACTCCGGCATTAATAAATGCTTTATAAAGCGGGTTTTTCATTTCATTGCCGTTGTTTACGCCTAATGGACCGCCTTTTGCGCGATACTCATTAGCACTAAATGCCCAGTCTTCAGATTTTTTAAAATAGGGTAAGCAATGGTCGTAATCCCAGTCTTGGGCACCATGTTGCTGCCATTCATCAAAATCTTTTGCATGTCCACGTACATAAACCATGCCGTTAATTGAAGAAGAACCGCCTAATACTTTCCCTCTAGGGCAGTGCATGCGTCGATTATCTAGAAACGGCTCTGGCTGGCTTTCAAATTGCCAAGCGTATTTTTTTGAATTCATCGGAATAGACAAGGCCGTTGGCATTTGAATAAAAATACTTTTATTGCTGCCACCTGTTTCAATCAGTAATACGTTGTTATTACTGTCTTCACTTAGACGATTTGCTAAAACACAACCCGCAGATCCTGCGCCAACAATAATGTAATCAAATTTTTCACTTTTCATTTAAAACCTTTAAAATAATTTAGTACATGAAGACTTTTTACAGCCAAACTAGCGAACAACAAACTGAGTTGTTCTATTGGTTAAAAAGGGCTGTCGAGAGGCTGTAACCCAACATAAATTGCTTTTATTTGAGTGTAATGGTTCAGTGTAGCAAGGCCATTTTCTCTACCAATACCTGACTGTTTATAACCACCAACAGGCATTTGAGCTGGTGATGCACCATAGCTATTGATCCAACAAATACCGGCTTGCATTTGATGAACAACGCGGTGTGCACGGGTAATATCTTGAGTAAATACACCGGCGGCTAAACCAAACTCTGTAGCATTGGCTCGGCTGATCACTTCCTCTTCATCAGTAAATGTTAGTACACTCATTACTGGGCCGAAAATTTCTTCACGACAAATGGTCATTTCGTCAGTACAGTCACCAAAAATAGTAGGCGCAACAAAATAACCGTTTGGCGAACTTTCTGGTTGTAACGCTTTGCCACCATGAAGCAGAGTTGCGCCTTCTTTAACGCCAATATCAATGTAACTTTCTACTAATTTTTTGTGTTTAGCTGAAATTAGTGCACCAAAGTTTGTGTTAGGGTCCATAGGATCGCCCGCAACAATATTATTTTTAGTACGCTCAAGCAGTTTTTCAATAAAGGTTGGATATAGTGATTCTTGAACGAATACGCGAGTACCGTTTGTACAAACTTCGCCTTGGGTATAAAAATTACCTAACATGGCGGCAGAAACGGCATTATCGATATCGGCATCATCAAAAATAATCAGCGGTGATTTACCGCCGAGTTCCATAGTGACATCTTTAAGTGAGCTTGCAGCTGCAGCCATAACTTTTTTGCCAGTTCCTACTTCACCAGTAAATGAAACTTTAGCAATTTCTGGATGATGTGTTAACCAAGCACCTACTTCACCCGCGCCTTGCACAACGTTAAATACGCCGTTAGGTAAGCCTGCTTCGGTAAATATTTCGGCTAATTTTAATGCGCCAAGTGGCGTTTCTTCAGAAGGTTTAAAAATCATTACATTACCGCAAGCTAATGCAGGAGCAGCTTTCCAGCAAGCAATTTGTAATGGGTAGTTCCAAGCACCAATGCCTGCGCAAATACCTAAAGGTTCACGACGGGTATAGTAAAAATCACCATCAACAGCTTGTTGATTACCTTCAATACCAGGTGCTAGCCCAGCAAAAAATTCGATTGAATCAGCGCCTGATAATACATCAACTACTGAAGCTTCTTGCCATGGCTTGCCAGTATCAAGAACTTCAATTTTGGCTAATTCTTCATTGCGTTCATGTAATAACGCAACAGCTTTAAGCAAAATTCGGCTACGTTCAGTAGCGCTCATTGCAGACCAAGTTTCAAAACCAAGCTTCGCGCTGGCGATAGCTTTTTCTTGAACTTGTGCATCGGCAACTTCAACTTGATAAATAACCTTTCCTGTAGCGGGGTTAATCACATCAAATGTTTCACCACTGGCATTATCTATATAAGTACCATCGACATAATTTTTATAACATATTAATGACAAGTAATATCTCCATATTGTTTAATTTGTTCGTCTACAAAGCTTTTACATAGTTGTTCAGCTTTGATGAATTCTTCTTCAGGCGAAGAACTTAAGGCACAGCGTAACCATAAGCCATCAATCATCGCTGCGGTTTTTTGAGATGCCATTATGGCAACATCTTCTGCTAATAACTGACGATATGAAAAAAGCAGATTGCTATATAAACGCTTACTATTGATATTTTGTAATCTTTTCAGCTTTGGATCATGCATTGACTCTGCCCAAAAACTCAGCCACGTTTTTATGGTTGGAGTAGAGCGCTGAAATGAGGTGAAATTTGCCTCGATAATCATATTGAGTCGTTCAGCAGCATTAAGTTTTTTTGGCGACACACGTTCAAGTAAAACTACTTTTAATTGCTCTAAAAGGTGCATTATTGTTGCTTCTATTAGGCCTTGTTTACCTCCAAAATAGTGACTAATAATGCCAGAGGATAACCCCGCAATTCTACTGATGGTTATAATGGTTGTACTTTGTAATCCATGTTCACCAATAGACGCTAAGGTTGCATCAATTAACTGTAGTTTACGTAGAGATTTTACTCCAACTTTAGGCATATTATGGTTTCTTTTTTATTGATTGAACGTTCAATTAATTTTTATTCTAATGGTTTTTGATGGAATTATCAACTCAGCTTTAAAAGCTGACCTTAGCGGAATGAACCTGGAAATAAGCTTTTCTTTGTATTGAATATACGTTATGGGCGAGTATTGAACGCTATTAATTAAATTATAAAAAGGTAATTAAAGGTTAGTGGTCTAACTATATTTTTACCGTGGACTGATAATCGTGTTGTTGTTTAATTTATGAATTAGAGGCCTAAAAAAGACTTAACAAAAAATAATCGAATTTATTCGAGGGAAAGGGATAGTCAAGCTGTAGTGAAGTTGATGATTAAATATTGATGGACATATCTATCGTCATTGCTAGCCAATTACAATTTAGTTTGCCACTCTAAAATGTTTAAGTTTTTATAAGCAATGGTGAAACGTGGATCATTAAATTTATCTGAAGGAGGGATAGTTTCTAGAACAATATCTGCCATTATTCTCTGATCACTTTTGAATTAGATTGAGGCTCATTATTGTCGTTGAAGTTATTATGAATCGCTTGATAATTGTTAAAGTGTACCTGACCCCACATAATAACTTTAAAATTGTGAGCGAAAATAGGAAGTAAACGAAATGGTGACTTTCGCACCATTTCGTTTACTAGGAGGTTGTTAATTAACTGTCCAAATTCTTTCTACATATTCAGGGTGGTCAACAAATGGGTTGCGATTACCTTGATGTAAATAAGCCGCTTCATTTCGGTCAATTTCTTTCTGACTAACGGGGTCATTTGCATGCCAGCGCAGCAACATATTTAACTGCCATGTTTCAAACACTTTATTGCTGCTACCATCTAATATTGCATTGCCGTAAGTGCTATTAGTTTGCCAAGATGAAATAACGTTTTGATAGCGAGTTGCCATATAAAGTTGAGCGCGTGCTAAATCACCTTTGAATTCATCAATAGGTTCGAATACGGTGCCGTTATAACCGAGTGCAGACGTTGCCGAGCCTAGTTTACTATTGTTGGTCGATGTAAAGGTGGCGCTCGCTACTTCACCGTATGGAAAGCCACTTCGCTTAGCATTTACAAAACCATCGGTAGCGAAAATATGATGAATGTCTGAATTCATCGGCTCTATTTTGCCTCCAAACCAGCTTTTTGGAAATGAATGTTCACGGTTGTAACAATCACCTTCGCCGCTATAAGAGCCACATTGATTGGTAACTTTTGTATAAGAATAACTGTCGCTACCGAAAGGCTTTTCAGAGTATATATCTAAAACTGTACCGTCGTTATCATAATAGGTATCTAATGAATGATTAGCGTAGAAGGTCCAGATTGCGCCATAGCCTTGAGCGGTGTGATTTTTAATTAGATTGTGTAAAGCGGTTTTAAGGCTGTAGCCGCTTTGCGTTGTAATCCCTTGATAATAAGTACCTGGATTACCACCACTAGTGCCGCCACCAGTATTGCCAAGTGTGAAGGTTTTATTTTCTGTTTGAGTAAACGTACCACCTGAAACAAGTGAAGTACCTGCAAGCGAGATATCATAAGAGCCGTTACCATAAGTACAGCAAATTCCATCGCCATAGCTATCGTTTATAGTGAAAGTATAATCGCCATCGGTTAAGCAAATGTTTTCGCTATAACTAGTAGAATTAGTTAAATTACTGCCACTGGCTTGCTCTATATTGCTACTGTTTTTTATTGACCAACTGGTTTCATAGCCATATTGATCTGTGGTTAAGCTAAAGGTGATTTCATCGCCTGAACAGCCAGTACCGCCGCCTGTGCCTGCACTTGCAGTGGGTTCAAAGTCATCAACATAAACGGTTTCAGAGCCGTCGAAGCCTGTGGTGTCATAAAAGCGCAAGCCAACTGCTATTTCTTTTGTGGTGCTGGCTGAGTATGTATAACTAACTTGTTGCCATTGATTAACTAAATTAGGATCTGAATAACCTCGATAACCGTCAGCGAAAAGTCTAGCTTTAACACCTCCTTCGGTATGATAAACCCAAACAGAAAAATCATAATTTTGGCCTGCGGTTACGGCTATATTTTGTAAAAAATCGGTTGAGCCTTGTGTTGCGGTATTAACCGAAATAGCGGCAGAGCTTGTGCCAGTTTTTATCGTATTGGTGTTTTGGCTAACGCTGATGCCCGTGTCTACAGTTGTCCAATTGTTGGCACTTGCATTTGACCAAGCTTCGAAATTACCATTAAGTACATCAGCATTTGCCATAAAGCTAAGGCTACTGAGTAGAGTAAGTATTAATTTTTTATTATGTTTCAAAGAATGTTCCTTCTTTTTATTATGCTTGCAATACAGAGTAAGATAAGTCACTCGTTAGATCACAAAATTATATAACCAAATAGTTAAGTCTTTAATTTCAACTGTTTGTTGTAGTGTGTTTACAAATTGTTACATTTGAAGCAGTACGCATATTGCCTACAATTTGTAGACCATTAATAGTGATAGTTTTACTTAGGATAATGAGGTGTAGGGTTTAGTTGACTAACTGGTTTGTTTTTATTGGGAAAATTTAATAAAAAACCCTGACAATAAATGTCAGGGTTTTTTCGTTAGCACTTTTTTATGAATATTTAATGGTGTAAATTTAGTGCATTGTTAGTATTTAACCGTTACTAACTTCTTCAAAGTCTGCATCAATAACATCCCCTTGGTGAGCTTCATCATTAGCAGCATTTCCTTGTGGTTGTTCTGCTTGCTGTGATTGCGCTTGTTGAGCTTGCATCATACTAGTGTAAGCTTCTTGTAATGCTTTTTGTCGCATTTCAATTGCGCCTTTGTCATCACCATTAACCGCCATTTTCAGTTGCTCGATTAAGGTGTTAAGCTCGCCTTGTTGTTCCTCACTTAACGTGTTCATCGACGTTTGTACGGTATGAATTAATTGATCCGCTTGGTTACGTTGCTCAACTAACTCACGCTTTTTCTTATCTTCAGTTGCATGCATTTCTGCATCGTTCACCATACGGTTCACTTCATCTTCAGTTAAGCCACTTGAGGCAGTTATTTTAATACTTTGCTCTTTACCTGTTGCTTTGTCTTTCGCGGTAACATTTAAAATACCATCGGCGTCAATATCAAAAGTAACTTCAACTTGAACCGTGCCGCGTGGGCCAGGGTTAATATCAGTTAAGTTAAATTGCCCTAACGATTTATTATCTGTTGCCATTTCACGCTGGCCTTGCAGTACATGTACCGTTACCGCTGCTTGATTATCTTCAGCTGTGGCAAACGTTTCAGATGCACGAGTAGGTATCGTGGTATTTTTATCAATAAGCTTAGTCATAACTCCGCCTAAGGTTTCAATACCTAATGATAATGGCGTTACATCGAGCAATAACACATCGCCAACGGTTCCTGACAACACGCCTGCTTGAATTGCAGCACCCATAGCAACGGCTTCATCTGGGTTTACATCTTTACGTGGTTCTTTACCAAAAAAGTCTTTTACGGCTGCTTGCACTTTTGGCATACGAGATTGGCCGCCCACTAAAATTACTTCGCTGATATCGCCTTTACTTAAACCCGCATCTTTTAATGCTTGCTCACAAGGGGCAATAGTACTTTTTACTAGGTCATCAACCAACGACTCTAACTTAGCGCGAGTAACTTGTATTTTTAAATGTTTTGGCCCACTAGCATCAGCGGTAACGTAAGGTAAGTTAACGTCGGTTTGTAATGCTGATGACAACTCGATCTTCGCTTTTTCAGCCGCTTCTTTAATGCGCTGTAAAGCTAAAGGATCTTGTTTAATATCAATACCATTTTCTTTTTTGAACTCATCAGCTAGGTAATTTATTAAGCGTAAATCAAAATCTTCACCACCTAAAAAGGTATCACCATTGGTTGCTAATACTTCAAATTGTTTTTCACCGTCAACATTGGCTATTTCAATAATAGACACGTCGAAGGTACCGCCGCCTAAGTCATAAACTGCTACTTTTTGGTCAGCTTTACTGTTTTTGTCAACACCGTATGCTAATGCTGCCGCTGTTGGCTCATTAATAATACGTTTAACATTAAGCCCTGCAATTTTACCCGCATCTTTGGTTGCTTGACGTTGTGAATCATTAAAGTAAGCCGGTACGGTAATTACGGCATCGGTTACGGTTTCACCTAAGTAGGCTTCTGCGTCTTTTTTCAACTTACGTAAAATTTGTGCTGACACTTCTTGTGGTGATAACGCTTTGCCGTTTACTTCAACCCAAGCATCACCATTTTTAGCTTTTACAATTTTATAAGGCGCTAATTTAATATCTTTTTGTACTTCTTTATCTTCAAATTTTCGACCAATTAAACGTTTTATAGCAAATAACGTGTTAGCCGAGTTAGTTACTGCTTGTCTTTTTGCTGGCTGACCAGCTAATGTTTCGTTGTTAGCATAAGCAACAATCGATGGTGTAGTTCGGCTACCTTCTGAGTTTTCTATAATTTTTGCAACGCCGCCTTCCATAACTGCAACACATGAGTTTGTTGTACCTAAATCAATACCAATAGTCTTAGACATAATAATCACCTATTTTAAACTTCGTAAAAGGTCTGATGCTTAAGGCTATTTCCCAGTAAGCAATTTGACCATATAAACAAACTTGTATTAATGGTTTAATGCAAGCTGGTTGGTTAGTGGGGCTATAATACGTAACTAGGGGAAATGCTTCTGTCACAAATATGACAGTTGTAATGATTTAATATTTTTTATAATTAATGACGCCGTACTGAACTTATCGGCTGCTTAAACTGTTCTTTAAATAATGCTGTTGTTATTCATGTTTTTTAGGTTACTCACATAAACCTGAAGATTAATTTTTGCTATATAGCTACAACTCAGTAAAATAAAATTACTCGTTTACGCCAAAGCTTAAATCACACTCCTTATGAAGAAAGATGTTACGCATTTACCCCATAAAGCCAGCCCAGTGTTAGTTAAACAAGCTAATATTTTTGCCGACTTACCGACCAAGTTAATTGAAGACTTTCAACAAGAGTTTCAACTTGATGAATGGCAAAAAGGTGATTACTTTAACTCGCAGCTATTAACTCAGCGCTTTTATGTTTTGCTTGAAGGGAGTGTAGAGATCAAGCAAAGTAATCCCGAAACTGGCAGAGAAGCAACCGTAGACATGCTTTATGCTGGCGATTGCTTTGATTTAATTGTGTTATTAGATAACCAGCCTCACGAGGTGATAGTCTCTCCTTTAACAAAGGTTAAATTATTATCAGTTAAACTCGCTACTATGCGAGATTGGCTGTGGACTTATCCCGAATTTAATCAGCAGTTTATGCCTTATTTAGCACAAAAAATGCGTGAAAAAGAGCAACAAGCGAGTAGTTTAGTTTTACATGATGTAACTACGCGTTTAAGCCGTATTATTCTAGAGCATATTAATAAAATTAAATTTTACACGGGGGCAAAATCTCAAGAACATCAACATCATTTAGTCAATGGCTTAAATGATGAAACCTTGGCGAGAATGAGTGGGTCGGTGAGGCAAGTGATTAACAAGCAATTACAGCTTTGGAAGAAACAAGATATTATAGATAAAAAACGCAATCAATTGGTAATCAAAGATTTAGAAGCTCTAGAAAAAGAGGCAAAATATACTCAAACCTTAGCTAACGCGCCGTCGGTTAAACGTTAGTCAAATATGTAACGTTTTTATTACGAACGAATAAATAGCCTTCACACTGATTAGAGTGACAATATTTTCATTAAAAATAGAGAGATGTTAAGTTACGCGAAAATTCTATTATAGAGAAAAGTTGTCCTATGAAGAAACAGTCCGGTTTCACATTGATCGAATTGGTTGTTGTAATTATTATACTGGGAATTTTATCCGCTACGGCATTACCTAAATTTATAAACCTGCAAGATGATGCAAGACAAGCGGTAATGAATGGCCTTAAAGCCTCGTTGCAGGGAGCATCTAATTTAACTTACACAAAAGCAATTATTGAAGGTCTTGGTGACTCTTTTGATGAAGAGCTCGAATCAGGTATCAGAATTCGATATGGTTATCCATTTGCTACGCAGGAAAATTTAAAAAAAGTGCTTAACTTTACTGAAGATGAATTTAAGTTAACCGGTTCAAACCCCGCTATTACTTTCACACTGACAAAAGACACTGAAGATTTGAGCACAAGCGAAATTGACAGTGCAGATGTTTGTAAACTCGTGTATACCCGAGCAGATAAGGGTGAACGTCCCGATATCACAATCTCTGGTTGTGTTGATTAAATATAGAGTCCTTATCGCATTGGCTGTTTAATGCATAAAATAAAGCGCGATATTATTACCATAAGTGGCAAAAATATCGCGTTTCAATTCAAGCAAGTCAATTTCTACTAACGTTTTATCTTTATCTTTATCTTTGTCTGAAGTCACATTACATATAAAAGTTTAGTTAAAGGCTTACGGATGTTGAGTACTTAACCTGAACTCTGGATAATGAGTGCTTGATACTCAAGTGAATCAAAAGCTTAGGTGGTAAAGTAAATGCTATAGCAAGGTGAACATCACGAATTTACACCATCAATGCTTCATTTTATGCCATTTCCAAGGCAAAACGTTTATGAATAGCAGGCTATTTATCGACGTTTTAACACAGGTAATGGCTTAAAAGGGAGGATTGAGCAAGTACTGCTTATCCAGAGTTCAGGTTACTTAAGTTTTACTTTCATTATTTGCTTTCGTTTCTATTGTTTTTAACTTTTGATAAAGAGCTTCCTCTTCTGTTGAAAGCGTTTTAGGGAAAACAATTTTCAGTTTAACAAAAAAATCTCCCGCAACTTTACATGGTAGTCCACGGCCTTTTAATCGCATTTTACTGCCACTACTGATCAACTTTGGCAAGCTTAAATCAATATTACCTGTGGGTGTTGGCACAATTACTTTTTCACCTAACGCGGCTTGCCATGGGCTAATGCTAACTTCTGTTATAACATCAGCGCCTTCAATAACATATAGTGGGTTTGGATTGAAAGCCACTTCAAGGTATAAGTCGCCATTTGGCGCGCCGCCAATACCTGCTTGTCCTTGCTTTTGTAACCGTATTTTTTGACCAGGCTTAATCCCTTTAGGAATACTCACTTTTAATGTTCGATCTTTAGCTTGCGCTCTACCTTGCGGGTTCACCACTTGGTCTTGCAGCGAAAAGTTACGGGTTGCTCCAGTGTAAGCGTCTTCAATATTGATCAAAATTTTTGTGTTACTGTCTTTTCCTTTCATCGGTCGTCGGCCACCTGATGCTTGTTGTCCTTTGCCGAAACCACCACCAAATAAAGACTCGAAAAAATCACTAAAATCGCCTTGGCTACCAGCATTGAAATTTCCGTTGCCTTGTTGATATTGGTTTTGCCAACTTGGCGGTGGCGTAAAGCCAGATTGGCCTGCCTTCCAATTGCTGCCGAGTTGATCATAAGCGGCACGTTTTTCTTTATCGCGTAATACTTCGTAAGCTTCGTTGATATCTTTGAAGCGAGTTTCTGCATCTTTTTCTTTACTTACATCTGGGTGAAACTTACGTGCTAGTTTCCGATATGAGGTTTTAATTTCATCTTGGGTAGCCGTTTTATCAACAGCCATGATCTTATAGTAATCTTTATAATTCATACTGATCTCTTGCATATACACTGCAGATAATTAATGTCATTAGTTTTGTATATCTTTTATATAGTTGTGATAAAAAGCGTTGATGATTATTAAATTCGAACGAGGGATCACCAACGAATAATTTGAGTAAATCCTATTTGGTATTCTGAGCATAAATACATAGGAAAATAACTCATGTTAACAATACGACACTAGCAACGAATTATGACATGTACTTGTTAATATTTCGTGCTATTTTCAGAAGTAAAGTTAACCCTGTCGATTTCAACGGAGAAATTATGGCCACATTAATACATAACTCAAAAGACTCTAAATATGAATTCCATATTGATGAACATATTGCTTATATAACATACGATGATCAAAATGGAAAAATGCATTTAACGCATACCGTTGTACCTGAGGCACTTTCAGGTAAAGGGCTAGCTAAAACTCTTTTAGAGGCGGTACTCGAACAGATTAAAAAAGATAATAAAAAAGCTGTGGCTGATTGTTCGTATATTGTGAATTATCAGCAGAAACACCCTGAAAAAAGCCATTTATTTGCATAATTATAAGTAACCTGAACTCATTATCCAGCGTTCAGGTTAAGTAATAAATGAGGTTGATAAAGTTATAACGGCTAACTTTCTATTGGATATATTACGTTAGAATTTAAAAATTAAACTTAACAGATTTAAAAATGCGCTCAGCCTCTTCAGCTTTCAACGTATCTTTATACTCTAACAGCATAGAGAATCTATCATTACCTGCTATTTTCTCTATGGTGAGTGCTATGGTATTTTTAAAGGTAAGTACTTTTCCTTTATAACCATCAACCATTATTGGTGCTGAGTTAGCCGATGTTAGTTCGCGAAATGTTGATGCATATAGCCCTAAATCATAATGCAAAACAGTTTTATTATTCTCTAACTGTCCGGCAAGCGAGTCAATTGCTTGTACGCTAGCAGGTTTTAAACTTGCAGGGTGCTCAAAACACAGTCGTTTACTTGGACAATACTCAATCCAACTCTCTATTTCAGTTTGCTCATAGCTATTCGCTGAGCTTGTATATAATAAGGCAGACAATACAGTAAATAAAACGCACTTTAGAATTTGCATAACAGTCCTGCTATTTAACATAAAAAAACCTACGCGATTACCGTAGGTTTTAATATTGATGATTATTGAAAAAGTGTAAACTAGTTTTTTAAACGATTTTTTCTCACAAAAAAACTAATAGATAATAAGAGTAATAATAAAGTGCTAGGCTCTGGTACTTGTGTCGTAGCGGCAGCGACTATTGCTACAGGGTTGATGTTAATCCAAAAATTTTGGCCATCAGTTTGAACTAATCTACTGTTTCTGATAGTTGAAACTTCAGTTGAACTTAATAATGTACTGTTATTAATGTTAGGGTCCATTAAGCCGCCTGAGCGATGGTCTAATCCTAAATTATGCCCCAACTCATGCGCTAATAATTCACTGCCATTAGCCCCTGCAGCAAAACTTGACTCTACAACAAAGTCGTTCCCTGGAAATTCACCACAGCCAACAAAATTATTGTTATTGGCGTTACCACAAGCACTGATGAAGTCAATAAAGTAAAAATTTACAAAATCAAATGGACCAATATGCTGGTTAAAAAGTTTAGTCACTTGTTGTTTGGTGGTTATGTTTAGCAGATCTGGAAAAACTAATTCGGTTGCTGTGCCAATACGAATATCGATAGGATTATTATCAAAACTCGATTGAGAAAATATGCCATCAAGCGCTGATTCATTGATAGTGATAAAACCAGCTTTGGCTTGAGAAGCCACTAGTAAGCTGAAAGCTAAAAGTAACGTTTTTAATGCGTTCATAAATATTCCTTATTTCAAGAGAAAACTATATTGGTTATTTGTTTTTTGCATTGATTTTAATTATTCATTATTAGCGAAAAACACAATATGTACAGTATGTGATGTGAATAAATTATAGCGGAAAAATCTATTATCAGGGTATTATTTTTTAAAAGTTCCCATTCAGTATATTGAAAAAATTGTGGCTTAATTAATACAGAGCTACTTTACAAAATTAATAATGAAATTAAATGCTTAACTTTGATGTTCGTGTTGTTAGCAATTCGTCTGTATTGTGAATAATTCCTGATAAAGCAAATTGAACATTTAAGTACTTATTATTCATGCACTTTAATGGCTGCTTTATAAATGCAAAGCTTAATGGCTGTAAGGAAAACGGGTAAAGAATAAAGTAAACTGGCTTTGTCTATAAAATAATCATTTTAAAGCAAAGTTTAAGTGGGGATCATGGTGTTATTACTGTATAATGCGCGCCTTTATTATGGTGGCTGGCAGTTGTTTATCGATCTAACTGGCTTGGTTACAGCAATTACAGTATTAACTCTTACTTTAACGCTAACTTTTAGTCGTTGTTAATTGGTGAGTTTAGTTAACAGAAAATAGGATTATCTCTTGATCACGACATCGAACATTACTATGCAATTTGGCGCAGAACCGTTATTTGAAAATATTTCGGCTAAATTTGGCAACGGTAACCGCTACGGTTTAATCGGCGCAAATGGCTGTGGCAAATCTACATTTATGAAAATATTGAGCGGCGATTTAGTGCCAAGCTCAGGTAATGTGTCGGTTAGCACAGGTAACAAGGTGAGTACCTTAGGGCAAGATCAATTCGCTTTTGAAGAACACAATGTTATTGATACTGTGATCATGGGTGATATGCCGCTGTGGAAAGTTAAACAAGAGCGAGATGCTATTTACGCACAGGCTGAAATGAGTGAGGCCGACGGCATGCGCGTTGGCGACTTAGAAAGCCAATTTGCCGAAATGGACGGTTACACCGCAGAAAGTCGCGCGGGTGAAATATTACTTGATGCCGGTATTGAAGAGTCTTTTCACTATGGCTCTATGCAGCAAGTTGCGCCAGGTTGGAAACTACGTGTGTTACTAGCACAAGCTTTGTTTGCAAACCCTGATATTTTATTACTTGATGAGCCAACCAACAACTTGGATATTCATACGATTAGTTGGTTAGAAGGCGAGCTGAACAAACGTAAATGCACCATGATTATTATTTCCCATGATAGACATTTTCTTAACTCTGTTTGTACTCATATGGCCGACATTGATTATGGTGAATTACGTATTTACCCTGGTAACTACGAATTCTACTTAGCTCAATCGGCTTTATTACGTGAGCAGTTACTAGCCGGTAACGATAAAAAAGTCGCTGAAATTGCTGAACTACAAGACTTTGTTAACCGTTTTGGTGCTAACGCGTCAAAAGCTAAACAAGCAAGTTCTCGTGCTAAAAAAATGGATAAAATTAAGCTTGATGACGTTAAATCATCAAGTCGTATTACACCTAAAATTGCTTTTGCTCCCGGTAAAAAAATGCACCGTCAAGCCCTAGAACTTGAAGGCTTGAGCCATGGTTTTGATGGCGAAGTACTATTTAAAGGTGGCGATTTATTACTAGAAGCCGGTGCAAAGTTAGCTATTATCGGTGAAAACGGTGTTGGTAAAACTACACTATTGCGCTGTTTAATGAATGAATTTGAAAACGTTGAAGGTGTAGTTAAGTGGTCTGAAAATGCTTCAGTTGGCTACTGCCCACAAGATAGTGGTCACTTTTTTGATAATGACTTAACACTAATGGACTGGATGTCTCAATGGCGTAGACCTTGCCACAACGACTTAAGTGTTCGCGGCATGTTAGGCCGTATGTTATTTACTGATGACGACGCTAATAAAAAAGCCCGTAACTGCTCTGGTGGTGAGAAGAACCGCTTGTTATTTGGCATGTTAATGATGGCTGATGTTAATGTGTTAATTATGGATGAGCCAACTAACCACATGGACATCGAAGCCATTGATGCTTTAAACAATGCCTTAAAAGATTTTGAAGGCACATTAATATTTGTTAGTCATGACCGTGAGTTTGTTTCAAGCCTAGCAACTCGAGTTATTGATATTAAAGATAAAAAATTGATAGATTTTCAAGGCTCGTTAGACGAATACCTTGATACCGTAGAGCAAATGAAAAAAACAGCTTAGTTAACTCGTTATATAAATAGCGAGTTAAAACCTGATTTGTTAATAACGCTTAAATACAGTTTATAACACTGTATTTAAGCGTTTTTTAATTTATGGCTAGTACAATCATCTATTTAAAAATAATATTTAGGTGAGATGTTAAATGTAATATCGAAAGCTTATTTGATCTGTAAATTTCATGCCTAATTTCGTGGTGTTAACTCCAGACGTTAACTCCAGACGTTAACTCCAGACGTTATCTCCAATCGTTAACTCAGAAATAGCTATTGATAGCCGCGACAATTATCGAAATTTAGTCGTTTAGCCTTGCTTAGCGCCTCATCTGAACAATTTATTCAATTTATAAAACAAAGCTTAAGTTAATGCCGATACTTGGTGTTACTATGGCGCATATTCAATTTTATTTAATTAGCTACGCCATGTTAACTTTCCTCACCAAGACATATTCTCGTTGAACCATATTCAAAAAGTTGCGCTTACAAAAGACCTTACATTATTTGAGCCACTGTTTGAGCGCATATCGAATGATATTATCGAGAAGGGCTTTAGTATTTGTCCTTACGCTTTACCTGAAAGTTTAACCACTTTGTTAGCAAAGCATATTATCGACATGCCACAAACCAACTTTAAGCGTGCTGGTATAGGTCGATCAACAGATCATGTTATTAATAACTTTATTCGCACAGATGAAATTTGTTGGATAACAGGTAACAGTGATGCGGGCTCTGCTTGGATAGAATGGACCTCAGAATTACAGCATTATTTGAACAGGCGACTGTTTTTGGGCTTATTTTCTTTTGAAAGTCACTTTTCACATTATGCCAAGGGCGATTTTTATAAAAAGCATAAAGATGCCTTTAAAGGTGAGGGTAATCGCGTATTATCTGTGGTGGTTTATCTTAATCAAGAGTGGTCTCCTGATGATGGCGGCGAGCTTGTGCTTTATCCAGACAAAAAAGCCAGATCTTCATTAATAGATAATAGAAATATTTCGATAACACCAAGTTTTGGTACTATTGTGGTGTTTTTAAGTGAAGAGTTTCCACATGAAGTGCTACCAGCAATGCGCGATAGATATGCCATTGCAGGTTGGTTCCGTTTAAATAGCAGTATTGCTAACAACATTGATCCGCCGCGTTAGTACTAAACTTGTAGATTAAAGAAAATTAAGGAAACTTTCATTGCCAAAGAAACTGACTAAACCGCTGTATGTTATGCGTGATCTTACTGATATTAACCAAGAGTTATTGCCGCTTAAAGCATTAGCCGATCGTGAACTTGCCTCTATTTATGGCCTAACAGGTAAAGTTTATACACCACACATTGATGCATATATGCAGGTTAGTATTAAAAAAGCTGAAATCTTAGCCAGTTTAAAAACTCAAGGGTATTTGCCTTTATCGGAAGTTGAAATAATTACCGCGGCACTAGACTTTTTACATAAAAGAGCGCGAAACAATGCTGTTTTCGAATACCAAGGTAATGAATACAAGCGCCGTTTTTTGCCACTTAAGTTGAGTAAATCAGGTAAAAATGTGCAAAAGTGGGCTAAGTTTTGGCTATTACAATTACCCGATGGCAAAGTTGACCCACAATGGGAGCGAGAAGTGCGAGAGATTTGGCCAAGCTATTTTCTGATCAGAACAGTCGAGATGTAGTTGCTAGTATTAGTTAAATAACCTGAACTCTGGATAATGAGTACTTGATACTCAAGTGAAAAAAAAGCTTAGGTGGCAAAGTAAATGCTATAGCAAGGTGTACATCAGGAATAGACCCCATCAATGCTTCATTTTATGCCATTTCCAAGGCAAAACGTTTATGAATAGCGAGCTATTTATCGACGTTTTAACGCAGATAATGGCTTAAAAGGGAGGATTGAGCAAGTGCTGCTTATCCAGAGTTCAGGTTAAATACATCAGCAAAAAGACAGACATGAAGATAAACTTCTATGTCTGTCGTTTAGTTATCTAGTTATCTATGCATTTACATCAACAACAACACGACCAGTAACCTCACCATTGAGTAATTTATCAGCTACGGCTATTGATTCTTCTAAACTCACGGTAGTTGATATTTGCTCTATTTTTTCGGCTAACTTTGACTGCTCAAGGCGACTCCAGGCTTCTAACCTGTCTTCTTGAGAGCGCATAACACTGTCTATTCCTAATAATGAAACGCCTCTTAAAATGAAAGGTGCAACCGTCGACGGAAAGTCCATACCTTGAGCTAAACCACAAGCGGCAACACATCCGCCATAATTTATGCTGGCACAAACGTTTGCAAGTGTTGTGCTGCCAACAGAATCAATAGCAGCAGCCCAACGTTCTGGCATTAATGGTTTACCCGGTGCAGATAATTCAGCGCGATCAATAATTTCTTTTGCACCTAGTTTTTTCAAGTAAGCGGCTTGTTCTTCGCTACCGGTTGAAGCAGTAATGGTATAACCTAACTCAGCAAGAATTCTAATAGCAAAGCTACCAACTCCGCCCGTTGCACCGGTAACTAAAATATTGCCGCTTTCAGGCGTAATACCGTAGTTTTCTAGTGCCATTACACATAACATGGCTGTATAACCAGCGGTGCCAATAGCCATAGCATTATAAGGGGTTATTCCTTCTGGCAATGGAATAAGAAAATCGCTTTTAACCCGAGCTTTTTGTGATAAACCGCCAAGGTACTTTTCGCCAACACCAAACCCATTTAAAAGCACATGATCGCCAATGTTAAATTTATCATTATCACATTGCTCAACAACACCAACCAAGTCGATACCAGGTACCATCGGAAAACGTCGAATTACCGGAGCTTTACCTGTAATCGCTAAAGCATCTTTATAGTTAATTGTGCTATATAGCACTTTAATTAGTACATCACCGTCGGTTAAACTCTCTTCAGAAAGCGCTTCAATACCTGTGTGATAGCCTTGGCTATCGTTTTTATTAATGACTAAACTCTTAAACATGTTTATCTCCGATGTACATTGATTGTTTGTATGCAATTAACATTATTTTGTAATTACTTATTTTTTAACTAATAGTAGAAAAGTATCGATAAAACCATCAATTGGCGCTAGGTTTTGTGTCAATTTACTTTTAGCAATCGCACCTTCCCATCCTAACCAAAAAAAACTTGCTAAGGCATTACAATCTAATGAAGGGGCTATGGCATTTTCCTGTTGTGCTAATTGTAGACAAACGGCCATTTTTCGCTGCCAATCATCAAATGTCGCTAATAATTGCAGCCGATGACTTTCAGGTAGTTGAGTAACTTCTTGTTCGAGGTTACCAATTAAACAACCGCGTTTAAAATTGTAACGTGTCATGCCTTCTTTCGCGTCAATGGCAAAGTTAGCTATACGTATTAATGGTTTGTTATTTTCATTAAGCAAATGTATATCTAATTTTTTAGCGAAGTAGCGACTATATTCCTCAATAACCGCCAGTCCAAACGCTTCTTTACTCGAAAAATAGTGGTAGAAAGAGCCTTTAGGTACAGACACTTTCTTTAAGATCAGATCAATTCCTGAAGCGGCAAAGCCAAATTCAGTAAAGTATTCGACACCACTTTGTATCAGTAGTTGTTTCGTTTGGTTACTGTCGCGACCTGATTTAGCAGGTCGGCCACGTTTGGGTAGATTAGTATCTTTGTTCATTTTTATATATTAGACCGATCGTCTAGTTAATTGCAATGGTTAATTAAAAATCTCTTTTAAAGTGCTTTTTACGTTTAGGTTTAGGTTGTGTTGTATTGTATTGAGTGAACTTAATAATAATGGGTTGTCGCAGATATAACTCGTCTTGACTCATTTCTTGCTCGTTGACTGCTATTTGTTATATCTTTAGCCATGACGTTGGCTAATCAAGTGACTTATCTACAATGGAAATAGCGCCAAAAAATCATGAAGAAGGCACTCTTGAATTAGGCCCGCAGGCTTTTTCCAAGCAAAGCCATCAGTTTTGGACCTTACAAATTACGGGTTGGTTAGGCTATTCCGTAGTGGTGTTCTTAGCTATTATCCGCCCGCAAATTGGGCTTGAAGGCTTTAATTTTTCTGGTCAAATGATAAATTTAGTACTGGAAACGCTCAGCGGCTTTATTTTATCTTATTTACAGTGGCAGCTGATCCGTAAAATTGTGCACTTGCCACTTAAAAAAACTTTATTCCTAAGTTTTGTTTCCGCAGCTTCATTGGGCTTGTTATTTAATGTGCTCAAATTAAGCTTTTTTAAAATGTTGGTTTATCAACAACAATGGAATGAAGCATGGAATACTTTAGAGTTTGGTGGCTGGTTAATGTTCTCATTGACCACTATGTTTGTATGGACTTCAATTTATTTTATTATGCTTTATAACACTAAGTTGCAAGGCGAGCATGAAATGTTATTACGTGCGCAAACCGCTACAAAAGACGCACAATTACAAATGTTGCGATATCAACTCAATCCGCATTTTATGTTCAATACGTTGAACGCCATTTCAACTTTAATTTATAAAAATGAAAATGAAACAGCTAATGAAATGCTCGATAAGTTATGTGAATTCTTTCGTTATTCGTTAGATAAAAGTGACAAAAGTAAAACGAGTTTAAAAAAAGAACTTGAGTTAATTGAGCTTTACCTTTCGATTGAAAAAGTTAGATTTGGTGAGCGACTCGATGTAGACATTGATGTGTCAAGCAAAGCGCTGACTTGCCAAGTTCCTTGCATGTTATTACAACCTTTAGTCGAAAATGCAATTAAATATGCCATTGAATTAAGAAAGTCTGGCGGCAAAATATGTATTAGCGCTAAACAAATAAATGATCGATTACTACTGCAAGTTATCGACAATGGTCAAGAAAGTCATGATAAAGTCAGTGATGGTTTTGGTATTGGTTTAAGTAATACTAAAGCCCGATTAAGTGCCATGTTTAATGGCGACTTTGAAGTAAATATTACCGATACTGCAGAGGGTGGAACTATGGTTGCTATTTCTATTCCATTTGAGAAAAAGGTTTAATTTATGATAAAAAAACCACTGACGGCAATCATTGTTGATGATGAACCTCTCGCCTTGGAAGGGTTAAAGTTAAGGTTAGAAAAGCTACCTGAAATTAACGTTATCGCAGAAGCTAGTGATGGAGATGAAGCTATTCATTTGTGTCAAACATTATGCCCTGATGTTCTGTTTTTAGATTTACGCCTACCTGGATTAAATGGTATTGAGGTTGTGCAAGCATTACAGGCTGATATTATGCCTATGGTGGTTTTTGTAAGTGCTTACGGGGAGTACGCGCTAGAAGCATTTGAACTTAATGCTATAGATTATGTTTTAAAGCCAGCTAATTTAGGGCGTTTACAAAAAACAGTGGAGCGTATTCTACAGCGCATTGAACCTAAAGACTCCAGTAATGAAAAATTCAAACTTTTACGTGCATTAGGTGAAACGTCTGGCTTAGCGGTAACAGAGTTAGAGAACTGGCTAGCAACAGACTTACCTTTACCTACGCTTTTTAATCAAGAGTTAGTGATTAAAAACAGTGATAATGAAAAAGTATTCTTACCCATAAAAGCGATTCGGTGGATTGATGCCGCTGGCGATTATATGTGTGTTCATACGGCTAATGAAACCCATGTTGTGCGAATAACAATGAAAAAATTAGTGAGTCAACTCGACCCGAAAGTATTCTCTCGAATTCATAAATCTACCTTGGTTAACGTTAACTGCATTAAAAGCATTAAGCCCTTGCGTAATAGCGAAAGTATTCTTGATTTAGGTGACGATGTGCAGTTAAAAGTAAGTCGTAATTTTAGCTCAAGTATCCAAACAATTGTTGAATCAAAACAGCTTTAACCACTTATCGTATTTTTGTTTCGTCTTGTCGCTTATTTTTTGAAAAAACCTTCTATGGCGCATGCTACAACCATGATGGCGCATTTCATTTGTAACTATTTGTAATTTAAATCAGTATGACTTTCGGGGGTAGTCTGTTCTGTTATGCAAATAACATTATGGCTGCCGAACTATGCTACTTGTGAACTCGTATCAGATAATATAATTACAATCATACGCGTTTCTAGTACAACAAAAATAGTTGGGTAATTGGAAAACAAATTATGTTAAAAGCTGCAAAAAATATAACACAGTTGCTTGCTTTGCTATCAACCATCGCCTTAGTTGGGTGTGGTGGTAGTAGTGCTGAAACTGAAACAAAACCAGATAAAATTGATCCACAATTGCCAGTTAGCGACTGGGGATTAGTATGGAGTGATGAGTTTGATGGCACTGCAATAAATAGCCAAAACTGGACGCACGAAGTTAACTGTGACGGTGGTGGTAATCAAGAAAAGCAGTGTTATACCGATAGTGCTGATAACTCTTATTTAGCCGACGGCATGCTAAATATTGTCGCGCTACCTGCCGAAGAAGGCGCGGCACTGCCTTACACGTCAGCACGTATGATCACTCGTTACAAAGCAGGCTTTAAATACGGCCGTGTAGAAATGCGCGCTAAAGTGCCTGCCGGACAAGGTAGTTGGCCAGCGTTTTGGATGATGCCGACAGATGAAGAGTACGGTGAATGGCCACGCTCTGGTGAAATCGATATTTTTGAATCTGTTAACTTAGGTGTTTCCGATGCTGAAGGTAACGTAGAGAGCAATGTTCACGGTACGCTACACTACGGAAAAAGTTGGCCTGATAATTCGTCATCGGGTAAGTCATATAGCTTAGCTGATGGCGCAAACCCTGCAGATGGCTTTCATACTTATGCTTTAGAGTGGCAAGAAGGTGAAATACGTTGGTATATGGATGGTTATTTATATGCCACACAACGTCAATCAAGCGTTCGTTACAACAGTAAAGATGAAGCTGTAGGTCTTGCACATAAAGGTTGGTTTACCGAATATTATGAACAAGTATCAGGTGAGCTTAAAACCTTTTGGGATACCGCTCCTTTTGATAAAGAATTTTATTTAATTCTTAACTTTGCTGTCGGCGGAAGCTGGCCTGAAAACGTAAACGAATTAGGCGTTGATGCTACGGCTTTTCATGCAGACAACAAATTTGAAGTTGATTATGTAAGAGTTTATGAATGTTTGTCGAATCCTGAAACAGGTAAAGGTTGTGAAACAGTAAGACCTGGCTACGATAGCTTAGAAGACGGTCTTGTTGAAGGTAAGGCTCCAGTGCCTGTGCCTCCTAGTGATGGTATTGCTAAAAACCTTAGTATTTTTTCAGGCGCTTTTAACCCAAATTGGCCTGCATGGGATTGTTGTGGTGGCTCAACACCAGCACTAGTTTCTGATGCAGACAAAGGTGATGTGGTTGAGTTTGTTATTGGTGGCGAACCAACAGTAGTTGGTTTTATTTCACGTGATACTTTTATTACAGACCCCGAAGGTAAAGGCACTCCATTCGATGCTTCTCCGTTAGTAGATCTTAATGGCGTGATCACTTTTGATATGAAACTGATCACAGCTCCAGGGGCTGGCGCAAACTGGAATTTCAAAGTAGAAAGTAACGATGCTGACACGGCAGCAGACATGCTGTTAAATCAAAGTAATGAAGGTGTAGACCCGGTTGTTGGCCAATGGCAAACCTATACATTTCCATTGTCAGCCTTTGTAGCGAAAGGCTTAGACGTTAGCGCAATTGACGTTGTCATGATATTTCCTGATTGGGGCGCTGGTGAAGGTGCTGTATTTCAAGTTGCTAATTTTTCAATTGAAGGCGATATCGGCGCTTCTCCTGAATTAGTTATTTTTACTGATAACGAAAACCCAAGCTGGCCAATGTGGGATTGCTGTGGCGGTTCAACACCTACGGTTGAATTAGATGACGACGCTCACGGCAACGTAGCTGAATTTTCTATTGGTGAAACGCCAACAGTGATGGGCTTTATTTCACGTATAGACAACACTGAAACACCTGCACCATTTGATGCCACAAGCATTCTTGCCAATGGCGTTATTCAATTTGATATGAAAGTAACCTCAATGCCGAGTGCTGACACTTGGCTTTTTAAAGTTGAAGCTGACAATAATGCTTCGGCGGTTGAGTTGGCATTAACAGACAGTGTTGAAGGTGAAGCACCAACCACAGACCAATGGCAAACATACACATTTAATCTAGCTGATTTAGCTGATGCAGGTTTGGATGTAAGCGCTATTGATGTACTTATGGTATTTCCTGCCTGGGGTGCTGGCGATGGCGCAATTTATCGTATAGACAACGTGAAAGTTTACGACCCAACTAGCGCACCACAAATCAACGTTTTATTTGGTGAAGCTGCTGCAACAGGCTGGTCTATTTGGGATTGCTGTGGTGGCTCTACTCCGACACTTGAAAATGATGACACTGACCATGGTATGACCGCAGAGTTTGTTATTGGTGCTCAGCCTACGGTGATGGGTATTCTTGCTGATGATGATGTATTTCTCGATGCTTCAGCTATTTTAGCCAGTGGTGTTGTGCAATTTGACCTAAAAGTTATTTCAGCGCCAAATGATGCTTCAGCAACGTGGTTATTTAAAATTGAATCTGATGGCGCAACTACTGCTGTTGAATTGGCTTTAAATGCTAGTACTGAAGGCCTAGACCCTGTTGTTGGTGAATGGCAAACCTACACATTTCCATTACAAACATTATTCGATGCAGGCTTAGATATTAGTTTCATTGATGTCGTGATGGTCTTCCCTGAATGGGGTACTGGTGAAGGTGCGGTATATCGTTTAGACAACGTAATGGTTTACTAGCCAATTCACCAATAGAAAATAATAGATAGCAATTAAAAAGTTAAGCGGCTTTTCAGAGTACAACAAGTCGCTAATAACAAACTATTTTTAGTAAGTAGGGCAATCATGAAACAATCAACTTTTACCAAAACGCGTATAGCATTGACTATATCGTCAATATTAGCGGCGAGTATAAGCACGCAGTTAGTAGCAGCAGAAGAAAACTTATTAGAAAACAATATTGATGAAGTAGAAGTCATTGAAGTTAAAGGCATCAAAGGTAGTTTGATCCGCTCAATGAATGTAAAAAGAGAAATGTCAGGCGTCGTTGATGCGATTTCTGCAGAAGAAATGGGTAAATTCCCTGACACCAACTTAGCAGAGTCTTTGCAACGTATAACAGGTGTTTCGGTTAGTCGCTCAAATGGCGAAGGTAGCCAAATAACAGTTCGCGGTTTTGGCCCTGAATTTAATTTAATTACCCTTAATGGCCGCCAAATGCCGGGTACGGGTAATTCTCGTTCTTACAGTCTAGAGAATTTGTCGTCAGATGGTGTTAGTGCTTTAGAAGTTTACAAAACTGCTCGTGGTGATTTACCTAGCGGTGGTTTAGGTGCAACGGTTAATATCCTTACGGTTAAGCCGTTAAATAGTCCAGGTGAAAAATTCTCAGTATCAGCAAAAGCCATTTATGATGAGTCAAATGTACAAGGTGATGATGTTACACCTGAAGTATCTGCCTTATACAGCAACACTTTTGCCGATGAGACCTTCGGTGTAGCACTTTCTTTTTCACATCAACAACGTGACTTTCAGCAACAATCAGCGGGTATTCAAGGTTGGCAATTTCAACCTGATGCACAACTCCCTAGTTTAGATGCTGATAAAGTTGTTGATAACCGTTCTGCTAACGCAGCCGCTGGCGCATTTTTCCCGCGCGATATGAACTACGGCATTGCTGATGTTGAGCGTGAAAGAACTAATGCCAATGTAACTTTTCAATACGCACCACTGGATAGCCTAGTGATGACACTTGATTACACCACAGGCTTATCGACTACCGGCACAAATGCAATTGGTTGGGGTCAGTGGCATGATTATGGTGGCAACATCAATGCGTACGAGTTAGATCAAAATGGCACCGTTATTTATGCTGACTTATCGGGTAATGATGGTTCATATACTGCCAATAGAGATACCACCGAAGTTGAAGAAAACTCAGTAGGCTTTAATATTGAATGGCAAGCAACTGACGAGTTAAGTCTTTCATTTGATTATCATAACTCTGAAAGTAGTACTGATAATGGCAAAGATAAAGGCATGAATGGTACTGGTTCATTAGTATTTGGTTCAGACCAGTTAGTAACTAAAACTTATGATTTTCGTGATGGCGATATCCCACAAGGCACTATTTTTTGGGATAATGGTTCAACTACGCTTGCACCCAGTGAAATGGATTCACATTTTAGCCAATTCATTCACAGCCCAGGTAAATCTGAAGTTGAGCAATTACAAATAGATGGTTCGTGGGATAACACTTACGACATTCCATTGATGACAGTTAAGTTTGGTATTGCACGTACAGAGCAAAAAATGAGTGGTTCAAGTGCTTGGAGTGGCTTAATTGGTGGCTTCTTATTTAATCCTAATTACTCTGCTGCTTTTCCAGACAGTATGTTTACTTACAACAGCACAAGTGGCTTTTTAGATGAGTTTTCAAATGGTGACAGCCCTATTGGAGCTGGTTACTACTACAGCTTTGATTTTGACGAGGCGGTAGCTCGTTCACAAGCTTATTTAAACCAAAGTTTACTTGGCGATGATTACTTCAGTACTGATCCATACCGTGAGGGCAGTGTTAAGTCGCAAGGCTCGGTTGAAGAAAACACCAACAGTATTTATGTTTCATCTTTGTGGGACTTCGATGTTGCAGACTTCCCAGTGCAAATTAACGTTGGTTTACGTTATGAAGAAACAAAAGTTGAGAGTAATGTCTTACAAGATGTGCCTACCAATGTTTGGTGGCTAGGTGGTACAGAATGGCATACGCAATATACCCCGGGTGAAAACAACTTTTATGTTGAAGAAGGTGAATACGATATTCTTTTACCTATGATCGATATTCGTGTTGATTTAACCGATGACATTGTGGCTCGTGCATCTTGGAGTAAAACAATTTCTCGTGCGCCATTAGGTAATCTTGCTGGTGGTTTAGCGTTAAGCCCAAGCCCAGGTTTAGACTCGCGTACAGGTAGCCAAGGTAATACGGATTTAGACCCTTACGAATCTAAGAACTTGGACTTTAGCCTAGAGTATTATTACGGCGAAGGTAGCTATGCTGCAGTGGGTTACTTTAGAAAAGACGTTAAAAACTTTATCAGCAGTCGAAGTACTACTAGTCAATATGATGGTATCCGAGATATTTCTCAAGGCCCTCGTTATGCGCAAGCCATTGCTGATTTAACGGCAGAAGGTATAGCAACTACCGGTGATAATGTTTTTGCAAGAATGCAAGAAAATGGTGCCGAACTAAATGCACAAGGTTACATCGTGCCAAATGCTGATGATCCATTAATGTCGTGGAATATCAGTGAACCGTATAACTCTGATGAAAAAATGGTTGATGGCTTTGAAGTTGCTATTCAACACCTTTTTGGTGAATCAGGTTTTGGTTTTGGCGCAAATGCTACCTTTGTTGATGGTGACGTTAACTTTGATACCGAAAGTTTAGAGCAACAATCTCCACTTGTTGGTTTAAGTGACTCTGCAAACTTTCAGGCATTTTATGAAAAAAATGGCTTATCAGTTAAGTTAACTTACGCTTGGCGTGATCAGTACCTCATTGGTGTTGGGCAAGATCAAGGCTCTAACGATGCTCCTCCACAGTTTGCTAAAGAGTTTGGACAAATTGATATGAGCGTTAACTACGATGTTAATGAAAACTTAACAGTTTTTGTTGAAGGCGTTAACTTAAATAACGAAACAGAAGAGTCTTTTGGACGTTACGAAGCACAGTTTTTATCTGCTCGACAATACGGTACAAGATACACTTTAGGCGTTCGTTATAGCTTTCAGTAAACGTAAACATAGCGCCTGTTTAACCAATAGGCGCGCACTTCTCTTTATTTAGTATTACCACTTGTTAAGTGTGCTTAATTGAACTCAACAAGACGATGGTATGACTAATTCCAAAGTATAGGAATTTATCTTATGGCTAGTTCTTCAGTCGTAGTAGACAAACAACTTAGCACTGCAGATTTAGGTGCACCCAACCAAAATCGATTTGCGCTGGTTTCATTAACATCACTGTTTTTTATGTGGGGCTTTATTACCTGCTTAAACGACATCCTTATTCCACATTTAAAAGCTATTTTCGATTTAAGCTACACACAATCGATGTTAGTACAATTTTGTTTTTTTGGTGCTTATTTTATTGTGTCTTTACCAGCAGGGCAGTTAGTGAAGAAAGTAGGATATCAAAAGGGAATTGTTGCAGGTTTAGTGATCGCCGCATTAGGTTGCTTAATGTTTTATCCTGCGGCGTCAATGCACAGTTACCCAATGTTTCTTTCGGCATTGTTCGTTTTAGCAAGTGGCATTACCATTTTACAAGTTTCGGCTAACCCATACGTTACATTACTGGGGCCAACAGAGTCAGCTTCCTCACGACTAACCATGACTCAAGCATTCAACTCTTTAGGTACCACAGTTGCGCCATATTTAGGTGGTTTGTTTATCTTAAACGAAGCTGTACATTCAATGGCCACAGAGCCTTCAGCCGATTCAGTAAAAGTACCTTATTTAGTCTTAACTGCAGCGTTATTAATTTTAGCGGCTATTTTTGCTTGGTTAAAGCTACCTCATATTGCTAGCGCTGAAACTAAAGCGGATGAAGTTATTTCAGGTTCAGCTTGGCAGTATCGCCATTTAGTTTTAGGTGCATTAGGCATATTTGTATATGTAGGCGCAGAAGTCTCTATTGGCAGCTTTTTAATCAATTTTTTTGGTGAAGCTAACATAGGCGGTTTAGAAGAGTCACAAGCCGCTAAGTACCTCACCTATTATTGGGGCGGTGCTATGGTAGGTCGCTTTATCGGCGCGGCGGTAATGCAGAAAGTTGATGCAGGGAAAGTTTTAGCATTTAACGCATTTTTTGCAGTGATTTTAATTAGTATTGCCATGCTAACCAGTGGCGGTTTAGCCATGTGGTCCATTCTTTTAGTTGGGCTTTGTAACTCTATTATGTTCCCTACTATTTTTAGTTTAGCGTTAAATAGCTTAGGTAAACATACTAGCCAAGGCGCAGGCATACTTTGTTTAGCGATTGTTGGTGGTGCCATTGTGCCATTAGTGCAAGGTGTTTTAGCTGACTTAGTTGGCGTGCAATTATCTTTTATCATACCGGTAATTTGTTATATCTATATTGTTTTTTATGGCTGGACCGGCTCTAAACCTGCAGCGAATATTTTGAAGGAAGCAGCATAATGAATAAATTCTCTTACCTATTTATCTCAACTGTTTCTGCACTGAGTTTAGCGGCTTGTAACTCTGGAACAAGCGCTGAAGTAAACGCAAATACATCAGACCTTAAACAAGTAGCGACAGAGCAATCAGTATTAGCTCAAAAGAACTTGTCAATATGGCCAACAATTACTTCTGAAGTTAAAGCAGATAGCGATGTTGAGAGGCAAATACAGCGCATATTATCAACTATGACGTTAGAGCAAAAAGTTGCACAAATGATCCAACCCGAAATCCGTGATATTACGGTAGCCGACATGCGTAAATACGGTTTCGGCTCTTATCTAAATGGTGGTGGTGCTTTTCCAGATAATAACAAGCATGCAACGCCACAAGATTGGATTGCTTTAGCTGAGTCTATGTATCAGGCATCAATTGATGACTCGCTTGATGGTTCAACTATTCCTACTATGTGGGGAACAGATGCGGTTCATGGTCATAACAACGTTATTGGTGCAACATTATTTCCACATAATATTGGTTTAGGTGCAGCAAATAACCCAGCTTTAGTTGAGAAAATTGCAAAAATTACCGCTACCGAAGTCATGGTTACGGGTATCGATTGGGTTTTTGCACCAACAGTTGCAACCGTTAGGGATGATCGATGGGGCCGAACTTACGAAGGGTATTCTGAAGATCCTGAAATTGTTAGATCTTATGCCGCCTCCGTGGTTAAAGGCTTACAAGGCCATGCAGATAATGACTTTTTAGGTGACGATCGTGTGATCAGTACCGTAAAGCACTTTATTGGTGACGGTGGCACCGTTGACGGTGACGACCAAGGCGATAACTTAACGTCAGAGCAAGACTTATTTGACTTGCATGCCCAAGGTTATGTGGGTGGTTTAACCGCTGGCGCTCAATCGGTTATGGCATCATTTAACAGCTGGCATGGTGATAAAATTCACGGTAACCGTTA
Organism: Colwellia polaris; assembly: GCF_002104515.1. Lineage (GTDB taxonomy): Bacteria > Pseudomonadota > Gammaproteobacteria > Enterobacterales > Alteromonadaceae > Cognaticolwellia > Cognaticolwellia polaris. Next base: position 116,379 of record NZ_NBOE01000007.1, on the reverse strand, counting down.
TTTGTTAACTGATGTGTTGAAAAACAAAATGGGCTTCGATGGCTTTGTTGTTGGCGACTGGAATGGTCACGGACAAATTGTTGGTTGTACTAATGATAACTGCCCGCAAGCAGCAAATGCAGGCCTAGATGTTTTCATGGTGCCTACAGATGCTTGGAAGCCGTTAATGGAAAACACGCTAGCGCAAGTTAAACAAGGTGTTATTCCTCAGGCGCGCATCGACGATGCGGTTAGTCGTATTTTGCGCGTTAAATTACGTGCAGGCTTGTTTAATAAACCTAGCCCAGCTAATCGACTTTTTTCAGGTAAAACTGAATTAGTAGGTAGCGAAGAACATCGTGAAGTTGCTCGCCAAGCGGTTAGAGAGTCTTTGGTATTGTTAAAAAACAAAGCTAATTTATTACCACTTTCACCTAAGTTAAATATTTTAGTCGCTGGTGACGCTGCCCATAACATTGGTAAGCAATCAGGTGGCTGGAGTATTACATGGCAAGGCACTAATAACAGCAATGAAGATTTCCCTGGCGGCACCTCAATTTATCAAGGTTTAGCATCTCAAGTTAACGCTGCAGGCGGAAAAATTACGTTGAGCGAGAACGGTCAGTTTTCTCAAAAGCCAGATGTTGCCATTGTTGTTTTTGGTGAAGAACCTTACGCAGAAGGGCATGGCGATAAAGATAATTTAGCCTATCAACGTGGTATGCAAACAGATTTAGCTTTATTGAAAAAGCTTAAAGCTCAAGGTATTCCTGTTGTCAGTATTTTTATCAGCGGTCGACCTATGTGGGTAAATGCTGAGTTGAATGCCAGTGATGCTTTTGTTGCTGCTTGGTTACCAGGTTCTGAAGGTAAGGCTGTAGCCGATGTGCTATTAACCGATAAAAACAAGCAAATACAGCATGACTTTACAGGCAAGCTTTCTTTCTCATGGCCAAAAACGGCGACTCAAATTGTTAACCGATTTGATGAAGTTTACGAGCCGTTATTACCTTACGGTTTTGGTTTAACGTACAACAACAATAAAGGCCAAGTGCAATTATCAGATACACTATCTGAAGAGATGAGTAATGATGAAGGCCTCGCCAAAAACACCACGATATTTTCTGGAAAAGTGGCTAAACCGTGGCGCATGTTCTTATCTTCTGAGCAGAAACCTTCTGATCAACAATCATCAGAGCTACGTTCAAATAGTGCCAAACTTCCCGGTATTACTTATCGTACGGTAGATAAAGTTGTTCAAGAAGATGCCTTTCGAATTGATACTTCAGGCACGGCAAAAGCAGGTGTGATATTTTCAAGTAGTTTCAGAGAAGATCTTGGTTTTGAATTAGAACAAAATTCTGCCTTGGTAATTTCTGTTAAACGTGATTCCAACATAACTGCGTCAGTAACTGTTGAAATGCACTGTGAATCTATTGGTGATGCACTAGGTAGCTGTCGAGCAGCTGTTGATATTACTGAGCAAATGCAAACATTAGTGCAAGGACAATGGCAAAATATCGCCATCGATTTACAATGTTTTGTCGATAAAGGTATTGCGATGGACAAAATTGTTTCACCGTTTGCCCTTTATACCAACGGCGCTATTAAACTTTCAGTAAGCGATATTCGCTATCAACCTCAAGCTGAAATTAATACACCTAAACCTTTATTAATTCAGTGCCATTAAGGGTGAAACACTAAAGTATAAATGCTGATAAAAAGGCGAGTAGCTTTCTACTCGCCTTTTTCTTTGCTCAATTTTAGGGTTTTATGCAATTAACCCAAGACTATTGCGGCAAAAACCACGATAATTCCCGCATTAAGATAAATTCGCTGGTTAGCAAAGTTTCAAAGTGAAATTTTGGTAGTTACAGCAATCAATTGTGGGATCCAATCTAATGGAAATTAAAGTTAACTTTCTCGACAACGTAAAAGTTGAAGCCAAATTTGATGACTTTACCGTCGTCGCCGACCAACCAATTCGTTATAAAGGTGATGGTTCAGCGCCCGGACCGTTTGATTACTTCCTTGCTTCGTCAGCTATGTGTGCGGCGTATTTTGTTAAGGTGTATTGTAATTCTCGCGATATTCCAACCGAAAATATTCGCTTATCACAAAACAATATTGTTGATCCTGAAGATCGTTATAAGCAAGTATTTCAAATTCAAGTTGAGCTGCCTGAAAGTATTTCAGAAAAAGACCGTTTAGGTATTCGTCGCTCAATTGACCGCTGTACTGTTAAAAAAGTGATACAAACAGGGCCTGAATTTAAAGTTGATTTGGTTGATAGCTTAGAAGATGACGCACAAGCCATGTTAATGGCAGGCGCACAAGGCACAGACAGCACTTATATTCTAGGAAAAGATTTACCGCTAGAAGAAACCATTAAAAACATGACCGCGATATTAGCGGGCTTAGGCATGAAAATTGAAATTGCCTCATGGCGTAATATTGTGCCAAATGTATGGTCATTACATATTCGAGATGCCGCTTCTCCAATGTGTTTTACCAACGGTAAAGGTGCCACAAAAGAAAGCGCACTATGTTCAGCCTTAGGTGAGTTTATTGAACGCCTTAACTGTAACTTTTTTTATAATGATCAGTTTTTAGGGCAAGAAATCGCTAACAGCGATTTTGTACATTACCCGAACGAAAAGTGGTTTACGTTAGATGAAAGTGATGATTTACCTGAAGGTATTTTAGATGATTATTGCTTAGATATTTACAATCCTGACGATGAACTTCGTGGCTCTAACCTAATTGATACTAACTCAGGAAACGTTGAACGTGGTATTTGTGCTATTCCTTACACACGCCAATCAGACGGTGAAACAGTATATATTCCTTCAAATTTGATTGAAAACTTATTTCTAAGTAATGGCATGAGCGCCGGTAATAACTTAGCTGAAGCACAAGTGCAGTGTTTGTCTGAAATTTTTGAACGCGCAGTTAAACGCCAAATTATTGAACAAGAAATTGCCTTACCCGATGTGCCTAAAAGCGTATTAGATAAATACCCAAGTATTCTTGCTGGTATCGAAGCGCTTGAAACACAAGGCTTCCCAGTAGTAATTAAAGATGCCTCGTTAGGTGGTCAATTCCCGGTAATGTGCGTTACTTTAATGAACCCAAAAACCGGTGGCGTATTTGCCTCGTTTGGTGCGCACCCAAGTTTTGAAGTCGCGTTAGAGCGTAGCTTAACTGAATTATTACAAGGCCGTAGTTTTGAAGGCTTAAATGATGTGCCAAGACCTACATTTAGTAGCCTTGCGGTCTCTGAGCCTGAAAACGCCGTTGAGCACTTTATTGACTCAACCGGTGTAATTTCATGGCGCTTCTTTAGTAATAAGGCAGACTTTGAGTTTTGCGAATGGGACTTTTCTGGCACTAGTGCAGAAGAAAACGATCGTTTATTCGGTATTTTAACAGACTTAGGTAAAGAAGCTTACGTGGCGGTATTTGACCAACTAGGCGCAACCGCTTGTCGTATATTAGTACCTGATTATTCAGAAATATATCCTGTTGAAGACCTAGTTTGGGATAACACTAACAAGGCACTTAATTACCGTGAAGATATTCTGAACCTGCATATTTTAGATGATGATGCACTCGAAAGCTTAGTAACACGCTTAGAAGACAGCCAATTAGATAATTATATCGATATTAGAACATTAATAGGTATAGAGTTCGATGAGAACACCGTTTGGGGCCAACTGACGATTTTAGAGCTTAAAATACTGATTTATTTAGCCTTAGGTGCCTTAGAAGACGCGCAAGAATTAGTCGAAGAATTCTTACAGTTTAATGATAATACCGTTGAGCGCCGTTTGTTTTATCAAGCGATGCAAGCGGTACTTGAAATTGAAATCGATGAAGACATGCAGCTAGAAGATTATATTCATAACCTTAATAGAATGTTTAGCGAAGAAACAATGAATAATGTTATTGGCTCAACTGAAGGCACAGTGAAGTTTTACGGCTTAACAAAAACCGGCATGAACTTAGAAGGTTTAGATAAACACTTAAGATTAATCGACAGTTATAAGAAGCTTCATCAAGCAAGAAAAGTGCAAGCTGAAAGCAAATAACACTAGATTTTCTATGTGTTAACTATCAATAACTATCATAGCAAACGCTAGGTTACGCAATAAATAGTCGCATGAGTCATAACTTTAAAAGCCAATACCAGAACTTAGGTATTGGCTTTTTTATAAATAATGTTTGTAGCTTAGTGTATATCTACCACGCATTTAAGCTTTAATCGTATATTTCATCACACGAGTTCAGCGGCCGTTGCATCTTTACATCATTATGCTCGTTTTTTGACATTGTGAGCTAGGTCAAAAGCTAGCCACAAGCTAACATTAGCTTCTTGTGTATGCTTTATCACACGTAAAAGTATATTAGCCAATTATTTGTCAACTACTGAAAGTTAGGTGTGAGTGTTGAGTTAATCCGGTCGTTAAAATTATTATTGTAAGGCTGATAGGTATTAAAGTTGACCCTAGTTAATATTGTTACTGGGTCGTACCGACTAATACAATTAACTTATATCAATACCGCTTGATTCCTTCCGCCTTCTTTAGCTATATATAAGGCGCGATCGACTTTTTTGAGTACTTCTGGCCAAGTTTCCTTATTGAGTTGACCTGGTTTAATATTAGCTGCTCCTGCTGAAACGGTAACCCGTATTTCACCAACACTTGTCGTGATAGCCTTACTTGAAATGGTTTTAATAATTCTATTAGCAACAGAGGTTTTGTTGTCTTTATTTCCCCCCGCGATCACAAAAACGAACTCTTCTCCACCCCATCGAACCAGTTTATCTTTGTCCCTAGTTTCAGCGCTCAATCGATTAGCCACTTCACCAAGAATTTCATCTCCGACCATGTGACCATAGGTATCATTTACATTTTTAAAATGATCAATATCAAGAATAACAACATAGTGTTCAATATTTTTTGTATTGTCCTCAAGCATCGTAATATATTCGGCAAGCGCTCTTCTGTTTCCGACTTTGGTTAATGGATCAATAAAGCTGTTATCAAGTAACGTAGCATTTGATTTCTCTAAAAAAACTGTCTGTTTTTTGATCTTTATGTAGTTGCGAATAAAATACAGTAAAAAAATAATTGAAAAAATTGATATGATGATTATTAGCTGGTTAGTTAATGCGTTCTCTCGTAATCTAGCTGACTGTAGATCATTATTAGCTTTAAGAAGTGCTATTTGTTTATCTTTTAATTTAGCCTCAAAAGCCTCTTCTATTCTAGATATCTCTTTTGTTCGTTCATTAAACATTAGATCAATGTTTTGTTCATAATACTTTTTCAATTGTTGTAATGCAGTGTAATAGTCGCCTGAGCGCTCGTAAGCGACACTTAAGCTAAGTTGTTGCTGTATGGCAGCTTTCATATTATTCTTTTTCTCAAAGCTACTTTTTGCTTGTTTTAATAACGTAATAGCTTCGGGATAATTGCCTAATTCAATTTCAATATGGGCTAAATTTGATTGGCAGTAAGACAGAGTAGAACTTAAACTATGTTGAACTGAATCTGCAATACATTCTAAAACCACTTTTTTGGCTTCATTTGCTTTATTATCCGCTAATAATGCGCCTGAAAGGTTACTTTTTACATTCAAGATTAGATTAATTAAACCTGATTTTATGGCACTATTTTCAGCTTGATAAAAAGTTTTAATTGCTTGCTCGTAATCATTGGTATTTTTCAAGAAAAGAGCTTTCATTATTAATAGTGATGTTTCAATTTGATCGTTTTCTATTTTTTCTTCTTTAAATAATTCGAATGCTAAATCGTTTATTTCCAGACCTTTATCGTAGTCTTCTATCTCTAAGTAGATAATAGACATGTTTGAATAAATTGTTATAGCCCAGCCTTCATTTTGATAACTAGATGAATTGTTTAATGCTAAATGGAAGTCTTTCAATGCACCGCTATTATCCCCACTGTTTTGCTTTGCAATAGCTCTTAAATTATAAAGACGATTAACGAGGTGTTGAAAATTAATTTCAATAGCTTTTGGTAATGTTCTATTAATAAGCTCAAGAGTCGTGTTGTTGTCTCCGTCATTGATTAAGGCAGCATCGGCTCTATGGTAATTTGATTCTAAAACTAGCCATTCAATATCGGTACTATTAGCAAATTGCCTAAATTCTTCGATTAGCCCTTTAATCTCTGTTGAAGCTGATAGCCTACTAAGAATTTTCAGCTTCAAACTATAGTATCTAGCTATTGTGGTAGGGCTATCTACCCAACTTTCTGATTTTTTGAGAAAATTTAAACGCTCTAAAGCTTTACTTGCTTCATTCTGATAACTTTTTCAACATCTAATAACGCTAAACCCAGTTGAGTTTTATTGAGATGGTCGTAGGGATAAAACTCTGAAGTAGCAGCCAGTGTGGGTAATGAAGTATAAACTGTACATAGAAAGATAAGATAGAAAAAGAGAGTTTTTAGGTTTAATATTTTACTAGATGACATAACTAACCTTTAGAGGATAAACCAAATACTTACAATATTCTAAACATCCTTATATGAGCACTGAAATTACATCAAACTATAGTAAACTATATTAAGGCTAGCTTCTAATCTTTATTATATGTTACTTGGATAATCCCTCTTGCATTGGTAATTTACTATTGAGCTCATCACGTTCTTGAATTCAGACAACTTCATCGATGCCAGTATCTAGTTGCTGCATCGTAAAATAGTATTAAAAATTAATGTGTTTTATTACCTGCCATGTGAACTGTTAAATTACAGACAAAAAAAAGCGTTTACCTAAAAGATAAACACTTTAAAAAACATAAAATATAAACATAAAACACTCAGGGAAGTAAGTCTCTCATAAAGTATGAGTGATGTTTTTAAGATAAGTTCAATTAGTTTTAATATTTTTATTTCTTTTTTATATTTTTGGTAATTTTAGGCAAAAAAAAGCGTTTACCTATAAGATAAACGCGTTACAAAACATAAAATATAAAAACTCAGGGAAGTAAGTCTCTTATATAATAAGAGCGGTGTTTTTATGATAAGTTCAATGGGTTTTCAATATTTTTATTTTTGCTAAATTTTGGGCAAAAAAAAGCGTTTATCTAAAAGATAAGCGCATTACAAAACATAAACATAAAAACTCAGGGAAGTAAGTCTCTTATATAATAAGAGCGGTGTTTTTAGGATAAGTTCAATGGGCTTTAAATATTTTTATTTTTGCTGAATTTTAGGCAAAAAAAAGCGTTTACCTAAAGATAAACGCATTACAAAACATAAAATATAAACATAAAAACTCAGGGAAGTAAGTCTCTTATATAGTAAGAGTGGCGTTTTTAGAATAAGTTCAATTGGTTTGTAATTTTTTATTTTCTTCTGTATTTACAATCAAATTATGAAAGATTATCTATTAAATTGATATTTGAAGTTTGTGTCCTCATCTTATAATAAAACTCCTTTGTGAAATGTATTATGTTTTCCTTTTTATTACCTGTATTTATTGGTTTACTGCTGATTGCTTATTTGGTTGGAAAACCCCATTGGCTAGAATATAAGCGGCGTTTAATAAAAGCCAAACCGTTTAAAAAGCAATGGCGCAAAATTATTCAGCAGCGCATGCCATATTTTAAACAAATGCCAGCAGACTTGCAGTTGCAGCTAAAAAAACACATTCAAGTTTTTTTAGCTGAAAAAGAGTTTGTCGGTTGTAATGGCGTTGTGATCACAGATGAAATAAGAATTACTATTGCGGCTCAAGCTTGTTTATTATTACTCAATCGTAAAACTAATTATTATCCTAAGCTACACACTATATTGGTTTATCCCAGTGCTTTTGTTAAACAACAACAAACACGCAGTAATGACGGGGTTTATTTTACGCAAAAATTAGTGCTAGCGGGTGAATCATGGGATTTTGGCAAAGTAGTGCTGTCGTGGCAAGATACCTTAGAAGGTGCACAAATACCTGACGATGGACGCAATGTGGTGATTCACGAATTTGCCCACCAACTTGATCAAGAAGACGGTCGCGCTAATGGTGCACCTATATTGGCAGCAAATCAAAGTTATCAGTCTTGGTCAGCCATTTTTAACAAGCAGTTTGAAACATTACAAAAACAAGCGAGTAGGGGAGAGCCTTCATTGTTTGATTATTATGGTGCAACAAATCCTGCAGAATTTTTTGCTGTAGCGAGTGAGGTGTTTTTTGAGCAATCTAGGCAGTTTAGTCAGCAACACCCAAAACTATATCAACAGCTAACTCAGTATTATCATGTTGATCCTATGCACTGGTAGGATTGATGCTACAAAAAAGCGAGTATAGCCACTAAGCCATACTCGCTTTTAATATAAAACTAACTCTGTATTACATTTACTTTAGGTCGAAACGATCAAGTTGCATAACCTTGACCCATGCTTTAATAAAGTCATTAATAAATTTATTGTTTGCATCATCAGAAGCATAAACTTCCGCAATAGCACGTAGCTCTGAGCTTGAACCAAAAATTAAATCAACAGGGCTTGCCTGCCATTTTAATGCATTAGACATGCGGTCGTATCCTTGATAAACGCCTACGTTGTTTTGGTCTTTTTTCCATGTGGTAGACATATCAAGTAAGTTAATAAAAAAGTCATTAGTTAATACTTCGGGGGTTTTAGTTAATACGCCCAATGAAGAACCGTCAAAATTGGCATTTAATACACGCATACCGCCAACCAATACTGTCATTTCTGGTACATTTAAGCCCAATGAATTTGCTTTATCAACCAACATTTCTGCAGGTGACATGTAGCTATCTTCATTGTAATAGTTACGAAAACCGTCGGCGTCAGGTTTTAAATAATTAAATGATTTAATATCAGTTTGCGCTTGAGTCGCGTCGGCTCGACCAGCAACAAAAGGTACCTCAACTTTATATCCTGCCGCTTTAGCTGCTTGCTCGATAGCTGCAGCACCCCCTATAACAATAAGATCAGCCAACGACACTTTTTTGTTCTTTGACTGCTGATTAAAGTCTGCTTGAATAGACTTTAACTTCGCTAACACTTTACTTAACTCTGCAGGATTATTTACCGGCCAACTCTTTTGCGGCTCAAGTTGAATACGGGCACCATTGGCACCACCGCGCATATCGGTCACACGGTGACTCGCTGCTGACGCCCATGCTGTTTTAACTAATGCAGAAGTCGCTATTCCAGAATCTAAAACTTGTTGTTTTAGCTTGCCTATATCTTTAGCAGAAATTAACGGGTGCTTTACTTCTGGTAGCGGATCTTGCCAGGTTAGCACTTCACTAGGTACTTCTGTGCCTACATATCGAGCACGAGGTCCCATATCGCGATGAGTTAATTTAAACCAAGCTTTAGCAAATGCTTTGTCGAACTGTTTTGGGTCTGCTCTAAAGCGCTCAACAATTTTAAGGAAGCTAGGGTCTTCTTTTAGTGCTAAATCTGTGGTGAACATAATCGGCGCATTACGTTTGTTTGGAATGTGTGCATCAGGCACTAAGTTTTCAGCGCCTTTTTCGCTTGGTATCCACTGAATAGCGCCAGCTGGGCTTTTAGTTTGTATCCAAGTAAAGTTCATTAAGTTGTCTAAATAGTTAGATGACCATTGTGTTGGCGTTACTGTCCATGCGCCTTCTAAACCACTACTGCTGGTATCTGCTCCAATACCTGAGCCACATTTATTTTTCCAACCTAAACCTTGCTCTTCAATAGCGGCAGCGGCAGGCTCTGCGCCAACACACTTGTCAGGTTTTTTCGCGCCATGTGCTTTACCTAAAGTATGACCACCGGCAATAAGGGCAACAATTTCTTCATCATTCATCGCCATGCGACCAAACGACATTCTGATATCATTAGCAGCTAATAGTGGGTCAGGTACGCCATGAGGCCCAACGGGGTTTACATAGATTAAGCCCATTTCTACAGCGGCAAGTGGGCCTTTTAATTTACCTTTTTTGTCGCGACGTTTGTCATCAAGCATTGTTGTTTCTGGTCCCCAATAAACTAAATCGGGTTCCCAGTCATCGCTTCTGCCACCGGCAAAACCGAAGGTTTTAAAGCCCATTGACTCTAATGCTACATTGCCAGAAAGTACCATTAAATCAGCCCAAGAAAGTTTACGGCCGTATTTTTGTTTTACAGGCCAAAGCAGGCGACGTGCTTTGTCGAGGTTTACGTTGTCTGGCCAGCTATTTAATGGATCGAATCTTTGTTGACCGCCAGAAGCACCACCTCGACCGTCATGTACGCGATAAACCCCAGCGCTATGCCATGCCATTCGAATCATTAACGGACCATAGTGTCCCCAATCGGCAGGCCACCAAGCTTTAGAGTCGGTTAATGTCGTTTCAATGTCTTTTTTGAGTTGCTGTATGTCTATAGTGGCAAATTCTTTTGCATAGTTAAATTCGGCCCCATACGGGTTAGATTCGGCGCCGTGTTGACGAAGCGGGCTTAAGTTTAGTTGTTCTGGCCACCAAAATTGGTTGGTCTTTGTTGCGTTAGTAGCTAAAGCGTTACTCGACAGTGTGATGGTTGAAAGCGCAACGGTAATTGCCGCAGCTATTGGAAGTGATTTTTTAAGCATAATAGTTCCTCAGTATTTTCTGACGGTTAACTGATTGTCAAAATTAATGTGCTATAAGCTTAGTGTGGAACCACTACCTTGGATAATCTATTAGATAGAAGATAGTCTTCAATTTTTTAGAATTATTTGTTTTTTATTTTTAAATCAATGCTTTAATTTTTACATTAAGCAATATCGAGTTAACTTAACTCAGTAAAGAGAACATGGTTGCAAAAAATTGATTAAACTAAGAAAAATGTTCGATATTATCTATTAAAACAATTAACGATTTTACTGAGGTTTTGAAATTCAATATTATGATTTCACTTAAACAATTACATTACGCCCTTGCCGTAGAAAAAACCTTACACTTCAAAAAAGCTGCAGATGCTTGCCATGTTTCTCAATCGGCTTTAAGCACAGCCATTATTGAGCTAGAAAAGCAGCTAGGTACCATTATTTTTGAGCGTAACAATAAACAAGTGCTGATCACTAACCATGGCCAGTTAATTTTAAAAAAAGCAAAATCGATAAAATTTGAGATTGATGAGTTACTACAAATATCGCAATCGAATAAACAGCCTTTTGCTAATGCGATGACCATAGGCGTTATACCCACTATAGGCCCGTATTTATTACCGAAAGTGCTGCCAGAAGTGAGACGACAACATCCTGACTTTAAATTAAGAATAATTGAAGAACAATCACAAGTCTTAGTCGATATGGTCAGGCGAGGTGATATTGACGCCGCAGTACTTGCGCTGCCGTTTCCGATAGAAGGCTTAATGAGCTTCAACTTTTGGCAAGAAGATTTTTATTGGGTTAGTCATAAAGATGAATGTTCGAATCAGCTGAAAGAAATTACCAGTGAAGAATTAGAAATTGACAAGCTTATGTTGTTAAAAGATGGCCATTGCTTAAAAGAGCATGCTTTAGCGGCTTGTAGCATGCAAAGTGAAAAACAAGATACTGATTTCGATTCTGCAAGTTTACATACTTTGATTCAAATGGTTGCAGGTAAGTTAGGAACAACGTTAGTGCCACAAATGGCATTAGATCAATTAATTTACAATGAGTCAGAAATTAGAGCGATACATTTAAATGAGCCTGGTCCACATCGCACTATCTCGTTAGTTATTCGTCCTAATTACGTACGCACAAATGAACTTACCCTGTTAAGAGATATATTTAGCCAAGAATTGTCTAAAAAGTGCAGCTTAAGCCTTTAGTGTTGGCAGGTTACTAAGTAAATTTTATGTATCTGTTTTATAGGATGACTTTATTGATTTAATCAAATTTACCGAACCAATACTTTAAGTCATCATGAATACGTTATCAGAGTGTTATATCTAATTAAGAGGAAAAACAATGAAAAATATATTGATAAATATAACTGTAAACCTTCAAAGCTTTTTGAAACCTAGCCATCAAGCTAATGTAAATACCAATAAATCGAATGTAATGTGCAATTACAGTAATAATTATTATGGCGATCAGCAATGTAAGCCAATAAAAGACTGATAATTAAACTATTTATATTGAGGAGTATAGATTAGATTTTTCTGTTTTGTTGTTAGTGATACCAATATACAGTGTTATTGTGGCTAAAGTCGCTGAGGTAATAAGCGACTTTTAAACTCTCTTCGTAAAAAGTAATAACTGAGCAGCGCTTGAAAACAAACAGTTGATACAGATATGTACCACAACTGCTCAATCTTAAAATCACTTTGATTCGACAACCAAAGCGCTGGAAAAATAAAAGCCAGTAAACGCGCTGCTGTACTTATTAGCCCCGGCCAAGTATTACCTAATGACTGAAACATACCAGAACAAGTAAACACTATGCCTGAGGGAATAAAGTTCCAGCAAATAATTTGTAAAAAAGCGGCACTGATCATGATCACTTGCTTATCGGTAGTAAAACTTACGAGTAATAACTCTGCTTGCCATAAGCATACAATTGTTAGCAGAGTCATTAAGCTGCAGGTCATAATTGCAGACCACTTAAATGTTTCCCGAACCCTTTGGTAATTTTGTGCACCAAAGTTTTGTCCTGCAATGGCTGGAGCAGCAAAAGCAATAGCCATTGCAGGTAAAAATAGCGCCTGCATTACTCGTGAGCCTAGGCCAAACCCTGCTTGTGCGTTGGCACCAAAGTGCTGAATAAGCCAATAAATAGTGGCCATATAAAGAAACATGAGAAAGAACTCACCGCCTGCGGGTAAACCTATTGCAAATAATTTTTTTATACTTGTTTTATCGATTTGCCATTGATTGAAATCAAGGCTGATGTACTTCTCTGAGGTTTTAAAATAGTACAATAACAAAATAACGGCAAAAACTACTGAAATAGAACTCGCCAAGCCAGCACCAGCAATGCCCATTGCGTAACCTGTACCCCAACCGGCAATTAATATTGGGGAAAGTATAATATTAACCAAAATCGATAACATTTGAATCATCATCGTTGGCTTTACTATGCCAGTTCCTCGAAGTGCCGCGCTGATAGAAACCATTAAAAACTGTAACGCCATACAGGGAATAAACCAATATAAATACCTTAAACCCATAACGATTGTTTCTGCATCTTGAGAAACAAAACTAAGGTAACTATTTGCGCCAAGATAGCCGATCACACAAACGACAATTCCAATGGCACTTGAGATCATCATTGATTGGTTGAATATGCCATTGGCACTTAATTGATCTTTTGCTCCAACCGCATGTGATATAAGGGTTGCTGTGCCAATATTTATAATTTGTGTTAAAGCAAAAATTAAAAACATAGCGTTTCCTGCTAAGCTTAATCCAGCTAAAGCCGTTGCTCCTAATTTACCGACAAAATATAAATCAACAAGAAAGTACAAGGTTTGTACAAACATTCCTATCATCATAGGCATTGCCATAGAGATTAAATGCTTTGGAATTGAACCTTGAGTTAAGTCTTTCATTTCGTTGTGGGCCATCTTAAAGTTTAAATATCAATAAGATGAATTCTATACTGTCTAAAAGTATATTGCTTTTATTGATTCTTATTTAGCGCATTTTTATTATCAATTATTTTAAATAATAGTAGCTCTTTGCAGAGCAACGTTATTAAAAAAATATTGTTGAAAATTTAACTATTATATATCTTGACCAAACCAGAGCGTTGCCGCGATTCATTAGCTTTTGGTTAACGTGAAACTTCACTGTAGATGAATAATTAATCAGGCGATAAATTAACTTAGGCTAGATAGGTTAATCCTCAAAATTAGTTTTGTTACATTAATAAAGTTGATAACTATATGTACATAATTTATGCTGATTACGTTAATTAAATGTAAATATTACATGGATTAAAACTCTATTCACACAATACGGAAGGACATATATGAAGAACTTATTAGGAGTGGTACTGACTTTTTCCTTATTATTTCTTTCAGTTAACTTGAAAGCGGAAGAAATTGTAGAATGTCAGAGCAAATACTGTGTTGACTATTTTAAAAAATTTAAAATGGGTGCAAAACGAGGTTATGTTCAAGCGAATGCTACTTTAGGCCAATTTTATTACATTGGTTATGGTACTGATAAAGATGAAGATAAAGCTTTAAAGTATCTTAAAAAGGCCGCTAAAAAAGGAGAGCCATCATCTCAATATCTTGTCGGTGTTATTTCTTTAATTAGCGAAAAAAATAAAGATGTTGCTACCGGCGTAAAATATTTAGAGAAAGTGGCTAAAGATAATTATAAAGATGCAAATTATCTCCTAGGTACACTATTTATAAACGATAAATTAGTGAGCAAGAACTTGTCGAAAGCTGATCTTTATTTAGCAAAAGCGTATAAACAAAAAGACAAAAGGCTACCTGAGCTATTAACGTCAATTAATGAGTCTATTAATAAAAACTCAGCGTCATTTCCGAAGCTTTTAGCGGCGATGGAAAAGAAACCATTAGTTAAAAATAAAGATGATAACTTTGCTTGGCCAAAATCACATATCGAAATAATAACGGTTAGCTCTGCGCCGTTAACGACTTTATTTGATGAGCAATTAGTTACTTTTAAAAGAAGAAAGAAAACGACTGGCTCAAAGTTACAAGGAAAAACGTGTGATGAACAAGTAGGTTGTTACCAAGCTAGATTAGGTCGTCAATCTGCTGATACTTTCTTCAACATTACTTCTAACTATTCTTACTCTAACTAAAAAATTAGATTAGATAAAACCCGTTAACTGGTAGTTAAAAAAATGCCAACTAATCATATTAGTTGGCATTTTTTATATAATGATTAAAGTATTATATAAGAATTTATAACGCATTAGCTTTAAACTCCTCAGTAAATAAAATACTTATTTAAACTCTGCTCAAGCTACAAGCGTAATTTTAAAACTGCTATACTCGCACTTAACCTCCCTGTTAAATATTTTGAGTTTATTTGGTCTTACTTTTTGTATGCCAATTATACATTTTGGACACCGTATGCCATTTTCCAAACTCGGGCTCTCTAGCCCAATTATCAACGCGATAGCTGATTTAAATTATAGCGAAGCGACTGATATTCAAAAACGTGCAATACCGGTTATTTTATCAGGTAAAGACCTGATTGCTGCAGCGCAAACCGGAACGGGTAAAACCGCGAGCTTTGTATTGCCTTTATTAGAAAAGTTGCACGCTGTTGACAATGAACCAGAGCGAAATCTTCGCGGTAAGCGCATTCGTGTGTTAATTGTTACACCAACGCGAGAGCTAGCAATTCAAGTTGAAGCTAGCGTTGCTCAATACAGTAAATATTTAAATTTCAGTTCTATGGCTATGTATGGCGGTACAGAAATAGAGCCACAGAAACAACGCTTAATTTGGGGTATCGATATTCTGGTAGCAACGCCTGGACGCTTACTTGATATGTTGCACCAACGAGCAGTCTACTTTGACCAACTAGAAGCATTTGTGCTTGATGAAGCTGACAGAATGTTAGATATGGGCTTTATTGATGACATTAATAAAATTATTGAACGTTTGCCTGAGCACCGTCAAAACTTATTATTTTCAGCGACCATTTCCGATGATGTTAGAGCACTGGCAAAACGAACACTGCATCATGCTACAGAAATTTCAATTGCTCAAAACAGTACATCTAAGCCGAAAATAACGCAATGGTTAGTTACCGTAGATAAAACTAATAAATCAGCATTATTAAGTTATTTAATTAAAGTACAACACTGGCAGCAAGCATTAATTTTTATTGAAACAAAACATGGTGCGGCTAAGCTTGTTAGTCAATTAGAAAAACGTGGTATTGCTGCAGAGTCGATTCACAGCGGCAGAACACAAGCCGTGCGCGAACAAATATTAAATGACTTTAAGGCCGGTAAAATTAACTTCTTAGTGGCTACAGGTATTGCGGCTAGGGGCATAGATATTGGTGAGTTAGCGCGCGTAATAAATTACGACTTGCCGGATAAAGTTGATGACTATATTCACCGTATTGGCCGAACGGGTCGAGCAGGTAAAAATGGTGAAGCAGTATCTTTTGTTGCCAAAGATAACTTTAGAAACCTTTGCGCTATAGAAAGCCGATTAGGGCACGTTATTGAACGAAGAGAGTTTGAACCCTTCCCAGTTAAAAAAGTGGTACCTGTTTCAATTTTAAATTATGTGCCGAAAAACCAGCGTACTTAATCAGTACTATATTTTGTTTAACAAATTATAGTGTAAGTTTTTACATTTAAAGCGGCAATAGTATAATTGAAGCCACGACAGTAAAGCTTGTAATTGATATGCTCAAGCCCAAAGTTAGGCAAATCCTAATTAACAATTAAGCACCAAAAATTAAGTTATAAAATAGAGAGTAGTAAATTCATGAATCCAATTATTGCAATTTTAAAAGAACATAACGTAAGTGACGAACAAACAAAAACAGTATTTCAAGCATTAACAGAAAACCCTATGATGGCGATGGTAACGGTACAGCAGTTAGGTATTCCACAAGAAAAACTGCAAGCACTCATGATGATGTTAATACAAAACCCTGGCTTAATTGAAGAAGCAGTAAATGAACTCGGTTTTGATTTTTCAAAAGTAGAAGCGGCTAAGGCTTCGTTGAATAAAGAAAATTCTTAACCGTAGGTAATTAGGCAGAGTTAACAGCAGAATACTTGTTTATCTGCTGTTAAGGTCTATTTTAGCGCTTCAAGGCTGTTATTCTTCAACCCGAATAGTGGCTTTAATAATTTTTACTTCTTTTTGAGTACGGCCAGAGCGACTGCCAAGGCTTTCAATGGCTGGCAATGTGGTATCTAACCCTTCGACCACCTCTCCAAAAATAGTATGTTTACCATCTAACCAAGGTGTTGCAGCAAAGGTTAGGAAAAATTGACTTCCGTCAGTATTGGGTCCTGAGTTTGCCATACTGAGTAAGCCAGGTTTGTCGTGACTTAATTTACCGTCAAATTCCCCCGCATATTTATAGCCAGGATTACCACTGCCATTTCCTAAAGGATCACCACCTTGAGCCATAAACTTATAAATAACGCGGTGAAATACTAAATCATCATAAAAACCAAGCTTGGTTAAATATAGAGTACTTGTGGCGTGCATCGGTGCTGTTTCAGGAAATAACTTAACTACTATCTTTCCTTCTGTTGTTTCAAGGTCCCAGAAGTATTGAGCTTCAGGGTTAAATGTTACCACTTCAGGTTTTTCTAGTTTAGTTTTCCATTGTGCTTGATTTTTATCTATTTTTTGTTGCTCGATATATGCATTGACTGCTTTTACAGCCGGATCAGCGTTAAAACAACCGGTGAGTATGATGGTTAATAACGGTAATAAGTAATACTTGAGTGATGAAAATTTACCTTTGAGCATGTGTTTTTCATTCCTTTCATTGAGGTGGCTTAGCACAGAGTAAATTCGGCGCTTACATCTTAGCTTTGAAATAGTAGGTTAGTGAATTAACCAGTGTTAATCAACTTTAATTTCAATGATTTATGTTTGTATTCTAGGTAGGTTGAACGGCGTAATTAATTTATATAAGCAGAAAGAAATAACTTTCGTCAATAATAATACTATGTGATATTGTTCAGAGGTTAAACAATATAAATTTAAATAACTTATAAAGTTAAAGGAATGACAATGAAAAAAATAAACTTACTGAATTTTATAATACTCTTACTGTCTTTAACCTTCAGTCAACTTAGTGCAGCTAAAAACATTAGTGATGAAGATGTTACACAATATTTAGCGCTTTCAGGTATAGACTCTGCCTTGCAAGGGATTCCTGCACAAATGCGCGCTATGAATCAGCAAATGCAGATGACGGCGAAAGATCCGGAGCAATCTCAAAAAGTAATGGAAATCTTGTTGAATGCTTGGCAGCTAGAAGAGGTGAAGCTTGTTGTTTCTGAACACGTTAAAGACAATTTTACCGCTAGTGAAATGCAGCAGTTACTGCAGTGGTTAAATGGTGATTTAGCCAGAAGAATAAAATTGGCTGAAGAAAAAGCTTCAGCGCCTAGCTTTAATCAAGACTTTATGAGCTACATGGCAGCACTTCAAACAACCCCTCCAACACCTGCTCGAGTTAAAGTCATCAGAGAATTTGTGGAAGTAACTAACTTGGTAGAGCATTCGCTAAATATAGTATTGGCAGTTGCAAAAGGTACGGTTGAAGGTTTAACGGTTGCTAACCCCGGTCAGAGCATTAACACTGAGCAAGTTCAGCAGCAAATGGCTCAAATGGAACAAATGATGCGTCCAGCCTTAGAGCAACAAATGATCATGGTTTCATATTTTATTTACGATCAGTTAACAGAGCAAGAAATTGAACAATACACAAAGTTCTATCAACAACCGTTAGGTCAAAAAGAGTTAACCGTTATGTATGATGGTATTGGTCAAGCGTTAAATTTTTGGTCAACTACTGCTTTTGAAAATATTGCATCAGAATTTATTGAATAAGCCTTTGTAAAATAATAATTTTAAGCGACTCAGTTTTAAATAATCAATCTAAGGTAGTTCAATGGAAAATAACGATATATCAGAAAACGATAGGGTACAAAATATTGAAGCGGTTCAATATGTTGGTTTTGGGTCTAGATTTTTAGCCAGCATTATTGATTCAGTACTCGTGGTTATGTTGACATTACCTATCTTATATTCGATTTATGGCGCTGAATATTTTGAAACAGACGACTCGTTTAAAGGTTCAAGCGATTTTATTATCAGTTATATTCTACCTGTTTTAGTTGTTATTTTATTCTGGATATATAAATCAGCAACGCCAGGTAAAATGCTTGTTTCAGCAAAAATTGTAGACGCTAAAACCGGTAATCAGCCTACACCATTGCAGTGCATTACTAGGTACCTTGGTTATTATGTATCTATGTTTGCTTTAGGTTTAGGCTTTTTATGGATTGTATGGGACGATAAAAAACAGGGTTGGCATGACAAAATGGCAGGCACTGTGGTGATATATTCTTAATAATAATGGAAATAATAAAGCGAAGCCTGACGTTTGACGTTATATGAAATAATGGCCAAATTTAATGTTTAGTTACCGTCTTTGATTAAACGAGCTACACATCAGTAACATCAAAAAAGTCCTGACAAGGACACTAATTATAGAAATAAAGGAAGTTACCATGACTTTAAGAAGTATTTTATTAGTACTAGCGATAACGATAACAACCGGTTGTACAACCCTTGCTGATTCAGTTAAAGGTAAAGGTACGGGGGTTTCAAAAACATATAACTATTCAAAAGAAGATATTTGGCCATTAGCGGTTAATGCTGTTAACGTTTCAGAGTTAGAGCTTATTTCTTCATCAAAAGAAACCGGTATTATATTGGCACAGCGTGGTATTACAGCGTTTAGCTATGGCGAGAATGTAGCCGTTTTTGTTGATAGTGAATCTGATAACACGTGTAAGGTTGAAGTGGTATCTAAGCGAGCAATGCAAACTAACGTTTTTGCACCTGATTGGTCAGCGAAAATTTTAAATGAAATTACTTATAAACTCGATGAAGTTGCTAAGGTTGACTGATTTTTAAGTAAAACTTTGTAAGTATATTCCAAATAAGTCGTAATTTTTATTAGCTTGCGAGTCTACCTTATAAAAGCACTATCAAAGCAGTTATATTGATAGTGCTTATTTTAAAATAACGGCTTGTTTGTTTGCACTTTTATTTGATTTTATCATCTCTATATTATCCCTTTTATTGTTCTAATCATTCTAATATTCAAGTAAGCTATTGTTTATCTATTCTTAATCACTTGTCTTTATCATGTCCACAAAATCTATTCTAATTACTGGCTGCTCAAGCGGCATTGGCTTACATGCAGCCTTAACCCTTTCTGCACGAGGTTATAAAGTATTTGCCACGGCACGAAAACCACAAGATGTTGCTGACTTGAAAGCTAAAGGCCTGTTGGCATATCAACTTGACCTTACAAATACTGACAGTATTACCCAAGCGGTTAGCCAAGTGCTAGAACAAACAGGTGGACGTTTAGATTATCTATTTAATAACGGCGCTTATGGACAACCAGGAGCATTAGAAGATTTACCCTCGCAGGTACTAAGAGAGCAATTCGAAACCAACGTTTTTGGCTGGCATGAACTCACCAAACAAATAATACCAATAATGAAACGCCAAGGGCATGGTCGAATTATTCAATGTAGCTCAGTTTTAGGTTTTGTCTCTATGGCATATCGCGGTGCTTATAATGCCTCAAAGTATGCCATTGAAGGGCTTACAGATACCTTAAGACTAGAATTAAAGCGTGCGAATATTGAAGTGGTTTTACTTGAACCAGGACCGATTAATACGCAGTTTCGCGCTAATGCACTAGCGGCTATTAACGCCAATATTGATCTAGACAATAGCGATCATAAAGAACAATACCAACAACAGATTGCGCGCTTAAATAGTGAAAAATCGAATGCGCCTTTTACCTTAGAGCCACTTGATGTTACCCAAGCCTTAATTCATGCCTTAGAGAGTAAAAAGCCTAAAGTGCGCTATAGAATTACCACGGCAACAAAGTTATTTGCTGTACTTAAACGACTATTGCCAGCACGCTGGTTAGATTATATGCTCGCTAAAGGGTAATAAACTATCTTTAAATATCATGAATAATAAGCCTATATAGCGTTAATCATGATATTTTTCGAGAAGTACAAACTAATTAAAATGGATTTCTAAATGAAGTTATTTGGGACATCAAAAACCAAAGAATCAAAATATAATTCAACCGTTAGTTTAGTTGTTGGGATCGGGATGTTAATCGTTGCCTTAGTGGCATTCGATTTTTCAGAGATGCCACTTTTTGGTAAGTTATTTATGATCGTTTGGCTGATTGTGGTTTGCGCAAATATTTATCAGTCTTACCGCAATGCTTTTGGTAAGAAGAGCCTTCACCATGAAGTAACCGACCATGATTTAACGCTGAAAGGTTTTAAAAGTACAAAGCCAGATAATTCGCCTCCTGAGAAAGATTACGCCAACCGTTTAAGAAAACTTGAGCATTTATATCGAGATGGTTTAATTACAACAACAGAATACGAAGCGAAACGACAAGATATTTTGGATGAGGATTGGGGCAGTTAATCAAAAATTAGCTAAAACATGAGCTAAGCTTTACTAAGGTTTTAGCTAAAAAACTAAAAACTAAAAACTATTTCGCCTTTAAAGGGCACTTATTTTATCGAGGTACGGATGCTATTTAAAATACTATTTCTAATTGCGGCGCTTAAATTGCACGATATTAAAACTGAGCCATTATCTCCAACATTGCTTTATTGCCTACCTATTTTTTTCTTTAGCCTGTTCTCAGATATTCCATTTTTAGCGCTCTTTATTGCTAGCATAATTATGTTGTGTGTTACCTATGTGTATTTTGGGTTATTGACTAAATTTAACCAAGGGATTGAATATTTCGCCATTATGGGCGTTGGTGGGGCAATTTTACTTTTATTTATATAAAGTTATAAGTTTCATGATATTAGCTATATAAAACATTTCAGTAACAAGAAATTATCAATCAATAATTTAGCTAATTCATTTTACTTTTTAGGTAGCTCAAACGTTACTTTACCATACGAGCGCATCAGCAAAGGTGCACTCGTTCATCGTATTGGTTAAATGCTATTAGCTATAATAAGTTGATTAATACCTCATAACTTATCAAACGTAACCGCAATTGATTTATACGTGGGTGTGCCACAATTATCAGCTGTACTTTCCAATGGTACTAAGGGATTTGTTTCCGGGTAATAAGCCGCTGCACAGCCTTGTGGAATAGCATACTCAACTATTTTAAAGTCATTAATTGAACGTACAATATTGTCATTTGATACGGTAGTTATTTTTACCTTGTCACCATTTTTTAGTTGCTGTTTTATCATATCTTCAGCATTAACAAAAACCACACGACGTTCGCCATATATACCGCGATAGCGATCGTCCATACCATAAATAGAGGTGTTGTATTGATCGTGTGAGCGCAAAGTTTGCAACGTTAAAATTGGTTTTTCGGTATAAGCTTGAGCAACTTCATGTGCTAATTGTTCGGGTAACAGGGCGCTTGAAAATTCTGCCTTAGAAGAACGTGTTTTCCATTGACGTTGCGCCGCTTTATTTTCTAAATGAAAACCTCTACCAATTTTTATTCGTTGGTTAAAGTCAGAAAAATCAGGCAACACTTTACTGATATCGTGACGAATTAAGCTGTAGTCGCTCATGAGGTTTGTCCAATTAATCACATCTTCACCAACAGCCGCTTTGGCTATTCCGGCAACAATGGCTGTTTCAGAGCGTAAATGCTGTGAAGCTGGTTCATTTTGGCCAGTAGAGCTGTGTACCATACTCATGGAGTCTTCAACTGTAATGCACTGCTCTCCACTGTTTTGGTTATCAATTTCAGTACGTCCCAAGCAAGGTAAAATCAACGCTTGTTTACCGGTAATAACATGACTTCGATTGAGCTTAGTACTTATTTGCACGGTTAAATCACATTGTTGCAATGCTTGATATGTTCTTGTGGTATCTGGTGTCGCGGCAGAGAAGTTACCACCTAAAGCAATAAAAACTTTAGCCTGACCAGATAACATAGCCTGTAAAGATTCAACGGTGTTTAAGCCATTTTCGCGCGGTGGTTTAAAGCTATATTGTTTTTCTAAAGCATCAAGAAATGCCGTAGACGGTTTTTCATTAATGCCGACGGTGCGATTGCCTTGTACATTTGAATGGCCACGAACAGGGCATGCTCCAGCGCCTAGCTTGCCAATGTTACCTCGAAGCAATAATACATTAACCAGTTCTTGAATGGTCGCTACCGAGTGCTTATGTTGCGTAATGCCCATAGCCCAGGTAAAAATTACTTTTTTCTTACTCGCGTAAATATCAGTAATTTGTTCTATGTCAGCTTTTGTTAGCCCGCTTTGGTCGATTATTTGCTGCCAAGGCGTTGCTGTTACGCTGTGTTGATAAGCGGCAAAGTTATGGCAATGTGCTGCGATAAATTCGTTATCAAGTACGCTTTTATCATGCTCGAAGCGCTCTAATAATAACTTAGCTACACCACGCAGAATAGCCATGTCGCCACCCAACTTAGGCGTGAAATAATACTGACTAATGTTGGTGCCAGTAAAAAGGATCATTTCTTTCGGGCTTTGCGGATCTAAAAATTGTTGTAAGCCACGCTCTTGTAAATTATTGATACTCACAATAGTTGCACCTCGCTTGCTGGCTTTTCGTAAGGTGCCTAGCATGCGCGGGTGATTTGTCCCTGGGTTTTGACCAAAAACGAAAATAGCATCTGCTTCATCAAAATCAGCCATGGTAACCGTGCCTTTGCCGGTACCTAAACTACTGGTCATGCCTATGCCAGAGGCTTCATGACACATATTCGAGCAGTCGGGAAAGTTATTAGTACCTAAAACTCGGCCAAATAATTGATACAAATAAGCGGCCTCATTACTCGCTCGACCAGAAGTATATAAGAGTGCTTCGTTAGGAGATGGCAGCTTTTTCAAGTTGTTAGCGATAATGCTGAACGCATCGTCCCAAGTTATGGCTTGATAGTGATCATTTTTACCATCAAAAAACATGGGTTGTGTTAATCGGCCACTTTTTTCGAGTGAATGGTCATCCCATTGTTGTAGCTCGGTTATCGAATGTTGCTGGAAAAAGTCAGCATCTACTCTTTTACTTGTCGCTTCCCATGCGATAGCTTTCACGCCATTTTCACAAAAATCAACTTTACCGGCTTTAGGCGCGTCGCCCCAAGCACAACCAGGGCAGTCAAAACCCCCAGGCTGGTTTGCGCGTAATAATGCTTTAACGTTTTTAGCGGCATTCTCACTTTTAATTAAATGTTTAGCTGAGCTTTTAAGTGCGCCCCAACCACCCGCAGGCGAAGTGTATGCGGGAGTAGACTTTGTAGGTTTAGACATGTTAATTCTCATTTGGGTGTTGCGTTAACGTTTATTAAGTTGAACCGATCAAACTTATATACCTTGAAGATTTTATGCTATTAAACGTTGATATAAGTGATCTTTATGTAACTCTGTTTCCATTTTAAAGTCACAACAGCCAATAAACTTAAAACCTTGGTTTTCATAAAATGCCTTCGCTTTTACATTACCTGAATATACCAAAAGGTTTAATACTTGGTAACCTGAGGTTTTTGCATAATCGATAACGGCTTTATACAACTTTTGTGCAACCCCTTGGCCATGATAACAGGGTAAAACATACAATTTTGATAGCAGTGGGCTTTGCTCACATTTAAGATCGATAACCGCCAGCCCAACGGGTTCATTTGAATCAAGTGCCACCCAAACCTGAAGTTGATCATCACTAATAAATCGTTGAAAGTGTTGAGCAGATAAGTGCCTAGCTATATAAACTGATTGCAAATCTCTATCAGAGGTTGCTGGACAAGCAAGATGAAAAGTTGCTTGTATTATCTCTGACAACCTTTCTGCATGTTTATGTTTAGCTAGCATAATGTTCATCGTTATAACCTTGTCTTAGGTTTTAAATCACTTACCTTGCGCCATATTTTGCAACAGTTGTAATCGCTGTTGTTCTTGCTGACTAGGCTGGTATGGTAGCGCACTTAAACTTGAAGTGGCAAAGTCTATTATTTCATGCTTTTTGATACTGCTATCGCCATATTTTGTCGGCTTACCAGGTGCTGGAGACATTAACTCAACAGAAAAAGTTGAGAGATAAAACGGTGCTTTCCTGCCTTGTAATACACTTTGATGGGCTTTTAATTCAAGTGAATCAGAACCTTTATTAAGCCTTTCTTTACTCACTAAATGTGCGATTGGCTGGTTGTTAGCATCAAATAAATTAGCCCTTACACGATAAAGTCCTTGCTCTCTGGTAGTTAAGTTTGCCGTAATTACCATATCTGCATCTTGGCTGATAGCAGGTTCGAAACTTTCAAGAGTGGCGACCGAGTCAACATATTGTAGTGCTAATGCTAAGCTTATCACTTTACCGTTAATACTTGCTTTAACCGTTGCTTGAAGCTGATTTGGTAAGTTTCGCTCGCCGTCAAACTCTGCATGCCAAGTGTTATCTTCTTGATTAAATGAGCGTGTTAGTAGTGTTTTACCACTATTTATATCGACAAGTTGTAGCAATGCGTTATCGATATTCTCACCTGAGAGGGTCGCATAAACTATTTCAGGATAAGTATAACGATATTTAGATAATGCTGCCGATACGCTGTTGCCAAAATCATCAACTGGAATAGATTGTGGGTTGAAATGATTAGGTTCTAATCGGTCAAAATCTTGTGAGGTTAATGGTTGTGAGTAGGGCGGGAAATTAAGCTCGCTAGCATAGGCTTTGGCTACGAGTGTTGCTGAGTCGTTAGAGGTTATTTTGTCTGGTAAAATAGACACTGCTGCAGTTTGTGGGTTGCTCTTATTTTGTTTGGGGCTGTATGGTTGAACTGTTTTTTTTACCTGCTCCTGTTTGGTTTTTGGCGTTTTTTGCTCCGACATTGTGGGCCAGAACAGCCATGTAATAAAAACTACTAGGCTTAATATAATTGTTCGCTTTAAAACAGCTTTTTTTCTCATGTCAAAGTCTTCTACTTTTTAATTTTTTATTCGTATTTAGTTAAATGGCTGTGACTCTATAGTGCTTACATTTATAGAGCACAGCCATATTTAACTCAAGTTGATATTTTTGCGGTTATTAATAAAAACTAAGGTAAACTTTAATTAGGGATAGCATCATAAATCAATGTTGACATACTGTCTGATACTGAATTTTCTACATAAAGGTAGTTACTTTTCCAAATCCACCAACCACTTGTTTTAGTGTATGTGTCAAAGTGAACACTTTCACCAGATAACGTATTTTGATGATTACTTGCTGCTGTAACTTTACCCGCTTGCGAAGGTTCAAGCAGTGAGCCATGGCTATATTTTTCACCCATTAACATAGGGTAGTGATAAGGCATGAAACCTGAAACAGCATTATTTTGATTGGCAATTTTGCCGTTAAAATCAACTTGTGAGCTACAACTGCCAAAGCGTGCTTGGCGATTACCACCACATGCCGAATGACTACCAACAACACCGTCGTCATTACCTTGAATAAAAGGGCTTGTAACACCTAAATATTCTGAAGCATCTCCCACAAAGCGTAAACGTGGAATTCGTGCATCAGGTAATGGTGCTAAGCGTCTGGCATTATTCACTTTTAGGTCGTGAAGTACACCCATTTCATCACTTAAGTCGCCTCCAAGCCAAGCCTCTAAAGCAGCTTCAATAATGAAGGTCCAAGTTTCTGTTCCTTGGGCAACACTTACCGCTAAATCTGCAAGTTCACTGCCGCCTCCAGCACCAGCAATATCGAATGTTGCAACAATATTAAGTGGTGCAAGGCCAGCATTTTCTAACCAAGTTTCTTGATTGTCTATAATGTATCGTGCCACTAAATCGCCGGTTGAATGTGTTACAAATATACAACCAGGGTCGCAAAAATTGCTTTGCGAGAATGATTTTAACTTTGGCCATAAATAGTCTGTGGCTATTTTACCTTCAATGCGCTCGTATGAAGGCCAATCGATTCTAGCGTCACTTACGTTATTCCAATAACCCTGCCAGTAATCTTGTCCGCTAGCTGTTACGTCTCCATCTGATATCAGTTGTTGTGGTTGTAGGCCGTGAATCAACACTATTTTGTGCTCTTTACTTTCTGCTGCGGTAGAACAAAGCGTTAAACCCAGTACAGCAATCGCTGCCACATTTTTGATTAAATGCATATATATCCCCATAATTTTATAATTTTATAATTTTTATTTTACGTCATAGTTTTATTGTTTAGCTTTAGCTGATCGGACGTTCGACCAGTTAGATGATAATAGAGCAGACTTAAGGTATAATCCAGCCCAAACTTTTCACGCTTTAAACATACTATTTAGTGAAAACTCACTTATTTTCCAGAAAAATTGCTAAAAAGTTTGTTTACCAACCATAATATATAGAAGGAGTTGAGTTTTTAATTGTTGTGCGAGGTGTTTGTTTTCAGTGTTGTTTACATTTTCCATGTGCAACTTATAATCGTGGCTAATCGAATCGATTGATATTTTAATACATAAGAAAGTTTATTTAGAGGTGTCTATGTTCAACCTACCATTAACAATAAAACAAAAAATAATAATGGGGTTTAGCACAATAGGGATTTTATTGGTTGCAGGAAGCATATTTTTTTACAATTCATTAAACCAAATTAGTCAAGCTAACACTAATGTTGAGTTGTTGGCTGTGCCCGTTCAGAAACAAAGCAACGCTTTACAGATCAAATTACTGAATATGATGAAAGTAGGCGCCTTGGGGTTTACCCAAACCAATACGTCGGACTTACTTAAAAGTGAACAAGCATACGCTGATTTAAACCAAGAATTTCAATCGGCAGTGACTGTGTTAAAAGGCAAGTTAGTTGACCAACCTAAGATGCTAAAAACACTGGAGCAGGCAAAAATACATTATCAAGCATATGTAAGCCAAAGTGAAAAATTCTATCTGTCTAAAAAAAATGTAGCTTCAGCAAATGAAAGGTTTGAAGCTAACTATCAAACCTTTTTAACAAGTCGTGACCGAGCAAGTAATCATATGCTCGATGTAGAGTTACTTGTATTGCCCGGCGAAGCGCGTTTATTAGAAGATATTATCGGCAACGGTACAAGAATAGATGATATGTTGTTTACGTTGCAAAGCACTATGTCAGGCTTAAAACAGGTCTCTGAACTTAGTGTTTTGGCGCAGCACAAAGATGATGTAAGTTTTTTAATGGCTAATATCAACGATAATTACGAATTTATGCAGCGGTTATTTACCGATGTTAACGATAAGTCGTTACTAGAAGCATTTGCTATTGAGTTTGCAACCTTAAATAACTTATTAGTTGAACCGGCTGAGTTATATCAAAATAAACAACAAGCGCTTGATGATTTTACCAATGCAATACTTGCATATAATCTTTCTGTTGAGAGTTTCAATGAAAGCTACCATCAATTAACCTTGTTATTGTCACTGGCAGAAGAACGTTTCGATGAGTTGCAATCAACGACAAAATCTAAAGTCGCTACCGGTGTTAATTTAGCTATATATATGGCATTGATTTTTATAGTTTTAGCGACCTTTATCGCAGTAGCAACTACACGCACTATGTTAGGGCCTTTAGCATCAGCGAATAAATCTTTGGCGTTAATTGCACAGGGAGATTTAACGCAACGTTTAACAATTACCAATGAGGATGAATTTGGTGATTTATTTAATAGCATCAACAAACTCAGTGATGATTTAACGCTATTGCTTAAAAATATAAGTCAAAATGCATACTCTTTAGATGAGTCAGCGAAAGTCACCAGTGAACAGAGCCATCGAATTGCCGAGTCTACTTCAGCACAAATTGCTCGCGTAAATAATGCCAAGCAAATCGCTGAAAAAATGTTTATTAGTTCCTCTAACGTAACTGATGAAGCCACTTTAACTGCTAATAATGTTTCTGAAGCTTCAAAGCATAGTTTTGAAATACGCACGATAGCTGATGATAACAGCAGTCGTATTGAGTCATTATCAAGCAGTTTAAGTGACTCAGTTGACGTAATGGCAAGGCTTAGTAAGCACAGTGATAGTATTGGTGGGATTTTAGATACAATTGGCAGTATTGCTGATCAAACTAATTTGTTGGCTTTAAATGCAGCCATTGAGGCAGCAAGAGCGGGTGAACATGGTCGTGGGTTTGCTGTTGTAGCTGACGAAGTTAGGTCACTTGCTTCTCGCACTCAAGCATCTACAGCTGAAATTCAGCAAATGATTAACTCATTACAAAAAGAAACTCAATCGGCGGAACTTGCCATTTCACAAGGACAAAATAAAGCAGGGGAATGTGTCGCTCAAAGCCAAGAATTAAATAATGCTATCAAACAAATTGAAAGTGCATTACACACCATTGATGAAATGAGCAAAAGTATTAGTGTCGCTTCAAATGAACAACTAGGCTTTAGCCAAGAAATTGAAGTTACAATGAATGAAGCCGCGCAAGCTGCGACACATAATGCAGCAGAATCGCAAGAGTTATCAAACCGAAGTGATGATGTAAATCAACTAGCGCACTCGTTAACAGACTCTGTAGCTCGTTTTAAACTTTAAATTGTTACGTATAAACTAATAAAAAAAAGCCCTAAATAATACAGGTTATTTAGGGCTTTTAAGTGTTTAAATTAAGCTGTTTTTATCGAGGCGCATCAGCATAAGGATCAAATGGTTTATTTTCATTAGAACCTTTTGTAGAGCCACGTTCACGTTTGTCATTTGATTTCACGTTACTATTACTGCGACTGTGTTCAGACTTATAAGGCTTTTTATGCTCAGGTTTACTTCGATGAGTTTCTTTAAAGCTATCTTTACTCAAAGGAATAATGGCTTCGCCGCGCACTAAAACTTTTGGTTTCTTCGGCTTTACATGTAAGGGAATAATACGTTTACGTGGTGGTATTTCAAATTCGTCTTCACCCGGCTCAGGTAAATTTTTAAAATCGTAAAGGTAAAAACGCTCTAGTTTCTCTCTCGCCCATTCGGTTTTGCGGAGAAATTTTAAACTTGATGCAAGGCTTGGATTACTTTTAAAGCAATTAATTCGCGTATACTCAGCCAAAATATCAAAACCATAATGAGTGACTAGCTCGTTTAAAAGTGTATCTAGTTTTAATCCGTGCAAAGGATTATTTAATTGTTCGTTTTCTTGACTCATGATCGACTTAATTTGGCTGACATTACTTAATATTATACACCTAATTGCCAGGGTTATAAGCTTTGATTTTTTAGTTTTAGCCTGAAGAAAAATTTAGCAGTTCATATCCTGAAGTTAAATGTTGTACAATTGTTACAATTCTTAAAACTAATTTATAAAAATGGATGTTCCAAATGAAAAAAATTATCGTACTTTTAACGATTTCAACTTTAAGCACGTCGGCTTTAGCAGAAGAAACTAGTTGGTTTGACAGCTTAAAAAGCTTAGTTGGTTTAGGTGAAACTAAAGAGCAAACAATCGAAGCACCAGCAGTAACTAAACAAAGCACAGATGGTTTAGTAGATATGTTAACTAGCTCATTAGATGTTAACGCAGACCAAGCAGCTGGCGGCATGGGAGCTATTTTTAATTTTGTTAAAGATAATGTTTCTGCTGACCAATTTAGCACCTTAGCTAAATCTGTTCCTGGCGTAGAAGGGCTTGTTAGCCAAATGCCAGACCTTAGCCAATTAAACTCTGGTTCTAGCGAAGGCTTTGGCGGTTTACTTGATAAAGCTTCAGAATATAGCGACTCTTTAAAGTCAGTAAACGATATTAAAAAGCAATTTGAAGCTTTAGGTTTAAAACCAGAAATGATCACTAACTTTATTTCTACAGCCCAAAGCTATTTAGATACAGAGCAAGGACAACAAGCCAAACAAATATTAACAGACGGTTTAGGCAAATTTTTAGGTTAATTTAACCTTTTAATTTTTGTCGTGTTTTTTGTTATTTATTGAACACTTTCGAGTAATGAAGTTTACTTGAAAGTGTTTTTTTCATTTTATATTTATTACCTTCACCGCAGAGCCAATCTTGCAATATAAAAGCAGTTCAGTTTAGTGTTTTTATAACTGCATAATTTTAAAAAGTAACGACTATTTCTACTAACACCCCCTTATTTCCTTCTCATTGTTTCTTGTAAAAATAAAACCATCTCACAGGGAGAAAAGAAGGAGGACTGCAGGAGAGCAACACTAAGAAACAAATTAACCCAGACACTCATCCTAAATTGAAAATATTAAATTCAACGCTAAACATAGAGTGTTTGTCAAAAATAGAGTTAAGATAAAAAGTGTTATTACATTTTTGTGGTTACTTACTGCACTGAAGCACGTTCTCATTGTTTTCTCCTTCATTTCTCCTTGTAAAAACCATCTCACACGGAGAAAAGAAGGAGGACTACAGGAGATCAACACTAAGACACGTAAAATGTTTGTCAAAAAGTATAGTTAAGATAAAAAGTGTTATTACATTTTTGTGGTTACTTACTGCACTGAAGCACATTCTCATTGTTTTCTCCTTCATTTCTCCTTGTAAAAACCATCTCACAGGGAGAAAAGAAGGAGGACTGCAGGAGAGCAACACTAAGACACATAGAATGTTTGTTAAAAAATAGAGTTAAGATAAAAAGTGTTATTACATTTTTGTTGTTACTTACTGCACTAAAACATGATCTCATTGTTTTCTCTTTCATTTCTCCTTGTAAAAAAAAGATCTCACAGGGAGAAAAGAAGGAGGACTACAGGAGATCACAACACTAAGAAACAAACATTGTTCGAAACTCCAAAAGTATTAAGTACTTTGCAACTCTTCTAGTAACTCACTAATTTCAGCTTTTAATTCTTTATCTGCAATTTTATTACTGTTAATTTTAGCGCTTTCTAAGTGTGCGATTGCACTTGCTTTATCACCTAGCTCTACTTGCAATGAAGCAATGGCGAATGCAATGGATGAAAGAAAATCTTTTGAATTAATTGCTTGTGCCTTAAGTAAAGCTTTTTCGTAAATGCTTACGGCTAATACTAAGTCGTCGGTAAAGTCAGCCAGGGTTTCCCACTGAACGGGGTGATCTTTATCACTGTCTTCATGTTCTTCACATAATTGCTTTAACTCGAGGTAATACTCATCGAATGTCGCTTGATTTTTTCTTACAGATGCCTGTAATAAATCTTTCGCTAACGCATGAACGTGTTGGTATATTTTTGTATTCATTGATCTACCTTACTTACAAATTTTGATATAACTCATGGGGAGATTATAGAGGTTTTATCAAAACTAAACAGGTAATAGTCAGCTAACGACAATAAAATCTAATAAACCCGAGTTAATATATTCGGGTTTATTAGATTTAGTGTTATTTTCACCATTCAAGGCACGTTAACAGCAGGGCACTTTTCATATTGTTTTACACTTCATCTTGAAATATGTCTTCAATGGCTAATTTGAACAATCTGGCTGCTTTAAAGGCTAAAGGTAAACTAGGGTCAAATTTACCTTTCTCAATGGCGTTAATTGTTTGTCTAGAAACGTCTAAAGCCTCAGCAAGTTGTGCCTGTGTCCAGTCTCTTTCAGCGCGTAGTACTTTGAGTTTATTTTTCATTGGTATTTACTCTGGCCAATAAAAGTCGCTATTAAATAAGTTAAGCCCATAAAAATAACTAAATGCGAAATTTCAGCATGATAACTAATTAGGTTTAGTACATCTAAATTCGAATAAGCTAGTCCTACAATTAAACTCAGGCCCAAGGTTATACCCATGGCGTTGAGCTGAATGCGCTGTTGCATTTCATCTAAACCTTTTAAATGGTTAATATTTGCTAATACCATTTTAACACCTAAGGCTAAATTTAGTATTACTGCTAAAGCCGAGAAAGTAAGGTTGTAGTCCCATAGCAACCAAGGCCCAAAATTTGTTAATGCCATGGTTAATACCCACATGGCGGTCCAAAATTTTAATTTTACGATATTGCTTTTATTTCTTTGTTTAAACGAGCTAGGTTTGCTCAACGTATCACTATTATTGTCTGTCATGGTCACTCTCCAATGTCTGCTTTTGATTACAAAAAGTAATGTATACTTTACATTTTTGATATTAGGTGGGTAGATGAGTCGTGTCAAGTTTAATTTACTTTTAGGTTGGTTGGCTTTACTTTTTTGTAGTGTGAATTATTTTTTAAATATAAATAACAATTGTTTAGGAAGTGAAAAACTACAAGCTAAAGTTCTACAAGGTTATAAAGTTAAGAAATTAAGCTATTTTTTCTAAACTCACCTGGGGTTTGTTGGGTGAGTTTATTAAACCAACGGTAGAAAGATCTTGGTTCAGTAAAGCCTAACTCGATACTAATTTGATTTAAATTTAAGCTATTGTTCGCTAGATGCTTTTTAGCCATAGAGAGTCGAGTTTCATCAAGTAAACTTTGAAAACTCAAGCCTAATGCTGTTAAACGGCGCTGTAACGTTTTGGTGCTAATGCCAAATTTATCTGCCATGTCTTGCTGGTGAAAAGCTCCGCTTTTTAACGATTTTTCAATTTGATTTCTTAATTGCGCCGCAATATCTTCTTCTATTGTTAAATTAGAAACTAAGGTTTTTGCATGATTTTCAAGAGTAGATAATAACTGTTGATCACCTTTGTTTAATGGCACCGACAATAAAGCTTTATTAAATATTATGGCATTCTCACTTTGACCATAGTGAATTATACACTTAAACATCGCTTGATATTCTTGTTGCTGGCTCAACGAAGGTTGCTGGCGGCATAAGCGCAGTTCACTTGGGTTGCTGTCTTGGCTAACCAAATATCGAGCAAAGGTTAGCCAAGACGAGAGACAATTATCGACCATATGGCGCTTAACACTTGTGTCGGTAAACTGGCAATGCCAACTAATTTTTACTTGCTCACCTAATGACGAAATAGTTGTTGTGCCCATATCACCAACTAATTTTTCAAAAGGTTGAATTTTACTGATAACTTGCCCTAGGTTTTCGCAGTTCATCGAGATAAAACCCAAAACACTATAAGACCCAGGTTGTACATATTTTGCGGTATGTAAGCCGAATAACTCATCGTTAGATTGTTCAAGTAAGGCCGCAATAAGTTGTTGAAAAAGCTCGCCGCTAATGTGCTGGCTGTTATCAGATAAAAGTGATTTATCTAAGCCGATAGATTGGCAGATGGTAGCAATATCGAGTTTTTGTTCGTCGGCTAATTGTAAATATTGCTTAATAGCGGCAACAGAAGCTTGGCCGAGACTATTATTTAAGCTTGCATCGTTTTGTTTTTTCGATTGCTTGCTTAATTGTTTGTCGTTATCTGATAAATGAATAAAACTGCTCATTGTTGCTTGTCGCCTATAAAGTTGTCCAAATATGTCACCTCGACTGTCTTTTTAGGACATTTCATCACTATACACTTGCTTTAATATAATGCGTAATAAAATAATAAAGGGTTGTAAAATGAGACGTTGGAATGGCTGGGGAGATGAAAACACCTCAATGGAGTTACCACAATCGGCAGGAGAGTTTTTAAGTACCCTTGTCGGGGCAGGACATCGTCTTGAAGATATTGGTTTAGCCGAGGTAATTAACACCGTACCAGAATCTCGTTTACCCCAGCACCCATTAGTCTCTGTTGATGCTGAACAACGTGTACGGCATGCCAAAGGGCAATCATTACCCGACTGGCTAGCCATGCATAGTGGCGAAATTAACTGTTTTCCTGATGGTGTGTGCTTCCCTGAAAATACCCAAGATGTTAAAGATATTCTTAGCTACGCAAAAGCAGAAAACATCGTTTTGATTCCTTACGGCGGTGGTACAAGTGTCGCTGGACATATCAATGTAGAACAATCTTCGCGCCCTGTGCTAACCGTTAATATGGGGCGAATGAACCAATTACTGCATTTAGATGAACAAAGCCAAATTGCCACTTTTGGCGCTGGCACGCCTGGCCCTATGGTAGAAGCACAGTTATTAGCTCGCGGCTATACACTAGGGCACTTTCCGCAATCTTTCGAGCTATCAACATTAGGTGGTTGGGTTGCTAGTCGCTCAAGTGGTCAGCAGTCGTTACGTTATGGTCGAATAGAGCAATTATTTGCTGGTGGCAATATGGAAACTTTTGCTGGCTTGCTTGACGTACCAACATTTCCGGCATCTTCAGCAGGGCCTGACTTACGTGAGTTATTACTAGGTTCAGAAGGTCGCTTTGGTATTTTAACTGAAATAAAAGTGCGGGTAAGTAAAGTTGCTGATGCAGAGAAGTTCTCGGTGATCTTCTTTAAAAACTGGCAAGCAGCAAGTCAATTTTGTCAGGAAGCTGTGCAACAACGCATTGCTTTGTCTATGCTGCGAGTGAGTAATGCGGTTGAAACACAAACGCAATTAAAGCTAGCTGGTCATGAAAGTGCGATAAAGTGGTTAGAGCGTTACTTATCTATGCGAGGCTGTGCAAGCGATAAATGCATGTTAACTTTTGGCTTAACCGGCACTAAACAACAAGTTTCAGCCAGTAAAAAGCAATTAAATCGTGTGGTAAAAAAATTCAAAGGTGTTAGTACAGGTGAGCTATTAGGTAAGAAATGGCAAGCCAATCGCTTTCGTTCGCCTTATTTGCGCGAGGCTTTATGGTTGCAAGGGTATGTGGTTGACACCTTTGAAACCGCTACTGATTGGAGCAATGTTGATAACTTAATGGCAAAAGTTGAAGCAGCAATGCGTGATGGTTTAGCAGCCGAAAATGAAAAGGTTCATGTATTTACTCATCTTTCTCATGTTTACAGCCAAGGTTGTAGCTTATATACCACTTATGTTTATCGAAATGCTAATAGTTATTCAGCAACACTTGCGCGTTGGAAAAAGCTTAAACATCTGGCGAGCCTGACCATAGTTAACAATGGCGGCACTATTAGTCATCAACATGGTGTTGGCAAAGATCATGCGCAGTATTTATCGATTGAAAAAGGTGAGTTGGGCATGAAGGTTTTGGCCAATCTCGTTGAGCATTTTGACGCCGAACAGCAACTTAATCCCGGTACATTATTAAAATAAAATTCATATCTAAGTAAGTTCAACGCCCCTTAAGAGTGAAGCTTAAAACAATGAAAACATTGATGTTCTTAATATGACTACTACACAACTTAGCCAAAATATAATGCAGTCGCGCACCGAACGTATCGCTGACATTGAAAACACCACTGATTGGGATTTAGTGATTATTGGTGGCGGTATTACTGGCGCTGGCATTTTAAAGTTAGCCTGCCAAATGGGCTTAAAAGTGTTGTTGTTAGAGCAAAAAGATTTTGCATGGGGCAGTTCGAGTCGTTCTTCGAAAATGGTTCACGGTGGTTTACGTTACATGGCACAAGGGCAAGTGGCATTAATCCGAGAATCTGTGATTGAGCGTCAACGCTTATTAAAAGAAGGGCAGCCTCTAATCACCAAGCAAAGCTTTGCACTAAGTCATTATAAAAAAGCGTTTCCAGGACCTTGGTTATTTAATTGCTTATTGTCTTGTTATGACTTTATCGCTGGCGAAAAACAGCATAAGTTTTGGCCAAAATCCGCATATTTGTCTTTAGCACCGCATGTGGTTGAGCCAGACTTACTTGGTGGCACACAGTTTTTTGATGCACTAACCGAAGACGCTCGATTAGTACAACGTTTGATCCAAGAATCATTGCAACTCGGTGGACAAGCACTCAATTATGCTCAAGTATCAACACTTACTATTAATGACAAAAGCAGCCAATTATCAGTTGTACTTGAAGGGCAAAACCAAGCATTAATAATTGATTCTAAAGTGGTTGTTAATGCTTGTGGAGCTTGGTCAAACTTGTTACCAGTAAACCATGATAAACAGAGCGGTAATTATAATAAATCATCAGTAAATATGCGGCCGTTACGTGGTAGCCATTTAGTGATAGCGAGTTGGCGCTTACCGGTGGCTAGTGTTATTTCTGTTCAACACCCTCAAGATAAAAGGCCTGTGCAAATATACCCATGGCAAAATGTAACTATAGTGGGTACTACCGATGTTGATCATAATGATGACATGTCGTTTGAAGCTAAAATAAGTCAGTCAGAATTTGATTATTTACTAGCGGCGGTAAAGCAGCAATTTCCAAACGCGAAAATAACCAAAGACGATATTATTTCAACTTTTGCCGGTGTTCGTCCCGTCAGTACAACAGATAATGCATTAACGCCATCGAAAGAAAAACGCGATCACCATATCACGCAACAACAAAGCGTATTCACCGTTACTGGCGGTAAGTTAACTACTTTTAGGTTGATTGCACAGCAAGTGCTTGATCAGGTTTGTCAGCAGTTAATGCTTGAAGATAAAGCAAACGAACCTACGTTAACGGGCGCGCTTAATGTTGCGAGTCAACAA
Source organism: Colwellia polaris (assembly GCF_002104515.1). Taxonomy (GTDB): domain Bacteria; phylum Pseudomonadota; class Gammaproteobacteria; order Enterobacterales; family Alteromonadaceae; genus Cognaticolwellia; species Cognaticolwellia polaris. The sequence continues at coordinate 79,326 of NZ_NBOE01000007.1, read as the reverse complement.
CCTATTTTATCGCAATTTGATCACCAGCTAAAACTAACTTTTAGTCATCATATTCAACAACAAATAATGGCCTGTTATGGTGAATTTAGTGCTGCATTTATTCAAGCCAGTGCAAAACAAGATTGTCAGCCGATACGTTATAGTAGGCACTTGTGGGCGGAGTTAGTTTGGGCGGTAAGATTTGAACAAGTGCAACATCTTGATGATCTATTGCTACGCCGTACACGACTGGGTAACGTATTACCGGCGGGCGCTCGTGACATTTTGCCGCAAATTAAAGTACTTTGTTCGCCTTATTTATCTTGGAGCGAAACAAAATGGCAACAAGAAATTAAGCGATATTTAGCGCTGTGGCAATGTTCATATAGTTTGCCACAAGCTAATGGTGCATCAATATGAGTAATAACATGACCGAAAGTGATAAACCCCAAAACACTGAAAAGCAAACAAGTGATTTAATGTTAACCATAGATAATGGTACACAAAGTGTTCGCGCTTTACTGTTTGATCTAAAGGGGAATTTACTCGCTAGAAGCCGTATTGAATTGGAAGCTTATTTTTCTAAAAATCCGGGGTGGGCTGAGCAAAATGCTGATTACTTCTGGCAAATGCTAGGTCAGTGTTGTCAGCAACTTTGGCAGCAAAATGAGGTTATTGAAAATGGCTATCGTGATAGGGTGACGGCGGTTACGGTAACTACTCAGCGTGGAACCGTGATCAACTTAGACAAACATGGCGAAGCGCTTCGACCGGCTATTCTTTGGCTTGATCAGCGTTTATGTCAACAAAACAAGGCAATGCCTTGGTATTGGCGCACCGCATTCTCCTTAATAGGTCAAAGTAAAGTTATTGAATATTTTCGTCGTAAATCGCAAGCGAACTGGCTTGAGCAACATGAACCTAATGTATGGGGAAATACGGATAAATTCTTATTATTGTCAGGATTTTTAACCTACCGTTTAACGGGGCAATTTAAAGACTCAATAGGCAGTATTGTTGGTTACTTTCCCTTTGATTATAAAAAGCAAAACTGGGCAAAAGCTTGGGATTGGAAGTGGCATGCATTACCGGTAAAGCGCTCAATGCTGCCAAGTTTAGTTAAACCGGGTGATGTTCTGGGAGAAATCACCTGTGATGCCGCCACGCATACGGGGATAAAAGTAGGAACAAAATTAATTGCTTCAGCGTCTGATAAAGCCTGTGAAGTGTTGGGCTCAGGTTGTATTCAACCAGACACAGCAAGTTTAAGTTATGGCACAACCGCAACTATTAATACAAACAACACTAAATATGTTGAACCGCACAGTTTTATTCCACCTTATCCGTCAGCTATTCCCGAGCAATACAGCAGTGAAGTGATGATTTATCGTGGTTTTTGGATGGTTAACTGGTTTAAGCAAGAATTTGGTCAAAATGAAGTTGAAAAAGCACAAACATTAGGCGTTAGTGCTGAGAGCTTGTTTGATCAACTCGTTGCACAAGTACCGCCAGGCTCTATGGGATTAATGCTACAACCTTATTGGTCTCCAGGGTTAAAAAACCTTGAAGCAAAAGGGGCGATTATCGGCTTTGGTGATGTACATACGCGAGCACATATTTACCGCTCGATTTTAGAAGGTTTGGCTTATGCCTTAAGAGAAGGTAAAGAGAACTTAGAAAAACGTCAAAAATGTAAAATAACCAAGTTAATGGTGTCAGGCGGTGGCTCGCAATCTGATGCCGCATTGCAACTAACCGCTGATATTTTTAATTTGCCGGTACACAGACCGCATACCTTTGAAGCGTCAGGCTTAGGCGCTGCCATTAATGTCGCTGTTGGCTTAGGCTATTATGACAACTACCGGCAAGCAACCAGCGCAATGACCCGTACTGAGCAAACGTTTACCCCTAACCCAGCTAACGTAAAATTATATAACCAATTATACAAACAGGTTTATCTGAAAATGTATCAACAATTAAAGCCTATTTATCAAAATATTAAAAAAATAACTGGCTACCCTGATTAGTTGTCTAAAAATAAGATGATTCTGAATTAATTAGTTATGTTTCAAACAAGTGTTGTAGCAACCATTCAATAGAGTCGGTAGAATAATTACTTTGATTTTAAGCTGTTGGCGCACACTAAATTATGAGAATTATTCACACATCCGACTGGCATTTAGGCCAACACTTTTATGGCAAAAGTCGCGCACGTGAGCATCAACAGTTTTTAGATTGGCTAGTTGAACAATCGCAAAGTCAGAAAATAGACGCCATTATTGTTGCGGGCGATATTTTTGATACCGGCACACCGCCAAGTTATGCTCGCGAAATGTATTTTGATTTTATCGCCAAACTCCATCAAACCGACTGCCAGTTAGTGATATTAGCGGGTAATCATGACTCAGTTGCTATGCTATCTGAGTCGCAAAAGTTATTACAGCAGTTATCAACTAGGGTGGTATCAACCGCCAGCGGCAATTTGTCTGAACAAGTGTTTATCCTTAAAAGCCTTAAAACTGATCAACAAGCGGTTATTTGCGCTATTCCGTTTATTCGAGCACGCGATATTGTTAAAAGTTATGCTGGACAATCAGCCAGCGAAAAACAACAGTCATTACAACAAGCTATTTCAGCGCATTATCAAGTGTTATTTGAGCATGCACAAACATTATCAACACAGCAACAAGATAAAGCGGCTCGCTTACCCATTATTGCTACCGGGCATTTAACCACTATTGGCGCATCGGTCAGTGATTCGGTACGTGATATTTATATCGGCACATTAGAGGCTTTTCCTGCCAGCGAATTTCCTGCTGCCGACTATATCGCTTTAGGTCATATTCACCGTCCGCAAAAAGTAACTAAAAGTGAGCATATTCGTTATAGCGGCTCGCCTATCGCATTAAGTTTTGATGAAGCTAAAACTCAAAAAAGCATTGTTATTGCTGAATTTAAAAATGGAGAGCTCGGCGAAGTAACATTATCTAACGTGCCATGTTTTCAACCTTTAGCTATTGTAAAAACCCATTTAGATACACTAACCCAAGATATTACTGCGGTTACGGAATCGTTAGCCCTTGAACTAAGTGATAGCAAGTCTACTAGCCAAGAAAAAATTTGGTTAGATATAGAAGTTGAAAGCGCAGAATACTTGCTAGATTTAAGCGCTAGAATCGAACAAATCGTGAAAGATTTCCCCGTTGAAGTATTACTGGTCAGGCGCAGCAAAAAAGCACGCCAACAAATGCCAAGTCACGAGAAAAAAGTGACCTTAAGCGAATTAAGTGTTCAAGAGGTATTTGATGCACGCTTAGCGCTAGAAAATTGGCAAACTCCAGAGCAGCAGCAACGTAAACAACGCCTAAACAGCTTATATTTAAATATTGCTGAGCAAACACAACTCGCCAGTTCAACCAAACGGGCGTTGGTTGAACATAAAGAAGCTGAAGTAAGTACTACTAAAAGCACGGGTAACGAGGAGACTAAGTCATGAAAATATTGTCGCTTCGCTTTGAAAATATCAATTCTTTAAAAGGTCATTGGAAAATTGACTTTACCCAGTCACCATTTGATACCAGTGCGCTTTTTGCCATTGTTGGTCCTACGGGAGCAGGTAAAACTACAATACTCGATGCTATGTGTTTGGCGCTATATCACCAAACTCCAAGGTTAACCATATCAGATAAGCAAAACCAATTAATGACCCGTCAAACAGCAAATTGCTTAGCTGAGGTAGAGTTTGAAGTTAAGGGGCAAGCTTACCGTGCGTTTTGGAGTCAGCGGCGCGCAAAAAATAGTATTGATGGGAACTTGCAAAAACCGACGGCCGAATTAGCTAAAATACTTGCTAACCCCAACACTGCCGATACCTTTGATCCTAGCTCAGGTGAAGCAGAAGTTATCGCAACAAAAGTTTCTGATATTCGCAGCGAAATAGCGCGTTTAACGGGGTTAGACTTCTCACGCTTTAAAAAGTCGATGATGCTATCACAAGGTGAATTTGCTGCCTTTTTAAATGCCCCTGCTAATGAACGTGCCGATTTATTAGAAGAGCTTACCGGTAGTGAAATTTATGGCGATATCTCTAAAGCCGTATTCGAGCAACATAAAAGTGCAACCAATGAGTTAAAGCTATTGCAGGCTAAAAGTACAGGCATGCAGTTGTTAACTACAGAGCAACAAAGCGAGATTAACAACCAACTCAATAAAGTATCAGCTCAGCAACAGCCTTATGAAGCGCAGCTTGCGCACTGGCAACAAGTTCGAAATTGGCTAGTGAATGTGCAAAACGCTAATCAGCAAAGCGCCATTGCTGAGCAACAACAAGCTGCTGCACAAGAATTACAAACAGATAACGCTACACAACTGCAAGCTTTAGCCTTATCTGAGCCTGCAGAAAACTTACGTGCAGATTTTCAACAACTTAGTCATTTTAATCATCAGTTTTCTGAGCTTAAAGACCAAGAGAAAGCCCTTGAAGTTGATAATAAACAAAGTCAGGTACAGCTAGAAGCTGCCGAACAGGCCTTAAAAGCGTTTTTAATATCTCATGAGAAATTCATTGCTCAGCAGCAAGAAACAGAGCAATTAATTGTTGAGCAAGTACTCCCGCTTGACAGTAAAATAGCGCAATTGGCAGAGCAAAAAAATCAGCAAACTAATCGTGTTAAGAGTGCGGCTGAGGCAACAACTCAAGCGAAAACTCAAGTTGAACAACTAACGTTACAGCAAAAACAGCAGTTAGATAAAATCTCCCATTCACAAAACATTATTGAGCAACAAGCTCATTTATCGGCTTTACCTGAGCACTTGCCATTGTGGCGAAATATGCTTGAGCAAATGTTTAATGAAAAGCAGGGGAGTTTTGAGTTAATAGCGCAAAATACAAACTTACAAAACCAAACTGAATTACTAACCAGTGAACTCAATAAAGAGCAACAGCAATTAGTTGCATTAGAAACAGAGTGTCAACAACAGCAACTTACCCTTAAGGCTCATGAGCACGATGTCAGTCAGTTGTTACAGCATTATCATTGCCAAAATGAATCTGTGCTCAGCCAACAATTGCACGAGCTGCAATCAAGCTTAAATGAGCAAACACAAGCATTACATAATGCGCAAAGGTATCAAGTACTCAGTGCTGAACTAGGCAACATAGAGCAAGTCATTGCTGCAGACAATCAGCAGCTAACCAATGTGATTGAGCAATTAGCACCGTTGCGAGAGCGCTATAAAAACCAAAAAGCAGAATTGCTTGATGTGCAACTGATTGTTGAGCAACAAAAAACCATTATGTCGCTTAGTGCGCATAGAGCAAACTTAAAAGCCAATGAAGCTTGCCCATTATGTGGCTCAGATCACCACCCAGCCGTTGCTGATTATCAAGCACTGAGTGAAAATAATTCAGTAGGCAATGAGCACCAGCAGCGCTTGAAACAGCTTACTGCAGAATTAGAACAACTTGAACTTCAAGGTAAAAGCTTATCTGCAGAACAAGAGCGACTGAAAGATAAACTTAACATAATTAATGAAAACAAAAGCACAAAACTACAAGAACAACAGCAGTTGACAACACAGTGGTTAACCTTACGCGAACAGCTAAAAATTGAACTAGAATTGTCAGCTTTCGAGCAAATAAATGCTGATATGCAAGCTCGAAAACAACACTTTGAAGCGCTTAATAATGCCAATAACCAACTACAAAAATTAAAACAAACAACGCAGCAGCAAACTGAATTAGTGTTGGGACTAGACAAGCAACTAGTCAACTTAACTAACCTTAGCCAAAATAAAACTGTACAACTAAACCAATTGCATCAGCAAGCAGAGCAGAACAAACAAAACTTACAAAGTCAGCTGGCAAAAATAGCGTCAACTTACCAAAAACTTAGTAAGCTAATGCAAGATAATCAGACGATTTTACCAGATATTTTCAATGTATATCAAAACGATGAAGCGGCTGGTAGTGAAGTAGCCACTAATGAGTTTTCTGATGTTTTACCGTTACAAAATGCTTGGTTATCTGAACTAGAACAACAAGGTCAGGCGTATCAAACAGCGCTTAATGGTGTCGCTACAGAAAATGAGCAATTACAACAAATACAGCAACAGCTGGCTATTGCTCATAGTAAAATAGAGCAACTTAGCCTGACAGAGCAAGCGATTAAAGATGAATTAATGCTGATTGAAAAACAGCAAGATGAAACACGCTTACAACGTAAAACACTCTTTGGAGAACAAGATACACAACAAGCACGTAAACAATTAAAACAGCAGCAGCAAACCCAAGAGCAGTTGTTGGTGCAGTTGCAAAATAACCTGAGTGATCAAAAAAGCCTGCAACAAAACATTGCCGGTAAATTAAATGCAAACCTTGCTGCAATAAGTCGTTTATTGCCACAGCAGCAAGTTGCTATAGAAACTTGGCAAAACCAACTAGCCCAAAGTGATTTTGCAACAGAGGCAGACTTTAAAGCCGCGTTATTAACTCAAGAGCAAAGGCTTAACTTGAAGTCTTTACAACAAGAAATTACGCAAAAAACTCAACAGGCCAAAGCACAATTAACACAAGTACAGCAACAATTATCGCAACTTGAACAAGATAAAGTGAAGCTACAAATACAAACCAAAGCACTGGTTGAGTCGACTCATGTTGATGCCGATAATGATACAGGGAATAACGCCGGAAATATTAACAACGACGAGCGCTTAAACGACTTAATGTTTACTCAGTCGTTAGTACTAGAAAAAGATTTAGATGTCACTGAATTTGATCATAAAGCCGCTATTTGTGCCGAAACATTGAAGCAGCTGCAAATTCGTCAAGGCCAATTAAGTCAGCAAATTTCGCAAGATATACAACAGCGCGATGAGCAAAAGTCGCTACTTGATGAAATTACAAAGCAGCAAATAGCACTTGATGATCTCTCGCATCTTAATGGTTTAATTGGCGCAGCAGACGGCGCAAGGTTTAGACGCTTTGCTCAAGGCTTAACACTGTCGCACTTAGTGTATTTAGCCAACCAACAGCTAAATAAATTACATGGTCGATATCAATTACAATGCCAGCAATCAGAGAACTTAGCGCTAGAGGTTTTAGATACTTGGCAAGCCGATAGTGTGCGCGATACCAAAACCTTATCGGGTGGCGAAAGCTTTTTAGTTAGTTTGGCGTTAGCACTCGCGCTATCAGATTTAGTCAGTGCAAAAACTAGTATTGACTCACTGTTTCTTGATGAAGGTTTTGGCACACTAGATAACGACACCCTTGAAATTGCCTTATCGGCTCTAGATTCATTAAATGCCAGTGGCAAAATGATCGGTGTTATAAGTCATGTAGATGCCTTAAAAAAACGTATTGATGTACAAATTGAAGTGAAAAAACAGAATGGTTTAGGTGTCAGTGAGTTAGCTGAGTGTTATCGATATCATGGGAATTAAAAGAGGTTAAAAGTATTGGAGGTTATTTGCTTTGTAAATACTTAGCGAACAATTTTACTTTATTACATTTTTGCGGATTACCAGTAAGCGCAAGAAGGAAGCAGACAATAATAAGCTAGTAGATTCTGTTATTTAGTGCTTCTGTCAGTTTTGATGCATATATTGATCAACCTTAGCACTTACTGATACTTTTATTTTGTCCTCGTTCAAGAGGGCTAAATGACTTTAGTTATAAAGATTTGATAAATAAATCATAAAAGAGCAGTAAAAAACGTTTACTTGTTAAACAAATAACATTATAGTGCGCTCGTTAACTATTCCCATCTAGTCTATTTAACCGATTATTTATAAAATCGTGTTTGCCTTTCCCTTTCACAGTTAGTCATCACTTAATTTATTAAGCTTAAATTATTGTCTGATTTTTCGAGCGCGGCTCGTTAAAAGTTGTTATTTTTCAAATAAAAAAGTTCCACTATACAATAATATAGCTTTTGTTCATGCGTTTTAACGCACATTAAAAGAGTTTATTATGTCTTATACATACCAAGGTACGATCTATTCGATCGCCTCACCGATTCAATCAATTTCTGTTAACAAAAACAATGTTGCAGTAACGGATAAAAACGGTACAAAATTAATTTCATTTACTAATGTAAATGAGTCTAAATCATTTTTAGCTTGGGTATATCAAAGTTAAGTTCTGATACCTTAGCGGCTAAATAACACCCGTTTAAGCTTTGTTTTAACTGAACGCCAATGTGTGGCAGGTTTCGTTGGAGCCAACGAAATAAGTTGCTGCCATTGTTGTTCAGTTAATTGCACCTTCTCACCATGCGCCAAAAGCACTGACTCTATATTCAATGCCTTAATTTTAGTTAATGATTGTAAATAGCGCTTTGGGTAAAAAACCGGATAAGGTGGGATAAAAGCACCACGTACTTTCACCATTAAATCGGCAACATAAATTTGCTGAGTTGCTTGGTGATGCAATGATATATCTCGGTCAGTGTGACCTTGTGTAAAGTGCACCTGCCAATCTTCAAAACCAGGTAAAACCGCTTGATCGCTTAAGTAATAATCGGGCGTTAATGTACTTGAGTAGTAGAGATACTTTTTAGCTTTTTTCTGTCGACCTGCTACCCATAGCGTTAGTAACATATCGGTTAAATGCATCAATTTACCATCAAACCCTGAATACCATTGCCCAGGTACATTTGCAGCTGCGATTTTACAAGCATATTTTTTTCGCAAAACATTGGCGGCACCAGCATGGTCTGGATGCATATGGGTAACGACAATTAAGGCAAGATCAGACATAGGACGGTTAAGCTGATTAATTATAAAGTCTTCTATAACGTTAATGTCAGCACGACAACAGCCATCAAGTAATAATAATTTATCGGCATATTCTGCTAGATAAATATTTTGAATATAACCATTTAAGCAATGTAATTTTAGCATTGTAAAGCCTAGCATAACCTCGAGATAACTAAGGTAACTCTTTATTGATTTAACCTCAACAGGTGTGACCAGTTATTTGTTTGATGCTTAAGTAGCACTAATGTCGGTGGTTAATAAAGCGACTACCTCACTGAGTATCGGTTGAACATCTATGCTAGGTTAATTTATTAATTTGTATCTTAAAACCTGTTAAGGCTGATTTTACGCTTGTTTTCTGGGGCATACTCTCAACAACCTACTTTCATATTGATATAAAAAATTAATCCCATTGATAATGAATATAGTCATTGATAGATAGTTTTTTGAAAAAGTAAATCATACAATACTGTTACATAAGGCTTACCTTGGAATTCCTTTGGAAATCTGGATTTACTTCACTTTACTTGCTGCTTTTATGCAAGCAATTAGAACAGCTGGTCAAAAGCAACTAACACAGCACCTTAATGCGATGGCCACAACAGGGGTAAGATATGTTTATGCGTTGCCTTTTGCTTGGCTTTATTTATGGTGGGTATCAGACTACCGCGCCCTAGAAATCCCCGATTTAAATACACAGTTTATTCAATACGCGCTCATTGCTTCTGTGATGCAAATTATTGGTACGGCATGTTTAATGATTGCATTTAAATACCGTAATTTTGCAGTGGCAACGAGCTTAGCGAAAACAGAGGCAATTCAAGTTGCGATTGTAGGCTTTTTTCTATTCTCCATTGGCTTAAGTTTTATGGGCTGGTTCTCAATCATTATTGGTGTGGTTGGTATTTTGTTAGTGTCGAAAGTAAAGTTTACCGCTAAAGATGTTTTTCAAAATCCTGGGGCGGGTTTTGGTTTAGCGTCAGGTTTAGGGTTAGCCATTACCACCTTGCTAGTTCGAGAATCAAGTTTGGCCTTAAATAGCGATTTACTATTAAGCGCGGCGCTGACCTTAACTTTTATGATCACAGTACAGTCGTTTATTTCTTTGATTTACGTTTATTGGCAGGACAGGCATCAACTTATCACCATGATAAAGCAATGGCGATTATGTTTATTTGTAGGATTAACCAGTGTTGTTGGCTCGATAGGTTGGTTTACTGCGATGAGTTTTCAGCATGTAGCTTACGTTAAAGCTCTAGGACAAGTAGAATTTTTTATAACACTGTTTATTACTTATCGTATTTTTAAAGAAAAAATATCGGCTGTTGAATACTTAGGTATGTTTTTGATAGTGCTCAGTGTCTTGATTTTATTGCTTTGGGCATAAATTGATATCGACTCAATATCCTAGTTACCCGCGATAAAATTCATACTAAGCATAAATTCTTAATTCAATTGCCTGTACTATTTTGTTAAACTCTGGCGCAACGATTTACGCATTATTTTTTGCCGACTTTATTGGCAAATTAACCTAAATGATTAGCTTGGAAATAAAATGAAAATTACTGATAAAACCGTTGTTCAGTTTCACTACGTACTTAAAGATGAAGCAGGCGTAGAAATAGAAAACTCTCACGCAGGTGAGCCATTAGCTTATCTTCACGGTTATAAAAATATGTTAGTGGGCGTAGAAAACGCATTAGCAGGCAAAGAAAAGGGTGATAAGTTCTCAGTAACTTTGCAACCTGAAGATGCCTACGGCGAACGCCAAGAAGACGCTATTCAGCGTGTACCCGTTAAACATTTACAAGGTTTACCTTCGCCAAGTGCTAAATGGAAAGCGGGCATGACTGCGGTAGTTAATACCGAAGGCGGCCAACGTCAAGTTACAGTCGTTAAAGCGGGTAAATTTATGATAACTGTTGATATTAATCCGCCATTAGCAGGTAAAGTATTAACCTTTGATCTTGAAGTTGCGGACGTACGTGAAGCTAGCGCAGAAGAAATTGAACATGGCCATGCGCACGGCGCTGGTGGTCATCAGCATTAAGCGAAACACATTACGCGAATTAATAGTTTTGTGATTAAGAAACCAGCCTAGCGCTGGTTTTTTGTTTTTATGGCCGACAAAGAACCATGCTAAGGCGATAAAAATAAAGCTCCTCACTATAAATTAAAACTAATCACTAAATTAACCGAGTGGTTATTGAACTGAATAATCTCCCCATTTATCGATTACAATTTTCATTCTTTTGCCATACTGTTATAACTAGAGGTAAACATTAAAATAACAATAAGGTCGAGACATGCTTAGATTAAAATCTTCAATAACAACTATTGCGCTAATGGTTAGTGCAGCGATATCTCATACAGCATTCGCACAAACAACCGTTATACATGCCGGAGAGTTATTAGTTACTGCCGGTAAAGCACCACTTAAAAAACAAACGCTAGTGATTAACGATGGTAAAATTACTGAACTTAAATCAGGCTTTGTTGATGTAAAAAGTATTGCAACAGATGCCACATTCATTGATCTGTCTTCGAGCTTTGTTATGTCAGGCTTAATGGATATGCATGTACATTTACAAGGTGAACTTGGCCCGAGCAACGACAGTGATACGGTGAACTTATCTGATGCCGACACGTTAATGAAAAGTGCTCATTTTGCCCATAAAACATTAATGGCCGGGTTTACTACCGTTCGTGATTTAGGCGCGAGTGCTGAGCAAATATTTGCCTTACGCGATGGGGTAAAAAAAGGGTGGATATCTGGACCAACTATTGTTGCTGCTGGTAGTAGTGTTGCCGTTACCGGTGGGCATGGTGATGTAGATGGCATGGCGCCCGATTTAATGAAACTGCACACAGCAGAAACCGTTTGTGACGGTCCTTACGATTGTCGACGCGCTACTCGTCACGCAATAAAGTTTGGTGCCGATGTCATTAAAATTACCTCCACAGGTGGTGTGTTATCAGACACAGATACGGGTACTGGCCAACAAATGGCTGATGATGAAATTAAAGAAGTGGTTGATACTGCACATTCGCTAGGACGTAAAGTGGCAAGCCATGCACATGCTGCAGCGGGTATTAACGCCGCGTTACGCGCAGGCGTTGACAGTATTGAACATGGCAGCTATGCCGACAAAGAAAGTATTAAGCTCTTTAAAAAAGGCGGAGCGTATTTAGTGCCAACATTAATGGCTGGAGACACCGTGGTTAATTTAGCAAAAACTACTGACTTTATGTCACCGGCGATTCGCGCTAAAGCGATACGTGTTGGCGGCGATATGACCGATAACTTTAAACGCGCTTACAAAGCCGGCGTAAAAATAGCTTATGGTACTGATAGCGGTGTTTCAAAACATGGTTATAATGCGAGAGAAGCGCAATTAATGTTTGCAGCTGGCATGACGCCACAAGACATTTTAGTATCGGCAACCATTAATGGCGCTGACTTAATTGGCAAATCAAAAACCTTAGGCACATTAGAAGTGGGGAAAGTAGCCGATATTATTGCCATGCACGCTAGCCCGTTAAATAATATTGATGAATTACTCGATGTAGATTTTGTGATGAAAACAGGTAAGGTTGTTAAACAAAAATAGCCAAATAAGATCATATTAGCGTACAAATAAACGGTATTAAAAAACGTTTATTTGTACGCTTTATTTGTAGTTTGCATTGCTAATATCTATTCGTTACTTTTTTCTTTGTAGTATTCCAGTCGTTAACGCCACGCCAAGCAAGGTTACACTACCACCAATAAGCATCATCAAACTGATAGTTTCAGCTAAGAATAAAGCCCCCCAAAGAATACCAAATGCAGGAATTAAATAAGTTACTGATATTGCCTTTGCAGGGCCGAGTTGGGCAATAAGTCGAAAAAATAATATGTAAGCAAAGCCTGTACATATTATGCCAATTAACAGAGCAGAGCCGATAGCATTACTGCTAGGTATGGTTTCAGGGAGAAAAAATAAACTTAACGGTACTAGCATAATAGTGGCTGAAATTTGGCTGCCTGAAGCTAAAGCCAATGGTTTTATAGCGCTTAAATATTTTTTAGTATAATTGGCAGAAATGCCATAACAAAGCGCAGCAAGCATAGCGGCTAATGTGGGGAACAACGCGTTGCTTTGCATTGCTGGCGCTGAAACTGTTACGCCAAAATGTAAATTGTCGGATACTAATAAATAGACCCCAATAAAGCCAATAAATAAGCCGAAAGTTGCGCTAAGACTTAACTTATCTTTCAACCAAATATAAGCAACAATAGCACCGAACATTGGTGTGGTAGCATTTAAAACTGAAGCTGTTCCAGCGGTTAGGGTTAAGGTTGCGTAACTAAACAAAGCAAATGGCAGTGCAGTATTGAGCGCACCAACAACAAATATTTTACCCCAGTAGCCTCTCAAGGCTTTAGTTTGTTTGAATAAAACTAAACACACAATCAAAAAAATAGCCGCGATACCCGTTCGAAGAGCTGCAAATACTATTGGACCAAATTCAGGGACTCCTACTCGCATAAACATAAAAGATGCGCCCCAAATAGCGGCGAGTAACAACAGCTCAAGATAGGCTTGGTAATTTTGGCTATTCGGTGTGTTCAATGAAAATCCTTAGATATTGTAGTTAGCTTTAGTATAAATAGATAACCAATGAATCATGGCGATAATCGGACATTACATAGTAATTTAGTGGCTAAACTTAAACGTGTTTAGCGTCTTCTATTGTGATCACTTGTAATGTTGTAAGATCAGTCATCTGCCATTTAATATTAAAGTTATACAGGCTCATACCATAAACTTTATCGTCAGATTTATGGTGTTTATAAGCAGGGCGGGGATCTTGTATTAACACTTGCTCAATCAGGCTTTGTAGAGTTGGATAGTGCGTTATATTGTCAGCTAAGGTTTTAAGTGATAACGGTGAAAATTCGACAGTGATATTATTGCTTGGTTGGTTTTGCGCATAGCCACCATGAGCGTTTTCAACAATATCTGCGTAGGGCAAGTAAGGTTTAATATCGATAATAGGTGTACCGTCAAGCAAGTCTAATTCGCTGATATGTAATATCACCTGAGACGTTTTATCTTCTGTGCTATTTCTATTATCTGAGTTAACCGTACAATGCTCAATTCTATCTAGCTTTACCACCGACATACCAATAGGGTTGGGCCTGAAAGTTGAACGGGTTGCCAGCACACCCAGCTTTTTGTTACCGCCTAAACGTGGCGGCCGCACAAGGGGTTTCCAACCTTGCGACTGCGTGCCATGAAAAACAAATAACAACCAAATATGGCTAAATTGCTCTAATCCTCGCACTAACTCTTCGTTATTCGCTAAGCCAGTTAAATGCAGTTGTCCTTGCGCGGCAGTAACAATACCTGGCTGCCTAGGAATGGCAAATTTTTCCTTGTAGGGCGAGTCAATTGTGCCAATAACGTTGAAATTAACGCTGCTTGTCATTATTTTACTTGTTCAATTTGGTAAGCTCGACCATAGCAAACCGTTGAAGACAAACAATATTTAGCGGCTTTATCTTCTTCGATCATGACACACTGACTAAAAATAATGGCATTGGCACCCAGTTTGTATGCTTTGCCTCTAGCTTCCGTGCGAGCATCAATTTCGTTTGGAGCAGCATGATGAGCTTTTTCTTGGCAAGACTCACCGTCAACTAAACCAATAAATTTATGTTTACCAACAAACTCATTCTCATCGGTATAAATTTTTACTTTGGCTGGCGAAAAGTAATTTTTAAAGTTTTCGCGGTCTAAATTCGTTGAAATATCGTTTATTTTTGCACAGCCAGTAATGAATGCAGCGACAAATAGAATTATTGCAATACTGGCTTTATTTGAGAAAAGTGCCTTTGTGGTTTTTTTCATTTTTGTTTTTCAACTCTTGGTTAATTTTTCATTTTACTGAGTAAATACAGCTTTATTGGCTTTTAAGGGGTAATACTTTTGTCGCCTCTGATCCAATAATCGAACAGTTTATCAATGGTTTTACTCTGTTGTTTCATGGTGATCCAATTGCGCATAAATAACTCAAAACTATGGTCATTTTTATTGATAGGAAATGCCATAAACAGTGGCGATAATTCCGGTTTAGGGACTACCACGGTGTAACTTGGATTTAGCATTGTCCATGCAGATGATGCTGCAGCACCAAAAAGCATAGCGTCTATATGTGAATACTCGGGTTTAAAAAACAATCTAGGCGTTGATATTTCCCAAGCTTTGCCATGAGTAAAGGTTCTAGCAATGGCTTTTTCATAATAAAAGCTTTCTGGAATACCTAAAATAAGATCATCACGCTGTAATATATTGTCCCATTTTGTGAACTCTGCACGACGTTTATCTTTAACTATAATCGCTAAACTCTGCGAGCTATAAGGCATAGTTAATGTGTATTTTGTCATGTTGTCAGGAATAACCGGTACGCCGGTAGTAATATCCAAATAACCTGAAGTGAGCAATGTTTTTGCTTGATTATGAAAGATTTTAACAAACTCAATATCAACATTAAGATCTAAAGCTAGTTGGTGCATTATTTCAATATCGAAGCCAACAAGTTTGCCTTTATCGTTGTGAAAAGAGTAAGGTAAATCATCGCGAAAGTATCCTACACGCAAGTAACCTCGCTCTTTAATACGGTTTAATACACTTACATTCGGTTGCATGTTTTGGTTAATGGTTTGTGCTTTATCTAAAAGTGTAGTGTTTACGCTTTCCATTAAAAAATCACGCTCTATGAATTTAGTGTAGCCTTCATATTGGTAGCTTATAGAGCTGAAAGCATGCTTTAAACTGATGAAAGATATAACAGACAAAGCAGGAATAATCAGTAAGTATTTAAGCAGTGCTTTTTTCTTTAGCGTAAATGACTTTGCCATGCTGGTTGCCACCAAAATAGGTAAGCAACAGGCAAAAGTAACAGATAGTAAGGCAGATAAACGGCCAACAACTAGGTTTTCAGCCACAAGGAAAAAGTCGAACATGCTATGCGAAACATTGAATATCTCTAACAGGTTTTGCATTGCTAAGGTGCTAGTACCAAATAACTGCGGAATGCCCATTACAACAAGCTTTACATAATCTTCAAAACTGATGTAAGCACCTGAAAACCAAGCGGCAAACAAAACAAAAAGCAGTGAAAGTAATTTACCACCTACCGGTAAACTGTAACTTATAGGCACGATAACATCTGAGACTTTGTCAACGTTGTCAGTGTCAGGGTACTGTGAGGAAATTAGTTGTTTGGTTTTTTCGACAATAATGGGAATAACAACAAAAAAACTACCGGTTGCAAAAGCCGTAATCATCGCCTCTCTTGAAGCTTTTAAAATGGCTCTATAACCAAATGGCGTTACAGTGGCTAATAGCGCAGGAAATACAACAAAAGCCAATAAAGCCGTTAAAACAAGCGCACTGGCAACATAAATCATTAAGCCATCAAGTTGAGATGCATCTAGCGTTGCTGCTGCTCGCCAACCAATACAAAACACACCAATAGGCGCTAAACGCATCACTAAATGACTGATATTGCTTACTGATTGTCTTAAGTTACTCAGTACTGCTAACGTTTGACGCTTATTTTTAATCGGCATTAAACCAACACCAATAAAAACACTAAAAAATACCACCGCTGGGATCAGCGCATTTGCAAAAGCGTTAAAGGGGTTTGACGGTATAAACAATTCTATAATGTTAAACTCTTGGCTGACTTTAACCGTATTAGCACTATAAAACTCGGCTGTTTGCCAGTTGGGAAATGATAAAGGTGCCATTAAAATAAAGCATAACATCAGGGCGATGAGTAATATCACGAGTATCAAAGTGACTTTAAGCGCTGACTTAGCTTTGCTAGCAGACAAGCCGCCAATACCAACCATCAGAGACAGTGCGATATAAGGAAGGGCGGTCATTTGTAATAACATGACAAAAGCATTAGCAAGGTGATTAACTGTTGAGTACAACGGAACGCTGAAGCTACCTATAATTAGCCCCAAAAACATGGCGACAATTATGCGAGTAGAAGTTGGAACATTGCTGAGCTTAAATAATGTCATAGAGAATAATCGTATTATATTTATGCTTTATTATTGAAAATATTATAATAAAGCGAGTTAATAAAAGTTACGAGATGTAATATCAAGTTGATTAACTAACTGCTGATTTGTCACTGGTAAAATAGTAGCTCAGTTAATTTAATTAATAGGGTGTAACATTAAAAAAGGCAAACCTCGATTGATAATTTAGGTTTGCCTTTTTATTTTATATAGCCACGTTAAATCGCTATTTTTCGTAGGTACCTATTTAACACGCATTCCGGCCTGTGCGCCATCATCAGGATTTAGTATCCATAAGTCTTTACCGCCTGGTCCTGCAGCTAAAACCATACCTTCTGACATACCAAAGCGCATTTTTCTAGGTGCTAAGTTCGCCACCATCACAGTATGTTTACCAATTAAGTCTTCAGGTTGATACGCAGATTTAATACCGGCAAACACTTGGCGTGTTTCACCATTTTCTTTGTCATCTAACGCTAAGGTTAAGCGTAGTAATTTATCTGCTTTTTCAACATGTTCAGCGTTAATGATTTTCGCAATACGTAAATCTATTTTAGCAAAGTCTTCAAACTGTATTTCATCAGAAATAGGATCTGCTGCTAAAGGGTCTGCAAGCGCTGCTGAGTTATCAACCACCTTTTGAGCTTTAGCTTTTTTAGCAGGTTTTTTCTCTGCATCTGCGGCTTGTGTAGGGCTCATGTTATCTTTTGAGGCGTCAGTCATCGCATTAACTTTGTCCATATCAACACGCTGTAATAAGGCTTTAAACTTGTTGATTTTATGATCTGTTAATAAGGTTTTATGACCTTCCCAAATAAGTTCGTCATTTAAAAACTGAGCCGTGCTATCAGCTAAAACTGGTAGTACAGGTTTTAAATAGATCATTAATGTGCGGAACATATTAATGCCCAACGAGCAGATATCTTGCACTTCTTGCTGTTTTGTTTCGTCTTTGACTAACTGCCAAGGTTCTTTAATGGCGATATATTCATTCACTTTGTCAGCAAGTGCCATAATTTCACGCATACCGCGAGAAAAATCACGCGCTTCGTAGTGAGCAGCAATACTATCTCCGGCTGCCATTACTTCGTCAGCTAACGCTTGGTTGTCAATGTTAGTTGAAAGCATGCCGTCAAAACGTTTAGTAATAAAACTCGCACAGCGCGAAGCGATATTAACCACTTTACCAACAAGGTCTGAATTTACACGTTGCGCAAAATCTTCAAGATTTAAATCTAAATCATCAATACGGCTAGTCAATTTTGCCGCATAGTAATAACGTAAATATTCAGGGTTTAAGTGCTCTAAATAAGTACGGCCTTTAATAAAGGTGCCTTTAGATTTAGACATTTTAGCGCCGTTAACGGTAACAAAACCATGCGCATAAACTGATGTTGGTTTTCTATAGCCTGCACCTTCAAGCATGGCAGGCCAAAATAAACTATGGAAATAGATAATATCTTTACCAATAAAGTGATAAAGCTCAGCTTCAGAGTCTAATTGCCAAAAAGCGTCAAAGTCGATACCTTTTTCGTCACATAAATTTTTAAAACTACCCATGTAACCAATTGGCGCATCTAACCAAACATAGAAGTATTTACCAGGAGCATTCGGAATTTCAAAACCAAAATAAGGCGAATCACGGCTGATATCCCATTGTTTTAAACCTTGCTCAAACCATTCTGCTAGTTTGTTGGCCATCTCTTCTTGTAAAGAGCCACTGCGTGTCCATTCTTGTAACATATCGCCAAAAGCGGGTAAGTCGAAGAAGTAATGTTCTGAATCACGCAAAACTGGCGTAGCACCTGAAACGACTGAACGCGGGTTTAATACTTCAGTAGGCGAGTAGGTTTCGCCACAGTTATCA
This sequence comes from Colwellia polaris, assembly GCF_002104515.1. Classification (GTDB taxonomy): domain Bacteria; phylum Pseudomonadota; class Gammaproteobacteria; order Enterobacterales; family Alteromonadaceae; genus Cognaticolwellia; species Cognaticolwellia polaris. The sequence continues at coordinate 60,637 of NZ_NBOE01000007.1, read as the reverse complement.
CAGCTATCACCGTTTTGGTCTTCACTTTTACATTTAGGGCACGTGCCTTTAACAAAGCGATCAGGTAAGAACATGCCTTTTTCTGGATCATATAACTGTGAAATAGTACGAGTTTTGATATGACCATTAGCATGTAATCGGTTATAAATTTCTTCAGCAAAGGCTTTGTTTTCATCACTGTGCGTAGAATGATAATTGTCGTAGCTAATATGGAAGCCAGCAAAGTCTGCCATGTGCTCTTCACGAACAGCGGCTATCATCTCTTCAGGTGTAACGCCTAATTCTTGTGATTTCAACATAATTGGTGTGCCGTGAGCATCGTCAGCACATACAAAATAAGTTTCATGACCGCGCATACGTTGAAAACGCACCCAAATATCAGTTTGAATATGTTCTAATAAATGACCTAAATGAATAGAACCATTGGCATAGGGAAGGGCACAAGTGACTAAAATTTTACGCTTATCTGCTGCTTGCACAGATGACTTTGATAAAGACATATAAAGTTTACATATTATTGGTGGTAATTATGCAGGGAATGGTACAGAATTTGTCGTTACTTTTCATTAAGAATTATCGTCTTTATATCAATAAAGGCGAGATAAAAGCGCGTTTTAATCATGTTATCAAATTTCTTTTCCAAAAATGAAGTCAGTGTCGATAGTCAAAAAGCCATTAATGATTTTTTAGCGGCATATCGCTCAGATATATTTCCACATGGCATACAGGCAATTGCCCAATCTTTAACGATGCGCTTGGCTAAAAAAAACATCATAGTTAAAATGGCATTGCCGTTCCCGTGTGACGGGCAGCTTCATGATATTGCTGAGCAACTCTCAGCATTAGTTCAGCAAACTGTTAGCTTTGACGTTGAATATAATATCAACGCTGTGCGAGAGCATAATATTAAAGGTATAAAAAACATTATTGCCGTGTCGTCAGGTAAGGGCGGTGTTGGTAAGTCAACCACAGCGGTAAATTTAGCTTATGCTTTAATTGCTGAAGGGGCCAATGTTGGTGTTTTAGATGCTGATATTTATGGCCCGTCAATTCCGACCATGTTGGGATTAAAGGGCTCAAAACCCAGCTCTGTAGATGGTAAGTTAATCACGCCACTTGAGGCTCATGGTTTAAGTGCAATGTCGATTGGTTTTCTTGTTGATGATGCCGACGCTACGGTTTGGCGAGGGCCAATGGCAAGCCGAGCTTTTTCACAACTACTGAACGAAACCGACTGGCCAGAATTAGATTACTTAATTGTAGATATGCCGCCTGGTACGGGCGACATTCAGTTAACCTTAGCTCAACAAGTGCCTGTAGCCGGTGCGGTGGTGATCACAACACCTCAAGACATTGCCTTAGCTGATGCTATTAAAGGTATGGCAATGTTCGAACAAGTTAAATTGCCCGTGCTCGGTATTATTGAAAATATGAGTTATCACCAATGTGAAAATTGTGGTCACCAATCACACTTATTTGGTGAAGGTGGTGGCACACGAATAGCGAAAGAAGCAAATAGTCTATTATTAGGACAATTACCGCTAGATATTCGTATTCGAGAAGATGCTGACACGGGTCGTTTTGCAATTAATGAAAATAGCACTGGAGAAGTTGCGCTGCTGTATCGTACTATAGCGCGTAATGTTGCAGCACAACTATATTATCAACTCGATATGGGTAGCCCAGCAACCGCTGAAGTCGAAGTAAGTGATAGTGAAAAATAGTTCAGTGCATAGCTGAATTAATCAGAGAAATATAACGAAACAAAGCACAATAAGAAGTAAAACTAAATACAAGAATGACGTAAAATTAACAGCAGAATTAAGCATGATTTTACGTTAATACAATACAACATAATTCAAGCAATGAATTAGAATTTATAACAACGAAACCTAAGAAGAGTCATCATGAGATTAAGTGACATAGATATAGAAGAATGCCTTAGCAAAGGGCAAATAGCAATTTCACCGCCACCTGACAGAAGTATGATATCAGGTGTTAGCGTAGATATTCGCTTAGGTAATGAGTTTCGTGTTTTTCAAGACCATACTGCGCCTTATATCGACTTAAGCGGTCCTAAGCCAGAAATGCAAAAAGCCATGAACTCTGTTATGAGTGATGAAATTTATATTCCGGACGGTGATGCTTTTTTCCTTCATCCAGGTGAATTAGCTTTAGCCGTTACGCTAGAGTCAGTAACCTTACCTGACAATATAGTTGGTTGGTTAGATGGTCGCTCTTCTTTAGCTCGTTTAGGTTTAATGGTGCATGTTACCGCGCATAGAATTGATCCCGGTTGGTCAGGACAAATAGTCTTAGAATTCTATAACAGTGGTAAATTGCCTTTAGCTTTACGTCCAAAAATGAAAATTGCCGCATTGAATTTTGAAACTATGTCGTCAAGCGCGGCTCGTCCTTATAACAAGCGCCAAGATGCAAAATATAAAGACCAAATGGGTGCAGTTGCTAGCCGTATAAGCCAAGACGAAAGTCACAAGTAGCATTATCAAATTGAATCATTAGATACTAATTTCTTACCTATGAAGAACTAGGTTACTTAATTTATTCAATGACTAAAAAAAATTATGCGAACAAAAGCCAACGAATATATCGTTGGCTTTTTGGTTTTAAATAATGAATATATTAACTTAGTTGGCGCGCAAGGCAGCTGCTTGCGCTATTTTGATATGGTTACTTGCCTTTGAAATACAAATATTTAAAGCCGCAATTAATTTATCGCGACTATGGTAATGACCAACACTATCACTGTTTAATTCATGATGACAAACATCGATACGAGTCGAGGTTACACGAGTGTCGTGACATATAGCGCTATCAATTGGCAAACAACCAACGTTTTCTTCTATCCAAGTTAGCTTTTCATCTAACGTAAGAGCCGCAGCCGGACTATCTTCAGCTACTATATTATCAATAAATACTCGGTGAGCATTTGTTTGATCTAAAGCATTGCTAATATCTCGCACTAGTAGAGGAGGGATCACGCTGGTTAAAAAGCTTCCTGGGCCTAGTATAACTAGGTCAGCGTTTAAAATGGCTTCTACACAGCTTGGTAATGTTTTAACTAAAGGAGCCAACATTAAATTCTTGGGCATCATCGACATTTTATCAACAGATATTTCGCCGACACGGCAAAGTCCTTCAGGGTAAAAAGCCATAAGGTCGGTGGGGGTTTCAGACATAGGTAATACCGGCGTTTTAACTCTTAATAACCGACGAACAAGTTTTATCGAATCAAGCGGACGAGAATGTATTTCTCCTAATCCATATAAAATCAAATTACCAAGATTATGACCACCAAGCTCATCTTCACCGTCGAATCTAAAGTCAAACAGTTGGCTACCCACAGACTTTTCGTCAACAAGTTGAGTAAGACAGTTTCGTAAGTCACCCCATGCGATAGAGCTACTGCGTTTTCTTAAACGGCCGGTAGAACCACCATTATCTGTTGTGGTAACAATACCAGTAAGTTGGTTGCCTAAAAAGGAGAGGGTAGATAGTACACGTCCTAAGCCGTGTCCACCACCAATGGCAACAACGTTGAGCTCTTTTAGCTGCATATAATTTTTTATCTTTTCAATTGAAAACCAACTTTACCTTTTTATGATTAATAAATAAAGCAACTCGCTATAGGGTATAGTGCTGTTAGAAGGATTAATCAACAAATCACTATATACTCAGGTATTGTTATTCATTTTAGTTCAGTTGGAATTTATATGGATGTTGCTCATTGTTGTTGGCAAATGTATGCGTTATTAATAACGCATACATTTTGACGATTAAATTAACTCGAATAAGTAAAATTTAGGTAAAATTTAAACAACTTGTATTATAAGTAATCAGTTAACTTAAATCTTTAAAAAAAATGACCTAATATCTAAAATAAGGGTTGACAGTATCATGGTCGCTGCTTAGAATGCGCCTCGCTTTCAACGAGTAACTGAGTTACTTTTTGGATGTTGGAGTAAAGTAAGTATTAGGCCACTTATTTTATTTCTATGTGGGGCTATAGCTCAGCTGGGAGAGCGCTTCGCTGGCAGCGAAGAGGTCTGCGGTTCGATCCCGCATAGCTCCACCAATATTATTCACTCGTGTTGATAGCACAAGTGAAAGATAGTTAAAAAGATAACGGCGATTGGATGAACTAGGTTGAAAGACTAGGTTAATCGGATAGCCAGAAACAAAGCTTTATTGCTATGTTTTATCGTTTTAGTGTCCCTATCGTCTAGAGGCCTAGGACACCGCCCTTTCACGGCGGTAACAGGGGTTCGAATCCCCTTAGGGATGCCACTTCTTCGGAAGCTTCTTCGGAAGTAAAATGAAAATGAGTTCGTGTTTTAAGACACAAACAAGAAATATATAATGTAAATCATAAGTTCACTAGGCTAGAGCTTTATACGGTTTTATTATGGTAAGTATTTTGAGTTTATAATGTGTCCCTATCGTCTAGAGGCCTAGGACACCGCCCTTTCACGGCGGTAACAGGGGTTCGAATCCCCTTAGGGATGCCACTCGTTTTTTTAGTTTGATAAGTTTATTGGTAAGTGTTTTTTGACACATACTATAGAATATACAGTGTTATTATAAGTTCACTAGGCTAGAGCTTTTTACGGTAACAAGGTGTTAAGTTTTCTATTGGTATTAATGTGTCCCTATCGTCTAGAGGCCTAGGACACCGCCCTTTCACGGCGGTAACAGGGGTTCGAATCCCCTTAGGGATGCCACCATTAACTTAGATTGATAAGTGTTTTTATACATTTAGCAATCAGATACAAAACATGAAGTAGCTAATTAGCTATGTTCATATTGTTTTAGTGTCCCTATCGTCTAGAGGCCTAGGACACCGCCCTTTCACGGCGGTAACAGGGGTTCGAATCCCCTTAGGGATGCCACTTATTATTTTACTTTTAGTAATTTAAGCAGTGCTTAAAAGTGAAATAAAAAAACCGACTTTTGTCGGTTTTTTTATGCCTGTCATTTAGCTAGTAGTCAAAAGCTAAATATACCCAATGTAATAATACCAATTGAAATAATGAATCGGTCAATTTTAAACGAGGATAAATTTTCAGTAGCAGGGCGCTTGATTGAGAGCAACGCCGTTATTGACGATTTAAACCGCCTTTAAATGTTCGATTATTTATTTCAATTGGTATTAGTCAACTTGTTGTAATATATAGCATATCTAATATTTTCATTTAACATTAGGGTAATTTATTGCTTATTTGACGCGTAAAATATTCTTTTAAAAAGTTAAGTAGTAATCTAAGCTTTTTAGCGTTTGCTGTACCTGGTGGAAACACACCATAAACGTTTATATCACTAAATAAATAATCATCAAGTACGGTTTCTAGGGTACCTGCCTTTATTTTTGGCCGTGCATCATATTTAGGGATGCGCGCTAAGCCATGACCATCCTCAACAAAAGCGGTACGAGCTGCTGCGTTATTTGTACTGATACTTCCTTTGGTGGCAATACTGAATGATCGGCTACCTTTTTTCAGCGTTAATACGCCCGAGGTTAATTTGTATATTACCCATTGATGTTCAGCTAAATCTGCCGGTTTTGTTGGCCGTCCATATTGAAGAAAGTAATCAGGGGCGCCGCATAAACATGTCTCCAAAGTAGCAAGTTTAATTGCTTGTAAACCAGAGTCGGGTAAAGGAGCGCCGCGAATAGCTAAATCTATCCCTTCTTTCATAATGTTTACTACTTCATCAGTTAACATAACATCAAGCCCAATCTTAGGATAAATTCTCTTAAATTCATTCAGTGCAGGTACAACCATCTGCAAACCAATATTCACTGGGCAGGTTATCTTAAGTAATCCTATGGGTTCGTTTTTGAAATTTTCAATTTGTTGTTTAGCTACACTCGCTTGTTCAGCAATAATGCGACAACGTTCATAATAGGCTTGGCCAGCTTCGGTAAGGTTAATAGAACGGGTTGATCTATTAAGGAGTTTTACTTCAAGCTGTTCTTCAAGTTTTTTCAGGTGATAACTCACTACAGCTCGTGATAATCCTAAATGTTTCGCCGCCGCACTTAAGCTTCCTTGTTCAATGACTTGAGCAAAAACAACCATACTCTTAAGTTGTTCAAATGAAATATCCATAACCAACGCCCAATCAATCAAAAAATGTAGTCAAGCATACATTGTATTAATTATTGATACAATGTTGTCAGTTTAATCTGCATTGTTCATGTGGATTTTAGTGCATATACTTACTTTATTGAAAATGCAGACACAGACAATCGCACTTACATTAACCTATACAAATAAAAGGATGAATGAATATGACTAAGAAAATATTGATGGTACTTACTTCACATGACGAGCTTGGCAACACAGGTCAAAAAACAGGTTTTTGGGTTGAAGAATTTGCCGCCCCTTATTATGCATTTATCGACGCTGGCGCTGAAGTAACTATTGCTTCACCACAAGGCGGTCAAGCACCTATTGACCCAACAAGTAAGCTGGAAGATTTTCAAACAGAAGCCACTGACCGTTACGACAATGATGCTGCAGCACAAGCTAAAATTTCGGCTACAGTAAAATTATCTTCAGTTAACGAAAGTGATTTTGATGGCGTATTTTACCCTGGTGGGCATGGTCCATTATGGGATCTTACCGATAACACTGACTCGATCAGCTTACTTGAAAGCTTTTTAAACGCTGGTAAAGCCGTAGCAACTGTTTGTCATGCGAGTGCAGCGTTGTTAAATGTTAAACAAGCATCGGGCGAGTTTGCCATTAAAGGCAAAGCAGTAACTGGCTTTACAAACAGTGAAGAAGAAGCGGTAGAACTAACAGAAGTCGTGCCTTTTTTACTCGAAGATGAACTGATTAAACGTGGTGGCGAATACCAAAAAGCAGAAGATTGGCATGCCTTTGCAGTACAAGATGGCCTAATTATTACTGGTCAAAACCCTGCGAGTTCAGCGCTAGCTGCTGAGAAATTACTTGCTCAACTTTCTGCTTAAATTTACGTAGCTGTAACTTAGAAAGTTACGTATTTATATGTGACTTTCTACAGCCAATATATAGGAATATGTCATGAAAGAATTACAAAACATAGCTTATACCGCAAAAGCAACAGCCACTGGTGGACGTGAAGGTAGTGCAAAATCAGACGATGGCCGTTTAAACCTTACATTGTCAACACCTAAAGGTTTAGGTGGTGATGACGGGCAGGGTACTAATCCAGAGCAATTATTTGCTGCCGGTTATGCCGCTTGTTTTATTGGCGCACTAAAATTTGTTGCCGGCCAAGAAAAAATTACTTTACCTAGTGATACTTATATCAACTCAGAAGTTGCTATTGGTGCAGTTGAAGGTGGTTTTGGTATTGCAGTTAAACTTGCGGTGTCGTTAGGCGATATGGATAAAAACGAAGCACAAATCATGGTAGATAAAGCGCATCAAGTTTGCCCATATTCAAATGCAACACGCGGCAATATTGATATAGTGTTGAGCATTATTTAATAGTTTTTTGAACAGAATAAAGACTCAAATTTTCTGTTCAAAAAGTGCATTTATACATGACTTACAGAATAATATTAGGATATAACAATGTTAAATTTCAGTTTTCAAAATCCAACACGCATTCATTTTGGTGAAGGGCAAATTGCCGCTATTTCACAAGAAATTCCATCAGATGCAAGAGTTTTACTTGTTTATGGTGGCGGTTCTATTAAAAGTAATGGTGTGTATCAACAAGTAATTTCGGCGCTTAACGAACATACTTTCTTCGAGTTCTCAGGTATTGAGCCAAACCCAAGTTACAACACCTTAATGAAAGCTTCTGAAATTATTAAAGCTGAACGAATTGATTACATACTTGCTGTAGGCGGCGGCTCTGTTGTTGATGGTGCTAAATTTATTGCTGCAGCAGCCTTATATGAAGATGGCAATGACCCTTGGGACATTCTTGCTAAACAGCAAGCCGTTAAAAAAGCTTTACCTATTGGTGCCGTTTTAACGCTACCTGCTACTGGCTCTGAAAGTAATGGTAACTCTGTAGTAACAAGAGATGGCAATAAACTTGCGTTTTCAAGCCCGTTAGTTCGTCCTTTATTTGCTGTGTTAGATCCTAAAGTTACTTTGTCTTTATCAGATCGCCAAATCAGTAATGGCGTAGTTGACGCCTTTGTTCATACTATCGAACAGTACTTAACTTATAGTGTTAACGGCAAAGTGCAAGACCGCTTTAGTGAAGGTTTATTGCAAACCTTAATTGAAGAAGGCCCTAAAGCATTATCAGCTGACACCAAAGATGATTTAGATATTAGATCGAATATTATGTGGTCGGCAACCATGGCACTTAATGGTCTTATTGGCGCAGGTGTACCACAAGATTGGTCAACGCATATGATAGGTCATGAGCTTACCGGTGCTTTTGGTATTGATCATGCGCGTACTTTATCGATTGTTTTACCAGCGGTAATGAAAGTACGTAAAGCACAAAAACGTGAAAAACTGCTTCAATATGCAACACGTGTTTGGCAAATAACCGAAGGTGATGAAGATGCTCGTATTGATCAAGCTATTCGTTTAACTGAAGAATTTTTTGAAAAAATGCAAGTACCAACACGGTTATCAGACGTAGAGCTTGGCAGCAAAGATATAGATTTATTGATTGAACGTTTAGAGCAACACGGTATGACGGCGTTAGGCGAAAACAGCGATATTAGCTTACAAACAAGTCGTGAGATATTAACCCTAGCGGTATAATTATAACACCAGAAAAGTAGCGTGTTGACTTGCTTTAATGGGTTAACAAGATATTAGTTCATCCTCTACATTAGTCTTTATAAAGAGGTTGAGAACTTAGCAAGTGAGTGTTGTAAGTTGGGGCTGATAACCTTAACTTAAGTTAATTAATGTTAGCTAAACAAATTTAAAACGGTGATATTACAATAAATATCACCGTTTTTTTATGCCTGAAATTTATGCATTACTTTCTATTAATGCCGGGGCTTAACTTTATTGAATTTAGTTGCTGCTCATTACTTCCTCCTTTTTTTCTCCTTGCAAAAATAACTATTCACAGGGAGAAAAGAAGGAGGACGGCAGGAGAAGTTATAATTAATTTGGAATTAATTATGCTTTTGGTTACTAATTATAAAAAATATCACCGTTTTTTATGCCTGAAATTTATACATTATTTTCTATTAATGCCGGGGCTTAACTTTATTGAATTTAGTTGCTGCTCATTACTTTCTCCTTCTTTTCTCCTTGTAAAAAGAACTATTCACAGGGAGAAAATAAGGAGGACGGCAGGAGAAGTCATAATTAATTTGGGTTTAATTAAGCTTTTTGGTTACTAATTATAAAAAATATCACCGTTTTTTATGCCTGAAATTTATACATTACTTTCTATTAATGCCGGGTCTTAACTTTATTGAATTTAGTTGCTGCTCATTACTTTCTCCTTCTTTTCTCCTTGTAAAAAGAACTATTCACAGCGAGAAAATAAGGAGGACTGCAGGAGAAGTCATAATTAATTTGGAATTAATTAAGCTTTTGGTTACTAATTATAAAAAATATCACCGTTTTTTATGCCTGAAATTTATGCATTACTTTCTATTAATGCCGGGTCTTAACTTTATTGAATTTAGTTGCTGCTCATTACTTTCTCCTTCTTTTCTCCTTGTAAAAGAACTATTCACAGGGAGAAAATAAGGAGGACGGCAGGAGAAGTCATAATTAATTTGGGTTTAATTAAGCTTTTTGGTTGTTAAATAAGCGTAAACCTCAATCGTTATGAAATCTTCTTAATTAGGCTCATACTTTCTTCAGCAAAACCCACACCAGCTTCGTTATAAAAGTTAAACACTTTATCAACCCCGAAGCTTTCTAGCGCTTCATGTTCATCATCATAACGGGCAATAGCGGCTATTTTACCTTGGTAATTTGTGCGTCTTAATTGACGGGTGATACTTTTCATGTCGAGTATTGAGGGTAAAGCTAATAGTATTAGCTCAATTTTACTCAAGTCTATGCTTTCCCAAAAATCGGCATCTTCAGCATCGCCAAAATAGGCCTGAATGCTTTGTTCATTTAGCCATTCTACTTTTGCTTTATCAGTGTCTAAGCCCCAAACTTGGTTACCAACTTGAGCATTTAAAGCATTATATGCACCGATACCAACACGGCCCAAACCTATTATGGCAATAGGGGAATCGCAAGGTTGAATAAAGTCATCTTCTATTAAACGTTTTTTACTTTCAAAGCGCTTAAACCTTTCTTTATGGTTGGCAAAGTAGTCGTGGGCATAGTTATATAACACGTTAGTGAGGATAAATGACAAGGCTACCGTTAATGATAATATTACTAGCCACTCAGAACTTAACCAGCCGGCTTTTTCACTTAATGCGGCAATAATAAGGCCAAATTCACTGAAGTTACTTAAGGCTAAAGCGGATAAAAATGCAGTTCTGCCACGGAGTTTCAGTTTAACTAAAATAAAGAAAAACAGCATAAACTTAATAGGCAGCAACAATGTTAATACTGAGGCTATTACTAGCATTTCTACTGTAGGTAATGCGGTAAAACCGATAGATAAAAAGAAGCCAATTAAAAATAAGTCTTTAAAGCTCAGTAGTGACTTAGTTATTTCACTCGCTTTAGTGTGAGACGCTAAGTACATGCCAGCTAACAACGCGCCTAAATCCCCTTTAATATGCACTAATTCGAACAATTCGTAGGCACCAAAGGCAATGAAAAAGCCCATTAATGGAATTAACTCTCCATGGCCTGCTTTATCAATAGCTTTATTTATTAATGGTTTTAAAGGAATGAACAGCAGTAATAAGCCAGCCCAAGGGGTTGGTATTTTACCGGTAGCTACAACTAAAAATATTACGGCGATAACATCTTGCATTACCAGTATACCAATGGCGAGTTTGCCATGGCGTGTTCGCATTTCTCCGTGCTCTTCCATTAATTTAACAACACAAACGGTGCTACTAAAGCTTAGGGCAAATACAATTAATGCTGAAGTTGTTAAACTTAAACCGCTGATAAAAGGAATAGTAATTAATGCCATACCTTTTATGATGACCACACCAACAACTAACCAAACAGCGGTATGGCTTATACTGCCTAACCAAACTTCGGCTTTGAGTAAGTCTTTTATATTGAGCTTTAAACCTATGGTAAATAACATTAGCGTGATACCAATGTCAGCTAATACATGGATCATGCTATCAGCTTCATAACCTAGAAAAAGTAAGATAAACCCAGCAGCCAAATAACCAATTGACGGTGGTAAAGCCACCAACTTTGTTAATAAGCCACAAATAAACGCAAAACCAATCCAAATAAATTCCATTGTTATTTACTGTTCCATCGTCATTAAATTATTAAGTTGCTGCTCAACATAATTGGCAATTATTGGTTGGGCTTCTGCGTTAGGGTGAATGCCATCGGCTTGCATAAGGCTTTTATCGGTGGCAACCGCTTCCATGAAAAATGGTAGTAAGGTTATATTGCTTGCTTTAGCAACGTCTTCAAAAACCTGCTCAAACATTTTATTATATCTTGGGCCGTAATTTGGTGTGATTTTTATCTGAATCATTGAAACTTTAATGTTTTTATCTTGTGCAAGTTTCACCATTTGTAACAAATTATTTTTTATTAACTTAGGAGAATAGCCTCTCAAACCATCGTTTCCACCTAACTCAATCAATAAATGGTCAACATCTTGATTAGCTAAAATGCCTGCTAGCCGAGATAAACCGCCACTCGTCGTTTCGCCACTAACACTGGCATTTATTATTGTGTAAGGTTGATTTTGCTCGTTAAGCTTTTCATTAAGTAAATGTACCCAGCCTTGGGTGGGTTTCATCCCATAACTTGCACTGATACTATCACCTAAGAGTAAAATATTGCTGGTTGGTGTGATACGAATGCTGTTATCGATCGTATTGGTTTTATTACCCTGTGCAGTTACGTTCGTTGAAGTAATAAAAAGTAAGCTAATAAACAATAAATAAAGTGGATAATTTTTCATGCAAGTAAATTCCGAGAGTATTCTAAGCGTTAAAGACCTAACTAAGTCAGTACAAGTTGAAGATAAAACCTTAGTTTTACTTCAAGCGTTAAATTTAAACGTTGCTGCGGGCGAATCAATTGCCATTGTTGGTTCATCTGGTTCGGGTAAAACGACTTTATTATCAATTTTAGCCGGGCTAGATTTGCCAAGTACCGGACAAGTGTATCTTAAAAACCAGCCATTACACCAGTTTAATGAAGAACAACGTAGCCAAGTTAGAGCGCAGCATGTAGGTTTTATTTTTCAACAGTTTTTGTTAATTAACAGTTTAACCGCACTTGAAAACGTTATGTTGCCTGCTGAACTGGCTAACATGCCCGACGCACAAGTTCGAGGCGAAGCTTTACTTGCACAAGTAGGGTTAGCTGACAGACTTGATCATTATCCATCTCAGCTTTCTGGGGGTGAACAGCAACGTGTTGCTATTGCTCGTGCTTTTATTGCTCAGCCTGATATTTTATTTGCTGATGAGCCTACCGGTAATTTGGATAGTAAAACTGGCCAACATATTACAGACTTAATTTTTGACTTAAATGCGAAAGAAGGTACAACACTGGTACTCGTTACTCATGATGCTAAATTAGCGGCAAGATGTCAGCGACAAGTTGAAATGGACAGCGGCATTTTAACCGAACCTTCAGCTTTAGTGGCTACTGATGATTTAGGCAAAGACCAAATCAATAGTAAAAACATCAATCAAAGTGAGAGTGAAACACAAACGCCAGTTTCGCAAGAAGGTTAATTATGAGTAGTGTTAAACCAACAGCCTCTACGAAGTGGCTTTCTCAATCGTTACGCCTGTTACATCATGAGCTTCGCCGTGGTGAATTAACCATTATATTTCTCGCTATTGTGCTTGCCGTTGCCACGGTATTTTCGCTTACCGGGTTTTCTGGCCAAATTAAACATGCAATTGTCTCAAACAGTACTAATACCATAGGTGCTGATCGTGTGCTGCGAATGTCTTCAGAAGTTGATAGCGCTATACTCGAGAAAAGCCAATCTTTAGCGATAAAATCTGCACGTAAAATTGAAACTGAGTCAATGGCTTTTGCTGGCGATAACATGCTGCTTAGCGAACTTGATGCGGTATCAGACACTTATCCTTTACGTGGTGAATTACGGGTAAAAACCTCATTAACACAAGCTGAAAGTACAGTTGTTAACGCGCCAAGCCCAGGTAGTGTTTGGGTAGAGCCAAGTGTGCTAAGTCGTTTGAATGTTGAAATCGGAGACATTATTGAAATTGGTGTCGCGCCACTGACTATTGCTGGCGTTGTTACCGATATTCCTGATCGTTCGTATCGGGCGTTTATTGCCGGCCCTACGGTGATCTTGAACATTGCTGATATGCCAAAAACCGAGTTAATTCAGCCAGGTAGTCGTATTACTTATAAATATTTATTTGCTGGCGAAACTGATGCTATTGAAACCTTTGAGACTTGGATAAAGCCACAAATTAATGAAACACAACGTTGGTATGATGCAAAAGCGGCACAAAACCGTTTATCAAGAATATTAGACACCGCAGAAAAGTTTCTTTCACTAGCAAGTATGCTCGGTATTGTATTAGCTGCAGTTGCTGTTGCGGTAGCTAGTCGCCGTTATGGTCAGCGACATCAGTCAACCGTGTCAATTTTTAAAGCTTTAGGTGCTTCTATTTCTCATGTGAGAAAACTCTATTGTTTGCATTGGACCTTATTAAGTTGCTTGAGTATAGCCACAGGTTTGTTGCTTGGATATGGCTTGATGTTACTTGGCGTTAACGCCATTGCGAGCTACTTATCTTTAGCAGATGCTCCCGTAACGTTTAAACCGTTTGTAACCGCCATTTTCACTGGGTTATTGTGCGCTATTGCTTTTGCTATTCACCCTATTATGAGTCTAGTCAAAAGCTCACCGTTAAATGTTATTCGAGGGTTTAATCAAGAGCAAGTTGCGCGTTTTGGTTGGCATCAATTACCGCCGTTATTAGCCTTGTTTTTACTGCTCTTTATTTTCAGCCAAGATATAGTGATGAGTGCTGCTTTGTTATTGGGTGGCGTGGTTGTCTCGTTTATTTTGTTGTTATTTGGCCGCGGGTTAATGAGTGCAGGGCGCAGTGTTGGCACTAAGGCTGGAAAATCTTGGCATTTGGCATTAGCAAATTTAAAACGTCGCGCCAGTGAAAACAGTGTGCAGTTAGTCAGTTTTACTATCGCCATAAAGTTATTGCTGTTAATCACCGTAATGAAAAGCTCAATATTATCTGAGTGGGAGCAACAGTTTCCAGAAGATACACCTAATCATTACTTAATTAACATTACGCAAAACCAAATAGATCCATTAAAAGCATTTGTTGAAGAAAATAATATTGCTAACCAAGGTTTCTATCATGTTTATCGTGGGCGCTTATCGGCCATTAACGGGATAAAAACGGTTGATGAAGATAAAGAAGAAACACCTGTTACAAGCGGCGAAAATGCAGCTACTGATAAAAAACCAAAAGCTAAGAAAGCAGAGCAACAAGAAAGCAGACAAGGCATGGGCCGTGAGCTTGGTTTAACTTGGCGCGACGAAATACCGGAAGAAAATGAAATAATATCTGGCCAGTGGTGGCAAGTTGACGACGAAAAACCTCAAGTATCGGTTGAAAGTAATATCGCCGAACGTTTGGCTATTAAGTTAGGTGATGAGTTAACGTTTACGATTGGCTCAGACGTTTTCACTGTGCCAGTTACCAGTATTCGTGAAGTTAATTGGCAAAGTCGTCAGTTAAACTTCATCATGGTCTTTAATCAAAGTGTACTTGATAAATTTCCTACAACATCAATCTCTGCTTGGTCGATTATGGATAAAGACCGAGACTTGGTTTATCGCTTTTTGGCAAACTTTCCAACCATAACCGTGATGGACTTTGCTGCGATTATGGCGCAACTTAATAGTATTATTGAGCAAGTAACGGTTGCTATACAGCTGATCTTAATTCTAGTAGTGCTAGCGGGCAGCTTAGTATTAGTGGCGCAAGTTCAAGCAAGTATGGAAGAGCGTGAACGAGAGCTAGCGATATTAAGAACCTTAGGCGCTAAGGGCAGTTTGCTACGCAATAGTGTGCTGTTCGAGTTTGTCGCTTTAGGAGCTATTGCAGGCTTAATGGCCAGCATTGGTATGGAAATAGCCGTTTACATCTTGCAAAGCCAAGTATTTAACATGCCAGGCAGTTTCCATTTTCAATATTGGTTAGTAGGTATTGGAGCAGGGGCACTTTTTGTTGGCAGTATTGGTATGCTTAGTTGTTGGCGTTTACTTAAACTATCGAGCGTTACATTAATTCGACGTACTATGTAACTTGTTCACTAGCGGTTTAGTTTAGTAAAACTATATGCTGGTTACAGTAGCGAGCATGGTGTTAAATAGCGTATAGTTTTAAGTACTTATGATAATAATTCTAAAAATAGGTTTTAAAAATGGGTTTACAAGGAAAGTCTGAAGGCGCAGTGAAGTTTTTACTCGTTACTGCTGCATTATTTGTTGTACTCGCGGGGATTAAAACAGCGGCAACGTTACTCGTGCCTTTTTTACTCTCGGTTTTTATCGCCATTATATGTAACCCATTAGTGGTAATGGCTGCGCGATATAAAATACCAAAACCAGTAGCAGTTATCTTCGTGATAGGCATTTTTGTTTCTATCGCGCTTTCATTAGCTGGCTTAGTAGGAAACTCGTTAAATGAATTATCACAACTTATTCCAGAGTATCGTGAGCAGCTTCAAGCGCAATTTGTTTGGTTAACTAAACAACTCGATAATTACAATATTATTATCTCGCCTGAACTGTTAATTGAATACTTCGATCCAGCTGCCGCTATGGGCTTAGCTGCCAAAATGCTCAGTGGTTTAGGTGGGGTAATGGCCAATTTATTTTTGATCATTATTACGGTAATTTTTATGCTGTTTGAGGCGTCATCATTATCGCATAAACTTCACTTAGCGCTTGATGATCCACAAGCACGTTTAAAACAAATTGACCAATTTTTAGCGTCAGTAAATAACTATTTAGCGATTAAAACCTTGGTGAGTATTGCCACCGGCGTCATCGTATCAATAATGTTATGGGCCTTTGGTTTAGACTTTTTCTTACTCTGGGGCGTGTTAGCCTTCTTACTTAACTACATTCCTAATATCGGATCTATTATCGCCGCTGTACCAGCTATGTCGTTAGCGGTATTACAATTAGGGCCGGCAGCAGCAGGTTTTATTGGTTTAGGTTACTTAACCATAAATACAGTCATGGGCAATGTGGTTGAACCGCGTTATCTGGGCCGTGGCTTAGGGTTATCAACTTTAGTGGTGTTTATTTCATTAATCTTTTGGGGCTGGTTACTTGGCACAGTAGGCATGTTGTTATCAGTACCTTTAACTATGGTGATAAAAATAGCGCTAGAAAACTCTGCAGAAGGGCACTGGTTTGCTGTGTTATTATCGAGTGAAGATGGAAGCAACAACGAAAGTAAAGGTTAGTCAGTATTATTTAATACAGGGCTGAACAACACGGAAAGATAAACATTGAAAGGGGAATTTAATTCCCTTTTTTTGTGTGCGAAAACTACAGGCAAAACCTATTTCACTTCATCTTGATATTGTTTTTAAATAAACCTTATTAAGTTAGATTATTACCCAGCAGTAAAAGTGAATTGCAAAAATATAGTATTGTACTTAATTAATAACTTCAGATAATAGACTAATAAGCAACATAGATTTATTGTAAAAAAATCAATCTATTTAGTGTTGAGTTCTAGCGGTTTACTTGGAGAAAGCAATGAAATTTGAAGACGTTATAAGCCTTAAGTTGAATCAGATTACTGATCCAGCTTACATACAGCGCTGTAAAGCAACGCTTGATCGTGATGGTGCCATTGTTATTGATAATTTCATTACTAAAAAGGCGTTAGAGCAAATAAGGCTTGAAGGTGAAGCTAAAAAGCATCTGGCTTTTTTTACTAATCAACAGCACAACATTTATATTAGTGATGCGGATTTAAGTTATCCTGAAGATCATATTAGAAATAAGCGAGTTATATCAAGCAAGGGCTGTATTACAGATGATAAAATATCTGAAGAATCGGTCCTGAGAACACTTTATGACAGTGACACCTTTCGCTCATTTCTAAAAACGGTGTTAAACGAGCAGGCGCTTTATAGTTATGATGATGATTGTTCTTCAATTAACCTGCATTATGCTAGCGAAGGTCAAGAGTTAGGTTGGCATTTTGATAACTCTTCTTTTGCTACTACGTTAATGATTCAAAAACCTGAAGCAGGAGGTGAGTTTCAGTATGTCAGAGATGTTCGAGATGCTGATAAAGGAGAAATGAACTTTGCAGATGCCGAGAAAGTGCTTACGGGTGAGATTAAACCCAACATGCTAACAATTGAACCAGGCGCTTTAGTGCTGTTTAGAGGCCGAAATGCTATTCACCGCGTTACCCCAACCATTGGTGATATTACTAGAATGATGGTCGTACTTGCTTATAACAATAAGCCTGGCGTGGCATTATCTGCATCAGCACGTAAAACCTTTTACGGAAAATAATAATTCATACGACAACTCGTCGTTATCACAAGGTGCTACAATGGAAAAAGTTAAGCTTCAAAACGCTAACTTCATGTGTGTAGAGGTTAAAGTGGTTATTTCAATATTATCAATAGCTACTGCTTATATGTTTTATGAGTCTATGAACGCAGGCTCTGCAATAGTAAATACCGTCTTAGTCTCGATTTTACTCATGTTATGCTTAAGTTTACTTAAGGTAAATGTTGTTGTATCTCTGCTGTTATCGGCTATTTTTGCTGGCGTTGTCGGTGGACTTAATATCACCGAAACCATAGACGCTTTTAACAAAGGCATAGGCTCAGGTGGAAGAACTGCTTTAAGTTATGCTTTGCTAGGGGCTTTTGCCGCTACCATATCTAAGTCAGGTTTACCGGCAATGTTTGCGAGTAAAATCTCCAAAAAGCTCAATGGCGTTACCACTGAAAACCAAACCCGAAAAATTAAATACTTGGTGTTAAGCTTTCTCTTGTTAGCCGCTTTTTCATCACAAAATATTATTCCTATTCATATTGCTTTTATACCTATTCTTGTGCCGCCATTATTATTTATGATGACTAAAATGGGCATTGACCGAAGATTAATTGCCTGTATTTTAACCTTTGGTTTAGTTAGCCCTTATATGTTTTTCCCCGTTGGTTTTGGTGCTATTTTTTTAAATGATATTTTGCTGGCCAATATCCAACAAAGCGGTATGCAAACTGAAGGTATTAACGCCGCTGTAGCTATGTTGATACCGGCATCAGGGATGTTAGTGGGGTTATTAGTTGCGGTTTTTTATAGTTATCGAAATAAACGTAAATACGAATTAGAAAAATTAGAAAAAGTTGAAGGTATAGAAGAGGGGCACGAGGCTCCTTATTGCGCTAGAACCGTTGGTGTTGCGGTATTTGCTATAGTGTTAGCATTTACTATTCAAATACTAACGCACTCAATGATTTATGGTGGTGTGGCAGGATTTTTAGTGTTCTTATTGTCAGGTGCATTAAAATGGCAAGACTCAGACGATGTTTTTACCCAAGGCATGCGTATGATGGCCATGATTGGTTTTATTATGATCGCCGCAGGAGGTTTTGCAGAAGTATTACGCTCAACAGGAGATATTACTTCGCTAGTTGCTGCATCGGCGGAAATTATGGGTGACAGTAAAGCCATTGCTGCTATTTTAATGTTACTGGTTGGACTTTTCATCACAATTGGCATTGGCTCTTCATTTTCAACCATTCCCATTATTGCTTCGATTTATGTGCCGCTTGCTTTGCAGCTAAATTTTTCACCATTGGCTATTGTTGCCTTAGTAGGCACAGCAGCAGCGCTTGGTGATGCAGGATCGCCAGCTTCTGACTCTACATTAGGGCCAACAGCGGGTTTAAATATAGACGGACAACATGATCACATTTGGGACAGCGTAGTGCCAACATTTATTCACTATAATTTTCCGTTAATAGCTTTCGGCTGGATAGCCGCTATGGTTTTATAAAAATGCTGACTTGAATTGGTGAGTTAATCTTACTGTGATTGTGGCGATATGTGTCTCCCTGCCAGAATAGAACCATCTACAGGGAGAGCATTAATAGGACTTTAATCGGTAAGTTGCAATAAATATAATTGAAGCGTTTCTGTGTTAAATTGCCTTAACTTATTCTAACTAACCTGAACTCTGGATAAGCAGTACTTGCTCAACCCTCAATTTTAAGCCATTTTCTTCGTTAAAACGTCGATAAATAGCTCGCTATTCATAAACGTTTTGCCTTGGAAATGGCATAAAATGAAGCATTGATGATGTCTATTCGTGATGTTCACCTGGCTATAGCATTTACTTTACCACCTAAGCTTTTGATTCACTTGAGTATCAAGCACTCATTATCCAGAGTTCAGGTTAACTAGGTTTATTACCCACTTTAAAATAGCCGGTTGATAAAAACTGCACCGCTTCATTGCGCTTTTTGCCAATTAAAATCGCACCGTCATCCATAAACAAAAAGTTTTTCCAACAACGTTGAAATACCGCCCAGGTAGTTTCAATAACATTGTTGCGAGCACTGCAATAGTAAACAACGGTGTTATTATCCCAGGTCAAGTGCGCTAAAATTAACTCGGGTAATAAACTCTCATCACTTTCCCAAATAGTTTCCCACTTGCCATTATCAGACCAGTTTGCTGAATTTTCTGGCCAATCACCTTTTTTAAAAAAGTCAGGATGATCCGATTTTTTACTAATAGCACCGTCCCAAAGTATTTTTGCACGATTACTCACCATAGGTTTTATTTTTGTCTTGTCGCTATCGCTGATCGGTAGACTAGCATGCTTGAAAATCCAAGCGTTTTTTAATTCTTCAATTGTGGTGTAGTTCATAAAGGTTTTGTCGATAACTTTTGGTTTAGTATAACAATAGTGGTTAGTATCTCATTAATTGAAGTGAAATTGCAGGCTTAAAACCAACAAAGGCAGATAAAGTATCTGCCTTTGTTGGTTTTAAGGGAACGTTTTAGTTGTTAATAATGGTTAATTAAAACAGGTGTTTTTTCAGAAAATCATCTATGGCGGTTAAAGCTTTTATTCTAGATTCATTTTTCAATAAGTAATGTCCTTCACCTTTTAGTTCTAGTAACTTAACATCTTTATCAGCATCTTCTAAGGCATCAAAAAAATCATCAGACTGGTCAAAATCAACCACTTTGTCACGCTGGCCATGAATTAACAGCACAGGGATTTTAACTTTATCAACAAAGTTTATCGGTGAAATATCGTGCAGAAAGTTTTCATCTTGGCTATTTTTATTGATAACTTCTTGCCAGTAACTATATGTTTCACTGTATTGACCATGTTCACGTTTTTCGAAATCTAACATGGATTCAACATCACTAATACCATTGATAGAAATGGCACATTGATATAAATCAGGTGTAAAGGTTGCTCCGGCTAAGGCCGCATATCCGCCGTAACTCCAACCAAAAATACATACGCGGTCTGGATCAATCATGTTTTCTTTACTCAGTGCTATAACGGCATCTGAAATATCATTTTGAATTTTTTTGCCCCATTCACCACGACCTTTTAACAGGTGATCAATACCAAAGCCTTTTGAACCCCTAAATTGTGGCTGAATAACTAAAACACCTCTACTTGCTAAGTATTGTGCTAGCCAATCATAACTAATTCGATCGTAAGATTCTGGTCCACCGTGTGGCATAATAACTACTGGGAGCTTTTGTTTGGTTTTTCCTTTCGGGTAGGTAAGTAGTGTTGGAATGTTTAAACCGTCTCGTGCTTTATAGCTGTATTCTGAAACAGGGTTTACAATATCAGCAGAAACTTTTGCACGACTTGCGGCTAAAAAGCTGAAACTATTATTAGCAAACATTATGTACTCACCCGCTTGCTCACCACCTTCTAGTTTAAAAATCATTTTTGACCAATCGGGTGTGTGGTCAATTAAACTAAAGCTGCTTTCAGGCATAGCTGATTGAATAATTTTAAAGTTTTGAGTTAATTGCTGATCAAAAAAAGCATAGCTAGGTTTAAAACCTGAATATCGAACACCATAAACAACTCGTTGAATATCAGTTAGCACTTGTTCAACATCAGCATCATCTCGACTAAATATAGGCTCAGATATGGTGCCATCTTTTAAAGACATGGTGAAGTATTGTCGACGACCGTTGTCACCAGTTTTGGTCATTACCAAAGATTTTCTATCAGGCGTTAACCCTGAAAATGAACGATAGCGGTAAGCCGTAGTTTCTGAGAATATGTCAATCCATTCACCATTTATATAGCTTTGCACTCTATGATTGTTGGTTTTGTCATTAAACCTTTCACGAACTAGTGGTTCGCCGTTTTCATCAACAAAAAAATCTACTGAGTCGCTTGTGCCAATAAATATTTGTTTAGGTTTTTTCTTTTTCTCAAGGTTAACCTTCATTAAGGTATAAACATTATATCCTCTGTCACTTCTGTAATAAGCAGGCATATAAGCGGTTTTTTTATCTGGCGATAAACCTACAATACCACCCAAGCTTGTTTGGCCTTTATAAATACCATAACCAGGCGTTAGCAGCTGTCTAACTTCTTTGGTTTTAAGGTCGTAAACAAAGGCGCTACTTACATTATGCATACCTTTAAAACCATGAAGTTTTTTGTATTCAGATGCTCGTAATATCACTCTAAAGTTATCAATAAAATAGGCGACTTTTACATCAATGCCACTTAGTGCTGTTCCGCCTAAGGTTTGTCCGGTAGCAATGTCTTTAATAAGAAGAACTTCTTGTTCATTTTGAAAGGTTTTGAACGCTATTCTTGAGCCATCTGGTGATAGCGTCATTAAACTTATTTCTGGATTGTTTGCGAAGATATTAAGAGCAGGTAGGTTTTCTTTAGCGTTAGAAACTGAGCAAATAGCAAAGGTAAGTGCAATAAAAGTGATTATTCTAAACATCAAAACATCCTTGAAAATATAATTATTACACATACTACTTACGTATAATTAATAAGCAATAGTTAATTTAATTAATACCTTAGAAGTGTTTTAACAAAAGTGACTTTATATCTGGTAACACTTTAACGCGCGCAATTTAGTGTAAATTAATGATCCGAGCTTTAAAGCTTTATTCAAGTGTATGTTTATTTGTTATTACAAACGCTGAATAAATCTTCAATAAAATAAGCTAAAGCACGGCGTTCAATTTTTTCAATTAACGCTTGCTGAGTAGGTGTTAGCATGTGATACATAGTGGCAGCGCCAAAGTCGCCAAATATAATGTTAGCCTGTGCATCAAACAAAGTGTTATGGGCATACAAATCGCCATGACATACTTTATTTGCGTGTAAATGTTCAAACACACTTTCCATTTGCTGCACTATTTTTTCAATTTGTGCAGCGCTTAAAGTAAAGCCTTCAGGGAAGGTGTCACGAGTACAGGTTTGAAAGTTTGGCGGTAAACCTAAATTTTTAAAATTACTCGGAATTAAGTTCATGATTAACGCTAAGTAGTCATCTTCGTTCACTTGTGCCAAAGAGCGCACTAGATTTTGATGATGACCCACTTTTAAACAAGCTTGTAACTCGTCTTCTGGGTAACCGTCGCTAGTAACTTTACCTTTAAACACTTTCACTGCAACTTCATCAGGAAAATTTACCGGCTTATCTGTCCAAGTGGCGCTTGAAATAACCCCTGACGCACCTTGCCCAAGTACATTTTGTAAGTTAAAGCTTGAAGAGGGCAGCGAAGGCACTGTTGCTACGTTAAGAGTTGAGCGGCTAAACGGGTTACCTGAGAACGCAAACCACGCAAGCTTAGGTAAATTTAATAACTGCTCAGGGCATTCTGTTAAGTTGTTTGCCGAAATACGCACTAATTCAAGATTGTTTGCTTTGGCTAATGTTAACGGCAGTTTGGTTAGTTTATTACCGGCTAATGCTAGTTTTTGTAATCTTGGGCGCTCGCCTAATGTGTCGGGTAAGGTTTCAATAACGTTATCGGTTAAAATTAACCAACGTAGTTTTTCAGGTAGCGAATTAGCAGGTACATGATGAATTTGGTTAGACTTAAAACCGATCATTTCTAAATTTTCGCACTGTCCTAAAACTTCTGGTAGCACAGTAAATAAGTTGTTTGAGGCGAAAATTATTTTAAGCTTTTTAAGTTGAGCTAATTCGCTTGGCAACGTGGTGAGTTGGTTGTCAGATAAATCTAAAATTTCTAAGCTGTCGGCTAAAGTTAAAATTTCCATAGGAAATTCATTTAATTGTTCAGCAAGCTTTAAGCGTGAAATACCTTTGAGTTCACCTGAAATTAACTGCGTTAGCGTATGCATTGACTCAACCATCCTAATCTTGTTTTAGTAGGTGAAAATAAAATGCCATACTAGTTTTTAGATATAAAAAAACCCGACAAGCGTAATAAAATGCTTTCGGGCTTTTTCTGGGTTAATAAACCCTAATATGGTGCTCGCTACTGGACTCGAACCAGTGACACCTTGCATGTCATGCAAGTACTCTAACCAACTGAGCTAAGCGAGCAATATTTTCATGTAAACTGTTGAGCAACTCAACGAGGCGCTATGTTAGCGATCTGCTTTGGCAAGTGCAAGCAGTTTTATTTAAAACCCGATGTAACTGCTGATTAATTCAGCACTTGTTGTCAGCTTTGTTTATTTTAGCTACATTTCAGTGCTATTAATGAGTTTAACTTGCTAATGCTGCTTTTTGATCGAAGCGATTTTGTATTACTTTTAAACGCCAAGCTAATAATATAGCAGCAACCGTTAAGCCAGAAATAAAGCCTATCCAAAAGCCGTAAGGGCCTGAGGCTGGCGCAATCCAGTTGGTTAGTCCAAGAATTAACCCAACAGATAATCCAATAATCCAGTATGAGAAAAAGGTGATGTACAACACTGACTGGGTATCTTTATAACCCCTAAGCGCACCGGCAGAAATTACCTGAATAGCATCTGAAAACTGAAATAAAGCCGCTAAAAACATTAAACTGGCGGCAAGTTCGAGTACTTCAGTATCTATAGTGTAGATAGCGGCAATTTGCGTTCTAAATAATAACGTAATAGCGGCGGTTACTACGGCAATAATGAGCCCTAAAATAACTGAGTATCGACAAAGCTCTTTGGCTTTTTCAAGGTTTTTGTTACCGACTTCAAAACCAACTTTAATGGTAACAGCCATGGCTAAACTTAATGGCACCATAAACACTAAGCCAGAAAAGTTAATCGCTATTTGATGGCTTGCAACCACATTTGCGCCAAAGGGTATTAATATTATGGCAACCGCAGCAAACAGGCTTACTTCAAACAACAACGAAAATGCGATAGGTGTGCCTAAAGCAAGAATGACTTTAATTTCTGACCACTGCGGCCAATAGAATTTAGTAAACAGTGGTGCGTGCTTTAAATGTTTTGAAAAATAAGTGTAGGCAAGCATTCCGAGAAACATTACCCAATAAACAATCGCTGTTGCTATACCACAACCCGCACCGCCTAAGGCTGGCATACCAAACTCACCATAAATAAAAATATAGTTAGCTGGTATGTTAATCAATAAACCCAAAATGCTGATGATCATAGTCGGGCGACTAAAAGCGAGTCCTTCTGAATAGTTACGTAATACTAAGTAAAGACAATAACCTGGGCCACCCCAAACTATGTAACCTAGGTAGTCAAACATCAGTTGTTTGAGTTCAGGCTCCATGTCAATAGAGTCTATCAACAAAGGTGTTGCTATGTAGTAAAGCATAATAATGATGATGGAAAAGGTAACGGCTATCCAAGCGGTTTGGTAACTAGCCTTTGCTACCTCATCGTACTGTCTAGCGCCAGATAACTGCGAAACAATACTGGCTAATGCCATGATTAAACCTGATATGGCTAAAATTAAGGGTAACCAAACACTACTCGCCACAGCAACTGCTGCCATGTCAGTGGCGCTAACACGACCTGCCATTACGGTATCAGCAAAGCCCATTAAATTTTGGATCAATTGAGCAATTAAAATTGGATAAGCCAATTTCATCAGGTTTTTACTATTGGAAAAAAAGCGGTTAATGTTCATCAAGGCAATTATATCATCGAGTTTTTCTTGCTAAGATAGCAAAAAATAAAGTATTTAACTGGATGATATATGTTTACCGGTATAGTGCAATCACAAGCTGAAGTAATTGCGATAATTAGTAAAGATAATGCGATAAGGTTAACTGTTGCGTTAGCACCTTCATTAATTGAAAACCTTGAAATTGGTGCAAGTATTGCCATTAATGGCGTTTGTTTAACGGCTGTTGAATTTGGTGAGTTAGACAATGGCAGCAGTTTTATAAGTTTTGATGTGATTGATGAAACCCTTCGAGTATCAAACCTTGTTGATATAAAGCTAGGCTCAAAGGTCAATGTTGAGCGTTCGTTAAAAGTTGGCGATGAAATTGGCGGGCACATGCTCAGTGGCCATGTTCATACTCAAGCTATAGTTGCTGACCGTAAAGATAGCCAAGATAATTGCACCATAAGTTTTACTATAGCGCCTGAATATCAAAAATATATTTTTGCTAAGGGCTTTATTAGTATTAATGGTATTAGTTTAACGTTAGGCGCTGAAGTCGCTGATACATTTTCAGTGCATTTAATCCCTGAAACGTTATCGCGTACCAATTTACAATTTGTTGGTATTGGCGATAAAGTTAATATTGAGATTGATCAGCAAACTATGACCATAGTTGAAACAGTTGAACGTATGAAGCTTAACCTAAATTAAATAAGCTAAGCTTTTAGTTTACACATTTTAGTTGCTGTATTTTAATGGTTAGCAAGTAAGGTAATTAAGCCTTACTTGCCTTACTGTTAAAGCATAATAAAGGGTTGAGCATTGCCTTACATTCTCAGCTTAAAAGTACTGTTCATTATCGCTGGCAACCGCTAGCTGAATTTTTTTATTGTATTCGTCTATGTGCAAATTCAAATGCATTTCCATGCAACACGCTGGGCATTCTTCATAATAGTCTTGGTCGCCTTCACTAGCGTCTAATGATACACGGATATGATGGCCGCAATTTGGGCATTCAATGCGTTGTTCTTTAATATCATGGGGCATGTTGCCTCCTCGATGTTAACTTTATAAACCCTAGTTTTAAGTATGGTCATTTTTAATGAAAATGCGAGTGATGTAATCGCAAAAAAGTTAAATATTATCGCCCTGATGATAAAGCTTGATGGCCGAAATCCAAGGCCATACTAAGGTTGTTTTCTGGTAAGTTGTTTTATATCAACACCAAAGGTTAGCTTCGTATGATTACGGTAGGGAATAAGGAGAGAAGTTAAGGTTAGAAATTAATTATTCCTTATAGATTTTCCTTATAGATTACTCAATATCGATAATTAAGTTTTCTATTTTATTAGCAACACCGTCCCATTGCTCGGCATCAGCAGGGGCAGGAATAACTTCGGTAATAACCGGCCATGTTTTTGCCAATTCAGCATTAAGCTCTATAAAGTCTTTTTGATCTTCTGGTACTTCATCTTCCTGATAAATTGCCTCTGCAGGGCATTCAACCGGGCATAAATCACAATCAATACATGAGTCGGGGTTAATAACTAAAAAGTTAGGACCTTGATGAAAGGCGTCAGCAGGGCATACAGCGACACAATCTGTATATTTACATTGAATACAATTATCAGTTACTACAAACGCCATTTTACTCTGCTTAAGTTGGAAGTTAGTTGGATGTTAAATGTTTAAATCTAGCGCATATTTGCGATTAATATGCGGATCATACCTTGCTAGCCAACAATTTCAATTAATGTTTTAGCTTTGTATTTGGTATCGCTGAGAGTATCAGGTAAAATAGCGCCAATTTTTACCCTAGTCTTGCTTTGGAAACCTAATATGTTGCGTTTAACTAACGTCAAATTACCCCTTAACCATCAACCTGAAGAATTAAAGCTAGCTATTCTTTCTATATTAGAAATTTCTGCTGAGCAGCTTGTAGACTTTTCAGTTTTTAAACGTGGTTATGACGCGCGTAAAAAAAGCAAC
This sequence comes from Colwellia polaris, assembly GCF_002104515.1. Classification (GTDB taxonomy): domain Bacteria; phylum Pseudomonadota; class Gammaproteobacteria; order Enterobacterales; family Alteromonadaceae; genus Cognaticolwellia; species Cognaticolwellia polaris. The sequence continues at coordinate 33,440 of NZ_NBOE01000007.1, read as the reverse complement.
ATCATTCTAATGTACACACTAGACGTTGAAACAACCGTTAATGAAGAACTGTTGATAACGCACAGTAAAAACCAGAACATTAAAACCAGTCCCGATACTAGCTACAAATTTGTTGGGCAGGCACCTGAAAACTTAAGCGAGCGTCCTGTGGTTATTGGTATGGGCCCTTGTGGTTTATTCGCTGGTTTATTATTAGCACAAATGGGTTTTAAGCCTATTATTTTAGAACGCGGAAAAGATGTACGTCAGCGTACTAAAGATACTTTTGGTTTTTGGCGTAAAAAAATTCTTAATACTGAATCAAACGTACAGTTTGGTGAAGGTGGCGCGGGTACGTTTTCAGACGGTAAATTATACAGCCAAGTAAAAGATCCAAAACATTATAGTCGTAAAGTATTGCATGAGTTTGTTGATGCTGGCGCACCTGCAGAAATATTATTTGTTAGTAAACCACATATTGGTACCTTTAAATTAGTGACCATGGTTGAGCAAATGCGTGCTGAAATTCATCGTCTTGGTGGCGAAGTGCGTTTTGATCAACGTGTGGACGATATTCATTTTGAAAGTGCGAATGACGGCACTGATAATATGCAAGTTACTGGTTTAACCTTAGCAACGGGTGAAGTGATATCGACCAAGCATATTGCCTTAGCAATTGGTCACAGCGCGCGTGATACTTTTGCTATGCTGCATGAAAAAGGTGTTTTCATAAAAGCTAAACCATTTTCAGTCGGGTTTAGAATTGAACATGAACAATCGGTGATTGACGATGCACGTTTCGGCGAAAATGCGGGTAATCCTATTTTAGGCGCTGCAGATTACAAGCTTGTGCACCACTGTAAAAATGGTCGCTCAGTTTATAGTTTTTGTATGTGCCCGGGTGGAACCGTGGTTGCGGCAGCATCAGAAGAAGGTCGCTTAGTCACTAACGGAATGAGCCAATATTCACGCCATGAACGCAATGCTAATAGTGCCATTGTTGTCGGCATATCACCTGAAGATTATGACGAAAACGGCAGTAAAGACAATGTCCTTGCAGGTATTGAATTTCAACGTCGACTTGAAGAAACCGCTTTTAAACTCGGTGGTGAAAACTACGATGCGCCAGTGCAACTTGTTGGTGATTTTCTCGCTGGTCGTAAAAGTGGCGAGCATGGTTCAGTTTCGCCTTCTTACAAACCCGGTGTTAAGTACTGTGACTTAAGTGAAACATTACCGGCTTACGCTATTGAAGCAATACGTGAGGCTTTGCCTGCATTTGAACGTAAAATAAAAGGCTTTTCGATGGCTGATGCAACTTTAACTGCTGTTGAAACTCGTACCTCATCGCCGATTAATATTACACGTGATAAAGAAAGCTTTGAAAGTGTTAATACTAGAGGGCTGTATCCTGCAGGTGAGGGAGCAGGTTATGCTGGCGGTATTTTATCTGCAGGTATTGATGGCATTAAAGTTGCTGAAGCTATGGCGCTTTCTATGCTTAAACAACACGCTTAAAATGCCATTTTAGAGCTTCAAGTTAATGTTCAGGGTAACTTGAAGCTTTATCATTAAAAAGTGACTGTTATATTTTTATTGAGATGAATATTGAGGTGTATATTAAGGTATTAGTTGCACTTTTCTTTATCACAAGTTACTTAATCACTTACTTCCAACATCTCTTTAATGTTCGCTTTAGTCACTTGTTGATACTTACTTTTAGGTAATTTCGCGTTCATGTTTTGCAAGCTAGACCAAATACCACGCAATGTCATCGGTTTGGCTAGCCATTGAGGTACGTTACCTTTTGGGTCAATCATAAATTGATAAGTAATATCGATTTTATTAGGCTCAATAGGTACAATTTTCCAATGAGCACCTAGAACTTGCATACGCACCACGTGTTGGTTTTTTGAAGTTTCCTTTGCGTCTTTAACCAAAATATCAATCGATAAATCTTTATTTTGCCAATATCTAGAGTGCACAACCATCTCACGGGCAGAAAATGGCCATATACTATTAAACTGAATATTGAAGATATGCTCGTTGTTTGAAACTTCTTCAATAAGCTGCGCTGACTTTGCGTTGTCAAGCCATTGAGGTGTTAGGCTTAAATCTTCAATAAAGTAAAGAAAACCGGCAAGCGTTGAGTTAAATCTGGCTTGTGCTTTTACTTCAATTAAATTGGCCTCGCTATTAATACGGTAACTAACGCTGAAAGAAGCATTTTTCTTCCATAATTTCCAAGGAGTTTCTTGGTTTTCACTATAACTTTCATTGATAACCTCAACAGTACTTTGTGCTGCTAAACTCTGCATTGATAACAAGCTAAAACAAGTGCTAAGCATCATGACTATTTTAAAGGTTAACGTTTTTTTTACTTGCTTGTTCAATATACTGGTCCTGTCCATTGCAAATTATAGAGAATTCCCCTATATTCCCGTGCTCGGCTCAGCACAATTTTTTCATTCTCATATCTTTGTGTTTGTAGTCTAACAATATAATATCGAATTTAGCTTTATATAGCGCCATTTATTGCTTAAGCATTAATGTGGTCGTTATAAATATTAATTAATAAATCTCAAGCGGCACTTAGTGTGTGTCGCCACTGAACAAAGGAAAACTACATGCCTGTAATTACGCTTCCCGATGGTAGTCAACGCTCTTTTGAACAAGCTGTGTCTGTAATGGACGTTGCCCTTGATATTGGTCCTGGTTTGGCAAAAGCCACCATTGCTGGTCGTATCAACGGTGAATTAGTTGATGCTTGTGAATTAATAAAAGAAGATGCAGCTCTGCAACTTATTACCAGTAAAGATAGTGAAGGTTTAGAGATCATTCGCCACTCTTGTGCACATTTATTAGGCCATGCTATTAAGCAATTATGGCCAAACACCAAAATGGCTATTGGTCCGACAATCGAAAACGGTTTTTATTATGATGTTGATTTAGAAGAATCAATCACCGAAGACGATTTAGTTAAACTAGAAAAGCGCATGACAGAATTAGCCAGAACCGGCTATGAAGTTATTAAAAAAACAGGTACGTGGCAAGATGCTTACGATGCTTTCACCGAACGTGGTGAAACCTACAAATTAGAAATTCTTGATGAAAATATTGATAAGTCAGATACACCAGCGCTTTATCATCATCAAGAATACATTGACATGTGTCGTGGTCCTCACGTGCCAAGCATGCGTCATTGTCATCACTTTAAGTTGATGAAAGTTGCTGGCGCATACTGGCGTGGCAATTCAGATAATAAAATGCTGCAACGTGTATACGGCACAGCATGGGCAGATAAAAAACAATTAAAAGCTTATATTGTACGTTTAGCGGAAGCTGAAAAGCGCGATCATCGTAAAATTGGTAAAACGCTAGATTTATTCCATTGGCAAGAAGAAGCGCCAGGTATGGTGTTTTGGCATAACGATGGCTGGACGATTTACACTGAGTTAGAAAAATTTGTTCGTGAAAAGCTACACGAATATGATTACGACGAAGTTAAAGCGCCAATGATGATGGACCGCAGCCTTTGGGAGAAATCTGGCCACTGGGATAAATATGCTGATGGCATGTTTACCACTGAGTCAGAAAAGCGTGAATACGCAATAAAACCCATGAACTGCCCAGGCCACGTACAAATATTTAACCAAGGGTTAAAATCTTATCGTGATTTGCCACTGCGTATTGCTGAGTTTGGCTGTTGTCACCGTAATGAGCCATCGGGTTCTTTACATGGCTTAATGCGTGTACGTGGTTTTACGCAAGACGATGCCCATATTTTCTGTATGGAGTCACAAGTACAAGCTGAAGTAACCAAATGTATCGAAATGGTTTACGACGTCTATGGCTCATTTGGCTTTGAAGATATTGTTGTTAAGCTTTCTACGCGTCCTGAAAACCGTATTGGCAGTGACGAAATTTGGGATAAAGCTGAAGCCGGCCTTGCTCAAGCATTAACTGACAGCGATATTAAATTTGAATACCTACCAGGCGAAGGTGCTTTTTACGGTCCTAAAATTGAATTTACCTTAATGGATTGTTTGGGACGTGCTTGGCAATGTGGTACTGTGCAACTCGATTTTGCTTTACCAGAGCGTTTAGGCGCAACTTATGTTGGTGAAGACAACGAAAGATACATTCCAGTGATGATCCATCGTGCAATTTTGGGTTCACTTGAGCGTTTTATCGGAATTTTGATCGAAGAGTACACTGGCAAATTTCCAACTTGGTTATCGCCAATTCAAGCAACTGTGATGAATATTACCGACAAACAGGGTCAATATTGTGAAAAAGTTGTAAAAAAACTAAAAGAAAATGGATTTAGAGCAAAACTAGACTTGAGAAATGAGAAGATAGGCTTTAAAATCCGCGAGCATACTTTAAAGCGTGTTCCGTATTTGTTAGTTGTTGGTGATAAAGAAATGGAAACTGGCGAAATTGCAGTACGAACTCGAAGTGGTGAAGATTTAGGTACAATGTCCGTAGACGACTTTGTTGCTAAATTATCGAACGAAGTGAAAACTCGTCAATAAACACTTTGAAATAAACACGTAATATTATTATTTAACCCAAGTGAGCTAAAATTAGTGCTTACTTGGTCACAACGTTCTTTGGAGGAACATGGCTATTAAAGGTGGACAACGTGGCGGGCAAAAAGAGCCGGCGCATCGTTTAAATGAGTTAATCACAGGTATTCAGGGCAATGAAGTTCGTTTAATTAAATTTGACGGCGAACCTGGTGGCATAGTTACTTTAGATGAAGCAATGGACCAAGCGGATGACGCAGGTGTAGATCTCGTAGAAATCAGCCCAACAGCTAAACCTCCTGTTTGTCGCGTCATGGATTACGGTAAGTTTATCTATGAAAAAGCTAAAGAACAGAAAGAACAACGTAAAAACCAGAAACAAATACAGGTTAAGGAAATTAAATTCCGTCCTGGAACAGATGAAGGCGATTATCAGGTCAAACTACGCAACCTGAAACGCTTTTTAGAAGGCGGCGACAAGGTCAAGGTAACATTACGTTTCCGTGGCCGTGAAATGGCCCACCAAGAACTAGGTCTTGAAATTCTAACTCGCGTTAAAAACGATTTAGAAGAATTGACTGTAGTCGAGTTTTTCCCTCGTAGAGCGGAAGGGCGTCAAATGGTGATGGTTCTCGCCCCTAAAAAATAGATAGGACCCGGTTTGACAAGTAGTTAATTGTTTTTCGGAATAATTAACTCACCGCTATTATCTTTAAGCTGGTAGACAAGGCCTACAAGTAGAATTCGACATCTTAGTTTAACTACTAAGCGCTGAGAAATTCTCGCCCTCGTTTACTTTATATTTGGCATAACAATGCGGAGTTATTAACATGCCTAAAATGAAAACCAATAAAGGTGCTGCAAAGCGCTTTAAACAGACAGCCACAGGCTATAAATTTAAACAAGCCGGTCTTCGTCATATTTTGACTAAACGCCGTACTAAAGTTAAGCGTCATCTTCGTGCTAAATGCATGATCGCCGCATCTGACATTAAGTCAGTTAAAAAACTTTTACGTCACGGTTAATAGGAGAAATAGAAAATGGCAAGAGTAAAACGTGGTGTACAAGCACGTGCACGTCACAAAAAGGTTCTAAAGCAAGCTAAAGGTTACTACGGTGCCCGTAGTCGCGTTTATCGCGTTGCTTTCCAAGCTGTAACTAAAGCTGGCCAATACGCATACCGTGACCGTCGTCAACGTAAGCGTCAATTCCGTCAACTTTGGATTGCTCGTATAAACGCAGCAGCTCGTCAAAATGGTTTATCTTACAGCCGTTTCATTAATGGTCTTAAAAAGGCTTCTATTGAAATCGATCGTAAGATCCTAGCTGACATCGCAGTATACGATAAAGCAGCTTTCACATTCTTAGTTGAAAAAGCGCAAGCTTCTTTAGCATAAGTTTGAGATATTAGCTCGATAAAAAAAGGACGCCTCTGGCGTCCTTTTCTTTTTTTTAAATGTTAAGAAACTGACTACTAAGTCAGGAAATATTGTTGCTATGGCATGAGCGATTAATTAAGCGGGTTACTCACTTGAACATCAACCTGTTTAGTTAAACGTTTATTTAACTATAGGAAGTAAAGGTCTTATTATGAGTCTTGCTGATCAAATTTTAGCGGTAAACAACGATTTGCCTATCCGCACTGGTGCTGCTGTTCATAGTGGCAAAGTACGTTCTGTATATTGGTTAACTGAAGATGACAGCCGTCGTTTAATTGAAGAAAAAAACTACGATGTTGCACTTGATACACCGCTAGCGATTATGGTGATCAGCGATCGTATTTCTGCTTTTGATTGTATTTGGCACGGTGAAGGTGGCATGAAAGGCGTTCCGGGCAAAGGTGCGGCACTTAATGCTATTTCTAATCATTGGTTTAAACTATTTAAAAAGCAAGGTTTAGCTGACAGCCATATTCTCGATATTCCTCATCCTTTTGTTTGGATCGTACAAAAAGCTAAGCCTGTAATGATAGAAGCTATTTGTCGTCAATATATTACCGGCTCAATGTGGCGCTCTTATGCAAAAGGCGAGCGTGAGTTTTGTGGTATCGAGCTAAACGATGGGCTTGAAAAAGACAGTAAGTTACCAACACTGCTACAAACTCCGTCTACAAAAGGCATTTTGCAAGGTATTCCAGGCGTTCCAGCGGTTGACGATGTTAACATTACGCGTAAAAACATTGAAGATAACTTTGCGGCTTTTAACTTCAAGTCACCCGAAGATATAGCTTTATATGAAAAGTTATTAACAGAGGGCTTTGATGTTATCTCTGATGCATTAGCTAACATTGATCAAATTTTTGTCGATACCAAATTTGAATTTGGCTATGTTAAAGACCGTAACGGTAATGACAAACTAATTTATATGGATGAAGTAGGCACGCCTGATTCATCACGCATTTGGGATGGCGAGCAATATCGTGCGGGTAAAATTGTTGAAAACTCTAAAGAAGGCTTCCGCCAATTACTTCTTAGCCACTTTCCAGACCCTGATATTCTTTTGAATAAAGACCGAATGACAGAGCGTGAAGCGCTTGCTCGCGATAACGAACTACCTGCTGAAGTGTTAATGTCTCTATCGGCAACTTATCTTGCCATTGCAGAGAAAGTCATTGGTGAAAAAATTGTTTTATCGCAAAATCCGAAACAAGAAATTATTGATATTTTACGAGATAAATATCAACTGATCGATTAGGCTTGAGTGTTAATTAATCGTGATACCAATATACTAAAACAGCCTCGTAACAGCGGGGCTTTTTTATCAGTAAATTTTGATGATAATATCTTGTACATGTTATTTAATTAAGTTTTAAGGAACTTGACACTGATTCACAAGGGTAGTTAAATGATGTGCATTAATAAAATAATAATTACAGTTTTTAGCTAAATTAATACAGTGGTAAGAGGGAAGTCGATAAACAATGGAAAGTATTTTATTAGAATATCATGATAACGCAGATCTTTATGATTCTTATATGCCTTTTTTCAAACATGGTGGTTTGTTTTTTCGTACTGATGATGAGTATGATTTAGGCACACCGATCAACCTTTACGTTAGTCTACCTGATTCACTAGAGTCAATTTGTGTTAAAGCTCAAGTAGGGTGGGTAACTCCTCAAAATTCTCAAAATGGTAATGATGCGGGTGTTGGAGTCGCTTTCGTGGAAGATCACGAAAATCTAAGCCAGCAAATACAAAATGCCATTCAACTTTTTATGAATATGGATAAACCTACCTTATCAATGTAGTAACACTTGGCTATTTTTTGTGATTGATTAATGAGTTAAACAATAATAATAAAAGGTAATAATAATGAATAAATGGTTTCTACTCGATAATGGGAAAATTAAAGGTCCTTTTGATTTAACTGAAGCACAAGCATTGGTGGCAAATAATCCATATCTATATGCATGGCAGCCGTTATATTCGCACTGGACACCAGTCAATCAAATTAGCCATTTTAATGTTGCTGCAGATATTCCTTCTCCTCCACTCGATATTCCTGAAGAGTTAAGGTTAGCTTTTGTTGAAGAAGAGCGTCAATTGGTGACTCAGTTAGATAAACTAGACTCGGAACTTACGCCAATTAGTGATGATATTGCTGAGGTAACGGGAGAAATAAATCGTTATCTAGAGTTAACCCAGAGCTTAAATAGTGAAGTAAGTTCGGTTATTGCTAATATTGAACAGCAATTTGCTGCGCTACAACAAAACCTGGCGATTAAAACTAAATTAAATTAAATTAAATGTAATACGTACGTTTATATTTTTATTCGTTAAATGTAATTTCAATAAAAAGAAGAATAAATAATGAATACATGGATTTTTTCAAAAAATGGTCAAGTAACTGAACCTCTAGCAATAGCCGAAGCAAAAAAATATGTTGTAGAAAATCAAGATGCTTATGCTTGGCAGGCTAGTTACACACAATGGTTACCCGTTCATAGTATAAGTGAATTTCAGGCATTATTACCCGAGCCTGAAAACAGCGCCCAAATACCTCAAGTCATTATTGATGAGTTTTTTTCGAAAGAACAAACGTTGAATCAATACTTTGATGAAATGAATCAAAAACTTGCTGATAGTGAAGCTAATGCCTCACTCTTTGCACAAGAGATTGAAAATTATAAAAAACTAACGGCGTCATTAAGTCCTGAAATGAAGGGCAATATTAATGATGTTGAACAGCAATATTTAGCTTTGGAAGCAAAATTAAATAATCTTAAGCAGGTAGTTAATTTATCTCAAACAAAGCTAGACACAGTAGTAAATGAATTTAATGAAAAGGTGTCGACTAAGTCAGTAAAAAGCACTGTTGTGCCACAGCAAGCTCAAAAAACGAAAACTAATGCATCGTCAATTCAATTAGTATCAAAAGACACTGTTAAAGCTGAAACCGAAAAAAATGCAAAGCCTGAGCAAAAATCTGAAACCGTAAAAAATACAAAGCCTGAACAAAAAGCTGAATCAACTAAAGTTACAAAGGTTGAGCAACCTACAGAAGCTGAAAAAAACGCAAAGGCTGAAGACACTGCAGAGCAAAAAGATAATAGCAAAGTAGCGCCTGAAGTGAAAAAAGTACCAACGGCTAAGGTTATTAGTACTCGTGCACCTAAACGCGTTGATATTAAAAAGGTTAATACGCGCCCAAGTGACTCAAACAATAACAATAATACATCTACAGAAGAAGCTGGCGTTACAAAAAAGCAAGCAAGTGAACAAGTAGAAGCCGTAAAAGCATCTAATGATAAAGCTAAGCCTGTGGCAGTAAAAGAACCTTCCGTTGAAGCTCAGGTTGAGGGTAAAGAGAAAACAGCTAATGTAGCCAACCCTAGTAATCTGGCGACAGAAGAAAACGATGATAAGAACCCCAATCTACAGTCTAAACTTGAGTCTGGTGTGAAAAATATCTTCAAATCTGTTTTTACTAAAGAAGAACCTGTAACTTCCAAGAATATTTTTACTGATATCATAGAAAAAGATAACAAAAATGAGGATGTTAAACAGCCAGCCACTGAAGCTGTTAGCGCTGAAGATGAGGCCTTAAAAGCACCACGTAGAAGACGACGAAGATAAAAAGTTAATTTGCATTGTATGCAAAGTAGACGAAAACCTAGCGGATAAACCCTAAGTAAGTTAATACACTTGTATTGAAAATAGCCTCGCATTAGCGGGGCTTTTTTATATAACCTGAACTCTGGGTAATGAGTGCTTGATACTCAAGTGAATCAAAAGTTTAGGTGCTAAAGTAAATGCTATAGCAAAGTGAACATCACGAATAGACTCCATCAATGCTTCATTTATGTCATTGCCCAAGAAAAATGTTTATGGATAGCGCGCTATTTATCGACGTTTTAACGCAGGCAATGGGTTAAAAGGGAGCATTGAGCAAGTGCTGCTTATTCAGCGTTTAGGTTAGATATGGTTTATAGGGCTTTAGAACTTTATGACAATAGGCTTATTTATCCGCATACATTCCTAGCCCACATAACTAGCCGACATAACTAGCTTAGCATTTACATTGTTGCCCCATTCAGTAGCAAGACGGCTTTTTCGCACCAATATAGCGCCTTTCTGTTTTTAGTTTGCACCATACTGGTTCGTTGTTCTTTATTCAAATCAAGTGGATTCTCCTTAAGTTGTTATTATAGTTATACTTTTTAAGTTGGGCATAAATGGTGCTTAGTGTTAGGAAATAATAAGAAATAAATTAACTATGAATGCACTAAAGGTGATCGAATGAAACTAATAACCGCAATTATTAAGCCCTTCAAAATGGACGATGTCCGTGAAGCTCTAAACGAAATTGGTTTAGATGGTATGACAGTAACAGAAGTCAAAGGCTTTGGTCGTCAAAAGGGCCACACTGAGCTTTATCGTGGCGCTGAATACTCAGTAGATTTTCTACCAAAAATTAAATTTGAAATTGCAGTTAAAGACGATTTTGCTGAGCGTGTTATTGACACTATTGTTAGCTCGGCTCAAACCGGAAAAATTGGTGATGGTAAAATTTTTGTCACCAATATTGAGAATATTACCCGTATTCGAACCGGAGAAGTAGACGACGACGCTATTTAATACTAGCTAGTTCATGTAGAAGTAATAACAAACTCGACTAAAGAGTACATATAGCAAATAGATTTAAATAGTGGATGTAAAAATGAATAAAATATTAATCACACTTATCGCCTTACTGGTTTCTTTACCTAGCTATGCGCAAGAGGCAACACTTAACAGTTCGAATACCGCATGGGTATTAACTTCAACCGCATTAGTTTTATTGATGACCTTACCAGGCTTAGCGCTTTTTTATGGCGGTTTAGTTCGTCGTAAAAATATACTCTCAATTTTAATGCAGTGTTTTGCCATTGCAGGTGTTTCATCAATATTATGGTTTATTGTTGGCTACAGTTTAGCTTTTGGCGAAGGTAATGCCTGGATAGGCGACTTTAGTAAAGTGCTAATGGTTGGCATGACCAAAGAGACACTAGCAGGGGATATTCCAGAAAGTTTGTTTATGCTTTTTCAAATGACCTTTGCGGTAATAACACCTGCGCTTATTGTCGGTGCTTATGCAGAGCGAATGAAGTTCTCAGCGGTATTATTGTTTTCGGGGTTATGGCTTTTAATTGTGTATGCACCGATTACCCATTGGGTTTGGGGCGGCGGATGGCTTGCACAAATGGGCGTTTATGATTTTGCTGGTGGTATTGTGGTACATATTACTGCTGGTGTTGCAGCACTTGTTGCCGCAGTAGTGCTTGGTCCTCGTCACGGCTTTCCAAAAACACCTATGTTACCGCATAACTTAACGATGACAGTGACTGGCGCAGGTATGTTATGGGTTGGTTGGTTTGGGTTTAATGGTGGTAGTGCTTTAGCAGCTAATGGAGATGCTGCGATGGCAATGCTAGTTACTCATCTTTCTGCCTCTGCTGGTGCCTTAACTTGGGCTGCAATTGAATGGAGAAAATTTGGTAAAGCAAGTGTACTTGGCGCGGTAACTGGTATGGTTGCTGGCTTAGGTACTATTACGCCAGCGTCAGGTTTTGTTGGCCCTGGTGGCGCGTTAATTATTGGTATTTCTGCGGGTATTATTTGTTTTTACTCAACAGTTTATATTAAACAGAAGCTTAAAATTGACGACTCTTTAGATGTGTTTCCCGTTCATGGTATAGGTGGCATATTAGGCACTTTACTGGCCGGTGTATTTGCTTCTACAGAACTGGGTGCGTTTAGTGGCTTTGGTTACGCTGAGGGTATTACAACTATGCTTGGGCAAGTAACCGTACAGTTAATTGGCATAGGTTCTACAATTGTTTATACCGCTGTTGTATCTTACATTCTCTTTAAATTAGTCGCATTAATGACTAAAGGGTTAAGGGTTTCAAAAGAGCAAGAAACTACTGGCTTAGATTTAACAGAGCATGATGAAGTTGGCTATAACATGTAATAGAGATTACTAGCGATATTCATAATCTTGAAAATAAACAAGATTAAAACAAAAAATGGCTTCAGAATTTGAAGCCATTTTTTTATCTGGAATAACACGATTAAATATTTATTGTAGTGTTTAATCACTAATTATAGGTTAGTAATTTAATAATTTATTATCTCAATGGCGTTTAATTAGTAATTAGCGGTGATATTTCTTGAAAAACGTATATTTACTCTACTCTAACGTTAATTTTTTGTGTAAAATCGTTCACCATTTTATTAATCGAAAAAGTCTAGCTAAAGGCCAAATTAGGCCGATGTTAATGCCCTATATTTTTGTACTAAAACTATGGGCGCTTTGAACACGCTTTAGAGGAACTCATGAATTTAGACGATATTATATTGCAGGCAGAACAAGCAATTGCAGCGGCGACTGATCCTGCAGAACTTGACCAAGTTCGCGTTAATTTCTTAGGCAAAAAAGGTTTGTTCACTGAGCAAATGAAAGGCCTAAGCAAGTTACCAAAAGAAGAAAAGCCCAAAGCGGGTCAAGTGATTAACATCGCTAAACAGCAAGTGCAAAAATTGTTGACTGAACGTGGTGAATTATTACGTGCCGCTGTTATCAAGCAACAACTTGCTGCTGAATCTATCGATGTAACATTGCCTGGTCGTGGCGATGAGTTAGGTGGATTACACCCTGTTACGCGTACCATTGAAAGAATTGAAAGCTTTTTCGGTGATTTAGGTTTCTCTGTTAAACAAGGCCCAGAAGTTGAAGACGACTTTCATAACTTCGATGCTTTAAATATCCCTGAACATCATCCTGCTCGTCAAGATCATGATACGTTCTACTTTAACCCTAAGTTAGTGCTTCGTACGCAAACGTCTGGTGTACAAATACGTACCATGGAAAAAGAACAGCCACCTTTGCGTATTATTTCTCCGGGTAAAGTGTATCGTAACGATTATGACCAAACACATACGCCAATGTTCCATCAAGTAGAAGGCTTAATGGTGGATAAAGACGTAAGTTTTACGCATTTAAAAGGTGTGTTGCATGACTTTTTACATCACTTTTTTGAAGAAGAAGTAGAAATTCGCTTCCGCCCATCATATTTCCCATTTACTGAACCTTCTGCTGAGGTCGATATTATGGGCAAAAATGGCAAATGGTTAGAAGTATTAGGCTGTGGCATGGTGCATCCAAATGTACTGCGCAGCGTTGGTATTGACCCTGAAGTTTATACCGGCTTTGCTTTCGGTATGGGGGTTGAGCGATTAACCATGTTACGTTACGGCGTAAATGACTTACGCTCATTCTTTGAAAATGATCTTCGCTTCTTAAAACAGTTCAAGTAGGAAAGCCATATAATGAAATTTAGTGAATCTTGGTTACGTGAGTGGGTTAATCCTGCTATATCTTCAGATGAATTAGCACATCAAATTACTATGGCTGGTCTAGAAGTTGACGCCGTAGAACCTGTAGCGGGTGAATTTAGCGGTGTGTTAATTGGTGAAGTGGTTGAATGTGGCCCTCATCCAGACGCAGACAAATTACAAGTAACAAAAATTAATTTAGGTCCAGACTTTAATGACGGTGAGTTAGTCGATATTGTTTGTGGCGCTAAAAATTGTCGTTTAGGTTTAAAAGTAGCCGTTGCCACTGTTGGTGCTGTATTACCGGGCGATTTTAAAATTAAAAAAGCAAAGCTTCGCGGTGTACCATCACACGGTATGTTGTGTAGTGAATCTGAGATTGGTTTAGCCGACAGCGCTGACGGTATCATGGAATTAGCCAGCGATGCGCCTATTGGTCAATGTGTTCGTGAATACCTTGATCTTAACGATGTAACGATTGATGTGGACTTAACTGCTAACCGTGGCGATTGCTTAGGCCTTAAAGGTTTGGCTCGTGAAGTGGGTGTATTAAATAGCTTAAGTGTAACTGAGCCTGAAATAGCAACAGTATCTCCAACAATTGATGATACGCTTGATATCACATTATCCGCTGAATCTGCTTGTCCACGCTATTTAGGTCGTGTGATTAAAAACATTAATGTTAATGCCCAAACACCTTTATGGATGGTTGAGAAGCTACGTCGTTGTGGTACACGTTCAATTGATCCTGTGGTTGATGTAACTAACTTTGTATTGCTTGAACAAGGCCACCCAATGCATGCTTTTGACTTGGCAGCAATAGAAGGTGGCATTAACGTACGTTACGCTAATGAAGCAGAAAAACTAACCTTGTTAGATGGTAATGAAGTTACATTATCAACACAAACGTTGGTGATAGCTGATAACGCAAAAGCATTAGCGATGGCGGGTATTTTTGGTGGTTTAGCATCAGGTGTTACTAACGAATCAAAAGATATTTTCTTAGAAAGTGCGTTTTTTGCACCTTTAGCTATCTTAGGTAAGGCACGTCAATATGGTTTACATACTGATGCATCGCACCGTTATGAACGTGGTATTGATCCACAACTTCAACATGATGCTATGGAACGTGCAACACAATTACTGCTTGAAATTGTCGGTGGTGAAGCCGGACCTATCGTTGAAGCCGTTTCAAAAGATAATATTCCAGCTGAAAAAACTGTAACACTGCGCAGAGCAAAGTTAGATGCTCGTATTGGCCACCATATTAAAGATGCTACTGTTAGCGATATATTAACGCGTTTAGGCTTTAACGTTACTGAAAACGGAACAGAGCAAGACAAAGTGTGGACTGTTGTTGTACCAGCATACCGTTTTGATATCAGTATTGAAGTTGACTTAATTGAAGAAGTTGCTCGCATATTTGGTTACAACAATATTCCCAATGTTTCACCAAAAGCAACGTTAGCGATGCGTGAGCAAAAAGAAGCACAGTTGCCACTGAGTAAACTACGTAACGTTTTAGTTAATCGTGGCTACCAAGAAGCAATAACTTATAGTTTTGTTGATCCGAAAGTACAGGCGCAATTACACCCTGGACAAGAGACCATGACTTTACCGCATCCTATTTCTTCTGAAATGTCAGAAATGCGTGTAAGTTTATGGACCGGATTATTACAATCGGTTGCCTATAATCAAAATCGTCAACAAGCACGTGTACGTTTATTTGAAGCAGGTTTACGTTTTATCCCAGATAACAGTGTAGAAAATGGTGTTCGTCAAGAAAACATGATTGCAGGTGTTCTAAGCGGTCAACGCAGTGAAGAACATTGGGATATTGAAAAAGCTGCTTCAGACTTTTACGACATTAAATCTGATGTGCAAGCATTGCTAGGATTAACAAATAACGAAAGTGAATTTGTTTTTTCTAAGGCTGAAATTGACGCTTTACACCCAGGACAAACAGCTGCTATTCATAAAAATGGTGTACTGGTTGGTCATGTTGGTGCCTTACATCCTGAATTAGAACGAAAATTAGGCCTTAATGGACGCACATTAGTTTTTGAACTTTTATTGAGCGAAGTTTGTACACAAAATATCCCTCAAGCACGCGACATATCTCGCTTTCCGGCCAACAGACGTGACATCGCTGTAGTGGTAGAAGAGCAAGTTAGTGCAAATAAAGTACTACAACTTATTGAAAAGGTTGGCGGAAATTATTTAGTTGATCTAAACTTGTTCGATGTATACCAAGGTAATGGTATAGAATCTGGTTTTAAGAGCTTAGCAATAGCAATGACATTGCAAGATAATAATAAAACCTTAGAAGAAAAGGATATCACTGACGTAGTTGACCGAGTGGTTGATACCTTAAAAACTGAACTAAATGCATCTCTGAGGGATTAAATAATGGCGCTAACAAAAGCAGAAGTAGCAGAACATTTATTTGAAAAAGTCGGGCTAAGTAAGCGTGACGCAAAAGATATGGTTGAAGTGTTTTTTGAAGAAATTCGCGAAACCTTAGAATCAGGCGAGCAAGTTAAATTGTCTGGTTTTGGTAATTTCGACCTACGTGTTAAAAGTGAACGTCCTGGTCGTAACCCTAAAACAGGTGAAGACATTCCAATTTCAGCGCGTAAAGTAGTAACTTTTCGACCTGGCCAAAAACTTAAAAGTCGCGTAGAAGACGGTAATAGCGAATAAGCAAGTCAGTTTTGTAGTTAGTACAGTATTAAAAAAGGTTGCTTAGGCAACCTTTTTTATTGGCAAAAAATCAATACTTTAGTTATTGGCGTTGTTTTTGTTGAAAGCCGATCAATGAAGCAGATAATGTCATAACAACCAGCAAACAAAATATTACCCCACTAATAAACACGTTTGTTATACCGCCAGGTATGTACTCAACAAAAGATGTTAAGAACTGGCCAGAAAATATAGCCATCGTGAAAAAGGATAAATTACGCCCTCTAACTTTTATATCGCTAAGTTCAACAGTCATATGGTTTAATAGTGGAACACTTAAGCCAAACCCAATACCGCTAAAAACAGCACCAATAACCAATAAAGCTGCTCCTTGTTGTAAGAAACAAAAGAACGAAGCACTGTAGGCAATAAAAGCTAATACTAAAACTTTTTTCTCTCTGAATATTCTGGTCAGTTTGGGCATAAAGTTGGCGGTTACAACTGCGATTAGCGATATAAACGCAAGTAAAAACCCGACTTGTTCTTCATTGTAATTTTTTTCATGCATACTAATAGGAAGTAAAATAATACTGGTAAAAAAGGCAATCATACTCAGAACAGCAATAGCATAAATACTGTTTAGAGATAGCGTTTTATTGTCGAGAATAGCTTGTTTAGGAGCATTGGTTTGTAGTTCGTTGGGGTGACGCTTAGGGATAAAAAGCAACAACATAACGAGAAATATCCATGAAACTAAATAAAGTGACAAAGGCAATGCCCAATGCCAAGAAGCAAATAAGCCACCTAAAGATAAAAATATTACCCCACCTAATTCTATCGCCATTCCTTGTTTAGCTATCATATCTAATCGCGCTTTAGCGAAGTACCATTGCGAAATAAGTACAGTGCTACCTGCCATAACTAAGGCAGTTACACCACCGAGTAGAACTCGGTTCGTAAAAACCAGCATTGGACCGTATAACCAGTAAACACTTACCCCTAAAAAACCATAGAGAAATAGTCCAGCAATTACCGATTTATAGGCACCATAACGATCAATTAGCTTACCAGCTATTGGGGCAAAAATAATCGCACCTAAAGCGGGTAATGTTACTAATAATATTGCGTTATCAGATACACCTAATGCGCTTGAAATTTTGATTAAACCAGGTGCAACCAGTGCACCAACCATGATTGTTAAGCAGGAAATACACAATAATGTATAACTACCGATTATTTTTAACTGATGCATAAAAGCTCCAAAGTAAGGGCAATAGAAAAGTGATTATTTTTTAGCGAATGAGTTGAAAGTAGTGCTCAATAAAATGAAAAAAATACTGATAATGACAACGCCTGGCCATTGGTAAAGCGAAAAAGCTTTAATACCAGCAATTGAACCTAATGCACCACCGGTGTAATAACCCAGCATATAAATACCGTTTATTCGGCTTTGTGCGTTTGCATCAATACTAAAAACTCGAACTTGATTAGCAACTTGTGCACTAAAAATAGCGAAGTCGATAAAAATAATGCCAATAATTAGCGCTAAAAGGTTACCGGAAAAAAGCCCCGTTATTGAAAACCCAGTAGCCGCTAATCCAAGCACAATTAAAATTAACGTTTTAGCGCCCAATTTATTAACCCACTTGCCAGAAGCTTTAGCGCCAATTACACCAGCTAAAGCAATTACACCAAAGAGTCCTGCTTGCTGTGCGTTATAATTGAACGGAGCTTGGCTGACATAGATTGCAAGTGTTGCCCAAAGCGCGTTAAACGCAGCAAACCAACATGCCCCCGATAATGTGAATGTTTGTAATGATTTATGTTGGGTAAATAAATTAAGCGTGCTTTTTAGTAGCGGCCAATAACGTAGACGACTTTGCGGTTTGTTATTGGGTAAAAATAGCTGCAATAAAATACCGAATATGGCTGCTAACACTGCCGACATGATAAAAACACTGCGCCAACCATAGTGCTCTCCCACAAATCCACTTAACGTTCTTGAAAGAAGAATGCCCAGGGTTAATCCCATCATTAATGTACCAAGAGTTGTTGCTTTGTTTTCTTGCGATACCAGTGAGGCAGCAAAAGGGATCAGCTGCTGGGTAATATTCGCGCTTACCCCGATCAGAAATACAGCGATTAATAAAAACGTTAAACTCGGTGCAACTACCGCTAAAGCGCAGGACATTACCAGTAAGCAAGATAAAACGCTGATTAAACGCCGGCGCGGGATAGCATCACCCAGCGGAGAAATAAAGAGAAGTGCAAAAGCGTATCCCAACTGAGTTAAGGCGGGAATACTGCCTAATTGTGAATCAGTTAAATAAAACTCTTGGGCAATTAATGGCAGAATAGGTTGGCTGTAATACAAGTTTGCTGCTGTTGCGGCAATAGTGGTTGCCATTAATAATAAAAGAAATTGATTTAAAGGTTGGCGCTGCGAAGGTGTGTGCATTTTTATCTCAAGGTAAAAAATAATGACACGATGATAGTTGGTTTTTATCTATATAAAAAATGTTAATATATTATAGAATCTATACTAAAAATGTATTCATGGTGTTTTTTTAAGCGCAATAATTCTAAGCAATATGACTCAAAATATAATTGGAATAAATCAATGGATATAAAAGTTTTAAAAAGCTTTATTAGCGTTGCTAAACATAAAAGTTTTTCAGAAGCAGCAAAGGAGCTTCATACAGTACAACCTGCTATAAGCCGACATATTTCGGCATTAGAAATAGAGCTTGGTGTGAGTTTATTTACCCGAAATTCACGCGATGTTGCTATTACTCAAGCGGGAGAGCAACTACTAAAAGATGCAAACTCAATTATAGCGTTAACAGCGCAGGCAAAAGTACAGGTTAAACGTGCACATAATGGACAAATAGGGAAACTTAATATTGCCTATTTAAGCTCAGCTTGTTTAACTTTTTTGTCTACATTGGTTCGTCGATATAAATCACAGTTTCCGCAGGTGCATGTAACGTTATTTGAAATGACAGTTACCGAGCAAATTGAAGCACTAAAAAGTGATCAAATCGATGTCGCATTTTCTCGGCCCTTACCTCAGTCAATAAGCGATGAGTTTATAAGTCATTGTATTTATACAGACAAGCTTGTTGCTATTGTGAATGCAAATCATAAACTTGCTAGTAAGCAAAGTGTAGATTTAACAGAGTTGAAGCATGAAGCCTTTATTATTTTTAATCGAAGTGAAGCGTTTGGGCTCTTTGATGAAACCATTAGGCTATGTAAAGAAGCTAACTTTTCACCCAATATAACCAGTCAGCCTCGGCATATGCAAACCTTAATAACAGAAGTGTCAGCAGGTTTAGGTGTAGCTATTGCACCTTACTGTGTACGTAAGCTGTATAGTGAAGACTGCCACTTTTTACCACTAAAAAACATCAATATGCCAATACCATTACAAATTCAATATAATAAAAATAATAACCGTGCAACCGTTTGCGCTTTTGTAGAGGTAGCGTTAAATGCTAAAGACGAAATTAGGCAAAGTATGGAAAATTAAGCACCTTGAGTAACTCGCATTATTGCCCTGAAAGAAATTAACAATATTTTTTGTGGGGTTTGTTTGACGTTTTATCGTGGGTTAGGGGGTTACAGCGTTAGTTTTTTTAAATGGGTATTTAACAAGCAATACCGTTAACTCTTTCAAAATTAATCCTCCAATGGCTAAAGTGGCACCCGTAGCTATAGCATTGAGTTCTAGCGGAATTGCCATGGAAAAGTTCTCGGCGGTCCCTGAAGCTATTTGCTTGTCTAAATGCCAAATAATTTGGTATACACTGTTGAGATAATCTGATTGAGATATTTGTGTTAAATGATTTGCTAAGTAGTCTACACGTAAAGATAAATGTTCAATTAACTCGCCCGTGCTGATAATAGAAGCTTCAGTGTTTTCTTTATAGCGTGCAATCATGGTAATTAAACTGCCTTCAAAGTGTTGCTGTGCTATCAGTTCAAATTGAGCCAATTGAGATTGAGCTTCGGCTAAGTGGCCACCGAGACGTTGCTGATATTGCTGCATAAACTCAGGCAGCTGCACACCTAAAATAAATGTAACCGTGAAAAAGCAACGATCAATAATATTGTTAAATACCGTCAACATAATGATAAGTTACCCGATGGAGAATATAGTGTTACGTTAGCACAATTAATGACAAAATTCAGCGCAAAAAAACTAAGTCAGTGTTAGGTTTTAAACTATTAATTGCCTAACAGTGATAATATAGCGTGACGTAAAATCGGTAAGTCACATTAAATTCACTTGGAAGTTAACCACAAACATGCGCAGATCATCACATCATAGTGAACATGAAGTTACTACTTTTAATTGGCATGTAGTTAAATTGCTATTGCCTTATTTATTTGAATTTAAGGCGCGTATATTTTTTGCCTTAGCTTGTTTAGTGTTAACCAAAGTAGCCAGTGTTTACCTGCCATTTATTCTTAAAGACATTGTTGATATTTTAGATAAACAACAAGAAAACCGTATTTACCTTGTGCCATTTGCATTAGTTGGGGCATACGGGTTGGTCAGATTAACCATCGTACTTTTTGCTGAAATTCGTGACACTTTATTTGGTCGAGTTACCGAACGGGCAATCCGACGTATTGGTTTAAAAGTTTTTCAACATCTACACAAATTAGATTTAGACTTTCATTTAAATCGTCAAACGGGTGGCTTATCGCGTGATATAGATCGAGGTACCACCGGCATTAATTTTTTAATGCGCTTTATGGTCTTTAATATTATTCCCACCTTAATAGAAATAACCATGGTCGTGGGGATTTTATTTTTTAACTATGGTATTTGGTTTGCGCTCATTACCTTATCTTCTATCGTGTTGTATGTTGCTTATTCAGTGTATGCAACAGACTGGCGAACTCGTTTTATAAGAGAAGCCAACAAGGCAGATTCATCGAGTAACACGCGTGCAATTGACAGCCTACTAAATTATGAAACCGTTAAATATTTTACTAATGAAGACTTTGAAGCAAAATCTTACGATAGCCAATTAGCTAACTGGGAACAGGCAAAAATGAAGAATCGTTTATCTTTATTTGCCCTAAATGGTGGCCAAGCGTTGATTATATCGTGTGCAATGACCGCAATGTTAGCTTTAGCTGCCTACCAAGTAACCCACGAGAAAATGACCTTAGGTGACTTTGTTTTGATCAATGCTTTTATGATGCAGCTATTTATTCCGTTGAACTTTCTAGGTTTTGTTTACCGTGAAATTAAAGGTTCATTAGCCAATATAGAGCAAATGTTTGATCTGATGCTAAGAAAACCTAAAGTAGAAGACAATGCACAGGCTAGCGAATTAAACCTAACGCAGGCGGAAATTAAATTTGAAGATGTATCGTTCGCCTATAATGTTAAAAGGCCTATTATTAAAAACATATCGTTTACCATAAAAGCAGGTCAAAAGGTTGCTGTAGTCGGTGAAAGTGGCTCTGGAAAATCAACACTAGTGAAGTTGTTATTTAGGTTTTACGATTGTGACAGCGGTAAAATAGCCGTAGATGGACAAGATATTCGTCTTGTTACACAGCACTCATTAAGAAAAAATATTGGCATAGTGCCACAAGATACTGTGTTATTTAATGATACGCTTTTTGAAAATGTACAATATGGAGCACCAGAGGCAAGTGCTGAAAACGTACATAATGCCTTCAAACTAGCACATTTATCTGACTTTGTTTCAAGATTACCTGAAGGCGTTGAAACTATAGTTGGAGAGCGTGGCTTAAAGTTATCAGGTGGTGAAAAACAACGTGTTGCAATTGCGCGTACTATTTTGAAGAACCCGAAAATTTTAGTGTTCGACGAAGCAACATCTTCACTTGATAGCCAGTCAGAACAAGCCATATTACGTGCCATTAAAGAAGTTGCAGAACATAGAACTAGCTTGGTTATTGCACATCGTTTATCAACTATTGTCGATGCTGATAATATTATTGTTATGCAACAAGGTGAAATTGTCGAGCAGGGTACACACCAGCATTTAATCACTGAAAAAGGCCATTATTATAGAATGTGGCAATTACAACAATCAGACAACAGTGAATAGCTTTTCTACGACTTGCTACTCAGTATGAATAAAGAAAGAGAAAAATTGAGTAAAATTTTATGACGGTAATACATGAAATAGAGCAAACCAAGCAATGGTTAACTCAGGTTATTATCAACCTGAACTTCTGCCCATTTGCTAAGAAAGAGTTTGTAAACCAAACCATTCATTATCATGTAAGTGAGAAAGCACAGCTAAAAACTGCTTTAGTTGAGTTTTTAGCGCAATGTCATTACTTAAATGATAATCCAGCCATTGAAACAAGTTTGTTAATTTACAGTGATGGTTTTAGAGATTTTAACCGTTTTCTTGATTTGGTTGATGACAGCAATGATCTTATTGTTGAACATGGCTTTGAAGGGATATTTCAAATAGCGACCTTTCATCCAGAATACTGCTTTGCTGATGCTGATTACGATGATGCCAGTAACTATACCAACCGTTCTCCATACCCTACATTGCACTTAATTCGCGAGCAAAGCATGGAACGCGTGCTCAGTGTATATAAAAACCCTGAAGCTATTCCTGAAAATAATATTGCCTTAGCTGAAAAAATGGGAGCAAAATATTTTCAGTCTTTACTACATAAAATTAGCAATAGTTAGCAAAGATTAAATCAACTTAAAAATCCTGCTTAGTTTTCATATTGCTAATAACTTTTCTTTGCTATTCACACCGTACTTTGAATTACGATATACTGGCAACAATTTAGATATAAGCGTCACTTGTGCGCTTACTCATTAGGTATATTTTTGTGGAAAAACTTCCTGTTATAAAAGTTGGTGGTAGCGTTGAAGAAGCTGTAAAAGGCGAATATTCTCTTGATGTAGTAGCAATATTAAAAGAAGCGTGGCAATTAACCTTAAAGTCGCGCATGTCAATTAATTTAGGGTTACTGACTTGCCTTGTTATCGGTATGTTAGTGTCAATTATAGTCAGTAGCCAACTCGGTGGTATAGAAGTTGCGATTCAAGACCAGCAGTCTGCCACTTTACTTAATATTATCGTTACTTTAGTGGTTTACCCCTTTATTGTTGGTGTAGAAATGATGGGCGTATTTCACTCTGTTGGTTTGAAAACCAAACCAAAATTGATTTTTGGTTTTTTTAAACGCGGTAGTTGGGTAGCGGTTAGCGCCTTACTCACCTCTACTTTAGTTACTATGGGTTTAGCTTTGTTCTATATACCCGGTATATTTTTAGCTGTGGCATTATCGTTAGTCTTACCTTTAGTGGTAGAAAAGCAAATGTCACCGTTAAAAGCCATAACGGTAAGCATTCAGGCTACACGTTTTCAATGGTTTAAAATATTTTCAATTTACTTAATTCTAGCCTTGGCTGTCATGGTTGCCGCTTTACCTGTAGCCGCTGCAGGTGCTTCAGAGTTAGGTTTTGTTGCTATCGCATTTTTTCTTTTCTGTTTGGCTTATTTAGCGCCGCTTTTTTACAATGTGAAAGGAATTTTATATCGCGAAATATTTGGTTTACAAATGCAAGCCGAAGCACAAAAAAATAACAACACGAATGACACATTTTCAGCGTAAGACAACCGCTTCCTTAAGTAGAGTAAAGTAGACGGTGCTCTATACTAAAAGTAGCTGCACAAGGAGTAATTGTTTTGGTTAATATTAAAAAGAAAAAAATTTTAGGGCTTATATGTTTAGTGCTGTTGGGCGCAGGGCTAGTGGCACCTTTTACTTTTTTAAAGCTAGAAGAGATCAGTATCAGTAGTTCGAATGAAATAACAGCGCCAAAAAAAGTCATTAAAAAAGTCATTAAAAAGGTAGAGAAGCCTCTGCATGATGTTAAGTTACCCAACTTTGCTAAGATCCGCGATGTAAAAGAGAAAAAACGTAAATTTTTTGCTTTTATTAAACCTGCAGTTACTGCCGAAAATAAAAAAATATTGGCTAAGCGTGCAGAGGTAGAACGTTTAATCGAGCAGTTAACTTTAGAGCAACCCTTTAGTGTTGAAGATGAAGCGTTAGTGGCTAAGTTAGTCAACGATTATAAGGTCAGTAAAAAGTTTTCACTATTAAAGCAGCTTTACGAACTTCAACTTAAAGTCGATGTGATCCCGCAAGCGCTTGTTTTAGTGCAAGCAGCCAATGAGTCTGCATGGGGTACTTCTCGATTTGCTAGAATTGGTTTAAATTTTTTCGGTGTTTGGTGTTATAGCGAAGGCTGTGGCATGGTGCCGAATAGCCGTAACTCTGGTGCCGCACATGAAGTTGCGGCTTACAGCTCGGTGAAACAAGGTGTTGAGCGCTATTTGCATAACATAAATACTCATCGTGCTTATAGCGTATTCAGGATTATTCGTGGCCAATTAAGAGAACAAAACCAACCCTTAGTGCCCGAAATACTGGCAACAGGATTAACCGCATATTCTGAACGTGGTGCTGATTATGTGTTAGAACTGACAGAAATGATCCGACATAATCGACCTTACTTTGGCGCAACGATTAAACAAAATCATTAATGTTTTCCATGTAAAGCTTCTAAGCATTGTAAAAGGGGACGCTTTACATGGTTATGCCGTTCGTAATATATATAATACCGAGCGGCGAGTTCCATAATTATTCAGAGCCGAAGATAAAATCCAGTCTTTTTCTAGCCTTACCTAGACTAAAAAGTTAAATTATTAATCGTAAGTTAAGGTTAATATTGCTGACTGAGCTCATGTAGTTGTCAGAATATATTATAAGTTACTTGACGTTATCAAAGATAATTTGTTGATAAATCGTTGCGCTTACTTAATTTCAGTTACGTTTAATAAATCTGCTGCTTGTATATTAACGGCTGTTTTTTCTGGCGCTGCTGACGTAAATGTTTCTTGATCAAAAGCGGTATCGCCGCCATCAATAATGCCAGAGTTTGCGTTAATGCCTTTAAAGTCAAAAAGTTCACTGTCACATAAATGTGAAGGTACAACATTCTTAATAGCAGTAAACATTGACTCTATGCGCCCTGGATGGTTTTTATCCCAATCTTGTAGCATGGCCTTAATGTTTTGGCGTTGTAAATTAGGTTGTGAACCACACAAATTACAAGGAATAATCGGAAATTGTTTTAATGCCGCATACTGAATTAGCTCTTGTTCTTTACAGAATGCTAGTGGTCGAATAACAACATGTTCACCGTTGTCAGATACGAGCTTAGCGGGCATTGATTTTAACTTACCACCGTAAAACATATTCAGCATTAATGTTTCTACCATGTCGTCACGATGATGGCCAAGTGCAATTTTAGTGGCGCCTAATGCTTTAGCGGCTTTGTACAATAATGCACGGCGTAAGCGAGAGCATAGGCTGCAAGTGGTTTTACCCTCAGGAATTTTTTCTTTTACAATAGAATAAGTGTCTTCTTCAACAATTTGGTAAGCCACCCCTATTGACTCAAGGTAATTTGGTAAAATGTGCTCAGGAAACCCGGGTTGTTTTTGATCAAGGTTTACCGCAATTAAGTCGAAATTAATCGGGGCCGACTCTTTTAAACGCATTAATATCTCAAGCATGGCATAGCTGTCTTTGCCACCCGACACACAGACCATGATTTTATCGCCATCTTCAATCATATTATATTGAGCAATGGCTTGACCAACATGACGTCGAAGGCGCTTTTCAAGCTTGTCTAGTTGAGTGTTTTGGCTTGGCGTTAGGGCTGATGTTAAAACTGCGCTCATAATAATTTCCTGATAAATATTGGCGCGTAGTATAGCGGAAGTCACAGCTTGAACAAAGTTGAACTTAGTGAAATTATTTATCTATTTTAAGTCGATGGTTTTAATGCCTTTGCTGCTTGTTCCGCCCAAATACTATAAGCAAGTGATGATGGATGAAAACCATCTTTAGCTAAATATTTTGGCGTGAAAGGGATGTTAATGCTCAGAATGCAGCATTGGCTATTATCAGCTGTTGCTAAAATCATTAATTCATTAAGCTTTTTCGCTCTTAATCCTAACCACCATCTCAAGGGCTGTAGTAAGCCAGTGAACAAATGCATAGGCGGAAGCGCTGTCATCAAAACTTTTGGGTTATCAAATTTGACGTTACATAAGTCTACAATAGTCTTGATATTACTAACCCATTGGTGCTGCTTTGTTAAGCCCGTAACATCGTTAACACCAATAGATACTAAAACAAAGTCAACTCTTTGGCTTTTGATATTCTCAATTTCATTTATTAAGGCTGTTGATGTTAAGCCTGTCGAAGCGACTAACTGCCAATTAACGGTGTTGGTAGTCGCAAGGTTCGCAACTAACTGACCTGATAAGGCATTTTTTTGTTCTTTTGTGCCAACACCGGCCGAGGCAGAATCACCTATAATTAATAAGTTAATCTTTTTACCACTACCTGCAGTGCCTGAACGCTCACCTAATGCTTCAGGTAGCTTTATCATACTAAGGCGAACCCAAACTGCTTGTATAAGCAATACGGGCATTATTAACAAAGTACTAATGCAATAAAGAATATGAGTAAGTGGCTTTTTTATCTGCAACGCTAAAACCCTAACGGGAACGGTAAATTATAGTTATAACGTAAAATATATTCGAAGACAAATAGTAGAAAAAACAGCGGCTAATAAGTGAAGTTAATTAACGTACAATTTGTAAGTAAACAAGGTATAAGTGCGGTTTATACCAATTGATATAAACAATCGATCATTCTAAAGCGGTTTAAATATCCAGTATCTACGTTGCTTTCAATCCCAATAGCCTGCTATTGGTCGACAATATGCTCCTGCATTGCTCTAATGACTTACATCCATGTAAGAATCAATCAAGCGCCTTGCTACTGAAAATTTATCCTCGTTTAAAATTGAACGATTCATTAAATCAATTGGTATTACTAGGAGTAATGTGCTGTGTACAAGTTGCTAGAAGTCAGCTGCTAAAGCTAAATATGAAGTGCTAAATGTGAAGTGCTAAATGTGAAGTGCTGAGAAAAAACGTCAACCAAAGAATTGTATTATCAGTGGATGACGTATTTTTATAAGTAATGAACTTCAGTAACTTTATTTAACATCCAAAGGAGAAACGTAACCTTCGGGTTTTAATGCCAGTACATCACAATTTAGTCGATCAATAACATGTTCAGCGGTATTGCCGATTAGCGCGGCTGATAAACCTGTGCGGCCTATAGTACCTAAAATAACGAGTTCCGCATCTATTTCTTCAGCAACACTTTGAATAATATCTTCAGGTAACCCTTCTTTTATATGGGTGTAGTCCTCAGTGATATTAAAAGCGGCTGCATGCTCTAACATTGCCTCTTCATGATGCTTGAGCATAGCAAGGTTATAATCATTAGCATCAAACTCTGGAATCTCTATGGCGATATTTACCGGAGTGCCAGGAAACGAATTTACCAAGTGTAAGTTTGCTTTCATTACTTTGGCTAACTGTTTGGCTTCTGCCGTGATTTTATCGTTTAAGGCTTTATGTTCTTCTTCTTCGCTGCCAATGTTTAATGCAGCAATAATATTACCGTCTTCAGGCCATAAATGTTCTTTCACTAGCAGTACAGGGCAAGGGCATTTACGTAAAATATGCCAATCGGTTGGGGTAAATATAACGGACTTTAATTTATCGTGTTGATGCGTGCCCTTGATGACAATATCATAACCATGATCAATAACTTGTGCGATTATTTGCTCAAAAGGGCGGTTATGCCAAATAACTTTACAATCAACAGTAATACCAGAAACATCTAACTCAGCAATCATAAACTCTAACCATTGTGTACGATCATTAATAACCGATTTACACATAGCTTCGCGTTCATCGCCTGAAAGCATTGTAGTCATTTCATAAGAGAAGTCATATATGGTCAAAAATGCAGTGATACTTGCACCCGTTTTGCGTGCTAATTCTATTGCTCGCTTTAACGCTTTTTGATCTTCTGTTGTTGGGTCAACAATTGCGAGTATTTTTTGATACTTTTCCATAGTTAATTCCTTATCTTTGCCTGATGGTATTAGGCCAAACCACACAGTTAATAACCTTGCTTAATGTATTAACAATAATCTATTTTGAAAAGATAATACTTGTTTTAAATCAAATTATTATCATTTTTTATAAACTATATTATGTTAAGCATAGCGGTAAATTGTTGAATAATAAAGTCGTGAGAAAACGCTGAGTTTTTATTTTACAGCGCGGCACACTCATTTAATTTTTCAATATTTACGATGGTAATAAGTTTACCATTAACAGCAATTAAGCCATTTTTATCGAAGCGGTTAAGTAAACGACTTATGGTTTCTACGGTTAAACCAATATAGTTACCAATATCATTACGTGTCATAGACAAACGAAATTCAGAGGCCGATAAACCACGCGCGTGATAGCGACTACTTAAAGTACTAAAGAAGGTGGCCAGGCGTTGTTCCGCATTTTTACGATTAAGTAATGTTAGCATTTCATGATCTTCGCGAATTTCAGTGCTCATCATACGCAAAATTTGTTTTTTTAATTTTGGCATACTATTAGATAACGTATCGAGTGTATTATAAGGTATTTCGCAAACCATTGAGGTTTCTAGTGCTTTAGCAAAACTTGGGTGTTTCGCATTCGCTATGGCGTCAAATCCGAGCAAATCCCCAGCCAAATGAAAGCCAGTAATTTGCTCTTCTCCTTGTTTGTTAATCGTATATGTTTTGAATGTGCCAGAGCGCACAGCGTAAAGCGCTTGCATTGGTTGACCGTCGTTATATAGCTGCTCTCCTTTTTGGATAGGCAGCTTACGATCAATAATATTATCTAAAGTCTCTAACTCTTGATTATTGAGTGAAAATGGTAAGCACAATTCACTGATACTGCAGTTTTGGCAGTGAATATGTTGTTGGTCGGCACACGATTTATTATTCATAATAACCTATAAAAATTTCCATGCTGAACACCATATTAGATGCGTTAGCTATATGCAATAAGTATAGAATAAATGCCGTATGAAATCACCAAAATGGCAGATAGCTTTCTAAATAGTGGCTGAGTTAATAAAGACTTAACACTGAACGTGCCTAGTGAAATTGACATTAAAGCAGGTAAAGTACCTAAACCAAAGAAAAACATGATCAAAGCACCATTGAGGGTATCGGCGCTTGCTAAAGACCAAGTTAAAGTTGAGTAAACTAAGCCGCAGGGTAGCCATCCCCATAATGCACCTAAAGCGAAGGCACTTTTAACGTTCTTAATGGGTATAAAGTTTTTAGTCAGTGGCGATATATAACGCCAAATATTTTTTCCTAAATGTTCTATGCGGCTCAACCACATTAACCACTGCCCTAAATATAGTCCTAACAAAATTAAAAAAATACCGGCGATAGTTTTTAATATAACAACAGGAAAGCCGATGTTTTTAGCTGCCATAGAGCTGGTAAATGCCACAATAGCGCCAAGTAAACTATAGGAAGCAATACGACCAAAATTATAAGCAAATACAATGGCGAATTTTTTATGGCGAGTTTGTTCAGAAATAGCAGTAGTTAGCATAGTGCTAATGCCACCACACATTACAATGCAATGGCCAGAGCCGAGCAGACCAATAATAAAGGCAGAAAAAAAATCAAGTGTCATGAGTCTGGTTTTTTAGCTGTTGCTTTGACGTTTCTGTTTCATTCAACTCGTTATTCTTTAGGGTATTTTGCTTGGCTTTATCATTTTCATCATCAAATAAAATACTCATGCCTTGTTTTTCTAAATCATCAAACTGTTCAGTTTTTACCGCCCAAAAAAACAGATAAATACCAATTGCAGTGAGTAATACGGCAATGGGAATTAATACGTAAATTATACTCATTTTTTTAACAGCCTTAATGAATTTGTTACCACTAAAATTGAACTGGCCGACATACCGATAACCGCCATGTAAGGCGCTATATGGCCCGTAACCGCTAGCGGTAAAACAATAGCATTATAACCAAAAGCCCAAAGGTAGTTTTGCTTAATAATACGAGTGGTGCGAATAGCAACTTCACGCAAGGTTTGTACACCCTTAAGTTTATTATTGAGTAATATCACATCTGCGCCATTTTTAGCAATATCAGTACCGCTACCCATAGCAATAGACAAATGAGCTGCGCCCAATACCGGACTATCGTTAACGCCATCGCCAACCATGGCAACCGTATGAGTACTTTGTTGCTGTTTTATGGTGTTAACTTTGTCTTGTGCTGAGAGATTTGCATGCACTTTGTTAAGGTTTAATGCTGATTGTAATTTATTGCAGCCTTGCAGGTGATCACCAGAAAGCATGCTGGTTTCAATGTTTTGTTGGTAAAGAAAATCGATTAACGCTTTAGCATCTTCTCGTAAGCCATCATGCAAGTAAAATTCAGCGATTAATGTTTCACCTTGCATTAATACACACTGCGCACTAAAAGCTGAGTGTTCATTAGCACTTAAAAGCCAAGAACTTTTACCAATGCGGTAATGTTGGTTATTTACTTCACCAGAAATACCTGCGCCAGGGGCAACCACAACTTGGCTGGTAATTTGGTTATGATCACGAAATGGGCTAAAAGCTTTTGCTAATGGGTGAGCCGAATGTGCTTCAAGCGCTGCCGCTATGGCAAGCACTTGTTGTCGTCCTTCTTGCGTCGCTTCGTTTGAGTATTCACCATAAGTTTTTACATCTACAATAGTGAACTCACCTGTAGTTAATGTTCCTGTTTTATCAAATGAAATAGCATTAACTTCAGGCATAGTTTCAAGCACATGGGCAGACTTAATCATAATACCTTTACGATTAAGTTGCGTAGTTGCACAGGTAAGCGCTGTTGGTGTTGCTAATGCCAATGCACAAGGACAAGTAACGACAAGAACCGATAAGGTGATCCAAAATGCTTCGCTTGGATCATGATTTAGCCAGTATATTGCCGTTGCTATGGTCGTCATCAGAATTAGCGCAACAAAATATTGAGCAATTTTATCTGATAACTTGGCTAATTTAGGTTTATGGCTTTGTGCATTTTCACTCAGTCGAATGAGCTGACTTAAAAACGACTCTTGATTATTATGTTTAACTTTTGCCGTTAAATTGCCATCGCCGTTAATGGTACCGGCAAAAATGTTATCTAAAGCGGTTTTCTTCAGGGGCAGTTGCTCGCCAGACAACATAGCTTCGTTAATTTGGCTTGTGCCTGTTAATATTTCACTATCAGCCGGAATGGTTTCACCGGGTTTAATTAAAATAATATCATCAGCTTTTAAATAATTGGCTGAAATAAATTGCTCAATACCTTGCTCAATTTTAGTCGCGGTCATTGGCATTAATTTTAATAAATTTGCTGAAACATCAGCGGCGCGGCTGCGGGCTCTAAACTCAAGAAATTTACCAATAAGCAGTAGAAAGGTAAACATAGACACTGATTCAAAGTACACTTCACCTTGCTGCGTAAATGTTGCCCAACAGCTAGCCATAAAAGCTAAAATAATCGCAATAGAGACAGGAACGTCCATCGAAAGTTGGCGTGCTTTTAAAGCAAAGAAGGCACTTTTATAAAATGGGAAGGCGCCATAACTAACAATAGGAAGCGTCAAGAAAAAGCTTGCCCAACGCAAATACATTACATTGTGTTCGGTCATATCGGAAAAAGCGCCAAAGTATAAACCAAAAGCGATCATCATTACTTGCATCATTAAAATGCCCGAAATGCCTAACCGTTTGATAAAGTTTTTCGCTTGTTTATTATTGTTTTTTTCAGCCGTACTCGCCTTAAAAGGCAAACCGTGATAACCAATTTTATCGATTAAACTCAGTATGTCGCTCAGCTTTACTTGGCTTTCTTGCCATTGCACTGTAGCGCGTTGAGTTGTCGCGTTAACATTAATTTTATTAACGCCCTCGAGCTTACTTATTTGCATTTCAATTAACCAGGCACAGGCTGAACAGCTTATGCCATCAATGGTTAAAATAGTTTCTTTAAAACCATCATGATAATAAGCAAACTCATTTTGTAAGCTTTCATCATCAAGTATTTCGTTGCGTTGTAATTGCTCAGGAATTAATACTTCACCTTTTTGAGCTGGCGCACTGCGAAAACGGTAATAATCAGTTAAATTGTTATCAACAATAGTTTGGGCAACCGCTTGGCAACCAATGCAGCACATTGGTTGATCAATATTATCAATACGAGTTGTTAAGTTAATGCCCTTGGGAACGACTTCATCACAGTGGAAACAAACGTTGCTCATTAATTTATGCTCACTAATACCGGCTAATTAATTTGCTACAGTCAGATCAGGTTTTATGGCAATAAAATCAGATTGAGGTAGGGTGATCACGTTTTGAATTTTCCAGTGGTTTTCAAATGGACTAATGGTTACTCGCCATTTACCCGTAACATTTTGGTCAGCTTCAAAGTAATGGGTAAAGTTACCATTAGCGTCAGCTGTTAATGCTAAGTAGAAGTCTCTTTCTGCTATTGTTGGGTGAAAAAAATTAACATTTAATAATGGAAAGGTTTTTTCAATACCGGTAGGGCGAATAGTTAATTGATCATCAACAAGCTTCAAACCAAAACTCATACCTAGCTTTTGTGCTTGCTTAACTTTACCTAGCTCTAAGTTTATCGCTTTACCTTTTTTATAGTAATCTCCAACCACTAGTGGATCGGGATCCGTGTTGGCGATAATAAAAGTGGCAATACCGGCGACAACGGCAGTAAAAGGTAATATAAAGACAAACCAAGCCCAAGGCTCACGATACCAAGATGTTTTCATGAAAATTTCTGCTTTGCTGAAAGAGTGCTTATTATACGACTTTTCTTTTACAGGAACTATTAAAAAACCTGTAATTTAACAAACTTTACCCTAAAGAATTATGATTTATTAATTAGGCTGTTTTACCTTTAAAACACGGATAAATTTTTAGGTGCATTTAGGTTAAGTAAACTAAATTCTTGATTGCCCTTAAATACGATACCAACCGAATTTATGGATGGTGTTCAACTACTGATAGCATGGTATTTATCAGTCACATATTTAGAACTTATATCGCTACCTTCATTGAACCTAGAGCCTGAGCGATCCCAAAAAAATATCAGCGTTTCTCAATAATATAGGTCCCACCAAATAAGTGGAGCTGCCCCACAGCTATTAATATAATGTAGGGTCAGATACACATTAATTGATTTTATAAAGTAGGGTCAGATACTGACCTATCCCCACAACTAATTGATAAATATCAATCAATTAATATAAAAAAAATGGAACATTCATGACGTTTGGTGATCAGATCTATCGCCAAACAAAAACAATCAGAAAACGCCATGAATGTACTACCTATTTTGAAGAAAACCATCACGAATGTCACCCCAAATATGCAC
>NZ_NBOE01000006.1 GCF_002104515.1 Colwellia polaris | reverse complement strand
CGACATCACAAAAAATATCTATTAGTTTATCCACTTGCCCACCTTGTTTGCTTTCAAATCGTTTTTAGTCGAAAGATCTGATCGCTAGGTGGGCAAATAGTTCCATTCTTATCCAGAATTCAGGTTAATTAATAAAACGATCTTCACTCGACCATCCTTATGAGAAGACTAATATTACTTTATTCAAACTTATAAACCGTAAAAAAGCAATTAAATAATATCTAAATTTAAGATAATCAGTACTGTACGCACATTCTACCCTACTAATATTATTCGCCTAAACTTGCATAATTATTCTAAATACTGATTAATAACGTAGAATTTGAAATAGAATGAAAGAAGTTTGTTTTGACATTAGTAATTAAATTTAAGGTAAACAAGTAATTATATTAATAGTCAGCCTCTAAATCTCAAGCATTAAAAAATAACAAAAAAGCCGGTGACCCATTACAGGCAACACCGGCTTTTTATTATTAAAAGTTGAATTGATTAACTGTTTAACGCCGCCTTACAGGCATCTGTAATTTTAGACCACTGCGCATTAGCAACCCATTCTGGATTCGCGACCCATGTTCCACCCACAGCAAAAACATTATTTAATGCTAAAAACTCATGTTGATTGTCTTGATTAACACCACCGGTAGGACAAAAAGAAATCCCCTTAAACACTGAACCCATAGCTTTTAGAAAAGGAGCGCCACCAGATAATGAAGCAGGAAACAGTTTTACTTCACTATAACCAAACTCTATAGCTAACAAAATGTCAGCCGTGTTAGATACGCCTGGTACTACTGGAACTTTGCAATTAGCTAAGTGTGTTAATAAGCTTGGTGAAATAGCGGGTGTAATTATAAAATCGCTGCCAGCATCTATTGCTTGTTGCAAAATATCTGCATTTATAATGGTGCCCGCACCAACTTTTAATGAAGGAAGTTCTTTTTTAATTGCTTTAATAACATCTAGTGATGCTTCTGTTCTTAATACAACTTCTACTAAGTCAATCCCTGCAGCAGACATAGCCTTTGCTATTTCTACCCCTTGAGTAACGGTGTCTGCCTGAATAATAGGAAGTAACTTTTGCTGGCCCATTAAGGTAGAGAATAATGTCATGAGTGTTCCTTTTGAACAATTTTATAAAATAAATAAACTAAGCGAATAGATACTAGGCATTAATAATTAAGATGCCATAAACTGTTGGTAAGCTGTTTTGTCTACAATGGCACCTTTGTGCTGTATAACAAAGCCTGCTGCTTTTGAGGCTAAAGCAATTGAATCAACGACCGAATGCCCTTCAAGACGCGCACCTAAGTAAACACCATTAAATGAATCACCAGCAGATGTAGTATCAACAACATTTTCAACTGGAGTAATTTCAAAATGTGTAATGTCGCCATTTAACACAACTAAAATACCTTGCTCACCGTTTTTGATGATTAACTCATTTAAAGCAAATTGTTGACAGTAGTTATTTACTTCTTCTGCTGTTTTCATGCCAAATAGCTGCTCAAAATCATCAACACCAGGGAGCGATAAATCAGACTTTTCTAAAGCAAGCTCAAATTGATCTTGAGCTTCTTTAGGACTACTCCACAATCGAGGTCGGTAATTAGGATCAAAAACTATTTTTACGCCAGCCGCCTTTAATCTGTCGATTAAGTTCCAGAAGCCTGCTCTTGCTGAAGGTTCAATCACAGCTAAAGAAATACCTGAAAAGAAAAACATATCGCCTATAGATAATCGACTAATGGCTTCGTCTGTTATATGTTGCATAACTTGCCTAGCAGCAGAGTTTTCACGCCAGTAAGTAAAACTTCGCTCACCTTGGTCATCAAGCTGAATTGAATATAAACCTGGAATTTTAGTCTCAGATTGATAAACAAAATCAGTTCCAATGTTTTCACTTTTAAAGTATTCGATCATATCTACGCTAAATTTGTCTTGACCAACAGCCGTGACCAAGTGCACTTTTTGTTCAGAAAACGTACGTTTCAAATAAACGGCCGTGTTAAAAACATCTCCAGCAAACGATTGTTTCATTGTATTAGCTGGCTGGTCTTTCGACGCGGCCATCAGCTCAATCATACATTCACCGAATAAAAAAATGTTTTTCATTTACAAACCTTAATAACTGACTTAAATAAAATAAAATTCTCGAAATCAGTTCCCGAGAATTTATGCTTTAACGTTTAATATTTAATTTTTAATTTTAGCTTTTAATGGTTCTACTTTCGGAATGAATATCCAAACAGCAGCAATGGCAATTACAGCTAGCGAAGCGCCAATAACAAATGCTGGAGTGTAGTTTCCGTCCGCGGTCAAAATAGGCACTAACGCCGTTAAACCTAAAGCACCAAGTTTAGCAGCCATACCAGAGAGCCCAGCTAAAGTACCAACCGCTTTTTTGCCAAATAAATCACTTGGTAAAGTTTGTACATTACCGATAGCGGTTTGGAAACCAAACAAGATAACCGCCATTATCATTACTGCAGTAGTTGGTCCACCAGGATCAGCCATAGCTAATAGTGCCGGTAACATAATTAAACAGCCTAACGTTATAGTAAGCTTACGTGTTTTATCTGTGTTCCAACCCGCTTTAATACGATTTTGAGCAAGTAAGCCACCAAACCAAGCACCAAACATAGCGCCAACATAAGGAACCCAACCGTAAATACCAATAGACTTAACATCCATAGCATAAACTTCGTTCAAGTAAATAGGGATCCAAAATACAAATAACCACCAAATAGGGTCAATCGCAGCAGAAGCAATAATTACGCCCCAGCTTTCTTTACGAGACAGTAATTCTTTAGTAGAAGGGTTATATTCTTTGTCATCTAAAGTACAGTCTGCATCCGTATTTCGTTGACCTGTTAAAATATATTCGCGTTCTTCATCAGTGATCCAAGGATGAGATTTAGGTGGCGCTTTTACCAGTATTATCCAAGGAATCAACCATAGTAAACCCACTAAGCCAATAACGATAAACACCATTTGCCAGCTAAAATAAACCGTTAAATAGGCAATTAATGGTATGGCAATAATACCGCCAATAGCAGCACCTGAATTAAAAATACCTTGCGCTAAAGCACGCTCTTTAGTTGGGAACCAATCAGCATTACTTTTAGCTGCGCCCGGCCAGTTACCAGCCTCTGCAACACCTAAAATTGCACGAAAAATACTAAAGCTAAGTGCGCCTTGTGCAAAGGCATGAGCAGCGGTTGCTAATGACCAAACACCGATAGATAACACAAAGCCTAAACGTGTACCTACCCAGTCAAATATTTTACCAAATATCGCTTGACCA
Organism: Colwellia polaris; assembly: GCF_002104515.1. Classification (GTDB taxonomy): domain Bacteria; phylum Pseudomonadota; class Gammaproteobacteria; order Enterobacterales; family Alteromonadaceae; genus Cognaticolwellia; species Cognaticolwellia polaris. Next base: position 258,928 of record NZ_NBOE01000006.1, on the reverse strand, counting down.
AAAGCATACGACAAGATGAAGACGATAGAAATATTGGCATATATTTGCTTACGCTCTAAAGCCGACTCATCCGGAAACAAATCTTCTACAATATCAGGCCAAAGAACACTAAGTGCTGAGCGATCGATGTAGTTAATCACAGTTGCTAACGCAATAAGCGCAATAACCCACCAACGTAAATTTTTCATTTTCATGCGCTAGTTTCCTTATTATGAATATGGTCAAATGCCCCTTCTTCAACAAAGTCTTTGCGTGCAGGGCTGAAAGTATCTATTAAAATACCGCCCGTTGGGCATGTAGCACCGTGGTCAGCGTGTGGCGGTATAAAACAACTATCGCCTGGCTTTAATATTTGCGTTACGCCATCAATATTAAAGTGAAATTCACCTTCAACCACATAAGTTACTTGAGAATGTCTATGTGCATGGTTATAACCAATAGCCCCCTCAGCAAACCAAATTTTTACTGCCATAAGCTCATGGTTGTAACCTAACATTTGACGTTTTAAACCACCGCCTATGTCTTCAATTTCTGCTTCATTACCTAATGTAAAATGTGCACTCTGACTCATAGCTGACCCCTACTCTTTAATATTGAACAATTTAAAACGGCCATCAAATTGATATTTAGAGCCATTAAACGAAAATGTGTTTAGTTGATTATTTTTGATTTTATTTGCGGCATTAAACGCTAATAGATAATGCTTATTGCCACTTAAAATAATTTCTACTAAATCTATATTATTAATTTTTGTGTGTGTTAACTGTTGTACTTTACTTACCGCTGATAAGGTAAATTCTTTTGATGGGTTATATTCGCCATGTGGCTCTAATACGCTAACAAAGGTATGATTTTTAGCTTTTTCTTTACGATTAATAAAAGCATTTTCATTACGTAAATTAAACAATGGATCATTCGCGCCAATTTGAGTAAATATAATTGAAGCATCGCCATCCATCATTGATGAATTTGTATAAAACCTACCATTGTCATTTAACCATGTAATTTGTGATAAACCTGCCTTTGGTTGAGCTTGCGCTTTTAACCATAAATGTTGATAACCATTCTCTGTGCCAAGCACTGGTAAGCTGGTTAAGTTGGTTGCTAACTCAAAATTTGTACTGATAAGATGACCTTTATAGTGCACAGGTAAATCGTATTGATGCGCTTCATTAGAATTAACCTCGAATACATCAACAACTAAAGACTGTTCAGGATCTTTGCTGTTTAGCATAGGCAAGTTTATTAGTGCCATTGTTCGTTTTAAAGATACGCCATCATAAACACTGTCAATGTGCGCTGAACTGATAGTAACATTGTCATTTTTTGCAAAAAACACTAGCTCAGGATGATTAGCATTACCTTTTTTAACGTTCGCATTAAAGTGCGTTTTCTCATCAACAACCACAGTGTTATGTGCAACTGTTTGTTTCGCCCAAGTGTCATTCTCTGGTAAGTATCTACCGCCAAACTTTGCTTCAACATTTAAGAAACGAGCAGCGCCATAGTCTGAAACTACTTCTGCACCTTTATCGTAAAATTGCCAAGTTAGCTTATCAAAATGACCATGGCCTAAACCTTGCGCCGCAGGTTTGAACAACACAGCTTGCTCGCCACCAACGTTTTGACGCATAACAACAAGCGCACCTTGTTTGCCGTCGTTACCATCACCAAAAGCTACTGACTTAAACTTATAAGGTGTATCTAAGTTTTTATCTAACGCATTTGCTACTTTTAAACCATCACCCGTTAAAATAACTTGGTCTTGTTGGCGTGCAATATCAAGTAACGATGAATCTTGAGTCAATCCGTAAGCAATAGTGACACCATTAACTAACTCAATGGTATCAATACCTTTACTCTTTATCGCATCGTTAATTGGGAAGAAAAGCATGTTGTAACTTAGCTGTATTGTGGTATCAATTGCCTTTAATACAATGCCATCACGATACTCAAATATTTTACGCTCAGGTTGATTTGAATGAATGGCTTTAGCAAATGTTACAAAAGGCATTAACGCATAACGTTGATAATAAGGACCTTCGTTGTAATAACCTTGTGGCGAGAATAATTCATCAAGTTGTCTTAAAAAGCCACCTGTGCCTGACTTGTCTAAACCATAAAGCGCTTGTTCAACCCACTCTTGCTCGCCTAAAACATAGCCAGTCATACCAACAGCGGCTGTTGTCCAAGTGCCATGATTATGTACTTTGTTAAATGTTTCAGGTGACTCCACCGATAAAAACTTAACGACTGGGCGAAATAAGCCGTTTTCAATTTTTGTTTTCTCTGCACTAGACAAAGAACTTAAAATTAAATCGTAAGCTTGGCTGGTATAAACTAACCAAACAGCCTCATTTAAACTTTGCCAAAATAATTTCCCTGGGTTTTGCTTGCCCATTTTTCTTTGCGGGTGCAACGGTAGTGTTGGATAAAGGTTGGCGTACTCCAGTAACATATCGCGAACATAACTAGCATATTTATCATCTTGCGTTATCTGATAAACAACACCAGCGTCATACATTAATTTATAGTTTTTCTTATGACGTTCATGTGTATAACCACCGCCACCGTCTTTAGGTAAAGGCACGGTAATGATTTGTGCTATTTGTTTATCAACAGATGCCTTGCGTGCAACAAAAGCTTCAGTAAATTGCCCATCTTGTTCAATTGCACCACGCATGTCTTTAACGTCTGCCGGTGTAATAACCAAGTTAGGGCTAGTTCTAGCTAAAGTGCTAGTAGTTACCAATAAAGCCATTACCATTATGGCTAAAGCTAATAAGCTATTATTTAAGCTAGATAATCTAGATAAAGAAAGTGACATTTGATTAAAAAATTTCATAGCGGCTATTAATCCGATTGTTTATTATTTGATAGCACAGCAGTGTGCGGGCCTTTAGCATGTAACTCTTTTACGCTAGGTGATGCTGTTTTCTTTAAAACATTGTTTGTAACTTCCGTGATCGGCTCGCCTACAGTATGCTCTATAACAATATCAGCCGTGTTGTTAAACGTATTATTTTCAACATTGGTAACCTGTACACCATGCAAATAAAGACTTGACGATGTTTTGTTACGCTTACCATTACTACTATTATTAATTTTATTTTCAAACATTGCTAAATGTGGTCCAAAGGTACTTTCATCAGTTCCACCACGATATAAATTAACTAAAGTGCCCTGCACATTATTAAAAGTATTGTTTTTAAGCGTGACATATTCAGCGTTATAAATACCTAAGTCTTCAATTTCTTTATTTAAGCGTAAGAAATCACCGGTAATATTGGTAAAAGTATTCCCTGTTAATTCAATATAGTCAGCAAACGAACCATTACCAGCATCAAAGAAATGAAAAGAGTGATTAATATCAAGTGCACTTACCGAACTGTTACGCATAACAAAACGATAATTATCAACCATGCCCCACTTTTGAGTTCGTACTAATGTATTTCCAGCTGCATCAGGGCTACTTTTACCTGTGATAGTTAAACCATCAAGTGTTAAGCTACCGCCATCAGAAACTTGAAACAATGTAGAACGTTGAAAACTAATCACAGCTTTACCTTTATGCTGTGCTTTAATCGTAAGCGTTTTGTTAATATCGACCATTTTTCTGGCTTCATACTCGCCATCAGCCAATATAAGTACATCACCATTACTTGCTGCAGCTACCGCGTCGAATAATGCATCATCTTCCGCGTTAACATGAACAGTTTTACCTGATTCAAAAGCAATTAAACTGTCAACTTTTGGGTACCAGCTAGGACCTGTAGCTGATTTCAATGTTGGCGTTAAACCTTTTTTAGCGCCTTTATCAGCAAATTTAGAAGATGTTGGATAAAGTAAACCATTCTCCGCTCTTTTAAGTTCAACACTGCGCTTTTCAATACCCGATGCAAGAGACGTTAACGCAACGGTATTAGCCACATTGCCTTTAAACTTTATGCCGCTAACATCATCAAACAAAGTAAATGGCTGGTTGCCATCTTCATTAATAATTAAATTATTTTTTATCGTTGAGTTAATAGGTACTGCACTTCTTTCTGCATCACTACCCGCTGCAAGCTGAATATGCTTTACATTGACTAAAGTATTATTTTCAATTAATGCGTTTTCAACTTGATGATAACGATTAATCGATGAGTTAGGCACACCGTTCATTACGGTAAAGCCGCTACCAAAACGATAACCTGTTAAACCTTCTAAGTAGTTATTACGAATAATTTGATCTTTATTAATGACTCGAATACCGCCGGTATGATCAACACCATTACCAATAAATACATTTTCTTCAATTAAGTTACCATTACCATGGCGCATGGTAAGTGTGCCTCGTGACTCAAAGAAAACATTGTTACGAATTTCATTTTTCCCCGACTTAACTGAAATAATTTCAACTTCACCGTCACAACGATCAAAGTAATTATTTTCAACAACAGTAAAAGAATTTGATAAAGAGTAATGGCTAGTGCCAATACGCAGTGTTTCACCACCATTAGAGCCTAAGATTGGGCGTGGACCAAAATAGTTATGGTCTATTTTATGATGATTCTCTTGACTCTCTTCTGTATTAAGGCGAACAGCTACAGTGACACCTTTATTACGTTTACCAGAAAGGTAGTTATGATCTAAACGATTATATTGGCCATAGATTGCAACCCAATAATCAGACTCACGCTTATCTGGATTACTGAAATTATCAATAACAACTTCAGTTACACGTGAATGAAAAGCTAAATTGTCTTTATTACTTCTAAAAGAAACAACAGCGCTGCTTGGCGTATAACCATCTTTAAATACTAGGCCTGAAACAACTAAGTGCTTACCTGCTAGACGCAAGTTAGATTGCCCGGTAAGAAAAACCTGACCTTTGGTTTCAGCTTCTAAGGTAATGGGTTTATCTTTTGTGCCAGTGCCTTCAAACAAAATTTCAAAGTTATTATAAGTACCATTTGCTAAGACAATATTGTCACCCGCTTTAACTGCTTTCATCGCCTTTTTATAAGCCGCTTGGCCATCAACCAACCACTCTTTAGCTACTAGCGGGTTTGCTGTTAGCGCTAAACATAGCGTTAAGGTGAAACAACCTACTAAGTTAGCTGATAATTTTGTTTGTTGCATAAAATGACCTATAAAATTAAAGTTTAAAATTTGGCGTTTTATTAATAAAAATATAATAACGTCAACATATTTATATTGATTGAATTGAGCCTTCCTAAACTAAATAACTTCTCACATTCACTATAATTGGGCCAAACAGCTCGTTTTATAATGCAAAAGTTAGCTCGTGAAATATTTATAAATTACCTTCAATCCAATTTAACTGATACCAACACCAATTGTCAACCAAATAACATTACCAAACAATAAACAATTGGTAATAATAAAAGTTTCATTATATGCAAAGAGAGCTTACCTAAATTCTATTTACCTCTAGACCAAAATGGTATATAACAGGTATATAACTGATAGGTAAAAGCCTAATAGCTTTGCCATAAGCCAGTGAAAACGATATCATTAGTAATTGATGTTTTTACTTTAATATAAGTTAGCTAAGGAAAATAATATGGGCAGCAACCGCAGGCTGTTTTGGGGTATTGTAGATAAAATTGAAGCATTAATAGATTCTGGAGTTTACTCTCCAGGAAGTCGCTTACCACCAGAAAGAGAATTAGCAGAAACATTTAAAGTAAGTAGACCAACTATTCGTGAAGCAATTATTGCTTTAGAAGTGCGTGAAAAAATTGAGGTAAAAACTGGCTCAGGGGTTTATGTTTTAAAGCCGGCCAATCAACTTGCTGGGTCGCACAAGCAAGTCAATGCATTTGAAGTAACTCAAGCACGTGCTTTAATTGAAGGCGAAGTAGCTGCAATTGCCGCAACTACCATTACTGAAGACGAATTAGCTCGATTACACCAGACCTTAGTTGATATGGAACAAGGGCAATTTATTGCGGCGGCTGATAAAGAGTTCCACCAAATTATTGCTAATGCGACTCGCAATAGCGCAATGATACTTTCTGTACAAAATCTTTGGAAGTTACGTTCTTCAACACCTGAAATAATTAAAGACTATGACAGTGTATGTAGCAAAGATAACTCAAGAACTTTAGCTGAACATACTGCAATCTATCAAGCACTTAAATCTGGTGATTCAACCCAAGCAAGGTTTGCTATGCATGGTCACTTTAACCGCTTAATTAATGCCTTATTTGATGCTGTCGAATTAAGAGCCTTAGAAGAAATAAAACAGAAGAATAGTGAAAAACGAGGGCTTTATTCAATCCCGAGCTCTGGCGAACTCTAGCTAGTACTTAACCAAGTTTTAAAAACAAAAGGCCTCTTTATAAGAGGCCTTTTGTTTTTAAATTAATGGCAATTCCTGCACCTGCTTAGCAAAGTTCAGCTCCTCAATTACTGTCATCTAGGAATGGATTAAATTTTTCTTCATTTAATATAGATTACTGTTCAGGTTTCAAAAAAATAATTAACCTTTACAGGGATGTAAGCCAATAGAACCATACCGATATTTGTTGTTGAGCAACCGAAGACTATTGGAGTTAAATAACCTGAACTCTGGATAATGAGTGCTTGAAACTCAAGTAAACCAAAAGCTTAGGTAATAAAGTAAATGCTATAGCCAGGTGAACATCACGAATAGATATCATCAATGCTTCATTTTATGCCATTTCCAAGGCAAAGCGTTTATGAATAGCGCGCTATTTATCGACGTTTTAACGCAGAAAATGGATTAAAAGGGAACATTGAGCAAGTGCTGCTTATCCAGAGTTCAGGTTAAATATAACGAAGGATTAAACATAACAAAGAATTGAATTAGCATGACTAATTAAAGATGAGCAATTAATTAGCTGATTTGGAATAATAAAAAGTAATTTAAAAATGGTTTTTAAAGATACTTATTCCAATTATAAAAAACCAAAGACTCTATGACAGATCTTTGGTTTTAAATTTCAATTTGAATTTCAATAATAGCAAAAGTCGGCTTATGGATTTTGCTATTAAATTATTGCTAATTACTTAGCTAATTTAGTATTGAAGTAATCAAATATAACTGGCACATCATTTTGGCCAAGACCAGCATCAACAGCAGCTTGTAAATTAGCAGAAGTACCTTGAGCAATTAAAGACTCACCACCTAAATCTGAAACCATTTGATTAAAGTAGCCAAGATCTTTGTTTGCATTAGCAACAGAGAAACCTAATTTTTCTTCACCGTCTACAGCATAAAACTTGGTAAACTGCATAAATGGTGAATTAGATGGTCCAGCTGACATAATGTCAAATAATTGTTGCCCATCTACGCCTGCAGCTTTAGCTACTGCAAACGCTTGTGACATTGCAGTAACTGTAGTCATACCAATGAAGTTATTAATTAACTTAGTTGTATGACCCGCACCTAAAGCGCCAAGGTAAAATACATTTTCGCCTTGTTGATCTAATACTGGCTTAACTTTGTTAAAAGTTTCTTCGTTACCAGCAGCCATAATGTTAAGTAAACCATCTTTAGCATGTGCAGGAGTACGACCTAGTGGAGCATCAATCATGCCAGCACCTTTCTTCGCAAGATCAGCACCAATTTTACGTGTTGAATCAGGAATAGAAGTACCAAAATCAATTAATGTTTTACCTTCGCTCATACCTGCTAAAATACCATCTTCAGCATAAACAACTAATTCAACTACTTTAGAAGTTGTTAGTGCAAGCATTACGATATCACTTTTCTCTGCTAACTCTTTGCCTGATTTAACTTCAGTAGCATTACCACGAGCTATAACTTTTGCAACAGCATCTTGGTTAAGATCCATTACATTTACTTGAAAACCACGAGTTTGAAGGTTTTCAACCATGTTGCCGCCCATAAGACCAAGGCCAATGAAACCTATAGTAGGTTTTGTCATATCTAACTCCTAAAAATATTAGTGTTTATTTATCTAAGAACAAACATTACTCACCTTAATTTAGGCGGCATGCTAGTTTTGAGTAAATCTGGCTAATTCTATTAAGCCTTAAGTCAGTCTTTCGTAAAAATATAGACTAGCTTCAAATGCAACTCATTAATAATATTGGTATAAACACTTATATTCACACAGTATTTATACAAGCTTATTGTTAAGTTATATTCGAAACAATAAGTAATAACCAGATACTAACCAAAGGCACATTGGGTGTCAACCAATTATTGAGTATTGGTAATAATCACATCTTATTCTGTTCTTAGTAATTGGTTTGAAAGATCATCGGCATCAATTAAAGAATGTACTTTTTTGTATAAACTTAGCAGATAAAAAACAAGGAAAATCCACGGCGAAGCCTTTTTTTTATTGAGTTATATCATCAAAACCTTCTAAGAAATATATCTACATGGTGAGATATTACATCGCGTTTGTGTAATGTAATTTAGAAAGTAGATTCATTATTGGTAATATAGTGATAAGTTTTATTATCAGATATTTCTAAGTTAGTTATTCGACTTACCGTTAAAATTATTTTTAATAAACCTTACAATTGATCATAGATTACAACATTACAGGCTAGCTAATAACCTGTAAGACTTGCCAACTATGCGCCTGGTTATTTGCTCAGCCATTACTCTGTATAAACTTTTTGAGGCATGTATATTTATTAAATTTCTATATAGATATCTATGTGTAATAAGCGCCACCTGTTCTTGACTCATGTAAGAATCACTACAACTTAAGAACAAAAAAAGCCACTTATATAGTGGCTTTTTCTCTAACAGAACTTAACGTTTATTTTGCTACAGCGGCAGCTTTTTCATCAGCCTCTACAGGCTGTGTTTTTGGTAATAATAACTCACGCAAGCGAGTATCAATTTCTTTCGCTACTTCAGGGTTTTCTTTCAGGTATTTGGCTGCATTTGCTTTACCTTGACCAATTTTATCACCTTTATAGCTGTACCAAGCACCGGCTTTTTCAACCATTTCGTTTTTAACACCTAGGTCTACTAATTCACCTAAGCTGTTAATACCTTCACCGTATAAAATTTGAAATTCAACTTGCTTAAACGGTGGTGCAATTTTGTTTTTAACTACTTTAACACGTGTTTCATTACCAACGATTTCGTCACCATTTTTAACAGCACCTATACGGCGAATGTCTAAACGAACTGAAGCATAGAATTTTAATGCATTACCACCTGTTGTTGTTTCAGGGCTGCCAAACATAACACCAATTTTCATACGAATTTGGTTAATGAAGATAATCATGGTATTTGACTGTTTCAAATTACCGGTAAGTTTACGCATAGCTTGTGAAAGCATACGCGCTTGCAAGCCCATGTGTGAATCACCCATGTCGCCTTCAATCTCAGCTTTTGGTGTTAAAGCAGCTACCGAGTCAACTACGATAATATCAATTGCACCAGAGCGCGTTAACATGTCACAAATTTCAAGCGCTTGCTCACCCGTATCAGGTTGAGACACTAATAACTCGTTAATATTAACACCTAACTTTTCAGCATAAATTGGGTCAAGTGCATGCTCAGCATCAACAAAGGCACAAATTTTTCCATTACGTTGTGCTTCAGCAATAACTTCAAGTGTTAATGTTGTTTTACCACTTGATTCTGGGCCGTAAATTTCAACAACACGTCCAAGCGGTAAACCACCAGCACCTAGTGCAATATCTAATCCTAATGAACCCGTTGAAATTGTTTCAACGTCCATGCTGCGATTATCACCTAACTTCATAATTGAACCTTTACCAAATTGACGTTCGATTTGGCCTAAGGCAGCTGATAATGCTTTTTCTTTGTTATCGTTCATTTGTTGCTCCAAAATAATTTAGGTGCTTAATTCGTTTAATTGAGCAAAGTATACTGTATAGTCGTACAGTATCAAGTTTTTTATTGATTTATTTTTTTATCAATAAAAATCTTAATAACCGGTACTTTTATCTGACTGATATAAAAGAACTTATTTAACATTAGTAACTTTTGTCAATTTCAGTTTAAAAAGTTACTAATGTATTTTTTACTGTAGTTTACAGTACATGATTTATAATCGTGGAGAGATTTTGTCAATTTATATAAAAGGTGTTTATTTTATTAAACCTTTTATAGCTAATTTTGCTTGGACATTGAGTTTGGTATGAGTAGATTCAAATCAAGCGAGTTTTCTATGTACGACATACAAAAAAACCAAAGCAAAATTGCTTTGGTTTCAGTTTCAGTTTTTTATATCACTAATACTATTATTAACTTACTTGGCTAAGTGCCTTAATAACACCTCTAATTTCGGCTAGGCCTTTTAAGCGACCAATGCACGAGTAACCTGGGTTACCGGGTTTGTTAATGTCATCTAGTATTTGATGTCCATGATCAGGTCTAATAAATATCGGCGCACTATTTTTATTGTCAGCACGTGACTTTTCTTCACTCAATAATGCTGAAATTATTCCCACCATATCAACGTCGCTAGATAAATGCTCAGCTTCATAAAACGAGCGTTGTTCATTTTTGTCTCTACTAACGCCACGCAAATGAGCAAAATGAATACGCGCACCATATTGCTTAGCCATTACAGGAAGATTGTTATCTGGACGACTCCCATAAGTACCGGCACATAAGGTGATTCCGTTTGCAGGACTTGGCAGCTCAGAGAATAAGATATCTAAATCTTCTGATGTACAAATTATGCGAGGTAGGCCTAACATATCTCTTGGTGGATCATCAGGGTGTATGGCTAATTTAACCCCTAACAGCTCCGCTTTTGGTAACACCTGTGATAAAAAAGCAAACAAATTTTTTCTTAAAATATCTTTTGTAATATCTTTATAGTTCGCCAACATACTTCTAAAATTATCGATGTTGTATGCGTCTGTCATTTTACCTGGCAAACCAGCAATAATATTATTAGTTAACAGTGTTTTTTCATCTTCAGACATAGCCATGTAAACCGCTTTGGCTTGCTCTAACTCTTCAGCTGAGTAATCGGCTTCTGCATTTTCTCGCTTCAATATATATAAATCAAAGGCAGCAAATTTTTGTTGATCAAACCTTAGTGCATAACCACCATTGGGCAGTTGAAACTTTAAATCAGTGCGAGTCCAGTCGATAACTGGCATAAAGTTATAGCATATAGTTTTAATACCGCATTGAGCTAAGTTTTCCATTGAAGCTATCCAAGCATCAACGTAGCGCTGACTGTTGTCGCGACCTAACTTAATATCTTCATGCACAGGTATGCTTTCAACAACAGACCAAACTAGCTCAGATTGCTCATTATTACCTTGTTCAACTAACGCTTTATGGGCCTGAATTTGATCTAACGGCCATACTTCCCCAGTTGGAATAGCATGCAAAGCGCTAACAATATCTGTAGCACCAGTTTGCCTGACATCATTAATTGACACAGGATCATTAGGACCAAACCATCGCCAAGCTTCACGCATTATATTATCTCCACATCATCGTTTATGATGATTTTGTATTTATTCAAGACACTTAAGTAAGGTCTAACGTTAATAGTTTAGTTCGCTATAAAGCTAGCTATGCCATAAATGTTGCACTAACACTTTATCTAAAACTTCGAACGATTTAAGTAAATTTAAGCTGGCAAATATACGGTTATGCAATCTGAGTAAGCAATTAAATGAATCACTTAAATAGCCAATTAAAATTAAATTGCTACTTACCACTGTTGCAACAGAACCAGAAAGGCCTGACCAATAAAAGCATTTAAAATTACTACATGCCTAGCCTAAGCCGTTTAAAGGATGTTACACATTACACATTGGTAAGTCCAATTTTATTTACTATTGGTAAAACAGATATTTAAGTTATCGATAATGATAAAGCGAGTATTTTCAGGCCGTTTAATACTGCTGAAAGTTTAATCTGAATCTAGGTAGTTGAATATTAGATTTAATTTAGAAATACCAACATGCTTTGCTGTTAGCGGCGCTTGCTTATATAAAAAAATGAGACTCTAAAGCTAAAAAGGAAAAGCAATGTTACTCCTCAGTTTACATCACACACACCCGCTGTTTAAAACCATTAACGATTAAAATAATATAAATATTCGCTAATGGATAGCACATACACTAGTACATTTGAGTGACCACGCTTAGCTATTTCCAGGGTAACATTCGAGAACAGACATACCTGAATCCGTTTGATACTCGAACTCGGAAACGCCTGCAGGGCAGAAAAATCGATCCCAGCGTTTAAGCTCGGTGACCTCACCATTAATAATGAATGTGCCTGAGCCCTCGGTCACAATACCATAGAAAAATTCATGCTCATTGCGCTTAAAGCTTTTTGAAACTGATGCACGTTTAACAGTAAAACATGTTGTATCCTCAGCACCTATAAGCTCTTCAAGACTATTATCATGCTCGTCTGAAATTAGCACTTTAGGTATGCAACGAAACTCTGCATCTATTTTTTCAGGCGGAACGGGCTCGAAATTAAAGACGTCTAATGCGGTTTCAATATCCCTGCCCATAAATCTTGCTTGTTCTGGTATAACATAACCACAGCGTTCAAATTCGAACCTTACAGCAAGATCAGAAGGCTCCATAATTTCTAGCATAAGTATCCCCTCGCCTAATGCGTGAGGACGTCCTCCAGGTAATAAAAACACATCACCTGGCTTAACAGGTATGCGATCAAAACAACTTTCTATTGAAGCTATATCTTGCGTTTCTATCCAGGTTTTTAATTGCTCGCGACTTGGCGAACGCTGAAAACCTGCATATATATAGGGATCAGCGATATCTTCTCGTGTTTCAAGGATCACATAAGCTTCAGTTTTACCGCGTGGCATACCTAATCGCTCTTGCGCAAACTCTCGTGTTGGGTGGGCTTGAAAATGAAGGCGTGTTGAACTATCAAGATATTTAACCAGCGGAATATCATCTAGTGTACGCATATTATCACCATGACTCCCTAAGAAGTAAGCTTGGTTCTCTTGTAATAAATCACGAAATGGCACTGACTGCCCTTCTTCATTATCGACCATAGCTAAACCTTCTGAAATATGTTCACGGCCAACGTTACGCGCTTCAACAGTTGAGCCTATCCAGTCTTCAGGAAAACTAGTGTCTTGTGGTGACTCTTTACCTTCAATCGTATCAAGTAGCATGCCGCCTTGATAAGTACGCCAAACGCGATTCGCATTAAATTTAATTATTTTATTCATTGTTAATATTCCAGTAAAATTTTACATAAAGCACTTGTCAAAACATATAAAGAAGAAGATAAAACAAGTACTGAAGATTTCATTTTAAAAGGCTAACACTAAGTGACTAGCCCGTTTCACATACTAAAGTGCTTGTAAGGTAGACATAATACCGTTGAAGCTCATATAACTCATAACGATAGCAAAAACGAATATCAGCGAAAGTATAATGTTGGTTACCGTTGAAAATCTATACGTTCCCATCAGTGAGCTCTTATTACCAATATAAAAAATACATCCCACAGTTGCAGGTAATAATAAAGCGCCAAAAGCCTGAGAACTCACCATAACGGCAATCGGCTTAACACTAAAAATAGGCACAATTAAACCTAAGCAAGAAATAACTAAGGCAATAACACGGTAACTCGTACGCTTTAAATTAGGTTTACGTTGATGAAAGTCATCTAATAACCAAGGTAATAATGCCACGTTAGGAAACTGAGATGATACGCCAGCGGCTATAAGGCCAATAGTAAATATGGCTACGGCAGCTGCGCCTGCTAAAGGCTCTAATAAATAAATCATTTGTGTTACGTTGGTTAACGTTATGCCTTTTACAAATAATGAGCCTGCCGCTGCTGCCATGATTGACGTACTTACAATAAACATAAGAAAGGCAGAAAACAAAGCATCCCTATTTTGAGTTTTTAAGTCAGCCATCGTCCAGCCCGCTTCTTTCACTAAGATGGTTCTTAATATAAACAAGCCAGAAAACACAGTCGTACCAACCATTGATGCAATAACTAAAAAAGAACTTTTATCTGCTCCCGTGTCAGGAACGTTTGGTACCATACCATTTAATATTTCAATTGCAGGAGGCATTAAAATGAAAAAATTTATTAAAAAACAGACGGACATTATAGCGACAAAAATCGCCAATACTTTTTCAAAGACCTCTGTCTTACCAATCAAGAAAATAATATAAACAAAGGCAATAAAGAATAATGCGAAATACACGGCTGAAATGCCACCATCAATAAAGCTCTTTGACCACTCATAGCAAACATCGGCTAGTATTCCCATCACTCCAATAACGCTACCGCAAATTTGCGTGGTAAGTGCAACGATAAAAAATATAGCAACGCCAGGATGAATGTGCTTTTTAAAAGACTGCAATGCTGTTAAACCGGTTACTAAAGTAAACTTGCCAAATAAGTTAATTAAAAAGTAAGTAATTACACAAGAGATAAAGATGGTCCACAACAATGACATACCATAATCTGCACCTGCTTTAGCCATAGCGGTAACACTGCCAGTGCCAACAGTAAAACCGAACAAAAATATTCCCGGCAATAACGACTTAAAAAAAGTTTTCATATTATTCATGTTGAGTCTTTACCTAAAGTTAGAGTGAATTAAAGGGCATATTCATTAAGGCATTTAATTTCATGTAAGCCCATTAACTTGTAGTTACTGATAAATACTGACGGGATATTTATTTACACATCAGAACATATTTATTCATAACACCTAGTCAGCTTAAAAAAGCCCATCTTAGTTTTTTATAAGTTAAGTATTATTTATTGAGCCATTAACGCAATTAAATGAATGAGCGTATCTATATAAATAATTAAATAGCACACCCTATATATCATCACATCGAACTCAACATACGACTTACAGTCTTCAAAGCTAAAGCCTCGAAAGAAGCGTTTCATGCTGTTCAATAATTATTTACCCAAGACTATTGATATATACCCACTTGGTCAACCAATTTATATTACTGGTTAAACAAAACACCAAATTCGATTGTTTTTTAGACCAATAAAATATATGGAAAATAACAATTAGTATAACAATGGAATAAATAGATAACTTACAAAAACACATGCGTTATTTGTAAAAGGTAAACAGCCACCAAACAAAACACATAAATACAATAACTTAAAAAAACCTAAAATAACAAAATAACCAAGCGGTAATAATAAACCTACCAACTGGTAAGTCCAAACAGTTAATTTTTTAACTTTTTTGTATAACCAAAAGATTGGCCTTTGCTGCTTTTATTGTAACTATCTATGCTAATTCTTTTTGAGTACTTGATATTTTTACTTTCAGGGAGTTTGCAATTCTAGGGGACGACTTTAATTAACTAAAGATGTGGCTTTTGAGATGTTTGCAAAAATAATTTTCAAAAAAACTACACAGGGGAAATCTATGAGACAACAATTATCTAAAATAACCTTAGCGGTTCTTTCAGCTACCTCGCTGACTTTTGCAGCATCAGTTGCTGCACAAGAAACAGAAGCTGAAGCACAAGCTAAAAAATCAGTTGAAGTAATTCAAGTGACCGGCATGCGTAGTTCACTGACAAGCGCGCTTGCAGAAAAACGTGATACAGCTAACCTTGTCGAAATTATTATGGCAACTGATATTGGTAAATTACCTGACCAAAACCTTGCAGAGGTTCTTGAGAACGTAACCGGTATTCAAATTACAAGAACAGCAGGTATTGGTACCGGTGTTCAAATTCGTGGTAGTAACTCTAACCGCGTTGAAATTAATGGTGCATCAACGGTAGGCTCAGGTGCTGGTCGTAGCGGAATGAATTTTGAAGATCTTTCTGCAGCGATTATTGCTGGTGTTGAAATAACAAAATCCCCTGAAGCTAAAACGACTGAAGGCTCGGTTGGTGGTACAGTAAACTTACGTACAATTCGTCCACTAGAGTTATCAGAAACATTAGGCTCTATTCGTGTACAAGGTGAAGACAGTAGTTTAACAACTGATGGCGTTCAACCAAGAATATCTGGTGCTTACGGTGATAACTGGGAGCTTGATTCAGGTAAATTTGGTTTTGTCATTAGTGGTAGTTACACTAAACAAGAAGCCACGTCATTCCGCCCTCGTGTTGACCGCGACGGTAGCCTTGTTGAAAATAGAAATGCTGACGTAACTCGCTACAACAGCGACGGTGAAGCTGTAGTTGAAGATCAAGCAACCAAAAGACCAGTTGCACAAGATTATGACTTTCTTGGTATCCAATTCTTAAACCAAGAATTAGAAAATTTCGAATATGAAACAACTAACATTGCAACCACTTTTGAATTCGCTCCTAACGACAACATGAAGTTCTTCTTCGATGCTATTATTACTGATCAAGAGCGTCGTCAAGAAAGTACACGTGTTCAAGCATCAGGTGTAAGTAGTGTACTTAACTACACTTTACCTAGTCAGTTTGAAACGATTGACTTTGGTTCACTTGATGGTGTTGACTTAGGCAGCATTCAAGCAGCATCTCGAGGCACAATTCAGCCAATAAACTCTGTTGATGATGATGATCCAAACCTACGTTTTAACAGTGATACTGGTGCACGTGTAACAGATACACAAGTATTTAGACTAGGCGGTGAATGGCAAGGTGATAACCTATTTAT
Organism: Colwellia polaris; assembly: GCF_002104515.1. Taxonomy (GTDB): domain Bacteria; phylum Pseudomonadota; class Gammaproteobacteria; order Enterobacterales; family Alteromonadaceae; genus Cognaticolwellia; species Cognaticolwellia polaris. Next base: position 242,325 of record NZ_NBOE01000006.1, on the reverse strand, counting down.
CAGCGCTGAGCTTTCAACGGCAAGCTCTGATACTGAAACACCATCTTTAAATACCCAGTTAAACTTTATTAACCCTAACCCATTAACACCACTCGATGGTTCAAGTAACGATAACAGTGTGCCATTTATTTATGACTTAACGGGTGGTTCATTAGCTTTTGGTATCGACTTTGCTTCACCATTTGCACCAACGGTTGCTAATTTATTAGACCCTAATAATGTCGTACTTGACCAAGTAGATATTAGCCGTAGCACAACAGAAAACTCTGAAGATGCTTTTCGTATCGACTCTACTTATTATGTAGATGATAGTATTGTTACATCTGTTGACGTTGGTTACCGTTATAACGTAACCAAGCATGATTCTGTTTCAATATCAGATCGCATTGGTGGCTTCAGTAAAATGGTTGATAGTCCTAACGGTTCTTTGTTCGCCGATTTACTTATTGCTGGCCCTGATCACTTTGGTGATGCCGATGGCAGAGAGTTAGCAATGCGTAACTTTTTAATTGTAAATCCTGATCTAGCTTTCAACGACCCTGACGGCGTACTCGCTACTTTGGAAGCAGCATTAGTTGCTCATGGCGGTAATCAAGACTTCTCAGATCTTACTCCTTCAGATACAGCAGCATTTAGTATTGAAGAAAAAACGCATGCTTTATATGCACAAGCAAACTTCGAATATGAAATGATCCGCGGTAACATTGGTGTACGTCATATCTCTACCGATATTGAGTCACGTGCTAACAGCGTTGTTAATGGCGATGTAATCCCAACGTCAAACAAAGGTGATTATAGCTACACGCTACCTCGTTTAAACTTAGTTGCAGATGTGCATGATGATGTAGTACTTCGTTTAGGTTGGGGTAAAGACATTCTTCGCCCTAACTTTGGTGATTTAAATACTTCAGTATCATTCGGTACTAACGAAAACCAATCAGTAGAGATCGGTAATGCCGCTTTAGAGCCTGAAGAAGTAACATCATTTGACCTTTCTGCTGAATGGTATTTTGCTGAAGCTGCTGTGGTAAGTATTGGTTATTTCAATAAAGAGCGTTCGAACTTATTTGTGACTAAATTAGAAAGTGCGATTATTCAAGCAAATGGCTGGCGTGAAGCAGGTCCTACTTGTGCCGGTGGTGGTATTTATAACCCAGCTGTTCAGCCAAACGCGATAGGCGATCCAAACACTACTGGTTTGTGTGTTGATGTTGAAACTAAATTAAATGATTCAGCAACCACTACGCAAAAAGGTATTGAGATGGCGGTTCAGTATGACCTTTCAAGCTTTGAAGAAGACTTAGGTTGGGCATCTGGTTTTGGTATTGTTGCTAACTACACAATTCAAGAATATAGCGGTGGTTCGGCTTTCTACACTTCTGCAACACGTGGTACCGATATCTTTAACGCAATTAACGGCGTTTATGATAGTGCACAATTTGTTGATGTAACATCTGACCGAGGTCTATTAGACTTTTCAGAAAATGCTTACAACGTTGCTGTTTACTACGAAAAGTATGGTCTTTCTGCTAGATTACGTTACACATGGCGTGAAGCGTTCCGCACAGAAGATACTGCTGCTGGTGCTAGCTTGAACTCTACATTAGGTTTCCCTGTTGTTACACACGACAGGGGTCAGCTTAACGCGAGTATTAGCTATGACGTGAATGAAAACTTAAACCTTGGTCTTGAAGCTGTTAACTTAACAGAGTCAGACATTACACAATCTTGTGTTAATGAAGGCGCAATGCTTTGTGCTCAAGGTATTACTGACCGTCGTATTACTTTTGGTGCTAGCTACAGATTCTAAACGAAAAAAAATGGCGCTGTATTGTTTAATATCAGCGCCAAGTTTAGGAGTATAGCGCTAACGTTTGTTGTTTTATAACGTTAAAGCAAGCCAGTCTAAATAAGCCATTAACGAGTCTCTGTACTGGTTGATGGCTTTTTTTATCAATAGTAATTAGCTAATTGCACTATTGGGAATTAAAACGATTAGCGTTGAGGCATGGAGCTTTGACTTTGACTTTGACTTTGACTTTGATCAGTTTGGTTTTTCTTAAGTAGGAACTCAACACCGCTAGTTTTTATCTAACGATGCTGATTAATTGAAGTAAAGAAGCGGAGTATGTGTTTAGATTTCAGCTTAGATTTGCTAACGCGTTTAAATCAGCCCTCTTGTTTTACTCAATCTTTCTCGGCTTTTAATCACTTGTTTTCGAGCCGCCTCTACAGCTTCAACCTCTGTCGCTTGTAAAATACCATCGATAACTCGCATTAAATGTTCGCGCATTAAAGTTCGAGCCGCTTTAGCATCACGTGATTTTAGAGCTTCATATATTGCTCTGTGTTCATCAACAGAAGGTTTAACACCACTCTCTCGCACAGTTTGATACATGCGCTTGGTTAATGCTGAACTGTCTCGCTCATCCCACAGCCCTTCAATAACAGTACTTATGGCACTATTGTTAGTCGCTGTTGCAATAATCATGTGAAATCTTTTGTCAGCAGCTTCATGACTATCTAAGTCACGCTTGTTTTCACTTGCCATCTCGTCAAGCGTTTGTGCAAGCTGGGCTAATTGTTCATCTGTTATCATAGTAGCAGCAAGTGCAGCGGCTTCACCTTCAAATAATGCTCTAGCTTCAGTTAGTTCAAAGGGGCCAACATCTTTATCTGAAAAGCGGCTTTTTCTTTTGTTACTTTCGATAATGTAAACACCTGAGCCCATACGCACTTCAACATAACCTTCTAACTCAAGTGCTATAACCGCTTCACGAATAGTGGGTCGGCTAACAGTAAACATTGCCGCTAAATCACGTTCAGCAGGTAACCGCATACCAACCGTATATTGTTCAGTCTCAATGAGAGTAACGAGTTTCTCAGCCACTTGTTGATATAAACGCGGGCCTTTTGCTGGCGATGACTTCATAAAATTATATTCACTTGCATTTAATGCACCTAACTGACCAATATAGGAATGTAGATGACCAGTTTTAGAAAGATGAATTATAATACAGAATATAATGTCAGTTTTATATACGTCATCGCATATTACTGTTAGCTATTTAAGCAGGCCTGCTAAGTAAAATTCTCGCATTTATAATGCAATATTTGGTTTAGCTTGCAGGATAAAAGCTTATTGATAACAACTTACTTGTCTTTTTACTTGATTAAGATTGGCTGTATTTCAACGCCCTACATTGGTAAGTCCAAATAAAAACATAAAACCAAAACCTAAATCATTGTAATTTATATAGATAATTACACACCCGTGCTATACAGAATAACAAGTTACAAATAACACAAAAATAAACTGGTAAGGCCGATTACTTTTCGTTTATTATAAATGAAGTAATATTTAACCTGAACTCTGGATAAGCAGCACTTGCTCAATGCTCCCTTTTAAGCCATTTTCTGCGTTAAAACGTCGATAAATAGCGCGCTATTCATAAACGTTTTGCCTTGGAAATGGCATAAAATGAAGCATTGATGATATCTATTCGTGATGTTCACATGGCTATAGCATTTACTTTATTACCTAAGCTTTTGGTTCACTTGAGTTTCAAGCACTCATTATCCAGAGTTCAGGTTATTTATATGATGAACAAAGCTTCTGAAAATTAGATAAATATGTTGATCATTAAAGTGGCAGTTATAACTAACTAACACCTAATCGCTTAAAGCAATACAAACAAGAGAACGATATGAACTTAGCGTTAAATCAATTAAATTTATCTCAAGTTGCCAGTAAAACAGAGGTTTCTGTTCCGCAATACGATAGAGAAAATACTGAAATTGGTATTGTTCATCTTGGTCCTGGTGCTTTTCATCGTGCTCATCAAGCGGTTTATACTGAAAATGCACTAAATTTATCTGGCGGCAACTGGGGTATTTGTGGCGTTTCACTTCGTAGTGCAACCGCACGAGACGTTTTAGCCGAGCAAAATAATTTATATACTCTGGCAATTTTAGATAAAAATATTAGTTATCAAGTGATCGGTGCCGTAAAGGAACTACTCGTTGCAAGCGAGCAAACACACGAAGTAATTACGCGTATGTCTGCAGCTAGTACAAAACTTGTTACCTTAACAATTACCGAAAAAGGCTATTGTTTAGCTGCAGATGGCTCTTTAGATTTAAACCATAACGATATTAAACTTGATTTAGCAAACCCAAGCGCTCCTACTAGCGCGATTGGTTTTATTGTTGAAGCGCTCAAAACTCGTCAATTAAACGGTATTAGTGCCTTTAATGTGCTCAGTTGTGACAACGTTTCAGGAAATGGTGACAAGTTACGCCGTGCAGTTTTAGATTACGCAAATCAACTTGATGCAAACCTTAAAAGCTGGATAAAAAACAATGTTGCCTTTCCAAATGCCATGGTGGATAGCATTACACCTAAAACCGAAGATTACACTATAGAGTCGGTATCTAAAGCCATAGGTATGCAAGACAATTGGCCGATTCAAAGAGAAGAGTTTACCCAATGGGTTATTGAAAATAACTGGCAAGGTGAGCGTCCAAACTGGGCAGCTGTTGGAGTTATATTTACCGACGATGTTGAAGGTTTTGAAAAAGCAAAGTTAAGATTGCTGAACTGCCTACACTCAACGTTAGCCTATGCAGGGTCTCTAGCTGGCTTCGAGACAGTATTTGACGTTACCAGTGACAAAGGCTTTTATCAGTTTATTAGCAAACTTGCTTCAGAAGAAATTATTGGCTCTTTTAATCCACCAAAAGAATTAAATGCCGAGCTTTATAGCAAGGATATTATCCAACGCTTTTTAAACCCTAATATTCGTCACTTATTAGCTCAAATAGCCTTCGATGGTTCACAAAAAATACAAATGAGAATATTACCAACCATCGAAGATAACTTGCGCCTAGGTCGATCAACAACATTACTTGCTTTGTCATTAGCTTGCTGGTTTGAATTTATTTGCCAAGCGCTAAAGTCAGGTAGCGAGATAGTTGATCCCATCGCAAGTACATTGGCCAACATGCCTCAATTAAAAAGTAATGACGTAATCGAAGTTGTTGAAGCTTTTTTAAGTATTGAGTCAATTTTTGATCAAACATTTAGAAGTAACACACAACTTAAAACCCAATTAGCTAACAGTTTAACCGCGTTACGTCTTGGCGATATCAAAAACATTAGCAACATTGTAGATAAATTGTCTGCTTAAAAAGTAGCTTTGATTGTACTTTAAGCAATTAGTAATTTTAATTTGAAGAACGGGTATTTATGAAACAATTAAATCAAACCTCATTCACTGTCTTATTGGCACCAAAAAAATGGCTAACCACTATCACCATGGTGTTTTTAGCGTTTATGGCTAACACTCAACTAGCGATGGCAAAAACTAGCCCTAATTTAGTGATAACAGGTGCTGACGTTAAAAATATGCGCGCTGCAATACAAAGTGAGGGCCAATTCAAAAGCACATTTCTTACCAGTAAAGCTTCGGTTGATGAACAAATAACACAAACCATCACTGTACCACAGCCAAAAGATGGCGGCGGTGGTTATACTCATGAACGTCATAAAAAAAATTACAAGTTAATGTACGATGCCGGCATTATTTATCAACTAACCCAAGATGAAAAATATGCTAACTATGTTCGTGACATGCTACTTGTTTATGCTGAACTTTATCCTACATTACCGCTTCACCCGAAAAGAAAAATGGGTAAACAAAGCCCTGGTAAACTATTTTGGCAAAGCTTAAATGAAGCAATGTGGTTGGTTTATACTAGCCAAGCTTTCGACTTGGTTTTACCTTCGTTAAATACCGCAGAAAAGGATAAAATCGAAACAGGTTTATTTCGCCCTATGGCTAAATTTTTATCTGTAGAGTCACCTCAAACCTTTAACAAAGTGCATAATCACGGTACCTGGGCAACCGCAGCAGTTGGTATGACAGGTTATGTACTAGGTGAGCAAGAATGGGTAGAACAAGCGCTTTATGATCTAGAACTATCAGGCGAAGGTGGCTTTTTAAAACAACTAGACGAGTTATTTTCACCACAAGGTTATTACAACGAAGGTCCTTATTATCAACGTTATGCGTTAATGCCTTTCGTTACTTTCGCTAAAGCAATTCAAGCTAACCAGCCTGAACGTAAAATTTTTGAATACCGTGATGGCATTTTATTAAAAGCGATAGATACCACCATTCAGCTAAGCTACAACAAGTTATTTTTCCCTATTAATGACGCGATTAAAAGCAAAGGTATTGATACGATTGAATTAGTTAACGGTGTTGCCATTGCTTATGGTTTAACAAATGATGCCGGCTTCCTAGATATTGCTAAACAGCAAAATGAAATTATATTAACCGGCGATGGCTTAAAAGTGGCACAGGCATTAGACCAACAGCTTGAAAAACCTTATCTGTTTAAATCTGAAGCGTTTGGTGATGGTAACGACGGTAAGCAAGGTGCTTTGGTAGTTATGCGCCAAAATGTTGCTGGTGAGCAAGCCGTTTTATTTAAGCCTACAGGACAAGGTTTAGGGCATGGCCATTTTGATAAACTTACTTGGCAGTTTTACGATAAAGGCGCTGAAATAGTATCAGACTACGGTGCAGCAAGATTTTTAAATGTTGAAGCTAAATTTGGTGGTAGATACTTACCTGAGAACCAAACGTGGGCAAAGCAAACGGTTGCTCACAATACCGTAGTGGTTGATGAACAGTCGCACTTTAACACCAATGTTAAAGTGGGTAATGCGAATCACCCTGAGTTATTGTTTTTTGAAAAAAATGACCAAGTTATAATGAGCTCAGCAACCATTGATACTGCTTACAAAGGTGTAGAATTAAAACGCACAATGGCGTTAATTAAGCTGCCATTAAAGCATAAATCAGGATTAGAACAATCGCTGGTGGTTGATGTGTTTGATATAAAATCAAAAGAATTACATCAATATGATTTACCTGTTCATTATAAAGGTCACCTAATTAGCACTGATTTTGCGTTAGACACCCAGTTAACAAGTTTACCTGTTCTTGGTGAAGAAAATGGTTATCAGCATTTATGGTTAAAAGCTCAAGCACAACCCAAAGCAGGTTTATCGCAAATTACCTGGCTAAACGATAATGGTAGATTTTATACTAGCTCAGCGGTTATGGATGGTGATTCAACTATCATGTTTACTCAAATTGGTGCTAACGATCCGCTATTTAACTTGCGCAATGAGAATGCTTTTATCAACCGTAAAACTAACGCTAAAAATCATACTTTTGTTAGCGTGTTAGAACCTCATGGTGAATATAATCCGTCAAAAGAGTTTACTATTTCTGCGGTCAGTTCAATTGAAAAGCTTACGCATAAAAAAGTTGATAATATTGACGTAATTGAAATTAGCCTTGTTGGTAATCAACACTATGTATTAGCCTTTAATTCAGCCAAAAGCATTAAAGCAAAGGAGTTGAATAGCTTTGCGCATAACGGTAAGAATTATCAATTTAATGGCCGTTTTAAATTGTTTACCCTAACGAGCAAGTAGTTAATCGTTAACGTAATAATCAGCAAAAGCTACGAATATCCAAAGTAGCTGTTGCTGATTATATTCTTTTTTAGTAACAACATCTCTGCGTTTAAACCCTAAAATGCTGCCAATTTTTTTCAGCATAATATCGAAAGAAAACACGTTTATTTACTTAAAAGCTTGTCTATTGCTTTAACCACTTAGTTCTATATTATTCGATCAAACAACTTGAAACGACACATTAAATCTAAATAAAACCGATAGCTCCACTGCCATGTTTATCAGTTAATTATTTACGACCTGTCCTTACTTAAAGCTGTTTACAGGGAGCACTTAATATAATTTTCTGTTAGTATCATTTTCAATAATTACATTACTTATCTTAAGCTTTATACTTGATATTAAATTTCCATTTTCATCAAATATTAGCGCTTTATTTTGTCTAGACTCACAGCTTAGATAAATGGCGAGTCCTTATTCACCTTGTAAAAGCTGAATAAGGAGAATAAATATATCAACATTAAATACAAAGCTTTAGTGTATAACTCAACCGATAAAAAAACATATAAAATGACTGAATCAGAACTTTCCAAACACACACCTATGATGCGTCAGTACCTGACAATTAAAGCCGAATTTCCTAATATTTTAATTTTTTATCGTATGGGCGATTTTTATGAATTGTTTTTTGATGACGCCAAAAAAGCAGCTGATTTACTCGATATTTCATTAACAGCGCGTGGAAAAACCGGTGGCAATGCAATACCAATGGCGGGGGTGCCGTATCATGCGGTTGATGGTTATTTAGCTAAGTTAGTAAAATTAGGCGAATCTGTTGCTATTTGCGAACAAATTGGTGATCCAGCAACCAGTAAAGGCCCTGTAGAACGAAAAGTGGTTCGAATAGTAACGCCTGGTACCGTGAGTGATGAGGCTCTATTGAATGATCGCCAAGATAATTTAATTGTGGCTATTCATCAAACTTCACAAGGTTTTGGTCTTGCTTATTTAGATATGACCAGTGGTCGTTTTGTTTTAGTAGAGCCGAGAACGGAAGAACAAGTTCAAGCAGAGTTACAACGTTTATCGCCAGCAGAATTGCTCTACCCTGAGTCTTTAGCTGCCAATAATGTTGTTGCTGGTCGAAAAGGACTTCGTCGTCGTCCCGATTGGGAGTTTGATTTAGAAACCAGTAAATCCTTACTGAATAAACAATTTGGCACTCAGTCTTTGTCAGGCTTTGGTGTTGACGACAAGCCTTTAGGCATCGCAGCAGCAGGTTGCTTATTTCAATATGTTAAAGATAGCCAACGTATTCCGCTACCGCATATAAGATCAATTATTGGTGAAAGCGCTTCAAGTGCTGTTATTCTTGATGCCGCTACTCGTCGAAACTTAGAGTTAACGCAAAACCTTCAAGGCGGTAATGAAAATACTTTAGCTGCAATTCTAGATAAAGCTGCCACTCCCATGGGGTCGAGGCTACTTAAACGATGGTTGCATTTTCCTCTTCGTGATCTTGCTGCACTAAATAACCGCCAAAGTGCCATTGAAAATATCTTACAACAAGATTTATCATTCGAGCTACATGCTAACTTAAAACAGTTTGGTGATATTGAACGTATTGTCGCACGTATGGCCTTACGCTCTGCTCGTCCTCGAGACTTTGCTCGATTGCGAAATGCACTAATGCATTTACCTGAACTACAAACACTTACCAAAAGTTGTTCTCAAGTGCATTTAGCGACGCTAATAAGACAGTGCCAGCCAATTCCCGCAACTCAGGCGCTATTAGAAAGTGCAATTGTAGAAAACCCTCCGGTATTAATTCGCGATGGTGGTGTTATTGCACCTGGCTACAATGAAGAGTTAGATGTATTACGTGATTTAAGCGATGGTGCTACAGAGTTTTTAGCTCAACTTGAAGCGCGAGAGAAAGAACGTACAGGTATTCAATCATTAAAGGTCGGTTACAATAAAGTTCACGGTTTTTATATTGAAATGAGCCGAAGCTCAGCGATTGATGTTCCTGATGATTATATTCGCCGACAAACGCTGAAAAACAACGAACGCTTTATTACCAATGAATTAAAACAGCACGAGGAAAAAGTGTTATCGGCACAAAGTAAGTTCCTCGCTTTAGAAAAACGTCTATATGAAGCATTGTTTGATCAAATTATGCCAGAGTTAGAGAAGCTGCAACTACTCGCCCAATCTCTATCTGAAATAGATGTACTTAATACCTTTGCTGAACGTGCGGAAACGTTAAGCTATATTAAACCAGTATTACAAGAAGAAAGCGGCATTAACATTGAAGCCGGTCGACATGCCGTAGTCGAACAAATGACGACAGAGCCTTTTATTGCGAATCCTGTTGTCCTAAATAACAACAGAGAAATGTTGATTATTACTGGGCCTAATATGGGCGGTAAATCGACTTATATGCGCCAAACAGCCCTTATTGTATTACTCGCCCATATAGGGTGTTACGTACCTGCAAGCGCAGCAACCATTGGCATGGTCGATAGAATATTTACCCGTATTGGCGCATCTGATGATTTAGCCAGTGGGCGTTCAACCTTTATGGTGGAGATGACAGAAACGGCTAATATTTTACATAACGCTACTAATAAAAGTTTAGTGTTATTAGATGAAATTGGTCGCGGCACCAGCACTTATGATGGTTTATCACTGGCTTGGGCTTGTGCAGAAATGTTAGCGATAAAAACCAAAGCTTTTACACTTTTTGCAAGTCATTACTTTGAATTAACATTACTAGCAGATCAAATTAAAACACTTGCTAATGTGCATTTAGATGCAGTTGAGCATGGAGACAGTATTGTTTTTATGCACACAGTACAAGAGGGTGCCGCCAGTAAAAGTTTTGGTCTGCAAGTAGCTCAACTTGCTGGAGTACCCAAAAGTGTTATTCAACGAGCAAAGCAACGTTTAACCGAGCTTGAAAACATGCAAGCCCCTTCTGTTATGAATAACGAACCACAAGCATTTGAACAGCTACCTTTAATGGATAACAGTCATCCTGTTGTGGAAACGTTAAGCACAATCGATGTCAACGATTTAAGTCCTAAAATGGCACTAGATTTACTCTATAAGTTAAAAGGGTTAGTGTAAAAGCAAAAGATTATAAAAGCTTGACGCATAATGTATTTTATACTTTTCAACAGTAATAATGAGCCGCTGATTAATCAACTTGCAGTAAACTAATATTTAGCTGAAGTAGACAAAAATATTGACCTAAAAAAACCAGCAATCGCTGGTTTTTTTTATTTAAAAACATAATTAATAGTCGAGTAAATTTATACTTGAAATAACGCTTCGATAGATAAATCTTGCTGACTTAAAATATCGCGTAAACGCTTCAATGCTTCTACTTGTATTTGGCGAACACGTTCACGCGTTAAACCGATTTCAACACCCACATCTTCAAGGGTAGCCGCTTCGTAACCTAATAAGCCAAAACGCCTTGCTAATACTTCACGTTGTTTAGAATTAAGTTCATCCAGCCAATCAACTATACTGTGTTTAATGTCGCTACTTTGCAGCTTTGTTTCTGGTCCGCCAGATTTTTCGTCAGGAATAACATCTAATAAAACTTTTTCGCCATCGCCACCGAAAGGAGAATCAACAGAGGCGATACGCTCATTCAAACGCAGCATTTTACTAACACTTTCGATAGGAACATCAAGTTCTAGGGCAATATCTTCAGCAGTGGGTTCATGATCAAGTTTTTGCACTAGCTCACGGGCAGTGCGTAAATAAATATTAAGTTCTTTAACCACATGAATAGGTAAGCGTATGGTGCGGGTTTGATTCATAATGGCGCGCTCAATGGTTTGACGAATCCACCAAGTAGCATAAGTAGAAAACCTAAATCCACGTTCTGGATCAAACTTTTCAACTGCGCGAATTAACCCTAAATTACCTTCTTCTATAAGATCTAACAGGGGTAAACCACGATTATTATAACGGCGAGAAATTTTTACAACTAAACGGAGATTACTTTCAATCATACGTTTACGTGAACGTTCATCTCCTTTTAGGGCGAGGCGAGAAAAATAGACTTCTTCTTCGGCGGTTAGTAGGGGTGAAAATCCTATTTCACTTAAATATATTTGTGTTGCATCCAGACTAGAAGAAGTTTCTTCAGGTGCTTCCACCGTAGTGCTGGTTAACTTTTCCTTAACGGCAACATCAGAACATGTTGGTTCTTTCTTTATACCCATGTTATATCTCCCTTTTTAGCTTAAGCTAAATTTACTGACTAATTACTCACATTGGCTCCAATTTATTTTTATAAATTTTTATTATTATTTCGGCAAATACTTCATAGGATTAACTGATTTTCCGCGAAAGCGAACCTCAAAATGAAGCATGACTCTTTCAGCGTCTGTATCACCCATTTTAGCAATCACTTGACCGGCTTTTACAACCTGCTGCTCTTTCACTAGAATGCGATCATTATGTGCATAAGCACTGAGGTAATCTTCGTTATGTTTAACTATGATTAATTGACCGTACCCTTGCAAGGCACCACCGGCATAAACTACTTTGCCGTCTGCTGTTGCTTTTACCGAATCACCGCGACGCCCCGCAATGTCGATTCCTTTATTTCCTTGTTTTGCTGTGGAAAAATTACGAATAACCTTTCCTTTAGCAGGCCACCGCCAATTACGTATTTTTTGTGAAAAGACAGTGGTTTGTTGCTGATCATTGTTGCTTACTTTTCGTTCAGCTACACTTCCACCATACGCTTGCTTTTTCTTCTGCGCAATAGGTTTTTTTATAACTTTTTGTTTTGATGATGTGCGGCTTTTACTGTTAGTGTTATTAGCGCTAGGTTTACTCGCTTTTTTAACTAAAAGCAGTTTTTGCTGCGGGTAAATATTGTAGGGTGCTTTAATATTATTGATAGCCGCTAAGGTACGAATATCGACATCTGCTCGCCATGCTATTGAATATAGCGTTTCACCTTTTTTGACTATATATTCACTTCCTGTGACGCTATTTTTCAATCTTTGGCTTAAAGGAAGCGAACCTTGAACATCAACAACAGGAGCAGGTTTGCTACGCGTAGAACAGCCATTAATGGCTATTAGCAGCATTAGTACCAATATATGATTAGTGCTAATTGAGTGACCCTGCATCCATTTCGTCATAATGATAAAGTTACCTTTTAGCGTGTTGCGACATAAGCAACAACAATGGCAATAACAACCAGCCAACCTAAAACATCAACCCACTGTTTCAGTTTTTTCTCCATCGCGGCACCGCCCCAACGAATAATGCCGGCTACCATAAAAAATCGCATGCCACGACCAACTGCGGAGGCAATTAGAAATGGTAAAAACGCCATACTTAAAAAACCCGCACTTACGGTGAATAATTTATAAGGGATTGGAGAGAAACCGGCAATAAACACCACCCAAACTCCCCACTCACTAAACCATAACATAGCTTTATCGAATCGCGCTTGATAACCAAATTCAGTTATCAGTGGTTGTATCCAAGGTTCAAACATTAAGTAGCCTAAGCCATAGCCAACTATACCACCCAGCACTGAGGCAATAGTGGTAATGGTTGCAAAACGCCAAGCTTTTTCGCGTTGCGCCATTACCATAGGCGCTAGTAATACATCGGGAGGGATCGGAAAAAAAACTGACTCAGCAAAGCTTAAAGCCGCTAAGATTCTTGGAGCAAATTGATGCTCAGCCCATTTAAGTGTCCATTCGTATAATGCAGAAAATATTTTCACAAACTATCCTAACGCGCCAGGTACTAAAGGAACAAAACGGACAGCTTCAATTTGCTGCTCGTTAAATTCATCACCTTGACGGGTAATTAATTTTAACACTTGGCTTTGTTCACCAACAGGAATAATTAAACGTCCACCATCGGCAAGTTGCTCTAATAATGCTTGGGGCACTTTAGTTGGAGCAGCCGTTACAATGATTGCTTGAAAAGGTGCTTTGCTTTGCCAACCTTGCCAACCATCGCCATGCTTCATTGAAACATTATGTAGATCCATCGAACGTAAACGACGTTTTGCTTGCCATTGCAGTGACTTAATACGCTCAACGGAAAACACTTTAGGGGTTAATTGCGCCAATATTGAGGTTTGGTAGCCAGAACCCGTGCCTATTTCTAGAATACTGTCAGGCACGCCATCAGCAAGTAACAATTCTGACATTTTTGCCACAATATAAGGTTGTGAAATAGTTTGACCTTGTCCAATGGGCAACGCCGTATTGTCATAAGCTTTATGCGCTAAAATTTCGGGTACAAATATATGTCGAGGAGAACTTGCTATCGCTCTTAATACTTGTTGATTTTTGATGCCCTCAACCAGTAATTTTTGAGCCAGTAATTCACCACTACGACCCGATTTACCACTGATATTACTGCTTACTCTGGTATTGATATTACTTTGTCTCATATTGAAAGTTCATTAATCCATTCAGTCATTTTTGCCAAGCTTTTATAAGCGGTCATATCTATTGTTAACGGGGTAATTGAGGCATAGCCATTAGCTACAGCATAAAAATCAGTACCTGTACCGGCATCAAGCTCTTGTCCTAATGGGCCGTACCAGTAAATATCACGTTGCCAAGGATCTTTCACCTTTTTCATCGTTTCTGCTTTATGACGGTTGCCTAGCCGAGTTACTTGTATACCTTTGAGTTCTTTAAGCGATATATCAGGTACATTAATGTTAATAATTTGATCGCTCGGCAGTGGGTGAAGCTTCAAGCGTTCAATAAATTTTGCTGTAACCACCGCTGCCGTTTGAAAGTGCTTAGGATTAGAGGATACTAATGAAACCGCTATTGCAGGCATACCTAAATGACGCCCTTCAGTTGCCGCAGCAACCGTACCTGAATAGATAGTATCATCACCTAAGTTAGCACCATGGTTAATACCCGCCACAACTAAATCTGGTTGAGGCTGCATTAGTTGAGCGGCCCCTAAATGCACGGCATCTGTAGGCGTGCCATTGACAGAAATAAAGCCATTTTCTAATGTTTGGGCACGCAAGGGATTTAATAAAGTTAATGAATTGCTAGCGCCGCTACAGTTTCTATCGGGAGCAACAACCGTAACATCAAAATATTTTACAAGCTCATCATATAAAACTTTAATTCCGTCGGCATGAACACCGTCATCATTACTTAATAATATTCTCATGTTCAGTTTTTCAACTCCGTGTTATCGGCTGAAATATTAAGCTCAGCCTGAGTGATCGCCGTTGAGTTTCTATTCATGTTTATATCTACACGCTCTGTAAGGTCGGTATAATCAATGAGCTCTCGCATGATGGTGGTGGCATAAGCGCCAGCAGGCAAGAAAAATGACAACGTAACTATATCGTTATCTACTGTAATATCGGTTTCTTTAATATTGAGACGAATTCTACGACGTTCTTGTTTTAAACCAAAGCGAGGTAAGCCCTCGCAAAGTGTTGGTTGTAAATCGGCAATACTTTGTTCAAAAGTACGGGCTTCGTCGGTTGTCATTAACTCACCTGCGCCCCACATTGGCGCGGTAATATCAATATCATGTTCATTAAGACGCGTTGTTAAACTTTCGTCACTAACATCGGCTAAAAATACCGATTGCGTGCCCGCTAACATTAAAACATCGCCATTGATTATGTTGTCGAATATTTGTTGCTCAATACGTTGACTTAGCATTTGATTAAAAATTAACGAACGTGCCGCAGATAAATACATACCACGCTTTTTCTTGTCTTTAACTTTTTGGCCAGAGAATAACCCAATAGCTTTTTCAATATTACCGCCACTAATACCAAAACGTTGCTCGCCAAAGTAATTAGGCACACCAAAGTTACTTACAACATGCCAACGCCTAACGAGTTCATCAATATCGGTTACATCACGTAAAGTGATTTCAAAGCGATTGCCGTCTAAGCCACCAATACGCAATTTTTTGTTATGACGTTTAAATGATAAAACCTCAACACCTTCAATGCTTAAATCACTTAAGTCATAGTTTTGTTTGCCCGGCAAATGCACCCCGAACCATTGTTCAGTTACCGCAAAGCGATCTTTTAAACCAGCATAAGAAACTAACGACTCTTTAACGGAAAAATACTGTGCTAATTGCTTAGCAACAAAAGCGGTATTGGCACCGGTTTTTCGAATATGAATATAAAGGTGTTCACCTTCACCACAGGGTTTGAAAGGTATTTTTTCAAATACTTTAAAATCTGACCTGTGTTGTCTTAATAAACCGGTAGATTTAGGTTTACCATATAAATATGCAAATTCAGGCAAAGCAGATATGCTTTGATCAGTTAAAGATGCTGCACTATGCTTGTGTACTTCAGCATCATGATTAACCGCGGCTTTAATTGGCGATTTTATTTTATTGTCATTGCTGTCTTTCATCAATAGCACTACTGCATGTACTGATACGCCTTCTTTTCGACCAACATAACCTAGTTTTTCAGTTGTTGTTGCTTTGACATTTATTTGGTCTATATCTGCTTGTAAATCTTGTGCTAAACATTCACGCATGGCGAGAAGATGCGGTGCCATTTTAGGCGCTTGAGCACACACGGTAATATCGGCATTACCCAAGCAAAAACCTCTTTCTTGCATTAAGCCAACAACATGGCGTAATAAAATTCGGCTGGAAATATTTTCATATTCACCGTCAGTATCGGGAAAATGATTACCTATGTCAGCCAAACATAATGCGCCTAAAATGGCATCACATAATGCGTGTATGGCAACATCACCATCAGAGTGAGCGATAAAGCCATACTCGAAAGGGATCTCAATACCACCTAAAACTATCGGTCCTGCACCACCAAACTTATGAACGTCGAAACCATGTCCTATTCTCATATTGCCTCTACAGCTAAATTATTTTTTTGTTGATTTAGTATGAACTCGGCTAAAAACAAATCTTCTGGCTGAGTTATTTTTATATTATCACTACTTCCCTTCACTAAGCCGCTATCATAACTTAGCGCTTCCATCGCTGAGGATTCATCGGTGATATCAATACCGTTAGCTAGCACTGAAGTTATCGCTGAGGTTAATTCAACAGTTTTATACATTTGAGGCGTTAACGCATGCCACATTTGGCTGCGATCTAATGTTGATGCCACCCGTTGTTTATTATCTGCCTGTTTCATGGTGTCACGCACTGGAGAAGCTAACAGGCCGCCATGATTATTTTCAAGACAATAAGTTATCAGTTGAGTTAAATCACAATGTCGAACGCAAGGTCTTGCTGCATCATGAACCAAAACCCAAGGCTCTTTCATTGCATTTACATGTTTTAGTCCTGCAAGAACTGAATCCACTCGCTCTTTACCGCCAACAACTTGAGTAACATTAGGGTTGTTTGATAATGCAGTATGAGAAAAGTATTCGTCATTTTCACCTAAGGCAATAACAACGTGGGCAATTGCTGGGTGGCTCAGTAAACGCTGAACGGTATGCTCTAAAATGGTGATATTTTCAATACTTAAATATTGTTTTGGACAGGCTGAAAGCATGCGTTTACCAACGCCTGCTGCGGGCACAACTACGGTAAAATGCCCTATTGAATCGCTCATTATCGCAATCGTTCCTTTTCATCGGCATCATCATTAGGTATCACACGAAAAAAAGTTTCACCTTGTTTAATCATACCTAGCTCATGACGAGCTCGTTCTTCAATGGCTTCAGTACCAGACTTTAAATCGTCGGTATCGGCATACAGTAATTTATTTCTTTGCTTAAGCTTATTGTTGTTTACAACTTGTCGACTAACCTCGTCTTCTAAAGCTAAATAATCAGGCACACTATTTTTACCAAACCAAAGTCGGTATTGTAAAAGTATGAGAAAAAGTAGTAAAACTGCCGTGATAAGCCGCATAAAATATCTAAAGTTGAAATTAAAGAAGGTTATTAATACGCTATTATAAATGCGTACCGTCTGCTGTAAACACCCAACGAGATTTAAAAGCCATTGTTAGTCTAATTTACCCTAGGTTGTTTGAAATTACGCCAATTAATTGTACAAGAAAGTAGTAATTCACGTAATGATGGCATGATAGGTTGCGACTTACGACTATTTTGCCAGCAATGCCCTGCGCAAGCTGCTGTCATAATTTTTTTCGTCGGCTTAAGTAAATTAACGCCATTTTTCAGTAGTTCGCTATCTTCATGGTTATCAGAGGAATTAGTAGTTAAGTAAAACCAGCCATACACATTAGTGCGAATACGTTGTTTTTCTCGATCTATTCTGTCAATGCTGTCCAGTACAATATGGCTATTAAGCCCTATTGGCACGACTAAGCCAAGCACCAAAGATTGGTTTCGATACCATGTCATAACATTTTCATCATCTGAGAGTTGGCTTATTGATGGATGAGCATTGCCTTGCTTAGCCGACCAACTCGCATTTTGAATATCTAATTCGAGAGGTGTTTGCGCATTAAGTAGCGCAAAAGCGGTGCGTTTTACATAATGAGGCAAGCTTTTTATGCGGTTTTGCAAACTGGTGAGTATTACGTTTTCATCTCGAGCTAAAGCGGTTAGTTCTCGTTCATATAGGGCATTACAAAGCTCAGCAAAGTCTGAAGACTGTTGTTGCGATTGCCATAATAATGATTGAGTCACCATGAATTTAATTACTACTTTAAGAGATGCTGATAATTTAAGCATACTCGATTGTTGTGTAAAGATAAAATAGCACATCAAGTTTTTGCTATTCACTGTTCAACAGCTAGCTTTAAAACATCATTTTGTGTGTTTCTAATGGCCGAACATAACAAAACCTTGATTATACTATGCGTTTAAAGGAAGCATTTAAACAATGTTAAGTTTTGGTAAAATTAGTGCTAATTAGATAAAATAAACTGATTTATTAGTGTTTAAATACCCAAGTTATACATAAGATTTAATCGTTAACAATAAAACAAAAAATTATCACCTCTCAAGCAAGCATTTTTAGGTTGTTTGGGTATAATATCGAAAAAATATTTTCATCAAGCTTCTGGAGCAAATAATGAGCGTAATCGAAGTAAAACATCCCCTAATTAAACACAAGCTTGGCTTAATGCGTGAAGCCGATATCAGCACGAAGCGTTTTCGTGAACTTGCTTCTGAAGTGGGCTGTTTATTAACCTATGAAGCCACGAAAAATATGGAAGTAGAAACAACAACAATTAATAGTTGGAATGGTGAAATTCAAGTAGAACAAATTAAAGGTAAAAAAGTAACGGTTGTACCAATTTTACGTGCTGGCTTAGGTATGATGGATGGGGTTTTAGAGCTTATTCCTAGTGCTAGAATCTCTGTTGTTGGCATGTACCGAAATGAAGAAACATTAGAGCCTGTATTTTATTTTGAAAAGCTTGCTGGTCAAATTGAAGAACGTTTAGCCTTAGTTATCGATCCAATGCTGGCTACGGGTGGCTCTATGGTCGCTACGATAGATCTTCTTAAAGAGCGTGGTTCAACTAATATTAAAGCGCTTGTTTTAGTTGCCGCACCAGAAGGTGTTGCTGCCCTAGAAAAAGCGCATCCTGACGTTGAATTATATACAGCTTCTGTAGACGACTGCTTAGATGACGCTGGTTATATATTGCCGGGTTTAGGTGATGCTGGGGATAAAATTTTCGGCACTAAATAGTGCTAATTATCGATAGTTAATATAACTTTCGCCATAAAATGGTTTAACCTGATTAAACTGTCAGTCTGCTGGCAGTTTTAAAGAGCAATATATGACCACAGAAAATAGCCAAATAGAAAATCTTCAACAACAATCTCTCTTTAAAGAAATAATTACTGGCACTCAAATGTTGTTTGTTGCTTTTGGCGCGCTAGTGTTAATGCCATTGCTCACCGGCTTAGATCCTAATGTTGCTTTATGCACTGCCGGTATTGGTACCTTATTATTTCAATTAGTCACCAAAGGTAAAGTACCGGTTTTTTTAGCCTCTTCGTTTGTTTTTATTGCTCCTATTATGTACAGCACACAAACTTGGGGAATTCCGGCAACTATGGGCGCTCTTGCTGTGGTAGGCGGCGTGTACATGTGCTTCAGTGGTTTAATCAAAGCGCGTGGTGTAGGTTTTATCAGTAAATATTTGCCGCCCATTGTTACTGGCCCCATTATTATGGTTATTGGTTTATCACTAGCACCAGTTGCTGTTCATATGGCTTTGGGTCGAACAGGTGACGGCTCTGCAGAGCTTATATCTCAGTCGGTAGCATTAAGTATTTCACTGCCTGCGCTTTTAACTACCCTTTTAGTTTCAGCATTTAGTAAAGGTTTTATGCGTTTAATGCCGATTTTATCAGGTATTACTGTCGGTTATTTATTATCGCTATATCATGGCATTATTGATTTTACTCCAGTACAAAATGCCGCATGGTTTGCCATGCCTAAATTTAGCGCACCAGAATTTAACTGGCAGGCCATTATCTATATGTTACCCATTGCAATTGCCCCTGCTATTGAACACATTGGTGATATTTTAGCTATTGGCTCTGCAACCGGTAAAGACTACATTAAAAAGCCTGGCTTACACCGCACACTATTCGGTGATGGTATAGCTACAACAGCGGCTTCAATGTTAGGTGGCCCACCTAATACGACATATTCAGAAGTTACTGGTGCTGTAATGCTAACCAAAGCGTTTAACCCTAGAATTATGACTTGGGCTGCTTGTACGGCAATTATTATGGCTTTTGTTGGCAAGCTTGGCGCTTTGTTGCACACTATTCCTGGTGCCGTAATGGGCGGTATTATGATGTTGCTATTTGGTTTAATTGCCAGTGTCGGTTTAGGTAGTTTAGTGAAAGCAAAAGTAGACTTTGATCAACCTAGAAACTTCATTATTTTTGCCGTAGTGTTGGTTTTTGGTATTGGTGGAATGGCATTAAATTTAGGCGGATTTAGCATTCAAGGTATTAGTTTGTGTGCGTTAGTTGCCATTGGATTAAACTTGATATTACCAAAAGATAAACTCAGTAACTAAAGTCTTAGGTTAGTTATTAATGTATAGACCTGCCCTAAATTAGCTCAGGTCTATAATCAAAAGTAACTAGACTACTCAATTAGAATACCCAAATACGTTCAGCTGACAGCATACTGTAATTCATTTTGATAGTGGCTAAGTTCACTTATAAATCTACAGCAATTAAAATCTCATCACTTTTACCAAACTTAGCCATACAATAAGAATCTAAGTCTAATGCTTCATGAGCATTATTATTGGTTTTTTGATCAAATTTCGAAAAGGGCTTTATATAGTTTTTAACTAAGCCTTGAATTGGTTTATCAATATTTTCTAGTGCTAAACGAATGTTATTTCGATCTATATTCATTTCCCCAGATAGACCAACTTGTTTAACCGCTTGGATAAATAACTTAGTAAGATCATAAGCATGAATAAAGCCAACTGCAGACTTTAAATCTGCTGGTTCCGTTATTTCTCCTTTAGAATGCGCAATTAATTTCGAAAAAACGTCATTTGCAAATGAACTTTGATAAGGGTTTGTGAAAGCAAAGCAAGTCTGTATAAAGTTTAACTGTAATGTCTTACGACGTTCATTTGAAATAATTTCATGAAAATTACCACTAGTAATACCCCAATGGCTAATAATGGGTAAACGTTGGTTCTCAGGTTTATTCAAAATTTCATTTACAATTACCGCACCTTCCGTTGCATTACTAACCAAAACGATACAATCGCTTTGTGAGTGGGCAATTTCATTTACAATTACCGCTGCTGCTTTTGCTTTTATATTCCAAGAAAAGCGTGTTGTTTCATGTTTATCTATGCCATGAGTTTTTAAAGCTTCTGACATCGTTTTTAAGTTGGCATCACCCCAGGGCGTTTTTTCGAGCAACAAATGTGGCTTTTTGCATTGTTGCTCAGTTATAGCGTAATTAATAAGAAATGGGCCTGCTCTGCTGTCATCAATAGACAGCCTAAACATCCAATTCTCTGTTGATGGATAACGTGTTATATAATCAGCCGCCGCCCAAGGAATAAGAGTTAACGCTTTATTCTCATTAATATAAGTTCGGTTTTTGATCAGTGGAGGTGAATGAATACCTGAATAAATAACTAAGGCATTAGGGTCATTGATAAACGCCTGATAATTGCGCTTACTTCTAATAGCATTGCCACGATGATTTAAATATTTAAATGCAATGGTAAAATCGTTAAGTGTGTTATCTATTTCACTAAAAGCAAGCTCAATGCCCTGCTGTATAGCTTTTGAAGAGGCTTTATTATCAGAAAGATCAGCATCAAGATAAACATAAAGCTTTTTATCTTCCGCAACGGCTGGGATGATAAAATTAGATATTATCAACATAAATATTAGCAATAATTTATTCATTTATTACCCACTCAAAGGTATATCATTACTCTGAATTAGCGCACAGATAATAGTAACTTTCATATAACTATACTTAAGTTATTACCATACTAAGTTTGCTTTCGAAGAACAAACACCGATTTAGGCAGCGCTAATAGATACTTTTAATGACTTTAATATCGAGTCTTTTAGCAATGCGATTTAAATTAGCACGATCAACAGATAGCCTTCTTGCTGTAGCTGCCCAATTACCATTTTCTTGTATTAACACCTGTTTAATAACTTGTCGTTGAAACTGCTCAGTTTCATCTCTGAGGTTAATAGTTGTTTGAGATAAGTTAATGTCTGCATTGGTATTAATTTCTATATTATCTGCTTTTACAGCTGTAGATTGAAGATTGAGTAACCTACCGCAATCTTGTTTTTCAATCGATATTATTTTCTTGCCTTGTTGTCGTGCACGAGCTTTTAATGCCGAACGACTGACTACATGTTCTAGTTCTCGAACGTTACCAGGCCAATGATATTGCTCAAGATAATTGATAGCTTCAGACGTTATTTTTAATTGCGCCACGCCGAGTTTACGTTTTGTTTTTTCAACAAAATAACCACTTAGTATTTGAATGTCACCTAAACGTTCTTCAAGGTTGGGCACCTTAATAGGGTAAACACTTAGCCTGTGATAAAGGTCTAAACGAAAACGACCGTTTTGCGCTTCTACTTTTAAGTCTCTGTTGGTTGCCGCAATTATACGAACATTGACTTGTTCTACTTTGTCTTGACCTACAGGCTGTATTTCATTGCTTTGAATAGCGCGTAAAATTTTACTTTGGGCGGCTAAAGTGAGCTCACCAATTTCATCTAAAAATAAGGTTCCGCCGTTCGCTAATATAAATTTACCTGCACGGTTTTTTTCTGCTCCGGTAAACGCGCCCTTAACATGGCCGAACAATTCACTTTCAATTAAATTTTCTGGCAGGGCTGCACAGTTAACATAAACCAGAGGTCCATGTTGGCGAGGTGATTTATGATGTAAAGTTCGAGCGACTAATTCTTTACCTACCCCTGTTTCACCATAAATTAGAATATTAAATTCTGAATTGGCTACAATGGCTAATTCTTCTTTAAGCTTTTGCATAACCAAACTTTCGCCAATTAATTCACCACCATCACGCTTCCAGGCTTCTTCGGTTAGCTCTGCCACCACTTTTTGAGAGTGATCAGCTCGAGTTTCTAATTGCTCAATTAAAAATGCGGTATTTAATGTGGCTGCGGCTATTGCAGATATCACAACTAATGTTCGCTCGGGAATATTGTCAAATTCATAAGGCGTTAAGCTATCTATGGTTAAAAGCCCTAACAACTTGTCATCGTAATATAGCGGTAACCCCATACATGAGTGCACGGGTAAATCATCTTCTCTATCAATAAGTAACCCATCGTAAGGGTCAGGTAAAGGTGAGTCTGTAGCAAAGCGAATAGGTTGCTTAGATTGGCAAATAACATCAAACCTAGGATGCTCAGTAAGCAAAAAACGTCGCCCAATAGTGTCTCTGCTCAGTCCCTGTATTGCTATTGGAGTGAGTATATCGCCATGAAACGATAATAAAGCAACAGCATCACAAGTAATGGTTTTTCTTACGGTATCAAGCAAGCGATCAAATCGATCCTTACTGTTAAGGCTACTGGCTAAATCTAGTGCTAGCTCAATAATAGCGGTTGATGATATTTGGTTCATGAACGAACTCCTCAATAGACACAAAAACAAAATAACACACAAGAGTCATTAAGACTACAAACACAAGGAGTCCATTTGACTACACAAAGTAAATAATAAAAATAAAACCTTGATATTAAAGTAAATAAAAATATGGCATTTAATTTGCCATATAACTTGTAGCTGCATAAATCTGTGCAAGTAATCACGTTATTTATTGTTTTATTAAACAGTAACAAAGGAGTTAATGATGTACGCACAATTCTCAATTGCTAAACATTTACCTGAAGTTAAGCACGCACTCAACTTTCAAAAATGTTTAACTCTAGGCAATACCATGATGCTGTTTTCTTTCATTGTTATTGCTTTGAGTATCACAGTGACTTTTGTATTTGATAACTACTTTGCCATTCCAACACAAGTTTTTGCGCATATCTCGACCATTATTTTTGCTGGTGCATTAAAGCTTGGCTACGTTCTGCGCTGTGTGGCTTTACACGGTTTTGGTAACAAGAACTTTTAGCTTAACTCGTTGAGAAATAAATTTACCTACAGAGAAGCCCTTTAATAACCTTGTGGTTTTTATATAAGAATTTTACATCTACATACCTACTTAGGAAAAAAAATGCTAACCGACAAACACATCGACATAATTAAAAGTACGATTCCACTATTAGAAAATGCTGGCCCGGCACTAACCTCACATTTCTACCAACGCTTGTTCTCTCATAATCCAGAGTTACAAGATATTTTTAATATGTCGAATCAAAAAACAGGCAGACAACAAGTAGCGTTATTTGAAGCAATAGCGGCTTATGCAAAAAACATTGAAAACTTAAGTGCATTAACCTCAGCTGTTGAACGTATTGCGCAAAAACACACAAGCTTTAATATTCAGCCAGATCATTACGCCATAGTTGGACATCATTTAATTGAAACACTGCGTGAATTGGCAACAGCAGCATTTACACCTGAAGTTGAGTCTGCCTGGACTAGTGCTTATCAATTTTTAGCGGGTATTTTTATTAACCGTGAAGACGAATTATACCAACAACGCTCACTAGCTATTGGCGGCTGGCAAGGGGCAAGAACATTTAAAGTTATTGAGGCTGTTAGCGAATCAGCTTTAGTTAAAAGTTTTACTTTTGCTCCTATAGATCAAGGACCAGTGATCGATTTTATACCTGGCCAATATTTAGGGCTTGAAGTTAAACCAACAGGCAATGATTATAAAGAAATTCGTCAATACTCGTTGTCAGATAAACCTAATGGTAAAAACTACCGTATTTCTGTAAAACGAGAACAGTTAGGGGTTCCGGGCAAGGTATCAAATTACTTACACGATGAAATTAATGTTGGCGACGAAGTAAAGCTTTACGCGCCCGCTGGGGATTTTTTCTTTATTGATAGACAATCACCTACGGTGCTAATTTCAGCCGGTG
Source organism: Colwellia polaris (assembly GCF_002104515.1). Lineage (GTDB taxonomy): Bacteria > Pseudomonadota > Gammaproteobacteria > Enterobacterales > Alteromonadaceae > Cognaticolwellia > Cognaticolwellia polaris. The sequence continues at coordinate 217,299 of NZ_NBOE01000006.1, read as the reverse complement.
TTGGCATAACACCGATGCAAAGCATGCTAGAAACATTAGCAGATAGAAAACATAGCCATCAAGTATACTTTTTACATGCTTGTGAGGACACAGAGCAACACTCTTTTTCAAAGCGTACTCATGAATTAGTACAAAGTAATAGCTGGCAGCAAAAGGTTTGGTATAAAAACAAAACTGAACAACAACCTCATATTAATAAAGGAATGATGGACTTATCAACTGTTGATTTGCCAACTGAAAATGGTAACTTCTATTTATGTGGTCCTATCGCATTTATGCAATTTGCCAAACAACAACTGTTAAAACTTGGCGTAGGCGAAAACAACATTCATTACGAAGTATTTGGTCCACACGCAAGCTTGTAATATAAATAAAACAAGCAAATTCGCTGACTTTTTCACTTAAAACAATGAGTAGTAAATAATAACGATTAAATTAGCCGTGTGATGGTGCTCTGACAAGGAAGTTGCACGGAGCTGACAAGTGTCAGTGAGTACAACTGACGCCGTCAGAGTGCCATCACGCAATTAATTTAACGTTATTGGCCTTTAACTTCTGATAGACCATTAAATACAGCTTTATCGCCAAGGGATTCTTCAATACGAAGTAATTGGTTGTACTTAGAAACACGATCAGAACGACAAAGTGAACCTGTCTTAATTTGACCTGCTGCTGTTCCTACCGCTAAGTCAGCAATCGTTGCATCTTCAGTTTCGCCTGAACGGTGAGAGATAACCGCAGTAAAGCCAGCATCTTTTGCCATTTTAATTGCGGCTAACGTTTCAGTTAATGTACCAATTTGGTTGAACTTGATTAAGATTGAGTTACCAATACCTTGCTCAATACCACGGGCTAAAATTTTAGTATTAGTGACGAATAAATCATCACCAACGATTTGAACTTTATCGCCTAATAATTTAGTTTGGTAAGCAAAACCGTCCCAATCTGACTCATCTAAGCCATCTTCAATTGAAACAATTGGATATTCTTCACAAAGTGTTGCTAAGAAATCAGAGAATTCGTTCGCGGTAAATTGCTTGCCTTCACCTTTAAGGTCGTAAATACCTTTGTCTGCATCGTAAAATTCAGAAGCAGCACAATCCATCGCTAACGTTACATCTTTACCTAACTCGTAACCCGCTGCAGCTACAGCTTCTTTTATTACAGCTAATGCATCGGCATTAGAGGCTAAATCAGGAGCAAAACCACCTTCATCGCCAACAGCCGTGTTTAAACCTTTTGCAGATAATACTTTTTTAAGTGCATGGAAAATTTCTGCCCCCATACGTAGTGCTTCTGTAAAGCTTTTAGCGCCAACAGGTTGTACCATAAACTCTTGAATATCTACGTTATTATCGGCATGTTCACCACCGTTAATGATATTCATCATAGGTAACGGCAAAGAGTATTGGCCTGGCGTACCATTAAGGTCAGCAATATGTTCGAATAATTGTATTTTCTTTTCCATTGCGGCAGCTTTTGCATTTGCTAATGACACAGCAAGAATAGCATTAGCACCAAATGTTTCTTTGTTCTCTGTACCATCTAAATCAATCATGATTTGATCGATGTTAGCTTGATCTAAAGCACTTTGGCCGATAAGCGCATTCGAAATATTGACATTAACAGCGGCAACGGCTTTTAAAACGCCTTTACCTAAATAGCGTGCTTTATCGCCGTCGCGTAATTCTAATGCTTCACGCGAGCCTGTTGATGCGCCAGAAGGAGCTGCAGCTCGCCCCCAAGCACCAGATTCAAGAAAAACATCAACCTCAACTGTTGGGTTACCACGAGAATCCATGATTTCGCGAGCGATAATTTTATTAATATTCGACATTATATTCCCTATTCCTTACTAGCTGCACACGGCAGGTTATAAACATTAAATTAATTTTGTTAACAGTATTAAGTATTAAAACTCAATATTATAAAAAAAAACCGCAGCAATTAGCTACGGTTTTCATAAGTTAGGTTTAGCTTGATTGCTGCTTTTGGTGTTCAAAAGCGGCAGCCACAAAGCCAGCAAAAAGTGGGTGACCATCGCGAGGAGTTGAATTAAACTCAGGATGAAACTGCCCAGCAATAAACCAAGGGTGATTTGGATTTTCTATCACCTCAACTAACGTTTTATCTGTAGATAATCCCGAAAACACTAAACCAGCTTGGCTTAATTGTTCACGGTAGTTATTGTTTACCTCAAAACGATGGCGGTGTCTCTCATAAATTGTTTCACTACCATATACGTCGTAGGTCTTGGTACCTTTCACTATGTGGCACAACTGTGAACCTAAACGCATAGTTCCACCTAAATCAGAATCTGCATTGCGGTATTCTACTTTGCCTTCTTCATCTAACCATTCGTTGATTAAACCAACGACTGGAGACGATGTTTCTGGATTAAACTCAGTACTGTGCGCATCAGTTAAGCCAGCAACGTTACGGGCATATTCAATCAACGCTACTTGCATACCTAAACAAATACCTAAGTAAGGTACTTTATTTTCACGTGCATATTGAGCGGTTAAAATTTTACCTTCAACACCACGCTCGCCAAAACCACCTGGTACTAAAATAGCATCTAAGTCTTTAAAAACTTCTACACCTTTAGACTCTACATCTTGTGAATCAATGTATTGAATTCTAACTTTAACTTGGTTAGTAATACCGGCATGTTTTAACGCTTCATTTACTGATTTATAGGCATCAGGTAATTCGGTGTATTTACCTACCATACCAATAACAACTTCACCTGACGGGTTAGCTTCTTTGTAAAGCACTTGTTCCCAATCAGTTAGGTCAGCTTCTGGCACATCTAAGCCAAAGCGTTTAACAACTAATTCATCAGTACCTTGTGATTTAAGTAACGCAGGCACTTTATATATAGAGTCAACATCGCGCATTGAAACAACAGCTTTTGCTTCGACGTTAGTAAATAATGAAATTTTAGCGCGCTCGTTAGCAGGAATAGCACGTTCACTTCGACAAACTAAAATATCCGGGAAAATACCAATAGAACGTAGCTCTTTAACAGAATGCTGTGTTGGCTTGGTTTTAATTTCACCTGCGGCAGCAATAAAAGGTACTAAAGTTAAGTGCATGAACATTGCGCGTTCACGGCCAAGCTCAACACCTAACTGGCGAATAGCTTCTAAGAAAGGTTGTGATTCAATATCACCTACCGTACCACCAATTTCTACCATAGCGATATCGTAACCTTCAGCTCCCTCAATAACGCGACGTTTTATGTCGTTAGTAATATGAGGAATAACTTGAATAGTTGCACCTAAAAACTCACCTTTACGTTCGCGTGCCAAAATATCTTGGTAGATTCGGCCCGTGGTAAAGTTATTAAGCTTAGTCATTTTGGTACGAATAAAGCGTTCATAATGACCTAAATCGAGATCTGTCTCTGCACCATCTTCAGTAACAAATACTTCACCATGTTGAATTGGGCTCATTGTGCCTGGGTCAACATTAATATAAGGGTCAAGTTTAAGCATGGTAACTTTTAAACCACGTGCTTCGAGAATTGCTGCTAGTGATGCTGCAGCAATACCTTTACCAAGAGACGATACAACGCCGCCAGTAACAAAAATATATCTAGTTGTCATGCGATACCCAGAGTCAGGAAAAACAGAAATTTTGCACTAAATTGATTTGTTATTTGGTAAACAAATGAATTTAGTAGGACGGGAAAGTATTATACTGAAAAGCCGTGCGCACAACAATAAGATCAATGCATCTAGTTGCACAAATTTTTATTAACACTTTATATATTGACCTTAAAGTATTTTTGCATAATTAGCACTGGATTGATAAACCTCGTCCAAATGACTAAAATTTCGTCATTTTTTATTATGCAATAGTGAACATATATGGTTAAAAGTCATACTGTTATTTAACATTTAAGCCCGCTAAGCTACTTTTTTGTTTTTTCAATTGGTATTGTTAATGAAAATAGAGCTAAACTATTGTTTTACTTTTCAATAAATAAAAACAAATGACTATGAGCCAATTACAAAAAGTACTACACGCCATCGACGCAATTAACTCAGCAGATATCAACCTCACTATTGTCGACGGCATTAGCCATCCAAAAGAATTATTATACGGCCAATATATGTCAGCTTGTCTCGATAATTATTGGCCAGACGCTAGTGAATGTTTACAAATTGCTGTTCGTGCACAACATGTAAAACGATGGCACTTAAAGCGTACTGAATTTTCTGAAGGTAAAAAAGGCTATTTTACATGGCGTAAGGAACTTGGAATTTTTCACGCGGAAACAGCTAAGGCTTTGATGCTAGATTTTGGTTACAGTGAAGATGAAGCGAGTAAAACCGCGGCAATTATTAGAAAAGAAAACTTAAAGTCAAATACTGAAAGCCAAACCCTGGAAGACGTAGCCTGTTTAGTATTTTTGCAATATTACTTTGACGCCTTTGCCGCCAAGCACAATGACGAAAAAATCATCCGGATATTACAATTAACGTGGGGAAAAATGTCAACGCGAGGGCAAGAAATAGCATTAGGTTTAACGTTACCTTCACACCTTGCAATATTGGTTGGTAAGGCTTTAGCATGATCTGCTAGCTTTTACTTTATAACACTGACCGCACAGGATGAGGACAACAGGCATTAATGCTCCGCCTCGCTTACCTGTTCACTCTTTATTAACTTCACGGTCGATATTACTTTCATATTGTTATCAGCAATAGGTAAGCGTAAAAGAAAAACAAAGGGACATATGAGCAACACTATGTGCAACATTTAACAAAAAAAGATAATTGATTGTTATTTATATTAAAAATATAATAATAAAAATAATTTAGGAAAAAATAATGATTAATGAAACTGTTAGACCAAGGTTTTGCGAAACTGATGGATTAGGTCACATTAATAATACTGTTGTTGCACAGTGGTTTGAAGGTGCTAGAGATCCTATTTTTAAATGGTTTACGCCAGATCTAAATTTAAATGCTTGGAAATTGATTTTAGCTTAAACGACAGTCGAATTTCATGCTGAATTGCAATATGGGGCTGATGTTGAATTAAGAGCTTATATTAGCCGTATTGGTAATAGTTCATTTGACGTATATCAAGAAGCTTGGCAGGAAGGTAATAAGTGTGCCTCTGGTACTGCTGTAATGGTGCATTTTGATTATGAAACTAAAAAGTCTCAAAAAATATCAGAAGCGACAATCATTAATATGAATAGTCATTTTATTGAATCATAAGATTTATATTTCTACTCATTCTAAGTAGAGTACCCCCAAAAATGGCTAGGTGGTGGATGACCTGGTCAACTAAATTCAGACACCCCAGTTAAGTTCGTTAAGCTACCTTTTTCAATTCTCTTTCTTTGCCTTCATACGCATTTGGACTTTGGTAGCCCAGATATGAGTGCAATCGGTTGCTGTTGTACCACATCGTTATGTAGTTCATCACATCTTGTTGAGCGTCATAACGGGTTTGATAGTTACGCCAATGCACGCGCTCTTGTTTTAAGCTACCAAAGAAGCTCTCTGCTACCGCATTATCCCAGCAGCAACCCTTCTTACTCATGCTGCCCACAAAGCCATGTAACCTGAGTATTCGCCTATATTGATGACTCGCATATTGAACGCCTTGATCTGAATGTACTATCAATCCAGCTTTAGGCTTTCGTTGCCACATCGCCATCGTGAGCGCATCACAAACAAGTTGAGCTTTCATCCGTGTGCCCATGCTCCAACCAACAACTTTACGCGAGTATAGGTCGATTACTATTGCCAAATATAGCCAACCTTCTGAAGTCCAGATGTAGGTAATATCTTGCACCCACGCTTGATCCGGTTGTTGAACATCAAAGTGTTGCTCAAGTTCGTTCGCGTAAATAGGCTTGTTGTGTTCGCTATTTGTCGTTGCCTTATATTTTTTCTTATAACGTACCCAAACGTTTGCTTCTTTCATTAACTGCGCTGTTTTTCTGCGGCTAACAGGGAAACTGAGTGCATTTAAGGATTTTTGAATGCGTCTTGCGCCATAAGTATTGTCACTAAACTTAGCGATGTCTTTCACCCAATCCAACATCTCTTGATGCATTGTATCAATGGGCTTTTGATCCTTTCTTTTTTGATAACTATAATAGTTGTTACTTCTTACACCCAATACGCGACACATTAGTATCACGGGCCAGATCTTCTTATGTTGGGCAACAAACGAATATTTTACTTCGTTTCCTTTGCAAAGAAGACCGTCGTTTTTTTTAATATCTCACGCTCCATTTCTAGACGCTTGACTTGGGCTTTAAGTTTACGAATTTCATCTTGCTCTGGCGTAAGTTTACCGTTCCCTCTAAAAGCATGGCCATCATCATTTTCAGCTTCTTTGATCCATCTGCCAAGCACTTGCGCACTGACGTCTAGATTTCTAGCGGCTTCTGCTACAGGATAGTGTTGCTCTCTAACGAGGGCGATTGCATCTAGTTTGAATTCTTTTGAATAAGTTTTACGGTTTTTCATTTGTATCTCCAGTTAAGTCAATTATGTCTTAACTGGGGTAGTCGAATCAATTAGACCACGTCAGTGTTCACCCTCCCAGAAAGGTTAGGGATAAACCCTACTAAGGCTGAATGGTCTTATATAACTAAAGAGCTTATTAATACATTGATGTTTTTCACCAACACATCAAAAGAAGAAATTACCAAGCATATTTTTGTTAATATTAATGATGAAAAAAATCCACATTTAAATCTTGTAGTATCAAAAATAATTAGTGGAAATGTTAAAACTGAACTTCAAAAGAAAAGCATAATTACTGCACTTAAAAAGACATTTAACTACGCGGTATTAAATAGTTTGAAAATATCACCGAGCGATTATCAGCCACAAACTAAAAGAAGTAAGAGGTATAATTCAGATTATTATCAAAAAAATAATTTATTTATTAATCATATTTCCCGTATTGAAATTCCTGAACTTGAACCTGAGTATAAGTTAAATTACTCGAAAAAAGCCACTGTTAACAAAGCAAAGCTAAATTCGAGAAGGGAGTTGAATTAATGGCAAGTTGGAAATCAGCCCAAAATTTAGTCACTGAATTGGCAAAGGATAATAACCTAAAAAATGCTGAGAGTTGGTTAACAGAAGAAGTACTGTATTTATTAAAAAAATATCCTGAGCTTGAATCTTATATAGATAGTCAATCTGGTACATTAAGTATTTCTGATATTATTTCAGCATATATTTTATCGCCACGAAAAAACAAGAAAACTAGACGATTATATCTTCGAGGGTTCAAACCAGAAACGCTTTATAAATTGAGATTATCGCATTACCTTTTGGCGGGATTTTTATTTTCTACCGCTCTGAGGTTCTGTTTTAATCATAGATACAATAAACAGCAATTTATTTTATGGGAAATAGACCATACCGAGTCAAAAAAGTTAATTTTAAAGAACTTAGCAATTCAGGAAATAGTTGTAAGCATTGATAAAGGTAAAGATACAAAGGGGCATAAACATAAAAGGCGATAGTATTACTTAATATTATATGTAGAAGCTCAAGCGATACATTGAGCTTCTAGGTCTTAATCTAATAGATGGTTTTAAAATCTACCGTAGTGGCTATTGATTCTGTAAAGTTTCAGATGAATTATAACATTACTTCTGAGTCGATTTCTCTGCCAATAAAATTGTAAAACAGTAGATATAATAACATCTGTCCATATATCAAAATGACAGATTTAATAAGCCCCTTCGAGTAATTTTTTTAACATTACAGTGTCTTTAGCTAACATGGCTTCAACAACTTCTTTAGACTTTTCCGCAATTTCATCAGCTGTAAGCACATCATTATGATAAGTGATGTAAGCTTTCATCGTGGATTCATCGCACATATTTCTTACTTCACAAATAGCTAATTCCCAAGAATCTCTCACAGTGCTACTATCAGGCACAAAATTTGAAATATATGTCAATGCATTTGTGTATACCAAAAAATCATCTGATTTTCTACTATCAAAGGCATTGCTTAATATATCAAGTGCTTGCTCTTGGCTAAATTGATCTGGATGCAAATCCATATACCATGCCATTGCATCATGGTTGTTATTTTCTTTGGCCTTAACTAGCCATTCATAATGAGAATTCCAATCGTCCAATTCAATTGTAGGAAAAGCTTCAACAAAATCTTTACAATAAGATGCGTGAGCCTTAATTACCAGTAAAACATCTTCACCAACTAAATTTTCATTCGTTAGTTCTTGCACCTTACTCTCATTGGCTAATCCTTTACATTCTCTTATCGCTCGAGCTACAAGGTACTGAGATTTTGGATCTCCAAGCTCTGCCTTTTCAATGTTATTTTGGTAAAGTTCTAATGGTGATATCGGATAAATACTTGCCAAACCTAATGTAGATGCTTCTAGTACAAAGGGGTTTACTGTACTGTTGCCGATGTCACGCCACGAATGCTCATCGTCAGGTGTTAAAGCTATATTACTATTTTTTAATTTGTCTTGAGAAGGTGCAGTTTGAATTTTTTTAACGATAAGAGGCTGGTTTCCATTAACTTTTATAGTAGCCTCATTCACACTATTTTTTGTTTGAAAATATAAGACTATTGACACTATTGACACTATTGACACTATTGACACTTTCCTAACATTCATGCAACACACTCCTGTTAATCATTCATTAACATACATAATAGGGATTTCGTGATGAAAAATAAAGGTTTATTGTTAATATTGTTTTTTTTTATTAATATAAGTATCGTATCAATTGCAAATGCTACCCCCCCCCCGTTTTACGTAGATCAACCATATAGTGATATTGACGTAATCAACTCCTCCAATATGCAACGTGCGGGCTTGCATTTACGGATGCGAGTTGGCAAGTATTACCATGTCAAATTTAAAGATGGAATAATAAAGCGGTTTAAATATTTAAGTAGATATAGCAGTATTAAATTCGCAGAGGCAGGCAAGGAAACGTCAAATGATTTTACTATGCAAGACTTTAAAGACTTGTTCATCAGGTTTCCGTATGGGAATTCATATATTGATGCACTAGGTGGTGCCAGCTTCTTCGGAATAGGGGGTTCAGGTTCTTGGGGATGGAACGGTTTTTGTAATATTTGCCGTGTAGTAATAACAGATACACCACAGGAAGATAAAGAAGTTCCTTAATTCAAGCAGACATTATATTTTTTCTTGAATTCATACGGAAAAGTACAAACATAAGAAAGTACTTTTCCGTTTATATATATTTGCATTAGAAATTTTATACTAATTGTTCAAGCTAACTACAAAGTAATGATAATTACTATAGAGCTATGTAGCCCCAAAGCTTGATAGGCTCAATAATTGTTTTAATAACCATTTAGACAAATTATTTACAACAACTATGAAACTTAAAACTGCCCGTTATAAGTAACAAATGAAGATAAAAAATGAACTTCTTTCATTCATGAACATAAACAATTTAAAAATTGTTTATGTTCATAGTTTATAACACGATTAATTTACATTTTTAAATGTTTGATAATGCCAAAGCTATTAATTTATCTGTTTCTTTCTGATTACCATCATTAACAAAATCAGCATATTTAAACCAATAGTCATTATCAATAAGCCATGCAAATTCTGGTGATTTACAACCCCAACTATCATGTAATTCATCTTTAGTTGGTAATGGTGGGATTTTAAATAATTTAGGAAATACAAATATATCCTTTCTATTAAATAGTAAACCTACGTCTAATTCTCCTTCAATAGATATGTAAGATGGTTCTCCTTTGTAAAGCTTATAAACCTCTTCATTTGCAAGTTGTGCTAAATATTCCCCAAAGCTTGCTGATGGCAGTAAATTAATTTCATCACCTATTATTTTTTTATTAATTATTTTTATTGATTCATTAATTTTTAATTTATCATGATGTTCTAATGCCAGAAAATCTCTTATTTTGTTAACAGGTAACTTTTCAGATTTATTAACGGTTGTATTAGTTGCACGATCTGATGAAATTAAAAGGGCAAAATGACCATCAAAATCGTCAGGGTGGTGTTCAAATACCACTTGATTATTAATGATTTTAAAACTGCTAAGCATTACCTCTTTGAACTCAGGCATGTTTAAAACGGCATAACATTGATTAGTTTTACCATCAGCAACAACTACAGATAATAATCTGGCTAAAGTTTGATGAATTTTATATCTTTTCTCGTAATCTTCATTTTTTCTTATGTGTTTATAAAGGTTAAATGCTTCTTGAAGGTTACTTTCTGTTTGTTGATTTTCTTTTTTGAATTTAAGCTCATTTAATTTAAGGCTTAATTTTTTCTTCTCATTATTCAATGAGCTAATAGCAGTGGATATTTCAACAATACTTTCTTCTCCAAGCATATTTAATAGACTTGATTGAGCTGTTATTTTACGAGAAATTTCATTGATCGCAGGGAGTAAAGGCTGTATTTGATTATCAATACTTTGAATTCTGATGGTTGAACTTTTTGCACTGAATAAAGAAGAAAAATTAAATTCAGTAAATAATTTGAAAAATATATTTTCAAAATAATCATATCGAATAGTTGTATTGCTACAAGCTTTATTTCTACGTGCGACAGTACAAATTAAATATGCTTGTTTCCAGTGCGAGTTTTTTTGAAAATGCATAGCAGAACCACACTCTGAACACTTTACTATGACGTGGTCTAATTGATTCGACTACCCCAGTTAAGACATAATTGACTTAACTGGAGATACAAATGAAAAACCGTAAAACTTATTCAAAAGAATTCAAGCTAGATGCAATCGCCCTCGTTAGGGATCAAAACTATCCTGTAGCTGAAGCTGCTAGAAATCTAGACGTCAGTGCGCAAGTGCTTGGTCGATGGATCAAAGAAGCTGAAAATGATGATGGTCATGCTTTTAGAGGTAACGGTAAGCTTACGCCAGAGCAAGATGAAATCCGTAAACTTAAAGCCCAAGTCAAGCGCCTAGAAATGGAGCGTGAAATATTAAAAAAAGCGACGGTCTTCTTTGCAAAGGAAACGAAGTAAAATATTCGTTTGTTGCCCAACATAAGAAGATCTGGCCCGTGATACTGATGTGTCGCGTATTGGCTGTAAGGAGCAATAACTATTATAGTTATCAAAAAAGAAAGGCTCAAAAGCCCATTGATACAGCACATCAAGAGATGTTGGAATGGGTGAAAGACATCGCTAAGTTTAGCGACAATACTTATGGCGCAAGACGTATTCAAAAATCCTTAAATGCACTCAGTTTCCCTGTTAGCCGCAGAAAAACAGCGCAGTTAATGAAAGAAGCAAACGTTTGGGTACGTTATAAGAAAAAATATAAAGCAACAACCAATAGCGAACACAATAAACCCGTTTACCCAAACGAACTTGAACAACACTTTGATGTTGTGCAACCTGATCAAGCGTGGGTACAAGATATAACCTACATCTGGACTTCAGAAGGCTGGCTATATTTGGCGATAGTAATCGACCTATACTCACGTAAAGTCGTCGGTTAGAGCATGGGCACACGGATGAAAGCTCAACTTGTTTGCGATGCGCTCACGATGGCTATGTGGCAACGAAAGCCTAAAGCTGGATTGATAGTACATTCAGATCAAGGCGTTCAATATGCGAGTCATCAATATAGACGAATACTCAGATTACATGGCTTTGTGGGCAGTATGAGTAAGAAAGGTTGTTGCTGGGATAATGCGGTAGCGGAGAGCTTTTTTGGTAGCTTAAAACAAGAGCGCGTGCATTGGCGTAACTATCAAACCCGTTATGACGCTCAACAAGATGTGATGAACTACATAACGATGTGGTACAACAGCAAACGATTGCACTCATTTCTGGGCTACCAAAGTCCAAATGTATTTGAATACAAAGAAAGAGAATTGAAAAAGGTAGCTTAACGAACTTAACTGGGGTGTCTGAATTTAGTTGACCAGGTCAGTTTTTCCTGTAATCAGTTAAACGCCTCGCTCTTGATCAATATCTAATATCTAATATCTAATATCTAATATCTAATATCTAATATCTAATATCTAATATCTAATATCTAATATCTAATATCTAATATCTAATATCTAATATCTAAGTGTAGACCTTAGAAAATAAATAGCTTTATATATTCAAAGCTTTAACAAAAACATCTAAAATTTAAATCACTAAGGGATAGCCAGATATTCACTTATATACTTATACATAAATAAGACAAATTAGTCAGCTAAAAATATCTACTTATCAACCTTGTCTATAAAGGCTTTGTAATATTTCAGTTTAACGATCTGTATTCCAACTAAAGAAATATGCGCCTAAAGCTAAAAATACTGTACTCATCAACATTAAAATTGATACGTGATAGCTAATATCAGCCAATGTTGCTCCCTCAGTAATAATCTTACGTGCACCAGCCACTAAATGTGTTAATGGTAAAAATTCAGCAAATACCTTCACTGCATTAGGAGCGCCTTCTAAGCTAAACCAAACGCCCGATAACAACATCATTGGCCATGAGCTTAAATTTAATAACCCACCAATTAATTCTTCACTTTTACTTCGACTAGCAACCAGTAAACCTAAAGTAATTAAGCTAAATGCACCTAATATAGCGACAATTAATAAATCAAAATAACTACCAAGCATGTAAAAATCAAAAAACAAATTACAACCAATATAGACCACAGAAGATAAAAATATCACAATAAATAAGCGTGAAAAAAGTTGTGCCGAAACAAATTCAAACGCTGATAATGGCGTGGCTTTCAAGCGTTTTAAAACAGCATTTTTACGGTATCGTACAATAACGTAACCTACACCAAACAAGCAGCTAAACATCATGTTCATGCCTAAAATACCCGGCAGCACCCAATCAACATAGCGAATTTTCTTCCCTTGTGTTTCAATGCGTTGGTAATTGCTGTTATCGCTTAAAAATATTTTCTCTACTAAATAGCTATTTGGCGCACCTTGATTTACCCAATATTTTTTAGCATTAAAATCAACCAATAAATCTATACTATGTTGCTCTAGTTTAACTGTGGCTAAAGCAACCTCTTGATAGTCAATAAAACTCATATATTTGGTTTCAAGAAAGCTAGATTTACTTTGAGCTAAATCTATAACCCCAACTTTATATATGGCTCGTCCATCGCCTGAAAAAACAAATGACAAACCCACTAACATTAATACTGGGAAAATTAAGTTCCAACCTAATGAAGATCGATCTCGAAAAAACTCAATATTTCGCGCTTTAAATACCGCAAAGAAACGTGAAAAATTCATATGATTAATCCCTTAATGAGTGGCCAGTTAATTTCAAAAATAAATCATCCAAATTAGGCGACTTTACATGTAAGCCGGTCAATGAAACATTTTCTGCTAATAACAAGGCTATCGTTGCCTCAACATCAGTTGTAATAATTTCCACTTGTTGTTCATGAACTTGCCAATTAAATTTTGTGCAAAGTGCATTGGGTATTTGCTCTGCAGGTAAATAAATAAACACCTCGTTGAAATGCTCTTTGAGCAGCTGTCTAGGTGTTCCACGCGCAATAACTTGACCATGATCCATAATAAGTACGTCGTCACAAAGTTGCTGCGCTTCGTCCATGTAATGCGTGGTTAATATAACGGTTTTATCTCTTGCTTTAATATTTTTAATTAATTGCCAAAAATTTCGTCGTGCTTGAGGATCAAGCCCTGTAGTAGGTTCATCAAGAAAAACAATATCAGGGTCGTTAATTAATGCCAATGCTAAAAGCAAACGTTGTCGTTGCCCACCCGATAATAAGCGGTTATCTCGATTTAAAAACTCACTGAGGTCACATAGTTCAATCAACTCATCATGTGGTACGGTATGTTGATAAAAAGAAGTAAATAATTTTAAGGTTTCTTTGACGGTTAAGAAGTCTTGCAAAGCAGTATGTTGAAATTGAATACCTATTTGTTGAGACATAGATTCATCAATAGGCTTATCGTAATAATAAACTTGACCTTTACTCGCCTTAATAATGCCCTCCATTATCTCTATTGTGGTTGTTTTACCTGCGCCATTTGGCCCGAGTAAACCAAAACAATGGCCTTTCTTGATAGCAAAGTTAATATTGTCTACCGCAATAACATCTTTATAACTTTTAGTTAAATTCTCAACGCGAATAACTTCCTGCATGACACACCTCAATAATGCTTATGCTTTATTCTAACGATACATTCAAATTATTAATACTAGAAAACTGTTAACACACAACAAATGATAACAATTATCATTTGCATTTGATTGGTTATTCTATTATTGTTTTATTTAGCTTATCCAGCAGCGATTAAAAAAGGAACTATTATGGGTTATAGACAAGTAAACGAAGGTTGTGCCAGCAAAGCTCAAGTTGAGATACCTACGGCTTTATTAGCGCAATTAATCAGCTCAGGTATGTTAATTGGTACTGACTGTGTATGTCTTGATAACAATGCACGTAAAATCATGTGGCAGTCTTTACTTAATTTAAGTACTAATTTAAGCACTAACTCATGTACTAACTTCAACCAAGCGGAGCTATAAAATAATGACTGAGCAATCAAAAGTTGATATTAACTCACTTGAATATTGGTTAAACGTGCTGATAAAGCGCTATAATTTATCTGCAAGTAAACAATCGATACAGTCTATATGTACATACATCAATGCAATTATAGAACATGAAGACTTTGAGCAACTCGCCGATTGTTATTGCTGTTATCATAAAATGAAAACATATTGGCAATGGCGACTTCAGGCTAGATAAATATAGTAATGCACATTATTTATCCCCATTAAATTTGATGCTAATGCCAACTAATACCAAATGTAACAAGTTATTAACCCATTTTAAGCAAAGATAAAATGCTTCATTTTATGCCTTGGAAATGGGTTAAAAGGCCGCATTGAGCAAGTGCTGCTTATCCAGAATTCAAATTAATATAATTAATAATATGCTGATTTAAAGACTTTTTCCCCGTAAATCCATACTGCTCGCAAACGCTCTCGATGCTATTTTTTTGCAGTATTCGGGCGATAAGGGGCAAAACATTTGAGTCGTAATCTACTGTGGTGTGTTTTAATAACCATTGATGCAAGGCATAAATACAGCTACTCAATTGCCTTTGTCCTGACGTAAAGTCATTAACACTTTGAGAAACTTCAGCACTAAGGCTAGAGGCTTTTATCCCAGCATTGCCATTAAGCAACTGCCAAACTAACTGTGCAGGCATATGCTTGAACTCGTCTGTAAGCCAAAAATTAAGTTGCTGATAAAACTGTTCATTAAAGACATGCTGTAAGTTGCTCGCCCTAGGCGTTAATGCTTTAGTTACTAAGCAAGAGTGTTCGCCACTGGCTTTATCTTTGTTAAACCCTACTCGAGCTATGCTATAACCACTTTGTTGCCAAAAGCGAACTAAGGTCGCATTACCGGCAAAACTGGCGCCGATAAAGTCTGTGTCTTTCATCAAGCTATGCTGTTCAATTGCAGTTAAAAAGAGCTTCCCTAAACCTAAGCCTTGAAGTTCAGGATGCACAGCAATACGCATAACCCGCTGATAGCTATAATCAAAACTTGTTTTAACACCACAATGCATCAATAAAGATTGAGGTAAAAACTGATCACGTAAACGCCTTTTGTTTTCAAGTACTTTATCTACAAGATTTTCACCAACTAAGCCTTCTTGCATCAACATAGCAACACCGACTACGCTGCGTTCTCGTTTTAGTACAAATAATGAAATAGCGCGGTTATTTAATAATAGTTTCAAATCACTCGGTGATGTTTGATAGTGTGCGGTTACTAACACGGAAAAAACTGCTTGTAATAGCGCTTCATCTTCAAGTAAGTTTTCAACACTGATCAGTGTAACTTCTAATAGTGTATCATCTGTAAAGTTAGTGCTCGCTTTTAACTGACACGTTTTATCAACACTAGGTAATTGGGCGTTGAGTAAACAACTATCAAAAACAAACTGCTCAAGAGGATCATCACTAGCCCATCTTATCGCTTCATTAATGTGCATATTTCGCCAGTTAGGCATTATGCGTTTTAAAACTTGACGAAATTTAATACTAAAACCTCGCCCTGCGCCTTCGTAGCCATGCATAGTACTGGCAAATATCAACCGATGGTAAGTGCTCAATAGCTTTTGTAGAAGATATACTGGGATAGCTGCAGCTTCATCAACCATAACAATACTGGCAATCGGCTGCTCTTTAAGAAGCGTATCAATCGGATAGAAATTAATACTACCATTCGCATGCTCAACAGAAGCTCCGTTGACTTTAGCTTCAGGTAATTGTTGTGCTACTTGTTGAAAAAATATCGTGAGTGCTTGCTTGCTAGGTGCACTAATTAATATTTTCAATGGTTGGGTCGCGTTTTTCAACATTTGACAAGCCGCAAGTGCTAATGCCGTTGACTTACCCCGCCCTCTATCTGCTGTTAACACTAAGGGCCTGTTCCTATGACCTGAGAGTACTTTTAGCATAACCTCAACGGCTGAAACTTGTTCTTGGGTAATACAGCCGTAGGGTAAAGCGTTTATACCACCAAATTCTGCAGCGGCTTGAGCGTTACTTGTGCCTGTTTTGGGTACTGCCGCTTTAATCACAGCATTTAAATCTGGCAATAAGGTGTCTGATTGTTTGATCACATAGCAATGTTCACGGGTTAATTGCTGCATGAAGCGTTGAAGAAAGTAGTCATTTTCCTGAGCATGTTGAAGTTGGTTTGGAGAAATTAATAACACCAACACTCCGCCTGAAACTATCGTGCCTGAGAGTGCTGCAAAGGCATCAACATCAAACTCATTGTCACTCGCACTCTTTGTTTCAGTTTTAGGTTCAGTTTCGATTTCACTTATATTGCTTTGAGCTTGTTTTTGAATATGCTCTGAGAGACGAAAGAAAACCAGTTGTTGTTCCGTGCCTAAATATTGATTAAAGGTTTTTCGGTTAACAACAGAAAGTTGTGAAGGTAAACAATTACCATCAATATCACCATAAATAAGACCTTGCTTGGGTTGCATAAATTGAGCTGTTTGTTCAGATAAAAAAACCTTAATGTTCGTCTCAACATGCTGGTTGGTCCATGCTTTATCTCCCACTAAAACCAATAAACTACGCCAGCGTTTTTGCTGAGTAACTTGTTGTAATTTAAAGCACCAAGCTGAAAAATCTTCATTTAACATTCAAGTAAACCTTCATAAATATTTTGGCTATCACTATGCTCTTTAGTCTATCAGAGCGATTGCCATAGCTAAATCGCTTGGCTCAGGTAAATCCGCATATAAAATCAGCAACTAATCAATTGAGCAGTAAATTTTTGTTGAAATGAAAAAATTATTAGTTGAAAATCCGATTTTAGTTGCCTATGTTCAAAATATGGATCAGATATAAGTTAACTCGCGGTATATACACTGTGATTATAACCTAGTCATTTTTAAGATATCGCGAATTAAAAATATTTAGCATAATTTTACATAGTAGCAATGATGAGCCATTAATAAATTAGTGCTTACTTAACACCCGCATATTTAGGGCCCTATTTTGTGTAATTGTAGCTAGCACTACAAAAGCCATAGGTATAAACATGAACGATGATTTAACAGACGATTTAACAGACGACTCTTCGTCAGAGGCAGAACAAGAGCAATATGATAAAGACTTACCTAAAGATCAAAAGTCTACTAGTAACAAAGAGGTAAGAAATCGTATTGAAGAGTTACTCGAAAAAAAGCGCCTAAAAGCGCTATTAGATGATGCTGACGACTGGGACTTTTAACCGTCAGTACTGGTAGCTAATAATTAGCTGTGCTCCTTTAAAGTATCATTATTAACTTTAAAGCCGTTATATCTTTACGCTAACTGTTTGTTAGTAATAAAAAACTGCTATTATTAGTTTCATAAACTTTCCACTTATACGGCCTCTACATGACATTATTTGAAAAACTGCGCTGTTTATTAACCTTCGGCCAAGGTGTTGCCCTGCCCTTACCTGTTATTGACGATAATGCTGATCCACTTGCATTGTTTAAACTCTGGTTCGACGAAGCAAATAAATCAGGTATTTTATTACCTGAAGCGATGTCAGTTAGCAGTGTGAGTCAAGACGGTCAACCAAGCTGCCGCATGGTTTTACTTAAAGAATTTAATCAAGATGGTTTTATTTTCTATACCAATTACGCAAGTAGAAAAAGCCAAGAATTAAACGAAAATGACAAAATAGCCTTGTTATTTCATTGGAATGTACTGCAACGTCAAATTCGTATTGAAGGCGTTGTTGAAAAAGTTAGCGCTGAACAATCTGCAGAGTATTTTCATAGTCGAGATCGTGGCAGTCAGATTGGTGCTTGGGCTTCAAGACAAAGTAGCAAAATTCAAAGCGATAGCGAGTTGGCAGAAAGTGTAGATTACTACACGAAAAAGTTTGCTGGCAAAGAAGTGCCATTGCCCGAGTTTTGGGGTGGCTGGCGTATAAAACCAAATTTTATTGAATTCTGGCAAGGTCGCGCTAGTCGCTTGCATGACAGGGTTTGTTTTGAAAAAAGCACAACGGGTTGGAATAATTTCAAGTTGCAACCATAAATGTTTTTTTGAAAGTTTGATATCAAGTTAACTATTAACTAAGCGCAAACAGATTATAAAAAAAGGGAAGCAATGCTTCCCTTTTTAGTGCTTAATTTTCAAGCCCAATACTTACATTAACCAACTAAGGCTAACAAAATACCTGCTGCTACCGCTGAACCTAATACACCTGCTACGTTTGGTCCCATAGCGTGCATTAACAAGAAGTTATGTGGATTAGATTCTAAGCCAACCTTATTAGCAACACGAGCCGCCATAGGCACTGCTGATACCCCTGCTGCACCAATAAGTGGGTTTACCTTTTCTTTTGACAGCTTATTCATTAACTTCGCCATCAGTACACCGGTTGCAGTACCAATAGAGAAGGCAACTGCGCCCAATGCTAAAATACCTAAGGTTTTCCCGTTTAAAAATTGTTCAGCACTTAATTTAGAGCCAACACCTAAGCCTAGGAATATAGTCACAATATTGATCAACTCATTTTGCGCGGTTGAGCTTAAGCGATCAACAACACCACACTCACGCATTAAGTTACCTAAACAAAACATACCCACTAATGGCGTTGCTGCAGGTAGGAAGAATATGGTCATTAATAATACGCCAAGCGGAAAGATAATTTTCTCTACTTTAGTAACATGGCGTAATTGTGCCATTTCTATTTTACGCTCACTTTCAGTGGTTAAAGCGCGCATAATTGGCGGTTGTATAATAGGTACCAACGCCATATAAGAATAAGCTGCTACAGCAATAGCCCCCAGTAAATCAGGTGCAAGTTTCGACGCTAAAAATATAGCAGTTGGGCCATCAGCACCGCCAATAATAGCGATAGCAGAAGCGTCTTTCATTGAAAAGTCTAGACCGACAAAGTTTAATGCTATAGCGCCAAATAAAGTGGCAAAAATACCAAATTGAGCGGCAGCACCTAACAACAATGTTTTTGGATTCGCAATTAATGCGCCAAAATCAGTCATAGCCCCAACGCCCATAAAAATAAGCAGTGGGAATATACCGGTATCTATACCGGCGTAATAGATGTAATGAAGTAAACCACCTACCTCAGAAAAACCAGCCACTGGAATATTAGTTAAAATAGCACCAAAGCCCATTGGCACTAATAAAAGCGGCTCAAAGTTGCGCGCAATCGCTAAATAAAGTAAACCACAACCCACAAGCATCATGATCACTTGGCCTAGCTCAAAGTTTGCTAAGCCTGTGGACATCCACAATAATTTTAAAGAATCCATCGATATTCCTAAACTAAGCTTAACAATACATCGCCAACGGCAACAGAGTCACCCTCTCTAGCGTGAATAGAAGATATTTCACCCGCTTTGGTCGCTCTAATTTCAGTTTCCATTTTCATAGCCTCCATAATAAGAACAACTTCGCCTTCTTCAACGTTGTCACCCTCATTTACCAAAACTTTAAAAATGTTACCCGCTAAAGGCGCTTTCAAATCTTCTCCGCCTGCAGAGCTTGGTGCTGGAGTAGATGTGGTTTGTTGAATATTTTCAATTGAACCACCCGGAGCTACAACAACATCGTATACCTTACCATCAACACTTACGGCATAACTTTCAGGTCCAGTATTTTCTGAACTACTAGTAGATGCTGATACTGCGGCACTTTTAGCTTCTGGCTTAGTTGGAGCCGGTTCGAAGGCGTCTGGGTTATTGCGATTTTCTAAAAATTTAAGCCCTATTTGTGGAAATAATGCGTAAGTTAACACGTCGTCAATAGTATCTTCCGCTAAGGTAATGTTTTTCTCAGTGGCAATTTGTTGTAACTCAGCAGATATTGTTTCCATTTCTGGGTCAAGTAAATCAGCAGGACGACACGTGATAGCCTCTTTGCCATCAAGTACACGAGCTTGCAATGCCACATCAACTGGAGCCGCTGTTTTACCATATTCGCCTTTAAGAACACCGGCAGTTTCTTTGGTAATTGATTTATAACGCTCGCCTGTAAGAACGTTTAATACAGCTTGTGTTCCAACAATTTGAGAGGTTGGCGTAACTAATGGAATATAACCAAGTTCTTTACGAACTTTAGGAATTTCTGTTAATACTTCATCTAACTTATCAGCTGCACCCTGCTCTTTTAACTGGCTTTCCATGTTAGTTAACATGCCGCCTGGTACTTGTGCGAGTAAAATACGTGCATCGATACCACGTAAGCTACCTTCAAACTGAGTATATTTTTCACGAACATCACGAAAGTACGCCGCAACTTCAGCTAACTTAGTCATATCAAGACCAGTATCACGTTGCGTGCCTTCAACAATAGAAACAATCGTTTCTGTTGGAGAATGCCCGTAAGTCATACTCATTGAAGAAATTGCCGTATCAATAACATCTATATCGGCATCAATCGCTTTCATGTGTGTAGCAACACTTAACCCTGTTGTGGCATGACAATGCAAGGCTATCGGCAGAGCTACCGTTTCTTTTAATCGCCCTATCAACTCAGCAGCATCATAAGGCTTTAATAAGCCGGCCATATCTTTAATACATAAAGAGTGTGCGCCCATGTCTTCAAGCTGTTTGGCCATAGTTAACCAACCCTCAAGGGTATGAACAGGGCTTTCGGTATAACTTAATGTACCTTGTGCATGTGCACCAACTTTTACCGCCGCTTTAATTGAAGTTTCTAAGTTGCGAACATCATTCATCGCATCAAATATTCTGAAAACATCAATACCATTTACATGTGCGCGTTCAACAAACTTCTCTACTACATCATCAGCATAGTGGCGGTAACCTAAAATATTTTGACCACGAAACAACATTTGCTGTTTAGTGTTTGGCATGGCTTTTTTTAATGCTCGAATACGTTCCCAAGGATCTTCACCTAAATAACGAATACAAGAATCAAATGTTGCACCGCCCCATGACTCAATTGACCAAAACCCAATTTCATCCATTTTCGCAGCAATGGGTAACATATCTTCTAAACGCAAACGCGTTGCAAGTAATGATTGGTGGCCGTCGCGTAATACGACTTCAGTAATTCCTAAAGGCTTGGTCATGGTAGTTCCTATTTCTGAGCTGAATGTTGTTGACGATATTGAGTAACAGCAGAAGAAATTGCTGCGACAACTGCAGGTGATACATTTTTACCGTCTTCTTTTTTCTTATTTCTTTTACTTGAGTTTCTGTTTTCGACAACGGCATCAGGATATTTATTTGCCAACCTCACAAGCACAATATTGATAAAAACAATCAATAAACCTAAAAAGGCAAAAACAAACACCATTCCGGCTAACATCAAAGTGCCTGCTTCAATAAATAACTGTTGAAGATTTTCCATTTTTTTACTCTCAAGTAATATTTATATAATTAGAATAATCACTCCAATGTGTAAAAAGCAAACAAATTCTTACAAATTGATAAAATAAAGTAATGTCAAGTTACAACAGGTTAAAAAAAGCACTATTTTAAGCGTAATTTCATCATTATTTTATACAATCGAATATAAAACAAAGATTGTATACAATATCAAAGTTATGAATAGCGGCTATTATAAAAAGAAAACCCAAGATAATATACAATATCCAATACTATCAAGCCGTATCCCGAACAAATAAATATCGTTCAAAAATCAAACTACAATATTACTAAGGAACAAACTAATAACGCCTATATGCTTCTAAACAATTGACATCGGCTTTACCGTGTCAATTTAACAAATCGCTATTCATCGCCCAGTAGTCGATACAATAATCGAGTGAAAAATGTCACTTGGCAGAACCTAGCTTTATTAAATCCACGCTTTATTCGAGTCCACTTTTATTAAGAATATTGGCTATGTAATACCAAACAGGTTAGTTAGCTTTCCTCTTAGAATAAAAATGAGGTAAAACTAGTCATTCAATAACAAGCTCCCAGAGAAATCTTCATCGAAATAATCTATACGGTTAATACAAAAGCGCATTACCGACGTTAACGCACTATTTAGGGGTTATATTAGGAGGTTGTACTATGAAAAGTTTAATGATTAGATCATCTATAGGTAATCAATAAGTTAAAGCAATTGCATTAATGCCTTTATCACTTAAGAAAATTAATCTATTTCTCGCTAATACTTAACTGAGCAATGGGTTATAGCAATTGAAATAAATAATCGGATGCTTTTAAAAGAGGTAATGATAAATTTTAGGCGAAAAAAAACCAGTCATAAGACTGGTTTTTTTAATGTGGCGGACGCGGCAGGAGTCGAACCTGCGACCGCCTGGTTCGTAGCCAGGTACTCTATCCAGCTGAGCTACGCGTCCGCGGTCAATCGTTATTTTATATCTTGATTCAAGATAAATTTATATCAAATTAAAACTTAATATAAATCATATATTTATTTTTTATTAGCTTTAATACTAGCTACTCTTTATTATTTATCCACTTAAAGAAAAGTGGCGGACGCGGCAGGAGTCGAACCTGCGACCGCCTGGTTCGTAGCCAGGTACTCTATCCAGCTGAGCTACGCGTCCTTATTCAAACTTGTTATTTATATCTCTAGTTTAAGAGATAATGAACTAACAACATTAACTTAGGTAAAACGACCTAGTGAATATTATATACATTCATAATGAACTATTTCAATACCGTTGTTCCTACGGTGCCAATCTAAAAGAATGGCGGAGAGGGAGGGATTCGAACCCTCGATCCGGGATAAACCAGATACTCCCTTAGCAGGGGAGCGCCTTCGGCCACTCGGCCACCTCTCCAATGGGTGCGAATAATAAGGGATTAAAAAAATAAGTCAAACATTTTTCGGCATTTATTTATATTTTTTGACTGTTTGATGAGAATTCAAACAATACGGTTAATTTCCCAACATTAAGTTACTAAAAATGGCGCCTTTTACTCTGAATAAATTATGTTACTAGATCAAAAAAGCCGACTGATGTCGGCTTTAATTAGTAGAAAATACTTAGATTTCATTCCCTGAGGCTTCACCCTCACCTTTTTCTGATTGAATTCTCATGTATATTTCTTCACGATGAACTGACACTTCTTTCGGCGCATTAACACCAATGCGAACCTGATTGCCCTTTACACCTAACACTGTCACTGTGACGTCGTCTCCGATCATCAACGTTTCACCAACTCGGCGAGTTAATATTAACATCTTAATTTCCTTTATGTTTAAAAACGAGATCCACTAAATATATATAAGCTAGTAACAAATTAAATTTAGTCTAATTTTTGCAAAAGTGCACTAAAGATTACAATAAGTATTTAAAAAACTTATTAAACATTGAAAATTCCATTATCAATGTCAGTTTTTAAGTATTTAAATAAGAATGTGTAAATCAAGAGTAGAATGCAATTTAAGCAATTCATGGTTATTTTACCAACCTTAATGAAACAATAAACAGTTTATGCTTAATTAATTGTTATTTTGGTAAATTATTTTCTAAATACCTTTTAAACTGGTCCGATTTCACGTTTTATTAACATAAACGGCTAGTCTTCTATACATAAGACCTGTTAACTACAAAATAATTCCACTGGAAATGAAATAAAAATATTACTTTTAAATGAATAGAGAACTTATTAGTAGGATCGTAAAACCAGCCCTCTCAAAAAACACAGCAAAGATATATCACCACCGAGGCACCGAGGGACTTCCTACACCGAGAAAAGCAAAAACATTAATGCAAGATCTTACCCGCATACACTGCTCTTATCACTGTTCTTATCACTGTTCTCTTCTCGGTGTAGCGCGCAGCGCCTCGGTGCCTAGGTGGTAGCAACCCTTAAATTTTTTAATCTCTTACGAAAAAGAGCTCGGTGATAAAGCTTAAAGCCAAAAAGCACAGCAAAGATATATCACCACCGAGGCACCGAGGGACTTCGTCCTGCACCGAGAAAAGCAAAAACATTAAAGTAAGATCTTACCTCACATACACAGCTCTTATCACTGTTCTTATCACTGTTCTTATCACTGTTCTTATCACTGTTCTTATCACTGATCTCTTCTCGGTGCCTCGGTGCTAGCAACCCTTAAATTTTTTAATCTCTTACGAAAAAGAGCTCGGTGATAAAGCGTAAAACCAAAAAGCACAGCAAAGATATATCACCACCGAGGCACCTAGGGACTTCGTGCTGCACCGAGAAAAGCAAAGACATTAATGAAATATCTTACCCGCATACACTGCTCTTATCACTGTTCTCTTCTCGGTGTAGCGCGCAGCGCCTCGGTGCCTCGGTGGTAGTAGCCCTTTATTTTTTATCTCTTACGAAAAAGAGCTCAGTGATAAATGCGTACAGCCAAAAAGCACAGCAAAGATATATCACCACCGAGGCACCGAGGGACTTCTCCCTGCACCGAGAAGAGCAAAACACATGAAAGTAAGATCTTACCTATACTCAATTTCCTTATCACTAATCTCTCCTGGTTGCCTCGGTGGTAAAAGCCCTTAATCTCTTAGTTTTTTAATCCGTAAAATTATTAGGTTTAAAGTTTTATAAAACCCTAGATCAAAAAAAGGGACACAAGGTCCCTTTAGTTAATTTCTATATGATGCTATTGCTTAGCTCAGTTTATCAGTTAACCAGTTCTGAGCTGCTGTTAGAGCCGCTTCAAGGTTTTCTGGTTGGCTGCCACCTGCTTGTGCCATATCAGGACGACCGCCACCTTTACCACCTACTTCTTGAGCCGCTACATTAACTAACTCACCTGATTTAACTCGCCCGACTAAATCTTTAGTTACGCCAGCAATTAAGCTCACCTTATTATCGCTCGCGGTCGCAAGTAAAATAATGCCTGAGCCCATTTTATTTTTCAGGTCATCAACCATACCACGCAATGATTTAGCTTCTACGCCTTCTAAGTTAGCAATAAGCGCTTTAACACCATTATAATCTTTAGCTTGGCTTACTAGGTCTGCACCGGCCGCACTGGCAAGCTTTTGCTTAAATTGCGCGAGTTCTTTTTCTAACTCTTTATTACGTAATATCACTTGTTCAATTTTACCTGTGACATTAGCCGGCTCAGTTTTCACTAACGCTGCAATGGTATTTAAGGTTTGCTCTTGTGCTTCAAAATAGTTTAATGCCGCTTCACCTGTTACAGCTTCAATTCGACGAACACCCGCAGCAATGCCTGACTCAGAAGTAATCTTAAATAAACCAATATCACCGGTACGATTAACATGTACACCACCACAAAGCTCTGTAGAAAAGTCACCTAAGGTAACAACGCGAACTTCATCATCGTATTTTTCACCAAATAAGGCCATTGCACCTTTTGCTTTGGCTTCATCTATTGCCATTAGGTTAGTGTCACGCCCCAAATTACTACGAATTTGTGCGTTTACCATACGTTCAACCGTATTTAACTCTTCTGGCGTTACTGCTTCAAAATTAGAAAAGTCAAAACGCAGTTTTTCGGCGTCACATAATGAGCCTTTCTGAGTAACATGCTCGCCTAGCACCTTACGAAGCGCAGCGTGTAAAATATGCGTTGCCGTGTGGTTCTTCACAATAGCATCGCGACGTTCAGTATCAATTTTGGCGGTAACTCGGCTATTCAAACCAATGGTTTGTCGAGCAATACCTTTATGCGCAAATGCATTGCCAAGCTTGGTTGTGTCGGTAACTTCAAAAACACCGTTTTCTAGGATTAATGTACCGCTGTCACCCACCTGTCCACCTGACTCAGCATAAAATGGCGTTTGGTCAAGAATAACAATACCCGTTTCACCTGCGTTTAATGTGCTAACTGAAGACTCATTGTTAAACAGTTCTACCACAGTAGATGACATTTCATTACGCGTGTAACCTTTAAAGTTAGTGCGATGTTCTGATTTTAGTGTTTCGTTATAGTCAGTACCAAACTGGCTGGCTTTTTGGGCACGAATACGTTGTTGAGCCATGGCGGCATCAAAGCCTTCAATGTCGATATTAAGCGCTCGCTCACGAGCAATATCAGCGGTTAAATCAGCTGGAAAGCCATAAGTATCGTATAACTTAAATACATCATCGCCAGCAATAGTGTTGCCTTTAAGATCAGATAATATATCTTCTAGTAATGCCATGCCTCGGTCTAACGTGCGGCCAAACTGCTCTTCTTCTATACGTAAAATTTTCTCAATAGTTGCTTGTTGTTGAACAAGTTCAGGATATGCAGCACCCATTTGCTCTGCAAGTGAGGCAACTAATTTATGAAAGAAAAATGACTTAGCTTCTAATTTGTGACCGTGGCGAATAGCACGGCGAATGATACGGCGTAATACATAGCCACGCCCTTCATTTGAAGGCATAACACCATCAGTGATTAGGAAACTACATGAACGAATATGGTCGGCAATAACACGCAGAGACTTATGCTCTAAATCGTTACATTCAAGTAATTTAGCGGTGTCTTTAATTAAGTTTTGGAAAATATCTATTTCATAATTGCTATGCACACCTTGTGTAATAGCGGCAATGCGCTCTAAGCCCATGCCTGTATCCACTGAAGGTTTTGGTAAGTTTTCCATTGTGCCGTCAGCATGACGGTTGTATTGCATGAAAACTATATTCCAAATTTCGATGAAGCGGTCGCCGTCTTCATCTGGCGAACCTGGAGGACCACCGAAAATTTCTTCACCGTGATCATAAAAAATTTCAGAACAAGGACCACAAGGACCAGTATCACCCATAGACCAAAAGTTATCTGACTCGTACTTTTTATCGGCTGACTTATCACCTATACGAATAATTTTATCGGCTGGCACGCCAATTTCATTCAACCAATAATTATAAGCTTCGTCATCACTTTCATAAACGGTGACCAATAATTTTTCTTTCGGTAATGCCAATATGTTGGTTAAAAATTCCCAAGCATAAGTTATCGCTTCTTCTTTGAAGTAATCCCCAAAACTAAAGTTACCTAGCATTTCGAAAAAAGTATGGTGACGCGCGGTATAACCAACATTTTCTAAATCGTTGTGCTTACCACCAGCACGTACACAACGTTGCGCAGAAGTTGCTCGGGTATAACTGCGAACATCATCGCCTAAAAAAACATCTTTAAATGGCACCATACCAGCATTGGTAAATAATAATGTCGCATCGTTACCAGGAATAAGCGAGCTACTCGCAACAATTTGGTGCTGCTTAGAAGCATAAAAATCTAAAAATGCCTGACGCAATTGGGCACTAGTTTCAATCATGTGAATTTCCAACTTTTCGAAAAATTATATCTGTTTAAGCGTTTAATAGTGTCATGATTTCATGTAATGAGAAACCATCTTATTGTAAAGCGTAGTATTTAAGCTTGAACTTTTTGTTCTTTATTAGGGACGCACCAAAGCGCATATTATACGCAACCTCTGCTTGAATATACCAATGTATTTAAGAATTTAATCCTAATTTCATAAAAATAGTCGATAACATTAACTTTCATTCACATTACTGTTGAATAGCGTAAGTTTTTACAGGGGAAGTGTCGCTTGATAATTTACACTGTTATGGTACTTATTCAGACTCAGCACCTCAATTCCATACCAGTATTGATGAGTTTTCTAAAAATAAAAACTGCATAACAAACTGAGGGTTTATCGGGCTTTAAGCTAAGGTTTAATGTAAAGCTAGCTTTTAAATATAAGTACTTAGCGTCGTTTCAAAGGAAAACTTTAGGCGGAGCCTTACTTTTACATTAAACAAAAATAGTCTGTAAATGTAAAAATATTGTAATAATGATGATAAGTTTTACATTATGTTAATAATCGCGCAAAATAAACTTAACCAATTGAAATAGTGAATTAGCAAGTTTAGAGCGACATTCAGTTATCAATATAAGCTATTGTTTAGCAATTAATAAAAACAGGGACCTGTATGAAGGGACAAATGAAAAACATGCGTTTAATGTTAGTTATTTTATTTAGCTCACTATTTTTACAAGCATGTGGCGGCTCAAACGAAAAGGCTCCAACATTCACCGTTAGTTCATCGGTTTCATCGGTAGCATTTACTAATGAGTTTTTACAAACTGAGAGCAATACCATCGCCATTGATGTAAATTTTGATGGCTCGGGTTTATTACTTGGTTTTGCTCCAACGGCGCAGCCAGTTGCTTGGTTGAATTATCGTATTGAAAACCTAACCGCAAACTCAGCTACCATTCATATTGATGTTGTTGACGCTGATATCATTGCTGCTGACTTATACGGCACAACATTAAGGCTATCAAGTGGCGACCCAGCCACAACAAATTTAGCGCATGCAGATATCAATGTTTCATTATTGGTATGGCAAGCACTTACCTTTGATGACACTTATGGCGTTGAATCAACACCTGCAAAAACTATCGAGTTAAGCTCTAGCGCAGACAACTTATCACTAACGAGCTCAGTACCTTGGCTAAGTGTTGAAAAAACCTTTACTGACGGTATTACCACCATTACTGCAACACCTAATTTGGCTGAGTTTAGTCAATCAGGCTTTTACCCTGCCACAATCGACATTACTAGCCCACTAGGCACAACTAAATATCCGGTTGAATTAAGCTTAGATAATATTCATATTTTTTCTGATAAAGTCAATGTTGCCTTGGCCGAAACGGGTAATATTAACAACCGTAAAGCAGTGCTGAATATAAATTCAAATAGTGTTTTACCTTGGGGCTGGCAAGCAAGCACTGAAGCAACATGGCTAACCTTGACGCCTGACAACGATAATAACCAATTAACCATTACCGCTGACAGCAGTGCACTAGCCAATAACACTACAACCCTGGCTGAAATAACCCTTAGCCCAAATGATCAAACCACAGCAATGGCAAACACAATACAAGTGAGCTTTTATAAATCTGACTTGAACACTGAAAACAATTCTTTAGACATTATTGCTAATACCGATGGCATAGTTACTGATCCTTTATTGCCGCAATATTATGTAGCCGTTAATAACGAGCTACGAAGCTATCACCTTTATAGCAACGAATTATTATCATCAACGGTAATTTCACCTGAAGAAACAACATTAGAGCAACTGATCATCCACCCTGACGCTAGCATAATACTAGCCAAGGCGACTGAAACCGTTGTTATTGATGAAGACACCACTGAAACCACAGTACACAGATATAAAATTAATCTTGACGATATGAGCTTTGTTGAATTAACCGATATCGATATTATCAATGAGCCGGTTAAATTTATTCGCATTGACGGCCGCTATTTTGTTGCAACAGCACTTTTAGAGTTTGCTGATGAAAACCTTATGCAAGTTGGTTTTGATACCGCTAATGCCTTTTTCGCCAGAGCATTTAATGTCGCAGAACAAAATCAAACTCTGTTTGCTTTAGATATTAGTTCAGCTGATGATTTAATGTCGATAAAGCGTATTGAAGCTATGGTGAACGACTTTGGCCGTAACCCGATTACAACCAGCATTAGTCACAGCTACCGCCCAGAGTTATTAGGTGAGAACGATCAAATTAATGACTTTTATGTTACTTCAGATGAAAAAAACATTTATGCCCTAAGCCCAACAAGCCAATGGATAAGCTTTGATGGTACAACTTTTACTGACAATGGTGTACTTAATAGCGACGAAGCTATTATAGATTTAGCGCTAGCACATACAGCGAATGATCGCCCTCACTTTGTTAGATTTGATCCCGAAACAGGCTTTAGCATTGATGTTTATAACGAAGAACAAACCATTGCTAACCGTATTACATTAGGTTCAAACCAACCCACTCAAATGCTAATAGCCAACGGTGATAGCAGAGCTGTGCTACCTTCGCCAAACGCTAACAGCATAGATGTTATTAATTTAAGTCAATTTTCTACTTCTTCTGAAACCTTAAGCTTTACCACCAATTTTGGTGATAGTGTTATTAACCAACAAACACTGACACTGTCGAATATTGGCGCAGATTGGCAAGCATCTGCCAGCGCTCCTTGGTTGATATTAACCCAGCAAAGCGATGAAAATGGCGATGCTATTTTAATTGATATCGATCGCAGCCTAATTACAGGTTGGGGCTTAATGTCTGCCAGTATATCTATATTCGACCCTGCAAGTGGCACAACAAAAGTTATAACGGTAGAACTTGCGATTGACGCGATAAGGTTAAGTAGCAACTATCCATCATTAGCCTTTAACAGCTTAGCGACCGAACAAACTTTAGAACATACCGTTGATATTATAACGAACAGCGAAACACCTATTGCTTGGCAAGCAAGCACCGATGTTAACTGGTTGTCTTTGTCAGCAAACAACACAAATAATACCCTTAGCATTAACGCAATTCCTGCTAATTTAACTGCTGACGGTGTCTATAGCGCAGTAATTAACTTAACACCGACGACCGAAGGTTCAGCTTTAGCGGGTAGCATTAACGTAACGTTTAACAAAGGCGCTGATGACAGTGCAGATATTGATGTTGAAAGTGTTACGGTCAATGCTTCAGGTTTAGTACTTGACCCAATGCGACCTTATGTTTATATCGCTTCAGGTGACAAAATTAATACTTACCACGTTATTTCTGGTACCTTAATCAATACTGCTAACTCCCCCTTGGCTGATGTAGATTTAACTAACTTAGTTATTCATCCAGACGGTTCAATGCTATTGGCATCTAACAGTGAAACCTATTTAGATGAAAATGAAGTTGAACAAACACGGGTGAATCATTACCAATTTAACTTAAGTAATTATCAGTTTAGTGAAATCGACAGTGAGAATATCACCATAGCGTTTCGCCCAGTTTTAATTAAAATAGTCGCTGGCGCACCGGTTGTTATCACACAAACTCTTGAATACGCTGATTTAAACTTAGTTCGCCAGTATTGGGATCAAGAAAATGCTTACTTTACCTCAACTATTGGACAAGCTAATAGCGCTGATATTGTAATGGCATACAAGCAATCAACAACGTCATTAGAGCGCTATGCGCTTAGCTATAATGCCTATGCCAGTGAAATGGTTTCAGTAATGAATAACCCAGCTTATACTAATAACGCTTTTGTCAGCCTAACAAGCATAAGTTTGAACCATGATGGCAACACCATTTATAGCGCCAATAGCACTTCTGAATGGGCAAGTTTTGACGGTACAACATATACCGATAATGGCTTACTGCACACAAATGCTAATGTTCAAACCATTAATACAATCTCTGATACCGAAGACAACAGTTATTTCTATCGCTTTGATCAAACACAGGGAATGGTATTAACTAAATACAATGCTGCTCAAGTTGAACTTTGGTCAGAATTAATTATTGCTGATAGTCCAAAACAGCATTATTTTCTGCCAGAGTACCAGCGAGTAATTATTTATGACGCCAGCACATCAACATTAAAATTGCGCTCTCATCAATAAGAGCAGGAAAAATGTATACGCCTATTTTTAAGCCACATAAACAGGTGGCAAAGCGAGTAAAATAGATAAAGTATAAATAATAAAAAACCGCATTAATGCGGTTTTTTTATTGCTGAAAGTAAAACTTAAGTCATCATGATTAAAATATACACTCCTAGCGCTATTTACCTTTTCTGATTCCAATATGCGCTGGCATAAAGTTTAGTTTTATCATATTCACAGCTGGTGTTTAAATGCGACTTTAATTGCTTAACAACGCTAGCCTCTGCAGCAATAAATATCGCGGTATCACTGATATCATTGCCTAGTGACTTAAGTCCTATAAGGAAATCTTCTGTGAATTTATTTGCTGTTACAAGCCAGTGTAGCTTTACTCCTTTTGGCGCTGCTATCACTTGTTTATCTTGCTCGTTAGGTATTTGAATATAAGCATGTCCCGCTGTATTCTCTGGCAGTTTCTCCAATGTTGCAGCAATGGCGGGCAATGCGGTTATATCACCAAAAAACAAGTGATTTGGTGCGTTTAAATCGGCATGTTTTGCATCGCCTGGCCCAGCTATACCAAGATAATCACCTGTTTTCGCTGCAAGTGCCCAATTAGTCGCTAAACCTTGGTGATCGTTTACAGCAAAATCAATCGTTAACGCTAAATTTTCTTTATCAAACGATCTAATGGTATAAGAGCGCATGAAATTCTTAAAGCCCAAATATACGCCTAGTTTAGGCTTTTTATTACTTGAACTAGGCGCAGGAAAAATGGCTTTTACATGGGCGCTTTCTTTACCCTCTGGGAAGTCAGCAAGTGAATCTCCCGTTAAGGTAATTCTTCTCATGTGTGGCGATAAATCATTAATAGATAAAACCTGTGTCATTCGCATAGTGGGTCCCATAATATTCTCCTATTTTTTATCTAAATTAAATAATACCAATTGATTTAATGAATCGATCAATTTTAAACGAGGATAAATTTTCAGCAGCAAGGCGCTTGATTGAGCAATAGCAGGCTATTGGGATTGAAAGCAACGTAGATACTGGATATTTAAACCGCTTTAGAATGATCGATTGTTTATATCAATTGGTATAACATGCTAAACAACACCTTCATCAAGCTTTGGCTTTATCACTAACGTCATAATAAGCGACAACGTAATCCCTACGGGTAATGCATAAAGTAAACTATTAAAAAATAATGCAAAAAAGTGTGTTATTGATTCATAAACACCACTTTTTATGGTCAGAACTGCTGCCATAATCGACTCCATAGCGACAGCCATTAACAAACCTTGTAATAAGTTTTTTTGCAAAACAGACCATGCTGAGCAGTAATGATTTATCAGCTTACTTAATATGATAAAAACACAGCCTCCGGTAGGAATTAATACTAAAAAGGTAAACAGAAAAGCATTTAACCAAACATTAAGAAAACCCTGTGAGCCCTCAAGATTTGCAATGGTCATAATCGCCGTAATACTAGCGACCATGAACAGCATCACCAAAAACATAATAGTTACTCTTTTAAATTTAAGTGGCATAACAACTCTCAATACAATATAGTTAATAAGGTCTACTATATTGTATATTGGTTGATATTGTCAACTATATTTTTATATCATTAATTTATGCGGAAATAACGATGGAATTAAGTGAAGCTCTTTTTAATTTAGTGCACGCAGTACGTAACAACATGAAGCAAGAAATAAAACTATTAAACATAGATTTATCTCCAATGCACTTAAAGTCTTTAAAAGTAATATCACACATAGATGAATGCACAGGGCAAAAGTTAGCTGACTTTATGGGCCGAGATAAAGCCCAAATTAATAGATTAATTAAAGAGCTACTAAGCCAAGAGCTCATTATCAAAACAGATAATGAAAAAGACAAACGTAGTCATTTATTAACCTTATCGGTTAAGGGCATTGAAATAATCACGTTATTTAAAACAGCTGAGAAACAGCTATTCGATAAAATGGTCAACAATGTTTCAGCTGAAGAAGTTGCTGACTTTATTCAATTATCCCAAACGCTTAAAGCTAACTTGAATGAGTGATGAGAAAGTTAAAAGCACGCATAGCTTTGTTTGCTAGAGTGCTTAGCGTATAGGGAATATTAAGATTGGGTGAAAGCTGTTTGAGGCTTAAAGTTACTAAAAGCTAAAAACTGCTTGGAGCCTAACAATGTTATTAACTTAAGCTTAAGTTAATAACAATGATGATCCTTAAGCGGCCATTCATTGATGTTACTAATAAAGTGCTGTAAGTAGGAAACTACACTCAAACTTATCGCTTGTGAGATAAAGATTAACATAGTCTTCAAAGTAACTTAAAAATATAAATTGAACGCATTTACCTAAAAATTAGTCGTGATTTAAATTAAAGATTAAGCAATTTAACTGTCATTGTTTTAGCTATTCAATATAAGCTTTATCCCTTTATCTACCTAGCATACGTACTATTTTATTTATTTATAATCACCTTTAGTCTGTCATCTAACTGTCACTTTTCCTAAACAAAAACTACATATTTCTAAAATATTTCTGTCATTTTTGCGACGTAGCATGACCGCAATTTTATTAAAACAATAAACTCTGCGGAGTGGGTAACTAAGATGCAAATGACAAAATTTTTTAGAATAAGTGCTATTTCAGCAGCTTTAGTATTAGCCGGTTGTGGTGGTGACATTGAACTATCATCAGACGTAGATAATTCAGTTGGCGATACTGTTATTAATAACCCTGCACCAGTAAATCCAGATCTAGGTGTAGAGTTACCGGGTATCCCTTCTTCATCTTTATCTGCTGAAGTAAGCGCAGCAGTAGGTTTTGATGTACAAGTTCAAGTAGTTGACGGACAAGTTACTGAAGACACTACTTTAGCAAGCAGTGATGGTTCTAAACCTGTGTTTTATGCCATTAGCGGTGGCTTAGAAATTATGGGTGGTGCTACGTTAACTATTGATAAAGATGCAGTGTTATTTGGTCAATCTGGTAACGATTACTTAGTTGTTCATCGTGATGCTAAGATCATGGCAGAAGGCACTAAATCAGAGCCAATTATCTTCACATCATTACAAGATGTTAAAGGTGAAGAAGTTTCTGCTGGCCAATGGGGTGGTATTGTAATTTTAGGTAATGCTCCTTCTAATAAGTGTCCATCAGACGGCAGTGAGTGTGCACTTCAAATAGAAGGTGTGGGTGAAGGTGCTGTCTTTGGCGGTAACAACTGGGAAGATAATTCAGGTGTACTTAAGTACGTAGTTGTTAAGTTCGCAGGTTATGAAATTGCACCAGACAATGAATTAAACGGTGTTACTTTCGGTGGCGTTGGTTCAGGTACAACTGTTGATTACTTACAAGTTCACGCCAATGCTGATGACGGTGTAGAATTCTTTGGTGGTGCCGTAGATGCTAAGCACTTAGTGTTGACGGGTAACAAGGATGACAGCATTGACTGGGATAATGGCTTTAAAGGTCGTTTACAGCATATCTTCGTACAACATGCTGCAAATGCTGGTGAAGCAAATCGAGCTATCGAAGCTGATAACGACGGTTCAACACCAGATAAAGAGCCAATGTCTAACCCTACTCTGTCGAACATGACAATTATGGGTAACAATTTCGACACTGCTGATAAAGACTCAGAAGGTATCTACTTACGTGAAGGTACCTCAGCGAGCATCTACAACACAGTAATTACAGGTCCTGCTGAAATGGGCGAGTGTTTAGAGTTTGAAGCTGGTCAAACAGTAACAAATGCTGAGTCAGGTAACATTGTTATTCAAAACAGCACGATCGCTTGTAACAATGGCGAAAACTTCAAAAACGCTGGTGACTTCGATTTAGAGGCATGGTTTACCGGTGAAGCAACTAACATGGTTAGCACTTCAATTCTTATCGATGAAGACGGTGTGCCAAGCTCACAATCGCCATTATTAGGTACAGGTCAAGATACATCAGCTGTTGATACTTGGTTCGATGTAACTGACTACCAAGGGGCTTTTGATGGTGCAACTGACTGGCGTGAAGGTTGGGCATTTGGTTTCGGTGGTGGTGTAATTACAGAGCCGCCAGAAGAAGAAGGTTGTCCTACCGGGACTTCTGCAATTGCACCAGTAAATGGTCAAACTACTTGTGAGATCTCAGGTACTATCACTTCAGATTTAACTTTAACGTCTAATAACTTATACGCATTAGACGGCCCAGTATTCGTTGGTAACAACCGTGCTGACTCAGCTACGTTAACAATCGAAGCAGGAACAACTGTTTTTGGTCGTTCAGGTGGCGATTACTTAGTCGTTAGCCGCGATTCGAAAATTGAAGCACTAGGCTCAGCTCAAGCACCAATCACTTTCACTTCTAGCCAAGATATTAATGGTGAAGAAACTGGCTCTGGCCAATGGGGTGGTATGGTACTTCTAGGTAACGCTCCTTCTAATAAGTGTCCTACATTAGCTGGTGGTGCTATTGACCCTTCTTGTTCATTACAAGTTGAAGGTGTTGAAGAAGGTGCAACATTCGGTGGTGATAACTGGGAAGATGACTCAGGTACATTACGCTATGTAGTTGTTAAACATGCTGGTTTTGAAGTTGCACCGGATAACGAATTAAACGGTATTACGTTTGGTGGTGTTGGTTCAGCAACAACCGTTGAGTTTATCCAAGTTCATGAAAATGCGGATGATGGTGTTGAATTCTTCGGTGGTGCGGTTAACGCTAAGTATGTTGTTTTAACATCTAACAAAGATGACTCAGTTGATTGGGATAACGGCTTCCGCGGTAACATGCAATACGTTTTAGTTAAGCATGACGAAAATGGCGGCGAGTCTAATCGTGCAATTGAAGCGGATAATGACGGTTCAAATCCAAGCAAAGATCCTCAATCAAACCCTACGATTGCTAACATGACAATTATTGGTAACTCATTCGATACTGCCGATAAAGACTCTGAAGGTATCTACTTACGTGAAGGTACTCGTGCTCAATTACATAACTTCGTAGTAACTAATGCTGCTGGTGAGTGTTTAGAGTTAGAGACTGGTGTGACCGTTGACCAAGCTATTGCGAACGAAACAGTCATTACTAACTCAGTATTTGCATGTAACGAAAACTTTAAGAGCCAAGACAGCTCAACAGGTGCATTTGACCTCATGGATTGGGTTATCAACATCAACGCTGACAACAGCACAGAAGCTGGTATTGCAGATGTTATCAACGGTATCTACACAATCGATGCTACAGTGCCTTACAGCTTCGGTTCACATGCATTCTTCGATAACGCTGACCACATCGGTGCGGTATCAGAAAGCAATGATTGGACTGCAGGGTGGACAGTAGGTCTAGAGTAATTAGCTAGGTTATTGCGAATTCTTGCGATAGCTTTATTAGAGGTGCTTATTTACACTTGTAAGTTATTTATAAGTTAAAGCGCCTCTTCTTTGCTCTCACATGAGTTCTCTGCAACCGACACTAATAACTTCCTTTAGGTTTTAACCCTAAGCTCTACAACTAGCTTGCAAATTTATTTCGAGCTAGCCATTCTAAAGAGGTTTGAAATGAACACGAATATTAAGCGCTTTGGTTTATCAAGTTTAGCTGTGGCTGTTTTGTCAGGCTTAATAGGTATTCAGGCGACTGCACAAGAAGTTAGCCCAACACAAGAAAGCGACGAAGCAATTGAAGAAGTTGTTGTTAAAGTTAGTCGCTTAAAAGGTACCGCAAATGCCGTTATTGAAGAGCGTAAAAACCAAGCGTTCGTTGCTGACATATTAGGTGCTGAACAAATTGCGCGTACCGGTGATAGTGACGCAGCTGCAGCACTTCGTCGTGTGACAGGTTTGACACTGGTCGACGGTAAATTTATTTACGTACGTGGTTTAGGTGAACGTTATTCAAGTACGCAATTAAATGGTGCCGCTGTACCTTCTCCAGATCCAACACGTACCGTTATCCCACTCGATTTATTTCCATCATCGATTATTGAATCATTATCGGTTCAAAAGTCATATTCACCATCAATGCCTGCTCACTTCGGTGGTGGTAATGTTGATATCCGTTTAAAGTCTATTCCCTCAACGTTTGTATTTAATATTGCTGGCAATGTTGGCGGTAGTTCGGAGAATAGTAATAACGGCTTAACGTATGAAGGTGGCGGTGATGATTGGTATGGTCTTGATGACGGTACACGACAAGCTCCAAAAGCACTTCGCACTTTGTGGAAAAATTACGATGCATTAGGTGATTTATCTCAAGAAGAAAACCGAGTAATTGCAGCAGATTTATATAAAGATTACGATCCTCAGTCTGAAGATCCAATACCAGATTTTGGTCTAGATATGACTATTGGTAATCGTTTTGACTCTGACTCAGGTGATTTCCGCTACGGTTTCTTAACCGCATTATCTTATGATAATGAATGGCAGGTTTCTGAAGAGTTCGAAGGTCAAGATTTTGCGTTACAAGCTGATGAGTCATATAAGCTTATTCGAGGCTTTGATGATGTAATTTCTACAGAGCATTCCGTTAGATGGTCTGGCATGTTTAACTTTGGTGTTGAATATCTGCGCGATCATAAGATCGACTTTAGTTCGACGATTCTTCATGATACTCGCGATCAAATCAAAGAGAAGTACGGTAACACTAACAACGTATTGTTGTCTGATGGTTTACGTGTACGTGATGTTGATGTTGCCTATGAAGAGCGTGAATTAATCGTTAATCAGCTACGTGGTAGCCATACTTTTTCAAAGTACTGGTTTATTGGGTTTGATTGGTTATATTCAGACTCGCGCTCAAATCGTTATGCACCAGGAAATATTTCTACTCGCTATATATTAGCAGATGAGAATGAAGATGGTGTATTTGATTTAGCAAACGAAAGCTCTCTGCGAAAAGCAACAACAGCATCTCGTTATACTTTCCAAAATTTGGATGATGATGTAGAAGATGCTGGTTGGAATCTTTCGTTACCGCTGATGTTCGATACAACTGAAGTTGAATTAAAAGCGGGTGCTAAATATATCGAGAAAACACGTGAAGCATTTGCGCGCCGTATCGACGTTAACACGTTAGCTTTCGATAATTTAGATTTATCTGGCTACGAGATGAATGAAATCCTTAATGATGACAAGGTATTAAACCATCCATTAACGGGTAGTGAACGTTTAATACGCGATACCTCTATTGCGGGCGATGATTACTTATCGGCACAAAAAGTTGATGCTTATTATTTCGAAGTAGATGTCTTTTTAGATAATACCTGGCGTATTAGTGGTGGAGTTCGTTGGGAAGACTTCCGTCAAGTTGTGGCTCCATTAGATCCCGCAACAGGACAGTTTGATATTCCTGCAGAGCCAACGAAAGAAGACTTGGCTGAGTTAACTTTTAAAGAAGATGACTACTACGGCGCTTTAGCACTTACCTATATTTTAGATGAAACGATGCAGTTTAGGGCTTCTTACGGTGAAACAACTATTCGTCCAGACCTACGTGAAGTAGCGCCTGCAACTTATATTGACCCATTAACTGAATTCCCTATTGGTGGTACACCTGCTGTGCGTAGTACGCAAATTAAAAATTATGATTTGCGTTGGGAATGGTATTTGGAAACAGGTGAAAACTTATCGGTAGGTTTATTCTACAAAGATATGGAAGACCCTATTGAATCAGTGCAATCCCCCTCTCAAGATGGTCCGCCGCTAATTCGAATTGCAAATGCTGATGATGGTGAAGTATACGGTGTTGAAGTTGAGTTTATGAAAGATTTCGCTTTCTTAGG
This sequence comes from Colwellia polaris, assembly GCF_002104515.1. Lineage (GTDB taxonomy): Bacteria > Pseudomonadota > Gammaproteobacteria > Enterobacterales > Alteromonadaceae > Cognaticolwellia > Cognaticolwellia polaris. The sequence continues at coordinate 177,595 of NZ_NBOE01000006.1, read as the reverse complement.
TGGAATGGGAAATGACTTCTTCTTATCAGGTAACGTAACGCTTTCAGATTCAGAAATTAACATCGATACGCAAAAAGTGGTTGAGCAAACAGGTGTTTCAACAGCTATTACTAACCCAACTCGTCGTATGACAGGCCACTCTGAATATGTTGTTAACATGAACCTAGGTTATGACCACCCAAATGGAAATCACACAGCAACATTAGCATACAATGTATTTGGCGAACGTATCATCATTCCTGGCATTGATAATAAAGACGACGCATACGAGCAACCGGTTCATTCTTTAGACTTAATTTATACTTATTACCCAACGTTTGCGACAACGTTGAAGTTTAAAGTACAAAACATTCTAGATGAAGAAAAAGAGATTGAATTTGACGACACACTACTTCGCAGCGAAACACGTGGCATAGGGTTCGACATTCAATTTAAATGGGAATTTGATTAAGCTGGTCTTATTTAGTCATTAACCCCTAAGAATACTTAGCTAAGTATTCCTGCACGTAAAACACAAAACCTCTTACCCTGTTTAGGTAAGAGGTTTTTTATTCCCATTAGTTAATCGTTTACATCTGTTTGACATTAAACCGTAATATAGACAATTTATGCTTAGTTTTAGCGATTTTCAATTCGCTTTTTGTTATTTAATTTCTTTGTAATTGTAAGATTTTTGTAACTTTTTTGTCATTTAATAAAGTTGCAATATTACTGAAACTTTGCCGTCATAATTCACCTTTAGAATTCTTCATAGTCGTTTATCAAGCTCAAAACAAAGCAATGCTTTTGGGCTAACTGCAACATTGCAGCTTTAATCATAATAAAGGTTTAACTATGAAATTGTCCAAACTGGCACAAGCAGGTGTTTTCTTAAGTTCTGCTACCTTGTCATTTTATGGCTTTTCAGCGCAAGAGACTGACTTAAATGAGGTCGTTGATGCTGGCAAGAAAATCACGCAATCTGCAAATCAATCGCAACAGCGTGTGGATCGTATTAGTGAGCAAATCCTAAGCAAACTGCAACAATTCAAAAACGTAAATAAAGAAATTGACGGTTTAAATGTTTATAACGGTCAAATGCAAACACAAATAGATAACCAATTAAATGAGCTGTCTCAGCTTGCTAACTCGATGGAACAAGTGAGTGTTATCGAACGTCAAGTTTCTCCTTTAATGGCACGTATGATAGACACTTTAGCAAAGTTTGTTGAGTTGGATGTGCCGTTCTTACCGGAAGAACGCTCTCAACGTATAACCAACTTACGAACGGCAATAGACCGTGCAGATGTCTCTGTTGCAGAGAAATTTCGTCAAGTACTTGAAGCCTATCAAGTAGAAGTTGAGTACGGCCGCACTATTGAAGCTTATACAGGTTTACAAAACGTTAATGGTCAAGAGCGAGACGTAGACTTTCTGCGTATAGGTCGCGTGAGTTTTGTTTATCGCACTCGTGACGGACAAAGTATGGGGGTTTGGGATGAAGGTAGCCAAAGTTGGAAGCCACTTGGTGCTGAGTATCGTACAGACCTAAACAAAGCTCTGCGAATTGCCCGTAAGCAATTAGCACCAGATTTAATTGTTGTGCCAGTCGCACAAAATTCGGCTGAATAAGGTAGACCATAAAATGAAATTAGTAACAAAAGTATTGTCAGCGTTAGTGCTAGGCTCAGTTGCAAACCTAACTTTGGCACAAGATGCTACGAATTTAGATCAGTTACTTTCTCAATTAGAGAAAGGACAAATAGCACAAAGCAAAGAGAATCAGCAACGTGAAGCTGAGTTTGATGCTCGCAAAGCAGAACAAGATCAAATGCTTGCAAGCGCAAGGAATACACGTGATAACGCCGTTAACTTGAGTACCGAGCTTGAAGCTACATTTCAAAATAATGAAATTAAAATTGGTAACCGTACTGACGCTTTAAATAAGCGAATGGGCGAGTTAAAAGAATTATTTGGTGTTTTACAGCAGGTATCTGGAGATTTACGCAGTAAATTTCAAACCTCTGTAGTTTCGGCACAAATACCTGGTCGTGGGGTATTCTTAGATGAATTTGCTCAAAGCATGGGGTCATCGTCAAAGCTTGCTTCTATTGAAGAAATAGAGCGACTTTGGTTTGAGTTACAACGCGAAATGACTGAATCCGGTAAAGTTCACACGTTTACACGAGAAGTTGTTGCAGCAGACGGCTCAAAAAGTGATCAAGAAGTTGTTCGTGTTGGTGGCTTTAACTTAGTATCGCAAGGGAAATACTTAGAATATATTGATGAAACAGGCTCGGTTGCTGAGCTTATTCGCCAACCTACAGGTCGCTATTTAAATACTGCTGCTGATTTATCAGAAAGTAACGGACAGCAAACTGCTTTTGCTCTTGACCCAACTAGTGGTTCTATTCTAGGGCTATTAGTGCAGGCACCAGATACGCAAGAACGTGTAGACCAAGGTGGCCCAGTAGGTTATGTAATACTTGCTTTAGGTGCAATCGGATTATTAATTGCACTAGAACGCTTTATTTCTCTATTTTTAGTGAGTAGCAAAGTGAAACGTCAAGTTAAAACTGATGTGGCATCTAACGATAATCCATTGGGTCGTGTGATGTTAGTTAAAGACCAAAATAAAAATGCAGACACTGAAACATTAGAGTTGAAACTATCAGAGCGAATTCTTGCTGAAGTGCCTAAGTTAACCAATCGTTTAACGTTAATTAAAATCATTTCAGTTGTCGCACCGCTTATCGGTTTACTCGGAACGGTTACCGGTATGATTAATACCTTCCAAGCCATCACTTTATTTGGTACTGGTGACCCAAAACTGATGGCAGGTGGAATATCTCAAGCGTTAGTTACAACTGTACTTGGCCTGGTAGTAGCGATTCCAATGGTCTTTATTTCAACCCTACTTAACACGCTAAGCCGCGGCATTATCACTACCTTGCAACAACAAAGTGCAGGCATTATTGCTGAGCGTGCAGAAAATGAAGTGCTTAAGTTAAAGGGAGCGTAAACCATGATCTTATTCATCGAGTTGATGAATAGCATTCGTGAATTTTTAGATACTGGCGGTCAGGTGTTAACGGCAATCGCCGGTGTTATCTGCCTGATGTGGCTACTGATTTTTGAACGTTTGTACTTTTTTCTTTATGGTTATAAAAAAGTGAAAAAGCAAATTGTCGAACAGTGGCTACAACGAGGTGAAAGAAAATCTTGGAATGCTGAACATATAAGAATAGCTAACGTATCGCGTGTTACAGCATTACTAAATCATAATGTAGCGCTTATCCAAAGTTTAGTTGTGTTATGCCCTTTAATGGGGTTACTTGGGACAGTGACAGGGATGATAGAAGTGTTTGATGTAATGGCCATTTCAGGCAGTGGTAACGCACGATCAATGGCATCGGGTGTATCTAGGGCAACTATTCCTACAATGGCAGGCATGGTTGGCTCACTTTCAGGAGTATTTATTGTCACTTGGTTGCAACGAAAAACTAAACGTCGCACAGAACAGATTGAAGATGCGCTGCCAATGGCGCACTAACGAATTAAAAGGGTTTAGAACATGCGCTCTCAATTAGCAAAAGTTTTACAAGAGCAAGAAGAAGCGGAAGAAATTAATATGACGCCAATGCTCGATGTTGTATTTATTCTATTGATATTTTTTATTGTTACAGCCTCGTTTGTTAAAGAAGCAGGTATTGAAGTTAATCGTCCGGAAGCTGCTACAGCCGTTAAAAAAGAACGAGCGAATATCCTAGTAGCTATCAGTGATAAAGGCGATATCTGGATTAACAAACGTCGCATTGATGTTCGTGCAGTGCAAGCAAATATCGAACGCTTAAAAGCTGAAAATCCACAGGGTACAGTGGTTATCCAAGCAGATAAAAAAGCCACGACCGACTTATTAATCAAGGTTATGGATTCTGCTCGTGCTGCTGGCGTATTTGATGTCTCAATTGCGACGCAAGAGAGTTAGTTATGGGGACGAACCTAGTACGTTACGCAATATCTTTAGTATTAGCTGTAATGGTAACCATAGCTCTTTTGTGGAGTATGCAGCGCCTGATCGCTGGTGGTAACGACGTATTGTCCGAGCCGCCTCGAGGTAATGTACTTGATTTTATTCGCTTAAAACAAGATGAAACAGTGCAGAAAAAAGAACGAAAGCCGCAAAAGCCGCCTACGCCTAAAGAGCCTCCACCTCAAATGCAACAGCCACAAATGCAACAAGCTAACCCTAACACTAATGCGGTAAGTACAAGTTTTACCGCTGATGTTCAAACTGATTCAGGGTTGTCTGGTGGGCTAAATCTAGAAAGTGCAGACGGTGATTATCTTCCGATTGTAAAAGTGGCGCCAATTTATCCTCGGCGTGCACAATCAAGAGGTATTGAAGGCTACGTTATTGTTGAATTTACAGTGACAAAAAATGGCTCTGTACGAAATCCCTTAGTTATAGAGTCCCAACCTGAAGGGATTTTTGATAGAGCTGCAATGGATGCCGCATTAAAGTTTAAATATAAACCGCGAGTAGTCGATGGCGTAGCTACAGAAGTAGCCGGTGTTCAAAACAAAATTTCATTTGAAATTGACGGTTAAAAAAGAGAGTAAGTGATGAAAAAAATATTGTGTACTATTTTATCAATAAGCACGCTATATGCTTCACCTGTCTTAGTTGGCGGCTTAGCTAAAGCGCAAGCAGAAGAAACAAAAAAATCAGTGCGCGTTCCTGCGATGCGAAACAGGGTTTACACGCAGCTTGCCAGGGCTCAGCAAATTGCAGATAACGGCGATAAAGCAGAAGGCCTTGCGGTACTTGATGCTGTAAAAGATCGTTTAGAAAGCTTAAATAGTTATGAAAAATCCATGCTTTGGAATTTCTATGGTTTTATGCATTATGCTAATGAAGATTTAGTGCAGGCCAAAGCGAGTTTTAAAAATGTAGTTGCACAAGATGCAATACCAGAGTCACTGCGATTATCTACTCTGTACTCACTTGCTCAGCTATCAATGCAACAACAAGCACATGAAGAAACACTTAATTATTTAAACCTTTGGAAAGAGGTTAACACTAAAGCCCTAACAGCTAGTCAACATATGCTGTTTGCTCAAGTGCACTATCAAGATAACAACTTTACTCAGTCGCTTATTTCAATCGGTAATGCGATTGAAGTCGCCAATGCAAATAATCAAAAAGCTAAAGAAAATTGGTTAATCTTGCAGCGAGCAAATTATTATGAGTTGAAGCAACCAGAGAAAGTTACGGAAGTGATGGAGCTTATGGTCAAACTTTATAGTAAACCCGAGTACTGGATACAGCTTGCGAGCATGTACGGTGAAATTGGCCAAGAGAAAAAACAAATGGGCGCAATGGAAACTGCTTGGCAAGCAGGTTATATAACTAAAGATCAAGATATTATTACTTTAGTTCAACTATACCGATTTAATGGTGCGCCTTTTAAAGCAGCTAAACTACTTGATGAATCCATTGCCAGCGGTAAAGTAGTAGCAACTGTAAAACATTTAGAAATGCTAGCGCAATCGTATGTAGCGGCAAAAAATGATGAAAAGGCGATCCCTGTTTTAGCTAAAGCAGCAGAAATTGCTGACACAGGCAAGTTTGATGCACAACTTGCACAAGCTTACTTAAATTTAGAAAACTGGGATAAGGCAATTGAAACGGCTAAAAAAGCGTTAGATAGAGGTGGAATTAGTCGTGAAGGTGATATGCATCTAATTCTTGGTATGAGCTATTTCAACGTAAAATTATTTAGTCAGTCACTTACTTCTTTTCAGCAAGCAGAAAGCATAAAAGCTTCCGAAAAAACAGCTAAGCAATGGATTAAGTACGTTTCTCGTGAGAAACAACAGGCTGAGTTATTAGCAATGCTAAATTAGTGACTTTTATCTGTAGTCGCTAATATTTGAACATGCAGCTTTGACGATTAGGTTTATCTAATCTGACAGGCTGCTAAGAGCCTAAAGCGGACATTAGCCTTTATGAAACCATGTTCATATTTAGGGTGTTGTTGCTCTTTTCTGAGGCTGTATGAAGCTGTGCAGACATTCATACTTCGAATAACTAAAACATATTTGCGTTAATAGGAACCGTTTACTGCTCATTATGTTTTATTAATAACAGATCCTTTTTAAGTTGTTTCATTTGAGTAATAAGGAAATCACTTCCATTAAAATCAGATAAGTAGCGTACATTTTCAGGAAGCGTAGATAAAACTCCAAAGGTATCATCAGCTATAGAATAGACCCAAAGTTGTCGGTCATTATTTATTCCATATAACTCACCAGAATTATAAACAGCAAAAGGCTGTTCAAACTGATTGTTTAATTTAGGCATTTCAACAGGTTTTACTGCATTTCGCCAAAACTTGCCGTTACGTTTTAAGTAAAAAAGTTGCCCATTGTCGCCATAATTTGCCCAAAGTATATTTTTTATTCCTAAATTTTTCATTGCTTTAGTTTTAATATTGAGTTTATGTAAAGTGCTATGCCCATCAATTATCGCTGTAACTAATAACTCGTTAACCGAGTACCATTGCATAACAGACTCTACATGGAGCTTTGTTTCAATTTTCTGGTAATGCCCGTCTAGTTGCCAGATTTGAACTTTATTTTCAGATATTCCAGCAATCATAGTACCGGTAGGTGACCAAGCAATTGTTTTACTCTGTAACCCATATTCACCTTGGCTTAACTGCACATTTTCTTTATTAAAAAGCCAAAGTTGTCTTATCCCTGAACGATTTGAAGTATAAGCGATTCGTTCACCCAAGGGTTGAAACTTGGGCATATCTTCACTGAGGTTAGATCTAGCCAACTTGTACCCATCTAAAGATGATATTTCTATATTTTTTCTGAAAAGTGTTTTGGGTAACAAAACAATATCAGTGTCAGCAACGATCTCTGTTGCGATAAGCAATTGGCCGTTTGGGTGGAAAGAAAAATCTGTGAGATTTAGTCTTCCTCCGATATCAATTTTTGATAATTCTCCATCTACATCCAGCCTGTATATACGGCTATCTGAGCTTACAGTTACATACTCCCCAGAAGGATGATACTTAATTTTTAACGCTCTATCTCTTGGAAAATTAAGTGGTAGCTTAATTAAAGCTTTGGATATCACTTCGCCAGTCAAGCTAAGCACTCTAAATACATGATCATTTTTTTCATTAAGACTCAAAAGAGCAAAAGTGCTATTTGCGACTGAGAAATCATAACTATATGTGTAACTACTAAGCACCTCAAATAAAGTTATAACTTTCTGAGTTTTAGGACTATATAGCTGAATCATTGTACTACCGTCTTTCTCAGTTAAATAGCTGATATCCCCAGTCGGCAACCACTTAGCGAGCCAAGCAGGGTTGCTTTGACATTCGAGCCTCCTTACTGGCTTCTGAGGAGACGTTATTGCGTCGAGTACGCTTAATGTATTAACAGACCAACAATACTCTTCATCAACTTGACTTGGTTTACATGCATTGCGCTCTGTAAAAGTAATGTGGTTACCATCATTGGACCAACTAGGTTTGCCATAAACACCTTTATTATACGTAAGTTGTTTTTCTTTATGGCTCGAAACCTCTTTTAACCAAATATTACTATAGCAATTGTCTATATACCGTTGAAAAATAATAAAATTGCCTCCAGGCCCATAACTAGCACCAGACTCCCAATCATCACTACTTGTTATAGGAGAAACTTCAATATGTTGTTTATTTTTTTCTGAGAGAGGATGAAACCAGTAGGCAATCACAACAATTAAAGTGACAAATAAAATACGCCAAAATGTGTTGAGTCTAAGGTAGCTAGCTTTTGAACTTGAGGAGTCAAAGTGAGTAACAGGTATTTCTAGACTATAACCTTTTTTGCTATGGGTTTTAATAACCCTTTGTGTTTGCGCATCATCATTTAAAGCTTTTCTTAGTTGTGATATGCAGCTTTGCAAGGAATTGGAAGAAACAATCCTATCTTCCCAAACAATTTTCATAATATCTTCAATACTATAGACTTCGCCTTGGTTTTCGGCAAGTACGCATAATAAAGCAATTGCTTTGGGCGGTAGCCGATTTATTTGACCATTAATTTTTATTAGATTACGAGCAACATCAACATGATGCTGTCCAAGTACAAAATTATTACTTTTCATTTAGCTATTTAAAATTTCAGGTGAAAATCAACAAAAAATCAGGTTTTTTATTGTTATTAATGAATGACTTTCGCTACCGTAACACATTGAGATTTTAATGTTTAATTTAAGGAAAGAATATGCGCCTCCGTTTTTACTCTCTATTAGTTGTAACATTGTTTACCACATCAACATTCGCTCAAGTTATTAAAGAAGAAGCGATTACCATTGGCACAAAACTAACCATCCACTCCAATACCCTGAACGAAAACCGCAATATTTTGGTCTATAAGCCTAGTGATTTTGACGCTAGTAAAAAATATCAAGTCATCTACCTATTTGATGCAGAATATTTATTCACCTCAACAGTTGGTATTGTAAAAGCTTTAGTGAACTCTCGGAAAATTCCACCCTCAATTATTGTAGGAGTCGAAACGACAATTAGAGTTAGGGACTATTTACCACCCATTGATGGAGATCCCAAAAACAATCATCAACTCTGGATTAAAAACAAATTCCCTCAATTTGGTGGCACAAAGAACTTTTCTAAATTTTTGGAATCTGAACTTTTTCCTTATATAGAAGATGCTTATCAAGTGCTACCAAATAGAACCATGATAGGATATTCAAACGCAGGTGTATTTGGGTTGCACACATTAGTCACTTCACCAAATATATTTACAAATTATTTATTGATAAGTCCTGCTGCTTGGTGGGGAGATAATGAGATAGATGAAAACCTAGCTACTTTTAGTAAGGCCCATAATAACTTTAGTGGTAACTTGTTTTTGACAGTAGCGAATGAAGGTCGAGGAATGTATTCGAATGCTCTAAGAATCGCTTCTAAGTTGGAAGAAGTTGCACCAGCATCATTTACTTGGGGGTTTAATCAATTTGAGAACGAGACTCATGAATCAACAATTTACCCAAGCATTTACGAAGGCTTAGTTAAATTATTCGATGATTTAAATTTTAAAGTAACCGATAACCATGGAAAATATGCTTCAATTATTGATATTCAAAACTATTACTCTTCTTTATCGAAGCGCTACAAGTATGAAATATTAATTCCTGAAATTGTGCTTTCAGACTTAGCAGATGGACAATTTTTAAATCAACGAAATAGTGAAGCAATTGAAACATTGAAAAAATTTACCGTTCTTTATCCAAAGTCATCATTTTCACATTCCAATTTAGGGAGCGGATACATGCGTACAAAGCAGTTTTCTTTTGCAAAATCGCACTTTGAAAAAGCACTTGAAATTGTTAAGAAAAAAAACATAACCGACCATTCGGTAATAGATTATTTACAAGATATGGTAGCTGCTGCCGAAAGTAAGATTTAAGAAAGTTTAGATCGTATTAGTTGTTTGGGGGAGCTTAAAATCATTATTTTAAGCTCCCCCATAAATAATACAATTATAATGTCCGCAATGTCGGATAAGCTGCCGATAAAACTTATAGATTGAATAGCCGTAAAGGGGCAAAACCATCTATTTCAAAATAAATTTATACCAATATGCTATCGCTTATTTTAACAATCAAACGATAACCTATTTACCTGCCGGCTTTACTCAAGTTTAGAAACTACATCACTTAACACTCATCATGAAAAAAAGGGCTTTAATGCCCTTTCATCAATCCAAAATACAGCCAAGTGAAATGATAATTAACTTAACGTGTAAGAAGCTAATATCACAGTTTTTCGTTACTATTACTCGCTGCTACTTTAAATCTGCAACCAAGGTTTTTAACCACTTTTCTTCTGTGATAAACGCCCAAGATAAATGCTTATATTTTTCACCAATACCTGCGCTAAGTATTTGCTCTTCTGATTTTCCTGCCGCAAGTGCTGATGCAACTCTATCAATACTGAAGCTGATCATCTCAGCAAACGCTAGTAAACTTTCTTTATTGGTGAGTTTGCCGTGACCAGGAATAATAACGACATCGTCTGGTGTGTTTTTCAGCATGTGTTTAACGCTAGCTAAATAACCTTTAACACTACCACCGCTTTTTAAGTCGACATATGGAAAGCCAACTTCAAAGAATAAGTCGCCGGTATGTAATACATTGGCCTTTTTGAAGTAAACATAAGTGTCGCCGTCTGTATGACCTTTTGGTAAATGCGTTAACTGAACTTCTTCATTATCTAAATAAATAGTAATACCATCTTTGTATGTTACTACAGGTAAGCTTTCGACGCTGTGTTCTGCTTTACTGCTCAAGCGGCTACGGACATTTTCATGCGCAAAAATAGGCGCTTTATGAGAGAAAAATTGATTACTGCCCGTGTGATCACCATGAAAGTGAGTATTAATAATATATTTAAGATCTTTGTCTTCTAGCCCTTTCATCGCACTTTCAATTTTTTCAGCTAATGGTGCAAACTTATCATCAACTAATAGTAAGCCTTTATCTGTCGCTAATACACCAATATTGCCACCTGGGCCTTGAAGCATATAAACATCGCCTGCAGCCTGCTGTACGGTTATTTCTTTATCAGCCATAGATTGTGCATTTGCTGTACTCGTTGCTGCGATACTAAAAAACAACGTTACCGCCACTAAAGATTTTTTAAACATAATTTCCTCGTCTTATTATAATTGTTAAACCTAAACTTATAGGTAATAGCGTAGACCTTATTTATCACTTTAACCTTACACATAAAATTCTTGTAGGTATTTATTTTACTATTCTGATTTTTGGCCGCTTTACTAAAATGAATATGAATTAACTTAATCGCTTGTTTACTCGCTTGTTTACTCGCTAAGTTACTCGAAAAGGCAAAACTTAGATCACTCGCAGCAAATAATACTAGCCAAAAGCCTATAATAAGATCCTATATGGCAAAACTAAATTCATTGTCATTAGCTATGTTTAACAAAACTGTCTTAACATGATATTGAGCCTAACAACGCTATAAAAGAGATGTTAATGATAATAAGCCTTGTGGCACTTTCACGCTGTTTTTTATAATCGTAGGTTTGAGTCAAACTTGTAATTAATTATAAGTCTAACCCAAGCTGTAATGTTTTTTCCGCTTCATCGGCAAGCCCAATATGTACGCCTAATAACCTGACAGGTTTGCCATTTCCACGATTAACCGCCTCAGTTAATAACTCAGAAAATAACTTAGGATTTATGTCTGAATACGTTTGCTCTTTTGTTGTTTGATGAAAATCATTAAACTTAACCTTTACACCCAGCTTGCTAATTTTTCTGGTCTCTAAATGCTTAGCAGCCCTTTTAATAAGCTCTGGTATTAGTTTTTCTTTTAATATCTCATCCATCACTTGAAGACTTTTAACGTCTTTATCAAACGTTCTTTCAACCCCTACTGACTTCCTAATGCGAGTCACTTGCACTTCTCGCTCATCAATACCGTGGCTTCTTCGCCAGAGCACTTGGCCATATTTACCAAATTTATTTATCAAATAAGCTTCATTGGAAGCTCTTATATCCCCACAGGTTTCAAAACCTAGGTTTTTTAGCTTTTCTGAAGTCACTTTGCCAACACCTGGAATTTTTCTTAAGGATAAGTTTTCAAGGAAGTTATCAATGTCATTTGGCCCAATGGTGCACTGGCCATTGGGCTTGTTTAGATCTGAGGCAATTTTTGCAACAAACTTTAACGGCGCAATGCCAGCCGAAGCGGTTAAGCCTGTTGCTTTGTATATTTCTGCCCTTATTTCTTGCGCGATTAAGGTAGCTGAGCCGTTATGCAGTTCTACATGAGTTACATCTAGGTATGCTTCATCTAATGAAAGCGGTTCAATTTTATCCGTATATCTTTCAAAAACCTCTCTAATTATCTGACTAGCTTCTTTATATACCGCCATTCTTCCCGGCACTATAACCAGATCAGGGCACTTTTTTAAAGCAACAGCAGAAGGCATAGCAGAGCTAACACCAAACTGCCTTGCAATATAATTGCAGGTAGACAACACGCCGCGTCGGTCAGACTTGCCACCAACAGCAACGGCTTTATTTGCTAATTGTGGGTTATCTCTGATTTCAACAGAGACAAAAAAGGCATCCATATCAACATGAATGATTTTTTTCATGACTTAGCTCGTTTTAAAAAAACATACGCACTTTTCACACGATAAAATAAAGACATGAACAAAGATGTTGAAGGGATATAAACTGAAACTGATGTTTTTTCATCACGGCTATGTTGCCAATAACAGGGTGTATCGATGTAAATTATTTTTCTTTGACTCTGGTACCCTCTAAACATTTACCGTTCCATATTAATAAACTTGAGGAATGACACTAACAACGAAGCTGTATATAAACACAGTAACGATACCATATATAGCGCTAACGTCAATACAGAAGAATAATCAAGGCTCTGTTAATTAGTTTTAGATGTAAGCATAAGGATTACAGCTTGTTTTTAAGCTGTAGACAATCAGTACGCCTTTGAGGTTTAAAAAGTAAACTGCCTGTCATTTAAGCTTATTAATAACAGGCAGAAAAATAATCAGTTAACGATGAAAAGTAATTAGGTTAGCCATTAATTAAAAAGTGCACGCCAATACTTGCTGCGTAGCCTAGCGCAATTACCCAACTCCACTTAAGGTGACCCATAAATGAATAAACGCCTTTAGTTTGCCCCATTAAAGCAACACCAGCAGCAGAGCCAATTGACAATAAGCTGCCACCAACACCTGCGGTCATCGTTACTAATAACCATTGTTGAAGATCCATTACTGGGTTCATACTTAATACGGCAAATACAACCGGAATATTATCTACAATGGCAGATAACACCCCAACCGCTATATTGGCATACGTAGGACTCCAGTTACTATATAACGCTTCTGACACTAAACTTAAATAGCCCATAAAGCCAAGACCGCCAACACACATCACAACACCATAGAAAAACAATAAAGTGTCCCACTCTGCGCGCGCTATTTTATCGAAAATATCAAAAGGGACTATGTTCCCTAACTTTTTCAATTCTTCAGCGTCATTCGCTGCTTCAGCTTTGCTACGCTTTTTATCTAAAGATCGCGGTAGGCTCATTCGTAAGTAATAACCGAAAAACTTTAAGTAACCTAGTCCCATCATCATGCCAAGCACTGGCGGCATATTAACTACACTGTGACATAAAACAGCGGTGGCGATAGTTAAAATAAACAACCCGACAATTCTTTTAGCTCCGCGCTTAATTTCGACAGTTTCACTAATATCAACCACTGACTTTTCATTAGAAATGAAAAAACTCATAATAATAGCTGGCACCAAAAAATTAACCAAAGATGGAATAAACAAGACAATAAATTGTTCAAACTTTACCAAACCTGATTGCCAAATCATTAATGTTGTAATGTCGCCAAATGGGCTAAATACGCCACCGGCATTAGCAGCAACAACAATGTTAATACAGGCAATGTTGATGAATTTTTTATCTTTTGAAGCGACCTTCAATATAATGGCACACATCAACATCGCGGTAGTTAGGTTGTTAGCAAAAGAAGAAATAACAAAGGCTAAAACCCCGGTTAACCAAAACAATGATCTTAGACTTAAGCCTTTAGACACCATCCATAAACGTAAACCATCAAAAATACCTCTTTCTTCCATAGCATTAATGTAGGTCATTGCCACTAATAGAAATAATAAAAGTTGGGCATATTCAAGTAAGTTATGGTTAAAGGCCTCTTCTGCTTCTAAAGGAATACCATTTTGCGTGTAAATCCAACCAATAATCAGCCAAATAATACCTGCTGCAACCAACACAGGTTTTGACTTTCTTAAATGAATAACATCTTCACCAATCACTAATAAGTAAGCAACGGAGAACAAAATAAGGGCGGTAAAACCAAGTACCGAGCTGGTTAAATCTATACTGCCAGGGCCCGCAGCCCAAGAAGTACCAGAAATACAGGAAAGTAAGACAATTAATACTATTTTTTTAATCATAATGACCAGTGACCTAATTGAACGAGTAGTGTTCTGATTATTAAAGCGAACGAATAGATAAGTTGCTTTGTCAGTTTTAGAGTGGTTATTTTCCCTTTTAATTGTGTGACTTACTCCGCTTTTAATGTATCAATTTGTTTTACAGAACTAACACCGACAGAGTAAAAAATATTGCTAATAATTTGTACGCCCCTTTTCCAGAAAGTCATTACCAAGCAACCTTTATCAGACAGCCTTTATCAAATAAAACAGCCTGCTTTTTAGTTTCCACCTTTGCTTAAAGCACCTTCTAAAGAAACAAACTTTAATTTTATAAACGCAATTACTAGTGTAAATCTGGAATAATGTAAAAAATTTGTTACTTCAACAAACAATGCTGTTAATTTAATAAAAGATACTATAGCGTAACGCTATTTTTTATCTTACAAAGAGCTAAATACTGTACCTATGCGCACACTTTCATTTTTTTACCTTTGCATTGTTCTTGTTACTGCCTCGTTTTTTTCATCAACGAGTTCGGCCCATTCTAATGAGATTAACCAAGCAACGTTATCGTTAGAGAACGCTGAAAGCTTTCAACTAGTTGTTGAGGTTGATTTTATTCATCTGTTAAAAAAGCATTTAGCTGTTACAAATAGCGATAATCAAGTTATAGAGTTAATCAATCAGCTATCATTTTTTGAACAAAAAAAACTACTTGAAAACGTAAAGACTATTTTGAGTGATCAAACTAGCATTCAATTTGAATTTTTAGCTAATAATGTTGCTAGCACTGCTGACTACACTGATAACACTGATAACACTGCAGATAACACTGCCGATAATAATGTTCAAATAGACATTGAGACAGAAGAAAATTATCAACACACCACAACATCAGCAACAACACAGCAGCAAAGTGTCTCTTTTAGCGGCTTAACATTACAACAGCTAAAACAATTACTAGCTCAGCAAGTAAATCTAACCAGCGATAAGGCAAAGTTATTTGCAAACGGTAATATTCCTTCAAGTTCGAATAGCATTGCTGTGCGTTTCTCTCCTTTATTTGGCGACATTGTGCTTAAAGTCGTTCGACCTCAACAAGAAATGATTACTGCAACAACATTAAGTCAACGCTATCTTGTAAACGATAACATCACCGGATTGGCTGAAAACTCAATAATAATGCCCGAGAAGGTTAGCAATGCGCTTGATTATGTTTATCAAGGTTTTGTTCATATTATTCCGCGCGGTTTAGATCATATTCTTTTTGTTTTAGCATTATTACTTTTTGCCAAAAGCCGTGCAGTTTTACTTTGGCAGGTATCGGCATTCACGCTTGCTCATACTATTACCTTAGCACTAGGAATATATGGCATTGTAGAAGTATCTAGCGCTATTGTTGAGCCGCTAATTGCACTCTCTATTGTTTATGTTGCTCTAGAAAATATCCACCGCGCGAAAAGTAATACCTTAAGCCATACTCGTATGCCGGTAATATTCGCTTTTGGTTTATTACATGGGCTAGGGTTTGCATCGGTATTAGCAGATGTTGGGCTACCGCAAAGCCAATACGCTTTGAGTTTAATTTCTTTTAATATCGGTGTTGAACTTGGACAACTAACAGTTATTGCTTTAGCTTTTATCTGTTTACTACCGTTTAGGAACAAAAACTGGTATCAAACTAGGCTGGTAAAAAACTTGAATGGTGCTATCGCTATTATGGCTACCTATTGGCTGTTTGAACGGTTGCTAGGATAGGTTTATAAGTTCTATCGACTTTATGATTTACATTGAGAGCCATTAGGTTTCATACAAGTATTGATAGTTTTTAAACGACTAAGCAACAAAGTAAACGTTTATAAATGAAAAAGGTGAGCTAAAGCTCACCTTTTCTATTGTTTATCTCATCAGTTTTAACCTAAATGTTTTTCACATTAATATCACCAACAGCTAACGCGCCAACACGATCACGTTCTTGACGTTTTTCGCATGGGTTATCACAATTACATGATTTATCAATACCAACACTAGCTAAACCGCCGCAACTACCAGCAAGGGTTTTGTTTTGAAAAATATAACCAACAGCCATTGCTGCAAAAATAACGAGAAAAAAGCCGAAGGTGATTAAAAATATAGCCATAATGTGTGCCTACCTATTTTATAACATATCAATATTTTTTATATAAACGTTTGGAAACAACTATTTCCTTTAAAAAATATTAAACAAATTAACTTATTTAAGTAAAAGTGCAAACCTACTTAAGATATTGCATGAATTTTACCGTGCTTTGCTCAACAAAGCCATGCTCTGTTTTAGCAATAATGTAAACAGCCAGATCATGTGCTTCAGCAAATGCTATAGCTTTATCTTCTCCCATGACCATCATTGCTGTAGATAAACCATCAGCGGTCATTGAAGATGGATGTATTACAGTAACAGAGACCAGTTTATGGTTAATTGGCTTCCCAGTATTTGGGTCTATGATATGCGAAAATCGTTGGCCATCAGCTTCAAAGTAAATTCTGTAGTCGCCTGACGTTGCTACGGCATTATCTTTAGGAATAATAATTTGATGCACTGAACGCTCGTTATTCACCGGTTTTTCAATCGCAACATGCCACAACTCACCGGTATGCTTAAAACCTTTAATTCGCATTTCACCGCCAATTTCAACTAGGTAGTTATTAATACCATTGGCCTCGACAAACTCTGCAACTAAATCAACCCCATAACCTTTGGCTATGGTAGATAAATCTACATAAAGATCTGGAATATTTTTACTTAACATGCCATGTTCAAAGGTAAGTTTATCTAAACCAATGCGTGACTTGGTTGCTGCTAGTAATTCTTTACTTGGCACGGTTTCAGGACGGTATTCTGGGCCAAAGCCCCATAAGTTAACCAAAGGCCCCACGGTAACATCAAGCGCCCCTTCACTTAACTCACCTAAACGTATAGCTTCGTTAATCACTCGACCTAAGCCTTCAGATACCTTAACTGGCTCAAGCGAGGTTGATTGGTTAAATATCGATAATTCTGAATCTTTAATATAGGTCGACATTTCCTGGTTTAACTTGACTAGCTTTGCATCAATGCCTTGCTGTAACTTTTCAGTATCGATATTTTCTCCTACCACTTTAATATTATAGGTTGTTCCCATAGTTCTACCTTGTAGTAAATATTCTTCACGACCAAGATCATTACTCGGAAAACACCCTGCAAGTATCACCAATGTAGCGGCTATCAACGCTAGTTTAATCGTTTGCCTACTTTTTTTAAGGTTAAAACTATATTGCATAACAATACCTTCATAAAATTTATTGAGTTAAAACATCTGCTGTTTATTGCTGCTTTAACTAAATAAATCTCAGTTACTTTTGAAAAAGCTTGTCGTTCCACAAGCATGAGATATTAAAAAGGCGACCTAGGTCGCCTTATTATTCAATGAATTCATTGGCGAAAATTAGCCACCGAAATCATCTAACATAATGTTTTCGTCTTCTACGCCTAAATCTTTAAGCATATGAATAACGGCAGCATTCATCATTGGAGGACCACACATGTAGTACTCACAATCTTCAGGGGCTTCGTGGTCTTTCAAGTACTGCTCATGCAATACGTTATGAATAAAACCAGTTAAGCCTTCCCAGTTATCTTCTGGTTGAGGATCTGACAACGCAACATGCCATTCGAAGTTGTCATTTTCAGCCGCAAGACCGTTATAATCATCTTCATAAAACATTTCACGCTTAGAACGAGCACCATACCAGAACGACATTTTACGCTTAGACTTAAGACGTTTAAGTTGATCGAAGATATGAGAACGCATTGGCGCCATACCTGCACCACCACCAATAAATACCATTTCGTTTTCAGTTTCTTTCGCGAAGAATTCACCAAATGGACCAGAAATAGTCACTTTATCGCCAGCTTTTAAGCTAAAGATATATGATGACATTTTACCTGCTGGTAAATGCAAACGTCCAGGAGGCGGCGTAGCAATACGCACGTTAAGCATAATAATGCCTTCTTCTTCAGGGTAGTTAGCCATTGAGTAAGCACGTAATGTGTCTGTATCAACTTTTGACTCTACATCGAAGAAACCAAAATGATTCCAATCACCTTTGTATTGTTCATCGATATCAAAATCGCTGTACTTCACATGATGAGCTGGTGCTTCAATTTGTATATAACCACCTGCACGGAAAGGTACAGATTCGCCATTAGGAATTTTTAACTTAAGTTCTTTAATGAACGTAGCTTTGTTATCGTTAGAGATAACTTCACATTCCCACTGTTGAACACCAAAGATTTCATCTTCAAGTTCAATATCCATGTCTTGTTTAACTGCCACTTGACATGCTAAACGACAACCTGCTTTTGCTTCACGCTTATTAATATGGCCTGATTCAGTTGGTAAGATATCACCACCACCTGAATGCACTTCTACGCGACACTGGCCACAAGTACCACCGCCACCACAAGCTGAAGGTATAAAAATACCTTGGTCAGCTAGTGCACCTAAAAGTTTACCACCGGCCGCTGTAGTTACAGCTTTCTCTGGGTCGCCATTAATGCTGATCGTAACGTCACCTGAAGATACTAACTTAGACTTGGCAAATAAAATAACCATTACCAAAGCAAGCACTATCACGGTAAACATCGATACGCCGAGAATAATAATTTCCATCGACTTTTCCTTTAATCTTCTTTAAGGGTTTTAGCTTTGGTATTCACACTAAAATGAAAACAAGCTAAAACCGACATTAACCTAAAGTGAAATACCACCGAAAGAAAGAAAGCCAAATGCCATCAATCCTGCAGTAATAAACGTAATACCTAAGCCTTTTAAGCCATCTGGTACATCTGAGTATTTCATCTTCTCACGAATACCTGCCATTAATACAATAGCTAACATCCAACCAACACCTGAGCCAAGGCCGTAAACAACACTTTCGCCTAAGGTAAGGTTTTTCGCTACCATAAATGACACGCCACCGAAAATGGCACAGTTAACTGTGATCAACGGTAAGAAAATACCCAATGCTTGATATAAAGCAGGGAAGTATTTGTCTAATACCATTTCAAGAATTTGCACTAATGCCGCAATCACACCAATAAAGGTAATGAAAGACAAAAAGCTTAAATCAATAGAATCAGCAGCATCCGTAACACCCATCATACTGTCTAACGCACCTGGCGCTAAAATAGCTTGATAAATGATTTGGTTAACAGGTACCGCAATACCTAGTACCACAACAACAGCAACACCTAAACCTATAGCCGTGCTTACTTTCTTTGAAACAGCTAAGAAAGTACACATACCAAGGAAGAAAGTTAATGCCAAGTTTTCAATAAAAATGGTTTTAACAAATAAACTTATATAATGTTCCATGACAGCTTAGTCCTTCTCTACTTGTTCTGGTTTGTACTGGCGAATTGCCCAGATAATTAAACCTATAATGAAGAATGAGCTAAATGGTAAAACTAATAAGCCATTACCTTGGTACCAACCGCCATTTTGTACCAAAGTAAACACTTCCATACCAAACAATGTACCAAAACCAAATAGTTCACGGAAAAAAGCAACAACAATCAATACTGCGCCGTAGCCCATACCATTACCAATACCATCTAAAAAGCTCACACCAGGCTTTTCTTTCATTGCAAAAGCTTCAGCACGGCCCATAACGATACAGTTAGTAATGATTAAACCAATAAATACCGACAACTCTTTTGAAAGCTGATAAGAGAATGCTTTTAACACTTGGTCAACAACAATTACCAATGATGCGATAATCGCCATTTGCACGATAATACGAACACTTGAAGGTATTTGATTACGAATAAGTGAAATAAACAAGTTAGAGAAACCTGTTACTAACATTACCGCAATTGTCATAACAAAAGCATTTTGTAGAGAACTTGTAACCGCTAACGCAGAACAAACACCAAGTACTTGCAAAGCAATAGGGTTGTTATCAACAATAGGTCCAAATAAAACCTTTTTAGTATCTTGAGACATTAGTTCAGTCCTCCAGCGCGATAGTTAGAAATAAATGGACCATAGCCCTCGTCACCTAACCAAAAGCGCAATGTGTTTTCAACACCATTACTGGTTAATGTTGCACCAGACAAGCCATCTACACCATGAACATCGCCGGCTTTTGCGCCGCCTTTAACAATTTTAATAGCAACATTGTTTTGTTCATCAAACATTTTTTTACCTGGCCATAGTGCTTTCCACTTAGGGTTAAGCACTTCTGCGCCTAATCCAGGAGTTTCACTGTGGTCTGAGTAAATTACGCTTTTAACAGTATTCATGTCTGATTCTAAACCAACAAAACCATACATTAGGTTCCATAAGCCTGAGCCAACAATAGGTAAAACTATTGTTGTTACTTTACCTTGCTCATCTTTAACCAGATAAACTACTGCATTTTTAGCAACACGGTTTAAACCAGCAATATCATTTTCAGGCTTAAAACTTTTATTAGCGTCACGTGCATCTGCACGTTCTTCAAAAGTATTAACATCACCTTCAACAACTTTACCCGTAGCTAAGTTAATCATTTTAGCGTCAACACGTTGGTTATATGTACCAACAATATCGTCGCCTGCTGCGTCTAAAAGACCAGCAGTTTCAAGAATTTTAGTTTGCTTATCAAGCAACTTATTCGCGGTTTGTAATGGTTTTAAGCTTACAGCTGAAATTGACACTAAAGCCGCACAAACTAAACAAACAACAAATACAAAACCAATCGTTTTGCCAAACGTTTCTTTATTACTAGACATTGCGAGCAAGCCTCCGTTTGATATTCCCTTGAACCACAAAGTAGTCGAAAAGAGGTGCAAACAAGTTAGCGAATAAAATAGCTAACATCATACCTTCTGGGAATGCAGGGTTAACAACACGTACTAGCACTACCATGATGCCAACTAAAGCACCAAACCAGTATTTACCTGTATTCGTAAATGACGCTGAAACAGGATCAGTTGCCATAAACATCATACCAAAGGCAAAACCGCCAGTAACTAAGTGCCAATACCAAGGCATAGCGAACATCGCATTAGTATCGCTACCAATAGCGTTGAATAGCATAGCCGTCACAACCATACCGCCGAATACACCTAAAACGATACGCCATGAAGCGATACCTTTATAAAGAATGTATGCACCGCCTAGTAAAATCATGGCCGTTGATACTTCACCAACAGAACCTGGGATATAACCCCAAAATGCATTCCACCAGTCAGCATTAATGGTATATTCAATTAAGCCTTGGTTTGCAGCACTTAATGCTGTAGCACCAGAGAAACCGTCAGCAGCAACCCAAACAGCATCGCCTGAGATTTCACTTGGATAAGCGAAGAATAAAAACGCACGACCCGCTAACGCTGGGTTTAAGAAGTTTTTACCTGTACCACCAAATATTTCTTTGGCAATAACAATACCAAAAGTAATACCGATAGCCGCTTGCCATAATGGAATAGTTGCCGGCAGGATTAACGCGAAAAGAATTGAGCTAACAAAGAAACCTTCGTTAACTTCATGTTTACGCACTGAGGCAAACAATACTTCCCAGAAACCACCAACAATAAATACCGTTGCATAAATAGGTAAGAAAAATACGGCGCCGTATAGCATCATCGTGAACCAACCAGATTCAGCCGATAAGCTACCGCCTAACATTTCAAACAAACCTACTTGCCACGTATCAGGTAAAGCATAACCAGCCGCTAATGCGTCAGTTGCTTGAAAACCTATGTTATACATACCCCAGAACATGGCAGGGAAAACCGCTAACCAAACTGTGATCATGATACGTTTAAGATCAATACTGTCACGTACGTGCGTTTGACCTTTGTTAACTTGGCCAGGAGTAAATAACCCGGTAGCTACAGCTTCGTAAAGTGCATACCAAGCTTCAAACTTACCGCCTTTTTCAAATTGCGGTTCAATATCTTCAAAAAACTTTTTCAAGCCCATGACTAACCTTCCTTCTCAATTGTGGTTAGGCAATCACGAAGGATCACGCCGTAATCTGTTTTGCCTGGGCAAACAAATGTACATAAGGCTAAATCTTCTTCATCAAGCTCTAAAGCACCAAGTTGTTGCGCACCGTCTGTATCGCCGGCACATAAATCGCGCAATAACATAGTTGGTAAAATATCTAACGGCATAACGCGTTCGAAATTACCAATAGGCACCATAGCGCGTGCACTACCATTTGTTGTTGTGGTCATGTTGAACAATTTCTTAGGAAAGAAATGTCCCATATAAGCACGTGTTACAGAAAATTTATTAGGACCTGGATACATATAGCCAATAAATTCTTTTTCTCTACCCTCTAGGATAAGAGAAAGCTGTGTATGGTAACGACCTAGGTAGCCATGAACACCTGAAGCAACAGAGCCATGTAATAATGAACCTGAAACTACACGCACTTCGCCATCAGCTTTGTCTTTTGCAATTATCTCAGTAGAACTTGCACCTAAAACCGTACGAATTAAACGAGGATTTTTTGCTGCTGGACCTGCTAAAGAAATAACACGACTGTTATCTAATTCACCGGTAGTAAATAATTCACCGATAGCAATAACATCTTGGTAACCTGCATGCCATGCAACTTTATCAGCACTAACTGGCTTCAAAAAGTGCATTTGTGTACCAACTAAACCGGCAGGATGTTTACCAGCAAATTCAGTAACTGTAGCGGCTGAATTAACAGCTATATCGCTACCTGGTGCTTTGCTAACAAATACTTCACCTTCGGTTAAGCGAGCAAGAACAGTTAAACCATTAACAAAGGCTTCACTTTTCTCAGCAATAATAACCGCTGGATCTGCAGCTAAAGGATTGGTATCCAATGCGCTAACAAATATAGCAACAGGCGTTGCATCTACAGCAGGAACTTTACTAAATGGACGTGTACGCAATGCAGTCCACAAACCTGAATTAACAAGGTTTGCAACAACATCTTCACGTGCTATTGAATTAAGTTCATTGGCGGCATAGCGGGTAAACGTTTCTTGCTCATTGCCACCGACTTCGATAACAACAGATTGCAATACGCGCTTTTCACCACGATTTATTTCTTTAACAACACCTGAAGCTTGAGCTGTGAATTTAACGCCAGGATTCTTTTTATCTTCAAAAAGTGCCTGACCTTTTTTAACGCTATCTCCAACCTTAACAAACATGGTTGGGCGCATACCCACAAACTCTTCACCTAATGTTGCAACAGTTTTGATGGACGGACCATCATGGATTACCTGCTGGGGGGCACCTACTACAGGAACATCCAGACCTTTTTTTATCGTAATCATAAACACTTGCACTACTTTTGATGGGAGTAATCAAAATCAATTAATGCGTTATTAAAAACACTTACATATTGCGAAAATCCACAATAAATGCAAATTAATAACATAAAAGACCGATTTCAGTGTATTTCAGTAAAATCTTAATTTAGTTTCAATAAATTAAGCTTCACTGGCTCTAGTTAAAATTTCTGGCGCGATTCTAACACAAAACCATATTTTGATTCTATCTTAAGCACCACAAATAATAATAATTTAGTCGAATAATCTTTATTTAGAACAAATATAGAACAAAATATACTTTTTTAAACGCTAACTTTTGAATAAAGAGGTTAAAAAAAGGTAAATCTTGATTATTTTTACTCCGCTATAAAGTTGAAATTATTCGATATTTACAAGGTAGACTGACATAAAAAAACCGACAATTCGCCGGTTTTTGTATCAATAAATATTTGCGAATTCAGTTATAACCAAACAGTAATAACTAACTTATAGTAAGTTATTTATCGCTAATTCTGGACTAACATCAGCATCATAATCAACACCTGTAACGCCAAAGCCGAACAGTTTCAAAAACTCTTGATGATAACCAACATAGTCGGTTAATTCGTCAATTGTGTCGCTATCTACTGTATTCCAAATATCAGTTACACGTTGTTGAACACTGTCTTCAAGCTCTTTATTGTTTTGACGTAAACGCCCTGCTTCATCAAGTGTTGGGTTTTTACCGTATATATTTTCTCTAAATAGCGCCTGTATTTGTTCAATACAACCTTCGTAAGTACCGTCAGCTTTCATTACTTTAAACATAGCTGAAATATACAAAGGCATAATAGGAATAGCTGAACTTGCTTGAGTTACCACTGCATTAAGTGAAGTAACATAAGCTTCGCCTTTAATATCAGCTGTTGTAGTTTTTATGGCTGTAGAGGCGCGATCTAAATCTTCTTTTGCGCGACCAATAGTGGCATGGCCATATATCGGCCAAGTTAACTCTTTCCCGATATAAGTATAAGCAACCGTTTTAAAGCCTTTAGCTAAAACACCTGCTTCGCCTAGGGCTTTTATCCAAAGTTCCCAGTCTGCGCCGCCCATTACATCAATTGTACCTTGAATTTCTTCTTCTGAAGCAGCTTCAACCGATACTGAATCAATAATACGTTTAGAAGTATTCAAATTCTTAGTGGTAACACTTTGACCAATTGGCTTTAATGTTGACGAGTATACTTCGCCGGTATCAGGATCCGTTCTACGCGGTGATGCTAAGCTATAAACAATCAGGTCAATTTCACCTAACTCAGCTTTAATGGTTTCAATGGCTTTGGCTTTAATTTCATGTGAGAAAGCATCGCCATTAATGTTTTTTGACCAAATACCTGCACTGTCAGCAGCAGCTTGAAAGGCGGCAGTATTATACCACCCCGCTGAAGCGGTTTTCTTTTCTGTTGGTGGCTTTTCAAAGAAAATACCCAATGTTTTTGCATTATTACCAAAAGCAGCTGTAATTCGTGAAGACAAGCCATAACCTGTTGATGCACCAATAACTAATACGTTTTTCGGTTTAACATCAGCTTGCGGCTGGCTTTTAACATAAGCAATTTGCTCATTAACATGCGCTGCACATCCTGCAGGGTGAGCATTAGTACAAATAAAACCACGAATTTTTGGCTTGATAACCATAACTATACCTTCTTAATATCACATTAATAATCAAAAACTAAGGCTAATAATTTTAGCCGACTACCTGAGATTATTAAGTGAAAAATTGATTTATAAAATGAAATTGTCGCCTAGTTTACTCTTGCTTGCACCAATATGAGGTGCGACCAGTGACAATATTCGATATTTTTTAATGAATATTGAAAAAACCAACCTTTGTAACTTCATTTTTAGGTTGCTATTCAAGTGAATAAGCTTTGGCTATTAAGTACTACTTTTGCTACCACCTAAACATTTTGGCGATAATGGGGTGTTCTCAGCATAATAACTCTTCCACTCTTTTTCCGTATAAGTGTGCAGCGCTAATGCATGAATTTTGTCTGCGAGTTCTTCGGCTAGAATGGAGTTTATTGCACGATGACGCTTAATTAAACGCTCGCCTTCAAACTCTTCAGAAACGATAATAACTTTAAAATGTGATTCGCTACCTGGGGCAACATTGTGTTGGTGGCTTTCATTTATAACGTCGAGATGAATAGGTGAGAAAGCAGAAAGTAATTTTTCTTCGATTACGGCTTCAATAGTCATATGTATTCCCTGAAATTGATCGATAGTATGATCAGTTTAATTTTAGTCGCTGAAGGTAATTATGCCATCTATCTATGTGAGTAACAGCGTAATTTAATATTTTAATCTCAAGCTAGCCTGATTGATGAAGAATAACGCTAAATACAAATTTTGCGAAAGGTTAAATTAACTCTACTGGTTATCGCTCTAGTTCTTTTAGGTATGCAATGTTGCCAATAATGTTGTGTTTTACCTTTCATGATTAGCAAGCTACCCGAGGTAAGCGTTAGATTAACTTTTTCTTTAGTTATAATATGTTTAAGTTGAAACTCTCGCTCAGCGCCAAAAGATAACGAAGCAATCGTTGGCATATTTCCTAACTCAGGCTCGTTATCACTGTGCCAACCTACACTATCATTTTGATTACGATATAAATTTGCCAGTACCGCATTAAAGTCTTGCTGACAATAACCACTCACTTTAGCTTTAATTTCTAATAAGCGCTCTGACCAAGGTTTAGCAATTAAGGTTATATTGGAATAGCTATAACGTAAGTGATTATCGCCATACCAAGCCTGCAACCTTGGTATTTTCATGACTTTCCCGAATATTTTTATATCATCATGCCGCCAAGCTAGATTTTGCTTTAAGTCTTGAAAAATAGTTTCAGCTTCATCTTTAAGGTAAAAATTTTCAATATAATAAATATCAGCATCTGCACAGTTAATCTTCAAATTTTACTATTCCTTAATCACCTTAAGTGTTTGTTTTGTCTTTTTTAGTCTCATTATCTTATAATTTTAGTAATTAGCTAGCTCGTAGAGATAAACTTTGTCACAATATCTGTTACGCCAACTAAGTATTTATCACTATGATCAGCCCTTTTATTATCAATGACAAAAACCTATTTCTCGATCGTTTTCCTACCGGACAAGTGAACCGAAGCCTACAGGCGTGGGATGCTGCTGATGAATATATTATTAGCTATTTAGCGCAACAAGACTTAGATAAACCAAAACAAAAAGTTCTAATTTTCAACGATAATTTTGGTGCTATCACCTGCAACTTAACTGAACATCAAGTGTTTTGTGTTAATGACTCTTTTTTAAGTCACCAAGGCATTGAGCTTAATTTAGAACAAAATGGCTTATCTAATGAAAATGTAACCTTGCTTAGTAGTTTAGATGAGTTACCGAGCGATATAAATGTAGTGCTTTATAAAATACCGAAAAGCAAAGGGTTACTCTGCCAACAACTTAGCGCTATAAAGCAAAAGCTTAGCAAAGACGTTTTATTTATTGCTGGTGATCGAGCTAAAGAAATTCATAGTTCAACACTGAAAGTATTTGAGCAATATCTTGGTACAACTAAAACATCGCTAGCGGTTAAGAAAGCACGATTGGTATTTTGTGAACTCGATAATGAAAAGCCCACACATGCTAATTTCCCTACATCTTGGCCACTAGAAAACACCAACTTTACTTTACATAATCACGCAAATGTTTATGCAAGAGAAAAGCTCGACATTGGCGCAAGATACTTTATGGAGAATTTACCAAGCATTTCTGCTGACACTAAAGTTATCGATCTCGGCTGTGGTAACGGTGTAATTGGCTTAAATGTATTATCAAAACAACCCGAAGCACATGTTCACTTTATAGACGAGTCATACATGGCGATAGCATCTGCTAAATTAAACATCAGCGAAAATTTACCTTCCGTTGCCGAGCAATGCCAATTCCAAGTCAACGATTGCTTAACCAGCGTTGAAGGAGGCAGTGTTGATTTAGTATTATGCAACCCACCGTTTCATCAACAAACAGCGACCACAGACCATATTGCATGGCAGATGTTTAAAGATAGTCATAGAGTGTTGAAAAAAGGCGGTGAATTGCGCATTATTGGCAATCGACAACTCGGTTATCATATTAAATTAAAAAGAATTTTTGGTAATGAAACATTGATTGCTAGTAACGATAAATTTGTTACTATTTCAGCAATCAAACGATAGTTAATCAACTTAACGCTTAAGAAACTCATATGAAATCAACTATATTTAAGTTCATGCTTTTATGTACAACGACTTTATTAATGGCTTGCTCATCACCAACACAGCAAGTAATTGTAAGTCCAGAGTTGAATATTGGCAGTAGCAACGCTTACCAGCTAAAGCAAGCACAATTACTTATGCGTGATTTACGCACCTCTCCTCATATAGTACAAATTTTGCGCACAGGTGAAGCCACAAAATTATATTCTCCGCAACAAGCTATTATAGAGACCGTAGAGATATCGCTGACCAAAGCATTAAAAGCTAATGGTTTGCGATTTAATACCCCTGCGGCAAATCAAATTGAAATAATTATTGATAATGCCTTAGTCAGTGTTAAGCAAGCAATGTTGAAGTATAGCGCGAGTAATCTTATGAATATTCGTGTTGTTATACATAATAGTAAAGGCACTTTATCAAAAGCATTTAAAGTTACAGGTACCAGTAACGGCCCGTTAAAGGCAGACTTGGCAGTTTTAGAGCGTGACTTTAATCAGCAACTAACCAAATTATTATCACAAATCGTTCAAAACGAAGAGTTACAGCAATTCATGCAATAATTAATTTTATGTTGCCTGATTAAAGATTTTCACAATGAGAGTTAGCTAATGAAATTTTTTTCAGTTATTTTTTTATGTTTATTGTCAGTTACTTCTAGCGCTAATAACTTATCGATAGATCCTGACAATTTATTTCCACAGGTAAAATTAGAGACATCGATGGGCGTTATTGTTGTTGAGCTTGATAGAATTCGCGCTCCACTAACTGTCGATAACTTTTTAACTTATGTTGTTTCAGATGAATACAACAACACTATATTTCATCGTGTTGTAAGTGAATTTATTGTTCAAGGTGGCGGATATAATGAAAACTTTGAACTTAAAAAAATACTGGGTGAAATAGTAAATGAATCGGGTAACGGGCTAAAAAATGAAATAGGTACGATTGCTATGGCAAAAGAAAGCCGCCCTCATACCGCTAACAGACAGTTTTTCTTCAATGTGGGCGACAATACCAGTTTAGATCCAGGTAGAAAATGGGGCTATGCAGTTTTTGGTACAGTAATCGAAGGCCAAGAAGTGGTAGACGCTATGGCATTAGTTGCAACAGACTACAACGAAGCTATGGGCTGGGAGGATGTTCCTTTAGAACCAATAATGTTAATTAAAGCTAGTTTATTACCTGCTTTATAAGATATCTTTAGCACGAATATATGTTCAGAAAATGTAGCGCATTTCAAACATAAAAAATAATAATAATAAAATTAACGGTCAATATACAACTCCAAAAATAGTGTGTGAAATACGCTATTAGGCTTAGAAAATAAAGTTTCAGTTACAATTTTACCGGCTTATAACTTTGACAATACTAGTTTTCTCTACGATAACTAAACTGTACAAACAACAACGCATGGTAACTATTACTGTTTATTTCTTACGCTAAATTATGTATTGGCTTAATAATTCAAAAGGAATGTCATGATAATTGAGCAGTTTATCAATGAAAAAATCACCCAAATCGGTGCCTACATCATCGCGGTTATAAATCACTCTATCCATTACACTGAGCTCGACCATTTTGTCGATAATACAATGGCAGAATGGACTTTACTCCGTGTGAATGACGAAACACCGAGTAATGCTAGAGAGCGTGTTTTTTGGCATATTATGCATGAACTATCTCTTCATAGTGCCCATGATCTCGAGCGCGATCTTTACTTTAAGAGTGAGATATCAACCTGCTTAGATTTTTTCTCTGGCAAGGGTAGTTATCCGATTGATTGTATAGGCTGGCGACCGCTGCCGTAACTAACTCACTAATTCCCCTTGGTATACGGCTACACTAATTCAGAAAACAATAGGTAAATCTATAGTAACTAATTACCTGTTTCAAAAGATTAATCTTCTGTTTACTAGTACATTTTGGTAGCCTATTACCATTACCTTCTCGCTTTCATTAGGCTTAATCAATGCAGTCTCCTACCTTTAAGCAAGCGATATTTAATCGTCGCATGCTAATTTGTATTTTCATGGGCTTTAGCTCTGGGTTACCACTGTTTATTTTATATCAACTTGTGCCTGGATGGTTGCGCTCTGAAGGAGTTAGCCTAACTGAAATCGGCCTATTTTCACTTATAGGTATTCCTTACGTTTGGAAGTTTGTTTGGGCACCATTAATGGACAGGTACTCATTACCTGTACTGGGTCGTCGCCGCAGTTGGATGTTACTCACACAAGTGCTTTTACTATTTTCTATTGCCGGATTTGGCTTTGTTGACCCCATAATGAACATTTGGAGTGTCGCTTACTTAGCTGCCGCTGTAGCATTTTTTAGTGCAAGCCAAGATATTGTGTTAGATGCTTATCGACGAGAATTATTACCCGAACATGAACTTGGCTTAGGTAACTCCATTCATGTACAAGCTTATCGGCTTTCTGGTTTAGTGCCCGGCTCATTAGCTTTTATTCTTGCTGATCATATCAGTTGGCAATCAGTATTTTTGATAGTTGCAGCCTTCATGTTAATCGGTATTTTCTTAAGCCTTACCATTAAAGAGCTTAACAACACACTACAGGCACCTAAAACACTACGCCAAGCGGTAGTGCTACCTTTTAGAGACTTTATTAATAGAAAAGGAATAAAATCAGCGCTACAAATTCTTGCTTTTTTATTTTTATATAAGCTTGGTGATAGTATGGCAACCGCCTTACAAACCCCATTCTTCATCGACTTAGGTTTTACTAAAACAGAAATTGGTGTTGTCGCCAAAACGGCATCATTAATTGCGATGACCATTGGTTTAGCCGTTGGTGGTATAGTCATGATTAAATTAAGTATTAATCGTGCCCTTTGGTTATTTGGTTTTGTGCAAATAGTCAGTATATTAGGTTTTGCGGCTTTAGCAGAAATTGGCCATAACACCTACGCTTTAGCTTTTGCTATGGGCTTTGAATATTTAGGCGTTGGACTTGGCACCGCGGCTTTTACTGCCTTTATTGCTCGAGCGACTAACCCTGCATTTGCTGCAACCCAATTTGCACTATTTACAGCACTTACCGCATTGCCTAGAACATTCGCTAATGCCACTACAGGGGTTATTGTTGAGCAAATAGGTTGGACGAATTTTTATTTTATGTGCACAGCATTAGCAGTACCCGGTATGTTAATGCTTTTAAAAGTTGCACCATGGCGAGAGCCAACTAAACAAACAACGCAGGAGATAGCGTAAATATGATCAAACTATTTTTTCTCGTTCCCATTCTTATGTGTGCTATTTGGTATTGGTATTTAAAAAGCAATAACTATACGATAAAAGAGGGTTTAAAAGGCTTTGGTTATATATTTGCTTTTAATGGCACCATCATCGCTTTTTTTGTCTTAATGTTATTTATCACCAATTAACAATTTGCATATAGGTAACTGAGTCAGTCAATTCACCATAGCACTTAAATAGACTACCTTGGGTATTTGAGGTAAATTAAGTCAAAGTACAATTTTATTAATAAGGAAAGCCCATGAAAACATTACCAAGCCTAATATTACTTACAGCAGCTTTATCAACAGCAAGCTTCTTAGCATTATCAAGTAGCGCGCAAGCCACTGAAGTAAAGCAAGCAAGCAATGAAAAACAAGCTCAAGCAGTAACTACCTACCGTAAGTCTGTATTTCAGCTAATTAGCAGTAATATGGGGCCGTTAGGCGCTATGGCGAAAGGTAAAATCCCAATGGATACTGATGTGATCACGAAAAATGCTGAACGTATCGCCTTTTTAGCACCTATGATGCATGACTACTTTTCACTAGATACCTCAAAATTCAATATAAACACTGATGCTAAAGACAGCATTTGGACTAATCATAAAGATTTTAGCGATAAAGTAGATAACTTAGTTACCGCTGCTAATAACTTAAAAATGGCTGGTGAAAATAATGAGACAGGTAGCTTTAAAAAAGCTATTGGAGCTGTTGGTGGAAGCTGTAAGTCTTGCCACGACGACTACAAAAAAGATTAAATACTTATAGAAATTTGATTATTTAGCTACTCATTTTTAATGCTTAAAATGAAAAGGTAGCTCACTTAATTAATCAAATTGGCATTATCAAATATGTGCTCTGAGTGAACAAAATCAATGAGAGCACACTTTTTTATCTTCTCCCTACCACCCCCTAAACAATTGAAAAACAAAAGATTTACTTAATCTATCAATTTTAGGCCATTAATAACCAAAATAATCTTCTACTGGCTCAGGTGGCCATACTTCAATAATTAAGTAAACGGTTAGCGCTGTAATCGCTAAACAGACGATAAAGCCTAGCCATGGAAACGGCCCTTGAGATTGCACACTTTTATGTACTATTTTATTACCTGTAACCATTGCACTGGTTAAGTTTTCTTTGTGTTTAACTTTATAAAATACAATTGCGCCGATATGCAACACAATAAAACCTAAAAGCACATACACAACATTATGATGTACAAAGTTAACCACTGTTTGCCATGAATCGTTTAGTACACCGTAGTAAGGGGCATCATTAAAAATATCATCCGTAGTAAATAAACCACTAACTGTCTGCGCAAGTATTAATGATAACAAAGCGATAACAGAATAAGCACCCGCGGGATTATGACCTAAATGATTTTGTTCTCCCCTACCACGTAAATATTGTAAGGTTTTTATTGGAGACTGTATAAATTGGCTAAATCTAGCATAGTAAGTACCTAGTATTCCCCACAAAATTCTAAAAATTACGATAGCAAGACAAGCGTATCCACCATAAAAGTGCCATTGAGTCGCATTAGAGAGCATTGATTCATCTAACACTTTTACACTGATAAATTGAAAAGCAATAATAATGACTAATAACCAATGACAAATCCGAACAGGTAAGTCCCACACTTTTATTTTCATACTATGCATCCTATTAGCACTTTAATTTTCAATAACATAAATAACCTGAACTCTGGATAAGCAGTACTTGCTCAATCCTCCCTTTTAAGCCATTACCTGCGTTGAAACGTCGATAAATAGCCCGCTATTCATAAACGTTTTGCCTTGGAAATGGCATAAAATGAAGCATTGATGGTGTAAATTAGTGATGTTCACCTTGCTATAGCATTTACTTTACCACCTAAGCTTTTGATTCACTTGAGTATCAAGCACTCATTATCCAGAGTTCAGGTTAAATAGTCGAATACATTGATGTAGCCGAAAGAGTTAAGCAACTTTTTTAATATTAAGCATTATATCAATACCGATAAATAGATCAGTGATTTAATTCAAAAAATCTTTAAGCACAATAACAGTGAAAATAATAAAAGAAGGAGTACAAATAAGGCAGCATAAAGAAGATAGAACAAAAAAATATCTAGCAAAGATATTGAAAGGTATGTCAGAAATTTAACGTTAAAGAATGAATGATGTAATACCAACTTGGAATGATATAACTGCGATTTAAGACAGAGCTATTAGCTCATACTAAAATCGCAGCTACCAATATTTACTTAGTTTGAATTTAACCAGTAATGATTAAATTCCCCCAAAATAAGTTTACTCGGCTAATGGACGCATGTGTGGGAACAAAATAACGTCTTTAATCGTTGGTGAGTCAGTAAATAACATCACTAATCGATCGATACCGATACCTTCACCTGCTGTTGGCGGTAAACCATATTCTAATGCTTGTATGTAGTCAGCATCGAAGTGCATAGCTTCGTCATCACCTGCGTCTTTACCTTCAACTTGGTTTTGGAAACGTTCTGCTTGGTCTTCTGCATCATTAAGCTCAGAGAAACCATTGGCTAATTCACGGCCACCAACAAAGAACTCAAAACGGTCGGTAATAAATGGGTTATCGTCATTACGACGCGCTAATGGTGAAACTTCCCACGGGTATTCTGTGATAAAAGTTGGTTGATCAAGCATGTGCTCAGCAACTTCTTCAAAAATCTCACAAATATATTTACCTGCGCCCCACACTTTAGATGCATCTGTTTCTTTTACGCCCACAGATTTTGCCATTGCTTTAAGCGCGTCAAAGTTTTCTTCTGGGTTACGTAAAATGTTTTCGTCTAAATTATTACCGTGTAATAAAATGGCATCAACCATTGATAAACGTGTAAATTTCTGTCCAAAATCATAGAACTTCTCTTCCACAACTTCGCCATCAGCATTTTTAACGGTATTACGGATAACAGAAGTTCCCATTACGTCTTCAGCTAACGTACGTAGCATATCTTCAGTAAGGTTCATTAAATCATGATAGTCAGCATAAGCTTGGTAGAATTCAATCATAGTAAATTCTGGGTTATGACGAGTTGATAAACCTTCGTTACGGAAGTTACGGTTAATTTCGAATACTTTTTCAAAACCACCAACAACCAAACGCTTTAAGTAAAGCTCTGGTGCAATACGCATATACATTTGAATGTCTAAAGCATTGTGGAAAGTTTCAAATGGTTTAGCTGATGCGCCGCCAGGAATAGTTTGTAGCATTGGTGTTTCAACTTCCATAAAATCACGGTCAGTTAGAAACTTACGAATTCCATCAACAATTTTTGAGCGAACTTTAAAAGTGTTACGGGTATCTTCGTTGATGATCAAATCAACATAACGTTGACGATACTTAGTTTCAACGTCTGATAAACCATGGAATTTTTCTGGTAATGGACGAAGCGACTTTGTTAAAAGTTCGTACTTGTCCATGTTAACGTATAAATCACCTTTACCAGACATATGCATAGTACCGGTTACACCAATAATATCGCCAATATCTAAAGTGCCCCAACGCTCTTTAATATCTTTTTGCACTGTTTTATGCGCGTAAGCCTGAATACGGCCGGTCATATCTTGTAGTACTAAAAATGGACCACGTTTTGCCATAACACGACCAGCAATGCTGTATTCAGCAGTTTCAGTTTCAAGCGTTTCTTTATCTTTTTCACCGTGCTGGGCTTGTAAATCAGCAGCATAATGTTTTCGGTCAAACTTGTTAGGGTGGCCATTAGCCGGACAGTTTTCGCGAATTTTTGCTAATTTGCCACGACGCTCGGCAATCAATTTGTTTTCGTCTTGGTTTGCTTGATCAGTCATTTTATTTCTCGTGTTTAACGTAATATTCTATTTAAGTTAATGAATGTGTTTATAACTGCTTCATTAGGTTTATCAATTTATTGTGCAAAGAAAAACAAATCAAGATAAAGCGCTTTGAATTGTTTTAGCTAACACAAGTGACTAATAACGTCATGAAATGGTTATTATAAGCCAGATTTTAAACTAGCTTCTAAAAATTTATTTAAATCACCATCTAATACGGCTTGCGTATTGCGGTTTTCTATTCCGGTGCGTAAATCTTTAATGCGGCTGTCATCTAAAACATAAGAGCGAATTTGACTCCCCCAACCGATATCAGATTTTCCGTCTTCTAATTCTTGCTTACCTTCATTCTGTTTTTGCATTTCCATTTCATACAGCTTAGCTTTTAATAGCTTCATTGCTGTTGCACGGTTTTTATGCTGAGAACGATCGGCTTGACAAGCCACTACAGCCCCCGTTGGAACATGCGTTATACGAATAGCAGAGTCAGTTTTGTTAACATGTTGACCACCAGCGCCTGAAGCACGAAAGGTATCTATGCGTAAATCTGCTGGGTTAATATCAATTTCAATATTGTCGTCAATTTCTGGATAAATAAATGCAGAAGCAAACGATGTATGACGACGACCACTTGAGTCAAACGGAGATTTTCTTACTAAACGATGCACGCCGGTTTCTGTTCGCAGCCAACCAAAAGCATATTCGCCGGTGTACTTAATGGTACAACCTTTAATGCCAGCAACATCACCACCGGTTACTTCAATTGCTTCAGTTTTATATCCGTTAGCTTCACCCCAACGCAGATACATTCGCATCAACATTTCAGCCCAGTCTTGTGCTTCTGTGCCGCCAGAGCCTGACTGAATATCTAAGTAGCAGTTATTAGCGTCATGTTCACCAGAGAACATACGACGAAATTCTAATTTTTCAAGGCTGGCTTCTAACGCTTTTGTTTCCGCTTCTGCGTCGTTAAAAGTTTCTTCATCTTCAGCTTCAACAGCAAGTTCTACTAGGCCTTCGATATCTTCACAACCAGAGTCCATCTCGTCAATGGTTTCAACAACAGCTTCTAACGCTGCACGCTCACGACCCAAAGCTTGTGCTCGTTCTGGATCATTCCAAACATCAGCTGACTCTAATTCGCGTGTAACTTCAACCAAACGTTCTGACTTTTGGTCGTAGTCAAAGGTACCCCCGAAGCAAGTTGGTGCGTTCGCGAATTTCTTTAACTTTATTGAGTACAGGGTTTACTTCTAACATACTTTTACTGATACGCCGTTATGGTTGAATATAATTGGTCAATAGAACCAAAAAACAGTCGCGCATTGTAGCTTAATTATACGACTAAATAAACGCTTGCTTGTGCTTTGAAATGTCATTTTTTTATATTTTGCTAACTGTTTTTTAACTTCAATAATCTAAGTAAATAAAACGGCAATTTTTCTGATAATTTTCAAGCCAATTGTTCAACCATTAATTGCACCGTTTGTTTACCTCGAAACTCATTAATATCTAAACGGTAAGCTAACTTAACCTGCTTTGCTTGATGATCTGGCCAACGTTTAATATCAACATTAAACGCAATAGCATCAAAAATTTGCTGATCTTTTTCTACCACTAACTTTAAGTGTTTTTCGCCAACAATACGCTGCTGAACTAAGGTAAAAGTATCATCAAATACCGGCTCTGGAAAATTTTGCCCCCACGGGCCCGCTTCACGTAATACTTGAGCAAATGTCAGCGTGATATCGCTTGTTAATAGCTCGCCGTCAGAAGATATAGTGCCCGTAAGCGCTTCTTTGCTTAACCACTGCTTGGCATACTTCTCGA
This sequence comes from Colwellia polaris, assembly GCF_002104515.1. Classification (GTDB taxonomy): domain Bacteria; phylum Pseudomonadota; class Gammaproteobacteria; order Enterobacterales; family Alteromonadaceae; genus Cognaticolwellia; species Cognaticolwellia polaris. Next base: position 141,017 of record NZ_NBOE01000006.1, on the reverse strand, counting down.
AAAGTGTTGAAAACTGTTGAAATTTATCCGCCGCTATCGATAAACCAGCAGCCATAGCATGGCCACCAAATTTGATAATAATACCCGGATGTTGGCTGTCAATATATTCTAATAGATCTCGAATATGCAGGCCTGGAATTGAACGAGCAGAGCCTTTTATTTCTGCCGAATTAACCGCAGCGCTTTGCTCATCAAGATCGTCGTTACCTTTCGCAAAAACGATACTCGGTCGATGATATTTTTCTTTTAATCGCCCAGCCACAATGCCAATAACACCTTGATGCCAGTCACTATGAAACAAACTAATGCCATTGGGTAAATTGTCTTCACTAAACTTTAAACTCGCTAGCACCTGTTCAGCTTCAATTTGCATACCTTGTTCAATTTCACGACGTGCTTTATTTAAATCATCTAAGTCGGCCGCCATTACTCTTGCTGTTGATAAGTCTTTTGCCAATAAACAATTAATACCAAAGGCCATATCATCTAAACGCCCTGCGGCATTTATTCGTGGCCCTAAAGCAAAACCAAAATCACTAGCAACTAACTTCTGTTGGCTCTTCCCTGCTATTTCAATTAACGCTTGTATGCCTGGGCGTGTGGCACCAGCTCGAATACGCTTTAAGCCTTGCTCAACTAAAATGCGATTATTGGCATCAAGTGAAACCACATCGGCAACTGTGCCTAAGGCCACTAAATCGAGTAATTGCGCAATATTAGGCTCTTTAAAGCCTTGTGCTTCAAACCATTGGTGTTCGCGTAAGTATTTTCTTAATGCCAACATAAAATAAAATGCTACGCCAACACCCGCCAGCGATTTACTCGCAAAATTACAACCACGCTGGTTTGGGTTAACAATGGCATCGGCCGGCGGTGTATCGGCTCCAGGTAGGTGATGATCTGTCACCACGACTTGCAGGCCTAGTTCTTTCGCTCTTTTAACACCCGCCATACAGCTAATACCATTATCAACAGTCACTAATACCTGCGCACCTTCTGAAGCGGCAATATCAACTATTTCAGGGGTTAGTCCATAACCATATTTAAATCTATTAGGTACTAAAAAATGATGATTTGAAGAGCCTAGCATTTGCAAAGCTTCCATCATTAACGCCGTACTCGTAGCACCATCAGCATCAAAATCACCTATTATTGTAATATTCTTTTTATCTTTCAGCGCTTGATATAAAATTTCGCAAGCTTCTGGCAGCCCTTTTAAAGTGTCAACAGCACAAAGGTGTGATGCGGTCAATTCAAGCTGGTCTTTACTTTTAACCCCACGTCTTGCATAGATTTGTCGAATAATAGGATGCAAGCTATCAGGTAAATGCTCGTCGCTGACTTGATCTCGACGTATGATTTCTTTATGCATAAATGCACCTTAATACTGATTAATGCCAAAAACGATAGATACAAAAATGGCAAGTTAATTACTTGCCATTTTCAATAAAAACAATGCTGTACCTAACACAAGTGTATTATTTACGGGGTATTAACTACCTTGTTGAGTAGTTTCTAGCAAGGCAAATAGTTTATCAGGGTCTTGATAGCCTGGCACCATCATGCCATTTTTGAGCATAATTGCAGGTGTACCTGTTACGCCCACTTGACGACCAAAATTAAATTCTTCTTCTATCGGCGCCTCACAAATACGGGCAGCAACAGACGAACCACTTTTTGCCTTTGTTAGTGCAGTTTCTGCATCTTCATGACACCAAATTGAGCGAAGATCTTTAAAACCTTGAGAGTAACTTCCGTTACGATCTTTCACACCAGCACGCGGATACGCTAAGTAACGTACAGTTATACCTTTGTCGTTATAGGCACTCATTTGTTCATGCATTTTACGACAATAACCACAGGTAATATCAGTAAATACTGTTACCACATGTTTTTCGTTTTTAGCTGGATAGACAATCATATTATCGGTAAATTTAACCATGCCATCAACACGCACTTGCGCTAAACTTTCTTCCGTTAAATTACTAACGTTATCGCCTAAACCATACATTTTTCCATGCAACAAAAAGTTGCCATCAGCACTTGCATAAAACAACCCTTGATCTGTTAATACTTCCACAACACCTGGCATTGGTGAAGCTTTAATACTAGCAACATTAAAACCTAACGTTTGTGAAAGTTTTGCTTTAACAGCAGTTATTTCAGCTGATTGCGCCGCAGGTAACATTACACTGTTATTCGCAGACGAAACAGGCTCAGCGAATGCAGTAACATTGTTCGTTAAACTTAGTACACCGAATGTGGCAGCCAATATAATTTTTTTATACATAAGTAAATCCAAACCTTAATGAGTGAGCGGAAATTAGCGGAAAATTACAATTGCAATTTAGGGTAAATACAAAGACCGCTCTAATGCCGCTAAAATTACAGTGAAAATAGTATAATTGCAATAACACTAAGCCTACCAATAACCAATATTTACAATAAAGTATTTATTTATCCACGCATGCAAAGCTTCTTATTTACTGAGATTTTGTTAAAATCTCGCCATTAGCTCACTAACCACCGAAAGTGGTTTGTATTAAAACTCGGTAAATTATAAATGAACATCGCATTATTTTACGGCTCAACCACTTGTTATACCGAAATAGCTGCAGAAAAAATTCAAGCAGAACTTGGCGCTGATATGGTCAGTTTATTTAATATAAAAGATACACCATTAACTGAAATGGCAAATCACGATATTTTAATTTTGGGAATATCTACTTGGGACTATGGTGAAATTCAAGAAGATTGGGAATCACACTGGCCTGAAATTGCTGATATTGATCTAGAAGGTAAAATTATTGCTCTGTACGGTATGGGGGATCAAATTGGCTACACTGATTGGTTTCAAGATGCGTTGGGTATGCTGCATGAGCAAGTGCAGGCTCAAGGTGGCTATGTTATTGGCTATTGGCCAAATCAAGGCTATGAATTTGCCGAGTCAAAAGCCTTAACTGAAGATAAACAACAATTCGTTGGTTTAGCGCTTGATGAAGACAACCAATACGATGCCAGTGAAGAGCGTATTAAACTTTGGTGCCAACAAATTAACCTTGAAATCGCTGAGATTCTCACTGATTAAGCGAAATATGATAATAAATAGACTAATTTGGCAAGATCTTTAGGAAAAAACTGATTTTGCCATTATAATCCGCGTTATTAATCCCCAAAGAAAATTATTACATGTTTGAGCAGTTTGACCTAGATTCCGCGTTATTAGGCGGGATTGAAAAAGCAGGCTTTAAAAAGCCAACGTCTATCCAAGAATTAGTACTTCCTGTTGCTATGACCGGCAAAGACGTACTAGCTTCAGCCCCAACAGGAACCGGAAAAACAGCAGCGTTTTTATTACCTGCGGCTCAGCATTTACTGGATTATCCTCGACGAGGCCAAGGTTTTCCGCGTGTGTTAATTTTGTCACCAACGCGTGAACTTGCCATTCAAACCTATGAACAGTGTGTAAAATTAACTGCGCTAACCAACATTAAATCTGCGGTAATTACTGGTGGTGTTAACTATGGTAGCCATAAAGAAGTGCTTACCGGCCATACTGATATTTTAGTTGCAACGCCTGGTCGCTTAATGGAATACATTGAAAGCGAGCAATTTGACAGCCGTGAAATAGAAATTCTTATCTTAGACGAAGCCGATCGCATGCTTGCCATGGGTTTTGCGGAAACGATTAATCGCATTGTTGGTGAAGCGCGCTGGCGTAAACAAACTATGTTGTTTTCTGCAACGCTTGAAGGCGCTGCTGTAGTACGTTTTTCTCGTGAACTTTTAAACGATCCCGTATTTTTAGAAGCGAACCCTTCGCGCAAAGAAAAAGCTAAAATTCATCAATGGATGCACTTAGCAGACGACAAAGAACATAAATTCGCTTTGTTAATGAACATATTGCAACAAGAAGAAGTCGAACGAGCGCTTGTTTTTGCCAATAAACGTGAAACCGTGCAGTATCTATCAGGCAAGCTTTATGCTGAAAACATGCCTTGTGTATGGCTTGAAGGCAAAATGCAACAAGACAAGCGTAACACCTCTGTTGAACGCTTACGCAATGGCACTGTTAATGTGCTTGTAGCCACCGATGTTGCCGAACGCGGTCTTGATATCGATGATATAACCCATGTAATAAACTTTGATATGCCTCGTACCGCTGATATTTATTTACACCGTATTGGCCGCACAGGTCGTGCGGGTAATAAAGGTACTGCTATTTCATTGGTAGAAGCCCACGATATGACAGTTATCGGTAAAATTGAGCGTTACATTAAAGAGCGCTTAGCACGTCGCGTCATTGAAACACTAAGACCGAAATACAAAGAAGCACGTGTTGCCACAAAAAAAACCAAAGTTAAAAGAACTGTTGCTCAAAAGAAAGCTAAAGCTAAAAAAATGGCGAAACGCGCGAAGAAGTAACAACTGTTTTAAAAAAGCTTTAAGTTACAAGCTTTCAGCTGTCAGTTATTAGCTGTCAGTTATTAGCCAAAAACCTAAACGATCTCGTTTAGGTTTTTTTGTTTTAGTGATTGTTAAACTAGAACTATGACTAAACGACTGATAATTAAACGAGTACGTTCTTAAAGTATGATTAATTGTCAGGTAAAAATACGAACATCAACAAAAACCATCACACCACTTCAATTTATTTAAGCTTCATTATAGCTATCTAAAAACATAATAATTCTAACAACTTAAACTAATTTAATAGCTATGAAGATTGCCCTTTATTAAAAAGGGCAGATATAATCGTTCAAAATATAATAATAAAAGGATGTTTTATGTACCTTCGAACAATGAAGATTATTATCTTATTTAGCCTTATATTTGGCTGCAGTTTAATAGTTTCAGCACAAGTATCAAACAATGTTAAAACCCCAAAATTAGCTATTAGCGCCCTATTTCAGGACGATGACTACCGAGATGTTCGTTTATCTCCAGACGGTAAACATATTGCTTTAATAAAGAATCAACAAGGTACGTCAGTTCTTATCGTAGTTGCCGTTGAAACGATGAAAGCAATTAATCAAATTTCTTTTGCCAATAAAGACAATGTTGGAAGCTACTCATGGGCGAATAACGAAAGGTTACTTATTTTTCTCTCTAGTAAGCAAAGAAAAAAAGAAAGAGATGCCTATTACGGTGAAATTTATAGTATTAACATCGATGAAGCTGAAGGAAGGTTTATTTTTGGCATTCGTTCTTTAGTGAGTAGAGGAAAAATCAAGAAGAATGTTCAGTCTCTCGACTACGAAAAACATTTAGCCCACCCTAAAATAATCAGCATATTAGAAAATGATCCTGAGCACATCATCATTTCAACATCGCAATATCAAGATAAGGGCATGTGGGTCTTTAAATTAAATATATATAACGGAAAAACAGAAACGTTAGCGAAGGTTGATGATAGCAACGCAGACCACAAATCAACTAGATTACATTACTTTGATACTCACCAAGAGCTTTGGCTTAGTAGCAAACAAGAGAATGAAAATAACATTATAGCGCGTTATGATTTTGAAGATGAGTCATGGCTAGAGTATCCATTATTTGATGCTAGCGATAATTTATCAATCATTAGTAAATACAAAGATGAAGAAAAACTCATCGTTAGTGATTACTGTGGCAACAATACAATATCTATTTGCCTTTTTGACCCAATGAATAAAGAGCTAAGCCCTTTATATCAAGTTGATGGATATGATACCAACTGGTTGTATTTAGATAAAGAAAACATCCCTTATGCTGTTTCGTACTTTGATGAATACCCACAATATAAAATTTTAGATAACCACCATACTATGGCACAGCAACTTTCTGGTTTTTTAGAAAAGTTTGCAGGCTATAGAGTAAACGTAAACTGGAACAGTACAGACGAAACAAAAGCACTTATTACCCTCTCAAGTGATATTCAACCAAGGTTATGGTACTTGTTTGATAGCGAAAAAAACAAACTAACTTTTGTTGCTAACAGCAATAAGAATGTCAATACAGAGCAATTGAATCCTCAATATTCTTTTAACTTTATGGCAAGAGATAACACTCCTATTCAGGGATATATAACCTTGCCGGTAAAAATAGACAATGCACCACCTCCTGCAGTGATATTAGTCCACGGTGGTCCACATTCACGTGATTATTGGGGGTTTGACCCTGAAGTACAACTGTTGTCGTCACGCGGATATGCCGTTGTTCAAGTTAATTTTCGTGGTTCTACTGGCTTCGGTTGGGAGTTTGAAGCTTCTGGCTTTAAACAATGGGGAGAAAAAGTGCAATTTGATATTCTCGACAGCATAGACTACCTAGTCGAAAAACAATATTTAGATAAAAGTCGTCTATGTATTATGGGGGCGAGCTTTGGCGGTTATAGCGCGATTCAAAGTAGTATTATCGCACCTGATTTATTCAAATGCTCAATCGCAACTTCAGGTGTTTACGATATACAACTGCAAGTTGAAGATGAAAAGCCAGAAGTTGGCAGAGCCTTAACTAAAAGAATAGGATTAGAGGATATACAAAGCAATCATTCACCCATTAACGCTATTGAACATTTAAAGTCCCCTGTATTAATAGTACACGGCACCAAAGATGACACAGTGGATGTAAAACAAGCTGAGGTATTAATAAAACAATTAAAGAAGTATAAGAATCAATATCAATGGCTTGAAATTGAAAATGAAGGGCATTACTTTTACAAGCCTAAAAATAGAATTGCCTATTATGAAAAAGTAATTCAGTTCCTAAATAAATATAACCCGGTTAACTAACCGATTATTACCTCGCGTACTAATATTAAAAAAGCACAGTATGAGCCGGTTTTATGGTTCATATTGTGCTTTCTCTTAACCGCTTTAAATAATTAAGCCTAACCTTAATAGCGGTTATTTTAATTAAACATACTTAACTTAATCAAGCTCTTTACGGGTAAATACCCAGTCATTACCTTTGCTAAATTCACTTGAAAACTGATAACCTGCCACATCAAAATTTTTCAACTTTTCAACATCTGTAATTTTGTTCTCAATGATATAACGCGCCATTAAACCACGGGCTTTTTTAGCGAAAAAGCTGATCATCTTATATTGACCATTTTTCCAATCTTTAAATGCTGGGGTAATAATTTCAGCTTTTAATACTTTCTTATTTACCGATTTAAAGTATTCATTTGATGCAAGGTTAATTAAAACATCGTCACCTTGCGCTGCAATTGCCGCATTTAAATTTTCGGTAATAATGTCGCCCCAAAATTGATACAAATTGGTACCTCGATCATTATCAAGCTTTTTCCCCATTTCTAAACGGTATGCTTGCATTAAATCTAACGGTTTTAACAGGCCATATAAACCCGACAATATCCGCATGTGCTGTTGAGCAAATTCAAAGTCTTTCTCGCTGAATGTTTGAGCGTCTAGTCCTGTATACACGTCGCCATTAAAGGCTAAGATCGCTTGGCGAGCATTGCCTGGGGTAAAAGGGGTTGACCATTCACCAAAACGTGCAGCGTTTAACCCTGCCAATTTATCGCTAATGCCCATTAATGAACTGATATCTGCTGGGGTTAATGTTTTACACTTTTTTATTAACACTTCGCTGTGTTCTAACAGCTCAGGTTGGGTATATTTGTCAGTAGCAACGGGGGATTCATAATCAAGATTCTTAGCGGGAGAAACAACAAGCAACATTATATATCTACTCAACTTTAAAAAATTTTTCACACTATAACACAGGAGAAAACGAATATAATTAGCGGCATTATTAATTAATCATCTAACTAATAGCCTATACCGCTTACAATAACGTTTTTATCTAATTTATTTCATTATCGCACTTGAAAAATTATGAAAATTTGATACAAATAGTAGCGAATAAAACAGATACCTAGCAATTTCACCTATCTTGCTCGAAAAACGTTGTAATATTTCATCAAATTTTACGTGCTCATACGTACCACTATTTATATCAAGGACATATTATGACCGACCAATTATCACAATTAAAAGCGATGACAACCGTTGTTGCAGATACTGGCGACATTGAAGCTATTGCTAAGTTTCAACCACAAGATGCCACAACAAATCCATCGCTATTATTAAAAGCAGCGTCGTTACCAAATTACCAACAACTTTTAAAAACAGCGGTAGAATGGGCAAAAACTCAATCTGCTGATGCTGATCAACAAGTGATTGATGCTGCAGATAAACTGTCAGTATTAATTGGTTTAGAAATTTTAAAGATAGTACCCGGTAGAATTTCAACAGAGGTTGATGCTCGTCTTTCATTTGATACGCAAGCATCGATTGCAAAAGCACATAAACTAATCGCTATGTACAACGAAGCTGGCATTAATAATGATCGCATATTAATTAAAATAGCCTCTACTTGGGAAGGCATTAAAGCTGCTGAACAATTAGAGCGTGAAGGTATAAACTGTAACCTAACATTACTGTTCAGCTTTGCGCAGGCACAAGCTTGTGCTGAAGCTAAAATTTACCTTATCTCTCCTTTTGTTGGCCGCATATTAGATTGGTACAAAAAAGACACTGGCCGCACCGATTATTCAGCAAGTGAAGATCCTGGTGTTGTATCAGTGACTAGCATTTACAATTACTACAAAGCAAAAGGTCATAATACGGTTGTAATGGGTGCAAGTTTCCGCAATATTGGCGAAATACTTGAATTAGCCGGCTGTGATCGCTTAACGATTAGCCCTAACCTAATGGACGAATTAGCGAATTCAACAGAAACAGTTGAGCAAAAGTTATTTAGTGAGCAAGCACCAATCGCGCAAGAAGCCGCTTTAACTGAAGCGCAGTTTAGATGGCAAATGAATGAAGATGCTATGGCAACTGAAAAATTAGCAGAAGGTATTCGTAACTTCACCATTGACCAAGTAAAACTAGAGCAACAATTAAAAGCAATGCTTTAAATTTTTTATCAAACTTGTTGAGATGCAAGTTGAAATGTAAATTTTTGTAATTAAAATGCAAAAAATTGTTTCTTTTTTATCGGCAACTGTGGTATTAAAAAGCTGCAGTTGTAGAAATAAGGAGCATACCATGGAAAAATTTCAACAAGTATTGGATTCAATAGGCGCTCAGCCGAAAGCAAGTCCGAGTAATAATAAAAAAAGAAAGTGGCGTGAAATCGAACAACTGAAAGAAAAATTTCAGCTGGAAAAAGAATTAAAAGCATATGATGATTCTTTGGAAAGTATGCTGAAAGAGTTTTAACTAAGCAATGTAGTGCTAATAAAATATTTAAAACGACTAAAAACCCGGTATTTACCCGGGTTTTTTATTAACAGTTAATTAATATCATGTGAGTATAAGAAGCAAAATGCTTAATCTCCCTGTTGGTCTTGGCAACGATAACGCCAATATTATTTTCTATATTCGTAATCGCCCGCCCCTCAAAACGTATCAAAACCTCAATAGTGTTAAACCGCTAATACCTGGTGAAGTTAGCCATATATGCCAAGAAACCGGTAATCATTGGCGTAAAGTATTTAATGTTTATGCTAAGTTATTATTTGAATTATCAGCTGATAAGTTTTCTAGCTGGCAACAATTAAGAGATGACCAGCTTTTACAAGCACACAGTCAGCACTGCTTACTTTTTTCAGCGCCTAAATTAATACCAAGCTTATCGACTGATAAAGCCTTTTGTCAGCCTACTAATTCTAATTCGCAAGCTACACGCCTTACCAAGGTTACAAAAGATTCAGCCGATACAACATTACATATTGTGTTGGGCAAAGGATATGCGCAAGAACTTAGCCTAACTAATGAAAGTACTTGGCTGAGTGACGATTTTGCAATGAATACTGAATTAGGTTTAATTATCTGTCCATATTTCGATTATCGACAACTATCGAATGTCAAAATAATACAGTTAGCTGGGTTGATTAAGCAATTATTACCATCTGAAACATCAGCTACCTAGCAGCTAGGCTAATAAATATCTTAACTTTCAAATTAATTATTAAGTACTTCAAGTGAGCCTGAGTAAAGGGAAGAATAATAAAAGTAGAAAATGACACTAGCCTTAGCAGTAATACTTTTGACCAGATATAAAAAAGCCTTAAGATATTTATACTTAAGGCTTCATTGAAGTTCAACTAAACACACATTACTAGCGAGTTATGTGCTCTGCATTTTTATAATGGTTGATACTGCTAAGTTTCACTTTCAGGCATTTCAGGCTCTATCCCTGCACCTGTTTGCTCAACAACAATATTATCAACACGTTGTAACCCTCTAGGTAACTTGTTACCTCGACGACCACGCTCGCCTTTATAGTGCTCAATATCACTCGCTTTTAAGGTAAGCTTTCGTTTACCCGCATGTAAAGTTACAGCACTGCCTGGTGGTAATACTTCAAGCAAAGTTACATATTCTTCACGCGCTTTTGCCCTTGCGGTTGGAATATTAATAATTTTATTACCTTTACCCTTACTTAACACAGGTAAATCTTTAATTGGGAAAACTAACATTCGCCCTTCTGAAGTAATTGAAAGCACCAATTCAGTATCTATATTATTAACAACCCGTGGGGTCATTACCTTAGCCGCAGCCGACAAGCTTAACAGCGCTTTACCGTTTTTATTTCGACTAACCATATCGCCAAAGCTACCGACAAAACCGTAACCTGCATCACTACTTAACAAGTATCGGCTTTCGTCATCAGCCATCAATACTTTTTCAAAATACTCGCCACTGGCTAAGTTGAATCGCCCTGTCAATGGTTCGCCCTGGCTACGTGCTGTAGGTAAGCTATGAGCATCGGTAGCGTATGCTCTACCTGCTGAGTCAATAAACACCACAGGGCGATTACTGCGCCCTTTAGCTGAGCATAAATATTCATCGCCTGATTTGTAGCTAAGTGCTTGCGCGTCAATGTCATGCCCCTTAGCACAACGTGCCCAACCCTTTTGAGAAACCACTACAGTAACTGGCTCACTCGGCATTAAATCTTTTTCTGATAATGCTTTTGCTTCGCTACGTTCTACAATAACTGAACGGCGATCATCACCATACTTTTCAGCTGCTTCTAATATCTCTTTCTTCATTAGCGTATTCATACGCGCTTTTGAGCCAAGTGTTTTTTCAAGGTATTCGCGTTCAATATTTAACTCGTCTTGCTCAGCTCGAATTTTAATTTCTTCTAGCTTAGCAAGTTGGCGTAATTTAATTTCTAATATTGATTCAGCTTGGCGATCAGACAAGTCAAAACGAGACATTAACTCAGCTTTAGGATTATCAAAACCTCTTATAATTTCAATAACTTCATCAATGTTTAAATAGGCAATAAGTAAGCCGTCTAAAATGTGTAAACGCGCTAACACTTTATCTAATCGATACTGTAAACGACGTCGCACAGTTTCACGACGATACTCTAACCACTCGCTTAAAATGGTTCTAATATCTTTAACCGCTGGTTTATTGTCTAAACCTATCATGTTTAAATTAACACGGAAGTTTTTCTCTAAATCCGTTGTGGCAAACAAGTGCTGCATTAATTGTTCTATATCTACACGATTTGAACGTGGAACAACAACTAAGCGAATAGGGTTTTCATGATCAGACTCGTCACGTAAATCTACCACCATTGGCAGTTTTTTAGCCTGCATTTGATTCGCAATTTGTTCTAATATTTTCCCGCCAGATGCTTGATGTGGCAAAGCGGTAATAACCACTTCACCATGCAATATTTCATACACTGCACGCATTTTAATACTGCCGCGACCCGTTTGATAAATTTTCTCTATATCGGCTTTAGGAGTAATTATTTCGGCATCGGTTGGGTAATCAGGACCTTGAATAATCTCAAGTAAATCTGACAGTTCTGCTTTAGGTTGCTCAATTAAGTGCACGCAAGCACTGGCCACTTCTCTCACATTATGAGGTGGAATATCAGTTGCCATACCGACAGCAATACCGGTAATACCGTTAAGTAATATGTGAGGTAAGCGTGCAGGCAACGTTTTAGGCTCTTTCATTGTGCCATCAAAGTTCGGCGACCAATCAACGGTGCCTTGGCCTAATTCTGCTAATAAAACTTCACTAAAGCGTGATAAACGGGCTTCGGTATAACGCATTGCCGCAAAAGACTTAGGGTCGTCAGGAGCACCCCAGTTACCTTGTCCGTCAACCAATGGATATCGGTATGAAAATGGCTGTGCCATTAACACCATAGCCTCATAACAAGCTGAGTCACCATGAGGATGAAATTTACCTAATACATCCCCTACCGTACGCGCAGATTTTTTATATTTTGCCAACGCAGACAAGCCAAGTTCTGACATTGCATAAACGATACGACGTTGAACCGGTTTTAATCCGTCACCAATATGCGGCAAGGCACGGTCCATAATGACATACATAGAGTAATTTAAATAAGCTTCTTCGGTAAACTGCCTTAATGGGCGTTGTTCAATACCGTCTAAACTAAAGTCGATCGCATCTGACATGAAATTGTTCCTTAAAAGTTCGATTAATGCCGAGTTATTAAACGTAACTTCTATTATTATTGTTCTAGGGGTAGCTTAGCTGATTATACTTGAGGAAAGAATACTTTTAGCGGATAAATATCTCACAACGGTAATTAATTTTAGTTTTATTTTTCTGCTTTAGTGAAACTATAAACTTGATTGCAGCCTTTAATCTTAGCTTGATACATGGCTAAATCAGCGGCATGTAATAAACTATCGAAATCTTTTTTTACATCTCTGATACTCGCAATACCAATACTAACAGTTACCGTTTGCTTATGGTTTTCATTATCACTGATATTAGCACTGGCGTTATCTTGAATTTTCTCACGTATATGCTCTGCAATAGAACGTGCTTGTTCTATGGTAGCGTCAGGTAAAATCGCTGCAAACTCTTCACCACCAATACGAGCAAAAAAATCGCGTGAGCGCATAGTCTCGGCCGCTAAAGTGGCAACATTGCAAATAACACTATCGCCAGCATCATGACCTAAATTATCGTTTATCGTTTTAAAGTCATCAATATCAAGCATTAAAATACTAAGCTCTTTATCAGAAGACAATGCTTTACTCATGTAGGTATCGCCACAGCTAAAGAATGAACGCCGATTTGGCAATTGCGTTAAACTATCTGTTTTAGCTAATAACTTTAATGCTCGACGTATTTTAAACTGCCGAACTAATAATAAGAAAAACACACTGACAGCGATAATAAAAATCGCAATATGAATGTGTTGTTGTGTACGGTCAGACTCTGCACGAGAAAGTGCATATTGTTTTATTTCATTGTTTTGGGCGAGCAGTTCGTTCTCTTCATGTTTTTTTTCAATATTATATATTTCATTTAAACGCTTAACACGTAGCTCTTTTTGTTGCTTTAAGTGTGAGAAATACTTTTTGATGTACTTTTTCTTATTATCAAAAGCCAGTTTATCTTGACCTTGGCGTTGATATACAGTTGATAACAGCAAATAAGCATCTGCAAATAAGGGTGAGTCGAGCTGTTTTTTAGCAAGCGATGGTTCAAGTGAGATTGCTTTATTGAGCCAGTTAATAACTTTATGCTCTTGCCCTTCAGTATTAGAGATATTGGCACGAATTACATTTAGTAAGTATTGTTCAGCGATATTGAACGTTACCCCTGAAGACTGTATCTCTAAAAGTTGAATTTGCGCTGCGCTCTTATCATGTTCACTCAAGGTTTTTAATGAGAATACCGCTCCACTTATCACCATAACTTTTGTTGATTGAGCCAGGGAAATCTGTGGACTATCAGCAGACGTAAATACTTGTTGTGAATTACTAGCTTCATCAGCAAAAACTTGAAAGCTAAAGAGCATGAGTGAACAAGATATTAGATAAGATCTAATGCTAGAATATCTATACATCTGAACTAACCTTATTTCGACCAGATTGCTTGGCTTTTAATAACTCTTCGTCGGCAGCTTTTAGCAAAATTGAAAAATCGTTATAATTGTCACTCTCAAATGTCGCTACGCCAACGCTGATCGTTAATTGACTAAGTTGTAGCGCTTGCCAGTTTGTTTCTTCAATGTGCTGTCTTAGTCGCTGTGCAACTTCAAACGCTTGTTTATGATCAGTATCAGGCAATAGCGCAATAAATTCTTCACCACCAAATCGGCCAAATACATCACTATCACGCATTAAGTTTTGCCCTAAAATAGCAACTTCTTGTAATGCTTTATCGCCGACACTATGACCAAATTTATCGTTTATTTGTTTGAAAAAATCAATATCTATCATATAAACACTAAATGGTTGTTGTTCCTGTTTCGACTGCTTGAATAAGTCTTCTCCTAATTCAAGCAACCTTCGCCGATTAACTACTCCGGTTAAACTATCAATTCTGGTTACTCGAACTAAGTTTTTTTGCCCGGTAATAACTCGCAGTAAAAACCAAGCTAAAAGCAAAGTGCATACGGCTAAAATTATAACAAGTATCTCACGACTATCAGCATTACTTGTCATTTGTTGTAGTTGTAAATCTTGTAATCGTTGTTTTTTCTCTAGGATGTCATTCTGCCGCTGAGCGGTTTCACTTTCATATTGTAAAATTAACTCATCAACCTCATTAGTTTCTCGTACTTTTTTATATGCAATTGATTTTTTAAAGAATGTAGATTGAGTTTCAATAGCTTGACTGTAATCGCCTAAAACAGACTGTAATTTAGCTCTCAAAAATAGAATATTTAATTCGCTGGTATCATAGATATTACTGTCTTTAAGCGCTAATAAAGCTTGCGCTTGATCTAAGTTATCTAATGCCTCCTGATAACGCTCCATTTTCTCTAATACAAAAACTTTATTAACCATATATTGTAGCTTTACCGCATGTTGTTCAACTTCTTTTACGTATTCACCAGCTAAAATGATATAGCGATAAGCGTTTTCTGTATCGGGCGTTTTTTGATTAACCAATGCCCAAGCTATGTTTCGGTAAATACTAGCGATGAAGTGGTTACTCGTATTAGGTAAAATCTCGCTTTCTAAAATTCTATAAACTTCTAAGGCTTCTTCATACCTTTTTTCATTAGCATGGTTATTAGCCACATTATGCAAACTATTCAGTGCGTAATTATGTTTCCCTGCTTTTTTAAAGTGCTGATATGACTGTTGAAAGTAATTATTTGCTTGTTTCTCTTCACCTATGTAACCGTATAAAATACCTAATTCACTATTGATGTCACCTAAAAGAGCTTCATCTGCAATATTATTCGCTAAGGTTAGCGCTTGGTTTAGCGTTATTAACGACTGTTTGTAGTTTTTTTGCAAATATAATATTGCCCCTATATTCGTTAACCCACGAGCAGTAAGTTGTTGATTATTCATCGAGCGGGCAACGTCTAAGCCATTTTGGTATATTTGCAATGCGCTTTCGAAATCACCTTGGCTTTCTAATGAAAAACCTTTGGTGTAAGCGAGCTCAGCAATAAATACACTTGGATTACTCATTTGTTTAGCTAGCATTAACCCTTTTTCTGCCGATGCTTCACTTAAACTGTAAAGTGCTTGGTCTGAATAGGCCGCAGATTGAATACGGTAATAGTTTACTTGGCTAGATATTGGTTGAGTGTTTAATGAATCTTTATGTGAATTTAAGAGAATTAAAGCGGCTTTGGGATCGCTATTATTTAATTGCTCAGCACGTACTAGAAAAGCATTAAAATCGTTATTTGTTAACGATTGCAATGCATTTGATTTACAAGAAATTAACAATAAAACAA
This sequence comes from Colwellia polaris, assembly GCF_002104515.1. Taxonomy (GTDB): domain Bacteria; phylum Pseudomonadota; class Gammaproteobacteria; order Enterobacterales; family Alteromonadaceae; genus Cognaticolwellia; species Cognaticolwellia polaris. The sequence continues at coordinate 125,276 of NZ_NBOE01000006.1, read as the reverse complement.
AGAGAATTTGGGCACAGTTTTGAAAAGTGAATTTTACAATGTTTCTAAACAAATTCTCGCTCCAACAGCATGTGCGATTATGTACCAAATACAGTATAAAACGATTTTGTGTAAATGATAAACTATTATTTATATTGATAAAAAAGTAATTAATGGGTCGTTGAATATTAGCAACATACCATTACTTTTCAGTAACTTGCCAATAACTTGCTTCTATTTTATTACCATCTAAATCGATAATAAAACAACCATAATAAGGTGTTCCATATTCTGGTCTTGCACCTGGTGTGCCATTACACCTTCCGCCTAAAGCAATAGCACATTGATAAAACTCATCTACTTGTCGCTTATTTAACGCAACAAAACCAAAGTGAACACCATTTCCAGCTGTCGCAGGCATTTTATCGAAGGGCTGTTGCAGCCAAAACTCAGGATAACCTTTACCGTAAGCTACGGCTTGTTCATATTCACTCACTAAAGTAATGTCTAATGTTGCTAGCACTGGCGTATAAAAGGCCTTAGCACGCTTTAAATCATTAGTCCCCACTGATGCGTGACATATACTTCGTAAACGTCGATGCTCAATCATAATGTTCCTTTCAAAAATAAAAAGGTATAGTTATTAAAAACTATACCTTGATAAATTAACGCAAAAAATGACTAATTCATTTTTTAGTTACTTACATGACTAATCTAACTCAACTAAGTCGCCTTTAGATTGAAGCCAGTCTTTGCGATCGCCACTGCGTTTTTTCGACAGTAACATATCCATAAGTTCCATCGTCTCTGCGTGTTCATCAACCGTTAATTGTACTAAGCGTCGAGTATTAGGGTCCATAGTTGTTTCGCGCAATTGCAAAGGGTTCATTTCACCCAAACCTTTAAAACGTTGAACATTAACTTTACCACGTTTTTTCTCTGCTTCAATGCGGTCTAAAATACTGTCTTTCTCTGCTTCGTCTAACGCGTAAAACACTTCTTTGCCGACATCAACACGATACAGCGGAGGCATAGCAACGTAAACATGACCTGCTTGCACTAAAGGTAAAAAATGCTGGGTAAACAACGCACAAAGCAAGGTGGCTATATGTAAACCATCGGAGTCAGCATCGGCAAGAATACAAATTTTACCGTAACGTAACCCTGATAAATCATCGGTATCGGGATCAATGCCTAAAGCAACAGAGATATCATGTACTTCTTGCGAGGCTAAAATTTGCCCTGAGTCGACTTCCCAAGTATTTAAAATTTTACCGCGCAATGGCATTATTGCTTGAAATTCACGATCTCGCGCCTGTTTTGCACTACCGCCGGCTGAGTCACCCTCAACTAAGAAAAGTTCGGTACGTAAAGTGTCTTGACTACCACAATCAGTTAACTTACCTGGTAATGCAGGCCCTTGGGTTACTTTTTTACGAATAATTTTTTTACTAGCGCGCAAACGACGTTGCGCGTTGGAGATGCAAAATTCAGCTAATGCTTCTGCAATTTCAGTATGCTCATTAAGCCATAAGCTGAAAGAGTCTTTTACTACACCTGTAACAAATGCAGCACATTGGCGTGAAGAAAGTCGTTCTTTAGTTTGACCCGCAAATTGTGGGTCTTCCATTTTCACTGAAAGAATATAGGAACATTTATCCCAAATATCATCAGGTGTTAACTTAACTCCCCGTGGTACTAAATTTCTAAATTCACAAAACTCTCGCATTGACTCTAACAAGCCTTGGCGAAGTCCGTTTACATGAGTACCACCTTGTACTGTTGGAATTAAGTTTACGTAACTTTCTCCAACAGACTCGCCACCTTCAGGTAACCATGTTACAGCCCAGTCAGCCGCTTCATGCACAGAGCTAAAACTGCCAACAAATGGTTCTTCTGGTAAGCTTTCATAAGCTTTCACCGATTCTTTTAAATAATCAACTAAGCCATCTTCATAGCACCATTGGTATTTAGCGTCTTCGTTTTTATCATGAAATTTAATCGTTAGGCCAGGACACAGAACGGCTTTAGCTTTTAACAAATGCACTAATCTGCGTGCAGAAAATTTAGCTGAATCAAAATAGTTAGCATCAGGCCAAAATTTAACACGTGTTCCTGTATTTCGTCGGCCCACGGTACCCGTTTCGGTTAACTCTTCGACTTTAAAACCATTTTCGAAAGCCATTTCGTAAAGTTTACCATCGCGCCTAACAGCAACATCTACCCGTGTAGATAGCGCGTTGACCACTGAAATACCAACACCATGTAAACCACCAGAAAATTGATAATTTTTATTAGAGAACTTGCCACCAGCATGTAACTTACAAAATATAAGCTCAACGCCTGATACGCCCTCTTCTTGATGGATATCAATCGGCATACCGCGACCGTCATCAATCACCTCTAATGACTGATCTTTATCAAGGATCACCGTAATATTTTGTGCATGACCAGCTAAGGCTTCATCAACAGAGTTGTCGATAACCTCTTGCCCTAAATGGTTAGGCCGAGTTGTATCGGTATACATGCCAGGACGATGGCGTACTGGGTCAAGGCCACTTAAGACCTCGATGGAGTCGGAATTATATTGTTCGCTCATTTATATGTTCTGATCATTGTGCTGCTAATAGAGGTAAGTTGAAAAATAACGCGATATTAGGCAAGGCATTTTCATAATTAATAAAACTATGATCGCCACCTTGCTCAATAATTAATTCGCAATGACGGTATTTTTCAACAGCTTGTTGGTAATCTAACACTTCATCACCTGTTTGTACCATGACCAAGTAATTATTTTTAGAAATATTTTCTTGTTCAAGTGCTTTAAGCTCGTCAATATGCTGTTCAAGCACTTGATATCGTTCTTGCGTATATGGGTTTACTTGCTCTCCAAGTATATCTGCCATTAAATCAAATGGCTTAACCGCAGGATTAACGAGTACCACTTTTATTTGATATTTTTCAGCAAAATAAGTCGCAAAGAACCCACCCAATGAAGAGCCTACTATGTACCATGAATCGCTTGGTTCAAGCGCAATGATATCTTCTAATTGCTTAATGGCAGCGCTAGGCGAAGAAATAATCTGTGGGCAATAAAATTTTACCTCTGGATGGTTTTTGGCTATGTATTCTCGCGTTTGCTCTGCTTTCATGGATTGTGGCGAAGAATTAAAACCATGAATATACAATAGGTTAATCATAATCACTTTTTCTCGTTATAGTCGACATAAAATACTTTTCGGGTTAACTCACCGGAACTGGTGAGGGTAAATACTTGATAACCTGGCGGCTGACCATTAGGCGCTGGTTTAGAAGAGTTCATATCAAATTGAATTGATGTGGCAGGACATGTATATAAATTCACACTTCGTCCGGCCAGTTGCACCGGTAAAATTAACGCCTGATGAATATGACCGCAACCAAGTGCTTTAATTGAAGGAAATTTGCTTACCCATTGATGAAACTCATTTTTATTTATTAAGCCATGCTGATCAATAAAAAAACCAGCATCAACGGCGTGATGATGGGTTAATAGTAACTGTGATTTAGCACTGTTAATGACTTTAGCCGCCTGCTCACATTCCCCATTGGTAATGATTCCTGCAGGTGTGTCGCTTTTGCTTTCTATTAATAACACTTGCCAATAATTATTTTCTATTACCTTGTGTTGGCAAAATGGCGCTTTTGATAAATATTGATTTAGCAGCGAAGGCTCATCATGATTACCTGAAACATAATAAACTGGTACATTAATTTCACATGCTTCAAAAGCATTAACAAACAGCTGATATGACGCTTCTGTGTGATCTTGAGTTAAATCGCCTGTGAAAACAATAGCATCAATTAGCGGTTGCGCTTTAATCGCAGACAAAACATGTTTTAAGTTTTCATATACATTAGCTTGATGATGCCTACCATTTCGGTTTGCAAATAAATGACTATCGCTTAATTGCGCAATAGTCAGTGTATTTAACCTTGAGTGGTTTGATGATAATTTCGTTAGCATGGGGGTGATCAAATTCTAGGAATGTCGAAATTCACTTGCCCAAACTTTAAACATAGCTGCAACCACTCTTTTAAAAAATAGTTCACTTGTTGTTTTTCATCAGGTAAGTGCATTTTCTCGTTAGGGTAATCATAACGAGGTTTAATTTGTTGAACATCTTGATTACTTATCACTTCAGCCATGCGTGCATCATGATATAAACGTACGACCATTTTTGGTCGAAAAAGCTCAGTTAAATTATATCCGCGAATATTGGCTTCTTGATTAATCGTGATCAAGGTTGTGTATTTTGTTACCTCATTAACAGTAATGCGATAACTTAAAAAATCTGAGATAAAAAAGCATCTTTGTTCGCCTACCTGCTCTTTATCGGCAAGTATACGAAGTAGTAACATGTAATTAATCTCACATAAAGCCATTAATGTGGGTAAATGAGGACGGTATTTTTTTTCTACAACAGGCATTTATTTCCAGCTTGAGTTAAATTTATCTACATTCAGAGCTAGCCATTGTAACGTAATAATAGTTGCTGCATTAAGGATCTTTCCTTCAGCAAGTAATTTATTGGCATTTTTTCTTGTCATAACGTGTACTAAAATATCTTCCCCTTCAGATTCTAAGCCATAAACACCCGAGATATTGCTACTATCTATACGCGCACAATAGAGATGAATACATTCACTCATACCGCCGGCGCTTGAAAGATAGTCCATGACTTTAATTACATTTTCTGGCGCTAAGTCTAAGTTTGCTTCTTCTTTAGATTCTCTAATGGCAACGTCTAAAGGCACTTCATCCTCAGAACACATACCCGCGATTAATTCTAATTGCCATGGCCCTGTTTTACTTTTAAGCGCACCCGCTCGAAATTGTTCGACTAATACCACAGAGTCAGTTTTCGGATCATAAGGCAATAACCCTACAGCATTTCCGCGCTCAAAAACCTCTCTTGTTAACACTTTACTGTAACCACCAGCATAAAGTTTATGCTGAAACTGGTACTCATCTAGTGCAAAAAAACCTTGATATTTTCGAACTTTTTTTTGCACTTTTACATCGCTTAAGTCAAAGCGCAACAGCGGTTCTCGAGTGATATTCATTTAAAGGGTTCCTCTATTATAACTGGCCTTTTTATAAGAGATTTTTCGATACACTAGTGTTTAACATTTTGTTACACTAGAGTACTTCCTTATACACTTATTTTATTTAGCTAATATAATATTCGCGTTAAGATAGTTACAATTAAAAAAATAATAGCATGTTCATTATTACAGGAATCGCTTCAAGATGAAAAAAACAATAACCGCACTATTTATTGGCCTTGCTTATACTGCAAGTAGCTCTTTAGCTAATGCCGAAGACTTATTATCAGTATACCAACAAGCACAAGCAAATGATCCGGTTGTTCTTCGAGCTCAGGCGCAATTTTTAGCGACTGAAGAAGGCATTGAACAAGCTCGCGCGGTGCTATTACCACAAATTTACGGCTCTGCAAGCTATACAAAAAGCAAGGGCGAATTTATTCCAACCTCAGACACAGGAGAGTCTTCAGGTCAAATTCTAACTAATAATACTGATACAACTAGCTTCGGTATTAATTTGGATATGGAATTGTACAACCACAGTACTTGGTTAAAACTTGATAATGCCAAAAAACGCGCTCACCAAAGCGATGTTTCATTTCAATTAGCTAAACAAGATTTAATTGTTCGCGTTACTCAAGCTTATTTTCAAGTACTCAGTGCCAAAGATGATTTAGAATTTTCAAAAGCTGAAAAAGCCGCCATTGAACGTCAATTAGAGCAAACAAAACAAAGGTTTTCAGTAGGCTTAACAGCAATAACTGATGTTCATGAAGCCCAAGCACAGTATGATAATGCGGTTACTAGCGAAATTAGATCTGAAAACCAAGTATTTAATGCTGAAGAAGCATTGCGGGTTATCACCAACGTTTATCCTCGCGATTTAAACATTTTAAACACGGAACGTTTTAGCACTTCTCGCCCCGCGCCAGACAGTGCCAACGAATGGCAACAAACCGCTGAAGTTAAAAACTTGGAGCTTATTGCTGAAAGAATAAACATTGATATCGCAAAAGAAAATATCAATTTAGCAAGATCTGGCCATTACCCTACTTTGGCTCTATCAGGAAGCTACGGTAGTAGAGAGCAAGATAGTGAAGTTAACAACACTGACTTTAATAACCCTGCTCTAGATAGTCACTCGATCGGAATAACATTAACCGTACCAATTTATTCTGGTGGCTCTATTTCAAGCAGCGTTAGACAAGCTCAAAGTAATTATGTTGCGGCTAGTCAAGATATGGAGCAGTCTTACCGCAACGTAGTACGTAACACTCGTAATGCCTATAATACTGTTATAGCGGCAGTATCAGCGATAAAATCGTTAGAACAATCTGTGGTAAGTGCACAAAGTGCATTAAAAGCTACAGAAGCAGGTTTTGAAGTAGGCACTCGTACTATAGTTGATGTACTTAATAGCACCAGAAACCTTTATAACGCTAAACGTAATCTATCTTCAACACGATACGATTATATTCAAAACGTTTTAGCACTTAAACGCGCCGGCGGTACAATAACAGAACAAGACTTAAAAGATATTAACCAAGGCTTAATTGCTGCTGAGTAACAATTCCTGCGTTAATTAAATCACATAAAAAAAGCAGCATTTATATGCTGCTTTTTTTCTATTTGAAATAGCGGTTTATTACATAACCTGAACTCTGGATAATGAGTGCTTGAAACTCAAGTGAACCAAAAGCTTAGGTAATAAAGTAAATGCTATAGCCAGGTGAACATCACGAATAGATATCATCAATGCTTCATTTTATGCCATTTCCAAGGCAAAACGTTTATGAATAGCGCGCTATTTATCGACGTTTTAACGCAGTAAATGGCTTAAAAGGGAGCATTGAGCAAGTGCTACTTATCCAGAGTTCAGGTTACATATGTAAGATGAACACTTATAATCGATACGGTTATCAACAATGAGAGTTTAATCTTCTTGTTTAATCGCGTTAATAATTTTAGTGGTAGAAATACCATCTTCAAAGTTCAACACTTTAACTTCACCACCTGCGGCTATTACCTCTTCGCCACCTGCAATATCTTCCACTTTATAATCACCGCCTTTTACTAAAATGTTTGGCAAGATATTGGCAATTAAACGTTGTGGCGTATCTTCACTAAATGGTACTACCCAATCAACAGCACCTAATCCAGCAAGTACAGCCATACGACGGTCTACTGGGTTAACAGGACGACCTGGCCCTTTTAAGCGGGTAACTGAAGCATCATCGTTAACGGCAACAATAAGTCGCGTTCCTAAAGTATTGGCTGTGGTTAAATATGAAACATGACCCGCATGAAGAATATCGAAACACCCGTTTGTCATCACAATATTTTCACCGCGCGCTTGCGCTAATTCAACCGCAATTTTAAGTTGATCTTCAGTCATTACACCAAAGCCACTTTCTTGGCCAGATAAAAGTTCAGCGCTAAGTTCTGCTTCGCTCACCGTTGAAGTGCCCAATTTACCAACAACAATACCTGCTGCTATATTTGCTAAAGCACTGGCTTGAGCAAAACCGGTTTTAGCGGCAATTGAAAGTGCTAAAGTAGCAATAACGGTATCGCCCGCTCCTGTTACGTCATAAACTTCTTTCGCTTGAGTAGGTAAATGAAACTCTTGCTGATCATGCATTAACAGGGTCATTCCCTGCTCGCTTCTGGTGACCAACATTGCCGTTAAATCTAACTCTTTAAGCAGCGCTTGACCTTTTCTAACAATTTCGGCTTCATTTTTGCAATGCCCAACAACCGCCTCAAATTCTGCAAGGTTTGGCGTAATTAAAGTTGCACCACGGTATTTTGAAAAATCAGTACCTTTTGGATCAACTAACACCGGAATATTTTGTTCTTTTGCCGCTTGAATAAGTGCCTGTACTTCTGACAAAGTACCTTTGTCATAATCTGACAATAACAATAAATCATGTTGAGCGACTAAAGCTTTAGTTTGTTCTGTCAGAGGTTTTTTATCCATTTCTACAAAAGATTCTTCAAAATCTAAACGCAATAATTGCTGATTTCGACTTAAAATGCGTAATTTTGTGATCGTTGGATGATCTGCTGACTGAATAAATTGACAATTTATTTTCATTGCAGACAGCTGTGTTTGCAATGTTTTTGAGGCTTCGTCTGCACCAGTAATACCGAGCAATGTAACTTGACCGCTTAACGAGGCAATGTTCAAAGCTACGTTAGCAGCGCCTCCTGGGCGATCTTCATCTTGATGTATTTTAACAATAGGCACAGGTGCCTCGGGTGAAATACGTTGTGTTGGTCCAGACCAGTAACGATCTAACATGATATCACCAACGACTAAAACACGCGCTTTTTCAAAAGCGGGAATATCTACTTTCATCCTGTACCCTATAACAGATATAATAACCAATATTGTATCACAAGCAATTCAATGAGTTGAAATCATCCCGTGAGTAAAAACAAAGTTTTACAACCAAATTTTAAAATATCTTACCTATTACCTAAATATTGGCTAACGTGGATTGGAGTGTTTATTCTTTATAGCATTTCTTGGCTACCCTATAAATTTCAGCTATTTCTAGGAAGAATAATCGGCCGAATTCTTTATAAAATTGGCTCAAGTCGAAAACGAGTTGCTTTAAGAAATTTAGAGCTGTGCTTTCCTGATATGTCTGACGCCGAACGCCAGGTTATGCTCAAGCGCAACTTTGAAAATACGGGTATTGCACTGCTAGAAACCGGCATGGGTTGGTGGTGGCCAAATTGGCGTGTAAAACGCAAAACTAAAGTTATCGGCCTTGAACATATTGAAGCAGCACAGAAGCAAGGTAAAGGTATATTGCTACTCGCCATGCATTACCTGAGTGCTGAAATTAACTGTCGCGGCATTGGTTATGGTCATCCAATGGTGGTGTTCTATCGACCACACAATAATCCTTTAATGGAATATTTTCAGTTTCGTGGTCGTGGCCGTTCGAATAAATATATGTTAGGAAAACGTGATGTTAAAGGTTTACTTAAAGCCCTTAAAGATGGCGAAGCATGTATTTATTTACCCGATCAAGATTACGGAAGAAATCGCAGCGTATTTGTACCTTTTTTTAATGTCCCTGAAACCGCTTCAACCACGGGCACATTAATTTTTGCTCGACAAAAAAACACCCAAACTCATATGCTAATTCCAACTCGAAATGACGATGGCAGTGGTTATACATTAGAGATAAAGCCTATGCTGGATAATTTCCCTACCGGTGACGATACAGCAGACGTTTTAAGAATAAATCAAGAATTAGAAAAAGCTATTATGGTTAAGCCAGAGCAATATATGTGGTTACATCGTCGCTTTAAAACACGACCTAACGAAGACGATCCTTCATTGTATAATTAAAATAAGTTGTTAAATATATATACAAAACGGCAAACTATGATAAAAATTAAATAACATACGACAATAAGTGATTTATGAAATTATTTTTTAAAATTATTATAGGCCTTATTTTAATCGGTTTAGGTGCTGCTCTTTGGCTAAATAAAGCCCATTTATTCGGAGACAAGCAAAGTACTTCGCAGGTACCTGCAGTTACGAATGTAGATCACCATCATAAAAGCGAAACAACGCCAGAAAATGTGTCTGTAGAAGAGAAAAAAAGTGAAACTGAAAACGTCGTGAAGAAAAATAGCAATGCGGCAGCCGATGGACTCTCACGTTATTATGCCAATTTACATGGCGAAATGGACGGCAAAGGTCCAAAGATTCGCAATAATATTGTTTATTTATCTGAGCCAGAAGGAGATTTAGCGTTAATACTAGAAGAAAGGCGCATAAATACTCGGCCTTTACGAAGAAGTTGGACTGGCAATACTGACAACCACCCATTTCGCCTTGGTGAAACCTTGTATCAGAAGTTAACTGAGTATTCTAAAATCAATGATGTTGAATTAATTTGGTGGTTAAATCGTGATTTTATCGTCAAAAGCCCTTTTAGAATCAATAAAGATATTATTAAAACCTCATATCAAGTAGGTAAAGCCATTGAAGGCCACTTTGAAAATGGCCTTTCAATTTATTTTTGTTACCAGCAACGTGCTATTGTTTTAATAGAGTACGATATTCCTTACTTAGCTAAAGAATGTTTAAAATTACCCAAAGATAAAAGTTATTAGCGCAGACCTAATGCTGCGCTATTTTTCTGATGCAGTATCGCTGTAACAATATTCATTACTGGGTTATGCTCTGAGGTCAACTCTGACGTAGGCATCATTGCTGGGCTATTTTGTAACGTTGCACGATGGCTTAAATCACGTAACTTACAATAGTTTTCAACCAAAGTTTGCTGCTGTTGCACAGTAATAATATCAATACTAGCTAAGTATTCGAGTAAATTAATATTATCGGAGTAAGCACTTAACTTAGGGTGTTCTACTGAATGTGCGAGCACCAAATACTGCACGAGAAACTCAATATCAACCAGTCCACCAAGTCCTTGTTTAATATCAATTTCAGTTGATGATGATTTATCCAGATGGCGCCGCATTTTATCACGCATTTTTAACACGTCTTCACGTAATATTGCTTTGTCACGTTTTCTCATTAACACGTCGCGCTTAATTTCTTTAAACCTTAATGCCAATGCTTTATGACCATATATAATACGCGTGCGCACTAAAGCTTGGTGCTCCCAGGTCCATGCATCATTATTTTGATAATGGGCGAAAGTATCAATATGCACCATTAACAAGCCAGCATTACCTGAAGGCCTTAAACGCATATCCAATTCATACAGAATACCATTTGCCATTCGTGTATTAAATAAATGCATCATTCTTTGCGCAAGTTTTAAATAGAATTGGCCAGCCGAAATTGACTTTTCGCCTGAAGTCATTTCAGCTAAATCAGCATCGTGTACAAAAACTAAATCTAAATCTGAGCTATATCCGAGTTCAATCCCCCCTAATTTCCCATAGCCAATAACCGCAAAACCTTTATCTTGGCAATCTAATTTACTCGTAGGAACACCAAAGCGTAAGGCCATTTGCTGCCATGCTAAGTTGGCGACTTCTTCTACTAGTGCTTCTGCGAGCGCGGTTAAATGGTCACTGACTTTGGTAATAGGTAAAATACCTGTGATATCTGCAGCAGCGATACGCAATTGTTTAGCTTGTTTGAATTGACGTAGCGTGATCATTTGCGCTTCTTGATCATCTTCAGGCACTCGCAACATAGTTTCTCGCAACTCAGCGACATAAGAAGATAATAACGGTGGCTGATGGAAGAGTTTGGGGTCAATCAACTCATCTAGTAATATAGGAAACTTGGCTATATGCTCAGCCACCCAACTACTATTTCGACATAAATGTATTAACTGTTTTAACGCTCCTTCATTCTCAAATAGTAACTCAAGATAAGCCGTTCGAGTGGCAACTGTAGTTAACACCCCTAATACCCGCGCTAAGGTTTCATCGGTTAATTTCAACTCTGCAAGGTGCCAAAGTACTGTTGGTATTAATTTATCAAGAGTTTGCCTACCACGACTTCCCATGCTTCGCTTAACCATTTCACGACGAAAATCTCTCAATGTAAGCCATAAAGATTCACTATGGGTAAAAATTACCCCGTTAGCGGTATCAAGTAATTGTGGCGAATGTTCAATCCAAGCAATAGATTCTTCATCGCTCCATTGGCTATCCCATAATGTTGTCCAGTATTGATCTACAGCTTGTCTATTTGGGCTTTCCTCACCAATAAGTTCATCAAATTGTTGATGTACACCATGCATATGAAATGAAAGCTGTGTAAGAAAAGTAGCCCAATCGCTACACTGGCTATCCGCAAGAATAGCCACCAAACGCTGTTTATCTAATTCGCATTCAGGCAACGTTTGAGTTTGTTGATCGTTTATTGCTTGAATAATATTCTCAACTCGACGTAAAAAACGATAGCTATTAGTTAGCACCTGCGCGCTTTGAGGGGTAAGTTCACCGTGGGTTACGAGTAAGGGCACTACCTTTAATAGATTACGATGTTGCAAGTCGGTATCACGACCGCCTCTGATCATCTGGAAAACTTGCACAATAAATTCTACTTCACGAATACCGCCAGCGCCCAACTTAATATTATTGGTCAGTTGCTTTCGCCTAACCTCTTGTGCAATCAAAGCTTTCATACGACGCAAACTATCAATAACACTAAAGTCAATATAGCGGCGATATACAAAAGGGCGAAGCATAGTCGACAACTGATCATGATAATCGCTTTCGCCAATCAAACGTGCTTTTAACATGGCATAGCGCTCCCAATCACGTCCTTGATCTTGGTAATAGTTCTCCATGGCAGTAAATGATAAAACTAATGGTCCACTTTCGCCAAAAGGTCGTAAACGCATATCAACACGATAGACAAAGCCATCAGCCGTTTGTTGATTCAAAGCCGTTATTAATTTTTGACCTAAACGGGTAAAAAATAATTGGTTATCTATACTGCGCCTAACACCTTGTGTTTCACCAGCTTCAGGATAAACAAAAATTAAATCTATATCAGAAGAGAAGTTCAACTCTTTGCCGCCAAGCTTTCCCATACCATAAACCAGTAAACGTTGAGGAACCCCTTCAGCGTTAACTGGAGTGCCCCATTTTTCCTGACAAAATATTGATAACCAATCATTCGCTGCGATGATTAGGTGATCTGCCAAAGACGACAACCTTTTTAATGACTCATCAAGCGATATGCCTAACAAAAAATCACCAACAGCAATATGAACCATCTGCTCTAAACGAAACATCCTCAAACAATGCTGTAATTGCTCTTCTGTTTTACATGGTTCCAGCTTCTCTTTAATTACACCACCATAATTAGGGGTGTTTGTCGTAAGTAACTGCTCGCTATTAAACAGCTCAACAATTACGATTGGAGCCTGTATGGCGCTGCGTAATATAAAGTCACTTAAAGCGATTGCGCGTTTAAATAGTGCTAATCGCTCTGGTGTAAGGCTATCAGCCGCGTTAGGAAATTGTTGAGAAAACTGTAACCAACTTTTATCTTGTTGTTCTACAAGTAGTGGTGAAAATGACAAAGGAGATGAATTAAGCACGTTATCCTCGAAAATAGTTACAAATGCAAATGAGCATACGGTTATAATGTACAATAAATAAATTTCACTGATATACCTAAAACATTAGACATAATATGTCATAAATGGTATTAATGAATGATTACCATAGCATTTTTGAGGACAGTATGGCAGGAATGCAGCCCCTAAAATTAATGATACTTTTGCTGACGTTACTACTCTTTGCTTGTTCAGATCCAGTTAAAGAGAAAATTACTCAGCAAATTCCACTCACAGAACAACGCATTGACATGCTTGCTAAAGCGCTTGCTAATGGCGAGGTTCGTAACGCTAATTTAATTGGTCAGTACGGCGCAAGGCTATTAACTGCTAAACCAAGTTATAAACCGTTAATTAATGAATTTTTAAAAGACACCGGCACCCAAGGTCCTATGTTTTTAGCATTAGTTGATCGATTAAACACGGTAAAAAATCAACCACAAATGTTTGAAAGCTCTCAAGCTATTTACGACGAGCTACTAAATTTATATCAGGCTGCTGATCCGGTTTTATATTCTGATGCCTTAAGCGATCCGCTCAACGTTTTAGCTGATATGTCCGACGGAACTTTGCCACGCGTCAATGCCATGTCAAAAGCACAAAGTATGTCGGCTAATAAAGCTCAAGACTTTGGCACCGGCGAACAACTTATTGGCAACCCTTCCTACGGCAGTTGGACAACCGGTTCAAATGGTATGTCTTTCTGGGCTTGGTATGGCATGTATTCAATGATGGGTGATTTATTTGGCTCTCGTCGCACGAGTTATAATGATTGGGGCCGAAATAGAAATTATAGCTATTACAATGATTATGGCCGTAAACGCTACAGTTCTCCTGATCAACTGCGTAAGCAAAATGATATAGACTCTCGTACTAAAAAATCATTTGAACGCCGCGGACAAAAGTATACTAGCACCTATAGTAAAAACAGAACTGGCGCGTCAAGTATCTCTCGTCAAAGTAAAAGCGCACAAACCAGTGCCAATCGATTTGCTAGCAAAACAACCAATAAAAGCGCTTATGCTAAATCAAGTAAAAGTGCTAAAAATGCTAGTTTTAGAAACAGTAAGAGTACAACGTCACGTAGCTTTAGACGTGGAAAGTAGGGATAAATATGAATACATTTATTGAAATAACCGGCCTCAATCTAGAGCTATTAATTTTCTTAGCCATTGATATCACCATCGCTATTATATTACTGGGCGCTATGCGCTTTATCAGTGGTTTATCAGCAAAGGTTAACTCAACAGACGAACTTTCTAAAGAAGATAATTTTGCCTTTGGTATAAGTGTTGCCGGCAGTGTGGCTGCCCTAGGTATTGTATTAACGGGTGCTATAACCGGAGAAAATGCAGATAGTTATTTAATGGAAATTATCGGCATGGCAAGTTATGGCATTTTTGGTTTAATCTTAATTAAAGTTGGTCGCATTTTTCATGACCGCTTTGCTTTAAACCAAATTGACAAGAATGCACAAATTAAATCACGCAATATTGCCGTTGGCATTGTTGATGCCTCTGGTGCTATTGCTACAGCAATTGTCATTCGTGCCGTATTGCTTTGGGTTTATGGCCTAGATATAAGCACCTTTGCCGCTATTACCGCTGGCTTTGTTGTTTCACAAGCCATGCTAGTGTTAGTTACCCGACTGAAAGAGCGCCAATACTCGAAAAACAATCAGAATAGCAGCATGCAAAATGCCTTTGCACAAGGTCATGTTGCACTTGCCATTCGTTATGCAGGCCAGGCTATAAGTACTGCCTTAGCTGTTACAGCAGCTAGTCATTTTTTAACTTATAGTCCAGAAACCTTAATGGTTAACTTAGTTGGTTGGTTAGTGTTTGGTATAACCATGACATTATTAGTTGCCCTACTCACATCTATTGCTAAGCGTCTAGTGCTCATGGGTATCAATTTAGTAGAAGAAGTAGATCATCAGCACAATATCGGTGTTGCTTGTGTTGAAATGGCAATCAGCATTTCAATTGCACTACTACTAACGGCGTTAATGTCTTAATCACCGCTAAAACCTCTACATTAAATCAAGCGCAATTATGCGCTTGATTGCCTTCTAACCAATAAGTACCGCACATTAACTGCTAGGAACATCCATGATAATCGAAAGAAACCGGCTATGGGACGATACACTGCTGATTTTAACTATGGCTGTTTTAGCTGGTTGTGGATTGATATACGAATATCTATTATCGCATTATGCAGGTCGTGTTTTAGGCATAATGGAAAGCACCATATATGCCATGATTGGCTTAATGATCGTTGCCATGGGCTTAGGAGCATTTGCCGCGCGTAAAATTCAATGTGCTTTTAATGGTTTTGTATGGCTCGAACTCACCATTGCATTTTTAGGCAGTAGCTCAATATTGATCATTGGTGGGCTGATCGCTATTACCCAAACCTTCCCTGAAATACTAGGCAGTATGTTCAACCTGCCACCAGACGCCTACCCGCGAGGTGGTATTTTTAAACAACTTAGTTTTCTTGCATTTAATAGCCCTTATTTTTTCGGCTTAATCTTAGGGTTTTTTATTGGTATGGAAATCCCCTTAATTGCTCGAATTCGCGAAGAAATACACCAAAAACACCTAAAAAATAATCTTGGCACCATCTACGGAGCAGATTATATCGGCGCAGGTATTGGCGCAGCTATTTGGGTTGTTTTTCTGTTATCAATCGACATTAGCAAAGCCAGTGCATTAACCGCCGCTTTAAACTTAACGGCCGGCGTTATTTTCATACTTTACTATTGGCAAAGGCTTACTTGGCGAAAAACCTTAATTACAGCCCATGGAGTTTTATTAGTAATGATCATGGCTATATATCATTATGGTAATGGGTGGTTGAGCCAAATGAGTAACTTACTTTACCTCGACAAAGTTGTTTATAGTGATAAAACGCGCTTCCAACAACTTACCTTTACTAAACGAAATATGGGGCCTGAAAGCGGAAATATTATTAACTTTTATTTGAATGGCCGCTTGCAGTTTTCTTCTTCCGACGAGTTTATATATCACAGTTATCTCGTAAACCCAGTTCTAGCGGGTTCTGCACGCCATGACAATATTCTTATCATAGGTGGCGGTGACGGACTCGCCTTACGAGATGTGCTGCAATGGCAACCTAAACACGTCACTTTAGTTGACCTAGATACTGAGTTGATGCAGTTATTTAAAAAACCGCATGAAAAATTACCTCACTCTCTAGCTAATGAAATTGAAACGTTAAACGCAGCCAGTTTACGTGATGAAAGAGTTAACATTATTTCTGCTGATGCCTTTATTGCTATTGACACATTACTGCAAAGCCAGCAAACCTTTGACGCTATTATCGTTGACTTGCCCGACCCTAGTCATCCGGATCTTAATAAGCTTTATTCAGTTAATTTTTATGCCCGCTTAAAACAGTTGCTTGCGGGCGATGGCTTAATTGGCATTCAATCTGCTAGCCCTTATCACGCTAAGAATGCCTTTATTGCGATAGGAAAAACGGTACAAGCTGCTGGCTACTCAAGCGTGCAACAATATCATGACAACGTGCCAAGTTTTGGTGAATGGGGTTGGACTATCGCTAGTAAAATTGGTGCTTCGCCGCTTACAAGATTAAAAAGTATGGAAGAATTCCCTACACCTCATCATTGGCTAACCTTACCTATGACTATTAATGCCTTTGAGTTCTCCAAAGGCTTTTATGAGGACAGCGACTCAGTACCCGTTAATTATCTCGGTAGTCATGCCATTTATCAACTGCATCAAAAAGCATGGCAAGATCAACAAGGGCTAAATAATGCCCATTTACAATAAATATGATTACTATAGCTTACAAAATAAAATCAATTAGCACTTGACATAATATGTCATAATGCTAAATTACTCCCAACACGACATAATATGTCGTCAGTAAAATCAAGTTAATTGGTTTTACGCTACTTATTAGAACATGAGGAAGAACATGAATATTCATAAGATAGCTGACTATTTAAATGCTTTGGCCGATGATTCGGACACAGGTATGACCTTTGACTGCCAACCTATTTCAGGTGAAGTAGATGTACTGCAAATATCTGTATTTGGTCGCGAAGAGCTGCCTATATTTGTATCAGTAACAGATGACCAAATTCTTTGCATTACTTACCTCTGGGGTGAAGAAGAAGTTAAAGCCGATAAAATCAATGAGATGCACGTAAGCATGCTAGAGATGAACATTCCAATGCCGCTGTCTTCATTTTCGAAAATCGGTGATAAATATGTCATTTTTGGCGCCCTAGCGATTAGCTCAACTTTTAATGACATAGAACACGAACTAGCGGTATTGAGTAACAATGCACTAGAAATTATTGACGACATGAGTGATTACTTAATTTAAGCAGCCACCTTAGGAGTATTATTATGAGTATATTTAAAAAAATTATGACCGCTATTCGCGGCGGTGCAACTGAAGTTGGCGAATCAATTATTGACTCAAATGCCACTCGCATTTTTGAACAAGAAATTCGTGATGCAGAAAATCACTTAACTAAAGCTAAACGTGATTTAACCGGTGTTATGGCACAACAAATGTCATCTAGCCGTGACGTTGAACGCATTAAGCGCGAAATTACTGAACATGAAGGTTATGCTGTTCAAGCCTTAGAAAAAGGTGATGAAGCACTTGCATTAGCAGTAGCTGAAAAAATTTCTACGCTAGAGAATGAGCTTACAACACAGCAACAAGCACTTGATAGTTTTCAAGGTAATGCTGAGCGTTTAAAAGAGCTAGTTAAAAAGAGCGAACGCCAAGTGGCTGAGTATAAGCGCCAATTATCTATGGTTAAAACCACAGAAAGCGTACAAAAAGCAACTTCAGCCATTACGGATAACTTCTCATCAAGTAACTCAAAGTTATTAAATGCTAAAGACTCGTTAGAACGCATTAAAGCTAAACAACAGAAGTTTGATGATCGCATGAAAGCTGCCGAAGTATTAGAGTCTGAAAACTCAGATACATCGTTAGAAGCTAAGCTAAAAGAAGCAGGTATTGGTGCTAGTGATAACAGCGCTAATTCAGTACTAGAGCGCTTAAAAGCCAAGCAAAAATAAATCAACAATTTGATTTACCGCTTTGTATCTATGATGCAAAGCGGTTTTTTAGCTTTATTTAGCTCAACTATCTGCCAAAAATTCGGAGCACAAAGTGAGTTTTTTCAAAAATATATTCAAAAAACCAACACCAGAGCGCAAACTCAATAATGTAAAAGATCTTACCTTAGGTGATATTATTGTTATGTCAGACAGCTTTGGTTTACCCAGCGCATTACGAGCACAAGAGTTTCAAGTTAGCGCCGTAAATAGCTACGAATTTGAGCATAAAACTCAAGCAGAGTGGGTACTTAAAGGCAATAATGAACTAGAATTATACTTAACGTTAGATATAGACGATAAAACTTACTTAAAATTCTCTCTGAAAATATTACATCAAGATGTAGAAACCTTGTTTGATCTAGAGCAATTCGCTGAAGTCTTCGATGAACCCGGTGAGGCACAATTAACCCGCCTTGCTGACAATGACACCACATCAGGCTGGAGTAGCGAAGCATATCAACAAAGTAGCTACGCTGAAGTTGGGTACTTCCATCGCAAAGATTATAGAACAGATGCTCTTTCTGCTTATGAAGGCAAAGACAGTGGCGAGCAGTTTGAACTTTATGCATTGTTTAACGAAGATCAAGACAAAGGTGTAGACATTGAAGTTTGGCAAGATGGCGACACTGAAGTATTTTTGACCCTTTTTAGACCTACCACAGATATTGTGGACATGTATCCAGGGAGCTAATTATGTCACGAAAAATCCCAGAGAAATGGCAGTCATCAGTTAAAGCAGTTAAAGCGGTACAAGTTGCTTTTGATATGGACGAAAAGATTCAACTCGCCATTCGACAAAAAGCGCTAAAGGCAGGTATTAGCCCTTCTGAACAAATCAGAGATATTCTAGGTTTGCCAACCAATAAACGTCCTAAACGCCCAAGGTTAACGGTTAGTTTATCGGGTGAAGATTATGTACTACTTGCTGAAAAATATGGTCTGTCTGCTGAACAACAACTTGAAATTAAAAAAAAATTGATGGATGATTTAATTAATTATGTTGATCATACACCGGATGAGTAAAGTGCTACTCAACTTAACGGTCAATTCTATTAAATAAAATAACGTAGAGATTGCAATGATAGTCGTACAAAAAGCCATGGAAAAAACTCATTTATACAGCATAGATGACTTTGGAGTGAAAAATTATAACTACGGTTTTATTGGCACTATATCTTTACTCTTATTCTTAACATTAAACATTTCACTAGGCTACTTTACTTATCAAGCAGAAGTAGGTCTTGAAGCTTCGCCAATTCAAACTTACAGCGATGCTATTTGGCTAATGGTCATGTCTGCAACTACCATTGGCTTCGGTGATGTTTATCCTATTACTCTGATCGGTCGAACGTGCGTTTTTGTTATGTTTATTTTAGGCGTAGGCATATTAGGTGGAATAGGAGCAGTATTTGTTAATAAAATATTTGGCTTTGCCGATACCAACATTAAAAATCGCGAGCTTAGAATGCAGAACTCACAAATTATTGCTCAAAATACAGAAATGGCGAAAAAGCTTTTAGCCTTAGAAGAAAAGTTAGAGGCACTGACAAAATCCCTCGATAAATAATCTACCTTGCCCCCAAATACAATAATACCCAACAAGAGTGCTAATACCTAATACAACGTTTCTACTAATAATTGTTGTTCAATGTTAGTGCTTGCTCCGACTAAAGTGTCGAGTTACAAACTCTTGCAAGCTAGTTGCTATTTTAAACCGTACTATTTTTGTGCCATACTGAAACCTGACCACTCTTAGCATATTAATTTAATAGAAATACAGGGATCTCTTTATGATATTAAAAAAATTAACACTCGTAGCCATTGTTGCCATTATTAGCGGTTGTGCAAACAACACTGCCTTAGAAGCAAATATTTCGCAATTAAATCAAAAAATTGATAATTTAACTAATAAAGTTAATAGCTTATCTGCTAAAACAAAAGCAGTATCTGGCGAAGTAAACGCATTAGGTATGGCGCAAGAAAAAACTAATCAAGCGGTGAAAGATACCAATGAACGCATTGATAATGTAGTGGCGAGTTACAAAAAATAATTTAAGCGACTATTTATAGTTACTAAATATTGTATATGAGCATAAATAAAACACTAAACTTTGTTTGGTGTTTTATTGTTTTTGCAGCGATATTTAGCGTGTATATAATTCAGTTACCAATCCTTGCGGGTTAGCGACTTGTTCAATTAACATTTTTTTATT
This sequence comes from Colwellia polaris, assembly GCF_002104515.1. Classification (GTDB taxonomy): domain Bacteria; phylum Pseudomonadota; class Gammaproteobacteria; order Enterobacterales; family Alteromonadaceae; genus Cognaticolwellia; species Cognaticolwellia polaris. The sequence continues at coordinate 104,774 of NZ_NBOE01000006.1, read as the reverse complement.
TTCAGCTAAATCGCCTACAAAATGACTAATATTATCGGTGATTTCAGCTACTCTTTCTTCACCATCTTCTCTCGTTAAAGGACTATGTACTTCTAGCAACTTTTTTCCTGGTTCATAAGATAACTTTATTGTTTGCTCAATAATTTTTACAGGAGTATTAATGGCAACATGTTGAAATAACCACTCAATATCATCGTCATATAAACGAATACAGCCTGAACTGGCACGCATTCCTATTCCAAAACGCTGATTAGAACCGTGTAACAAGTAAACACTAGTGCCTAATCGCATGGCATATTTACCAAACGGATTATTCGGCCCCGCAGGCACTTCATTAGCGAGTTGCTTACCATGCTCTGCAAAATATCGTGCTTTCATTTCGTTAGTCGGCCGCCAAATGGGATTTTTTCGCTTTTCGCTTATATAACTAGTTGTTTTTGGTGTTGCTAAGCCTTCCCTACCAATACCTACAGGGAAAACATGTACCTTGTCGCTATTTTCAGGGAAATAATACAAGCGTAATTCAGGCAGGTTAATTACAATGCCTTCACGTTTACCAAAAGGTAACAACATTTGGCTTGGTATAACTAACTGATGTCCCACTGTAGGTAAAAATGGGTCAATACCGGGGTTAGCGGCCATTAAGGCGAGAAAACCAACATCATACTTTTCGGCAATAAGTTGAAAGTAGTCACCTTTGACAACCACATGATATTGCTTTTCTCCAATTAGCCTGGAGCCTGCCTGAGGTAAACTATAAGTTTTTGCATAACTTAAAAATGAGATTGAATTAAGTGTAAAAACAAACATAAACAGTTTACGCGCAAAGGTATTTATCAATATATTTGACATAAGATTACAACAATCACTTTTCAGGTTAGCTTATGTGAGTTAATGGCTCATTACCCAGATGCTATTAACTCACAGCACGTTAAGAACAGAGTGCTTATTTATTCATACCAATAAGGAGGCATAGTAACTGCAATAGCTTTCGTATGATTTAATGCGATAAGTAAACTGTCAACCTTGCTATTTTGCCACTGAACCATTTTTTTAGGTGGATTATCTAGTTTTTCTAATTGCAGCTGAATAATCCATAAAGAATGTAACTCTGTAATACCTTGCTGTAAATCTAGCCAAGGGTGGCGAAACTTATCACGTAATTCGTTTTCAAATAAGCCAGCAAGCCAAGTACCGGTTAATGAACTTCGATAAAGCGGTTTACTTAATTCTAGGTACTGCTGACTCTGTAAACTCGAGGTGTTTTTCATCTGCACACTTAGTTCACTTAAACTGAACTCTATTTTATCTTGAGCAAACTTAAGTAACGCATCATCTGAAACTTCATTTGTTGTATTGTGTTGCTGACTGCGCGTTAAAAAAAGCTCAAGAATCGAAAGTTGTAACTGATTAAATCGGCTACTATGTAAAAGCTGAGAAATATCTTCATTGCTTGGGAAGAGGCGTTTTTCAATTCTTAACTGTTCGATAAGTTGCTGACTAAATTCTAACTTTTTTCGATAATTTCCTGTTTTATTTGTTAGCTCTTGCAAATGTATAGCGTTATCAACCCATGCTAATAAATGGATAAAGTGGCTTAATTCGTCTCTAACAAGCAACTCTTGTGCTGATAAGTACTCTTCGAATAACCAAAAACCATGACGCAATGTTGCCAAATCAGCTTTGATCTGTATTAATGCCTGTAAACTAGGGGCAAGTAAATAACGTTCAATACCTTTTTGTAAGCCAGTAAGGCTAAGACTTAGTCCATTAGTAAAAGCAGCAGCAATAGAGTCGCGACGATTTTCACAAATATAATTTGATTGTTGAGTTTGGGTACTCTCTGGCTGTTTTTTCCAAAGCGAATAACCACGTGCAGCCTTACTCTTTATGCCTGGTCGTAGTGCAAGTACATCAAATAATAGTCTGGCTAGATTAAAAAGTGCGGACTTGTCTCCTTCAACCAGTTCAAACTCAAGCTCATGAATAACCTTTTTATTTTCTGAACTAGTAATTTCCCCTTGATCAAAAGCGAGCTCAACTACGTTACCTACTGAATCGCTAATTAACCAAGTACAACGTTTAAAGTTGGTGTCGAACAAGGCTACCAAGTCTCGCTGAATAGTGCTAACCGATTGGCTTTGATGCCAAATTTCATTGGGAAAAAGCGATAGTATTGGAAATTCACTTACGATATCAACATTGTATTCAGGTCGACTATGTAAACCACCAACAACTTGCCCAGCAGTTTTAATCGTTTGCTCGATATGGTCATTGTTGCGGCGAACTCTTAAACCCATATCGTGATGACGTAAATTAAGATCTGGCGTATCAAAATAACAATTAGCTAATTGCTTTTCCTGATAGCTAAATTGAATGTTTTCACGATTTAAGGCTTGGTTGATTTTTTCTTCGGTGTTATCGCCTAAAACTAAATATTTAAGCTCTATTTCGGTTGTCATACTTTTCCAATAGTAGTTATAAATCAAGCTTATTAACTGCAGTTACAAAATTTTTGCACATTTACAGCAAATAATAGTCTCAATCTTACATGATTGTTATTTTATAGCAAAAATCTTAGAAATCTAGGCGCTATCACTTGCTATCACTCCTGCAAAGTCCTACTATCTTTGCCATTCTCTGTTTAAAATGGCGCTATTGGTTATTTCATGATGAACATAAAAAAAACATTCGTTACTCTACTATTTTTAACCCCTTTATTTTCTTTCGCCGAAGAGGCCGACTCATCGTCCACGGCTGGCTATATCTCTGAAGATTTAATTGTTTATATGCATACCGGTGCTGGCAAAAATTATCGCATACAAGGTACTGTTAATTCTGGTGAAAAAGTAGAGTTAACTGGCAATTCAAATAATGATTACAGCGAAATCATTACTGATAAAGACCGAATAGGTTGGATCGAAAGCAAGCATGTTTCAACCAAACCAGGCATGCGTTATGTTATCGCTGACTTAAATGAAAAACTCGCTAGTTTTCAATCAGGCAAAAGTGACATGACTCAGCAACTTAATGATGCCATTTTAGAAATTGACACATTAAAGTCTGAACGCAGTGATCTACAAAACAGCATTTCTGCACTCAACATGGACTTAACACAAACAAAATCACAATTGAAAAATCAAGACACTAGTATTAAAAAACAATGGTTTTTTAATGGCGCAATCGTCTTAGGTATTGGTTTACTATTTGGTTTGATCTTACCGCGTTTATTTTCAAAACGTAAATCTAGTATGGAAAACTGGGGCTAACTTTTAAATTAGAATTTAAAAGTTAGGCTAAATATCACTTAAAGAACTGAAAATCTTATTTTGAAATTACATAAATTATCTTACACGCTATTTTTGTTTTGCTTTTTCACGTCTGCAGAACCTTGGATTGATACATCAAATATTTATCTTAGATCAAGTATTCAACAACTTGCTGATGCAGGCCACATAAAAACACCCGTTACTACATTTCCATTAATGTGGCTCGATATTGGGCGTGACTTAAAGCATGTTGATTACTCTTCTTTAAATAGCTCGGAAAAACAAGCCTTTGATTATGTAAATCATCAATTTCGAATGGCAAAAAATAACAGCAAAAAATTAGAGCTTAACATTGCCAATAAAGACAAACGTTTTACAAGTTTTGGCGAGGACTTTAGAGACAAAAACAATATAAAAATCCAAACAAGTCATATGACAGACTCGTTTGCTTTTGGTCTTTCTACCAATTATACGTTTTCTCCAGAAGATAATGACAAAACACGATTTGATGGTAGTTATGTTGCAGGCTTTATTGGTAATTGGGTGGTCTCACTTGGTAAGCAAGATAGATGGTGGGGCCCAGGCTGGGATAGCAACTTAAGCTTAACTAATAACGCTAGGCCTATTCCAGCGCTTTCAATATCCCGCAGGTCAGCAATACCTTTAGAAATTCCATTCACTGAAATTGAAATCCCTTGGACCGTAACTTCATTTATGGGCGTTATGGACGATAAACGCGTTATTGATGACACGCTGTTGTGGGGCTTCAGGTTAAATTTTCAGCCGTTCGACGGTTTAGAGGTTGGCATTACTCGTTTAGCACAGTTTGGCGGTAAAGGCCGTTCAAAAAGCTTAAGCACTTTTTTCGATGTATTATTAGGCAAAGACAATTGTGGCGCTTCAGGACTTGATTGCGGCGTAAATAAAGAAAACGAACCGGGTAATCAACAAGCAGGGTACGATTTACGTTACTCATTCAACGTACTAAATACCCCTGTGGGTTTGTATGGCCAATATTTTGCAGAAGACGGTGATAACAGTGGCTCTTCATTAAGCTTTTTAACAGAACCCAAAGTGCAAGTAGGTATTGATACTGACTTAAAGATTTTTTCAGCTCATACAAAGGTTTACTTAGAATATACCGACACCTACGCTGATTGCACAGATACGAATAATAGCAGTATTGGTAATTGCTACTATGAGCATCATATTTATCAAACAGGCATGCGTTACCAGCAAAGAACCTTAGGTAACTTATACGATAATGATGCAACGAGCGTGGTTTTAGGTTTTATTTCTACCATTGATCAAAATACAAATGTAACGAGCAAAATTCGTCACTTACAACTGAATACAGATAACAATGATAAAGCACCAGGGAATAATATTATTGGTAATCCGCTTACAGAAGTGGCTGAAGACTTGATCATGGTATCGACTAAGGTTCAACATAGTTATAAAAACTGGCGATACACCTTGGGTTTAGACCTCAGTCGATCTACATTTGAAAATGACATTAAAGATAAAAAACAAGCAAACTTATTTTTAAAAGTTGAATATAATCTTTAACACAGGTAAAAATATAATTACTTAAATAAATTTTTTCTAAACTGCGAGTTCATGACTTAAAAATCATGAGCAATAAAAGGTAATTAAGATGTCCATAATCAATAACTGTCCCGTATATGTCATTAATTTAGACTGTGCAACTGAACGATTATTAAATATGGACAAACAACTTTCAGAGATAAATGTCGCCTTTGAAAGAATTCCTGCCGTTAAAGGTAACAATTTAACAACTACTGAAATTAACCAAGAATATTCTAAAATACTGAATAAGAAGTATTTTAGAGCAGATTTAAGCATGGGTGAAATTGGCTGTTACATTAGCCACAGAAATGTTTGGCGTAAAATGGTCGCTGAAAATATAGCCTTTGCGGTTATACTAGAAGATGACATGAATATTGAAAGTAACTTTATCCAACTCTTCTCACTTTCCGAGACATTAAGCAAATACGATCTGATTAAATTAGCTGATAATAGAAACCATGAACCCAAACAAATTAGTTCATTAGATCAACAGTTTGAATTAATCAATTTTACAAAAATCCCTAACTGTGCAACAGGTTATACGCTTAATCTAGCTGGTGCTAAAAAGCTGCTTGCAAGAGATAAGTTCTATCGCCCTGTTGATATTGATATGCAGTTTTGTCAAGAGCTAGACTTGTCTGTATTTGGTTTACGCCCTTATCCGATTAGTGAAAACAAGAACTTCGCTAGTGATATAACACTATTGAATGGTGGGTTTCATGGTACTAAAAGCACCAATTTCATTCGTAATATAAAATACAGAATACACTTATGGTACTTAAGGAAAACGCACTTATCAGGAGAGTTATAATCGCTTAATAACATTATTTTTAACGCATGAGATTAAAGCTTCCAGTATTTCAATTTTTTACGCATTTTAAATTGTCTAAATAGATCAAAGGGCTTAGGTTTAAGACTTGATTTCTCTTCAATAGTCTTATCAATCGCATCTAGCAGGCGATAAGATGACCTTCCATCCATGTATGGATGCGTACAATCAATATGCTTCTGAATATTATCCATTAAACATTGAGGTTTTTGCAGGGCATACTCAATTGACTCTTCAAGTTTATCAGCTGAATTAATATCAATTAAATAATCACCTGGTGATATATTATTGAAAGTAACAACTGGCTTACCTTGTAATAAAAACATGATAAGTACAGAAGAGGTATCACAAACCATAATATCTGCTCGCTTCAGCAGGGGGATAACATCATCAGTTTCAACAAAGCTTAAGTGTTCATTTTGAATTGATTTATATTTATCAACTATGCTTCTATCCATTTTAGGATGAAATTGAATTAACCAATTCCATTTACCTGTCTCACTTAAAGATTTTATTGTTTCAAAAAGGTGTGGTGCACAGGTTAATTGCTTAGAAAATGTTGAACACATTAATATTGTCGACTTTACTGTTTTATCGACGTTATTATTGGTAAATAAAGGATCTAATGCGCACCAACCTGTTTCAATGACTTTAAACGTTTGATGCTTTTCAGCTAAACGTTGAAATTGAGCAGTCGAATCTGGCCCCTGCGTGCAATATAAATCAAAACAATTACGCACTTTATAATGATCATTATGTCCTTTTTTATCTACTTTTCCTGCATCAAAACCATGGAAAACCGCAACATTAATTCCTGGGAAAAATGTTGGTGCTATATTGGCAGGAAAAATAACAGCATCAGGATCATATTTAATAACGTCATCAACACTCTTTAATATTTTTTCGTCTGCAGTAAAATAGGATAAATTAACCGCACTACCCTGTACAAACCAATAAACATCTCTGTTGCTATTGCGAATGGCTTCTTGTAATGGTCTTAAAATAGCGAAGCTATAGTTTTGAGATATATTTAAAACAAACTTTTTTGCTTGCATTTTGGGCTCATAAAATAGTGCAATAGGAGAGTGATAGATATTAGCAAGTTATATGTTAAAAATCAGCTACAGATAAATCGAGATTAAAAATAAGGTTATATGCAAAATAAAAACCTTATAACTTATAATATATAACAAAATCACAATTGACAGCACAGTGATAAATGCGCTATTAATAACGTACTAACTATTTATTTAACCAAAATACTAAGTAAAAGCATAAATGAAAAATTTCACTAACATGATTCGTATTAGCCTCCTCCTCGCATTATCAACGCGCGGCTAGGTTTTATTGCTTGAAAAATAAATAGATTACATAATAAAACACTAAACCCGCGCTATTCAACGCGGGTTTTTTTATGCTCGTTATTTAGCGCAAAAACTTTAAAATCAGGGACAAACATGGGCATTTCTAACGATAAAGTAATTATTTTTGACACCACATTACGTGATGGCGAACAGGCACTAAACGCGAGTTTATCGGTACACGAGAAATTACAAATAGCCCACGCTATTGAACGTTTAGGTGTCGACATTATGGAAGTGGGTTTTCCAGTTTCTTCACCGGGTGATTTTCAATCCGTACAAGAAATAGCAAGAACCGTGAAAAACTCTCGAGTTTGTGCCCTTGCCCGAGCCGTTGAAGGCGACATTAAAGCTTGTGCTGATGCGTTAAAACCTGCTGACCAATTTCGTATTCATACGTTTATATCTACCTCTGACGTGCATGTTCAACAAAAGTTAAAAAAGAGTTTTGACGATGTGCAAGCCATGGCCGTACGGGCAATTAAATATGCTCGACGTTTTACCGATGACGTTGAGTTTTCGTGTGAAGACGCAGGCAGAACCCCTATCGACAATTTATGCCGTATGGTTGAACAGGCGATTATAGCCGGTGCTACGACCGTAAATATTCCAGATACCGTAGGTTACACTTTACCCAACGAATTTGGCGGCATTATAGAAACCTTATTTAATCGCGTACCTAATATCGACCAAGCGGTTATCTCGGTGCATTGTCATAACGATTTAGGCTTGGCAGTTGCTAACTCAATGTCAGCGGTACAAGCGGGTGCAAGACAAATCGAATGTACTATTAATGGCATTGGCGAGCGTGCAGGCAATTGTTCGTTAGAAGAAGTTGCCATGATCATGAAAACTCGCCAAGAGTTATTGGGTGTTCATACGGGTATCAATCACCAAGAAATTGCCCGCACCTCAAAATTAGTCAGTCAACTTTGTAATATGCCCGTGCAATTGAACAAAGCTATTGTTGGCGGCAATGCTTTTAGCCACTCTTCAGGTATTCATCAAGATGGCATGTTAAAAGCCAGTAATACATACGAGATTATGACACCAGAAAGTGTCGGTATTAGTAAAACAAAATTGAATTTAACTTCACGCAGCGGTCGCCACGTTATTAAGCACCGAATGGAAAGTTTAGGTTACCAAGAGTCAGACTACGAAATTGAAACCCTTTATGCTGACTTTTTAGCATTAGCAGATAAAAAAGGCCAAGTCTTCGATGACGACTTAGAAGCCTTACTTTTCAATATTAAACAACAAGACCAACAAGACTTTTATCACTTACAAACCGTTAATGTGCAAAGTGGTGGTAGTGAGTTTTCTACTTCAAGCATCAAACTAGCATTAGGTGAAGAAAGTAAGATTGTTTCAGCAACGGGTAATGGCCCTGTCGATGCACTTTATCGTGCGATTAAAAAAGCCATTGATATTGAATTTGAAGTAAGTGATTACAAAATTTCTAACAAAGGTGAAGGCGAAGACGGCCTAGGTAAGGCTGATATAGTGGTATCGTGGCAAGGTCGAAACTTCCATGGCTATGGCTTAGACACTGATGTAATTAAAGCATCAGGACATGCTTTAGTTAATGCGCTTAATGGTATTCATCGTGCGATTACCATTGCTGAATTAAAAACAGAAATGAAAACCGATTTCAACAAAGAAGCTGCTATTGATGGCAAAAACCAAATATAGATAAGCGAGTGATTAACAAGTTACAGCTCGCTTGATTAAGGTTAGCTGTGAATCAGATTCATTTATTAAATAAAATTTATAGGTTTAAAACAATACTATGTCGAAGATTGCAATATTAGCCGGTGACGGTATCGGGCCAGAAGTTATGGCACAAGCAGAAAAAGTATTACAGACGGTTGCCAAACAATATGATTTTGAATTATCTACCACACATTATGATGTAGGTGGTTGTGCTATCGACAATCACGGTGAAGCGTTACCTGCAAGTACCGTTAAAGGTTGTGAACAAGCTGATGCTATTTTATTTGGCTCAGTTGGCGGTCCTAAATGGAGTAACTTGCCACCAACAGAACAACCAGAAAGAGCATCTTTATTAGGCTTACGTGGTCACTTTGGGCTATTTTGTAATATGCGACCAGCACAGTTACAAAGTGCTATGTCTCACCTTTCACCATTACGTGCTGATATTTCACAAGCAGGTTTTGACATTTTAGTAATTCGTGAACTTACCGGTGGCATTTACTTTGGTGAGCCTAAAGGTCGCAAAAATCAAGGGCAAGAAGATGAAGCAGCCTTTGATACCATGATTTACTCTCGTAAAGAAATTAGCCGCATCGCGCACCTTGCCTTTCAAGCAGCTGAAAAACGCCGTAATAAGGTTATATCTATCGATAAAGCCAATGTATTAGCCTCATCACAATTATGGCGAGAAGTGGTTAATAACGTAGCTAAAGACTATCCAAATGTAGCTGTTGAGCATATGTATGTTGATAACGCGGCTATGCAATTAGTGCGCGACCCTGCGCAGTTTGACGTGATGCTATGTTCGAACTTGTTTGGCGATATTTTATCTGACATCTGCGCCATGATCACCGGTTCTATGGGGCTTTTACCCTCTGCAAGTTTAAACGAGCAAGGTTTTGGCATGTATGAACCTGCCGGCGGAACAGCGCCAGATATTGCTGGTAAAGGTATTGCAAATCCTATAGCACAAATTCTTTCAGCGGCATTAATGTTACGTCACAGCTTAAATCAAGCTGAAGCAGCAACGGCGATAGAAAATGCTGTAGCAGCAACACTAAATGCAGGTAACTTTACTGGCGACTTGTTAAGTCCAGAAGAGCGCCACAACGCTAAATCGACCAACGAAATGGGCGATATTATCTGCCAATATATTCGTGAAAACCAACCTACTTCAGGAGCAAAATAGCATGGCCAGCACTTTATACGAAAAATTATGGCAAAATCATATCATTGAAGAAAAAGCCGACGAAACGCCACTAATATTTGTTGACCGTCACCTAATTCATGAAGTGACATCACCACAAGCTTTTGCCAATTTAAAGTTTCATAATCGTGCATTACGCCACCCTGAACGCACTATTGCGACAATGGATCATAATATTTCAACTCGCTCGATTGAAATTAATGCCGCTGGTGAAGGCGCAGCCAATCAATTAAGAACGCTAGAAAAAAACTGTAAAGAGTTTGGCGTTGAATTATTTGGCATGGGCCACAAAAACCAAGGCGTTGTGCATGTTATGGGGCCAGAGTTAGGCTTAACTTTACCAGGCACAGTTATTGTTTGTGGCGATTCACATACTGCTACTCATGGTGCTTTTGGCGCCTTAGCATTTGGTATTGGAACCTCTGAAGTTGAGCATGTATTCGCAACGCAAACCTTAAGACAAACTAAAGCTAAAACCATGCGCATTGAAGTAAAAGGCCAAGTAGCTGCTGGTATTAGTGCTAAAGATATTATATTAGCGATTATCGGTAAAACTGGCAGCGCAGGTGCAACCGGTTATGTAGTTGAGTACTGTGGCGAAGCGATTGAACGCTTAACCATGGAAGAGCGCATGACAGTGTGTAATATGAGTATTGAATTTGGCGCTAAAGCGGGTTTAATCGCGCCAGATGAAACCACATTTGCATATTTAAAAGGTCGTGATTATTCACCAAAAGGTGAGCTTTGGGAACAAGCCGTAACTGATTGGAAACAATTAAAATCAGATACTGATGCCACGTTTGACAGCTACTTAACACTTGAAGCAAAAGACATTAAAACTCAAGTAACTTGGGGAACCACACCTGGTCAAGTTACTCAAGTTGATAATGTTATACCATCACCAGAAGACTTTTCTGATCCTGTTGAGCGCGACTCTTGCGTTGCGGCCCTAAAATACATGGGCTTAACGGCTGGAACAAAAATTACCGATATCACCATTAATAAAGTATTTATTGGTTCTTGTACAAACTCTAGAATTGAAGATTTACGCGCAGCAGCGGCTATTGCTAAAGGTAAAAAGGTCTCACCAACTGTTGATGCTATTGTAGTACCGGGCTCTTACCGTGTTAAAGCCCAAGCCGAAGCAGAAGGTTTAGCACAAACCTTTATTGATGCCGGTTTTGAATGGCGCTTACCCGGTTGCTCAATGTGTTTAGGCATGAACGATGACGTATTAACTGAAGGTGACCGTTGTGCTTCAACCAGTAATCGTAATTTTGAAGGTCGACAAGGCCGCGGTAGCCGTACACATTTAGTTAGCCCTGAGCTAGCCGCAGCATCTGCAATCGCAGGACACTTTGTCGACTTAACAACGATTAACTCACCCGCTAAAGGAGCATAACATGGAAAATTTTACCCAACATTATGGTTTAGTTGTGCCATTAGATGCAGCGAATGTTGATACTGACCAAATTATCCCGAAACAATTTTTACAAAAGACGACTCGTACTGGTTTTGGCCAGCACTTATTTAATGATTGGCGTTATTTAGATAATGACGGCAAAGTAAATAATCCAGAATTTATTCTGAATAAGCCTGAGTATAAAGACGCCAGTATTTTGCTAACAGGTGAAAACTTTGGTTGTGGTTCAAGTCGTGAACATGCGCCTTGGGCTTTGCAAGAGTACGGTTTTAAAGTCATTATAGCCCCGAGCTTTGCTGATATTTTTTACGCTAACTGTATTAATATTGGGGTATTGCCCATTACCTTAACAGCGGCAGAAATAACCGAGTTATTTAAACAATCAAAAGATAGCTTACAACATTTAACTGTTGATTTAGCCACTAGCAAGGTTAAGTCTGCCGATAAGGAATATAGCTTTACTATGACGCCTTTTCATAAGTACTGCCTTGAAAACGGTGTTGATAGTGTTGGTTGGACGTTAAATAAAATTGCAAAAATAGAAAGTTACGAAGCAAAAATGCCAGCTTGGCAGTAAGTTAATAATTTAAGCCATCAGTCATAAAACTGATGGCTTAAATGTTGTACTTAATTTAAAAGCGTAAGATTCATGAATTATCAGCTAGCTCAGCTAAACCAAGCATTCAACCATATATCCATTCAACGAAATTAGCTAAACTCAATTAATTCCAAGACGTTAGTGCGTCCATGGTAAATTTTTCACCTCGAAAGCTTAGTACCACTTTCTGTGGCAGTATTTCATTTAACAGTAATTCTCGACCAATATAATCACCTTCATAACGATCTCGGCCATTAACTCTTACCCAACCTTGGCCATCACTAGCGTATATATGCATTTCAAAAGCTATCGACGGCACACCATCTTGCACCCAAACAGGCATTTGTGTCAGTGGCATAAGATCACCATTTTCTACAGCCGGTTTTTCAATAGGCTGTTCATCTTGCTTGGTTTCTTCAATCGCCGATTGAAAACTTGCCAATAATGCGTCTGAAACCCCTTCTTCAGCTTCAACAACAAAGTTTTTGGGTGTTAGTTTTTTTTCTGGTTCGATAAAGGCGTCTGCGCTTTGTTTTTCCGTGCTTTGTTGTTGCATGCTTTGTTGTTGGGCAATTTGTAGGCTAGCTAATTTTTTTTCCGCTGCAAGTATCTTTTTATTAGTGGCTAATAACTGTTGCTCAGCTGTATCAACCAACTCAGAGCTCTCTACTTTATTATTAGAGATGACAGATTCGTTATCAGATACTGTTTTTTCATTAATCAGGGCTTGTGTATCAGCAGCCGTATTTTGTACTAATGCATTCGTATTATTATCAACAGGAGAAGTGATTTTTTCCTGTATTACAGCTTGGTCTACCTTACTGTTGTTTTCATTTTCAATAGCAGTTAAGTGTGGCGCAGACTTAAAACCCTGCAGTTGATATGATCCCCACCAAATTCCAATAACCAGCACAAGGCCTAATGCAAGAGCTAAACCACCAACTTTAACAAAGCGATTTTTCCACCAAGGGGTAACTTCAAATTCATCACCTAAGGCATCGTATGCGGCTTGTAACACCATTTTACGATTAACCACAGCATTGTTACTGTTATAAGCGTTCATTAAAGAGCGCTCTGCTAACAGGTTCATTAAGCGCGGTATCCCTTTACAGGTTTTATGAATAGCATTAACAGCACTTTTGTCGAAAATCTCTCGAAAGCACTTAGCTACCGATAAGCGATGTTTAAGGTATTGAGCCACTTCTTGCTTGTTTAGCGGTAATAAATGGTATCTTGCGGTAATTCGTTGCGCTAATTGGCGTAAATCTCGGCGCTGTAATAATTGTTGTAGTTCTGGTTGCCCAATTAAAATAACTTGTAAAAGCTTTTTAGTATTAGTTTCTAAATTAGTTAATAATCTTAACTGTTCAAGCACTTCAGGCTGTAAATGCTGAGCTTCATCGATTATTAGCAGTGTATTAATATTTTCACTGTGATTTTTCAGTAATTTTTGCTGGATTTTATCGGTTAGTGTTTTTAACGTAGCGCCTGTTTTTCGATAGCGAATTTTTAATTCATCACACAAAGTTGCCAGTAACTCTTGACTGGAAAGTGTTGGATTAAGAATAAAAGCCGCTTGGGTATTCTCAGGCAAGTTCTCCATTAAACGACGGCTAATGGTAGTTTTTCCAGTACCTACTTCTCCGGTAAGCAGTACGAAACCACCTGTGTCACCCAAACCATAAGTTAAATGATTAAGTGCTTCGCGGTGACGATCACTCATAAACAAATAATCAGGGTTTGGTGCAATTGAAAATGGCTTTTCTTCTAAACCAAAGTAGCTTGTATACATAGAAAATCTTAACTAGTGAATCGACCCTGTGAAATTAACCTGAACGCAGGCATATGTCAAAAATCAGCTGCATTTGTGTTAGAGTTTGTTGGTATAATAATCCCTTATTATTTACTTATTTATTTTCAGAGGTTTAAAGCGCTTACATGGCAGATATAACCCAACAACTTAATACGTTTTTAGTCGGAGGTGCAGTGCGTGACTCGCTGCTTAATCGTGCCGTTGTTGATAACGATTATGTCGTTGTCGGCTCAAGTGTTGATGAAATGCTTAAACTTGGCTTTATCCAAGTTGGTAAAGATTTCCCGGTATTTCTTCACCCCAAAAGTAAACAAGAATATGCGTTAGCGCGCACAGAGAAAAAAGCAGGCCAAGGCTATACTGGCTTTCACTGTAATGCCTCTTCTGATGTTACTCTTGAAGAAGATTTAATGCGCAGAGACTTAACCATTAACGCTATGGCAATGGCTACAGATGGTAAAATAGTTGATCCTTATCATGGCCAACTCGATCTAAAAAACCGCGTACTGCGTCATGTTTCATCAGCATTTATTGAAGATCCTTTGCGCGTTTTAAGGGTTGCGCGATTTGCGGCACGTTATCATCAATATGGCTTTACAGTCGCACCTGAAACACTTTCTTTGATGACACAACTGAGTGAAAGCGGCGAGTTATTGAGCTTATCGGGTGAGCGGATATGGCAAGAAATGGAGCGCAGCTTAGCTGATAATAATCCTGAAGTATTTTTTCAAGTGCTATATCAATGCCAAGCATTAAAGTCGCTCTGGCCTGATTTACATAACTTATGGGGCATTCCCAACCCTGCTAAATGGCACCCTGAAATTTGCTCTGGTTTGCACACCATGATGGTATTGAAACAAGCGGTACTATTATCAACAAAAACCACCGTAAGATTCGCCAGTGTTTGTCATGATTTAGGCAAGTCGTTAACTGAAGATGAAACACTACCGTCACATCCGGGTCATGAAACTGCTGGCCTACCACTAATTGAAGAATTCTGTACTCGTTTAAGAGTGCCAACAGCACACAAAAACTTAGCCTTAAAAGTTTGTCAGTTCCATTTGCATGTACATAAAGCGTTTGAATTAAAGCCTAGCACTACCTTAAAGCTATTTGATCAACTCGACGTTTGGCGAAAACCAACAGAGTTTGAAGACTTTTTATTGTGTTGCCAAGCCGACTTTACTGGCAGATTAGGGTTTGAAACACGCCAATATCTACAAAAAGACTATCTTTACCAAGCATTTGAAAAGTTAACGCTTATCACAGCGAAACCTTTTGTTGAGCAAGGTTTGAAAGGGCTACAAATAAAAGAAGCTATCTCGCAGCAGAGACTTAAGGTTTTAACACACTTTAAGGTTAACTATATACAGCAGAATAGTATTTCCGAATAAACCTTCAGCTAAGTCACCTTAAATCTAACACTCGATAGGCTCGTTGCTTAATTTAATAAAATGTTAGGCATAAAAAAACCATATCAATTGATATGGTTTTTTAGCTTTAACTTACTTTAGATTAAAAGTTATAAGTTGCTTTTACGTAGTAGAAACCGCCGTTGTAATCAAACGGGCCACTTTCGTAATATTGAGCACCAAGTACACCGTAAGATTCTTCAGGTAACTTTTGCGCTTCTTGGTCGAAAAGGTTATTTGCACCAGCAGATAATGTAATGCTGTCATTTAAGAAGTAACTTACTTCTGCATCAACAGTAATTGCTGAATCAGCAATTTCATTCCAACAGCCAATTGCACATGTATCATCAGCATGCGTTGCAAAGTACTCACCAAAGTAATTCACACGTACAAAGCTCGTTACACTATCCCAAGTTTGAGAAATAGTAAAAGTTGCACGGTGTCAGGCATACCTTCTTCTAAACGATGTACCTTACCTTCATCTGTTGTATTAGGGTTAAACTTATCAACAGTTGTTTCATTCCAGTTATAAGCTAATGATAACATGGTATCACCGTCTAATAACTCCATTGAGTAGTTTGCAACTATATCAACACCTTGAGTCGTTGTATCAAAGTCGTTCGCAAAGTATGTTACCGCAGAAATTAACTCTGGGTTAGCTACACCAAGCGCTTCAAGTTCAGCATAGTCTTCAGCTTCAACATCAATTTGGCTAGATTGAGCTAAACGGTCGGTTACTTCAATATTGTAGTAATCAAGTGTGAAGAAGAAATCACCCGTTTGATAAACCATACCACCAGCAAAGCTGCGTGATTCTTCAGGTGATAACTCTTTACCGCCATAAAATGCAGAAAGTGGGTTAGTTGGTGGTGCAAGGAATGTTTGAATTAGCTCACCCATCACTAGTGATGTTTGCGTATTCACAACATTTGCTTGTCCAACTGTAGGTGCTCTAAAGCCAGTGCTGTGAGAGGCACGGAATGAAAACTCATCGTTAAGCGTATATTGTGCAGTTAACTTGTAGTTAGTTGTATTACCAAACGTTGTGAAATCTTCATAACGTACTGCTGCGCCAAGTAAAAAGTCTTCCGATATTTGAGCTTCAACATCAACATATGCGGCAATATTGCGACGGTCGTTACGACCTTGAGTTTCAGGACCAAAGCCTTTGAAACCATGTGAACCAATGTTAAAGCCTTGGTCAGCATATACACCAGCTTCCCATGACGCTTTCTCGCCTGAAACAATTTCAAAGCTCTCTTCACGCCATTCAATACCAGTTGCAACATTGACTAGTTCTTCTAGGCCCATATCAAACCCTTTAACTAAATCAAAGTTAAAGGTTTTTTCCATTTGGATATAACTACCCGTTTCAAAATCAACTGGTGTTTCTAAACCAAGTGATGGGTTTAAGGTGTTTTGTAAATTAAATTTAGATTCGTTACGACCTACTGAACCGCTTAAATCAAAATACCAACCTTCAAGCATGCCACTGTTAATGTCACCTTTAGTACCAATCGTTAATGAAGTATCAGTAATGTTGCCACCAAATTGTGGTGTGTAACCACCTGGGAATATTTGGTTCATTGAGAAACAGTTAGGATCTGCAACCATTGCTTGATATTCAGGAGTATTAAGCACGTTACCTACATTTGCAGGAACTACAGCACAAGTTCTCGCTGCACCTTGTGATTGTGCGATATCACCAACAAGTAATGTTTCGCCGCCATCAATAGAGTATACATTGCCACGGTTATGTGGGTTACGGTAGTAGAAGCCACCTGTTACATCACGCTCAGAGTAGTTACCGAACATGTAAAATTCTTTATCATCGCCTAAGTCTAAGCCAACATTACCGAATAAAGTAATATCATCTTTAACTTCAGGGTTACCCCAAATTTGTGCTGGGTCTTGAATTGAAGTATTACCTGCATCAGCAATACCTTGTGCATCTGGACGTTGAACACTTCGGCTAGTTGCATCAGCATCTTTTAATTGAAAGCTTAAATTAACAAAGCCATCTTGAGTAAAAGGTAAGCCAATATTACCGTCGATAATAGTTTGATCACCATCACCTTCGTAATATGAACCATGCTTAACAGACATTGAACCGCCGTCTGAATCATCTTTCAGTACAAAGTTCATTACACCTGCAATAGCATCTGAGCCGTACTGTGCTGCAGCACCGTCACGCAATACTTCGACTTGCTTAAGTGCAACACTTGGGATAACTGAAATATCTGGACCTTGAGCACCATCATTAATACCACCACCTTGGAAAGCAATTACTGATGCACGGTGACGACGCTTACCATTTAAAAGTATTAAGCTTGAATCTGAAGGTAAACCACGTAAATTGACTGGGCGAATTAAAGATGCAGCATCACTAATAGGTTGAGCACGTGAGTTCAACGACGGTATAGCACCAACTAACATATCTAGCATGTCACTTGACGCATTTTTACCTAACTCATCACCACCAATAATATCAATTGGTACTGGAGACTCTGCGACTGAACGAGGAGCAGAACGTGAACCGATAACGGCGATACGTTCTACGCTTTCTTTTTTAGCGGCTTCTTCTGCAAAACCTGCGGCAAAGCTAGGAGCAGTTCCTAATGCTAAGCCAACAGCTAAAGCTAATGTACCGGTACGAAATGTTGTAGACATGTTATTTCCTTCCTAAATATATGAATATGTTTTTTCTAGTTACTATTTTTATAGTTATATTTTCTCCATTACATTAATTGCTGTACAACTATTTTATAAATACTAGTGCAACAATCTAAATGGCATGATTATTTATAAAATAGTTATAAGTGCTTTACAAGTAATGTTTTTAAGGGATTTTCAACAAGGAGTGGATTAATAGAATTGAAATGCAAATGTAAACTATAGTTATGCAAAAGATGAATAGTATATGTAATCAAACTGTAACCTGCATTTAGCCTTAGTTAGAGAAAAGTATTCAAACAAACAAAGTGCGAAAATATTCGTATTAAACCTATCTTTAACTGTATATTTAATCATCAAAAATAAAATAAAAAAAATGTAAAAAAAGTTGAACTTTTTTGTGAATAGTGATTTACCTTAACGTCAAGTGCAGTAAAGTATAGGTGTACAAAGTTAATATCTTGTTAATAGCATTTTAATACTGTACGAAAGTCATATTAGAAAACTGTATAAAAATTATATTTTGTGCATAAAAAAGCCCCAACATTGTGGAGCTTTTAGTAGATTAATCTTAGCTGCCAATCAGCAACAACTTTTTAATCGGCGGCTAAAATAGTCGCATTAACCTCACCAAAGCCAATACGAGCTGAACCTGATTTTTTACACCAACCTTTCATAATTATTGCATCACCATCTTCTAAAAAGGTACGTGTTTCGCCATTTGGTAAGGTAATAGGTTCTGAGCCTGCATTTGACAATTCAAGCATTGAACCCGCTTCTTCAGGATTCGGACCCGATTGAGTGCCACTACCAAACATATCGCCTGCACGAAGGTTACAACCGTTAACCGTATGGTGAGCAACCATTTGAGCCACTGTCCAGTATGAGTCTTTAAAGTTTGACTGCGACAACTGTACAGGTTTTTCGCCTGCCTTACGCATAGCTTGAGTTTCGATCAACACCTGTAAGTTTAAATCTAAAGAACCAAGGTCTCTATTTTGTTGAGACTCTAGGTAAGGCATAGGTTGTGGATCAGCTTCATCTCTTGTCCAGGCAGCACGAAAAGGTGCTAAGGCTTCAAAAGTAACAATCCACGGAGAAACAGTCGAGGCAAAGCTTTTTGATAAAAATGGCCCTAAAGGTTGGTATTCCCAACCTTGAATATCACGAGCAGACCAATCATTGAATAAGCACATACCAAAGACATGGTCTTCAGCATTTTCAATACTAATTGGCGCACCTAAGTCATTACCATTACCAATAAATATACCCACTTCCATTTCATAATCTAAACGTTTACATGGACCAAATGAAGGTTCGGTTGCTGTTGGTGCTTTTGTCTGTCCTTTAGGACGTTTAAAGTCACTCCCAGATACTTCAATTGAAGAAGAACGGCCATGATAGCCAATAGGAACCCATTTATAATTTGGCAGTAATGGGTTGTCTGGACGAAATTTTTTACCCACAGAAGTTGCATGATGAATTGACGTATAAAAATCGGTGTAATCACCAATTTGACAAGGTAAAGCATATTCAACATCTGTTTGCGCTACTAAACAAGAAGCTAACTTGGCTTCATGCGCAGCCCCTTGTGTTAACGAAAGTGATAAAGCTTGACGTAAAGCACTCCAAAAGCGCTTCCCCATCGACATAAAATCATTTAACTGTGCTGAACAACATTTTTCTAGCGCTAATTGAGCATCGCCTTCAAAAATATTAAGCTCATATAACGCTTTTAAATCTACAACCTGATCACCAATAGCAACACCAGCACGCAGCGCTTCTTCACTATGCTTTCGTTTAAAACTGGCAAAAGGTAGGTTTTGAATGGGAAAGTCACAATTTTCGACATTAGCAGACTTTACCCAACTACTTAAAGCTGGGTTATGCGTTTCATTCAGTAAATTAGTGTTAGACATGGGCTAAACAACTCCAGAAAATAGATAAAATACGTGTTTGCATTACACGTGATTGAATATGCAATGGGCAATATTATAACAAGCGATCTAATAAAGGCTATGCCAATAAAATTTACCTGAAAAACAACTGTCAACAATATGTTGCAGGGCCAAGTTTACAACCGCTATTTGCTTAATATAAATAAACTTCAAACTAAGTACTTTTAGCTCTGAGCGACATTTGTTAGAATGCCGGCGTTTTATCATAAGATGATAAACAAACACCGCCATATTATATGGTGGAATATCTTTCAATCTATAGCTCCTGACTTACTATCAGGCTCGCTCAATGGGTCAATAAAAAATGAATAACATTACTGTCTGTGCTTTATATAAATTTGTACGTTTAGAGAACTTCGAAGCAATTAAACCGCAATTACAAAAAATAATGGAAGATAACGCCGTAAAAGGCACATTACTTCTAGCGCTAGAAGGCATCAATGGCACTATAGCCGGCACACAAGCAGGTATAGATACAGTATTAGCCTTTATAAACAGCGATACACGTTTATCTGGCGTATCCACTAAATCTTCATTTCATCAAGAAAACCCTTTTCAACGTACAAAAGTTAAGTTGAAGAAAGAAATTGTCACCATGGGTGTTGAAGGCATTGACCCAACCCTAACTGTAGGTACCTATGTAAAACCTAAAGATTGGAATGCACTCATCTCTGATCCTGAAGTTTTATTAATAGACACCCGTAATGATTATGAAGTAGAAATTGGTACTTTTGAAAACGCGGTTAATCCAAACACCGAAACATTTAGAGAATTTCCAGATTATGTTGAGAAAAACCTAGATAAAAACAAGCACAAAAAAGTGGCGATGTTTTGTACTGGTGGCATTCGCTGCGAAAAATCTACCGCTTACTTGAAAGAGCAAGGGTTTGACGAAGTTTATCACTTGGAAGGTGGCGTTTTAAAATACCTCGAAGAAGTACCTGAGCAAGAAACCATGTGGCAAGGTGAGTGCTTTGTTTTTGACGCTAGAGTGGCTGTAAATCATAATTTAGAGCGTGGCAAATACGACCAATGTTTTGCTTGTCGTTACCCTATTACCGAAGAAGATAAAACCAGCGAACATTATATTCAAGGGGTAAGTTGTCATCGTTGTTTTGACAAGTACACTGATGAACAAAAAAGTAGTTTTCAAGAACGTGAAAAACAAATTAACCTTGCTAAAGCACGTGGTGAAGAACATATTGGCGGTGACATAAAACAAGTCATTGCTGAACGAAGAGCGACAAAGAGCGCTAATAAGCAGGCTCAGAAGAAATAACGATTCATCAAGATTAGTATCGCGTAGTAATCAAATATAATACCTGCTTAATAAGTGGGTATTTTTTTGTCTAAAAGTCTATCAATAAATTAGCATTCAATGAAATAGTAAAAAGCCTTAACATTTCACTGTTAAGGCTTTCATTTATTACTTGTAATAATATGGTGCCTTGACCCGGAATCGAACCAGGGACACGAGGATTTTCAATCCTCTGCTCTACCGACTGAGCTATCAAGGCACACTCTTCTCTGAAACAAACAAATAGGTTATAAGTTAATTTCGAAAGAGGCGACATAGTATCGAGATTTTAGCTCACTCGCAAGCCATTTTACTCGTTAAACTTAACTCGTGCTAATAATGTACTGAGAGCGTTGAAAAAACCAACAAAAAGCATATTACTCAGCACATTTTAGATATTTAAAAATAATCTTATCGCTATATTTATCTGCTAGATCTTCCCTATCTTGCTACTTTTAACATCTAATACCAATTGACTTAATGAATCGATCAATTCTAAACGAGGATAAACTTTCAGTAGCAAGGCGCTTGATTGATTCTTACATGGATGTAAGTCATTAGAGCAATGCAGGAGCATATTGTCGAGCAATAGCAGGCTATTGGGATTGAAGGCAACGTAGATACTGGATATTTAAACCGCTTTATAATGATCGATTGTTTATATCAATTGGTATAACAACTTTGCTAAGAATTAACCTTAAATAGCTTACATAAAAAAGCCAGCATCAATGCTGGCTTCATTAAAACCGTCAACTTATTACAGGACGGGAGCTAAAGGCTTTATTAACTAAATATTGCTTTCATTATCCAGAAGAAAATAATTGAAAGTCCAGCGCCTATAGGTAAAGTGATTACCCAAGAAATAACAATGTTACGCACTACGCCTAAGTTAATTGCAGCAATACCACGTGCCATCCCTACACCTAACACAGCACCAACTAAAGTTTGCGTTGTAGATATAGGCAGACCAGCACCTGAAGCAATTACAACAGTACATGCAGCAGCTAATTCAGCAGCAAAACCACGACTTGGTGTTAAATGTGTAATGCCTTTACCAATCGTGGCAATAACACGGTGTCCAAACAATGCTAAACCAGCAACAATACCAAAACCACCTAATGGCAATATCCACCATACAAGGCTAGCTTTTTTCGCAATTTCACCACCGTTATCAACAATACTTACAACAGCAGCTAACGGCCCAATAGCATTAGCAACGTCATTTGAACCATGCGCAAATGCCATACAACAAGCGGTAACAACCATTAATACAGCAAAAACTTTTTCTACATTAGCGTAATGAGTTGATTTATCGGCATTATCGTCAAATTTAACGCGTGTAACAAAATACTTACCAATAAGGGCAACTATAATAGCAACAATAATGGCAAGGTAATATCCACCAGCTCCGGCTACTTCAAAGTTGTAGAAACCAATATTAATATTGTCTAAGCCTATATGCTTTAGACCTTTTTTAATCGTCACTAACGACAGTACAAAACCCGCTAAAAACATATAAAAAGGTACGTAACGTTTAGCTTGTTCTAACGGCTTATCAGTATCAAATATTAACTTTTGAGCACTGTTAAAAATGATAAAAGCAATAACACCTGATATTAGTGGTGTAATAACCCAACTACCAACAATGCCACCTACTTTACCCCATGCTACTGTATCTGGGCTTATGCCGATAGCGGCAAAACCAATAATCGCACCAACAATAGAGTGAGTTGTTGAAACAGGCCAACCTAAAATAGAAGCCACTAATAACCAAGTTGCTGCAGCTAACAAGGCTGAAATCATACCAAAAACAAGCAATTCAGGTATATCTATAAACAATGCAGGATCAATGATCCCTTTACGTATAGTTGATGTAACTTCGCCACCTGCTAGGTATGCGCCAGCAAATTCAAAAACCATTGCGATAATTATCGCTTGTTTAATAGTTAATGCTTTTGAGCCAACTGATGTTCCCATTGCATTAGCAACATCGTTAGCACCTATGCCCCATGCCATAAAAAAACCTACGACAGCAGCGATCATGACTAGCGTAGAGCCATGTGATAATAAAATTTCCATGAGTTAGCCCTATTTTCTAGCTAAAAGAATTTCTAAACGTGCACCAACACGTTCGGCAAGATCAGCTAAGTCGCCAACCCAATCGATGATTTGATATAAAAACATTACGTCTACGCAATTTAAATCTTTTTCAATATTTAATAGATCTTTGCGTAGCTTAATTTGCATACCATCTGTTTCATCTTCTATTTCGTCAAGTTGGCTAATCATTTTCGTAACTAGTTCAACTTCACGACCACGAAATCCAGTTTCTAGTAGGTCATCTAGTTCATTAATTGCGTCTGCAGCTTTTTCAGCAGCGTCGATGCTACGTGCAACATAAGCAATGAACTGTTCTTGTAATTCAGTAGGAATGGTTAATTTGCGGCCAAAGATACGTCCTGCAATATCTTTTGCGCGATTAGCAATTTTGTCTTGTTGAGATAGTAACTCTAGTAAATCAGCACGATCAACGGGCATAAATAAACCACCCGGAAGTTCTAAACGAATTTGACGTTTTAATTCATCGGCATCACGTTCTAATTTAGAGATTTTAGTACGCATTTTACCTGCGGCACTCCAATCTTCTTCAGTAACAGCTGCGAAGAAAGGTACAAGTTGACTACAACATTTGTGTACTATACGGATGTGTTTTTCTAACGGTTTTATTGGCGATTTTGCAAATATGCCAATGATTGAATTTCTGGCCATAATTAATTTCCAGGAGCTTATGCTCTTTATTTTTATTCGCCGCGGATATTAAAGCATTTGAGAATTAATTCAAAGGCTTTATAGCAAGATAACGGCTGTTTATAGAATGATTAGTTATTATCAGTTCACTTAAAAGTATATACCTTATTAAACAAGTAAAAGTATATACCCTATTAAACTAATAACAGCTAATTTAGCTTAATACTAATACTATTTTTTTAAGATAATGATTCAAAGTCTTCGGCTGTCGTGTGACGAACAGACTTACCTTTAACAAAGTAAATAATGTATTCACAAATATTTTGACATCGGTCACCAATGCGCTCTAATGCTCGGGCCGACCATATAACGCTCATTATTTGTGGAATAGAGCGAGGATCTTCCATCATGTAGGTCATAAGTTGACGCATCAGTGCCTCGTACTCACGGTCAATTTTATCATCACTTTGATGCACTTTTACCGCCGCATCAAAATCCATACGTGTAAATGCGTCTAAGGTTGCTTGTAAAAAGGTTAAAACATGTCGACCTAAATTATCTAAATTTGACAATAAATCTTTATGCTTACCTGAAAAGCTTTCTAAAGTTACATTAGCAATTTTCCCCGCTTCGTCACCAATACGTTCGAGATCTGTAATGGTTTTTACAATGGCCATAACTAAACGTAGATCACCCGCTGCTGGCTGACGCTTTGCTATAATTCGTGTACATTCATCATCAATACTGACTTCTGCATTATTAATAAGGTAGTCATTACTTAATACTTTTTTTGCTAATTCTTCATCAGCGTCACACACTGAAGTTAATGCTTCGGCTAATTGCTTTTCAACTAACCCCCCCATGTGCATAACATGATTAATAATACGTTCTAAATCTTCGTTAAACTGGCCAGAAATATGGCGGCCAACATTTAATTTATCCACGGTAAAACCCTCTGCTTATCGCCTATTTAGCTAGACCAATTAAGTTAGTAAATTAAGTTAATAAATAAAAATTAACCATAACGGCCAGTAATATAATCTTCTGTTTTCTTCTTTGATGGCGTGGTGAATAAGGTATTAGTGTCACTATATTCTATTAAGTCACCCATATACATAAACGCCGTTTGATCAGATACACGTGCAGCTTGTTGCATGTTATGAGTAACAATAACCACGGTGAATTGTTTCTTTAAGTCATTAATCAACTCTTCAATGGTCAATGTTGAAATAGGATCCAAGGCTGAAGTTGGTTCATCTAGCAACAGTACTTCAGGTTTAATCGCTATCGCTCGTGCAATAACTAAACGCTGTTGTTGACCACCAGAAAGCCCTAAAGCGCTCTCATGTAACCTGTCTTTTACTTCATTCCATAATGCAGCACTGCGTAATGCGTTTTCAGCGGCTTCGTCTAATACTCGGCGATTGTTCTCGCCAGTAATACGAAGGCCATAAACTACATTTTCATAAATTGATTTAGGAAACGGGTTTGGGCGTTGAAACACCATGCCTACTTTACGACGTAATGCCGCTACATCAGTATGGCGATCATAAATGTTTTCACCATGAAGATTGATTTGGCCAGTAATTTTACAAATATCAACCAGATCATTCATGCGGTTAATACAGCGAAGTAATGTAGATTTACCGCAACCACTTGGCCCGATAAACGCCGTTACTTGGCCTTTAGGTATCGACATTGAAATATTTTGCAATGCTTGTTTGCTACCATAATATAAATCTAGATTCTTAATTTCTAACGCGACTTGCTCTGGCGAAAGATTATTAAGATCAAGTTTAACATTTTGATCTGATAAAGTTTTTGGCGTAACAGAAATCATAGTGTTCTCTTTAAATCTTATTCAATAGAGGGGCAAATGCCCGTATATTTTTAATTTTATAAATTTGCGTAAGTCGTTTATTTTCAGTCAGTATTAATGCTCTAACATACGATACTTTTCGCGCAAACGGTTACGAATAGAAACCGCTGTCATGTTTAAAGCAACAATAATTGTTACTAATAATAAAGCTGTGGCATATACCAAAGGTCTAGCCGCTTCAACGTTAGGGCTTTGGAAACCAACATCATAAATGTGGAAACCTAAGTGCATAAACTTACGATCTAAATGTAAAAACGGGAAGTTTCCATCAAGCGGTAAATTCGGCGCCATTTTTACTACACCCACTAACATAAGCGGTGCTACTTCACCCGCGGCACGAGCAATAGCTAAAATTATACCGGTCATAATGGCAGGGCTAGCAATTGGTAAAATAATACGCCATAAAGTTTCAGCTTTAGTTGCGCCTAATGCCAAGCTACCGTGGCGCATAGAAGAAGGAATTCGTGATAAACCTTCCTCTGTTGATACAATAACTACCGGCAAGGTTAAAATCGCTAAGGTAAGTGCTGACCACATAACCCCAGGCGTACCAAAAGTAGGGCTTGGCAGTGTTTCAGCATAAAACAATTGGTCTAAACTGCCCCCAACCATATAAACGAAAAAGCCTAAGCCAAATACACCATAAACAATTGAAGGTACGCCCGCCAAGTTAATCACGGCTATGCGCAAGAGCTTAGTTAAAGCATTATTACCTGCATATTCATGTAAATAAATGGCGGCAACTACCCCTAATGGCGACACAATAACTGTCATCAACAATACCATTAATACCGTACCAAATATTGCAGGAAACACCCCGCCCTCGGTATTTGCTTCGCGTGGGTCATCAACAATAAAGGCGGCGATTTGGCTGAAAAATAATTTCATTTTACCAAACACACTCAACTTATTATTAAACGTTATGTGTAAAACATCTTCGAAGTTAATCGTAACTTTTTGTCCGTCCATAGCACGAACCACAATTTGGTCGCGAGATACTTTCTCACGCAAAGCCATTAGCTGCTTTTCAAGTACTTGGTATTCAGCCTTTAAACTGGCAACTTCATCTTTAAACGCTTGTTCTAGTTCAGCGGTCAGTGTTTCATCAAGTCTATGCTTACGCTCTTTTAAACGTGTGCGTTCAATTTGGTAATTAATTGCGCCAATATCAGTCTTTTGTAAAGCTTCTATTTCTGTTTGAAAATCGCTTACACGCTCTACAAGCTCGGCCATTTTTTGCTGACCAACAACCTCGCCATCTAGAATAATGTCTTCGATATAACCATAGAAATTACCATTAGTTCTACGTTCAATAACCACCAATTCTTCAGGTAAAGAGGTTTTATTAATTTGCGGAACCAAAATCCAACGAAAATCTAAACTAACAAGCTCTCGGTTACCGGTTTTAATTAATAATCTCTCAATTGTTTCTGCCGATTCATCGATATCAAGATTTAAATGTACTAATTGAGCCGTTGGTATACTTTCTCTGTCGTAAATTTCACCTATAACCGTTAAAGGCTTACCTTGCTCATCAGTCATATCAAACTGATAAATATCTGCTGGCCAGAAATAACTTAGCCCGCGTGATGCAATTAACCATAATAAACCTAAAACCGATATCAGGCTGATGCTTACACCACCTGCTGACAACCACACCCAAGGCGAGCCAGACTTAAACCAATTATTCATACTATCTAGCCTTCCTTACATTGAGCTATATTTTTCACGCAAACGCTGACGTATAAACTCAGCAAGCGTGTTGAATACAAACGTAAATACAAATAAAACAAATGCTGCCAAGAATAGAATTCGATAATGCGAACTTCCTACTTCTGACTCCGGCATTTCAACAGCAATATTTGCTGCTAGCGTGCGCATACCTTGGAAAATACTCCAATCTAAAATTGGCGTATTACCTGTGGCCATTAATACAATCATGGTTTCACCTACAGCGCGCCCTAACCCCATCATTACCGCAGAAAATATACCTGGGCTTGCGGTAAGTAGTACCACTTTAATTAGGGTTTGCCATTGAGTAGCACCTAAGGCTAATGAGCCGCTAGTTAAGTGCTTAGGCACACTGAATATGGCATCTTCAGCCATAGAGAATATTGTTGGTATAACCGCAAACCCCATGGCAATACCTACCACTAGCGCATTACGTTGGTCAAAATCTATACCTAAATCATTAGTAATATATTGTCTAATATCACCACCAAACATATGTAACTCAAGCACTGGTGATAATGCGAACGCAGCATAAGCAGCTATAAGAATCGCAGGAATTAATATAATAGGTGCCCATGTTTCAGGAATGCGTGTTTTAGTTTCTCTCGGTAATTTATGCCATGTAAACGCGGTTATAAATACAGAGGCGGGAATAAATATTAATAATAAAATAATCGCCGGTAGATAAATCTCAATGATTGGCGCGAGCCAAAGTCCAGCTAAAAATCCTAATATTACAGTCGGTAGTGCTTCCATCATTTCAATGGTTGGCTTAACTTTTCTGCGCATACCTGGGGTCATAAAATATGCTGTGTAAATTGCGGCAGTTAGCGCAATTGGTACAGCAAATATCATTGCATATGTAGCCGCTTTAATCGTACCAAAAGAAATAGGAACTAAAGAGAATTTACCTTCAAAATCATCAGAGCCTGAAGTTGATTGCCAAATAAACTCGGGCTCAGGATAACCTTCATACCAAACTTCTTGCCATAGTGCTTGCCAAGTAACTTCTGGGTGCTCGTTTTCAACTGAAAAAATTGATAATTCATTGTCTGAAAACAGCACGACTCCGTCTGCGCGAGGTGCAATAGCAAAAGCTTGTGCATTACCTTCATGTAGTTTACCACGCCATAAGTCAGCTTCACTGGTGGTGTAAAACATGCCCATTTCACCTGACGGCGTTTCGGTATAAAAACTTTTACGATATTGCTCAGTATAAATAGCACTTACAGGTTCGTTTTCGCTAACATTAAAGCGACGAATTTCTTTAAATTCTCGCCCCTGATCTGTTGCCACTTCAAACCATTGACTTACTGAGCCATTATCATCGCCAAGTAAAATAGAACTACCACCTGATAATAAAGCCATTGAGGTAATATGATACGGTTGCGATTTATTTTGAGAAAGCTGTGGGATAATGGTGGCTTTTAATTCAGCCTCTTCATCGTCTAATGAAAATACCGCAACTTGATCACCTTGACGAACAAATACCATCGCTAAATCTGGCGATACTAAAATATCGTTTATTGCTTTAGCTGTATAATCGACTTCTTCATATTCGGTATCAAAGGCGGTGTCATAACTGAAATCGTCTTCTGCTAATAAGGTTGTTTTAAGTAAGCGTTTGTCTTCGGTAAAACCAACAAAAACTGCCTTTTCATCATCCATAGCAAACGAGAGCTTAGTAAAAGCAGCGCTTTGTTCGTCAAGAGGTAAAAAGTCTTCACCTAGTGGGTAACGAATACTTGGAACAATTACACGTTCGCCGCTATCAAAGTTCGCAAAAAAGTGTGGAACAACAAGCCTTACATTACCAGCACTATCAAGTAACAACTTCTTTTCTTGACCAACATTAACGAGTTGTTTGATATAAACACCGTCATCAGTTAGTTGCTCTGACAATATTTTATCGCCGGCTTTATGACCGCCGCCATCAACTAATTGGTAAAAATTAATAAAGCCCTGCTCAGTAATGCTATAAGCAACTTCTTTAAGCTCATCAACACCGGTTGCAAGTACTTTGCTTTGCTCAGTAATAACAAATTGTGCCGTAGGCTCAACTTTTGCAGATTCAAATATAGGTTTTATCACATAAAGTAAATACATGAATATTAAAACTAAAGTAAATAAAACACTGATACCGCCTAAGGTGATCATCCATTTTGCTAATGAATTTTTCACTTTGCGATAGTTTGCTGATTTAGAAGCAATGGCCACTTAAAAATACCTTTAACTATAATGATTTTTATAACTGAAGCGATTATAAAACACTAACATGACAGTTTTGTGACAAAGCGTTATTAGCGAAAAACTGGTACTTAAATAAACTAAAACAACAATTCTCTGATTATTAATAGCTTATGTTACGCTGATTATATAAAGTGAATATGACCCGCTATTTTTCGTTCGAAACAGATAATATTTTAATTAAACAGGTGAAGTATGAACGTGAGTCAAATAATGCGAAGAGATTTAATAACGCTTGATATGGATGACACGTTAGACGATGCAAAAAAGTTGTTTGAAACACATACCATGCATCATATTTTGATAAAAAATGAATCGACACTAGCTGGCGTAATTACCGACCGAGACTTATGGAAAAACCTTAGCCCAACGGTTGGTACCCGAAACGAAACGCCACAAGATAGTTTTTCGATGAATAAAAGAGTGCATTTAATCATGTCTCGAGAGCTTATCACTGCAACTGAAGAAACAAGTCTTACTGAAGCTGTATTGTTATTCCATGATCACAGGATATCGTGCTTGCCTATTACCAATGAAAAACAACAAGCTATTGGTATTGTTACTTGGCGCGATATTATTAAGCTTATTGCAATCCAATACCGTCAAAAGTTGAAGCAGGCTTAACTGCGCTAAATAATGCGCAGATTAAGCTTTCATACTAAAGGTAAAAAATTAAATAAAGGCTTACGAACTACAAGATAACATTGAGCAACCCGCTTTATTTTTTGCCCAATCCGGACGTTTTTCAGCAAATTGGTCATATTCTGGTTGTTCATCATATGGATTTTCCAAAACCTTTTGTAATTGCTTTAACAAGGTATAGTCTTGCTTTTCAGCTAATTCAATAGCTTGTTGTGCCAAGTAATTACGTAAAACATATTTAGGGTTTACTTCATTCATCGCTTTGCTAATATCAGAACGATGCTTATTACTGTTATCACGCAATTGGCTATAACGTTCAAGCCAATTAAATAAAACGCTTTTATAGTCAGCTGTTATTTCATTTTCATTATAAAAACATGTCTTCAAATGTGATAACCAAAATGATTTATCATCAGGTAAATCAGCTAAACGACGATAGAAAATGGTCATATCGGTTTCAATCATCATCAATAGATTTTCAAGGTCAATAAACAAACTGCGCTCTAGTGAACTCGCCCCTTCAGTAAATGCATCAACGGGTAGTTCGATACCAAGTTTAGCCGCCATCATAGTTTGCCATTGTTGTTGATAGTTTTTAGAGAAGTTATTTAGTGCTTTTTCTAAAGGCTCAACATCCTTAATCAAAGGGAATATGGCATTCGCTAACTGAAATAAATTCCATTGTGCTATTTCGGCCTGCACACCAAAGCGATACCGCTTACCATTTGCATCTGTCGTGTTAGGGGTCCAATTTAAGTCAAAATTGTCAATCCAACCATAAGGTCCATAATCAATCGTTTCACCAATGATCGACATATTATCGGTATTCATTACGCCGTGAACAAAACCAACACGCATCCAATCAACAACGAGCTTACATGTTCTGTTACACACTTCATTAAACCACGCTAAATAAACCTCAGTGCTTGGCGCACCCAAATGCGCAAAATCACGTTCGATAACATAATCAACCAATTGAGTGAGCAAACTTAAATCTTTTCTTGACGAAGGTAACTGGAAACTACCAAAACGAATAAATGATGACGAAACACGACAAACCACAGCGCCAGGCTCTGCCTTAGCGTGTCCGTCATAGAACATATCTCTAACTACGTTATCACCTGTAAGCGACAAGCTTAACGCTCGGGTTGTGGCAACACCTAAATGAAACATAGCTTCTGAACAAAGAAACTCTCGCACCGATGAACGTAAAACTGCAAAACCGTCAGCCGTACGGGAATATGGCGTAGGCCCAGCACCTTTAAGTTGCAAGGTTTTGTGACCGTTATTAGGGGTTATTATTTCAGCAAGGTTAATGGCTCGCCCGTCACCTAATTGCCCGGCCCAATGACCAAATTGATGTCCGCCATAACACATAGCGAACGGCTGCATATTTTCTAACAAACCATTGCCCGAAAATAACTGTAAAAATTCAGGTGAACTGACTTGCTCTTCAGTCAACCCTATTTGCTGTGCAACAAGTTCGCTGCTGGCAATTAATGTTGGCATTGCTGTTTTTTTAGGCGCAACAAAAGAATATGCTGACATAACTTGTCGCGGGTAATTCTCTGCAATTTCATCAGCAGTAAACGTGTTAGTGAATTTATTATCTAAGGTAAATTTAATAGCAGACAAAGCAATAAGTACTCTCTATTTAGCAAGATAGTTAGTATCAACCCAACACACATTGAATTCAACTATAAGCACAATATATTACACTTGAAAAATTAAGGTTTATTAATTTTAATTAAAGACAGTGTTGCTGGTAAGCTCAATTATAGTGTGACAATAAATTTTTACTTTAAACATGCTTTAATTAATGCGCTATACAATACTTATTAATAGGTATTTAAATTAACATTTGCAATTTTGTATAATAAAGTTGATATTAATTAACTGTCTGAAAACTTCAGGGGAAGTGTATTTTTCATGACGAGTCACTAATTGTTAACAACCTGTAAATTAAGTGTCGAAAGGAAATCGAGAAAGGTTAAAATAGCAATGGTGGAATATATTTATGTCAGATAAAAATAATAATACAAAGACGTTATCGCAACAAATTTCTGTAATGTCTAAAGTACTCGATAATATTGGTTCATACGTTTTTAGCAAAGATTTAACCGGTAAATATACTTATGCTAATGCTAACGTTGAAGTTTTATTTCAAAAGCCAGCTGAATATATTATCGGCAAAGATGATTCTCATTTCTTTGATTTAGATATACTTGACGATCTTATAGAAAGCGATCAGCAAGTGATGAATGAAAACATTACTTTAACAATCGAAGAAGACACTGTTATTAAATCAACAGGGAAAATTCATACCTATAGAACTGTTAAAAGCCCGCTATACAATGATAACCATGAAGTTATAGGCCTTTCAGGAATATCCACAGATATAACAGAACAAAAAGCACTCGAAGCAGATAATCAAAATAAAAAACACTTGCTTGACGTTGTGTTAAATAATGTTGATGCCTACATATATATGAAAGATGCTAATCGTCGCTATAGGTATGTCAACAGTCGTGTAGCTGATCTTATCGGCCTGCCCGCTGAAGATATTATTGGAAAATTCGATCATGACGTTGTTCCTCCGAAGTATGCAGCAGATTTTTGGAAAAGTGATAAAGCTGTTTTTGAGAAAAACCAAAAAGTAGTAATGAATGAAAAATTAAAAGGGCCAGACAATAAAATTCATCATTACCTGAGCACAAAAGTACCTTTTCAGTTAAAAGGTGATCTGCAAACCATGATAGCTTTTTCTACTGATGTAACTGAGCTATACCAACTAAAAGAAAAATTTGAACAACTCGCCAATACAGACGAATTAACCGGTATTTATAATCGCCGATATTTCTTTGAAAATGCTAATAGAGAATTTAAAAGAGCTAGAAGGTATCAGCAACCATTAGCCGTTATTTCTTTAGATGTTGATCATTTCAAATCAGTAAATGATCATTATGGTCACCCTATTGGCGATCTGGTGTTAATAAAAATTGCTCAGTTAATTTCTCCAACCATAAGAGCCGAAGATATTTTTGCTCGCATCGGTGGAGAAGAGTTTTCAATAATGCTCCCCAATATTTCCACAACAGATAGCTTACATGCAGCAGAAAGACTGCGTGAGTTATTAGATAATAATATAATTAGGGTGAATAGCCTCGAGTTACCGATTAAGATTAGCTTAGGAGTATCTGTGTTAAAGGCAACCGATAACGACTTCCAAGCTCTTTACTCACGCTCTGACATGGCGTTATATAAAGCAAAGTCGCATGGTCGTAATCATGTATATTTAATGGATTAAAGCTCTTTCATTAATATCAAGAAAGTATAAATTTCGCTGAAAATCAACCATAAAACCTCATTGCCAACAAGGTAGCTATTAACCTAGAATAGCTACCATACTAATCCTGCTTCAAAAAGGTTTTCCATGGCACAACCATTACCAGATAAATTCATCATGTCGATGAACCGCGTTTCTAAAGTCGTTCCACCTAAGCGCACTATATTAAAAGACATTTCGCTTTCATTTTTCCCTGGGGCAAAAATTGGTGTACTTGGCCTCAATGGCTCTGGTAAATCAACGTTACTGCGAATTATGGCAGGCCTTGATACCGAATTTGAAGGTGAAGCAAAAGCGCTTGCAGGTACTAATATTGGCTACTTGCCTCAAGAACCAGTATTAGATGAAACAAAAACCGTTCGTGAAATTGTAGAAGAAGCAGTTTCTGAAGTTAAAAGTGCTATGGCACGTTTAGACCAAGTTTACGCTGAGTACGCTGAACCTGAAGCCGACTTTGATGCCTTAGCCAAAGAACAAGGCCAGTTAGAAGATATTATTAACAGCCACGACGGGCATAATATTGACAACGTGCTTGAACGTGCCGCTGACGCTTTACGTTTACCTGACTGGGAACAAAAAATTGCTGTATTAAGTGGTGGTGAACGTCGCCGTGTTGCGCTTTGTCGTTTGTTATTACAAAAACCTGACATGCTACTACTTGATGAGCCAACCAACCATTTAGATGCAGAATCTGTTGCATGGTTAGAGCGATTTTTACATGACTACCCAGGCACTGTTGTAGCAATTACCCATGATAGATATTTCTTAGACAATGTAGCAGGCTGGATTTTAGAACTTGACAGAGGCCACGGCATTCCTTACGAAGGCAATTACTCTTCATGGTTAGAGCAAAAAAATGCTCGTCTTGAACAAGAAAGCAAAAGTGAAAGTGCATTACAAAAAACCATAAAGCAAGAACTTGAATGGGTTCGCTCAAACCCTAAAGCTCGTCAATCAAAAAGCAAAGCACGTATGGCGCGTTTTGAAGAGCTTAATAGCCAAGATCATCAAAAACGTAATGAAACAAACGAATTATATATTCCATCAGGCCCACGTTTAGGCGATAAAGTGGTAGACGTTAATAACGTCACTAAGTCTTTTGGCGATAGAGTACTAATTGATGATTTAAGCTTTAGCGTACCTAAAGGTGCTATCGTCGGTATTATTGGGCCAAACGGCGCAGGTAAATCAACTTTATTCAAAATAATGTCAGGTGCAGAGCAACCAGACTCTGGTAACGTAGAGCTTGGTGATACGGTAAAACTTGCCAGCGTTGATCAGTTCCGTGATGACATGGACAACAGCAAAACTGTTTATCAAGAAATATCTCAAGGCCATGAAATTTTGCACATTGGTACATTCGAAATACCTAGTCGTGCTTACGTAAGCCGTTTTAATTTTAAAGGCAATGATCAGCAAAAAATTATTGGTGATTTATCTGGCGGTGAACGTAACCGGGTACATTTAGCTAAATTAGTGCAAACAGGTGGCAATGTATTATTACTCGATGAACCAACCAATGACTTAGATGTTGAAACCTTACGTGCACTCGAAGAGGCACTCTTAGAGTTTCCAGGCTGTGCTATGGTTATTTCTCATGATCGCTGGTTCCTTGACCGTATCGCCACACATATACTCGACTACCGTGATGAAGGCCAAATCAACTTCTATGAAGGTAACTATACTGAATACGAAGAATGGATGAAGAAAACCTATGGCGCCGAGGCGACTCAACCACACCGTATAAAGTATAAAAAAATTGGTTAACTAATATATAACCACCTAGTTAACAATAAGATAAAGGCAGCTTAATGTATTAATTAAGGTGCCTTTTTGCTAAAAGCGAGCTATGCTGAAGAAACTACTTTGCTATAAATATTACTCATGAAGAATAGACGTCAGTTTACCCGAATACTTTTTTCAATACAGGCTGAACTAGCTATTGACGAACACTGTTTAGGTGTGAATATCATAGATCTATCTTTAAACGGCGCGTTACTTTGTGCAGACACTCAGGAAGCGATATTTTCAAATAAAATGGGGTTACTCTCATTTAGATTAAATCAAGCAGATGAAAAAATCATAATGAATGTTGTTGTGGTGCATCAAGAAAAAAAAGATATTCGCGTGCAGTGCAGCGGTATTGATATCGATAGTGTCAGCTCATTACGTCGATTAATTGAACTCAATCTCGCTGACGAAGAACAATTCAATAAAGAGCTTTCAAGACTTAGCCGAACTTAATTACCTTTAACTCTTAATACATTTTCAAAGGACTTATCATGAACCATCTTATAATCTCATTTATGACCGCTGATCGCCCCGGTATAGTTAAAGTTTTATCTGATTTAATTTCTGAACATAGCGCTAACTGGGAAAAATCAAGTTTACATCAAATATCGGGCGTTTTCGCTGGTGTTGTGGAAATTGCAGTACCCGTTGAAAATTCTACAGATTTAGCGGATAAACTGGCTGAGCTACCTGGCTTTAAAATGCAAATTGAACATGTTCAACAGCAAGATTCAGCTTCTGAAAGCATTTTTGTTCTAGAATTAACAGCAAATGATAGATCAGGCATAGTGCAAGAGATTTCATCAATTATCCATCATCACGGTGGTAACTTACTAAAATTAGTCAGTACACAAGAAATTGCACCACATGCCGGTCATGAATTATTTAAAGCAAAAATTACAGTTTCAGCAGCAAAAAGTACAATAGATACCATGACTGATGCGCTTGAAAATTTAGCTGATGACCTGATGGTAGATATTTCTCGCTAAGAATAAACGCTTTAATGGGTTAATATTCATTTAGCTGGTTAGCTTCAAACAAAAATCAAAATAAGAAAGTCCGCAATCATTACTGATTACGGACTTTTTGTTTTTATTTTTGAGTATAACGTTAGTTGTTATAAACCTAACTTTTTAAACTCTTTTTCTACTACTGAAGCTGGTAGTGGAATATAACCGTCTTTTTCAACGATGGTTTGTCCTGATTTTGACAGTACCATTTTCAAAAACTCTGCTTCCATTGGCGCTAAAGGCTTATTCGGGTGCTTGTTAACATAAACATATAAGAAGCGTGAAAGCGGGTATGTTTTAGAAACAGCATTTTCCATGTTAGCTTCGATAAATTTACCGCCTTTTTTCGATAAAGGTAAAGCTCTAACACCTGAAGTTTTATAACCAATACCAGAGTAACCAATACCGTTTAATGAAGCAGATACTGATTGCACAACAGAAGCAGAACCTGGTTGCTCATTCACACTATTTTTAAAATCACCTTTACATAAGGCTTTCTTTTTAAAGTAACCATATGTGCCCGATACTGAGTTACGACCGTATAATTGAACGTCTTTACCTGTCCAATCACCGGTTAAACCTAGGTCGCCCCAACGATCTACATCTTTTTCTGCACCACACTTACGATTACTTGAAAAAATAGCGTCTACTTGATCAATACGTAGACCTTTAATTGGGTTATCTTTGTGAACAAAAACAGCTAAGGCGTCAATGGCAACACGAACTGCCGTAGGCTTGTAGCCGTAACGCTTCTCAAAGGCTTCAATTTCACGCGACTTCATCTTACGGCTCATAGGTCCAAGGTTAGAAGTTGCTTCAGTTAACGCTGGAGGAGCTGTAGAAGAACCTGCTGCTTGAATTTGCACGTTTACATTAGGGTAAGTGCGCTTAAACTCTTCAGCCCAAAATGTCATCATATTTGCTAATGTATCAGAACCAACAGACGATACATTGCCTGAAACACCACTTACTTTTTTATAAACTGGTAAATCGCTATCAACTGCAAATGCAGAAAAATTGATAAGGGTAGATAAACCAATAACGCCTAAGGTACGTTTTAAACTCATGTTACTCTCCGATGAGATATATAATTAAATTGAGTACACTATAGAAAGTGAATATGACAATAATAAGTAAAGTTTGTGACACTTGTATGACAAGCATTAAAAAATTTTTCTATTACTTTTTTATCATAAAAGGCCAATTTATTTTTGATGGCTAGCGCTAAGTTTAAGCGAATTTAAGAGAAGTTAAGTGAAGTTAAGTGCTAACAATGAAAAGCATTATGTTTACACTGTTAAGAGGGAATTTAAAGTAGGAGTACAATTGAACAGAAAAATGCAGTTAACTTAAACCTTTTAAAAGAAGAATGACTTAAGTTAACTCGTTGAAGTCGGTTTAAAGTGAATAATAAATTCACTGCCTTGTTGCCAGTCACTTTCGATAGAAAGCTCACCATTGTGGTGATTAAGCACATGCTTAACTATTGCTAAGCCTAACCCTGAACCACCAGTATCTCTTGAGCGAGACTTGTCAATTCTGAAAAAACGTTCAGTTAATCGGTTAACATGCTCTGGTTTAATACCAGGACCATTATCTTTAACACTAAAGCGAATTTTATTCCCGTCAATTCGCAATGTCACATCAATAGTGCCATTTTCATGGGTATAGGCTATTGCGTTGGATAATAAATTTAGGCAGGCACTTTTTAATTCGTGCTCATTCCCTTTAATACTAATATCAGGCGCTATATTACAATGTATAACATGCTTTTTATCCTGATTTAACCATTGTGCGTCTTCTACTACTGTCAAAGTTAAACGTGATAAATCAACTTGTTGATGGTTGTCTGAATCAAGGTTATTTTCAACCTTGGCTAATACTAGTAACTGCTCAACTAGCCTGTCCATTCGCGATACTTGGGTTTCGATGGTAGAAAAAGCTTTTTGCCAGTGAGGCGCTAATGCTGTTTCACTCGCTTGCACCATTTCAACATACCCCCGCACTACCGTTAACGGGGTTTTTAATTCATGAGAGACATTTGCGACAAAGTCTCTACGCATTTCTTCAAGTCGTTGAATTTTACTGATATCACGCGCTAAAAGTAAAATTTGATCACTACCATAAGCCATCATGCGCAGCTCAAGCTGTAGTTCGCTATTTATTGGAGAAATAATCAAACAAGGACTCTCGAAGTCGCCACTTACTAAATATTTAGAAAATTCAGGAAACCGAATCAAGTTGTCAATACGCTGCCCTACATCGCTAGGCCAACGAACACCTATAAGTTGTGAGGCTTTTTTATTTCCCCACAAAATATTAAGCTCATTTGACAGCACTAAAGCACCATCAGGTAAAGCTTCTGCACCATCTCTAAATTTACGAAGTCGCTCATTTAATTGCTTTTGTTTCAAGCGCTGCTTACGAATGCGACGATACATGCCGTCATATATTCGCCCCCAAATACCATTTGCTTGAGGCGGAGAAATTGATTTACCTTGCCATAACCATTGTATTAATTTAAATAAGTGATTGTAATGCCATGCAAGTAAAGCTATGGCTACTATGCTAACAACAAGAAACGTTTGTCCAAGCATGTAGCCCAGAACAGCACTAGCAATTAGCCCACTAATAACTCGTGTTAGGAGTACCGAGGCTGAAATACGAAAATACATATATTAGCGACTAACCTGAGGTTTTAATTTTGCCCGAAAAACGGTAGCCCGAACCTCGAACAGTTTGAATAAATTCTTCATGGCCATCACCAGCAATAGCTTTGCGTAGACGACGAATATGCACATCAACCGTTCTGTCTTCAACATAAACATTGGTTCCCCAAACATTATCTAAGAGTTGTTCTCGGCTATACACACGCTCGGTGTGCGTAAGAAAAAAATGTAACAAGCGAAATTCCGTTGGTCCAAGTTCAAGCGCTTTATCGTTAATAGAAACACGATGTGCAACTGGATCTAAGTTTATACCATGAAAGTCGATTGACTCCTCCAATGCGGTTGGAGCCACCCGTCGAATAACAGCTTTAATTCGAGCAATTAATTCTTTAGGGGAAAAAGGCTTAGTTACATAATCATCAACACCCGCGTCAAAGCCTTTTACTTTATCGTCTTCATCAGCGCGTGCGGTTAACATAATAATAGGAATAGAACGCGTGTATTCGTTTTGCTTTAATGATTTGGCTAACTTTACGCCTGTACCACCGGGTAACATCCAATCAAGTAAAATTAAATCTGGGTATGGTTCTTTAATTTTAGCTTGCGCTTGTTCTATAGTTTCAGCTTCTATGGCATTAAAACCATTTTGCTCTAAAACAAACGTTATCATTTCTCTAATTGCTGCTTCGTCTTCAACAACTAATATCTGTCTATTCATGTATCCGTCCTAATAGCTTAATCGTATAGTGAACATTGTGATAAAAAAATATGACAGTTTCATGACAACGGCAAAATTATAACTAAAATTGCATTAGTTTATATAATAAATTAAACAACATCATGATCAAGAATACAAAACAAATAGGCAAGAAAAAAGCCGCAAAATGCGGCTTAATTATAATGAGTCTTAACTAAAATTCGACCCACTGATTTAATGACAACTTATCATCAATATCAAAATTTATATTCAACACCTGCAGCTAAATAGTTTTGATCTTCGCCACTGTCCATATCGAAAGTTGTGTAAAACGTATATAACTTTGTGCTTTTAGCTAATGCATAGTCTGCACCTACAGTAATACCTGATTTGTCATCACCGTCTTTAAAGTCAGCAGCTTGGTATTGACCTTTAAAAGTTATTTTGTCCATTTTGTATTTAGCCGACAGCATATAACCATCCATTTCGCCTGAGCCGTCTACTTTTTCTTGAGTCTGTATCATGGCACCTAAAACAACACCCGACACTTTACCTTGAACTGTAGCACGCGTAATGTCGTAACCGTTTACGTCTGAATCAACAGCAACAGAAGCAAAAAGGTTAGTTTTTTTCAATTTAGCGTCACCGTAGAACACAGCAACCGAAACGCCATCTTCAGCATCAACGGCATCTTCTGCAATATAAGTAACACCTAGTTGGAAATTACTAAATTTAGGTGATTTATAAGAAAGTGTGTCCGCCATGCGGTTCTCACCTTTCCATAAGTTTTTAATATCACCATTTAAATCACTAAATAAATCAACTTTACCTTGTGATTGTTTAAGCATAGTATCGTTTTTGCCTAATAATACTTCACCAAAGTTACCTGCTAAACCAACATATTGGTTACGATCTGTAATGCTGTCGCCTTTGTCGCTATCACCATCTAAGTCAACTTGGAACTCAGCTTTATAAATTACCGTTAAGCCATCGCCCAGGTCATGTGAACCTTTTAGACCAATACGCGAAGCGTTACTTTTTACTTCGGTAAAAGAGCCTTCTCCTTCATCAGAAGATTGTAGAGAAAGATTTGCTTTACCGTAAACTTCAACATTAGCTGCAAATGCCGACATTGATAAAGAAGACAATAAAACTACAGCGATTTTGTTGTAAGTATGTTTCATGGTGATACCTTTGTAAATTTAAGTATGGCTAAAAATTATTTCGACTATATTGCCAAACTTTTATGACACTTTTGTGACACAAGAAGTTATTTTTTTGAAATTTTAAAAAAATTGTTTTTATTTATTGATACCTAGAACTATTTTTAAGTTTTTAAGAGAAATAAGGCAGTTAATATCGTATATTGAATTAACTACACGGAGAAGTTAGGCTTATTAAATGCCTAATCTATTGGTATCTATCATTGAACATTGAAAGCACGAACTTTTTAAAACCGCAAGAGTTAACAACCACTTAATAGAAGAACTATTTAATGAAAACAACAAGTCTGTCACGAAAGCTTCTAACGCGCGTATTGTCATTGTACTTTGTGCTGACATTTATCGTTACTTGTGTACAGATTGGCGCAGAATATATAAATACCAAAAACCACATTGCCAGCGAGTTACTCACCTTAGAAAAAACTTTTAGTGGCAGTTTAACGCGTGCAGTATGGGAACTTAACACCCAACAGGCAATATCAATTGCCGAAGGTTTAGTCGCTATCCCTATGATTAAAGGTATAACAGTTACCGATGAGAATAATTTTGTTATTGCCCAATTAGGTGTTACAACTGGAGAAGATAACCTCTTTATAGAATCTTCAAATGCAAATAAAACAGGTGATGATCAAAAATACTTTAATGTTAGCTCACACAATACAGGGTTATTTGGCCATGCTTTTCCATTAATTTTTGAGTTTTCAGGCCGTACAACCAAAGTTGGCTCTGTGACATTATTATCAAGTAACGAGGTGATTTTCAATCGCATACAAGTCGGCATATATTTTCTCATTGGTAATGCTATGGTCAAAACCGCAGCACTTGTATTGCTCTTTTCTTTAGCCTTTTCTAGCCTATTAACGCACCCACTAAACGAATTAACCGAGCAAATTAATCAATTTGATATAGATGATCCTGAAGCCTCTAAACTACATGTTATTAATTATGAAAATAATGAGTTAAATATTCTTCAAAATGCATACAACAATTTAATTGATGAACTCGTGATCTACCAAGAAAAGTTAGCTTTAACACAAAGTAAAGTTATTTCAGCAAACAGTAAATTAGATGAACAAAATTTAATGCTAGAACAAGAGGTCGCCCGTAAAACATCTTCATTAAGCACCACTATGTTAAAAATGGAACTACAACAACGAGAGCTATTAGAGCAACAACAAAAACTTCAAGCTGAAAATAGCCGAAGAAGTCTTACTGAAAAAACCCTTTTAGAAACTAATAATGAATTGAAAGGCTCAATAAAGGAATTAAAAAAAGCCCAAGAGCGATTACTTGATACAGAAAAAATGGCAGCACTTGGGAGCATGTCGGCAGAAGTTACCCATGAAATTAATACCCCAATTGGCGTCAGTATAACTTCAACCACTTATCTAACAGATTTACTGAGTAAACTTAAGTCAGACATCGACAGTAATAAACTCTCAAAACGTGAGCTTAACGATTTTACCAATAACTCAAAACAAGGGTTAGATTTATTGCTTAACAACCTTGAACGGGCCTCAGAGTTAATTACTAGCTATAAACAAGTGGCAGTTGATCAAATAAGTGAAAAAATTCGTCAAATTAACTTAGCTCAATACCTTGACGAGATTATTCATTCTTTGCACCCTAAGCTGAAAAAAACCAATCACACAATTAAGGTTAATTGCCCTAACGATGCAGAAATATATTGCCACGCGGGGGCTATTTCTCAAATATTTACTAACCTCATCATCAACTCAGTAGTGCATGGCTTAAAGGATATCAACCGAGGTAAAATTACAATAGATATTCAACTTAATGGTGAACAAGTTCATATTATGTATAAAGACAACGGCCACGGTTTGTCTGAGCAGCAATTAGCACATTTGTT
Organism: Colwellia polaris; assembly: GCF_002104515.1. GTDB lineage: Bacteria > Pseudomonadota > Gammaproteobacteria > Enterobacterales > Alteromonadaceae > Cognaticolwellia > Cognaticolwellia polaris. The sequence continues at coordinate 61,778 of NZ_NBOE01000006.1, read as the reverse complement.
TGATCCATTCTTTACTACTAAAGCCACCAAAGGTGGAACTGGCTTAGGCACTCATATAGTACATAACTTAGTCACCGATACCTTAGGTGGTAGTATTCATGCAACTTCTGTCGTTAATGAAGGCTTAGCTTACGAAATAAAATTTAATAATATGCATTAAATACTGAGTATATCGTTGGATTAATCTAAGGCGTGCGTGATTGATATAAGTACGGTAATATAGCCGTCGTTTTTCAATTATTCGCCCACAGTAACAGGGCAAGGATTATTTTAATGTGGTTTAAAAACCTATACTTTTTTGCTTTTACCCGCCCTTTTGAATGTTCTGAAGAAGATTTAGAGAAACAATTATCTGAGCATTTATTTACTCCTTGTGCATCAACTGAGCAATCACATTTTGGTTGGGTTAACGCGTTAGGTAAACATGGTGATACTGTAGTACACGGTGTAAACGGCAATTACTTATTATGCGCCCGTAAAGAAGAAAAAATTCTCCCAGCTCCTGTTGTTAAAGACATGCTTGAGCAAAAAGTAGCACAATTAGAAGCTGAACAATCTCGCGGTGCTACAAAGAAAGAAAAAGAGCAATTTAAAGAAGATATTATTTTTGAATTACTGCCTAGAGCTTTTTCTCGTTTTAGTGATACCCGTGCTTATATCAACCCTGTACACAACATTATTGTTGTTGATACCAGTAGCAGAGGTAAAGCCGAAGACTTTTTAGCGCTTTTACGTAAATCACTTGGCACCTTGCCAGTAACAACACCTTCACCAGAAAAAGCACCTGATGAGCTAATGACAGAGTGGTTAGTAGAAAGCAATTTAGGCGCTAATTTCCAACTCGGCATGGAAGCAGAATTTAATGCCCTTGGAGATGACGGTGCTGTAGTTCGCGTTAAGAATCAAGACTTAACTTCTGAAGAGATTAAAGCCCACTTAGATGCAGACAAATATGTTGTAAAAGTAGCACTAGAATGGGATGAGTCATTATCGTTTATCTTATGTGACGACTTAGCGATTAAACGCCTTAAGTTCTATGACGTAATACAAGAGCAGAATGACGATATTGATAGTGATGATATTGTTGCCAAACTCGATGCAGATTTTGCCTTAATGGCTGGCGAGTTAAATCGTTTTATAGATAATTTATTAGCTGAGTTTTCACTAAAAGCGAGTGATTATTTAGAAGTATAATATCGCGGTTTATCAAAGAAGTTTACTCGTAACTAAAAAGGCGCTTTCAGCGTCTTTTTAGTATCAATAAGTAAAGTTTCGAATTCTACAATATTGCAGAGGTGGATTTTAAAACATTGATTTAACTTGCGCTAACCTGTCAGTAAACTCTTCTGTCTTCATAAAGTTTAAATTCGGTAAAATGCCTTTTTCAACATAGCTTTCCAATAAAAACTCTTGGGTAGATTCATTTTTAAATATTTCATGATAAACGGCACCAGCTCGAATGAAGTCAATGTAGTGTGCTTCTTTCGGTAATACACTTAAGTCGTTCCATGTAATCACAACTTCTCTAAAGTCTTTTGAGAACCCCCAAGCATTTGTCATTTCAGCGGCTATTTCATTGGAGAGTTTAACGATCACTTTATTCAAAAAAGCCGATTTTGCAAATACGTCAGGGTGATTTTTTGCTTCAGCTAAAATAGGTAAAATACCAATATTATGTATCAGTGCGGCTAACGTTAATGATTCAAGGGTAAAATTAGATTGCTTATTTTTTTGTAAATAAAATGTCATCAAAGTAATAGCAACCGAAGCTACATCAATAGTTTTACGCCACGATTTTTGCATGTATTGAGATACAACTTGATTGTCAGAAACAAACATTTGCTCAACAGCCATTGCCGTAGCAATAGTTTTAATTTGTCTTAAACCGATGCGAGTAACGGCTGTAGGAACAGAGTTTACTTTTACACCTCGGCCAAAAGCAACGCTATTAGACACTTTTAAAACGCCTAAAGAAAGCGCTGCATCATGACTAATAATATCGCTCATTCTAGCTAAACTGATATCAGGATCATCAGCAGCTTGTCTAACTTTTAAAGCGACTTCAGGTAACGTAGGCAGTACTAACGCATCTTGTTTTATTTTTTCAATAAGTATTATATAAAGTGCGTTTTCTGCGCTCATCAAAGTATCCTTCTTTTAAAGTTAAAAAACAGCCGTTAATACTAAACGATTTAATTAATTGCTCTACTTTATTGTGCGAAGCTAAAAAATTAAATCCATTTTATTTAACACAGTACATTGAAAACCAAGCAATTAAAAGTATATTTTTTAACCTGCAAATTATTAATAAAAACATATATTCAAACGGTTAAATATTTAAATGTTCTACTTTTTCATGCGGGAAAATAGAGGATTATCAGTCATTAAACTTAGTCAGTAGTTATTCTACTGATAAATCTTAAGCGTGAATTAGCTCGACTTACTTAAACTTTAACGTTTTACTCAGCAAATTTGGCTAATAGACTGAGAGTGTAATACAAGCTATTAATGATACTATTAATTTTCAGCAATAAAGAAAAGTATTAAAAAAAAAAGAGTGCTTAGAGCACTCTTAGTCTGATATTTTATGAAACATTACCACATAGGTCACTCTATACCGAAATGGCCGCTTTAATATGAGGGTGTGCCTGATAGTTTTGAAGTTCAAAATCTTCATAGGTGAAATCAAAAATACTTTTTACCTCAGGATTAATCCACATACTTGGCAAAGCCAGTGGTTCGCGAGATAACTGCTCGTCTACTTGCTCAAGGTGGTTCAAATACAAATGAGCATCACCAAATGTATGAACAAAATCGCCTAACTCTAAATCACATACTTGAGCGATCATCATAGTAAATAATGCATAGCTTGCAATATTAAAAGGTACGCCAAGAAAAATGTCTGCGCTGCGTTGATACAATTGACAGCTTAACTTGCCGTTTAGCACGTAAAACTGAAACAAAGTATGACACGGAGGCAATGCTTGCTTGCCTATTGCCGCATTTGCGTCAGGGCTAATCGATGTATCTGGCAGTAATGCGGGGTTCCAAGCAGTAATAATATGGCGACGAGAATCTGGATTATTTTTTAAATCATCAATTAATTGTGCCAATTGATCAATAGTTTCGCCGTTTTGTGCCGGCCAATTTCGCCATTGAACGCCATAAACAGGGCCAAGCTCACCCTCTTCAGTTGCCCAAGCATCCCAAATTTTCACACCGTTTTGTTTTAAATATTCAATATTAGATTCACCTTTAATAAACCATAATAACTCATGAATTATCGATTTAAGGTGGCATTTTTTTGTGGTAACTAGCGGAAACCCTTTTGCAAGATCAAAACGCATTTGATAACCAAATATACTTTTTGTTCCTGTGCCAGTTCGATCAGATTTTTCAACCCCTTCATCTCTGACATGACGCATTAGATCAAGATATGCTTTCACTAAGTTTTCCCTCAAGGTTATAAATAACAACAGACAGTTCTGCCAAAATTTAGGTCTAAAATTAAATGTAAAAAACTAAACTTCACTATGTAGAGTTTATCAGTATTTAGCAATTTTTGGCACGTGTTTATCGAGTAAATAATGCCTAAATATTCACAACAGGATAAAGGGGATAATCGAGTGCTTTTAAGAAATTTAGCTAATACCACATCATTTTAATGGCAACTAACATTAAAAACATGGCGAAACCTTTCTTCAAATAAGGTAATGACAATTTTGCGCCGGCTTTAACACCCAGCGGCGCAAATAGCGACGAGGTTAACACTATGCCTAATAAAGCAGGTAAGTAAATATAGCCAATACTCCAAGGTGGCAACTCACTTTGCCCTAAACCAACAAATATATAGCCAAGCGTACCAAATAGCGCGACGATAATGCCACTTGCGGTAGCTACACCTATCGCCTGACGCATAGAAAGAGAGCAGTACATTAAAATAGGTACGAGTATGGCACCACCTGCAATGCCCATTAAACTCGCTAAAATACCAGTAAAAAGACCAATAAATTGTAACCACCATTTAGATGGTAAGGGGATACTGCGCTCAATTTTAATCGATAAAAACATATAGAGCGCCAGAATAAGCACGGCACTACCAAATATGGTTGTTAACGCCTGTAATGACAATAACCCAGCAATAATAGCCCCAAGCACTGCGCCAATAGCGACAGTTACTACCAAACTTTTGGCAAGCGGCCAAGGAATATTGCCATTTTTATGGTGAGCAAAAGCAGCAGAAGTAGAAGTGAAAATAATCGAAGCTAAAGACGTTGCTAATGCCATAGGAAATGCCAGCTCAGCACTTATACCTAACAGTGGTAGCAAGTACACTAACACAGGCACAATAATAAGCCCGCCACCTATACCGAGTAAACCAGCAAAAAAGCCAACAATAGCGCCCAAAAAAGCACATGCGATAAAAACACTAGTAAACATTAGCATCACTTAAGCAGCAAAGGTGTAAAAAACGGGTTTGATAGCAGTGATTATAGTCTTGCATGAACAAAGTCTCCTAAACCTAGTTGCACTAATTGCTCGTGCATAAAACTGTGTACATCACTCGTATGAGTTAATGTTAATACATGATCTAAAATTTGTTTCAGCTGGTCATGTTCAACATGACGAATAACCCATTTTACCTTCGCCAAACTGTGTGCGCTCATACTTAAATTTTTATAACCCATAGCAATGAGTAAAAGTGCACCTGTGGGTTCATTCGCTAATTCTCCACAAATACTTATTGGCATATTTTGGCCTTGGCTTTTTTGTGCAATATAATACAAAGAACGTAAAACGGCCGGGTGATAAAAGTCATACAAGTTTGCTACCCGGCTATTATTTCGGTCCACAGCTAATAAGTATTGCGTAAGATCATTGCTTCCCACCGAGAAAAAATCAACTTTATTAGCTAAGTCTTCTAACTGAAATATAATGCCGGGAACCTCAATCATCACACCAACTTTGGGGCGAATAAGGGGCTCATCTTCGTGACAAAACAATTCAGTTGAAAGCTCAAAGTAAGCTTGATTAATGAGTCTAATAGCTTCATCAACCTCACTAATACTTGAAATCATAGGTAACATTATAGCCAAATTACCTATGCCGTGGTTAGCTTTCATCATAGCGCGAATTTGTACTAAAAATATTTCTGGGTGATCTAAAGTTATTCGAATTCCACGCCAACCTAAGAAAGGATTAGCTTCAATAATAGGAAAATAGGGTAATGACTTATCGCCTCCAACATCTAAAGTGCGCATTGTTACCGGCTTACCTTTGAATGAGGCTAAAACATCTCGATATAAAGCTGTTTGTTCTGATTCAGAAGGAAAACAGCTACGGTTCATAAATGGAATCTCAGTGCGATACAAACCTACGCCATCTGCACCTACATTTTGCGAATACTCAAACCCAGCTGATAAACCTGCATTAATCAATAGGCTAACGCAAAAGCCGTCTATTGTAGTCGCAGGTAAATGTTCCACTTCTTTCACCTGTGCATTAAGTGCACTCTCTGCCGCCAATATGTGACGATATTCTTTAATGAGTGCTTGACTAGGTGTTACATAAAGTTGGCAGCCGTAGCCGTCTAAAATTGCTTTTTTCTTATGTAATTGGCGGATGGTAAGATAATCAACCCCCATTATTGCAGGAATATTTAATGCTTTAGCTAGAATAGCAGTATGAGAATTATTTGAGCCAGTAATAGAAACAATCCCTTGTAAACCAAGGTGTTGGTACTCAGCTAACATAGTTGCACTAACATCTTCGGCAACCAATATAAATTTATTAGGTAACAGCTGTTCATCTTGTTTAATATTTTTAATATTATTTAATAAGCGATTACCTAAATCTTTAATATCGTAAGCTCGTTCACGTAAATACTCGTCATCGAGCGCTTCAAACTGCAAGACATAACTATCAACCACGAGTTTTAATGCACTTTCAGCATTGAAACCATTATCTATTTTTTCAATAACTTCCGATTTAAAGCTATCACTTCCTAGGAGGTGCTTATAAACATCAAATATATCAAGGCTATTGTCAGATATTATCGCTTTAAGCTTTTCACTCATTTGCGTAAGTTCAGAGACAGTTTGACTGATAGCATCTTGAAAAATAATAAGTTGTGGCTCAATTTTTTCGGCTTTCTCAATCGTAATATTCGCTAAATCTGTTTTAGGGTGTACAACCACCATTTCGCCAATCGCAATGCCTGGTGCGCCACCAATACCGGAGATATTTTTACCTATACCTTGAGCATTATGATTAAGCTCAATCATACCTTGAGCCTCTACACTGGCTAACGCCGTTGCAAGTTGTGCAGATAAGGTCACTAAAAAGGCCTCTTCCATTTCAGTGAAAACACGAGATTTTTCTTGTTGTACGGTTAAAATACCCAGGACTTTACGTTGATGAATAATCGGCGTACCTAAAAAGGCTTTAAAGTTTTCTTCTTCTACCTCAGGTGCATGAATGAAATCTGGGTGTTGTTGTGCGTTCGCAATATTAATTGGCTCTTCACGCTGGCCGACAAGCCCAACAAGCCCCTCAGTAAAACCAACGCTAGTTCGACCAAAAGCATTTTCAGCTAAGCCGTTTGACGCCATTAAAATAAAGTGTTGTTTTTGATGGTCGGCTAAATATACCGTGCAGCATTGAGTATTAAGAGCAGATTTAACCTGGCTAACTAAGCGTAGCAACGCCTGATCAAGCTCTGATGCTTGGCTAAACTCTAGAACAATTCGACGTAAAATAGTAAGCATTACCGTCCCTTTTAGTTCATTCTTTGGCTATTCATATTGATATCATACAAACTAGTATGATGAGGTTGAACTGTACTAACTCAGTACAATTGAGTGATATTGAAGTTATTATCTATATTTTTTAATAACTTTAAACTAAATAGCTCACCGGAGTGAGCTATTTTATAATGCATAATAATAATCTTAGATAAAACGATTAAGCACGTCGTCGTCGACGCTCTTGTCGATAACTGGGCATTGCTGCTAACGCAAACTCTTTCATTACCTTGCGATAAACTTCGCGCTTAAAAGACACAACTTGCCTAACAGGATACCAGTAAGATACCCAACGCCAGTCGTCAAACTCAGGATGACTTGAATGTAATAAATCAACCGCTGACTCTGGTGCGGTCAATTGCAGTAAAAACCATTTCTGCTTTTGACCAATACATACTGGTAAACTGTCGTGTCGAATTAACCTTTTCGGTAATTTATATCTTAACCAGTGCTTTGTGGTCGCTACAATTTTCACATGTTCAGGTTTTAAACCAACTTCTTCGTCCAATTCCCGATACATAGTTTGTTCTGCAGACTCACCCTCATCAACTCCACCTTGTGGATATTGCCAAGAATGTTGACCAAAACGCCTTGCCCAAAATACTTGCCCCCTGTCATTAATTATTACTATGCCGACGTTGGCTCGATAGCCTTCGGCATCTATCACAGGAACTCCTGACAGCATTAAATTATAATTTTATTCTTCCACACTCTGCACCTTGGGGCAAACTTTTATTCACAAAAATCATTACAATATACGGCTACGCTTCATTGTATTAAGTCAAACATTCAATAACATTAACCTAAAAAATTAATTGCCTTGCTCATGTAGTTAAAATTGAATGATAATAAGAACATTAACACTCAATTGTAGGGTCTAACTTGCAAAGCGGAAACATTCCTAAAAACGAAACGGAGTTACTTACTCGTGCACAAAATTTAGCCGGTATGTCGCTAGGAGAAATTGCGGCCGCAATTAATGTTGAAGTACCGAAAGATTTAAAGCGTGAAAAAGGTTGGATAGGTTTGTTACTTGAACAAGTATTAGGTGCTAGTGCAGGCTCAAGGCCAGAGCCTGATTTTCCACACTTAGGTATTGAACTAAAGTCGTTACCGATAAACGCGCATGGCAAGCCGCTAGAAACTACTTTTGTTTGTGTTGCCCCGCTCACCGGGTTGGTTGGTGCGCAATGGAAAACTAGTCACATAAGAAATAAATTAGCTCGCGTGTTGTGGATCCCGGTAATTTCAGAACGTAGTATCGCGATAGCAGATCGCATGGTAGGTACCGCTTTTATTTGGTCACCTTCGCCAGAAGAAGAGCAGCTATTAGCCCTCGATTGGCAAGAGTTGACAGATATGATCGTATTAGGCAATGTTGAGAACATACACGGTAAACATGGGCAAGTATTACAATTACGTCCTAAAGCTGCTAATAGTAGTGTCAAGACTCAAGCTTTTAATCGCCACGGCCAACCTTTTATGACTTTACCTCGAGGCTTTTATTTAAAAACCGCTTTTACTCAAGCATTATTAAACAAGCATCTACGGATAAATTAGACACAGCTTAAGCTTAAGATTAAGCTTGAAAGAAATTATAAATAAAATATAGCCAAAAATGGTTAACCACGTAGTATATTAAATCAGAACTATTATAGGAAATACTCTCTCGCAATGAAGCTTGGTAATACATTTGATCGTTACATCGCCGTCATTTTTTTCGTCACAATTTTCACGGTAATTTTAACATCTTACTTTACGTTAAAAGATATTATTAATAGTCATGACAAAGAAATTCAAAGTGCTGTTACGCCTTTATTTTCTTTAGTGACTAGTGAAATATTACGGCCTCTTAATGTCTCTAACTTTATGGCTAAAAATCAGCTAATTATTGATTATGCACAACAAAAAGAAATAGAGAACGATTACTTAATTTCATATTTAGAAAAAATCTCCAAAGCCTATAATATGGTTGCTTTTATCGCCTTAGAAAAACATGACATTATGTTAGATTCGAATAAGAAGGTAGCCACACTAGATAGCAATAATTTAGAATGGTTTCATCGGCTTAAAAAATTACCTGGTGAACAATTTACAGATATAGGTAATGCTGAAAACCCACATTTATTTTTTGATAATAAAATCCGTAGTAATACAGGTGAATTTATTGGTTTTACCGGTGTAGCCCTTGACTTAAAGCATTTTGCTAACAAGTTTCAAGAATACAATGACCGCTTTGGCTTTGAGTTATATTTTGTTGATAACAATAATATTATTACCTTGTCTTCTAACAAAATAATAAAATCTCAAAGTCATCATAGAATAGAATTAATCACACGTTTAAATGATTTGCCATGGTATCAGTCACTTATCAAAAGTAATCCTTCCGATAGTCAATTAAATTCAGACGTTATATACACGACTAAAGAAGGCTTATTAATTTCTCAGATGCCAATTCAAGAGCTTAATTGGCGAATGTTTATTGTTTCTCCGCCAGCTACAGAGCAAAGTGAATATTGGACAATATTTATTAGCCGCTTTATGTTGTTTTTCATCATAGTGATTGTTTTTTATATGGTGCTGCTGACCATTATTAATTATTTAAAGTCGCGATTAATTAAGCATGCCCAAACGGATCACCTGACACAACTCCCCAACCGAAGTCATATTCATTGGCGCTTTGATGAAATCGTCAAAAACAATAACAATTTATGCTTAGTACTCGCCGATATTGATAACTTTAAAAATATTAATGATACATATGGCCACTTAGTCGGTGACGACGTTTTGCGTATTATTGCAGAGCAACTATCACAAACGTTACGTAAAATTGATGTTGTAGGCCGCTGGGGTGGAGAAGAGTTTGTAATGCTTTTGCCTGAAACCTCAGCAGATCAAGCCCATATTATTGTTGAACGTATTCGAAAAAATATTGCTGCTATTTCTTTTCCTATCTCAACAACTAGCGGTTCTTTTACTACAACCATTAGTTTTGGTATTTGTGAATCTCCCATAAAAAGTCAGAATATAGAAGATTATATACAAGGTGCTGACAAGGCTTTATATCAAGCTAAAAGCAATGGTAGGAATCAAAGTGTAATTTTTAACTAATACCAAATTGATTTATTAGCTGCTCATATTTACAGATAAGCAGCGGCTAATCTTGTTATTCAAGTGGGTATAATCTTTTGTTTTTTGAATTTTATCGCTTTTAAAGTGTATGTACTTTAATGGTTTGACTAATACTGACACTACGTTGACTACCTATAGGCTGCCAGTTAGTATTTGCCGCTTCTAAACAAACAAATTCATACGCTCCACCTGTATGAACATCCGCCATGTTTTTAGCATCTTTACTACCAGGGTTCCATAATACCCAGTTTTCACACCCCTGACTTGTTACTTCAATTTTGCGTTGCCATTCATGGTCAGTTATCAACATACTATCGTTATTATGGTAAATACGATCAATTGGTCCCATACAATTGTTAAGCACTGACTTTTGTTTATTACAGCCATTTATTTTGTCATCATAAAACTGCTCACTTAACATTGGAATATCCGATTTTTGTGGGTTTCCAACGCAAAAATAACTGTGTAATGCACCGGTATATTCTACCGTTTTATTAGACTGGTTGGTCATGGTCAACGTTTGATGAAATGACTCATCAAACAGTAAAGTTTGTTTTAATTCAAATGCTGCAGGCCAATAAGGCGAGCAACTTTCTCCAGACAAAACTAAAGTAATTTTAACCGAAGCAGCTAAGACTTCAATCTCAGCAATGTCCCATTGTTTTTGTCTAGCAAAGCCATGGTTACTGACTTGATTAAGCTCACCACCAGATAATTTTACCTCTCCACCAAACCAAGGCCAGCATAATGGCACACCACCACGAATAGCTTTGCCTGAGCTATAATGACTCGTGTCACTGAGCCAAAATACAGGCTGTTGATCGCTAGGTTGCCAACTAAGCACTTGTCCGCCATATAAGCTAATTGAGCCTTGCCCTTTTTGATGAACAAAGCGTAATGCTTGCAGACCTTGGCTAAGTTCATATTGCTCAATACGTCCAAATTCATTTTCTAAAAGTACATTCAGCATTTAACCTTGTCTCTTCAAGTTTGTAATAGTCATTGTTGTATTGTTATTCTAAGTAATTAAAAATTTGGATGAAAGCTTTATTGGCCATTAGTTAAGGGCTGATAAGTGACTTTCAACATTATAGTTGTATCCAAATCTACTTCTTAATTATTGCTTAATTATTGCTAGGTTTTGATAATAATAAACGAGTTTGTCAAAGCGTAATACAAGCTTATTAAAGTTTCTAAAAATACGAATAAATTTATAGTATGGTAATTGAAGTGTATGGGTGCATAGATGATTAACCTAGGTATCATAAAAAACTAGGTTATTACTTAACCTGAACTCTGGATAATGAGTGCTTGATACTCAAGTGAATCAAAAGCTTAGGTGGTAAAGTAAATGCTATAGCAAGGTGAACATCACTAATTTACACCATCAATGCTTCATTTTATGCCATTTCCAAGGCAAAACGTTTATGAATAGCGGGCTATTTATCGACGTTTCAACGCAGGTAATGGCTTAAAAGGGAGGATTGAGCAAGTACTGCTTATCCAGAGTTCAGGTTACTTAAATAAAAGCCTGCATGCCTTAATCCATACAGACTATTTTTACTCGTTGTAGGTTAGTCTCTAAAGTAGTGATCTGATCACGTACTGAAGGATCCCACCATGGCGGAAATATTCAAACTCATTGGGGGTATCAATACGTATATCTGCTTCAAAACTAATATTCTCGCCATCAGGTTTTAACACCTCTACTTTTACCTGTTTCTGGCCTGCATCTATCGCCTGAATAGAAAACTGCTCTGCACCGGTTAAATTATAAGTACTTGCGCCTTCACCTTGTTTAAATTGCAGTGGTAATATCCCCATGCCAATAAGGTTAGAACGATGGATGCGTTCATAAGTTTCAGCAATAACCGCTTTTACACCTAATAACAAAGGTCCTTTTGCGGCCCAATCTCGAGAACTGCCTGTACCGTACTCTTTACCTGCAATAACAATACTCGCAGTATTTTCAGCAATATATTGATTCGCGGCCTCAAATACCGTCATTTGTTCACCGCTCGGTTGTTTACAGGTAAAGCCGCCTTCTGTGCCAGGGGCAAGTTGATTTTTCAATCTAACATTTGCAAAGGTTCCCCGCATCATCACCTCATGATTTCCGCGTCTTGAACCATAAGAATTAAAGTCTTTTTGTTCAACGTTATGAGCACGAAGATAATCTGCTGCCGGAGTTTCTTTACCAATAGCGCCGGCCGGTGAAATATGATCTGTAGTAACACTGTCTGATAGTTTTAATAAGCAGCGTGCATTTACAATAGCTTTAGTTGCTTCTGGCTCTGCTGGCATGTTTTCAAAAAATGTTGGTTTTTTCACATAACTACTGTCTGGCCAGTTATAAATATCAGCGTCAACCGTTTCTAGTTTTTCCCAGATATCACCACCATCATAAACAGAGCCATATTTCTCTGTAAACATGGTCTTATTGACTACACGAGTAACAATCTCTTGTATTTCTTGTTGGCTTGGCCATAAGTCTTGCAGGTACACTGGCTTGCCCGCACTACTCGTACCCAGTGGCTCTTTGGTGATATCAACTTTCATATTACCCGCCAATGCATAGGCTACCACTAAAGGCGGTGACGCCAAATAGTTCGCTTTAACGTCTGAATGAATTCGCCCTTCAAAGTTTCGATTACCTGATAGCACTGATGTTACCGTTAAATCACCTTGCCTAATCGCATTAGAAATAGCTTCGGGTAATGGGCCTGAATTACCAATACAGGTGGTACAACCGTAACCGACTAAGTTAAACCCCATTTTATCTAATTCTTGGGATAACCCCGCTTTGTTGAGGTACTCAGTCACCACTTGTGAACCAGGAGCAAAACTGGTTTTAACCCAGGGCTTAACCTTAAGCCCTAATTCATTAGCTTTTTTGGCCAACAACGCAGCAGCAACTAACACTGAAGGGTTCGATGTATTGGTACAACTGGTTATCGCAGCAATTACAACCGCGCCTTCGTTAAGATCAAAGTCTTGGTTATTATCGCGATAGGCCACAGTCGTTTTCGAGCCAATATTTTCTACGCCGCCTTCACCATCAAAGTTTGCTTTTTGTTTGCTGCTAGGTGGGATAATTAATTCATTTTGTTCTGTTATCCAACGTTGAAATGAAGTCGATGCTTGATCAAGGTTAATTCTGTCTTGCGGACGTTTAGGCCCAGCGATAGCAGGAACAACAGAATTTAAATCCATAGAGAGGGTTGCATGATACTCAGCATGCTCTTGTGCTTCACTTCCCCACATACCCTGTGCTTTTGAATAAGCTTCAATAATCTCGATTTGTAGATCACTTCGACCCGTTAACTCCAAGTATTTAATTGTTTGTTCGTCAATGGGAAATAAGCCACAAGTTGCACCGTACTCAGGCGACATATTGGCGAGTGTTGCTCTGTCTGCCACAGTTAAATGTTTTAAACCTGCCCCAAAAAATTCAACAAACTTCCCTACTACCCCGAATGCACGTAGTTGCTCAGTAACGGCAAGTACTAAATCGGTCGCAGTGGCTCCAGCAGGTAATTTACCTTTTAATTCCATGCCAATAACTTCAGGTATTAACATGGTAACAGGTTGGCCTAACATAGCAGCTTCAGCTTCAATACCGCCTACGCCCCAACCAAGTACACCTAAGCCATTTATCATTGTTGTGTGCGAATCGGTACCGACTAGGGTATCAGGGTAAAGTAGCGGTGTACTCTTTTGTTCATCAATAAATGTTACTCGCGCTAAGTACTCTAAATTAACTTGGTGTACTATGCCTTTTCCTGGCGGAACGACTTTGAAATTGTCGAATGCACTTTGCCCCCACTTTAAAAATTGATAACGCTCTTTATTACGCTCAACCTCAATTTCAGTATTACGCTCAAACGAATCAGCCTTACCAAATTCATCTACCATTATTGAATGATCAATAACTAAATCAACGGGTTTAAGCGGATTAATTTTATTGGGATCACCACCTAGGTCTAACATCGCGTTACGCATTGCAGCTAAATCAACAACGGCTGGAACGCCAGTAAAGTCTTGTAAAACAACTCTAGAAGGTACAAATGCTATTTCGGTATCAGAGGCAAATGCCGTATCCCATTTAGCTAAGTTTTCAATATCTTCTTCCTGCACATACTTTTCATCGCTATGGCGGAGTAAGTTTTCTAGTAATATTTTTGCAGTCAGCGGCAATCGCTTTGTGTCTGTGTTCAACCTAGATAGGTCGAAGTAGTGATAATCCTTGCCTTGCACGGTTAGTGTCGATATATGTTTATTTAAAACTTTCACATTATTCTCCTTTCGCCTTAGTCAGGCATTTTTAAGGTAAATTATTTTCCGTGTTTATGCTTTATCATTAAAAGATAAAAATCTTGCTTAACCTTTATCAATAGCAGCTTTAGTATTTACTCTGCTTGTTTTTTTCTTAGGAACATGAACACCACGAACAAAATAATAGCAGCAATAATCGATGTTACTGCCAATGCCGAGGGCTCTTTCATTAGCTCGAGCGCACCTTTACCAAAAAATACGGCGCTTAACCCTAAAGGAGCAATACCTATTGTCGAGCCTAGCATAAATTTGAAAATATTTATTTCAAGTGAACCTGCTAGAATACTTGTTACGGTAAAAGGTGGTGTGGGTGCCAAACGCAATGCCAAAATGGCCCATGCCCCTTTGTTATCCATTTTTTCTTTTATTGTTTCAGTATGCTTTTTTACGCCTTCTCCAAAAGAGTCTCCTCCAATAGCACGGCCTATTCCATATCCGCTTAAACTAGCTAAAAGAAAACCAGGTATACAAATTAATACGCTGATCCAAATATTAAAAACTAAGCTAACCGTAAATGCCATTAATGGCACAGGTATAAGAAGAGCTCCCCCAATAAAGAAAACACCTAAAAAGATCATCGCGGTTAATGCATTATCAGGTATGTCGCTTGCTAATTGACTAATTTTGTCTATTTCAAGGTAGTCACTAATGGGGGTTAAAAAGTACAAAGATAAAAGCCCAATAACAACACCAAATAATAGACATAATTTTATAATGTTTGCCTGTTTCATTTTATCGCCTCTCGTATTAACCAACTGAAGATTTTTCTATGGGCTTTCATATAGAATAAGTACTCTGGATGCCATTGAACACCTAATACCTTGTCACTATTTTTACTTTCAATAACTTGATTAATACCCGCTTCTTCTTTGCCAGTAACTTTTAACTCTTTTGCTGGCTTAGCAACGGCTTGAGAGTGTATTGCATTGACCTTTAAAGGGTCGTCTCCTGCTATTTTTGAAATTAAGGAATCATTAGTCGTATACAGCACGGTTTTGCGTGGAAAGGGGCTTCGGATCCTAGCGCTCTCCTTTAAAAGCGGTAAGGTAGACTCATACATTGAACCGCCTAATTCTGCGTTTAGTAGTTGATGACCACGACAAATACCTAAAAGCGGTAAGTTGTTGTCTAAAGCATAATGAATAAACTGAATTTCCATATCATCACGTTCTTTGTCGTATTGGTGTGAACTAAAATGGCTCATTAATTCCATCGGATACAATAAGCATTCTTTTAATTGCGTCCAAAAAGAGCGAGTTACTGGCGCTGTGTTTTCTTTAATAAAGTGTTCTGGATGAATATCTGAACCTCCTCCAATAATAACGCCGTCATAATCGAGCGTGCCATCAAAAGACTCAGGCGTTACCCTAATTGGCTTTCCTCCCGCAATCCTTATATTCAAAGCAGTAAAAAACCAAGCTACATTGCCTGATTTATTAGGTCCAGTTATGGCAATTCTAGGTTTTGATATACTGGTCAAGTAAACTCCTTAAGATGACTTTTTAGCACTATAGCTAACAGCAATATTTTTCCTGTTGCTACTGCCTAAATTTGAGCATAAGTACTGAACCAAGTCCCAAATGCTTACATTTGATAGTACCTATGTTATGTGAGTAATCATTTTGCAAAGATTAGACCAATAAATTAACTCAATAAAACCAATAAAAACAATAATATAAAAATCACCAACTGAGTTTGTCATTTCATAGTATGTAAAATTTACTCATTGGTCGTAGTATTTACGTTCTTAGCTTCCGGTCTAAAAAACTAAAAAAGAGTTTTAACAAACATATGCATTTATTAATTGTCTTCTACAGCACGGTTAAAGCGGTAATTTTTGTTGATCTATAAAAGTGAGCAGATAATTAACTGAACTCTAGCAAGTCTGAGTGAGGTTAAGTTAACGATAACTTATAAGGATTAATTGAAAGTAAGAAAGGAACCCCGTTAGCTTGTACTAACGGGGTTGAGTATTATTCAGCGTTTTAAAAACTTATATAACACACTGTTTTTGCATTATTTCACGTAAGATCTAGGCATATCACTTGACGTTGTATAACGATCTCGCAAAGCATCTTGGCGGCTTATAGTCGAATATTCTTCACCATTAATCCACATTTGACTAACCTGAGTACTAAGTTCAAATGGGTCAGCACTCCACAATACTAAATCAGCAGTTTTGCCAACGGCAATAGTGCCCGAATCAAGATTAAAGGCTTGTGCTACATTAGCCGTTACAGCTGCTAATGCGTCATCAGCTGATAAACCATTTGCAATAGCATTACCGGCATGAAAGCGCAGCTCATAAAGTTTATGAGTATCGCCGCTCACCGATAAAGCAACTTTTACACCTGCATTCGTTAATTTTGCCGCATTTTTAAGTGAAGAATGCAAAGTGTCAAAACTCGTTGGCAAATTATCTAAAGCATTCATCACAACGGTCACTTTCGCTTGTGCTATTTTATCAGCAATTAAAACAGCGTCGGCCGCGCCAACAAACACTAAATCAAGTCCGAATTGCTGTTTAATTTTCAACAAAGCGAGTAAGTCAGTTGCACGATCGGCATGAGCAACTAACGCTTTATCTCCAGCAAGCAAGGCATTAATAACTTGTTCTTCACGGCTTGGTTCTTTAGCTTCTTTCTTGTTTTTAGTGCCTTTTTTCTCTTGAGCTTTAACGGCGTCTTCAAGTTTAAATTGAAGGTTTTGCAAGCTTAGCGCTCGCGAGCCTTCACTTTTAGCGCCTAAGTCAATCAATACACTATTATTGTTCACTCTAATGCTATCAAACTCACCAGAAAGATCAGCGACAAAAGTTTGCCCTTTAAACATGTCTTCACCACCACGAGGGCTAACAACATTGCTGGTAATACCACCTTTGCGGCTATGTGAAACAACCGTAGAACGAGGATTAAAAGCTAAGCTAGCATCAAAAGTAATGTCAGCTTTTTTATCGCTAGCATCTCGACTACGAGACACAGCACTAACTTCTACTAAACCTAGCTGGTTCATAGAACCAATTAAGCCAGGGGTTAAAATTTTTCCTTCGGCATCAATAATGGTGTCAGCACTAATAGTTTCAGGGTTAATCGCGGTAACTTTTCCATTTTCGAATACGACAGTTGCGTTTTCTAACACACCTTGCTCAGTTACTGTGTGTACTGTGGCATTAGTAATAGCAATACTTTCTGCATAACTCGCCGTAGAACTTGCTAGTGCCAATGCAATTAGCGATGATTTAAATAATTTAAAATGTTTCATAATCTTCACCTTACCTTTGACCTAACAGAAAATCGCTTTTCGCTTGGTATTTTTCATCAAAGCGATCGTACACCTTAGCACCATCAACAAACACTTGTTCAGCTTGAGCATAAACACTGAATGGGTTTTGATTCCAAATAACTACATCCGCTTTTTTACCATTTTCTAAACTACCGGTTTCGTCAGCTAAACCTAGTGATTTTGCGGCATTAGAAGTGATCCAAGTAATAGCAAGTTCAGGCGTTACTTCAAAACCATTTTCGTTTGCACGATACATAACCTTACCCGCTTCTTGGTTCAGTCGCTGAATTGTACTATCAGAATCTGAATGAACGACTGCACATGAGTTTTTCATTGCATCAACAATGGCAACGTTTTCGTGCACCATGTCATAAGCTTCCATTTTAAAGCCCCACCAATCAGGCCACATGGCTGCACAATTGCCATTTTCTGCCAACATATCAGCTATTTTGTA
This sequence comes from Colwellia polaris, assembly GCF_002104515.1. GTDB lineage: Bacteria > Pseudomonadota > Gammaproteobacteria > Enterobacterales > Alteromonadaceae > Cognaticolwellia > Cognaticolwellia polaris. The sequence continues at coordinate 43,772 of NZ_NBOE01000006.1, read as the reverse complement.
TGCTTCAACCGCATGATGAAAAGTGCCCGAATGGTAATTAAACTCTTTACCTAGGTCTATCATCATTGCCATTTCTTCAGCTTTATAACAATGGTTATGAATTAAGATATCGCCATCGAGCACACCTTTTAAGGTATCTAACTCTATATCACGCTCTGGTGCTAAAGGGTTTTTACCGGCATCATAATCAGCATCGTACTTTTCCCATGCGCGCTTATACTCTGTTGCATCAGCCCAGGCCATACGATAGCCCGCCATATTACCCATACGAGTTGATGGTAATACTTTGCGGCTACCATAAACCCGTTTTGGATTCTCACCACAAGCCATTTTTAAACCGTAAGGTGCATCAGGAAACTTCATACCTTGCATGGTATGACTAGGTACATTTCGCAAAGTCACACCACGACCACCAAATAAATTTGCTGAGCCGGGTAGGATTTGTAATGTTGTTATTCCCCCTTCCCGTGCAGCCTCAAAACCAGGGTCTTGTGGCCAAACACTATGTTCAGCCCATACTTCTGAGGTATTAGGCGAAGTCATTTCATTCCCGTCAGCATGCGACTCTACAGACGGGCTAGGGTAAACCCCTAAATGTGAATGCACATCAATAATACCAGGAGTTATCCATTTACCATTAGCATCAATTTCAACAGCACCTTCTGCAACTAAGTCTGTACCTATTTGGTTGATCTTTCCATCTACCATCAGAACATCAGCATTATCTAAACGTGAGCCTGTGCCCGTTAACACCGTGGCATTTTTTATCAGGGTGGTTTGCAAAGGTAATACTTTATAAGTACTTGGATATGGGTTTTTCTTTATAACCACTCTTTCGTTTTGTTGTTCGCTTTGCAGGCAACCTGTTAGCGCAACAGCAAGCGCTGCAGACACTAAAGATGGTAGAAATTTTTGCATAGATTTATTCCTGTTTTACTCAGTACTCTGCAGAAAGTATGGAACTTTCTAGCAGATTTGTAAGCGCTATTATGGGTTAATTAAAGTTAACATAAGTTAATGAACCTACAGTTTTGAGGTTCATTAACTTATGTTAACAAGAGATTAATAGCTACATTATTATGAAATGTCGCTGACAACAAGTCAGACTTATTGAGGAGTTAAGCAATTGCGTTGAACGGTTAGCTATCTGCGATAAATGGGTGCTAAAAACTAGTTCAACTTAAAGTTCAAAGTCACCAAAGTCAATTTCGCTACTGTTTTCAATGCGTGTTTTGCTTGGTGGATCAAGTAAAGAAGCTTGCTTATTTTCAACAATAACTTCTGCTACTTTGGGGCTGGTAGGTTGTGTTTTACGTTTTTTACGCTGTAAGCAACGTTTAATAACCTTTTGCCGTTCATTAGAGTCGAAGGCGATCCAGTTCAGGCGTTCGTCTCGCGTACGATAGCAGCCCGAACATTGGCCTTTGTCATCAGACTGACAAATGCCAACACAAGGACTAGGTACTTCAAAAAACTCTAATTGCATGTTATACCAAACAGGTTAAATGTTTGTTCTTCATTTACGGCAAATAACGGTTCAATTTTAAGGCGTGTGACTGAGCACAACGGAAAAATTAAACGGATAAAGCATTTGAAATTTATCAATGAATTAGTCCACTTGATCATATTTACAACATAAAATATCAATGGCTAAAGTTGAATTAAACCATTGGGTAGATACGGTTAAGTATATACCCAATAATTACGTTAAAGAAAAAGAATTAATTAACCCAGCTTATCTGTGGCGATACAATACTCAGGGTCTTCAATAACATTAATTTCAACTAAACTGCCAGCTTTAGTTAACAGTTGCGTACATTCTTTACTTAAATGTCTTAAATGCATTTGCTTACCACGGCTAATATAACGTTCGGCTAAAGTATCTATGGCTTCAATGGCTGAATGGTCTGCAACGCGTGAGTTTTTAAATTCAACAATAACGTCATTACTATCATTTTCCATATCAAATTGCTCTAAAAAGCTAGCAACTGAACCGAAAAATAACGGGCCAGACACATCATATACCGTTGAACCATTGGCATTAACAGAGCGATGAACCGCAACATGTTTAGCATGTTCCCATGCAAATACTAAGGCAGAAACAATAACACCTACAACAACAGCTATGGCTAAATCAGTAGCTACAGTTACACCCGATACCAATATAATGACAAAAGCATCAGCTTTTGGCACTTTGCCTATAATACGGAAACTAGACCATTCAAAAGTGCCAATAACGACAATAAACATAACACCAACCAAAGCAGCTAAAGGTATTTGTTCAATTAAACTAGAGCCAAATAATATAAAACCAAGTAACGCTAATGCTGCCGTTACACCTGACATTCGGCCACGACCACCAGAGTTAACATTGATCATAGATTGACCAATCATGGCACAGCCACCCATACCACCGAAGAAACCCGTTACGGTATTTGCCGCACCCTGCGCAACACATTCTTTATTGCCTTTACCGCGTGTGCCGGTTAGTTCGTCAATCAAGGTGAGTGTTAACAACGACTCAATCAAACCAATAGCCGCTAAAATTAATGCGAAAGGTAAAATAACTTGTAAGGTTTCAAGGTTAAAAGGAACATTTGGAATATTAAAAACAGGAAGACCGCCGGCAATAGAAGCCATAGGGTCATTTGTCATATCACGTACAAAATCAACGACTGTTCTGGCATCTAAATTAAGGCTTTGAACCAAAATGGTAACCACAACAATCGCGACTAAAGATGAAGGCACTGCTTTAGTTAACTTAGGTAAAAAGTGAATAATTGCCATAGTTAATACAATAAGACCAGCCATAGTAAGCATCTGGCTACCTTGCATCCAGGCTAAAACGCCATTTTCATCGGTCACTTTAAATTGACCTAGTTGTGCAAGGAAAATAACAATAGCTAAACCATTAACAAAACCGAGCATAACAGGGTGAGGTACTAAGCGAATAAACTTACCTAGTTTAAATAGCCCCGCTAATATTTGCAGTATTCCGGTTAGCACCACAGTGGCAAATAAATATTCGACCCCATGAATAGCAACTAAACTCACCATAACAACGGCCATAGCACCAGTAGCACCTGAGATCATGCCAGGACGACCACCGAAAATAGATGTAATTAAACCCACCATAAATGCAGCATATAAACCCACTAATGGTTCAACACCAGCAACAAAAGCAAATGCTACCGCTTCAGGTACCAATGCTAGGGCTACAGTGAAACCTGACAGAACATCATTTTTTAAATTTGCCACTTTACTGGCATGTAATTCAAACATTATTATCTCTACTTTGATTAGAACATCAAAAAACAAGCATAATTTAAAAAACTAGCTTGAATTTAGTTACATTGGATGTAGCCCAAAAAATATATTACTGAATGATAATGTGTACCAAGCAAGTTCAACGATAAACGTTATCTTTCGGGATTTGAAGGCGCCGGAATACTATAGAAATACTCGTTAAATGTCAATATTTGCTCAAATTAACATCAAGAAAAATAACAAGAATAACAAGTAAATATTTATAAAGAACCGGCTTTTAAAACTAAAGTGACTTTCAACCGATTAGTCTCAATAATTAGCCTCAATATAGTTACCTAAAAAGATTAATCAGCATTACCCAACAAAATCATTTAAATGCTTTTAAGCATTATCGCTAGGATTAATAATCTATGCTCTGTGTGACGAAAAAATCGCAATACTGAAGCTATGTCAGAAGCTTTGTATTTTGTCTTGTATGTTTTGAAGAAAAAGACTAAATATCTTGGTAAATAAGCTCATTAAACAATTGTAAATATAACCATGATATTCAACTAGTTAGCCATTCATTTTAGATTCTCGCGCTTCTAAGAAAGCCTTTATCTCATCGCGTGACCCCAGAATATGTTGTTTTAGCATCGCCACTGCGGCTTCAATATTACGTGCTTTACTGAATGCTAAAATGTCATTGTGTTCAGATTCAGCTTTTGAGATACCGCCAGCCCAAAGTAAATGCATACGAATATAGCGATCTGCACTTTTATTAAGGGTATTCACCAAGTCTAAAGTTTGTGGTCGATTAGCGCCTGAATACAAACAATTGTGATAACTAGAGTTAAGCTCACTCCAAGTGTTAGCCGCATTTTCTTTACCAAGCGCCTTATCTAACTTTGCAAGTAACAAGGTGGCTTCTTCTAGTTTCTCGTCACTAATGTTTGGCAACGAATTAGCTAACAAGTCAGATTCAAGTATAGCGCGTAACTCAAATAACTCATCTACTTGATCAGCATTAAGCTCAGTTGCCGTTGCTCCTTTATGCGGTTCAAAAACCACTAAGCCCTCACCTTCGAGTTGCAATAAAGCCTCTCGAACCGGAATTCTGCTAACATTTAACTCACTTGCAAGCGCGGCTTGTCTTAAAGGTTGCCCTGCTTTAATCTCACCACTTAATATTTTTTCTCTAAGTGTTTCAACAACTAATTGAGTTCTAGTTTTATATACAATGCTCATATAAGGCTTCCTAAAAATATTGTTGCCATTATAAAGAACCGTGGGATAAACACAAAACAATAGCAGATGCTCAAAGCGATAAAGTCAAAGTGAACTTACAACAGTTTCCAGCGTAATCACCTGAAAATTATTAAATTAAGATATTTTAAAATATTAATTTAGCTACTCATTAAAAAGTGAACATAACAAGACCAATGCTCTTTCATACCTTTTAAAATCTGTTATCGTTAAGAGATAAATTATGCATAGCGCTTTTCACGTTAACTCAGTAGTTTCATAAGTAGCTATGACTGAATAAAAAACATCTCAATAAATAGATAATTAAAAAAGATAATTTTTTATGCCAAACCAAATGCCTGAAAAAGTACAAAAAAAACATAATAGCATCGCATTAATTACCTTTATTTTTGCCATATTGTCGGCTGTGTATATTAAGCAGTTTATTCCACCTCATTGGGTTGAACAGAGTTATGTATACGATGTAAGTACTGATGCCCTAGGCGTTTCGAGTTACATTTATAAAGAAAAAAGAGTAATAATTGATGCTGTAGTTAGCTACGAAAACTCGCCGCTTAATCAACAAAACCTCAACAATATAAGCAAACCACCAACACTTAAGCAGCAATGGGTAACAGACGATAATCAACAATTAAAACTTCTTAAACCGGCCTTTCATTTTGGTATTGGCTCACTTTTACCCGCTTTAATAACTATTATTTTATGCTTATTAACCCGAGAGCCCCTAACAGCATTACTTGGCGGAGTTGTCGTGGGCGCTATTATGCTCGGTCGTTATGATCTTACCGATAAAGTCATCATTCCTAATCTTGCACAAGAAGGCACAGCAGCGTTGTTATTGTTGTATTTATGGCTACTTGGCGGTTTATTAGGTATATGGTCGAAAACAGGTGCAGCACAAGCTTTTGCCAATTTTATGACTAAGCACTTTGTCAAAGGGAGAAAGTCAGCGAAAGTGGTTTCATGGCTACTTGGTATGCTATTTTTCCAAGGTGGCACTATGAGTACAGTGTTAGTAGGAACAACAGTGCGACCTTTAGCTGATAAAGCAAAAGTAAGCCACGAAGAAATGAGTTACATTGTAGACTCGACGGCTTCTCCTATTGCATCAATATTAGCGTTTAATGCTTGGCCAGCCTATGTTCAAGCATTAATATTTATACCCGGCGTATCTTTTTTAGCCACAGAAGCAGATCGCATTAGCTTTTTCTTTCAAAGTATTCCATTTAGTTTTTACAGTATGTTTGCAGTTATGGGTACATTGCTGCTTAGTCTTAATGTCACTATTTTTTCAGGTAAGCGTATACGTGCAGCAAAATTTCGTGCTGAAACCTATGGCCAATTAGACGCTCCTGACGCCAAACCATTAAGTGCTAAAGAATTACAAAGCACAGACATACCTCAAGGTTATAAACCACATGTGCTTGAGTTTATTTTACCCTTAGTTACTTTAACTGCCATTGCAGTAGGTAGTTTTGTAATACTGGGGACCCCTAAAATTAACTGGGCTTTTGGCGCTGCACTTTTGCTTTCTGCCATTATGGCTTTAATTAAAGGTATGTCTTTAGACCACGTTGTTGAAGGTTTCGGTAATGGATTAAAAGGAGTGGTATTTGCCTCAGTGATTTTAATGCTCGCGGTTATTATTGGCAGTATTAGTAAAGAAACCGGAGGCGGGCTATTTTTGGTGTCTTTACTAGGAGAGCACCTGCCATTTTGGTGTTTACCGGTAATTTTGCAGCTAATCACTATGATCATCGCATTTTCTACCGGTACTAGTTGGGGAACTTATGCTATCGCTTTTCCGCTAGCAATGCCTCTAGCATGGGCAATTTGTCAAAGCCAAGGTGTAGCAAACCCAGAGTTATTTATGATGCTTTGCTTCGCGACAGTATTAAACGGTAGTGTTTTTGGTGATCAATGTTCGCCAATTTCAGATACCACTATTCTAAGTGCAATGACAACAGGCTGTGACTTAATGGACCATGTAAAATCACAACTTGTACCCGCCGCACTAGCGGCTTCATTTGCAGGGGTACTTTGGACATTAACCGCATACCTATTTGTATAGCCTAAACTTTAGAGCTTAGCGTATAAATAAATTAGTGGCTTTAAATCATGACTTAAGCCATGAGGTATTGATTATTGAGATGAAAGAGCGGTAGTAATTAATTAAGCGACGACAAACTATAACCAATAGCTTTATCAGTTTATGACGTTTAGCCTATGGAATTAAGCCTATGGAATTAAGCCTATCGAATTAAACCTATGGAATTAAGGTTAACTCCGGCCCAGCTTCGCTATCGGTGTCATTAGAGCTTCCCTCTAAAGGTGCCTCAACAACAAAACAGCACCCTTGTTCAACAGATACATGCTTAATACTTCCGCGAAGTTTAGTATTAACTAAGTTATACACAATATTCATCCCTAAGCCTGAGCCGCCTAGACCACGCTTTGTAGTAACAAAGGGATCGAATACTTTGTCTTTAACTTTGTCATCTAACCCTTTACCGTTATCTTGATAAGTCAGCACAAGGCTTTCATCATTCAATTCAAATTTAATAGAAATTTCACCATCTTGAGTATTTTCAAAACCGTGATAATGTGAGTTAGTCAGAAAATTCGTTAATATTTGATTCCAAGCACTGGGAAAAGTAACCAAATTAATATCCTCGTTAACAAGTATATTAATTGTATAATTTTTCTGTTTAAATAAAGTTTTCACTGTATTTACAATGTCATGAACATGTTGGTATAGATTAATTTTTATTTTAGGATCGGTATGATATTCAACCGCTACAGATTTAAAGCCTCGAATTAAATCAACCGCTTTATGTAGACTACGATCAATAATTTTTTCATATTCCTCAAACAGAACCAACATCGTAGTTAGTTGCTTTTTGGTTAAAGTTTCACTACTAAGCGATTGCTCCAGCTCAGTAAACTTTTCTTTCATCGCACTAAGCGACGTAACACAAATACCTAACGGCGTATTCACCTCATGTGCAACACCTGCTACTAATTGCCCCAATGATGCCATTTTTTCTGACTGTACTAATTGATCTTTGGCCAAGGTTAGTGCATCAAGCGAACGCTGTAATTGCTGATTACTTTCAGAAAGTTTCGACGTTCGTTCATAAACCTTAATTTCTAAATCACCGTTAAGGTTAATCAATGCATTCTCAGCATCTTCTAGTTTAATGATGTCGTTTTGAAGTGTCAGACGCATATCGTTAATTGCAGCAACCAATTCGTCGAGTTCGTCAGTTTTATTGCTCCTATTCTCTAACATTAAAGGTCTGTCTAAGCTATCTCCACTCATCGCTTGAGAATAAAGGGTAATTCGATATAGATGGCGGGTGATAAACCAATGAACAATAAAAAAAGTACAGAGTGCAACGATAAAAATTTTAATAAATTCAGTAAAAACAATAAAACCAGCTTTTTGCCATAAGTGATTATATATATCTTGATAGTCGGCAGAAATAGTCATATTACCTATTGCAGTGCCTTCAAAAACAATAGGGTAGCTTTCAACTTTTTTAGCTTCTTTTACACGGTTACCAACTTGATATATTTTCCCAAAAGTTGTTGTTAGTTGCACATGGCGAATATCGGGAAGTCGCTGTACGCCGGCAATTTGTTGTTCGATGAGCTCCTCATTAAAATCCCATAAGCTAGTAGAAATTGATTGCTTATAACTTAATTCAATATTATCAAAACGCTTATCTAACCTTACCACACCATCTTGAAAATCGACATACAATTGAATAAAAGTAGAAGCCACTGACAATAAAGCACTGCACAAAAAAATGTAAATAAAGACACGCCGGCTTAATTTACTATTAAATGCACTTTTTTCATTCATTACTTTATTCATGCCTATATTTATCAATTGCTAGTTTATTGTAAGTTTTAGCTTATAGCTTAGCGGAATAGCAAACTTTAGTTGAATATATTCACCAGATTAAAAAATAGCTATGCTTGGGTAATAACACTAATCGCTTTAATTTAATCTATTAATCACTATATGCCTCATCAGTGTTAATTTAAAGTAAATTGCTTATATTTTAGGTGGTGTCCGATTATCGCTAGTTATTTACATTATCTGCCGTATGATCACTCAGTAATTAAGTTAGCGCTCAAAAAGTAAATTTAGGAAAAGTATGTTCAGTATAGAAGTTTGTGAAAATGCACGTTTAAGTCGAGATGCTCGCTTCGATGGTAAATTTTTTACCGCGGTGATCACAACGGGCATTTTTTGCCGTCCTATTTGTCCGGCAAGGCCTCCAAAGCCAGAAAATGTCACTTACTATGCAAATGCTGAACTTGCACAACAATCAGGCTTTCGACCTTGTAAACGATGTTTTCCGCAACTTGCGCCACATTTGCCATTACCTAGAAAAATAAAACAAATTACCCAAGCCTATTACGAGAATAATTACAGTTTGCAAAAATGTGCTGAGCAACTAGAAACCAGTGACAGACAAATTCGACGTTTGTTTATGCAATATTATGGACTTCCACCGAGTGAGTTTTTTCATCAACAACGTTTGTTGCTTGCTCATAAATTACTTATATCAACAAGTTTAAGTATTACTGACGTGGGTTTCGCGGCAGGTTTTAACAGTATCCGTCGATTTAATGAAGTAATTTTGCAGGCTTACAAAGTATCTCCAAGTGAGATCAGAGGTAAAAAATCACCAACAACAGATAACCAAGTTACTATTTTATTACCCTATAAAGCACCATTTGACTGGCCATTAATGCTGAGCTTTTTTCGTTCAAGAAAAATGAGTAATATTGAAGATATTACTACAGAACATTATTTTCGTACCCTAGAGTTAGATAATTGCCAAGGCTGGATAAAAGTAACGCATCACGAGAATAAAAGTGCTTTAAACCTTACTGTTAATTTAACTGACTATAGCTATTTAAATCAAATTATTGCCCGCGTTAGACGAATGTTCGACCTAGATGCCGACATGCAACTTATCCATCAGCATTTAAAATCTCACCCCACATTAGCAGCTGTAATCGAAAAATTTCCAGGTCTGCGTTTACCGGGTTGTTGGGATATTTTTGAGTTTTCAATCCGAGCTATTTTAGGTCAACAAATATCGGTTAAAGGCGCAACAACTTTGGCCCAACGCATTGTAGAAAAATATGGCGAAAATGTTGTTGATATTGAGCAGCCAGATAATATTAATACAACAAAGTACTTCCCAAAAATTGCAGCGCTCATGAATGTAGATTATCAAGACATTGGCTTAACACGCTCTCGCATTGCCACATTACAAACTTGGGTTACTTACTTTCAACAACATGAAAATATATTTTCCAAAGGTTTAACCATTGAAGAATTAGAAGCTTCATTAACAAAACTTAAAGGCATAGGGCCATGGACAGTCAACTATATTGGTATGCGAGGTTTAAGCGACCCAGACGCATTTCCTAGTGCTGATTTAGGCATTATTAAAGCCCTTACTTTTAATGAAGTTAAACCTAAGAATAAAGATATACTCACATTGGCTGAAAATTGGCGCCCTTGGCGAGCTTATGCTGCTATTTATTTATGGCAATCGCTGGCAACACAATAAAAATAATGTACAAAAGACAAATTTCTAAGGACGCAAAAACATGTATTACTGTATTTATCAATCTCCATTAGGGGAAATTGCTTTAACGGCAAACGAGCAAGGGTTAAGTGCCCTCGCCTTTCAAACTGGAAAATCTCCAATTGATTTTACTGGCTTATCTGAAAACCACAGTAAATTCACTAAAGTTGTAAAACAATTAGATGAATATTTTAGCGGTGAGAGAAAGCACTTTGATCTACCCTTAGCGCCAAAAGGTACTAACTTTCAAAAACAAGTGTGGCAAGCATTAACCGAAATACCTTGTGGTGAAACTAAAAGTTATGGCTGGATCGCAAAAAGTATTAATAACGAAAAAGCCGTTAGAGCAGTAGGTACAGCAAATGGCGCCAACCCAATCGCATTAATTGTACCTTGTCACCGAGTTATTGGTAGTAATGGCAAGTTAACTGGTTATGCTGGTGGTTTAGCACTGAAGGCTAAATTATTAATGCACGAAGGCGCACAATTTAAACCCTAAACATATTACTGCACCGTCTTGTTTTACGATGGTTATTACATAACCTGAACTCTGGATAAGCAGCACTTGCTCAATGTTCCCTTTTAAGCCATTTTCTGCGCTAAAACGTCGATAAATAGCCCGCTATTCATAAACGTTTTGCCTTGGAAATGGCATAAAATGAAGCATTGATGATATCTATTCGTGATGTTCACCTGGCTATAGCATTTACTTTATTACCTAAGCTTTTGGTTCACTTGAGTTTCAAGCACTCATTATCCAGAGTTCAGGTTACATAAGATAAAATTGAAAATAAACAGTATAAAAAACAACATAAAAAAATATAGACAAGATTTAAATCCTGTTATGATATTGTCGATTTTAAATAGAATTACTTGAGTATAGTTTTGGAAATTATTGCAGTTATCGCGGTTGTGTTTTTGGCTTGGTTAATTTGGCAGTTTATGCGTGCTAAACATTTCACCCAATTTAAACGTCAAATAATACAAGAATTAAAACCCAAAGTTATCGCGAATATTATTGAAGAAATGTCGCAAACACGGTCAGAGCATTTACCGAATAACTCTGCACATCAAGAAGCGACTATACTTTACTGGAGTGTTTCAGCAGGTAGAGTGTTGCAAGCAGCATTAATGCGAGAGATTATTGATGAACAATGGTTAAAATCAACGGGAAACTTACGAAATAGTCAGCACCTATTTCATGTTGAACGAGATAAACTGCACCGTTAGTTCATTAATATTTAATCCGCTCGGTATAAGCTAAAACGCATATTTCAAAGATAAAAAAAGAGCGACTTCGCTCTTTTTTCATTAATTACTTTGTTAAGCTTATACGCGTTACAAAATTACGCTAACTTTTCAAACTGTAAATCCCACACGCCATGACCTAAGTTTTGACCACGGTCTTCAAACTTAGTTAATGGGCGAGAGTCTGGACGTGGTACATAATCATTGTTCGCTGATAAATTTTTGTAACCAGGTGCCGAGGTCATATCTTCTAACATGCATTCAGCGTAATTTTCCCAGTCGGTTGCCATATGAAACACACCACCAACTTTTAACTTTTCACGAATAGCTTCAACAAAACTAGCTTGAACAATACGGCGCTTATGGTGCTTCTTTTTATGCCAAGGATCAGGGAAAAACAACTGTACGGTTGTTAAACTTTCAGCGGGAATACAATCGGCTAAAACTTCAATAGCATCGTGCTCATAAACTTTAAGGTTATTTACACCTTCTTCCTGTGCTAAACCAATACAAGCGCCAACACCAGGACGATGAACTTCAACACCAATAAAGTTAAGCTCAGGGGCATTTTTTGCCATTTCTACCAGCGACTTGCCCATACCAAAACCTATTTCAAGCACAACAGGATTATTGTTTGCAAACAAAGTACTAAAATCAAGTAAACCATCTGTGTGGTTTAAGCCCATAGTACCCCAAAACTCTTCTAAGGCTTTAGCTTGACCATTAGTCAGGCGCCCTTCACGTTTAACAAAGCTACGTACTTTTCGAATGTACTTACCTTCTTGTTCTGCTTGCTCAATAGTTTTATGGGTTCTTTCAGTCATAGTCGTTCTTAAAGAAAAATCAAGGCGCATATTATCTATGTTTCAGCAAATAAATTCAAACACAAATAACTTTACCTGTGCAAATTGTGAAATAAGTTTTAGTGGTCTACAACTATAGTATAAACAAGAAAATTAACGAGAGGTACTTGTGAGTAATTGGCTTAATAACATTTCAATAAGAAAATCACTTATTGTAGTAATTTCAGCTTCACTGGTCACTTTGTCTATTGTCACACTTGCCCTAAACAGTAATATTTTCACTTCTGTTTTTGAACGTAATATTGAACAGGATTTACTCCCAAACCAATTAGCAAAAATTGAAGCTAGAATAAAACTTAAACTTAGTACACCACTTGAGCTTTCTAAATCCATTACACAAAACAAATTTTTAATTGACTGGGCTATGGCAGGAGAGCCCGAAAGTGGACAACAACAAGCTGTCGATTTCCTTAAGCATATGCAAGAGAAGAATAATGCATTAACGGTTTTTTGGGTGTCGAATGTTTCTAATAACTATCTTAATCAAACCGGTGTAATTAAAACTATAAATCAACAAACTGATGCTTGGTTTTATAAATTTATACAACAAAACAAGCCTTTTGAAATAGCGTTTGATCTCGAGGAAGGCACATCAAAATTAACCGCATTTATTAATTATAAAGTAGAGCACGGCGGAAAAAACTTAGCGATTGCAGGTTTGGGCTATCCTGTAGATGAAATTAGTGCTGACATATTATCAAATAAAGTAGGCGAAAATGGTTATGTCTTTGTGACTGATTATCAAGGTAACGTCATCATACATCCACAAATAGAAAAGCTTGCTTCGAAAACATTACAACAACTCGATGGCTTTAGTAGTACAAGTGGGAAGTTACTCACTAATGGAAGCGATTATATTTTTGATCATGTAACACATAACGGTGATCACTTCTACGTTGCTAGTGTTGGTTTGCCTGAAGTAAACTGGAAAGTTTTCGCAATGCTACCTCAGTCAGAGCCATTATCAAAAATTCATACAGCGCTAAGTAAAACAGCCATATTTACACTTATTATTGTAATAAGTTTTATTTTACTAATGGTATTGGTTGCTAATCGCATCACAAAACCCATTGTACTGATCGGCGATAGATTACTTGAAATGGCAGATATAGGGGGTGATTTAACCTTACGATTAGACGATAGTCGAACCAATGAGCTTGGGCTGCTAGCTAAAGGTTTTAATGCCATTTTAATTAAAGTTCAAGAGATTATGGTTGAGATAAAAAAAGCAGAAAATGTTATGACAACATCTTTCGAGCAATTACGAGAAATGGGCAACACCGTAAACAGCTTAGTGATGAGTCAACAAATAGAATCTGAATCTGTGGCAACCGCAACAAATGAAATGAGCCATAGCATTCAAGAAGTTAGCGAACTAGCAGGCAGTACAGCCACTAAAACAGAAACGTCAGAAAAACAAATTAGCGTTTCAAGTCAGAGGGTTGATGAATCTAGTGATGTTATGCTTAAGCTCCAAGAAAGCAATCATACTACCCAAGAAAAAATAACCCAATTAGCGCTACAAACACAAACCATAAGCTCGGTAATTGACACTATCAGTAGTATTTCTGAACAAACAAATTTACTTGCACTAAATGCCGCTATTGAGGCAGCCAGAGCCGGCGAACAAGGTCGTGGATTTGCCGTTGTTGCTGACGAAGTACGCACCTTAGCCGGAAGAACTCAAAGCTCGACAAAAGAAATAAACGACGTTATACAACGCTTACAAGGACAAGCCAACGAAACAGTAAGTGCCATGCAGGAAAATACCAATTTGGCAACACAAGGGCTAAGCAAAACAAATGACGCGAAGCTCGTATTGAGCGAAGTGGTTTCTGATATCAAAGAAATTACCGCGATGAACGTTCAAGTAGCAACCGCAACCAAAGAGCAAGCAAGTGTAATTGATGAACTTAATCAGAATGTGACGAAAATTGCTGACATGGCAACAGAAATATCTATATTATCAGACAGTACATCACAGGTAATGAATGAACTTGATGTACAGAAGCATCAGTTGCAAAGTTTAGTGTCACAATTTAAAACCGAATAAGGAAATTATATGAAGCTATATACCATAGCAATATTTACGTTTAGCGCAATTACCGCCTTTAATAGTGTTGCAGAAACATTATGGTCAGATGTCAGTGCCACATTATTGCGAGGCAACGATTATGAAGTTGGTGATAATAAACGTACTGTATTTACCTTCGAACATGCCGCGGGTTATAGCTGGGGAGATAGCTTTTTATTTGTTGATCGTCTTCACTCATCAAATGGCGACAAAGAAACTTATGCTGAAATTGCGCCTCGGCTGCAAATTTCAGATTATAAAAATCAAGCATTCGAAAATATCTATATTGCTACAACAGCAGAAATTGGCGATGGTTTCACTCATTACTTAGTTGGTCTAGGTACCAAGCTAAATATCCCTAACTTTACTTACGCTAACATCAACATTTATCACCGCAATAATGACTCAGCAAAAAACAATCAACAAGTTACCTTTACTTGGGCGCTACCTATTGGCCCATTAACTTATGACGGTTTTATTGACTATGTTATTGCAACTGGAGATCAGCATTCAAGTATGAATTTGACTTCTCAATTAAAGTACAATCTAGCAGAGCACTTAAATTTAAAGACAAACTTCTTTGTTGGGTTTGAATATGTTTATTGGCAAAATAAGTTTGGGATAGATGGGGTTGACGAGAAAAATTTAAATTTATTAGCAAAATATCACTTCTAAATCACGCTATTCAAGCTAGCAAGGTGCTAGCTTGAATAGCACTTAACGGATGTTAGGCTAAATGATTACTCTGCCCACCAAACGTCGTATAATGGACCTACCGTAACTGAGCTAGCGCCATTATCTGTTAACCACTTATCAACTAATTGGCGATGCTCTTCAGTACACTTACCTAATTGCTGTGTACAGATTAAACCATGCCATAAAGTATCGCCTTCACCGCCAAAGCCTAAACCGTTTGGATCAATTGCTTCATCAAAAAATTTCGTTAAAAATGCATCAATTGTTTCATCATCAGCGCCATCATCTAGTTTCCACGCAATATCGAAACCTAACTCTTGAAACTCATCAACACGTAATTTTTTACGTAAACGGTTGCTACGGTTTTTTGCATCTATTTTCATTTTAAATCCTTACGACTTGGCCCAAGCCAAGGCTAATTTTTATAAATATTTACTCTTGAGCGTGAGGATAGTGGCAATAGAAATTTTTGCAATGAAAATCTCAGCTTTATTCGCTACACTGTCGCCATTATGACAAATAAAACCACTATATCAGCCAAATCTGCGCAACAATTTAGCGGCCAAGTATTATCTTGGTTTGAGTTGCAAGGCAGAAAACACTTGCCATGGCAGCAAGACAAAACCCCTTACCGTGTTTGGATTTCTGAAATTATGCTACAGCAAACGCAAGTAGCAACAGTTATCCCTTACTATTTAAGGTTTATGGAAAGCTTTCCTAATATTATCGATTTAGCCAATGCAGATGAAGATAGCGTACTACATCACTGGACCGGCCTTGGATACTATGCACGAGCAAGAAACCTTCACAAAACAGCTAAAATAATACGCGACGAATACCAAGGAAAATTCCCTGAAAATATTGACGAGGTTATTGCCTTAGCCGGTATTGGTCGCTCAACTGCTGGTGCAATATTAAGCTTAGCGTTAAATAAGCACCATGCAATTTTAGACGGAAACGTAAAACGCGTTTTAGCGCGCTGCTACAAAGTACAAGGCCATGCGGGCCAGGCTATTTATGAAAAAACCTTATGGCCAATTACTGAAGCATTAACACCAAAAGTTGGCGTTGCAAAGTTTAATCAGGCCATGATGGACTTAGGCGCTATGGTTTGCACTCGCTCTAAACCTAAGTGTGACATTTGCCCGCTTAATGCTAGCTGCTTAGCAAGTGCTAGCGACGAGCAAGCAAGCTATCCACAAAAAAAGCCGAAGAAAACCATACCTGAAAAACACACTATTATGGTTATTCCACGCGTTCAACAACAAGTACTGATGGAAAAGCGCCCTCCTGCAGGTATTTGGGGAGGCTTATGGTGTTTTCTAGAAATGTCAGATACTAGCGAACTGCCTAGCTTGTTAACTAAACTTAACCTAAAACAAACCAGCACATTCGCGTTAGACAAGTTTCGCCATACATTTAGCCATTTTCATCTCGACATAGAGGCTATTGTTGTAGACTGCGAAATGCTACCCGCAAAAGAAATTTGCGAAAATAGCACCTTGCAATGGTACAATTTAGCCACAGTCGCGTCAGTGGGTTTAGCTGCTTCAACGCAAAAATTAATTAAACAGCTTGAACAACTACCTGTTTAACTAATTTATCCATACAAATACATTAGACAAAAAGAGAATTGATTATGAGCCGCACCGTTTTTTGCCAAAACTTACAAAAAGAAGCCGAAGGCCTTGGTTTTCAACTTTATCCGGGTGAAATTGGCAAACGTATTTTTGACAATATTTCGAAAGAAGCTTGGGGGCTTTGGCAAAAAAAGCAAACCATGCTAATTAACGAAAAGAAAATGAACATGATGAACCCCGACGACCGTGCATTTTTAGAAACTGCCATGGTTGGGTATTTATTCGACGGTAAAGAACCTGAAATCGAAGGTTACACCCCAGAAAAAAAATAATTACCGCGTAGTAAATTTAAAAAAAGCAGGGAAATAAATATTATTTACCTGCTTTTTTGCATTTAATTTATAAAAAATAATTAAATTGCACCTTTTTGTGATTAATTTTTTCTTACTCAACCCCAAAATTAATAGAACTCTCCCTCGATATTTTAATCTTTAGATCCCCCAATAACGGCCAAAACAAGAAATAAAACCACAAAACTGCTCCATAAAAGCACAATACGTAGAAAAAATCGGCAAACAAACATTTATTTAAAAAAAAGGGTTGACGGGGTAAACGAAAAACAGTTTAATACGCCCCGTCTTCAAGGCACAGCCAAGAAGACAATGTACAGAGCAATCAAATTGATTGTTAATGTGCCTCGATAGCTCAGTCGGTAGAGCAGAGGATTGAAAATCCTCGTGTCCCTGGTTCGATTCCGGGTCGAGGCACCATTTACACTTTTAGCTTTTAATTAAGTTAACTGTAGAATCAACAAGTTCCGATGTTGATTCGGTGCCAAGATAATTAGTTCCTAGAACATAATTATCGCACACGTTCTTCGTGTGCCGACTTAGCTCAGTTGGTAGAGCAACTGACTTGTAATCAGTAGGTCGCCAGTTCGACTCCGGCAGTCGGCACCATTTATTCTCTAACGAGAAGAAACGAAACCTTAATAGCAATGTTAAGGTTTTTTTTCGTCTGCAATTTATTACTTATTTAAGTTTATTCAAGGCAGACCAAAGTTCTAGTAATTTCAACGAAGCTGATCCCATAGGTTTTAAATGCGTTTAAGAAGAGCCGTGCAATATACCAATATCAGCAGGCGACATAAATCAGTTATGTTTCAACGAACCGAACTCGGCTGATTATAGGTATGAGTTTTGAACTTCACCAATGGATTTTTTTTATTAAAAAATCAATTAACCTAAAAGCGTTTACAACTTAAATAAACACAGTTAAAAGTACATAAGTGTTATTTAAGCGCAGTACTAATTAAGTGTTTTCTCGAGTGTGAATGCACCTCGAATATCACCAACATTAAAACCAGTAGCTTGATCATTTAGATACAGTAATTTAATTTTACCGCTAATTTTTTCATCTATATTATTCCCATGACACGTTGTACATTCCTCGCCAGTGGGTATTGCTTTCATATAGCGATATACTGATTTTTCACCTGTTTTAACTACCTCAGAATACTCCATGTGCTTTAGAGTCTCTTCTGCCTCTTTACGCTGTTCAAATTGACGCAGAGTGTTCAGCTCCCACTCATCTGGCGCATTACTTATATTTCTCACTCTCAGTGCTGTACGTCCTATGTTCCAACCTGATGAAATAGCACTTTTATGAGCAATGGCTCCCGCTTGAAGGTTACAAACTTGTAGCGCACTTTCAGGACCTCCAGATTTCATAGAAGTTTTTAATACCGCTTTTAAGTCACCACCAAAAGCTTTTGCTAATGTCCTTGCTTCCAAGGTTAGTGGATTAACAGCTCCCTCCTCTGCATTTGCAAAAAATATCAGTAATGACGAAGTACAGGCTATTAACATATTAATGCTTTTTGTTTTGATAACATTCTCCATAACGTGTTTGTGGTGCTATTTATTAAGGTTAAAAGCACGATATGCCTAAAGTTAAATTAGGCTAAAAATAATTAAGTAGGGTCTGGTAATACGTATTGCTGCTATAAAGCTGTTGATGGCTCCCTTGAGCAGTAATTTTTCCATGTTCCATTACAATGATTTTATCCATTTTGTCTAACATCAGTGGTTTATGTGTAATAACCAATAAGCTTTGTTTGTTCTTTTTTACATGAGCTAATATATTACTCATCACGAGTTCTTCGTTGCGACGCTCTAATCCTTTGGTAGGCTCATCTAGAATAAGAACACTGGCAGAGCGAAGTAATAATTGGGCTACTTGTAATCGTTGGGCTTGTCCACCTGACAAGCCAGTCCCCGTTGAGCCTAACCAAGTATCTAGCCCATTTGGTAAGCTATCAATAAAATCGAGTAGATTAACTAATTGGCAAACTTCACGCATTTCTTCAAAAGTTGCCTTATCATTTGCTAAGCGTAAATTATCGGCAATACTGGCATCAAAAATATGCCCCTGCTGACTCATTAAGGCAATATGTTCGCGTAATGATTCACGTTTAATTAAACTTAAATCACGCTCACCAATAGTTATCAAACCGTTGTTATATTGATTAGTTTCTGACACCGCTTTACCTGTTGGCCAGAAGCCCATTAATAAATTAACTAAGGTTGATTTCCCTGCTCCACTTGCCCCGATAATGGCGACTTTTTCGCCTGCGCTAATTGATAAATTAATATCGACTAAACTCTTATTTTTTTGTTCCGGATAACTAAAAGTTAAATTATTAAAATGAATATCGCTACGCATAATAGCTTCAACACCAATATCAATAGGTTTTTCTTTATCGATAATAGCAAACAACCTTGCCGCGCTAGCTAAACTTTGCGGTAATAACTGTAATGCTAATGGCATGTTACTTACTGTTTCGAAGCTTACTAATACCAGTAAGATAACAGCTACCAAGGATTTACTGTCGACTTCGCCACTAGATAGTTGTGGCAATAAAATGAATAAGCACGCTAGCGCCGATAGGTTGATGAGTAAAAAGGTTATCGCATTTAAACCAGCATTAATTTTAACTAAGCGATAACGCACCGCGTAATATTTTCGTGTAATATTTGCTATTGAACGCTGATAGCTTATGCCTACTTGGTAAACTAATAATGTTTTAATTGCACCTATACCATTAACTAACTCTGTGGTGAGGTGCCCCTCTAAATGAGTTTTTTCTTTGGCAAGTTCAGTTGATACTAGATAACTGATCACGGGTAAAACTATAGCAACAATTAATAACGTACTTAACATAAGCAAAGCAATAGTTTGAGAAAAAATGGCGAGCGCATAGCAAACAATGGGTACTGAAATTAAGGCGACTACAATTGGGAGCAGCACACGTAGATAAAAATTATCTAAATTGTCGATATCTTGCTGCAAGCGAGCGAGCAAATCACCTGAGCGCAAATCAAGCTGATAATAAGGCAATAAGGGCTCAAGCTGTTGATAAAAATAATGCCGTAAATGTGCCAGTGCATTAAATGTCGCTCTGTGCGTTAACATACGCTCTGCGTATCGTCCCGCTGTTCGCACTATTGCTAAAAACCGAATAATGGCTGCCGGGGTAAAGTAATTCACTGTAATGCCGGTTGTGCCGGCAATGGCCATCAATGTAATAAACCATCCAGAAACAGCCAATAAACTAATATTCGCTAACACGGTAATAACGGATAAAAACGCACCGAGTAACATTAAAGGCAGCTGAGGTTTAAATAAAATAATTAAGCGAAAAAATATTTTCATTTGCCTACCTCTATGCTCTGGTTTTCAACACTTAGATAAATTTTCATATTTTCACCTGTTGTGCATAATAGCCATTACGTTCTAACAGTGCTTGGTGATTGCCCGACTCAATAACTTTTCCTTGTTCAAGTACAATGATGTTTTTAGCGCCAATAACCGTGTGTAAACGGTGGGCAATAACAATCACAATATGGTTTTCAGCATATTCATTAATTGAAGCAGTGACAATCTCCTCTGTATTTTGATCAAGGTGACTAGTAGGCTCATCAAGTATTAAAACATCAGGTTGATGATAAAACACTCTCGCCAACGCTAAACGCTGTATTTGCCCGCCTGAAAGGCCAGCACCGCCTTCACCAATAATAGTTTCAACGCCTAACTCAAGGTTTTTTACAAAATCAGCTAATCCTGATTTTTCAAGCGCTTCTATCACACGCTCATTTTGATAAGTTTCTGACAACCCGACATTAAAGGCTAGTGAGCCATAAAAAACTTGTGCTTGCTGTGAGATCCACCCGCAATGTTTTAACCAGTGATCTCTATTTTCAGAAGATAGTCGATTACCATTTATTGTTACTTTACCAGCACTAGGCGCAATAAAGCCCAATACCATATCAATGAGTGTTGATTTCCCCGAACCACTTTCACCAATAACGGCATATAAGCCTGGTGATGAAAACTCAATATCAACATGAGTAAGGGCATTGCAACGATCGGGGTATGCGTAATCTACTTGCTCAAGTTTAATGGAAATAGGATCAGTAAATATTATTTCTTGCGAGTTAGATAACAGCGGGGAATTTAAAATATCAACAAGATCTTCGGCAGCTGTTACCCCGGCCATTTTTGCATGGTACTGCGCACCTAGTTGCCTAAAAGGTAAATAAAACTCAGGGGCGAGTAATAAAACCCATAAAGCCAAAAGATAATCAACATCACCATAATATAAACGAAAACCTAATATAACTGCGACTAATGCTATTGAAATAGACGCCAAAAACTCTAAAACAAACGACGAAAGAAAAGCAATTTTTAAAATCCCCATGGTTTCATCACCATAGTCGTCGCTAATTTTTTTAACTGCAGCAATTTCTCTGCGCGAAGCGTTGAATATTTTAAGTTGGGTTAGCCCTTGTATTATATCAAGAAAATGACTACTCATTCGCTGTAACTTAGACCAATGCTCTTCATTTAAACGCTGTGCTTTATGACCAATAAGTATCATAAAAAATGGCACCATAGGCGCAGTTACTAATAAAATTAAACCTGATTGCCAATCAACGGGAAACACAGCAACAAGTATTGCTATAGGAATAACCGCACAGTAAGCAATAACAGGAAGGTAGCCCGCAAAATAATCCTCTAACGAATCTATGCCTTGATGCAGTAAATTAGCTAACTTGGCACTACCTTTAGTCTGTGTAAAAGCCGGACCAAATTGAAATAATCTATTGAGTAAACGGGAACGAATGTTCGCCTTAATATCCATAGCACCACGACGGCTATAACACTCACTAAAATAGCCTAAAGCAGCCCTGCAACAAATAACCAACACCAATAATATAATTATTAGTGTTGTATCATTAAAAATCACATTGCTATTAACTGCCGTAATTTCGCTTTTATTCAAACTCACATCTGTTTCAGCAAATATAAATAAATCAATAAGGTAAGCAAGCACTCCAGTTTGTAGAATCATTAATAGTCCATTTAATGATCCAAATGCAATAGCACGACTTAGCTTACCGTGAGCGTATTTTCTTTGATATTTGAGCCAGCTATTAACTTGCTTTTTTTGTTTTGCACTTTGCTCTGTCATAATAACCTGTGTAGTACTAGCTCATTGTTTTAATAACTAAAAAAATTATTCTTCATCACTATTTTGATCTTTAGAAACATTGTCTATGTGTTGCTCCATTTCGTACCACATCACGTTAATAATACCTAAAGCAACGGCGAGTAATACTCCTAATATCCAACTGAAATACCACATTATTTTTCCTCAATTATTTTATATATTGCTGAGTGTAACGTTACTTTTATCACTGTTACGCTCAGTTTAATTCCAACTAAATTAATAGGCGGTATGACTGTTTTGCTCAATTTCAGCAACAGTAACTGTTCGCCACATCTTTTTGTAACACCAAATTGTATAACCCAAAATTATAGGTACAAATATAGCCACCACAATAAGCATAAGATTTAACGTGCCCTCACTCGAAACAGTGTCCCACATCAGTAAACTATGGCTAGGATGACTACTTGAAGGCATAACAAAAGGAAACATCGAAATACCAGCGGTTAAAATTATGCTAATAATTGTGATAGAACTTCCAATGAAAGCGGTAACTTTTACTGATGTGCTTTTTTTCTTAACACTCAGTAAAGCGGCAACTAAAAATGGTGCAAGTATGCCTGTAATTGGTACTAACCATAATAATGGCGTCTCTTTATAGTTAGTTAACCAAGCACCTGAACTTGTTACTACACTTTTGATGGTTGGCTGTGATTGCCCTAATGTATCAATAGCGCTAACAACCAAATAGCCATCAACATTATGCCAAACCATTAAGCCGGCAATAATAAAAGAAACCGATAACACTATTGCTATAACACGTCCAAAGTTAGCTGAACGCTGAGCAACGTCTTCATCTGTTCTCATTACCAACCAAGTTGAGCCATGCATTAGCATCATGGCTACACTCACGATACCGGTTAAGAGCGTAAATGGAGTAAACAGCGCAAAAAATGAACCTGTATACGTTACCCGCATTAATGAATCGAAATTAAAAGGCACACCTTGTAGTAAATTACCAAAAGCGACACCAAAAACTAATGGCGGCACCATTGAACCAACAAACAGCGCCTTGTCCCAATTAGTACGCCACTTTAAAGAATCTATTTTACTGCGATAATCAAAAGCCAACGGACGTAAAAACAAACTAAATAGGGTTAGCATCATCGCAAAGTAAAATCCGCTAAAAGCGGTTGCATACACTAAAGGCCACGCAGCAAATAAAGATGCACCAGCAGTGATAAACCATACTTGGTTACCATCCCAATGAGCACCCACGGTATTAATTACCACTCGACTTTCAGCATCACTTTTCGCTACAAATGGTAATAGACCGCCTACCCCCATATCCATTCCATCGGTAATCGCAAACCCTATAAAAAGAAAACCAATAAGGCACCACCATATAAATTTTAATGTTTCGTAATCAAACATGTATTTTCTCCTTAAGAATTCTGGCTGCGAAGACCAGATGTTAACTCTGGTGCTTGTTCAAAATGATAACGTCCAGTATGTAATGAACTCGGACCTAGGCGTGCAAACTTAATCATCAAATACATTTCAATAACAAACAAAATGCTATAAACAACAATAAAGGCAACAAGAGAAAACATAACATCGCCTACAGCGAGATCAGACGTAGATAAAAATGTTGGTAAAATTTCACTAATAGCCCAAGGCTGACGGCCAAATTCAGCTACAAACCAACCTGTTTCTATTGCTACCCAGGGTAGCGGTAAGGCAAAAAATATTGCTTTTAATAGCCAGCGTTTTTGTTCAATTTCACGTCGAGCGTTATAATAAAAAGCTAAAGCAAATAGCAATAACATAATAAAACCAGATGCTACCATCATGCGAAAAGCCCAAAAAACAGGTGCTACAGCAGGTGTAGAGTCTTTAACCGCCATTTGAATTTGTGCTTCAGTGGCATCAACTACATTATTGGTATAACGCTTAAGTAGTAATCCATAACCTAAGTCATGTTTAACTTCATTAAACTTAACAATATTCTCAGGTGTGTCTTCACCATTTCTTAATTTCATTAAGTATTCATAAGCTATCATACCGTTACGAATGCGAGGCTCATGCGCTTTTTGTAAGTCGCGTAAACCAATAACTTCCTCGTCTAAAGAGCGCGTAGCAATAATACCCAGCGCATAAGGTATTTTTACTGAATAATGGGTTTCCATTGCTTCATCGTCTGGTAAACCAATTAAAGTAAATGCCGCAGGTGCTGGTTCAGTATGATACTCGGCTTCTATAGCGGCCAGTTTTACCCGTTGCACTTCACCTACTTCGTAACCTGACTCATCGCCCAGTAAAATAACAGAAAGAATAGCCGCTAAACCAAAGCCTGCTGCCACAGAAAAAGAGCGTTTCGCAAATGCAACATCCCTCCCTTTAAGTAAATAATAGCTGCTAATACTCAATACAAACATTGAACCTGCAACATAGCCACCCGCTACCGTATGGATAAATTTTACTTGTGCAACTGGATTGAAAATTATTTCGCTAAAATTTACCAGCTCCATTCGCATCGTCATGTAATTGAATTCACTTCCGACTGGGTTTTGCATCCAACCGTTTGCAATCAAGATCCAGAGTGCAGAAAGGTTTGTGCCAAGCGCCATAAGAAAAGTACCCATTAAATGCTGGCGTTTACTTAATCGGTCCCAACCTAGGAAAAACATCCCTACAAAGGTAGACTCGAGAAAAAAGGCCATTAAGCCTTCAATAGCCAATGGCGCACCAAAAACATCACCGACATAATGAGAGTAATATGACCAGTTGGTGCCAAATTCGAACTCCATGGTTAAGCCAGTAGCTACACCAATAGCAAAGTTAATACCGAATAATTTTCCCCAGAACTTTGTCATGTCACGATAGATCTCTCGACCTGTCATAACGTAAACAGATTCCATAATAAATAAAATCCACGTTAACCCTAGAGTTAACGGAACAAATAAGAAATGGAATAATGCGGTAATAGCAAACTGCCACCGCGATAACTCAACTAATGTTTCATTTATCACTTTATTGCTCTCCTTGTATTGCTGATTTAACAATACACTTTGACTTACTTAACAACTGTTTTTAAAAATAGCCTACTTAGCGAGAATGTTCTTATTTACTCAATATAAAAATACTAAAATTTCATCGTTCACAAATACTTACTCACCACACACTCAGCAACTCAGCAAAAAATGGGCCACAAAAACAAAATCAGTAAGCCATTGTTAAATAAGAATATTAAATAATAAATAAAAATAAACTATAAAAAGCACCTTAGCTACGTCATTATTGTCATTAATTAACGACATGCACTGTCACTTGTGACTTAAAAACCAAGAGTACTTTAATAGTGGTTCATCAAACAATACAGTCAATCATCGAAGCAATCGAAAAACCGGCAATATTCATCACGCCTGATTATGCAATCGAAGCAGTAAATCAAGCATACCGCGATACTTATCCTACTGAAGTAATTCTGGGGGAGAGTAAGTGCTATGAGGTATCACATAACTCCAACAAGCCCTGCGATCAAAAAGGCGAGGACTGCCCGTTAAAATCATGTAAAGAAACAGGTAAGAATACCTCAGCCCTTCATATTCATAAAACAGGTTCTGGAGATCTTTACTGCAATATTTTGATGAAGTTAGTTAAAGATAATCAAGGTATTACTATTGGTTTTTTAGAGATACTTGAGAAGGTAGATTTTGCAAGTAGCGTGAGTAGCGATTTAAAGCTAATAGGCAAAAGTGCAAAGTTTCAAGAGCTGCTTAAAATGATTACTCGCAGCGCTAATAGTAATATCAGCGTATTACTGCAAGGGGAAACAGGAACAGGCAAAGAGCTTACCGCTTTATCAATACATCACGCAAGTAAACGCGCCGATAAACCCTTCATCGAAGTTGAGTGCATTGGACTTAACGAATCTCTATTTGAATCTGAGTTATTTGGGCACGAAAAAGGAGCATTTACAGGTGCAAGTACCAGTAAAAAAGGTTTAGTTTGTATGGCAGATGGCGGTACCCTATTTTTAGATGAAATAGGTGATATTCCACTGAGTTTGCAAGTAAAATTATTACGATTATTGGAAACAGGAAATTATCGCCGCGTAGGTAGTGTTGAAAAACAAACAGCCAATTTTAGATTAATATGTGCCAGTCATAAAAACTTAGAACAAATGGTTAAACGAGGTGAGTTTCGAGAAGACTTATATTATCGCATTGCAGCATTCCCTATTACCTTACCAACATTAAGAGAAAGAAGAGACGACATTGCACTCTTAGCAGAACATTTATTGTCTAAAAGTGAGTTTTCAGTGAAAAAATTCACTGATGAAGCACTGAATAAGTTAGCTAACTATCATTACCCAGGCAATATAAGAGAGCTTAAAAACATCGTTCAACGAAGTGCTTTACTCAGTGATGATGACCTCATAAATGTGGAAAACTTGCCACACAATATCATTGCGCTAACAAGCTTAGAAGAATCGCCAATCAATCTAATTTCTAACGAAAAAAGTCATATAATTAAATTACTTAATGAACACGGTAATCAACCACAAATTATAGCTCAAAGCTTAGAAGTAAGCGTTAGAACTTTATATAGAAAATTACAAAAACATCAGTTGAATATTAAAGCATTTAAGGCACTGAGGTAAAAACTAAGGAACTCGCTAATTTCAAATTTTAACGCTTACCTCAAAGCTTTAGCGTTTAAAATAGACAGTAATAAAAATAGCAGGTTCATCAAAATCTGTTCGCTATATAAATGAAGATCTGCATTAAACTTTAAGCACCGAGTAAAAATAAATACTATGGTTCGGATACTCTTAAATACTATTGAAATATCCTAACCATATTAAAGAATCAAGCCTTTCATAACCTCAAGATTTTAATATGCATGGTTATGGTTATGGTTATGGTTATGGTTATGGTTATGGTTATGGTTATGGTTATGGTTATGGTTATGAATAATAAGGATATCAAAAACCAGATACAAAAAAACACCAATCATTACAATTGATGTTTTTAGCACTCACAGCGAAGAAGTTATTAAGCTTTTCTCTTAAATTTACGTGCTGCTAAGCCCATAATACCTAAAGCAAAAATGGCAAATGTAGAAGGCTCTGGAA
Organism: Colwellia polaris; assembly: GCF_002104515.1. Taxonomy (GTDB): domain Bacteria; phylum Pseudomonadota; class Gammaproteobacteria; order Enterobacterales; family Alteromonadaceae; genus Cognaticolwellia; species Cognaticolwellia polaris. Next base: position 16,532 of record NZ_NBOE01000006.1, on the reverse strand, counting down.
CTTGTAGTGTTGGATCCTGAACCAAGCTTTGGGTGTTACTTGTAGTAAAGTTAAGAATTTGGTCATCATTGTAAAATACTTGTTCATCATTCGCATTTCTAAAAAACAAGTAAGTAGAGTATTCATTCTGTGTTAACTGCATGCGGCTTATATTGCTTGTATGATCATAAACTAGATAGGCAGATTCACTGTAGCCACCTCCTACTTCCAGTGATAACTCCCAATTATTATTCCCTAAACTACTAAAACTAAATAAGTTATCTATATTAAGGTACTCCAAAGGACTAAGTAGTGATACTGGAGCACCTAGTGATGCAATGTCATATGACATTGAATTTATATCTGCGAGTGTCACCCCTGTTCCAAAATTACTATCATCTACAAATTCAATGGTAAATATGTCTCCAGAAGCAAAATTATTTACCGAATTAGCATTAATATTATCAAGTTTAAATTCAAAAATAATGCCCGCAGTTGCAGCGTTGCACATTACAAACATTAAACTAGCAAAAACCATTTTGCTAAACTTACACTTCGTTTTTGAAAAACCTTTCATTCTTTATCCCTTTTGTTTTTTTTAAAGTAAATTTGGCAAGTAAGTCCTTATAAGTAAAACCCACTTAACGTGCAAAAAGCAAAAAACACACCAAAAAAAATTACACTTTAAATTCAATGCATTAGTTATATGCTCTATTTTTACACTCGTACAGTTGTAAAAATAACTGACACGAAAATCCCTATCAACCAGTTGAATTTATTGCAGAATATTTGAAAGCTACCGTTTTAAGTGATTTAGACAGAAAAAGAGAGCACGTTTTAACGGTTCGTCACAACTTTTAAATCTAATTTTTAAGAACAACTGAATTACTTGTGAATAAGCTTACATATTTGTAAGCTCTGTATGTCATAACTTGTTTATTTACCTAATTAAAATAAGAAAAAGCTAAATGCCTCATGTTTTACTTTACTGTTTACTTATTATTTCTTTCTGCTCGCTCTCCAATGAACTAGAAAACACTTATCAACCAGATCCAAATTTTATTTCATATACAACAGAAAGTGGCTTATCTAATAATATTGTTACCGCAATAACGCAAGATAGTGACGGTTTTATGTGGTTTGGTACCCAAGATGGCTTAAATCGTTTTAATGGAAATAACTTTAAAGTCTACCGTTACAGCCCAAATAAAAAATATAGCCTTGCAGGCGTAAGAGTTACTAGCCTTCATGTAGATTCAAAAAAACAACTATGGGTTGGAACAGAAACCGGCGGGTTAAGCTTATATCAGCCAGATACGGATGATTTTTTAAATTTTAGGCACAACACGTTGGACCTAAATACTATCAGTAGTAATGCTATTACTTCATTAGAGAGTGACAACAAACATTTATGGATTGGAACTCTTTCAGGTATTTCAAAATTAAACCTAAGCACTTTAAAAATTGAACGAGTTGCACACAGCCAACAAAATGGCTCAGGTACAAACCATGCAAAAATATCTTCATTAACAAAAGACAATAACAACAATATATGGATTGGAACATTAGGTGGTGGTTTAAACAAATATTCAAATGATAAAGATTTTTATACTTATTTTCAGCATCAAGCTGATACCCCTCATTCGCTTAGCAGCAATCAAGTAAGTAGTGTGTATGTTGATAGTTACAATGAAGTTTGGGTTGGCACTGAACAAAAAGGGTTAAATAAATACCAAAAAAACTGCCAATGCTTTAAAACCTATCTTGCTAAAACCGATGACCCAACCACTTTACCGCACAATATGGCACTGTCTTTTACAGAAAATGAAAAACGCGAATTATGGATAGGCACAATTAGAGGCTCTGCAATTTATCATAGGGCAACTGATACTTTTACAAGATATAAGCTAATACGAGCAAATAAAGCAGGCCGGCTTTATCGCTCTAACCGCTCATCTTATACCAGTGCCGATGGTACTGTGTGGTTTGGCAGCCAGCAAATGGGTGTAATATCAATTCCAAATGATGGTTTTAGGTTCCAAAGCTACCAATACGCTGCAAATAATGTAAGTTTAAAGTCTGATGATATTAACTCTTTACTCGTTGAAAATAACGAAATGTGGACTGGTTCTATCAGTGGACTATTTCGCTACAAACTTGGTGAGAATGGACAGCTTTCTTTTTTAGATAGAGTACATCAAGCTTTCGCCTTAAAAATAATTAAATCATCTGACAATACATATTGGCTAGGAACCAACCAAGGGCTTGTGCATTTAGACAAACAGTTAAAAGAGCTATCGCACTTCACTAAAAACGACTTTTCAAGTCATTACATCAGAGAGAACGCTGTATTAGATGTAATTCAAGCACGTAATGGCGATATATTTATGGCGAGCTGGGAAGGTGGATTTAGCCGGTTAATAGATGAGAAAACGGCTGAGTTCGATAATATTGGCCAACTAAACGATCCCCGAGGTGAATTACAAAGTTTGTCAATATATGCCCTAAAAGAAGATAAACAAGGCAATATTTGGATTGGTTCAAGAGCCGGAATCGATAAATACAATCAGCACTTAAACAGCATTACCAATTACACTTTGCTCGACGATGAATATATCAATGCAACCGTTTATTATATTTTTGAAGGTGAAAGTGGTTTATGGCTAGGCACTAACTTTGGTCTATATCGATATTCAACCACAGAAGATAAATTCACTGCTTTCCCGTTAACTTTAGACAGCCAATATATTCAGGCTATAGCAGAAGAGTCAGACGAAGTATTATGGCTAACCACCTTTAATGGCTTATATCGCGTTAACTTAATTAATAATGAAACCACTAAATTCACTAAAAAAGACGGTGTGCAAGGGAACGAGTTTAATACCAAAGGTATCTTCAAAGCGCCAGATGGTTGGTTATATTTTTCAGGCACTGAAGGTGTAACTAAGGTTAATACTCAACAGTTTACCTCGAGTAACTTTGCACCAACAATTAATTTTGTAACTTTGCACTTGCTTGAGTCAGATAAAAAACAGCGAATTATCGGTGAAAGCGCACTTAACTTAAGTGCGGATGAAAATAGTTTCAGTATTACTTTAATTGTTGATGATTATCGCTCGCCCGCTAAATTAAAATATCGATATAAACTTAATCACGGAAAATGGAACGAGCTTGATAACACGCAAACAATTCAATTTCTCAATCAAGAATATGGATTATTAAAGCTTGAAGTACAATCAACTAACCATTTAGGTATTTGGCAACCAAACACTCAATTACTAACGGTTAATGTTCATCCGCCAATTTGGCAAACCAACATAGCTTACACGCTATATTTCTTGATAATAATTAGTCTTATTTTTACGGCTTACAGTATTCGTGTAAAACGTTCAAAAGTAGCCCAAAAAGAACTCGAGAATAAAATTGCAGAGCGAACGGCTGAAGTAAATAACCTATTAATCCAAAAACAAAATTTATTTGCTAATATTTCACATGAGCTACGCACCCCACTTACCTTAATTACAGCGCCATTAGAGCAGTTAATTACAGATAATACTTTTAACACTAAACAGAATAAACTGTTAAAAATGGCCAATAACAACAGTAAAAGGCTTTTTAGTTTAGTTGAAAAAATACTGCATTTAACATCTATCGATAAACAAGATAAAGCCCAAGAAAACATTGCTATTGATGAGTTATTACATAAATACATTATTGCCTTTGAGCCGTTATTACAGGCTAAAAACATTAAATTATCAAAAAATGTGCATAGTAACGCCACAATTTATGCTGATAATCATGAGTTATCATCAGTAATCGAAAATTTATTCAGTAATGCGCTTAAATATACAATGAGTAATGGTTGGGTAAAGCTGCACTCTAGAATTAAAGGTTGTCAATATCAACTTGTCATTGAAAACGCACACCAAGGATTAACAACATTAGAAACTGAAAAAGTTTTTGAGCGATTTGAACGCTTAGGGCAGCCAGATAGTGAACAAGGTTTTGGCCTAGGATTAGCTTTTGTTAGAGAAATTTGCCAACAAAACAGTTGGAAAATTGAATGTATTAGCATTGCAAGCCACTCTGTATCATTTATGTTAACTATTAATGACTATGGTATTGTTCAACCACAAAAAATCTCAACACCACAAAATGAAATAAGTCTCTTAGCAGCGAATAAAAAGCCCCGTACAGTACCCGGAAAACAAAACATTCTAATTGTTGAGGACAACAATGAGTTGCGTGAATTTTTAGCTGAAATTTTTTCAACTCATTACCAAGTAATAACAGCAAAAAATGGTTTATTAGGGGTAGAAATTGCGATAGCAGAAATACCCGACATCATTATTTCAGATGTAATGATGCCTGAGCTTGATGGTTATCAATTAGTGCAACAACTAGCGCAGCATGACAACACTTGTCATATCCCCGTTATTTTGCTCACCGCTAAAGCGGATAAAGAAAGTGAATTAAAAGGGCTTGAACTTGGCTCTATTGATTACATTGCAAAACCCTTTGATACCAAAGAATTATTACTAAAAGTGCAAAACACGTTAACTAAAAGAACTTCATTGCTTAACTTGTCTAATAGCACATCTCAAAGTCATGAGACTCAATACATATCTGAGCGAGATACGCACTTTAATACTAAATTGAATAACATCGTTGAAAAAAACTATAGTAATAGCGACTTTAGTGTTGAACAGTTAGTCGATCAAATAGCGATGAGCGAACGACAATTACAAAGAAAAATGAAAGCATTATTTGATCAAACGCCAGCCGAGTTTATTCGTAATTATCGATTACAAGCATCAAAAGCATTATTACTCGCTGGTAAATCAATTTCTAATACTGCTGATTTAGTTGGCTTTAATTCATCAAGCTATTTTAGTCGCAGCTTTAAAACAGCTTTCAAAAAATCGCCTTCCGATTTTATTCAACCCAAATAGAATACTAAGCACTATTAATAGCAATAGGCTGAATTAACAGCACTTTATAATCTTTTGTCGGTTATGTTCATCATAAAGTCGGATTAGTTAAAGCAAGTACAAACCATTAATATTACGATATTTTTACTGTTCCCAGCTCAGTAAGTTAACGACCAACGCACGTTAACCAAAGCTAATATAAAGGTAAAAATAAAAAATGAGTTTAATAAACTGCCCTGATTGCGAAAAGCAAATATCTTCAAATGCACACAAATGCTCTTTCTGCGGATATAAAGCACCTACAACCTTTTTAGGAAATCTACTGCTAGTAGCCTCAATATTGCTAGGTAGTTTTGGCATTATTAATTGGCTTTTATTACTTTAGGAGAAATTTATGTTATTAAAAAAAAGTAAAATTGTAATAGCATCAGCATTTTTCTTCATGGCTGTTGTGTATTTCATTATGATGCTTGTTAAATCTTATGAGTTCATAAACTCAAATACCGTGTTCGTTGTTTCTTTATCATTGGGTGCTTTTTTAGGTTCTTTTACTGGGCTGATATTAATTTTGGCTGACAAAGAACAAAACAAGACTGCCGCCGATCAGTGGGCAATAAATAAAGCTTACAAGTATTATTCGCAATACTTTAGATTATCCTTAATATTGATTTCTGGCGTTGTAATATCTAAATTATTTTTTGAAGTAACCCAGGCTAAGTGGTATTTAAAAATGCAAGTTGCAAGCCACGCAGTAGAGTTATGTAATGAGTGGAACTCGAGTAAAGATGTCAAACAAGAGCACAAGTATTATTCAAAAGCTGTTTTAGAGCGTTTTTCATCGCATGAAGTTTTGGTACTGGCTTGTAGCGCAGCTATGTTTGAACAAAATGATGTAGATAAGCACAGAATTAAAGTTGCTATAGCACAAATAGACAATAAAAAGATCAACAGTGCATTAACAACAATTGGGTTACTAAAAGAGAAAAAAAATCAGATTATGCTGATAAATAAACTTATTCAGCGTAATTATTTAGTAGAAGCCGAACAGCTGATTTTAGATTTGCACGCGACTATTGCTGAAGAGTCAGAGAGCATAATAACCAGCATATCTGGTAATTCAGAAAATAAATTATCACCAACAGAAAAGCAAAAATTAAGAGTTAAGGCCAAAGAGAATTCCCAACATACAAATAAACTACACCAAGTGTTAGCAAATTTAGCTCTAGGGTATTTAAATAAAGGCGACTATGCCAAAGCTGAGCCTATGTATAATGCTTTACTCTCTGCAAATATAGATTCGGTCACTTATGGTTTGAAACGTATTTACGATGCGAAAGATAAAAAAAGTAAATCTGTGGAGCTACTACATAAGCTGTTAGATAAACAGCTTAGTAAAAACAGAAATCCTTCACAAACCTACGCCTACCTTGGTGAATATTATGATAGTGGTATTGGTGTAACAAAAAACCTTGAGGTTGCAAGAACGTATTATGAAAAAGGCTTAAAATCCCTTTCCTCTGCCAGTAAAGTCAGACTAGCAGAGATGATTTACAAAGGTATTGGCGGAGATGTAAACCATAGTAAAGCGATTGAATTAGGATATAAAACCCCTAAGATGCTTAAAGTAGAAAAAATTAAAAATGGATCCGGATATATTGAGCGAGGCACTTATACCTGCCTTTATTTCAATTCAATTCATAGAATCACACAACTGCAAAACAGCTATGGTAGTTTACACTATGTAAAAAGAGCAATACCTGCTGACTGTGTTGACTTAACCTCTTATGCCAGAGGCGTAAATACCTTACCGATAAAGAAATTTGTCTCAGTTGAAGGTAATTATATACAATTCAAATTTTCTAATAATGGCGACTCAGCCTGGGTACATTTAAATAGTATTCAGATTAAATAATTATAAGATTAAAAAGCTTAGCTTTAATTAATATGTACCTTACGTTATTGCTGCAAGGTACATATTACATAGCGTTTATTATTACTGACATGACCAAGTAACAGGCAATTTTTCGCTATAAATAAACTATATAAACTATATAAACTATAAATAAGCTAATGAAACTCAGTTAAGTTCACGTTATTGTTCCAACCTAAACATTTAAACTATCAACAACATAAATTTAACAGTTCTCTCTAATTTATAGTCCACTAGATACAAAAAAACACCAATCATAACAATTGATGTTTTTAGATATTTAAAGAAGAAATTATTAAGCTTTCTTGTTAAATTTACGTGATGCTAAGCCCATAATACCTAAAGCAAAAATGGCCAATGTGGATGGCTCTGGAACACTAGTGGTTTCTGTAGTAATAGAGACATTATCAAACCCGATATCAAATGGACCACTATTATCAGCTTGAGCAAATCGAACTAAAACGTTTTGTCCCTGCAAACTTAAAAGTGAAGCAGTTATATTTTGATTAAAAGATGTCCATGATTGAGTATTATTGTCTCCAGGGTTTGTTTGAAGCGCGCTAAATACGATATCACTTGGTGCAACAGAATCGAAAAGTGAACTGCCTAGTAGAATCTCTACACGAAATTGTTGGTTACTTACATTATTGAACGCTAAAGTATTTGGGCTAGAGAATCCACTACCGAAGTTTTGATAGGCATAATCAAAAGAGAAATTAGCTGATAAAAGGTTATTAGGAACTACAACTGATTGCCAAAAAATGTTCTGACTTGGACCTGATTGATTTCCAGCGAATGCATAAAAATCTGAAGTAGGAGATGCCCCCAGACTTGGATCGCCAGATGCAGGAAGAACTGTTTGTGTCGAGCCGCCAGACTGTGAAACAGACCAACCTGAAAAATCACCTGTCTCAAAATCACCATTTGTAATTAATCCAGCAAATGCTGAACTTGCATAAACAGATAAAGCCAAACTAGCAACTGTCGCCTTCAATAATTTAAATTTCATGTAATGTCCCTTAGTTATTTATTATTTCTTTTATATAAGGTAAATGAACTAGTACAAGCTTTTACCTGTGTTTTACTTTTACTTCTGAAGTAAAGCAAAAAGCACACCAAAAGAATAAACCCTATAAATTTCAATAAAATAAATTTACAGGGTTTATTGTCTATTTATTAACTGTAAAATAATTCGACATAAACAAGTTACTAACTAATTGAATATTTGATAAAAATCTAACTATTTAATATTTTGTTATAAAACCTGTCATGGTGGTTCAATAATATAAACACTAAAAAATGTACCTTCAAGGGCGCATAATTTAAAACTAGTTTGCCGAGCTAGTTTCGTTAACGCTATCTATTGATATCAATAATATCTAAAACAGTACACTCCAAGCAGCTTAAATAGCGCAGTAAATAACAAAACAATAACTTCAAAAATTAATAAACTTAATGCATCTAGGCTGCATATTTGAATTCACCAGATACAAAAAAACACCAATCATAACAATTGATGTTTTTACACATTTAAAGAAGAAATCATTAAGCTTTCTTGTTAAATTTACGTGATGCTAAGCCCATAATACCTAAAGCAAAAATGGCCAATGTAGATGGCTCTGGAACGTCGATTGCCGAAGCTCTAAATACAACTTTTTCATACACTCCGCTACTGTTACTAGCATAGTTTCCAACTTTGTATCCAGCAGTATAGTCATCATGCATATGCCATGATAACTTTGATAAAGCACCATTATCAGCAGATGTATCAGCGGAGTTTAAAGTCACTGTTTCACCTATATCAACAAAGCCCATTGAGTAATCGTTTCTAAAATACCAAGATGCACCGTTATAGTCGTTCGTAGCATTACCTAAGGTATAGTTTAACAAATCAGAATAAAGCACAGCAGAGCCTAAGGCTATGTTATTAGTTCCTATATCTAATGCGCCAATAAAGACATATTCATCTAGAGCAATTCCAGCAAACATATCGTAGTCATGGGCGTCTTGTGATCCCCAGCTTGACTGAAAGTTTAAACTCCATCCGTTATTGGTTAAGGTACTTGTATCGATATCGGTTTGTATACCAAAAGGTATCAAAGTAGCACTAGCAAAACTACTTACAGACAAAAAAATACTTACAATTGCAACTTTCAAAATTTTAAATTTCATTTGATATTCCTTTTAATCCCTCAGCAAACTCTCTTGAGGTAAATACTAAAGTGAAACAACATCACTTACTGTTTTCTAAGCTAGACACACTCATTAATCCACAAAACAGCTAAAAGCACAAAGCAAGCCAACTATAATTTATTATTAAATTTCAATATATTAAATATTTTAAAATTCACAACGTTATAATTACTGTAAAATAATTGGACATAATAATTTAGCAAATGAATTTAACGCATAATATTAAAAAATATATTTTTTATTGTGTAATCAGCAGGCCTAAACTTATCGTCTGAAATTTATTTTATAGTTGAGGTGGCTTAACTTTACTGTAACCTAGTTACCCGTCAGTATCATTTATTTCAAATAAAGTCTCTTGCTCTCTATATTGTATTTCTTTTTTTACTTACCTTATAATATATAAAGTTTTACGCCCTAGTTTTGAGCCCTTACATTGTTAAAAAAATATATTCCTTTTTTGATATTTATATTATCAATTTCCCACACAAACTCAGTCTTTGCTGCTAAAGATAAAGTATTAACCATGTGCGTTTCACATTTTCCGCCTTACCAGATTGTACAGCCCAATCAAGCACCTATTGGTGAAAATATTGCCGCTACAAGCTATTTATTTAATAAACTCGGTTATGAAATTCAATATACAAAGGACAACTCTATTTGGCGTTGTTTAGGCATGTTAAAAGCTGGCAAAGTGGATATTATGTCGGGCCTTTTAGACGCACCTGAACGCCGAGAATTCGCACATTTACTGGTATATGGATCATTAAGTAAGAAGTCTCTTTATGTTAACCAAAACGGCCCAACAATAACTAAGTTTGCAGATCTTAAGGGGTTAAAAATAGCGGTATTAAAGGGCATAAAACAGTTTGAAAAATTTGATAATGCGCCCGATGACTACTTTGAAAAAGTTTACGTTAATGATATGGCGGCTGCATTTCGTGTTTTAGCCGCGGGTAAAGTTGACGTTGTCATTTCAACTGAGTTTAACGAACTCGAAAAGTTTCAAAGTTCGAGTAATAAAGGTATGAAGAAAATGACCGTCGATTTAGATGATGCCGCATTACTTTTTATTGCTTTATCAAAAAAATCTAAAATTGCTCATTCAGCTAAAAAATATCAACAATTATCGGAAGAACTTTATAAAAACAAAGAATTTCAAAATGTTATTAATGATTTTAAATTAGCACACCCTGAGCACTATGCTCCTGCATTATAAATTTGTTGAAAGGAACTTATCTTTCTAGCAGGGTAAGAATTCACAAAAGCACCAAATTAACAGCATTAGGCGCTTTAAATATTCGTTAAGCTACTTATAGGTCGGTGCACTGAAAATAAAAAGCGCTAACCAAGGTTAGCGCTTTTTACATATCATTTAGCAAGCGTGTTTACCGATAAAACTTTGCTTTTATAACCGTATTTCTAGATAGACTTTAATGCATTAATGCGGTCTTCTAACGGCGGATGCGTTGCAAATAATTGGCTAAATGAAGACTTAGTATTTATACCAAATGCCATCATAGAACCCTCTAAATGGCTTTCTTGACTACGTTTAAGTCGCTCTAAAGCACCAATCATTGCTGATGTACCAGCTAACTTTGCACCGCCAATGTCTGCACGAAATTCTCTTTTTCTTGAAAACCAAGCCACAATAGTACTCGCTAGCACACCTAGCAGCATTTCTAATACAAATACGATACCAAAATAAGCAAAGCCACCTAAACCTGCACCATTTGAATTATTGCTTCGAGTAGCGTTATCAATAAGACCAGCAATCACTCGAGCCAAGAAAATTACAAAGGTGTTTACTACCCCCTGCACTAGCGTTAGCGTTACCATATCTCCATTAGCGACATGGCTAATTTCATGGCCAATAACTGCTTCAGCTTCTTCTTGTGTCATGTGCTGCAATAAACCAGTACTAACCGCTACTAAGGCATTATTTTTATTGGCACCGGTTGCAAAAGCATTCATATCGGGTGAATCAAAAATGGCTACTTCAGGCATACCAATTTTAGCTTGTTGGGCATAACGCTTAACCGTTTCAAGTAACCATTTTTCAGTGTTATTTTTTGGTTGTTCAATCACATAAGCACCAACAGAGCGCTTTGCCATCCATTTAGACATTAGCAATGAAATAAAAGCACCACCGAAACCAAAAACACTCGCCATAACCAGTAAGCCGCCCATGCCCTGACGATCAATGCCAAATACTGACATTAAAATGCTCATGGTAATACTTAGCACAACCATAATCGCTAAGTTAGTTAATAAGAATAAGACAATACGCTGCATGTTAAACTCCAGTAATTGATCGCAACCTTGACATAATATGTCTAATTTATTTTTAATCAATACATTTTTTGTGTTTGTTTGTATATTTTTCACGAGTGTTTTAGGTGAGTCAGCATCACGATAACTTAGTAACGTTATAGGTATAATACGATTTTTAAAACCTATATTACGGCATGAACCCCAACCTATTTGTACAGCAAATTTACTTAATGCATTTATTTGCTTGGTTTACAAAATACTCGAGTCTTTATTTGCCTATTCGATGAATTTAATCTTCTTTTTTACTATAGTAGGCAATAACTTTAGTTACCTAAGAGCTGCTATGAACATATTTTTAAAATCCTTCATTATATTTATTCTTGCCATTATTTTATTAGCTGTGGTTGCAACACAGTTAATTTCAACAGAAGATATTGTTAACCGGGTCAGTACTAACGTTGAACAATCTACCGGACGTACATTAACGGTTAATGGCGAGCAGAGTTTACGTGTTTTTCCTAGCTTGTCTGTAACATTAAAAGATGTGCATTTTTCTAATGCGGCTGGTGGCTCTAAGTCAGACATGGCGAGTATTAACGAGTTACTGATTCATATCCCTTGGCTTTCAGTGTTTTCGGGAGAATTGGCGATTGAAAAGTTTGTGATTAATAATCCTGACATCCTCTTAGAGAAGAATATTGATGGCAGTGTTAATTGGCAGTTTTCAACATTAACAGGCGCTGAAAAAACTACAGAAAACAGTAAAGAAAATAATGCAGAGGAGCAATCAAATAAAGGTCAGTCGGTAAACCTGCCCGACGGTTTTGATATTAGTTTAGGCCAAGTAGAAATTAATGGTGGCAAGCTCACTTTTATTGATCATCAAAATAAGCAAACACAGGTTATCGACCAACTAAATTTAGCGGTAAAACTGCCTTCTTTACAACAACCTCTTAAACTCACAGGCAGTGTAAGGTATATGGCGCAAGTGCTTGAGCTTGAATCGAGCATAACTTCACCCGCTAAGGCCATAAATAATCAGCCATTTTCTGTAGAATTAGATTTATCATCCGCTTTGCTGAAATTAAATTACCAAGGTGAAGTTATACAACAGGGCAAAGAGTTAAGCGGCAAGTTATCGGTTTCCGGTGACTCGGTTAAAGAGCTACTCAACTGGCAAAATATTCAATTGCCAGCTAAAGATGAAGCATTCAATAAGTTTTCAATTAAAAGTAATATTGGCTTTACTAACAATAAGCTGAGTCTAGAACAGTTAATTGTTAGTTTAGACGCCCTCGAGTTTAAAGGCACAACTAGCATAGCTTTAACAACGCCAGTTAATATTACCAGTAAAATCGATTTAGGCGTGCTTGATCTAAATCCATACTTGCCTGAACCAAGCACTGTCGTTGAAACACCACCAAGCGATGATAAAGCGGCTCAACCCATAGTTTGGGATAATACCCCGGTTGATTTGTCAGCATTAGGGTCAATAAATGCCAATATTTCAATTCAATCGAGTCAACTATTGGTACGTGATATCAAGCTTGGTAAAAATGAATTAGCGATTGTGTTAAACAATAGTGTTGCTGATGTGCAATTAAAAAGTTTCCAGGGTTATGAAGGTAATGGCAGCGGTAAAATTAGCGTTAATGCGAGTAAAAAGCCTTACCAGATCACGACTAAATTTGAGCTAGCTAATATTAACGCCGAGCCCTTACTTACCGATGCAATTGGCTTTGACAAACTACTAGGTAAAGGTCAATTATCTTGGGATCTTTCAACTCAAGGGCTTAGCCAACGTGAGTTTATTAATAAACTTAATGGCCAGCTCGACATTAGCTTTATCGACGGTGCAGTTAAAGGCTTAAATTTAGCCGCTATTGCAAAAAGTGCGAGTAACATAATGCAAGGTAACTTATCTGCAGTAAGTTTAGACAGTGACTTTAGTAATGCAGAAAAAACCGACTTTGCCGCTTTAACCGGGAAATTTACACTTAATAACGGTGTCGCTAATACTGATAATTTGTCTTTAGATAATCCCTTTATCAGAATATCGGGCACTGGTGATATCGACTTACCTGAAACCAAGGTTAACTTGCATATTAAATCAAAATTAGTAGCGTCAACTCAAGGGCAAGCAGCAGAAAGTACTGACTCTGGTGTGGTAATACCGATTAAAATTACCGGACCATTTCATAAAGTAAAAATACGCCCTGATGTAAGCTCCGGCGCTAAAGATAAAGTAAAAGAAAAGGTTAAAGACAAACTCAAAGATAAATTAAAAGGTCTTTTTGGTTAGTAAATTAGCTGAATAAATTGGCTACGTTAATATTCGGCGATAGTTTATATTTATACCAAATGTAATAAGTTATTGACCAATATTAAGCGAGGATAAGTTGTTCAATAACAAGGCGTTTGATTGATTATTACATGGATGTAAGTCATTCGGGCAATGCAGGAGCATATTATCGAGTAATAGCGGGCTATTGGGATTGAAAACAACGCAGTTATTGACGATTTAAACCGCCTTAAACTGATCGATTATTTATTCCAATGGGTATTACTATCGCTGAGCTTTTTTGAGAGCTGCCCTGTGCGCTTTTAGGCTAATGTTTAAATGGTCAGCTTAAATAGAGGCCAACTTGGGCCGAGGCGTATTATGAACAACAAAAAAGTAAAGGAAAGCCACATAACACTATCATAAGGTCACTGGCTTTTAAGTGGATAAGAATATTATTTCGGTGTTGGAAAACAAAGACAGCGTATGATGAATCAACGTACTTAGCGGCCTTAAAAAGCAAAGGCTCGCCGCTATTAAAATATGCGGTGGAAAACAAGTTTTAATGCTTGCGGTCCACCTCAGGGCGTGTTGTTATAACCCGATAACACTCCACTCTTCGACTAAATATCCGTAATTTGATTGTTTACTAATAAGTTTAAGTTCTACTGAATTACTGATGTGATTATATACATCATCGTCAATGCAAAACTTAATTCCAATCGTCCCACCCCCTAGCGCTTCGGATTCAAGGTACTTATGACACCACGTTCTTGAATTAGTAACATAAACAACTTCAGCCCCTACAATTGTTGGTTCTAACTGAGTACCTGTTAAAGAAGTTAATATTTTCCCTACACCTGAAGAAAATGCAATATTACCGAAAAATAGGGCTAATAAGGGGATAACAGAAAGAGTGATAAATACATTAATAGTCCACTTAATTGAGTACCGCTTTATTTTATTCTTCGGTAACCAAACGAAGAATTGGTACCTAAAGCAATAAATTGAAATAATTGCGGCAGAAACTATACCTAGTAGGCTCAAAAATGGATTTCTGTTTGGTCTAAAATCGTGCCCCATACCGACAATAAACAAAATAATAACTAACGGTATCATCAAGTACAGTGCAAACTTATCAAATTTTAGCAAGACTTCCCCTAGGGTTATAACGCCCAAATAAGGGACTGATTAATAGTTTGCTAAAATGTGAAGCGGAGCGAAACCGAGCAAACTGTTAGCAGTCCCGCTTAATTTTCTTGTTAGGTGTTTTAACACAATACCAATTATAAATTAGCGATGCTATGAGCGATAAAACCAAACCAATTACAACATAGAATGCAAATGAATATAACTCATTTTCTTTGAGCATAAAGCCATTATGTTGCTGTAAAATTTCAAGAAATAAATCAACGACATCTTCTTGGGGTTCTTCCATCAACTGACTTTTAGTGAGTTCAATTTCTTTATAAGTGCCTACATTGGTAACCCAGTGTAGGGCGCCGATAAGTTGAAGACCGAAAAACACCATAACCGTAGATAAAACAGCAATGATTATTCCTAGAATACTTTTTAAATTCACCCGCACTAGAGAAACACCTAACGAGCCTGTAGAATTACTCGTTTTTTATATAATTTTTAATCAAAATACTCTAACTGGATTATTTTCTTTTAACAATCAAAAACGTTTACGTTTTTGGACGATTTTTATTTTTGCATCGTTAAAGGTTTATTAAGGGTGATGATTAAGTGGTTTATGTCGTTTTGAGGCTGGTTTTTCGTGTGATGTTGGGCTTTTAGGCCTTAATGCAGATTGTTTCTTAACTTTTCAATATTATGAACAAGGCAATACATTTTCCATTGGGTGTTCACTTTATCTTGTCCACGCAAAGTGAATTTATTCATACCTTTATTGACGGTGATATTGCCAAATACCGGTTCGATTGCGCCTAATCTTTTACTATACTGCCGTCGTCCAATGGGACTGTCTATTTTTACTTTCATTCGGTCACTGTGACTGACATTTTGTACCAGGTTCGTTAAGAGCTGGACTTGTCGTCCGGTTGATTTGGGCGGCTTTCGCATACATTGCTTTTGCAGTGGGCAAAACCGGCAGTCATTTAAATAGCCCGTAAATCGAATGTAGCTTTTACCTTGGCTGATGATGCTTGTACTTTGTCGCCAAAGGGTTTTGCCTGCAGGGCAAATGCAGCTATTGCTGGTTGGGTCAAAATTAAAGTCGCCTTGTGTAAAGAGCCTTGGCCTGCCTTTACTGCGTTTTAATCGCCGTTTTTCTTGCTCTGTATGGTAGGTTTCACTGCTTTTAAAGAGAGGGTTTCAAATTAATAATGACACTCATTCTAAATAAAGCCTCATCACATACCAGCGATATTATAATATCTTGCTCTTTGTCATGGCCAAATGACTGCTTTTAACAAAGAATAGAAACGAAATTAACATTTTAGGCCTAAACTATACTAATACATCAATTTTCTGGCAAGTATCAACCTCAAGTACTGACTTGTTGACTTTATGGTGTTTAAAATCGGTAAATCTGGAGTTTACGCAAAGAGTTTTTTGCAGTGGCTTAAGTTTTGTCGTCGTTTGAGCTGTTGGTGTTCGCAATAATCACTGAGTACATCTTCGCGGCCTATTGCACCATGAAACTGTGTTTTAAATTCAGTGGTGATGATTAGCCAGTTTTCAGGTGATATGTTTAATCGGCTCAATATGCTTGGTAGGTTTTCGTCGATGTAGCCGGGTTTATCTTCTCTGATACAACGACCGGTGAGTTCGATTAATTGTAAATAGTCAGTCAATTCAAACGGTAGGCCTTTGGGCATGTTTTCTCTGGGGTTTCCAACAAAGGGCATGAGGGTTTTGGGTTGTTGGCTTTGTGTGGCTTGCTCGCAGCGCAGCTTTACACTGGTGTGCGTTGAATCTTCTG
>NZ_NBOE01000005.1 GCF_002104515.1 Colwellia polaris | reverse complement strand
TCTCAGCTGAAAACTGGCTAATCATCACCACTGAATTTAAAACACAGTTTCATGGTGCAATAGGGCGCGAAGATGTACTCAGTGATTACTGCGAACATCAACAGCTCAAACGACGACAAAACTTAAGCCACTGCAAAAAACTCTTTGCCTAAACTCACGATTTACCGATTTTAAACGCCATAAAGTTAACAAGTCAGTACTTGAGGCTTAAACTTGCCATAAAATTGATATTTTGATGCAGGTTGGGGGATCAATCTGTAATTTTGTATCTACTTGTTAAAAATGTGCCGTTTAAATATATCAACAGTTGATTTCTTTAAATTTAGATGTGATGTAGTTAGGTCATATTTATAATGAGTGTCACTTTTAAATTTCTTAAAGCGTTAAAAGTTATATTTTTTATTTAGAATGAGTGTCACTTTAATTTTCTTTAATTCCTATTTAGAATGAGTGTCACTTTAATTCCTATTTTAAACACCATAAAGTCAACAAGTCATTACTTGAGGATGAGACTTGCCAGAAAATTGATGTATTAGTAGAGATTGGGTCTAAAGTGGTAGTTTCGTTTCTATTCTTTGTTAAAAACTGTCATTTGGTCATGGCAAAGAGCAAGATATTATAATATCGCTGGTATGTGATTAGGGTTTATTTAGAATGAGTGTCACTTTAATTCCTCGTAATTTTGTCTCTGCTTGTTAAAAATGTGCCATTTAAATATATCAATAGTTGATTTCTTTAAATTTAGATGTGATGTAGTTAGGTCATATTTATAATGAGTGTCACTTTTACTTCCTATAATGAGTGTCACTTTTACTTCCTGGTTATGTACTAAATTTAACTGTGTTTTTGTATAGTTGGGTGCGATTTCCTGCTTTCATCCAATAAAAAGGAAATATTCTCGTTTATGTCTTTAGCATAACGAGATGTTTTATTAGTAACTTATTGTAGATAGTGAATAAATCAGGTATGTTTTGATTATCGTAAAATATGAAAGAAGGATTTTTTCCTTGTTTAAACAAGGGATTTTTTCCTCATAATAAGCTGTTATGTTTCAAGTGAGGTATTGGTGCATATTAAAGAAATTGTTCATTGTTATGTTTCGGAAACGATACCTGTTCCAAATGACCTGGTAAAACTTAAAGCGTCTTTCGTGAATAATTGCTTCACTGAAAAAGAAATTAATAGCAACAAATGGTCGTATAAACGCGGTGCAGCGCTCGCTTTTGAATTCAATTACTCTTCTGAAGCTATAGAAATGGAAGTGATACTTGAAGTTATTGGTAACCAATTACGTATTAGTGTGGGCAACTGGGGTTTTCCATTTGAACCATTGTTAATGAAAAAACGATTTAAGAAAAACCTCGATATTATTGTTAAGCAACTTTCTCAAAATGGTTGCTTAGAAGAAAAGATTGATGAATCAGAAAAAATATTAGATGAGTCTAAAAATAAGAAAAAGTCGGCTTTATTTGTTATAGCTTTGATTGCAATATTATTTATAGTAATTGAAACATAACAACACGCCCTGAGGTGGACCGCAAGCATTAAAACTTGTTTTCCACCGCATATTTTAATAGCGGCGAGCCTTTACTTTTTTGTTGTTCATAATACGCCTCGGTCAAAATGAATACCGAATAATTCATTAAAAGTTAATTAAAAGGACACCGATCCTAAATTGAACATGTTTAGTCTCTGTAATAAAGGCAAATAACCCTCCACCTTTTATCTCAGGTGTTTAATGACCCCCCAAGAAAGCAACCAATCAGTTTGGTGGAGCATGGGCTAATTATCGCTATAAAATTTAGAACATAGTTTCTTCGCGCTGACTATCGAAAATACGCTTTGAGTGACTTTTGCGCACATATTTATGTAAAACAACGACAAAATTTAAGCCATGTCAGTAAGCTGTTTTCGTAAAAGTGAAGAATTAAGCTATTCGCCATAAGCGCTCTGTCTCTATAAACGTATTTTTAAGGTTTACGATGAAAAAAACACGCTTTAAATGCGATTAAATATACCAATTTTTTTGTATATTTATCGTCAGCTCATTAGATTTTTCTTAATAATATTTGATTTTTAAAAATTTAAGCGTACACTTGTGCGCTCAAACTTCAGCGTACAAGTGTACTCTCAGATTATGTTATCTACAACTTTAAACAAACTCAGTGTATGGTTTTCACACCATAGTGCTTTTTCTGGTTATTTTGAACCAGTAATACAGCGAGTAAAACCTGCATGGCGTCAGGGTTTATATCGTGCTCAAGTGCTTAATGTTACTAAAGCTATTGGTGATTTTGTTCATATTACATTGCAGCCTCAACATCAATGGAAGGCTCATAAAGCGGGCCAGCATATTGAATTGACTGTTGAATTGAATGGCCGTTTATTGACTCGAATTTTTACAATTGCCTCTAGTGCGCGGCAATATGCTAAAGATAAAACGATTACTTTAGTTATTAAGACTCATAAATTTGGCCGATTTACACCACAATTAGACAAAGAACTTACCATTAATAGTTGGGTAAATATTTCCGCAGCAAAAGGTGAGTTTGTATTTCAATATTCAAATAAATCGTTAGATACTCCAACGGTTATGGTTGCGGGTGGTTCCGGTATAACTCCAATGATGTCAATGTTGTCAGAGCATTTATCTACAACTAACAATCCCATATATTTACGTTATATTGCGCCATTAAATGAGCATCAATTTGTCGAGCAGTTAGCGTTACTCGCAAAAAAATATCCATGTTTCACCTTTGATCTTATGACTCGTAATGAACATGAGTTACAACCATTAGCTTTGGTGGCCAAGTCAGCGATTTATTGCTGTGGGCCCCAAGGTCTGATGTCTGATATTGAAGCGTTAAGTAAAAATACCGGGGCTAATTTCTATCAAGAGCATTTCTCATTAGCGCCAATTGTTAATGATGATTCATCGATAGAAGTTGACGTCACCGTTACGTTAAATGGCAATGTATTTACTGCTTCTAACCAACAAAATCTGTTAATACAATTAGAAAACCAGAACGCACAAGTTACACGAGGCTGCGGCATTGGAGTGTGCCACCAATGTCACTGTACTAAAAAGAGTGGGCTTGTAAAAAACTTACTTACAGGCGATGTATCAGACAGTGGTGAACAAATTATACAGCTGTGTATTTCGCAGCCATTAAGCAACTTGGAGATGTCTATATGACACAAATGAATTACGAACAATTTGCTCAAGAGCTTGATGCTATAAAGCAAAATACTATGGCAAAAGTAGGTAAAAAAGACGCTGACTATATTCGCCGTGTTATTCGTTGGCAGCGTTACTGTAGTTGGACTGGCCGCTTAATGTTATTAACGGGATTAATTCATCCTGCACTTTGGGTTGTTGGAATTTTATTACTGGCGACATCAAAAATTTTAGACAATATGGAAATTGGCCATAATGTTATGCATGGTCAATATGATTGGATGAATGATAAACATATTAACTCGCAAAGTTATGAATGGGATATCGCCTGTGATGGTAAAAGCTGGAACCGAGTGCATAACTTTGAACATCACACATACACCAATGTAATAGGTAAAGATCGTGATTTTGGTTATGGGCTTTTGCGTTTATCAAATGACTTTAAATGGAAGGTTAAAAACCTTTGGCAGTTTATAACTTACATTAATTTAAGTTTGTTATTTCAGTGGGGCATTGCTTACCACGAACTCGCTGCTGAACGTGTTTTCTTTGGTAAGAAAAAAGACGGGCGAGATCAACGTGTTTCTCACTCTGAATTAAAACGTCGTTTTTTTAGTAAAGCCACACGCCAAATAATTAAAGATTATGTGTTTTTTCCATTAATTGCTGGCCCATTATTTTTGTGGGTGTTGGTCGGTAATTTAGTGGCCAATTTGTTACGTAATTTATGGACTTCAACCATCATATTTTGTGGTCACTTTACGGAACACGTGCATACGTTCACAGAAGCGTCTATTAAAAATGAAACTCGTGGACAATGGTATTACCGACAGGCGTTGGGATCTTCAAATATTGAAGGTGGCAAAGCGTTTCATTTAATGACAGGGCATTTGAGCTTTCAAATAGAGCATCATTTATTCCCTGACTTACCATCTTCTCGTTACCAAGAAGTTGCACCACAGGTACAGGCCGTCTTTAAAAAATATCACCTGCAGTATAATACGGGGAGTTTTTCAACGCAGTACACGGGGGTATTAAAACGTATATTTAAATACTCTTTACCAAACGCCGCTTAGTAAATGTTAAGTATATTTGATCGTTTGATAAGCTAGATAATTGTAAGCCGATTAGCGCTATGTTAATCGGCTTTTTATAATTGTACTCGTATAAATTTTGGAACCTCATCAGCATCAAGTGTAGGTAGCTACAAACAAGCTTTATTAAAACAAGACTCTAACGTTATTACTATTTCGCGATCGCACTAATGATTTATAAGCCAGTTTATCTTTACCATTTATCGGGGTTTATAAAACCGCGCTAAATTAACCATGTTTTATTTTTTTATTGCCATTAAAATTTCAAGTACGTGGTGGCGTTTTTCACTGTCGTATAAGTCATTGGTGAATATAAATTCATCAACTTTAAGCTCTTCAACAATAGCTTCTAATTTTGTTTTTATCGTCGCAGGACTGCCAATAACGCTTAACGCTAAAAAGTTATCTACTTGCGCTCTTTCTTGTGGGCTCCATTTCTCCTCCATACTTTCAACGGGGGCTTGTAGCCACAACTCTTGACCTCGCATAAGTGCAAGAACACGTTGCTTTGATGTGCTTGATAAGTATTGAGCCTCTTCATCTGTATCGGCTGCAACCACTGGTAATGCCAACATAAAGTAGGGTTTTTTCAGTGTGGCTGATGGTGTAAATTCTCTTCTATATAATGCAACCGCTTCTTGTAAGAAGTGTGGTGCAAAGTGTCCTGCAAATACATAAGGTAAGCCTTTTTTAGCCGCCAATTGCGCACTAAATAAACTAGAACCTAATAACCAAATAGGTACATTGGTATTTTCACCGGGAATTGCACGTACCGGATGCTTACCATCGTAAGGACCTAATAGCTTTTGTAGCTCTTGTACTTCTTCTGGAAATCTTTCAGCACGGCGCATATCACTGTTTAGTGCTTGGCTAGTAACCTGGTCGCTACCGGGCGCTCGACCAAGGCCTAAATCTATTCGGTTTGGGTATAAACTTTCTAGTGTGCCAAACTGTTCAGCGACAACTAAGGTTGAGTGATTTGGTAGCATGACCCCACCAGAGCCTACACGTATACGTTTGGTTTTTCCTGCAATATGGCCAACTAGTATAGATGTGGCCGCGCAGATTATACCGGGCATATTATGATGCTCTGCTAACCAAAAGCGATTGAAGCCAAGTTCATCTGCTTTTTGTGCATATTGGGTACTTTTGTTTAAGGTTTCAGATACGGTAGACCCTTTTTGCATAGGGGCAAGTTCTAATAATGAAAAAGGAATGTTTGATAACAAAATAGCACCTCTTAACTAATACAGATTAGTATAAATATATTTATGCATATACATAACTAGATATGGTTATATATGGCTCTGTTAAATAGATAATTCAAGGTGCTTTAAGTGTGAATTTGTAAGAATAACTGAGTAAGCTGAAACGTTCTTTTTACTTATTTATCGTTAGGTTATTATGCTTAACACTAGAGCCAGTGAAAATGGAGTTGTATTGAGTTTTAAATCTAGATTATTAGTTAGTGCAGGGGCTATTGCTTCAGCTTCTGCAATTTGGCATTTGCTCTGTATTATAGGTGGCCCTGGTTGGTTTATTTTTGCTCGTGCACCTCAGCAAATTATTGAATCTGCTCAACAAGGAACTATGCTTGCCCCTATTGGTACAATAATAATTGCCACGCTAATGTTTGCTTGTACTATGTTTGCATTTTCAGGTGCAGGTCTAATTCGTAAAGTACCTCTACTGAAGCCAGCTTTAATGACTATTGCATTACTTTGTACCTTGCGTGCTTTACTTGGAATTACGTCACTTGTTGTTTCTATTGGCTTTGATATTTGGCAGTTTGTGGCTAGCTCTGTTTGGTTGTATGTTGGTATTTGTTTTGCTATTGGTAGTTTAGCGCATATTCGGCCAAGTAAATCAAACACACAGCAAACACTATATTATAATAAAAAATAGTTGGCTGATTTCTGTTCGAAATGTGCGTGTTGTTTTGATGTTATCAGGGCGTTACCTTGGGCAAATTAACAAAGACAATCACTCTACATTGAAGAACCAAAATTATCTTAAGATTAGTTTCATTCCAAACTCATATTCAAACTCTAAATATAACTTTAAAACTCAACTTGGAAAAATATGAGCTATCAAATGATAACTTTTTTGTTTATGTTTATTCGTGAATTAAATAGTAAATTAAATAGTGAAATAAAGGATTAGGTAATTAAATAATGACTGAAACAAGAGCACAAATAAAAGAGTTTTTATTAGCTTGGTTTGAAGCAAACCTCCCTGGTAATGCTTTTTTTTGGTATGACACTATAGTTATTCTCTGGATAACTGCTTTTGCCGTTGCCTTACATTATTTTATTAGAGGGGTGGCTAAGCGCTTTATTACGGATAAAATAACTAATAAAAATACGTTGCAGGGAGAAAACTTAACAACAACATTGATTCAACGACTAGCTAGGCAGCTTTCATTTGCGTTTCAAGGTGCTTTAGTTGTTATACAGGCGAAGCTCTGGATAGCTGAAGGTGTATGGTTTCTGCATGTTATTGAGGTGGTAACCGACCAATGGATTATTCTTTTTGCTTTATTATCCCTATTTACTTTATTAGATATTCTTCAGTCAATTTCTGATAAAAGAGAAAAGCGAGCACATTTTCCACTAAGAGGTTTATTACAAACCGTTAAACTTGTGGCGAGTGTGTTAACCGCAATTTTGGCCGTGTCATTACTAATGGATAAGTCTCCGCTTATTTTATTGAGCGGGTTAGGGGCTTTGTCGGCGGTTTTATTACTCGTATTTAAAGATCCTATATTAGGTTTAGTTGCCGGTATACAGTTGTCTGCCAATAATATGCTTGCTGTTGGTGATTGGCTAGAAATGCCGAAATATGGCGCAGACGGTGATGTGGTTGATATTGCATTAACCACGGTTAAAGTAAGGAATTGGGATAAAACTATTACAACAATTCCAACTTATGCACTTATTTCAGACTCTTTTAAAAACTGGCGTGGCATGTCTGAAGCTGGTGGAAGAAGAATAAAGCGCAGTATTCATGTTGAAATGAGCAGTGTTTGTTTTTTAAATAAAGAGCAATTAAATGAATTGAAAAAAGCACAATTATTGAGCGACTATATTACCAGTACAATTTCAGAAATTGAAAAAGAAAATGCCGATAAAAAAGCTGATATGACCGTGATGCAAAATGGCCGCCGGATGACCAATGTTGGAACATTTAGAAAATATCTGGTGTCTTATTTAAAGAGCCACCCTAAAATCCATCAAAGTATGACGTTAATCGTTCGCCAGTTAGAGCCAACCACTAATGGTTTACCCATTGAAATTTATGCCTTTACTAACACTACAAGTTGGAACGCTTATGAAGATATTCAATCCGATATCTTTGATCATATTATTGCGGTTTTACCTGCATTTTCATTGCGAGTTCATGAAGCGCCAACAGGTAACGATATACGTTTATTAGTTAAAAATGTTTAGTATAATCATGTCGATAGGGCTATAAGTTAACAAGATATTAAGTAGGATTTACCATGGTTAATCAAGCATTAGAAGCTGCAATTTGGGGTGGCGTTTCAGGCCTTGCATTGATACTTGGCGCGATAGTTGGTTATTTTATCAAGTTACCGCATAAAGTTATTTCTAGCATTATGGCATTTGGTGCCGGTGTTCTCATTTCAGCGTTATCATTTGAGTTAATGGCTAAGGCGACAGATCAAGGGGGGCTGTTATATGCGGTGAGTGGGTTTTCTGCAGGTGTTTTAGTCTACTCTATTGCTAACTATTTTGTAGCTCATGGTGGTGGGCTTCACAGAAAGCGATCACAAGGTGTACCAAAGAATGTGACAGTAAAAACGGATAAAGCTAGGGTAGCTTCATCTGCCGGTATGGCCATTGCTTTAGGTGCGCTTTTAGATGGTATTCCAGAATCTGCGGCTATTGGTGTCAGTATGTTGGAAGGCGGCAGTGTTGCTTTAGTTACGGTTTTTGCCGTATTTATGTCAAATATTCCTGAAGGCTTATCAAGCTCGGCAGGTATGAAAAAAGCAGGTAAAAGTGCTAGTTTTGTTTTTACACTTTGGATAGTTATTACCATAGTGTTGGCGTTGTCAGCTTATTTAGGCTTTACGCTTTTAGGGCAATACGGCAATGAGTATATTGGATTTGCAACCGCGGTGGCGGCAGGGGCTATTTTGGTAATGATAATTCAAACCATGATCCCAGAAGCATTTGAAGATATGCATGATATAACTGGCCCTATTGCGGCCATAGGGTTTTTAGTTGCTTATAGTGCCAGTGAAATGTTTAGTTAACGCTTAGCTACTGTATGAAATAGGTAAATTTTATGGGGTATTATTTACCAGACCATCAAGCCTTTCGGGTTTATGTAAATAATATCCTTGAGCAAATTCCACTCCCATTTCTTTTAAATAAGTTAAGGCTTGTTCGTCTTCCACAAATTCAGCAACAATAACTTTACCTAAAGTTTTTCCTATGTTGCTGATAGCGTTAACCATTGCCTTATCGGTATTATCGTTCGCCATATTTCGAACAAATGCACCATCTATTTTGAGATATTTAACGGGAAATTGTTTTAAATAGGCAAATGAAGATAAGCCGGCACCAAAATCATCTAAAGCAAAGCTACTACCCATAGCTTTGAGTTGTTCCATAAATTCGCATACTTGCGTTAAGTTACTGATAGCTGCCGTTTCGGTTATTTCAAAACAGAGGCTATTGGCTGGAATATTGTATTGCTTAATTGTTTCGATGGTAAATTGTGTAAAATCTTCGTGATCAAAGCTTTTGCCGGAAATATTAATGTGGCAAACGTCAATATTATTCAGTTTTAACGGGTAACTTTGCAGGTGTGAGCACACTTTATGGATAACCCAGCGATCTATTAAATGTACGAGATTAAAACGCTCTGCAGCAGGGATAAATGCATTAGGAGGAATTACTTCATTATTATCTCCTAGCATACGAACCAATACTTCAATGTGGCTAGTATTATCAGACGATAAAGACACAATTTTTTGTGCATCTAGATATAACTTGTCAGTTTCAATTGCTCTTCGGATACGTTCAATCCACTCCATTTGAACGCGTCTAGCTGCAAGCTCAATATCATCTTGATAGGTCATTATTATGCGATTTCTGCCTTGCTCTTTTGCCATATGACAAGCTGAATCTGCGGCTTGTAATAATGCAGCTTCATCTTCACTGGTTGTTAGAATGGGGGTAATACCAATGCTACAGGTAATATTAAACGCACGGCCATTCCAACTAAATGGTAATTCGCATAAACTGTTACGCAGGCTTTCAGCCGTTTTAATCGCTTGTTCTGGCTCACAGCAATCAAGAATTAAACCAAATTCGTCACCACCTAATCGAGCCAATAAGTCACTTTTTCTAAGTTGGCGATTGAATAATTTAGTCACTTGTAATAAAAGCTGATCACCAGCAAAGTGGCCAAGTGTGTCGTTAATAACTTTAAATTGGTCTAAATCTATAAAACAAAGGCAATGTGATAAGTTTTCAGTGCGTGCCTTAAGCAAAGCCGCACTTAAATAACTGTCGAATGACCTACGGTTGATTAATCCAGTTAAGTCATCGTGGCGTGCTTGATAACTTAATTCGTTACTGAGCCTATGTTGTTCAGAAACATCTTCAATTATACAAATGTAACGTATTTCTGATGGCGTACCCCATTCGAAACGCGACATAGTGGTTTGCACCCAAACAACACTTTTATCCATACTATGTAAACGTTGTTTGAAGGTAACACGTTCACTTAAATTTTGATCGAGTAAGGAACGTTCATCATGAAATATATTGCTATCATCTGGGTGGATCAGCTGATTGTATCTGAGCTGTAATAATTCTCCATAATTGTATTTTAAAATATTACATAAAGCATGATTAGCTTCAATAATTTGGCCATTAGCATCTAATTGAGCAATGCCGATTGCAGCATTCTCAAAAGTGCTTCGAAATTTATATTCAGAAACACGCATGGTAGCGGTTAATTTATTTAGTAATAGGGCTGCAATACCACCTAACAAAATAAAAAATATAACACTGGCAATCGAAAGTACTGTTGTTATTACGCGGCTAGCTAAACTCATTTTTATTTGAAATTCAGCTTGTGGCTGAGCTGAGCGATTGGTAATTTCATCTAACGCTGACTTAAATGCTTGTATTTCAGATTCAGAATTTTGAGAAACTTTAGGTAGCTTTTCTATGATATCGCCTAACTTAATCACCCATGGGTCAGAGCTGCGCCAAGCTTTTATTGCATCGTTAAAATAGGGTGCATTTTGAAATAATCGAAATAGCCATATCATACGAGCGATATCGTCAGGGTGATTACCTCCTTGTAAAAAGCTGCGATATGCAGACTTATAGTCTAAAGTTTCAGCCTCAATAAAAAGGCGTGCTTGAAGGTTTCCTAGCGGAATTTGATATTTTTCTCGAATAAATTGCAGTTCAATAGGATCAGATGAGTGTAGATAATTTTTAGATTGTCTAATGGATTCACTGACGCCATTAGACCAATTATTTAATGCTGCTAGATAAACAGCAATGCCTGACTGTATCTGAATGATTGACAAGGTAAAGCCGATAGCAATTGCACCAAGTAAAACTAGCAATGAACCCGTAAGTTTTAAACGATAGCGGCTATATTTATTTTTATTTTTTGTATCCAGTACGCTTCGCATGGTTACCCTTTATTGAACAATAATAATACACGACACTTAATGCAGTTATAAATATCTAATTTATTGAAATCTAAGATTAACATCACTAGCTTACCCGAGCTAAACCTATAGTCAATCTTTAGTATAAATTGCCTCTAAGTTAAACATATATAAAGTATAAACAAGCTTTGTTTTTCTAGATATAAACATATTATTACAGTATGCAACAACATGTTAGTGTAATGTAAAATTTAATAAATTAACTGATTAAATTTTGCGTTGTAGAATATTTACAGTGTTGATCGTAGCGAGCGTTTTTAGCTTTCATCAATGGTTTAATTTAGAACCAAATAAGCTTGAATTAATACTTGTTAAGCAGCATATTGGTATTAACAATCGTAGCATTATTAAAAAATTCAACAAAATAGTTAGCACAAAAAGGTTAAAAAAGGCCAATGTTTACACGTTATTTTATCCTAGTTAATGTATTAACTATCAAATGGGTACTATCTGTATTCATCTTCCCCAATTTTGGTGGCTAAGCTCCTTCTACTTAGTCACCTGAAATTCAATATATTTACATTATTTCAAAGTAATAATTTTAGCGTTCAAATTAACTGGGCTTACATAAGCCCCTTGAATTTATAAGTGACATTATTACAGCTCATTCAATTCTGAGAACGGGTATATGGAAAATAATTTTTGGAATTATCTCTATGAAACATCAGAGCTAATCGAGAATGCAACAAACGATGTAACCAATGACAATCAAGCAAATATTAGCTTAATAACTAAACGACTAAATACACTTGAGCTGCTATACGATCGCAGTTTTGATCCCGTAGATTCTTATGAAGCGTTTGTTGCGGTTAAGTTAATTTCAGCACTTTCAAAAACGTTAAAAACTGATTTTTGATACGGCTTTAAAATGAAAATATTTACAGGGTAAATAATTAATAAATAAGCGGTATATAATGATTAAACCAAAAATAATTGTTAGTAATGAAGATTACGATGGCATACAGGCTATGTTAGAGAAAGAAGACTTTATGCCTTCACATGACTTACTGATAGACGAACTAGATAGAGCAAAGATTGTCCCGAAAAATAAGCTGCCTATCAATGTAGTGCGGATGAATTCAACCGTGACATTTACCATGCAATCAACACATAAAACTTTCTCTTTAACATTAGTTTACCCTAGAGATGTTAAGGAAAGTGGCACTTTGTCAATTCTAACTCCCGTTGGAAGTGCATTAATTGGCTTATCAATTGGCCAAGAAATTGAGTGGCCACTAGACAAAAATAAATCAACTGTTGTGCATATTGATACTGTTGAATATAAGGAGTAAATGGCTTATCAGCATAAATGCCAGTTAAGCTTTATTTTTCACTTTACAACATTAACGTTAATTTTATATTTAGCCTGAACGCTGGATAATGAGCGCTGCTTATCCAGTGTTCAGGTTATTTACCCGTTTTCGTTAATTCTGATCTATTCATGATTTATTAAGTCAACTATGGCTGATCTGTAATCAACATTATTATTTTATATTGCTAATCACATCATCAGGCAGAGCAAACCACTTATTCTCATAAGCTAAACTTCCCCATAAAGCATGTGCTAAAGCAATATCTGTTAAGGCTTTGTTATCTAATACCGGCATTAGTTGCTGACTTTTTAAGTCGTAATTAAAACTTAGTGGCTCTTTTTGTGGTTGTAAAATGCTCACGCCCTTGGCATTCATATAGGCAAAATTATCTGCGTATTGCATTATAGCCCGTTCAGAAATATCGCTTCTATTAAGATCATGCCCTAGCATTGGAGAATAGTTGGTTACACCAATTAACGATAATAATGTTGGCGCTAAGTCGATTTGGCTGACAATTCTGTTATCAACAAAAGGTTGTTTTTCTGAGTTAAGAATAACGCCAGGAATATGAAAGTTTTTGATCGGTACAAGGTCTCTACCTAATGCTCTAGCGTCATGATCAGCGACGACTAAAAATATTGTGTTTTGCCAATAAGGTTGCTGTTTTGCTGTCGCTATAAATTTACCTAAAGCATAATCAGCATATTGTATTGCTTTATGGCGTGATAGCTCTTTTTCGTCGTATTGAACAAGTTGCTCTTTACTGTATTGAATAGGTGTAATTATACCTTCAGGAATTTCAAAAGGGTCATGGTTACTCGATGAAAATATAAAGCTAAAGAAAGGTTGCTTACGGTTGTGAAGTTTATTGAGTTCAACATTGGCTTGATTGAATACATCTTCATCACTAGCGCCCCAAGACCCAACAAACTGCGGATTTTCAATATCTTTAAAGTCAACAATATCACTAAAGCCATTACCTAAAAAAAAGCTCTTCATGTTGTCGAAATGACTTTCTCCACCATAAATAAATTGTGTGTGATAATTTTGCTTGGCCAATAAACTTGCAATAGTAAAGAAGCCGGTTTGCGATTTATCTAACTTAACAACAGCTCTTGCAGGTGTTGGTGTAAAACCTGTAATTACTGCTTCTATACCTCGAACAGAGCGCGTACCTGTGGCATATAAATTTTTGAAAGCCCAGCCTTCATCATTAAGCTTGTCAATTTCTGGTGTTAAAGTTAAACCGCCTAAAGACGAAACAAATTGCGCTCCTAAACTTTCTTCTAAAATAATAACCAAATTTTTAGGTTTACCTTGATAAACCGGTAAACGTGACGCGAGTGAAGGCAATGATTTATTGCTAAAGTTTTCTATAGCTAACCCCGTTTCTTGTCGCACGAGTCTAATGACTTTATCAGTACTCATACTGCCATAAAGTTTTGAAGCATTCTTTTCATCACCCAATTGTTTAAAGGCATGCGCCACGCTATAAATAGAGTTTAACGTTAATGAGTTAATTAACGGATCAGTTGAAAAATAGACTAATGCTGGGTTTATAGGGCGATGGCCAAGCGTACCACGAGCACAAAGGACTAATACTAATAATAAAAATACAGATGATAAGCCCGATGCCAATATTGTTACTTTATGCTGCTGTTTTTTATGCTGAATAACGCTATTTAAATAAGAACCAAGGTATTTTGCGCTTAAGCCTAACGTTAATAAAACGACAACTAAGGTGAGTAAATGGCCGTTAACTAACATTTTAAAAACCTCGTTAGGATAGGGTAAATACTCAATAAATAACCGATTAGGCCTAAAGCCATATTCATTAATAAAAGCAGGGGTAGCCAGTTCAAAAAAGAATACGCAGATAAAAATAAAGAAAAATAGTGCCTTTAAGATTATTAGCCATTTTTTATGATATTTAGAAAGTATGAACCAAGGATGTAAAGTGGCAGGTAAAACCAGTAAATAACCCAGAACACTTAAATCAATCCTAACACCGTGTGTAACTAGCGTTAATAGAGCACTAAAGTTTTCGAACCGTTCAATCTGCCAAAGCGCTAATCCCATTCGAGAAATGAATAACGTTAGTAAAAGTAATGCAGAAAATAGAATAAATGGGCGAAGTAAATAAATCGTTGTTTTGAACATTAAAAGTAATACCGCAATTAGAACACGGTGCTACTTTATTAAACGAAACTTAAGAAAAGCTTAATTTAAACTGAAATTAAGCTAAGTTAACTTTTTATTGTCAGTACTATACTGGCAAGTGTTTAAGCTGTTTATCGGCTACTTAGCTGCTATCAAAGTAATATTACAAACCAAATACTGCTAGCAATTATTAAGCTTAATAAAACGGCGGCTGAGCCTAAATCTTTTGCTAACCCAGACAATGGATGTATCTCTAAACCAACTCGGTCGACTACTGCTTCAATTGCGGTATTGACTATTTCGGTAAAAATAATAAACAGTACGGCTAGTATCAACGTCACTTGCTCTTTAGCACTGATGTCGAATGCAAAAGATATTGGAATGGCAATCATCAGTAACAATAACTCTTGTCGAAATGCTGATTCATTTTGGTATAACCATTTTATTGCTCGAAATGAGTTAAACGAAGCTAAAACTATTCTTTTTAAGCCCTTAGGCTTTTTGGTATTGTCAAACACTAGTTTGTAATCTCCATCTTTAATGAGTTAGAAGGCGTAGTTCGTGCTATTGCATGCTCGGATTTACAGTCAATAAACGGATCGTTTTCAATACGATATGCTTTCGATTTAACTGACATAATACTGAGCAAAGTATCAAAAATATTGTCATGGCTCATAGGTGATTTTGACAAATCTCGCAAACACTCAGTATTAAAATCAGCTTGGGTATTGTCGGTCCAAAATATCATCGGGACATGCGTTTGTTCTACGGGGGCGAAGGCATAGGGCAGACCATGTAAATATACACCACTTTCGCCTAACGATTCGCCATGATCTGATATATAAAGCATTGAAGATTCAATATTATCTTTTTTATCTAAAACACTTAATTCGTTGATAACTTTTGAGAGAACAAAATCAGTATAGGCAATAGTATTGTCGTAACTGTTAAGCAGTTGCTCAGGGCTACAATTTTGAATGTCGCTACGCTGACAGTCAGGCGTAAATACGTTCTTATCACTCGGATATCGTTTAAAATAGGTAGGACCATGAGAGCCAATCATATGTAAAACTATCAAGGTATTTTCATGTGTAAGTGAGTTCAGCTTTTGTTTTAAATGCGCAAGTAAAGCTTCGTCAAAACAATATTCACCATCACATAAAGGGTTAGATTTATCAGTTGCTACTTGAATTGTTTTTACACGGGTACATACGCCTTTGCAACTACCATTATTATTGCTAATCCATAATACATCAGCGCCTGCTAAATGTATTAAATCTATGGCGTTTTGTTGCGCTGTCGCACTACGTTTATTGTAGTTTTTTTTGTTTAATCTAGAGAACATGCAAGGTACAGATACCGCAGTAGCTGTGCCACATGAACTAACATCTGAAAACGATATTACCCCGTGCTTTTCGGTATTTATATTTGTCGGCTTACTATAGCCATTAAGTGAAAAGCTCTGCGCTCTTGCGGTTTCACCTAGTACCATAACCGTCACATGTTTACGGGAATTATCGCGCACAATAGTAGGTAAAGTGTCTAACACTTGAAATTTAAGCGGCGGGTAAAAGTAATGATTTCTAACAAATTTATAACTGGCATCTATCATTTTATAAGGCGTAATATAGCTTAATAAATCTTTATTGTTTCTGCCAACAGCAGCGTAGTTAGAATAAAAAACGCTGGCGATTAATAATACTGTCCCCAAGCTCAAGCTAATAACTTTTAAACGGCTTAATAATTCTCTAATAAAAGGCTTATAGGTTAATTTTACTTTATAGATTAAAAAAGCAGGTAAAATACCAAAAAATAAGAAAAATAAACTGGCGTAAACGTTAAGGTAAGATAGTGCTTCAGCAGTGTCTGTCTCAACGGTATTTTGTACCATAGTATAATCAAAAACAATGCCGTAAGTTATCGTGCCATAGAATATCAGTGATGAGATAAGTACCGTAACTATAAGCAAAGGTTTGGTTAGCCATCGAAATGAGAACACCCCTTGAACTAATACAGTTAAAGATAATAAAAATACCGGTAATGAGATTAAAAACATAATATTGTAATCATCTAAAGCGGTAATAGCGTTAGTGGCTTTTGTTAAAAAGGGCAGGTTTAAAATTAGCGCAATATAACAGCAAGTAAAAAATAACAATTGGTTTGTTGTTAAGGTTAAATTTTTAAGTTTCTGTAAAAATATCATCATATAAACACTTATTAGTCAGTGTTTATATGTTAATTAGCTAACCTTAAGAAGTGCTTAGGGAAAACTGATATTTAGCTTAGAATAAACTTAACATTTCGTTAAGTATATCGTTTATATGCCATGCTTATTTGCTATTGAGTTATTGTTAATTAACCTGGCATTTATATAATAATTGTAAAGGTTATTTCTTTTTCTGCTGACATAGCAACCTGTAAAGTGGCCGATATATTTTCACAATAAGATTTAACAATAGCTAAGCCTAAACCATATCGGTCAGTTGAGGTACGTGAAGCGTCTTTTTGCCATAAAGGATCGAAAAACAGGGCAAAATCTTGTTCAGAAAAATGGTGTTCACTAACATTAGTTAAGCTGAAGATAACTTGCTTGTTTTCAGAATGAGGTAACACTGAAATAGTAATGGGTGTGTTATCTGGGCTATAAAAAAGTGCATTATTTACTAAGTTGCATAAAATGGTTGTTAATGCGAACTCATTCGCTTGAATACTTTCGCATGATTTATCCAAAGTGAAATTTATCGTTCGCTTTGCTTTATTTTCAATTTTTATAACGTTATTAATTAATTGCTTTAGTTCAATTTTTTGCTTTGCTAGCTTGATGCTATTCGTGCTTTTTTGCAGTAAGAGTATGCTGTTTACAATATTGCGTAAGCGCTCAGTAATGTTAAGAACATCAACTTTAAAATTATCAGATAATTGCTTCTCGTGTGGGAATTTAATGGCAACTTCACTTAAGTTCAATAACTCAGCTATGGGTGTTTTTAATTCATGTGCAATATCTGAGGTTATGCGTTTTTCTCGCGAGTAAAGGTTTTTGTTTTCTCGAATAAAATGATTAATACCGTTAGCAATTACGATTAATTCGTCTGGCAAATTGGCGGTGTTTATGGCACTAATTTCAGAATTTAAATTGATTTTTTGTAACTCATTATTAAGTTGTTCAATAGGCTTTAAACCGCGATCTACAACTTTAAAAACAATTAACCTAACCGCGAAAACAGCAGCAAGCGAAGTTAAGATAAAAATAATATCAACAAACCAAAGTATTTGGTTTAACCCTTCATTACTCACCGCGTAAGCCAACTCCATGGTTTTTTGATTTTGTACTACTTGGAGGAGATCAACAAGACCTTCTCTATCGTCGGTATCTATTTGAGGTTTGAATTTAGTAAAGTACATTCTACCTGAGCGACCATCAGGCAAGGTTATGTCAATAATAACGGATTGGTTTAATTTAACTGTTGTTCGAGGGAGATCATTAATATCAAACAACGCTAATGTTTTAGAACGTTCGAATACCTTATTATCAAGCCATAGTTGAAAATATTCAGGATCATTATTACCAGAAAATTCAGGCATAAATTCATCTGCGAAATCAAATTCAATACCATGTATTTCATCACTATCTTCACTTATTAGCGTGGTAAGCAAGTTAGCCTTGTTAGTCATTGCTCGGTCAAATTCAACATCAATCCAGCTATCAACCGCTATATCGGTGATCAATAGTATCGACACTAATAATATCGATATCGAAATTGATATATAGCGGCTTAACTTTTTTTTAATAGAAGTCATTCATTAATCTCAACAAAAATAGCCGAAGCCACGCTTAGTTTTAATGGGTAAATCGTAACCAAGCGACTTAACTTTTTTACGCGCTGTAGATAAATGCGCCTCAATTGAGTTTTTTGCGATGGCGTCGTATTGTCCAGCTAAGTATTCACTTAATTTCTCTGGTGATATAACTTTACCTTGATTACTAAAAAGACATTCCACTAATTTATATTCATTGGGGGTTAAGTTTGTATCTACGCCATCACAAAAAAGTTGTTTTAAGTGCAGATCCAATGAAAACATGCCTATGTTAATAGTGTTGTCATTAACGTTTAATGAGCCTCTGCGCATTAAGCAAAGTAGTCGAACATGTAGTTCATCAAAAGAAAACGGCTTGGTGAGGTAGTCATCAGCGCCATTAAGTAAGCCTTCAATTTTATCTTCGGTTAAATCGCGTGCTGATAATATAAGAACCCGAAGATCTTTATTTGCTTTTCTTATCGCTTTTAGAATTGAGGTACCGTCAACCGATGGCAGCATTAAATCGAGTATAAGAAGAGAATAGTCGCCAGAGAGTGCCATACTTAAGCCCTCAGAACCGTCGCCGGTGTCATCTACGGTATAACCTAGATTAGATAAGCCAATCTTTAAACTTCTTCTCAAAGATGTTGAATCTTCAATAATTAAAACTTTCACAAGCAATTCGCAATAAAAATATAGTGCTAATAACATACCAGACTAAACTTAAGATTAGCTGAATATTGCAATAAAATTACCGAGATATTTGTTTTTTATTTGAGCCCTAACTTAGTTAAGATTGAATTAATTATGCTTTAAATAAATAATATTTTTATCGCAATAAGAATTAAAACAACACCACCTAAGAGTTCAGCTTTGCTTTCAAGCCATGTGCCACTTTTTGCGCCAATAAAAACCCCTAACACACTGAAAAATAGTGTGGTAAAGCCTATGGTTGCACAAGCAATTAACGGGTTGATATCTAGTAGGGTTAACGAAAACCCAGCAGCCATAGCGTCAATACTTGTTGCTATGGCAAGCACCAGCATGATCCTATGGGTGATTTTTGCTATATCATTTTCAATACCGTGCGAAAGTGATTCATAAATCATTTTTCCGCCAATTAATATTAATAGTAAGAAGGCAATCCAAGGCGCGTACGACTCCACCCAACCTAAAACCCCTCGACCGCCCATATAACCAATTAATGGCATTAACCCTTGGAAAAAACCAAAATACAATCCGCAAGAAATGGCGAGATTATTAGTTTTTTGGGTATGCTTAGCGCCTAAACCTATAGAAACTGCGAAAGCATCCATACTTAAAGCTAACGATAGAATAACAATTTCAAACATTTTAAATTTCCAAGTAAAAAGCGTTAATATATTGATTTAGGTTTGTTAATTATTAACATATAACAAAAGGTTAGGTTGGTATGGCGAGACGCTGTGTGGTTGGAGTGTCTCAGCACTTTTTCTAGGAATAATAATACGTTTACCCTGCAATAAGCTTAATTTTGTAACGATTAACGAATAGGTGTAATAGCTTATGAAAAAGCGTATATGCACTATTAAAGTTAGTTAATAATCTTGTACGTTAGGCTTTATAACCATTCTTTTCAAAGCGGCGCTATAATAAACCGTTTGTTTGTATCGATGTTAATTAATTACATAATTTTTTATCACGGGCGGTAAGTTTATTCACTAGAAAAAGATGATTTCGTTGAATATAACCCGTAGCTGTGCGACCATTCCGCTAATTATTCTCTTTTTGGAACACCTGTGTTCGCATACTACGCAAAATCATTAGCTAAAACATCAATAGTTCTGATCGTTTGTATGGCCTTTGTGGGTCAGGCAATCGCGTCTACTATTATGTCTTATCAAATGTTGGGTATGATGAATATGAGTTCTGCATTAGATAAAGAAGTAAGTACAGAACTAAACTCAGATTCATCGCCCCAAAATATGATGTCTATGATGGATCATAGTATGCACAATATGTCAGGAACCTCTTCTGATTCAGATGAAAGTTCAAATCAAGACTGTTGTAACAAAAACTGTCAGTGCTATACCGGTGGTTGTTCGAATGTTGCAAGCATTATCAATAGTTTAGCGCCAAACCTTTTTATTCTTAATCCAGAGAAAATACTAAATACCTCCAGTGTGGCTTTAAGCCAACAAAGCACATCTCTTTACCGTCCGCCAATATCTAGCTAGCTACAGCATAAGTGTGTCCAGAATTTAGGCTGCATTTATAAAACCTAGAGAGTCGTTAGTTTTTTTGCGCGTAATTTATACAAATTACTTTTCACGCCTTAAAAATAACCTTTTTTAACACAATAATTGATACCCCAATTCGGGGTAATGATCGTTAAATAATAGATATGTTAAAAATTATGGTAATAGTTTTATTTAAAATTATGTTTAAAAATGATCAGGAGCAATTTTAATGGCTAAGCAAAGTAAGAAGTTTAAATTTAACATTAAATTTCGTCTTAGTTTTCTAGTGTTTTCTGTTTTATATATTCATACAGCAAGCGCAACAGATTACAATAAAGGCGTTACTTTATCATTTGAAAATGCCATTAAAACAGCGCAGAAAAACGACCCTTGGTTAATGGGCAACGTGCATAAGCAAAATGCGATTGAGTTAATGAGCCAAGCGGCCAATACCTTGCCTGATCCTATGGTCTCTATCAGTTTAGCTAACTTGCCGGTGAATGGTTTTGACTTTGCTCAAGAGGGTATGACCCAAGCAAAATTTGGCGTTGCTCAGTTGTTTCCTCGCGGTGATAGCTTAGCGATAAAAAGTGGTCAATTAAAAACCCAAAGTGAAGCCTTGCCTTTTCAAAGGGCAAATCGTGAAGGACAAGTAGCCGTAACGGTTGGTAGTTTATGGCTAGATGTTTATCGCGTGCAACAAAGTATCGCGTTAATCGAAAAAAACAGATCGCTTTTCGAACAATTAGCAGAAGTTGCACAAGTGAGTTATTCATCAGCATTAGGTAAAACTCGCCAACAAGATATTGTGCGCTCACAGCTAGAACTTACCCGTTTAGATGACAGATTAAATGTATTAACGCAGCAACAAAATCGCTATCAGGGCATGATTTCGC
Source organism: Colwellia polaris (assembly GCF_002104515.1). Taxonomy (GTDB): domain Bacteria; phylum Pseudomonadota; class Gammaproteobacteria; order Enterobacterales; family Alteromonadaceae; genus Cognaticolwellia; species Cognaticolwellia polaris. The sequence continues at coordinate 269,827 of NZ_NBOE01000005.1, read as the reverse complement.
AGTGGTTAAGTCAGTTTTCTCGTGTAGAGAGCTCAATGGATTCAGCAATTTCAGCGTCTGACTTTTCTCTTCATAACATTATTACTCACCCTAAATTGCCCGAGATAGCGTTAATAAATGCCGATTTAGTTTGGCAACAACAGTGGCTTAAACCTATGGCACTGCTGCCTTACTTTTCTTATCATCCCGCGGTTTTGGCTGTTGAGAAAAAAATAGCGGCTACTTCTGCAGGTATTTCATTAGCTGAGCAAAAATATAAAGCGCAATGGGGAGTAAATGCCAGTTATGGTTATCGTGCAGACGATGCAATGGGGAGTAGTCGCGCTGATTTATTTTCAGTTGGTGTAACCTTCGACTTGCCACTTTTTACTGAAAATAAACAAGATAAAGAGCGTGAGTCTGCTATATACGAGTCAGAATCGATAAAAACTGAAAAAATATTGTTACTGCGTGAATTGATGGCATCTTATGCCAGTGCAAAAGGTCAACTTGTCAGCTTAAAACAGCGCCAAGACTTATATAAAAACAAGTTGTTACCGCAAGTTCATGACCAAGCCCAAGCATCGTTGTCAGCTTATACCAATGACGATGGCGACTTCTCTGAAGTGGTTCGTTCACGTATTGCGGTGCTGAATAGCGAAATAGACGAGTTAACACTTAATGTTGAAGAGCAGAAAATACGTTTAGAACTTAACTATCTCTTTATGGGTAACCTCAACACCGCAAGCTCACACGGTAGTAAAATTATCAACAATAGCGGCCAAGTCGCTGTTGTTTCGGAGTTAATTAATGAGTAATACAATCAATAAAAACCTATTCAAGCCGGTTGCTTTTGGCATCTTATTGGGTGGATTAATTACTGGTGCTGCTTTCTCTTATCTTTTTGCAGAAAGCAATGGAAAAGAGCCATCAGCATCGTCAGCAAAAGATAAACCGCTATATTGGGTTGCGCCTATGGATGCTAATTATAGAAGAGACAAAGCAGGCAAATCCCCCATGGGTATGGATTTGGTGCCGGTATACCAAGATAGCAACCAAGGTCCAGATGCAGGTGTTGGTACCATTCGTATTTCTTCTGATGTGATAAATAATTTAGGCGTTAGAACTTCTACGGCAAAAATAAAGCCCTTACATGCTGAAATAAATACCGTTGGTTATATTGCTTACGATGAAGAAAAAATGGTGCATATTCATCCAAGGGTAGAAGGCTGGGTAGAAAAGCTTTACGTTCAAGCGGTAGGTGAATCGGTAACAAAAAACCAAGCGCTGTATGAAATTTATTCGCCAGAGCTAGTCAATGCTCAAGAAGAGTTAGTGTTGGCGCTCAACCGTAGTAATCGTCAGCTAATAAAAGCCGCTGAAAATCGTTTATTAGCGTTACAAATTCCTCAGTCAGCAATATCTCAGCTGATAAAAACCAAACAGGTACAGCAAACCATTACCTTTTATTCGCCACAAAACGGGGTGGTTGAAACATTGAATATCCGTGAAGGGTTTTATGTTCAACCGGGATTAACGGTTATGTCTATTGCCGATTTATCGCAGGTTTGGGTGGAAGCAGAAGTATTTGAGCGCCAAGCTAATCAAGTTAAGGCAGGCGCACCTGTGACCATGACTTTAGATTATTTACCGGGACAGTCATGGCAAGGGCAAGTTGATTTAATTTATCCAACTTTAGATGTTAAAACCAGAACGGTAAAACTTAGGTTACGTTTTAGTAATGAAAAAGGTGCTTTTAAACCTAATATGTTCGCACAAATTGCTATTCACTCAACAGACGCAGATAACACCTTGCTTATTCCTAAAGAAGCATTGATACGAACCGGTAAACAAGATCGTGTTGTTCTTGCCTTAGGTGAAGGCAGTTTTAAATCAATTGCGGTAACGGTAGGTCGATATGACAATGAAAATGTTGAAATTATTACTGGTCTGAGTGAAGGCGATAAGGTGGTGAGTTCAGCACAATTTTTATTGGATTCAGAATCAAGTAAATCATCAGATTTTAAGCGTATGTATTCTGAAAACGAAGGAAGTGATGCTACAGCTAGTGAAGAACCAATGCCGGTATCGGTTTGGGTACAAGGTGAAATAACCAACCTTATGGCAGGGCACAAGATGTTAACGCTTGAGCATGAAGCTATTCCTCAGTGGGACTGGCCTGAAATGGTTATGGACTTTCTTGTTATTGATAGCGTTGATTTCTCACGCTTAAAGCTTGGGTTAACTTTACATGTAGAAATCAGTAAAACCGCAGAAGGCGATTACATAATTTCCAATATTCATATTCCTGATACTCCTAGTGCAATGGATAGTGCAATGGAAATGGGTAGTGACATGGAAAACGAATCGATTAAGAAAGTCAGTTCAGCCACAGTTACAGGCACCATTAATTCACTGATGAAAGATCACGGTATGATCAATATCAGTCGCTCAGCAATTGAAAAATGGAATAGACCTGCGGCAACGGTAGATTTTATAACGGCCAAAAATGTTAGTTTAGCGAATTTCAACGAAGGCATGCAAGTGAGCTTTACCTTTGAAATACGTGATGGAGACTTCGTTATTATTGATATTTCGCCATTGTCTAATTTTTCAACATTGTCAAAAACTGAAAAAAACAATTCTGAAGCTGCGTTGAACGTAGCTCCGATTGATCATTCAAACCACTAACCAGGAGTAAAGACAAAATGATTACTGCTATTATTCGCTGGTCGATTGTTAATCGCTTTTTGGTGTTATTGGCAACGGTTTTATTGGTGGGTGTAGGTTTGTTTTCGGTCAGTAAAACGCCGATTGATGCACTGCCAGATTTATCTGACGTGCAAGTTATTATAAAAACAAGTTATCCCGGACAAGCGCCACAAGTGGTTGAAGACCAAGTAACTTACCCAATGACCACTGCGATGCTTTCTGTGCCTGGCGCGGTAACTGTTCGCGGCTATTCTTTTTTCGGAGACTCTTATGTTTACGTTATTTTTGATGAAGATACCGATCTATATTGGGCGCGTTCTAGAGTACTTGAATATCTAAGCCAAGTTGCACCAAGCTTGCCCAGTGATGCGCGTCCACAACTTGGGCCTGATGCCACAGGAGTGGGCTGGGTTTATTTATATGCGCTTACCGATACCACTGGCCAACATGATTTAAGCCAACTTCGCAGCATTCAAGACTGGTTTTTAAAGTTTGAATTACAAACGGTACCGGGTGTGTCTGAAGTTACCGCACTTGGCGGTATGGTGAAACAGTATCAAGTTAACGTAAATCCTGACAAATTACGTGCTTATGGTATTCCACTTTCGCTTATTCAAACCGCCATTAAGCAAGGTAACCAAGAAATTGGTGCTTCGGTGGTTGAAATGGCTGAAGCAGAATATATGGTGCGAGCAACTGGCTATATTAAAGGCGTTGAAGATCTAGAACATATTCCGCTTGGGTTAAATAAAAATGGCACTCCATTATTGCTTAAACATGTCGCTGATATTGGCACAGGCCCGCAAATGCGCAGAGGTATTGCTGAGCTTAACGGCAAAGGTGAAACGGTTGGCGGTATTGTGGTTATGCGTTTTGGTGAAAACGCTCAACAAGTAATTAATGGCGTAAAAGCCAAACTTGAAAAACTTAAAAAAGGTTTACCAGATGGTGTAGAAATTGTGCCGGTTTATGACCGATCTGCATTAATAGAACGCGCTGTTGATAATTTAGCATTTAAGTTATTAGAAGAGTTTGGTGTAGTGGCATTAGTGTGCATTATTTTCTTATTTCATGTGCGCTCATCATTAGTCGCGATTATCAGTTTACCTGTGGGTATTTTAACCGCATTTATCATCATGCATATACAAGGGCTTAACGCCAATATTATGTCGTTAGGCGGTATTGCTATTGCCATAGGGGCGATGATTGATGGGGCTATTGTAATGATAGAAAACATGCATAAGCATATGGAAAAGACCCCACTAACAAAAGAGAACCGCTGGCAAATAGTGGCTGACTCAGCCAGTGAAGTTGGCCCTGCGTTATTCTTTAGTTTACTTATTATTACCGTAAGTTTTGTGCCGGTATTTACCTTAGAAGCGCAAGAGGGGCGCATGTTTGCGCCACTCGCTTTTACCAAAACTTATGCCATGGCGGCGAGTGCGGCATTGGCTATTACACTTGTGCCGGTATTAATGGGCTATTTTATTCGAGGTAAAGTGCTACCCGAGCATAAAAACCCGGTTAATCGATTTTTAACCTTTATTTATATGCCAGCACTTAAAGCCGTTTTAAACTTTCCTAAAGTAACGTTATTTGTAGCGTTAATTGTTTTGGCTATTGGCATCTATCCAATTAATAAAGTTGGTAGTGAGTTTATACCACCGCTTGATGAAGGCGATTTAATGTATATGCCAACCACGTATCCGGGTATTTCAATTGGTAAAGCTCGCCAACTACTTCAGCAAACTGACAAATTGATTAAAACGGTACCAGAAGTAAAAACAGTGTTTGGTAAAGTAGGGCGTGCAGAAACCGCAACCGATCCTGCGCCACTCACCATGATAGAAACTTTTATTCAGTTTAAACCTCAAGACCAATGGCGAGCAGGTGTAACAGCAGAGAGCCTGAAAAAAGAACTTGATGCTTTAGTCAAACTTCCAGGGGTAACTAACGCTTGGGTTATGCCAATAAAAACCCGTATTGATATGTTAGCAACAGGCATTAAAACCCCCGTTGGCATTAAAGTCGCAGGGCCAGATTTATCGGTTATTCAAGACATAGGCCTGCAGTTAGAAACTATTTTAAAAACTGTACCAGGTACTACGTCTGTTTACGCTGAACGCGTTGCTGGCGGTCGTTATATTAAAGTCGATATTCAACGTTTAAAAGCTGCTCGCTACGGTTTAAACATTGCTGACATTCAACAAGTGGTTGCTACTGCGATTGGCGGCATGAATGTTACTCAAACCGTTGAGCGCTTAGAGCGATACCCCGTTAATGTGCGTTACTTGCAAGACTATCGTGACTCGCCTGAACAATTATCAATATTACCTCTAGTGACACCCAATGGTCAGCGTATTGCCTTAGGCGATGTTGCCAATATTTATATTGAAGAGGGGCCACCAGGTATTAAATCTGAAAATGCTCGTTTAAATGGTTGGTCGTATGTCGATATTGAAGGTGTCGATGTTGGTACTTATGTTGAAGCGGCTAAGGAAGTTGTTGCCGAGCAATTAGTGCTACCTGCAGGATACTCAGTTACTTGGGCTGGCCAATACGAGTATATGCAGCGAGCAAAAGCTAAGTTGGCGTATGTGGTGCCTTTAACACTATTTATTATTGTTATTTTACTTTATTTAAACTTTAGAAATGTCATTGAAGTAGCGATGATTATGGGAACATTACCGCTCGCTATGGTAGGCAGTATTTGGTTGATGTATTTAGAGGGCTTTAACTTCTCAGTAGCAGTAGGGGTTGGTTTTATTGCCCTTGCAGGGGTGGCGGTTGAAATTGGTGTGATTATGTTGGTGTATCTAAACCAAGCCTATAAAACCATGTTAGAGGATCATAGCTCAAAAAATATTACCACAACAAAAGCAGATTTATTTCAGGCGGTGTTGCATGGCGCTGGCATGCGCGTGCGCCCAGTAATGATGACTGCTGCTGCCATTATTGTTGGCTTACTACCTATTTTATATGGCACAGGTACGGGCTCTGAAGTGATGAGCAGAATAGCAGCTCCTATGGTTGGCGGCATGTTAAGTGCGGTGATATTAACCTTACTTGTTTTACCTGCTTTGTTTTATTTATGGCGCTGTTCATCGATTAACGCTAGAGATTGCAAAAACAAATAATGGGCTGATGAACTTTTTATATTTACAGGGCTAGCTAAAGTTATAAATAAGTTACGTGTGGAAACAGGGTTATCAACGAATAATCCTGTTATGGTAATTTTAATGCTTAATTAAAGGTCTTATTACTGAATAAGCTGTGCAAGGTATTCAAACATATGCTTAAACTTGGTTTTAAACCTAAAGTAACTCGTAAAATATTTGCAGCAAAATTAATGATAAGTTCACCCATACCTTTACTTAACTTAGATAGCTGAACTAAATATTATTTATAAAATATTTAAAAGCTTTATTTTGAACCACTATATTGAAATCTGATTATGAAAATTGTTTATTTTGGGAATAATTTATTCTCCTCATGTTTAAAGTATTTATTGGCCCAAGGTCATGAAATACTAAGAGTATATAAAAATAATTCAGCACGTAACTCTTCGATTATCGATAGCGTATGCGCTGACAACTGTATCCCTTTACATAGCCATAAACCGAGCGAGAGTGAATTAAATCAATTAATAACACTCGGGGCAGAGATGTTTATTGTTGCTGAATACTCTTATTTACTCCCCGTAACCAAAGTAAAGTATGCCATTAATATTCATCCGACATTATTGCCTGAGGGTAGAGGCCCAACACCTTTACCTTTTTTAATAACGCAGCCAAAATTTTCAGGAATAACGTTACATAAAATTGCTGAAAAATTTGATTGTGGTGACATTATATTACAGAGCCAGTTGTCACAATCTGCCAATGAAACGCTAACCACCTTGATGATAAAAGTACATCTTGAATCCGTAAATTTGTTACAACGTTTCTTTGACAATATCGAACATTACTATAACGCTGCACGCCCACAAATTAACCACTCGTATTGGCCTAGAACAGATGTTGCTGAACGAATCTTAGATTTTAAAATGTCGATAAATGATATTGACCAAAAAGTTAAGCGTTTTGGGCATATGGGGCTATTAATTAAGTTAGACAAAGATTTATGGGCCGCCACCCATATTGAATTAGCTGCATACAAACCTACGGCACAACCAGGCCATGTAGCTTTTGAAGACGACAGCTTACTCGCTGTTAATGCCGCAGACGGTATTGTTTGTATTCATAAGTCATCGCTAGCTTTATTGTCAACTTAGCCAGTAATGTCTAGGAAAATTAAGTGATAATAAGTCATAGGGAATGATAAAAATTAATGTGAAAAGGCCAAGTGCGTGGGTATTTTAAATGCTCACTGTTTCGAAGGGGGTTGTTTCGAAGAGTATGGTTTAGGAGGCAATAGTTTTGAAGGTTATGGTTTTAAAGGTAACTGTTTTGAAAGACAGTTTTTTTGACATTATTCGCTTGACCTGTGTCTTAGACACAGCTGTAAAATCTATTCAAATTATTAAAATTAAGCTACTTAATTTATCGACCAAAGGTTAAAGCTATGACAGTTACTGAGCTAGCAAATGCAATGAACACCACGCCTGATACCGTTCGATATTACACCAAAATTGAATTTATAACGGCAAGTAAAAATCCAACGAATGGTTATAAAAATTATGGGAAAACTGCGCAGAATAGACTTAAATTCATTTTAAGTGCTCGGCAATTAAACTTCTCAGTTGCAGAGATCAAAAATATTTTATTGGAATCCGATAAAGGACATTTTGCTTGTCCATTGGTTAGAGAGATTATCGAAAATCATTTGGCTGAAACAGAAAAGCAATTTCAAGCAGCATTTGAATTACGAGAAAAACTAAGAAGCGCGATTGATGATTGGCAAAGTAAGCCTGATAAAGCGCCAACTGGACAAATGATATGTCACCTAATAGAAGCAGGGAAATATTAATCTAGCAAAGGAAAAGTGATGAGTAAATTAACTGAATCGACGCAAGAATTAATCATTGAAGGAGCCGGTTGCGCGAGTTGTGTAGGCAAAATTGAAACCGTATTAAACAATATTTCTGGTGTTGAGAATGCACAAATGAACTTTGCTTTACGCATGGTTTCAATTACAGGTGATGTTAACGCTAAAGTATTGATTAACGCGATTGAATCTATTGGTTATAACGCCAAAAGTGTTAGTGAGAGTAGCGATAATGAATTAATCGATGAGAAAGAAATTGCTGATCAAAAATATTATAACAGCCTAATCAAACAAATGTGGATGGCCTTAGGTTTAGGAATTCCGTTAATTGTTTATGGCCTGGCTGGTGGGGCAATGACGGCTGACACATCTTTAGCGCGAACTGTTTGGTTATTTATTGGGGTTTTGTGTGCGGCTATCATGTACTTTTCGGGTAAACATTTTTACTTAGGTGCTTGGAAGTCACTGGTTAATCATAGCGCTAATATGGATACTTTAATTGCCTTAGGAACAGGCACTGCTTGGTTATATTCTATGGTAGTGGTCTTATTTCCTATGGTGTTGCCAGAGATGGCTCGCCATGTTTATTTTGAAGCCACCGCCATGATTATTGGTTTAATCAATTTAGGTTTAGCGCTTGAAGTCAAAGCCAGAGGAAAAACCAGTGAAGCGATAAAACGTTTAATTGGCTTACAAGTTAAAACCGCGAGGGTTGTACGGGACAATAAAGAGCTTGATATTGCGATTGAACAGGTTTTACTTGATGACATTGTACGCGTTCGTCCAGGTGAAAAAGTGCCTGTAGATGGGGTTGTAATACAGGGTAATACTGCCATTGATGAATCAATGTTAACAGGCGAACCTATGCCTATTGAAAAAGGTAAGGGCGATGAAATTGTTGCTGGCACACTTAACAAATCAGGCTCAATTTTATTTCAAGCCACGAGAATAGGTAAAGACACAGCCATAGCACACATTATTAATATGGTGAAAAAAGCACAAAACTCTAAGCCATCAATTGGACGATTAGCCGATGTAATTTCAGCGTATTTTGTTCCTGTTGTCATGATAATTGCAATTCTAAGCGCTTTAGTTTGGTTTAACTTTGGACCAGATCCTGTTATTGCTTATGCCGTTGTTTCAGCAACAACGGTGTTAATTATCGCTTGTCCATGTGCCCTGGGTTTAGCAACGCCTATGTCTGTTATGGTTGGTGTCGGTAAAGCTGCAGAATCGGGGGTGTTGATACGACATGGTGAAGCGCTACAAACGGCCTCTAAAATTACTGCAATGATATTAGATAAAACAGGCACAATTACTGAGGGAAAACCTTCAGTTACTGACATTATTATTGCTGACAGGAACTATAGCGAGCAACAAATTTTAACCTTAGCTGGAAGTATTGAAAGCAACTCAGAGCACCCACTTGCCCAAGCTATTGTTGACTCAGCACTTGCTAAGAATCTTGTACTTGAGAACACCTCAGAATTTAACGCTATTGCAGGCTATGGGGTGCAAGCTAAGTTAAACAATCAGCAGTTAATTTTTGGTAACCAAAAGCTGATGTTAAAAAACGCTATAGCGTTAAATGACTTTGTAGCACGTGCGCAGCAACTTGCTGATAGCGCAAAAACACCTATGTATTTAGCTATTGATAATAAATTAGTGGCGATTATAGCGGTTTCAGATCCGATCAAAGCTGACTCAGTGGCTGCCATTAAAAGACTACAAGCTAAAGATATTAGAGTGGTAATGCTAACGGGTGATAACAGAGCAACGGCAAATGCAGTAGCACAGCAAGTTGGTATTAAAGAAGTGTTTGCTGAAGTGCTACCGGAAGAAAAATCTAACAAAGTTGCTGAGTTACAAGCGCAAGGTGAAATTGTAGGTATGACAGGAGATGGCATTAATGATGCACCCGCTTTAGCCTTAGCTAATGTTGGCTTTGCTATTGGCACGGGCACAGATGTAGCGATTGAAAGTGCCGACATTACCTTAATGCGAGGATCTTTACATGGCCTTGCTGATGCTATTGCGGTGAGTAAAGCAACATTAGCCAACATTAAACAAAACTTGTTTGGTGCCTTTATTTATAATGTGGCCGGTATACCTGTTGCCGCAGGTATTTTGTATCCATTTTTTGGTTTAATGTTAAACCCCGTTGTCGCCGGTGCTGCAATGGCATTTTCATCATTAACGGTGGTAAGTAATGCCAACCGTTTACGCTTATTCAAACCACAATAGAAATAATTAAAGGGCAAACGCATGTTACTGATCAATTTAACGGGCTTAGGATTAATTATTTTAATTATATGGTGGTTTTGGCTATATAAACCTACGGCAACAGCGGTAGCTGTTAAAAGTGAAAAGATTGATAACAAGTGCAGTAATGAAGTTACTGTGGTGGTTGATTCAGGAATTTATCAACCTGCTCATCTGCTATCGCCTGAGAATAAGCCTTTAAATATTAATTTTATTCGCAAAGACTCTAGCTCGTGTGCTGCGACTGTGATGTTCCCTGACTTTGACATAAGCGCAGAACTACCGCTTAATAAACTTGTAAAAATACAACTACCGGCTATGCAACAAGGTGAATATGTATTCCATTGCCAAATGAAAATGTATAACGGAACATTATTAGTTAAATAAACCAGTCTTAAATATAATGCATATTAGCATGAGTGAATTATCTGTAGATTATTGTAAATCAATAGCTTATGAGAAAATAGGCAAGATTAAAGTTAAAAGTTGACCGCTTTAATTTTAGTGTATTAAGGGATGACTTAATGAGGCTGCAATTTGAAATGGAACAGACTAGGTAACATTTAATTGATTAACTTACGTGGTATTTATCATAGCGTTAAATCGACCTAATGTTGAAAATTAACTTCAAATTATTTTAAGAATATCGTGAATAAATAGCCTTCAGAATAATCTTTAAACATTAGTACTTTAGACTATTACACTTTAGCTACATTTTAAGTAAATTTAATTAATTACATTTGTTAATACATAGCTTACAATTGATAATAGTTATCATTACGCAATATGGTTAAGGTTATTTAACATGAAGAAAAGCGCTACCTATTTTTGTCATTCCAATAGTTTATTATTAAAAATTAAACACACGTTATTCAGCATAGCGACAGTGCTTTTTCTGTCGCTTAATTTGCTTTCAATACAGGCTTCTGCCCAAACTAACGATACCGCTCAATTACGACAGTTAGCTCAGTTAGCAGAATATATAGGTGTTGATTACGCTGATGCGGTTGAAAATGGTTTAGTGATTAATGAAGGTGAATACCAAGAAATGCTTGAGTTTTCATCTATGATTGTTGAGCGAGTTTCGAGTCAAATTGGCGAGGAGCAAAAAGCAGCAATTTATAATGAATCGTTAGCGTTAGAACAAGCGATTAAAAACAAAGAGTCTGTAAGTAACATTCGCCAAATAAGCGCAACAATTCGTGGTCAGTTGTTAGCTATATTACCTGAGTCATTATTACCGAGTAGATTATTACCGGAAAAAGATACACAAACTTTATTTCAAGAAAACTGTGTTAGCTGTCATGGTGCTACCGGCAAAGGTGATGGTATTTTAGCAAAGGGCTTATCACCAGAGCCAACCAACTTTACTGATAAAACAAGAGCAGTAAACCGCTCATTGTTAGGCTTGTTTGACGCTATTTCTAACGGCTTAGATGATACTGCAATGCCAGCGTTTACACAGCTGAAAGAACAGCAACGTTGGTCATTAGCATTTTATGTTGGTGGACTTGCATTTAAAGATAAAACTAATGCAATACAACCTTCAATAAAGTCTCCAACAAATTCAGCACCAGACATTGATTTGCAAAACTGGATAAACTTTAATCCTAGCCAGTTAATCAATAGTGATGAAAATATTAACGCCAATTTTATTGATACATATCGTTCAACGCCTTCTTTATTGTTTAATAAACAACAAAATCCAATTGATATCACTAAAAGCCAACTAAGTGCTGCCATTAGTGCCTTTCATAATAATGAATATGCCAAAGCTAATACTCTTGCCGTGAGTGCTTACCTTGATGGTTTTGAATTAATTGAAAATAGTTTAGATGCAAGAGACGAAGTTTTACGTAAGAACATAGAAGTAAACCTTATTAATTTGCGACAAGTTATTAATACGGCAGGGGAAGAAGAACAACTTAAACAATTATCAGCTGAAATATTTACTCAGTTAGATGAAGCCGAGCAACTTTTAACAGGGGCAGCATTATCAAGCAGTGCTTTGTTTTCTGCGAGTTTGGTGATTTTACTACGTGAAGGGCTTGAAGCATTATTAGTAGTTATTGCACTCATGACAGTACTAATTAAAACCAACAGACGTGATGCAGTTAAATATGTACATGCTGGTTGGATATTAGCTTTAATAGCCGGCGTTGCAACATGGGCTTTAGCACAGTCTCTTATAGACATAAGTGGTGCAAGCCGTGAAGTAATGGAAGGTGTTGCAGCACTACTAGCCGCAGTTATGCTGTTATATGTAGGTATATGGATGCACAGTAAAACCAATGCTGAGCAATGGCAAGCCTATATTCAAAAACATATTAATACCCAGTTAAAGGCAGGTACATTATGGGGATTAACCTTACTTGCATTTATTGCCGTGTATCGTGAAGTGTTTGAAACGGTTTTATTTTATCAGTCGTTGTTAACACAAGCATCGTCTGAGCAATATTCTGTTGCGGTTTCTGGTTTTGTAGTCGGTGTGGTTATTTTAGCGGTAGTCGCTTGGGTGATATTAAAGTATTCAATAAAATTACCTATTGCGCGCTTTTTCTCTATGACCACTTATTTGTTACTCGCATTAGCATTTATCTTAATGGGTAAAGCGATTAGCGCTTTACAAGAAGCTGCAGTGATCGGTATTTCGGCCTTGCCAATACATGTTGATTTACCTTGGATTGGTGTAGGTTCAACCTGGCAGGGAGCTATTGCGCAAATTGCGGTTATTTTGTTTTTTGCCTTTTATCGAATGTCTGCCAAGAAAAAAGCAATAGAAGTGACTTAATTTTATAAGTTACTAAGACTTTTTATTCAAAAATAGAACGAGTTTACATCGTTAATTAAAGGTTAGCTTACAACGTAAATTGAGTAAGCTAACCTATTTTGGGGCATCAAGCTCTTTTGTTTTTTTATTTAATTTTTGGCTAACCATTTGCACTGGCCAGCAATCAACTTATCCAGCTACATAACAGTATTTCTGTTTAATTAATGCTTTATCAATTCGTACATCAGCTAGTGATAATGAATCTTTCCCTTTCATCAATAAAAGCTTTAATAATCCCCCCCATTTTCGACACTATTTAACCTAGGTTTTAATCAGTTTATTTATAAGTTAATTGTCTAATGTTTGTTATTAATCCTTAAATACTAATGGTTACAGGCAAGATTATGTAGCCAAGATAACCATCTGAATTAACTATAAATCTCTGGGTTACAATTTAATTGAATTTTAATTTGTGATTTGAAAATCCTTTACTAGTATTAATTTTATGCTTGTAGAATAAATGTTTCTAATGATCAGATGGAGTAGTCATGAGTCAAACACGGATTAAAATCTTCTCTTCGTTACAATTAACTCCCTGTAAGCTGAAAACATACCTAAGTATTGCTTTAGTTTGCGCTCCCTTTTACACAAATGCCAATGAGTTTTGTTTGTTTCAATCTAAAACAGTTGATTGAGGTGGATAATAGTATGCCGAAAATAAATGTTGGTTTAGCTGTAGGTGGGAATTTTAAAATTAAACATTTTTAATTTAGTTACATAAAGGTATTAGCTCATTTAGAAATTGCACAATGAATTATCAGGAAGGATTATATGCAAAAGTCATTAGTTGCTGTATTGGTTACATTATCATTAAATTCAGGGATTACTCTGGCAGAAACTGTCGGAACTAAAGGAGAAAGTGTAGCCCAAAAAGATGATTCAACAATTACAACCACTGATCTGGTTAATCGACTTACCGGAAGTGGGATAACAATTACCAGCTCAAACTTTGTAGGCGATAATATTCAGGTTGGGGTCTTCGATAACTTCGGCTTCTTGTTAGACCCAACTGGCGATAATGACTTTTCCAGTGGCGTTATTCTCAGTACTGGTTCAGTCGAGCCGGTAGTCGCAACGGGGGGCTCCAATACTGCAGATAATCAAAGTACTACTATTAGTGGAACGGTTTCATTGGATAATGAGCTAGAAGAATCTGGCTTTGATCATGCAAAGCTGCAATTCACAATTGAGCCTGAGTTTGATACCTTGATATTAGACTTTGTTTTTGGCTCAGAAGAATATAATGAATATGTAAATTCAGGCTTTAATGATAAACTAAAGATCATGGTTGATGGTACAAATTGTGCCCTCACACCCGATAATCAAGCGTTTAGTATAGATACCGTTAACCGAGCAGGGGAGTTTCCTCCTGCAGTGGGAACAGCTGGCCCTTCTATTAACCCAGAATTGTTTATAAATAATGACCCAGGAGCAAATTCTGGTGAAGTCAGTACCGCAAATTTTACCACTGAGATGGACGGTTTTACTAAAAGAGTTACTTGTCGTGCTTCAGTAACACCAAATCAAGAAGTGAGTGTAATTGTTGGCGTTACCGATGACGGGGATGCAACTCTAGACTCTTGGGCTTTTTTTAGAGCAAAAAGCTTACGTGCAGAGCCAGGTGGTGATTTAGGCGATGCGCCAGACTCTTATCAAACACTTTTATCTTCATCTGGCCCAAGCCATACTATTGTAGAAGGCATACATTTGGGCACTCAGCCTAGCGGTGATATTGACGGCTTTCGTGATGGTTTTGATGATAGTAATGGTACAGCAAGAGATGATGTTGATGACGGTATTGCCACTTTCCCACAGTTAGACGATACCGATACAACCTATGCTATAACAGCCAATGTAACTTCCTTTAATGGTCAAACTGCTTACATTGGGGCTTGGATTGACTTTGATGGTAATGGGTCGTTTGAAGCCGACGAATTTACTAATCAGATTTCAGACGCTGGTGCTGTTGTAAATGAAGCTACAGATGAAATTGCTGCAGGTACCTACGAAGAAGATATCACCATTGCATGGGACTCTATTCCTGCTGGCACTCAAACAGGAGATAGCTTTGCCCGTATTCGTATTTCTAATACACCTTTAACATCTGGCGACTTTGGTGGCAGTTTTAATTCAGGTGAAGTTGAGGATTATGGTTTTGTTATTTCTGGTGCGGCTGATGCCACAGCACCAGTGGTAACTATTGACGATCCAACATTAGTTACTGCAGCCGATGATACTGCTTATGTTATATCAGGTACGTGTACCGTCGGAGATGGTGTAGTTACTGTTGTAGTAGATGATTTTGATGGTACGCCTTCGGGTATCACCAGCTCGCCTATTTGTAGCGCAGAAGGTATTTGGACCGCTACATTTGATGTTTCTAGTATTAATAACGGCTTCGGCCAAGTGATTATTAATGCCTCACAAACAGATAAAAATAGCAATGTAGGCAATGCAACACAAAAAGCAGCCGATAAAGATAGCACATCAGCAATAACTTTGAATAACTTAGGTAAAGCGACAACAGAAAATCAATTCGCATATACAATAAATGGTAGCTGTGTTGACGCTAATACCCCTGTAACAGTGTTAATTTCTGGCTTACCTTCAAAAACTGCGGTATGTGCAGATGGCTCTTGGCAGGCAACTTTTGATGTAAGCCCTATTGCAGATGGTACTGGAGTAATTGTTGCAGATGCCAATGATAGCTCTGGTAGTGCCGTACAAAAAAATGCAGATAAAGATACTACTGGCCCAGCATTAACTTTAAATTCATTAACTGCTGCTAATGCTACGAATCAGGCTAGCTATAACGTAACTGGCATGTGTGAAAGTGCTGGCACAGAAGTATCTGTGTATATACCAGGTGCAACGCCTGAGCGCCAGCGTGTTACTTGTAATGCTGGTATGTGGACGGCTACCACTAATGTCACTGCCATTGCAGATGGCACTGATGTTATTGCCGTATTTGTTGAGCAAACCGATTTAAGTGGCAATAACTCAGCAGTTGATGACGAAGCAAATAAAGATGTGGTATTACCTACAGTTGTTATTAACGCTTTAACAGTAGGTAACAATGCAAATCAAAATAGCTATCCTGTAAACGGCACATGTACCATTGGCGATGGTGATGTAACCGTTGCTGTTGCTGGCGCTACGCCTGCAAGCCAAGCGGTAAGTTGTACTGGGGCAGGTACATGGAGTTCAACATTTAATGTTAGCGCGATTGCAGATGGCACTAACGTAATTGTTGCTGATGCAAACCAAACTGATACCGCGGGTAATACCGGTAATGCTACTCAGCAAAGTGCGAATAAAGATATTGTACCTCCTACCGTGAGTATTAATGCCTTAAACGATGCAAATGCCGCTAACGCTAGTACTTATACTGTAAGTGGTAGTTGCTCTGTTGATGATGGTAATGTCACCGTGTTTATTGCTGGGGCAACACCCGCTAATCAGCCCGTAAGTTGTTCGCCTGGTGGAACTTGGACAGCCACTTTTGATGTAAGTGCGATAGCAGACGGAACTAATGCTATTGTAGTTGATGCAACTCAAACTGATGCTGTTAATAATACAGGAACTGCAACACAGGCGACTGCAGATAAAGATATTATTGCACCGAGTGTTGTGATTAACGCACTCAGCGATGCTAATGCCAGTAATGCTTCGGCGTATGTGATTACGGGTACGTGTACGATAAATGATGGTAACGTAACCACTTCAATAGCTGGTGCAACCCCGAGTAGTCAAGCAGTCGCCTGTTCCGCAGCCGGAACATGGACTGCGACCTTTAATGTTTCGGCAATTGCAGATGGCACCAATGCCATTGTTGCCAATGCAAACCAAACTGATGATTCAGGTAATACGGGTAATGCGGTGCAATTATCAGCAGATAAAGACACGGTTGTTCCGGCAGTGACGGTAGATCCTTTAGTTGAAGTTAATGCCAATAATGTAACTACATATCCGGTCACGGGTACTTGTTCAATAGGAGATAGTAATGTTGTTGTGATGCTAGCGGGAGCAAGCCCTGCTAGTCAAAGTGTAGTGTGTAATCCAGATGGAACGTGGAGCGCAACATTTGATGTCAGTGCAATTGCAGACGGTGAAGACAATATTGTTGTTAATGCGAACCAAACCGATGCATCGGGTAATACAACCACAACTGCTAACCAAGCAAGTGATAAAGATAGTACGCTACCCGTTGTTGTAATTGATACATTAGTCGATGGCAATATTGTTAATAAAGCGAGCTACCCTGTAACCGGTACCTGTACTATAGGGGACGGTAATGTCACGGTCGATCTTGTTGGGGCTTCGCCTAGCAGCCAAGCAGTTACTTGTAATCCTGATGGCACATGGAATGCTACCTTCGATATAAGCGCAATAGCTGATGGCACAGATGTAATTGTTGTTGATGCCAACCAAACTGATACCTTTGGTAATATAGGCAATGCTGCACAACTCACTGCAGATAAAGATGAAGACCAACCTATTGTGTCTATCTTAAATGCGCCTGCCACGGTCAACAATACGAATACCTTTGTACTGACCTTCGAGTTTAGCGAAGACGTTGTAAACTTTGATGTCAGTGATGTTGAATTCACAAACTCTACTTTAGCGAATTTCACAATAATTGATGGCAACACTTATACCGTTGAAGTTACACCTGATGGCGGCGGCGATGTAGCAATTAGTTTAGCGCAAGGTGCAGGCCAAGACTCAACCGGAAACGATACGAACGCGACGTCAGTTGTGGTTATTTTTGACCAAGATAGTGATGGCATTAGTGATGAAGATGAAATTGCCCTTGGCCTTGATCCTACCAGTAACGATAGCGACAAAGATGGTATACCAGATGGTTCTGAAGTTGGTGATGTAAATAATCCTAATGACAGTGATGGCGATGGTGTAATAGATGCAATTGACCCAGATGACGATAACGATGGTATAGCAACAGCAAATGAAGATGCTAACCTCGATGCAGACAATAACCCTGCTACAGGTATAACTGATAGTGATGCTGATGGTATAGCTGATTATTTAGATACTGATTCAGACGGCGATAACATTACCGATGCGAATGAGGCAGTGGCAAGCGGCAATGATACCGACAATGACGGTATTGATGATGCGATTGATGTTGACCAAACCGGCGGTGTTGATACCAATGGTGATGGTGTTGATGACAATGTTGTAGCAGCGAATACCGATGGTGATTTAGCCGCTGATTATCTTGATATTGATAGTGATGGCGATGGCATTCCTGATTTTTGGGAGTCTGGTGCTTTAAATGTTGATTCTGATATGGACGGCATTGACGATGCTTTCGATGTAGATATTACCGGTGGTACAGATGCTAATGGTGATGGTATTGATGACAATTCGTCCCCCGCAAATAGTGATACTGACACTGCTCCAGATTTCCAAGATCTAGACAGTGACAATGACGGTATTTCGGATGCCATTGAGTCGGGTGCTCTCGGAGTAGACACTGACGGCGATGGTATTGACGATTACTTTGACGTTGATGAAACCGGCGGAATTGATGCGAATGGTGATGGTATTGACGATGCAGTAACGCCAATTGATACTGATAACGATGGCATACCAGATTTCAAAGACCCTGATAGTGATAATGATGGCTTACCTGATGTTCTTGAGAATGGTGCCACAGGTGTAGATACCGATGGTGATGGTATCGATGATGCCTTTGATGTCGACCAAACTGGTGGTGTTGATAGCGATGGTGATGGTATGGACGACAATACCAGCCCATACGCACTAGACTCAGATGGTGACGGTACACCTGACCATTTAGATTCCGACAGTGATAATGACGGTATAAACGATGGCGTTGAAGCAGGTTTGAGCGGTAATGATACTGATGGTGATGGTATTGATGACAGCTTAGATGTAGACCAAACCGGCGGCACAGATACTAACCTTGATGGTATAGATGACAACGTTGCACCCGTTGATACAGATATGGACGACAGTCCTGATTATCTCGACCCCGACAGCGATAATGATGGTTTACCAGACGTTTTAGAAGGTAATTCTGATACTAACATGGATGGTACTCCTGACTATTTAGATACTGATAGTGATGGCGACGGCATAGATGATGGTGTTGAGTCTGGTGCAGCAGGTATCGATAGTGATAATGACGGTATAGACGATGCATTTGATGTAGACGAAACCGGTGGCGTTGATGCTAATAATGATGGTGTAGACGATAATATTGCTTTGCCAGATAGCGACGAAGATGGCAGACCTGACTTCCAAGATAGCGATATAGATACAGACGGTGATGGTATTCCTGATGTTGTCGAGGGGAATGGCGATATTGATGGCGATGGTATTCCAAATTATTTAGACACTGACTCTGATGGCGATGGTATCAACGACTCTGATGAGGGAATTGGCGATATCGATGGTGATGGTATCCCTAATTATTTAGATACCGACTCAGATGGCGATGGTATTCATGATGCTTCTGAAGGCAATGTTGACTCAGATGGTGATGGAACACCTGATTACCTGGACCTTGACTCTGATGGTGACGGAATAAGCGATGCAGATGAAGGTAATGGTGATACAGACGGCGATGGAATTCCTAATTATTTAGACGATGACTCTGATGGTGACGGAATAAGCGATGCAGATGAAGGTAATGGTGATACCGATAGTGATGGTGTTCCAGATTACTTAGACAATGACTCTGATGGTGATGGCATTAATGACTCAAACGAGGGCAACGGTGACAGTGACGGTGATGGCATTCCAGATTATTTAGATAGTGATTCTGATAACGATGGTATCAATGATGCTGATGAAGGTAATGGTGATTCCGATGGAGATGGTATTCCTGATTACTTAGATAGTGATTCTGATGGCGACGGCATTAGCGACGCTGATGAAGGGGCTGGAGATAGTGATGGCGATGGAACACCTGACTACTTAGACACTAGTCTAGATGAAGATGGTGACGGTATTCCTGATATTGTTGAAGGTACTGGCGATGACGATATGGATGGTATTCCAAATTATCTAGATACCGACTCTGATAATGATGGCATTGTCGATGGTTTTGAAGCAGGTAATAGTGGAGTCGACACTGATGGCGATGGCATAGATGACAGCTTCGATGTCGACCAAACTGGTGGTGTAGACACTAACGGTGATGGTATTGATGATGATGTATTACCAACAGACTCTGATAATGATGGTGTAGCTGATTATATTGATGTAGATAGCGATAATGACGGTGTTCCAGATGTTGTAGAGTCGCAGCTAAGTGCAATCGATTCAGACTCAGACGGTATTGCTGATCAATATGATGTAGATGCAACTGGTGGTGCTGATTCTGATGGTGATGGTATTGATGACGTCTTTGATGTTGATGTTACAGGCGGTTTTGATGCTGACGGTGATGGTATTGATGATGCCTTACTTACCTTCACTGATACTGATGGTGACGGGATTGCCGACTACTTAGACCTAGACAGCGATAACGATGGTATTAGCGATGGTGTTGAAGCCGATGTTAGTGGTGTTGACGCCGATATGGATGGTATTGATGATGCATTTGATATCGACTTTACCGGAGGCATGGACGTTAATAACGACGGTATAGATGATGATATCAATTTAACGGATACTGATGGAGACGGTATTATAGATATGCATGATCTAGACAGCGATAACGATGGCCTGTTAGATACTCAAGAAGCTGGTGTTACTGACGAAAATGGTGATGGCTTTGCTGATGATCCTAATGTGTTAGTCATAAGCCCAATAGATACAGATGGTGATGGAACACCTGATTATCGCGACCTAGACAGTAATAATGATGGTGTTTTTGACATTATTGGCACACCGGGTTCTGGCTTAGATGTAAATAACGATGGCATGATTGACCCTGCAGATGATATTGACGGTGATGGGATTTATGACAGCTACGACGCTAACCCAGGTGGTCGAGGCACTAGCCCTGGCACAGATGATGATGGGGACGGAATACCATCACATGTTGACAAAGATGACGATAATGATGGCATCGCAGATATAGTTGAAGGCGTAGGCGATAGTGACGGTGATGGAATACCAGACTATTTAGATGTTGATAGTGATAATGATGGACTACCAGATGCATTTGAAGCAGATAGACCTGCACCTACAGGTCTGGATTCAGACGGCGATGGTATCGATGATGCCTATGATGTAGATACTACTGGGGGTATAGATAATGATGGTGATGGTATAGATGATATATTTGTTATCGCAGATACTGATAATGACGGTATACCTGATTACCTTGACTTAGATTCTGATTCTGATGGTATAAACGATTCACAAGAACAAGTACTTGCGCAACTTAGTGGAGTAGACAGTGACAATGATGGTATTGATGATGCTATTGATGTTGACTTTACCCTTGGCAATGATGCGAACCTTGATGGCATTGATGACAACGCACTTGACTTGATTGATATAGATGGTGACGGTATAGCAAATTTCCGAGACCTTGACAGTGATGGTGATGGGATAAGCGATAACGTAGAGGGTGATATAGATTCAGATGGAGATGGAATACCGAATTATAAAGATCTTGATAGTGATGGCGATGGCATATCAGACAGCCAAGAAAATGGTGACTTTAACAATGATGGTATCAACGATAACTTACAGGAACCTCGTAAAGTTGAGTCAACGTTGAAAGGTGCAGGTAGTAGTGGATTTTTAATTATTGGAGGAATGTTATTCATGGTAGTAATGCGTAGGAAACGCCAATTCATGGCAATAGCTTTATTGATATCGATGAGTTTTTCTAGTCAAGCTGAGAAAAATTGTCAAAACCTAGAGGATGAGGGGTGCTGGTACCTCTCAGGCTCACTTGGTATGTCGTTTCTTGATCCTAATGAAAATGACTCCGGCTGGAAAGTCTTCGATAATAATGGCAGTTCTTATAAACTTTATGGTGGTTATGCATTTAACGACCATTGGTTTGCTGAGTTGAGTTATAGCGACTTAGGTGAAGCGCGTTTAAATAATTCTAATCCAAATATTATAGACACTTTGAAAGTCGAGTATACAGGGATTGCTGCACAAGCCGGTTATTGGTTTATGCCAGTAGGGAGTGAATGGAATGCTTTTATCAGGGCAGGGGTTTCATTGATAGACTCCAGTAGTAACTTTGAACAATACCATGATCAACTTAATAGTAGCCAGTTTGTATTCGGCGGCGGAGTTCAGTGGCGGTTTAATGATAGTTGGATGACACGGTTTGAAGTTGACAGCTATGATAAAGATGCGATTTATCTAGGGTTAACTATCAGCAAGTTCTTCGGTGAAAGTAAAACAGTTAAGCGAGCGAAAAGTTTATCTCGCTCAATTACCAAACTTAAACCGAAGGTTAAATCAAATTCTGAATCAATGTCAAAAACAGCACCCAAAGCACAGACGACTATTATACCAGTTAACAATCCAGATTCAGATGCTGATGGAGTTCTGAACCAAGAAGATCAATGTAAAAATACCGCTAAAGGCTTAGTTGTTAATATAAAAGGCTGTCCGGTAACACAAAAATTTATCATTCAGTTTGATAATAACTCTACAGCTATCAGTAGCGAGTATAAGCAAAAAATTGATGAAATAACCCAGCAATTAACGTTATATAACGAAGTTAACTTAACACTTGAGGGGCATACAGACTGGCGTGGTAAACAAACATCAAACCAACCATTGTCAGAATCAAGAGCAAACATAGTTGCAAAAACTCTTATGCAATCTAGCAATTTACCTGAATCTGCTATTACGGTAATAGGTTATGGTGAACTTAAACCTATCGACACCAATGAAACTGAAGCGGGTCGATATAACAACCGCAGAGTCGAAGTGGTTATTGAAGGGCATTAAAACGAAATTTTCTAATTATTACCGTTAAACATCAGTTTTAATAATATTTAAAGGAATGTTAGCGCATTCCTTTTTTATTTGTATTAGTTCAATTAATAGGATTTAAACAGACATATTCCAAACTTGTGCTTTGAAATGTTTACGACATAAAGATTCGTAACGTTCATTACCACCCACCTCAATTTGTTCTCCGCCTTGTACCGCTTGACCATTTTCATCGCAACGCATAACAAAGTTGGCTTTTTTACCACAATGACAAATTGTTTTTAATTCGACTAACTTATCAGCCCAAGCTAATAATGCCGCACTGCCTTTAAAAGTCTCACCGAGAAAATCAGTGCGAATACCGTATGCTAATACCGGCACTTTCAATTCATCAACAATGTCGGTTAATTCTTTTACTTGTAGTTTAGTTAAAAATTGCGCTTCATCGATTAAGATACAAGCAATTTTACGTTGACCAACTTGCTGCTTTACCTGGCTGAATATATCGGTATTATCATCGAAAAGTAGCGCGTCGGCATGAATACCTAGTCTTGATGACACTTTACCCTTAGCAAACCTATCGTCAATTTGTGCCGTAAATAACAAAGTATCTAAGCCTCGTTCTTGGTAGTTATAAGAAGATTGTAATAAATGAGTCGACTTGCCGGCGTTCATAGTTGAATAATAAAAGTATAATTGTGCCATTGCTCAATAATGTCCTAATTATGGGAGTTTAATTGTTTATGTTATTTATGTTTTTATTAATTTTAATATCAATTAATAACTCAAAGGATTTGCTACTTCAGCACTCGCGCCTAAAGTATTTAGTAAGTTAGTCAGTAAACTACTGGCACCAAAGCGAAAGTGGCTCTTAGTAGCCCAATCTGTGCCTAAAATATCACTCGCCAAGTCAAGGTAAATCTTAGCATCTTCGGCATTCTTTACACCACCGGCGGGTTTGAATCCAACCTGTGTATTTTTATTTTTAATGGCCTTTAACATTAACTCAGCAGCTTTTGGTGTCGCATTTGTTGCCACTTTGCCGGTTGATGTTTTGATGAAATCAGCACCTGCAGCAATACAAATCTCGCTGGCTTGGGTAATAAGTTCGTCAGTTTTAAGCTCACCAGTTTCAATAATAACCTTTAATAGCGTGTTTTTACCACAAACTTGTTTACAGGCTTTAACAAGGTCAAAACCGATTTTTTCATCGCCATTCATTAAGGCTTTATACGGGAATACCACGTCAACTTCATCAGCACCGTAGGCTATCGCGGCTTTTGTTTCAGCAACGGCTATAGTTACGTCATCGTTTCCGTGAGGAAAGTTTGTCACTGTCGCTATTTTAATCTCAGGCGTACCTTGCAACGCTAATATTTTTTTTGCTAATGGAACAAAGCGAGGGTAAATGCAAATAGCGGCGGTATTGCCACAGGTAGTTTTAGCTGTTTTACAAAGTTTTATAATATCTTCAGCAGTTTCAATGTCGGTTAAACTGGTTAAATCCATCATATGCAATGCACGTTGTGCGTAACTTTCTAATGTACTCATGATGTTTCTCTGTAGTTTTTTGATTTAGAATAGGAACAGCCTAGCGAAAAACTAGGCTGTTAAATTATAATGTTAATGCTTTAAGTTATAAACTGACGAATACGCCAGCAATAGCAGCACTCATTAAGTTAGCCATAGTAGCCGCAAGCATTGCTTTCATGCCTAAACGTGCAATATCAGGACGGCGATTCGGCGCCATTGAACCTATACCACCAAGTAAAATAGCAATAGATGATAAGTTAGCAAAACCACATAAAGCGAAGGTTACGATAGCTTGAGTTGTTGGAGAAAGTGTTTCTTTTATTTCAACAAAGTTAACATAAGCGAAGAATTCATTAACAACAATTTTTTGCCCAATAAAACTACCTGCTTGAAGCATTTCTTCAAAAGGAACACCAATAAGGAAAGCAAACGGCGCAAAAATATAGCCAAGCAACCATTCAATGGTGATGCCTTCAAACCCTAGTAAATTACCAAAGCCAGAAACCATAGAGTTAAGTAACGCAATAATAGCAATAAAGGCAAGTAGCATGGCACCAACGTTCACTGCAAGCTTTAAACCTGAAGCGGCGCCCGTTGCAGCTGCATCGATTACATTGGCGGGTTTATCGCCTGCTTCAGCTAACTCAACATCACTATAATCATTATTGATTTCTTCTGTTTCAGGTAAGAGTATTTTAGCCATAAGTAAACCACCCGGAGCTGCCATAAAAGAAGCGGCTATAAGATATTCAAGTTTAACCCCTAGGCCTGCATAACCGGCTAAAATCGAACCTGCAACGGATGCTAAACCACCCACCATAATAGCAAAAAGTTCAGATTGACTCATTTTTGAAATGTATGGGCGAATAACTAGCGGGGCTTCTGTTTGACCTACAAAAATATTAGCGGTCGCAGAAAGTGATTCAGGCTTAGATGTTTTTAATAGTTTTTGTAATCCGCCACCAATAATTTTTACTACCCATTGCATTATATTTAGATAATAAAGTACAGCAATCAAGGATGAGAAAAAAATAATTACCGGTAATACTCGAATCGCGAAAACAAAGCCAACACCATTTTCAAACATGGCATCGGTGCCTAAACCACCGAATAAAAAGCTTATACCAGCCTCAGCACTATTAATAACTTGTTGTACACCATTAGTAACCGAGCCCAACATGTCTTTACCAAAAGGCACGTAAAGTACAAAAGCACCTAATATAATCTGTAATGAAAAAGCAAAACCCACGGTTCGCCAATTTATTGCACTGCGATCTTTTGATAAGAAAAATGCTAATGCTAATAAAGCGAAAATACCAAAGACTCCTCGAAGAGCACCTAATTCCATAATTACCTCATAAATTACTTTGTTATCGTTATTATATTTATTTAAATTATATTTAAGTTAATTTTAAATTTTTATAGCGTTATACGCGTTTATTCATTAACTGACGTATTTTTGCTTTTAGCATTTCAATGGCCATTCTATTTTTCCCGCCACGTGTAACGACGATATCAGCGAAAGGCTTATTGGGCTCAATATGTTGGCGATACATAGGTCGAACAGTCGTTAAATATTGTTCTGTAATTGACGCTACGCTTCGTGAACGCTCGACAGTATCTCTGTTAATTCTTCGCACAAGACAAATATCAAGCGGAGTATCTATATAAATTTTAATATCGAATTTATCTCTTAGCTCTTTATCCGAAAATAAAAGAATACCTTCGATTAAAATTATAGGTGTGGGATCTAAATGAATTGTTTCAGGTAAACGGGTATGGGTTTTATAGCAATAAGTGGGTATATCTACACTTTCGCCATTGCTTAACTGTGTTAAGTGTTTTGAAAGTAGACTATGTTCAAATGCACTAGGGTGGTCATAGTTAGTTTTTACACGTTCTTCCATCGATAAATGTGATTGACTATTGTAGTAAGAATCTTCTTTGATAATGGCAATGCCACTCGATCCTAATTCAGGTAACAATTCATCGTAAATTGTTTGCGCATAAAGTGATTTTCCAGATGCAGAAGCGCCGGTTACCGCGATAATTGTCGGTTTATTGATTTGCAAAACAGAGAGCCTTAAAAATATGATTAACAAAATGTTAAGTAATTATTATTTGCGATGTGACTGAGAACAACTCACCGCACTCATATTATGGACTAATTTATCTGAAATTCATTAAAATTTAAGCAAAAGCAATAACTCTGCGTTAAATATTTACAAAATATCTGTTGTCTATAATTTATAGCTTGGTAAAGTATCACATGTTGACCAATTGGTCATGAAATTTATTAATATTTACGAGGATAAATTTTTAAAATTTGTTAAAATACGTAAATTAAAGACAGGAAATCAAAATGGCAAGAGCAATAGTTTTAGTAATCGATAGCTTTGGCGTGGGTCATGCACCTGATGCAGCAAATTTTGGCGGTATTAATGCCAATACTTTTGCTAATTTATCGCGATACTTCTATCAACACGAAAAACGTAAAATCAGCGTGCCTAATTTAGCTAAAATGGGTTTAGTTCAAGCGGCATTTGAAGCTGGTAAGAGCGAGTTTCCTGTAGAAGAGCAAAAACCTGAGCAGGGCGCCTATGGTTATGCTGCAGAATTAAGTACCGGTAAAGATACACCTAGTGGTCATTGGGAAATGATGTGTGTTCCTGTACTTTTTGATTGGGATTACTTCCCTAAGGAAGGTAATGCTTTTCCTGTTGACCTTATTGATAAAATTAACCTAGCTACAGGTTATAAAGGTATTTTAGGTGATTGTCATGCTTCAGGTACTGACATTATTAATAAACTCGGTGAAGAGCATATTAAATCAGGCTTGCCTATTTGTTACACATCAGCAGATAGTGTGTTTCAAGTTGCTGCACACGAAGAGCATTTTGGCTTAGATAACCTTTATAAATACTGTGAAACAGTTCGTGAATTACTTGCCGATATGAATGTTGGTCGTGTAATCGCTCGTCCTTTTGTAGGCAGCAGTCCTGCAGATTTTACCCGTACAGGTAACAGACGTGACTATTCTATTCTACCGCCATCACCTACAGTGCTAGATGCATTTACACAAGCGGGTGGCCATGTGATTAGCGTTGGTAAAATTGCCGATATTTATGCCCATCAAGGTATCAGTGAAAAAACCAAAGCAACGGGTATAGACGCACTTGTAGATGCCACAATTACTCATATAAATAGCGCACAAGACAAGAGTTTAATCTTTACTAACCTGGTTAACTTTGACCAAGACTACGGTCACCGTCGTGATCCCGTTGGTTATGCATTAGCACTTGAAAACTTTGACAAACGTATGCCTGAAATTATCTCAGCCATGAACGATGACGATGTATTGTTTTTAACCGCGGATCATGGCTGTGACCCAACGTGGCCGGGTAACGATCATACGCGTGAATATGTCCCTGTAATAGCATTTCACAAACAGGTACGATCTGTTAATATCGGCGAGCGCGGTACTTTTGCTGATATCGGTCAAA
This sequence comes from Colwellia polaris, assembly GCF_002104515.1. GTDB lineage: Bacteria > Pseudomonadota > Gammaproteobacteria > Enterobacterales > Alteromonadaceae > Cognaticolwellia > Cognaticolwellia polaris. The sequence continues at coordinate 242,113 of NZ_NBOE01000005.1, read as the reverse complement.
CTATCGCAGATTTATTTTCATTAGATAAAATGCCTTATGGTACTAGTTTTTTATCTGATCTTGATTTATAACAATTAAAAGTTAACCACTTTACTGATAACATACAGTAAAATGAGAAAAATAAATTTTACACAAAACATAAACAGTTCTTGGGAGAGTACTACATGAATGTTTTTAAGAAGACGTCGCTCGCACTATGCGTAAATGCGGCTATTTTAGCATCTGCTGCAGGTGTTTCAACATCAGCATTAGCAGAAGAAAGTGCTAAAAACGCTGATGTTGTTGGCGTTGAAGTTATAGAAGTTACCGCTCGTAAGCGTACAGAAAATATCAAAGAAGTTCCAATTTCTGTATCAGCACTTACCCCTAAAAAATTAGAGGTTTTAGGTTCATCTGGTATGGATGTTAGAGCACTTTCAGCTAAAGTACCAAGCTTACTCATTGAATCTTCTTTTGGTCGTACATTCCCTAGATTTTATATTCGTGGTTTAGGCAACACAGATTTTGATCTACTAGCCTCACAACCAGTATCGTTAATATACGATGATGTTGTTTTAGAAAATGCCTTAACTAAAGGTATGCCAATGTTTGACATTGAGCGCGTTGAAGTTTTACGTGGTCCTCAAGGAACATTGTTTGGACGTAATACTCCCGCTGGTATTGTTAAAGTTCAATCGAAAAAGCCAACACAAGATTTTGACGCAAGTGTTTCTGCTTCATACGGTAGTTTTGATACCACTGATTTACGTGTAGCAGTAGGTGGTAGTTTAACCGATACATTATCAGCTCGAGTTGCATTATTACAACAAGATCGTGATGATTGGATAGATAACAAAGCACCTGGTTTTGAAGCTGAAGACCAACTAGGTGGCTACAGTGAAACTGCTGGTCGCTTACAATTGTTATGGGAACCAAGTGATGAATTCTCTGCATTGTTTAACTATCATTTTCGTGATGCAGAAGCTGATGCTCGTGTTTTTAGAGCAAATATCATCAAGCCGGGCACTAATGAATTAGTTGATGACTTTGATCGTGAAACTGTATTTCATGATGCTGCTTCTCGTAACAACCAAACGGTTGATATGAAAGGTGCTAGTTTAAGGCTTGAATATGACATGGGCGATCACACACTAACCTCTGTTACTGGTTATGAGTCTGCTGAAATGTTTTCAGTTGGTGATATTGATGGTGGCTACGGTGCTTCTTTCTTACCTGAAATGGGACCTGGTTTTATTCCATTCCCATCAGAAACTGGCGCAAGAATGCCAGATCACAAACAAATTACTCAAGAAATACGTATCGCGAGTAATGACTTAGGTAAGTTTGATTATCAATTTGGTTATTTCCTTTTTGATGAAGACTTAACGATTAACAACTTAAGTTTTGATACTTTAGGTGGTGGTGCACAAAACGGTATTGCTATCCAAAAAATGGAAACTTCGGCGTGGGCAGTTTTTGCATCACTTGATTATGAAGTTTCAGATAAGTTAACGATTAACGGTGGTTTACGTTATTCAGACGACAAACGTGATTGGGATGGCGAATTAGTTCAATCTCCATTTGGCGCACCAAGCTTTACTGAAAGTAACAATGTACAAGATTCACAAGTCAGTGGTGACTTAAGTGCTAGCTACAAATTAAATGATGAAACTAACGTTTATGCACGTTTAGCTCGTGGTTACCGTGCGCCAAGTATCCAGGGACGTAGTTTATTATTCTCAGCTAACTCAACAACAGCTGATTCTGAAACTGTTGACTCTGTAGAAACTGGTTTTAAATCAGTATTTTTAGAAAATACCGCACGTGTTGATGGCTCGGTTTACTACTATGTTGTGAATGACCAACAATTAACAGCTGTTGGTGGTACTGGTAACGTAGCAAGTTTACTTAATGCTGATAAGTCAGTTGGTTACGGTTTTGAACTTGACTCAGAATACTTTGTTACAGACGATTTAGTATTAACAGCAAGCGTTAGTTATAACCATACAGAATTACAAGATAAAAATGTAGCTGTGCCAGGTTGTGGCGGTGGTTGTACAGTAACTTCACCACTAAATGGTGACGGTTTAGCGTTAATCGATGGTAACTCACTACCGCAATCTCCAGAGTGGATTTCAAACTTTGCTGCTCGTTGGACTAAAGAAATTGCTGATGGTGAACTTTATATTTACACAGATTGGTCTTACCGTAGTGAAGTTAACTTCTTCTTATATGAGTCAACAGAGTTTACTGGCGATGGCTTACTAGAAGGCGGTATACGTGTTGGGTACGAATGGTACACCGACGGCGCTGAATATGAAGTGGCTGTATTTGGTCGTAATATTACTGATGAAGAGCAACTTACTGGTGCGATCGATTTCAATAACTTAACAGGTTATGTTAACGAACCTCGTTTCTGGGGTGTTGAATTTAAAGCGAACTTCTTTTAATAACGAGCTTTTTGTTATTGATTAGTTTTGTTTTAACAATACGTTAAAAATAAAAAACCGGCTATCAATTTGATATCCGGTTTTTTTATTGTTTGAATTTAAGTTTCAGAGCATCACATTAAATAACCTGAATTCTGGATAAGCAGCAACTTGCGTATCAAGTACGCATTATCCAGAGTTCAGGTTAAATAAGGTAGCTTAGATTAAAGCCGACTCCCCAGAAATGCCAATCTTGAGTTTTACTGCTATTACACTCTGGTTTTACATTCTGGTTTTACACTCTGGTTTTAATTGCATTAGCTAAAACCGTTAGTATGTCTTCGCTGGTATCTAAATTGATACATGCATCGGTAATACTTTGACCATAAACTAATGGCTCATTTGGTACAACTTTTTGATTTCCTGCAACCATAAAGCTTTCAATCATTACACCAAATATAGATTGATTACCTGTTGTTATTTGCTCAGCTAATGAATTTGCAACGTCAATTTGTTTGTTATGATCTTTATAACTATTGCCATGACTGCAATCAATCATTACTTTCTCAGGTAAACCTGCTTTATCTAATGTCTCACAGGTCTGTGTAATATACTTTTCTTGATAGTTTGGCTCTTTACCACCTCGTAAAATTACGTGTGCGTATGGATTACCATGTGTTTGATAAATACACATTTGGCCGCTTTTATCAGGTGAATAAAGCACGTGTGGAACGCTAGAAGCTTTTATAGCGTCAACGGCTATTTGAATGTTACCGTCAGTACCATTTTTAAAACCAACAGGGCATGAAAGCGCAGAAGCTAATTCTCTATGAACTTGGCTTTCTGTTGTACGCGCACCAATAGCCCCCCAACTGATCAAATCTGAAATATACTGGCCAGTTACCATATCTAAAAATTCAGTTCCGGCAGCTAAACCTAATTTATTAATTTCCATTAATAAATTGCGGGCTAAATTTAAACCTTTAGCAACCTTAAATGATTTGTCTAGATCAGGATCACTGATTAAACCTTTCCAACCGACAGTGGTACGAGGCTTTTCAAAATATACTCGCATGACTATCAGTAATTCGCTGGCATACTTTTCTTGCAGTACTTTTAATTTTTTTGCGTAGTCAATGGCCGCTTCAGTGTCATGTATTGAGCAAGGGCCAATAATAACCAATAAACGTTTGTCGTCGCCTTTAATGATGGCTTCAATTTCTTTACGGCTTTTAATGATGAAATTGGCGGTGTCGTCGTCAAGCGGTATTTGCTCTGCAAGTTCAGCAGGCGAAACTAAATTATCAATTAATGTGGTTCTAAATTCATCTGTTTTTATAGTCATGTTCTTTCAAATGCTGGTTAGCCTGCATATATTGATGCAGCGCAATAATATTATCGCGCTAACATAACGAATATAAGCAATTATGTGAACCGCTTTCGAAGAATTAATGAAACTAAATTGTTATAAGTTAATATTTATAACGCTGAAGACCGGTTTCTGATAGTATTTTAGCCGTTATTTCTTCAACAGACAGTTTAGTCGTATTTAGGAAGGGAATTTTTTCTTGTTTATAGAGCTTTTCAACTTCTCGTATTTCCATCCGACATTGGCGAGCAGAAGAGTACTTTGTATTTGCCATTCTGCCATCGCGAATATCGACAAGTCTTTCTGCGTCTATTGTTAAGCCAAATATTTTCTTTTTATGCATTTTTAAAAACGACGGTATTTTTAATTCGTCCATGTCATCATCGGTAAAAGGGTAATTTGCTGCTTTAATACCATATTGCAGTGCTAAATAAAGCGCTGTTGGTGTTTTACCAGAGCGAGAAACACCAACGAGGATAACATCGGCATGCTCATAGTTAGTAACATTTGAGCCATCGTCATTAGCTAACGAGTAGTTAACCGCGTCGATACGATAATCATAACTGTTTTCATGAATACTATGGGTTCTATGGGCTTTAGGTTTTGCTTTAATACCCAACTTTTCTTCAAGTGGGGCAATAAAGTGCTCGAGGAAGTTATAAATAACCCCATCACAGCCGTCAATAATTTCTCTAATATCTGGATTAACAAAGGTATGGAATACTAAAGGCGGCATACCGGTTCGCTTGGCTGCTTTATTAATACGTTTACATGCTTCAATTGCTTTTTCTTTTGTTTCAACAAAAGAAATAGTGTCATGCTCAAACTCCATAGGAAAAAGAGATAACAGTGCATGACCAAAAACTTCAGATGTTATTGCTGTGCCGTCCGAAATATAAAAAGCTGCCCGCATTTTTTATCCTATATATTATTCTGAAATGAAAGGTGAAAATATTTAAATAGTACTTTAGTTTCAAGGTTAGCAGTGTAAAATGTCTGTGGCATGAAATAAACCACTTATTAGTACAAAAATAGATAAAAGCGTTAAGAAAGATATTTTTAGCATATTTTTGATAGATAGCTTTCTTAAATTTTATTATGTCTAGTGGAGATGTTGTCGTGCAAGAATACGTGCTTTGGTATGAAGATTTAGGAATGAATGATGTTGACCGTGTTGGCGGTAAAAATGCATCATTGGGTGAAATGATTTCCAATCTTTCGAATGTGGGTGTGCAAGTGCCTGGTGGCTTTGCAACTACCTCGTTTGCTTTTAATGAATTTCTAGAACAAAGTGGTGTAAACGATAAAATTTATCGGTTGCTTGATGATTTAGATGTCAGTGATGTAAATGCTTTAGCTGAATGCGGTGCAAAAATTCGTCAATGGATTATCGATACCCCATTCCTACCTGATATGCAAAGCGATATTGAACAAGCTTACGCTAAGCTTGCAGGTGGTTTTGCTGATGATGCCTCATTTGCTGTTCGTTCATCTGCAACCGCTGAAGATATGCCAGACGCTTCTTTCGCTGGCCAGCAAGAAACCTTTCTAAACGTTCGTGGACTCGATGCTGTAATGGTAGCGATTAAACACGTTTTTGCCTCTCTTTTTAACGACCGTGCTATTTCTTACCGTGTACATCAAGGCTACGACCACCGCGGTGTTGCGCTTTCCGCTGGCATTCAACGTATGGTTCGCAGTGATATTTCATCAAGTGGCGTTATGTTCTCTATCGATACTGAATCTGGTTTTGAAGATGTGGTATTTGTTACTTCAAGCTATGGTTTAGGTGAAATGGTTGTGCAGGGTGCCGTTAACCCAGATGAATTTTATGTTCATAAGCCAACGTTAGCTAAAGGAAAACCTGCAGTTGTACGCCGTAATATTGGTAGTAAAGCCATTAAAATGATTTACGCTGCTAACGAAGAACATGGCAAGCAAGTTGAAATTGTCGATATCGACCAAGCACAATCTGATACCTTTTCACTTAATGATAAAGAGGTTGAAGAACTCGCCAAGCAAGCGGTTATCATTGAAAAGCATTATGGCCGAGCAATGGATATTGAATGGGCTAAAGATGGCCTAGACGGTAAACTATATATAGTACAAGCACGTCCAGAAACAGTTAAAAGTCGTGAAAATGCTAATGTAATGGAGCAATTTCAATTACAAGCAACGGCAGATATTATCTGTGAAGGGCGCTCTATTGGTCATAAAATAGGTAGTGGTCAGGCAAAAGTATTATCATCGCTAGCTGAAATGGATAAAATTTTACCAGGCGATGTTTTAGTTACGGATATGACCGACCCAGATTGGGAGCCAATTATGAAACGTGCTTCTGCTATTGTCACTAACCGTGGTGGAAGAACATGTCATGCTGCCATTATCGCTCGTGAAATGGGTATTCCTGCGGTTGTTGGTTGTGGTGATGCAACATCAAAAATTGCTACAGGCGATGACGTAACAGTTTCTTGTGCTGAAGGAGATACCGGTTTCATTTACCAAGGTAAATTAGACTTCACTGTTACCACATCAGAAGTCGACGCAATGCCTGACTTACCTTTAAAAATAATGATGAACGTAGGTAACCCAGATCGCGCATTCGCTTTTGCTCGTTTACCACATGCTGGTATTGGATTAGCACGTTTAGAATTTATTATTAACAAAATGATTGGTGTTCATCCTAAAGCTTTATTAAATTTTGATGAGCAATCAGCCGATTTACAAGATGAAATTCGCGATATAATTGCGGGTTACGATAACCCTGTAGAGTTTTATATTGCCAAGCTAACCGAAGGTATTTCTACCTTAGCCGCAGCATATGCCCCTGAAAAAGTTATTGTGCGCATGTCTGATTTTAAATCAAATGAGTACGCTAATTTAGTTGGCGGTGACAATTTCGAACCAGAAGAAGAAAACCCGATGATTGGTTATCGTGGTGCTTCTCGTTATATCTCTAAAGACTTTAGAGATTGTTTTGCTCTTGAGTGTGAGGCGATTAAACGCGTGCGTAACGATATGGATATGACCCATGTTGAGATCATGATCCCATTCGTACGTACACTCGACGAAGCGGCTGCTGTTATTGAGATTCTTGCAGAGCATGGCTTAAAACGCGGTGAAAATGGTTTACGTATTATTATGATGTGTGAATTACCTTCGAACGCTTTACTGGCTGATCAATTCTTAGATTACTTTGATGGTTTTTCAATTGGTTCTAATGACTTAACACAGCTTACGTTAGGTTTAGACCGAGATTCAGGTTTAGTGGCGCATTTGTTTGACGAACGCGACCCAGCAATCAAAATTTTACTAGAAATGGCCATTAAAGCCTGTAAGGCGCGTGGTAAATACGTAGGAATTTGTGGTCAAGGCCCATCTGATCACGAAGACTTTGCCGCTTGGTTAGTTGAAAAAGGCATTGAAAGCTTATCACTAAACCCAGATACCGTATTGCCAACATGGTTATATTTAGCAGAGCAACACAAAAAATCATAATAAATTAACCTTAATCGGTTGAAAGTAAATTATGACCTTATTAAAGCCTAAGTACTTGTTTGTTATTACTTGTGATTACAATGACAAAAAAGTTCTTAGGCTTTTGTTGTAAAACGATTAAATTAACAAAGTCTCATGATATAATATTTTTCACATAATATTGTTAATAGACTTTTATCCATGTTACCTCGCTTAAGTCCTCAAGAGTTAGTTTCTCCATTATATCAAGAGTTTGCCGAAATATTGGCGACTAAATCGTTCTCAGGTGATATAAATTTCCAGTACAGTGCTCGATTAGCGCATGCCACTGATAACAGTATTTATCAACAACTTCCTCAATTAGTACTGCATCCTCGTAACAAATCAGATATTCAAATTATTACTTTGCTCGGCAGCGAAGATAAATTCAACGGCATTAAATTTAGTGCACGTGGTGGCGGCACCGGGACTAATGGACAAAGCCTGACCCCAGGTATTGTTATCGACTTATCAAAATACATGAACCGTATTTTAGAGATTAATGTTCAAGAAAACTGGGTACGTGTTGAAGCGGGTGTTATTAAAGATCAACTCAATGATTATTTAAGACCTTATGGTTTTTTCTTCTCGCCTGACTTATCAACCAGTAACCGCGCCACTGTGGGGGGAATGATCAACACGGATGCCTCAGGTCAAGGATCATTAGTTTACGGTAAAACCTCTGATCATGTTTTAGCATTAGAAAGTGTTTTGGCAAACGGTGAAATACTGCAAACAAAACCTCAAAGCATGGAACAAGCACAATTACTTGCTCAGCAGGAGGGTACAGAAGCAAAATTAATGCAACAAGTACTTAACTCATGTGTTGATAATCGCGTACAGATTTTAGAAAAATTTCCGCGCTTAAATCGATTTTTAACAGGCTACGACTTAGAAAACGTATTCAATCATGACATGTCTATGGTTGACTTAAGTCGTATTATTACTGGCTCAGAAGGCTCGTTAGCCTTTGTTTGTGAAGCTAAACTGAACTTAACGCCTATTGCGAATGCTAAAACGTTAATTAATATTAAATATGACAGCTTTGATTCAGCACTACGCCACTCTCCAAGCTTAGTAGAAGCGAAAGCAACTTCTGTTGAAACAATAGACAGTACAGTACTTAATTTAGCAAAACAGGATATTGTGTGGCAATTAGTCAGTGATATGCTGCAAGATGTTGATGGTGCCGTTATGGACGGTATCAACATGGTGGAATACAACGGCGAAAGTATTGAAAGTGTTGCCGACCAAGTTTCTGCTTTATGTGCAGAGCTTGATAAAGATATTGCCAATAAAACCGGCGTTATTGGTTATCAAGTAACATCTGATCTTACCAGCATAGGTAAATTGTATACTATGCGTAAGAAAGCAGTAGGCTTGTTGGGCAACACCAAAGGCAGCCAAAAACCGCTAGCATTTGCTGAAGACACTGCTGTGCCACCTGAAAACTTAGCCGATTACATAGTAGAATTTAGAGCATTGCTCGATGGCTATGGTTTGCACTACGGTATGTTCGGTCATGTGGATGCCGGAGTTTTACACGTGCGACCAGCACTCGATATGTGTGACCCTGAACAAGAAGTTTTACTGAGAGATATTTCAGATAAAGTGGTGGCGTTAACGGCTAAATATGGCGGGTTAATGTGGGGTGAACATGGTAAAGGTTACCGCAGCGAATACGGTCCAGAGTTTTTTGGCGAAACATTATTTCTTGAGTTAAGAAAAATTAAAGCCGCTTTTGACCCACTAAACAAAATGAACCCAGGTAAAATTTGTACGCCTTATCTTTCGACAGAAAAACTAGTTTCTGTCGATGATAAAAAACGCGGTTTTTATGACAGACAAATCCCTACTAAGGTAAAAACTTCCTTTAATTCAGCGCTCGATTGCAACGGTAACGGTTTGTGTTTCAATTATGACCTTGATAGCCCTATGTGTCCTTCCAGCAAGGTAACGCGTGACCGAAGGCAGTCTCCGAAAGGTAGGGCTGGCTTGATGCGTGAGTGGTTACGCTTATTAGAGACTAAAGGTGTTGATGTGCTTGTTATGGAGCAAAATATTCAAAACTGGTCCGTTAAAAGTCTATTAGATAAGGTGAAAAACCGTTTAACTAACGTTTTAAATCGCGATGATGCAGATGACTTCTCCCATGAAGTTATGGAAGCAATGCAAGGATGTTTAGCGTGTAAAGCTTGTGCGAGCCAATGCCCAGTTAAGGTTGATGTGCCAGATTTTAGAGCGCGTTTTATTAACCTATATCACACTCGTTATTTTAGACCATTAAAAGATCATTTAGTGGCGAATGTAGAGTGGATGACACCTTTGATGGCTAAAACACCAAAACTAGTCAACAGTGTTTTAGCTTCAAGTATTTACGATAAATTATCGCAAGTCTCTATTGGTTATGTTGATACGCCTTTATTATCAATCCCGACTTTAACACAAAGAATAGCTCAGCATAAATTTACCCCTTTTGATTTATCAGCATTGAAGAGTATGACCGCAGATAAACGTGCAAAAACGCTATTAATTGTGCAAGATCCGTTTACATCATTTTATGATGCAAAGGTTGTTGAAGATTTTATGTTATTAGCTAGAAAGCTAGGGTTCGACCCAATACTTTTACCTTTCAAACCCAATGGTAAACCGCAGCATGTAAAAGGTTTTTTAGCTAAATTTGCTAAAACAGCTAAAAACACGGCGGAGTTTTTAAATGAAGTACACCAACTTGATATACCTATGGTAGGTTTAGACGCTTCATTAGCCTTATGTTTTAGAGATGAATACAAGCAAGCATTAGGGGAATATCGTGGTGATTTTGAAGTTAAATTGGCTCATGAGTGGCTGATAACACTCATAGATAACAACGTTAGTCCTGTAATTACAGTACAAAGCGCTAGTAGCATAGCTTATAAACTATTTGCCCATTGTACTGAAAAGACTGCCTTAGCTGGCAGTGAAGGGCAGTGGGTAAAGATTTTCAAACATTTTGGTTTAAATTTATCTAATACCTCTTTAGGTTGCTGTGGCATGGCTGGTACATATGGCCATGAAAAAGTGAATCTTGATAACTCTACCTCGCTTTATAAAATGAGCTGGCAGGATAAAGTAGTACAATTAGCCTCAGCGCAAATTTTAGTTACCGGTTATTCGTGTAGAAGCCAGATAAAACGCTTAGATAACAAAGTTACACTACACCCGGTGCAAGCTTTGCTAAATGAGTTATAAAACTTCAGGTAAAGTCACACCTCTTTAAAACAAAAAAAGCACCTTAGGTGCTTTTTTATTTTTCTAGGTCAGTTTTAATACTGATAGCTGATAGCTGATAGCTGATAGCTGATAGCTGATAGCTGATAGCTGATAGCTGATAGCTATACTTACTTAGCACCTGCAGCGATAATATTACGCGCCATTTCATCTGCAATAAAGCCGGTGGGCATATTGTTAGTCTTTGCTGTTTCAAAAACAGTCATCAAAGTGTTATAGATATTCTCTACTAACTTTGTTGCACTTTTCGCACAATAAGGTTCAGGATAAATCTCTAATGCCACATTAATAATACCACCAGCATTGATAACATAATCAGGTGCGTACAAAATACCTTTTTCAAGTAAAGCTTTGTCATGACGTGATTCTGCTAATTGGTTATTTGCACAACCCGCGATAATACTTGCTTTCAATTGCACGATTGTTTCATCATTAATAGATGCACCAAGTGCACAAGGAGAGTACACATCAACATCTTGGCTATAGATTTCATCTAAACCAACAACAGTAGCATTTAGCTCTTTTGCTGCTCTATCTAAAGCGACTGGGTTAATATCAGTTACGATCAATTCTGCACCTGCAGCATGTAATTTTTCACAAAGTGAATAACCTACGCTACCTAAGCCTTGAACGGCTACTTTAATGCCCGTTAATTCGTCCTTTCCTAACTTAAACTTAACGGCTGCTTTAATGCCTAAAAAAGTACCTAAAGCAGTAAAAGGACCAGGGTTACCACTTTTACCTTCAAGTCCTGAAACGAACGCAGTGCTTTGATTAACAATTGCCATATCACCTGTTGTGATATTAATATCTTCTGCAGTGTAGTAACGGCCATTTAAATTATTAACCGCATGGCCGAAGGCTTTAAATAATGCGTCTGATTTTAATGTTTTGGCATCACCAATAATAACGCCTTTACCACCGCCAAGCTTTAAGCCGGCCATAGCATTTTTATATGTCATGCCTTTAGATAAACGTAATACATCTTTAAGAGCGGCTTCATCGCTTGCATAATCCCAAAAACGACACCCACCGGCAGCAGGGCCTAATGCGGTACTATGAACAGCTATGATAGCTTTAAGTCCTGATGCGTCGTCACTACAGTATACAACTTGCTCGTGGTTATCAAAATCTACTAAATCAAAAACGGCCACTATCGAAATCTCCAATGATTTGAAAATAGTTTAAGTATTATTTTTTACTTAAACTAGGGTTGTAATAATTCGCTGCGCACAATACCATTTAGGCAATTGCTTCGCTACTGAAGCTGCGAATAAATTTGTACTTTGCTGTGAACTAATTCATACAAACTTTCTTAATGTTAATAACTTATTAATATAAACAATAAAAAGACCATAAATATGACAAAAAAATTAGAAATGACTCAAGACGAACAACAAGCTTGGGTTCGCGAACAATATTTAAAAGCTACTAAGTATCTAGCGCAAAAAGGCTTGGTCACTGAGAGCGTAGCAGATACAGAAAGCCGTTATTTAATTCCATTAATGGCGGTTTGGAAAATTAATTTAATCGACAAAACTAAAGTGTGGGTTATTAGCGGAGATTTACCTACAGATCACCTCGTTTTAGAAGAAAATGAATCAGCACGTAATGTTTTACGTCACTTTACTTTTAAATGGCAAATACAAGCAGATGGCCTTTTAAAAAGTGATTCTCAAGAACAAGTTGATTATGCGAAATTATTAATGTCTAAGGCCGAAGGTCTTTATCAACTTTATGCTAAAGATGATGTATGGGCTTAACAGTCCATTGTAATAAATGTTGGTGATTATCTAAGTCAATTTAATGGCTTAGATAATACTTCGCTGGAGTGACTTGTTCCAAAAGACAAGTCATTTTTTGTTTAGGCATGCCAGCCTCCATAAAAACTGCCCCGGTTGTATTAAAATTATATTGACGAAAATAATCGATAATCTCTAAAGGGCTATAAATAAATATTTCTTTTAACTCCATTTCCTTCGCTATGGTAAAAAGCTTTTCTAAGATAATTTTATCCACTTGATCTTTACGACAGTCTTTTAACACGGCAATACGACTAATTTCTCCGCTTGATAAAATTCGCCCTGTGCCAATGGGCTCTTGGGTTTTATCGTGACAAGCCAGTACATGATTAGCAAAGTAATCTTTTCGATCAAACTCAATTTTCTTAGGTATTCGCCATTCATAAACAAATACCTGCTCTCTGACATTTTTTAAAAGTGGGGCTGCTTGCTCCCACTGTACTCTACTAACTGTGTATGACATTTTTTAATCTATATACCAATAGCCCTTATTTAATACACTAGTTAACAATTGTTTGTTTTTCAAACAAATTGCGAGATTTTTAACTTCATGAGTACTTAACGCTTGTTGTTGTGCTAATTTCTCACCCAATGGAAGAGTTTGGTTATCAAGTAAAAAGCTCTCACCATTGATAAATAGTGTTGTTTGTTCATCATTAATTAGTGCCACTTTTAAACCTGAAACCGGCATAAAACTAATTTCGGGTTCAGATAATATATCGTTGAGTTTACTTTCATCTATATCTTCAACCGGTATTAATATTTCCATGGCATGATGACCTTGGGTTAAATATTGCCCGATAAACTGTTCGTAAAATGACTCTTGTTCAAGCTGCTGCAACATAAATGCTTTTAGTTGTTGCTTATCTTTTGGTGTAATGAGGTAACTTGTATTCGTTAACGCTCTATCTGGATCACTAAACCTTTCTTCGCCTAAGTTATTATCAATCAGTTTATCAGCAAAATTTGACCATAAATCTTGGCTAGAAGGCGCTTGGAAACCAATAGAGAAGTTGACTGAATTTTCAATTGATATGCCTTTATGCGGATGATTAGGTGGAATATAAAGTAAATCTCCGGCTTGGGTAATTTCATCAATAACAGGCGTAAACTCAGAAACTTGTTTCAGATCTGCATGGGGTAACAGGTTGGTTAAAGTGTTGTCAGGTGCGCCCACTTGCCAATGTCTTTTTCCACTACCTTGAACAATAAATACATCGTACTGATCTAAATGTGCACCAACACCGCCATTTGGCGTTGAAAAACTTACCATGACATCGTCTATTCGCCAGTTAGGTATAAACGAAAATGGCTTTAACAGGGCATCTGTTGGTCGAGACCAGTTGTTGACTGCTTGCACTAATAAAGTCCAATAAGATTCACCGTATTGAGAGAAATCTTCAAATGGACCATGATCAACCTGCCAATTGTCATTATTATCAACACTGATAATGCGAGACTCAATTTCAGCCTCCATCGCTAATCCGGCTAATTCATCTGCAGAAATTGTATCTTCAAAGTTTGAAAAGGCTTGTTTGATCAGCAAAGGTTTTTTTTGCCAGTACTCTTTAAGAAATATTTCTGGAGATAAATCTCCCCAATTTAACGATTCTAAATTCATTTTTAACCCTTATAATCAACAGTAATAGCGCAATGTAAATACTAAAATAAACATGCTTACAATGTCGGTACTATTGATTGTTTTGAATAGTAAATAACTCAATAGTCAATAACTAAAGAGCAAATAACAAAAAGGGAGCCTAGCGGATCCCTTTATTATTAACTTTTTAAGCTTATTTTATTGTAATGAGCTTAGTCTAGCTCATTGATAAACTCTACCGCGCGACCGATATAAGATGCTGGTGTCATTTCACAAAGCTGTGCTTTTGCAGCATCTGGTAATTCTAACGTCATAATAAATTCGCGCATTGAATCACCGTTAACACGTTTACCACGGGTTAATTCTTTAAGTTTTTCGTATGGTTTTTCAATGCCGTATCTGCGCATAACTGTTTGAATTGGCTCAGCTAAAACTTCCCAGTTTGCATCTAACTCAGCTAATAAGTTCGCTTCATTTACTTGTAATTTACTGATGCCTTTACGTGTTGCTTGATAAGCAATTAAGGTATGAGCAAAACCAACACCTAAGTTACGAAGTACAGTCGAATCAGTTAAGTCACGCTGCCAGCGAGAGATAGGCAATTTTTGTGCTAAATGCGTAAATAACGCGTTAGCAATGCCTAAGTTACCTTCAGAATTTTCAAAATCTATTGGGTTAACTTTATGTGGCATTGTTGATGAGCCAATTTCACCCGCAATGGTTTTTTGCTTGAAATGTCCCATAGCGATGTAACCCCAAATATCACGATCGAAATCAATGAGGATGGTATTAAAGCGTGCAATGGCGTCAAATAGCTCGGCAATGTAATCATGTGGTTCAATTTGTGTTGTAAATGGGTTGAAGCTTAAGCCTAATGAATTAACAAACTCATCCGCAAAGTTATGCCAATTTACTTCAGGGTATGCTGATAAATGCGCATTGTAGTTACCCACTGCACCATTAATTTTACCTAACATTTCAACTTGAGCAATTTGCTGACGTTGACGTTTTAAACGCACGTAAACATTGGCCATTTCTTTACCTAGCGTACTCGGTGAAGCCGGTTGACCATGAGTACGACACATCATAGGGATATTTTTATATTCAACGGCTAATGCTTTTATATCAGCTAGAATATCGTCAATCATAGGCATTAGTACGTTTTCACGACAGTCAGATAACATTAAACCGTGTGAAAGGTTGTTAATATCTTCAGAGGTACAAGCAAAATGAATAAACTCAGTAATAGCATTTAATTCAGCATTAGCGCTGATTTTTTCTTTTAGAAAATACTCAACGGCTTTTACATCATGGTTAGTTGTTGCTTCAATGTCTTTGATATTTTGAGCGTCAGCTTCAGAGAATTCACTCACAATAGCATCTAACAAAGCATTCGCTTGAGCAGAAAAGGCAGGAACTTCGGCTATTTCAGCGGTAGCCGCTAGTTTTTGTAACCAACGTACTTCTACTGTTACACGGTATTTAATTAAGCCAAACTCGCTAAAAATAGGGCGTAATGATTTAACTTTACTACCATAACGACCGTCAACCGGTGATATCGCAGTTAATGCTGAAAGTTCCATAGTATATTCCTGAGGTTATATTTAAATTTCTTTAAGTAATTGTTTGGCGCACGCGACCATTTTTGTGCGACCAAAGAGTATATTTCTACGTTTACCACCGACTTGACGCCATAACACACTTGAACGGATACCGGCGAGTAATAGCGCCCGAATTTTATGTTGGTTAGTTTGCTGCTTTAGTAAGCTTGGTTCGCCAGCAACTTGTATTGGTGTACCAATTGGACTGAGTAAGTCGCTGTAAATACTAGCTAAACTAGCAACAAGTGTTTCGCTGGTAATATCGTAGTGTGCTAATTGACGTTGGCTTTGTTCAATACGGCCACCTAAAAGTGCTAACTGACCTTTTTTATTGGCTAAGCGTCTTTCTAAGCCTAATAAGCTAACAACATAACGGGTTAATTCTGGATCTTTTTCTTTTGTTTGATTACCTAATTGCTCTATTAAAGCTTTTAATCCAGATTTTAAATGCGCAATATCGTTACTATAAACGTCTAAAATATTGTCAGGAGAAGTCACCATAATACTGTTGAGCATAATACCAAGCTCTGATTCTTCCACTGCACCAGTGCGCGCTATGTTCTGCACTAACACGGCAGTTTGACATACTGCTGCTAAGGTAATTGTTTGTTTTTCTAAATTATTCATGAATATCTTTTATTAGCGAATCAGGGAATTAATAATACCGCCACCAAGGCAAATATTATCTTGATAAAACACCACAGATTGTCCTGGTGTTACTGAGCTTTGTGACTCTGAAAACATCACTAAGTATTCACCATTTGCCATAGGTGATAAGTTACAGGCAACATCTTCTTGGCGATAGCGGGTTTTAACTGTGCAACTAATCGGTGTTGTTAAGTCAACGCGATCAACTAAGTGTAATTGATTAGCAATTAAGCCTTTAGAAAATAGGCGAGGGTGGTCGTGTCCTTGACCAACAATTAATACGTTACGCTCAAGATCTTTATCAACCACATACCATGGCGCTTCACCGGCATTTGCAAGTCCGCCAATACGTAAACCTTTACGCTGACCTAAGGTGTGATACATTAAACCGTCGTGTTCACCAATAGCTTCACCTTCAGGTGTTTCAATAACGCCTGGCTGTGCCGGTAAGTATTTACCTAAGAAATCTTTAAATTTACGCTCACCAATAAAACATATGCCGGTGCTGTCTTTTTTATTGTGCGTGATCAAGTCTGCTTTTTCAGCAATAGCACGTACTTCTGGTTTCTCAATATGTCCAACAGGAAATAATGTTCTGCCGACTTGCTGATGACTTAATGTGTATAGAAAATAGCTTTGATCTTTATTGCTGTCCAAACCTCGGTGCATTTGCCATTTGCCATTACAATATTCACGTTGAACGTAATGCCCTGTAGCAATGTAATCAGCGCCTAAATCTTCACAGGCAAATTCAAGAAACGCTTTAAATTTAATTTCTTTATTACACATAATATCAGGGTTAGGTGTTCTTCCTGCTTTATATTCAGCAAGGAAATACTCAAACACGTTATCCCAATATTCGGTAGCAAAATTAATAGTGTGAAGTTTAATACCGAGTTTCTTACAAACATTTTCTGCATCTGCTAAGTCTTCAGCAGCGGCACAATACTCGTCATTATCATCTTCTTCCCAGTTTTTCATGAACAAGCCTTCAACTTGGTAGCCTTGTTCAATTAATAAATAAGCAGAAACAGATGAGTCAACACCACCCGACATACCCACGATAACTTTCGTGTCTTTAGGTAATTTCTCGTTTGGCGCAGTTGAGTTTAGATTTACATGTTCGTTAGAGGTCATGACAACTATATTTCTATGGAAAATGGCGCGAAATTATAGCATGGTCATTCAGCGTGATGATAGATTAAAGATTAGATTTTAGGTGACTTAATGGAATTTTTTTGCCGCTAAGGTAGTCTTCGATGCATTCAAGCACTAATGAACTGCGTAATTGAGCAGATTTTGCTTTAATTTCATCATATGTTAACCAATGACATGCAAGAATTTCAGTATCTTGTGGTTTGCATGGTTCAAAACAGTCACGCTCAATAACAAAGCAAAATCGTAAATAATATAGCGATAAAGACGCTCGAAAATAATAGTAAATACCACTGAGGTAATCTACAGAGCTAACTAATCCCGTTTCTTCTTCAAGCTCTCGTATTGCCGCGTCAACTAAGTTTTCATTAGCTTCTAGATGGCCAGCGGGTTGATTATAAACCGTACGTCCATTTTCAATCTCCTCTACTAATAAAAACTTACCTTGGCAAACAACGACAACGGCAACGGTAGTATTAGGCTTAAATTGCGCGCTGCCATGAGGGTTTGAAGTTAAATCATTCATGTTTTACTCTCTTATATTCACCATTGTTAATACCATCTAAAGTCCATTTTCCTATGCTGTAGCGGATTAATCTTAAAGTAGGAAAGCCAATATGGGCGGTCATTCTTCTAACTTGTCTGTTTTTCCCTTCCTGTAAAGTTATTTCTAGCCAAGTGGTAGGAATAGCAGCACGCTCTCGAATGGCTGGTACTCGAGGCCAAATATTGGGCTCTGTAATTATGCTAACTTTTGCTGGCTTAGTGAGTCCATCTTTAAGATTTAAACCTTGCCTAAAGGCAATAAGATCATCTTCAGTCGGGGCACCTTCAACTTGTGCCCAATACACTTTGCTGGTTTTTTGGCTAGGATTAGCTAATTTATGCTGAAGCTTACCGTCGTTGGTTAGTAGCAGTAATCCTTCGCTATCTCTGTCTAAGCGTCCTGCCGCATAAACATCCTTTACATCAACATAATCTTTAAGGGTATTTCTATTTTGATCATCAGTAAATTGGCATAGTACGTCAAAGGGTTTGTTAAAAAGTACAATTTCAGGGCTAAAGTCAACTGGTCGTACCTTTTGCGGTTTTCGCTTATATTTAGCCGTAAGCTTTTGATTTTGTTTTATTGTCACAAATATTAACTCTATAAAATTTTGTTAGAAAATAATTCATCTATTTTAATGCGCTTTGAATTCCTATATTATGCGCGCGAAAATATTTTTTATCGATAAAATGAATAATTATTCGTCATTGAATGTGTATTCATTTTATCGATATATGGCAAATCAGCAAAGGATTTTAAATGACCACAGATACATCAAAAATTATTTATACAATTACCGATGAAGCGCCAGCTTTAGCTACGCATTCTTTTTTACCTATCGTAAAAGCATTTACTGCTTCTTCAGCAATCGATGTTGAAACGCGCGATATTTCATTGGCCGGTCGTATAATTTCTAATTTCCCTAAATATTTAACAGCTGAGCAACGTATGGACGATGCATTAGCTGAGCTTGGCGAATTAGCAAAAACACCTGAAGCTAACATTATTAAATTACCTAATATTTCTGCTTCTATCCCTCAATTACAAGCGGCAATAAAAGAATTACAAGCGAAAGGTTATAACTTACCTAATTACCCTGAAGAGCCACAAAACGAAGCTGAAGAGTCAATTAAATTAACTTACGCTAAAGTACTTGGCTCTGCAGTAAACCCGGTTTTACGTGAAGGTAACTCTGACCGTCGTGCTCCTGGTTCAGTTAAGCAATATGCGCGTACTAACCCGCACTCAATGGGTAAATGGTCGCCTACGACTAAGTCACATGTTGCACATATGCAATCAGGTGATTTTTACGGTAGCGAAAAGTCAACGACCATTAATGGCGCAACTAACGTTAAAATCGAATTTGTTGCTCAAAATGGTGATGTTACTTTATTAAAAGAGCATTTACCTTTACTTGATAAAGAAGTTATTGATGCTTCAGTGATGAGTAAAAAAGCATTAGTTGAATTTTTTACTGCTGAAACAGAAAAAGCTAAATCTGAAAATGTTTTACTTTCTCTTCACTTAAAAGCCACGATGATGAAAGTGTCTGACCCAATTATGTTTGGTCATGCTGTAAAAGTATTCTACAAAGATGTTTTTGAAAAACACGGCGCTACTTTTAATCAATTAGGTGTTGATGCCAATAACGGTATTGGTGATGTTTACGCTAAAATTGGCCGTTTATCTGATGAAAAGAAAGCTGAAATTGAAGCTGATATTAATGCCGTTTATGCTACTCGTCCTGAATTAGCTATGGTTGATTCTGATAAAGGTATCACTAATTTACATGTACCAAGTGATGTAATTATTGATGCGTCTATGCCAGCTGCATTACGTGCTTCAGGTATGATGTGGGCACCAGATGGAACGCAAAAAGAAACTAAATTTATGATCCCTGATCGTAACTACGCAGGTGTATTTTCTGCAGTTGTTGATTTTTGTCGTGAAAACGGTGCATTTAACCCAACGACAATGGGCACAGTACCAAATGTTGGCTTAATGGCGCAAAAAGCTGAAGAGTATGGTTCACATGACAAAACTTTCACTATGTCTGGTGAAGGTACAATGCGCGTTGTTGACGATAGTGGTACAACATTATTAGAGCACGCGGTTAGCGAAGGTGATATCTGGAGAATGTGTCAAGCTAAAGATGCACCGATCCAAGATTGGGTTAAATTAGCTGTAACACGTGCTAAGGCAACTAACGTTCCTGCTATTTTCTGGTTAGATGCTAACCGTGGTCACGATGCAGAAATGATCAAGAAAGTTAATACTTATCTTGCTGATCACGACACTACCGGCCTAGATATTCAAATTATGGCGCCTGTTGAAGCTTGTGATTATACATTAGCTCGCGTTGCTAAGGGTGAAGATACGATTTCAGTAACAGGTAACGTACTACGTGACTACTTAACTGATTTATTCCCAATTTTAGAGCTAGGTACTAGTGCTAAAATGCTTTCAATTGTACCCCTAATGAATGGCGGTGGTTTATTTGAAACGGGTGCCGGTGGTTCAGCGCCTAAGCACGTACAACAGTTCGAAAAAGAAAACCACTTACGTTGGGACTCTTTAGGTGAATTTTTAGCTTTAGCGGCTTCTTTAGAGCACTTAAGCGTAAATACTGGCAATGCGAAAGCACAAGTATTGGCAGATACACTCGATGAAGCTACAGCTAAGTTCTTGCAAGAGAATAAATCACCATCTCGTCGTGTTAACGAGCTAGATAACCGTGGGTCACATTTTTACCTTGCTTTGTACTGGGCTCAAGCCTTGGCTGAACAAAATAAAGACGAAACTTTAAAATCAAGTTTTGTTGCCGTTGCTCAAGCATTAACTAAGCAAGAAGCAAAAATTGTTGAGGAACTTAACAGTGCTCAAGGGCCAAGTATGAACATTAATGGTTATTACTTTGCAGATGCCGATTTAGCTGACAAAGCTATGCGTCCAAGTGCAACGCTAAATACTATTTTATCTAGCTTACTTTAATTATTTTTAAAGCATAAATTAAACATAAGTTAGTCAAGAGCTAGGCAATTGCCTAGCTTTTTTTTGTCTGAAATTTAAGCTCTTATACAAAGGGTGATATGAAAATAAACCCATTTATTTCCTATAAAAGTTTGCAATTAAATTAAAGCAACGGTTTAATCATTCATAGCAGTTATACTAAACATCATGATTTCAGTATTAGTGTCGCTGCGCTTTTTCTATTAGTTTAAGGGAAAAGAAACTAGCAAACGGCTATTTTTATTAGTAAATTTAGGAGAACTCGTATGTCGAACCATGTAATTATTCCTAGTGCAGGCGCTAAAATCACCTCAGAACAAGGTTTGTTAAAAGTACCTAATAACCCAATTATCCCATTTATCGAAGGCGATGGAATAGGTGTCGATGTTACCCCACCTATGATGAAAGTTGTTGATGCTGCAGTAGCTAAAGCTTACGGCAGTGAAAAGAAAATTCATTGGATGGAAGTTTATGCCGGTGAAAAAGCAACGCAAATGTATGATTCTGAAACTTGGTTGCCTGATGAAACTTTAGACATGTTCAAAGAATATAAAGTGGGCATAAAAGGTCCGCTTACAACCCCTGTTGGTGGTGGTATGCGTTCTTTAAACGTTGCTTTAAGGCAGATTCTTGATTTATATGTATGTCAACGACCAGTGCAATGGTTTACCGGTGTTCCAAGCCCAGTAAAGAAGCCTAGCGAAGTAGATATGGTTATTTTTAGAGAAAACTCTGAAGACATATACGCAGGTATTGAATACCAAGCAGGTACAGATCAAGCTAACAAGATGATCAAATTTTTAACTGAAGAAATGGGTGTTACAAAAATTCGCTTCCAAGAGAATTGTGGTATTGGTATTAAACCTGTTTCTAAAGAAGGTACCCAAAGATTAGTGCGTAAAGCTATTCAGTACGCTATAGATAATGATCGTGAGTCAGTTACTTTAGTGCACAAAGGCAACATCATGAAGTTTACTGAAGGTGCCTTCAAAGAGTGGGGTTATGAATTAGCCAGAGAAGAGTTCGGTGCTGATTTAATGAATGGCGGTCCTTGGTGTACGCTTAAAAACCCTAAAACAGGCAAAGAAATTATCATCAAAGATGTAATTGCTGATGCTATGCTGCAACAAATTTTATTACGTCCGGCAGAATATAGTGTTATTGCAACGTTGAATTTAAACGGTGACTATTTATCAGATGCTTTAGCAGCACAAGTAGGCGGTATTGGTATCGCACCTGGCGCTAATTTAAATGATGATGTGGCGATTTTTGAAGCTACTCATGGCACAGCACCTAAATATGCGGGTCTAAATAAAGTAAACCCAGGTTCAGTTATATTATCTGCTGAAATGATGTTAAGACATATGGGGTGGACTGAAGCGGCTAACTTACTGTTAAAGGGCATGTCTGGTGCTATCAATGCGAAAACAGTGACGTATGATTTTGAACGTTTAATGGATAATGCGACCTTAGTCACTTGTTCTGAATTTGGCGATTGTATTATTAATAATATGTAAACTGATAATATGTAATACGTAGCAGCATTTAAGTGCTAATTTATTTATCATGATTTTTAAGGTAAATAAAGTTCGTTAAATATAAAAAAACACAGCTAAATAGCTGTGTTTTTATTTTTACTATTCTCAGTATCTTATTAATTGTCTGAGTCTGATTCTATTTCTGATGGAGTAATACTTGCAGCGTGATCGCCTTTTGGGCCAGCATTTAACTCGTAATTAACATCTTGACCCGCTTTTAACGTACGGTATCCTTCCATTTGAATTGTTGAATAATGAGCGAAAATATCTTCACCACCATCCTCTGGACGAATAAAACCAAAACCTTTCGCATTATTAAACCATTTAACTGTACCGTGAGCCATACATCAACATCCTTCTAAATTCATCGGTAATTAGGTATGCTTTCCACAAAGCATTATCTAAAGCATCATTATTTACACAAGATGACTAAAAAATAGCCATTAAAGTAAATCGTAGATAATAATTAAAAATAGTCAAGTGTTAAGTAACATAATTTCATTTTTTAGTTATTATTTTTTAAATCTCAAGCAAAATTTAACTGACAGACTAATATAGAATTATGAGTAAATGGAAAGAATTAATAGGTGACCAAACAGTTCTTGATGACGAGGTTATTGAAAAATTTGATAAACCCCCAATGTATACAGTTGTGCTTTTAAATGATGACTACACACCGATGGATTTCGTTATCGATGTGTTATGTAGATTTTTTAATATGGATTCAGAACAAGCAACAGATGTGATGTTAGCGATTCATTATAAAGGGAAGGGACGTTGTGGTACCTTTACAGCTGAAGTAGCAGAAACTAAAGTTGATCAAGTGCTAAGTTACGCAACGAGTAATGAACACCCGCTTAAATGTACTATGGAAAAAGCGTAATTACGCAAGATTTTAATGGGAGCAACCTATGCTGAATAAAGATTTAGAAGTATCGTTAAATATGGCTTTTCGTCAGGCTAAAGAGTCTCGCCATGAATTTATGACGGTTGAACACTTATTGTTGGCATTGTTAGACAATCCTTCATCTATTGATGCTTTAAAAGCATGCGGCGCGGATATCGAAAATTTAAAAAAAGAGTTATTAGCATTTATTGCTGATACAACCCCAGTTATTCCTGCTGGAGAAGCTGAACGTGAAACTCAACCAACGCTTGGTTTTCAACGAGTTTTACAGCGTGCTGTTTTTCATGTGCAATCGTCAGGTAAAAGTGAAGTAAATGGGGCAAATGTACTTGTAGCAATATTTAGTGAGCAAGAATCTCAAGCAGCTTATTTCCTTAAAAAATCTGACATTACCCGTTTAGATATTGTTAATTTTATCTCTCATGGTATCGCAAAGGTTGAACAAGAAGGGATAAATAGTGGTGAGTCTCAAGCTCCTGCTGGTGAAGAAGAACCACGTACTATTGATAATTTCTCTACAAACCTAAACGAATTAGCCTTAAAGGGGAATATAGATCCGCTAGTGGGGCGCGATAATGAATTAGAACGAACCTTACAAGTGTTGAGTCGCCGCAGAAAAAATAATCCTTTATTTGTCGGTGAAGCAGGCGTTGGTAAAACGGCTATAGCTGAAGGCTTAGCAAACTTACTTGTTTCAGATAAAGCACCTGAGTTTCTAAAAGATGCGACTATATACTCTTTAGATATGGGCGCATTGTTGGCTGGCACTAAATACCGCGGTGATTTTGAAAAACGCTTTAAAGCGTTGTTAAAAGAACTTGAACAAGACGGCAATGCAATTCTCTTTATTGATGAAATTCATACTATTATAGGCGCTGGTGCTGCCTCTGGCGGTATGCTTGATGCCTCAAACTTAATCAAACCGTTACTGTCATCAGGAAAGCTTCGATGCATGGGGTCAACAACGTATCAAGAATACCAAAGTATATTCGAAAAAGATCGTGCCTTAGCTCGTCGTTTCCAAAAAATTGATGTTGTTGAACCTAGTGTTGACGATACAACAAAAATTTTACATGGCTTAAAAGAAAAGTACGAAAGCCATCATGGCGTTAAATACTCTAATAATGCCTTGAGAGCTGCCGCGCAACTCTCTGCAAAATATATTAACGATAGATTTTTACCTGACAAAGCTATTGATGTAATTGATGAGGCGGGTGCTCGTCAGCAATTAGTGCCGGTATCCAAACGTAAAAAAACCATCAATAATACCGATATCGAGAATATCGTCGCTAAAATGGCACGTATCCCTGAAAAGTCGGTATCTTCTACAGAAGTCGATAGTTTAAAAACGCTTGACCGTAATTTAAAATTGGTTGTTTTTGGCCAAGATCATGCAATTGATGAGTTATCTTCTGTTATTCGTTTATCTCGAGCGGGCTTAGGTAATGAACACAAACCAATAGGCTCTTTTATATTTGCTGGTCCAACAGGCGTTGGTAAAACAGAGGTTACTCAACAACTCGCAAAAGTCTTAGGTGTAGAGTTACTGCGTTATGATATGTCTGAGTATATGGAAAAACATGCCGTTAGTCGTTTAATCGGTGCTCCTCCAGGTTACGTGGGTTATGAACAAGGTGGCTTATTAACAGATGCAGTGATTAAAAACCCGCATGCTGTTGTGTTGTTAGACGAAATAGAAAAAGCACATGAAGACGTTTACAACATTCTACTACAAGTGATGGATCACGGTACGTTAACTGATAATAACGGCCGTAAAGCTGATTTTAGAAATATTATTTTAGTGTTAACAACTAATGCGGGTGTTGCGCATACTGTTAAGCAATCTATTGGCTTTAAACAGCAAGATAATACTCTTGACGCTATGGAAGAAATAAACAAAGTATTTTCACCTGAGTTTCGAAATCGCTTAGATAATATTGTTTGGTTTAACCATTTGGGTGATGAGGTTATTCAACAAGTTGTAGATAAATTTATTGTTGAGCTGCAAGTCCAACTTGACGAGAAGGGTGTATCGTTAGAAGTCACCAAAGATGCTAAAAAATGGATGGCTAATAAGGGTTACGATAAAGCTATGGGTGCACGTCCAATGGCAAGATTGATTCAAGAGCATTTGAAAAAACCATTAGCTAATGAACTCTTGTTTGGTGAGTTAACGCAAGGTGGAGTAGCAAAGGTTGCGGTTAAGAAAGACAAACTCGTTATTAACTATGAATCGAAGAAAGAGTTAGTCGAACACTAATGTTTAGCTAAATTTAACACATAAATGTTTAAGAGCATTTATGTGTTTTTTTGATAGCTAATGCTGACAACTTATATTTAACATATCTTTATTTTCAGATATAAAAAAACCGAGCAAGCTCGGTTTTTTGTTTTTAAATTGGCAATAACAAAAATTTTAGTTATAAAAAAACGCTTTGTTAAGCAAAAGCGCTTTTAAAACTAAAACTTGAAATATTTATCTAGCACGGAAGATAATACGACCTTTAGATAAGTCATAAGGTGTTAATTCAACAGTAACTTTGTCGCCAGTTAATATACGAATGTAGTTTTTGCGCATTTTCCCAGAAATATGAGCAGTAACAACATGGCCATTTTCTAGTTCAACACGGAACATAGTATTTGGCAAAGTATCTAAAACAGTACCTTGCATTTCAATATTTTCTTCTTTCGCCATTGGGCGCCAAACCTCTAAATTAGTGCGTAAATAAAAAGCTGCGCAGATAATGCCGAATTGCGGCGCTAATGTAAAGCTATAGTGTTATTTATTTACCGTTTGCCATTGATTTTCTACTAATATTTGATGTGCTTTATAGCGGTCTTTATAATTCATTTTACTGCATGTTTCTATTTGGTAGCCAAGGTAGAGAAACTGTCGATTCTGTTGAGCAGCGATTTCAATTTGTTTTAGTATCGAATAAACACCTAAACCATAGCTTTTATAGTCGGGATCATAAAAAGTATAAACAGCTGAAAGGGCGTTTGGTATGTCATCGGTTACTGCAACACTGATTAAAACATCATTATGCCAAATTTCGATGTAGCACTGCTCAGTAATATTGTTTTGGGTAAAGCTTTTAAATTGTTCTTCAGAGGCTGGGAACATACTACCGTCTTGATGCACAGTGTTAATATATCGTTCATAAAGCGGATAGTAGCTTGCTTTTACCACCTGACTTAACAAAATTTTAAAATGTTGATTGCGCTTTAGAATACGCTTTTGACTTTTCGATGGAATAAACTCCTGTACTAGAACACGTAAAGATTTACATGCTTGGCAAGCAACACAATGAGGCCGATAAATATCATCACCGCTGCGACGAAAACCTTGTTGCATAAGCCAACCATAATGGTCCCTGTTATGTAGGTTTTCATCAACCGCAATTAACAATCGTTCTTCTTGTTCGGGTAAGTAATTGCAAGGAAAAGGTTTTGTAATGCCAAGTTTATAATTATTATTCATAGATGTTTTTTCTCGCAAACTTTAAAGTAAAACTTAAGGCCTGCATGATATAAATGTTGCATGTTTTAAGATTATTTTGCTGATTTTAACGTTATATATGCTGACTCAAAGTCGCCAAGGCTAAAATACGTTTCAGCTAACATTTGCATTAATTCGATTTTATCTCGTTCCATTTGGTAGGTTTCGGCAAGTGTAATGGTTTCTAATAGTAAGGTTTTACATTCAATAAATGCTTTATTTTGCGCTAATATTTTTGCCATATTTTTACGTACATGTATTTTAACTCTTTCAGATGCACTTAAATCTGCAGCAATAATAGCTTCATTCAGGTATTTATTGGCCTCTTTTATGTTCCCAAGATTATTTTGATACTCTGACAACCTAGACAATGAAAATGCTTGATTGAGCTTGTTTTTATCTTTTAATGCTTGTCGGTAAGACTTTAACATCCATACACTGGCATCTTGCCAGTTTTCTATTGCTTGATAAATTCTAGCAAGGTTATAATAACCAATAGATAAGTAATGTGGGGTATCTATTTTTTCATATATTATATTTGCTTGATGTTGATATTTCAGTGCAACTTTTATGTTGCCTAGCCTTTTATTTACAGCACTAAACCTTTCTAAAATAATGGCTTTATCAAAAACATTGGGCATTAATTCTAAATATTTTATGGCGAGGGCTAAATCTTTTATCGCTTGATCGTTATTTCCCAATAAATTATTTGCATAAGCTCTCTCTACCAGTGCCGAAATTTTGTAAGTCGATAAGTTATATTGCTCGGTTTTAATTACTGCCATATTAGCGGTTGCATAGAACTCATTAAACTGTCCGCGTTGAAAATAACCTCTGGATTGACTAATAAGTACTCTTGCATGCCAGGTATCAGTTAATAAACCGGTTGCTAAAGCTGCTCTCGAATATTTTAGAATATGTTCTGGTTGGTCAATAAAGTAAGCGACTTCTGATTGCAGTACCATCAATATCGCTTTTAAATTTACGTTGAGCTCAGGGTCAACTAATAAAGACTCTATTTCATAAAATACAGCTTTTGGATTTATAGAAATTTGGTGGTTAAGTTTTTGTTCAATATTACTAATATTGTATGAAAGCGCATAATTTGAATAGAGTGTAATGACTATTATCATTAACCAAGTTGTATTTTTACGCAAACTTTCACCATAACGAAGCAATTAAATATCAATTATCATTATTAGCAAATTTCAACAATTATGCCTACTTATAAATTCAATATTTGGCTAGCGCTATTATTACTAGCGTAATTTTTATATTGTATAAATTGATTATTTTATTGGTATGTTAATGTCTTGGAACTGAATACTAGTAAGCTATTTAGCTTTTATCTGTTAGATATAAGCAAGGGTTTTTGTTTGCCAAAAATTTATCGGTGGAATTATTTTTTTTGCAGTACTTTGGTATTGCAAAAACTGCTCTCTTGTAACTTCAATGCAACCCATGTTAGCTAAAAAAGGGTTCAACATTTGGCAATCTATAAATTCAACATTAATTGATTTAAGTAATTCAGCTAAATATACAAGTGCTATTTTTGACGCATTACTTTGTCGGTAAAACATAGATTCACCAGAGAAATAACCATTAACGGCTACGCCATATAATCC
Organism: Colwellia polaris; assembly: GCF_002104515.1. Lineage (GTDB taxonomy): Bacteria > Pseudomonadota > Gammaproteobacteria > Enterobacterales > Alteromonadaceae > Cognaticolwellia > Cognaticolwellia polaris. Next base: position 213,619 of record NZ_NBOE01000005.1, on the reverse strand, counting down.
GCCAACTAATTGCTCGTTATGCCATACTTCAATCGAGTGTGCTTTACCTTGTTTATGCAATAACTTATAAGCCGCTATCATAGGGTCAACAATCCAAGTCTCTTCTTGACGAAAGGGGGCATCAGCACATAGTGCAATAACTTGATTAAAGTCTTTATTTATTGTGACGGTAAAAGTGTTTCTTTTAATTACTTTCTTTAAGGTTTTATTAATAACAAGTTGTGAAATGTTGATAATGCCACGTGGATCAGGACTCCACCACATAACGGGCTCACCATCACTAAACCAGGGAAATATACCATTTTGGTAGGCTTGATAAACTCGTTCAGCAGATAGGTCATCACCGAAAGCGAGTAAGCCGTTGGGCTCGTTTAAAGCGGTAGATAAATCGGGGAAAGTCGAGCTATTCGAAGTTATCCAAGGAATAGCTCGAGTCATTGCTTAGTGACTACCTTTGGCGTCTAAATAACGCTCTGCATCAAGTGCAGCCATACAACCGGCACCTGCAGATGTAATTGCTTGACGGTAAATATGGTCGGCAACATCACCAGCAGCATAAATGCCTTCAACACTCGTTTGTGTTGCATTGCCATTTGTACCGCTTTGAATAGTTAAGTAACCATCTTTCATATCAAGTTGGCCTTTGAATATATCAGTGTTTGGCTTATGACCAATGGCAATAAACACACCCATGACATCAAATTCTTCCGTGGCATCAGAGTTCATGTCTTTAACACGTACGCCAGTAACACCCATGTTATCGCCTAGTACTTCGTCTAATGTACGGTCTAGGTGTAAAACGATATTACCGTTAGCCACTTTATCCATTAAGCGTTTAGTCAATATTTTTTCTGAACGGAAAGTATCACGACGGTGAATTAAATGAACTTCAGAAGCTATGTTAGATAAATAAAGCGCTTCTTCAACTGCGGTATTACCGCCACCAACAACAGCGACTTTTTGATTTTTATAGAAAAAACCGTCACAAGTTGCACAAGCCGAAACACCTTTACCCATAAAGGCTTCTTCAGAAGGTAAACCAAGATACATCGCAGATGCACCAGTACAAATAATAAGTGCATCACAGGTGTATAACCCTGAATCACCTTTAAGTTTGTAAGGTTTTTCACTAAAATCTACTTCATTGATATGATCAAATATAATTTCAGTATCAAACTTTTCAGCATGTTTTTGCATGCGATCCATTAGTGCAGGTCCAGTAAGGTCATCTGCATCACCTGGCCAGTTTTCTACTTCAGTGGTTGTGGTTAATTGACCACCTTGTTGTAAACCTGTGATCATCACAGGTTTTAAATTAGCACGTGCTGCATATACTGCGGCGGTATAGCCTGCAGGGCCTGAACCCAATATGAGTAACGGGCAATGTCTTGCTTCGCTCATGAACTACTCCAAAATAAATATGTTAATGTCTTAATAGTTGGGATTCTAAGTGATTATCTCAAGAGAGCAACAAAGAAATAATTATAAATAATAATTTATTTCACAAATCTGCAAGGCTATTTTTACAAATCTACCTTTTGCTTTGTATTTTTCTGTTAAGTTAAACGCTTAATAAACACAAAAGCCGCTTAATATAAGCGGCTTTAAAACTTTTATTGTTACAAATTACAGAGTCGCTATTGCTACTTCTGGTGCAACGTATTCATAACCAAGTACATCAGCAACTGGTTTGTAAGTTATTTTACCGCCTAATACATTCAAACCGGCCATTAAGTGCGCGTCGTCAAGCAATGCTTGCTTAGCACCTTTGTTGGCTAGTGTAACTGTAAATGGCATAGTCGCGTTGGTTAATGCCATTGTAGATGTTCTTGCAACACCACCTGGCATATTAGCTACACAGTAATGCACAACATCATCCACTACGTAAGTAGGCTCTTGATGCGTAGTTGCTTTAGATGTTTCAAAACAGCCGCCTTGGTCAATCGCAACATCAACAATAACAGCGCCTTTTTTCATCATTTTAATATGTTGAGCTGTTACTAATTTAGGTGCAGCTGCACCTGGAATTAATACTGCACCAATCACTAAGTCAGCTTCAACAATAAGTTGGTCCATAGCATCAGCAGTTGAATATACTGTTTTAAGACGACCATCAAACTCTGTGTCTAACTGGCGCAAACGCGGTAATGAACGATCTAAAATAGTAACATCAGCGCCCATTCCAACAGCCATACGTGCTGCTTGAGTACCAACAACACCACCACCAACAATAAGAACTTTTGCAGGGGCAACACCTGGAACACCACCGAGTAAAGCACCTAAACCGCCTTGAGCTTTCTCAAGTGCATGTGCACCTGCTTGAATTGACATACGACCAGCAACTTCAGACATAGGTGCTAAAAGTGGTAAACCGCCACCATTTTGTGTAACCGTTTCGTACGCAATACAAGTTGCGCCAGAAGCGATAAGCAGTTCGGTTTGCTTTGGATCTGGCGCTAAATGTAAGTAAGTAAAAAGTACTTGGCCAGGGCGAAGCATTTTACATTCATTTGGTTGAGGCTCTTTCACTTTGATGATCATATCCGCAGTAGCAAAAATTTCTGCTGCTGTATCGATAATTTTTGCACCGGCTGTAATGTATTGCTCATTTTCGAAGCCGATTGCTGCACCACCATTGTTTTCAACGATAACGTCATGGCCATTAACAACTAGTTCTTTAACGCCTGCAGGAGTTAAGCCAATACGGTACTCGTGGTTTTTTATTTCTTTAGGTACACCGATAATCATAGTTTCTATCTCTGTTGTAAAATATGGCACTAGTATAGTGGCTTTATCTCGAATTAACGTGTCGTTATTTATACAATGTTAGGATATAATCCTGTAAATAAGTATTTTACTAGTGGATTATGTATGAATTCTTCGGTGGCAAAAAAAATAGATAGAATTGATAAAAATATCTTGTTTGAGTTACAAAAAAATGGACGTTTATCTAATATTGAACTTTCAAAAAGAGTCGGCTTAAGTGCTACTCCTTGCCTTGAAAGGGTAAAACGTTTAGAAAACGACAAATTTATTGTAGGTTATCAAGCTATTTTAAACCCCAAAAAATTAGATGCTGCATTATTGGTTATTGTTGAAATTACCTTAACGAAAACCAGCCCTGATGTGTTTGACGACTTTTCTAAAGCAGTGCACGAATTAGACGTTATTCAAGAGTGCCATTTAGTGTCAGGTAATTTTGATTTTTTACTTAAAACCCGTGTTGCAGATATGGCCGCTTATCGTGAATTACTCGGTGATACTTTATTAAGATTACCAGCAGTCAGTGAAAGTAGAACTTATGTTGTTATGGAAGAAGTGAAATCTTCAAATAATTTACCTATAAAGCGCTAAAAAGCTTTATTCACAGTAAATATTCGGTATTACGTTTTATTCATCGCTAATGTTTGGTATTTTAGCACTATTATAATGATAATTTTCAGAAGAGTGTGCTCTTGTCTTCTCCATCTCCAAAGTTAAATGGCGTTCAACGCCTGCTTGAAGCCGGACTTTTAGTGTCTTGCGTTTTTGCTATGTTTATCATGCTAGCATTATTTAGTTTCGATCCCGCAGATCCCGGTTGGTCTCAAACTGGCTATCAAAACCCTGTTCGCAATTTAGGCGGCGCGGTTGGTGCTTATTTATCAGACTTATTGTTAAATTTATTTGGCTTAATTGCATATAGTTTACCTTTTGTTATCGCAATAACAGGTTGGCTATTATTTCAAAAATATCATCAATTAATCCGTTTAGATTATTTAACTTTAGGCTTAAAGTTTATTGGCTTTATTTTGTTTTATATTGGCATAACCTCAATAGCTAGCATGAACTTTGACGACGTATTTTATTTTTCTGCCGGTGGTATTTTAGGTGATGTATTAAGCAATTCTCTTATTCCATATTTTTCATTTGTTGGTAGCACATTATTATTTGTGACATTTTGTGGTTCAGGTTTTGTTTTATTAACCGGCATTTCGTTGCTTAAAGCTATTGATAAAGTAGGGGAGTTAACCATTAATGCTATTGAATATAGCTTAACTATACCTTCTTTAATTAAACATCATTTAGATACCAGTCCTGAGAAACCTTCAGACAAAGCTTCAGCCTTAAATACTGAACAAACCGATGACATATCCAATAGCGATAATAAAGCAGCAATAAACGATAATTCCACTGATCATTACATCGCTTTTGAAAAAGAGTCTGATGAAATTAAAGAGGCAATGGAAGCCATCAGCGATACGCAACATGAAAGTTTGATCGCAAAAAGTAAAGATGACAGTGCTTATAATTATCGAGAAAATGAACCTTACGTTGATATAGACGAATTAATGGGTGAACCGCTTGCTATGAATGTGCAAGAGCATGTTAGTGATGATGAAATTGCTGCAGCTTTTGAGCCAGTCGAAAAAATTGTCATAGAAGAGCCAACAACATTACATGACAAAATTTATCAACAACTAGAAAAAGATAAACCCGATGAGCCTAACTATACTGATATGCCATCTTTAGATTTATTAGACCGCAAAGACAAAGTAGAAAATCCAATAGATCAAGAACAACTCGATATGGTTTCTCGCTTAGTTGAAGCTAAACTATTGGAGTTTGGCATAAAGGCTGAAGTTGTTGGTGTATTCCCTGGTCCAGTAATTACTCGCTTTGAACTAAACTTAGCACCAGGTGTTAAAGCGAGCAAAATAACCAATCTATCTAAAGATTTAGCACGTTCTTTATCTGCTAAAAGTGTCAGGGTTGTTGAAGTTATTGAAGGTAAATCCGTTATTGGGATTGAATTACCTAACAAACACCGAGAAACAGTATTTTTTGCTGATGTAATATCTTGCGAAAAATTTGCCAAGTCTAAATCAAATTTAGCCATGGCCATTGGCAGCGATATTTCAGGTCAACCGGTGATTGCCGACCTAGCTAAAATGCCTCATTTACTTGTAGCGGGTACTACGGGCTCAGGTAAGTCAGTGGCGGTTAATACCATGATTGTCAGTATTTTGTATAAATCTTCTCCTGAAGATGTCCGCATGATAATGATTGATCCTAAACAAGTAGAATTATCGGTTTATGATGGTATACCCCACCTTTTATCTGAAGTTGTAACCGATATGAAAGAAGCGGCTAATGCCTTGCGTTGGTGTGTTGGTGAAATGGAGCGACGTTATCAATTAATGTCAAAGTTAGGCGTTCGTAATTTGAAAGGTTACAATGATAAAGTTGCCGCTGCTATTGAAGCCGGAGAACCTCTTATAGATCCATTATGGCAACCTAGTGACGCATTTACACAAACACCTCCGACATTAGAAAAACTACCTTCGATTGTTATTATTGTTGACGAATTTGCTGACATGATGATGATAGTGGGTAAAAAAGTTGAGGAGCTTATTGCACGTATCGCTCAAAAAGCGCGTGCTGCGGGAATTCATTTGATATTAGCAACTCAACGTCCTTCAGCCGATGTTATTACTGGTTTAATTAAGGCGAATATTCCAACCCGTATGGCGCTTAGAGTGCAGTCACGAATTGAGTCTCGTATTATTCTTGATCAACAAGGTGCAGACCAATTACTTGGTATGGGTGATATGTTTTATTTACCACCTGGTGAAGCGGTGCCTATTCGTGTTCACGGTGCTTTTGTTGATGATCACGAAGTACATGCCGTTGTAAATGACTGGAAATCGCGAGCTGAACCTAATTATATCGAAGAAATACTTTCAGGCGATTCTGAACAAGATATTTTGCTACCTGGTGAACAAGCAGACGCTGACAGTGAAGAAGAAATTGATACCTTATACGACGAAGCCCTAGCCTTTATTACAGAAAGTCGTCGTGTTTCAATTTCTAGTATCCAAAGAAAATTTAGAATTGGTTACAACCGCTCTGCACGTATTGTTGAACAAATGGAATCGCACGGTGTCGTAAGCAGACCAGGTAACAATGGTGCGCGAGAAGTTTTAGCGCCACCACCCGTTAAGGACAATTAATATGCAAAGTAAAAGTAAACTTATAAAAAATGGCGCTGCCATAGCAACTCTGTGCAGTGCTGTACTTTCAGCGTCGAGCTTAGCGCTAAGTCATGATGACTTTGAACTTAAGACCTCACAGGTGATTGAAAATAAAGTTAAAGCGGCTAATAAAATAGACTTACAAAAGTCAGTAACAGCAAATGTCAGTGAAAATCGTGCTGATAATCAAATGCTCGATAAACAAAATAACCAGCATGTTGCTGTTAATGCTATGGAAAAATCAAATACTTATAAAAGTGAATTAATGGCTAAATTAGCTAAGATTGATTTTTTTAGTGCAAGTTTTACTCAAGTTATATTTGACGAAGCAGGTAATGAATTACAGCAAGGTAATGGTCTTATTTCGGTCAGTAAACCTAATTTAGTGCATTGGCAAACTGTTATGCCAGACGAGTCATTAATCGTTTCAGATGGCGAAAATTTATGGTTTTATGATCCTTTTGTTGAGCAAGTTAGTGTTTATACCTTAGAGAGTGCTATTGCCAATACACCCATATTACTTATTACCAGTAATAATGAACAACTTTGGCAAGATTACACCGTAAGTCAATTAACAGACAATCGTTACTTGGTTACCGCAACGAATGAAAATGCGCGTGTTAAAAGTTTAGAGCTCAGTTTTGCTAATGTGGAAAACAGCATTGAACTTTCAAGCTTCAATATTTTAGACGCAACTGGCCAACTCAGTGTAATAACGCTTGAGCAAAGCAATACTAAACCTAAGCAGAGTATATTCCAGTTTACCGTCCCCGAAGGTGTTTATTTAGATGACCAACGCTAATGGCTCACTCGACCTAGAGTTTGCTGAAGATGACCGCTTTAAACCCTTAGCGGCTAAATTGAGGCCGAAATCACTGGCAGAGTATGAAGGCCAAGAGCATATTTTGGCTAAAGGTATGCCATTACCTTTAGCGATTGAACAAGGCAAAGTGCACTCTATTATTTTTTGGGGGCCACCAGGTACCGGCAAAACGACGATTGCTGAAATTATTGCGAACCATGCCAATGCCGATATAGAACGTGTTTCTGCCGTAACTTCAGGTATTAAAGATATTCGCCAAGCGATTGAAAACGCGAAAAATCGCGCGACACATCAGCAACGCCGAACGGTGCTTTTCGTTGATGAAGTGCATCGTTTCAATAAAAGCCAACAAGATGCATTTTTACCGCACATAGAAGACGGCACTATTATATTTATCGGCGCGACCACTGAAAACCCAGCCTTTGAATTAAACCAAGCGATACTTTCACGTGCCCGTGTTTATACCTTAAAAAAATTGAGTGAACAAAACTTAAGTAATGTATTAGCGCGAGCCATTAGTTATCAACAAAAGAGTACTCAGCTTGAAATTGTTATTGATCAAGAAACCAAGAAACAACTTATTGCATTAGCTAACGGCGATGCCCGAAGATTACTCAATTTATTTGAAAACTGTTTAGAAATTACTCAGGTTGAAAACAACCAACAAGTCTTGACTAAAGAGCAATTGATCCAAGTTGCTGGTAATAAAATAGCCCTTTACGATAAAGGCGGCGATGCATTTTACGACCTCATTAGTGCTTTTCATAAATCGGTTAGAGGCTCGGATCCCGATGCTGCACTTTATTGGTATGCCCGTATTCTTACCGGCGGCGGTGATGCACTTTATGTCGCTCGACGCCTACTCGCCATAGCGAGTGAAGATATTGGTAATGCAGACCCACGTGCCATGCAATTAGCGATTAATGCTTGGGATACATTTCAACGAGTTGGCCCCAGCGAAGGGGAGCGAGCAATAGCTCAAGCTACAGTTTATATGGCACTGGCGCCAAAAAGTAATGCAGTTTATATGGCATTTTCTCAAGCAAAGGCTTTAGCAAAAGAAACCAGTGATCTTGATGTGCCATTACATTTGAAAAACTCTACTAGCGCGATTACAAAAGAGCTAGGGCATGGAGATGAATATCGTTATGCGCACAATGAAGTAGGGGGCTTTGCTGCGGGTGAAAATTATTTTCCAGAAGAAATCGCCCAAACCATGCTTTATCAACCTACGGATCGCGGACTTGAAAAACAACTGCGTGAAAAACTCAATTATTTAAACCAGTTAAATCAACAAAGTGACCAACGTCGATATGACTAATACCTTCAGTAACTTCACTTTATACCTATTTGTTGCCTTAGGCGGTGCCTTTGGTGCGAGTCTTAGATTTTATATTTCACAATTAATTCTAAATTGGCTCGGAAAAGGATTCCCTTTTGCGACGTTGGCGGTTAATATTTCCGGATCCCTGATCATGGGAGCACTTTATGGGTTAATTGAACAAGGTGTGATTGAAGTAAGTGTTTATCGAACACTTATTGGTATTGGCTTTTTAGGCGCATTTACCACTTTCTCAACCTTCTCATTAGATACCTTGTTATTAATTCAGCAAGGTGACATATTTAAAGCAACAATAAACATTTTACTTAATGTTGGCTTTTGCATTATTGCAGCAGCATTAGGCATGTATATTGTATCTATTTTTAACAAGTAAATAACAAAGAAAACACGTGACATATCATGCTTGATCCAAAACTACTTAGAACAGACATAGAAAACACCGCAGCTGAACTTGCTAAACGTGGATATACGTTAGATACCGCGCAATTAATTGCATTGGAAGAGCAGCGTAAAACCATTCAAATGAATACGCAAGACTTACAAAATCAGCGTAATACTCGCTCTAAGTCAATAGGACAAGCCAAAGCTCGTGGCGAAGATATTCAGCCTTTGTTGGCTGAAGTGAGTAAACTTGGTGACGAGCTAGAAGCAGCGAAAGAAGAACAAACACAAGTGTTGGCGAAAATCGACCTGATCGCTTCTGCTATTCCAAACTTAATTCATCAGTCAGTACCTGCGGGCGCAAGTGAAGACGACAACGTTGAAATAAAACGTTGGGGTACACCGCGCGAATTTGATTTTGAAGTTAAAGACCATGTTGACGTTGCTACCGCTTTAGACAAAGGTTTAGATTTTGAAAGTGGCGCAAAGCTTGCTGGTACTCGTTTCGCTGTTATGCGTGGCCAAATTGCTAAACTTCACCGGGCATTAGCACAGTTTATGTTAGACGTGCATAGTGAAGAGCATGGCTACCAAGAAATGTATGTACCTTATTTAGTTAACCATGACTCTTTGTACGGTACTGGCCAGTTACCAAAATTTGGTGAAGATTTATTCCATACCGAATTGAACAATAAAAAACTGTCTTTGATCCCAACCGCAGAAGTACCGTTAACGAACTTAGTGCGTGATGAAATTATTGAAGAGCAAGACCTACCGATAAAAATGTGCGCGCATACACCATGTTTTCGTAGTGAAGCAGGTTCTTATGGCAGAGACATTCGTGGCTTAATTCGTCAGCATCAATTCGACAAAGTTGAAATGGTACAAATCGTTAAGCCAGAAGACTCTTTTCAAGCTTTAGAAGACTTAACCGGTCATGCTGAAAAGATTCTAGAAAAACTCGAATTACCATATAGAACTGTAGTGTTATGTACTGGAGACATTGGTTTCAGTGCCACTAAAACCTTTGATATCGAAGTGTGGTTACCCGCGCAAAACACTTACCGTGAAATTTCTTCTTGTTCAAATATGGGCGACTTTCAAGCTCGTAGAATGCAAGCAAGATATCGTAGTAGCGAAACGAATAAGCCAGAGTTAGTTCATACGCTTAACGGTTCAGGTCTTGCGGTTGGTCGCACCTTAGTCGCTGTACTTGAAAACTATCAACAAGCTGATGGTAGCATTAATGTGCCAACGGCTTTACAACCTTATATGAAAGGTTGTACAAACATTAATTAATGTCAGCTTGATTTAGCGTTTTATTAAAATCCAATACATGTATTGGATTTTTTTTCGCCTTGAGAAAAGCTATATACATGTTTTATCGATACTCCTGCATTAAAGTGTCCGATTATTTTACAGCCTTAGAGCCAACGGTAATTTAATTATACTTTGAATTCTTGATGTACATGATTTAATTAGAGTATATTTAATTGGTATGTTTTATGCGTAAAGGCGTTGCTTATTATAATAATTATTAATCTAACTGTTTTTGTTTGACTTTGTTCAACAAGTACTTAAAAGGATTTGCAAATGAAAAATACAGCGTTAAAACTTACAATATTTAGTTTATTTTTATCAGTCAATAGTATCGCCAATGCGGGCTTAGTTACTCAACATACATCTGTCGATACGCATCAAAGAACATGTCCGGGCTTACAGGATCCAAATTATATCAGTAATTGGAAAACCATTGTTGAGTTGTTATACGACAGGGAAGCAACAACACAACTAATGTGTCACTTTAACGGTGGCAATCAGCGAGCCATCTACAATAATGATGGCACAGTTAGGAGTGATTCTCCATTTCCAGATATGCCTGAAGGTGTAGCTTTTACTGATGAGGAAGTTGGTGGGGTGGAAATAATAAGGCAGACAGGTCGTAGCCTAGTCACGATGGGGGATAATGACGGAAAATATTATGCAAATGTTATTTTAGATGAAAACAACCTCGGTTTGCCTCAAATTAAAGTAAAGTCTGATTCAGCTAGTTTCGAACGTAACTCTGTTAATGGTTTTGCTGCAACAGAGTACCTTTGGTCAGGCGAAGGCCAGACTCTTGAATACACCATGGATTTTGATTTTTTCAATTCTGGTGGTACCTGGAATGATCCTGACACAGCAGATTTTCACGATTATATTTTTAGTTTATGGTTTGGCGCAGCAACTGACATGTTGTTTGATAGTAACCAAACGTTTCCACTAGATTATGGTACTGAGCTTGCTTCAGGGTATTTTGGTAGTGTAGGTCAACCAATTATTGCAGCAACAGCGGATAATCCTTATACCAGTTCACTTAGTGTAAGTTTTAATGTTAATACGGGAGACCAGTTTTTTCTTTACGGACAAGTACAGGCTTTTGGCTTAAATGGTGGTTTTGTTGATGCAAGCAATACCGCAACCAGTCGTTTAGCAGTGCAAGGCTTGACGCAAGAGGAGAGCAACGTAATGTTTACCAGCTCCTTAAGTGCAGCACCTTCGACTGCACAGGTACCTGAACCATCCACTATCGCGATGTTTACATTAGCGATTTTTGGTTTAATCTCTCGTAGAGTGAATAGGTAATTAATAAGCGATTAATTTTCCTTATCATAATAAAAAGCATCATGAGCGCATCTGGTGCTTTTTAACCAACTTATGTCTCGTCCCAACTTATCAACTTATTAAGCCACCCATATTCAACTTATTAACAACTTATTAAGCCACCCATAACAATAGCTTATCAAGCCACCCATAATAACTGTATAAAATAACCGAACAAAGAAAGGGAAGATTACTTTTGCTTTAGTAGGACTATTCAGTATGTAACTGAGGGATATGTTGTCTATTTGCAGCAACTTATTAAGCCACCCAAATTAACAACTTATTAAGCCACCCATAATAACTGTATAAAATAACCAAACAAAGAAAGCAAAACTTATTAAGCCACCCATAATAACTATATAAAATAACCGAACATAGCAAAACTTATTAAGCCACCCAACTTATTAAGCCACTCATAATAACTGTATAAAATAACCGAACAAAGAAAGGGAAGATTACTTTTGCTTTAGTAGGGCTACTCAGTAAGTAAATGAGGAGTATGTTGTCTATTTGCAGAGTTTTCTGAGCATCTGCTGAATTTCAGGCAAGCTTTAACTTATTAAGCCACCCATAATAACTGTATAAAATAACCGAACAAAGAAAGGGAAGATTACTTTTGCTTTAGTAGGACTATTCAGTAAGTAAATGAGGAGTATGTTGTCTATTTGCAGAGTTTTCTGAGCATCTGCTGAATTTCAGGCAAGCTTTTAATGTCATCCTCAGAAAACCGTATTTTTTGTTATTGAACTGAGTTAGTTGGCTAAGCGCTATTCAAACAAGCCTGAGCATTGGCGATACCATGAGCTCGCTTTAAACCAACCTGCTCTGTAAATTCACACAAATGCTCTGCAGTACCTACCGCGCCAGTGAACATACCTTCAAAGTTGGTGGTGAGTTTTAACCAGCTCTCATCGCTGATGTGGAGTCTTGATAGTATTTCAGCCGTTTTAGCATTGATAGCGCCGCGTTTATCTTCTCTCATCACGCGCCCAGTTTCATCAACAAGTGTTAAGTAATCTTTTAAGCTAAAAGAAATGCCTGCAGTTTTTTCTTGATGTTCATTGTCAGTGAAAGGTAATAAGGCTTTAGGTTGCTCTCCTTTAATCGCTGCTTTGATACGCAGTTGAATACTGGTAAAGCTTGACTGCTCAGGCGTTGGGGCAATACCGGCACGGACAGGATTTAAATCTACATAAGCCATACAAGACAGTAATGCAGCGTCATCAAGCAGGGCTTGAGATTTAAAACGTCCTTCCCAGAAGTGGCCAGTACACTTATCTTCTTTATTGGCTTGCCTGGCAATAGGCTCATTTAAAGAGCGCATAAACCAACTGATATCGATGAGGCGCTGTTTATACACCTGTACTGTGTCTTCAACCATTTCCAATTCGAACTGCGTTAACGGTTGTTCTTGTTGAAATTTAACAGTGAGGTGGGTACCTTTAAACAACTTATGCCAACGAGTAAGCACCTCTAATGTTGTCCAGTTTTCCACTTGTTCACTTTCAACATGAAGAACGAGGTGTAAGTGATTATTCATCACAGCATGAGCACAAATATCAATGGCAAACACCTGAGCTAATTGAAATATACGCTTTTCAATCCAGCTACGCCTGTGCTCATAACTAACGCCGGTTTCTTTATCAACACCGCATAAAAAGGCCTTGCGAACGGTGCGACTGCAAATATGATAATTCGGCGTGTCTGTTAAACTGATTTGTTGAGAACGAGGTTTAGGCATAATAAACACCACATTTAGAATTGTGAACTAAGTGTAGTTTACTCATAAAAATATGAACAAGTTATTATGGGTGGCTTAATAAGGGGATAATATATTTTGTGTCTAGCATGACTTTGTTGCTAGTTAGATTATTTATGGTATGTGTTATTTTTACTGATGCATGACTTATTAAAATCTAAATGCAAAATAAACTTTAAAATTTACGTTATTGATTAGCTGAAAGAAATTAACTCTAGCTTGAGTACAAATTAAGTGATTTAATTTTTTATCTTTTCCGTACCAGTGTTACCGGTAGTTAAGTAACGATCAAATATTTTCTGGTATTCACCTGACTTCTTTATGCGTAGTAGCTGCGTATTAAATTTGTTTCGTAACGCTTCTGATTTAAATAAAAAACCATTCGGACTTTCACCAAATAGCCCAAAACGGTCAACTTGTTGAGTGGCATTTATTTTGCCATCATTTATTATCTGCACTCGATAGTAATCAAAAATATTCGCATCCATTTGTACAACGTCAAATTTGTCTAAATAAAGCATTTTAACTTGTACTAATTGATCAAAGGTCTCGCTATAACTGTCATGACTATTCACCATTTTCGCGTATGCTTCACCTAAATGAATTGCAGCATCTTGCCACGAAAGTAAACTATGGTTTTTAAGATCTTCTATTTGGGTAAAATTAAATTTATTTTTATGCAAACTAAAAGCAAAATTTTCATAAGCATAAGCATTATCTGAGAAGTAACCTTTTAAATTGTGTTGGTTAATCGTATTCAAATTCATATCAGAAACTGCATCTACATTACCGTATTTATAAGCATGTGTTCGTCGCGCATAAGGCATGTATAACGGTTGAATTTCATATCCTAAGGGGGTAAGTGTGGCTTTTAATATATCGATGATAATTCCTTCATCGGTATCAGCTAAAACCCAAGGTGCTAACTTTTCACCAAAAACTACCGTTAACTTTTCTGCTGCACTCGTCATGCTGAATAAGATTGAGAAAAGCATTAGTACCGATAGACTGACCTTATTCTTCATAGTGATGCTATCCATTTATGGCTATTAACTATGTTGATATTAGCTATTATACTCAATTATCACAAGCTAGATTTTAACGTAATGACTCGCGAATAGATTATATTACCTAGATAGGACAAAAAACTCTTTTGTTGTTACTGTAGCTTTATATGGCTAAACACTACTTAAGGTTAATTAATTGATTTTTATAGCCGAGTTAACAGATTATAAACCGTTACAGCCACTGCTATGTAAAGTTAAATTAACTGTATGTTTTTTGTTATAAATGTTTGTTTTTTATACTCTGTGTGTTCATTTGGCTTGTCGTTAATATTTGTTACATAAATTCAGCTTTAAATCTTGTTAAACAGTAGCATTTTGTCTCAGTTTAGATTAAGTTTGCGCTTTTATTTATACAGTTAACAAGAGCGCCTTATGTTAGAAAATACTCTCCCTCAACTCGAACAACTGATTGAACAGATCATTGAGAAAAATACCTTACTAAAAAGCCAAGTGGCAACTTTAGAGCAGCAAAAGTCATTATTGGCTGATGAAAATGAAATGTTGCAACTCGAAGTACTTGAAAGTGAAGAAAAGCAGAAGCAAACCAGCAATGCTGTAACAAGCATTTTAGACAAATTACAAAGTGTAGAAGAGCTTAGTTAATGTTTGCTGAAGACCCTATCGGTATCAACGTTGAAATTATGGGCAAGCAGCACAAGTTTTCTTGTTCAGCAGAGCAAGCAGAAGATTTTAAGCAGGCTGCGGCTAACCTGGCTGTTATATGTGATGATATCAAGCAACAAAAAGGTATGGCTACCAATGAGCGTACATTATTAGTTGCGTCAATTAATTTAAGTTATTCACTACTTGTAGCAAATAATAAAGTTAATTGTATTCAAGATGGGCAAGCTGCTTTAATTTCGACTTTAAAAAATAGTTTAAGCCAAGTAAATAAGTAAGTTTATTAATAGCTTGGATTAGCAATGTTTCATTTATTAGTATTACCGTTATCGGTTAGTTAAGATAACGGTAATATTGGCAACACTTTGTAAATATTATCAATGTAGATATTATCATTGTAAATAATGAGTGTCTAAACACAGATTGTTGCTTCATTTAGGAATAACTTCATTATGGCTGATGCCAGTATTGAATTTAAAGGGTCAAGTTTTACCCTATCTGTTTTACATCTAAAAACATCCATGTTAGCCCATATTCGTGCTGATTTAACAAAAAAAGTAGCACAAGCCCCTGATTTCTTTCATTTAGTTCCTGTTGTAGTCAGTATTGAACAAGTAGCAGGCTTAATTGATTATCAAGCAGTAAAAGCCTTAATAGAAGAGTTTAATTTTATCTTTGTTGGTTTTACAGGTGCGATTGAAAAAGAACAACGTCAAGTTATTCGCCAACTAGGTTTTTCTTTTGTTAACACTGCTAAGGCTAGCGCTGCTGATAAAAGTACGCTAGTTAAAGATACTGCAGCTAAACAAAGTTCAGCATCACAAACAGGTTCAACAACTCCAGCAACAACTTGTCATTTATATACCGATAAAGTTCATCGAGGGCAAATTCGTTCTGGCCAGCAGCTTTATGCGAAAGAGCAAAACCTTGTCATTATTGGTTCAGTCTCAGCCGGCGCTGAAGTGATCGCCGATGGTAATATACATATCTACGGTTCGCTACGCGGCAGAGCAATTGCAGGTGCTAAAGGTCATCATAAAGCACAAATATATTGCCAAAATCTTGAAGCAGAGTTGGTTTCTATTAATGGCAACTATTGGCTTAGTGAGTCAATGGAAGCGCACTGGGGCTCACCTGTATATATTCATTTGACTGACAGCGAATTAACGTCGTCAAAACTTATTTAACTTTAACATTTAACTTATAAAGGATATTCGGTCTATGGCACGAATAATAGTTGTTACATCAGGAAAGGGCGGTGTGGGTAAAACTACCTCAAGTGCTGCTATTGGCCTTGGCCTTGCGTTGAAGGGTCATAAAGTTGTTTTAATTGATTTTGATATTGGATTACGAAATCTTGACTTAATCATGGGGTGCGAACGTCGTGTTGTTTATGATTTTGTCAATGTTATCAATGGTGAAGCAACATTAAATCAAGCGTTGATTAAAGATAAACGTGTTAGCAGCCTGTCAATATTACCTGCCTCGCAAACACGTGATAAAGATGCATTAAATAAAGAAAATGTGGGTAAAGTGCTTGAAGAGCTAGGTAAAAGCTACGATTTTATTGTCTGTGACTCGCCTGCAGGTATAGAAGCAGGTGCTATGATGGCTCTGTATTACGCTGACGAAGCCATTGTAACTACCAATCCTGAAGTTTCTTCAGTACGTGACTCTGATCGTATTTTAGGTATGTTAGCTAGTCGCTCTCGCCGAGCAGAACTTGGTTTAGAGCCAATAAAAGAACACCTATTACTAACACGTTACTCACCAAAACGTGTAGAAGAAGGTGAGATGCTCAGCGTAGAAGATGTTAAAGATATTCTTTCAATACCTTTACTAGGTGTTATACCTGAATCCCAAGCGGTACTTAAAGCATCAAATGCCGGTGAACCGGTAATTTTAGATACTGAAAGCGATGCAGGTAAAGCCTACCAGGACGTTATTGAACGTTTACTTGGCGAAGAGGTTGAATTTAGATTTATACAAGCCGAGAAAAAAGGCATTCTTAGTCGTTTATTTGGAGGTTAACATGGCATTGCTTGATTATTTTTTTAAAAAAGAAAAGCAGGTAACAACAGCTTCTAAGGCTAAAGAACGTCTGCAAATTATTGTTGCTCACGAACGTAATAGCCGTAATAAGCAGCCTGATTATTTACCGCAACTCACCGAAGATATTCTGAAGGTTTTACGTAAATATATTAAAGTATCAGATGAAAGTTTCTCGATAAATCTTGATAAAAAAGAAGGCGATTTAAACGTTTTAGAGCTTAATATTGAATTGCATGATGAGCTCAATAAAGATTAAGGCTTATGCAAGCTGGTAACTCACTATTTTTTGTTAGTTTATCTGCTTTAAAAGAAAAGCTTAATTTCGAAATCCTGCTAGCCATCATTCCATCATCAAAGTGTGAAATTGATGATGGCTTTTTATACTCTGAATTTCAGTGAGAAATTTAGGCGTTGAGCTGTTGATAGCTATTATGTTTAATATTTGGCTTTATAGATTTGACTTATTGTGTGGTAAGTCGTTTAAGGTTAATCATTTAAGCTTTAATCATTTAAGCTTAATAAACAAAAACGCCGAGTGAATTACTCGACGTTTTTAACTTGATTCAATATTAGCGTTTAATGATTAATTTCTATATAACTGTATTAAAAAATCATGCATTTTGGCTGCCTATGGCTAACGAATACTAAGTTATTTCTTACCTAGCAAGGTAAATATTTTCTTAGCAATATCGGTGTTATCTTGAAAGCCATTGAAGTTTTCACTACCTTTACCAAAAGCGAATACGGGGACATCAACGCCAGTATGCGTTCCTGATGGGCTAATTGATCCCCAGCCAGTATTCGTTTTTATATCAATGATTTTGGTCATTACGTTAAGTACAGATTGATAAGCTCTTGGCGCTCTTTTGCCCTTTTTCTCGGCAGCAGATAATTGGTTGAATTGCGTCATAATATCTAGGTCGATAACCTTTGCTGCTTTTAAGTTAGCTAAGTCAGCTTCGGTAATATCAAAAGTCATGAATTCATTAATTTTTTCTATGCTTAAATCATTTTCAACAAACTTACTCGCCATTGTTTGTGGTGACATAGTCATGGCTCTAATAAATTCAGGTCGCCACAAGTATTTACTATTAATGTTTGGGTCTGTGCGTGCTGTTTTTTTACCAATAGTTAAACCACCAGTACTATGGTCTGCCGTGATCACTACTAATGTATCTGGGTTATCTGCTACATAAGTTTCAAGGTATTCAATGGTTTTTGCTAAGTCGTCCATTTCTGCCATTGCCGCAGCAATATCTCGCGCGTGTCCGGCGTAATCTACTTGGCTTCCTTCAACTAGCATGAAATAACCATGCTTGTTTTCTAATTGCTTGGTAGCTGCTTTGGTCATCATTGATAAACGGTGTTTGTTGGTATCGTCTAATGCCCAAGGTAAATTGGTTTTATCAAATAACCCTAATACCGGCTTATCGTTAGGAATAGAGTCTATTTCGCTATATTTATCGATGTAATGAAAACCAGAACCAATAAACTCGTCAACTAAGTTTCTATCTTTACGGATAAAATATTTCCAGCCGCCACCTAAATATAGATCTGCTTTTATACCGTCATCAATATAGCTGTCAGCGATAGCGTTATAGTTATAACGATGTTCGTTATGAGCTAAGTACGAAGCAGGAGTTGCGTGATTTATTTGTACGGTAACAACAACGCCGGTTTTCTTGCCTTGTTTTTTTGCATATTCTAAAACGGTTTCAACCGGCAATCTGTTTATATCTAAGCCTATCGAATTATTGTAAGTTTTTATGCCGGTAGATAACGCTGTAGCGCTTGCTGCTGAGTCGGTAATATAGCCAGATTCAGGATCAGGGTGGGTGCTACTGGTACCTGTGAAATTGCGATCAAACACAGTTTTTTCAATTTCAGGAGTATTTGGGTTGTCGTTATAATAACGATAAGCTGTGGTAAAAGCTGGTCCCATGCCATCACCGACAACCATGATAATATTCTTGGGCATATTATCTGCCGCGCTGGTGTTTAATTTGGTTGGTGCCGCTTGAAGTTGACTACAAGACATGATTAACAAACTGGTTAATAAGCTTGGAATGAATTTTTTCATATTGATATCCGCTAACTTTATAAGGGTAAAAGGTAAGTGCAACAGCTTAAGTTAAGCTGTTGTTTGTTCATAAATTTATTCTTTAAATGCTACATCGACCCAAACTAGTCGGTGATCTGATGAAGCAGCACGGTCTTTAATTAATCTAAACTCAGCTTCTTTGACTGTGGGCCAAAAAATACCCGAGTTAATGACCTGTAGTTGCTGTTTAGCAGGTAATACGTAATCGGCACGCATGCCCCAATAGGCTGTGTGATATTTTGCGTTAGGGTTGTCCTTTTTGTGAAGTTTTCCGCCTTCACTAAAAGGTGTAGGATCATTGACACGTGCATGGGAAATTAAGCTTTGAATACCAGATTTAATCGCATCTCCATCGACAGCATCAGCATTTAAATCGCCTAAGATAACAAAGGCTTTATTTTCGCTAAGGCCACCATATTGGGTTTTGTCGTCGTAAATATAGCTGGCGGCACTTGGGGTTAAGTAATCAATCCAAAAACGTATTTCATCAAAGTTTCTTTTTCCGTTGCGATCTTCAGGTCCGTCAAACACGGGTGGAGTGGGGTGGCTTGCTAAAATATGCAACTCTTCTCCGTTAACATTTAAAGGAATATCCCAGTGAGATTTAGAAGATAGGCGATAGTTGTTCCAGGCTTTTTCATTAAACCATGGTGCTTTTGTTTCTGGATCGATAGGCATCATGGCATTAGGCATATCTCGCCATTTAAATAGCTGAAATGTTCTTATTTTATCTTCTACTATTGGATACTTAGATAATAATGCCATACCAAAGTGTCCGGGAAAAAGTCCATAACCGAAGGCATCGCTGGGTAATTCTCCTATTTTGTTGTCATTATTTAAATCAAAACCTGATGCAACACCGGTGTTGACAGGCCCTTGATAAAAGTAAGGGAAGTTTATAGCGTTCTCACCTTGCTGGCTCTTTGCTAAATATTCACTTAAAAAAAGCTTCAATGATTGATGAGTTTTATCATTTGAGTCAAATTCATTTAACAAAATTATATCAGGATTTACGCGTTGGATTATTTCAGCAATATTTCTAATTTGTTGATGGTTTTGTTTCAATGCTTGCGCTAATTCTTTACCCGTAGGTTTAGCTTCTCTACCTAATTCAGAGGGGAGATAATTTAAAGCTTCCATACTCACATTGAAAGTGGCAATACGTATGGAAGATGTTGTTTTGCTGATTCTTTCTGCCATTACTATCCCTGGGCTTATTAATAAGGACGTTGTTAATAAAAATGTAAATAATTTCATCAAAGTTCCTACTTTAACCCGCAACCACGCAATATAAAGTCAGTTAAAAATTGTGTTACTTGAGTCATATCATCTTCTTCATAATCAGCGCGATTCATTATCGTTAATATCTGTTGTTCAAAATCGGCATAATGTTGAGTTGAAGACCAAATTAAAAAAATAAGCTTTACGGGATCAATATCTTTCATTTCGCCACTATCAATCCATACTTGAAATACTTTCGCTTTTTCACGAACCCATTGACGAAGGTACGTACGTGCAAACTCTTTTAAGTGCAAGGCGCCTTGAATAATCTCCATTGCATAAATTTTAGAGGCTTCTGGATGTTCGAAAGACATTTTAACTTTAGAGGCAATAAACTTTTCAATAGCAACAACAGGGCCGTCCTCAACATCAAGTTCACCGATACCTTGGTCCCAAGTATCAAGTGTTAACTGTAATACAGCATGGTATATATTTTCTTTATTTTTGAAGTAATACAAAACATTAGCTTTAGGTAGCCCTGCGTTATCGGCTATAGACTGAACGGTAGCACCTTTAAAGCCCTGTAATATGAACTCTTTTTGGGCGGCCTTTAAAATTATAGCCTCACTTCTAGCGCGAATGCTTCCTTGCTTTTCATTGCTGTTATTGTTACTCACGTGATTAACCTTTTTATAATTATATTTTTGTTAACGTAATTCTATTAAGCCAATATTACACTTATTCGGTCCATACGAACCTTAGCGTAATCTTGCTATATGTGTTGCCAATTAATCGGGTTGATTATTCTCAAGTAATATAGCCAGGCTCGACAGTTCTTGGTCAGTTTAATTTAAATACATATTTAAGGCACTGTTTTAATACGTTTTGTAGGATTTCACAAGAAAATATACCTACTTATAATTTCATTTTTTGTCATGGTTATATTCTTTACACTAATACAGCCCTTAAAAAATAGAGCTAAAATCATACTTTATTTTATCTTGACCAAACGGTATGTTTTTATCATTTTTTGTTATAATCAATGTCTAATGAGCAGTTTATGGTTATAAGTGTTTTTTTGTTATGTTTAAATTGATTGTTTAAGTTATTGTTATTGAAGTGTTTATTAGGTGCCTCTGTGTTTTTGTATTTTATTTGTTTGTAAAATGTAAATTTTTAAACAAATAGGTGTAAAATTTTGTAATGAAAATGTAATAAAACTCTGTTTTAATTTCACATGCAGAAGCTTATAAAACAATAAAAAGATGAATAATTAGCTAAGTAAAACTTTAAAAAACATTTTAATAAAATATTTACAAAACAAAACACTAACTTATACCAAGGAATATTATGATGAAAACTCATCGTCTCTCACGCATTACTGGCGCAGTTGTACTTGCGTTAGGGTTGTCAACATCAGCTATGGCTGATGATACGTCATCGTCAATTCGTGGCAATATCTTAACTGCAAGCGGTAATGTAGTTACAGATGCAACGATTACCATAGTTCATGAGCCTTCAGGTACTCGTAAAACTTTAAAAGTTAACGATACGGGTAACTTCTCTGCACAAGGTCTTCGTGTTGGTGGTCCATACACGGTAACGATTGACTCTGATATTTATGCTGATAAAAAATTAGAAGGTATTTATATCTCGTTAGGCGATGTATTCCGTCTTAATGAAGTTTTAGACGATGTTAATATTGAACGTATTGCTGTTACAGGTTCTTCAACATTCTTTGACCCGTCAAAAGGTTCATCTAGTGTATTTAGTGGCGACGATTTAACTAAATCAGCTGCTTTCAACCGTGACTTGAAAGACATTGTTCGTCAAAACCCAATGGCTGTTGTTGGTAATGATGGCAATACTTTATCTCTAGCGGGTAGTAACCCAAGATATAACAGTTTGGCTGTTGATGGTGTAAACCTTAATGATGATTTTGGTTTAGCCGGTAATGGTTACCCTACAGAACGTTCACCAATCTCTTTTGATTCAATTGATCAAATCAGTGTTGCCATTGCACCATTTACCGCTAAAGAAGGCGGTTTTTCTGGTGGTAAAGTAAGCGTTGTTACAAAATCAGGTACAAATGAATTCCATGGTTCTATGTTTATAGAACAAGCAAAAGATGCTTGGGCTGGTACTCCTGAAACAGACGATGGCGACAAAATTGATTTAAAATTTGATGAAGAAACTTGGGGTGCTACGTTTGGCGGTCCGATCATTAAAGATAAACTATTTTTCTTCGCATCTTACGAAACTTTTGAATCACCAAGTTCTGTTGACAAAGGTCCTTTAGGATCTGGTGTTGCTAATGAAGTTACTCAAGTATCTCAAGCTGAAGTTGATCGTGTAATTAACATTGCTAGTGACAAATATGGCTATGATGCTGGAAGCTGGGACGATTCTATTCCACTAGAAGATGAAAAGTACTCATTGAAACTAGACTGGAACATCAACGAAGATCATCGTGCAACCTTTACCTATTCACACGGTTCTAGTAACAGTGCGGGTAACCAAGGCTCTGGTAATTCAGATGATTTATACCTTTCTTCTCATTGGTATAACCGTTCGAATGAATTTGATACTTACGTTGCTCAATTATTCTCTTACTGGACTGAAGATTTCTCAACAGAAATTAAAGTTTCAAAAAAAGAATCTGTTAACGGACAAGTTTCACTTGGTGGTTATGAGTTTGGTGAAGTTAAAATTGACACCGTAAACGGTGGCGAAATTATGTTAGGTTCTGATGACAGTCGTCATGCAAATGAACTAACTAATGAAACTTTCCAATTCCGTGCAAGTGGTGAATACTTATACGAAGATCATGCTATTTCTTTTGGTTGGGAATACGAAGAAGTAGAAGTTTATAACATTTTCATGCAACATTACTTAGGTTCATGGTATTTCGATAGCATAGATGACTTTGAAGCAGGTCAAGCTGATTGGTTTGAATACCAAAATAACCCAAGCTTAAACCGTGATGATGCAGCCGCTGAATTTGCCCTTGGTAACCATGCATTATACATTGAAGATAGCTGGGATGTTAATGACTCACTTAACGTAACTTATGGCTTACGTTATGAATTAACTGTAAATGATGATGCTCCTAACTTTAACCAAAGTTTTTATGATCGTTATGGTTTTTCAAACAATGAAAACCTTGATGGTTTAGATGTGTTATTACCTCGTCTAGGCTTTACATGGACTGCAACTGATGATTTAACCATTCGTGGTGGTGCTGGCTTATTTAGTGGCGGCCGACCAAATGTATTTATCTCTAATGCATTTACAAATGATGGCTCAAGAATCGCATTATATCGAAGCTTCGGTGATGATATAGCCGCTAATACTTTCTTACAAAATGCTGATCCAAGTGGTATTCCACAACATGCACAAGATCAAATTGCTCAATCTGAGTTAGGTGGACCAAATTCAAATATTGACGCAATTGATCCAAACTTCGAAGTTCCTACAACATGGCAGTATAGCTTAGCAGCTGATTACGTTGCTGATTTAAGTGATATCGGACTAGGTGATGACTGGCGCATAAGTGGTGAAATTCTTTATAAAGATATTCAGAAAGATATGGCATGGTCTGATCTTTCTCGTACTTTAGATACTTCAAAAGGAAATGGCGGTTTAACTGTTGAAGGTCGTCCAATTTATACTTTTGCTGACGCTGATAGAGATGCACGAGATGTATTATTAACTAATACATCTGGCGGTCATACAATGATTGAGACATTATCAGTAGCTAAAAATTGGAAAAATGGCTTTAAAGCAAACTTTTCATACACGCATTCAACTATTCGTAATCGTGTAGATGCAACCGGTACTTCTTCAAATACGGCATACAACTTTAACCCAGTTATAGATCCTGAGAACCCAACTATTGGTACGTCAGCTTACCAAGTTAAGCATCGTTTAACGTTCAACCTTTCATATAACACTGAAATGTTTGAAGGTTACAACACTGGCATGCACATGTTCTGGGAACGCAAATCAGGTCGTCCATTTAGCTACTTGCTAGGCTACAATAACCGTACTGGTTTATCTGGCGAGTTAGATCTTACTACAGCTAATTTACCTTACATTCCAACAAGTGCTAGCGATGGTGCGGTTGATTTTGCTAACGGTTTAAGCTACGACGAAATTATGGCTGAATTAGCAACGGCTGGTATTAGCTCTGATGGCGGCTACCTTGGTAAGAACGACTATACTGCGCCATGGACAACGACTATGGACTTACGTTTTGAACAAGAAATCCCAGGTTTCTTAGAAGGTCATAAAGGTTTATTCTATATCGACATTAAAAATGCGCTAGCTATTTTTGATGAAGGTGCTGCACGTGTTTACCAATTACCATTTGGTCAATCAGCAACAGAGATATTAGATTATAGTATCAACGATGCGGGTCAATACGTTTATGAATCTGCAAATGTTAGTGAAGGTGAGACACCAGCTAGATTCCAAGATAGAGAGTCTACTTGGAGTATGAAGATTGGTGTTAAATACACTTTCTAATATCTACTAAGTAATACCTTTTTAAAAAGCCAACAGTTATGTTGGCTTTTTTATTTTCACGGTATTGGAAATTGTTTATTGGCACATCATAGCCCGTAATTATTGATTATATAGGTTGCTTTTCCTCTAGTGATTTACTAGGATAGAATATAAGTTGACCACATGGTCAGATAAAGGCTTTTTAATGATGAAGATAGAAGAAAATAAATTATTAACACTCGTTAATGCTGCAAAAGAAGGCTTTGAAAATGCCTATGCGCCCTATAGCAACTTTCATGTGGGTGCTGCTGCGTTAACAGCTAATGGCAAGGTAGTTAAAGGCTGTAATGTTGAAAATGCCTCATACGGCTTAACGGTTTGTGCTGAACGCAATTGTTTAGCACAAGGCGTTATCTCAGGTGAGAAGTCGTTTTCAGCGATAGTTATTTATACCAATCAAGAAAAATTAACGCCACCATGTGGTGCTTGTCGACAAGTTATTGTTGAGTTTTTAGCACCTGACGCACTCGTGATGGCTGTTAACCATAATAATGATAAAAAGCAATGGACAGTTAACGAACTATTACCAGATGCTTTTACACCTAAAGATTTACTGGAAATATAAGGACTCTAGTTAATGTTATTACCTCAAGAAATTATTCGCACCAAACGTAATGGTGGCTCGCTGTCTAAAGAACAAATTCAAAGCTTTGTAGATGGCCTAGTAACAAAAGATTTTAATGATGCTCAAGCTGGCTCAATGGCCATGGCGATTTTCCAACAAGGTATGGAAACACGTGAAATTATTGACTTCACCATGGCGATGAAACAATCAGGCGATGTATTATCTTGGCCTGAATTAGATGGTCCAGTGGTTGATAAGCATTCAACAGGTGGTGTGGGCGATAAAGTGAGCTTTATGCTAGCGGCTATTGTTGCAGCTTGTGGTGCTTACGTACCTATGATTGCAGGTCGTGGCTTAGGCCATACTGGCGGAACAGCCGATAAATTAGAAAGTATTGCAGGCTTTAATGTTCAGCCAAGTATTGCTGAATTTAAAGGGATTGTAAAAGATTTAGGTATGGCGATTATTTCGCAAACCGATAATTTAGCGCCAGCAGATAAACGTTTATACGGTATTCGTGATATTACTGCGACGGTAGAATCTATTCCATTAATCACAGCTTCTATTTTATCTAAAAAGCTAGCAGCAGGGCTTGATAGCTTAGTGATGGATGTAAAAGTTGGTAATGGTGCCATGATGTCAAATATTGACGATGCTAAAGCCTTAGCACAAAGTATTGTTAATGTTGCTAATGGCGCTGGTGTGCCAACACAAGCAATTATTACTGACATGAACCAAGTATTAGGTGCTACTGCAGGTAATGCTTTAGAAATGGCTGAAACCGTTAAATACTTAAACGGCTCGTTACGTGAGCCTCGTTTACATGCTGTTGTTGTTTCATTAGCTAAAGCCATGTTAGTAAGTGCTAAAGTTGCTGACAACGAAGAGCAAGCTTTAACAAAAATTAACCATGCATTATCTTCTGGTGCTGCTGCTGAAAAGTTCAACAAAATGATCCACGCATTAGGTGGGCCAAGCGACTTTATGGAAGATCCATGGCGCTCGATGGAACGTGCAAACTACGTTCAAGATATTATTGCTTCAGATCATGGTTACATTAATGGCATGCAAACTCGTGATATTGGTTTAGCGGTTGTAGGTTTGAAAGGTGGCCGTACAGCCAATGGTCAGCAAATTGATCATACGGTTGGCTTTGACCGTGTATTACCTACCGGCACCCTAGTAAATCGTGGCGATGTGTTAGCACGCGTTCATGCTAAAGATGAAGATGCAGCGCTTAGAGCAAGTCAGCAGTATTTAGCCGCTTTAGATATTGGTGAGAAGCAAGCTGATCAAGTACCTGTTATCTATCAAACTATTACAGGCTAACTTATTAAATAAACAGTCGGTTATAGCCAAAAGCAGCGTTAATACGCTGCTTTTTTTATGTGTAAATATTTTTATCTTAGGTTTTTATCGGCGGTATTTAACATTGTTAACGTTAATAACGTGACTTGTTAAATGAATGTTCAATGATGTTAATTGAGCATGGGATAATGTGAATTATTCAATAACCAATTCAATATCAGAAGTAGGGTAGGAGCAGCAGGTGAGAATTTCATTGTCGCCGATAAAAGCGAGTGGGTATTCGTGGTACTCAACTGTGCCTTTTTTTAAGGTACAACGACATGCACCACAAAAACCATCTCGGCAATGAAAATGTGATTCTATATTTTTTCTTTCTAGGGTGTTCAATATATTTTTATCTTCATCGAGAAACGTTATTTCTTGTTCCTCGATGGTTATACTAAAAGACATAAATACTATAAATCGAAGTCGTCAAAATCATCGCTAGATACAGACGAGTCAACTTGTCCAACTAGGTAGCTTGAAATTTCAGTTTCTTGAGGAGCAACTTGCACGTTATCACTAACCAAATATGAATTCATCCAAGGCAATGGGTTACTTTTCACGTCGTATGGAGCATCGAAACCAATTGCAGCCAAACGCTGATTACTGATGTATTCGATATATTGTTTTAAAATTGCAGCGTTAAGACCGATCATAGAGCCATCTTTAAATAGGTAATCAGCCCATTCTTTTTCTTGATCTACCACGTCCATGAATATTTGTTTGCCTTCTTCACGTAACGTAGTGGCAATTTCTTGCATTTCTGGATCGTCTCTGCCTGACATCCAGTTATTTAACATGTGTTGAGTACCCGTTAAGTGCAAGGCTTCATCACGAGCAATCAGTTTAATAATTTTTGCATTACCTTCTAATAACTCACGTTCAGCGAAGGCGAATGAACAGGCAAAGCTAACATAAAAACGAATCGCTTCTAGGGCATTAACAGAGCATATTGCTAAGAAAAGACGTTCTTTTAGTTTACGTTCGCTAACTTCAATAGTGTTGCCGTCAACTTCATAACTACCAGGGCCTTGAGACTGCAACAACTGTGTAGTGATAATTACGGCATCAAAATATTGGGCGATACTTGAAGCACGCTTTAAAATTGCCGGGTTAACCATAATGTCGTCGAATACTTCACTTGGGTCAGTAAATAAATTACGCAAAATATGCGTGTATGAACGAGAGTGAATGGTTTCACTAAATGCCCAAGTTTCTACCCACGTTTCTACTTCTGGCAGAGACACAAGTGGTAGTAAAACAGCATTTACCGAGCGTGCTGCCATAGAGTCTAATAAGGTTTGATATTTTAAATTAGAAATAAATATGTGTTTTTCAGACTCAGTTAAACTCTGCCAATCGGCACGGTCTTTAGATACATCAATTTCTTCTGGACGCCAAAAGAAGGATAACTGCTTTTCAATCAGTTTTTCAAACGCCATATAGCGTTGTTGATCGTATCGTGCAACATTAACACTGTTCCCCAAAAACATTGGCTCTAACAAAGCATTGTTAGCTGTTTGGTTAAACGTAGTGTACGACATTTATTTCTCCTTGAAATAGTACGCTCATAGGGCAGTATTTCATTACTAAGTGTTGGTTAATCTAGTTGTTATTATGTTTAATTTTTTACAAATTGGCTGGTAAAAAAAGAGGAAAACTTGCTGTTTTCCTCTTGTAGACGTTATATCTTGCACGCACCGCCGGCACAATCGTCTTCAACTTCAATTTGATTGTCGTCAGCGCCATCGCGAGTGTTATGGTAATACATAGTTTTAACACCGAGTTTATAGGCAGTTAACATGTCTTTTAAAACTTGTTTAATGGGTACTTTACCGCCTTCAAATCGCGCAGGATCGTAGTTAGTGTTAGCAGATATAGTTTGGTCAATAAACTTCTGCATTATGCCAACTAATTGCAAGTAGCCTTCGTTATTTGGAATATTCCAAAGTAACTCGTAGTTGTCTTTTAATCGTTGATACTCAGGAACAACTTGTTTTAAAACGCCATCTTTACTTGCTTTAATACTGATTAAACCGCGTGGTGGTTCAATGCCATTAGTTGCATTAGAAATTTGAGATGATGTTTCTGACGGCATTAATGCTGATACTGTTGAGTTTCTAACACCATGCTTTTTAATGCTTGCGCGCAATGATTCCCAATCTAAGTGTAAAGGCTCACCGGTAATGTTATCGATTTCTTTTTTGTAAGTATCGATAGGTAAAATACCTTGTGATAAACGCGTTTCATTAAATTTAGGACAAGCACCTTGTTCAATCGCTAATTCGTTAGATGCTTTTAATAAATGGTATTGAATCGCTTCAAACGTACGATGTGTTAGGTTGTTCGCACTCCCGTTTGAATAGAAAACACCATTTTTGGCTAAGTAGTAAGCGTAGTTAATAACACCTATACCGAGTGTACGACGTCCCATGGTAGCTGTGTGTGCTGCAGGAACAGGGTAGTCTTGGTAATCTAATAAACTATCTAAAGCACGTACGGCTAAGTCTGCTAAACCCGATAACTCGTCTAAGTTGTCGATAGCGCCTAAGTTAAACGCTGACAAAGTACAAAGAGCAATTTCACCGTTTGGATCGTTTACATCTTCCATTGGCTTAGTTGGTAAGGCAATCTCTAAACATAAGTTACTTTGACGTATTGGTGCAACAGTTGGGTCAAAAGGTGAGTGTGTATTACAGTGATCGACATTTTGTAAATAAATTCGACCTGTACTTGCACGCTCTTGAGCAAATAGTGTAAATAACTCAATTGCTTTTATACACTTTTTACGAATTGATTCGTCCGCTTCGTATTTAACGTAAAGCTCTTCAAATTTGTCTTGATCTTCAAAGAATGCGTCGTATAAACCCGGTACATCGCTAGGGCTAAATAAGGTAATTGACTGACCTTTTATTAAACGTTGGTACATAAGCTTATTAAACTGCACGCCGTAATCAAGATGGCGAACGCGGTTTTCTTCAACACCACGGTTATTTTTAAGTACTAATAAACTTTCAACCTCTAAATGCCACAATGGGTAGAATAGCGTAGCTGCGCCGCCACGAACACCACCTTGCGAACAGCTTTTAACGGCTGTTTGAAAGAGTTTGTAAAAAGGAATACAACCGGTATGAAAAGCTTCACCATTTCTAATGGTACTACCTAATGCACGAATTCGACCAGCGTTGATACCAATCCCTGCACGTTGAGAAACATATTTAACGATAGAGCTAGACGTTGCATTAATTGAATCTAAGCTATCGCCACATTCAATTAGTACACATGATGAAAATTGGCGTGTAGGTGTACGTACACCGGCCATAATAGGTGTAGGTAATGAAAGTTTAAAGGTTGAAATAGCGTTGTAAAAACCTTTAACGTATTCTAAACGTGTTTCTTTAGGGTATTTTGCAAACAAACACGCTGCTACTAATATGTAAAGGAATTGCGCGCTTTCATAAATTTCACCCGTTACACGGTTTTGTACAAGATATTTACCTTCTAACTGTTTTACAGCCGCGTAACTAAAATCTAAATCACGTGCGTGATCCATAAAGCTTTCTAGTTGCTCGAATTCTTCAGGCGTGTAATCAGTTAATAAATGTTCATCGTACTTGCCGGCTTCTACTAACTTTATAACATGAGGATATAGCTTTGGTGGCTCAAATTGGCCATAAGCTTTTTTGCGCAAATGAAATATCGCTAAGCGAGCAGCTAGATATTGGTAGTCTGGTGTTTCTTCTGAAATTAAATCAGCAGCTGATTTAATAATGGTCTCATGAATATCAGCAGTTTTAATACCATCGTAAAACTGAATATGTGATTTAAGTTCAACTTGAGATACCGAGACATTGTCTAAGCCGTTAGCAGCCCAAGCAATAACTTTATGGATTTTCTCTAAGTCGATTGGCTCTTTAGAACCGTTGCGTTTTGTAACAAAAAGGTTGTTATTCATGAATGACCTGTAAATCTATTTGTTGTTTTTAATCACCCACAATAGGTAATTAAAATGTTAAATGCCTCAAGATGTCCTTTATACGATATAAGTCGTATATCACTCAATGTGTCCCTGAATGAAAAATGCACTATATCTTGGGGTTTTTAAAAATCTAATCACAAGATAGTGAGGTTTGCCTTACAATGCAAGCGATAAAAAATATCGTTTTTTGGTTGATTTTTTTAGAGTAAAAGATCTGTTAGTAACAACTAACTTAGTAGTGCTTTTTAATTTTGGTTTTTGTAAAACGCAACGGTTATTTTAAATTATTTTTATCGACTAAATTATTTTAAGTTATTTTTTTAGTTTTATATGACTAAAGGTAATATAGGGATTAATATTTATATTTTTCAATTGCTTATGTTTTTAGTTTAGTTATTGAACAGTCAAATTGACGAGTGATTGTTTTATCAACGCTTTAAGATTATCTTTAATACATAATACAAAAGCACTTATTTGCTAGGTTAACGTGTAGTAATAACGTTAAAAACATCATCAAACTAGGAATGTAGTGCTTAGCTCAGAGGTATTAGATAATTGAGCGACTTAGGAAGAGTAAAATAATTAGCCAATGGTATATAAGTTATTGCATTAAACTATGGCATTTAATCAAGCTAAAATAAACCGAAGAAACCAATAAAAATCTAGCCATAAAATATATTAAGACTCGCGTTAAATTGGTTTGTTCTTCTGCATTTTATTGTGTGATAAAGGCAATTAAATCAGTTGGCTTTGCGATAATGTGATCACCTTGCCATGTTTTACAATCTTCACTACTTGCAATGTAGCCCCATTTAGCAACAAAGGTAGCCATTTGTGCGCTATTTCCGGCTTGAATGTCTCGAAGTGCATCGCCAACATAAAAACATTGTTGATGATCTACACCTATTTTTTTACAAGCATATAAAAGTGGCTCAGGATCAGGTTTTCGCAGAGGTAATGTGTCACCAGCTACCATAACCGCACATTGTGTAAATTCAGCATAGTGAGGAAGTAACGTTTTGGTTAACCCTTCAGGTTTGTTGGTTACAATACCCCAAGGTATTTTATTAGTCTCTAAATGCAGCAGTAATTCAGCTACACCAGGATAAAGGCAAGTATGTACGGCGATGTTTTCTTGGTAATAATCTAAAAACTGTTTACGCAATGTTTCATAATTAAACTCTTTAATAGCATCGCCAAAACCAAGAGATAATAAGCCTAAGGCGCCGTCTGAGGCAACAGGTCGATAATCTTTTGCCGCCACTTGCGGTTTATTGTGTTGTGCTAAAACAAAATTTAAAGCTGCGCCTAAATCATCAGCGGTATCTAATAAGGTGCCATCGAGATCAAATAGTACGCTTGCTAAGTTTTGTTTTTTATTGTTTGTTGAAGGCATTAATGCAGCTCTACGTTAAAGGTAAGTTTAAAAGGGAAGGCGCGTTGTTTTTAAAGGTTTAATATAAACATTAAACAACGCGATGATTGCGTGTCTTATATAAGTTAAAGACGCTGGCAACACAAAATATAATTAACATCTAGTGATGAGGTTAATTTATGGTTTTCAGTTAATGGGTTGTAATGAATGCCAGCAGCATCTATACATTTTAAATCAAACGATTCAGCCCAACCGATTAATGTAGAAGGGCGGATAAAGCTTTTATGATCATGCGTACCATCAGGCACTAACTTTAAAATTTTCTCAGCAGCAACAATTGCGAGCAAATAAGCCTTTAACGATTTATTTAAGGTCGAGAAAAAAACAAAGCCGCCGGGTTTAACCATTTGTGCACAGGCCTTTATAATAGAAGCTGGGTCTGGCACATGTTCAAGCATTTCCATGCAAGTTACTACATCATATTGTTCTGGTTGTTGCTGCGCTTTTTCTTCAGCGGTAATTTTTTGGTAATCAACGCTTACACCTGTTTCTAATGCGTGTAGTTTAGCGACATTTAGTGGCTCTTGCCCCATATCAATACCTGTCACTTCAGCGCCAAGCTGCGCTAGGCTCTCGGCTAAAATACCGCCGCCACAGCCAACATCAATAATTTTTTTAGAAAATATATCGCCAACATGCTGACAAATAAATTGTCGGCGTAGCGGGTTGATTTGATGTAAAGGTTTAAAATCACCATCTAGTTCCCACCATTGACTGGCAACTTGTTCAAATTTGGCAATTTCATCAGGATTAACATTAAACGTGTTAGACATAAATATTTATCGTTGTTGGTCTATTAATGATTAAGATTCTAAACCAATAATTACGACAAGCCTAGTGGCAAAGGTTATTCACTGTAAATAAAGCCCATCTTATATTCGTTCAGCCAACGGTATTTGTTCTGCATAAGACGAGTTGCACAATACTGGCATTAATAAGATGGTTAGAGCGAGATTTGCTGTTTAAATCGACATGTGATTAAAATGCATACAAACAGCAATTTTAAGCAAAACAGCATATAAAAATAACTTAAAAAATATCTTTTAAATCATATCGGTATTGCCTAAATGCTTTATATCTAGCATTTACTTGAAACTTTAGCTTTTTAACGGCAGAATTAAGCAAAATAAAGCGGTATGGCATGACAAATATTTATGCTAGTATGCCGTGTTAATTAAAAATAATAATTTCGAAATTTTCTGAATTAGATTTACGTTAAGGGATACCATCAATTTATGACCGATTTGGCGAATAATATTGCTCCTGTCAATATTGAGGATGAGCTAAAAAGCTCCTATTTAGATTACGCAATGAGCGTTATCGTAGGTCGTGCACTACCAGATGTGCGTGATGGATTAAAACCAGTGCATCGTCGCGTACTTTTTGCGATGAACGTATTAGGCAACGACTTTAACAAGCCGTACAAAAAATCAGCACGTGTTGTTGGTGATGTAATTGGTAAGTATCACCCGCATGGTGATACGGCTGTTTACGATACAATTGTTCGTATGGCGCAACCATTTTCATTGCGCTACATGTTAGTAGATGGCCAAGGTAACTTTGGTTCTGTTGATGGTGATTCAGCAGCGGCAATGCGTTATACCGAAATTAGAATGGCGAAAATTGCCCACTCTATTTTAGCCGACTTAGATAAAGAAACGGTTGATTACGTTGCCAACTATGATGGCACGGAAATGATACCAGCGGTTATGCCAACTCGAATTCCTAACTTACTAGTTAATGGTACTTCAGGTATCGCCGTAGGTATGGCTACTAACATTCCACCGCATAACTTAACTGAAGTTATTAATGGGTGTTTGGCAGTAATAGATAATAGCGATATTAGCTTTGAAGAGCTTTTAGAGTTTATTCCAGGACCAGACTTTCCAACCGCGGGTATTATCAGTGGACGTGCGGGTATTCAAGAAGCTTACCTGACCGGTCGTGGTAAAATCAAAATTCGTGCTCGTGCAGAAATCGAAGTTGACGAGAAGTCGGGCAAAGAAACCATTGTAGTTCACGAATTACCATACCAAGTTAACAAAGCCCGCTTAATTGAAAAAATGGCTGACTTGGTAAAAGAGAAGCGTTTAGAAGGTATTTCTGCCTTACGTGATGAGTCTGATAAAGACGGTATGCGTATGGTTATCGAAGTAAAACGTGGTGAAGTAGGCGAAGTTATTTTAAATAACTTATATAAGCTTACCCAAATGCAAGTATCGTTTGGTTTGAATATGGTGGCACTGACTAATGGTCAACCTAAACTATTCAACCTACGTGAAATGCTAGACGCCTTTATTTTGCATCGTCGTGAAGTCGTAACACGTAGAACGATATTTGAATTACGTAAAGCTCGTGAACGTGCACATTTACTTGAAGGCTTGTCGATTGCGCTTTCAAATATTGATCCGATTATTGCCTTAATTAAAAACTCACCAACACCGAGTGAAGCTAAAGAACAATTGTTAGCTCAAGGTTGGGACTTAGGCCTTGTGTCTGACATGCTAGCTGCTGCTGGTGATGACGCTGCTCGTCCTGAGTGGGTTGAAGATGATTTTGGTATTCGTGATGGTCAATATTTTTTAACGCCTCCACAAGCACAAGCTATTCTAGATTTACGTTTACATAAATTAACGGGTCTAGAACACGAAAAAATCTTAAGTGAATATAAAGCATTATTAGAAGTTATTGCTGAAT
This sequence comes from Colwellia polaris, assembly GCF_002104515.1. Taxonomy (GTDB): domain Bacteria; phylum Pseudomonadota; class Gammaproteobacteria; order Enterobacterales; family Alteromonadaceae; genus Cognaticolwellia; species Cognaticolwellia polaris. Next base: position 179,003 of record NZ_NBOE01000005.1, on the reverse strand, counting down.
TACTTCATATTTTAGCAACGCCTTCTCGCTTGATGGAAGTTATCCGTGAAGAACTTGAAGTCATTCGTGATGAATTTGGTGATGAACGTCGCACTGAAATTACCAACGCTTCACACGATTTATCGATGGAAGATTTGATCACAGAAGAAGATGTGGTCGTAACACTTTCTCATGAAGGTTATGTTAAATATCAAATATTAAGTGATTACCAAGCACAACGACGTGGTGGTAAAGGTAAAGCGGCAACTAAGATGAAAGAAGAAGATTTCATCGAACGTTTATTAATCGCTAATACCCACGATACTATTTTATGTTTCTCAGATCGCGGTAAACTTTACTGGTTAAAAGTGTTCCAATTGCCACTAGCAAGCAGAACAGCACGTGGACGTCCAATTGTTAATATTTTACCACTTGAAGATGGTGAGCGTATTACGGCAATTTTACCGGTACGTGAATACGAAGAAGACAAGTTCATTATTATGGCGACTGCTTCTGGTACAGTTAAGAAAACAGCATTAACGGCATACAAAAACCAACGAGCTAACGGTATTATTGCGTTAAACCTCCGTGACGACGACACTCTTATTGGTGTTGATATTACCGATGGCGATAACGACATTATGTTGTTCTCAGACGCTGGTAAAGTGGTACGTTTCAACGAGAAGAAACGTGACAGTGAAACGGGTGAGATAAAAGTTGATCCTGAAACAGGCGAGCAATTATGGGCGTTAAAACCTATTGGTCGTACCGGCACTGGTGTTCGCGGTATTAAGTTAGAGGGCGATCAAAAGGTTGTGTCTCTAATTGTTCCGAAAAATGATGGTCCGATATTAACTATTACTGAAAATGGCTACGGTAAGCGTACGGCATTGGAAGAATACCCTGCGAAAAGTCGAGCGACTAAAGGTGTTGTTTCAATTAAAGTGAGTGAACGTAATGGTCCAGTGGTTGGTGCAGTACAAGTTGAAGAACAAGACGAAATAATGTTGATCACTGATAACGGTACGTTAGTTCGTACTCGTGTAGGCGAAGTCAGCGTTATTGGTCGTAATACTCAAGGTGTTCGTATTATCCGTACCATTGAAGGCGAGCATGTAGTTGCCTTACAACGTATCGATGAAATTGAAGAAGTTGAGACCTTTGAAGTAGATGAGAATGGTGAGCCAACAACCACTCAAATAGAAGCAGGTGAACAAGTTGAAACACCTGAATCTGATGAGAGTAAAGGTGAAGATTCTAAGCTCAATGATGACGATACTGCAGAGTAACCGTTATTAAAGTAAGAAAGGCGGTTTATACCGCCTTTTTTTATGAGCAAAATTTGAGATAAAAGTTATATCAAAGTTGATTTTTGAATTGATGATAACGATTAAATAGGTATGCTAGAGTCCTTAAAAATCAAATGAAACAGTTAAACTACCTTGATAAATTAGCAGATCATATTTAACGATTAAAATGAATAACTACACGGTTATAGAATTCATAAGAATATATACGCCTAACTAGATTTTATACCCTGTAATTATTCATATTACTTATGACAGAATAGAGCTCTTCATTAATCAATTTGGTATTCAACTAACTGTTTTCAATAAAGACATAATGTTCAAATGATGGCGTTAACTATTTTAGAGAGTGTTAACTCATTTTATATCATTATCGGGTGATAAATTAAATTAACGAAAGGTGAAGTTTTAGATGTCTAGTGTTTACAATTTTTGCGCAGGTCCTGCAATGTTACCTGTTGATGTGATGAAAAAGGCGCAAAGTGAATTTTTAAATTTTGCCGATACAGGCAGCTCAGTAATGGAGTTGAGTCATCGTAGCAAAGAGTTTATTGCTGTAGCCGAAAATGCTGAAGCCAACTTACGATCTTTAATGGCAGTTCCCGATAATTATAAAGTGTTGTTTTGTCACGGCGGTGGTCGTGGTCAATTTTCAGCAGTAGCATTAAACCTTTTAGGTGAGACTAAAAATGCTGACTACATTGTAACAGGTGCTTGGTCAAAAGCCGCAGCAGAAGAGGCATGTCATTATGGCAATATTAACGTTATCAACGCTATCGATAATGTTAATGGCGAACAACGTGTAAAACCTAGTAATGATTGGGCATTAAGCGCTAATGCAGCTTATGTTCATTACTGCCCTAATGAGACTGTAGATGGAATCGAAATCTTTGATATTCCAGATACCGGGGAGATCCCACTAATTGCCGATATGTCTTCTACTATTTTGTCTCGCGAATTTGATGTCAGTAAATTTGGTTTGATTTATGCCGGTGCTCAAAAAAATATCGGCCCATCGGGTTTAACTATCGTTATTGTTAGAGAAGATTTACTGGGTAATGCACATATAGATACTCCTTCGATAATGAATTATCAGGTTTTAGCAGAAAATGGCTCTATGTATAACACACCACCTACTTATGCATGGTATTTAGCAGGTTTGGTTTTTGAATGGTTACAAGAAAAGGGGGGCGTTAGCGCTATTGCTGATATTAATCAACAAAAAGCACAGCTTTTATATCAGTATATTGATCAAAGTAGCTTTTATACAAATTCAATAGTTTCAGAGAATAGAAGCTTGATGAATGTTCCATTTTGGTTAACTGACGACAGTTTATCAGCAGACTTTGTAAAACAAGCTGAGGCTGAAGGATTAACAGCATTAAAAGGTCATCGTATGGTTGGCGGAATGCGAGCCAGTATATATAACGCAATGCCAATTGAAGGTGTAGAAGCGTTAATTAATTTTATGAAAAAATTTGCAGCAGAGGCTAAATAATATGGAGCAACTAACTCTACAACCAATTAATAAAATAAATGGTGAAGTGTTTTTACCTGGCTCAAAGAGCCTATCGAATCGTGCTTTATTAATAGCAGCGCTTGCTAAGGGTGAAACAAAAATCACTAATTTGTTAGTGAGTGACGATATTAATTACATGTTAGGCGCCTTAAAAACTTTAGGTATTCAATATACCTTAAGTGATTGTGGTACTGAGTGTACTGTTATTGGCAATAATGGCTTTTTTAAGACAAGTGAATCGTTAGAGCTATATCTTGGTAATGCAGGTACTGCAATGCGACCGTTATGTGCCGCACTTGCTGCAAGCCAAGGTGAGTTTGTATTAACGGGTGAACCAAGAATGAAGGAAAGACCTATTGGTCACTTAGTCGATGCATTAGCGCAGCTTAATGCTGATATCGAATACCTAGAAAACAAAGATTACCCGCCGGTAAAAATTAATGGTAAAGCGCTATCTGGCAGTACTGTTAGTATTGATGGCTCTATTTCAAGTCAATTTCTAACAGCAATTTTGATGGTAGCGCCTTTACTTAATACCGATACAAATATTGTTATAGAAGGTGAGTTAGTCTCAAAACCTTATATTGATATTACGCTCGATATTATGTCGAGATTTGGCGTCACGGTACAAAATAATGAATATCAATCATTTACAGTAAAAGGCAAACAATCTTATCAAGCTGTTGATAAATACATGGTAGAAGGTGATGCATCATCTGCATCATATTTTTTAGCTGCAGGTGCTATAAAAGGTGGCGAAATTACCGTACACGGCGTGGGCAAATTAAGTGTCCAAGGTGATAAACACTTTGCTGATGTGCTGGAAAAAATGGGCGCAGAAGTTATTTGGAATGATGAATCTATTACTGTGATTGGTAAGCCGCTTACGGCTGTAGATATGGACATGAACCACATTCCTGATGCAGCCATGACTATAGCTACCACAGCTCTTTTTGCCAGCGGCACAACAACTATTCGAAATATCTATAATTGGCGAGTGAAAGAAACTGATCGTTTAAGCGCCATGGCAACCGAACTAAGAAAGGTTGGTGCTGAAGTAGTAGAAGGCGAAGACTTTATTTCTATCACACCACCAACTGCTTTAAAACATGCTGATATTGATACTTATAATGATCATCGAGTTGCTATGTGTTTTTCACTTGTGGCCTTAAGTGATACGCCTGTAACGATTAATGATCCTAAATGTACAGCTAAAACATTTCCTGATTATTTCGAGAAGTTATCGACTGTTTCATCTTAAAAAGTGTTACAGAATAATTTATTACGCGATTTTGAATTGTAAATCCCGTATAATGCCGCCGATTTTCGACTTTAGGAGATAAATAAATGCAGGAAAGCATTCCAGTCATCACTATAGATGGACCCAGTGGTGCCGGTAAAGGAACAGTTGCCCGTATTGTTGCCGAACAGTTAGGTTGGCACTTATTAGATAGTGGCGCAATTTACCGCGTATTAGCGGTTGCCGCTCAACACCATAATATTAGTGTTGAAGATGAAGCATCTTTATTGCCTGTTGCTGCGCACCTTGATGTTCAGTTTCAAATATCTGCTGCCGGTGAAGGTAGTGTTATTTTAGAGGGCGAAGATGTTTCAAATGCCATACGTACCGAAGAAATTGGCGCATTGGCCTCTAAAGTAGCAGCATTTCCTCGTGTTAGAGAAGCATTACTAAGACGCCAACGTGCTTTTAAAGTTACACCAGGCTTAGTTGCAGATGGTCGTGACATGGGCACCGTTGTATTTGCTGATGCACCAGTTAAAGTTTTTTTAACAGCCAGTGCAGAAGAAAGAGCACAAAGAAGATTTAATCAGTTGAAAGGCAAGGGCTTTGATGTTAAAATCGGGCGCCTTTTGGATGACATACGTCTAAGAGATGAGCGAGATCAAAACCGCAAGGTTGCGCCGCTTGTCCCTGCAGAAGGTGCATTAATTATTGATTCTACTGAACTTTCTATTGAAGAAGTGGTTGGTAAAATCCTTTCATTTAGTAATGAAAAATTAATGTAAGCTGAAAATTAACCTTATGCCTACTGTACGGATGCACTGGGCAATTATTTAATTACCCCATGAAACAATGACGTTGACTGGATTAATAACTGAGTTTATATACAAGTTATGACTGAAAATTTTGCACAACTTTTTGAAGAAAGTTTAAAAACAATCGAAACACGCCCTGGTTCAATCATTAAAGGGACTGTAGTTGCTATCACTAAAGACAACGTTTTAGTTGACGCTGGCTTAAAATCTGAATCTGTTATCTCAATCGATCAATTCAAAAGCCTTACAGGTGAAGTTGAAGTATCTGTTGGTGATGAAGTTGATGTATCGCTTAAAGCTACAGATGATGGTTTCGGTGAAACTATTCTTTCTCGTGATGACGCAAAACGTCACGAAGCATGGCAAGTGCTTGAAAAAGCATACGAAGAAAAAGAAACTATTATCGGTGTTATCAACGGTAAAGTTAAAGGTGGTTTCACGGTTGAAGTTAGCAACATTCGCGCTTTCTTACCGGGTTCATTAGTAGATGTTCGTCCAATTCGTGACACTACTCACCTTGAAGGTAAAGACTTAGAATTTAAAGTTATTAAGCTTGATCAAAAGCGTAATAACGTTGTTGTTTCACGTCGTGCTGTTATCGAATCAGAAAGCAGTGTTGAACGTGATGAGCTTCTTGCTTCTCTTGCTGAAGGTATTGAAGTTAAAGGTATCGTTAAGAACCTTACTGACTACGGTGCATTCGTAGACTTAGGCGGCATTGACGGCCTACTTCACATCACAGATATGGCTTGGAAACGTGTTAAGCACCCAAGTGAAATCGTAAATGTTGGTGATGAAATCCAAGTTAAAGTATTGAAATTCGATCGTGAACGTACTCGTGTTTCTTTAGGTATGAAGCAGTTAGGCGAAGATCCATGGGTTGCTATCGCTAAACGTTACCCTGAAGGTGCTAAGCTTACAGGTCGCGTAACTAACTTAACTGATTACGGTTGTTTCGTTGAGATCCAAGAAGGCGTTGAAGGTTTAGTTCACGTTTCTGAAATGGATTGGACTAACAAAAACATTCACCCATCTAAAGTTGTTAACTTAGGTGACACAGTTGAAGTTATGGTATTAGAAATTGACGAAGAACGTCGTCGTATTTCTCTTGGTCTTAAGCAATGTATCCCGAACCCTTGGGAAGAGTTTGCTAAGAACTTCAACAAAGGTGATAAAGTATCAGGTAAGATCAAGTCAATCACTGACTTTGGTATCTTCATTGGTCTTGACGGTGGTATTGACGGTTTAGTTCACTTATCTGACATTTCATGGGCTGGCGGTGAAGAAGCTGTTCGTGAATACAAGAAAGGTGATGAAATCTCAGCTGTAGTACTTCAAGTTGACCCTGAGCGTGAGCGTATTTCTTTAGGTGTTAAACAAACTGAAGATGATCCGTTTAATCAATACCTTGCAGATAACAAAAAAGGTGCTATTGTTACAGGTAAGGTAATTGAAGTAGATGCTAAAGGCGCTAAAATTGAATTAGCCGAAGGTGTTGAAGGTTACTTACGTGTTGCTGATATTTCACGTGAGCGTATCGAAGATGCGACTACTGAATTATCTGTTGATGACAGCGTTGAAACTAAGTTTGTTGGTGTTGATCGTAAGAACCGCACAATCAGCTTATCAATCAAAGCTAAAGATCAAGCAGACGAGCGTGAAGCAATGGATACATTGAACCAAGCTCCAGAAGAAGATTCTGGTCTTAGTGCAATGGCAGAAGCGTTTAAAAACGCTAAGCTTTAATTCCTAGCTATACCAAGTGAAGAACTGCATTTAAGCAGTTCTTCTTAATGTTTAACCCCGATGGCGCGAAGCTATAGTGAACACTGGAGGTCAAATGACCAAATCAGAACTCATTGAAAGATTAGCAGATAAATTAAATCATTTAGCTGCGAAAGATGTTGAAGAAGCTATTAAAGAAATTCTTGAAATGATGGCGCACACTTTATCAAAAGGTGAGCGTATTGAAATTAGAGGTTTTGGCAGTTTTTCGTTGCATTATCGTGCTCCTCGCGTGGGACGGAACCCAAAAACTGGCGAGTCAGTAGAGCTTGACGGTAAATATGTTCCGCACTTTAAACCTGGTAAAGAATTGCGTGAAAGAGTTAATCTTTCAATAGCGTAATTGCAGAATTAATGAATAAACGGCATGCTATCAGCATGCCTTTTTTTTGTGTTGTTTTGGACGAACTGTTATGCGACTTTATATTACCGTTATACTTTTTCTAATTTTACTTGCTATCGCTTTTATTTTTGGTAGTCAAAATGATCAAATGTTTACTTTGAATTATTTGATTGCACAAACGCAAATTTCTGTGGCGAGTGCTGTAGGATTATTTACTGCAATCGGCTTCTTATTAGGCTTACTGTTTGTATTGTTTTGGAAACTTCTTAGCATGGTAAAACCGGCTAAGAAAGAGCAAGCGTTAACAGGAAAGAAGTCTTAATATGCTAGGGTTATTATTCTTATTACTACCTGTTGCTATGGGCTATGGTTGGTTTATGGGGCGCAATAGCGTCAAACAAAACAATCATTCCGCACAGCAAGAGCTTTCTATTAAATATTCTACAGGTTTAAATTATTTATTTTCAAATCAACAAGATAAAGCTATTGATTACCTTCTTGAAGCTTTAAAAGTTGAAGATGATACTGTAGAAGCACATTTTGCTATGGCAAATTTATTCAGGCGTCGTGGAGAGCTTGATAGAGCGCTGAAAGTACATGAGCATTTAGTACGCCAGAAACACTTACCTAACAGTGCCAAACAACAAGCTGTATTTGAGCTTGCAAAAGATTTTCTCAGTGCTGGTCTTTACGATCGCGCTGAAGACATGTTCCACAAATTATTAAAGTCAAAAATATACGGTTTAAAGTCATTAACCTCATTAATGCAGATTTACCAATCGACTAAAGATTGGAAGCAGGGTATTGCGCTCAAAAAGGCGATTGCTAAAACCCGTGACACTAAACTTTTACATACCTTAGCAAACTTTTATTGTGAACTTGCAACCTCCGCTCTTGAGAAAGACGAGTTTATTGAAGTTATAGAACTTCTAGATAATGCCTTGAGTCATGATCCTAATTCTTCTCGTGCAAATTGGTTGATGGCACAAATATATGAAAATCACCAACAATACAATGAAGCATGCCAATGCTATAAAGCCATTTATGAGCAAGACAAAGAATTTTTTCCTGATGTGATTGAGAAAATGTTTCTCTGTTATCAGGCACTTAATGCTGAAAAAGAGTTTTTTAAATTTATTCGAAAAGTTTACGAAGAAACTGGCAGTACTAGTGCGCTGATCATGTATTTATCACACATTGAGCAAGCTAAAGGTGGTAGTCACGCAAAAACTTTTATTCTAACAGCCTTGAAACGTAGACCAACTATTCGTGGCTTCAAGCACTTTGTTAAAATGCAAATGGATGGTAATCAATCTGAAAATACAGCGGATAACCTTGAAGTTATTCGTGAGTTAGTTACCGCCTATTTAAATGTTAAACATCGCTATAGTTGTAGAACTTGTGGTTTTAATTCAAGTACGCATTATTGGTCATGTCCTTCGTGTCATGATTGGGAACAATTAAAACCTATTCGTGGGTTAGATGGCGAATAAGTAAACTACGTGGCTGTTTTGTAAAATATATAAAGCCTGCTTATACAGGCTTTTTAGCGCAAAGTTCGTTGTATTATTAAAATATTTATTATTGAGGAGAGTTGCATGAGAGATGCAAAAGTTGTCGTAGCCTTAGATTTTGATAACAAAGAAAAGGCATTATCTTTTGTAGATAAAATTCAACCGAGCGACTGTCGTTTAAAAGTAGGTAAAGAAATGTTCACACATTTTGGCCCAGACTTTGTTAAAGCACTTGTCGATCGTGGTTTTGATGTTTTTCTTGATCTAAAATTTCATGATATTCCCAATACAGTGGCTAAAGCTGTCGCTGCTACTGCTGAATTAGGTGTTTGGATGGTCAATGTTCATGCGTCAGGTGGTCTTAAAATGATGGTAAAGGCGAAAGAGGCGCTAATACCTTATGGTGACAAAGCACCTTTATTAATCGCTGTTACAGTGCTTACCAGTATGGGAGAAGAAGATCTGGCTGGTATTGGTATCACTAAATCTCCAGCTGAACATGTACAACACTTAGCCACATTAACTAAAAAGGCTGGTTTAGATGGTGTGGTTTGCTCTGCAATGGAAGCAGAAACATTAAAAAGCTTACTAGGGAAAGACTTTAAACTTGTAACACCAGGTATACGTCCTGAGGGCAGCAATGCAGACGATCAAAAACGTATTATGACTCCTCGTCAAGCGTTAGATGTTGGCGTTGATTATCTTGTTATTGGTCGCCCGATCACCAAATCTGAAAGCCCACATAGCGTTTTACAAGAAATTAACCAATCAATAAGCTAAAGCTAACAAAAAAGTCAATTAATTTGACTTCTATTTGACAAATCTAAACAAGACTTCTAAACCTAATGAAGTGAATTATTATCTATAATGGTTCACTTATAAGGAAATTAACTCTATTTAGAAGGAAAGTAACATGAAAAGTCACATCTATTACGCTCTTATCGTTTTATTTACAGTACTGTCAATGCCACTACAAGCAGCAGGTTTTAATGACGTTCCAGACGTTGCTGCCGTTACAGAAATACAAGTGGTAGATATTAACCTTGCAGATATTGAAACTTTAGCCTTATTGAAAGGTGTAGGTGAAAAACGAGCAAAAGCTATCGTCGCGTACCGTGAATCAAATGGCCAGTTTAATTCTGTTGATGATTTACTGAATGTAAAAGGCGTGGGGGAGCATACTTTACAACTCAATAAAGGAAGAATTAAGTTGTAATACCGATGGCTTCTCAACTTTCTTATGGTAGGGTGATAAAGCGCTTCGATGCTTTTTCATGACCTAAGCGTGAACAAAAGACCATATAAATTTAATGACTTGAATTAATCAATGTTACTTTAATAAATAGATTTGTATAGGCTCAGTCAATCTTAAGTGAAGTTGTGTGAAGTGAAGCCATCAAAATTAAAAAAGCCAGTCATTCGACTGGCTTTCTACTATTAAAATTAGCTATCAAGTTAAAGCAGGCTATCTAATGTTAATTCCATCATACCTTTAAACGTAGTTTCACGTTCGTCTGCCGTCGTTTGTTCACCGGTTTTAATATGGTCACTTACAGTTAATACAGTTAATGCTTTTTTACCGTATTCTGCAGCAACACCGTATAATCCTGCTGCTTCCATTTCAACCGCTAAAATGCCATATTTTTCCATTAATGCAAACATTTCAGGTTGAGGAGTGTAAAATAAATCAGAGGTAAATATGTTACCTACACGGATTTTTTTACCGGTTTTTTCAGCTGTTTTTACAACATTATGTAATAAATCGAAATCAGCTGTAACAGCGAAGTCACAACCATTCATACGTGAGCGATTTACATTTGAGTCTGTGCTTGCTGCCATACCTACGATAATATCGCGTACTTTTATATCATCACGTACTGCGCCACAAGAGCCTATACGTATAATACTTTCAACGCCGTAGTCTTTGTATAATTCAGTTGCATAAATTGAGATTGATGGAATACCCATTCCTGAGCCCATCACAGAAACAGGTTTGCCTTTATAGGTACCTGTGTAACCAAACATATTACGTACGCGTGTTACACACTTTACGTCGTCAAGAAAATTGTCTGCTATGTATTTTGCGCGAAGTGGATCGCCCGGCATAAGTACCGTTTTTGCGAAATCGCCATTGTTTGCTTCAATATGTGCTGTTGCCATGAGTGTTAACCTTTGTTAGTGGTGTTCAATCACAGTAAGTTTCTAGCCTTTGCTGGTAATTTGTAATTCAGCTGCTATCAAGGATGTTTTACTGATATGTCTTTTAAATGTTTAAAATAGGATTCTAACTGAAAAAGCGTTCAATAATCCAGTGATAACCGATGCCACCTAAATAAATGCCGAAAATACCAGCAATGCCAGATAAAACTGGCGGAGCAGGTATGGGTAATTTCAATAATGAAAATATTAATCCAACAAATATACCTGTGATTATCGCAATTATAACTTCGAACACGTGTTCTCCTAGTTGATTGTTAATCAGTTATTTTAACCTATCATTAACAATTTCAACAACACGGATTACTGTTTATTTGCTGCTTTTTGTTTTAAAAGCGCTTTGTCGCTATCTGATAAAAAACTTGCCTTTAAGGCGTTTTCTTGTAGTTGTTGTATATCTTTATCTGAAAAGCCTAAAGTCTCACGTGCTATTTTAAATTCGTTTTTAAGTTCAATGCCTTGCACACCCGGATCATCGGTATTTAGACATACCAAAAGTCCACGTGCTAAAAATTCTTTAATTGGATGTTGGCTTAAGTCTTTAATCGTACCGGTTTGAAAGTTAGAAGTAAGGCATGACTCTATAGCAATATTATGCTCGAGCATATAATCCATCAGCTTTTCATCTTGATAACAAGCAACACCATGACCAATGCGTTTAGCGTTTAATTGGTTAATGGCTTGCCATATACTCTCTGGCCCGGCTGCTTCACCCGCATGTATGGTGGCTTGTAATTGTGCTTTATTGACTTGTTTGAAGTGTTCAACAAACATTTCACCAGGAAAATTATACTCATCTCCCGCTAAATCAATCGCAACCAAATGTTGTTTATGAGCGAGAAGGCCATCTAACTCTGCTTGGCATTTATCAACACCAAAAGTACGACTTAAAATACCAATGAGGTTAATTTTAACATCATATACTTTGCAAGCTGCATTAACACCGTCTATTACAGCCGCAACAACATCAGCAATAACTAAATTATTATTCATTGCCATATAATAAGGTGAGAAACGTAATTCGGCATAATTAATACCGGCGTTGTATGCATCTTCGACGTTTTCATAGGCAATACGCTTACAGTCATCTAAAGTTTTGAGTACAGCGACACCCCAATCAAGTTTACTTAGAAAAGCTAATAAATCGCTTTCACTACCTTGAACTTGTACATGAGGAATGAATGCTTCGAAGTTATTTTCAGGTAAAGCTATGTTGTGCTGTTGTGCTAATGCCCATATGGTTTTAGGGCGAATGTTTCCGTCTAAATGACGATGTAAATCAATTAACGGCAGGTGAGAGTGGTTCATAATACTGTGCAACCTATATATTTGTTTGATAAAAAATACGACAAGCATCTAATAAAATAAAGCTAATTATTATCCGCTAAAGTCGAATATTTTTATTATACCGCTTTTTTCGTATTTTAGGTTGCTATTAGTGTAAGAACACTGATAAGTTAAATTTGGAATAATCATCTAGGTGTCTAGACGTAAATAATAAACAAAATTTTAGTATAAAGAGAAGCAATATGTTTGAGCAAACCGACGACGTTCGTATTAATAATATTAAAGAACTTTTACCTCCTATCGCATTACTTGAGCGATACCCTTCTTCAGAGCAGGCAACCAAGTCGGTTTTTACTGGTAGACAAGCCATCAGTAACATTTTTAATAACAAAGATGATCGTTTACTTGTCGTTATTGGTCCATGTTCGATACATGATCCAAAAGCGGCTTTGGAGTATGGCGAACGTTTAGTAAAGCTTCGCGAAAAATATAAAAACTCGTTAGAAATTGTCATGCGTGTTTATTTTGAAAAGCCCAGAACAACCGTTGGATGGAAAGGGCTTATTAACGACCCTTACATGGATAATAGTTTTAAACTAAATGATGGTTTGCGCATTGGCCGTAAATTGTTACTTGATTTAAATAATTTGGGTTTACCTACCGCAGGTGAATTCTTAGATATGATCACTCCGCAGTACATGGCCGACTTTATGTGTTGGGGCGCTATAGGTGCGCGTACAACCGAGAGCCAAGTTCATCGTGAACTCGCTTCAGGCTTATCATGCCCAGTAGGTTTTAAAAATGGTACTGATGGCACGATTAAAGTTGCTATTGACGCTATTGGTGCTGCAAGTGCTCCGCATCATTTTCTTTCAGTGACTAAGTATGGTCATTCAGCGATAGTTGAAACTACAGGTAATGAAGATTGTCATATCATTTTACGTGGCGGCCGAAAAACTAATTTTGATGCAGAGAGTGTTAAATCAGTTACTCAGCAGCTAGAAAAATCAGGTTTAAATACCAATATAATGATTGATTTTAGTCATGCCAATAGCAGTAAGAAATTCGAAAACCAAATGCTGGTGTGTAAAGATGTCTGTGCTCAAATGCGTAGCGGTAATGATGACATTTTTGGTGTTATGGTAGAAAGTCATTTAGTGGAAGGCCGCCAAGATTTAGCGGAAGGTGAAAAAGGTACTTATGGACAAAGTATTACCGATGCTTGTATAGGCTGGCAAGATACAGAAACCTTACTTGCTGAGTTAGATCAAGCCGTTACAGACCGCAGAGCTAATAAATAAACTTTAAACTGAGTAAATAATTAAAACACTTTAATTGTTTTTACTGAGTTTTGTCGTTTTAAAAGACATAAAAGCGCCAATCAATTAACCATTGATTGGCGCTTTTATGTCATCTGAACTATAGCTTTACTAGAAAAGCAAATTTTTAATAGCAGTAAAATAATAAACAGCGGAAAAACAAAATATTCATTTAAAGCTTTTCGTCTTCTTACTTTAAAAACGTTGTTTAGCGTATGAAATAAACCACTCGTCTTATTGTTCAAAAACTTATGTAACCTGAACTCTGGATAATGAGTGCTTGATACTCAACTGAATCAAAAGCTTAGTTGATAAAGTAAATGCTCTAGCCAGGTGAACATCACGAATAGACATCATCAATGCTTCATTTTATGCCATTTTTAAGGCAAAACGTTTATGAATAGCGCGCTATTTATCGACGTTTTAACGCAGAAAATGGCTTAAAAGGGAGCATTGAGCAAGTGCTGCTTATCCAGAGTTCAGGTTATGTAAAGCAGTGTAAAGAATATTGTGTGTAACTTTACTCAGTCATACTATATTGTTAAATCAATAGTTTAAAAATGTAATTGTTACTATGAGGAAGGATTTTGAACGTTCGTTTTAACAAAGCAACAGAGTTGGTAGAGCTGGGGTTTTCTCAGAGTTCGAGGCAACTTAGTTCGCCAAAAAACAAGCTAAATTCTAAGTGTTGCTTAGCTATTAGCTTAGCGCTACTCGTTGGCGCTTGCAGCAGCCCAAGTGGACTATCTCATTCAAAACCAGAGGCTCTAGTTGATAAAAACATACCTATTAAATGGCAATCTGATGTAATAACGAATGAAGTAATCCAAGTAAATGATGGCTGGATAAAAAGCTTTAATGACAGGGGTTTAGAAGAATTAATAAGTTACGCGTTACAAAGTAACTACACACTGAATGCTGAAAAAGTGAGTGTGGCACTTGCAAAAGAAAGAATAAACATAAGCTCGTCAACTGATCTACCTGAACTTTCTTTATCTTTAGCAAATTCAAGACGCAAACAAGTAACAAGTAATACTACTAGTTATCAAACCAGCGCTGATTTCAGTGTTGATTTAACTTACGAGCTTGACCTATGGGGAAAGCTGTCTGACCAACAAAATCAAGACCGACTAAATTATGCCGCAGCAATATCTAATTATCGGCACAGTGAACTCACGTTAGTCGCTGATATCACTAAAGCTTGGTTTGATTTAACACAGGCACAACAGCTGCTTAACTTATATCAAGAACGAGCAGATAACTTACAACGCAATTTATCAATGATTCAATCATCTTATCAATTGGGTTTGAATGATGCGTTAGATGTTTACCTAACTAAAAATACCGTTAATCAAGAATTAGCGCGTGTGGCAGATCAACAGCAAACCTTAAACATTAAAAGTAGAGCACTTGAGTTGCTCATGGGTGATTATCCGCTAGCAAATAGAGTAAGTGAACAAAGCCTTCCTGTTATTAGTGAAGAAATCAACCTAGGTTTACCTGCACAACTACTCACCAGAAGAGCAGACATTCAAGCAGGGTGGTTAGAATTGTTAGCGTTAGATGCTGGGTTAGCTGTAGCACATAAACAACGTTTTCCTAGTTTTAATTTAAATGCAGGGCTAAGTGATAGTGCCAATGAACTCACTAATTTACTTGATGGCGGAGCATTAGCTTGGTCTTTAATTGGTGGGATAACCAGTCCGTTATTTAATTCAGGTCGATTAGAGTCACTAGAAGCACAAGCAAAATTGTCTGTTGTGCAAAAAGAAAAACAATATTTACAGCAAGTTTATCAAGCGTTTGCTGATGTTGAAAATAGCGTAAGCGAAAGAGAATCCCTTAATCAACAATATAGTTTTTATTTAAAAGCGCAAGAAAATGCCATCGCGGCAGAAAAGCTTTCATTTGATCAATATTTGCGTGGCTTAGTAACCTATACCACAGTATTAGAGTCTCAACGTCGTTCGTTTGACGCACAAACCACCGTTATACAGTTAACTAATCAATTACTGCAAAATAGAATTGAAATATATCTGGCGTTAGGTGGTGATTACCTTGATACCACGAATAAATTGAGCAATAACGAAGTACAGAACAACCAGATAGCTAATAACCCAAAAAATGATAACCAAAGAATTGATAGCCCAAAAACTAGCGGTAACTCATTACCCACATCGTTAACTAACCGCACAAGCATGGAAAAATAATGTCGTTAAAATTAAGAAAACTACTGCCAATCATTGTTTTATTATCGCTCTTATTCGCTGCGTATATAGTAACGAGTAATCCACCTTCAGCAAAGCGAGGTCAGCCCAGTGCAGCACCACAGATCAGTGTCGAAGTTGCAAAATTAATACGAAACGATCTTGCTATTGGGATCGATAGTTATGGCACGATAAAACCGCGTACTCAGAGTGTGTTATTACCGCAAGTGTCAGGACAAATTATCAGTATTAATCCTAAATTTAGAGCGGGCGGGTTTTTCGAAGAAGGCGATATTTTACTGCAATTGGATCAAAGAGATTTACTCGCTGAAGTTAAAATTGCCCAAGCAAATTTATTTAGTGCACAACAGAGTTTTAGCGAAGAGCAAGCTCGAGTAGAGCAGGCAGAGCAAGATTGGCAGCGCTTAGGTAATAACAAAAAAGCACCTGATTTAGTGCTTCGTAAGCCGCAATTAATGGCGGCGCAAGCCTCAGTATTTTCAGCCGAAGCCAGTTTATCTAAAGCTGAATTAGCGGTTGAGCGTAGTAATATTATTGCACCCTATACAGGCCGAGTATTAAGCAAATCTGTTGATGTAGGACAAGTGGTGAGTATAGGTACACAACTTGCTGAAATTTATGCCGTTGATTATGTTGAAATACGTTTGCCGTTAAAAAATAAAGACCTAGCGTATATGATATTGCCTGAAAGCAATCGTTTTGAAAATGCTGCAGTCCAAGAACAACCAGACGTGACAATATTCTCAGATTTAGCCACCCGTCAAAGTTGGCAAGGTAAAGTTGTGCGAACAGAAGGAGCGTTTGATGAAGAGTCGCAACAATTATTTGTTGTAGCACAAATTGACGATCCGTACGGAGAAAATGAAGGCAATGGCTTACCTTTAAAAATTGGCCAGTATGTGAGCGCAAAAATTAAGGGTAAAACTATTGAAAATGCACTGAGTATTCCAAATAAAGCGATTTATCAAGGCAGCTACGTTTATGTTGTTGATGATAATATACTCAAACGTAAAAACATTTCGATCGCTTGGCAAAGTGAAGACGTTGCGGTTATTAAGTCGGGTTTAGAAGTTGATGAATTGTTAGTGTTAACCCCTTTAGGTCAAGTTACTTCAGGCACAATAGTGAGTATAAATAGTATCGATGGTAAGCCGGTAAAAGCAGCTAAAAAAACCAGAGAAAAAGCTAACGCTGACAAAAGGCGTGAGAAAAGACCTGAAAAAAATGGAGGATCTAAACAGGGTGAAAAGCAAGCGTTTGATGATAAAGGAGCTAAGTCATGATCGATTGGTTTGCTAAAAATCATGTTGCGGCTAATTTATTGATGATCACCATTTTATTGACCGGTATTTTCTCAATAAAAAGTAGTATTCCATTAGAAGTTTTTCCGTCTTTTGAATCTGAAATAGTGAATGTTTCTGTTACTTTACAGGGCTCTACACCAGAAGATGCAGAGCAAGGCGTAGCCATACGCATTGAAGAAGCGGTTCAAGATCTTGAAGGTATAGAAAAAATCATTAGTACCTCTGTTGAAGGTGGCGCTTCGGTTCGAATTGAAGCAGACTCGAGTATCGATGTTCGAGATTTACTGGCTGATATTAAAAGCCGTGTAGATGCGATAAATACCTTTCCCGTTGACGCAGAAAAGCCCGTTACCGCAATCGCGCAACGTATTCGTAATGTGATTTCAGTTACTATTGCTTCTGATTACGGTGAAAAAGAGATACGTGAATTTGCCGAGCAAGTGCGTGATGATTTACTGAAATTACCTCAGGTAACGCAAGTAGCGTTAGATGCTGTTCGTGATTATGAAATTAGTATCGATATTAATCAAAGTAAATTAGAACAGTATCAATTAACCCTAAGTGAAATATCAACAGCCATTAGTAATAGCTCTGTGGATATTTCAGCAGGTAATGTGCGTACCGATGGGGGGGATGTACTAGTACGTAATATTGGTCAAGCCTATCGTCGTGACGAGTTTGAAAAAATTGTAATAAAAACTAATACCGATGGTACGTTTCTTTTATTACAAGATATAGCAACAGTAAATGACGGTTTTGAAGAAACGCCACTGCGCGCCCGTTTTAACGGTCAGCAAGGTGCGTTAATAGACGTGTATAGAATTGGTAATCAAAGCGCAATTGACGTTGCTGATGCGGTTAAAGAATATATCGATGACCGTCAAGATACCTTACCTCAAGGCTTTGTGCTTAGTTATTGGGATGATGATTCTGAAATTGTAAAAAGTCGACTTAACACATTAATTACCAATGCGTTACAAGGTGGCTTTCTTGTTTTAATTCTACTGACATTATTTTTACGTCCTTCGATAGCTTTTTGGGTGTCAATTGGTATACCGGTGAGTTTTATGGGCGCATTTATCGTTATGCCATTCTTCGATATTTCTATTAATATCATGAGTTTATTTGGTTTTATTTTGGTGTTGGGTATAGTTGTTGATGATGCCATTGTAACCGGCGAAAATATTTATCGGCATACCCAAACGGCATCTAGCGGTTTAGAGGCCGCCATTAAAGGAACACAAGAAGTTGCAACCCCAGTAACTTTTGGTATTTTGACCACAGTAGCAGCCTTTTTGCCGTTAGCTTTTATTGAAGGGCAGCGAGGCGCTTTATTTGCACAAATTCCGGTTATTGTTATCCCGGTTTTATTGTTTAGTTTAATAGAGTCTAAGTTTGTACTACCTTCACATTTAAAGTCGCTACGTTTGCGCAGTGAAAGTACCAAACAATCTAAATTTAGTGTTTGGCAACAAGGCTTTGCTGATGGCTTTGAAAATGCGATCCTTAAATACTATAAACCATTGTTGGCATTGTCTATTCGTAATCGTTTAACTACAGTGGCATTGTTTTTTGGTGTTCTTATTCTAATTGTAGCCTTTATTACTAGTGGCTGGACTCGCTTTGTATTCTTCCCACGTATTGCTAGTGAAACAGCGCTTGGTAGTGTCACTATGCCTGTGGGTACGAGTTTTGATGTAGTAGATTCATATGTTGAAAAAATGTCTAATTCTGCGAAATTACTGCAAGATAAATATCGTGATGAACAAGGCCAAAGCTTGATTTTAAATACCTTAGCTATCACCAGTGAAGAAAAAGGTCGTGTGCGTTTTGAAATATTAGCTGCTGATAAAAATACCACCGGCATTGGTACTGCACAATTAGTTAAAGAATGGCGAGAATTAATTGGCCCATTACCGGGCGCTGAAAGTGTTACGTTCAGAGCAGAATTAGGTAGGGGGGGCGATCCCATTGATGTTCAGCTCTCCGCAACAGATTTGAAAACATTGAAACTGGTCTCTGATGAAGTTAAAAACCGTATTCGAACTTACCCTACCGCTTTTGAAATAGCTGATAGTTTATCCAATGGTAAAGAAGAGCTGCAAATACAATTAACTGCGCAGGGATATGCCATGGGTATGAATAACACTTGGGTTACCAGACAAGTCAGAGATGCTTACTTTGGCTCACAAGTTCAGCGTATTCAACGTGGCCGTGATGATTTACGCGTTATGTTGCGTTTTCCATTGTCAGAGCGACAATCTATATCCAAACTAAACGATATGCTGATAAATACTCCAAGTGGTGGCAAAGTACCTTTATCACATGTTGCCACATTAAAGCCCGGTAAGAGTGCGTCTGCTATTACTCGTATAGACCGATACCGTACGATTAATGTAACCGCTGATGTTGATAAAAATGCCACTAATATGACCACGTTAAATGCTGATCTTAATCAATTTTTAACCGAGTTAATGAGCAAATACCCTGGGGTTTCTTATAGTTTAGAAGGTGAAGCGCGTGAGCAAGCCGACTCTTTTAGTAGTTTAGCTTGGGGCTTAGTCTTTGTATTCTTTATTATTTACTGTTTATTGGCGATACCTTTTAAATCTTATGTACAGCCGATCATCGTTATGTCGGTTATCCCGTTTGGGGCCATTGGTGCAATCATAGGGCATTGGATCATGGGTATGGATTTAACCATAATGAGTATACTAGGTTTAATGGCGCTTATTGGCGTTGTAGTAAACGACAGTTTAGTCTTAGTTGATTTTATAAACGCAAAAGTTCGTTCTGGCATTAAAGCTTATGACGCAGTATTAATTGCGGCTCAATCTCGCTTTCGTCCAGTAATGCTAACATCGTTAACTACTTTTATTGGTTTAATGCCTTTACTGTTTGAAAAAGCTACACAAGCCCAATTCTTAATACCTATGGCGGTTTCATTAGGTTTTGGGATAATATTTGCAACCTTTATTACGTTAATTTTAGTGCCAGTAAATTACTTATTAGTTGAAGACATAAAAAAAGTATCAAACAAAGGTAAGCAAAAATTGATTGATCAGTTTACATAGCTAAAATATATAAAATCTAATGCAGTTAAACGAATGATAAGCCTTTGTTATTCGTTTAACTCTTGGTTAAACTAAGGTGAAATAGTATTTAACCCAACTGAGATAATCTGATGGCCGACATAAACTCTCCAGAAGAAACTATATTTTCTAAAATTATTCGCCAGGAAATACCAACCCCATTACTTTTTCAAGATGATCTAGTAACTGCATTTCGCGATATTTCTCCACAAGCCAAAAGTCATATTTTGGTGATCCCAAATAAACTCATTGCCACAGCTAATGATATTGAACAAGAAGACGAGTTGACCATAGGTCGTATGTTTAGTGTTGCTAAAAAACTGGCAAAAGAAGAGGGTATTGCAGAAGACGGGTACCGTTTGATCATGAACTGCAATCAACATGGTGGCCAAGAAGTTTATCATATCCACCTACATTTAGTAGGCGGAGAACCTTTGGGTAAAATGCTAAATATTAGCTAATTTAGCTTCGATCTTTAGTCATTATCTCTAGCTATTGCCTTAAACCATTATGAATAACCTGAAATACGGATTATTTCAGAGAAGTAGTCATAAAAAATATCAGCCTGAAACAATAAACTTAACAGTAAATAAGCTTTTAGGCTGCAGGCACTAATCAACATTGCAATGTCTATGCTTATTTTTAATTATTCAAGAAAAAACCATAGTGATTCCAATAAAGTGATGGTGCAAAATAATTGTTCCGATTTAATCGCAATTTAATTACATAAATTTACTTTATATTTGCCAAATAAGCGCTGATTTAGCGTATATTCCAAGTGATAGAATTATAAAAAGTTCGTAGTTTAAAAACTTTACGAAAAATTGGAACATTATGCTTGAGTGATTTCTCCGAAAATAGTTAAATAAAATGACATGACTTAATAGAAAGTTCGTTGCCTATGTTAACGTCTCGCTGAAGCAATAGCCTAGTTTGCTAACCATACAATATTTGAAATATTACTTTATTAAAATGAGCGTATAAATGATGATAAAAATAAATTCTCTACCGATAGAACAATGTAATGCCTGCCCTGAAGAATACAGTTTTGGCGTAACATTTTCTGATCATATGTTCCTACAAAATTTTGACCAAGATAACGGTTGGAATGATGCAAATATTGGCCCTTATCGTCCACTTTCACTTGATCCATCAGCGGCAGTTTTTCATTACAGCCAAGAAATATTCGAAGGTTTAAAAGCATATAAAGATGTTAACGGTGGTATTAATTTATTTCGTCCTGAAGAAAATATAAAACGATTTAATCGCTCAGCAAAACGTATGGTTATGCCAGAAGTAGATGAAGCTCTACATCTTGACGCTATAAAATCATTAGTAAAAATTGATAAGGCTTGGGTGCCAGATCAAAAGGGTGCCTCTTTATATATTCGTCCAACCATGATTGCAACAAGTCCTAAACTTGGCCTTGGAGCTAGTAGTGCTTATAGTCACTTTATAATTACAGGACCTGCAGGTAGTTATTTTTCTGGCGGATTAACCCCAATTGCCGTTTTCGTTTCTGACGAATATCGACGTGCTGTAAAAGGTGGTGTAGGTGAAGCTAAAACAGGTGGAAATTATGCTGCAAGTCTTTTAGCCTCTGAAGAAGTGAGTAAAATTGGTTATTCACAGGTGTTGTGGTTAGACGCAGTTAACGGCCAATATATAGAAGAAGTTGGCGCGATGAATATATGCTTTGTTTACGAAGGGAAAAAGATAGTAACCCCTGCGTTAAGCGGTAGCATTTTACCGGGTATAACTAGAGACTCAATTTTAAAACTAGCCCCTACGCTTGGTTATGAAGTAAGTGAACAGAAGTTAGATATAAACGAAATCTTAGCAGATATTGACAGTGGAAAAATAACTGAAGTGTTTGGTTGTGGTACTGCTGCAGTAATATCACCTGTTGGAGAACTTGGTTTTAAAGGTAATAAACATATTATTAATAGTAACCAAACCGGCCCAGTATCTAAGCATTTGTATGATGAATTAACGGGAATTCAATACGGTACGCATGAAGATAAATTCGGCTGGATTCATAAAGTGTAGTGATTAAAATCTAATTTATATTTTCACCTCTGTGTTATTTTTTATGCTCAGAGGTGAGTGTATATTCAGGCGAGACAAAACAGTTGCTGTAGTATTACTCGTTATTTCCCTTCGTTTTTCCTCACTATTGTTCTTCATAGTTAACCCGAATCAATCTATAAAACCTCAATATTGCTAAGGCATTTAAGCGACTATTGTAAGATGTGAGTGCGCTAGCATCATTTAACTCAATAGAGGCAGCAAGCTGAGTTAATTGTAGCTTTTAAAGTTTTTACTCTGTACTTTCCAGTAAAAATTGTTAGTATGCATACCGAACCAAGGGGTGCCTGATAAATTTAACGATTTTAATGGCTGAGATGCGAAGCGAACCCTTAGAACCTGAACCGGATAGTACCGGCGTAGGAATGGTTAAGCTCATCGTATTACCATTCTGTATGTTAACTTTTGTTGCCTCGAATTGTGCTTGAGGTATCTGTTAATTATACAGTTTATACACCTTAAGCTATCTTCCCATATGCCGGATCCCATAACGTATTCCTAGTCGAATTTATGAGATCATAATGACATTTATAAAAACACCTGTTGCTTTAGCAATATTCACTAGCCTTGTTGCTCAAACAACATTTGCTGAAGAAACTTCAAATGATATTGCTGCACCCGTAACAGAAGTCATCACCATTGATGGTGACTTTCGTGCAACATCACTACAAAAAACTGCAAGCTCTTTATCTGTTATCGCCAGCGATGAAATTAATGCACGAAACGCACAAAATTTAGAAGAGATTATTGCTCGCACACCGAATGTTAATTTTTCTAGTGGTACGCAACGTGCTCGATATTATCAAATTCGTGGTATTGGGGAACGTAGCCAATTTAAAGAACCCATTAACCCATCTGTGGGTTTAGTTATTGATGGTATTGATTTTTCAAGTGTTGGTAGCATAGCGTCAACGTTTGACGTTGAACAAGTAGAGGTTTACCGTGGCCCGCAAGGTACACGCTTTGGCGCTAATGCCATGGCGGGTATGATAAATATTACATCAAATAAACCTAGCGATACCTTTGAAGGTAAAGTTAGATTATCTGCTGGTAATTACGATAGTTACAGTGCTGGTTTGGTATTATCAGGGCCGGCAACAAAGAAAGTAAACTATCGTTTGGCGGTTGAGCAGTACAGTAGCGATGGTTTCATCGAGAATGACTTTTTAAATCGTGACGATACTAATAATCGCGATGAATTTACTATGCGTGGTAAGTTGGCTATTCAAGCAACCGACGACTTAACTATTGATATAACAACTTTTGTTGCAGATTTTGATAATGGTTATGATGCGTTCTCACTTGATAATACTCGTCAAACATTATCTGACCAACCAGGTTTTGATCGTCAAGACACCAAAGCCCTAGCAACAACGTTTACTTATCAAGGTTTTAACGACTTTACCTTAGAGAGCATTTTTAGCTACGCAGACTCAACTTTAGATTATGGTTATGATGAAGATTGGGCTTTTGTTGGTATACGTCCCGACTGGGAATATAGCTCAGAAGATCAGTATTTTCGTGATAAAACCTCAGCTACAGCTGAGTTAAGAGCTGTGTCAAAGCCGGGTGGAGAAATTTTCAACAAGAGTACCGCTTGGGTAACAGGCTTGTATTTCAAGCAAGAGAAAACTGATTTATTAAGAAAATATACTTACCTTTCTGCTGATTTTACATCAACGTTTGATACCGATAATATTGCCGCATTTGTTCAGTTTGATAGCCAACTTGATAAAAAGCTAAGTCTTACTACAGGTCTTAGGTTAGAGCGAAGAAACTCGGATTACAACGACAGTGAAATGCTAGCGTTTTCACCAAACGATACCATGGTGGGTGGTAAAGTTGTGTTGTCTTATCAAATGGATAAAAATAACCTATTTTACGGTTCCATTAATCGAGGTTACAAGGCTGGTGGTGCTAATACAGAAGGAAGTTTACCCGCTGATTTACGTGAGTTTTCACCGGAATATTTATGGAACTACGAACTAGGTTATAAAGTAAATTTATTAAATAACCAAGCTTATGTTCGCAGCGCTATTTTCTACATGGACAGAGACGATATGCAAGTGCGTACCTCTTCTTTAGCGTTACGTGAAGATGGTAGTACAGACTTTGTTTCATATTTAGGTAATGCAGCAACAGGGACCAACTTTGGTTTAGAGCTAGAAGCTGGCTGGCAAATCACACCTGAACTTGAACTTTATGGCGCTTTAGGGCTGTTAGATACTGAATATAAAGGTTTTATTGATTCAGATGGTAATGATAAATCAGGAGACGAACAAGCGCATGCGCCAAGTTATCAATTCAACCTTGGTTTGAATTATCAACTGTCAGATCATTTACTATTAAATATTTCAGTTGACGGTAAAGATGAGTTTCTATTTTCTGACACCCATCAAGAAAAGTCAGAAGCTATTGAGATTGTAAATTTATCTCTTAGTTACACTAAAGATGATTGGCAAGTAAAATTATGGGCACGTAATTTATTTGATGAAACGTATGCAACACGTGGCTTTTATTTTGGTAATGATCCACGAGATGAATACACGGCAAAAGCATACTATCAATTGGCTGAACCTGCAGTTTTTGGCGCAACATTTGACTACAACTTTTAAACGCTATAACTTACAACGTATTGCAATTTATTAGCTTTTATCTAGCAATAATTGCTATAAGTTGGATTTACAGCTTATCTCGAGCACGCATTTATCAAGGTTAGCGTGCTCCTTATTTAAATATGATTAAGTAGTAATTATGAAAATATCAATTGAAATTAGCTTATACCCATTGGCGGAAGAAAAGTTTAAAACAGAAATTTGGGCGTTTATTAAACGTTTGCGTTTAGTTGAAGGCTTAACGGTTGTAACGAATGGTATGAGCACGCAAGTATTTGGAGACTACGATCTTGCTACCTCTCATGTGATGACTGAAATAAAGCATGTACACCAAAAGCTGAATGCTGCTGTTTTTATTTGTAAATTTATTGGCGGTGACCGCTCTGAAGTAGAAGCTGAGTCTTAATGGACAGTTCAATGAGCGCAACAAGTGAGATTATTCATTATTTCACTACCTTGCCATTATTCGAGTTACTCGCGGTATTAACATCAGTGCTCTATGTTGTGTTAGCTGCAAAAGGAAATATTTGGTGTTGGCCAGCGGCCATAGTTAGCACCATATTATATACAGTTATTTTTTATAACGTGTATTTGTGGATGGACAGCCTGTTACAGCTGTATTACCTACTAATGGCGCTATATGGTTGGTTTTGTTGGCATAAAAATACTGAATCAACAAATCAAACATTAACAAAAGCATTACTCTATAGTCAGTGGTCGTTAAAGCGACATAGCCTGATAATTGTGAGCTTGGCTTTAGTGTCTTTAGCTTTGGGTTGGTTAATGGCAAACTATACTCCTGCACATTTTCCGTATCTTGATAGCGCTACAACGGTTTTCTCAGTATTTGCTACTTACTTAATTACCCAAAAAGTTATAGAGAATTGGCTCTACTTCATTGTTATAGATATAGTTTCAATTTATCTTTATATTGAAAAAGGCTTGCTACCAACGGCTGCTTTATTTGCTGGATTCGTTATATTTTCTATTTATGGTTATTGGCAGTGGCGTAAGTATTATAAAATGCAATTTCGTCAACAACATGACGAAATTTGTATGAATAATTCAGTTATCAGCTAAGTAGTACATAAATTGAGTAAACAGCAAGATCTACTTTGAATGTGAGCTCATAACCATGGATCAACAAATTCTAATTCAAAAACTATGTCAGCTGCCTTGTTTTAAAAACCTTAGGGCAGATGACATCAGTATAATTGCAGCAGGGTTAAGTCAGCCTTGTTTTTGTGTTGCTTATAACAATAATAAATATTTCGCGAAGTATCTCGACTCTAAAAGCGTTGAGGCAACCGTTGCTCAGCTAGCTGCTACGCAAGGTATATCACCTGATTTAATTTATGTAGGGCATAACTGGTTAATAACCGAATTTATAGTCGGTGAGGGCTTAAATACTGCACCAGTAAGCGAAAGTGAAAAAATAGCCATTATGCTAGCGCTGATATCACGCTGCCATACTATTGATTACAAGCAATCAAATACCCAACATTTTGGCCTTGAAAAATCAGTAGGGTTAAATCTACCGAATGATGATCAAATAACAACAACTCAGCCAATACCCACCTTAGATATTCTTACCACTATTAAGCCGTTATTAACCAACTTAGAGTGCGATGAAACATTAAAACATAGCCTAGATTCGTTATTAGCGGTGTTAAAACATAATTTAAGTAAGATAACTAATATAGTGCTAAGTAGCGAAAAGGTGTTGTGCCATGGAGATGCTAATTTCGCTAATGCGATGCGAATAAAAAGTGAGCATAAAAGTTCGACAGCTTTATATCAATTAATCGATTTTGAATGTGCATGTATTGCTCCCAGAGAATATGATATTGCAATGTTATTGGCCGTTAATGAGATTGAGCGTAATAAAATTAAAACATTTAATTTATTTGGCCTGCAACACAAAAGTAGTGCAAACAACTGCGAGAACCTATCAGAAATTGTCGACAATATACTAGGTGTCGGCCAGTTTGAGGCAAATATATCCAGTGATGCGGTTACGTGTTACTATGATTTATCCATATTAGTCAATTACTTGTGGTATTTCACTAAATATCAAGCTAACAAGCAGCAAAGCTACAAAATTTTAGCTGAAAATCAGATGTCGTTATTATCGGTCTGTTATTCACAAGCAAATACGATTTTAGATCAAATGAGATAAGCCGTATTAATCTTAAGACTAGTGGTAGTGCGAGAGTAAGTTGCATAGCGCATAATTACCCTAATCTCACTAATAGGTCTTTTATGTGAATTGGAAAGAATTTATAGAAAATAGAAATCGCTTATTTTGGCTAGTACACACTGCTGGTTGGTGTGGCTTTGCCTTGGTACATTACCTAGGTTCTTTGCTGCATGATTTACGCGATATTTTCCTTGTTATTATTTTATTAAATGCCTATGCGGGTTGGTTGTTTACTGCTCCTCTTAGATATATATATCGTCGTGTCTGGAATTTTACCCCGTTAAAAATAGCCTTCGTGGTTATTTTAACTTCCTATTGTACGGGGGTGCTTTGGCAGGTAGTTAAAAATATTAATTACTGGGAAATATACAAGCACGGTTACAGACCTGATTTTTGGCTTTATTACACCAAAAACAGTCTCCTCTCTTTCTTCATTATTTTAAGCTGGAGTGGTTTATACTTTGGTACTAAGTACTATCAAATGCTGCAAAAAGAAAAGCAAAACGTATTGCGTGCCAATAATGTTGCTCATCAAGCCCAATTAAAAATGTTGCGTTATCAGTTAAATCCACATTTTTTGTTTAACACCCTAAATGCTATATCAACGTTAATTTTGGTCGAAGAAAATAAAACAGCTAATGGTATGGTGACTAAACTAAGTGAGTTTTTACGCTATTCACTTGATAAAGATCCAATGAAGCGGGTAACCCTCGATAGTGAGCTACAAGCATTAAGACTGTATTTAGATATTGAAAAAGTACGCTTTGAAGAACGTTTACAAGTGATTTGTGAAGTTGCTACTGACTGTAATCTAGCTTTAGTGCCTAGCATGATACTGCAACCTCTAGCTGAAAACGCAATTAAACATGCTGTTGCCGTGCAGGAAGAAGGTGGTTCCATCAATATATCAGTACGTCGTTTTGGTAACGATTTACTAATAGAATTGGCTGATAATGGCCCAGGTGCAGATATTAAAAATGGTAATCTATTTCGAGAAAATGGTGTAGGTTTGGTCAATACGCGAGAACGCTTACAAGCCTTGTATCAGAATGATTTTTCTTTAGTTGTTGCCAACAATGTACCAACTGGTGTTAAAATCAGCATAAGAATTCCCTATGAAGTTGGCGGCCGAATATGAGCAAGCTACTCAGCACAATAATTGTTGATGACGAACCTTTGGCTAGAAAAGGTCTTGCGGTTCGTTTACAAGAACATCCAGATATAAACATTGTTGCACAGTGCAGCAATGGAAGAGAAGCATTAGAGGCGGTTAAAACTTTCCAGCCTGATTTGTTATTTCTTGATATTCAAATGCCAGGCTTGAATGGCTTTGGAGTGGTTGAGGCTATATTGGATCAAGGTTTGGATTTGCCTATGGTGGTATTTGTTACTGCTTACGATCAATATGCTATGCAAGCTTTTGAAGTACATGCACAAGACTATTTACTAAAGCCTGCCGATGAACAACGACTTGCACAAACTTTAGATAAAATTCGTCAGAACATCAGCAGTGAAGTCAACGCGAAGCATAAATCTAAACTCGTAAGACTTGTTAGTGATGTTACGGGTAATGATTGTGAAAAAATCCTCCAAGAACTAGAAAACAATGAACCTGTTAGTATATCAAGCTACTCTGATGTACTTGCGATAAAAGATGCAGGTGAAGTTAGTAGGGTACCAGTAAAAGACATTTTATGGATAGATGCTGCTGGCGACTATATGTGTGTTCATACGCATGATAATACTCATATTTTACGTAAAACCATGAAGCAACTCGAAGAAGTGTTAGACCCCAGACGATTTTTGAGAAGCCACCGCTCCACCATAGTCAATAAAAGTTATGTTGATAAGTTTTGCAGTCAACTTAATGGTGAATATTACTTAGTTATGTCAAATGGTAAAGAGTTGAAAGTTAGTCGAAGTTATAAAGAAAAAGTGAAAAAATCTGTTACCACTTAATTTTAAAGATTATTTATATAACAAAGCCTTGGTTTAAATGTCGTTAATTAAAAATATGGGTTGTTTATTGAACCTGAAAATAACGACAGTGACCAAATTACAGTTGAACTTTAATTATGTTCACTGAACAATTGATTATTAGTTTAAAAATCTATTATATAAACCTTTTTAAGCGGAGTGTTTTAAGTGTTGAGTATTGATAATTTCATGGAAAACTTCATCAACAATTCTTCTAATCGACAAAAAATGACACCGATTGCAGCTGAAGATATTGACGAACTTGAACAACGGTTAGCTGCAAATTTACCAAACGCATATAAATACCTTCTGCTAAATTATGGTTTGCTGCATTCTCCTAATGTTATGACAAAAACATGCGACTTATCAGTCGAGTTTACTCAAGTGCAAGATTTTCTCAGCCTTGAAGACGTATATTCATTATCTAAGTTATATGAACTCAGTGGTATGCCAAAAGACCATATTTTGTTTGCCTCTGATTGCAAAGGCAATATGTTTTGTTTCAAACTGAGTGAATGTTTGTTGTCGCAAGCTGATATAGCTGTATGGTTTTACAATCAACATAAGCAAACTATTGAAAAAACAGCAGATACATTTGATCAGTGGCTAACATCGTTTACGGCGGGTTGAACCTCTAGTTAACTATTTGACCTTATATAAATGAAATATAAACGCCTAGCATTTAACGCTGGGCGTTTGTCATTCTAGGGTGTTTAATATTTGCTAATGGCTTCCGTTGACTAAGCGCTATGAAAAGTTTGAGTTAACCTTTACAGTCGATATAAAGGAAAATATGACTATGAGCGAAGGTGCCGATGAGTTATGCGTTATAGGTAATAATTCATAGACGATATACTAGGGAAACGGTTACTTCGTCATCCGTTGCATTAAATAAGGTATTAAATAAATTTCATTGATGATCAGCGCAATGTTATTGTTCCTAATCGTTTCTAGTTGATGCGAAAAATTTAAATGTTAGATTTGAATTTAAACGATTTAGCAGGATTTAAGTTTAATAATGATCTTTATTTATGCATAAACGTATCTCTACAAAAACTAAAACAAAAGGATTAACAAAATGTTAAGAATAAAATCAATACTCATTTGCTTAGTTCTAGCTGTACTTGTTTCTGGCTGTAGTTTCCGGTTTATATATAATCATTTAGATTGGTGGACTAATTGGTATCTGGACGACTATATAACGCTAAACGAGCAACAACAAAAAATATTTGATGAAGAATTTGAGCGACTTCATCTATGGCATAGAGAAACACAGCTGCCTTTATATTTAAAGCAACTTAATGACATTAAATTACTCATTAATAGTGAAATGAGTCCTGAACAGGTTAGCAATAACCTCGATCAATTGTTACAACATTGGCAAAACTTTTTAATTGCTGCAGAGCCTAAATTACAACCTTTAGCTTTTGGTTTATCTAAGAGTCAAAAGCAGCAGTTATTAACCGCATTAACCGAAAATAACCAAGATAATATCGACGATTATGAAAATTTAAATGATAAAGATTGGCATGAAGAGCGAAGTGATGAGCAAATAGACCAGCTCAAATCATGGTTTGGCAAGCTAAGTTCAGAACAGAAAGCGCAAGTAACCAAAATGAGTAAAAAGTATCAACAATCTTTTATGACTCGCATGGCTTATCGTCAACGTTGGAGTAATGAGTTTGCTCAACTTTTAAATGGTGACTTACCTGAACATCAATTCAAGTTTGAATTTTATCGCTTATTTGTCAACGGAAGAAGTTTAAGAGACGAACAACTAAACGAAATTACAGAGAACAACAGTAAGGTTTTTGCTGAAATTTTTGTCTACATGGTGAGTACAATTAGTGATAAACAACGAAAACGAATAAACAAAAAACTTAATAAAGTGATAGGCGATCTGGAATACTTAATGGCTCATGATTAGTCAAAACTTTTATTTTATTAATCAGATAAATAGGGAGTGTACTCAGCCGTTTAGTCATCTCGGTAATTATCTGTGTATTTATCTATGCAGTTATTTTAAGTAGGTATTTAATTCGCCTCTTTTATTAATGAATAAGCACGACAACAACTGAGAGAAAAGCTATTAAATAGCGATAAAAAAATAGGCAGTGTTTAAACACTGCCTATTTTATTTATCGTCATTAACAATATCACAAGTTACCGATATACCATTTTTAAATAGGTATATTAAGCAAAATGTTTTTTAGTTAACGTAAGTACTTTCAGTGTATTAGTAGCACCAACGGTTTCCATTAAATCACCGTGGGTTAAAATAACTTTATCGCCAACAACTAATTCAGAGCCTTTAACAACAGCAGACAATACATCTTGTGCCATTTTTTCAGCATTTACAGCAACAGTAGAATCATAAGCTACAGGATATACGCCACGATAAATAGCCGTTTTAGTTAAAGTTTTACTGTGTCGAGATAATGAAAATATTGGCAAGCCAGATGAAATTCTAGACATAATTTTTGTGGTATGGCCAGACTCAGTCAGTGCAATTATTGCTTTTACACCATCTAAGTGATTGGCAGCATACATAGCAGACAAAGCAATAGTTTCTGAAACTTCAGTGAAGATTGCTTCAACACGATGCTTTGACGTAGTAACAGAGCTTTCTTTCTCAGCGCCAATACACACACTTGCCATCGCTTTAACCGTTTCAATAGGGTATTTACCCGCAGCTGTTTCGGCTGAAAGCATAACAGCGTCTGTGCCATCAAGTACCGCATTCGCTACATCCATAACTTCAGCGCGTGTAGGCATAGGCTGTTCGATCATGGTTTCCATCATTTGTGTTGCGGTAATAACAACACGGTTTAATTGGCGACTACGAGCGATAATATGTTTTTGTTTACCAACGAGTGCAGCATCGCCAATTTCAACACCTAAATCACCGCGAGCAACCATAACTACATCAGAGGCTAAAATAATACCATCTAATACTTCATTATCGTTAACTGCTTCTGCGCGTTCAACTTTAGAGACTAAACGCGCGTCACAACCGGCTTCTTGTGCTAACA
This sequence comes from Colwellia polaris, assembly GCF_002104515.1. GTDB lineage: Bacteria > Pseudomonadota > Gammaproteobacteria > Enterobacterales > Alteromonadaceae > Cognaticolwellia > Cognaticolwellia polaris. The sequence continues at coordinate 147,139 of NZ_NBOE01000005.1, read as the reverse complement.
AGCGAGCTTCTCGCATATCTGAAGCATCGCGAGGGAAAGAAACAGCTAAGAAATCAACATTAATTTTTGCAGCTAATTTAATATCTTCTTTATCTTTATCCGTAAGGGCAGGTGCAGTAAGACCACCACCTTGTCGATTAATACCTTTATTGTTTGATAAAGGTCCACCTACGGTTACTTCAGTAAATACCGACTGTCCTTTAGTTTCAAGTACACGTAATTGCACGCGACCATCATCTAAAAGCAAAATATCATCAGGTCTTACATCTTGTGGAAGTTTTTTGTAATCAATCCCTACTTTTTCCTGGCAACCTTCACCTTTGGCTAAAGATGCATCTAATTCAAATTTATCACCAATAGCTAATTTGATTGGACCATCTTTAAACGTTGATACACGAATTTTAGGCCCTTGTAAGTCACCTAATATACCTACGTATATACCTAACTCTTTTGATAGTTCACGAACAGTATTTGCGCGATCAATGTGATCTTGAGGAATGCCGTGAGAAAAGTTTAATCTAACAACGTTTACACCTGCAGCTAATACTTGTTTTAATACGTTTCTGTCATCAGTTGCCGGACCTAACGTCGCGACAATCTTGGTTCTTCTAGGCATGGTATTCCTTAAGGTTATCTATTTCTATTTGTTATAAAGCATTTGGCTTATATCACCAATAGCTACTAATTAGTCTTTACGTTCAAACCGAGAGCTGCGCAGACTGTCTTTAACTTTCTTTAAATTGTCTCTAAATTTTGTGCCACGACGCAAGGTAAACCCAGTCGCTAAACAATCAATTAATGTAAGCTGGGCAATACGTGAAGCCATTGGCATGTAAAGATCGGTATCTTCAGCAACATCTACCGACAATACAAAGTTACATTCTTTTGCTAGTGGGGTACCTGCAGTTGTTATCCCTATGACGGTAGCATCGTTTTCACGCGCTAAACTTGCAACATCGACTAAAGCTTTAGTTCTGCCGGTATGAGATATAACAACTACAACATCTCCTTGACGACTATTAATAGCACTCATACGTTGCATTAATATGTCATCGAAATAAACAACAGGGACATTAAAGCGGAAAAATTTATTTTGTGCGTCATGTGCCACAACTGCTGAAGCGCCTAAGCCAAAAAATGATATTTTATTCGCTTGGGTTAATAAATCTACTGAGCGATTAATCGTAGAAGTGTCTAAACTTTTACGAGCTAATTCGAGATTAGCCATAGTAGATTCGAAAATTTTTGAGGTGTATTCATCAGCTGAATCATTTTCGTCAACATGTCGATTAACATAAGGCGTACCGTTAGCAAGACTTTGTGCTAAATGAAGTTTAAAGTCAGGGTAGCCTTTAGTATCAAGACGGCGACAAAATCGATTAACGGTTGGTTCACTTATATTTGCTTGCTTCGCCAAGGCGGCGATACTGGCATGTATAACAGTACCGGGTGATGATAATATAACTTCTGCCACTTTACGTTCAGATTTACTGAAAGTTTCTAACTCGTTGGCGATTTTTTCTAATATATTCATTACGTTTTAGCCTTAGCGGGTTACTTAATTAGTACTATACTGTCTATATTAAGCGTAACTGTAATTTGTTTTCTGTCTTTACAACAGAAAATATGAAAATTAATTTCATATTTTACGCTAATATAAAACAAAAGTAGTAGTTTTTGCAAACTTTATATATATATCTGTATATAAAATGGCTCTGTACAGACTGTTTTTAAATGAAAAACCATCAATGTAATAAACTTACAGAAAGTCCTTTACTGTCGAAGCCATAGCAGATAAATTAGCTATATATGTAGTTTAGTTACAGTAAAATAAAAAATTGAGAATACATGCTATGAAAAATTTAGATAAACCTTTAGCAAGTGAAATTGTTATTTTTGGAGCACTTGGAGACTTATCTCGTCGCAAACTTTTACCGTCTCTATATCAATTAGAACTCGCAGGGCTATTAAGTGATGACACCCGCATTATTGCTGTTGCTCGTAATGATCTTGCGCTGGAAGATTTTACAAAACAAATAAATGACAGTTTGAATGAGTTTATTCCTGAAGCGTTAGATGAAGATATCGTAAGCAAGTTTCTTTCACGACTGGTCTACCAACAACTCGACTTTAAAGATATTAATGCCTATAAAAACCTTGCAGAAACCTTAGCTACATTTGAGGGCGCTCGTGTTTATTATTATTCAACACCTCCTGCTATCTTTGGTGATATTAGCGAAGGCTTAAAGTCAGCTGATCTCATCGCTGATACTGATAGAGTCGTAATGGAAAAACCTATCGGTCATTGCTTAGAGTCATCTAAGGTCATTAACGATCAAGTTTCACGTTACTTTAAAGAAAATCAAATTTATCGAATTGATCATTATCTTGGTAAAGAAACTGTTTTAAACCTGTTAGTTTTACGATTTGCTAATAGTTTATTCACCAATAACTGGGATCGTAACTGTATCGACCATGTGCAAATTACTGTAGCCGAAAGTGTTGGTATTGAAGGGCGTTGGGGTTTTTATGACGAAGCGGGTCAAATGCGTGACATGGTGCAAAACCATTTATTACAAGTGTTGTCGCTACTAGCAATGGAACCACCGGCAGATTTAGGTGCTGATAGTATTCGAGATGAAAAGTTAAAAGTAATAAAAGCGCTTAAGCCTATTACTTTACAGAATGTTAAAGAAAAAACCGTTCGTGGCCAATATGCAGATGGTTACTTAAACGGTGTTGCTGTACCAGGATATTTAAATGAAGAAGGTGCAAAAGCAAATAGTACGACGGAAACGTTTGTGGCTATTAAAGCAGAAATAGACAACTGGCGCTGGGCGGGTGTTCCATTTTACTTGAGAACTGGTAAACGTATGCCACAGAAACACAGCGAGATTGTTGTACACTTTAAACAACAAGCGCATAACATTTTTAACGAGAGCTATGCTGAATTGCCATCAAATAAATTAACGATTCGTTTGCAACCTGACGAAGGCGTTGAGCTTGAAATGATGAATAAAATTCCAGGTATTGCTTCACAAATGCAAATTCATGAAAACAAGCTAGATTTAAGCTTTTCAAAAACATATGACAACCAGCGAGTTGTAGGTGCTTATGAACGGTTGCTTCTTGAAGTGATTAAAGGCGATCAATCACTGTTTGTAAGACGTGATGAAGTTGAAGCGGCTTGGAGCTGGGCTGATAGCATTATTGAAGCATGGCAATCAACAAATAGTGCACCAAAACCATATGCAGCAGGTTCTTGGGGACCTGTTTCATCAATTTCTTTAATAGCGCGTGATGATCGCCATTGGGTAGAATAATGTATCAAATTAACGAGTTCGAACAACGTGAATTATTAGATGAGTCTCTAGCAGATAAAGTTGCAGCGATATTAACCGCTGCAGTTGAATCGAAAGGAAAAGCAAGTATTGCTGTTTCAGGGGGCTCAACCCCTAAAGGTTTTTTTCAAGCTTTATCAAAGAAGAAACTGGCTTGGCGAGCAATTACTATTACCTTAGCAGATGAACGTTGGGTGGATATTACATCGAGCGATAGTAACACCAAGTTAGTACACGAAAATTTATTACAAAATGAAGCAGTAAATGCGAATTTTTTTCATCTGAAACAAGGTGATGAATTAGCTGATGAAACGCTTAATGATTTAAACATAGTGGCGAATCAAGAGTTATTACCCTTAGATGTATTAATTCTAGGCATGGGTGAAGATGGTCATACTGCTTCGTTATTTCCTTGCAGTGACGAAATAACACAGTGTTTAGCTAAAGATAGCGAAGCACTGATAAAAGTTACACCAAAATCTGCAGCATATCAGCGTATTAGTTTTAGCTTTGCTGCATTGTCGCAAAGTAAAAATACCTTTTTACATATAAGCGGTGCAAGCAAGAAGCAAGTGTTAGCAACTGCTATTGCCGGGCAAGAATGCCGTGAAATGCCGATCAGAGCATTTTTACAAGCACCAGACGTAAATACACAAGTTTATTGGGCACTTTAATTATGACTAAAATTTCTATGAATAAAAATATTCTCAGTATCACACAGCGCATAATCGATCGCAGTAAAGCGAGTCGCGCTGCATACCTTGAAAAAATTGAAGGTGAAAGATCAACAACAGTACACCGTGCTAATTTATCCTGTGGTAATTTAGCACATGGTTTTGCCGCATGTGGTAAAGACGATAAAACAACATTACGCGGTGTTAATCATTCTGATGTTGCTATTGTATCTGCATACAACGATATGCTTTCTGCGCATCAACCTTACCAAACTTACCCTGATATTATTAAAGCTGCGGTTAAAGAAACAGGTGGTGTTGCACAGTTTGCTGGTGGCGTTCCTGCTATGTGTGATGGGGTGACTCAAGGTCAACCAGGCATGGACTTAAGTTTAATGAGCCGTGATGTAATAGCAATGTCTACAGCTGTTGCCTTGTCGCACAATATGTTCGACGGCGCTTTAATGTTAGGTATTTGTGACAAAATTGTACCAGGCTTACTAATCGCAAGTATGACCTTTGGCCATTTACCTACAGTATTTGTACCTGCTGGTCCTATGCCTTCTGGTTTACCTAACAAAGACAAAGCACGCGTTCGTCAACAGTACGCAAAAGGTGAGGTGGGTGAAGAAGAGTTATTAGAAGCTGAATCTGCGTCTTATCATAGTGCAGGTACATGTACCTTCTTCGGTACGGCAAATTCAAACCAATTAGTGGTTGAAGTTATGGGTTTACATTTACCTGGTGCTTCTTTTATTGCCCCGAATACACCACTACGTGAAGAGTTAACCAAAGCCGCTGCACGCCAAGTAACCCGTTTAACTCAGCAATCGGGCAACTACATGCCAATAGGTAAAATGGTTGACGAACGTTCAATTGTTAATGCAATTGTTGCTTTGTTAGCTACGGGTGGCTCTACCAATTTAACCATGCACATTATAGCCTTCGCTAAAGCCGCAGGTATTATTATTAACTTCCAAGATTTTAATGATTTATCTGATGCTGTGCCATTACTTACACGTATTTATCCAAATGGTCATGCTGATATTAATCAATTTCAAGAAGCGGGTGGCATGGCATTGCTATTTAAAGAGCTGATTGATGCAGGTTTGGTACATGAAGACGTTGAAACCATTTGTGGACGTGGCTTAACACGTTACACCCAGCGCCCAGTGCTAGAAAATGGCAAACTATTGTGGATTGACAGTGCTACAACTTCAGGCGATGACGAAATCATTGCTAGCGTTGCTAAGCCGTTTAGTAGCCATGGTGGTCTGCAAGTAATGAAAGGTAACTTAGGTGTTTCAGTGTTAAAAACATCTTCACTTCGTGAGGGTAGTTTTGTGATTAAAGCACCAGCGGTTGTATTTGAAGATCAACATGAACTAGACGTTGCTTTTAATGCAGGTGAATTAGAGAAAGACTTTATTGCGGTTGTTCGCTTTCAAGGACCTAAAGCGCGTGGTATGCCTGAATTACATAAGCTAACGCCACCATTAGGTGTGCTACAAGACAAAGGCTACAAAGTTGCGTTAGTTACCGACGGCAGAATGTCGGGTGCGTCAGGTAAAGTCCCTGCAGCCATTCATTTATGCCCAGAAGCGTTAGATGGCGGATTAATTTCTAAAATTAACACCGGTGACATGATTTTACTTGATGGTGAAACAGGCGAGCTAACATTATTAGTTGAAGAAAGTGAATTAGCAAAACGTGAAAACGCCACTTTTAAAGTCAATGGCCATCACCAAGGTATGGGGCGTGAACTTTTTGGTTTTATGCGTCGTAACTTAAGCTCTGCTGAAACAGGTGCCTGTTCACTTTTTGATGAGAACTTTCAAGGCGAATCATAATTATGCCTCTAAACGAATTAAACATTATTGCTGATATTGGTGGAACCAATATGCGTGTCGCCCAAGTCGACGCGCGCGGCAATATTGCCGATATTACCATCTACGCATGTGCTGAACATGAAAGCTTGTCAGTTGTATTAACAGACTTTATGACTAAGCATCAGTTAATTGGTAAAAAAGTTAATGCTTGTTTAGCTATTGCTTGCCCAGTAGATAAAGATCTTATTGTGATGACCAATTTACCTTGGCAGTTTTCACAATCACAATTAAAAGCACAACTTTCTCTTAATGAATTGATATTAATTAATGACTTTACCGCTATCGCTCATTCAATTCCGCATTTAGGTGCCAATCAAAAAGTTCAAATTGGTATTGGAGAAGTACTTGCCAACAAGCCTATTTCAATTTGCGGCGCTGGTACAGGTTTAGGGGTTGCTAATTTAATTCCTGTAGATACAAACTGGCATAGCTTAAGCGGTGAGGGTGGTCATGTAGATTTTGCTCCTGTTGATGAACAAGAAATTGCAATATTACAGTTTCTATCAAAAAAATATGCACGAGTTTCTAGTGAGCAGTTATTGTCAGGTCTAGGTATCGAACAAATTTATCAGGCGTTGAGCTTTGTAAAAAATGGCGAAGCAACTGTATTGCCGGCTAAAGAGATCACAGAAAAAGCATTAGCGAACGATTGCAGCTTATGTATAGAAACCTTAGCGCAGTTTTGTCGAATTCTTGGAAGTTTTGCTGGCAATCTAGCTTTAACGCTTGGAAGCTACGGTGGTGTTTATATTGCCGGCGGTATTGTTCCACGTTTTATTGAGTTTTTTTCAAACAGTGAGTTTAGAAAAAGATTTGAAGCAAAAGGTAGATTATCAAGTTTTAATCAGCCCATTCCAACATTTGTCGTTACAGAGGAACAGCCTGGTTTACTTGGCGCATCAGCGTATCTTAAACAGTTTATCTCACAACAAAACCAAGCCAATACTATAAACCAAACAACTAACACTATGAATTATTAAGAGGAATTATGACTTTATCAAATAAATGGCAAATTCAGCCGTCAGATCTGTTTGCAATGGGCCCTATAGTTCCCGTTTTAGTGATCAAAGATGTTAAAGATGCACTGCCGATTGCAGAAGCATTATTAGCTGCGGATATAAAAGTTTTAGAAGTTACACTGCGCACTCCAGCGGCTTTAGAAGTGATCAGCACCATAGCTAAACACTTACCTGAAGCAGTAATTGGCGCAGGAACGGTTACTAATCGTGAATTGTTGCAACAGTCTTACGACGCTGGCGCAAAGTTTGCCATTAGCCCTGGCTTAACTAAAGATTTATTACAAGCGGGTAAAGAAGGTAACTTGGCACTAATTCCTGGTATTTCGTCAATATCAGAGTTAATGGACGGTATAGATTCAGGTTACGATCACCTTAAGTTTTTCCCTGCTGAAGCTTCTGGCGGTGTTAAGGCACTTCAATCTATTGGCGGCCCATTCCCCGACATTAAGTTTTGTCCAACGGGTGGTATAAACATCAATAATATTAGAGATTATTTAGCCTTATCTAATGTTGCTTGTTGTGGTGGTTCTTGGTTAGTTTCTGACGAAATTATACAACAGGCAAATTGGCAAGAGATTACGCGTTTAGCCAAGCAAGCACTTGAGCATGTTAAATAGTAAAGGCTAAACCTAGCTAAATATAATTGAAGGTAAACAATTAAATTAACTTGAATCGTATTTCTTTAGTTAGTTAGTTAGTTAGTTAGTTAGTTAGTTAGTTAGTTAGTTATTAGCCAGATATTAATTATGCCGCTCACTTAAGGTGAGCGGCTTTTTTATAAGTGTAAATTTTATTTTTAGAATGCGAGCAAACATACGGTAAATAAACACTCCATCTCTAAAGTATTTATATCAATTGGTATTAGAGGTGTTTCCACACACCGCTATTATTTTTGCCAGATTAACAATGAAAAATTCATTTTAACTGACTTATCTACCCGAAAATATATATAACCCAAGACATTTCTTTGTTGCAGCATTGTTTCATTAGATGAGTGTTACCGTGTTGGTATAGAAGTGTACTAGTGAAAATGTGACTATACTTATTAAGGGAATCGAAAGCCAGTTCAACTTTAGATAATAGTCGTCAGTTAGCTTAAGGAGATGTAAATTTAACTATATTTGTATCGGCAGTAGAATTAAAAAAGCCAGATTAAATCTGGCTTTAGTTCAGTTATTCCTAACAAACGATGCTTTATTTAGAAATATAAGTCGCTAAGTCTAAAATTTTATTAGAATAACCAATTTCATTGTCATACCAAGAAACAACTTTAACAAAGGTGTCTGTTAACGCAATACCGGCTTCAGCATCAAAAACTGAAGTACAACGTTCACCAATAAAGTCGTTAGAAACAACAGCATCTTCTGTGTACCCTAAAATACCTGCTAAAGCACCTTGTGAAGCTGCTTTCATTGCTGCACATATTTCTTCATATGTAGCCGGCTTTTCAAGATTAACCGTTAAATCAACAACCGAAACATTTGGGGTAGGTACTCGAAATGCCATACCCGTTAACTTACCGTTTAACTCAGGAATTACTTTACCCACAGCTTTTGCTGCGCCGGTTGATGAAGGAATAATGTTTTGTCCTGCACCACGACCGCCACGCCAATCTTTAGCTGATGGGCTATCAACAGTTTTTTGCGTTGCTGTAGTTGCGTGAACTGTCGTCATTAAACCATCTTTAATGCCCCAGTTGTCGTTTAATACCTTAGCAATAGGTGCTAAGCAGTTAGTCGTACAAGAAGCATTTGAAACAATGTCCTGTCCTTTATATTCAGTGTGATTAACACCCATAACAAACATTGGAGTCGCATCTTTAGAAGGAGCAGAAAGCACAACCTTTTTCGCACCAGCTGCTATATGTTTACGAGCAGATTCGTCAGTTAGAAATAAACCCGTTGACTCTACAACAACGTCAACATCAACCTCATCCCACTTTAAATCTAGTGGGTTACGCTCTGCAGTCACTCTAACTTTTTTACCGTTTACAACTAAATGCCCATCAACAATATCAACAGTGCCATTAAAGCGACCGTGAGTAGAGTCATATTTAAGCATATAAGCGATGTAATCAACGTCGATCAAATCGTTAATGGCTACAATTTCAACATCTGTTCGAGCAAATGCTTCTCTAAATACGAATCTACCAATACGACCAAACCCGTTAATGCCTACTTTAATTGTCATAATGAAACCTTTAAAACAAAATTCAAATATATTATGTAGTAAAATTACACCATTTGTCGGGAATTACAAGTTTTAAATCGATTAATCTTTCTAAATATCGATTTAATGCTTGTTTTGTTACGTATTGTTACTAAAATGTCTGCATTTAAGAGTAGAATACAAAGAAATAATTATTTTTCGTTAGTATTTAACGAATTATCTCTATTAATTGATGATGCTATAATGCGTTATTTTTAACTTTACTGGATATTTTATAATGAAAAACAACAGTGTATGCGATATTGGTTTTATAGGCTTAGGCGTTATGGGGAAAAACTTAGTGCTGAACTTAGCTGATAATGGTTACAGTATTGCTGCTTTTGATCTTGATCTTGGTAAAGTTGACGATGTTATAGCGCAAGATAAGGCTGAAAGTGGCTTACCTAGCGCACGTGTTGTTGGATGTACTTCTTATACGGAATTACTGTCACGCTTAAAGCCTCCACACCTTATTGTATTATCTGTGCCGGCAGGTGCTCCTGTCGACCAAGTATGTGAAAACTTAATTGGTGCAGGTGTTCAACCTGACGATATTGTTATTGATACTGGTAATAGCTTATGGGTGGATACCGTTGCGCGTGAAAAGAAATATAAAAGCAATTTTATTTTATTTTCTTCAGCGGTTTCAGGTGGTGAAGTGGGCGCACGTTTTGGTCCGGCGTTAATGCCAAGTGGCTCTCCTTATGCTTGGACTCGAATTAAACCTATTTGGGAAGCAATAGCCGCTAAAGTAGACGCTGAAACGGGTAAGCCAATTGAACGTACAAAACCCGGTGAAATAGTAACAGAAGGCGAACCTTGTGCTGCTTATATAGGACCTGCTGGTGCCGGACATTATGTAAAAATGGTACATAACGGTATTGAATATGCTGACATGCAAATTATCTGTGAAGCTTATCAAATGCTTCGCGATGGCTTAGGGCTAAGTAGCGATGAAATAGCCGATATTTTTTCACGTTGGAATAAAGGGCCGCTAGAAAGCTATTTAATGGAAATATCTGTAGAAGTTTTACGTCACCGTGTTGGCGACGAAGAAACACCATTAGTAGATTTAATTTTAGATAAAGCAGGTCAAAAGGGCACAGGATTGTGGACAGCGGTGAGTAGTTTAGAACTTGGTACTCCGGCACCAACTATTGCTCAAGCAGTTTACGCGCGTTCAATTTCATCTTTTAAAGATTTACGTATTAAAGCTTCAGCAATTCTTGCCGGGCCAGAGATTGCTGCAGTTGACGCTTCTGAAAAAGAAGCATTTATTGAGCAGCTTCATGGCGCTATTTACAGTGCTAAAATTTGTGCTTATGCTCAAGGGTTTCAACTAATGAAATTGGCTGAAAAAGAACATAACTGGCAGCTAAACTTTGCCAGTATTGCAAAAATTTGGCGTGCAGGTTGTATTATTAGAGCGGCATTTTTACAGTCAATAACCGAAGCATTTGAACGCGAACCAGATTTAGATAACTTGTTATTTGATACTTTCTTTTCTGAGCAATTAAGTAAGCATCAAATTAACTGGCGTAAGTCGGTTTCAAATTCAGCGCTAATGGGTATTCCAACAGGCGCAATATCTTCAGCATTATCATATTATGACTCTATTCGCTGCGCTGTGCTTCCTGCAAATTTATTACAAGCACAACGTGACTTTTTTGGTGCGCACACCTTTGAACGTATTGATAAAAACACAGGTAAAAAATATCATGTTAATTGGTCAAGCGAAGCGCGTGATATGATAGAAATACCTCAAGCTTAATTAACCTCGCTGCAATGGCGAAGTTTTAATTACCACTAGGTTAATTGATATTATATAAACTAGTGGTAATTAATAGCCTAAGTGCTTTAACGGGGCACTGCATTCCAATTTATCAAGCTATATACACATTTAGCGCTGATACTTAATTACCTGTGTTATCAAGTATTAAAACCTCTTCTTTATTGATATTCTTTGCTCGTTTTACTTGAAATAAAAAATAAACTGCTGCTGTTGCAATAAACTGTATTTAATTAACCTGAGTTCTGGATAAGCAGCACTTACTCAATGCTCACTTTAAGCCATTATCTGCGGTAAACGTCGATAAATAGCGCGCTATTCATCAACGTTTTGCCTTGCAAGTGGCATAGAATGAAGCATTGATGGTATCTATTCGTGATGTATACCTGCTATAGCATTTACTTTACTACTTAAGCTTTTGATTAACTTGTGTATCAAGCACTCATTATCCAGAGTTCAGGTTATTTAATAATTTTATTGGAAAAACCTCTGTAACCAGTAGAGAAATATTTCATGTTCAATTACAATATCCGCCGAAATTAGTAATTAATACTTACGAATTGCAGCTTTACATTTTTAATAACCCATCTTCAATTGACTGAAATAAAAGGTTCACGTAATGACTTCTCATCTTGAGGAACAATATCAAACTAGTTGGCAAGAGCGCCAAACATTCGCTGAAAACATGCAGCCTATCACTGGACAATTATTTAGAAATAAAGGAATTGAAATTTCTATTTATGGTCGCCCGCTAGTTAATGCTTCTGCTATCGACATCATTAAAGCTCATAGATCAGTAGCTTTACACGAAGAAAACAAGTTGCGTTTACGCGAGAGTTTCCCGTTTTTACAAGCGTTAGCCAAAATGGAACTAGCACCTGCTCGTATCGATGTAGGTAAATTAGCGTACCGTTATTTATTTAAAGGTGAAGCTAATGGCTTGTCAATTGAACAATTTTTAGAAAAAGAATTGTTAAGCATTACAGCTAAAGGCAACGATGTACAAGAGACTAAAGATGTTGTGCTATATGGCTTTGGTCGTATTGGTCGTTTGTTAGCCCGTTTACTTATTGAACGTGCAGGCCCAAATGCTAAATTAAACCTGCGTGCTATTGTTATTCGCCCAGGTAAAGAAGATGATTTAGAAAAACGTGCAAGTTTATTGCGTCGTGACTCTGTTCATGGTGCTTTTAACGGTAGTATTACTATTGATAAAGAAAACAACGTTATTAAAGCAAACGGCGCATTCATAAAAATTATTTATGCTAAATCTCCTGCAGAAATTGATTACACTGCATACGGTATTAAAGATGCACTTGTTGTTGATAATACGGGTATTTGGAGCGATGAAGAAGGTTTAGGTCAGCATCTTCAATCTAAAGGTGTTGCTAAGGTACTACTTACAGCCCCAGCAAAAGGCGATATTAAAAATATTGTTTTTGGTGTGAACGACGATATGATCTTAGCCGATGACACTATTATTTCAGCGGCAAGTTGTACAACCAACGCTATTACGCCTGTACTTAAAGCATTGAACGATGAGTTTGGTATTCGTAACGGCCATGTTGAAACAGTTCATTCATATACTAATGACCAAAACTTAATTGATAACTACCATCCGGCACCTCGTCGTGGACGTAGTGCACCTCTTAACATGGTTATCAGTACAACGGGTGCTGCTAAAGCGGTAGCTAAAGCATTACCAGAGTTAAAAGGTTTATTAACGGGTAACGCTATTCGTGTTCCTACGCCGAATGTTTCAATGGCTATCATGAACTTGAACTTGAAAAAAGCCACTGACAAAGCTGCATTGAATGATTACTTACGTAACATTTCATTAAATTCTTCATTGCAAAACCAAGTTGATTACACAGCTTCAACAGAGATTGTATCAACAGATTTAGTTGGTTCACGTTACGCAGGTGTTGTTGACTCTCAAGCCACTATTGTTGATGGCGATCGTGCTGTACTTTACGTATGGTATGACAACGAGTTTGGTTACAGCTGTCAGGTTGTACGCGTGATGTTAGCAATGGCAGATATTAACGTTCCAACATTACCATTAAACTAGACTAAGTTAAGATAAACAACGCTATACTTGATTTAGTGTGAATAGTTTATATAAAGCGTTTACCTCATAGGTAAGCGCTTTTTTTTGCAAAAAATTATTAGCTCAAGTAATAAAGCTATATGTCGATATATATTCTATAAAGTTTTATCTGTCTTTATAAGTCAATAAAATAGCCTGTTACATGAACTAACTGAGAAAAGTGAGGTAAATATGTCAGTAGAACTAAATGCCAACAACCCCGTAGCTATGAACACTGAAACTTTACTTGCTGTTCAAAGTGCAAAAATAACAAAATCACAAACAGAATTAGAAGGGCAAATGGCTTTAGCGCTTATTGCATCTGCATCTGTTGGCGACCAAAGCCTACCTGCATCAAGTAATGTCGTTGGAAATATCGGTCAAAATATCAGTCTCAAAATATAAGATACGGCTTCTTTGATACGTTTTAATCACTTCAACGATGTGCTGCTAAAATACAGCACGTTTTTTCTCAGATAATGATTAAAGTTTAAATACAACGAGCAGGTTTAGGCAAACCGGCATACTTTGTTGCTTGTTTTGCAGGACCTTCTTTAAACAAACGGTACAAATATCGGCTACTTGCTTTTTCTTCACCAAACTCTGCCTTCATGGCTTTGGTTAAAGCGCGTATTGCCGGTGAAGTATTGTAAGTTAGGTAAAACTCTCTCACAAAACGAATAACTTCCCAGTGCGGCTCTGAAAGCTCAACGTTATCTCCGTTTGCCAATAAAACAGCTATGTCTTCATTCCACTCGGTAAAATCGAGTAAATAACCTTGTTTATCCGTCGCGATAGATTGATTCTTATAAAGTATTGTCATGACCAAGTAATTGAATTGTCGTGTTGAAAGAGTAGAGTAACGACATCTGTTAACGTCGTCGGTGAAAAAGTCTGTGCGGTATTTTTTTGAGCACGCGCAGTAGCATGTTGTTCAATAAAGTAGATTTTTAATTCAGGTGCAGCTAATTGTGCCTTTAGTAATAGTTTATGGTTAACGTTATAACAACCATCATCCATTAATAAAATACTGTCGTTGGGTAATAACATGTTTAGGCATTGCGCTAATACATTGTTGTTGTAACCTGAACTTCTTATGATATGTAGCATTGCCATGTTAAAACCTAAAAATTACATTATGTTGATGTAAGCGTTGACTAAAATCTTTGTTCGATAATACCTGTATATTGCTGATGTGAAAATTTTCAGGTAAATTTCTTTCTGTTAAAGACTCCCGACAAACATAGATATTTTCTATGTCATAAAAGCCCAATGCAGAAAATGTTTTCAGGTAATCTTTAATTTCAATTTCTGTCGCATTTTGATCCCCGATCACCTGAAATACGCCATCACCGATAAAAAATAATGATATAGCTTGCTCATAAGAGCCAAAAATTAACGCGGTGTCTAAAGACTCTTTACCCGTGGCTGAAGAAAAGGGGGCTTCGGTATTAAGAATTGCAACCGTTCTATTGCTAGTCATGTTATCTGTTATGTTATTAGGAATAGCTTCAGACATTATAATTGCACCACTCGATCAGCGTTACTGGTTAGCTCAACCAATTCACCTAAACCAGACACAGTAAATGTTGAGTCAATGCTTGAAGCAACGTTTTTATCAAGGCCATCACTCAAACCACGTTTTTCTGCCGCCGTAATACATAAATATAGCGGTACAGCATATTCACGGTTTAGTGTTTGCCACTGCGTTAAGGTTTGATATTCATCGCTCGGAATTGACAAGTTTTTTGCCGCATTTAATACGCCATCTTGATAAAAAAACACGCCAACAATATCGACACCACTTTTAGCCGCAGCGCGAATAAGATTAATTGCGCTAGTGGTTAAGTTGCTATTCGGTGGGGTAGTAACCACTAAAGCCAAAGTTTGTTGCATATTCTACCTTGTACTATTACTAACAATATTTAAAAAAGGATAAAGAAAAACAGGAAATAAAAAAGCCTCATTACTGAGGCTTTATATTTTATACGGTAAGTATAAACAATTACTAATCACATTGAAGGATTTTTAATTGTTAATTAGTCATCGCCGCCTAAAACACCTAAAAGGCTTAATAAATGTACAAAAATATTATAAATATTTAAGTACAGAGAAACAGTTGCACGAATGTAATTTGTTTCTCCACCATGAATAATGCGGCTTGTATCAAATAAAATCAAACCAGACATGATCATGATAATTGCAGCACTAATGGCTAACGATAATGCAGGTATTTGGAAAAATATGTTTGCTACCATAGCAATAACCGCAACAATTAAACCAACCATTAAAAAGCCACCCATAAATGAGAAGTCTTTTTTGCTGGTTAATGCGTAGCCAGAAAGTGCAAAGAAAATTAATGCTGTGCCACCTAATGCTTGCATGATTAATGACGGACCGCCAGGCATCGCAGCATAGTGGTTAAGCATAGGACCTAAAGAAGCACCCATTAAACCGGTGAACGCAAAAATCCAAAAAATACCGCTCGCTTTATCGGCATTCTTATTAACAACAAATAATAAACCGAAAGAAACAAGGGTCATTACTAAGGCAGCCATATGAGACAAGCCCATCGCCATAGAAACACCAGCTGTTACGGCACTAAATGCCAAAGTCATAGAAAGTAACATGTAGGTATTTTTCAAAACCTTGTTAATTTCAATCGCTGAACTTCTACTAGCATTTACACTAATATTTGATTGCATAAAATTTCCTCTAAGTATGCTAAATATATATTCTTTAGATATGGTCAAATGTTAAAAGTTCAAGAGTAAATCAAATGTTTAACTTTAATTCATTTGTATAGCTAACAATTAACCCATCACCATATTGACATATTATGGCACGCTATATTTTTAATTACTATACTTAAACTTGCTCAAATTCATTGATTATTTGCGAGCGTTTGTAACAACCAACACTATGATCGTTTACCATGCCACAGGCTTGCATATGTGCGTAACAAATTGTAGAATCAACAAATTTAAAACCGCGTTTTTTTAAATCTTTGCTCCAAGCGTCTGATTCTTTCGTGGTGGCAGGGTAGTCAGCCATATTGCTCCAATGATTAACAATTGTCTTATGATTAACAAAGCCCCACATATAATTGCTAAAACTACCAAATTCATTTTGTATTGCAATAAATAGCTTAGCATTATTAATAGCCGCTTTAATTTTACCTCGGTGCCGAATAATCTCTGGGTTTACTACAAGTGCTTCCACTTTTTCATCGTTAAATAATGCAACTTTATTGACATCAAAATTTTCAAATGCTGCACGATAGCCTTCACGACGTTTTAATATGGTGTACCAACTTAGGCCCGCTTGCGCCGATTCAAGGGTTAAGCTTTCAAATATTTTTTGATCATCATAAACAGGCACTCCCCATTCTTCATCATGATAGTCAACGTAATCAGGTTTTGTAGTATCTAACCATGGACAGCGACAAAGATTTTTATTACTCACATCTATTCCTTAACATCGAAAATAGCAAAACTTGCTTAAATAAATGGCAAATTGTTGATTTTTTTAGCAAACAAACTTTTTTATAGAATAAATCCTTTACAAGAGAATTTCGAGCCTTTATTATTCGCTCCGTTCTCAAGCAGCAATGCTTTTGAACTTCAGGTGAGATGGCTGAGTGGTCGAAAGCACCGGTCTTGAAAACCGGCAAGGGTTTGTAGCCCTTCTAGAGTTCAAATCTCTATCTCACCGCCATATTATAGAAAAGCCCGTTAATCGAAAGATTTACGGGCTTTTTGCTTTTCAAGAATTAATAAAAAGGGTTTATAGCGCTAAACCTTCGAGTAGAGTTCAAATCCCTATCTCACCGCCATATTATAGAAAACCGTTAATTGAAAGATTAGCGGGCTTTTTGCTTTTCAGGAATGAATAAAAAGGGTTTGTAGCGCTAATCTTTCGAGTAGAGTTCAAATCTCTATCTCACCGCCACATTAAGAAGAGCCCGTTAATCGAAAGATTAGCGGGCTTTTTGCTTTTCAAGAATTATTAAAAAGGGTTTATAGCGCTAAACCTTCGAGTAGAGTTCAAATCTCTATCTCACCGCCATATTAAGAAGAGCCCGTTAATCGAAAGATTAGCGGGCTTTTTGCATCTCAGGCATATGAAGAGGGTTTCTAGTGCTAAGTCTATGCCTAAGTTCAAATCGTTATCTCATCGTTACATTAATGCGGCTTTAATATAACCCTTACAATTTCTTTTCACATATCAAACTTACTTTACATATAACCTGCAGAATTAATTTAAATTGTTCATGAATACAATCTGATACAATAAAATTATTGATATTTAATTATGCTATGTCATAAATAGTTAATATATAACATATTGAAAGGAATCAAGTTTTGAAAGATAAGGAAAAAATAGCATTATTTATTGATGCTGATAATGCGCCAGCAGCTAAAATAGACATTATACTTTCAGAGCTAGCTCGTTATGGTGTCGTTAATATTCGTAAAGCTTACGGTAACTGGAAAAGCTCCTGTATTAAGCCTTGGGAAGATGTTCTTCACGAATATGCAATTCAACCTATTCAACAATTTGATTTAACCAAAGGTAAAAACGCTACTGACATAGCATTAGTTATTGATGCTATGGATGTTCTTTACACCAAAGATGTTGACACTATCTGCCTTGTTTCTTCAGATTGTGATTTCACTCCACTTGTTACACGTGCATTAGCTGATGGCAAATTTGTTATTGGCTTTGGTGAGCGTAAAGCGCCATCAGCTTTCGTAAACAGTTGTTCTAAGTTCCTTTACTTAGACGATATTGAAACAGAAGAAAAACCTGTACAAAAACGAAAGCCAAGTATTAAAAGTGATACGAGGTTAATGAATATGCTCCGCCAGGCAGTAGAAGCATCTGAAGATGATGAAGGCTGGGCACAGTTAGGCACTATCGGTTCGCATATTTCAAACCATGCTTCCTTTGATCCACGCAACTTCGGTTTCAAAAAGTTAAGTGACTTATTTGCTGCAATCGATTTATTCGAAATGAAAAAAACAAACGGCTCGGTATTTTGGATCAGAGATAAGAAAAAAAGCAAGGCAGCTTAACCTGGGTACTAGAGATAACAGAGAATAATTAAATGGATTTATCAATTTACCTCAATATGATGATTAGTGCCGCTTGGTATTTAATACCGATCTACATATTCACTGTAATCATCAAATCAGCATGGTTTAAAGGCATATTGGGTGAGTGGCAAGTTAACTTTTGGTTACACCCGTTTGGACCGAATACCAAGAATATTCCTATTGTTGTTTTGATTTCTTTAATTATGATCAATAAGGAAGAGCACCATGACTAAGCCTATTTTTAAAGAAATCAGAAACAGAAACATCCTATTGCTAGTGATTATTGGTGTTGTTTCTGTATTAATAAGGTTACTTATGGAGTACAACTTTGACCGTTCAGCATTGTTGTATGTCGGAATCCCATTTTTAATTGCTATCACTCTTCTTTTCATTGAAAGACCCGAACCTCCTCATAATTGGAAAAGGCGCTACGTAAATATAATTATACTTTCGTTGGTCATAATGCTTGGCAGCTCGATCATACTGTTTGAAGGGTTTGTATGTGTCGTAATGTTTATGCCCATTTACTTTTTTATCATATTTTTGATGTTTTTACTTGAAGCATTTAAGAGGTATAGAAAAAGTAAGAATCAAGGGACAAACTATGCACATGTGTTGCCAGTCGTCATACTATTAAGCGCATTTGAAGGCGTGGTTCCCGAATTTAGTTTTGAGAGGGAATACGAAGTTGTCAGTGAAAAAATAGTCTCCGCAAATATCGATGATATTAAAAAACAATTACAACAGCCTATTGAGTTAAATAAGTCCAGACATTGGTTATTAACTCTTTTTCCCATGCCTTATGATATTGATGCAGAAACACTTGTTGCAGGAGATGTGCATACTATTAACTTTCGCTACCACCGATGGTTTGTAACGAATACACACGAAGGTAGTATGAAATTAGAAATTAGTGAAGTAGAAGATAATTACATTCGAACGCGATTTGTTGAAGATACCAGTTATATATCAAACTACCTGAAACTTTATGGTACTGAGATTAACTTAGAGCCAACAGGTAACAATAAAACTAAAGTCATTCTGCGGATAAAATATCACCGTTTTCTAGATCCCGTTTGGTATTTCGGTCCATTACAAGAATATGCTGTTGGAAAGTCAGCTCAATTTCTTCTGGACGAAGTGATAACACCTAAACATTTAGGTAACGACACATGAATGACCACAAAAAAGTAGCCAAGTATCATAACGAACGCATAGACGATTCAGACTTTTGCAATGCTAATGATGGCAAAGTTGTATTATCGAAAACTAAATTGTTTTGGCTCGGCAGTATGTTGCTATTTTCGATAATTGGTGGTGTATTAACATTTTCTCTCGAAGCTCTTCTTGTCTTTGTTATTTCAACGGCAGTCTCACTTTGCTTAGGGCATTCTTTAGGTATGCATCGAAAGTTAATTCATCATAGTTATCAATGCCCGCTATGGCTTGAGTATATTTTCGTTCATCTTGGAGTCATTGTTGGTTTAGCGGGTCCTATAGGGATGATAAAAACACATGATATGCGTGATTGGGCACAACGTCAGCATGAATGTCACGACTACTTTGGTCATAAACAACCAATGCTTATAGATGCCTGTTGGCAGTTGTTTTGTGATTTAAAATTAGATAAACCACCAAACTTTTTGCTAGAAAAGAGAGTCAAAGACGATAGAGTGTTTAGATTTATGGAAAGAACTTGGATGTTACAACAACTTCCCTGGGCGTTGTTGTTTTTCTCAATAGGCGGTATATCTTGGGTTATTTGGGGCATCTGTATGAGGGTGAGTATTTCCATTCTAGGGCATTGGTTTGTAGGTTATTTTGCGCACAATCAAGGTGAGCGAGACTGGCATGTTAAAGGTGCACATATTCAAGGTTATAATGTACGCTTTGCTGCGATATTGACTATGGGGGAAAGCTGGCACAACAACCACCATGCGTATCCTGGATCTGCAAAATTAGGGATCAAATCAGGTCAATCTGATTTAGGTTGGACTGTTTTGATGCTACTACGGAAACTAGGCTTAGTATGGGCGTTGGTTTTACCTCAAGATTTGCCAAATAGACCTGAACTGGAAAACATAGAACCAACATGATCTTTTTAAGTGTTACCCATATATGAGTAACTAACTTTAATAGTAATTCAACCATAATCTAGAATAGAACGAGGTAAACCTTGTCATCAATACAAATTGCAAGATTCATCATTTCCTTTAGCTGGTTATATCATGGGATTTTTCCAAAACTTGTACATATAGCCCCACTAGAAAAGCTAATGACATCCAGTTTAGGCTTATCAGGTGAGTTGTCTTATTTGTTGACTAAATCAGCGGGAGTTGGTGAAGTTATTTTCGGAGTTTTATTCTTTATTTTTTATCGTAATAAAGTGATGGTTATTTTAAACATTATAGGACTTACTGGCTTATTAGCTTTTGTAGCAGTATTACAGCCTCAATTGCTTGTTGAAGCATTTAACCCTGTTACCACCAACATTACTTTAATTGGTTTTAGTTTGATCTTACTTGTCGAATTGGAAAATGAAGATAAAAAGGGGAAGGTGTGAGCGTTGAAAAGTATCCTCCTAACATTGGTGTAAACGATTGTGTGATTCTATTTGATGGTGTTTGCAAGTTATGTAATACCTGGAGTCAATTCATTATCAAGTATGATAGACGAAAGCGCTTCAAACTGTGCAGCGTACAATCTCCAGAGGGCCAGAGCATACTAAAGCATTTCAATATGCCAACTGGTCACTTTGATACGATGCTATATGTTGAAGGTAACCAATACTTTGATAAAAGTGATGCATTTTTAAATATCGTTAATAAACTAGGTTTCCCATGGCGCATATTGTACGTATTCAAAATAATCCCAACGGGAATCAGAAATTGGCTTTATGATCGTATAGCCCTAAATCGATATAATTTATTTGGCAAATACGATAGTTGTATGATTCCAACTAAAGAGAATGAAAATAGATTTCTTAAATCGGAAGGTGAAAAATAAAAGTAATATCAGCGGTAATTATAACTCATTCAGAACTTTCGATTCATTAGAAGCAGTATATATGGAAGGAACATTAATTGAGAAACATCCTATTCATCTGTAGTAAAAATCAGTGGCGTAGCCCTACAGGAGAAAAAATATTTAAAAATCACGCGGAACTAAATGTGAGATCAGCAGGTACTAGTGCAAGTGCCAGGAAAACGGTAAATGCAAAAGACATTCTATGGGCTGACATTATCTTTGTGATGGAAGAAAAGCATAAAAGTAGACTTAAAGCTGAGTTCACCAAATTAGTTAAATATAAAGATATTCAAGTGTTAGATATCCCTGATGAATATCAGTATATGGATGAAGAGTTGATAGATAACATGGAACAGTTCGTTAGTGCATATCTTGGGTTTTTAGATATTGAACCAACGTAAGTATCTGATATTGTCTTGTATTTATGGGCAAGTGTTTGCGGAGATACTGTTTATTTTTATTATAAGATTAACTGGAATTATCAATTTATCTAAATATGATGTTCAGTGCCGCTTGGTATTTAATACCGATTTTCATATTTGCTGTCATCATAAAACCTGTATGGTTCAAAGGTGTATTGGGTGAATGGCAAGTTAACTTGCTCATTAAATCATGAGTGATTAAAACTTAATGACTTAATAAAATCAAAGTTACAAAATAGTTTTATTTATCTTGAATAATAAAAGCCTTTATCCGGTCTCATTAAGTACTCAATGATTTTACAGGATTAAATCACTTTGTTGCGAAGCTTACTTTTACAGGCGTTGGTGTTTTTCTTAATTTTTAATGCTATTTCTATGCTGCGAGAAACTGATATGTTATCAAGCAGCGATGATGTTGTGCCTAATGTACATAACCTTAAAACCACTGCCAATACAGATATTGCTTTGACTGCTAACGGGAAAAAAACCATTGTTTATTTTTTTGCTCCTTGGTGTCAAATTTGTAATATGAGTATTGATAACTTACAGAATATTTATCAAAAAAATCCTCAAATAAATGTTGTTGCTGTCGCATTAGATTTTGTTGATGATGACGAGGTGCTAGCTTTCACTTCAAAGCACCAATTAACCTTTCCGGTTGCTTTCGGTAATGAAAGAGTAAAAGCTGACTTTAAGGTGCAAGGTTACCCGAGTTATTATGTTTTAGATGGCCAAAACACGGTTGTTGCTCGATCTTTAGGCTATTCAACTGAAATAGGGTTGTATTTAAGGACTCTTTAGACTTCTGATCTTTTAAGTGTTTGTGTACACTATTGCCATCATAAAATTAATGAGCAGATCACTTTATGCAAATATCTTCAAACTTCGATTCAGGTAATATCGATGTTATCTCAGCAGAAACCCCAAACAATATTCAGTTAGCCATTAAAAAAGACCATAATTCAGAATTTTATCAATGGTTTCATTTCAAACTTCATAATACCGAACATTCAGAACATGTAATGCATTTAACTAATGCTGGTAAATCTGCTTATGTAGAAGGATGGAAAGACTATCAAGCGGTTGCATCTTATGACCGCCAACATTGGTTTCGTGTTCCTACATCGTTTGATGGTGAAAACCTTTCAATAACTTTTACCCCTGAATATGACTCAACTTATTTTGCTTACTTTGCGCCATATAGTTACGAGCGTCATCAAGATTTAATTCACAGTGCTCAATTAGATATTGATTGCCAATTACAAGTGTTAGGACAAACCCTTGATGGCCGTGATATGTCGCTATTAAAAGTGGGTGAAGAGGGCGAAGGTAAAAAAGTTATTTGGATAACTGCGCGTCAGCATCCAGGTGAATCTATGGCTGAATGGTTTATGGAAGGTTTTATTGATCGTTTATTAGATGAAGACGACGGTGTTGCGCGTTCGTTGCTCAATAGCGCTGTATTTTATTTAGTGCCTAACATGAATCCAGACGGTTCGGTTCGTGGGCACCTTCGCACTAATGCTAACGGGATTAATTTAAACCGCGAATGGCAAACACCAACCATGGAAAATAGCCCTGAAGTTTATCTTGTTAGAGAAAAAATGCTCGAAACTGGCGTAGATATGCATTTAGATATTCACGGCGATGAAGCACTACCGTTTAACTTTGTTGCCGGCAGCGAAGGTGTTCCTTCTTATAATGCTCGAATTAAAGATCTTGAAGATAATTTTAAAAATGTATTGTTAGCTATTACCCCTGAATTTCAAGATGACGAAGGTTATGATAAAGACGAACCAGGTAAAGCGAATTTAACGGTTGCAGCAAACTGGGTAGGTGAGCAATTTAAATGTTTAGCTTACACCGTTGAAATGCCATTTAAAGACAATGATTTATTACCTGATTTTAGTGTGGGTTGGTCAGACGAGCGCAGTAGCTTGTTCGGGCGTGACTTTCTTACCGCTATTTATCATGTAGTAGATGATTTACGATAATACTTAAATATAAAAATTAATTACAACAGATATACTTTAAAAAAAATAATAATTATTAGGAGTCTCTAGTGCAAGAAATTGTAAATACATTAAATAACATTATCTGGAGCCCAGCATTGATTTATCTTTGCTTGGGTACTGGATTATTTTTCTCTGTAATCACTCGGTTTGTGCAAGTTCGACAGTTTCGTGAAATGTGGCGTTTGCTGATATCCGGTAAAAGTTCAGAGAAGGGTATATCTTCATTTCAAGCACTAGCGGTTTCGTTATCGGGCCGTGTTGGCACAGGTAATATTGCCGGTGTTGCAGCTGCCATAGGCTTTGGTGGCCCAGGAGCGGTATTTTGGATGTGGGTTGTTGCATTTTTTGGTGCAGCTACCGCTTATATTGAATCTACAAATGCACAAATTTATAAAGAAGAGCAAGACGGTTTATACCGTGGTGGTCCTGCTTATTACATTGAAAAAGCCATGGGACAAAAATGGTATGCTTGGATATTCGCTCTTGCTACCATTATTGCTTGTGGGGCCTTGTTACCAACGGTGCAATCTAACAGTATAGGTGTTGCCGTTACTATGGTGTTTGGTACTGGTAATATTGTAGAAACTGCAATTGGTCCAATTGAAATGACCAAGCTTTATACTGCTGTGTTTATTGTGTTAATACTTGGTTTTATCATTTTTGGTGGTGTTAAACGTATTGCAAGTTTCACCCAAGTGGTTGTGCCATTTATGGCATTAGCCTACATTATTATTGCTTGTGTGATGATTTTCTTACACATAGATCGTTTAGGCGATGTATTTATGTTGATCATCACTGATGCATTCTCTCCTATGGCTGGTGTAGGTGCCGCTATTGGTTGGGGTGTCAAACGTGGAGTTTATTCAAACGAAGCAGGGCAAGGTACTGGTCCTCATGCTGCCGCTGCTGCCGAAGTTGATCATCCAGCTCAACAAGGTTTAGTACAAGCATTTTCAGTTTATATTGATACCTTGTTCGTTTGTACCGCAACTGCTTTTATGATTTTAATTACCCAATCATACAATGTACAACTACAAGGCTCGGGAAGTTTTATAGTACAAAACATTGCTGGCGACATTGCGGCTAACAGTCCTGCTTATACCCAAATTGCGGTAGAAAGTATGTTAACCGGCTTTGGTAAACCGTTTATTGCTATCGCATTATTCTTTTTCGCTTTCACTACTATTTTAGCGTACTACTTTATTGCAGAGAATAATGTATCTTACATAAAACGCACATTTAACTTTCCTGCCTTAACGTTTTTATTAAAATTGTTAATTATGGTGGCAACATTTTATGGCACCGTTAAAGCTGCTGATATTGCTTGGGGTATGGGCGATGTTGGTGTTGGCATGATGGCTTGGTTAAATATTATTGGTATTTTGGTGATATTTTTTATATCTAAACCTGCGATTAAAGCATTAAAAGATTACGAAAGACAAAAAAATTCGGGTGTTGAAGAATACACTTTTGATCCAAAAAGTCTCGAAATAGAAAATGCCGATTTCTGGGAAGATCGTTTTGAAAAGCGAAATAAAAAATAATTGTTAATTACTGAAAAAAAACGCCCGCAAGGGCGTTTTTTTTAGGTAAAATAAAGTATCGAAACAGAGGTATGAAAATGGCCGTAATAAATTGTCCAAGTTGTAAGAAAAAAATATCAGATAAAGCAAAAAGTTGTGAGCATTGCCAAATTGATTTAACAACCTTAGATGCTGAAAAAATAGCGAATATAAAACGTGTAAGTGCCGTAGAAAAATCGCAACAATTGATGACGCATTCTTTTATCGCCATGTTACTATTTTGTGGTGGTTTTCTTTTTCTATATTGGCAAGATGCCCAACCAGGCACTTGGCAGTATGTAGCAGCAATTACCAGCACTATTTTAGGTTTTATTCTTTACATTATTACCCGAGTCAGACTTATTTTAGCCAAACGCAGCAAAGCTTAATTAACCTAATTTTATAAAGAGATATTGATGGATATCATGCAGTTAGTTGACACTATGTCAGAAGATATGTATTTACGTTTAAAATGCGCAGCTGAAACTGGCAAATGGCCAGAAGGTACAGTTGTGGCGAAAGAACAGCAATTAAGTGCTTTACAAATTACCATGGCATATCAAGCTAAACATTTAAATTCAGATCAAACGCTTTCTATTAGCTCAGAAGGTGAAATGATCATTAAAACAAAACGTGAACTTCGTTCAGATTTCCCTTCAGCGTTAGACAGCAATGACATTGCTAGGTTTTCAGATATATGATTTTTTCTAAGTTTTTAAAAAAGAAATGGCAACATAAAAATACTAGCGTACGTGTAGAAGCAATTAATTCAAGCTTATCAATAAATGAACCAGAACAGTTAGCGGTTATTCAAGATCTTGCGACTAATGATGAAAGTGAAAATGTACGTCGTGCTGCACTTATAAAGCTTAATAACTATCAATCTTGGTTATTACATAGCCAAGAAAATACCTTATTAAAAGTGCAGCAATATGCAGCAAAAAAAGTTGCTAGCATTTTAATGAATGAAGACGAAATTAAAATTTCTGAAGCAGAGAAGCTCGCCTTTATTGAAAACTCGAACAATTTTAGTTTTTTTGAATCTTGGTTAAAAACGGCAGAAGAAACGGCTTTGATCATTACATTATTTGAAAAAATAGCCAGTAAATCACAGCACAATGACCAAACAAGTAAGTTAGCGATAAAGCCACAACTACTGCTTAACTTATTTAGTCAAAAGCAAAGTGAAGAAGTACAAGGCTATATTCTTAATAAAGTTGATGATTTAGATACCTTAGAAAAATTAAAGAAAAAATCTCAACTTAGCGTAATAACACAGCAGTTAAATGAGAAGATAGCGAAATTACAATTTAGTATTGATCAACCGATTGTATTGCGTAAAAAAATAGATTTAGTTTTAGCTAAACTACAAGCATTAAAAGATCAATACGACTATCAAGTATATCTAGAAAAACGCACTAACTTAAATGTTGAATGGCAAACATTAATAACAGAGTTTGCCAACTTTGAATCTTTGCAAGATAGCGTTCTGCTTTCCAAACATAAAACCATTACTGTGCAACTTGATAAACTTTTTGCCGCAAAAGCTGAGCAACATGCCCAAGCTGAAATTGCTAGAGAGTTACTTGATAGCCAAGAAAAGTCACGCGTTCATTTTGATAAAACATTAACGATTATTGATCAAACGCTAACGACCAGTATTTTTGAGAATGATCATATTGAAGAGCAGCAATATCAAACGCTTTTCGATAAATTAACCAGTGAAATTATAGCTTCGCCGTTAGCCAAAGAAGAGCAAAATAGTTTTATTGCTAAAATTTGTCAACAACAACAAAAGCTACAAAAATTACCTGAAATTGCCCAATCTGTAAGTGACGCTACACATTTAATATCAAAAATTTCACAGTTATCTATGCCTACCTCGGTATTAGAAATGAATGAACGTTTGCCGGTATATCAAGATTGGTTAAGCAATTGGCAAGATGTTGAGAAAAACGCGGCAGGCATTTTGCCTGACTCAATTAAGAATGCCGCCAGTGAAATACAACGTAAATGGCGTCAAGCTGTTAAACCTTTGCAACAAATTCAAAAGCAAGAGTTTGGTGTAGCGCAGAAAAAACTGCACGATGTTAAAAGACTAATTGCTTCAGGTAAATACAATGCCGCGTTTGGTGTTTTCAAAAAAGCAACGCAATTGTTTAATGCTTTATCTGAACAACAAAAAAACCGCATTCAAAAAGACTATGATGCGATTAATGAAAAAATTACCGAGTTGGCTGATTGGGAACATTATATTGCAACTCCGCGCAAGCAACAGTTGTTAACTGATATAAAAATTATTGTTGAAACACCTCTTGATAATCCAAACGAGCAAGCTGAAAAGGTGAAGCAATACCGTAAAACTTGGAATAGTTTAGGTCATGCTGACGATGAAGCTGAACAACAATTAAATACCGAGTTTAATCAACTTTGTGAAGCAGCTTTTGCGCCATGTCGTTTATTTTTTGCAGAACAAGAAAAATTACGTGCGCAACATTTGCAAACACGTCAATCTTACCTCGAACAAGCTACTTTGCTTGCTAACACTTTACCTGTTGAATCTGTAGATCAAAGTTCGGATCAAGGTTCAGATAAAATTTCAACGGTAGACTTTAAGTCTTTAGAACTTGAACTAAATCAACTGATTAAACAATGGCAAAGTGCAGGGCAAGTTGATCGCGCCCTTTATCAGGAAATAAATCAACAGTTTAATAACACGTTGCAGCCAGTTAAATCAGCCATTAAAGTTTTTCATGAACAAAACAAGCAACTGAAACAGCAGCTCATTAGTTCAGCTAAACAATTGCTAGATCAAGACGATGTTTTTTCCGCGGTTAACCAAGTTAAAGCGTTGCAAAACAAATGGCGTAGTATTGGTTATGCCGGCCATAAAGTTGAAAATAAACTTTGGCAAAACTTTAGAAAAATTAATGATGATATTTTTGCTAAACGCGATCAACAATCAGCGCTTGAAAAATCGGTAAGTACAGCTAAAGCGACTGAGTTAGAGTTAAGTTTACAAACCTTACTAACGCAATATTCACAAGTTGATCAATTACCTGACTTACAAGATTTTAAACAAGCATTAGAAACATTGCAGCTTGAAGTAATGCAACAAAAACCTAAGTTGCTTAAGTTAGAAAAACAAATTATTGCTAAAGATAAATCTTTATCTAAGAAAATAGCTGACTGTAAACAAGCGAATGAGAAACAGCAATGGTTACATTTATTTGCAACACTTGAACAAGGCGTTACCAATAAAACTGAGTTCACCGAGCAAGATGAATTCCAGAATTTAAGTACATTTTGGCAAAAGAAATTAAAAGACTTAGCCAATAAAGATATTGTGGCAGATCGGAAAACGGCAACCTTAGAGCTAGAAATTTTATCTGGTATTCCTTCTCCTAGTGAATTACAACAAAGTAGAATGGAAGTGCAGGTAAATTTAATGCAGACTCAAATGTTGTCGGGAACGCCAATTGATTTAGAAGATAAATTTTCACATTGGTTAATGTTAGGAAAGTTTGAGCAGAACGATCTTGTTTTATTAGATAGAGTTAAACCTATCTTTCAATAATACATCAATTAAAATTTAAACTGATCTTTAACTATCAGCTGTCCATAAACGGACAGCTGATCACTTGAAATTGATAGCGCTTATAAAAGTTGTTATGCGTTAACTTAATTCGCCGCGTAAACTTACTTCTAATAGTTGGCAAATTTTCTCATGACTATAGTCTTTACTTAATAAGTAATGAAGTTTGGTTAATGTTGCTTCTAAGGTCATATCATTTCCGCTAATTACACCAATTTTACTTAGCGCGTTACCTGTTGCGTAACCTTTCATATTCACTGTACCTTTAATACACTGACTACAATTAACGATAACAATGCCATTATCGTTAGCTTGTTTTAAACAATCTAACATTGCCTGGTTTTGCGGTGCGTTTCCTACGCCATAACTTCGAATAATTAAAGCTTTAACCGGCTGCTTAATAATGTTTTTAATTAACTCAACAGATATGCCTGGGTACAGATGAACCACACCTATGGGCTGTGGCGTAATTTGCGCTAATTTTAATGGCTGAGAAATAGGCTGAGTTATTTTACCCTCGATTAACTTAATGTTAATACCAGCCTCAAGTAAAGGCGGCAAGTTAGGTGAATCGAAAGCATTAAAACCATCAGCATAAGCTTTGATACTTCGGTTACCTCTGAAGAGTTTATTATTAAAAAACAAACCAACTTCGTTTATAGGGAAATTAGCAGCAATGAATAGTGCGTTGAGTAAATTCTCTTTACCATCAGAGCGTAATTGGCTAAATGGTATTTGTGACCCGGTAACAATAACAGGCTTACTTAAATTTTCTAACATAAACGACAAAGCCGAGCTGGTGTAAGCCATGGTGTCGGTTCCATGAAGTACAACAAAGCCATCGTAATCATCGTAATGTTTTTTTATATCGTTGGCGATGTGTTGCCAGTCAGTAGGTGACATATTAGATGAGTCAATTAATGGGTGATATTCATTAATTGTAAATTCTGGCATCTCTTCTCGATGAAAATCAGGCGTTTTCATTATTGCGTCAGTTAAATGCTGTTTCTGTGGAATGTATCCATCTTTACTTGGTTTCATACCAATTGTACCGCCGGTATAAGCGATATATATACGTTTTTTCATGGCGTAAGTCTTATGATAAAGTGACCTAATTAGAAATTGGTCAAAGTAGGATTATTATTACAAATAATTGTATCACACAGTGTTAATAAGCTTTCTAGATAAAGCATGATTAAATTAAAAAAAAGCCCTGACATTTCGAGGCTATTGTTAAACGTATATTGACGATTTACTTAGTCAATGTCACACGC
Source organism: Colwellia polaris (assembly GCF_002104515.1). Lineage (GTDB taxonomy): Bacteria > Pseudomonadota > Gammaproteobacteria > Enterobacterales > Alteromonadaceae > Cognaticolwellia > Cognaticolwellia polaris. Next base: position 117,136 of record NZ_NBOE01000005.1, on the reverse strand, counting down.
CAAGCAGAAAGAATAAATGCCTTGAGGATCATTTAATTGAGCCAGCTGCTTTAACTCAAGTGATAACTGGCTGATAATTTTTGTAATACTGTTTTCGCTATGCTGTTTAGTTTCTGTCTCACCTAAGTAAGTTAGCGCTTGACCAAATAAACTCTGCAAAAATAATGCTCTTGAGCTTTTTTCTTTTTCAATAAGCATTGTATTGTAATCTTGCAAGCCGGCAAGCTCTGCAGCAGCTTCAATTGCGTTATCAATATTACCTAAAGCATCAACTAAACCAAGTTCCATCGCTTTTTTGCCTGACCATACTCGACCTTGTGCTATGGCATCAACTTCTGCAGTACTCATATTTCGATTACGCGCAACCAATTCAATAAAGTCACGGTAACCGCGCTCTATGTTTAATTGCACTATGCTTGCCATACCCGGGGTTAGTTCTTGGGTTAAACCAAAACCGGCAATGTCTGTAGTGCCAACACCATCAGTATAAATGCCTAATTTACTTAAGGTATTTTCAAAGGTCATAAAAAAACCAAATATTCCGATTGAACCCGTTATTGTAGTAGGGGAAGCGTATATTTTGTCAGCTGGTGCTGAAATCCAATAGCCACCTGAGGCAGCATAAGTGCCCATAGAGGCTACAACAGGTTTTCCTGCCATTTTTAATAATTCAACTTCTTGTCGAATAACTTCTGACGCATAAGCACTGCCACCCGGACTATCAACCCTTAATACAACAGCTTTTACTTCTTCATTCATTCTTGCTTTGCGAAGCAGTGCAGCAGTTGAAGCACCCCCTATGGTGCCAGGTTTTTGCTCACCATCTAAAATAGTGCCTTTGGCTACAACCACCGCAACTTTATCGCCGTTAAAAATCTGTGTGGCAAATGGATTTTGAATAACATTTAAGTAATCGTTAAAAGCTATTTTTTTATAACCTTGTTCACCATCACTACCTAACATACCAATTAACTCTTGGTTAATTTGTTCTCTTGTTTTTAATGCGTCAACCCAGTTGTTCGCTAATGCGTATTCAGCAATATTGCCATTTGCCGCTTTTAATTTTGCTACGAGCACATCAACATCTTCGTCAAAATTGCTGACATCGAAATTTCGTTGTTGAGCAACATCAAATTTATATTGTTGCCATAAATCAGTTAACCATAATTGATTGGCTTCTTTTGCAGCATCAGACATATCATCTCTAATATAAGGTTCTACGGCTGATTTATAAGTGCCAACGCGAAATACATGTTGGCTTATAGATAGCTTGTCTAATGCAGATTTAAAATAAAGTTGGTAACGACCATAGCCGTCTAATAACATCCAGCCTTTAGGGTTTAACCAAACTTCATCCGCAAAACTGGCGAGATAATATTGGTTTTGGCTGTATTGTTCGCCAACAGCAATAATTTTTTTACCGCTATCTTTAAATTGGCTTAGCGCTTGGGCAATATCACTTAATTTAGTAATGCCTGAGCCGCTCATATTTTTTAGATCTAACACGATCATACTAATGTTGTTATCTGTTTCAGCGTGCTTTATTACCGATATTATATCGGCTAATAGTACCTCTGGCGCGGTATCAGGTTGTTCGAGTGCCTCACTGACAAAAGCATCTATTGGATCTATTTCATGCTTTTGCTCTACCACATCGCCAGTAATGTTTAATACTAATGCCGAACCTGGTTTCACCACTATGGTTTCTTCACCACCAGTTAAAGTGAGTATTAAAATTAACAACACGGTAAAAAACACTAAATTAATAATAATTTTTCTTGAGGTATTAAGTAGGCTAAAAAAACCGAAGGTGATTCGAGCTACCATACTTTTATTTTCTTTCATAAAGCTTGTCTGCAAAACGTTTTGTATTATATATGCTACATGCTACTGAATATTATTGTAATTAAGTAGTCGCAAATGTAACTAATTTTGTCCAAATGTTATTTAGAAAGAATTTCTCTATTTTTGTACTGATATCATTATGAATAATTGTATTATTAATGGTAAAGTTGAAGCTAAATTAAATATAAATTTTAGCTATATTATTTAATGACAAATATGATTTAACCTATATTATTACAGGCAGTTAGAAACTTATTTATGCCGGTAATATAGGAGGAAGTCAGTCCTTTTTTCGTTTTATTTACCAGTTAATTTTGGCTCCAAGGATACCAAACTAAAGGAATTTAAGAATTTATGAATGTATTAGAGTTTTTACATACTCGCCAATCTAATCCTCATTTACACGGTGATACACCAGAACAAGAGGTTATTGATAATATTCTCAAGGCGGGAATGCGCGTTCCAGACCATGCAGGGTTAACACCTTGGCTATTTACCGTTATTAAAGATGATGGCTTAACTAAGTTAAGTAAGGCATTTAAGTCTGCTGTTATCACTGGTGGTGCTGATGAAGCCAAAATAGAAAAAGCGGCTAAAATGCCATTTAGAGCACCATTAATTATTGTCGTAAGTACAAAATTTCATCAACATGTTAAAGTGCCTAAACAAGAGCAATTAATAGCAGCGGGCTGTGCAGTACATGCCATGCAAATGGCCGCTACATGTTTAGACCTTGGTTCGGTTTGGCGCACAGGTGAAATGAGTTATCATCCGTTAGTTAAAGAGCGTTTAAATATTGAACTTCATGAAGAAATTGTTGGTTTTTTATATATTGGTGAAGCAGCTAAAGACTTACCATTAAAAACCAGCAAAGATTTTCAAGAATACGTTAGTTATTTTTAACGTAGTAGATCAACATTAAATAAGTTTTCAATCGAGATAATGTTCCACTGAAAAGTGCTTAAAAGTGAGCATCGAGCAAGTGCTGCTTTTCCAGAGTTCAGTTTATTTAGCTTAATAAAAAACCCTCTATAAAGAGGGTTTTTTAATGTCGAAATAACATTAATTGGTATTAATCGAGATTAGAATGCCGCATTATTTGGTGTTCTAGGGAAAGGGATCACGTCACGTACATTTTGCATACCTGTTGCATAAGCAACTAAACGTTCAAAACCTAAACCAAAACCTGAATGTGGAACAGTACCGTAACGGCGTAAATCACGATACCAACTGTAATCTGCTGGATCTAAATTCATTTCTGCTAAACGTTTATCAAGCACATCTAATCGTTCTTCACGTTGACTACCACCAATAATTTCACCAATACCCGGAGCTAAAATATCCATAGCAGCAACGGTTTTACCATCGTCATTTAAACGCATGTAAAAAGATTTAATATCTTTCGGGTAGTTTTGTAAAACAACGGGGCCATTAAAGTGTTCTTCAGCTAAGTAACGCTCGTGTTCTGAGTTTAAATCAACCCCCCAAGCAACTTTGTTTTCAAACTTTTTACCACAGTTTTCTAATATAGTGATAGCGTCGGTGTAATCTAAACGTACAAAGTCGTTATTAATAACAGAGTTCAATCTGTCTACAACTGTTTTATCAACGCGTTGTTGGAAGAAAGCCATATCGTCAGCGCGTTCTTCAAGTACAGCTTGGAAAACATATTTCAGCATTTCTTCAGCTAAGTCAGCGGCATCTGATAATTCAGCGAAAGCGATCTCAGGCTCGATCATCCAAAACTCAGCTAAATGTCGAGTAGTGTTAGAGTTTTCAGCACGGAATGTTGGTCCAAAAGTATAAACTTTAGAAAGGGCACAACAATAAGTTTCAACGTTAAGTTGGCCTGAAACAGTTAAGAACGTTTCTTTACCAAAAAAGTCTTGATTATAATCGACTTTTCCTTGGTCGTTTAACGGTAAGTTTTCCATATCTAGGGTACTAACGCGGAACATCTCGCCAGCACCTTCACAGTCACTACCGGTAATTAATGGTGTGCTGATCCAGAAGTAACCTTTGCTATGTAAAAAACGGTGTACCGCTTGCGCTAAGGTATTACGAACACGAGTAACTGCACCGCCTATATTAGTGCGAGGGCGTAAATGTGCTTGTTCGCGTAAAAATTCAATACTGTGACGTTTTGCTGCCATAGGGTAAGTATCAGGATCTTCTACTAAACCTAATACTTCAACTTGCTCTGCTTGTAATTCAAACGACTGACCTTGACCTGGAGATTCTACCAAGATACCGGTAATTTTAACCGCAGCGCCCGTGGTAAGTTTTAAGATATCAGTCTGATAATTATCCAAGTTATTCGGAGCAATTGCTTGAATAGCGTCGAAACATGAACCGTCATGAACTGCTAAGAATGAGATACCTGCTTTCGAATCGCGACGTGTGCGGATCCAACCATGGATAGTAATTGATTCATTAACAGGATATTTTCCTGCCAAGATATCAGTAATTGCAATGACTGACATTTAAACCTCTTTTTTGTCAAAAATGTTCTCTAATTTTAAGGATTGATATGTTACCTTGCTTGTAAGGTTTAACAAGTAAAAATTGCTAAATCTTGTCTTTATAAAAAGAAAAATGACAATTAGAGATAAAAGGCGGTATGAAGTATGAAAAATACGAGAGAAGAGCGAAGGAATACTGCTGATTTTTGGACTTATTTATTGAGATTTTTAGCCATCGTTGGTTGGGGCTTATTTATTTTCGCTTTAATAGTTTCTTACTACGCAGCACCTGAGTCGGATTACGGCATATTACGTTACCATGATATTGAAATTCGGAAATTCTGGTTAACACCTTTAACTGGCTATTTATATATTGTGTTATGGCTAAGTGCACTAAGTAGTTATTTTTGTTTGATTTTAGATAAGTATCGTAGTCGCCGAAAAAGTGATAGTAAGCACTTTAATATATTGTTATTACTTATTATAACTATCGCCTGGGTAAGCTTTATTTTAGTTCAAATTGCTGAGTCTAAAATAATTTAAAGATTAAATAGGTAAGTGGCAGTTAATCATTTAATCATTTAATTATTTTCTTAAATGTATTAACTGCTTAGTTTATTCATTATCAGGGGATATTAGTTTCGAATAAAACACTTATCTTCATCTAGCACGATAGAGATTGCCTTTATCAGAGTAGTTAATTCGGCTTCATTGCTGATAAAAGGCGGCATAATATATATAAGCTTGCCAAATGGGCGAATCCAAACCCCTAGCTCAACAAAACGTTTTTGTATTTCTGCCATATCAACATTTTCTGTTGCCTCAACGACACCTATACCACCTAAAATTCGAATTTCTGCAACTCGATTATGAGTTTTTAAGGGTAACAACTGCTGTTGAAATGTACTTTCAATATCAGCAATTTGTTGCTGCCATTCATTACGTTTTAATATAGTTAAACTGGCGTTAGCCACAGCGCATGCAAGTGGGTTGCCCATAAATGTAGGTCCGTGCATAAAGCAGCCAGCTTCACCATTACTTATTGTGTTAGCTATTTCATCTGTACATAAGGTGGCAGCAAGTGTCATATAACCGCCTGTTAGTGTTTTGCCTAAACAAATAATATCTGGGCTAATATCCGCCCACTCGCAAGCAAATAGTTTTCCGGTGCGGCCTAAGCCGGTAGCAATTTCATCGGCGATGAATAGAACATTATATTGGTCGCAAAGCGCACGGCAGGCTTTTAAGTAATTTGGGTGGTATATACGCATACCACCCGCACCTTGCACGATAGGTTCAATAATAAAGGCTGCTATTTCATGGTGATGTTTGGCAAACATTTCAGCGAGTGGTTCAATATCTTTAACATCCCATTGCTCATCAAAAGCTATAGAGGGAGCAGGTGCAAATAAGTTTTTCATTAACACAGGTTCAAATAGTTGATGCATGCCATTTACCGGGTCGCAAACCGACATAGCGGCAAAAGTATCGCCATGGTAACCATTTTTAACGGTGAGTATTTTATGCTTTTCAGGCTTATTTTTACTGTGCCAATATTGTAACGACATTTTTAATGCTACTTCAACAGCGACAGAGCCGCTATCACTTAGAAACACTTTATTCAAACCAGGTGGTGTTATTTCGATTAAGCTTTTTGATAGCGTAATAGCAGGTTCATGCGTTAAGCCGCCAAACATAACATGAGAAAATTTTTCAGTTTGATTAATTAATGCTTGATTCAATTCTGGATGATTATAACCATGCAATACTGACCACCAAGAAGACATACCATCAATAACTTTTTCGCCACTGGCTAAATTTATATGAACACCATTCGCTGATTCAACTAAATAAGAGGGTAATGGTTTCGACATAGAAGTGTAGGGATGCCAAACGTGGTTTTTATCAAATTCGAGTAATTCTGTTTGTTTATTGTTCATATGTAAGGTTTGATTAAGTAAATTAGTTGACATATTGCAGTTGACGCATAGACTACCCGTTAATAATGCTAGATGCAATTTCAAAACGAGTGAATAATTATGACACAGCAAACATCAGCGGTAAGTCAATCTTCTACCAATACAGCCGCTAATAATAGCAACCAAGGTAACAGTGAAGTACGCCATAATTGGCAAGCAGCAGAGGTAAATGCGCTGTTTGAAATGCCATTTAATGATTTGATGTTTAAAGCCCAAGTTATACACCGAGAAAACTTTAACCCTAATGAAGTACAAGTTAGTACTTTATTGTCAATTAAAACTGGGGCATGTCCCGAAGATTGTAAATATTGTTCGCAAAGCTCTCGCTACAAAACAGACATAGATAAAGAACGGTTAATGGAAGTGCAAAAAGTACTTGAAGCTGCACAAATAGCTAAAGACCAAGGTTCAACACGTTTTTGTATGGGTGCAGGGTGGCGTAATCCAAAGGCAAGAGATATGCCGGCTGTTGTTGAAATGGTTAAAGGTGTTAAAGCATTAGGGCTTGAAACTTGTATGACACTTGGCATGCTCTCAGCAGAACAAGCTGATGAATTACAAGATGCAGGCTTAGATTATTACAACCATAACTTAGACACATCGCCTGAGCATTATAATCAAATTATTACAACTCGCACATACCAAGATCGTTTAGACACCTTAAGCAATGTACGTAGCTCTGGCATGAAAGTTTGTAGTGGCGGTATTGTAGGTTTAGGTGAAGAAAGTAAAGATCGCGCTTCTTTATTAGCACAACTGGCTAACCTTTCTCCACAGCCTGAAAGTGTTCCTATTAATATGTTAGTTAAAATTGAAGGGACGCCACTTTCTGATGTTGCAGATTTAGACCATTTTGAATTTATTCGTTGTATTGCCGTAGCACGTATTATGATGCCAAAAAGTCATGTTCGCTTGTCAGCAGGGCGTGATGCTATGAATGAACAAATGCAAGCAATGTGCTTTTTAGCTGGTGCTAACTCTATATTTTACGGTTGTAAATTGTTAACTACTGGTAACCCAGAAGCGAACAAAGATATGATGTTGTTTGATCGTTTAGGCATTAACACGGAAACTATCGCAAGTTCAGAGATTGACGAAGCTAAGCTTAAAACCGCTGTTGTTGACCAACAAAACAGTGATTTATTTTATAACGCTGTCAATTAACCTGTATGGCGTTTGAGTTTTTATCCGCCAATTTAGCACAGCAAAAACAGCGTGCACGTTATCGTGTACGCCAAAATGTAGCTGAGCAAAGCGGGCGGTATGTCACTATTGATGATAAACGTTATTTAAATTTTTCATCAAATGATTATCTTGGTTTAAATCATCATGCAGAAATTAACCAAGCACTCACCGAAGGCGCTGAGCGTTTTGGTGCCTGTGCTAGTGGCTCTAGTTTAATTACCGGTTATTCTTATGCGCACCAAGCATTAGAAAATGATATTTGTGATTGGCTCAACCAACCTAAATGTTTACTCTTTGCAAGTGGCTTTTCAGCAAATAACGCATTAATGCATGCGCTAGGGCATGAAAGCTGCCAGCTTTATTTAGATAAACTCAGCCATGCATCCTTAATTGATGGTGCTTTAACAAGCGATGCTAAAGTAAAACGTTTTTTACACAACGATACCGCACAACTCCAGCGATTTTTAACGCAGCAACAAGCATTAGCAACAGAATACGACACCAATATAAATAGCGTAATTGTTTCTGAAGGTGTGTTTAGCATGGATGGAGACCAAGCTGATGTTGCTAATCTTGCCAAAATTGCACAGCAACATCAGGCGCTACTTTATTTAGATGACGCACATAGTATTGGTGTTATTGGTGACAAAGGGCAAGGCAGTAGTAGTATCGCCAAAGTTGATATTGTCATGGGTACTTTTGGTAAAAGTATTGCAACGAGTGGTGCATTTGTCGCCTGTGATGAATTGTTGGCTGACTACCTGGTTAATTTCTCACGCCACTATATTTATTCAACCGCTATTTCGCCAGCGTTAGCGTGGGCAACTAAAAAGAGTATTGCCATTATTCAACATGAGCATTGGCGAAGAGAAAAAATTGCAGAACTAAGTCAATTACTGGCGTCAAAACTCAGTGACAAAATACAATTAATAACAAATTCTTCATCAATTCATGCCATAGTTATTGGTGATGAAATTGCTACGCTTGAGGTTTGTAAAAAGCTTAGAGAAAAGGGGATTTGGCTGACTGCTATACGCCCACCAACGGTACCAAATAAAAGCTCAAGGTTACGCGTAACCGTAACTGCGAGTCACGAAGATAAAGATATCAATTACTTAGCTGATTGTATCAATGAGGTTATAACATAATGTCTGAAAAGACGAATCGTTTTAAGATAGCAAAATCTTTTGGTTCTGCTAGTAGTTCTTACGACACTTCTGCACGTTTACAACGTTATTGTGGCAAACATTTAATGCCATGGTTGCCTAATCGTAACGATTTAACTGCATTAGATTTAGGCGCGGGCACAGGTTTTTTTACCGAGCTTTTAGCCAGTCGTTATCAGCAAGTTATTGGCTTAGATATTTCGAAAAAAATGTTAAATTATGCTAAAGACAATCGGGATAATACTATTTATTGGTTAGAAGCCGATGCATATAAAATACCGTTACAAGATAAAAGTATAGATTTAGTGTATTCGAACTTGATGATCCAATGGTGTGATCCACTCGATTTAGTACTAGATGAAGTTATGCGGGTACTAAAGCCTGGTGGTTTATTTGTTTTTAGTACTTTAATTGATGGTACTTTATTTGAATTGAAATCGGCTTGGGCGCAAGTAGATAATGACCAACATGTAATTGACTTTAAACCTGAGTGTGAAATTAGACCTTTATTAAGCGGGCCAGATCGTAAGTTACTCGATACTAAGCAACAAGATGTCATTTTAGAATATGAAAATGTTTTACATCTTGCCCATGAATTAAAAAGCTTAGGTGCCAACCATGTTCCTAAAAAGCGGGCTAAAGGCCTTGCGGGTAAAGACAAGTGGCAAAGAATGACTAAAAGTTATCAAGACTTTATAGAGCCTTCTGGAATATACCCAGCAACTTACAAAGCGTTTTCTGGTGTGGTTGTAAAGTTAAGTGATTAACGCACTTAACCCTACTTTTATAAATTTTAAGCTATAGAGCTAGTCACTATGTTAAAAATATTCATTTCTGCAACGGATACAGATGCTGGTAAAACTTATGCCGCACAAGCTATTGTGCAAGCGTTGGTTACAGCGGGTAAAAAAGTTGCGGTTTACAAACCTATATCCGCCGGTTGCGAGTTAATTAATAACGTTCTGGTTAATGAAGATGCTATGTTGTTACTTAAGCAATCCAATTGCGACCAAACAATTTCGCAAGTTAATCCCATAGCGTTTGAACAACCAATAGCCCCTCATATAGCTGCTGCAACTTTACAAAAGTCGATCAGTATTCATGACATTGAGGATGGCTACAATGAAATAATTGATTTAAATGCTGACGTAATTGTTTGTGAAGGTGCCGGAGGTTGGCGCTTGCCACTTGGGCAGGGAAAATTTTTATCTGAGTTTGTACAAGCTAGTGCTCAAGGTGTGATATTGGTAGTTAATATGAAACTGGGTTGTTTAAACCATGCTGTTTTGTCTTATCAAGCTATAATAGCCGATGGCTTACCTTGCTTAGGTTGGATAGCTAATTGTACAGAAAATATGCCATATTTATCAGAAAACATTAATGAACTAACGCAATTATTACCCGTTCCTAAACTAGCTGAATTACCTTTTGATAACGATATTAGTACTGCTGCCAAACGAATAGATATTTCATTATTTACTGCACTTAATTAATCACCATTTTTTAAGCAACGTGCGATTACTTGCTATATAGCAATGTTCTGTATAAACCCGATATAACTTTCATAGTTTAAAATTATTCATAACGTATGAAAGTTATATCAGCTTAAAATAATTTATAGGGTTTATAATAAGTGGTTTAAACTATCTTCGGTGGTTATTACAGATTTATTGCCTGATTTAAACACAAATCCATTCGCCTGTGATAATGGGCCAGATAAACCCGAAGTTAATCTCATGGTATCTTGCTTAATATCTAATGCACTGCCTTCAACAATCGCTACAATGGGGGTTGAAGGGTTTAACACCATAAATTCTGCTAAACGTTGTTCACGCGTTTCACCATTGTGTCCTGCAGGGTTATGCTCGGTATAGTGTGGGTTTAGCTGAAAATCTACAAGTTGTAGGGCGTTAAAGCTTTTTGGCTCAATAATCGGCATATCATTGGTTGTACGAATAGTTAGCCCCGCAATATTTGACCCAGCACTCCAACCTATATAAGGCATGCCCGTTGACACTTTATGTTGAATAGATTCAATTAACTCGTTCTGGTACAACTGATGTAACAAATGAAAAGTATTACCACCACCAACAGCAACAGCTTGCGCATTATTAACGGCAAGAACAGGGTCATCACATTCATGTATACCTGTTACCTTAATCCCTATCTCATTTAATGCCGTTTGCACTTTAGCAGTGTATTCATCATAACTTAATGAAACTCCAGCGTAAGGAATAAATAACAGTTCGGTTACTCCATTAAGCTTAGTTTTAATCATTTCTAACGCGTGATTTAAATATTCTGTTGAGCCAACTCGAGAGCTGCTCAGTAGCAAAAGGTTTGAATTTTCTATCGACAATGTCTTTACCTTCAAAATTATAAATTGAATTTGTTATGCCTATAATACCAAAGCAAATGTCTGACTTAATACCTTTACCTTAGATTATTGTTATTTTTTCGATCCGTTATTCACTATTATATTAAAAGCTTTTTAATTCGTTAGCTCCGTTAAGCAGGCCATCGCTATAAAGCCCGACCGGGTTTTATACTCAGATGATTTAGCCACCCGATCATCAATTTGCTTTATTAATAACTCAGGTAAGGTGACATTAATTTTATGACTTTTCCCCATATACGGAACGATATCAAAATCTAATATTCCCCAAATTGGAGAGGGGTCAGAACACACAGACATGTGCGCTTCAATTGTCTTTGCATGAGGTACTTGTTCACCATATTCAACAAGTATTTTTAAGTGCGAAACCATCGCCTCATTTAACAACAAAAAACCTTCATCCATTGTTGATGCTTTAACTTGGCAACCAGGTAAATCTACAACAGAAAATAAGTAATTATTCTCTTGGTTATTTCGTGAAACCAAAACCGGATATTTCATCAATTAACTCCTTAATCATTCCTTTTTATAGCTTAACCCCAGTAACTCTAAATTACAACAACCAGATAACTCTAGGGGTTATTATATCTCTGTGCTCAATAACTCTGACAACCCCTAGCTCTCACGGTTAAATAACTCCAACAACTCTGAATTTTATATGAAGTGACTATTCACTTACAATTAAAGGTTTTAAAAATAGATAAAATTTTTTAATGAATATTTTTGTTTGGACAATATTTCTATAAAATCAGCCTATAGATTCATGCCAATGAAATAGAGTTATCAGGTATATTTAATGACTAAATTGTTTATATTTTTAGTGAGGTATGCTGAGGGATTAATGCAGTAATACATACATCAAATTTTACTTTTAACCACTTTATACTGGCTATGTTTGGTTATTCAAATACCCGAAAAAAAGCTGATAAACATGCAAAATAGATAAACTTTATTTAAGTAGTTCAGCTCAGTATTTCATCTCAGTTAGTAGCTAAATAAACATCATTATTTAAGACAAATTTTGATTAAAATCGCTAAAGATTAAGCCTTGTTTATTGGAAATACCCAAGCCTTTTGAAGATGCAGAATTCAGTAAAAAGTTTGGGTATAACATAGCAAATTAGTAAGAGAAATTTTGAGGTGAACTGAGCAATAAGCAAACTGTAAACTACGCTGTTTTTGATGTTTATTTTAAAACGAAATCTATTCCGTTTTGTTTTTTAGACGTTATTTTTTAGCCTGTTGCAACATTTGTAAATGGCCACCGTAAACGCTAAATATTAATTATAAGCCTACCAGTAATTTTCAAAACTAAATTGCCCAGGTGAGCGTCTTAAATGTTTTTCAAATCCTAATTCGATTAAAATATCTCTCGTGTCATGTACCATTGCCGGGTTGCCACATAAGTAAAAAAAGCTGTTGTGCTTTTGTGGATAAATATTTATTGCTTGCATTAATCTCTTATTTTTTAATAGTTCAGGAATTCGTCCTGACATTATGTCAGGGTGTTGTTCTCTGGAAACAATAGGGAGATAACGTAATTTTCCAGCATAACGTTGTAGAAGTTTTTTAATTAACGTTTGATAGACCAATTCCGCTTTAGTTCGCACTGCGTGTACTAATACGATTTTTTCAAATCTCGTTTGTGTTTCATTTTCATCTAACAAAGACAAAAATGGACCGATGGCAGTACCCGTTGAAAGTAACCACAGTTCACTTACCTTGGCTGGGATCTCAGCAAGTGTCATAAACCCACTGGGCTTATCTCCTACGTACACCTCATCTCCTATTGTTAACTTTGCGAGTTTTGGGCTTAAACTGCCATTGGGTACGTTAATAATTAAAAACTCCATATTACTTGGTCCAGCTTTATGATTAGGAGAGTTTACAAATGAATATGCTCGCCTTAGCCATTCACCATTGCTGTCTAATAAAGCTAATTTTGTAAATTGTCCTGCAGTATAAGAGCTAATATTGGCATTTACTGTGATAGAAAACTCATTGTGTGTCCATTGCTTAAGCTTGACTACTTCGCCCTTAACAAAGCCTTTAGGGATAATCATGATAGTGGTCCTATGTATATATAAATATAAACCGTTATATGATTAACTATAGAACTCGGTCATTATTTTTCCTAACCATTTATTGAATAAAGGAGATTGCTTTGAAGGTATACGGTGATAGTCAGTCTGGGAACTGCTATAAGGTACAATTAACTTGTGCTTTGCTTAATATTGAATACCAATACCAGCCTATAAACATTCTCAAAGGCGATAATAAAACGCCTAGTTTTTTAAACAAAAGTGCAAGTGGTAAAATTCCGTTGCTTGAACTTGACGATGGTCGGTGTTTAGTGGAATCAAACGCTATTATTAATTATTTGGCAAATGGCAGCTATTTATTACCAGTAGATCCATTTTCTTTAGCTAAAGTGCAACAATGGCAATTCTTCGAACAATACAGCCATGAACCCTATATCGCCGTTGCACGTTTTATAGAAAAGTATCTAGGCTTGCCTAATAATAGGCGTGACGAGTATTTATCAAAACAAGCAGGTGGCTATAAAGCCTTAGATTTAATGAACCAACAACTTGAACGTAGTGAATATTTAGTTGGTGATAAGTTAACTACAGCCGATATTTCATTATTTGCATATACACATGTTGCCAATGAAGGGGGCTTTAATCTATCAAACTTTGCCGCTATTAATGCTTGGATTTCGCGGGTTAGAGGGCAAAAGGGGTTTATTTCGATGGGGCAAGATAACTAGTGCACTCTAATAAACAAAATTATTACGCACTTTTTTAGCTAAAAGTGCGTAAATGCTGAATTAATTAACGATGTCTTAGTATTCAACTAATCGAACCTAGTCACTATTAAAGCTTATGCTTTTCAACTTCATTGAGGTTAATTTCGTAAACATTTCTACCAATACCATGAAATTCTTCATCAGTAAAAATAATAGTTTCTTCATCTAGAAAAGTAATGGCTTCTTTTTGAGTGACAATACCTAAATCAATTCGGTATTTATCGCCTGAAAAGAAATCGTCACCTTGCCAGTTTTCAAACAACCAAATTCGTTGTGAGTCTAACAATGCTAATCTTTTCTTATCAGGGCTTAGTGCAGCTGATGTTATCCAACACAGTTTTATTGCTAAAGTACAGGTTTTAAACTTACTAATTTTTTTCGCGTCATAATTAGCAGCATGATCACCAATTTTATATAAATTAGTTATGCCATTAAAAGGTACCATGCGATTTTTTGTGAAAAGGTATAAGTGCCTTTTATAAAAAACAAATGCTTCTACATCAAACTCCATTTCACTGGGCTTTGGTGGGAAGTTTACATGTTCTGGATATTTAAACTTTATAATTTCTGCTTGGGTAGTGTCGCCTTTTATATCAATAGGATTTTCTATTTTATAAATGGTTAGCCATTTTCTTAGATTATCGTTATTGCCAAAGTCCCCGAGAAAGAAATGACCAAAATCATCTTGAGTCATATCTTCCCAGTCAATATTTTTAGCGTTTGTAACGGTTATCGTTTTCTCTACACTGCCTTTATCATTAATGAGGTATAAATTAGGATCATCACCGCCATCATTAATGGCCCAAAGGTTTTTATGCACATCGAACTCTATACCTGATATTTCCTTAAGCTGAGGATCTATAGTGGCATATTTGTTTTTATAAAGTTTATAACTATTGGTCGCTACAATTATGACAACCGCTATAGCACTTCCGGTGAAAAATCCGGCGAGTGTTTTTTTCATATATTTATGGCCACAAAATTTTACGATTAAATTACTTTAAAGAATAACAGGGAATGATAATTATTTCTGTCTCATTTTGTAATTAATTCAGTTAGTTATTGGTTATTTGCATTATTTTCACAAATAAAAGGGCTTTTTAAGGCAAGTGCTGGTTGTAAATTGGGCTATTTTTTAAGATTTTGTCTATGCTTATATATAAGGTCCGGTAGTATCTTTATTAGGAGCTCAAATGAAAATAGCACTTAAAATCTCATTTCTGGCTATGTTCAGCCTTTGTTTATCTGCATGCCAATCTACTCACAAAATTCAAAGTAAATATATCGCAAATAAACATGCACCAGTGACAGTCGATAAAAAATTCAAAGGGTATAAACGCATCGCCATTGAAACGGAACTGGAGATTTTTGCTTTAAATGACGAAATGAAACTAATGGCTAAAAACATTAGTCTACTGCGTGATCCTCAAACAAAAGCAACAAAACTAATCAATCAATTTTTTGGCGCAGAAAATATAAATTTAGCCTATAAATCGGGTGCTAATGTCATTGCTTCACAAGCATTTAGAAATAAAGAGGCTAATTGTTTATCTTTAACGATAATGGCTTACGCTATTGCTAAAGAGGCTCAGTTAGATGTGGTATTTCAAAGTATTGAAGTGCCGGAGTACTGGGTAAGAAATGGCGAAGCGAATATGTTAACAGGGCATATAAACCTATCTGTATTACAAAATAAATCACCGAATACCTTATTATTTTTTGATAGACAAAGCATCGAAATTGACTTTGATCCTTATGTGAAGAAAAAGGTCTTTCCTAAAAAGCGAATTAATAAAAATACCGTTATTGCTATGTTTTATAATAACAAAGGAGCAAATGCACTTGTAAACAATAATTATGTAGCTGCTTATGCCTATTTGAAAAAAGCGACAGAGGTTGATCCTGGTTTTTCATCAGCTTGGGGTAACTTAGGCATTCTTTATCGTATGAAAGGATTAGATAAAATTGCACTATCAACGTATCGACATGCAATATACCTAAATCAAGCGAACTTAACCGCTATGGAGAACTTAAGTAAACTTTTACATAGCCGAGGTGCATCCGAGGAAGCTAGGTTAATTGACAGTCATATTATACAAAAACGTGCAAATAACCCTTATTATTATGCATTACTTGGCGATGAAAATTTTCATAAAGGCTATTATTTACAAGCAATAAATCACTATAAAAAAGCAATAAAACTGAACAATAATGTGCATGAGTTTTATTTTGGCTTAGCTAAAGTACATTACATGCTAGATGACAAGATTAAAGCTCAACAGTATATAAAGAAAGCAATTGCTAAAAATAAAGTACCTCAACTTGATAATCAATACCTAGTAAAACTCAATATACTAAAACGCGTTCATTAAAAGACTAAATCGTTAACATTTATATATTTTAAAAATACATTATTTAGCGCTTAATAATTAATCGATAAAACATAAAATTAATAACAAGGGTACTCAGCTTAATGAAAAACACGTTATAATGTTTTTACGATACATTAATTAGAAAAAGGCTAGCCCATCAATGGAAAAGCGATTTATCACGGCTCAAGAGTTACTTGAAGATTCATTTCGTGTTGCAGCGAAAGTATTTGAAGACGGTTTTAGACCACAGTTTATTGTTGGTATTTGGCGCGGTGGCGCACCTATTGGTATTGCGGTTCAAGAGTACTTTGATTTTAAAAAAGTTGAAACTGACCATATAGCTGTTCGTACATCTTCTTATTATGGTATTAATCAACAAAGTAAAGAAATCAAAGTTCATGGTTTGCATTACATTATTGAAAACGCAAATGCCGATGATGGTTTACTAATTGTTGATGACGTTTTTGACTCAGGTCGTAGTATTGAAGCGTTAATAACACAAATGAAAAAATTAACGCGTAATAATATGCCAAAAGATGTCAGAATTGCTTGTCCTTGGTATAAACCAACCAACTCAAAAGTCGATTTGGTTCCTGATTATTTTATTCATGAGTCAAAAGATTGGTTAGTATTCCCACATGAATTATCAGGTTTAACACCAGACGAAATTTCTAATGGTAAAAAAGATCTCGTTAATATATTAGATCTATTCGAGTAAGCTTAGTATTTGCTAGAAAACTATAATAAATAACTAATGCGACATATTACGCGTTAGTTATTTATCTTCATATTATTATCAGACATCCAAATACTCCTCGCTTGTAAAAAATGAGTTTATAAATTAAATTAGTTTCCATAAAACTCATTTAATTTCGGCCTTATAAATGTATTTAAAAGCGAGTATTTTTCTGTGCTGTTTAAGCTCTTCAGTCGCCTTGGCTAAAGTCCCTTTAGTCCTATTATCTATAGACGGTTTTGCTCAACGCTATATCACGCAATATAAGCCAAAAACATTAATGAAACTTATGGAGCAGGGCACTAGCGCTAAAGCGTTATTACCGGTTTATCCAAGTAAAACCTTTCCTAATCATTTGAGTATTATTACCGGAGTTTACCCAATAAATCATGGCATTGTTCATAATGCATTTTATCACCGAGAAATAGAGCAAGTATATAAACTAGGTGATGGTAAAAACGACCAACGTTGGTTAACCGCTGAACCTTTATGGCATATCAATGAAATGCAGGGCAATAAATCAGCAGTTTACTTTTGGCCAGAATCAGAAACCCCCATTAATAATCAAACGCCGAGTTATTATTTTCCTTACAAACACTCTACGCCTAACAAGCAACGACTTGATCAGATAATTAGCTGGTTACGTTTACCTGCAGTTGAACGTCCAAATTTTATTGCTGGTTATTTTGCAAGCATTGATGATGCCGGACATAAATATGGAGAAAATTCACCGCAACTGATCACGGCAATTCATGAACTTGATGATTTACTGGCTAACTTTGTCGCTCAAATTAATCAAGAATTTAATGGCCAAGTGAATATAGTTATCGTCTCTGATCATGGTATGACTAAAATTGAAAAGCATCATGTTATTGATTGGGAGGAAAATATTGTCGGTAATGTGAAAGCGATAAACGGTTCAACACAACTATATTTGTACAGCGATAATGAAGCAGAATTAACACAAAGTATTAACTTATTTAAAAGTAAGCAGTCTAATACTAGTGATCCTAGTTATCGCTTGTATATATATGAAGATTACCCTGCGCACTGGCACTTTAACCGGAAAAATTCTGTGATACCTAATGCAATTGTAGAAGCTAGCCCTAGTTACATATTTAGGAGTAAAAAACACTACGATACAGCTGAAACACATGGTTATGATCCAATGTTCAATCGAGATATTGATGCTATTTTTATTGCCACAGGCCCCGATTTTTCAACAGATAAACAAGTAGAGCCATTTGAAAATATTCATGTTTTGCCAATAATTTCACGTGCGCTAGGATTAAAGGATGTTGAAAATATCGATGGAAAATACAATATTGCATCAAAAATTGTTAACTAATACCTAGCGCGTTAAAGCTTTATGTTTAAATTTAAAAATGTAAAGCTGATTTACATTCCCTATTAGCTGGTTTTGAACTAACAGAAAGTAGAATTAACATAGGTAGGGCATTTAAAGATAATAATTTATTCACCTATTTGGTGTTAGGTCTTTCATGCTGGTATAGTTCGATATCATGTCATCTCAAATAGAAATGTTTAATTTTATTGTTGTTAAAGGACATCAAGTTGCTTCGGGTAAAGCAGGTGATGCTAGGTTTCCTGACGGAACGATTAAGGCTCAAGTGGATAAATTTAAAGCACTGGGCTTAAGTATTGAAGCGTTTTATCCCGCGACAATTAACGCTAAGTTTTTTGTGAAGTGCATTACGTTAAATCAACACGACTACTTATTTAAGCAAGTAAAATGGCATACTGATATGCCAGCAGAAAATTTTAAATTTTTACGGTGTTTTATCTTAAAAGGCAGTAATGAAATACCAGCATTTATATATCAGCCACAAATTGAAACTAAAACTGAACATTTTCAGCCGGCTAATCAATTAGAATTATTAGCACCCTACATAGAAGATATTCACTATGGCGAATTACTTACTTTAAAAGTTAAAAAGCATGCAATAATATTATCAAAATAATTGCAGATACGCGCTTATTAAACATTTTATTCAGTAGCATAGATAAAAATCAAAAACTTGCGTTATTTCCTCTTAAATAGCTTTTCAAAAACATGCATAATAAGGTATGTTTTAAATACAATAAAAATATTAATAATCTACCTATGAAAATAAGTTATATCGCCCGTCAGGCTATACTCGACAGAAATCATCAAACGGTTGGTTACGAGCTACTCTTTAGAGATAGCCCAAATAATAAATTTCCTGAAATTGACCAAGATATTGCAACGTCAAAGCTCATTATTCAGAATCATTTTCAAGGCGATATTCTCTCTGTCAGCTTAGGTAAATTAGCTTTTCTAAACTTTACAGAAAAGTGTTTAATAAACAAGTATCCATTGATGTTTGATAAAGCGAGCATAGTTATTGAACTTGTTGGTCATCAATCAGCGACAGAACGTTTATTAAAAATAGTTAAATATTATCATGACAAAGGCTACCAAATAGCACTCTCAGAATATGATCTTGATGATAAGTGGGATAGTTTATTCCCCTATATTTCAATGATAAAAATTGATACTGAAGTGACAAATGCAAAACGTATTCGGCCTATTGTTGAGCGCATTAAACCTTTTAACATCAAACTCATTGCCGAGAAAGTTGAAACAAACTACCAATTACAATCATTGGCAGAAGTTGGCTTTGATTACTACCAAGGTTTTTTCTACCACGAGCCTGAAATTATTGAAGGACAAAGTTTAGCGCCAATAAAATCGCAAATGTTACATTTAATCAGTGAAACATTTAATAAGCCTTTAGACTTTGACCATATAGCAGAAATTATTGGCCACGATGTAAACTTAACTTTAGGTTTACTAAAATTGGTCAACAACGTATCAACCGGTACACGAATAGAAATTACTTCTTTGAAACAAGCTGCAGCTTATTT
This sequence comes from Colwellia polaris, assembly GCF_002104515.1. Classification (GTDB taxonomy): domain Bacteria; phylum Pseudomonadota; class Gammaproteobacteria; order Enterobacterales; family Alteromonadaceae; genus Cognaticolwellia; species Cognaticolwellia polaris. Next base: position 97,277 of record NZ_NBOE01000005.1, on the reverse strand, counting down.
AGGTGAAGATAAATTAAAGCAGTTTGTTACCATACTTGCTTTATCTAAATTAACCACAAATAAATTTAGTGAAGTTTCCAAACAATCGTTAATCACCGCTAGATTAATGGCATCGCTTGCCTCAGAAAGTGCATTTGTTGAAATTAAAGACTTTGCTTTTATTACTGGTTTGTTAAGCTCAATAGAAGTTATTTTAAGTATGCCAATCGACGAAATAGTAAAAACTATGCCATTAGCGCAACCTATTGTAGATGCTTTAGTAAATCATGCTGGTTTGTTGGGTGAGCTATTAGAATTAACGACAAATTACATTACTGGTAACGGTGAGAACATTCAACAACTCACTGATTTATATAGACTTGATGCTAACTTTATTCATAAAGAGTTTGTAAATGCGAGTAATTGGTGCAAATCGTTAGGTATATAATTACTTAAATTAACTAAAAAGAGCGTATAAATACGCTCTTTTTTGATCTGCTTATTCTAACCGTAAAATAAATTCACTATATTAGCGGGTTATTTGTCATCGGTTAATTTATCTTGGGTTTTATTTATAAAATCACTTGCTTCATGTCTTTCATGTAGCTGAGTGGATAATTCTCCCCAGGTTTTATTAACCATAACGCCGCGCTTAACGGCAGGGCGACTGTCTATTTCTTTAGCCCAACGCATAAGGTTTTTATAAGAAGTCACATTTAAAAATTCAGCTGCATCGTATAATCGATTTAACATAAGCGCACCATACCAAGGCCAAATAGCAATATCTGCAATTGTATATTCATCACCGCAGATGTATTGATTATTTTCTAAATGCTTATCTAGAACATCTAACTGACGTTTAACTTCCATTGAAAATCTGTTGATACAATATTCAATTTTATCAGGTGCGTAAGCATAAAAATGACCAAAGCCACCGCCAAGATAAGGTGCACTACCCATTTGCCAAAATAGCCACGACATACATTCTGCCTTGGCTTCAATATTTTTAGGTAAAAAAACATCAAATTTTTCAGCAAGATAAAGTAAAATTGAGCCTGATTCAAATAATCGTGTTTTACCATTGCTTACATCTAATAACGCAGGGATTTTGGAGTTAGGGTTAACCTCTACAAATCCGCTACTAAATTGATCGCCATTGCTAATGTCTATTAAATGCGCATCGTACTCAGCTTCTTTAATGCCCATTGCTAGTAGCTCTTCAAGCATCACAGTGACTTTGACACCATTAGGCGTAGCCAAAGAATAAAGCTGAAAAGGGTGTTTACCTGTTGTTAATGTTTTTTCGTGTGTAGGTCCGGAAATTGGACGGTTAATCTTTGCCCAATTGCCGCCACTGCTAGTATCCCATTGCCAAACTTTTGGTGGAATGTAAGAACTTTCATCACGCATTTTTGCCCCAATTGCTTATCAAAATATAATAACTACATTAAGCTAAGACCAGAGTGAAAACAATGTAGCCCATGTTAAAAGTTGATATTAATTGTAAATAAAAAGAACTGCTTAGCATGTAAACATACTCAAGTAACTGAAATTTATTAACAACTATATTTTCTGTCTATATAAATTATTTGTTAGTCTACTTTTCGTTTCTTACCACTTTCTGCACGTTTTTTGTTTTCACTTTGTACATATACCGTATCAGTCGTTGCCATACTTGCATGGCCTAAATCTTCAGAAATGTCTTTAAGAGGGCGTCCACGTTCAATTTCCATACTAGCACCGGTATGCCTTAGCCAATGTGAAGACGCTTCTTTAAGTTTGAGTGCTTTATTGGCACTTTCAGAAACTCTCATGTTTTCATAGGCCTGGTCAAAAACACTTTGTACCAAACGTCGCAAATGGCGTGAGGTCATGCCACCTTGGCCACGTACTTTTTCTACTAATATTGAATTTTCGTTACTCGCGGGTAAACCAATAAGGCCACGTGAACTCCGGTAACGTTCTAAAAAGGGTAAAAAATCGACAGGGACCGTAATATCACGGAGCTTTCTACTTTTACCGAATACCTTAAGCCACCAGTTTTCATCTTCATCTTGCCAAAAATGGCTCATAACAGGAGACCAATTAGGTCGTTCAGATAATTCAGATATACGTAGAAATAACGTTTTCAACGCCGCAATAACAAATAAATTACGTTCAAAAATAGGGTTCTCATCAGCCATTTCAACTGCAGTATCGAGCACATATTGCCATTGGCTAGTCGTTAAACGCTTGATTTCTTTAACTTGAGAATCAATGATAAAGTGCCGACAGTCTTTTTTAGCAATTTGTGCAGGGTTACCAACACAAAAGTCTTCAGACATCAGATAATTGTAGAAAGCAATAATCGCGGTAAACATTGACGTTAGTGTTTGTTGTGATGGTCGATATTTCTTTTTATCAATAACAAATTGAGCTTTTTGACTTTTTGGCGATTGGATCTTAAATGGAAACCAATGTTCATTTGCTGAGGAATATCCGTTAGCTATTTTAAAACGTTCTTGATTTGAAGTACCGATCCAAGTTACTGGCGGCTGCCAACAAAAGTCTGCATATTCTAAAAAGTCAGATTTACGTAATTGGTCTATAGGTTTTTGCTTTTCAATGAACGACCATAATAAGAAACGCTCAACGTCATTTCTAAATCTGTCATAAGTATGCTCAGATTTATTTCGGCCAATGTAAGTAAGAAAAACTTTTCCCCAATTAAATTGCTCAAGCCACCAGGGTTCGTTTGCACAGAATATATCATTTAACTCTGGATAATCTTCAAGATCGAATTCACACAAATCTAGGTACGGTGGATATAAAGGTACAGGCTTATTTAATCGCATTTTAATTTTTCATTCTGAGTATGATTATCGTAATGAAACGAGTTTAATGCATTATATACACTATGTCCAATACTGAAGAGTATCGGACATAGTGGGGTATGTGAATGCTGTGTCTCTCTATCTCGTAATCACTGCCAAAATGTAAAGTTTAAAATTGGTTCCAAATGGAGCCTTGATTACTTCATGACCTTTAGGGTTAAACAATTCTATCAGATAACCGATCATCAATTTATATGAAGTTTTGTAAGATGTTACTTTAATCATTTACCAGGGAAACTAAATCAGTTTATCTGTGGCAGCACTTCTAATGCAATCACTTTAAAATCTCGTATCTCTTTCACAAGGAATTCCATCCCTATCACCATCCATTTTTGTGTTCGGACAATGATTAATAAAATACACAGCTTCTGCGCGTGATGTCATTTGGCTGCAATGCTGTCGGCCGTCACAAGAGAATTGTGAATTTGTCTCCGTGAAAGCACGATTTAATAATGAACCCTTAGGTGCTGGAGTGTCGACCGGATGCTGTACTGGCGAAGACTGAGTTACTAAGCCCAAGCGTTGAAATACAAAAACGAAAATAGCGATTACAATAAGTATTAAAACAAGTTTACTCTTAGGTGCAGTGCTATTTCTATGAATACGAGGCTTGTGTCTTTGCTGATATCTTGGCTTATGTGCTGAGTTTGCTTTAGCTGCAACGCCTTCAATGCGACAATTAACTGCTCTAGACTTACCATTGACTTGTGTTTCTACCTCAAAATAGATGAAATCACCAACCTTCGGTTTTCTACTCATGGCTTTTAAGGTAGATATATGTATAAAGGTGTCTTGTTTAAGATCATTACATTGAATGAAACCAAAGCCTTTATCATCCTCCCAGCTTTTTAATTGTCCTTTGTGCATCATTGTTCCATTGTAATAGTAATTTACTCGTCTAATATCTCATAATAACAGTTACTTAGTAAATACACGTTCGTGAAAGTTTCATCTTTTAATTGCCTAATTTCTTAATTATCAACCTATTTACTTGCTCAAACAAGCCACTCTACAGGAGCCGTGCATCTGATTTAGAGTAACGATATAATGTCATCCCATTCAAAAACTTTACGTTCAAGCTTTAATGCCAAACCCTAACAAAACAGCTAACAACGCCTCGAATCAGACCGGTTCAACAGAGCGTATTGAGTCAAATCAACACCACCAGCACTTTAAAATATTTAAGCCCTATGGTTTTCTAAGCCAGTTTTTACCTGAGTCACGAAAGAAGAAACATTTACTCGGAGAGCTATCTAATTTCCCAGATAAAACCATGGCGATTGGCCGATTAGATCACGACTCTGAAGGCTTATTGCTATTAACAACAAACGGCATGATGAGCTACAAAGTCAGAGACAAAGGCATATAAAAAGAATACTACGCGCAAGTTGATGGCGATATAACTGAACAAGCAATACTAAAACTGAAAAATGGCGTTGAGATCACTATTAAAGGTACTCAATATACCACCCTGCCTTGCCAAGCTTTTAAGCTAGATTTGGAGCCTGAACTTCCAGCTCGTGGGCAGAAAATACGTGATGCAAAACATGGCCCTACAAGTTGGGTTTCTATTACGCTTTGTGAAGGGAAAAACCGTCAGATAAGAAAAATGACCGCTGCTGTTGGATTTGCGACATTAAGATTGGTAAGAGTTCGCATTGGCGACATCCATTTAGAGAGTTTAAAGGCTGGTGATGTTGTAAAACTCGCTAACTTGGATGCCGCGCTTAACCAGTAAACCTGAGTTACTTATCGGTAAACCTAGTAAATTCTTTGATTAACCTATTTAAAAAGTAGATGGAAGCAGCGTTATTCACCGAATTATTTATCGAAAGTATTTATAACTGCTGCCTTCATTTTTCAAGCTTTAAAAGTTTAGCTATTATGATCTTAAGGTTAACGTAACTAAGACAATACCATGGTCGGTACTCTGATCATCACGTTCAAAACTTGGGTTTATTAAGTGTCGGTCATAAGTATTATAATCACTTACTTGGTATAAACTGTCATGGTAGCTAGCATCAAATTCACACGATAATAAAATGTAGTCAAGTACAGATCCACTGGCTCCAAAGTAATGTGTTGGGTTACGCGTAACCATGGAATTATAACAAAGCTCTTTATTATCAGTACTATATGGATTTTCATTATATAAAGCTGTTTTGTATAAATCCCAAGCGTCATATAAACAGTATTTGGCAAGATAGGCATTTTGGTCAATAACAGAAACGAATCTTAACGAATTTGTTAGCAAATGACTTAAAATACCGTCATTAAGAGTATTGTTAAAATCACCCATTAATATCATTGGATTGTTGGTAACTTCTCGCCGCCCTATCATGTTTATCATTAGCAACGTAGCCTCACTACCACGTTGAATGGTTGAGGCCCAACTGCCAGAAACTTGTGCTTTTAAAGTATCAACAATTGTTTTTTCTGGTGTACGTTTTAATTCGCTTTCTTCCATATCAAACATAGAACGTTTTGATTTAAAGTGCACAACATAGCAATCACAATGACCTATATGCGGTGCATCGATTGTTGCTCTGATCACCTTTCTACTAAAACTAAAATTATCCGTTAAACCTAAAGCTTGAGCTAAATCTTTATCTGGTAATACAGCATCTGACGCCACAATTGGAAATCGAGAAGCAATGGCAACAACTGGGCTTTTATAAATAAAATCATCAATTACTTGAGGTTGATCAACCACTGCAAAATAATTATAACCTTCTGCTAACAAGAGATTTTTTAAAGATTCAATACTAAAAACCTCTTGGAAACCTATAATATCGGGCTGGTGCTCATCTAGGTAAGCAGTGATCCATCTTTGCTTTTTTTTCCATTGCTCTGCACTGTAAATACGTTCAAATTCGTAAAAAGCATCAGGCGGCTCTAGATAATTAAATAAATTAAAAGTAGCCACTTTTAACTGCATATTCTCAACTGTAATGTTATCTACAGAGGTAGACTCGACACACTCTTTATTAATTTTCTGGCTGATAATCTTAACTCTAAAAATAACTGATAAATAATTATACCTTATCGTTTGTGTAGGTTTTGTGTAAACGCTATTTAAATCGGTAACAAATCTTAAAAAAAATTGGATTAAGCCAAGTGTTGACCAGTAAGTGCCCTTTTATCAAATTTAATTTGTTAACACTTTTGTTCAAAATGATGTCAGTAAAATCAAATAATAATTTATCCAGTATAACTATGATTAAATAGAACTATTAAGATTAAAAATATTGTAAACACTACAAGCTAAAATAATTTATAGTGCATGCTTAACTAGCAATTTTTTTTTAAAAGGTTTTAGGTCTTGCAAAGTACTTATATCAAAATCATAGCAAGCACAGTTTTTGCACTTTTTGCTTTCGCTGCTAATTCAGTGTTTTGTAGATTAGCACTTGGCGATGAAGCGATAGATGCAACTAGTTTTACGAGTGTGAGATTATTTTCAGGCATTATTGTTTTATTTATTCTGATGCAGTTCACATCCCATGTATCAAAACCTCAAAGCAGTTTAAAAGCTAACGCTAAAGGAAGTTGGTTAGCAGCAATAATGTTATTTACCTACGCAGTAACTTTTTCGTTTGGCTACATATCTTTAGACACCGGAACGGGGGCTTTAATTTTATTTGGTGCTGTGCAAATAACTATGATTTTATTCAATGTTATTTCTGGCAGTCGACTACATTATTCAGAATGGTTGGGCTTAACTTGTGCTTTTATCGGCTTTGTTTATTTAATATTACCGAGTATTACGACTCCTTCACTTACCGGTTTTATATTAATGAGTGTTTCAGGAATGGCCTGGGCTTTTTACACACTACTTGGCAGGAAATCTAAACATGCCCTGAGTGATACGGCTTTTAACTTTCTACGTACTTCACCTTTTATACTAATTTTAGTGCTGCTAAGTTTTAATAACTTACATATTAGCTCAAACGGCTTTTTGCTAGCAGTGTTATCTGGTGCTATAGCATCTGGTATTGGCTACTTTGTATGGTACATAGCACTTTCAGGATTGTCAGTTACTCAAGCTGCTGTTTTGCAATTGTTTGTTCCCATAATTGCAGCATTAGGCGGAGTGATTTTTACTAGCGAATCGATAACGCTGCGTTTAATTGAGTCATCAATACTCGTCTTAGGTGGTATTTTATTGGTGATATTAGGCAGGTATTATTTTAGTCAAAATAAAGTAAATTAATTGATTAAGTGGCTACACATGATTAAAAGTGTGGTTATAAAAAAGTTAACGTAACTTACCTGAACTCTCGATTAGCAGTACTTTCTCAAAGATCTATATATTTAACCTGAACTCTGGATAATGAGTGCTTGAAACTCAAGTGAACCAAAAGCTTAAGTAATAAAGTAAATGCTATAGCCAGGTGAACATCACGAATAGATATTATCAATGCTTCATTTTATGCCATTTTCAAGGCAAAACCTTTATGAATAGCGCGCTATTTATCAACGTTTTAACGCAGAAAATGGCTTGAAAGGGAGCATTGAGCAAGTGCTGCTTATCCTGAGTTCAGGATATTTATAACGCCATACTTACTGAGTAATTTTTTTCCTTCTGTTAAATTTAGGCAAAAATGTGTTTGTACATTGGTTAGGTTCCCTTTTGATTTTTCTAATATAGCTTTTTGAAGTGATGAACTACAAATAAGGACTTCGTATTTTTGATTATTTACATTACACCAAAGGTTAATTTCATCTATATAAGCCCACACATCTAGAGGAGCCAATTCAAAATTTGATAGATCAACGATACAAGCCCAAGGTGCGTTACTAATTTGACCAACAAGTAATTTAAACTCATCAGCCCAACGTATTGCTGTTTCGATATTCCAAGAACCAAATGCTTCGCTAATGATAGTTTGGTCAATGAGACTCAAGTTAAACGATCCATGTTCTAACATTATTTACTCCAATAAATTGAGTGGCTCGTATAGTAAGAATACAATGAAACTAAGGTATGCTAGCTCTGTATTCTTTTTCGTTTAAGTCTGAGAAAGTTATCAAACAATGACTAGTTAATTTTATGACTGATGTTGATATACATATCGTCAATGGCCATATTTGCGCTGATATAAATGATAAAATGCAGTAAAAGTATCGATAAAATTTGTCATTGCACCCGTTTTCAGCGCGATAAAATTTAAGCACTACGTCCAACAACTCTGTTCTACTATAAGCTATTTTGTAAAGGAATTCCTATCTCGATTTAACTTATTTGATGAATATGTTAAGTAACTGTAGAGGTACTTAACATAGAATGTAGCTTATTAAAGAACTTTATAAAAAAACTAATTAATCATGCCTTTAGGTATAAATACCTTGAATAGTTTCGCGCGGATGTATAAGCGCTTTAGTAATTTTTCCATGTTGTTGTTTGATCTTCAATTTACCATCAAGGTTATTTGTATTGCCGTTTACAATATCAACAACTAAGCCTGTTGATTTTTGTGGCTTTATTTTTTTTATGTTTCCAGGATTAATTTTTTCAATGTCATTATTAGCTTGTTCCTCGCTAAAACTTTTCTCTCGGCTAGAAGCAACAATACAAATTTGATTTTCTGCCGCCCGAGTCAATAGACCAAAGTTTACTTCACTTGATGTTTGAATATCAAAAGGTATAAGTAGCGCATTAACTTTGTTAAGCGCGGCAATATTGCTTAATTCTGGTATGTTTGCATCGTCTGCAGTAAGCATTGCAATATTAATAAACCCCTGCTCTAAAGGTAATGCGATTATGTTTAGACTATTGCCTAAGCTTGTCCATTGGTATCTATTACAAAAATGTAATTGTTGCTGTATTGCGAATATTCCATTTTCATTTATGAGTACCGCTTGATGCGATCCGTTAATCACTAAACTTGTACACACATATTGAAAAGGACGTAGTACAGCGCTTACTTTTGTAATCATTATTTGGCAAAGAGCTTCTAGTTCAACACGTTGTATTGCATTGTTTGCAATAGTTTTATCAGATAGAAAAAATAGTTCAGGTAATTGAATTATATCTGATAAATTATTTTCAATGTAATAACAAACATCTTCAATAGCTTGCTCATTGGATTTATATGTTGCAAATAAAGCCACATTAACGGTTTCAGGAATTTGGCTCTTTAACGTTTCTAACGCGGGTGTTTTTGATGTTAGAACAAGTTGCTGATATAGCTCAGGTCGGTGCTGGCTTGTAAAGTTTGTGCCATCTGGACGTTGATGTTTTTCTAATCCTGCTTTATCCAGATCAATATCTGCAAAAATAACCCCTTCTTTATCATTGGCTAATGTTGCTAAAATCTTACCATTTAATGAAACTATTTGGCTGCTGTCCTCGTTGTTTATGGCTTTTGATTTAACAGATCCGCAATCACTAATCTTGCTAGCTTTGGCAATAAACACGTTATTGTCATGTGCCCAAGCTGCAGAATATATAGAATTTTGTATTTGGCTTTTTGTGCTTTGTAGATTACACAATAATTTTGCACCTTGGCGTGATTGCTCTCTGGCTTTATAACTTGTAATTTCAGTGCCGGTTAAAACACTTAATTTACCTAAAGAAGAAGTAAATAAACTGTCTACTGTTTTTGTATTGATAAAAAATTCACTTTCGTGTGCTTGTAAAGTTTGTTTATCTGCTTGATGAATAAGCTCACCGGTTTCAGCAAAGGTACAAGTTGTAATACTAATATTAGATTTAATAAGCGGATTAACTTCATTTCTTACTAAGTCTCTTCTTAACGTCACATTAAGTACGATATTACAGTGATGCAATTTTGCTAAAGCAGCAATTTGCTGTAAAAATTCACCATTAAGGTTAAGCGCTTCATCCCATGCTTGCTGATGATTTTGCTGATCAGCTTGGGTATTACAATATTCAGGAAGGACAATTATTGCTGGCTTACATTTAGCAGCCTCTTTTATCATTCTAATACAAGTCGCTAAGTTTTCTTGGGTATTTGAAGACGTGGCAAATTGCGCTACAGCTACTCGCATAATAAGTATATTTCCAGGTGATTTAATATTTGAACTGAATTATTTCAGGTACTAGGCTTTATTAATGGGATTATATCAGTTTGAATCTGTTTGTAATTTTGATCTGGAAATAAATGAGTAAATTAGCGAATTAATTCTAGTCCTCTTCTATCTCCTTACACATAACGATTTATATTGGTTAATTTCGTTATGTGTAAGAAAAGGGAATATTAAATTAGCGTGTGAATTTTATACAACTTACTTACTTACTTACTGTTTTTTCGTCGACAAACTTTCTCAATAATACCGGTAAAGTGGTTATATCAGTCAGCAAAGCCACAATCATAGCAATACTGGTGAGCAAACCGAAAAGCATACTCGGTACAAAGTTAGAAAATATTAAAGATCCAAAACCAACAACAATAACTGTTGTGGTATAGATTAATGCATAACCCACTGATAAATTAGTTCGTTTAACCCATTCATTACTATCTGTTTTATTGAGTTTAGTTTCTTCTAAATACCGATGAACATAGTGAATGGTGTCATCCATTGAAATCCCCATAGCTACCGCAGCAATCGTGATAGTCATTAAGTCTAACGGTATGGCAAAAATACCTAATATCCCCATGATAACTGAGGTAGTAATTAAATTGGGTATTAACGATATTAACGCGATTTTAAGCGACGAAAATATAATCATCAGTGTAATTGCCATCGCAGAGTAAACAATCAAGATAGTTAATATTTGTGAATCAACCAATCGCGACAAAACATCTTGGTATAGTATAAATAAGCCAGTTAAAGTGTATTGCTGTTTTTCAATCCCTAACTCTGACAACTGTAAATGTATTTCAGCTAATAAATCAGCTCTGTTTAAATTAGCGGTGCTGTCTTGAACCCGCATAGATATGCGTATTTGGTTATCAATTTCTGAAAAATAAGCACCAAATACTGCTTGTTGTAAGTTTGGATCTAAACTTTTGTAAAGTGCTGTTAATTCATATTCAGTCAGTGGTTTTACGTTAACAACTTGGGCTATTTTAGTAAAGTCTGCAATTGACGTGATAGCGCCAATTGCTTGTTGATTTGCCAACATATTCTGAATAGCTGTTACAGTTTGAACAGTGTCTGCGGAAATAACTAAGCCTGCTTTAACTTGCTCATCGGGAATATTAAACAATAAATCAAAAGGCGTAGAGCCACCAAACTCTTGATCAATATAGGTTAATTCTTGTCTAACATCTGTCGATTCATCAAAATAATTTAAAAAACTGTTTTCAGCGGTTAGTTGTAAGCAGCCCAGCACACCAATAACGGTAATTATCGTAGAAAATAAGATTATTACTTTGGGTTGTTGCTTTACGAACTTGGCCGTTGAGGTCATTTTATTTTCAATGGTTTTATGCTGTTTGACATAGTCTTGTTTCTTAAACAGACCTAAAAGCAATGCCGGGAAAAATAATAAGCTAACAGCAAAACTAACCAGCATAGCAACAACCATCATCCAGCCAAAACTGATCACAGGTTGTACACCACTAAATATTAATGAACCAAAGCCTATAGTGGTGGTTAATCCAGCATAAAAACAAGGTTTAAACTTCTGCTTAATAGTGGTTATAACTAACTTTGTATGCGGCCAGTTGCTATGTTTAACTACCAATTCCTGATAATGCACAATAAGGTGAATTATCATGGCTAAAGATAATATAATTTGCAGTGCAAAAACGTTGGCCGATATTACTGTAACTTTAAACGCTAGCGCTGCTAATAAACCTATGGTGATCACAACACTGGTGGCACAACATACAATAGGTAATATTACCCAACTTAATTGCCTAAACAAAAACCAAAGTAAAGCGATAACAACGATAATAATTAATGCACCAAAAAGGACTAAGTCATTTTCAATAATTTGAATTAATTCGTAAGACAATAAATTATTACCGCCAAGGAAGAAGTCACCTTCTTGTTTATACGGTTTTAAAATATCTCGAATACTTTCAATTTCATCTATTCTTACTTGCTCTAAGTTTTTAGTGAGTTTTTGTTGTTGAGATTTAAGCTCTGTTAGTAACTTAACTTCCTCTTCTGTAAGTTCTCGCGTTAATAGGTGCTGTTTAATATTGGTAATATCATTACTGATTTGTGCTATTTTAGGATCAGTTTCAAAGACAACCTGCAATGACATGGCCGTTTGATCTTCATTAATCAATAAATCTTCATATAAGGGATGTTTTTTTAAACTAAGTGATAAGGTCTCTTTACTGAACTTATTATTTTCCCAGGTTAAATTTTCAACATCAGCAGAAACTGACTTTGCTGCGGTAAAAATCGGCATGTTTACAATGCTTTTTACGGCTTTAACACGGGTTATGGTTTCAATTTCGTGGCCTATTTTAGAAACAGCACTTAAGTTTTTGGTTGCAAATAGCTCACTATTATTAGGCTTAAACGCAATCAAAATAAACTCTTCTGAGCCATAACGTTGATCAGCCAGTTGCGTTAGTATGTAGTGTTTGTTGTTATCAACTAATAAGGTATCGGCTGATGCATCTATCTCAAATTTCTGTGCTTGCCATGCAAATATAGCCGTGAGTAAAATAAATAAAACACAGGTAATATAGGCATATATCGTTGAATTTTTATTAAACATTATTACTCCACTGTTGTATCAGGCTTTAAGACAGGGTTTAATGATGTCTTTTTTTGTTCTTCAGTTTTAAACACCTCATTCCTGCGAGTTTGGCCATCGCGTAGTAAGTTTTGCATGTATAAGTTTCTAACAAACTCGTAAGGATTTTCAACATCGGCCAATACATTAGGGTATTGAGCTAAAATAGGGATTTGTGCTTGTACACCATCGGCTAAAAGAAGCTGAGTAGCTACTTCATCGTCATTTATATAATTAAGTGGATGAGCAAAGTAGTTAAAGGTTAAAGAAGCCGTATCGCGTAAGTCAGATGGGCCAAGTAAAGGCAGAACAACATAAGTACCATAACCAACACCATAACTAGCTAAGGTATCGCCAAAGGTCGTTTTGTTTCTTTCTACATCGACTAAATTATCAGCGGCATCAAACAAGCCAAGAACACCAACCGTGCTATTAATTAATACTCTTGCAATACTTTTTCCTGATGATCTTATATCGCCTTGAAGTAAATGGTTTATAGCGTAAAGTGGCTCGCGTAAGTTATAAAAAAAGTTACTAATGCTCTTATCAACTGGTTCTGGCACAATATTTTCGTAACCACTAGCAAGTGGACTTAACACATAACGATAAGCTATATCGTTGAACTTAAATATTGGCTCGTTAATAAAGCGTAATGTGTCTTCTGGAGGCTGATAACTAACAACACTTGGAATGTTTTGCTCGGCAGCAAGCTCGTAAGGCCCTTTAACTGCTGGTACATTGTCTGTTTTTCTTACATTTTGACTGGTATTGGAGGCGGTGCATCCTGTAGTAAACACCATTAATATTATTAATAGCCCCGGGACATACTTGCTAATATTTCTACTCTGATGAATTTTTGTTTTTATCATTTAAGAATCCTTGTAACTAGATAACTTGTGGTTATATGTTTATTGCTTCAGCGTGTAAAACTGCTATATAACCTACCCGCTTTAGATTTTAAAATTGCTTTAAAATTAACGTTACTCGTTTAATAATGCTTTAAATACTAACACTTTTATTCTCAATATATCTGAAAGTATCAAAATATTAACTACCGTTTAATATTAACAAAGCTTATTTATGGCAAGATTTCTCCACTAATATTTATCGATATATTTGATTAATAACTAACTAAATATATAAAAGGTCGATAAACTTACCTATCTGTATTTTCTTGTTTAAATTACTTTAGTTATTAGGAGCACTTAGTGCCATCTTCTATTATTTCAGCGCTGTCAAAATCACCCGTAAAAAACATCATCGCCCCCGTAGCTAAAAAAATTCCCCACAAAATGACCATGCATAATCATCAACGTGTTGATAACTATTATTGGATGCGTGATGACCAACGCAATGACAAAAATATCCTTGCACACCTAAAAGCTGAGAATGATTATGCTGACGCTATATTGAGCGAACAAAAACCATTGCAAGACACACTTTTTGAAGAGCTTAAAGCACGCATAGTCAAAGACGATAATACGGTTCCGGCAAAAGACGGTAACTATTGGTATCACAGTGAAATACAAGGCGAGCAAGAATTCTCTAATTTCTATCGTGCAACGAGTTTTACAGGTGAAAACAAAACGCTGTTATTAGATGTAAATGAGCGCGCAAAAAATTATGAATTTTATGACTTAGGTGATGTGTCGATAAGCCCTAACGACCAACTCATGTCTATTGCAGAAGATACTGACAGTCGTCGTATTTATACAATTTATTTTAAAGACTTAAGCCAAACGGCCAAGCCCGCCAATACTTATTTAGCGGATACTTTGGTGGAAACCGAAGGCCAAATTGTATGGGCAAATGATAATAAAACGGTGTTTTACGTTAAAAAAGATCTCGATACTTTATTAGGCACAAAAGTTTACCGACATACATTAGGCACAAAACAAGCTGATGATGTGCTGGTATATGAAGAACATGATCATAGCTTTTACATGAGTTTAGATAAAAGCCGTGACGATTCTCAAATATATATTTGTTTACATGCTACTGAGTCTACACATTGTTTAATGTTAAGTGCTGACGATCCTAGTGGCGAGTTTATCGACTTATTACCTTACCAAGAAAGACATGAATATCATGCAGATAAAATGGGTGATTACTTTTATATTGTAAGTAACCACAAAGCTAAAAACTTTAAATTAATGAAAGTAGCCGTTGATTTAGTCAATAATATGGATAATTGGCAGGAGGTAATTCCGCATAGAAATCATGTACTCCTTGAAGGTATCGAAATATTTCAAAGCTTCCTCGTAGTAACCGAACGTGAAAATGGCCAAATACGCTTTATTGTACGCACCACTGAAGGCGAAAATATCGGTGATGAAACCCCTTTATTGTTTGACGACCCTTGTTACTTTGCCTGTTTGGGGGATAACCCTGAGCCAGAAAGCACAGTCGCACGAATATATTATTCAAGCTTAACTACACCAGGTTCTTTATTTGAATTTGATTTAGCAACAGGTAAGAGAACCTTATTAAAGCAGCAAAAAGTATTAGGCGACTTTAACAAAGAATTATACAAATCAGAGCGAATTTTTATTACTGCACGTGATGGCGTTGAAGTACCAGCATCACTTGTATATCGTAGTGATAAATTTAAAAAAGACGGCACCAACCCTTTGCTTCAATACGGTTATGGTGCTTATGGCATAACGATAGATCCTAACTTCTCTAGCCAAACCTTAAGTTTACTTGATCGAGGCTTTGTTTACGTTATTGCCCATGTTCGTGGCTCAGAAATGTTAGGTCGGCATTGGTACGACTCAGGTAAAATGTCGTATAAACAAAATACTTTTAACGATTTTATTGATGTAACTAAAGCATTAGTTTCACAAGGCTATGGCGCAAAAGACAAAATATTTGCATCAGGTGGTAGTGCCGGCGGCTTATTAATGGGCGCGATAGTAAATCAAGCACCAGAGTTGTATTTAGGCATAGGTGCTCATGTACCATTTTTAGATGTGTTAACCACCATGTTAGATGAAAGCATTCCGTTAACCACCAATGAATATGATGAATGGGGTAACCCTAACGAATATCAAGCGTATCAAGATATATTAGCCTATTCTCCTCTTGATAATATCAGTGCTCAAGCTTACCCACATATATTGGTAACCACCGGATTACACGACTCTCAAGTACAGTACTTTGAACCCATGAAATGGGTAGCGAAATTACGTGAATTTAAAACAGACAATAACCTGTTAGTATTTAAAACTGATATGGATGCAGGTCATGGCGGTGCATCAGGGCGCTTTAAAAGCTTAAGAGAAAAAGCCTTGGAAATGAGCTTTTTTATCTCTTTGCTACCTGAATCTGCTTCCAAACAAACTATATAGCGCTGATTTAGTGCTGGTTTAATGCTGGTTTAGTGCTGATGTAAAGTAAGCAGGTAAATTCGGACGTTGTTCTTCTCAGATCTTGTTTATATATCTTGAGATTAACAACGCCCTTTAATAAAGACTCACAAGAATTACATTCAGCAAACCTTTTATATCAATCAATAAAAAATCATATCGATAACAATATATTCGTTAGTCATTTACTAAAGCGTTTGTGTAACCTCTTAATTCAAGAATTTTAGCATTCACCTGATACCATTAATTATCGATCTTTCAAACCACAGGTAAATTTTCAGCTAACCATTGTTTAAATTGAGCTTTAGGTAAAGCGCCTGACATGCGAGCAACCTCTTTACCGTGATGAAAGATCATTAAGGTTGGAATTGAGCGAATGTTATACTCACCTGAAGTTTGTTGGTTTTTCTCAGTATCTAACTTAACAAAGCAAGCCTGAGTAAACATTTCACCTGCGACCTGTTCATAGGTAGGTGCAAATTGTTTGCATGGCCCACACCATTGGGCCCAAAAGTCGACCACAACGGGTAAACCATTACCGGTGACAAAACGGCTAAAGTTGTTATCACTTCCCACAATAGGTTTTGAAGAAAGCACAGCTTTACCACACTTGCCACATACGGGTTTATCGTTAAGTTTTCCGCGAGCTAATCGATTTTTAGTACAGCAGTTAGCGCAAACGATTAAAATAGATGAATCAGACATAGTAAATCTCAATGTAAAATTGTTGGGAATTGGTTTATAAAATACAAGCTAGAGTAATTATATAGGTTTCTGCAATATTTAATTCAACTGTAAACTGCTTTTTAATGCCTTTTAAAGCAAAAATATGGCTGTGAGTTAAAGCAATGTGTGCTGGTCATCGTTATTAAAAGCTGCTAAAACATCGCATATCTTAGCTAATTTCAATAAATCATTTCGTTAAACGCTAATAACCGCCCTGTCTGTACTTGCTATATATAAAGCACATGGTTATTCTGAATTTTTTTAGGTTCAGAAGTTACGTATTAGTATGAAATTACCCGCTACATTGCCCATAATCCTTGATGGTGGCATGGGTCGAGAGCTTGAGCGCATAGGTGCTCCCTTTCAGCAGCCCGAATGGTCAGCTCACGCGTTAATTGAATCACCTCATTATGTCTCACAAGTACATGATAATTTCATTAATGCAGGGGCTGAAATTATTACCACTAACACCTATGCTCTAGTACCGTTTCATATTGGTGAGAAGCATTTTAGTGAGCAAGGTGCTGAGTTAATTACCTTGGCCGCATCATTGGCAAGGGATTGTGCTGATAAGAGTAAAGTTGACGGTAACTTTGATGTTTTAGTGGCCGGCTGTATTCCTCCCGTTTTAGGATCTTATCGCCCAGATCTATTTTCAGTTGAACATGCAACGCCGTTGATTAAGCCTTTAATAGCACATCAGGATGCTTTAATAGATTTTTGGTTAGCAGAAACTATATCTTCAATTGCCGAAGCTCAAATGATAAAAGAGCATACGTCTAAGACAAACAAGCCCTGCTGGATTGCTTTTACTATAAAAGATGAAATAAATTCAGACTCAACACTTCGTTCTGGTGAGTCTGTTTATCAAGCGGTAAGTAAAATAGCGGGGCAAAATATTTCAGCCATATTATTTAATTGTAGCGCTGTTGAAGTTATGGAGTCGGCTTTAATTAACGCTAGAATGGCATTAGTTGCTAACGGATTAGAAAATAAGGTGCTATTAGGTGTTTATGCCAATAATTTCCCACCTATAGGTGAACTACGCGAAGCAAATAATGATGAAGGCTTATCGATTATTAGAGATGATGTATCACCAACAAAATACCAAAAATTTGTAACTAAATGGATAAATGCGGGAGCCTCTATTGTTGGCGGTTGCTGTGGCGTATCTGCTGAACATATTAGAAAATTAACCGCTCTAAAAACAACTTAACTTTTTAATCATTTTTAAGAACATAGAAAAATACTACCACAGCGCTATTAGCTCATATGTTGTTGCTGGCGCTTTAATGCTTTATTTTTACTTGGCGTTACTAATTTTTTATTCTCATAGAGATTTAAACTACTAAATAAACTCTTCAATTTCGCGGCTTCGTAATCTTCTTCAATTTTTTCGATTACCAACGCATGTTTTTCTGGATATAAAGCTTCAACGGCTTGCGAAATTAACTCAAAGAGTTTTTTCAAGTTAATTTTATGTATTTGGCCGGTTTTGTTAAAAATCCACTCGGTTATCGCCATAAAATTATCAAATGGTTCATCGGATAATATGTGAGGTAATGCGTACTTAAATCGCCCTGAATTACCTATCATGTCCCAATAACGAGCAAAGCGATTAATGCGTTGCATGGTAGCAAAGCTTACCCTATCGGTACTTAATATATTAAATGGTGGTAAGGGGTTAAAACGTAAATCAAATGCTTCGGTATGCCTAATAATCGGGCTACCTTTTAAACGTTTTAAAATACCCATTTGAATTTCATGAGGTCGACAATGATATAACTGATTAAAACTATCTTTAAAGCTGTCGAAGGTTTCTCCAGGTAAACCAAAAATAAGATCAGCATGAATATGGGCGTGGGTATTGTCTTTTAACCAAATTAAGTTTTCTTTAGATTTGGCATTATTTTGCTTACGGCTAATATTTTTTTGCACGTCGGTATTAAACGTTTGTATACCAATTTCAAACTGTAAACTGCCTGGTGGAAACTGCGCTAACAATTCTTTTAATTTTCTAGGGAGATGATCGGGCACCACTTCAAAATGCAGGTATAAATCGTCAGTCATTCGGTCTAAGAAAAACTGCATAATTTGCATGGTGGTGTTAATGTTTAAGTTAAAGGTTCTATCGATAAACTTGAAGTTACGCGCACCACGGTTATATAGAATCTCCATTTGCTCAAGAAATAGTACAATCTCAAAAGGTACGGAATTCTTATCTAAAGATGACAAACAAAATTCACATTTGAACGGACAACCTCGAGATGCTTCCACATAAAGTAAGCGATGCGTTAAGTCTTCATCGGTATAATATTGATAAGGCGATGCTAATTCTTTTAATTCAACAGGATTCGAGTTAAGAATTTTTCTATCCAATGGCGCATTATTGATAATGTCGTTACATAATTGATAGAAACTTAAATCTGCTGGCCCAGTTAAAACATAATCGGCACTAGCAACAATAGTTTGTTGTTCTGTCTCATAACTGACTTCAGGACCACCCAAAACAATTTTAACTTCGGGTGCAATAACTTTGAGTAAGCTAACCACATCGGTAGTTTCTACAATATTCCAAATATAAACACCAAAACCAACAATATCAGGCTTAGTCGCAAGTATTTGTTCAACAATATCAATAGCTCGCGTTTGAATTATGAACTCTTTTATTTCACAAAACGGTTGTAGCTCTTGCATGTTAGCGTACAAATACCGTAATCCAAAACTGGTGTGAAAATAACGGGCATTAAGGGTGGCAAGAATAATTTTAGGAGCAGATTTATCTATTTCATGAACAGTATTGTGAATATTATCGTCAGTCAGTGAAATGTGTTTTATGGGTAATTCAGAGTGATGCTTTTGCGCTGCCATGTGTGGGTCTTAAATGCCATTGATAATATGTTGGCAATTATACGGTGATTACAAAACTAATACAGCAACCTTATTTTTTAACCTGTTAATTGTTTACCTTAATCTCTGTAATTAAGGCACTGGCATGCTTTCGATCTTACCTATTTTGCTGGTACTAGGTAATACAATTGTATTACCTAGTACCTTACTTAGTTACTTAGTATGTTTTTCAATTAGCATGAACTTTGCTACTGCGGCAATTTAAGAAAATAACTAAAGTGCAGCTTTAAAAATTGCGCATATTTCCGCATGGCTAGCTTGTTTAGGGTTTGTTAAACCACATACGTCTTTTAGCGCGTTTTCTGCGAGTAATGGAATATCACTTACTTTAACGTCTAGTATTTCAAGTCCTTCAGGAATACCCACTTTTCTTGCAAGTGTTTCTATTGCTTGAATAGCAGCTTCGGCGCCCTGCTGATCTGACATTTCAGAAGTATCTACTCCCATACTAGTAGCCACATCTTTTAAGCGCTTAGCGCTAACTTGTGCGTTATAACGCTGAACGTGAGGTAAAAGCACCGCATTACAAACACCATGAGGCAAATCGTAAAACCCTCCAAGTTGATGTGCCATCGCATGTACATAACCTAAAGATGCATTGTTAAATGCCATTCCAGCCATAAACTGGGCATAAGCCATTTGCTCTCTAGCAAACATATTTTCTGGCTCTGTTACCGCGGTAGGTAAATTTTCATTAATAAGTTCAATAGCTTTTAATGCAACAGCATCGGTAATTGGCGTTGCTGCTGTTGAAACATAAGCTTCAATGGCATGGGTAAGTGCGTCCATACCCGTTGCAGCAGTTAACGATGCAGGCATACTTAACATTAAGCTAGGATCGTTAATTGATAACACCGGCGTTGTATGCTTATCAACAATAGCCATTTTTACATGACGTTTTTCGTCGGTAATAATGGCAAAACGTGTCATTTCGCTTGCAGTACCGGCAGTAGTATTAATAGCAATTAACGGTAATTGGGGAAGTTTAGATTGATCTACTCCTTCATAATCGGCAATTTCACCACCATTACTGGCGACTAAGGCAATACCTTTTGCACAGTCATGAGGTGAACCTCCACCTAAAGATACAACAAAATCACAATGGCACTGTTTTAGTGTATTAAGGCCTTCATTTACGTTCGTTATCGTTGGATTTGCTTTTACACGATCAAATATAATGCTTTCAATACCTTGCTCTGTAAGTAAATGAGTAAAAAGATCAACAACACCCTGCTTATTCAATACTTTATCGGTAACAATTAATGCTTTTTTAAATTTTTGCTCAGTAATGTAAGTAACGGCATTTGCTAAGCCGCCCTCACCTATAACATTTAATGCAGGCATATAAAAAATTGAGATCATAATATTCTCCGTAAATATAGTGACAGAGTTTAATGATTAAACTCTGTCACTATATTTATCATATGAACAAATTAGCATCTTTGATCTAGAACATAATTTCGATAACTTTTTGTATTATCAGTGTTGGTAATAATGAGGCTGAGGCGTGAACAAAGATTGAATTAAAAATACAGTTCCTCAGGGTAAGCTGAGTAGTTTCCCTGAACAAAATCGACACCTAATTCATTTAATAAATTAACCATATTTTCATCATCAACAGACTTTGCAATGACCCGTTGATTAGCTAACGTTGCATTAGCACAGATGGACGTGACCGTATTATAAGCTTTATTATTGTTGGGCAATTTTTTAATTAAAGCGCTAGATATTTTTATTATATTTACAGGAAACTCATTCATATAAACACAAGAGTAGTGGCCTTTTCCAACTTCATTTAAAGCAAACTAACAACCTAATGCCCTAAGGTTAGTCATAAATATTCGGGCTCGTTTTAAGTGAGCGATAGCATCTGACTCTTGAACTTCAAAGCAGAACTTATCAGCAGGTATAGCACCATTTTTAAGCAACTGTACAATAAACCCTTCAAAATCTTCATTTAATAAAGCTTGACTAGAAAGCTTGATTGCAATGGTTTTAACGGTAGTAAGTTCAGCGTAATTACTTGTAAAATATTGATAGGTTTTATTGATAAGCCAACGGTCAATATCAATACTAAGCTGATAACGATCAGCAATGGCTGTGAAATGAGTATGCTGAACAATTTTTCCTGCAGCATTTTTCATCATCAAAAGTACTTCAAAATACTTACCTGAATTCATCGATTTTAAAGGCATAATCTCTTGCTTAAATAAAAGAAAAAGATCGTTTTCAAGTGCCTGATTTATCTGATGAACCGATATAGTATCTGGAGTATCGGTTTGTTCTAATTCAAAATTTATGTCATAAGTTTTTACAATGTTACGACCTGCATTTTTAGCTGTAGCACAAGCAACATCGGCACAATGCAGTAGCTCTGATATTGTTGTTTGTGTTGTTTTCTGTGCAATACCTATACTTGCACTTAAATAGAATACTTCATTTTCTAAGGTATAACTTAAGCGGTGAATTTGCGATTTTACCTTATTTGCAATACTCATGGCTTTTTCTACATTTAAATCTTTAAGTAAAATTGCAAACTCATCTCCGCCTAAACGTGCAACCGTATCTATGTAGCGAATATTATTTTTTAAAATGTTGGCTACTTTGATTAAAATATCATCTCCAGCAGCATGCCCGCAGCTGTCATTAATCGTTTTAAAGTAATCTAAATCAATAAAGCATAAAAAGTAATTGGCTTTATTGTCTGGCAAGGCTTCAGTTAAACAGCGTTCGAACGCTCTTCGGTTTTGTAACTCAGTTAAAGGGTCGTGTGAGGCTTGATAAAACAGGCTTTCAGTAAGGTCTTTAAAGTCATTACTTAGCTTAATAATTTCAGTTGGTGCATTAATAGTTGGATTAAAACCTTCTCCGGCCAACGCTTTATGCGATGAGTTAATAAGTTGATCTAAAGGACGACATATCCTTCTATTAGCCCACCACCATAAAACAATAATAAATAGAAAAAACACCGTTCTGGATAACCAAACGACTTGAGCCTGGAACTGTTTTTCTTGCTCAAGTGCTAAGCCTTGTTGTGAAATAATGTTTTTAACTTCTTTAGTTAAAAACATTATGTTATTAGATAACCTTAAACTGACCGGATCATATTCATCTAATAAATTTCTCAAATCTGTTTTTAATGCACTAGGCGGTATTTGACCCACGGCATCAAGTATCGAATTTATTGTGGTAGTTTGCGTAATTGTATGACTAATTTTGTCATTAAGACTTGGAAAGTGATGTTGTGCATGCAGCGTTGACAGTTCAGAAGTTAGGTAATCGCCAATATTTTTTGCGCCGAAAATAAGGTAAGTATTACCAGACCCTACAACAAGATCAGACGATACTAAAAATTGTGAAGTGCTAATTTCTATTCTTTCTAAATCTTTTGCCCACAGCAGGTTTTTATTATATTTATCAGCCATTGTCTGCACATGAACAAAATATTGTGTTAACACTTGTTCAAGAGCATAGGCGCCAAGTAAACAAGCACAAACAAGTAATGCAAGGTAACTTCTAATTCTCATTTAATTGCTCTGGTTAATTAACGCTAATTTATTTATGTCGTTTTCCCAACTTAAGTCAGTAATGGCTAAGGTTTTTAGTGCAGAACGTATTGCTAGTAAAGCTAAGTCTGGCGCATGGTTAAATTGTGTTTTTCCGTAGCTTGAAAGGGTCTCTCCATTGTCGTTCAGTAATGTTTTTAATTGTGTAAAATTTTTATTTTTCAACACAGTATTTATTTGTTCGCTAACAGTATCATTACATTGAGGGCTTCGGCATCGTTGAAAATAAAATCCTTTTATACTGCGGTCGTTATTTATTGCCCAGGCTATTTCAACTAAACCCCACTTTGCCCACTCAGATCTTGCTTGTAAAAAACCAATGCGAGTATCGTTTTCATATACAACATATAAGGTATGTTTTCCGACTTCACTTTGATGAATAGTAAAAGGCAATTGCATTTTAACTCTCGCTCTATCTTCTTCTGTTACTGTTGTAACTAACGAGCGAAATTCATAGCCATCGGTATATAACATTTGAATTGCTGAAACAGGATCTCTCAATGAACAAAATGCGGCGTATGTACTTGTAGATACTAATTCAAGAAAAATAAATATCGTAACTATGCTGATGTTTTTAATCATAATGTTCTCAATTCAGTTTTATATTCTGTAGCGAAGTTGAATGCTCAGTATTGAGTCTTGTGATGATGAATTTGATAATTTATCTTTGTATTGTGCACTGACATTAAAACCATTAATGCTTTGCCATTTAATCCCCGTGACCCAATAACTGTTTGAAACGTTTCTTTCTAAGTTATTTTCACTGATTGATGTATTTTTATAACCCAATTGCCAATAAGATAAAAATGTTTCTTGTGGACTCTTCCACATTACCTCAGCAAAGGTATTTTGTGTACTATTATTAGCTTGTTTACCGGCTGATGCTTCAACCATAAATTGCCATTGGAAGTAATAATAACTGGCATCAAAGGCTATTTTTTTATGTTTTACAATACCATTTTTTACGAGTACATCACCCGTAAACCATGAAAACCCACTAGTGAAATTTTTCGTAGTATCAGAGCCAACCCGGCCAGAAAATACATAAGGATTTCCGGCACTTTCTATTTCATTACCAGAACCACGTGTTATAGCAATTTCGTATTCAACATTTGGTAATATCCCGTTGATTGAAACACCCCAATCGGCTTTTATTCCTCTGTCACTTGTTGTTAATTGGCGTAAAGTACCATTAGTATCTATTTGATACTCAAGTCCAAAAGGAATCTCAAAATGCCCTGCTCTGATATTAAATTTTCCCTGTGCTAAAGCAGTGTAATTAAAGTTTGCTATTCGCCAGGTTAGTTGAGTGTCATTACCATCATCGAATATAAATGGAGGATTTTTAACATTATTTAATTTAACGACATAGGGCTGAAAAGTTAATGTGCCTATATCGTTAGTTTTAGCACTAAATACTTTATGTAAATCTAAACCAATTACGTGCATAAAAGCATTGTTTTTTTGATCAATATTACGGGTGCCGCGAGTTGCTATATCGAATGACCAACGGCTATTCTCTCCCAGTAAATTCACGTTATTTTGACTAGCAAAAGCAATATTAGGCACAAGCAGTAATGAAGTAAGTCCAATATAATAAGATACTTTTCTTTTGATAATTTTTTATCCCTTTAAAATTAAACTTATGTTAATAAAAAATAACTGTTTTATTAAAAACTCTAACACGTCGATAATTATTAAATATTATAGTATAGATCTTTTACAGTGTACTTAATTGTTATGGTAAAACATCAATTATATTGGCTTAGGTATCTTGCTCGGTCTTATTAACTCAACGCTATATCAGTTTTTAAAGGGTATTTTGTCATCTAACAAGTAAGCTACAATCGTTTTTGTATTACGTATTTAAATTTAGTTAATTTGAATTGTTTGTTGAAAACTGATGAATACCCTTTAAGCTATTTTACGTTCTTACATGGCAATTTTTTTAGCTTCACCAGCAAGGCGTTCGCTATATCTATCGGTTAAAAAGCCACTATTATCACGTGTTAAAAAAGTAAAGCGCATCAATTCTTCCATTACATCTACAATGCGCTCTCTGTAGGATGAGTCTTTCATTTGGCCATCTTCAGTAAATTCATTATAAGCTTTGGCTACAGATGACTGGTTAGGAATTGTTAGCATACGCATCCATCGGCCTAAAATTCTCATGTTGTTAACAGCATTAAAGCTTTGCGAGCCACCTGAAACTTGCATAACCGCTAATGTTTTACCTTGGGTTGGTCTAACCGCACCAAGTGTTAATGGGATCCAGTCGATTTGAGTTTTCATTACACCCGAAAGGTTGCCGTGAATTTCGGGTGAAGACCATACTTGTGCTTCAGACCAAGTTACAAGCGTTCTAAGCTCTTCAACTTTTGGGTGATTAACAGAGTCGTTGTTATCAAATAAGGGTAAACCTTTAGGATTAAAAAACTTAACTTCTGCCCCCATTGTTGTCAGTATTCGTCCCGCTTCTTCGGCACTTAAACGGCTAAACGATGTTTCGCGTAATGATCCGTATAAGATCAGTACTCGGGGTTTATGGGTACTGTTTTTGTTAAAAGTCGGGGTTAGGTTAAATACTTGGTTGTCTAAATAGTTCATTATGGTTTCCAAAGGATTAATTTACCCATAAGACGTACAAACATTTAAAAAGACGATAAATAAAGAATATAATTAAATAGAAAAATAAAAAACTAGCCCTAAAATACTACTAACGAGATACTTCAATTCGGTTTTAAACTTTTAGCTAGCATGTAGACAATATCAGAGTAAATAAAGCTTGTGAGTCTGATAATAAATAAAAAGCTGGAGAATATCTGCTTAATGAAAATAGAAGAGATTTGGCTAGCTTATCGAGCAGCACTAAAACGTTTTATACATGCTAAGGTTTCGAATGAAGCTGATGTAGACGACTTACTACAAGAAATATTGATAAAAACTCACAACAATATTCATACGTTAAAAGAGCAAAAAAGTGTGAAAGCTTGGCTATTTCAAATCGCAAACCGTAGCATTATTGATTATTACCGCAAGCAAGATAGAAGCACGGAATATCAAGAGGTTAAACTAAACTCTCATGATGATAGTGAATCAAGTAATAGAGATTTAACTCACTGTATTATACCTTTTATCAATGCTCTACCCAGTGAAAATGCACGCTTGTTAACAGCGATTGACATTAATAATCAATCACAAAAACAATATGCAGAGCAATTAGGTATTAGTTACTCAACATTAAAGTCACGTGTGCAAAAAAGTAGATTATTATTAAGAGAAATATTTGACGGCTGTTGCCATTTTAAACTCGATAAAAATGGCAAGGTTTATGACTATGAAGTAAAAACTAGCAACGACATAAAGCCCAATGATCATCGTTACTAGTAATAATTATTAAAACAAACATAAAAAGATAATAATGAATTTAAATCAACTTGATCTCAATCTACTGATAATTTTAAAGCAGCTATTAGCCGAAAAACACATTAGCAATACCGCATTAACCTTAGGTATCAGCCAATCTTCAATTTTACGAGCAAGCTGATGAACTTTTGTACCCAGTACCCCAGATTATTTACCATTTCAAACTATATGATATATTTAGTTGAGTTAACTTAACGTACTATCAAATGGCTTTTATTGGCTCAGCCTAAGAAAGCCTTATTATGTGGCACATTCCACAATGTTTACGGAGATTTTAGCAATAATGAGTATCAATGAGCTTACAACTTTTTTAGGTTGGTGTTCGGTCATTAATTTGGCTGTATACCTGTTTTCAGCACTAGCAATTATCGTGTTTAAACGTTTTACCGCTAACTTGCACAGCAATATTATGGGAATCGATGCCAAAGCGTTACCTTCGTTGTATTTTAACTATTTGGGTAACTATAAGTTAGGTATTTTAATATTTAACCTTACGCCTTATTTTGCATTGAAAATGATGATTTAGTGATCTTAACATCATATTTAGCATGACAAACCGCCCTTAATAGCAATACCGTTAATTAGAACAATTAAACTCGTTCGAAGGTATGAATGTAATACATTAAAGTTTAGCCATTAAATTGGGCAAACTTTTCTATTAACTCGGCTGCTTTTTTATTTTCCCCTTTAAGTTTTAAAACTTCGATTATACATTCTACAGTGCATAACCCCCCTTCTAGTTGATTGGCTCTAAGTTTGTATAAAGAGTTTGTTGCTGTTTTCAAAGTAAAATGCGGCGCAGCTTTTAAATAAGGACTTTGATTAAATATTTTCTTTGCTTCTTGCCATGTTCCATCAATGATAATGATATTCTCATACGCTTCAATATTAAGTGGTGGTAACACAGGTTTTTCAAACTTTACTTCTGATGAGATAGTCAATGTTACATCTGTTACAGGAGTAGCTTTGGAATATAACAGCGCTGCCTCATTATTTTCTATTAGCTGAGTGATAACTTTACTCGGATTTACTCTCTCCCATACTATACGCTCAACGATATTATTCGTATTCTCTATCGCAAGGTTGCCAGTGTTGGTTGCTCTATGCAATTCACGTTCATGTGTTAGTAAAATAATTTTCATTGTTCTGCTTTAAATATTTTGAGTTCAGTACGCTTGAATCTATATTGCACATAACTAACCTGAACTCTGAGTAATGAGTGCTTGATACTCAAGTGAATCAAAAACTTAGGTTAATAAGGTGAACATCACGAATAAACACCATCAATGCTTCATTTTATACCATTTACAATGGCAAAACCTTTATGAATAGCACGCAATTTATCCCCGTTTTAACGCAGATAATGGATTAAAAGGGAGTATTGAGCAAGCGCTGCTTATCCAGAGTTTAGGTTAGCTAACCTGAACTCTGGATAATGAGTGCTTGAAACTCAAGTGAAACAAAAGCTTAGGTAATAAAGTAAATGCTATAGCCAGGTGAACATCACGAATAGATATCATCAATGCTTCATTTTATACCATTTCCAAGGCAAAACGTTTATGAATAGCGCGCTATTTATCGACGTTTTAACGCAGAAAATGGCTTAAAAGGGAGTATTGAGCAAGTGCTGCTTATCCAGAGTTCAGGTTAACTATCATTAATTCTTCAACCATGCTGATTGTCAGGCTTAAATCGCTCTGATATGAAAAGATTTATCCATAAAGCGGCAATGCGCATTGAAATATCGATACTTTAATCGGATTATTTGTCGTGGTGTTTTCTTAGTTTAGTCCAGAGTTCTGTAATTTCAATTTAGGATGGGTGTCCTGTTAATTTGTTCTGCTTCCTTGGCGTAGCCATAACTCACCTGAGATAATGTTGTGGGGTTTTCTTAGTTTAGTGTTCTGTAATTTCAATTTAGGGTGGGTGTCCTGTTAATTTTTAAGGAAATTACACCCTACCTCTCAGTTTATTTAATAATTGAGTCCAATATTTAGGAGAACCAATTAAAAATAACCCTACCATTAATTGAAATATCCAGCCTAACGTACCGAGTAAGTTATAAAATTTAACCTCTTCTGAGTATTGGATAAAGCTTAATGAAGAAGGCAAACAAGTAATTGATGCAACAATAAAATATAAACCTAATAATTGAATTAAAAATTTATGATCAGTAGTACTAAGTTGATTGCTTGTTTCATTTTCATTTGTGGTTTTAGATAAAATAGTTTCTGAAGATTTATACATTAAATATGATGCAATTAAACCAACAACAAAAACAGCAATAACCATCGAAATATATACACCAAGAGGCACATCTTTTTGCGTATAGCTTTCAATGCTTGCAAACAATAAACTTAAACTCGGAAGGTTGTTTATGAGCTGAACTAATAACCAGATAGCTAAAAATCGTATAGCAATAGCAGTGATATTCTGAGTAGTCATTTTTACCTTATAACGGGGCTGTAGAATTTCTATTTTAGAAAAAGCAGCCTCAAAATTTATTAAAAATTAAGCCTCAAATTGCGTTGCTATGTGCATTCTGAGGCAATACTCCACTAAAAAGTGAACTTTAAAGGCTGTACTAACAGAAAAATCATACGCCATTTTTCAGTTTGGAGAAATTCTACAGCTTCAACGACCTAATAATGGGCAAAAAATTGTTGGCTAAAATGTTGAGGAACGAAAACAGCCAACTGTTTTTTGTCCTTATTAATTAGCTTGTTAGGTTAATTAATCTCCGTCACCGCCAGAGTCACTAGTAGAGCCGCTATCTCCTTGGTCAGTCGATATGTCGAAAATATCAGGAAACAAGGCGGACAAAACCGAACCTGCACCTATAAGCACTGCTATCCAAGTGAATATATCTGAACCATCCTCTGACACCAGTGTAAATCCATACCAACCTATTACAATACCAATAATTAGTTGAGCAATTCGTCCAACGATACTCATAAATTTCCTTATTAACCTAACGAGCCTGTAGAATTTCTCTTTTTGAGAAAACAGCCTCAAAATTTATTAAAAATTAAGCCTCAAATTACGTTGCTACGTGAAATCTGAGGCAATATCCAACTAGAAAATGACTTTTAACGGCTGTATGAACACAAAAATCGCCCTCCATTTTCTACTTTGGAGTAATTCTACACCCTCAACGAGCCTGTAGAATTACTCGTTTTTTATATAATTTTTAATCAAAATACTCTAACTGGATTATTTTCTTTTAACAATCAAAAACGTTTACGTTTTTGGACGATTTTTATTTTTGCATCGTTAAAGGTTTATTAAGGGTGTTGATTAAGAGGTTTATGTCGTTTTGAGGCTGGTTTTTCGTGTGATGTTGGGCTTTTAGGCTCTAATGCAGATTGTTTCTTAACTTTTCAATATTATGAACAAGACAATACATTTTCCATTGGGTATTCACTTTATCTTGTCCACGCAAAGTGAATTTATTCATGCCTTTATTGACCGTGATATTGCCAAATACCGGTTCGATTGCGCCTAATCTTTTACTGTACTGCCGTCGTCCAATGGGGCTGTCTATTTTTACCTTCATTCGGTCACTGTAACTGACATTTTGTACCAGGTTCTTTAAGAACTGGACTTGTCGACCGGTTGATTTGGGCGGCTTTCGCATACATTGCTTTTGCAGTGGGCAAAACCGGCAGTCATTTAAATAGAAAGAATTAAAGAGACACTCATTCTAAATACTTCAGAAACCGAGGTATTACATCACCTCTTTGGCTTCAAAAACAACCAAAAATAAAGCCCCTGCGTGGCTTTAGTTTCAAAAAATAACGGTGGGTGTCTTTGTTAATTATTAATTTGCTGCAGTTCTTACATAAACTAAATTACGAACAGGAAGATGCAGTCTCAATATCAGTTTTAGCTTCACAAATGTTATAAAGTAAATACATGATGATAGATATTTTCAGTTAGGCTTTTTTTACAAACTTAGCTAAATTAATAATGACACTCAATCTAAAAATAAAATCTAATCACATAACATCGATATTATAATATCTTGCTCTTTGTCATGACCAAATGACAGTTTTGACAAAGAATAGAAACGAAATTAACATTTTAGGCCCAAGCTATACTAATACATCAATTTTCTGGCAAGTTTAAGCCTCAAGTAAGGACTTGTTGACTTTATGGTGTTTAAAATCGGAAAATTAATAATGACACTCACTCTAAAAATAAAATCTAATCACATAACAGCGATATGGGATTTTCTTAGTTTAGTCCAGAGTTCAGTAATTTCAATTTAGGATGGGTGTCCTTTTAATTCTTCTTGTTATATAGCACTTTTACAATGAGGTTCTGAGTGGAAACTAATACGTTCACTAAACCTCCGAGTTAATTCACTATTTAATTGAGTTGCAATTTGACGTGCAACCTCCAAATTATTTTTTGAATAATCATAAGCCGCCGCAAAATAACAATTTTTATTTAAATAATTATTGATCAAAATAGCTATGTCACTTTCATTCTTATAATAGGCAGAAACAATGACATCAGATTTTTCTGGTAGGTGATGCTCTCCACCTTCTGATTGCTTAATTAGATTGTGTACTAACGAAAACGCATCTAATTCAGTAATTAACTCTTCTTTACTAATTTTTTCAACTGAAAAGTAAAACTTTCCAATCGGATCGTGGTGAACTCTAGAACAACTAGATAAGAGGAATATTACCAAGATTAGAATTACGCGCATACCATCCTTGTGCTATATAACGAGGCTGTAGAATTTCTATTTTAGAAAAAACAGCCTCAAAATTTATTAAAAATTAAGCCTCAAATTGCGTTGCTATGTGCATTCTGAGGCAATACTCCACTAAAAAGTGAACTTTAAAGGCTGTACTAACAGAAAAATCATACGCCATTTTTCAGTTTGGAGAAATTCTACAGCTTCAACGCCCCACTAAGAGGCTTTTAATTGTTGGTTAAAATGTGAAGCGAAGCGGAACCTAACCAACTGTTAAAAGTCCTGCTTGAGTGGCTTGTTATGTGCCTGTTACCACGAACCACCTCTACAAGATTTGAATTTTTCTTGAGTTAATACATATAGCTTTTCACTTAAATCATCCCAAGCTTTATCTATGGCATTAATCCGACAGTCCTTTGATGCTGGAAATTTTTTACCAACTTCTAAAGTAGTACCATCACCTTGCTTTGATGAAGATAATATAAAGAAGCGAAGGCCATCTTTACACTGATTATTGAAATCTCTTTCGTATGGCACCGAAGGTAAACTTTGAATTAATGCTGATACTTCAATTAATTCACTTTCATTAAGAGTAGTGCTGCAAGGCATTGAATCATGAAACATTGACGTAGCCCAATAAAAGTCACCTTTATCATTAATCCAAATTTGATCATTACTTCTCATAGTTTCAATTTTAGCTCTCAGAATCCAATTATGATCTTGAGCGAAAGCATTTAAAGAACATATTATAAGAAACGAATATATTAGATATTTCATGACACCATCCTAGGCACATAACGCCCATATTAACGGGCTAAAAATAGTGGGCTAAAATGGAGCGTAGCGAACAGCCCGCTGTTTTTAGTCCCGTTGAATTGCCTTGTTATGTTTACATAGACTACTGTAAATTATAAGAAAACTATACCCAAAGCTCCCCACCTTTTTTAAACTCTTTAAGTTTCTCTAATATTTCTTCTGCGTGATCCCAATCTCGACAAGGGATTGATACTTTACCTTTACCCTTTTTGTGATTCCAGATTAAAGGCGTGCCTGCATAGGATTCGATTATTTGGAATTCACCTGGAGATTTTGGTATTTGATATTTAGGCAAAACTCGACTCCTTGAGTAAACATAACGCCCCAGCTAAGGGGCAACAATAATGTTGGCTAAAATAAGTGAACGTAGTGAACAAAAAGCCAACTTTATTTTGTCCCGCTTAAGCTACTTGTTAGCTGCACTTTACCAGCTTCTGATTAAATGGAGCCACAATAAATATACACACGAAAATAGCAATAATTGACAGCACCTGTGATACGCCTGATAAAACAACTATAGAATAATCTATTGCTAATAAGGCGAGGCCAACTATTACAATAAAGGCGATATAACTGCCAATATTAACTTTGTACTTAGCACCACATCCTGAACATTTCACAGACCTAACAGCAAAAAACAACTTAGCATAAGTAATTTTATTACTGCAATCTTCGCAAATTTTCATGAAGCCTCCTTGTGCATGCTAACGCCCCACTAAGAGGCAAATAATAGTTGGTTAAAATAAGCGACGAAGGAGCAAAAACCAACTGTTATTTGTCCTTTTGAGTGCCTTGTTATGTGTACGGTCACCAAGCTTTCGTTATTTGCATATTAAGCTTTTAGCAAGTGGCTTAAGTCTTTATGAACATTGTCATCAGCCGCCAAAGGTATGTTTGATAAGCAAACGTAAATATCTCCACGTTCAGAATCAAGTTTCCAAGTAGAAAATTGATCCATATCTGTAACTGCGTGACGCTTAATGAGAGTTAACATTTGTGAGAACTCTTCTTCGCTTAACTTTTGATTAGTTTCCATAACCTTCCAGTGGTGCTAATTACAGGTACACATAACAGCTTATTATGAGGAAAAATTCCTTGTTTAAACAAGGAAAAAATCCTTCTTTCATATTTTACAATAATTAAAACATACCTGATTTATTCAATATCTACAATAAGTTACTAATAAAACATTTCGTTATGTTAAAGACATAAACGAGAATATTTCCTTTTTATTGGATGAAAGCAGGAAATCGCACAGAACTGTACAAAAAAAACAGTACCATTTGTGACGTAACAAAAAATTATTTTATGATACTCATCTAAAGTTTGCGTAGGGTTCATTAATTTCAATTTGGAACGAGAGTCTTGGTAATTTTGTTAATTTGCTGCAGTTCTTACATAAACTAAATTACGAACAGGAAGATGCAGTCTCAATATCAGTTTTAGCTTCACAAATGTTATAAAGTAAATACATGATGATAGATATTTTCAGTTAGGCTTTTTTTACAAACTTAGCTGTTACCATCATCTCGCCAACACCAGCAACCTTACAGTCAAGCTCATGATCTTTTTTATTAAGCACTCGCCTAATTTGAGCCTTAGTGCCAATTTTAATAACTTGAGAGCTACCTTTAATTTTTAAGTCTTTAACCACTGTTACCTTGTCACCATCAGCAAGTAATGCACCATTAGCATCTTTCACTTTAATTACAGCATCTTGCTCAACTTCTTGGGGGTTCCACTCGAAGTCGCATTCTGGACATATGAATAACTGTTGATCTTGGTATACGTATTTAGACTGGCAATTTGGGCATGCAGGGTTTGACATTATTTATTACTTTTAATTTAGTTATGTTAGTTATGGTTGGTAGTGTTAATCGAGTTAACCAAGTTGAGTACCTTAAGTGACATACCCTTAGGCTTTGTCACTAAAGACTTAATAGTAAAAAGATATATATAGTATTGGTAATGCAGCTACTATGTTTACTGTAAACAACACTTTTTATATTTTTTACCACTGCCACACGGGCAAGGTTCATTGCGACCAACGGTAGGCAATGAGCTAACCGGTACACTATTGTCGAGAATCGTTTGTTCGTCGTATAAAATATCAGACAATAAACCACCGTCTCCCATTAGAGCATCAAAAGCGCCAGTGTCGTCAGGTAGTAAACCTTCTAATGAGTTATCTTCAAGGCTCGAAATTTCATCTTCAGCCCACTCACTTAATGTTTCAATAGCATCAAAGTTAGGTTGAATAATGTCAGACGCGATCAGTTTACGTGCAAAACGGTTATTCCATTCAACGACTTCTTCTTGACTAAATCTGTCGTCGTCAAATAGATTCTTGTCAGCTAAGCCAACAAATTTGTCTTTAAAGTTATCAAGTTGATAATCAATACAGTAATTTGCTAAAGCACTAAGCAAAAAACTATTGATAGTACTTGGCATAGCTAAAAATGTTGTTAGCCAATGTGTTACATGTGCGGTTAGTTCGTTTAAATCTATTGTACCTACTTCATATTGCGCAAACACCGCTTCCATTGCTGATGCTTTGCAATACATAGCTTGATGGCCAGCAACAATATAATCAGATAAGGCCTGAGTTTTCCCGTTAGCAACATTATAAAAGATTGTTGGCGTTAACTCAGTAAGCGCATCACCGAATACTTTTTCAAGAGGCGTTAAAAACGAATCGCTACGTGAAAATAACGTTAAACACTTTGTTAAAGCTTGCGAATATTTAAATTCGGCAATAAATAAGGTGCCAAAAAATAGCAACGCATTTTGCTCATCAGTTAATGATGTCTCGTCAGTAATAAATTGATCAATTAATTTTTCTAACTGTGGGTAAAATTCTGTCCAGTGTTTTTTAACTGTTTCGAGCGCTGCAACAGGTAAATCGTTACCATGTGCATTACCTATTGCCAGCAAAGCTTGTTCTAAATTCATGTAAATTCCGGTTAAATCAATATTAATTTGTCGCTATAACTATATGGTAAACACTTACGCTGCTCGTTACCATTTTTAACCGCTGTTTTAATGTTGTTAGTTATTAAACTCATAACAATATCGCAGAATAAATAGCATCTTTGATTTTACCCCTTCAAGTCGACATTAAGTAAAGTTGCTGCTTTTGGCTATTATAACGCGATTATAATCGAAGCTTTATTACAGATGATTTTGACCATGATAATTATCATCAGCAGTTTACTAGCGTCGTACGGTTTATTATAAAGCAGTGTAAAGTAATAACTTGTTTCTATAGACTAGCTAGATTGTCTCGACTTAAATAAGGTTCTATATGCTCAAAACCATTGTAGTGTTTATTTTCACCACACTTATTGCCACACTACTTGTGTGTATTGTGTCTACTCAAATTGTATTAGCAGACGTGCAGTCATTTGGCCTTAACGTTACGAATGATGTACGTTTAAATGCAACGCTAGATGATTTAATTGGTTTAGGGCCTGTACTATATATATTGATTTCGGTAGGTTTTTTAATCGGTTTTATTGTTGCTAAATACGCACATAAATATATCGGTGGTAATAGAACGCTTTGGTATGTTGCCTCAGGTTGCACGACCTTCCCAATAACAACGTATATCATTCAATATAGTATGGGCTTAACCATAATAGCTTCAGTGCGAACGCCAATAGGCCTTTTACTCGCAACACTCTGTTGTATATTTTCAGCGTGGCTTTTTGCTTTGCTAACCACGAAGACGCTAACAAACAATAAATCAGGTATTCAAAATGAAAAGTAGTTACCCGTTTTTTAGAAAAGTTCGATTCAGTTTGTTTTTAATAATGACTAACAGCTTGATACTTATCAACGCAAACGCACAAGATTATAAAGTATCAACTGTTGTTAAAAACTTAAATTTTCCTTGGTCAATCGCCTTTTTACCTAACAATGATATGTTGATAACCGAACGTAGCGGTAATTTAAGGTTAGTTAGCGATGGTAAGTTACTTGAAGAAAAAGTTACCGGACTGCCAGATATTTATGTATCGGGCCCAGCGGGCTTATTTGATGTGGTGCTAGACCCAAACTTCGTTAAAAATAAAAAATTGTATATATCTTATAGTGCTGGCACGCCGAGTAACAATTATGTTGAAGTGATCAGCGCTACCCTACAAGGTATGTCGCTGCAGCAAACGCAAGTTATATTTCAAGGCTCAAGCAGAAATACGCCGCATCATCATGGCGCAAGAATGACATTTCTGCCCGATAACACCCTGTTAATAACAGCTGGCGATGGTTTTAATTTTCGCGACCAAGCACAATCGCTTGAGAGTTTATTAGGGAAAGTTCTGCGCATTAACACTGATGGCAGTATTCCAAAAGATAACCCATTTATTGGTCAAGCTAACGCTAGAGCAGAAATATACACTTATGGACACCGTAACCCACAAGCAATTTTAGTCAGTAAAGCTAAACAGGTTTGGCTACATGAGCATGGTCCAAAAGGTGGCGATGAATTAAATTTAATTAAACCTGGGCTTAATTATGGCTGGCCTGCCATTACCTATGGCGAAGATTATTCAGGCGCTATTATTTCACCATTTAAAGAAGCACAAGGTATGGAACAACCCGTAACCTATTGGGTGCCTTCAATCGCTCCTGCAGGGATGACAGAATACCAAGGAACTATGTTTCCGCAGTGGCAAGGTAACTTATTCGTGGCAGCGCTTGCCGGTAAAAGTGTTAGACGTTTAAGCCTAGAAAACAATAACGTAGTCGAACAAGAAACTATGCTTGGCGATCGTAACCAACGATTAAGAGACATTCGAACCGGCCCAGACGGTTATATTTATGTGTTAACGGATAGCATAGAAGGCGAATTATTGAAGATATCACCCGTGCAATAAAATCGTGTGTATGTTTAATTTGGTCCATTTAAAATAAAGCCAGTTAATTTTATGATTAACTGGCTTTATTTATGGAACTGTTCGTAATTCGAGTGCTGAAATTTTTTAAATAGCCATAAACCAATCAAAGTCAGCTTTATTCGCTAATTTTTGAGACAAATACAAACCTAGCTCTTTCAATTGTGCCTTGTTTTGATAACTTACGATTAACGTTTTTAATTTAGTTAAGGCTGCTTCACTCTGCCCGACACCATCTAACGCTAATATATAAGTATAAGCATATTGCGCATTATCAGGCATTAAGGCCATGGCTTTGTCAAAATGTTCGATCCCTTTAGCTAATTGTTTCTGACGTACAAAGTGCAATCCGTAAGAGTAATGTAAATCGGCTGATTTAGGATTGTTTTTGAGCCCCTTTGACAGCACTGAAGCTACTTGAAATGGCTTTTGTTGAGCACGGTAAATATCGGCCAAATTAATGTAGCCTGTTAAAAAGTAAGGATCTACTTTAATTGCCTTTATAAATGATTTCTCTGCATCACTTAACTTATTCAATTCAATCGCAATAACACCTTGGTTAGCCAGGCCTTCACCGCGCCAACTGCTAATTGTGTTTGAATGAGTTAATGCTTTGAACGCTTTATCGAATAGCGGCTGATCTACAGCGGATATTTTACTGGTAATTAAACCGCGTGCCGCAGCAATTCTTACTGATTTGTATTGATCTTGTAGCAATGGTGAAAGGTATTTTACCTTATCGTTAGGAGGTAATAATGTAGCGATATTCGCAGCACTTAACCTGATCAACCCTTCAGAATGACGAAGATAAGGCGCTAAAATTTCGGCAGTTATTGTTTGCGTAGTGTAACTCAGTAATTGTAGAGCGGTGGCTCTACTGATGATATCAAGTTGAACATCAGCAATTATCGCTAAATGTTGTTCAATATCGATGGCTTGTCCTGAATTTAATGCCAGTAAATATTCTTTGCTCGTCGGTAATGGTTTAGGTTGACCATGCCATTTTACTAAACTCTCACTTGCCCATTGATTCGATTTGTTATCATGACACTTTGTACAGGCATTAGGTGTGTTATACGCTTGAGAGATATCAGGGCGAGGAATTTTAAAACTATGATCACGCCTATTATCAACGCCCATATAGGTATTTTCAGGCATATGGCAATTAACACATTGTGCGCCACTCGTATTATCGTCATGTTGATGATGTTCTTTTACATTATAAACCTCGCTACCATGACACTGCAGGCATAACCCGTTACCTTCTACCTTTAATTTCATGGTGTGTTTGTCATGACAATCGAGGCAATTAACCCCTACGGCAAACATTTTACTCTGTAAAAATGAGCCATAAACATACACTTCTTCTTTGATCTGGCCATCGGCATAGTAATTGGGTGCTGCTAATAGTTGTGGGGTAAATTGATCTAAAAACGGCGTGTTAGGGTTAATACCATCGTTTAATGGTGCACGTAATGAATGACAAGCAAAACAACCATCCATAAACTCATTATCACGTTTTTCACCTTGCCAATGTGCAGTTTTGTCGCCAATGCTTCTTAGCCATAGCCCAGTGCGGTGGTTAGACGCTGTAAAATTATTATCCTTTTTTGGTTTTGTCGCTTTTTTTACATGAGCAGACATATCATCATGACAGGATAAGCAACCAACGTTGATATTATCGAACTGTGTGTCAAAACTATTGTCTTTTGCCTGATAGTTTCTGACTAAGCCGTCAGAATGACAATCGGCACACATGCCATTCCAGTTTTGTAATGGTTGACGCCAATGTAACCTATCTTCAGGTCGTATTTCTTCATGACTATAGTTGTGATACCACCGCTGCCCGCCGTCAGATTTTTCTCTTGCATCCCAAGCAAAGGGTAACACCTGTAATTTTCCTGGCTCAGTTTCAACTAAATATTGCTGAAGCGGAAAATGACCAAAGGTATATTTTATTAGATAAGTATCTGTTTTATCATCATAGGAAATAGTGACTTGGTAACTATTATCTTCAACGAAAAATAACGCTTTTTGACCGTAATGCTCAACCTGTTTATTATCAAAATCAGCTAATACTGTCGTTTCATCGGCAAGCGCCATGGCTTTACTGTGATCAGATTGTTGCCAATCATGTTGTGATTGCTCATGGCATGAAATGCACTGCTGATTTGATATAGCGTTAGCCTTTTGAAAACTGTGCTGTTCGATCTCAAAAGCTTGTACATTTACTACTGAGA
The DNA here is from genome assembly GCF_002104515.1 of Colwellia polaris. Taxonomy (GTDB): domain Bacteria; phylum Pseudomonadota; class Gammaproteobacteria; order Enterobacterales; family Alteromonadaceae; genus Cognaticolwellia; species Cognaticolwellia polaris. The sequence goes on along the minus strand of NZ_NBOE01000005.1, from coordinate 58,103 downwards.
ATAAGCCGATTAAAGCCAAATAAAACAAATGATAAAACTTCAAAACGTTACTTACCTTTAAACAACTTCACAAAATAATTAACTTCGTAATTATGCATAACTATATGATTTCATCTCAGGAAAAATATGCTTACTTACCCATGCTTACTTGCCTTTGCATACAAGTCCTAATGTATTATTGATAATACAACATTATTACAATCGAACTTACTTTAATTCGATTGTAATAACAAAGTTTGTTGGTTATTTGTTGCAGGTAAACGGCTTGGTCTTAAACCCTATAGTTATTGATAATCATTTTTTAACATAGCCTGAAGCATTAACTTTAAAACTGTAGATTCGTCAATTTACAACAAAAACAACAACAAAACTTACAATTCAGCGTCTAAAACAGGTAAAACATTAAATTTTCCTATCCACCTGTATTAAAAGAAAATACTTACAAAATATCGGTAACGCGATACCATTTGTTGACGTTTAAATTTAGAAATAGTCGCTATCAGTCGCTGTTGGCTAAATGTTAGATATAAAAGGTTAAATACTAAAATGTAAAGTTTAAGACTTAGCCATTATTTTGCTATTATGGCTACTTTAATTTTTCCGATAAGGTAGCAGTACTGCGTGGCAGTTTTTCAACTTAGAGATTATCAACAAGACGCTGTTTCTTCAGTGCTAAAACACTTTCGAAAAACCAACGAATCTGCGGTGATTGTGTTACCAACTGGCTCAGGTAAAAGTTTGGTCATTGCTGAACTTGCACGTTTAGCCAAACGTAAAATACTCGTGCTAACCCATGTAAAAGAATTAGTTGAGCAAAACCATCAAAAATTTGAAAGCTACGGTGTTGCCGCTGGTATTTATTCTGCGGGCTTAAAACTTAAAGAAACTCAACACCAAGTCACATTTGCTAGCATACAATCAGCAGCGCGGAATCTGGACGACTTTAATGAGCCCTACTCTTTAATTATTATTGACGAATGTCATCGAGTTAATTTGCCTAACCCTGACTTGTCTGGTGAACAATCGAATGCTGTGTTGAACACAAAACCGAATAAACCACTCCAAGATAAAACACAGCACGAAGAAAAATCACCAGAAACAACAAACAAGCAGACTAATAGTAATCAATATCAACAAATTATTGAAAAGTTGATGCAAGTTAATCCCGATGTAAAGCTATTAGGGTTAACCGCGACACCTTATCGCTTAGGCATGGGCTGGATTTATAAAAAGCATTACCGTGGTTTTATGCGCAGCGAAGAAAAGCGACCTTTTGAGCACTGCATTTATGAACTCCCCATTCGTTACTTAATTAAACGCGAGTATTTAACCGAGCCTAAACTCGTTGATGCTACCATAGAGCATTACGATTTTAGTAGCTTGCGTGCAAACGCCTATGGCGATTATAGTCCTGCGGATATGAATCATCTGTTGAACAAAAACCCTCGAGTGACTCAAAGTATTATTGAGCAGGTTGTTGAGTTAAGTGAACAACGTCAAGGTGTTATGATATTTGCCGCCACCGTTGAACATGCAAAGGAGGTTTTTAGTTATTTACCTTCACAGTTAAGTGCATTAATTACCGGCGCTACCGACAACGCCGAACGCGACAAGTTAATTAAAGCATTCAAGCACAAAGAGATTAAATACCTAGTGAATGTTTCGGTATTAACCACCGGCTTTGACGCTCCGCATGTTGATATGATCGCCATATTACGCCCAACACAATCGGTTAGTCTTTATCAACAAATTATCGGTCGCGGTTTGCGTTTAAGTGAGAACAAAAAAGATTGTTTGGTGATTGATTATACCGGTAATGATTTTGACCTTTATCACCCCGAAGTTGGCGAGAAAAAACCCAATAGTAAAAGCCAGCCTGTGCAAGTTGTTTGCCCCAGCTGTGAATTTCCCAATGTATTTTGGGGCATTTGTGATGACGACGGTTATTTAGTTGAGCACTACGGTCGACGATGCAAAGGTCTTGTTGATGATCCCACTGACGAGCAAGCATATCTAGTAGAAAGCCAGCGCCAATGTGACTATCGCTTTGTATTTAAAGAATGTCCGCACTGCGGTGGTGAAAATGACATAGCAGCTCGTAACTGTATACAATGCCTTGAGGTTTTGGTTGACCCTGATGATATGTTAAAAAAGGCACTAAAACTTAAAGATTCAAAAGTTATACGTTGTGCAGGCCTTAATTTAAGCAGAAGTAATGGCAGAGGTAATGGCAGAAATAATGGCAAAGCTAGTGATAAGGGATCTGATAAGTTAAAAATCACTTACCATGATGAGGAAGGTACTGAGCTTACTGAATCGTTTGATTTTACTCAGTTGAATCAAGTAAAAGCCTTCAATGATATTTTTTCTAAACGCCTTAGCGCTAAAATAAGTCTACAACTAGGCGCTACTGAGTCGTATGAAGTCACTACCCTTGAACAAGCATTAAAGCTAGCTAACATACTGCCGTGCCCTGACTTTGTTATTGCCAGAAAACAAAAATATTACTGGCGAATTAAAGACCGAATTTTTGACTATCAAGGTAAGTATCGAAAAGCTAACGAGCTTAAATAGCGTTCTAAGAAAGCTCAAAGTTAAATTCATAGTTAAGTTCATAGGTAAGCTAATCGATTTACGGTAAACCTTGAGTATAAATACCGGCTAATTGATATTTAAAATATAGAGTAGCTATCTTTTCATTACACTTAACATTACGCTTTATATCGCATAACGGGGTTACAATAAAATGTGTCCCCGTTAGCAATTTTCTTTATTATTGCTCAGTAACTTGGTAAACCGTAACGGTTCCAGATACTTCATTACCAATCACTAATAATGGCGTATTTGTTGGGCTGTCTGCTGCTGATATAAACTTAATACTTTCAGGACCTAAGTCACCGGCCATATTCACTTCAGTGCAATCCATGCCTTCATTGCTATCACAAGGGTTAGCTAAATCATCATCCATTTCGTAATCAACACTAAAGTCACGGTTATTGTAATGGGTAACAAAAGCAGTATTAAAAGGGTTTGTAATGTCGTAGACAAATAAATCCCCTGCTCGTTCTTGAGAAATAAAAGCGTAAGTTCTTCCTGCTATTTCTCCAACATCAATCGCTTCAGGCTCACCACCCTTATCATCAGAGCGGTTATCACCTTTATTTTCGGTATGTGCGGCATTAAAGTTGTTACCAAGAATGGCCGATGAAATTTTGCCGAAATCATCGCCTGAATCAAAAACTAAATTAACGTTTTGATCCCAAATAGAGAATGAGCGCGCGCCATAAGCAAATAACTCTTCATACTCACCATCTTGGTCTTTATCACCTAAAGCTGTGGTAACTTTTAAACGTCCTAAATAGTCACTACCGCCCGTTTCGTCATACTGACTTTGTAACGCGGTTGACAGTGTTTGATTGAGCTCATCGGGATCAATAATATCTTTAACGCGTACCTCTTCAGAATATCCGTCGTAATCTCTGGCATCACCTTCATTAGCAGAAACAATAAATGTCGAACCATTCCACGAATATGAAGCAATAGTATCGGGTTGATACATGCCATACAACCCTTGTATGCTTTTAAACTGAGGAACTTCGTCTTTATTAGTAAAGTCTAATTGATATTTACCCCAATCTTTATAACCCAGCGCTTTCACTTCAATGGTTAAATCTTTCAGGTTTATTATGCCGATTGCATTATTTTCTTGCAGAGACACATACGCTATTTCGCTGTTACTGGCAGTGGTAATATATTCAGGTTCTAAATCTTTCGCGACTGTATTACCTATCGGTCCAGCAAACTTAACTCCTGCTTTTGTTAAAATAGCGAGACGTTTTTCATCGGTATCGTAATCTTCAGGAGATAAATTATCATCACTAAAGACTATGTCTGAACTCAAATTAATTGTAACTGCAACATCAGCTGGCATCATTTCAGTAACATCAATAACTGATATTGATCCCTCAGGATCATTTGAGTAATCAGCATTGGGTTCACCTTCATTTGCTACTAATAGCTTTTTACCATCGGGCGTAAAAGTAACCATATCTGGCAAAGCACCCGCCTCCACTGCTTTAATAAACGTACCTTCGCCCAGCGCATTTAAGCTATAAAATAAAATAGCGCCGGATGTTTGTTTAACCTCACCTTCAACAGCAATGGCTAACAAGTCATCTTTAATGGCAATTGAATTAACCGCACCTAACAAAATGGTATTTTCAACGCCAGAGCTGTTCTTTACTGAAACGCTTAAGGGAAAAGTAAAAGCACTTGAGCTTAAGCTTTCATCTGCGACAGGGTTACCTACTTCTGTTGTTGAAAGATCAGTTAAGTTAATAACCTCTATTTGATTAGCAGCGCCATTAATAGCAAAAGCAGAGTTTGAATTTTTATGAAATTGAACAATTTCTGCCGCGCTTTTGCCATAAATACCGGTAGCAAAACGGCCAACCACTTCAACATTTAATTCACGAGGTAAACTTTTACCGTCGCTGCCGTCAGTTCCAACAACACCTGGAATGCCTTGTTCGCCTTCAACACCTTGCTCGCCATTATCGCCGTCTAGGTTACATCCGCTTAACGCCATCGATAATGCAACAGTAAGTAACCCTACTTTATACTTATTAATTTTTAACATCTTTTAGTCTCGTTATTTAAAAATGAAATAAGACTAGGGAGTTTATGTGGCAAAAAAATGACTTTAAGGTGACAGAAAAATTACAAAAATAATAATTACATTGAATGTGCTTTTAGCTTTTTAACTTACCTAAGATGAAGCAGTTGGGATATTTTAATTTAGCGTAGCGTTTAGATATTTCAATTTAAGATCAGCGTTCTTTTAATTCTACCATTCTACCTAAGTTTGATAGTGAGAAGTGGTGATTATTGAGCTATTAAAATAAATTATAAAATTACATTTTAAGACCATATTCAATTGTCAGTTGGATTTATTTTTAAGGTTAATTATCAAATTCGTCCGAATTATTTCAAGCGTAAATGACATAACTATCACTAAAATTGAATGGATTATATAGCCTAAGCCGACTAATGGATCTGATGAACAACTAGACTTAAGGATTTCACAATAGAAAAAGGCGACAAAGAACGTGGATGAAATAGCTAAACAAATTAATAGTACAAATCGAAATAACGACCTCCATCTCAATAAATGTATAATTAAAACGATTACAATTGATGGGACTACAACGTTTAATATTCCTTCCATGGTATACCTTAAATGCTTATATAAAATTTAATCATGACACTCATTTTAAATACAATCAATTTAAATACACCAAAATAAATACAATCAGATACATAGCATAAAAATTTTAACAGTGTACTGTTGTTGCCATTAACAAATTACGCGATTGATTATTAGCATTGGAAGATTACTAGTAGTATCTCAATTCACACCAAATACTATTGCCCGATAAGTATACTTCTTAATTTAGGTTGAGTGTTTTGCTAATTTTTTATCTTTAAATAACAAGCTATTGTATGCGGATACCATTTAATTTAACCTGCTTCATCGGAAATAATTAATAATCTGTTAAGAAGCCAATTAGAAAAATATATACCTAACACTCGATATTGATGTAAGGACACAATAAACTCATGTTTCAACGTAGAAAAAATTTCACGACGTCAGTCTTACTATTAATATTGTTGAATATTGGCTTAGCCTTATTTATCTTCAACTTTATCGATGATACGGAAACGGAAAGCGTAACTACAAATGTATTTAACACCGAAAATAACCAAGTAATTGACACTCTAGGCAAAAATGCCAAGTCCACAAAACCTATAGTCGATGTAAAAAGTATTAACGCTCCTCACTCATTACATACTACAAGTAGAAAAAGTGCTGAAATGGTTGTTATGCAGAGGCCTGAATGGAAATTTTCCAACAATTTATTGAGTAAGTTTGAAGAACTTACAAACGCTGCTGAAAATGGAGATAATAAAGCAAGGTATATTCTTGCGAGGAACCTTAACTATTGTTTTAACAGTCCCATAGATAAAACCGCACTTGATATAAAACTAACGCAAGCCCTCGATTATAGCGATAGCGCCCTTACAATAAGTAGAATATCAGAGAAATATGAGTATTGTATTGGCATTGAACAAAATCAGCGTGACGAGTTTTACAATTACTCGAAAGTCGCTGCAAACAATGGATATGTAGCCGCACAAGAATATATTGGCACTATTACACCTGAGTTTTTTATGACGTCTCAAGGCTATCAAAGCCTTGAACGAGAAGACTTTATAACAACGCGCGATAATTTTCTTGCACAACAAATAAAGTTTTTACAACAAGCTGCACAAAATGGCAGTATCAAAGCATTAACGAGGTTGTCTCATATTGGTAATACACAGAAGTTTGGCAAAAATAATAATGTTAAATCTGCAGCATTTAATCAATTAATTCTAGAACTGACTCCAAATAACGAAATATATAACCGTTATGCATGGCTTCAAGAAAAACTTTATCTACAGCTAACACCAGAAGAAATTGAGCATGCATTTGTAATGTCTGAAAAGTGGTTAGCAGTGATTAAAGCAAACGGGACTTTGTACTTAGAAGGTGATGAGTAAAAAGGATCCGCACCGTTTTAGAAAAGTTTAAGATGACACTCATAATAAATTCAATCGACCTTTCGGTTAACCGGTTTCTGATTCTCTTAATGTTTCTCTTAACTTCAAGGATGAAGTTATGCGGTTTTACAGTGATGTAATAAAAACCTAGAGATAGAGATTTGAACTCTACTCGAAGGATTAGCGCTACAAACCCTTTTTATTCATTCCTGAAATGCAAAAAGCCCGCTAATCTTTCGATTAACGGGCTCTTCTTAATGTGGCGGTGAGATAGAGATTTGAACTCTAGAAGGGCTACAAACCCTTGCCGGTTTTCAAGACCGGTGCTTTCGACCACTCAGCCATCTCACCTGAAGTTCAAAAGCATTGCTGCTTCAGAACGGGGCGAATAATAAATACTGTTAACGCCTTTGTAAAGTGCTAATTGCTAATAATAGCCATTTTATTTAATTTTTATTACCGAGTGCTGAATAAACCATCAAATATAGCTTTTTTTACTGCCCTACTCACGCTTGCAGTTGTTTATGTTTTCAATTTTTATCTAATAAATTATTTATTACGATTTGTAACAAACGTATGCAACAGTATTTATGTGCTCAACTGTTATACTGTTTTATTGCAATTTTTAAGGAGATAGCGTGCAAAAATCAAGCCCGTCGGTTGCTGATCGAAGTTTACTTCGTTTAACTTGGCCAATTTTTATTGATCTGTTTTTCATTTTTATGATTAATGTTACCGATGCTTGGTTTTTAAGTCGTATATCTGATACTGCAGCGGCATCTATTGGCGCTGTTATGCCGATTTTGGGTATAGCATTTGCACTATATAGTACACTGCATCAAGGCGGTAGCAGTGTTGCCTCACAAAGAATTGGTGCTGGAGATTATAGTAAGTTAGCTTCTACTTATGGCGCTCTTTTTGCGGTCTTGCTTTTCGGTGGTGTTTTTCTAACCGTTATGATGATGAGTTTTGCCCCTACTTTTGCTCAGTGGATGGGTTTGCAAGACGATATGTCAGCCATGGCAAGTATTTATTTAAGTACTATTGGTATGGGCACTTGGGTGCTGGCAATTCGTTTTGCTGCCGCTGCCGTTTTAACTTCGCAAGGTAAAACGCACTGGAACATGTGGTCTACTTTTATCATGACCATAGTTAACATACTTTTTAATTATTTATTAGTTGATGGAAAGTTCGGTTTTCCTGCGCTTGGTGTGCAAGGCGTGGCTTATGCTTCTGTAATAGCATGGGTTGTAAGCTTATGTTTTACCTTAATTATTATTAAGCATTTACATATTAAAATAACTTTGCCCAGTAATTGGCTGCTGTTTAAAAAAGACAGTACGCCGATATTAAAAATAGCACTTCCTTCTGTGTTAGAGCCTATGTCGTGGCAGCTTACGCAAATAGTGATGACGGTGATGATCGTTACTATGGGCGAATTAGCATTGGCTACTCGCATTTATACCTTTAACTTGTTATTTACAGCGATTCTTTATGGTTTTGCGATCAGTGCTGGGGTACAAATTAAAGTAGCTCACTTTATAGGTGCGAAACGATACAATGAAGCACATGAACAATTAATGTTAGGTCTTAAGATAGGCCTTGCTGGTGCGATGTTCTTTGTATTTACGTTATTAACCTTTTCTGAACACCTTTTTAGTATCTTTACCTCAAATACCGACATATGGGCCTTAGGTCGATTAATACTTTGGGTGGCCATTATGGGAGAGTTTGGTCGCAGCATTAATCTTATTGTTGGCGCGTCTTTAAGGGCTTCTGGCGATGCTCGGTATGTGTCAACTATCGGTTTTGTCTTAATGTGGTTTATCGCCCTACCTTTATCTTGGCTTTTAGGGCTTCATTTTGCCTTTGGTTTAATCGGTATTTGGTTTGCAACAAGCTTAGACGAATGTATTCGTGGTGTTATTGGCTTTAAACGCTGGCAAAGCGGTGTATGGCGAACTAAAGGGATATATGCTGATGATGTATTGTTAAATGAGCCGAGCATTAATGAAAGTGTAGATTGCCAAGAAGCAAATGACTGTTTTGATGTTTTAAATTCAGATGAACCCGACCCGAAAACATCTAAACCTGATTAGCTTTGATGTTTTATGTTATTGCTTCTGTTTAAGTTTATCTAAATAGAAAAGCATGTTGTTGCTATTAACGAGTGTACAACATGCTAGTAAACGAAACGCTAGCTAATCAACGTGGATAAATAGTGTGAACAGAACACTGTTAGATTACCTCAACTTGCTCTTCTCTGGCAGTAATTTGTTTAGCTTGATTAATCCTTAATGCTAAGTACAAATCTGAGTGAACGTATATTCCTTCATTGCCTGATTTTATGTCTGTAGTTTTAAACCACGCTAACAGTTGTCTTTTCCTTCCTGCAATTTCTAGGCGTACGCCACGTTTTCTAAAAATGGTGTCTAAATCGGCTAACATTGCCATGACACTTAAATCTAAATGAGTAAAACACGGTACTGCATCGATAATTACGCATTCAATATCATCTTTTTGTCTTGCGTATTGCTCTAATAACCTGCGCTTGAAAAAGCTTGAATTGAAGTACGTAAGCGGTGAATTAAAGCGATAGATAAAAATACCATCTATTGGCTTGGCTTTATCGGTAGTATCTAAACTTCTTACAACGCCTTTTATATCAACACCAAGTATGTGATCTGTAGGTCTCATGACTGTTCTAATAAATTGAAATAAACCTAATAATACAGCCAGCGTAATACCAGGAATAACACCAATAAAAAGTACAGCAAATAAAGTTGTTAAGGTTAAGTAAAAGGCTTGTTTATCTTTTAATCTTAGTTGCCAAACAGACTTTAAATCTAACAGATGCGCAGAAGCAATAATTAACACAATACCCAAGGCGGCACTTGGAATATATTCAAGTGGCGCTGTGATATAAACAGCAATAACGCCAATAATAATTGCAGCAATAATAGAAACTAACTGAGTTTTACCGCCGTTAACATCGTTTACTGCAGTACGAGAGGCTGCGCCACTAACGGCAAAACCTTGAGAAAGTGCTGAAGCAAAGTTAGCTAGCCCTAAGGCCATAAATTCTTTATCTGCATCAATTTCGTAACCATTTTTGGCGGCAAAACTACGAGCGGTAAGCATTAAACTAACAAAGCTGACAATAGCTAAGTTAAGTGCTGGCATGACTAATTCTCGAATAATACCGACATTAAACTCGGGCGCTTTAAATAATGGTAATCCCCCGTCTACAATCCCAATGGTTTTAATTTGGAATTGTTCTAGGTTAAAAAGCCACACTAACGCCGAGGCAATAGTAATGGCGAACATAGAAGCAGGCCAAGTAGGTTTCATACGCTTAAGGAAAAAATAAATGCTAACGGTAAGCAAGGCCATTAATAACGTTGGTACGTGGGCTTGTGAAAGATACTGAGGTACACCGCCTAATCGCTCTAATAAATACTTTTCGTCAAAGGTAAAGCCAAATATTTTAGAGAATTGACCAACAATAATGGTAATAGCAACACCATTTAATAACCCCATTAAAATAGGTTTTGATAAAAAATCTGCCAATACACCGAGTTTAAAGCGACTGGCTATAATACACCAAAAACCGGTCATGATTGTCATGGTAATAACTAATTGCCAATGCTTAACAATATCACCTGCTGCCAAAGGTGTTACAACGGCAGCAATTACTGCGCAGGTTGCTGCATCAGGACCAACAATTAATTGTTTAGAAGTGCCAAATAGCGCATATATCACCATAGGCAAAATACAAGAATATAAGCCAACAGCAGCATTAACGCCGGTAAGTTGTGCGTACGCTATTGCAACAGGTAACGCCACAGCTGCTACTGACAATGCAGCTTTTACGTCATCAGCAAACCAAGTACGTTCATAGTTAAATAGCACTTGTAAACCAGGCATGAAATTATATAAACGGGACAACAAAGCTATTTCCTTAGTAAGCTGCTAATACCCTAATAATAAGGCTAGAAAGTAATAAAATATAGTGAGTAAATGTACAAATTGTATGAATTTAATGTTTTGGTTAAGGCCAAACTTGAAGCTGACATGTATCATTTCCCCCATATTTTTATGGTTATTCATTTAAATGAATTTTCGCTGATAAAACCTAAGTAAACGTGAGCTTTGTGAAGCACTACATTAGCCTTTTATGGTGTAGTAGCCTTTAGTTGTTAATGATACATCTACATCATTCGAACTATTGTTTTTCCAATACCAGCCGTGTGAGCCGTTAAATGGTGTAGTTAGCGAGCCCTTCATATTGTTTGATGTTGTAATAGAAAAACTTTCGTAATAGCCAGTGGTGTCACCTGCGGGCTCTCCATGAAAGTCAAAATAAAGCGCTGTGCCATCAGTTTGCCATTCATACTCTACATGCGCATGCTTAGCCATATTCAGTTTATACTCTAGTCCTTTGCCTGCAGGAATAGTAATGGTTATAGTGTCGCTCCGTAATACATCACTTTGTGCTCCACGTTCGATGACAACCTTTTCTGTTGGTGTTTGATCTACATTAGCTATCGCCGTAAGGCCTAGTTTATTTCCTACCCCTGTTGGGTCAATATTATATTCTGCAGGTAAAATACAAGTGATAAGTAAAATTATAGCCACCACAGATGCTATAACTCCTGCTTTAATTAATGTTTTATTGCTCTGTACTGGAATACTAAATTCGTTCACGGGCGATCCTATTAGTTTAAATTGGTCTTTAAGCGTTTATTTGCAACACATTACTTTGCGCGCTATTAAGTATTATTAATTGACAAAATAACCAGTAAGTTGCATGCCTATAAGCATGAAACCAGCACTGATTAATGCAGTATTAGTAGCAACTGAAAAACTCAGATAACTTGGATATTTTCGCCATATATTCAAAACGATTAATACTATTGTTAGGGCTAAGAATTGACCTATTTCAACGCCAATATTAAATGAAATTATGTTGGTGATTAATCCTTCCTCCGGTAATTTAAACTCTTGTAATTTTGTTGCTAAGCCAAAACCATGGAAGAGACCAAATATGATCACCGCAATTTTTGTATTAGGTTGGCAATTAAATAACCGTTGAAAGCCCCCTAAGTTATCAAAACCTTTGTAAACGACTGATAAACCAATAATGGCATCAATTATATAAGGATTTATCGCAATATGACTAAACACGCCATAAAGTAAAGTTAAGCTATGCCCTAAGGTAAATAAGCTAACATATAGCAGAACATCTTTGCTGCGAAATAAAAAGAACACCACGCCAATCAGAAACAATAAATGATCGTAACCCGTTAGCATGTGCTTGGCGCCAATATAGATAAAGGGAAATATTGCTGCTCCTTGGTTGCTCTCTAAAAATTGTTTTGTTGCTTCGTCTACGCCATGCGCTAAAAGTGAAAATGAAGTAAAAATGGTTATTACAACCAATAACGTCTGAATCAGTTTCTGACTGGCACTCTTCAATGTATGTTCCTTGTTATTAATGCTTTTAAACAGGAGTTTGGCCTGAGTAATTCTATAATTGTATCTCTTGGAAATATAATAAATAATAGCTTTATCATTAAAAATATTATTCATACTCATGAACAATTCACCGCAATTAATCAGCTTAATCGACCTTGCTATTGCTTTTATTCCAGTAGGTGTCGCTTTATTTTTTCTCTATTTATGGTCTTTAAATGCTAAACAAGCGAGTTATGCAATTTCTCGAATGTTAATACAGTTATTACTCATTGGCTATGCATTGAGTTATATATTTTTTTCGGATAATGCTTGGTTAATAACGGCAATATTATTCGCTATGGTTGGCATTTCTTGTTGGATAGCGTTACGCACCCTTGCCAGTTATCGATTACTGTTATTTAAACATGGCTTTATTGCCATTTTTTGTGGTGGTGGTTTTACATTATGTTTAATTACCCAAGGAGCATTATCGATAAGTCCTTGGTATCAAGCACAAGTAATTATCCCGCTAGGTGGAATGATATTTGCCACCGCGATGAACAGCATTAGTTTGTGCGCAGAGCGGCTATATGCTGAAATGAGTAATAAAATACCGTATCAACAAGCCAGAAAAAGTGCGCTCAATGCAGCCACTATACCGGTTATTAATACTTTATTTGCTGTTGGCTTAGTGTCTATACCTGGCATGATGACAGGCCAAATTCTCTCTGGTGTTTCACCGTTAATTGCGGCTAGATATCAAATAATTGTTATGTGTATGATATTTGCCTCTGCCATTATATCAGCGGTAATATTTTTAATTTTATCAGAGAAAACCATAACGTTAATGGCAAGTAATAATTCAAAACCGGCAAACGATTAGTTTCATTTAGCACGAACAATTGAAAATAGTTTATTTTGGGACTACAATTACATTATGTTTTCAAAAGCGACTAGGACAATTTAATGACGGTTTCAAAACATCAAAATACCCCACCGAAAATCAATAGTTCGGTGGCATTTAAGCTTGGTAGTAATATTCTAGAAAAATGGCAATGTAGCGCGAGCGACAAGCAAGCAATACTCGGTTTAACCAAAAGTAGCTATTATCGTTTTCAAAATAACGAAAGTGCAACGCTATCAAGCGATCAACTAGAGCGTATTAGTTATATCGCTAATATTCATCAAGCGTTAAAAATGATTTTTTCAAACCCAGACAACATTTATGGTTTTATGGCGATGAAAAACAATAACCCATATTTTAATGGTAATTCACCACTAGCACTTATTTCAACGGGAAAGTTTGGCACTTTATACGAAGTATTTAAACGCATAGATGCTATGCGCAATGGTCAATGGTAACGTGAAACTTCCCAATGACATCATTAAATTAGTCGATAAAGTGTCGTACCGCTTGGTCAATTCAAAGTTCCCACCGATCACACTTTTTGATGATGTAATAAGTCATGAAGATTTTGATGCCGTTTACGCTATTCAAGCATTAACAAACCCGAGAATATTAAATGAACTGGGTGATTTATCGCTGCTGCCGAGTAATGAAATTCCGTTTGGCATTGATGGTGTAAATTACGTTACTGCCCCTTTTACGCACATAAATGTAGATGGCTCTCGCTTTAGTGACGGTACTTTTGGCATACTTTACCTTGCCGATACCATTGAAACCGCAATTAAAGAAACGCTGTATCATCAAGAAAAGTATTTTAAGAATGTTAGCGGCTTGCATTACGACACCATAGATATGCGCTGCTTAAAAGTCATATTTAGTGCTGAGGTTATAGATTGTACTGATGTTGCAGGTATTTATGAGTCTGACGATTATATAAAGCCCAGAGAATTAGGTGCACAACTTAAAAAAAATAATGCTCAGGGTATTCATTATCATTCAGTTAGAAATAACAATGCTACTTGCTGGGGTTTGTTTTCCCCTCTTTATGTTAATAGTGCAATTCAAACTAAGCATTTTGAATTTATTTTTGACGGTAAATCAATAGCAAAAGTTAGAGAGTTAGTTAGCGGGATACGCTGAAGTGACTTTTTAATAAAAAATACCAGCACTGAATCAGGTACAAAACATGATACAAAACAAGAATGGCGATAATTTACTATAAGAGTAAATCATCGCCATTTTTATATATTAGCGTTATCGCATCATCAAACGTTAAATCAGTAGGATATTACGGTATGTTTACTACCTCTATCCTACTTTAATATCCTGCTGATATGATAAAGCCAACTCTATTATTAAATAACCATTTAAGCGTTATTTAAAATGCAAAGTCTTCGCTATCTAAAGACATCATAGAGTCTACACCGCCTTCAATACAGGCTGCGTGTCCTTGTGCGCGTGGTAATATGCGCTTAAAGTAAAACTCACAGGTTTGAAGTTTAGCTTGATAAAACGCTTCATCATCTGCACCACTGGCTAACTTACTTTGTGCAACTGACGCCATTTGCGCCCAAAAGTAGGCCAAAGTAACGTAACCAGCAAACATTAAGTAATCAACTGAGGCACCACCAATTTCATCTGGGTTACTCATGGCTTTTTTACCAACATCGCCAGTAATGCTCTGCCATTGTTCACAATAACTCGCTAGTGTTTTAACATGCTCTGCTAAAGCTGGGTTGCTTGCGTTTGCTTGGCAAAAAGCACCAACATCGGTCATAAATGGCTTTAAAATAGCCCCTTTACTCCCTAAAATTTTGCGCGCCAATAAATCTAATGCTTGAATACCTGTAGTGCCTTCATAAAGACAACTGATTTTAGTATCGCGCATCAGTTGTTCCATGCCCCACTCTTTGATAAAACCATGACCACCAAAAATTTGTACACCGTGACTAGTACACTCAAAACCAAGTTCACTCAGCAAAGCTTTGGCAATCGGCGTAAGTAACGCAAGTTTGGTATCTGCTTGTGCAACTTTGTCAGCGTCTTTTTCAGCATGTGTTATATCAACTAATTGCGATAAATAAGCAACCAATGCGCGACCACCTTCAGCAATCGACTTTTGCGTTAATAGCATACGACGTACATCGGGATGAACAATAATTGGATCTGCAGGACCATTAGGATTTTTTACACCACTAATAGAACGCATTTGTAAGCGATCTTTTGCATACGCTAATGCACCTTGAAAAGAAGCCTCAGTTGCCGCAGTACCTTCTAAAGCCACACCTAAACGAGCAGCATTCATAAAAGTAAACATGCAGTTTAAGCCACGGTTAACTTCACCTATTAAATAACCTTTTGCACTGTCAAAATTGATCACACATGTCGCGTTGGCATTAATGCCCATTTTGTGTTCAATTGTTCCACAAGTTACGCCGTTTCTATCAGCAATAGTTCCGTCGTCGTTAACGTTAAATTTAGGTACGATGAAAAGCGAAATACCTTTACTACCTTCAGGAGAACCTGGAATACGGGCAATAACAATATGGACAATGTTGTCAGATAAATCATGTTCACCAGCAGAAATGAATATTTTTGTACCTGTTAACGAGTAGCTACCATCGTTATTTAGTTCTGCTTTAGTACGTAACATGCCTAAATCAGTACCACAGTGAGGTTCAGTTAAGCACATAGTGCCTGTCCAGCTACCTTCAACCAACTTAGGCATAAATTGTTGTTTTTGCATGTCAGTACCATGCGCTTCAATGGTTGCTAATGCGCCGTGGCTTAAGCCAGGATACATGGCAAAACTGTGATTCGCCGCCGACATCATTTCGCTAATGGCACCATTGAGTGAATGTGGTAAGCCTTGACCGCCAAATTCTACAGATTGTGATAATGTTGGCCATCCGCCTTCAACATATTGCTTGTATGCTTCTTTAAAACCGTCAGGTGTTGTTACCACGCCATCGGTCCAAGTACAGCCCTGTTGGTCACCAATTTGATTAAGCGGCGCTATAACTTGTTCAGTAAATTTTGCTGCTTCGCCAAGAATAGCGTCGATCATATCGTCGCTTGCATCGCTATAACCAAGTTGTTGATAGTGCTCATCACAGTTTAACAACTCTTTCATAACAAACTTAATATCACGGATCGGTGCTTTATACTCAGGCATTATGTCATTCTCCAAATTATTTTTTAACAAACTTTATGTTGTTTTACGCTTAATCATTTCTAGTAAGATTTTATAAATTCTATGCTAATCACAAGGCAGTTATAAAACAAATGAATATTTTTAATCACTCACTATTAACTATTCGTATACAGCAAGCCAAACAAATATATCGATAATTTTACTGCTGTCAAGATTGATTTTATGATATTTGACAATTGTCAAGATAACGAATAAAAATGTGACAATTATTCCACTAGTATATGTTATTTGAATACAGCGCCATTATAATTATTCATTGGCGTTATAAAAATATCAGCTTTAGCATGACAAGATAAACTTACCCCGAGTTTGTGATAACTCGTTGTTAAAGTTAACTATATAAAATTACCTTACGATTTTAAAAAGGATCTCTGTTATGTCTGTTATTGCTTTATTAGAAAAACGTTACTCAGCTCGTGCTTATTTAGATAAACCTGTTTCTCAAGCATTGCTCGATACTATTTTTGAACAAGCACAACAATCACCATCTAACTGTAATGTGCAGCCTTGGCAAACCTGTGTTGTTTCAGGGGCAATGAAAGACCAGCTGAAGCAAGATCTTGTTGCCACGGTAATGAAAGGCGAAGCGCCAAACCCAGACTTTAACTGGCTACCCAAATACGAAGGTATTCATCGCGATCGTCAATTTGGCTCTGCAAATGCCTTATATAGCGCAATCGGTGTCGCTCGAGAGGATAAACGCGGCCGACAAATGGCGATGATACGCAACTGGCAATTTTTTGATGCACCGCATGTCGTATTTTTTACTATGGACAAATACCTAGATATTATGGGTGCCGTTGATTTAGGGATTTACGCGCAGTCGTTAGCACTAATATTAGCTGAACATGGTCTTTCATGTTGTATGCAAGGTGCTTTAGGGCAATTTCCAGATCCCGTTAAAGCAGCGCTGAACCTACCTGAACAGCGTGGAATTTTATTTGGTATGTCGTTTGGTTACGCTGACGAAAGTGCTGCAGTTAACACCACTCGTACCGAACGAGAAGCTGTATCAAATGCCGTTAAATTTTTTAGCTAATATTGATGCCAGCTATGTCGCTTACTAGCCACTATATAGATATTGAAGGTGTTAACATACATTATGTTAGCGCCGAACCAGATTTAAATAAAAAAAACAATTCCAACAACAAGCCCACATTGGTTTTTCTTCATGGTTTTCCTGAGTACTGGCAGGCCTGGCAACATCAACTGAGCTATTTCTCAGATAATTATCGTGTCATTGCCCCCGATCTACCCGGTTATAATTTAAGCGACAAGCCCGATGATATTAGTTTTTATCAGGTGCCAAATTTAATTAACTTTTTCAGTAAATTTATCGCTGCGGTAAGTCAAAACCAAAAAGTATTATTAGTGGCGCATGATTGGGGTGGCGCTATTGCATGGCCATTAGCAGCATTTTATTCCCAGTATATTGATAAGCTAGTTATTTTAAATGCAGCGCACCCAAGTACTTTCACTCGTGAAATGATCAACAACCCATTACAACGTAATAAAAGTGACTACATTCACCAATTAATTGACCTTAATGCGGAAGATTTATTGCAAGCAAATAATTACCAATACTTATGTGAGAAAATGCTTTTTGCTGACGGTTCTGCCGTATTGAATGCTGACACTAAAGCTAACTATATTGCTGCTTGGCAGCAAACGGGGGTTATTAATGGCATGCTTCAGTACTATCGTGCGATGCCGCAACTTGCTGCTAAAAGCGATGAGAAGGCAAACCAGCAAGTAAAGCACGTTAGTGAAATGAAAATACCTAATATTCGAGTCAATGTTCCAACCTTAATATTATGGGGAGAACAAGACGAAGCCTTTGTTGTGGAGAATTTAAATAACCTTGAGCAATATGTGCCCAACTGCACGATTGAACGCTTCAAAGATGCGAGTCACTGGTTAATGCATGAAAAGTCTGCCCAGATAAATATTGCGATTGAAAACTTTATAAACACTTAAGTTGTCTCTTAATAATTGCTGTTAGAAATTTACTTAGATAACGGCGTAAAGCTAAAAAAAATTAAGATAAAGGTAAATGAAAGCTTAATAAATATAGCTAGAGACATGCTCAAACACCGTCGCGGTATGGGTGTTGAACCAAAAAATAGTAAAAAGTACGTTATTTTGAATTTATAGGAAAGTAAGTATAGCGAGAAGAATGCAAGCCAAAGCAATTTATACCAAGTAACTGTGTCGTTATTCGTTTAGCGAGTTAAGCCAGTTAACGTTAAACCAAGATTAGTTTAACGCAGTTATTAAAATAAATTTAAACAAGAACGTTCAATAGCCTCTAATGGAGATGAATATGCAAGGCACAGAATTAGTTACATTTGTAAATACACAAGTGGTTCCAGTATGTATATTTTTGATTATGATGGGTATGGGGTTATCGCTGGTACCGAATGATTTTAAACGTATCGTAAAATACCCTAAAGCTGTGTCGATTGGTTTGCTCAATCAACTAATATTACTGCCTATTATTGGCTTTACGCTTGCTAATGTTATGCCGTTAGAGCCGGAATATGCGGTTGGTGTTATGTTGTTAGTGCTTTGCCCTGGCGGTACAACGTCAAACATGTTTTCACATATCGCAAAAGGCGATGTTGCCCTTTCAGTTACCATGACGGCGGTGGCAAGCTTAATTACCGTATTTACTATTCCTATCGTGTTAAATTTATCACTTGTGCATTTTATGGGCGAAGGTAATGCATTTCAATTACCGCTAATACCGACAATTATCAGCTTAATGAGCTTAACTATTATTCCTATTGCTATAGGTATGCTTATTAAGGCTTTTGCTCCTCGATTTGCTGACAGCAGCCAAGTGTTGGTTTCTAGGTTTGGTATTTTGTTTTTAACTTTATTGATAATATTTTTAACTTATGTCCAACAAGATATTGTTGTATCCGCTTTTATCGCTACAGGTCCTGTGTCTCTGATTTTAAATATTTCAACAATGGCGCTAGGCTATTATTCAAGCCGCTGGTTTGGCTTAAATGCCGCACAAACCACCTCGGTTACTATTGAAGTAGGCTTACAAAACAGTACCTTATCAATGTTTATGGCGTTAACATTATTAGCGAATTATAAAATGTCATTTACACCTGCTATATATACTTTGGTAATGTTGTTTACCGCAGGTGTATTGGTGAGGTTTTTGCGTGCAAGAGTTAACTTGCTGGCAACTCAAACTACACAAGCTAAAGTCTAACGAGCTAAAATGTCATAAAAATACTGATAGGTTCAACATTAGTTAGGTAATAATGTCGAACCTATCATTTAGTCATAAATAAAATTATAAATAAAAGTTATAAAACACATTCTAACAATTATGCTTAATTAAGTGCCTGAACACTTAGAATTATTATGACTAGAGATCATAGCGATAATTAATCAGAGTTAGTCAAAGTTAGCCAAAGTATGGCCTATAAAAAAATAACCAACATTTACACCCGTTAGTAGTCTACGTTACTTCATTTGTTGTAAATCAACTAAAGCTCTCATCTTCAATAGACAATGCATAGTCTTTAATAGATATATCTGACTTTAATATATGATTACTGAGCCAGTTGAAAATATACATAGCTATTTTATGTTGTAAATCAACGTTATAATGTTCTAGCTTCTTGATTAACGATTTAAAGTTTTCTCTAAATTCTTGGTGTTCTTTTACATGATTTTCTGTATCGGGATAGTTTATTTGCCTAAGTAAACTCTCTTCTGATGACAATTGTAAATCTATGTATGAAGATAAATGTTGCGCAAGCATAATGGCAGACTGTTTGTTTTCTTTATGATAAAAGTCATTTAACATGGTAAAAATAATCTCATGTTTTTCATCAATATCTTTATTACCTAATAGATATTTAGGCGACCATTTAAAGAGTTTGGTTTTATCTTTTTCATGATATTCAAGTACTTCATTGGGTAACTTTATGGCCTTAAGAATACTTTTTAAAATAGCACTTTTCTTAGAAGGTTTAATTAAGTAACCACTTAAGCCGAGTGGAAACCAACGTTTTATCGCTTCTCTATCACGATGTTGTGTGTAAGCAATAATCGGGACTTGGTTTCCTTTATCACGAATAATTTTTGTAATTTCAATGCCATTTAATGTCGGTAAATCATAGGCTAATAGTACAACGTCGGGTTGAAAGCTATGTATTGTATCAAGGGCTACTTTACCGTCATTAACCAATACATGTTTAAAAAAGGTGTCTGAAAATATTTTATCTATTACCCGAGTAAACATATCCGAAGGTTCAGCAACAAGAATCTTGTAACATGTAGTTTGCAAGTGCTCTATATCTTGTTCATCAACATTTAACAGCGCAGTATTAACGCCTATTTTATCTTGAGTTGCACTTTGTATCAGTTTTTCTTTAACGGCTTCATTATTGTCTTTTAATGCCAGAAGCTGATCTAAAATCCCCTCTATTTGAGTTGAAACTTTATCGTTCATTTGCTCTAAAGATAAGCCCACTAAATTTTGTAAAATAGCCTTAGCTTTTTGATTTTCAACAGCCGTATTAGTCGCATTAAGAATAGTATTTTCGCATTGGCTAACACCTGCAATAAATGTTTTTTTAAGTGCTATGCCATGTTCAATACAAGATGCAAGTTCGTCTTCACCGTTATTAACAAGTTGGTCTAATCCATCTTTTGTATTTTCTTCTATCAGCTTTAGCTCTTTTAGTAGCACTAACTTTAAGCGATAGGGTTCATTTAATGGGTTAATAATCGCATAGTCATCAAATAAACCATTTTCACAAGCTAAATATGCTCGGTAGGTTTCACGATTGTTAATCAACAAAATAGCACTATGAGCAGCAATATTTTGCTCATACTCTTCTAAATAATTGATATAGAATTCAATTGTGTTTTTAATGTTATTAGAAGAAAGTAATAAAACTTTAGGCTTTAATGCCGTTAGGCTATGTAACTTACTGGGGTTAAACTTGTAAGTTTTAAAATCTAAACCCAACTCTGTTATTTGTTCAATAGCAGCCTCAACAGTCTCTCGCTCTTGATAAATCATAACAATATCGGGTTGATTGGTGATTTTCGCAGGCTTCATTAGTTACTTCTCTCTATTCATAAAATATAAACTTATCCAGTAAAGTAAATTTTTTCTTGTTAGCTTATATAACTTTGCTGTGAAATTTATTAATGATATTAAAATTAAACAACTGATGATTTTTTAATAAATATATCGATAATGCAGACACTTACATAAGTAATAGTAGTTAGTGTTTTCAAAAAAAAAAGCGATCCATATTATTTTTTAGTAAAAAGTTTAATTTTTGTTAAAAAACTTAATTTGTAATGGCAACTTATATAACTTAATTGTTGATAAAATCGGCTAATTATTACTATATTGCAGAGATATAATGCAAAAAGTGGTCTAACTGTCGCGAAATAGAAAAATAATTTATGAATTGTCTTAATTTTTGATGATTGTTTCACTACCTTTGTTACTATGGTGTGGTTATTTTTAAATTTTGTATTCTTAGCGAAAAATACAACAACTAGGTTATTAATACACAAAGATCACTCAATTAGCTTTATTGTAGGTTGAAGTGTGATTTCTAATTTAATACCGTCATAAAAACACTGAAAATAGGAAGAACTGTGGAATTAATCGATTTTGATATTAATGAAAATATTGCAACAATAACGCTTAAAAATGGCAAAGTTAATGCTATCTCGCATCAGGTAATTGCTGAAATTAACGACGCTTTAGATCAAGCTGAAGCAGCTAGCGCTGTGGTTATTTTAACCGGGCAGCCAGGGATTTTCTCGGGTGGCTTTGATTTAAAAACCATGAAAGAAAGCTCTGAATCTGCTGTTGCTCTTGTAACGGCTGGTTCAACGTTATCGCGCCGTATGTTGTCGTTCCCTATGCCTATTATTGGTGCCTGTACAGGCCATGCTATTGCTAAAGGCGCATTTTTATTACTTAGTTGTGATTACCGTATTGGTAGCTTAGGAAAATTCAAAATAGGTTTAAATGAAGTGGCTATTGGCATGACCATGCACCAAGCCGGCATTGAAATAGCACGCAATCGCCTACCCATTAATTACTTAACGCGTTCGGTAATAAATGCTGAGTTGTTTTCACCAGAAGCGGCCATTGTTGCAGGATTTTTAGATGCTGCTGTTGAGCCTGAGTTGCTATTAGAAACAGCCAAAAATGCAGCACTACAAATGCAAACTTTAAATATGAAAGCGCATCACGGTACTAAATTAAAAGAGCGTAAAGATATTTTAGCCGCACTTGATGAAGCAATTGCACTTGATGCAAATATGATTTTGTCTTTATAGTCAGTTTTTTATTTAGCGTAGAGAAAAAAGAGCACTACATGTGCTCTTTTTTTATCAGAAATTTATATAGTATCTATATACTATTTATAAAAAGTATCTCTTATACCAATTGATTTAATGAATCGATCAATTTTAAACCGCTTTAGAATGATCGATTGTTTATATCAATTGGTATTATGCGCTGGTCGATTCTATAAACGCTTGAATAACTTGCGCAAGCTGCTCAGGTTGATCTTCCTGTAAAAAATGTCCAGCAGCTTCTATCGTGATATGTGCTTGCCCTTTCGTACCTGGAATAAGTTTTTGCATTATTTTATCACCGCCTTTGGTGATAGGATCGCTATCACTAAACGCTGTTAAAAAAGGTTTTTGCCATTTAGCTAACATTTGCCACGCCGCTTTATTACTTTTCGATGCGGGATCAGTCGGTCGAGTTGGCACTAATAACGGAAACTGTCGAGCGCCCTCTTTATATGCTTCGCTTGGATAAGGAGCGTTATAGGCGGCAATAGTACTTTCTGACAATGGCATTACTGCACCGCCATTGATTATAGCGCCAGTGGGGAATTCAGCCACCTCTTGGGAATACTTTTGCCACTGAACAAATGCTTCGCCTGGCGCATGTTCACCCGTAGGTAACATAGTATTTCCTGCAACCACACGTGCAAAACGTTGTCCTTCTTCAGCGACTAAGCGCAAACCGATTAAACCACCCCAATCTTGACAAAACAGTGTAATGTCTGTGAGTTCTAGTTGTTCTAGCAAACTGCGCATCCAGTCTACATGGCGCTGATAAGTGTAATCAGAACGCTTAGTGGGTTTGTCTGAGCGACCAAAACCTATAAGATCGGGAGCGATAACACGGTAACCTGCGGCAACAAGCAAAGGGATCATTTTACGATACAGATAACTCCACGTAGGCTCTCCGTGCATAAGTAATATAGGTGTTGCCGTTTTAGGGCCTTCATCTACATAATGCACTCTGAGTTGACCACCTTCAGTGTCATCAACAGTTAAATAATTAGCTGAAAAATCGTAATCTTCTAGTGCTGAAAAACAGCTATCATCAGTTCTTAAATATTCCATACATGCCCTTTACTTATTATTGTTATGTTTACTATGCGTTGCCAACTTGTGGGTTATTTATACTAAACGTTAGCTAAGCTCCTTAATTGCTCGCCCAATGCCATCTACGGTTAATGGAAACATGCGATCATCAACTAAACGTTTCATTATTGAAATTGAATGATGATATTCCCAATGGATTTCTGGTTGTGGGTTTAGCCAAGCCACTTTATTAAAGTGATTGGTAATACACTGCATGTATTCAACACCAGGCTTTTTATTCCAATGTTCAACACTACCACCAGGGGCGGTAATTTCATAAGGCCCCATGGTTGCATCGCCAACAAACAGTACTTTGTAATCACTGCCGAAAGTTCGAATAACTTCTGCTAAATCAACGGTATTAGTTCTACGTCGCGTGTTATCTTTCCATAAACTCTCGTAAACACAATTATGAAAATAATAAAACTCTAAGTGCTTGAATTCGGTATGCGCTGCAGAAAACAATTCTTCACAAGTATGAATATATTCATCCATTGAGCCACCAATATCGAAAAACATCAGCACTTTTACAGCATTATGGCGTTCTGGCTCCATATGCACATCAAGCAAACCACCATTTTGAGCGGTCGAGCGAATAGTCGTGTTAATATCAAGCTTTTCACTGGCACCGGTACGAGCAAATTTTCGTAATTTTTTGAGTGCAAGTTTAATATTTCGTGTGCCGAGTTCTCGGTCTTGATCGAAGTTTTTAAACTCACGCTTATCCCATACTTTTACTGCACGATTATTGCGATTACCGTCTTGACCTACTCGTATACCTTCAGGGTTATAGCCATAAGCACCAAACGGTGATTTGCCACCAGTACCTACCCATTTGTTACCGCCAGCATGGCGTTTTTCTTGCTCTGCTAGGCGTTCCTTTAAGGTTTTCATTAACGCTTCTAAACCGCCGAGTGCTTTTAATTTGTCTTTTTCTTCTTGGCTTAATTGGCTTTCAAACTCTTTTCTAAGCCATTCATCAGGCACAAGATTATCGAAAATATCGATTTTTTGAACACCGTCAAAGTATTCAGCAAAAGCACTATCGTATTTGTCGTAATGAATTTCATCTTTGACCATAACGACTTTCGCTAAATGATAAAAGTCTTCAACGTTGGCAAAAACAACACCCTTTTTTAACACGGCAATTAAATCGAGTAGTTCACGTAAGCTACACGGCACTTTGTGCTTTTTTAGGGTTAAAAATAAATCTATAAACACAGTGCTTACCTGTTTCTACGATTAAGAAAAGCCAGTTTTTCAAGTAGAGATACATCTTGCTCATTTTTAAGCAAGGCACCAAATAGCGGAATAATGTCTGATTTTTTGTTCACCAGTACATCTTGTGCAACATCATCAGCAACCAGTAACTTCAACCAGTCGATTAGCTCTGAGGTAGATGGTTTTTTCTTAATGCCAGGCAGTTCACGCAGATCGAAAAATACTTCGAGTGTTTGTGCTAATAAATCTTGCTTAACCTTTGGATGATGCACAGCAATAATTTGTTCCATTTCGGCTTTATTTGGAAATTTTATATAATGGAAAAAACAACGTCTTAAAAATGCGTCAGGTAATTCTTTTTCGTTGTTTGAAGTAATAATAATGATAGGGCGTTGCTTTGCTTTAATAACTTGTTGAGTTTCATAAACAAAGAATTCCATTTTATCGAGTTCTTGTAATAAATCATTAGGGAACTCTATATCAGCTTTGTCAATTTCATCAATCAATAGAATAGGACGTTGTTCTTCTTCAAACGCTTGCCAAAGTTTACCTTTAACAATGTAATTTGAAATATCGTGCACACGCTCATCGCCTAATTGGCTATCACGTAAGCGCGATACCGCATCATATTCGTATAAGCCTTGTTGCGCTTTGGTGGTTGATTTTATATGCCATTGATACAATTTACAGTTAAGCGATTTTGCTAACTCTTCAGCCAATTGTGTTTTACCTGTTCCCGGCTCACCTTTTATAAGTAAAGGTTTTTCGAGTGCTATTGCGGCATTTACGGCTAAACGAAGTTCGTCGGATGCGATGTAGTTATCTGTAGAATTAAACATTTTTTTACCTATATAGATGATACTTATATATTACAAGCATCATAGAAAATTAATCAGTTAATTAGCGTTTGTTAGGCCCTGGGAAAAATATATTGGTTGTTCGCTGGTACTCTTTATATTGCGGACGTTTCTGCACCGAGTAAAACTCGGCAGGCACCGCGCCGGTGTAAAAAACTAACGTGGTGTACATCATTCTTGAAGCGAGTAATACACCTACGCCAAGTAATAACCAAATAATCGTTGATTCTTGCTGGTATAACGCTAACCATGAAGGAATAGCGGCGATTACCAGCCCATTCCAAACCATCCATTCAGCAAAGTAATTCGGATGACGAGAGTATCGCCATAAGCCAACATTACACACGGTGTTTTTTTCACCTAAAGTTTTCATCTTTCTTAAAAAACGTAACTTTTGGCTGTCGGCAATACTTTCCATTACAAACGCGCCTAACCAAACAATTATACCGATAATTTCGAATACGGAAATAGTTGAACTTGGGTTACTAGCAATAATCAACGCTGGCATTGCAAGAAACGAAGCGTTAGCGAAACCTTGTAAAACGGCCTCAACTTGCATGGCTAGCGCAGTATTAGTTTTTCCGTCACGTTGCCAACGACGCTTTTGATACTCGTATCGCGGAAATTCTGTTTTTAAATGGCCAATTCGCCACATTTTTAATGCGCCTAAACCCATTCGACTACCGGCAAATATGTAAGCGATGCTCACTAGCGCTACACGAACTGAATCTCCATCGCTGTAAAGCCAAGTAATAACACCAATGAGGGTTAACCCCCATGGCCAGCCAATGTCGACATAAGACATTCGTCCGGTGCGCCAGGTTGGTAAACACACAACTAAAGCAAAGAGTAACAGCTGCAATAAGCCATTGATTAAACTAATAACACCAAAGCTAGCTGATAATAATAATAAAGCCCAGCCAGCAATGAATAAAAACAAGGGCGAAAAGTACTTCATTTAAGGACCTACCTTATTTCTGCATGAAATTTATTTTAATTATTATTTTCAATCACATGAAGTGAAACAGGCGTACCATTTAGCGCTGCGTTACCTGTTAACGTATCAACACGGTTGGTATCCGTTAAATCGTTAATACTTACCCCAGGTTGAGTGGCAGCAACCGACATTTTGGTGCCTTTTTGATTATGCCCCCACCCTTGTGGCATGCTGACAACACCTTTTTGAATATCGTCAGTAACCACAGCCGTGATCTCTATTGAACCTGACACCGAACTGATCTTAAGTAATGCGCCATTAGTAATACCAAGCTGTTGAGCATCTTCAGGATGCACTTCTAAGGTACAAGGGTTTTTGCCTTTAACTAAACGGGCTGAATTTTGTGTCCAAGTATTATGGCTTTTAACTAAACGACGGCCGATAAGATCAAAAGGATAGTCATTGTCTCGAGCAGGCTTTGACATAACAGCGTCAAGACGAGGTAAATCATCACTATAGAGTTTTGGTACCAAATCAATTTTACCATCAGCGGTTTTTATGCGTTCATCAAGGCATGGCATTAATGGCCCAATGTCGATGCCATGAGGATTATCAAGCAACTTTTGTAAACTTAAGCCCTGTTCACCGTATGGCCCTTTTTTAAGTTCCATATCTAAAATGACTTCAGGCGCAATGTTTTGTAAATGTGCGGGAATTGGCGTGTCACTCATGCGAGCTGAAATGGTTTGTAAAATTTCAGCGTCACTGCGTTGCTCAGCAGTTTTCTCAAATAACGGTGGAGAATATTTTACCGTATTACGTACTGAAAAAGAGTTAAAGAAAATATCGTATTGTGGGTTTTCTACCCCAGTAGTACCAGGCAAAATAATATTGGCATATTTGGTAGTTTCGTTTAAATAAATATCAACACTCACCATATACTCAAGACCAGTAAATGCTTCAGCCAGTTTATGGCCACTGGGACTAGAAAGCACCGGATTGCCAGCAACAGTAATTAGGCTTTTTATTTGTCCTTCGCCAGGCGTTTGAATTTCTTCTGCTAGAGTGGCCACTGGAAACTCACCATTAAAAAATGGCAGTTTTCTTACCCGAGTATGGTGTTGGCCAAACGAAGATTGATGGCCGCGTTTATGGTTTCTCAATAAATCAAAAGCAGGTTGTGGGAACATCGCTCCGCCTTCGCTATCAAAATTACCGGTTATAATATTCAACGCATTGGTAAGCCATTGACATAAGCCACCAAAGGTTTGCGTTGAAGCGCCCATACGGCTATAACATACTGCTGATTTTGCATGACAAAATTCATCAGCCAATGCTGATATTTCGTCTGCAGAAATACCAATAAACTCGGCTACTGCTCTAGGAGAATAAGCTGACACTAGGCTTTCAAGTGTATCTACATCATGCACTTTAGCTTTTAAATTGCCTAAATTTACCGCCTTTTGCTGAAAAACACGATGGATCATCGCCAGCAATAACAATGCATCTTTTTCCGGTCGAATAAATAAATGCTGATCGGCAACTTTAGCGGTATGCGTGCGACGAGGGTCTACTACAACCACTTTACCACCACGCTTTTGTATGGATTTTAAGCGACCAATTACATTGGGTGCGGTCATCATACTGCCATTTGACACTACAGGGTTTCCGCCAATAATTAACATAAAATCGGTACGATCGATATCAGGAACAGGAATAAGCATACCGGCACCAAACATAAAATTTGAGGCAACATGATGAGGCATTTGATCAGTTGAAGCCGAGCTAAAGCGGTTTATGGTACCTAGAGACTTCATAAACGGCTTTAAAAATAAAGAATTACCTAAATTATGGGCATTAGGATTACCTAAGTATACTGCTAAAGCATGCTTGCCGTGCTCGCCTTGAATAGCTTTAAATTTTTCAGTAATTTCATTAAAAGCGTCTTCCCAGCTAATTGCTTGCCAACCATTTTCGGTTCGTTTAATTGGTGTTTTTAAACGTTCGCCGTCTTCGTAAAAATCTTGCAGTGCTGTGGCTTTAGGGCAATTGTAACCTTTACTAAAAGGGTCTTCTTTATCCCCTTTAATGGAAAGTATTTGTTTATCTTGGTATTTGATTTCTAAGCCACACATGGCTTCACAGATATTACAATTTCGATAATGCGTTTTTACTTCGCTCATAAATATTACCCAACTAAATAAATGAAAACCCGATGACTGTATTTTATAAAAAAGCAATTTAATTACGATAAAGTCGCTAATAACTAAACACTGAAAAAAAGGCTATCGTTGAACCTAAAATCTGCAAAACGTGTTGCAAAATTTACCAAGATACAAAGATACTTTATGCGTAATTTACCGCCGGAATGTTTAACGTCCGACGGCTTTGATAACAGGTTAAAGTTTTACAATTAACTTGCCTTTGTTTTGTCCTGTAAAGAACAAATTTAAGCCTGTCATCGCTGATTCCAAGCCGTTTAATACATGAGCACGATGCTTTATTTTACCTTGCATTACATAAGGCGTAAGTTTTTCGAGTAATGCAGGAATTTCACCAAAATGATCAGGCATAGTAAAACCTTGAATGGTTAAACGCTTTTTGATGATTGGGATCCAGTTAGGTGCTAAATCAGGTGTTTGTTTAGCATAGTCAGCAATTAAACCACAAACGGCGACACGACCATGAGCATTCATACGATCAAATACATGATGCTGAATAGGTCCGCCTGTATTTTCAAAATATACGTCAATACCTTTTGGTGTTAGCGCGGCTAATTGTTCTGCTACGTTGTCAGATTTATAATTAACTGCGCCGTCAAAACCAAGCTCATCAACTATCCACTGTGCTTTTTCTTCGCTACCCACAACTCCAATAACGGTTAAACCATCTGCTTTGGCTAATTGCCCAACAATTGAACCTACTGAGCCCGCAGCACCTGAAACAACAAGCGTTTCGCCCTTTTGTGGTTTACCTATACTGTACAGCCCTTGCGTTGCAGTTAGTCCAGGTAGTGCAAACACAGATAAAATAGCTTCGTCAGGCAAAGGTGCAGCAACTTTATTTAGTCCTGTACCGTCACTAAGATGATATTGAGTCCAGCCCATCATACCCATAACGCGATCGCCAACCTGAAAGCCTGGATGATTACTTTCTACAACTTCACCAATACCGGAGCTGCGCATAACATCGCCTAAGGCTACAGGTGGAATATAACTTTCAGTGTCAGGGCTCATCCAGCCAAACATTGCAGGGTCGAGTGACATGTGATTTTGTTTAACTAAAAATTGTCCTTCGCCAACATGCGGTAATTCTTTTTCTACTACTTCAAATAGATCAGGACCAATAGGACCGCCGCTAGGACGGGCGATTAAGTTAATTGCGGTATAAGTTGTCATTATATTTCTCTTTGATATTTCAGTTTCTTCTTAGCCTAAGTAAGCGCTAAGAAGGTGGCTGTAAGGTTGTGTTAAGTTATCGTTAACTTAACATTAACTTAACGATAATCTATTGCGCTACTTTCTAAGCTCTTTGCGCAATACTTTACCCACATTGGTTTTAGGTAACTCAACCATAAACTCAACAAACTTAGGTCGTTTATAGTTTGTTAGCATTTCGTTGCAGTGATCAAATACATCTTGTTCAGTTAAGTCAGGATCCTTTTTCACGATAAATACTTTAACAGCTTCGCCAGTTGCATCGTTTTTAACGCCAATAGCCGCGGCCTCAAGTATACCTGCATGCATAACAAGCACTTCTTCGATTTCATTTGGGAAAACGTTAAATCCCGAAACGATTATCATGTCTTTTTTACGATCAACAATTCTAAAGAACCCTTCCTCGTCAACCGTAGCAATATCACCTGTAGCTAACCAACCATCTTTTAACACTTCATCAGTGGCATCTTGGCGATTGTAGTAGCCTTTCATGACTTGTGGCCCTTTTACCCACATTTCGCCTGGTTGCCCTATTGCGACTTCTTCACCGTCATCACCAATTAAACGAACATCAGTAGATGGAGCAGGCACACCAATTGATCCATTGTAACTTTCTTGGGTATACGGGCTCATGGTAACTAATGGAGAACATTCCGTTAAGCCGTAACCTTCGAGTAAACGTGTACCGGTAACTTTCTCCCAAAGTTCAGCAACAGGACGTTGCACGGCCATGCCACCACCAAAACCAAGTTTTAAGGTACTAAAATCGAGTTTATCGAAGCCAGGTGTATGTAATAAACCATTGAATAAGGTATTTACACCGGTAATAGCGGTAAAAGGATATTTACCTAATTCTTTAACAAAACCAGGCATATCTCTTGGATTGGTGATCAATAAATTAGCGCCACCAAAAGGAATAAAACAAAGGCAGTTCGAGGTAAGTGCAAAAATATGATAAAGCGGCAATGCGGTAACCATCATTTCATTACCCACTTCGTAAACATTTTTTGTTGAGGCGTTTGATTGCTCAACGTTAGCAATTAAATTTCGGTGCGTTAACATTGCACCTTTCGAAGGTCCTGTAGTACCACCGGTATACTGTAAAAAAGCTAAATCTTCGCCAACAACATTAACAGGTGTAAAGTTTAATGCTGCGCCTTTAGCCATAGCTTGATTAAACTTAATCGCGCCAGGCAAATGGTAAGAAGGGACTTGTTTTTTTACATATTTAATGACGCTATTAACGATAGCACCTTTAACAGCACTTAAGCGGTCGCCAACACGGGTAATAATAACTTGCTGTACATCTGTTTTAGCTATAACGGTTTCAAGTACATTAGCGAAATTTTCTAAGATCAAAATAGATTTTGCACCTGAATCTTTTAATTGATGCTGCAATTCTCGCGGAGTGTACAAAGGGTTAACATTAACAACGGTTAACCCTGAAATTAACGCACCAAATAATGCAATTGGATATTGCAAAAGATTTGGGATCATAATGGCAAACTTATCGCCTTTTACTAAGCCTAAGTCTTTTTGTAAATAGGCAGCAAAAGCTGTTGCTTGCTCTAATAACTCTTGGTAAGTAATACTTGAACCCATGTTGATGAATGCAGTGTTACTACTATATTGTTTCGTATATTTAAAAAATAAATCTGCTATTGAACTATATTTATCTGGGTTTATTTCAAACTCAACACCCGACGGGTAACTCTTTTCAAGCCAAATTTTATCCATTTATTTATCCCCCAACTACTTGTTATTACGACAATGTTATTATTTTTTTGCCGTTCTATATTGCGCTAATCATTACAGTACTTCAAATAATCCTGCAGCACCTTGTCCACCACCAATACACATACTGATGACAACATATTTAACACCACGGCGTTTTCCTTCAATTAAGGCATGCATAACCATACGCGTGCCGCTCATACCATAAGGATGACCAATAGATATTGCCCCACCATTGACGTTAAGGCGATCTTCAGGAATACCTAGTTTTTCTGCACAGTATAAAACTTGTACTGCAAAGGCTTCGTTTATTTCCCATAAACCAATATCGTCCATGGTGAGGTTATTACGCTCAAGTAACTTGGGAATGGCGAAGATTGGCCCGATGCCCATTTCATCAGGTTCACAACCAGCAACAACCATACCTCGGTATGCACCTAAAGGTTTAAGACCACGTTCTTTGGCAAGTTCAGCTTCCATCATGACCACTGCGGCTGCGCCATCAGACAACTGCGAAGCGTTACCGCCAGTAATTGAACCGTTTTCTTTTACGGCTTTAAGTGCAGATAAGCCCTCGAGGTTTGTTGAAGGACGGTTACCTTCGTCTTTCGTTAAAGTAACGTCTTCTTTACTTATATCACCAGTAGCTTTATCCATAACCAGTTTCGTTGCGGTTACTGGTACAATTTCGTCATCAAACTTATTTGCTGCTTGCGCTGCTGCTGTGCGTTGTTGAGACTTTAGTGCATAGGCGTCTTGTTCTGCTCTTGAAATGTTATAGCGGTTTGCGACAACTTCTGCGGTATCAAGCATTGGCATGTAAGTCGCTGGACGATATGCTTTTACACTTGGGTCAACAGCACGGTACATGTTCATTTTATCGTTCTGCACTAAACTGATTGAATCACAACCACCGGCTACCATTACTTGTGCGCCATCACAAACAATATGGTTGGCTGCTGTAGCGATTGACATTAAACCAGAAGAACATTGTCGGTCGATTGTCATACCAGCAACTGACACGGGTAACTGTGCTGCCATGGCAACTTGACGTCCAAAGTTCATCCCTTGATTGCCTTGTGTTAAGGCAGCGCCGAAAATACAATCTTCAATTTCATTGGCGTCTATCCCTGCGCGTTCAACAGCGGCTTTTACTGCAACTGCCGCCAAAGTTGGTGCCGATAAATCATTAAATGCCCCACGATATGCTTTACCAATGGGTGTTCGAGCGACGGATACAATTACTGCTTCTCTCATGATGATTTCCTATTGATTTTTTTATAATCTATTGATAAATAATTAGTTTAATAAAAACAACTTGGTAACGCGTAACTACTTTTGTTGTGATTTCATAAACGCCATTGCCTTTAAAACAAACTTTTCACCTTGTTTTGCACCTGAAGGTAATTCTGCGTGCTGTGAGATATCTGTTAGCGCTTCCCAGTGCTCTCGAACAGCTTCAGGGCTTTGCTGATGTTGTGGAATAAAGCACCCTTCTGTTTCAAAAATACTCGCACTAGAATAACCACCGGCACCGGCACATAAAATAAAACGATTGGGGGCATCGTCATCACATAGTGTTAACATACCAGCAGTAACAGCCTCTGGTGCAAAGGCGCGAACAATCTCTGGTGGCATTAAATCTTCGGTCATTCGTGTACCAGCAGTGGGTGCGAGAGCGTTAATACGAATGTTATTTTTTGCGCCTTCGAGTACTAAGGTATTCATCAAACCTAATACGGCCATTTTGGCTGCACCGTAATTCGATTGACCAAAGTTTCCGTACATACCACTCGACGAGGTAGTCATGACAATACGACCATAATTTTGCTCACGCATAATTTCCCATACAGCTTTCGTACAGTTTACAGAGCCCATAACATGCACATCCATGACTAATTTAAAGTCATCAAGTGTCATTTTTGAGAACGATTTATCGCGTAAAATACCCGCATTATTGATAAGGATATCAACACGGCCCCACTTTTCCATGGTTTGGTTTACCATGTCTTGTACTTCATCAAAGTTGGCGACATTAGCGCCATGGCTGATTGCTTCACCGCCGTTTTCTTCAATTAAACGTACCACTTCTTGAGAAGCTTCTGACGAAGCGCCACTACCATCACGAGCACCGCCTAAATCATTAACGACAACTTTTGCACCACGCGCAGCAAGCGCTAATGCGTGAGACCGCCCTAAACCATTACCAGCGCCAGTAACAATGGCAACTTTACCTTCAAAACTGATTGACATAATACTTCCTTAAAATGTTCTTTTTCTAATCGAAACTATCTAATGAAATCTAACTAATGAAAACTAGCTAACTAAAATTATTTAACCATTTGTACTGATACCCACTCGGCAACAAGCGCTGGTGTATCACAACCTTCTATTTCCACGGTAACTTCAGTACATAAACGATACTGACCCGGCTTTTTCTCTTCGATAACCAGTGTTTTTGCGTGTGCACGAACACGGCTATTAACTTTAACCGGTTGTAAAAATCTAACTTTATCGAAGCCAGCATTTAAGCCCATATAAAAGCCTTCGATAATAATGCTGAAGTCTTCAGCAAAATGCGACAACATAGACAACGACAAAAACCCGTGTGCGATGGTCGAACCAAACGGTGTAGCTTTAGCCTTTTCTTCATCAACATGAATAAATTGATGATCGAGCGTACAATCAGCAAATTGATTAATTTGTGATTGAGTGATTTCGTGCCAAGGGGTTGGCTCGGCTTGAAAGCCTATGTAATCGGCTATTTGGTCTTTTTTTATTATTGTTGGCATAGTAAATCCCTATTTAGCTAAAATTGTTTTTAAATCAGTTAGTAAAACTAATTATGTTAATTAATACCCTTAAATCCTTAAAGCCTGATACTTGCAACAGCTAAAGCCTTAAAGAACATTAGAGTGCGTCATGATCCTTTAGAACCAAGCGACTTTCATGTCATAGGTTGTGCTATCACTTTTTCTTAGAATACTCGACCACAGCGCTATTTCTGGTAGTTCAAAACGATAGAAATATTGTAATGCTTGTAGTTTCCCGTGATAAAAGTCTTCGTCAGCTTGGTGTGGCTGCTGGCTTAACGCTTTACTGGCTACTATGCCCTGCTTTAACCATAACCAACCCACAATAACGTGACCAAACAGCTCTAAATATTTAACTGAATTTGCCAGTGCTAAATCGATATGGCTGGTTTGCATAGCGGTTAATACAACATCTGTGGTTTTTTTCAGGGTTTCAACTGCATCAGCAAGCTGTGCTGAAAATTCCGTTAAATTACTGTGTTGTTTGGCTTGCTCGATGGTTTTGTAAATTTCATTTAAGGTGGCAGCGTAACCCGCCATTTTATTCATCGGCACTTTTCGGGTCAGTAAATCCAGTGATTGAATACCAGTTGTTCCTTCATGAATGGCGTTTAAGCGGTTGTCACGATAAAACAGTTCGACAGGATGTTCATTAATATAGCCATGTCCACCAAGTACTTGAATGGCGAAATCATTAGCTTTTGTGCCGTACTCTGATGGCCATGTTTTGATGATAGGCGTTAGAAAGTCTAATAACGTATGCGCATACTCGCGTGCTTCTTGGCTTGGAGCCGTTTTTTCGTCATCACTTAATTGTGTGCCATACAAGACAAGTGCAAGTGCACCTTCTGCATATGCTTTTTGTGCCAGTAACATACGGCGCACATCAGCATGTTCAATAATATTAACCATAGGAGATAAAGGATCTTTACATGAAGGTAACCGCCCTTGTGGTCGGTTTTTTGCGTAGTCAACAGCATATTGATAGCCCGCAACCGCCAAGGTCGCCCCACTTGTACCTACCATAATGCGTGCTTCATTCATCATATGAAACATGTACTTAAGACCTTGGTTTTCTTCACCCACTAAGTAACCTATGGCACCGTCTTTTTCACCAAAACTTAACGCCGTTGACGTTTGTGCACGGCCACCCATTTTATGAAATAACCCCGCGAGTGCTACTTCATTATCAGCACCTAACGTACCGTCATCGTTGACTAAAATTTTAGGTACCACAAACAGTGATATACCTTTGACACCTTTAGGTGCACCTTGAACTCGCGCCAAAACTAAATGAACGATATTTTCACTTAAATTATGATCGCCACCCGATATATAAATTTTATTGCCGCTTATACGGTAAGTTCCATCTTCAGCTTTCACGGCTTTTGTAATTAAATCACCCAAGCCTGAGCCACTACCTGGCTCTGTCATCGCCATAGTACCCATGAAGCGACCTGAGCGCATTGGCTTGACCCATTTTTCAATCAGGGCTTCACTGCCATGGGCTTCTAGTAAATTAGCATTGGCATTCGTGAGCATGTTATAGCCTAAACCAACACCACCAGCTGCTGTTAAATACGTACTTGCAACACTGGCAACAATAGGAGGCAATTGCATACCATTTAATTCGTAGTCTGCGGTTGCTGAAGAAATGCCTGAGGCTATAACGGCTTCAATAGCGGGTTTA
Organism: Colwellia polaris; assembly: GCF_002104515.1. Classification (GTDB taxonomy): domain Bacteria; phylum Pseudomonadota; class Gammaproteobacteria; order Enterobacterales; family Alteromonadaceae; genus Cognaticolwellia; species Cognaticolwellia polaris. The sequence goes on along the minus strand of NZ_NBOE01000005.1, from coordinate 21,784 downwards.
AGCTCAGGAATAAGTGTGACTTTTTTACCATCAAAGGTCGGCTGATGAGTATCGAGTTTTTGACGAATAGGTAAAAAATGCTTTTCAGCTATCGCCTTAGCAGTATTAATGACTTCATTAAAAGTCTGACGATCATGGTCTTGATAACGGGATCTTTCGATCAATGACTCACTATCAAAAAGCTCATAGAGCATAAATTCAAGATCTCGTTCATTCATTAATGTAGCTGTCATACTTTTCTCTTCTTATCTTTTAACTTATCAGTCATATCAACCATAATTGATAACACACCATGGTTAACATACTTACTTAAAATCAACATCTTACATAAAAATATTGATTACTCACTATTCAGTACTATTGAGCCGAAACGCCGCCATCTATCGCGATACATTGGCCTGTCATATAGGTATTCGCTGGTGATAACATCATGAGCATCATGGCAACAATTTCTTTTGGCTCGCCTAAGCGGTGCATAGGGGCACCACGGCTCATTTTTTGTTGTTGCACTTCGTCAGCAAAGTTAGTCACCATAGGTGTTAAGGTAAAAAACGGGCAAATAGCATTGATACGAATGTTGTTACGACCATACTCAACCGCACCGGTTTTAGTTAAACCAATTACAGCGTGCTTTGCCATAGCATAAGCACTGCCTCTAGCTGCTCCATTTAGTCCTGCCATAGAACTCACATTTAGAATTGCGCCTTCGCCTTGTGTTAACATTTGTTGTATTTGATGGCGCATGCCAAATTGCACACCTTTAACATTAATGGCAAATTGGCTGTCCATAATAGATTCATCAATATCGTGCAGTGGCATAAACTCATGTGCGACACCGGCATTATTAACACCAATATCAACACGACCAAAATTTTTGACTGCGGTTTCAACCATAGCTTTACAGTCATCATTTTTAGATACGTCACTTGCTAAGGCAATGACTTCTGCGCCTGTTGCAGAAATAGCTTTTGCGACTGCTTGTACCGCGTCATCTTTAATATCACTAATGACTAACTTAGCACCGCGTTTGGCTAGCTCTTCTGCCAGTAATTTACCAAAACCTTGTGCAGCGCCCGTGATTACCGCTACTTTTCCTGTAAAATCTAATAATGGATCCATTTTATTTCCTTACAGCACATGATGTCTGAACAGTTATTGTTGTTATAGTAACTACCTTTATTTCTCGATAGTTTGATTACTTATTTGATTAATTAGCTAAAATACAGCTGAAATATCGCTTAAATTTTCATGTTAATCCGCTTCTTCAATAATACTTAAAGCCATTTGTGCTAGTGGTTCTACAAAAGCACCCACTTTATTCGCTTGTTCATTAGAAGCATTGCCTTGTGATGCGCGTTTTGCCACGCCTTGTACAATGGCTGCTAGCCTGAAAAAACTAAACGCGAGATAAAAGCTCCAGTTTTCTATTCGATCAATACCCATGCGTTGACAATACGCAGCAACATATTCTTCTTCACTCGGAATACCTATGCTTGTACGGTCAACACCTTTTAGTCCGTCTATGGTGCCCATGCCTTGGGGCATACGTAGTTGCATACATTGATAAGCGAGATCAGAAAACGGATGACCAAGCGTAGATAGCTCCCAATCTAAAACCGCGATCACTTTGCTACTGTTATGTTCGAACATAATATTGTCCAAACGAAAGTCGCCATGAACAAGGCAAACACGTCCGTCGTCTTCAGGTAAATGGCTTTCAAGCCATGACATTAACGATTCCATTGCAGGAATTTCTGTTAATTGTGTCGCGCGATATTGTGAGTGCCATCGAGTAAACTGGCGTTGAAAATAATTACCGGCTTTGCCGTATTCAGACAAGCCTGTGGTGTTAATATCAACACTATGCAGCGCAACTAGTGCTTTATTCATTTGATCGTATATTTGTGTTCTTTCATTATTTGATGAAACTTCAGCTAACGAGGCACTCCAATAAACAGTGCCATCACAAAACTCCATCAGATAAAACATTGTGCCGATAATACTGGTGTCGCGGCACAGATGATAAACTTGTGCCACAGGTACATCCGTATTTTTCAAAGCATCAAGTACTTGATACTCCCGGTCAACGGCATGCGCAGACTTTAATAATTTACCTGCTGGTTGACTGCGTAATACATAAACACCTGATGCAGCAGTTAACTTATACGTTGGGTTTGATTGGCCACCAGGGAATTTCTCCACTGTAAGTGGCCCAGCAAAACCCTTTACATGCAATGTTAGGTATTGCGCTAACGTTTCCATGTCAAAAGGAACATTAGCTGCTGTTTTCGTTGTTTTATCCATTTCTTCCATTTGTAACTACGCTCTCACTTAATTGTTAAACTAGACAAAGCTAGCCGACCGTTTTTTTAACTAAGTCACGGCCTAATTGCATCATGTGAACTTGATCTGGACCATCAGCTAAACGTAACGTACGTTGGCCAGCATAAGCATGCGCTAAGAAAGTATCTTGGCTAACACCAACGGCGCCATGACATTGAATGGCGCGATCGAGCACATCGAGTGACATATTAGGAGCAACAATTTTTATCATCGCAATGATATCTTTTGCGGCTTTATTGCCTTCTGTGTCCATCTTGTGAGCGGCTTTTAAAGTCATTAGTCGTGCTTGTTCAATTTGACAAGCAGAGATAGCAATATCTTCACGAATAGATTGTTGCTTGATCATAGGACGACCAAATACCACACGCTCGTTTACTCGCCTACACATAAGATCAAGTGCACGTTGAGCAACGCCAATTGAACGCATGCAATGATGAATACGGCCTGGCCCTAAACGACCTTGGGCAATTTCAAAACCTTTACCTTCACCAACAATAATATTTTCAACGGGTACACGTACATTTTCAAAGGTGATTTCTGCATGCCCTTCTGGTGCATCGTTATAACCAAACACTTGCATCGGACGCACTTTTGTTACACCTGGTGTATTCATTGGAACAAGAACTTGAGATTGCTGAATGTAGCGATTGCTATTGTCGGGATCTGTTTTCCCCATGACGATCATAATTTCGCATTGCTGGCGACAAGCACCACTAATATAGAATTTACGACCGTTGATAACATACTCATCGCCATCACGTTCAATACGTAATTCAATGTTGGTTGCATCACTTGAAGCAACTTCTGGCTCGGTCATCGCAAAAGCCGAACGAATTTTCCCCTCAAGTAACGGCTCTAACCATTGTTTCTTTTGTGCTTCGTTACCGTATTTAGCTAATACTTCCATGTTTCCGGTATCTGGTGCCGCACAGTTAAACACTTCAGGTGCCCACATAACTTTACCCATGATTTCAGCCAGTGGTGCGTATTCTAGGTTGGTTAAGCCTGCACTGTATTTACCGTAACTTACGGGCAAAAATAAATTCCATAAGCCTTGGGCTTTTGCCTTGGCTTTTAACTCTTCCATTAATGGCGGTGTAGTCCATTGGTTTTCGGCGACTTGCTCATGCATTTTTTGTTCAACAGGGTATACATGCTCGTCCATAAATGCTGTTACACGTTGAATTAAATCTTTAACCTTGTCACTGTATTCAAAATCCATGAGAAGTCCTTATTGTTGTTATTTTCAATGAAGAGCCAATAACATTATTGGCTCCTTTGATGTTTGGTTAGCTTAATTTCATTAATGCTGCTTTATTAAATGGCGCTATTTCATCTTCTTTGTTTTGCTCAATTTTATTAACCCATTGAGGATCAACTAATAACGCTCGACCAATAGCCACAAGATCAAATTCATCATTATTTAATCGAGTAAGTAAACCTTCAATACCTGTTGGGTTTGATGTACCACCAAGGTCAACACTGCCTTCACCTGTAAAGTCACTATCAAGCCCTACACTGCCAACAGTAATAACAGGCTTATTGGTGATTTTTTTAGTCCAACCCGCAAGATTAAGATCTGAACCTTCAAATTCAGGCAACCAAAAACGACGAGTGCTGGCATGAAATACGTCAACGCCTGCATCACTAAGTAACGTCAATAAACGCTCTAATTCAGCCGGTGTTTGGCAAAGTTTGGCGTTATAATCTTGTTGTTTCCATTGTGAGAACCTGAAAATAATGGGGAAGTCTTCACCAACGGCAGCGCGAATAGCGGCAATAATTTCCACAGCAAATCGAGCGCGATTTTCTAAAGAACCACCATATTCATCAGTACGTTGGTTGGTGCCTTCCCATAAAAATTGATCAACAAGGTAACCGTGCGCGCCATGAATTTCAATGGCGTCAAAGCCAATGGCTTTAGAGTCAGCAGCGGCTTGGGCAAATGAAGCAACAACTTCATCAATGTCACTTTGGCTCATAGCAACACCGTTTGGTGCACCTGGCTTATATAAACCAGACGGGCTATAACCCGGCACTGATTTATCTGGCCCTACGCCTTCTTTACGAACCGAACCTACATGCCATAGCTGTGGTGCAATTTTGCCACCTGCTGCATGTACTTCGTCGACTACATGTTTCCATCCTGCTAATGCTTCTTCACCAAAAATAGCCGGAACATTTTCATAACCATTCGCCGCTTTATGTGAGATAAAAGTACCTTCGGTAATAATTAAACCCACATTACCTTCTGCTCTACGACGGTAGTATTGAGCTACATCATTTGAGGGAACATTATTAGGTGAAAATGTACGTGTCATCGGTGCCATTACGGTACGGTTTTTTAATGTTAAACCACCAGTTGAAAATGACTGAAAAAGTTTTGCTGAATTACTGTTACTCATATAACTTCCTAAATATTCTGAATTTTTGTTTAAAACTTGATAAAGATAATAAAATAGCCATTATCTTTTTTAGGTTACTTAGCCAATTAAATAGCCGCCATCAACATTAATAGCTGTACCTGTTGTGTAACTTGAGGCGTTTGACACTAAATACAACACAGTGCCAGCCATTTCCTCTGGTTGAGCAACACGTTTCATTGGTACGTGATGCATCATTTGTTCTAAAATTTTCGGATTATTAACTAACGTTGAGGCAAATTTGGTGTCGGTACCACCCGGTAAAAGTGCATTCACTCGAATATTAAACTGTGCACATTCTTTGGCGAATGTTTTGGTCATCGAAATAACAGCAGCTTTGGTAATTGAATAAATACCTTGGTAGTCGCCAGGAATAACACCGTTTATTGAAGCAACGTTGACAATGGCACCGCCTTCATTAGCTTTCATAAGTTTTGCACCCATGGTTGACATAAAGAAGTAGCCTCTGATGTTTACATCAACGGTTTTTTGAAAAGCAGCTAAGTCAGTATCAAGCACATGGCCGAAATAAGGGTTTGCAGCTGCATTGTTAACTAAAATATCTAACTTACCGTGCTCCGATGATATTTGTGCAAAGATGGCTTCAATTTGGTCCATTTCACCAATATGACAAGCAATAGCTTGTGCACTTCCGCCTGCAGCAATGATTTGTTCTACTACCGCTTGGCAACCGTCAATTTTTCTACTTGATACAATAACGTGCGCACCATTTTCGGCCAGTAATTTTGCTATATGCTCACCTATACCACGACTTGCACCGGTTACTAATGCAACTTTTCCTGTTAAATCAAACAAATTATTGCTCATTATAATCTTCCTATTTAATGTCGTTTTACAATCTAAAAATTTTCTAATAAATTCTTTAGCAAGTTATCTAAAAGTTACCCAATCTGCCGGCTTATCGGCTAAATGCGCATAGTTATTTAAATAATCTATGCTTATCTTACCTTCCGAAAACAACAACTTAGTAACGCTAGTGTTACGCAGTTGTTGATTAACGGCTAAAGTGTTTTGATCCGTTAAATCAAGAACATGTTGAATAAGAACTGAAATAGTACCGCCTGAAGTAAAAATACAAATATCTTTTGAAGGCTCTGCCTTACTTGATAATTTTTTAGCAGCAAGTTCGTGATTAATTACATCGTAAAGTGCGGCTATACAGCGTTTTTTAAACATTGGCCAACTCTCTAAATAATCGCCATCGTGTTTACCTTCAACCCAACGATTAAGCGCTTGAGCAAACTCTTTTTGAAAAGCTTTATTTCCATCAGGTGACTTACTAATTAGTGATGCCATATGCGCAAAGCTTTTCCAACGTGCATCTGAACGCGTTAACAAATCAACATGGTTAAATTCGTTAAAACCAGAATGTAATACCGTGGAAGGTTTATTGCCTTGGTAACCAATAAGAAAGTTTTCGAGGGTTTGTTCATGACGTAATAAATCGCCAGTGAATACTTTATTTGGGCTCGCTAATGTACGCCAAAATTTGCCCAAGTGTTGCGATTGCTGAGCACCTTTATCAGACAGTTGATCATAGTCGGCTTTACCAAAAGATGCTTGACCATGGCGAATCAAATAAATAGCTGCCATTGTTTTACACCTTTACCATAACATATTGTTTATATATCATATTTAAGTATTCACTTAGTTTTTCCATAGCGGAATTAATGACTCTTCATGGTGTTAAAATACACTAATATCCTTATCCTAATAGCCCGCAAACAATTAAACAAATGAATAGTTCTAATAACCTTACATTCTTATTACGAATACTGCGTGTGGTACGTAATTGTGACTAATCAATAAAGGTAATTGGTTATTAAGCGGTCGTATTATGTGAACAATGATCGTGGATTAACTGTTATTTGCTACTTAACCTGAACTCTGGATAATGAGTGCTTGAAAATCAAGTGAACCAAAAGCTTAGGTAATAAAGTAAATGCTATAGCCAAGTGAACATCACGAATAGATATCATCAATGCTTCATTTTATGCCATTTCCAAGGCAAAACGTTTATGAATAGCGCGCTATTTATCGACGTTTTAACGCAGAAAATGGCTTAAAAGGGAACATTGAGCAAGTGCTGCTTATCCAGAGTTCAGGTTACTTAATAAAGTCTTTTATAATTTACTTTCAAATCGATTAAATTAGATAAAAAAATGCCTTGTATGAATTACAAGGCATTTTATTTATTGCGTTGCTAATCGCTTGTACTACCGATTAGCAAAATATCAATCGAACAGTATTATAAACTTTAAAATTCATAAGAAACTGTTGCACCGAATGTACGTGGTTGGTTAGGGTATGAATTAAAGCTGCCTGCTTGAATTGGTGGCGGGAATGATGACAGATGATATTCGTCATTATTAAGGTTTCGTACCCAAAGTTGTACATGAATGCCATTTTCGAAATTCAATCCAGCGCTCGCATTCAAGGTGCCAACCTCACGTGTTTCTGACTCCGGCACGTTTTCAACAAGGTGAACTTCACTTTCGTAAAGGTAATCAGCACGAACATAACCATAAGCACCATTGTCCAGTTCATAACTGTAAGTAACCCCTGCGGTTATACTACGTTCATGAATGCCTGCAGGCTTTTCTCCTGATAAATCCACCGGACCATCAAGCCCTGTAGCCCCCTGGAATGAGTCATAAATTGGGTCAAGAAAAGTACCCGCTAAAGTAAAAGACCAGTTTTCAGTTGGATTATAAACAGAGTCAAATTCAATTCCTTTCGTACTTTGTTTACCCGCATTAGCTAAGATATAACCAGTACCAATAAATATTGATGATTGAAAGCCTTTAATTGTTTGGTCAAACAAAGTGACATTGAAGGCACCTTGTTTAAACCTTGCTTTAAGACCAAGCTCATATACTTTTGCCTCTTCTGGAGAAGCAAATCGGCCACCATAGCTTTGGTTAGCTAAAGCTAAATTGGCATTTTCTAGTGCCGCTTGGTCGCTGGCAAATGGGTTACTATTACGTGATAAGTTCCATGAAGATGCCTTAAAACCGGTAGCTGCTGAGGCAAATACATTAATATTATCATTAACTTCATATGCTAAACGTGTTGACCAAGTTGTTTTACTATCATTCGTTTTATTCTTTTCAACTGAGTTAGGTAAGCCAGGCATAGGGGGTAAAAACTGTAAACCTTTTAAGGTCGGAATTGCCGGAGCTAATGTTGGAATAAATGGCAAAGGCGCGCCAAATACGGTTAAGTCGTTATCTAAATCAATACCCGACAATACATCAGTATTTGTTTGGTTAGCGGTGATTTTTTTCTCATCTTTCGTGAAGCTTAAACCAAAAATAGCAGTTAACTTATCAGAAATATGATAATCAAAATTGGCAAACAAAGAATAGGCATCATTATCTTGTGTAAATTCTGAATTTACTGCTGATTGATTTGAAAAGAATGATCCTGGTGCAAGGCCATAAACACCTTCAACCCCGTCTAACAAACCTGCTGCACCACCAGCAACCATTAAGACATCAAAATAACTCCTAATGTCGTCGCCGTAAAACAACGTATCGCCTGTTTTTACCTCTTCTTGAAATATGTAGGCTCCGACCATCCACTCTAATTGTCTTGTCCCTGTTGATGTTAAACGAAACTCTTGAGTAAATGTGTCGATTTCAGTGTGACCACCCTCACGTAAAATATCGAGTGAAGTATAATCTACATCATTTAAAAATTCTGAGTCATTATGACGCACTGATGAAATTGAAGTAAATGTGAACTCTTCATAGTCTACATCTACTTGCAGCGAGATACCGCCATCTTCAACAGTATTTTCAGGGTCAATATTCAATGACGATTTATAAGAAAATGGGTCAACATCGAGTACAACACCGCCTAGTGCTCTGACCGCGCCAGTAGTTGGGCCATTTATAACATCGTCTACGGTACAACACGCCTCATCAATTTCGCTGTAATCGGCTATTAATCTAAAGGTAACATCTTCTGTTGGTTCATATAATGCTTGCGCTCGAACATTCCATCGATCGCGATTGTTAATTTCATTTAAACCAACAACGCTATCAGTGTAACCATCTCTTTTGTTATAACCACCTGATAAGCTTAATGCGAGTTCGTCAGTCACCCCGTTCGTGATGTAGCCTTTAACAAGTTTTTGGTTGAAATTACCGGCCCCTAACTCAATTTTCCCTTCTAATTCATGCGATGGTGCCATTGTTCTTACACTAATAACCCCTGCTGAAGCATTTTTGCCAAAGAGAGTACTTTGCGGACCACTTAGTACCTCAATTTGTTGTACGCGTGGTAAGTCACCAATTTGAGCAGCTGCACGTGAACGATAAACACCATCTATAAATACACCAACTGATGGCTCAATTCCGGTATTGTTTGTACCATTCCCGAAACCTCGTATGGCAAAATTGGTATTAACAGATCGTTGTAGTGGTGTAACACGCAAGGTAGGTACGAGTGTTTGTAAGTCGTTTATATCTAGTATTTTTGCTTGTTCAATCGCTTGACCGCTAACAACAGTAACAGCTACCGGCGATTCCTGCAGACCTTTTAGCCGCTTAGAGGCGGTGATCATAATACGTTCTACATCTTTATCATCATTTTGTGCCGAAGTAGTTGCTTCCTCTGCGCTTACGGCTGTTGAATTGATTGCTGTTAATACTGCTGAAACGAGTACTGCTCGTTTAAAAAACTTTGTTGCTAACTTTTGCTTCATCTTGAATCCCCGAGTTGCTATACATACCAAATCACACGTATTCATTAAAGTTATTCTGTTCAAATACATTGTTCGAACATGAATTATTATTTAAGCCTTTTTAATCTTGTTATTAACTTATTGCTAAATAAGACTTAATTATAGTATTTGTTGTCACACTAAATAGTGTAGAACAATTTTCGTACTACTTGACTAAGATAGGTTGAGATATTAAATTAAACAAATGAATAGTTTTAATAACCCACTATCTATATTGTGCATAGTTTGGGTTGGATTTTTTATTAATAAACAACAATGAGTGAAAATATATGAAGGTTGATTTAAATTTATTTGTCGTATTCGAAGCCATTTATTGTGAAGGGAATATTACGAAAGCAGCATCTGCATTAAACTTATCACAACCTGCGGTTAGTCATTCATTAAGTAAACTTCGTCATAATTTCGAAGATCCTTTGTTTATCCGACAAGGCAACGAAATGAGACCTACGCCTGTTGCCAATAATGTTATTGCGGATGTTCGTGAGGCACTACAACAATTAAAAGTTTGCTTAGCACAAGCTCGCCAGTTTGAGCCTTTAGTGTCTAGAAACAACTTTAATATATCGCTGCATGGTGGATTTGAAGCTTCATTTTTACCGCCACTTATGCAACGAATTAAAAAAGAGGCCCCACTGATAAATTTACAAAGTAGCCGACGGGTTAACCGCAGTGAATTAGAAAATAAACTCGCTAGTGGTGATGTAGATCTAGCAATAGATACTTTAGTACCTGTTAGCGACAACATTTTGCACACTCAATTAGATCAAAATAAACTCGTTGTTCTCGTTAGAAAAGATCACCCTATTGTAAAATCATCACTTGATTTAGATACTTACCTTTCTCAAGATCATGTATTGGTTTCATCGCGTACAATAGGACCAAGTATAGAAGACTTTGAATTAGGTCGGTTGGGCATGCAACGCAAGATTGGACTTAGGTGCCAGCATGCTTTTTCTGCATGTAAAGTTATCGCTCAGAACGACATGCTATTAACGTTGATTGAAACAACGGCAAAATTGTACAGTGAGGTGCTAGATTTAGTGGTATTCCCATTACCTGTAACTTTGCATGATATTGACGTACATTTATATTGGCATACCAATGTTGACTTTGACCCTGCAAATAAATGGCTTAGGAATCAAATTATTCAGGCTGCTTCAAATATTTAATTTATATTAGCTATGAGTATGCAGAAGTACTAACAGCAAGTTTAATACTTCAAGTCGTAAGTCGAACTTATTGTTATTTTTCAGGATGAAACCAAATTTCAATTTCATCTGTAACTTCTAAAAATTTAGCACTATGTTCGACATTAGCGGGTACATGATACCATTGGCCAATTTTGATATGTTGAGTTTTGCCCTGCATTGTTAAAATTAATTCCCCACGGGTGATAACACCGTAGTTATCGGTATCATGTTTATGTAAAGGAATATTAGTACCTGCGGGGTAAGAAGCAAACAACACATCACTGCCATTCGCCGCTAGTTTATATGCGTCAAATCTACCATCGAATAACGGTAGCGATTTAATTTTACTTGGATAGTTACCTGCCATTATTTTTCCCGTTGCTTTATTTGCAGTGAAATTAAAAAACCAAAAGTAATAAATTTTTTATTGTTTAGTTCAGAGGGTAAAGCTACTGCATGGTTTGCCACTTTTGAATAATAGTGTCTAATTCTCCTGAGGCTTTTAAATCAGTAATTATGTTATCTATTGTTTGAACAGTTTCCGGTGATACAGACGCTTTGCTAAACATGAAGTGTATTGCCGACTGATAAATGCTTAATGTGTGTTGTTCAAACTCATCATTCATTTGATATTTCTTAGAGAAGGCTTTTATCGTAGCAGGATCAACAAGAAAGCCATCGATATGGCCTTGCATAAGTAGCGTCACATTTTCTTCGATATCAACAACTTCACTAATATGTTCTCGAAACTCTGATTTTTTCATTAAAGCTTGATATTCTTCACCATAATAATATCCACTTTCTATACCTATCATATATTCGCTGTTTATAAGATCTGATAAAGAATTTAGTTTAATCGCTTTAACGGTTCCTTTTTTAACAAAAAGATTTACAGTTTCTTGTCTATAGGCTTGGCTGAACATAGCATAACGTAACCTTTCTTCATTATACGATGCGCCCATTGCAACATCTAGTTGACCTATTTTTATATAGTGTAAATGTCGCTTCCAGGGTAATTCAGTATAAGCGACTTTATAATCTGTTTTGGCAAGTATGGTATTGAGAATTTCAAAGTCTAAGCCAACAAGGTCTTGTTGGCTATTTCGGTATTGATAAGGAAACCAAAGTTCCCATCCAATCTGTAATGCTTTAGCGCTGACATTAAAACTTATAATTAGTACAAAAATGATAAATAAATTTTTCATGTTATACCCTATATTTAATTAATCAGCTTAGCGAATAATTGCCTTTAACGTAATAAAGGTTTGAGTTTTAGTACCAGTGCTGGATCTAATCTCATACTAAACCAATTTATTCGCCAATCTAAATGTGGTCCTGTTGCCCTTCCACTTGCACCCACGGCAGCAACTACTTGGCCTTGGCTAACTTTATCGCCTTCTTTAACGTATGAACCACTCAAATGTAAAAATGTTGATGTGACTCCATGGCCATGATCAATAATCATAGTACCGCCAGAGTAAAACATATCACTTACATACATTAATACTACGCCATCAGCTGGCGCTTTTACAGGATCACCTTTATCACCGGCATAATCTAAACCATAATGTGGCGTTTTTGGTACACCATTATAATAACGCTGGCTACCATATACGCCAGTAATTATGCCATCTATAGGTGAGATAAAGCCTTGCGCGAAAGCGGTTAAGTCGCTATCAGTTTTTCGAGCAGCTCTTATTTTTTTATTATCTTCCCCAACACGACTGATCGCTTTCTTGTTTGGGTTCATAATTTTTTTTGCAATACCATTAACTCTTTGAATGTTATATTTTCGTTTTAATGGTTTTAATATGCGCTTTTCGGCTTCACCATTTGGGCTAATAATTAACAGCTCACTGTTGTTTTTCTCATCTCGACTAAAACCCAGTGCATAGTCGCCATTTTTAGAGACTTTAATCGCTTCGCCATTTAGGGTAACTTTATTTTCTGGTTTAGTTTTACCAACAATAAGTGCCCCTTGAAAATATTGCTCACTGCTTACTGTTTCGGCTTGCACAAAGCACACTTGCATCAGTAATAAAGCCGAAAAAAGCAATTTGCTTAATAACATTGTTTTTTTATCCATGAGCAATAGCGCCTTTTGCTACACCTTCGAAAGCTACAACTTTAAACTCATCTAACGGTGATTGTTTTTTAAGTTGGCGAACAATAAAGTCAGCCAGTAACTCAACAGTTGAATCGCAGTCAACCACATCTAAAATGTTACTGGGTACTGCAATATCAAATCTTCCTTGCGGTGCATAGTAAGAGAATAATTGGTGATCGGGAGTCAAATTAGCGATAGCTGTGTCAGATAACTCGATATCATTTAACGCGATTCGGTCAGCTTCAGTGGCTAAGTAAATATCTTGCCAGCGTAAACTCCACACTTCTTCTAAAGCAGTTGAGCGTTTACCATTTTTATAGATATGAATTTTCGAACGATGACCATGGGCAATTCGTTGACAGTTGCCATCATGAAGTTTCAAACCGTGAGTATAATGATAGTAAGCACCGTCAATAACTTCAGGACGTAGTTTTAACGTTAAACCTTGCACATTTTTAGGTAAATGCGAAAGAATTATAGTCGTTAAATAGTCTGTTACCGACGCGAGATCAATTTCTTGTGTTTCAATTTTAGCAAACGCGCAGCTCGGTGACTGTAAATAATATGCACCTTGTTTTGATTCAAAGTTTACAAATTCGTGACCTGCTCTTTGCGTGGAGAGTTCTGCACTAATAGCCTTATCTTGCATAGGTAACAATAATTTATGATCTACGGCATCATCGATAATGGCTTTAATTTGTTTTTTAACCACGGCAAAATCTAACACCATGCTCATTTCATTTAAGCTGCCATCAAGTAACACATCTACAATCCAGCTTTCACCAACAATGCCACGTGTACTACAACAATAAGAAAAGTCGATAACGGTTAAGTCATTTACAAATAACTGCATTTTCTATTTATCCTTACTACTTTACTTGCCAAGCGATGGTTTCATCTGCGCGAATTGGCACTACTTTTTCATGACCAAAAGCCATAATCGCTGGTACATTCCACGCTTGTTTTACTAATGTTATTTTGTCGCTATTTACCGGTAAATTATAAAATTTAGGTCCGTGTAAACTGGCAAAGCCTTCAAGTTTGTCTAATGCGCCTGCTTGTTCGAACGCCTCGGCGTATAGCTCAATTGCAGCATGGGCAGTATAAGCCCCCGCACAACCACAAGCTGCTTCTTTAGCGTGTTGTGGGTGCGGCGCTGAATCGGTACCTAGAAAGAATTTGTCACTACCACTTGTTGCTGCTTCAATTAAAGCCTGCTGATGAATATTACGTTTTAATATAGGTAAACAATAAAAATGAGGACGAATACCGCCAACTAACATGTGATTACGGTTAAATAATAAGTGGTGTACTGTAATAGTTGCTGCAACGTTTTCGCTAGCTTCTTTAACAAAATCAACAGCATTTTTGGTGGTAATGTGTTCTAACACTATTTTCAATGTTGGATATTTAGCCACTAGTGGACGTAAAATGGTGTCGATAAAAACCGCTTCACGGTCGAAAATATCAATGTCATGATCCGTCACTTCGCCATGCACTAATAATGGCATGTTCACTGCTTCCATCGCCGCTAATACAGAGGCAATGTTATCAACATTAGTAACACCTGATGAAGAGTTAGTGGTAGCACCAGCGGGATAAAGTTTAGCCGCGTAAACAATACCTGATGCTTTCGCTGCTTTAATATCTTCAGCGGTAGTTTGATCGGTTAAATACAACACCATTAACGGTTGAAATTGTTTACTTGGCTTAGCCGCCATAATACGTTGATGATATTGCGTTGCTAATTCAGCATTAGTTACCGGTGGCACTAAGTTTGGCATAATAATAGCGCGTCCGAAGTATCGGCTAATATCAGCAACGGTATTATTCAATGCTTCGCCATCGCGTAAATGTACATGCCAGTCGTCTGGTCGAGTAATTGTTAATGTGGTCATTTTCTTTCCTAATTTTGTTATCTTCTATCACTTAAAATCAGCAATAGCTGCTATATACTTTACTTATCTAACCGAATATCACTGCTATTCGTGTTCTGAATCTTCTACTTGAATTTGACCAGTATCTGCATTGCTGCTCATCGCTGGCTGAGAAGAGTTAGCAGTTTGTTGAGCATTACTTTCCATTAACGCTAAGAGTTGATCTTTTAAATTCGGTGGTACTTTATAAATAGTAATACTTTCGTTAGCCGGACTATAAACAACATCTTGACCAAAATGGCTACGCTCAAAACTTAAGCTAATCCCATTACCATAACCCGAGTATTTAGTAACTTTATTAACCACAGCTTGGTCATGCGGAAACGATTCTTCTATTGGGTAAGATTGCTCTTGGCAAAATTTATAAAAGTCTTGCCCGCTTTCTTCTGTTTTAATAACGTTGCCAATTTCTTGTAATGAAACGTCTTGGGCTGACTCTTTTTGCTCTTTACAATAACTGAGTAGTTCTTTGCGTGTTTGTTGCTTTTCATTAGCGTCAAACTGGTTAACCGACACATAATCTTCAACAGCTTGTACTAAGGTTTGTGTTTGTTCTTTTGAATTTAAACCTTCTTCACAACTTAAAAAGTCTAAGAAAAAGTCTGACACTTTTCTACCTGCACGACCTTTAATAAAAGAGATATAACGATTACCTTCGGCATTATTTTGGTAGTCAAATAAATCAATACGAGCGGCTAACTGTAACTTATTAGTATCAAGATGTTGATCTGCTGAAATATTTAATTCGCCGTCAACAGTGTAATGCTCAGAAATAGGAATTATTGCGGCCAATAAATAACGACCGCCCATATATTCGTAGTGGCAAACAATTAAATAGCCTGTTTCAGCTAGATCATATTTTTCTAATTCATTTTTAAGTAAATTACCGGCTTGACTACTAAATTGATGAAAAGTTTGAGCATCGCCCAAATAGCTTTCCATTATATCAACAAATCGGGCCGAATCGCCTTCAGCTGGCATCGATGAAAAGTGCCCGTAAGCCTTACTGCCTTTGCTGTTATAAATTTTATGTAGTGCATCAACAAAACTTTCTATTTTGCTGCTAGCTGTAACATTTTCAGGTCCTAACCTGAGTACAACTTCACCAGTTTCTTCTTTTTTAGTTAAAAAATGCAGTGCAATATTCGAAATTATTAAGCTCATAGTTAAAGGTCAGTATTATATTGTTCAGGCATTTGATAAACTTAAGTCTGTTTATTAAATTACCATTAAGTGTTTAAGATGCCTATTGTATCCAAGTATTCCAACGAACGTGTAGAAAAAATTATTAAAGATTTGCTTGATGTTCTCGTCAACGAGTCTGCAACCCCTGATCTAGCGCTAATGTGCCTAGGAAATACCTTAACAGAAATTATTGTAAATAATGTCCCGAAAGAAGAACAAGGGCCATTAATAGACAATTTTACCAAGGCTTTAAAACAATCTATACAAAATTCTAAATAAAAAGTATAAATACAAAGCGACATTCATCAACAAAAATAAGAGTATTAAACGACGCAATGGCTTCATTTGAATCTAAACCCTATAGTAAGCGCCTATTACAGTTAGTTAGTTGGAGCCACTGGTTCACTTTTTTTAATATTATTGCGGCGATTTTATTATCGTCAATTTATGTTTTTAGTGAATCAATGCCCGAAACGTTACTTGGCCAAACGTATTTAGTAACGACTTGGCTAAGTCATATGGCTTTCTTAACGTTTATGAGTTTTGTACTCATTTTGTTTCCGATAATGCTGTTATTCCCTCGTACTCGATTTATACGTGTTGCCGCGTCAATTATTTTTACCATTGAATTATTACTGCTTTTATTAGATGCCTTTATTTATAATCGTTTAGGTTATCATTTAAATATTTCTTCAAGTGCACCAATACTCGAACTTATTACCAATGAAATTCAGCAAAATAGCCGCGTTTTTTGGTTTGTTAGTTTAGTATTAACTATGGTTATATTGTCGTTTGAACTTATAACCTCTAACTATGCTTGGAAACATTTAAAATCACTTCAAAAAACAATATTTGCACGCTTTGTCGTTATCCCTTTGGTGTGTTTTTTCTTTTTTAGTCACATTATACATATTTGGGCAGATGCTAATCTTGAGTACGACGTATTGCGCCAAGACACCACTTTGCCACTGACCTATCCGTCTACCGCAAAAACCTTATTAACTAAATATGGCATGTTCGACCGAGTTGATTATATTGCTCGTCGTACAAGCCCACTGGCCTTTACCGATACCGTGCCAGCATACCCTCAATATGAAGGTCAATGCCCAAATGAGTTAGCCTTAAAACAATCAGTTTTCATGGTAATTACAGACAAAACATTACAAACTCAACAATTAGATAAAATTAAGCAAAGAGTCAAGCGTGGCAAGCTTTCGCTTGAAAACCACATTGATAACGCGTTACCAAAAGATGCTTGGTTTAATCTTTTTTATAGCCTGCCAAGTATTTATAAAAAGTCATTAATTGAACAGCATGCTCAACCTTTATTATTCCAAATTATTGAGCAAAAAAATCTTGCGAAATCCTTTACTATTATTGGTGAAGATACCAGTGAATCATCTGTTACGAATTCAAATGGCTTATTAAGTATTACTAATGAACTATTCGCAACTACAACTAAACTCAACGATATTTCTAGTTTAATTTTTGCTGATAAACTTAATAGTTATTCAGCTGGACTACATGTATTTTATTTTAAAGGTGACAATAGTTATCAATTTGAACTATTTTTAGATGCCTTAATGTCTGCACAAAATAAGCAACAAAACGATAACAAGCGCAACGATATTCTTTGGGTTAGCTCAATAGGAAATAACACTGTAGATACCAGTTTATCGATTAAACCAGCATTACTTATTTTGCCTGAAAGTAAGAATAAGCTTATTAACAATTTAACAAGCCATATGGATGTACAACCTACATTAATTAAGCGTTGGTTAAACTGTGATATTAATGAGAAAAGTTACAGTAATGGCACGGATATTAAAGCATTAGATCATGACCGAATTATTGCCAATACTATGGATAACGGCATAGTCGTTTTTAATAAAGATAAGTCTATGTTTGTTGATCAAAATGGTAACTTCCAAAGTTATTCTATTCAACTTGCAGCACCTATTACGGCAAAACCTGATTTCCCATTAATGATTGATGGAGTTAACTTTATTAAACAATTCAGCAAGCAAGCACAAAGCGTACAATAATTAGTCGCTTAGCTTGTATAATGATGTTTTTTAATTGCATTCGACCGATAAATCTTTAATATAGCTCGCATAAGCTTTTATCCCCATTAAGCTTATCATTCGGGGTATAGCGCAGCTTGGTAGCGCGTGCGTCTGGGGGACGTGAGGTCGCAAGTTCGAATCTTGCTACTCCGACCAAATTAAGTAATATAAATTAGCCACTTAGCAATAGTTCGATGAACTGTTCAAGTGGCTTTTTTGTCTCTGTCTAACGTATGTCTAACACTGGCATAAAATTTTATTTATATCGAAACGCTTTTCTTAAATATTTACACTTCAGCTAAGCGGTTGTTGATGCCCTATTCTGCTCACATTAACAACTAATTTTAGGTATATCGCGCCATTTACTGGTAAAGCTAGGTGAAAGAAACTCGCGTCGCATATGCCACTTTTCAATGCGACCCTGTGCTGCTAGTTGTAATGTTTCATTGCCGTAGCGATTATTTATGCCGTCGTAGCAGTACATTAATGTCGGGTCATCATTATTTGGCCAAAATAAATCCTGTTGTTGAAACTGGCTATTCTCCAGTTCAATAGCGCCAACACCACAACGGTAAAAGTTAACACCACTTGCATACACGCGATTAAAAACCGCTGATATTGCATTGGCAATATGAAGAGTATTGTCTGTTGCAATAGCAAACTCATAAATTATTGATTTGTTATAGTAATTATCATCATGAGGGGAGCTAGCGGCAAATACAGCTAGTCGCTTTACCCGTGAATGCTGCTTTCTTAATTTTCGACCGACAATTGCACCATGGCTTACTAGCGCTGTTTTTAATTGATGAGTTTCGTTAATACGTTGCCCAAAGCTTCTGGTTGAAAATATTTCTTGTTTAGGCTGTTTAACTTCATCCCAATTTATACAAACAATACCGTTGAGTTCGTTAACTGTTCGTTCAACCAATACACTAAACTGACTACGCATCGCTTTAGGTGATTGATTTGCGAGATCCCAGGCGCTAGTTATACCTAACACGTTTAAACGCTTTCCTAATCGGCTGCCAATACCCCATACGTCAGTCACGGTCATTTTTGACAATACTTCTTTGCGTGATGCGGCATTATTAACAACGGCTACACCATTATATCCCGGTAATTTTTTAGCGGCATGATTAGCGGCTTTAGCTAATGTTGGTGTTGTGCCAAAACCAACACCAACCGGTAAACGTGTTTCTTGCCAAACAGCACGGCGTATATCATGGCCGTATTGCTGCCAATCGTTAATAATGTGATTATATTTTTTGAATTGTAAAAATGACTCATCAATCGAATATACATATTGGTTATCGCAAAAGCGGCCAATAACATTCATCATTTTCTCGCTCAAATCCGCATATAACTCATAATTAGACGATCGAATCACCACATTATGCTTTGCCAAGAACGGTTTGATTTGAAAATAAGGCTTAAATTTAGGAATACCTAAGTGTCGGCCCATTGGGCAAACTGCGCATATGCAACCGTCATTATTGGTGAGCACTACGACAGGCCTATTTCTAATTGATGGATCAAAAACCTTCTCACAAGATGCGTAGAAAGACACCGCATCAACTAACGCATACATGTACTAAGCTCCTTAACCTGTCGATGTAAACGAATTGAGCGTGTAACTACCCCTTCTATTTGAAACTCATCTTCTGGGGTAATATTTACTGGCTGGTGTTTACACGATGCAGATAACAATCTAGCATTCTTTTTATCAATAAACTTGCAAGTAAAACAACCGTTGTAATTTGCAACGATAACATCGCCATCTTTTACTGGCTCACTGCGATCAACTAACAATAAATCACCATCAAAAATACCAACCTCCTGCATTGAAGGCCCTTGCGCTAAACCAATAAATGTTGCATCAGGATTTGATACTAGGAGCTGATCAAGTGATAGACCAAGCTCTTTGTATTCAGCCGCAGGAGATTCAAAACCAGAGATACCAGCTTCAATAAAAATAGGAATAACTTTCATAAAACGCGCCTATACTGTATATTTAAACAGTATAGGCGAAGATATAAAATTGAGGAAGCTTTTTTGTTATATTCATGTGGTGATGAATAACATAACAACAGCTAAACGAGCCAACTAGAACAAAGCCTGTGAGAGGACAAGTGTATCTATCACGTTTGGGTGAACAATGTTTTTAAGGTATTTCTAGTTCGCAACCTATCTGGAGCATGGATAACAAACCATAGCTCGAATATATGTCAGTACAGTTTGCTTTAAGTAAGCGAAAGCGCCTGTCATCATGAACAAAAGTATGAAAAGAGTAATGCTCAGTAATCAAAAACATAAGCCCGTTTTGTTATGTTTTCGTATTCACTCGGCTTCACATCAAGGAAGCGTCCATATATGTCTAGTTAAATCTCTGTGTGTAAGCGCTGCCAACGCTCAAGGACTTCATTCATGCTCTATTGTTTGGCTTTTTTTCATCAACAAAATACCACATGAGGATCCTTTAATAACCAATTTGAGTAGGTGTCTTTTATTTACTCTAATTAAGGTTTTCATTAATTAGTTCAATTTTCTTTGCTATTTTAAGCCCATATACGATATCTACGATAAACCAGATTGATATTAGAGCATTAGCTACATTCGGTAAGAAATAAATAGCTAAACCTATTATTCCACCGCTTAATAAAGTAAAAAAAATGAATTGATTTGCACCAGCTACTTGCCTTCTAAATTGTTTAAATAACGGATCAAAGTAAATTAGTAAAACAGATAGAGCTAGTGCACCCATGAAATACAGATACATTCCCTTAAACAACATCGCGACAGGTAAAACTGTCATAGCACTAATATACATAAACTCTCTTGAACTAATTTTCTTCACTTATTAACACCTCATAGGAATTTGACACGTTTGTTTGGCGATTTGAGTTGTATTGGCTGTTTGTTGTAACAAGCTATAACTATTTACAACATGGTCTATTCCATGTAGTAAAGTACCATCAAATAATGATCCTATACGCATTGTAGCTATATCTAAAGCTAACCACCCAGCCCCATCAGCACTAGGGTTTAATGTCCATGAAAAAAAGCTAAAACGTACTGCCATTTGACCTAGTCGCACAGATCCCATAGCTAGTCCACCATACCCACTGGCAATTGCAATGGATTGGAAGCAATAGTTATAGCTAGCTCTGATGCGGGGTCACTTTCTGAAACCCCAACCCAATAATCACTCCAAGTGCGTTTCATATTTTTCCATATTTTAGAGTAATCAGCTTTACCTGCTTCAATTAATAATGACACTCATTCTAAATAAAGAATTAATAATGACACTCATTCTAAATAAAGCATCATCACATAACATCGATTATTATAATATCTTGCTCTTTGTCATGACCAAATGACAGTTTCTGAAAAATTAATAATGACACTCATTCCAAATAAACCCTAATCACATAGCAGCGATATGATAATATCTTGCTCTTTGTCATGACCAAATGACAGTTTTTGACAAAGAATAGAAACGAAACTACCGCTTTAGCTCAAAGCTATACTAATTCATCAATTTTCTGGCAAGTATCAACCTCAAGTACTGACTTGTTGACTTTATGGTGTTTAAAATCGGTAAATCGTGAACTTAGGCAAAGAGTTTTTTGCAGTGACTTAAGTTTTGTCGTCGTTTGAGCTGTTGATGTTCGCAGTAATCACTGAGTACATCTTCGCGCCCTATTGCACCATGAAACTGTGTTTTAAATTCAGTGGTGATGATTAGCCAGTTTTCAGCTGAGA
>NZ_NBOE01000004.1 GCF_002104515.1 Colwellia polaris | reverse complement strand
CTGGCTCTGGAATGTAAGAATCAAGTGCGTCTGCAAGTTCTACTACTTTAGCTTCCCACTTCTCTTCACCTTGAAGTGCGCCTAAAGCTGAACCTTGAATTACTGGTAAGTCGTCACCTGGGAATTCATATTCTGAAAGAAGTTCACGAACTTCCATTTCTACTAATTCTAATAACTCTTCGTCATCTACCATGTCACATTTGTTCATGAATACGATGATGAAAGGTACACCAACTTGACGTGATAACAAGATGTGCTCACGTGTTTGTGGCATAGGACCATCTGTAGCAGCAACTACTAAGATAGCGCCATCCATTTGTGCAGCACCTGTGATCATGTTTTTGATGTAATCAGCATGGCCAGGACAATCTACGTGTGCGTAGTGACGTGTTTCTGTATCGTACTCGATGTGAGAAGTATTGATTGTAATACCACGCTCACGCTCTTCTGGAGCATTATCGATTTGTGCGAAATCTTTAACTTCACCACCGTGTACTTTAGTTAATACCGCAGAGATAGCGGCTGTTAGTGTTGTTTTACCGTGATCAACGTGTCCAATTGTACCAACGTTAACGTGCGGTTTATTACGTTCAAATTTTTCTTTAGCCATCTTAAAATACCTCTGGGTATATAAAATAAATTAATTTATTGTGTTAAACATTGATTAATCTATAGAAGGTCTAAAGAAGAAGTGGTGCTGATAGGCAGATTCGAACTGCCGACCTCACCCTTACCAAGGGTGCGCTCTACCAACTGAGCCATATCAGCATTTCTCTATAAAGACTGGAGCGGGTGGCGGGAATCGAACCCGCTTCATCAGCTTGGAAGGCTGAGGTAATAGCCAGTATACGACACCCGCTAATCTACAGATTATCTCTGTTAAAATGGTGGAGGGAGGTGGATTCGAACCACCGAAGGCTGAGCCGTCAGATTTACAGTCTGATCCCTTTGGCCACTCGGGAACCCCTCCAAATTTTATTGTTCACATTACAAGTAATGTATTAATGGTGCCGACTGCCGGAGTCGAACTGGCGACCTACTGATTACAAGTCAGTTGCTCTACCAACTGAGCTAAGTCGGCACTACATTAAGTGGAGCGAATTCTAGAGTAATGTTTTCTTGCTTGCAACACCAAAATGCAAAAAAAAGCCTATTTTTATGCGTTTGATGGTTTTTTACACACTATCGTATTTATTTAGCGTGTATATATTGACCTCAACGAGCCTGAAAACAGCTTAGGCCGTGAAAAATTAGCTTAGTCTCTAGCTGCCCGATACCAGGAATAAGTGTAGATATTTCCTGTGCATTACCGCCAGTGATTAAAACCTTATCAAGGTTGAGCAACCCATTTGCTTGAGAAATAGCCTCTTTAATCGCGCCAATGGTCATTGCCCAACTGCCATGATTCAAGCAGCTTGAGCTATCAGTACCGAATGCAACACTCGCTTTCGCTTTAGGTGTAGCAACAATTTTATTGGTTCGAGCCAATAAGCTACTGAATAACACTTGTACCCCGGGCATTATCCACCCCCCAAAATGCTCACCATTTGCAGCTAATAAATCAATGGTTGTGGCTGTACCTGCATCAATAATTAATAGATTTTGTTCTGAAAAAAGTCGTTTTGCCCCAACCATAGCTAACCAACGGTCAACTCCTAAACTCCCAGGTTCAAGATACGATGAAGTTATTCCAAAAGCTTTGGCACTACTGTGTACTTGCAAACAGGCGATATTATATTTTCTTGCCCAATGCTCTATGGCATCGAGTACTTCGCTAGCATGCACATTGGCAACAACGACTTCATTAACTGCTGAAAATATACCTTGAGCCAATTGATGTTGAAATGCCTGATAATCAACATAAACAACGTTTGAAAGTTTAGAATCGCTCTCCTTACCCTGAAAAACATACTTTACTTGCGTGTTTCCTACATCAACTAAAAGCCTCATAAACCCGACCTTAAACTAACTTCTCCACCATACACAGGGCCAACTTGGCCATTAACTTCTAACATTAAGGCTCCTTGTGCATTAATGCCACGAGAAATACCGCGAGTAATTTTTTCTCCAGTGATTAAAGCAACCGGTTTATTAAAGTAAAAATCTTGTGATTGCCATTGCGCAATCATGGTGTTAATTCCTGTTTTATTGTGGGTTTTTAAACGTGTAAGTAGCGCTGATATAATGTTAGCGGTTAGCATATTACGATCAACCTCCGTATCTAAAGCGGTTGATAAATCAATCCAAGGTTGATCGACTAACGCAGCACTTTGTTCTGGCATTTTAATATTTAAACCAATACCAATAACACAATGACACGGCTCCATGGCTTGGCCTTCAAGATCAATTAAAATTCCAGCAAGCTTAACGCCATTAAAGTAAATATCGTTAGGCCATTTCAGCTCAACATCAACATTATACAAAGATTTTATTGCATCACTAACGGCTAAAGCTGCCACTACGCTTAAGCCCATAGCAGCCGACATACCTTGCTCTAAATACCAATACATTGATAAATAAATATGCGAACCAAAAGGTGAAATCCATTGCCGGCCTCTTCGTCCTCGCCCTGCACTTTGATATTCTGCGATACAAACTTGTCCGGGAACATTTTGATTAGGCAAACGGCGCATTAAATAACTATTAGTTGAATCTATTAAGTTGTGAACTTCAACTTTAGTTGCCATGTTTTGATCAAGTAAGTACTTTTCGATACGAGTTTCATCGAGTAATTCTATAGGGTTGGCTAAGCGATAGCCCTTACCTGTAACACTGAATATATCAAAACCTATTTCCTGTAGAGCAGCAATATGTTTTGATATTGCAGCGCGACTTACCCCTAGCTCCTCACCTAAAGCTTGGCCTGATAAAAACTCTCCTTTAACTAGCCTCTTTATCAATTGCTCACGTATGGCTTTCATGATTCACTTCCTGTATCGCTAGATGACAACTCACCATTAACACCAATAAAACGTACTTCTGGCACTAATTTTATATTAAATTTAGCCATGACTTTTTCTTGAATATAAACCGATAAAGCGACTATGTTTTCACCCTGCTTACTTTCATAATTTATAAGAACTAAAGCTTGGTTTTCATGAACACCAACACCACGTTGGCGATACCCCTTAAGACCTGATTGTTCAATTAACCAACCAGCGGCTAATTTAATAGCGCCATTTTCCTGCAAATAATAAGGCATAGTAGGATACTGATGATGTAAAGGCTTAAACACCGCTTCCGTAACTATCGGGTTTTTAAAAAAGCTTCCTGCATTGGGTAATTCTTTCGGCTCAGGTAATTTGGCTTGGCGAAGTTGTATTACTTTAGACATTATGGCTTGAGGTGTTATTGGTGTTGGTAAATCGTTCAGGCCATGGTAACGGTTTTCAGGCTGCCAAGCTTTAGCAAATTTAAAGTTTACATGCGTGATAATACCCTTGCCATTCAAAGCCTGCTTAAAAATGCTTTCACGATAGCCAAATCGACATTCTTCATTCGAAAAGTTTATTTGTTTTTGTTCGGCAAAATCGAACCATGAAACATAGTCAATAAAGTTACTTACTTCAATGCCATAAGCCCCTATGTTCTGCACAGGAGCCGCACCTACACTGCCGGGGATCAGCGCTAAGTTCTCTAAACCAAATATTCCCTTGTTAATGCAGAATAGAACAAATTCATGCCAGTTTTGTCCGCAAGCAACTTTAACTTTAAAGTTTTTGTCACTCTCTGTTATTTCGATGCCCATTAGGCTAGGTTTAATTATTGTTGGCGCACTTTCTTGGCAAAATAAAGAGTTTGTGCCTTCGCCCAAAATATAAGATGAAGCGGCTTTTTCTGCTGTTATTTCAGCTAACTCTTGTAAAGTAGAAGGGAAACATATTTCTGCTGTGATAACAGGTACATTAAAGCTATTGAGAGTTTGTAAGGAGAAGTTTGTACGTATTTTCATAACAGTGGCTATTAGAAATTTGTGCTATTGTACGCATAAAAACTCCAAGCATAAACTGCTTTAAAGCAATTGAATTAAGTATATAAATTAAACTCACTTATGTTAGCCGCGTTTTCTTGCCGCCAGCTTAATAATATTGTCACGTTCGGTATAATATTTATTCTGGTATTTATCGGTATCAATGTTTTCACTATGATTTACCACTACGCCTTCTATAGGTGCATTTACTTGCTTCAACATTCTAAGGCCAGATGAAATTTGTTCACGTTTGGTTTTATTGCCATGCACAATATAAATAACACTATCGACTAATTTAGAAATAATAACCGCATCGCTCACTGCATGAACTGGAGGCGTTTCTATAATAATGCGGTCATAAAAGTTACCAAAAACTTTAATCAGCATATTAAAACGTTTCATGGATAGAAAAGCTAAAGGGTTAGCGGGTGTAACGCCTGAAGTTAAAATGTCTAATTTGACATTTTTATCACGAATAATACATTCATTAATTTGATGCGTTTTTGCCAACAAATTCGAAAGCCCTGGGCGATGTTCATTCAAACCCATGTTTTTAGCGATTGTTGGATGCCGCATATCGGCTTCAATCAACAGTACCTTTTCCATTTCACTAAAAGAGCGAGCAAGATGTAAAGCAACCGTTGATTTACCTTCATTGGGCACTGAAGACGTTACTGCGATTATCTTAGGTGGCTTCTTTTCATTATTAAATAACAAAGCCGTACGTAATGTTCTTATTGCTTCCGTAAAGCGGTTATCTGTGCTGTAAGCGTCTTCTTTTCGCTGATGTGCACTCGCTCTTATTTTCGGCAATACCGCTAGAATAGGAGCATCATTAAAGTTATCTAATTTACGACGTGAATTTAAGGTATCCATTAATAATTCGCGCATGATAATAACTAAAGAAATCACAGCAATCGACAATATAAAAGTGAAAACTATTACCATGATTTTATTTGGAGCAGACTGACTTTTAGGTATTGTCGCCTTATCTATAAAACGCACATAAAAATTTGCTTTATAATTACCCATTGCATCTGCTTCTTTCAAACGCACTAGGTAGTTATTATAAAGCTCTTTGTTGGTTTCTACTTCACGAGTTAACTGAGAAAACTTATTCTGTAAACGACTTAAACGTAAATAATCTTTTTTTGCTATATCTAAACGCTGTTTAGTACCATTTACTTTTTCTAAAGCACTAAAATATTCTTTTTCTATGGATACAACAATATCGAAAACTTGCTGTGTAATACGATTTTTAAGTGACATTAACTCAGCATTAACGGCAATTTTTTTCGGGTGTTTTGGGCCATAACGTTGAGACAGCTCAAATACTTTTCTTTCAATTCTTTCTTCTTCACGACGCAATTGCATCAAGGTAGAGTGACTACTGATTTCATGAAGATCACTCAGTTTTTCAATATTGCCATTATGCTTTTGAATATCTTGATATGAAATCGCAAGATCATCCGCTAATTTAGCTGCTTTTAAAGTTTCTGATGTTAACTCGGTAAGTTGAGAGCCTACTAAGCCCACAACACCTTTGATATCAACAATGCCTTCAGCTTCGCGGTACGTTTGCAAAGACAACTCTGATAGTTGCAACTTCTTGCCTAATTCTTCTAGTTGATCAACTAGCCATTGAGATGTGGTTTCTTTTGATGCGCTATGAATTTCGTCTTGGTATTGTAAATATGTAATACCTACTTGATTCGCTATTTCTTGTGACAATTGTGCAGAATAGGACATATAAGATATTTTAACTAACTCTGTACCGGCAATAGGTACTATCGTTAATTTTTGTTGAAATTTACGTACGACTTCACTGACCGACGCTTGATTTTTTCTTTGCCCAACATTAGCAAGCAATGCGAGTTTATCGTTATACTTTCCGCTATTAAACTCTTCATGTTTAACTAGCTTTAGTTGATAAATAACACGCTCAGCAAATTTTCTAGAGCGTAATAATTCAAACTGTGTTTGTATTTGCTCTTTACTGGCATTTGACTCGTTAAAAGCATCATTAATTGATAAAGTATTCGCCGGTTTGTTGGTGCCGATTTGTAAAATCGCGGTGGCGCTATATGAAGGTTTTAGTAACGACACATAAACTGCCGCAAGTAAGGTTACCACTAGAGTAAAGAATACAATTTTCCATCGACGTGTCCAAAGCGGCGTTAAAATTTCTTTTAAAGCTACCTCTTCATTAATGGATATTAAATCTTTATTCTCTAGAGTATTCAAAAAAAGCTTTGCTCAATTTCTATAATATCATCGGGTAAAATCACGCTCGAAACATTCGCGTTGAAAACCGATTTTTCCCCATTAACTAACCTGGTAATATTCCATGCTGACTTTGATGCTCTTGCCGCTAAGCCACCAGCGATTGCTATCGCTTTATCTAGTGTTAAATCTTCTTGAAACGGGTAACCGCCGGGGCGTTTTACTTGGCCATGAATAAAGAAGGGTCGGTACATTTCAATGGAAACAGTTACTTGTGGATCAATTAAGTAATCACCGCGCAAACCGTTAGCAATTTTATTTTCCAGTTCTTTTGATGTTAAGCCAACTGCGGTGATATCAGACAAAAATGGAAACGAAATCACACCTGACTTTTCTATTTTCACTCTAGTCGTTAAATCAGCCTCACCATAAACTGTGATCTGAATTTTATCGCCGGCACCTAATTTATAGTCTTTAGCGGTTACGCTGCCAATAAAAAACAACAAACTAAATATAATAATTTTCACATTTTCCATCCATTAAAGAACACTTTGTATTAAACATTTATCAACCAGCTTCAATCTAGTCTGACCAGTTTAATTAATGAGATTTTACTCATAATGTGCATAAATTAAAATAAAAACTTAATCTTTACATTAACTATACTTGCTGCAATTTAAACCTTATAAATTAAGCGTTATGCCGATACCGACTTTATTTTGCGTGAAATCAATATCGCCATAGTTCGCATCGAGTGATTTATAGTCATAAGCAAACTTAAAGCTTAATCGTTCGCTGTAACGATAGTTCAGCTCTAATGCCGCAACCAAATAGTCTTCATCGTTACTGCTCTGAGGTGTTATAAATTCGTCATTGTTAATACCGATAGCAAAAAGCACGGATAAACTTTCGGTAAAGTCATGTATTACATCAATTTGGTGGGTTTGTGCTAAACGGTAGCTACTAATTAATCGATAGGTCTCATCAAACTTTCGATTCGAGACAATGTGTAAGGTAGTATAATCGGAAGGTCGCCATGTGTAGTCAAATCGCCATTTAAAAGCGCTATCATCAATTAAACGACTGTCTTCAAAGCTTAAGTTCTGATAACCCACAAGAAAATTAAGCTCGCTGATCACTGTAGTGTACCATTTCACGCCAATTAGGCCTGAAATACTATCGCGACTGATAAGTGGATCATTTGGGTAATCAATAATTTTATAGTCGAGGTCAAAGGCTAAAAATGTTTTGCCTGATAGCAAATAGTCGAAGCTTGATTTTAATGCCAGTATTTCTGTATCTAATCTATTGGTGTCTGTGCGTCGAGTGGTAAATTCACTTTCGTGATAGGTAAGATCGAAATTAAGCCTACCTTGAGATTCTTTGGTACCGTACTCATAGCCAATTATCGCCCCTAAAGTCTCTTGGATGTCGCCTTTTTCTAACTGATCAGCTTGGCCTAAAGATAAACCCGTACCTCTGTAAGTGAAGTCATTAAGCAAAAGTCCAGAAACATGGAGTCGCTGATTCTGGCTAAATTTAAATTGATATTTAGGAATAATGGTGTAATCAGTATGATTATCGTCGTCGAAATTTGCGTAAAGGTAAGTGGCAATATTAGCGTTAATACTAAATGCGGATTGTTGGCTTTTAGCGCTAAAAGCTAGGTCTGAAGCTAAACGATAAAAAGCGGTGCTTTCTTCATTCTCGGGTTGAAATAGAAAGTTATCTATATAACCTGCTTCAGTTGATAGATTAATCGCTAAATCATTGTCAAATTCTGCTAATGCTGACGTGCTATACGTACAGTAAATTGCACATATAACAAAAAATCGAGAAACACTCATATCTCAAGTTTGCCTATTTTATTATTATTATACGGATCAGTAAATAAATCCGCTTGGCATTTTAGCCGCTTACATTACTTAGTATGCACAAAAACAAATTCTATTGAAATGATTTGTTATCATTTTGTAACGGATATTTAAGGTATGCTTAGCCAAAATTGGCCTAAAAAAAAGCAACCTTGTAGGTTGCTTTATGTATCTAGGTAAATGTAAACCATTAAATCTCTTTGCTGAAGGCCTTAGATTTGCGCTGAATGTTATACATTTTTTGTTTACCTTCTGGAAGGTTTTCAATAGCTTGTTCGCTATATCCTTGTTCAATAAACCAGTGAGCACTAACCGTAGTGAGTACAAATATTGAATTAAGGTTTTGCCTTTTCGCTGTTTGCTCAAGCGCCTGAATAAGACGTATACCTCGATTACCGCCTCGATAGTCAGGATGTATAACTAAACAAGCAATTTCACCGGTTTTAGCTTCTGGATATGGATAAAGTGCTGCACAAGCGATAATAACGTCTTCTTTTTTAATCACGGTAAAGCGATCAATTTCAACTTCAAGTAACTCTCGCGAACGCTTAACAAGTACGCCCTCTTCTTCTAATGGAGCAATTAACTCTAAAATACCACCGACATCATCAATGTTAGCTGCAGATAATTGTTCTTGAAAATCTTTAGCGATTAATGTGCCGGCACCATCTCGTGTAAAAAGCTCTTGTAAAAGTGCGCTATCACTGGCGTAACTTACGCTGTGACAACGTTCAACGCCTTGTTTACCACATTGGATTATCGCTTTTAATAGTAACTGTTGAACATGGTCTTTTTGTTGTAAAAGAAGTTCACTTACTGTTGCAATACCACAACTTCTTATTAATGCGCCTTTTTTGTCAATTAAACCAGCTTGTTCAGTTAATGTAATTAACTTGTCTGCTTTTAAGGCAATAGCAGTCTGCGCTGCAACATCTTCTAATGCTAAGTTAAACACTTCACCTGTTGATGAGTAACCGACAGGCGATAACAAAACCATAGATCCAAAATTTAGTTGCGTATTAATACCTTCAGCGTCAATTCTGCGAACGGCTCCACTATACTTAAAATCAATCCCGTCTCTTACGCCAATTGGCTTAGCAATAACAAAATTACCAGTACTAACGCGTATTTGTGCGCCATGCATAGGCGAATTAACTAAACCCATAGTCAACAAGGCTTCAATATGAATACGCAGCGAACCAGTTGCATCTTTAACAACGTTCAAAGTTTCAGCGTCGGTAACTCGAATGTTATTTTCAATTTGTTGTGGTAAGGCGAGCGCATTAAGGCGTTCTTCAATTTGCACGCGCGCACCATGCACTAAAACTAGCTTAACACCTAGGCTTCGTAGTAAAGCTATATCGTGAATAATATTTGCAAAATTAGCATGTTGAACTGCTTCTCCGCCGAACATTAAAACAAAGGTTTTACCACGATGGGCATTAATATACGGCGCAGCATTTCTAAACCACTTTACATTATCTTCATTACTATTCATGACAACTTTTCGCTACTAACTTTCATTGATTAACAACACCTACAGCCAAGCAGAAACCTTAAGCTTCTTCTACACAACGATTAACAATATATTCCATTGCCACTTCATCAGCCGGATCTTTGTGTGGGCTTTGCTCACTGTCTTCAATGATATTGTCGGCTAATGAGTTTTTATCAATTAAGTTAAAACCTAACTGCTCAAAGTAGTTCGGGATATAAGTCAGCACAATAATTTTTTGTAATTGAATTTGATGAGCAAACTCTAGCAAATATTGCACTAACGCTTGGCCTTGTCCTTGTTTATGAGCACTTTTATCAATAACAACCGAGCGTATTTCAGCCAGTCCAGTTTGGTAAATATAAAGTGAAGCACAGCCAACTACAGCTCCGTCTACCTCTGCAACGACAAAATTTTGCACATCATGAATAATATTATCGCGGCTACGTGGTAATATTTCCCCAAGATCTGCCCAGTAATCTACCAATGCAGAGATGCTATCAATGTCTGACATTTTTGCTCTGCGAACCGACATAGCAGCAGCACGTTGTGCATTCAAACGTTGCTTAACTTGCTTTAAAGTCATGTTAATTTGCGTTTTACTTGGAGCTCCTAATACTTGCGTATTTAAGGTATCTTGGTTGTCTGATAACAAGTTGCCCGACTGCACTTCTGCTAAGGCTTTTTCAACTTGTTGACGAGATGTGCCGCCTAATGCGCCACGCTTATCTAAACAAGATTCAATTGACAAATGTTGGTAAACATCTTGCTCAATTTTGTCACTAAATTTTTGTAACTGTGCAATAGAAAAATCTTCCAAAGCGTGGCCAGCATCAATAGCAGCCAATACCACTTCACCCACAATATGATGTGCTTCTCGAAACGGAATTTCTTTACTAACAAGATAATCGGCAAGTTCAGTGGAGTTTGCATAACCTTGTTGTGCTGCGGCTAAAGTACGGGCACGATTTACCGTTAATCCTTCTGCAACTAAAACAGCCATTTGCATACATTCTTGCCAGGTATCAAGCGCGTCAAACAAACCTTCTTTGTCTTCTTGCATATCTTTATTATAAGCAAGCGGTAAGGCTTTCATGGTCATCATCATACCGGTCAGAGAGCCCATTACTCGGCCCGCTTTACCACGTAGTAATTCACATGCGTCAGGGTTTTTCTTTTGCGGCATTAATGAAGAACCTGAGCTAACTAAATCGCTCATTTCAACAAAGCCTGCTTCACCAGAGTTATAAAACACTAAATCTTCAGCAAAGCGCGATAAATGCATCATGCTGATACTGGCAGTAGATAATAACTCAATGACATGATCACGGTCTGAAACAGCATCTAAGCTATTCAAAGTAGCGCTTCTAAAACCTAAGTTATGGGCTAGTTTGTCGCGATCTATCGGATAAGCAGTACCTGCCAGTGCGCCTGAGCCTAATGGCGAAGTGTCGGCACGGTATAAAGCATCTTTTAAACGCCCAATATCACGGTTAAACATTTCCACATACGCCAAACACCAATGACCAAAAGTAATCGGTTGCGCACGTTGTAAATGCGTATAGCCTGGCAGTACGGTATTACGTTCACGTTCAGCAAGATCTAGCATGGCTTGTTGTAAGTTCACTAAGGCATAAAGTAAATCACTACCTTTTTCTTTACACCAGAGTTTTAAGTCAGTAGCCACTTGGTCATTACGGCTGCGACCAGTATGCAATTTTTTCCCTAAATCGCCGGTTTTTTCGATGAGATTAATTTCTACCCAGCTGTGAATATCTTCAGCGTCAGACAATAAAATTTGCTTCGGATTTTCTTCAACTGAAGCTTTTAATTCTAACAATGCCGTCTTTAATTCTTCAAACTCTGCTTGGCTTAGCACATCAACTGTAGTTAATGCTTCAGCCCAAGCAATTGATCCAACAATGTCTTGCACCGCCATACGATAATCAACAGGTAAAGAGTCATTAAACTTTTTAAACTGTACACTGGCTTGCTCTTTAAACCGTCCGCCCCATAATGCCATGGCTAAATTCCTCTACCTTTTTATTTCTTTTCAGTTAGTACTGAGTCTGCTTGCTTAAGTGCGGTTATTCTACTTGATAAACTGAACAAACGAATAAAGCCTTCTGCATGTTTTTGGTCGTAAACATCATCTGCACCAAAGGTTGCAAACTCTTCTGAATACAAACTGTTTGGTGAGCGACGTTGTGTTACTTGTGCCATACCTTTATACAATTTAACCACTACATCACCCGTTACTTTTTCAGCAAAAGATGCGGCTGAAGCTAACTGTGCTTTGGCAAGTGGTGTAAACCAACGACCGTCATAAATTACGTGCGAGAATTCATGACCCACTGACTCACGATACTTTAATGACTCTTTATCTAAAATCAGTGACTCTAAACCTTTATATGCTGCCATTAATACCGTACCGCCTGGAGTTTCATAACAGCCACGAGATTTCATGCCCACTAAGCGGTTTTCAACAATATCGATACGGCCAACGCCATGGGCAGCAGCTTTGTCGTTCAAATACATTAAAGATTGATACGCTGACATTGGCTTGCCATCAACCGCCACTAATTCACCCGCTTCAAAGCTTAACATTACTTTGCCTGCTTCGTTTGGTGCATCCATTGGGTCAACGGTCATGGTCCAAACTTCTTTTGAAGGCTCACACCAAGGGTCTTCTAACTCACCTCCTTCATGCGAAATGTGCCAAGCATTAGCATCACGACTATAAATTTTAGTTAACGAAGCGGCACATGGGATATTACGCTCAGCTAAGTAGTCTAAAAGATCTTCACGTGAAACCATGTCCCACTCACGCCATGGCGCAATAACGGTTAACTGTGGAGCTAAAGCGGCAAAACAAGCTTCGAAACGTACTTGGTCATTACCTTTACCGGTACAACCATGACAAACCGCATCAGCACCAACTTTTAAGGCAATTTCAATATGAGCTTTTGCAATAACAGGACGTGCCATTGATGTACCTAATAAATACTGTCCCTCATAAACGGCACCTGTTTTTAGAATTGGGTAAATATAGTCTTTTACATATTCTTCTTTAAGATCGACGACGTAACACTCTGAAGCACCTGAAGCTATGGCTTTTTCTTTTATGCCAACTAACTCTTCTTCACCTTGTCCTACATCTGCACAAAATGCGACAACTTCACAACCATCGTAATTTTCTTTTAACCAAGGGATAATGGCTGATGTGTCTAAACCACCAGAATAAGCTAATACGACTTTTTTAATGTTTTTCTTTGCTGCTAATGCCATGATTTTTTCCTTTACAATTTTTATTATCAGTCTAGCCAACGTTGCGAAATAGGCTAGTTTGAATAGTATTTTTAAATTAAATTTGATTTATTTGTTTAATAATAACCGCATGCTTAATCGGCTAATAAAGTCACTAACACTGCATTTTGCGCCCACATACGGTTTTCAGCTGACTGAAATGCCACTGACATTTCGCTGTCGAACAATTCGGTGGTAATTTCCTCTTCGAGATGAGCAGGTTGACAGTGCATAACAATGCTAGCTCCTGCTTTCGCCATGAGTTCGTGATTAACTTGATACGGTTTAAAGGTTGCTAAAATGTCATCGACATTGGTATTACTGCCCATAGATATCCAAGTATCAGTATAAATAGCATCTTGTTGACCTAGCGCTGAAATATTTGAGCTAAACAATAATTTACTGCCTGATATTTCACTAAACTTAATCGCCTTATTCAGCAGAGATTCATCTGGGCCATGACCTTCTGGACACACTAACGTAAAGTCTACACCGACAATAGCGGCCATAATCATTAATGAATTTGACACATTATTTGCATCACCAACATAGGCAAGCTTGATGGTTGAAATATCGTCGAAATTTTCTGCAAGCGTGACAAAATCAGCTAACGCTTGGCATGGATGGTATACATCACATAAGGCATTAATAACGGGAACGCTACCATGCGCGGCTAACTGTTCAATAGAATTATTACTAAACACACGCGCAACAATAGCATCGGCATAACATGAAAGGTTTTTAGCATAATCGCTTACTCTTTCACGCTCGCCTAGCTTGCCATTTTGCTGACCTAAATAAAGCGCATGACCACCTAACTTATTAATGCCAATATCAAAACTTACATGTGTTCTTAAAGACGGCTTTTCGAAAATCATCGCAACCGACTTGCCTGCTAATACTTGATTGTACTTTTTAGGCTGCTGTTTAATATCACGTGCTAAGGCAATTAAATCGAGTATTTGTTGTTTATTTAGCTGATCATCAGCTAAGAAATGTTCTAAGTTCATTAAAATTCTATCCTGTTCTAAAACGCGTTTACGACGTGTTTTGGTTATCTATTTCTAACTAACACTTGGCTGTATTTTAGTACCTACATTGGCACCATTGAGTAAATCGATAATTTGCTCAGGCGATTGCCAGCTGGCAACCGCGATACTTCGTCGTAATTTATTTGCCGCTTGCAACGCTGCATTTACTTTTGCGGTCATGCCACCGGCAATAACACCACTACTTATAAGCGCTTCAGCTTGCTCACGATTTAGCGAACTTAAATATTCTCCTGTAGCTCCTTTAACGCCATTAACATCAGTCAGTAATAACAACTCAGCATTGAGTAACTGACATATCGCAACGGCTGCATCATCAGCATTTACATTCACTAGTTCGCCATTTTTTAACGCTCCAATCGACGAAACAATAGGTAAGAAACTTGCTTTAAGCAATGTATCGAGTAATGCACTGCTAAAAGGCTTAGGAACACCTACTTGCCCTAGCTCTAGCGAACTTAAATCGCACTGTACCATCTGCCCATCAGTTAGCGATAAGCCTACAGCGGCTAAAGATAAACTCGCCGCACTCGCCACAATAGCTTTATTAACATTACCTGCAAGTGCACCACTAATAATTGGCATTTGTTCTTTTGGTGTCACGCGTAAGCCATGCTTTTTCTCGGTTGTAAATCCTGCTTGTGTCAGCATTTCATCAACAATACAGCCGCCACCATGTACAATCACTACAGGTTGATCTTTTAAACTGGCGATAACAGAGAGTAACGCTGTTAATGCTGAAGTATTACCTTGGTTGTAGCCATCTAAAATAGCGCCACCAATTTTTATCACCACAGGTTTTTTCATTAACAGTTCCCCGACATTACTAAGCTATATTCACTTGGCAGACCTAAACTAATATTTGCACATTGAATGGCTTGCGAAGCCGCACCTTTTAATAAATTATCAATTGCGCAACTAACAACGACTACCTGCTTGGCTTCATCAACTTGCCAGTGCACATCTGCAAATGCTGTATGGGCAACATTGTCGATTTTAGGCCAAGCATTTACTATACGAACTAGCGGTTTGTCTTGATATGCTTGAGTAAAAGCTTGATCAACTTGTTGACTTGTTACATCAGGTTTTAACTGTAAAGTCACCGTGACTAATAAACCACGCTTATAAGGGGCTAAATGCGGGTTAAAAATAACCTCAGCATTGGCTTCTTGACTGATTTCAGGTTGATGTCTGTGCTGTAAAATATTGTAAGGCGTTAAACTGACTTCACAAAAGCTTGTTGCTAAAGATGCTTTACGACCCGCTCCCGTTACGCCACTAATACCATTAACCACAATGAGTGAGTTCTCTACATGCAATGCGTTACTAGTAATGGGTTTTAAAGACAATAAGCTAGCGGTTGGGTAGCAACCTGGTACAGCAATTAGGTTACTGCTTGCAATTTCATCGGCTTGCCATTCAGCTAAACCATACTGAGCTTGTTCCAGGGCTTTTAGCGATTGATGTTCAAAACCATAATGAACAGGGTAATGAGTCGAATCTTTTAGACGAAACCCGCCAGAAAGGTCAAAAACTTTAATACCTTGATCAATAAAAGCTTGTGCCCATTGCGCACTAAATTCATGAGGAGTTGCAAAAAAGACGGCATCTATACCATGCCCAGATAAAGCATGTTCAGATGAGTTTATATGTTGATCAAACCATTGCTGCGAAAAAGAGTGCAGGGGTAAATCACAGATCCCCTGCCAGCGAGTATGCAGTTGAGCAAAAGTTTTTCCACTAGAACTACTGTTTTCAGACACTAACAAGTGTTGAATTGATATTTTATTGTGTTGCGTAAGCAACCCAATTAATTCAGCACCTACATAACCACTTGCACCAATAACTATAACGTTCATTTACTTACCATTTAACTTATGATTAGAAACTACAACGGCTATGTTATTTACACGCTACGTTTGCAATTCTATTCAACTTTGACCGATTACTTCTTAGTTATTATTAAGATATTTAATAGACTAACTAAAAAGCCATGACTTCCAAGACCTAATATATAACTCTATCGTCGTCGCATAGTTGAATACATTACATACATTTTCATAGTGTGGTTAAATTAGGCTATTTACATTGTGGAGCTAAAGTACCATCATATAACTAGTTATGCAACTAAATAGCATAACTACCCATAAATTAATTTTAGGTTACTCTATATAATGAAAAATACGCATTTTAAATTACCCAGCTTTACTCAAGCTATTAGCCAGTTAATAGCACAACCTAGTATTAGTTCATCGCAAGCAAGCTGGGATCAAAGTAACGAAAGTGTTATCAACTTATTAGCCGCTTGGTTTGAAACCCTTGGCTTTGATATTACTATTCAAGCCGTGCCTAACGCTAAAGGGAAGTTTAATTTGTTAGCTAAATTAGGCTCTGGCAATGGAGGCTTATTACTTGCGGGCCACAGTGATACCGTACCTTTTGATGAAAATCGATGGTTATCTGATCCACTTAAAGTTACTGATAGTGATAACAAACTCTTTGGTCTTGGCAGTTGTGATATGAAAGGCTTCTTTGCATTTATTTTACAAGTTTGTCAGCAAGTAGATCTGAAGTTATTAAAGAAACCATTATATGTTTTAGCCACCGCGGATGAAGAAACCACCATGGCAGGCGCACGTTTTTTTGCTAACAGCGGCATTATAAAGCCTGATGTTGCCATTATAGGTGAGCCAACTAATTTAGTGCCGGTAATTATGCATAAGGGGCATATGTCTCATAAAATTAGCATTAAAGGGCAAGCTGGCCATTCCAGTAAACCTACCAGTGGAGTTAATGCAATTGAAATTATGTACCAAGTCATTAGTGAGCTATTCAAACTGAGGGAAAATCTTAACCTGAGCTATAAAAATGAAGCTTTTGATGTTCAAACGCCAACATTGAACTTAGGTGCCATTCATGGTGGCGATAACGCGAATAGAATTTGTGGACATTGTGAGCTCGATATTGACATGCGATCTTTACCTGGCATGAAAGACGAGGAATTAGTCTCTTGGTTATCAAAATCATTACAACCTATAGCAGAGAAATACCCAGGTAGATTATCGATCAATGAACTAGATCCAAGCTCGCCAAGTTTTGAGCAAACCGCGACAAGTAATTTAGTAGTTACTGCTGAAAAGCTTTCAGGACATACTTGTTGCGCCGTAAATTACGCCACTGAAGCCCCTTTTATTCAACAGTTAGGTTGTCAAACAATTGTGATGGGGCCAGGTTCAATTGACCAAGCGCACCAACCTAATGAATATTTAGCTCACAGTGAAATTAAAAAAACAGAGCTCTTACTGACAAAAGTAATTCACCACTATTGCTTTTAATTGATGTGTTTTTTGACAAGGCAGACAGACTAAAGAAAATAACGAGCGCTTAACGCTTAACGCTTAACTGTTAACTATAGCGAATTCGATTCCAAAGCTTTTGATTCACTTTGTGTGTAAAAAATTCGTCTGGCTGCCAACAGCGTGGTAATAAATCGAGCTTTTTGCGCTCAAGATAATTTGAAGATAGTAGTTCTAAAATTTCATTTAGCCGTTCTTTATTAATACTGGAGAACTCTTTCGCAGTTTCTACAAAGTAAAGGTTATTGGTTTTCTTTACGACTAGGTCATGCCCATGTCCAATAAAGGAAAGTTGCCGAGTTGCTATACGACATGTTGGCTCATTAGGTACTTCTGGATAAAGCTGAGTTACAATCGCATATTCGTATCGTACACTTTGTTCTGTATCATTAGGAATATAAATTACACCGTAACCTTGCGGAAAATCGCCGGTTATTTCATACAAGCTATCAACGACGCTTCGACAACAATTGCCACGTTCCGCGTTCTGATATAACGCTTGATAGACTTTCGGCAATAATTTGTAATTATAGTTTTCTTTAGTAGATAAAATAATCGCCGTATATATTTGAGGTATTTTTAATATATTTCCTACACCTAGCTTGGGTTGAATACTACCTTTAAGCAACTGTTTAACAAAGCGTAGTTTATTCGTTTCAACTTTTGTAAAAGTATCTCGCTCTTCTTTAGAGTTACCTAGATACATGACGATACCAATACCATTAATGAGGTACTTCATCGTTTCACGATAATTAATTTGCAATAAAGCTTTTCGCTCTTCTACTGATAAACCACGAAAGACATCTTTTGTACCATCACTCCCTTTCATAATTTTCTGGGCATCAGGATGATAGTTGCCTATATCTTGCAGAATGGCAGCCATTAAGATGGGAATTTTTACATGGTCTACAAATTCCAGATACGCTGCTTCGTTCTCAGTTCGAAGCTCTTGATAGTTATACTCTGATATTTTACTGAGCTCTTGTGTTAAATAAGCCCCTGATGAGAGCGTTTTTAAACAAATTTGGTCGAGTAACCTTAAAGAGAGTACGCCTCGATATAAAGGTTTATTGCGCTCATTTACTGAAGCAACCTTACTTCCTTCTGTTGGCGATAAAAGCTGAATAGTACCAAGCAGTTCTGCCGATTTTTTATTAGTATCGGCACGAGTTTCACCTTCACAAATTTCAATTATATCGCGACATATAAGTTGTAAATGCTGAGCTCTTTCGTTACTTTCTTGACGTAAAGCTTGCAGATAATCACGTTTTTCACGTTCCAAACGCGTGACTTTATTTTTACTTTTCTCGCTACCAATTTTGCTTATTTTGGAGATTTCGGCATTAAGCTTATGAATTTTATTTTGTGCGCTTCCTTCTAATTCATAATAACTAATAGCCCTTTCCAAGACTGAGTCTTTTAAAGGGCTGCGACCATAAATTTTACTCAGTAAAATTTTGACCTTAGCTGTAAAATTAGTATCACCTGCTAAATATTTTGACATTAATTCCATTCAATAAAAATAATACCTATTGGTATCGTGCTTATACAGTACAATTTTACAACCGTGAATTGGTTGTCAATCGTGTTACTAAACTTTTCATACTCTACTTAACCATAAGCAAAATAATGAAAATATCAATACAAAAGTAGAAAAATATCAAACGAAATATTCTTACTAATTAAGGTAACTTATCAGCTGTTTACAAGCGCAGTAAATAAGGCATTAAAAGTTTCAGACACTAAACGCACAAACATAGAGGTTTTTTTTCTGATTTGGCTAGAACTGCCAACTTGATAGCAGCCCAGCATTAGAACATACTATTAAAACTATGCCGTAAAGCTCGTTAATCATTAAGGACAATTGATGTTTTCAAGTAACTTTAAAGAAACACTAAAAAGTGTCGGTGCAGCATTTTTTGGCGTTCAAAGTGATAAAAATAGAAAAAGAGATTTTACTCAAGGTAAATTTAGCCATTTTGTTATCGCCGGTATTTTAGCCGTTGTACTTTTTATAACTTCATTAGTTGTTATTGTAAGCTTGGTTATACCAAGTTAAGCATACTTTATACTTAACTTTATAAGCTGATATTACAGAGCACTGGCGTTATTTAGTTATTACTCATTGTGATAAGGCTTTATCGCTAGCGGAGTAACTAACAGCTAATGTTGATGCATTTAATACAGCTTAATAAAGTGCAAGAAGCTCCGCGACTTTATTTCGCTTATTGCCTTTTTGGCTAATAGTTCTAGATACTTCTATCGAC
Organism: Colwellia polaris; assembly: GCF_002104515.1. Taxonomy (GTDB): domain Bacteria; phylum Pseudomonadota; class Gammaproteobacteria; order Enterobacterales; family Alteromonadaceae; genus Cognaticolwellia; species Cognaticolwellia polaris. The sequence continues at coordinate 271,808 of NZ_NBOE01000004.1, read as the reverse complement.
TGCTGCTTTTTTGCGTGCTCATATATTTTTCTTGTCCAAATAGTATCGTGGTTACTTATGAGTACTGTAATGTTAGATGTTTTAGCTTTAGTGACTTCTTCAGCAACATTTGCAAGGTCAGCTTGTTCATCTAAGCCAAAACCATTTCCTGAATAACTGGTAAAACTTGCTGTTTTACTTAACGGCACGTAAGGCGGATCACAGTAAATCACATCACCTGATTTAGCATGAGCAAAAGTTTGGCGATATCCATCACATATAAATACAGCTTTCTTGGCTTTCTCAGCAAAAAATATCAGTTCCTCTTCAGGAAAATAAGGGCGTTTATATTTTCCAAAAGGTACGTTATAGCCACCCGATTTATTATATCTACACAAGCCATTGTAGCCATGGCGATTCATGTAAAGAAAAACTAAAGATCTAAAGTAGGGATCTTTGCTTTCATTAAACTCTTTACGAAGTTGATAGTATTTTTCAGCCTGATTATATTCTGGTGTAAAAAATCGGCGAGCATCTGCAATAAACTTATCAGGTGTTCGTTGTACGATGCGATAAAGATTTACAAGATCTTGATTTATATCGCTCAACAGATATTCGTCGTAATTACTATTGAGAAATACTGAACCCGCACCAACAAAAGGCTCAATCAAACGATTTCCTTTTGGTAGCATAGAATTTATGACATCGCTTAAAGCGTATTTCCCACCAGCCCACTTTAAAAACGCTCGATGTTTCTTCTTCATGACACCTACAAACTCTAAAAATTAATACCAGATGATTAGTATCTGAAAAGTAAGGGTGAATTGTATCCTGAATTAGTTATTATTGGGAGCTCTGAAATGCATTGATTTCGTTATTAACTATACTCGTTGGCTTGATCCATGGCTGCCTAGATAAAAGCAACGCCGGTAAAGTTGATAACGCAGCTTGTGCAGCTGATTTTTCAGCATAAACCTTACTGGTGAACACCATAAGTGGTTGTTCATTTAATAGCCGCTGGTAAATATGGTATTCAATGCTATCTAAGGCTTTTAAATATTCCTGAGGAAGGGCTAAATCACTGAACGCAGATAGTTGAATAACATATCCAGTTTTGGTGGCATAAAAATCATTGTCTACTTGGAGACTATTCGTATGATTAATCGCTACTTTAGAAGTTGGGATTGTACTCTGTTCTTCTTGAGGCAATACATTAATCGCACTCTCAAGTTGAGTCTCTATTACAGTATCTGCTTCGCTTGTAGTGATTGCTGAAATAATATCGAATGAGGTCGCAGGTAAGGGCTCATTTTTCTTAATTACGACTGTCTTAGGGCTTACTAGCGATAAATAAATATCTGTTGGTACAGCCCTCTCATATGTTTTTATTATTTCATCTGTTGTGATATCTGAACTCGATTGACTAACATTTTTACTTTCTATCACCATCGTTTGCGGTTGCGACAAAGTCTTTGTTAGCGATACATTATCTGAACCTAATGCTGTTATTGGTTTCGCAAAGTTAAAGCTGTCTAAATGTAATAGTTTAATCACCAATGCAGAAATCAAAATTAAAAGTATTGCTGCACTTAATAGCCATTTATTGCGTTTACTGAAAGACCATTTGATTGAACTTTTTTTAAATATTGAAGAAGTTGGTGAAAGTAACTGCCCTGATTGCGATGATAATAATGAGAGTTTATTATCAAATAAGCTCTTGTTAATGGCAATATTTCTACCCGCTTGTAGTGAACCAAACATAACAACATTTACAGTTAAGTTTGATTTTTTAGCAATTAAAGCTAATTGCGTTAATTCATGTGAAATTTGTAAAGATAGATGCTGAGCTCTATCTAGCACAATGCTGATACTTTGTTTTGATTTTTTTGCTAAATTAATCACACTTACGGCTAACGAAATTTCTGGATCAAAAAGTTCGCCAGTGTATAGCTGTTCGATAATACGACAACGAATTTGAATATTGTTGAACTGCGAAGAAAGCGCAACATAAGCAACGTTATGCTGCTCAGGTAAGTTTGCTAAAAGTTGATTAGATATGGTTGTGTTCTGTTCAACGCTTTCGTCAATAACAAGAATAGCTTGCTTTGAAAAACGTAAAATATAATCAATGCGTGCTTGGGCACTAATTTTAGTGACGCTGGTATTATTGTCAGATATATTAATGTTTTTTGTTAAAGCCGACATGCTTCACCTATTCTGAATTAATTACAGAATTTGCTGAAGGAGCTCCACGCTAACATCATCGTTGATTTCAGAACGACCTATGGCGGTCGGAAGAATAAATCGAAGATTACCAGCTAAATTCTTTTTATCGCGACGCATATGACAAATAAATTCATCAAACCCCATATTCTTGGGTGCGATTAGCGGTAAATCAAAGGCAAGCAGTAAAGCTTCAATACGACGAAGATCTGACACTTCAAGCAAATTCATTGCTACTGAAGTTTTAGCAGCAAGTACCATGCCAGTGGCAACTGCCTCACCATGCAACCAGTTACCATAACCTTGATCAGCCTCAATGGCATGGCCGAAGGTGTGACCTAAATTTAATAATGCACGAACACCAGCTTCTGTTTCATCTTCAGCAACTATATTTGCTTTACATTGACAGCAACGTTCGATCATTTGCATTAAAATTTTATTATCACCGGCTTTAATTGCATCTATATGTTGTTCAAGCCAAGTAAAAAACTCACCATCGCCGAGTATGCCATATTTGATCACTTCAGCCATACCTGCGTTAAACTCTCTAACAGGTAATGTAACTAGGCTTGCTAAGTCTATAAAAACAGCTTTAGGTTGATAGAACGCGCCTATCATATTTTTACCTAGCGGATGGTTGACTGCGGTTTTACCACCAACAGAGGAATCTACTTGTGACAATACGGTGGTAGGCACTTGAATAAAATCAATACCGCGTTGATAACATGCAGCAGCAAAACCAGTGATATCACCAATAACACCGCCACCTAACGCTATCAAAGTAGTATCTCTACCGTGATTACCCGCGAGTAGATGAGACATTATAAGCTCAAAATTTGCTAAGCTTTTCTGAGCTTCACCATCAGGTAAAACGATTTCATCTACATTGAAATCCTTTAAGCTGGTTTTCATTTGCTCAAGATAAAGTGGTGCAACTATGTTATTACTAACAATGCAAACTCGCTTACTGCGGATATGACTAGACAGCAGTTTACTATTTGATAGTAACCCGCTGTCTATATAGATTGGGTAGCTGCGTTTGCCAAGCTTAACTTGAAGAGTGGTCATAAGTATTATGTTTAAAAGTCTAAACGTTCTACTATTTTACTTGCAACAACCTTAGCGCTTTGGTCATCCGTTTGCACGATAACATCGGCAATTTCTTCATATAACGGATTTCGCTCAACAGCTAGGTTTTCAAGTACAGTTCTTGGTTCTTCATCAGTTTGGAGAAGCGGACGACGACGGTCTCTTTGCGTACGTGCAACTTGTTTATCTATCGTGGTTTCTAGATAAACAACAATACCGCGTGCTGATAAGCGATTGCGTACTTGTGGGCTGATCACAGATCCACCGCCAGTAGCTAAAACAATACCCTGTTTTTCACTTAAGTCTTCAATGACTGATTCTTCTCTTAGTCGAAAGCCTTCTTCGCCTTCTAGATCAAAAACCCATGCGATATCTGCACCAGTACGGCGCTCAATTTCTTGATCGGAATCAAAAAACTCTAAATGTAGCTTATCTGCTAATTCTCTACCAATGGTGCTTTTGCCTGCGCCCATTGGGCCTACAAGGAAAATATTACGTTTTTCTGCCATTAGATTAATTAATACTCGTTTATTTATTACGTGAACAGGTAAGAGGGAACCTCCCTCGAAAATTTCAAGGGCGCAATTATCGCAATTGTTGGGTACAAATTGCAAGCATGTAAGGTGAAAACACCACCTTACATGCAAATTAACTTAAAATCTTTCCGTAACTATGCGTGGTGTAACGAATATTAGTAGTTCTTTTTTCTCATTGAAGTTACTACTATTTCTAAACATCCAACCAAAATATGGAATATCACCTAAAACAGGTACCTTTGATACAGAACTAATAATTTGTTGCTGATAAATACCACCTAGTACGATTGTTTCGCCATTATTAACCAATACCTGTGTGCCAATACGCTGTGTATCAATAGCTGGTGCTGTGCCATTTGAAACATCAGATACCGTATCTTGAGTTACCACAAGGTCCAAAATAATTCTGTCATCCGGTGTAATGTGAGGTGTTACCGTTAAACTTAGTACCGCTTTTTTAAACTGAGTTGATGTGGCACCACTAGAAGCCGCTTCTTGATAAGGTATTTCAACACCTTGCTCAATATAGGCTTCTTTTTGATTTGCCGTAGTTATGCGCGGACTGGCAATTATTTCGCCTTTGTTTTCTTTTTCCATCGCACTCAATTCAAGATCTAATATAGTACCATCTGCTAAACGCGCAACTTGAAATGCAATACTTCCCGCAGGGTTAGCTACAGGTAAATTAACATTAAGTCGATCGCTTAAAGAGGGTATTATGCCATTACCTGCATTATCGGCGCCCGTTAATGAGCCTGAGGTTGCAGAATCAGAGCCTGTATCCGTAACACCCCAGCGAATACCTAACTCTTCGTTGATATTATCTTTTACCGTTACCATACGAGATTCAATAATAACTTGGCGCACAGGAATATCTAATACCGAAACCATACGTTTAATATCTTCAATACTGGTTGCCGTATCGCGAATTAATAAGGTATTCGTTCTCTCATCAACACTAACGCTTCCGCGTAGCGATAATATGCTGTTTTCTTCATTCTTTATTAGGGCCGCAAACTCTGCTGCTTTAGCGTAATTTACTTGTACATATTCAGAATATAACGGCGCTAACTCTTCAACTTGTTGCTGTGCTTGTAAGTCTCTAGCTTCTCGTGCGGCTAATTCATCGCTTGGTGCAACCATTAAAATGTTGCCTTCCATGCGTTTATCTAAGCCCTTAACTTTTAAAATTATATCGAGAGCTTGGTCCCAAGGCACACCATCTAGTCGTAAGGTAATATTGCCCGCAACGGTGTCACTGGTCACTAAGTTAAAGCCATTATAATCAGCAACTATTTGTAATACGGTACGTACAGAAATATCCTGAAAGTTTAATGAGATAGCTCTGCCGCTGAAGGTTTCTTCTTCGCCTAAATAACCATCTTGTTTAACCTTAGCATTTACCGTTAATGAAAATACATCATTGAATTGTTGATGTTTGTACTCAAATGGGCCGTTAATATCAACAACTAAACGTGCATTACGCCCTTCTCTAAATGTTTCTATTCCGGTAACTAAGGTACCAAAATCAGTCACATCTAATTTATAAATAAAGTCATCTAAAATCTCAGTGTTATGAAATTCAATGTAAAGCTTGCCAAGTTTATCACTTACGTCAACCGCTACTTTGCTATCAATGAGTTTAACCAATAATTGCGCTTCATTTTCTTGACCACGCTTAAAATCAATATTATCTATTTGATTGATAAAACCATGCCCAAGCGGAATTAACTGTGTTACGGATTGATTTACTTGACCTGTATTTAAAGTTAAAGCAAAAGTATTGTCTTTTTGCACTACATCAAAAACTGACAAATGCTGTAAATTAACGTCAGCAACCACTTTCCCAGCTATTTTTTGTACTTGAATATTATTAACGCCAGCGTGCTCGATCAGTGTTACAGCAACCGTAGGGCTAAATTGATCTGCATCAAAGGTAATTCTAACCTGCGCAGGAGACATCGAAGTACTAACTTCGGGTTGTACAACAATCTTATCTGATAGCTCAAATACCAGTTCAATTTCATTATTTTGAATAGTGTTATAGCTGATGCCTGTTAATTCACTTGCCCAAGAAAAAGTGCTAAACGCACATATATAAGCGATTGTAACTAACTTCATTTTTTTGAAATGTGTCATAAGATTATCATTTTTTATTATATTAAATAGCAACATTAATTCCTTTGCCCCTCTGCACTTGTCTGCGTCATGGTAACGACAGTTTCACGCTCAACCCAGCACCCAGCGCCATCTGGGATTAACTCTAATACTTTTACATTATCTTGGCTTACCGTGGTAATTTTACCGTGATTTAACCCTACGTAGCTACCAACAGCAACTCGATGTAACGTGCTGTCAGATGCTTCTACGAGTGCCCATGTAACACCTAGCTCACCTAACGTGCCACGCATCACTAAACTACTCAGAGAATATTTTTCTAACGGTTGTTTTCTTCTACGCGGATCTGGACTTAAACAACCTGACATTTGTTGAATTTTTTCTTGAATTGCTTCTGGTTTAGGTACGTCAAATGGACTACGTAAAACATCAGCAGAGTAATCAAAATGGTCAAAAACTCTAACTTCTGGCATCGGCTCAATTGTATTGCTGGTGCCTGATTGGACTGTAGCAATATGTTGTTTTAGATCGTCAGTATCGTTAAAACAGCCAGTTAGCATAACAGCACTTAATAAAATTAATTTTTTCATTACTCTGCAGCCTCCCTATAACGATAGGTTTTAGCCTGAAGCTTTAACTTTAAGTCACCTGATGTTTGTTTTTGTAAATTAATGTCGAAGTCGTGCAATGTAACAATACGGGGTAGCCCAGCAATCCTACTTACGAATTGACCAAACTCATGATATGAGCCTATAACTTCTATATCGATAGGTAACTCAATATAAATCTCTTGCTCTATTTCTGGTTGCCAATTCAATTTTACAAAATCAAGGCCAGTCGTTGTGCCAACAAAAGTTATATCATCAAGTAAGCCAGGTGTTTCATGACTTTCTGGTAAACTTTTTAATTGATTCGCAAACATAGCTTCTGCTTCTATCATTTGTTGTTCAAATAACTCTAAATTAGCGGCAATATGATATTTAGCTTGATATTGTTGTTTTAGCGTCGACTCTTCTAAAGTTACACGTTCTAGTTGTTTAATTTGATCACTGATCATTAAAACGTAACCTAGACCTAACACTAAAATAACTAAGAATATCGATAATACTATTTTAGCCGCCTTCGGCCATTGTCCAATATTATCAAGCTCTAAGCCATCAAATTGCTCCATAAATTCCGATAAGTCAAAATTCATTATGGCGCTCCTTGATTAGTAGATTCATTTAAATTGATCAAACCTTTGATTCGAACACGCATTTTAAAATCACTTAATAATTTACTTTTCGCATCGTTTGAAGTTATAGACTCAAGTATCGCATCTTCAAATAAATCAGAACTTTCTATTTCCCTGATCATATTCGCTAAATGGTTATTTGATTCACTTTTGCCGATAATATTTAAACTGTTACCTTGCTTTTCCAAGCGTGTAAGGTATATACCGTTTGGTACCACTTTTGCAATTTCGTCTAAAACTTGTGTGCCTACATTACGACTACGTTGTAATTGTTCAACAACACTTGTGCGCTTTTGAAGTTCTTTTTTCTTTTCGTTAAGCGATTTTATTTTTGAAATGCGTAAGTCTAAAATTTGTATTTCGTTTTGTAAAAATTGATTACGTTGTTGCTGGCCATCAATTCGCATCTGATAAAATTGATTTACAGAGAACACAATTACAAACGCTATTAAGGCGACGACAGTTAAAACAGTGAAGTACTCACGTTGCTTAGCTTTTTCGGCTTCTTCGCGCCATGGTAATAAATTTATATATGCCATGGTGTAAAGCTCCTTAACGCTAAACCTGCTGCTACCATAAAGCGTGGTGCATTTTTTGCTAATTCTTCTTTATTAATTAAACTCGAAATTTCCATACCGGTAAATGGGTTAGCAATTACGGTATGAATGCCTAACTCCTCAGTAAGCAGTTGTTCTACACCCTCAACTAAGGCACTACCACCTGAAATGACTAAATAATCAATTTTTGCTTTACCACTCGTTGTAAGAAACATTTGAATCGCGCGACGAATTTGTTGAACTAAAATGGTATGAAATGGAGCTAAAACTTCAAAAGTGTAGTTAGGGGGAAGATCATCGGTTAATTTAGCTATTTCAGCTTCTTCAAACGATTTATTATAATAAGAGACAATTGAGCGTGTATATTGCTCGCCGCCAAACAATTGATCTCGGCTATAAATATGATTACCTGCCTCGGTGACTGAAAATAAAGTCATTGTTGCGCCAAGATCTACAGTAGCTATGACTTTATCAGCGGCATCATCGGGCAATTGGTTTAAGGTTAAATCATACGTTCTACTAATAGCGTATGATTCAACGTCAATAACTTTGGTATCAAAGCCACCTGCTTCTAACGCTGCTACCCTTGCTTCAACAGATTCAGTTCGAGCTGCGCTCAATAATACGTTAATTTTACTTGGATCAGATTCATTAATATCAAGTGACTCAAAATCTAAGCTTACTTCATCAAGTGGGTATGGGATCAGGCTGTCTGCTTCAATTTCTATTTGGCTCGCTAACTCTTGCTCATTTAAGGAAACATCCATATAAATAATCTTAGTGATTACCGTTTGACCCGAAACAGCTGAAGCTGCGAGTCCCACCGTAGATGATATTTTCTTCCTTATTTTAGCGACCACTTTACCGACAGCGTCAATATCTTGAATTTCTCTATCAACAATGGCGCCTCTTGGCATTGGCTCAATCGCGACAGTTTCGAGGACGTATCCGCCTTCATTTTGGTTCAGCAAAACAGCTTTTATAGAGTGAGAACCAATGTCAATTCCAACCATTAAGGAGGTCTTTTTTTTCCATAAACTACTTAACATAGAATCCTACTAGAACATTTTATTATAATAATATTAGGTAAAAAATTGGTATAAATACATTTATTACATGCTTTTACAGGATATACTAGTACTATTACACCAATTTTATAACTTTTATCGAGCATTTTTTTGTGTTTTCTATAAAAAACCTGTTTAAAACGGGTGCTGTGTTGATATTTATCGGATTTTTAGCACTCGCCGGAATTTATCTCTCAATGCGCTCGAGTTTGCCGAGTGTTGAATCACTGAAAGATTTGCAATGGCAAACGCCAATGCAAATTTTTAGTTCAGATGGCAAACTCATTTCTCAATTCGGTGAAAAGAAAAGAATTCCTTTAACCTTAGATGAGATGCCGCAGCAATTAATTAATGCGATATTGGCAACTGAAGATGACCGCTTTTATTTGCATTTTGGTGTTGATCCTATCGGTATGGGCCGAGCCATAATTGGTCAATTAACCGGACAAAATAGAGGTGGTGCAAGTACTATTACCATGCAGGTTGCTCGAAACTTCTTTCTTACTCGTGAACAGACTTATGTCCGAAAAATTAGAGAAATATTTATTTCTTTTCACATTGAGAGCTTATTAACTAAAGATGAAATACTTGCGCTCTATATGAATAAAATTTCATTAGGCCATCGTTCTTTTGGATTTGGTGCTGCTGCTCAAGTTTATTACGGAAAAGAAACCAAAGAGTTAACGCTAGCACAAATTGCCGTGTTAGCGGGTTTACCCAAAGCTCCTTCCACATTGAACCCTATTAGTCGTCCTGATAGAGCATTGAAACGCCGAGCCGTAGTATTACAAAGAATGTATGTGGCCGGATATATAACCTCTGAACAATTAGCCAACGCAAATCAAGAACCTGTTACCGCAGTTAAGCATGGCGCAGAAATTGAATTGAGCGCACCTTATATTGCCGAAATGGCACATCAAGAAATGATTGATCGTTTTGGTAAAGAAGCGGCATATACCGGAGGCTATAAAGTATTTACAACCGTAACATCAAAATTACAAGCTGCAGCCCAACAAGCAGTTGTAGATAATATCTTCGCATACGACCAGCGTCATGGTTACCGGGGGCCTTTAGCAACAATACGCCCTGTTGATGAATCGGTAACGACCGCAATGGTATCAGATGATGCACAAATAAAACCCATAACGGCTAATGAAGCAATTGAAGCGCTGTCATCATTAGATAGTTATCATTCAATTGAACCGGCTGTTGTAACACAAGTAATGGAGCAATCAGCAAAAGTTAGGCTTCAAGATGGCTCAGAGGTAAATATTGGTTGGCAAGGTCTTGCTTGGGCCAGAGCTTATATCAACGACGATAAACAAGCAGCGCCGCCTTCAATAGCTAAGGATATTTTAACAACAGGCGATATCGTAATGGTTTCAGCCGTTGAATCAGGTTATCGATTAAGCCAACTGCCCGAAGTTAGCGCCGCATTAGTATCGCTTGCCACAGATAATGGTGCCATAAAAGCTGCAGTTGGTGGTTTTAGTTTTAATCAAAGTCAATTTAATCGAGTTACCCAAGCTAAGCGACAAGTCGGTTCTAATATTAAACCTTTTATTTATTCCGCTGCGCTAGAAAACGGTTATAACTTGGCATCAATAGTTAATGATGCTCCTATTAATCAGTGGGATCGTAGCTCAGGTGTTGTTTGGCGACCGAAAAATTCCCCGCCGGTTTATAATGGTGAAATACGATTTAGGTTGGCCTTAGCGCAATCGAAAAACGTTATAGCCGTTCGCCTGCTCAGAGAAGTAGGTCTAGACAAAATCATTCCTTATTTAGCTACTTTTGGATTTAATCCACACGACTTACCGCGAAATGAGTCTTTAGCATTAGGCTCAGCCTCTTTAACACCAATTGAGGTAGCTACCGGCTTTGCAACTTTTGCCAATGGTGGTTTTTTAATTAAGCCTTATTTAATTGAGCGTATTGAAGATTCATTCGGCAAAGTATTATTTCAAGCGAACCCAGCCATAGCCTGTGATAATTGTGATCAATCAATCGATAAAGTTTCAGAGTCATCAAATGCACCTTTAAACAGCGAAGACATTTTTAATTTCAATGCTGCTGATAACTTCGATGATATAGAGCTTACTGCCCGCGTGATAAATAAAGCGCCTAGAATTATTAGTGCACAAAATGCCTTTTTAATAACAGAAGCACTTAATTCAGCTATTTGGGGTGCAGATTGGAATATTAAACCGTTTTGGCAAGGTACTGGGTTTCGTGCTCGGGTATTAAAACGTCGCGATATCGCTGGTAAAACAGGCACAACAAATGAAGCCAAAGATGCATGGTTCTCAGGTTATAGTCGCAGAATAGTTACAACCTCATGGATTGGGTTTGACAATCCGAGTCGAAATCTTGGGCAGTCTAGCTACAACAGTAACCTGAGCAAAGACCAAACCACAGGTAAAGAGTTTGGTGCAAAATCAGCACAACCAACCTGGATAAACTTTATGAAGGTGGCATTAACTGAGTTTCCTGTTGAGCCATTTGAACAACCCGAAGCGCTAATGTCTGTACGTATAGACAAAGCATCGGGCAAGTTAACCACTAAAACTGATAAATCTAGCCGTTTTGAGTATTTTGAATTAGGTACAGCACCTACTGAATATATAAGACAAGACATCAGTAGTGAAATTCTTGACGGCGAAGATGCTGTCATCAATGTTGAAGATAGTATTTTCGACTAATTCCAACAAATGTTGACCTTTCATATCAGCTATTTTAAAAAGCTATTTAGTATCTGAAAGGTCAACAAACGTCACTATAAGTTTCGTTATATAACAATTTAAAACTAAAACTTGTTTCTATTCGAAATTTATTTCGAATATTTCATTTATTTATATCCTTTAAAAATCCTAATCCAACAATAATTTCCTGACCAGGCAGTCAACACCGAAAAACAAACAAACCACTGATTTTAAACGATTAATAAACATCTTACTGCTCAATGTTCAATTTATCAAACCTTGATATATCTTATTACCTTTTTACTTACACCATTAAATTATGAAAGTAAGTATGAAAACTTTCAAAACGAAAGAAAAAACGCTTTCGTTTTGCTGGTTGATCGCATAAAATTATCCTCCAAACTCGGAACACCGAAACTAAACATTTAATTATCGTCATAATTTTAGGAGCGAATTCGCAATGGCAGCTTTAGAAAACTCAATCGATTTATCTTCATACGGCATCAATAATGTTGCAGAGATAGTTTACAATCCTTCTTATGAGTTACTCTTTGCTGAGGAAACTAGATCAGACCTCACAGGTTGTGATAAAGGCATTGTTACCGAACTTGGCGCAGTTTCAGTTGATACTGGAATTTTTACCGGCCGCTCTCCAAAAGATAAATACATTGTTCGTGACGATACTACCCGTGATACGGTTTGGTGGTCAGATCAAGGTAAAAACGACAACAAGCCCATGACACAAGAGACTTGGGACAGTTTAAAAGGCCTAGTAACTGAACAATTGTCAGGTAAGCGTTTATTTGTTGTTGATACCTACTGTGGTGCGGATGAATCTACACGCTTAAAAGTACGCTTTATTACTGAAGTTGCTTGGCAAGCTCATTTTGTTAAAAATATGTTTATTCGCCCAAGCGATGATGAGTTGAAAACATACGAACCTGATTTCATCGTAATGAATGGTGCAAAAGCTGTTAACCCTAACTGGCAAGAGCAAGGGTTAAATTCTGAAAATTTCGTGGCCTTTAACCTTACTGAGCGTGTTCAGTTAATTGGTGGCACTTGGTACGGCGGCGAAATGAAAAAAGGTATGTTCTCAATGATGAACTACCTATTACCTTTAAAAGGCATAGCATCTATGCACTGTAGTGCTAACGTTGGTGAAGATGGCGATACAGCCGTGTTCTTCGGTCTTTCTGGTACGGGTAAAACTACGCTTTCAACTGATCCTAAACGCCAATTAATTGGTGATGATGAACATGGTTGGGATGAAAACGGTGTATTTAACTTTGAAGGTGGTTGTTACGCTAAAACCATTAATTTGAGTAAAGAAAACGAACCTGATATCTACAATGCTATTCGTCGCGATGCATTATTAGAAAACGTTACGGTTAACGAAAAAGGTCAAATTGACTTTGACGATAACTCAAAAACAGAAAACACCCGTGTTTCTTACCCTATTCATCACATTGATAATATTGTTAAGCCGGTTTCTCGTGCAGGTCATGCCAAAAAAGTTATTTTCTTAACTGCAGATGCTTTTGGTGTATTACCTCCAGTTGCCAAGTTAACACCAGCGCAAACTGAATATTACTTCTTATCTGGTTTCACAGCCAAACTAGCGGGTACAGAGCGCGGTATTACTGAGCCAACACCAACTTTCTCAAGCTGTTTTGGTGCTGCATTTTTAAGCTTACACCCAACGCAATATGCGGAAGTATTACGTAACCGCATGCAAGCTGTTGGTGCAGAAGCTTACTTGGTTAATACCGGTTGGAATGGCACCGGCAAGCGTATATCAATTAAAGATACGCGTGCAATTATCGATGCTATTTTAGATGGCTCAATTGACGATGCACAAACACAAGTTTTACCTTTATTTAATTTAGATATCCCAACCAGCATTGAAGGTGTCGACGATAACATTTTAGATCCTCGTAATACTTATGCCCAAGCCGAACAATGGCAAGGTAAAGCTGCTGACTTAGCTAAACGCTTTGTAAATAACTTTGATAAGTTTACTGATACTGATAACGGTAAATCATTGGTTGCAGCTGGTCCAAAACTATAAATAAGCCAGTTTGGTAATAGCCTAAAAACGTCAAAGCCGTCGAATATTCGACGGCTTTTTTATGTTTGAACCTCAAGCAATAATAAATAAATGCTAATACCAAATTCAAGTGACTTAATGTTAACCATGACTAATTGGTAAACAAACTTGAGCCTTTAAACCACCTTCTTTTCTGTTTGATAATTCAACACGTCCACTGTGGGTATCGACTATTCGTTTAATAATAGCTAAACCTAAGCCACTGCCTTCTGCTCCTCTTGCTTCATCGCCTTGAGTAAAAGGCTGAAACAAGCGTTCAATCTCAAACTCAGGAATACCTGGGCCTTCATCACAAACACAAAAACAAACTTCTTGTTTTCGTTTGTCATAATAAGTAGATACAGTAACTTTACCTTGAGAATAACGTAAAGCATTTTGAATTAAGTTGGCTACTGCTCTTTTCATTGCAACATAACGAAGCGGAATGTTAGGTAAATCTTCTGTAGTAAAAATTATCTCACGATCTAAAATGCTCTCTGATTGCACCACTTCATCAATTAATTTATTAATGTCATCTAGTTCAGCTTTGTCTTTGCTGTCGTGACGAATATAATCAATAAACTGATCAATAATGCTATTCATATCTTCAATATCGCCTTCAATACCCTCTTTCAAAAACTCATCTTGTTGGGAGATCATTTCAGTGGCTAATCTAATACGGGTTAGTGGCGTTCTTAAATCATGCGATATACCAGCCATCAATAGGTTTCGGTCATCTTCTAGTTGCTTTATACCTTTAGACATATGATTAAAAGCCCGCGTAACCGCAACAATCTCTGTCGTACCTCGTTCCTTTAATGGCTTCGGAAAATCACCTCTTGCCACGTCAAGAGCAGCATGTTGTAAGGCACTTAACGGTCGATTAAGCTGTCGAACAAAAATCCATCCTCCCACCACACTTAAAATACCTAATATCATTAGGACAAAAATAAGCGGAGAAAAGTTTTCTTCCTCTAAGCCATTCAGTGGAATTTTAACCCAATAATTAGGGGCTTGAGGTGGACGAATCCAAAATAAGTACTCATCACCTTGTGAAATCCTAACTTCTGCAGGCCCGCCCAAAAGAGCTGACATTTCTTCAGAACGAAAAGCGTAAAAGATTGCATCTTGTAAGCCTAACTTCATTGCTGCGGCTTCACGATAAACCCCAATACCGGTTTCTCGTTGAAACGCTTCCCCCATGGCAGGGCTTATCGCTTCATCTTCAATATCGATAAAAACGACTCGAACCTGCTTAGCAAGCAACTGATTTACTTGCTGTGCATTAGGTTGAATAATGTATATCGACATAGATATAAACGATACTACTTGGTTAATTAATAATAAAAACCCAATTAAGAGCACCGTTTGACCAAAGGCACTGCGCGGCAATATTTTCATAAACCTCTACTACTGTTAGAATTTTTCATGTCTTTATTAAGTGCTATTCATTTTCTAAAGTCTCATGGTGAAGCTGGCTAAAACAACCACCTTTAATACAACCATAAAGCCTTTAAAATAAAACAACGACTAAAAGTCTATGCTACAGACTTTCCTTCAGGAACAAATACATACCCCAAACCCCAAACCGTTTGAATATAGCGAGGTTTTGCAGGGTCAATTTCTAACATACGTCGCAAGCGCGACACTTGAACATCAATGCTACGCTCAAGGGCTGAGTAATCTCTCCCACGCGCCAAGTTCATTAATTTATCACGCGACAAAGGTTCTCGGGGATGCGTGATTAATGCTTTTAATACGGCAAATTCACCACTCGTTAAAGGCATGTTTACATCACCTTTCACCATTTCACGCGTAGCAAGATTCAACTGATAATCACCGAAAGATATAATATTTTCTTCTTGAGATGGCGCGCCAGGTGCTTCTTGCACTTTACGGCGCAATACTGCTTTAATTCGCGCTAATAATTCACGCGGGTTAAACGGCTTAGGCATATAATCATCAGCGCCCAACTCTAAACCAATAATGCGGTCAACCTCATCACCTTTCGCTGTTAACATAACAATAGGAATGTCGTTAGAGTTTTGGCGTAAACGACGACATATAGATAAGCCATCTTCGCCTGGTAACATTAAATCGAGGACTAATAAGTGAAAGTTTTCACGCTCTAATAACCTATCCATTTGCTCGGAGTTAGCTGCGCTTCGAACGACAAAGCCTTGCTCAACTAAATACCGCTCTAGTAGGGCGCGTAAACGCATATCATCGTCTACTACCAAAACTTTCGGTGTTTCATGTCCCATAATACTTGTTCCATTGGTTATTTTTAAACTTATGTTAACTATAAGTCATATTACTTCAAATATAAAAAGCTGTGCAGTACCAAGGGGCTAGCATTTGTTACAAATTATGTTTCATCTTAGTTTAGAGAATTGAATTACTTGCTTTGGTTAATTATTGTGGGAGAATACGCGAATGAGAATTTGGCACCATTTTCACAAAGTCCCCTTTAGAGTTTTACGCATCAGTAAAAGGCGTAATATCATCCGCATTAAACGCAGTATGATCAAAGTTAAAATCGCCTTAGCACAAGAAAAAGTTGAAACAAGAGCCATGCTTAGTACTTATAAACGTTACACTAAACGTAATGCAAGTGCTGAGGAGATGCGTATTGCTAACCAACAGTTTATTGATATTTTAAAAGGCTTAGGTATTGGTATTTTCGCTATTTTACCTTTTGCGCCGATCACGATTCCTCTGATGATAAAAATCGGCCGATTAGTCGGTGTTGAAATTCTTCCTAGTGCATTTGTCGATGACAAAAAAACACCTAAGCCTTAATGTAAACTTATTTTAAGTAATTAATCGCTTGGTCGGTTACACATTTGGTAAAGCTTTTTTGTCGCTCAACTTTTGGTAACTCGGCAATACTTGCGGTGACTAAATGCATTTTTTCCTGCCTTTGCTCGTCAGAAAGGTGTAAAAATTGTTCGTGAAAGCAACCATGTAAACCATAATTTAATGACACATCTGATTTAAGCGGCTCTCCTGCCAAACAAGTTATTAGTTTTTCAGCCAGGGTATTTCGATCTAATTCAGTAATTAACGCTTTAATCGTTAAATTTTCTTTTATTTGTTTTTGTTGTTGGCAGCCAAACAACATGTCTGCCACAGCAACCACAGGTATAAGTGCTTCATGTTGAGCGCCAAATCGTGCTTTTAACCATTGGTTTCTATCGAGTGTTTGATTTTCTGCTGCTTGCAAAGACGCACTAGACATAACAATAACTACAGCTAAGTTTACCCATAAAGCATGGAAATATTTTTTGAATGGTTTAATTGTTTCACTGAACATACAACTTTCCTAATAATAGTATTTAACTTAAGTTGAGAAGCATCAACCGTTAATTAATGCATAAACCCACCAAAAACACCTGCACTGAGTTACAGCAGAAAATTGTCATGAGCAAACTTTATGAATATCGATTAACGTGGTTAAATAACGGTATCTAAGATCTAAATAATATTTGATTATACCGTGATAAAACAAATAAAAATATGCTGTACGCTACTCATGATTGTTTCGTTTTCAAGTCCGTTATTAGCTGCCAATAAAGTTAACGCAACTACTAACATTAATACAATTGAGCTATTAAACAAACAGTTAGAAAATGAAATTGGCAATGTTGTTTATGTTGATTTTTGGGCTTCTTGGTGTATCCCTTGCCGTCAATCATTTCCGTGGTTAAATAACTTACAAGCGCAATATCAAAGACAAGGCTTAACTATCATCAGTATTAATTTAGATCACAGCCGAGTGCTAGCCGATGAGTTTTTAAAGGAAATAAAAGCAAACTTTCCGGTTATTTATGATCCCAAAGGCCTAATTGCAAGAAAATATAAACTTAAAGGAATGCCAAGTAGCTTTATTATTGACCGAACAGGCAAAATAGTCAGCGCACATGTCGGCTTTAATCAAACTAAACAACTAGCGTACGAAACAGAGCTGCAAGCATTACTAAGTAAGCCATATAGTTCAAACTAAACAGTGCATCTTAAACAGTACAAACTAAGCACTTTGATTGTAATACCAAATGTAATAAGTTATTGACGATTTAAACCACCTTAAAATGATCGATTATTTATTTCAATTGCTATAAAGGCTATTTTTCTCCGATAATAATTATATTCATTAACTAGAAATTACAGCGCACTTTCGCTAATAAAGCCCATAAAACAAAAAAGCGAGCACAAGGCTCGCTTTAAAATTTAACCATAAACTTTTGACTTAAAAACTATATTTATAACCTAAAGTAACGCTGCGTGGTTTACCAGCCATGATTGAACCATGTGTACGTGTCGCCATGTATTCTTTATCAAGTAAGTTATCAACATTAAGGGTAATTTCTTGGTTTTCTGCAAGGTTGTAATGTGCAGCTAAGTCTACCACTGTTCGGCTTTTTATCGCTTCGCTTGGTAATATTACACCTTGACCAGCCGTTGTGCGCATTTCATCCATATAGCGTACTAAAACATCACCACGCCAATTTTCACCAACAACACCAACATTCAGTTGTAATTGATTTTCTGGTACATACGGTAGCTCATCGCCTACAACAACATCACCCCAAGTATCTAAACCTGATTCAAATGAGTTTTGAAACTCTGTTTCAGTAAACGTGTAAGTTAAACCCACTGGAATCATTACCGAGCCTGCAGCAAACTCATAGCCTGCTTTAGCTTCGATACCTGAAACCTTTACTTCACCCGCATTATATTGGTTACCAATGTTTTCTTCATCACAACCTTGGCTCGCCGTACAATTACCATGCATGTTTTCGTAATCAGAATAGAAATATAATACTTCTGCATTTAACGCGTCTTTATTAAAACGTAAACCTAACTCATAGTTAATGCTTTCTTCATTTTCTGTTTTATCGTTACCTGGAGCTGGCGGAGCGAAACCTTTTTGCACACCACCAATAACCACTAAATCAGTATTTACACGATAAGTTACTGCAAGTGAAGGTAATAAAACATCAACATCGTTACTCACATCTTTTGATGTTGGTTCGTTTCTATCTACAACACCTTTTGCCCAATCTTTACGCGAAATAGTCATATCTTCGTAGCGTAAACCGGCATTAATAATAAAGTCACCAATGGTATATTCATCATGAATGAATAACGCGACAGCTTTCGCTGAATCTATACGGTTTGAGTCAGTGCCTTGAACACCAGCATCGGTTAAGCTCATTTCATAATTGGTGTTATCTAATTGATAAAGATCAACCCATTGAAATCTATCCATACTGTCTTCGTGGTAACGAGCACCAAATTTAACTTGATGAGCACCAAAGTCAGCATCTAGAACCGTTTGAATACCTTTTGACTCATAATCACGGCTGTTAGCTTTAACTTCAACACTGATTTCGTTATCTTCGAACGTACCATTGTCAAACGCAGAAGCGATATCAATACCACCACCACTTAAGCTTTGCCCATTCACTTTATTGGTTTTGTACCAGTTACGACTGAATTCGTTAAAGTAAGCAGAAGTTCCTAAAACAAAGCGATCTGACAACTTAATACTATGATTTACCTGAAATTGCTTATGCTCTGTGTCCATAACATCAAGCTGTGATGCTGAATAACGAGAATATGGGTTAGCGTCAAAGTCGCTCTGGGTTAACCCCATGTAAGTTTCATCAGAGCTTTCATCAGAATATTTTAATTTAAATTCTAACTCTTGGTAATATTTTGCATCG
The DNA here is from genome assembly GCF_002104515.1 of Colwellia polaris. Taxonomy (GTDB): domain Bacteria; phylum Pseudomonadota; class Gammaproteobacteria; order Enterobacterales; family Alteromonadaceae; genus Cognaticolwellia; species Cognaticolwellia polaris. The sequence goes on along the minus strand of NZ_NBOE01000004.1, from coordinate 252,485 downwards.
GCATCACTGTTAATAAGAATTTTTGCCATAATGTCATTTTTAACAAAACCAGTATCATCACCGGTGTGGTTTACATCTTTGAAACCATCAGCTTGATAACGAAATACTTCAAATAATGACGATACGTTTTCGCCAGCACCACCAACATAAGCATGTGCTTTAGCAAAACCATCTTCACCTGCGCTTAAATTTACTTGTCCTGCAAGTGCCTCGCTTGGAATACTACGCGAAAGCATGTTAACTACACCACCCGTTGTACGTGGTCCATACATAGCACTTGACGTACCTTTAAGTACTTCAATTTGTTGCATACGACCGGCAGTTGGGAAGTAATAAGCAGAAGGAGCTGAATAAGGTGCTGGAGCGGCTAATACGCCATCTTCCATAATTGTAACTTTTTCACTGCGATTTTGACCTGTGCCACGCATACCAATATTTGGACGTAAACCATAGCCATCTTCTTCAAGAACATAAACGCCAGGAACCGAGGTTAATGTACGCATAATATCGGTGAAATCGAATTTTTCTAATTCTGCTTGAGAAATCATGTGAGCACTGCCAGGCACATCATTTACCGCTTGAGCATTACCAAAAATAGCTAAATGCTCTATATCATCAGCTGCTTGAGCAGTATTCGCAATAGAAGTAACAACCGATAGAGCGATTAACGCTGGTTGAAAAAGAGGTGAAATTCGCATGGATAAACCTATAAAAGAGACAATTATTTTAATTGCCCGCATTTAATCACGAAACTAAATAGGAATCAATATCATTTGTATTGTTTATTATTGTTTTACAAAGAAAGCTTTCAAAAACACAGCAGTTAACACCCGCCACCAACACCCGCGATTAAAGTTGCATAATGTTACTAATGGCTTCATTTACCTGCGTTACATTAAACTTTTCTTCCACCATAAGTCGGCTAGCTGCTGCCATTTTTTGCCACTGCTCTGGGTTTTCAATAAACCAAATCATTCTAACTGCTAAGGCACCAGCATCACGCGGAGGTGCTAACCAACCATTTTCGCCATTCACTACTGTATCTCGACACCCTACAGCATCGGTGGTTAATATGGGTCGCCCAATGCTCATGGCTTCTAATACGGTTCTTGGTAAGCCTTCATGATAAGAAGGTAATGTGTATATATGACATGCTTGAATATAAGGCTTAACGTTATCTGTTTCCCCTAAATACTCAATATGGCCTTGTTTTTGCCACTGAGCTACTTCGCTAGCACTAATTTTATCTGGTGAACTATCGTAAGGACCTAACACTTGAAACTTAACGTTAGGATAACTTTGTTTTACTATTTTGGCGGCCTCAGCAAACTCTCTTATACCTTTATCACCCAACAGGCGAGCAATCAGTAAAAAGGTTGTTGCTTGCTCAGGTAAGGGTTGCTTTTGGTAAGCCGAAATATCAACACCGGAGCCAAATACACGATAACACTTGTTGGCATCAGCTAACCCTAACTCAACAAATAGCTGTCGATTATCTTGGTTTTGAAAAATAACGCTTTTCGCATTGGTTAATGAGAATTTATATAAGTGCTTAACGATTATATTAACCAAATTACGGGCAAAACTGCCTGTTTCAAAGGCATAACCTAACCCCGTTATCATCGCGTGGAAGTTTTTAAAGCCGATAAAACGAGCGGCAATTCCGCCCCAAATAATCGGTTTAATCGTATAGGCGAGTACATGATCGGGTTTTAATGACTTTAAAGCTTTTTTAATCTCGAATAATGTACTTAGATCAGCAACTGGGTTTAATCCATTACGCTCAACTGAATAAGGTCTAAAGCTTGCACCTAACGCGGTAACTTCACTTACAACTTCTTCTGAGGCTGGTGCTGTCATCACAATTACCTCGTGCCCTGCTTTAACAAATGCATTAATCAAGGGACCCCGAAAACCAATGATAGAATTAGGGTAAGCGCCAATAATTACTATTTTCAAAATACTGCCTTAAAATAAAATGTAATGATTCAATAAGCACCTATGTTTTATTACAATAAAATACTGCTTATAAAACAGCATCATAGGCTAAGATTTTTCATATTCCTTTCAAGACCAACCGATTTATTTTCTGTCGCTCGCTCGGTATTAAACTTACAAAATAGCTACATATGGCATAAATAACGCCAGTAAGCCCACAGGCAATAAACAATCCAAGCCAAGTGGCTGCTATATAATCTGTTATTGTAAAAGCGAAGACCAAGGTTAGTACTATTGCGGGCAACGAGTAGCGTATTAATTCACGATATAAATGCCACATGTTTAAGCCTATAACGCGGTATAAATAGATATTCACCAACAATAGCTCACCAACAAATAAAGCAAAGGCGGTACCCCAAGAAGCACCTACCATACCTATTTTCTTTACTAATATAATGGAGATAATAATGTTTGCTATTGCGGTAACCAATAACAACAAACTGCGAACCTTATGTTTATTTAGCGCTTGTAATACTGCATTGGTCGACGTTTGAGCCAATACGAACATAAAGGGCAGCATAGGAATTAACGCAATCCAATAAGCCTGAGAGAAGTCATCACCAACAAATAGCTGGATAAATAACTCACCAAAAGCAGCAAATACAGCAAATACATAACCTAGTACTATCATTTGATACCGACCAATAATGCACAATTGTGACATTAGTACAGTATTCGATACTTCTTGTTTAACCATTTGAACAATTTTAGGGACAAAAATATTCGAAATAGCACTGGAGAATGCAATAAAACTGAACAGCAACTGGCTTCCAATATTGAAAATACCCAAAGATTTACTGTTGGTTAATGTGCCAATAATTAAGTTGTCTACGCGCCAGTTGATTTGGTTAACTAACACATTGAGCGCAATAAAAGATGAATAGATAAATATCTCTTTTAACGTCGCTTTATTCGGTAACTTTGCCTTGAATTGAATATCAATATTCTGTTTTATATAGCAAAAACGAATGATGCTGTGCACCAGGTTGGTAAAGGTATCGATAACAACAATAGCCAATACGCCATAACCTGCCTCCAAACAGCCAACAACAATACTGCAACGAGCAATGAATACTAAGATATCCGTGGTCTTTTGGAAGCGAAAACGTTGGTACGTACTAATAATACCGGTAAGCGAATTACTCATTAACGTAATCACTACATTTACTAGCAATACTAAAAAAGCGGCCTGCAGTAATTGAATTTCAGCTAGGGTCATAGACTGCTGAAAAATCGCTGGCAATTTGTACCAAACAATTAAACCGACACCAACAACAAAGGTTGCTAAAGCACCATATATCACAACCATACTACTGATAAATTCAGAAGCTTTGTCTTTTTCGTTATTTGCCTGATAAACAGATAAAAAGCGAATCGTGGTATTTGCTAAACCAAACTCCAATACAATAAGGTAACCAGCCAAGGCAGAAACCAAGCTATAAATGCCATAATCGCTAACCCCTAAGTGATTTATAATAAAAGGGATTAAAAGTAAGGCAGCTATATTTCGAATGGCGATTGAGCCATAGCTTAATAAGATGCCATTGCGCCTTTCACGGCTTAAATCTGTCATCTAGGTGTCTTTTCTATAGGTGTTATATACGATCAACATTAATATAAAGTATCCACTATATTTTCCAATGTTTTGCAGGCTAAAGCAGTATAATAAAAAGACTAAAATGGGTAACCAAGCTAAACGAAATATATGACTACTAGCTACACGGTTCCTTTCTGCCCGAAAGCCGAAATAGATATAAGTTGCAAACAAGGTAAAACCTATTACGCCAAAACTTATCATTATTTCAAGTAAGGTATTGTGCGGCCCTACAACTTCGTTAAATAGGCCAGCCTGTAAAAAATAGTGATTATAATGCACTAAGTAACCATTAATGCCGGCACCAAATAGCACAAAATTATAAGGTAAATCTAAAAATAATTGCAGATAAGCTTGTAATATATCACTTCGAGAGCCCGTTAAGTCGGATAAATTATTGCCATTGAATCGAACAAATATATCTAAATCGCCGATAAACGACGCACCGCTTATCCAATATAAACAAAATAATATCAGGAGAAAATTTAATAACAGCAGGAATCTTACAAAGATATCGCCTATTGCCGAACGAAAATAAAAAATAAAATAGGTAAATAAACTTAAAGTCGCAACAATAAAAAAACTACGAGATACGGTAAGTGCCCCAAAAGCTAGCATAAGTAAAATAATTAAAAATGTTGATCTCGAGACCTTTGCTCTTGGTACTACGGGTAAGTAGAAATAAATCAGTAATAAACAAAACAACCCAAAGTTATTAGGATCACCCGCACCACCTGCAAATCGAGCAATAGTTTTCACAGAGTGTGCAGCTGCAGCACCAAAATACTGATGCACTAAACCAAACAGTGTTGAGGTAATTACCCCGCATAACAACACAAAACGCAACTGAGAAAACGTACAATATTTATTCTTATCAAATAAAAGCAAGGACGTAAAAATAAAAAATATAGACCAACGCACAGTTACAAATGAAGCCATTGCTGGGTTATATAATATATGCATTAGCTCATACACAAGTACCAATAACATTAATAACAAGCCAGGCTGAGAGTAATGTGTATGTGCCACATGCGTCATTAAATATCGACCAAACATCGCCAGAAAAATGCAAGTAAGTAATGATATGGAAATATAAGGTGACTGGGTAAAAACTTCCGTACAAGGCAACAAAAAAATAGCTAATTGAATGCTACGCCCAAAGGGTAATAAAAATGCACAAATAACACCAATTAGCACAACAATTAATAATAAAGGTGCGCTATTAGTGATGCCATATAACACAATAAGCAAAGCGCATAACCCAACCTCTACCTTCAATAGTTGCGATAATTTAGTTGCGAGCATACTTATCACGCGAGCTATAAATATTGGTTAATTGTGCTAACACGCTTTCGGTAGAAAAACCTTTCTCTAAAAATGCTTCAGTAACTTTATCTGCGGTTAACTCAACCAAAGGTAAATTATTTAATTGCATCAGCCAAGGTGATAGATCGTCAAGCGGGTTAAAAGTTACTAGCGCTAAACCCATGTCTGATGCTTTCGCGATTGTATTTGAAATTAAACAAGGTAGCGCGGCTGCTTGTGCTTCTAATAAAGCTACCGATATGCCTTCAAATAGCGACGGCATAATAAAAGCATCTGCACTTTTTAATAATAAAGGTATATCAGGTGTTGCAGTTAATAACGTGAAACGAGCCTGCACAGCTTCTTGTTGAATAGCTTCAGCAAAATCGGCTTTTAATGGCCCTTCGCCAACACAAACAAAATGTATAGCAGGGTTGAGTGTTTTATCTTTTGCTAGCTCTAATAAAAACTGATGATTTTTTACTATTGAAAAACGCCCAACATGTAACACTAATTGTTTATTCTTTGGTAAAGAAAACTGCGTTTTTATGTTATTCGTATCTTGTTTATCTGCTAAATATCGCTGTACTGATATAGCATTATTGATCACCGTAAAAGACTTATTGCCATACAAAAACTCACCCGCTTCCTTACCGCAGGCTAAATGCACATTACTTGCGCGAGTAACAATTGCTTTAAATAACGACATAAATGGCAATAAAAATTTGTTTTCAACACCACTGGTATGAGAGTGACACACTCTTACCTTAATACCTTTTTGTTTTGCCAACCCCAGTAAAACACCATTTTTAAAGCTGTTATGTACATGCACAACATCGTACTTATTCTGGTTGGAAAGAATTTCATTTAGCGCTTTTAAGTGCTGAAAAGGTTTTTGCTTTATCGTAGGAATAATAAATATATTCCCCCCAAGTGCTGTAATTTCAGCTCTGAGTGGACCATCATTAAAACTAATAAAATCAAACTGATATTTGCTGTCATCTAAATGTCGATACCAATTCATCACCACAGACGATATACCGCCTAAGGTCAGCGCAGGAATAACCTGCAATATTCTAATTTTTTTCATTACGTAAATATGCATCCAAATAGCGCTGACGAGTTGCTGATAAACTGTAACCACGTTGTTCAAATTGTTGGTCAATCACCACTTTACTCACGGTTGCTAACTCAGCTTGTTCTTCAATGGCTTTTACCCAAGGCTCAAACCCAGCATTTAAATCAATATAACGACATAACCCCAACCTCATATCGGCTTCTTCAGGAATACCCGTTGATAACACACAAGGCAACCCAGCGGCTTGTGCTTCTAATGCGGCAACACCAAGACCCTCATTTTTTGAAGTCATCACCATCACATCAAATAAAGACAATAACTGATCCACATCAGCTCTTTTACCCCAAAACTTTACATGGTTTTCAAGTTTCAAAGCTATAACCTGAGCTTGTAGTTTTTCTTTTAGCTCGCCATCACCAATTAAGTGCAAACAAAAATCTTGGCGTACTTGCACGAATTTACTGATCACTGATAATAAAAAATCATGATTTTTAACCGTATAAAAACGGCCAACACAAACAATATTAAGTTGATTAGGCTTGAGGTTGAATGTTATTTTTTCTTGATCATTAATAGCACTTTTATGTCTTACTTTGCGAAAATCAAAAGCATTAGGCACCACTTCAAAATGTCTTTTGTTTTTGCCCTTACCATACAAAAAAATGCCAGCGTCGGTTGAAATAGCAAAACGTTTAGTAGCAAATGCCGAACTTAGCAATCGACCTACCAGTAGCATAACTTTAGATGATAAATTATTTGCGCCAGTACTCGTATTGCGAGCATGGGTTATTCTCGCTGGAATGCCTGCCAAAAAAGCAATAAAAACACACAAACCAGAATAGTAAGAAGTATGGGCGTGCAGCGCATCATATTGAGGGTTAGTCTTGAGTAGTTGATATAACTGCCTAAGATTTTTGACAATTCCCTTACGCGGACTATCAATTACATGGATATTACCGCCTTTATCGAGAACTTCATCAGTAAAATAACAATGCTCATCGGTCATGATGACAAAGTCATTGGTCAAAACATCAGGGTCTTGGCTACGAAATAAATCCATAATACGGCTTTCTGCACCGCCTAGGTTTAAATTCATAAACACATGTAAAACGCTTATTTTATTAGGTTTATTCACATCTATACCTTAGCGTTTTGTAATTATCTTAGCCGGAGATCCTACCACGGTAGTATTTGCTGCAACGTCATTTAATACGACCGAATTAGCACCAATGCGAGCATTATCTCCAATGGTAACAGGACCTAGTATTACCGCTCCGGCACCAATAAATACATTTTTACCGATCACGGGAATACCATTTTCTGCTTCAGATTTACCATTCCCACCTATGGTAACATTTTGGTATAAACAGGTACCGTCACCTATTTTAGCGTGCTTATGAATTACAACACCCAAGCCATTATGGAAGAAACCAACGTTTTCACCAATTTCGGCGGTATACTTAACGTCACAGGCAAAAATAATACGAATAAAATAGTGAATTAGTTTTGGTAATAAAGGGATTTTTTTTAAATAGCACCAACGTGATAAATAATATAAACGAACAACAGCGTGCATAAGAAAACTTAGATATGAAAATCGATTTGTTATTATTGTACTGTTCAATTTACTCCTGTTATATTGGAAAATAAAGTCAAAAAGCGAAAACGGAACATTTCAGCTTTCGGTTTCCTGAAGGCTGGCCAGTTATTATGTATAAAATTATCAAACGAATTATTGATATATTAGCGGCCTTATCAGCGCTAATTATTCTCTCACCTGTATATATTTTTGTTGCTTTTAAAGTTGCTAAAAACCTTGGTAAACCAGTACTTTTCAGCCAAAAACGTCCTGGATTGAATGGTCAAATCTTTACCATGAAAAAATTTCGTTCCATGCGAGATGCTCAAGACAAAAATGGTAATATTTTACCAGATCAAGAACGTTTAACGCCTTTTGGCATAAAACTCAGAAATTCCAGTTTAGATGAACTACCAGGACTTTTGTCCGTACTAAAAGGTGATATGAGCTTAGTGGGTCCTCGACCGTTACTGATTGAATACTTGCCATTATATTCTGAAGTACAAGCAAAAAGGCATGACGTAAAACCAGGTATTACCGGCTGGGCACAGGTTAATGGCCGTAACGCGATCAGCTGGCAAGAAAAATTCGAACTCGATGTTTGGTATGTTGAGAACCAATCTTTGTGGTTAGATATTAAAATTATCTACCTGACCATTAAAAAGGTTTTCTCACAAGCCGACATTAACGCCGAAGGTGAAGCTACCATGAGCAAATTTACAGGCCAATCATGAATAAAAACAAAACTTTAGTAATTATTGGTGCTGGTGGTCATGGCTTGGTTGTCGCCGACTGTGCCTTAAGCCTAGGTTACTACAATAACATTATATTTCTTGATGACTGCTTAGATAAACTCAACGCGAATAGCCATTGGCAAGTGTCTGGCCCTACCGCCAACTGGGTTAATTACCGTGAAAACGCCGATTTTATTGTTGCTATTGGCAGCAACACAATACGGGCTAAATTAATAGCGCAGCTCGTGGCCAAACAGTGCCACCTAGCAACATTAATTCATCCTACGGCCTTTGTTAGCCAACATAGTTCGATTAGCTATGGCGTCGTTATTTTTGCCAATGCTGTGGTTAATATTGGCGCACGCATTGATGAAGGTTGTATTATTAACACCGCGGCAACTATAGATCACGATTGTCATATTCAGGCTTATTGCCATATTTCTCCAGGAGTCAATATTGCCGGCGGTGTTAAGGTTGGCAAATTATCATGGTTGGGTATCGGCAGTGCCGTTGTTGAATATATTACCATTGCCCCAAACACCCAATCTGGTGCAGGCGCAGTAATCACAAAATCTACCCAAAGTAATCAACTGTACATGGGCGTACCTGCCCTCCCTGTTCGTTCACTCATTTAAATTTTATAGGATCACCTGTGCTCAATACGCATCTGTCACCATGGCCTAGCTTTAGCGAAGAAGAAATAACTGCGGTTAGCCAAGTTTTACAATCAAATAAAGTTAATTACTGGACTGGCCAACAAGGCCGAGAGTTTGAAAAAGAGTTTGCCGAGTATACTGACTGTAAATATGCCGTGGCCGTTGCTAATGGTACTTTGGCGTTAGACTTGGCTTTACATGCTTTAAATATTAGCCAAGGTGATGAAGTTATTGTAACTTCCAGAACCTTTATCGCTTCCATCAGTAGTATTATTAATGCGGGTGCAACGCCTATTTTTGCCGATGTTGAACTTGACAGTCAAAACATTAGCGCTGCAACAATTAACCCCGTAATAACCGATAAAACCAAAGCCATTATATGTGTTCACTTAGCCGGTTGGCCTTGTGAAATGGATGATATTATGGCACTAGCCACGCGGCATAATTTATATGTAATAGAAGATTGCGCGCAAGCTCATGGTACCAAGTACAAAGGAAAATCGGTTGGAAGTATTGGCCATATTGGTGCTTGGTCATTTTGCCAAGATAAAATAATGACCACGGGTGGTGAAGGTGGAATGTTAACAACTAACGACGAAAACCTTTGGCGCAAAGCATGGGCTTTTAAAGATCATGGAAAATCGTATGCGGCGGTTTATGAAAAACAGCACCCACCTGGTTATCGTTGGTTACATGAGAGTTTTGGTACCAATTGGCGCCTTACTGAAATGCAATCAGCAATTGGTCGCATCCAGCTTAAGCGTATGCCAACTTGGACCAAACTACGTAATGAAAATGCGGAAAAAATATTCCAAGTATGTCGTCAATATTCATGGTTAATCGTACCAACAGTGCCAAATTATATTCAACATGCTTACTACAAGTGTTACGTATTTGTCGATCAAAGCAAACTACCTGCAGGTGTCTTACGAGACGATGTTCTCACTGCAATTAATGCGCTTAATGTACCTTGTTATTCTGGAAGCTGCTCAGAAGTTTATAAAGAAAAGGCTTTCGATAATACAGAGCTTCAGCCAAAAGTGGCGTTAAAACAAGCAAAAATGCTTGGTGAAACAAGTTTAATGTTCTTAGTGCACCCAACAATTACTAATAGTGAAATAAGTAATGTGTGTGAATCACTCACCCAAGCGCTTGATATTATTAATAACAAACTGTAAATCGCTGTATCGAGAGTAAATATCTATAGCATTTGTTAAATTAAGTAATGACAATGTAACCATATGTTGCAAGAATACTTAATCAAGATCGTTAATGCAGTTTGCATTAAAAACGGCGTGTAGTAGGGTACATTTTCATGGTTAGACGAATTGACTTAATTCCAAGTGCTATTAAGTTGTTATTAGCAGTAATATACGATTTATTCTCTCTAGCAGTAGCATTTTATTTTGCTTATATTATTCGCTTAGGTATCGAGAATATTGAATTTTCTCTTCACGAAAACATTGCTTTCGTTGCAGTAGCAACATCAACACTAACACTGTTTTATATTTTCGATGTTTACAGCTCTTTTGTACGGTTTTTCAATGCCAAAGCCTTCCTCAAAGTTCAAGTATTACTGCTTGTTGCCTGTTTTATTTTTTATTTAAGCAGCCTAGTTTTTGACGCATTCATTCCTCGTTCTGTACCGATAGTATTTTTCGTTATTGCCAGTATCAACATTGCTGGGGCAAGAGCATTAGTTAGCATAATTTCAAGAAAGAATTTATTTGATGAACGAGAAGGTGTGGTTATCTACGGCGCCAGTAGTGCAGGCAGGCAACTGGTGCATGCCTTATCTCAAGGTAAAAAGTATCAACCATTAGCTTTTCTAGATGAAAAGAAACGCTATGTAGGTCGTAGAGTTTTAGGGCTTAAAATCCACTCGCATCAAGATATTGCAAAGTTAATTAAAAAGCATGGTCAATTCAAAGTATTAATTGCCATACCTACCGTTGACCCAGCGCGCTTAAAGCAAATTGTTGCGCACTTAGAGCCCTATGCCCTTGAGTTATTAATTGTGCCTGACATGTCAGATATAGTATCGGGCAAACGTGGTATAGATGAATTAAGAGAAGTTTCTGTTGATGAATTACTTGGCCGCAAGCCGGTTGAGCCCATTGCAGAATTACTCAGTGCCAATATTACTGACAAAGTCGTTATGGTGTCGGGTGCTGGTGGTTCAATAGGTAAAGAGCTGTGTCGACAAATCGTACTAAACAAGCCCAAGGCACTGATATTACTTGATGTGAGTGAGGCGTTATTATACGAAATTCACCAAGAATTAACTGAAACTTTAGCAGAAAGCCTTAACCTTCTGCACATAGAGCCTTTAATTGGCAATGTGCAAAATGGCATGTTAATGAGCCATATTTTTCATAAGCACAAAGTACAAACTATCTATCATGCCGCGGCATACAAACATGTTCCTATGGTTGAGAATAACGTTATTGCTGGGGTAACTAATAACGTATTGGGCACATATGAAATCGCTCAAGCTGCTATCTACTGTGAAGTAGAGACTTTCGTGCTTATTTCTACCGATAAAGCAGTAAGGCCTACCAATGTAATGGGTGCCACTAAACGCTTAGCTGAATTGGTACTACAAGGTTTTGCTAAAAAAGATCATAACACGCGTTTTATCATGGTACGTTTTGGCAATGTATTAGGCTCTTCTGGCTCAGTAGTACCGCTATTTAAAAAGCAAATTAAGCGTGGCGGCCCTATCACCATTACCCATCCCGATATTATTCGTTACTTTATGACCATTCCAGAAGCTGCACAGTTAGTAATTCAAGCAGGAGCTATGGGCACTGGTGGTGACGTTTTTGTATTAGACATGGGTAAACCAGTAAAAATAGTCGACTTAGCATATAAAATGACGCATTTAATGGGCTTAACAGTTAAAGATGTTGCCAACCCACTCGGTGATATTGAAATACAGTACAGCGGTTTACGACCGGGGGAAAAACTGTACGAGGAATTACTTATTGGTGATCAGGCAAGTAAAACTAAACACCAGCGTATATTAACCGCCAACGAGCGTTCATTGCATTATAGTGATGTGGCAAAAATAATTGATCAATTAAAAGACGCTATGTGTGATGAAGATGAAGCTAAAATTCGTCAAATATTAATCGCGGCACCACTTGATTACAAACCAACAATTGAAACTATAAACCAAGCAGAAAAAAAGCAACCTGTTTGTAGTATTGTGGCTTAGCTAATACTCTCTTGCTCTATTTAAATAGCGCTTACGCCGTTAGCACTAAAAGTGAGCTACAGCTTAATAAGCATTAGCCAAGCGTTGGCATAATCAGGTAACTGTTTATTAGCTTGATGATAATCTTTCCAGCCAAAGTAACTATCAACTAATAAATCTAATTGAAATAAATTATTGTCAAAAGCACCACCTTGATCAGACAGTACCCCTAAACGTGATACTTCATTATCTGCTTGTTTATAGCTCACCATAAATAACTTACCTAAGCCGAGATCAGCAACATTGCCTGCAAAAGACACTTGTGGTTGAATCGCTATTTTATTTTCAAGCGTTTCACCATAACCCATAATGCTAGGCACTTCTGAAAAATACCAATAGCGCGCTTGATCACGCTTACCTATCGCATAATCATAAGCAATGCCGTTATTACGATGAACATTAAAGTAACGTCGCACACCGTTAACGTCAACAACACCTGTGCCTTGCAATAGCACGTCATGCAGTGCTTCTTCTGTTAACCAAATTAACGCTTTAGCTAATTTTTTCTCTTCTAATACGCCAGAAATTATTTCTTGGCGAGTAAACTTATTACGGGTAATGGTTGGGTCATTATTCGCTTCAGCTAACGTTAAGCCTAGCTCATCATAGGGCAACGCATATAAAGCCTGATTATAAACCGAGGTTTTAACATCGCTGGCAGTTAATAATTTAGTGTAATACTTAGTTAAAAATATTTTGTCTGTAGGAATATCATTTAACATACTTGTTTTTCTAGCGTTGGTACTTTTAAGGGCGATTGAGCGTGCGCTTGCAATATCAGGTGTCCAACGATAGAAATCAAAGTAACTAGTGAGAAAGTCAGGGTCATGTAAACGACTATGGCGATTAGCTCGAACATCTTCACGATAAGTTTGGCAAATAAACGCTAAAGTTTGCTCAACCCTCGAAAGCGTAACGCTTTCATCAAATACCTTTCCAGCATGTACTGCAAATTTATCTTCACTAAAATTCGCTAAATAATACTGAGTTTTATCCGCTACATTGCATAGTGCACTAGCTTTAAAATTTGCCATCTTTCCAAGTTCAGGGGCTTTATCTAGCGCAAAAAAACTCACTGGGGCTTCTGTGAAGGCATGAGCTGTTGCTGTTATAGAGAAGAGCAAAGAAAAATATAAAGAAAAAGAAAATCGCATCAGTAAAATCACTAATTAAAAGAGAACACCATGGTATGACAATCTAAAAAACTACGCTAGCACAGACATCTATAAATCATAATTAAATATTATTTGATATTTTTTGTTACTAAATTCATATTTAGCCATAGTGTTATTTTTTACATTATGGGGTAGTCTTAAATAAGTAAACCAAACTGGTTTACCAGGAACCTCATTATAAACTTATCATGGATGATATCGTATAGAAGGATCAATACAGTGCGTTTAAAAGGACAGTTAATTAAATGGCATGCTGATAAAGCATATGGGTTTATTGCTCCTACTGGCGGCGGAAGCCATGTGTTTATTCATAAATCCGCTTTTGAAAATCGCCAAAGAGAGCCAAAATTAAAAGACGTTATTACCTTTTCAATCACCAAAGATAGCGACAATAGATATTGCGCGTGTGAGGCAACATTTTCCGGTGAAAAATTAAAGCAAAAAAAGCCTAAAAAAGTTAGTCTATTCTCAATTTTCTTATCACTTACTTTTCTTGCGTTGCTCGTGATTACAGCGTTTTTAGGTTATTTTCCGCAAAAAATAATGCTGTTCTATCTTTCTCTCAGCTTTATAACGTATCTTATTTATGCCTTTGATAAATCTAAAGCAAAGCGCAAAGCTTGGCGAACATCTGAAGGCACTTTACATATACTTGCTTTAGCTGGCGGTTGGCCAGGTGCGGCATTAGCCCAGCAACTATTACGACATAAATCATCAAAGCGTGACTTTCGCGTTATATTTTGGCTAACCGTTATGATTAACCTTGGCATGTTAATAGGGTTACATACTTCGGCTGGAGCTAAATTTTTAGCAATTTTTAACTGAGGTTTAAGCTAAAATGTCGATATGAATTCAGCAATATAAATCAATAACTTCTAAGATTTATATTACTGAAATAGTGTTAAGTCCTTAAGGTATAAAATAACTTAGTATGACTAGCTGTATATGTTTAACCCAGCAGTATTAGCAATATATTAATAACGACAAACCCTAACCGCCCTAATCTAATGGCGCTAGTAACGACGTTAAAATATCATCGGTTAAGCTCAGCTTATTATCACTAACCTCTTCTGACAATAGCGCTTTTGCTAGCTCTGCCTTGTTTTGTTGTATACGTTGAATTTTTTCTTCAATTGAATTTTCAATAATGTATTTATAAACAAAAACAGGTTTATTTTGCCCTATACGATGCGCTCTATCTGTAGCTTGGTTTTCTACCGCAGGGTTCCACCAAGGGTCAAAATGTATCACTGTATCAGCAGTCGTCAGGTTTAAACCTACACCACCCGCACGTAAGCTGATTAAAAATACCGGCACATCACCGCGCTGAAATTTATCAACAACTTCTTGTCTTTTCGTGGTTGAACCGGTTAATTTTACATGGCCAATATTAGCGGCTATTAGCGCCTCTTCAATTAAGCCCAGCATGCTAGTGAACTGCGAAAAGATTAAAATTCTCCGGCCTTCATCAATTTGTTCAGGCAATGTTTCCATTAAATAATCAAGTTTTGCTGACTGTTCTACCTTTTGAGCACCATCAAGCGATAACAACTTAGGGTGGTTACAAACTTGTCTTAATTTTAACAATGCATCAAGCACTTCAATCTGGCTACGTTTTAAGCCTTTTTCAGCAATAATATCTTTTAAGCGGCTGTCCATTGCGAGCCTAACTGACTCGTAAAGTTCGGCTTGTTTACCTTCAATACGTAGTTTTTGAATAATCTCGGTTTTTGGCGGCAATTCTGTGGCAATTTTGTCTTTAGTTCGACGTAATATAAATGGCTTAATACGCTGATTTAGCAATAATTTACGCTCGTGATCTGCATGTTTTTCAATTGGCGTTCTAAAGAGTTTAGTAAATTGCTTTTGCCCGCCTAAAAAGCCCGGTAATAAAAAGTTAAATTGCGCCCAAAACTCACCAAGATGGTTTTCCATTGGTGTACCGGTTAAGCACAACTTATGTTGAGCTTTAAGCAATAAAAACGCTTGGTACAATTGAGTTTTAGTATTTTTAATATAATGCGCTTCATCAAGAATAAGATAATAAAACGGCTGTTCACGATATAGCTCTAAATCTTTAATAATCAGGGCATAGCTAGTAATAATAATATCAACTGGCTCTTGGCCTTCATCTCGGTCTAAACAATTAAAATGCTGCTGGCGTTTACTACCGTGTAAAACCTGATATGAAAGCTGTGGCGTAAATTTCTCAATTTCGTTGGCCCAGTTAAAAATAACACTGGTAGGTGCAACAATTAAAACAGGCTTGGTTAATCGGCCTTGCTGTTTTTCAATTAACAAATGCGCCAAGGTTTGAATGGTTTTACCTAAACCCATATCATCAGCCAAAATACCGTTTAACTGGTATTCGCGCAAAAACTGTAACCAATTTAACCCTTGATGCTGATATGTTCTTAAGGCTGCGTTTAAGCCCGTTGGCACAGGTACAGTAGTGACCTTTTGAAAACCTTTTAATTTATCAGCCAATGCTCTTAGTTTACTGGTACCCGTAGCGATCATGCCTTGGTCGTCTAACATTGATAATGTTTGATGGCCCTGAAAACGCGAAAGCTGCAATGTGCCGTCACTATTTAAAGCATTCGGCATAAACAATTCTATAAACTGTTTTAATAAGGGCTGAATGCTTTTGTAACGCAAAGCAACAAAATCGCCCTTGTCTAAATCAACATAAATAAGTGACTCTGGCGCAATAAGTTGCTCTTTTTCTCGGTCAAGCAAAGCTGACTTTGGTAATTGTTCAATAGCGCCTAGTAAGATAGGGAATGCCGGCATTTTTCTGCCATCAACCGTTAAGTTTAACCCCAACGAGAAAAAGTCATGATCATCGGTTTCAATAACTTCTGCATCAAAAATACTATCAGTTGAAAGGGCTTTATAATAAAAATTGTCAGCAAAACTAATATGCCAACCGAGTTCTTTCAGTAAAGGAATTTCTTGATGCACAAGTGCTTGCCAAAAAAATCGCCCTTGCATTAGCATTGAAAATTTCGGTGTTTTCTTTTTATTTAAATAGTCTTCATTAGTAAAAGTGTAGCGCTTCGGCTCAGGCTGAACACTAAACTTTAGGCTGGTTAATTTATCTACAACACTTTGTTCATAAGCCAAATCTCGATACAACTTAACTTTAGCGTTACTGATATTGTCTGGCGAAATAGTGACATTTTTGTCATGTGGATTTACTAAGCTTCCCTGGTAAGAAAAATTAACTTTTACATATCCGGTTTCAGGGTTAGTTTCTGAAGGCGTTGAAAAATGTAAATAAACCTCAGGTTTAGTTAATTCTTGCGAGAATTCTGTTTTTGGCTTAGGTAAACGCTGTACTGCATCACCTAGCGACATTGACAGTTTATTCATTACCCAAGGTAATTTATCTTCTTCAAAAATTGGTGAATTAAGTAAATCAGCTTCAAAGTCACATTGAGTATTGGTATTAATTTTTCCGAAACAATTTTCTAGCTCATCGTAGTAACACAATGGCTGTGCTTTAATGATAATAATATGGTCAGTTGGCTTATTAAAAACGAGCTCTAATGTGTGCAAATGGTTACCCAGCGCTTGCCATTGCCATTGCGCCTCTAGGGGTTCACCTAAGGTAATCGCCTCGTCTAAATTGAAACTTGTTTGCCAGAAACAACGATTAGTTTTGATAATTTGTTCAAATAAATCAAAATACTTAATATTATCGCCAAACTGATTGGTACGCATAAGCTCGGTAATTATTGATACGTCATCGTTATTCGCGTAAGCGCTATTAATTAATGAGCTGGCAGAATGTTCAGTGCTTAATGTTTGACTCCAACCACCACTGACTTTAGCGCGCGAAGATTTAATCGATAAAGTGTAATAATCGTCGTCAACGTAACTATTTGGCTTTAAGAAATATAACAACGATTTTTGGAGATTATTCGGCTGATATCTCGTCGGCTGTGCTTGAAAACGATTAAGCCATTTTTCAATCACTTTTTCTGGCGACGCCGTGCTGTTTGGATCAAAGTGTTGATCGATAAAGCGTTGTGCTAACGCAGCACCATGCTTGCAATCTCGGCCAATATAACAATCACAATAACTGGCAATATCACCGTTTTTTCCTTCAAAAACTAAACGTGTTAAATACGTTGACTGATTGGCGCGCTCACTTGATACAACACCGCGAATAGTTTCACCGTCAAGCGCACATGTTTTTACGCCTTTAGATTGAAAAATTCTCGCGCCTTTTTTCCATTCATTTTTACTAAAGTGTCGTTCAAGTAGTTCAGGTGTGAAGATATTTATTGCCATAAGATTTTAATTATTAAGAACTTAAGCCTATTGGTAAGTTGAAAAGTTAAGACGATTTTCTTCTCAAAAGATAAAGTAGCTATAGTACTTTTAAGCGCTATAACTAACAACAGATTACTCATATTTCATACGAATAGTAACATAATCACTACTTATGCATAAGTACAGCATTGGCATAAACGATAAAAATAAATTTAAATTTAAAGATTCACCAATATCATCATTAATTTAGCTAAATGGCAAACCTGTTTATCTCGTTAGCATTAACAAAATTAACTTACTCAGCAAGCCATAAATACGCTAAAATAATACCCAATTACCCTTGTTTGAGCCCCAACATTAATGACCACTGCAACTTTGCCTGCCAACTTTAAAGCACTTAACCTTGTGCCAGTTTTATTAGCTCGCTTAACCGAGCTAGATTATCAGCAACCAACACCTATTCAAGCGCAAGCTATTCCTAGTGTGTTAGCTGGACAAGACTTAATTGCAGGAGCAAATACCGGCTCAGGTAAAACCGCCACTTTTGCCTTGCCTATGTTGCAGAAAATACACTTGCAAAAAGTGCAGGCAGAAAAATCAAACACAGAGCAAGCACAAAAAGGTAATTTTGTTACGGGTCTCATTTTAGTACCTACCCGCGAACTCGCTAAACAAGTGGCTGATAGCATTAAATCTTACGCCGCACACTTTAACGGAAAAATTAAAACCGTTGCGGTTTTTGGCGGCGTATCTACCAACACACAAATGCTAGCATTACGTGGCGGTAGTGATATTTTAGTAGCAACACCTGGCCGTTTACTCGATTTAATTTCAAGTAACGCGATTAAGCTCGATAAAGTAAATACCTTAGTGCTTGATGAAGCCGACAGAATGTTAAGTTTAGGATTTACTGAAGAGCTGTCTGCACTGTTAGCGCTACTACCTAGCAAAAAACAAACCTTACTTTTTTCAGCAACTTTTCCTGAGCAAGTAAAACTATTAACCCAAGCCTTACTTAATAACCCAATTGAAATACAAGTACAAAACGCTGATAGCAGTACTTTAGTACAGCGAGTTTTCACTGTAAATAAAGGCGAAAAAACCGCCCTTTTAGCTTATCTAATTCAGCAACATAAATGGCGACAAGCACTTATTTTTGTTAATGCTAAAAACAGCTGTGAACATTTAGCGTCAAAACTCTCTAAACGTGGCATTACTGCTGAAGTGTTTCATGGTGATAAAGGCCAAGGTGCACGTAGTAGAGTGCTTGAAGCATTTAAAGCTGGTGAGATTGACGTATTAATTGCTACCGACATTGCTGCCCGTGGTTTAGACATTGAAAAACTGCCGGTTGTTATCAACTTTGATTTACCCAGAAGCCCGTCAGATTACATGCATCGTATTGGTCGAAGTGGTCGCGCTGGTGAAGTAGGCTTAGCCTTATCACTGATCGATTATGAAGATTATCATCACTTTAAAGTGATAGAAAAGAAGCATAAAATTCGTTTAGAGCGCGAACAAGTTGAGGGTTTTGAAGTTGACGAGGCCCTTAATGACGAACTATTAGCTCAATTGCTAGCTGAAAGTAAACCGATGGCAGCACCTGAAGGTAGCGGCAAGAAAAAACGTAAAAAGAAAAAAACCATTAATGCTGATATTTGGGCTGGTCATAGCGACCAAGAATAAGCTACGTTGGGTCACTTATTAGCTATAAAAAATTATTATTTTCCAAAGTCTTGGACCTTCGCAACTTCGGCAAACAACCGGCGATAGTCTTGCAAGGCTTTAAGGTAAGCTTTCACGTAAAGGTAATGCAGTGCAGTTATTAGTAACAGAGTGTTTAGGCAAAACATTAAGATTAGAAGGTTCTATTGCGGGCTGGCAACAGCTATTTTGGGACGACCAATGTGTATCGCAAATAGATGCAAATGCCGATAGCGATACATTTTTACATCAGTTTTCCCTGCAAAGTGAGCAAGGCGAGTTACAAGTAGAGCTTAATGGCACATTACAGTGGCAGCCTTTTGCGCTGCAATATCAACTGTTAATCAATGGTCAAGAAATACAAAAAAAATCATTAGAAGAAAAAGACATTGAGCAACAAGACGTTATTGTTCGTGAAAAACAGCCATTAAAATTTAGCTTGGTTGGCATGGCAGGTCTTGGCTTAAAGTTACTAAAAAGTGCCAAAGTCATAAAAGTGTTATTTGCCGCCGGCAGCTTAGCCGCTTATAGCTGGTTATTCTCTATCGAATTCGCCATCGCACTTATCCTCTGTTTAGTTTTTCACGAGTATGGTCATATTAAAGCCATGAAGTACTTCGGTTTAAAAACCAAAGGCATTTACCTGATCCCTTTTGTTGGTGGTTTAGCACTGAGTGACGACAAAATTAATACACGCTGGCAAGACGTAGTTATTTCCATTATGGGCCCATTTTTTGGCTTAATACTCTCACTTGCCTGTTTAATTGGCTACTGGATAACTGACCTAGAAATACTCGCCGGTTTAGCGGTATTCAACGCCCTGCTGAACTTATTTAACTTGTTGCCCATATTGCCACTAGATGGCGGCCATGTACTTAAAAGTGTCGCTTTCTCTATTAACTCTAAACTTGGCTTAGTCGCTTGTGCCCTTGGCGCTGCATTGGGTATTTATCTTAGCTACAAATTTGGTTTAGCGTTACTCGGCTTTTTATTAGCGATTGGTAGCATTGAAATATTTTTTGAATATAAACGTCGACACCTAAGCCAATTACTGCCACTTAATCGCTATGCACAAGTAGTATCTGCAATATGGTATGTGGTTACCGTTGGTGGTTTAAGCGCTATTATTTGGCTTGTAGGCCAAACGGGCAACGACGCCTTATCACTACCGCTTAAAATATTAGGTAGTTAATAGTTTATAGATTCAAATAACATGATAGTAACGATTCGCTGATATCGACTCTGATATCAGCTTTTATTCCTCTTGTAGTCAGTATAACCACCTTAAAATCCTTATATATATGGAAATTAATTATTAATATTCCTTATATATAATTAATTTATATCAATGTATTACCTATAATTATTTAAATTCTTGCAAAGTGGTGAATTCATAAATCTATTGATATGCTGCGCTAATAACCATAGATGCCGGCGATCTGTCATTACTTTTTGACCTCTATGCTAACGACTGACAATAATGAATAAAATACATCTAAAACAAAATTCAAAGTAAAAAGGAATAAGGTTTGATCTCAAAAAAAGTAAGAGAATTGTTTGTCTCTTTAATGGAAGCAACAGACGACTCCGCCGTTATTTACGATGTAGAAACCGAGCAATACAGTGGTTTTTTCAATAACACGGTAGTCGATAAGTATATTGAACTAGGTGCACTAGAGCTTGTTGAAAGCGATACCGGCGCTACCGTTATTTTACTCAATAATCGCGACGACTTTTTAAGCTCATTCGCTGCAGGTGTGCGTGAAGCAAAGAACGGCGCAGACCAATCTTATGCCGACTACAATGCTAATCCCTTTGCCTTTTCAGTCGGCTTTGAACATTTTCATCAAATATCGAAGAAAAAGCGCCAACTAGTGGGCTATGTTTGTCATGGTTTTGAGCGGGATGATACGGGGTTGGTGCATTCGCAGTAGTACTTTAAGTATCAACCGTAGCAAAGTTTAGCTCTGCAGCGTTAGTTTTTTAGCTTGAATTTTCATCCCTTGAAAAATTTTATCTGATAGCTCAGTAGGAAAGCCTTTGGGCAACATAAAGGTAATGTTTTTAATAACAGTGCCATTCATCAGTATATTGCAGTTCATCAGTACCGGCTTTTATTCGCCAATAACCTACAAATTCACCATTCATCCATATAGTTAATGAGTTTACCTTGCGCTTCGCCATTACCATTCATCCTGATGTTGTTTTTGGCTACAAGAATTTCCATTAAGCTCTTTGGTATTATCTACAAATTGTAATTTAATACCTAAAACGATTAGTACTTTATACAAACGTTCTAACGTGGCTTTTTGTGGTGCACTTTCTAGTGTTTGATAGCTCTGCTGACTAATATTGAGTTTTTCAGCCAGTGCCTTTTGTGAAAGGCCATGAGACTTTCTAAATCCTACTAAAATAGGTTTGAGCTGATCTAGAGTATTAATAGTGTAATTAATTTTCATTCTTAAAAACAACCTATAACCTGTTATTATGAAAAACAGTATATAAGCTGTATTTCATAAAAACAACTTATAAGCTGTTATTTCGAGTTGATGATGGTAATGGCGATGGTGACAAGGGATTAGGTCGCCTATCTAAAGACTAAAGACAAGCTCAAAACGGCGCAGAGCAATCCTATGCTAATTACAATGCTAATCCCTTTACTTTTTCAGTGGGCTTGGTGCATTCGCAATAAGCAAGTGTGCTAGGATTTACAATCAAATAATAATCAATAATGGTTATAAGTTTGAGTGTTTTATTCAACTCACATGCCTATTCCATCAAGTTAACGGGCAAACTAGCCAGTAAATAATACCGACTAGGTTGCGACTTTAAGCATAACAAACATACTAGCTAAACAGCCTAAAATGGCACGCTTAAAATGGCACCCCTAGCATTGACTCTAAGTCATCATCAAAGTTAAAAAAAGGTGACGATTCGCGTTGCTTAATGCGAGTGTTTAACTCAGTCTTTAGTGCTTTTAACGTTGAAGTACTAACAATAAACTGGTTAATAGACATCACTTCATCTTCTAACCGTTCGGCATGTATCACGATATTCTCTGTGGTTATTTTATTACTTCTACCATGAAAATGTTCCCAAACAATAGCTTCAGGCGTGTCGGCCGACTTTAGCGCCTTAAGTTCAGCGTTTAATTCACTGACCTTTTTCGATAGCAAAGCTTCAATTGCCGCTAGTGTTTCAGCGTCAAAATTGAAAGAGTCGTCGTCAATGTGCTCGTGGTAAAGCGTTAGCAGTGTAAACACATCTTTATTTTCTCTAGCACTGGCAAGCTGCTGCATTAAATCATGCTTAATCGCTTTTTTAGTGGCATCACTTTCTTTATCCGGATGTAACTTAGCGGCAAGGCGCTTATACATTTTATTTAATTGACTGCCTTTAAATAATTTTTCAAGAATACCTAGCTCTTCCTTGCTGTTTCTTTTCGAAAAACTTCTATTGTACTGGTAGTCAAAATCTTCTTCAAAGCCCTGATCAAACTCTTCGCTATAGTCATCCTTCTCGATTTCTTCTTCATTCATTTTTTCGTGAAAACGTTGAACATGCTCTTGGATCAGAGCAGGATTTTTAATTATCTCAATTAGCTCCTCGCGATTAAACTGCATTTCACCGTCAAACATTTCATCTAACATGTTAGCTAGCTCGACAATACTCTCTTCATCTACCGCTTGGTCTAAACTTTCAGTCAATAGTGTCAATTCTGTATTTATTTGTTCACGTAAATCAGCAACATCAATACCTTCAGAGAAAAGATGTGTAGCTAAATAATCGATATCATCCGAAACCCAACCTAACAGCTCATTTCTTTGCTTATCGGTTAATGATTTTTTGGACAGAAAGCGTATTAAATGCTCAACTTGCGCAGTAATAGCATCAGCTAACTTTTGTTCAGCAGGCTGGGCTTGCTGTTTAAATTGCTCAAACAACTTACTTCTTTTTTTAGTGAAATTAGCATTACGCTTTTGATGTTTCTCTATTTTTATCCACAAAGAAGACAAGGTACTAGACGGCTTATTCTTTTTATTTTCAGCACTGAATTTACTTAACTCGGGAATGATATTGTTCATGAGAATATTTTTATTGGCCTAGTGATAAAGCTATTGTAGCTGTTAAATAAGTTATAGCGCAAAGGTGATTGTTATCTAGCGACCCGCACCAATGATTGCTTTAAAAGTTACAATTGCTCCTGTGTACCTCTAAATAAGTTTGCTTAGGCTGATAATGACATGGTAAGGCTATTTTCATTCCTTGCTTCTTCTTAAAATACTCATCTACACTGCTTGAAGTAAAAAAATCATTAATATTTTTACTAATAATGAGTCGATAGTCTTCATCTAAACTAATTAAATGTTTATCAAAAGCGGCATCATAGGTTGCTGATAAACACAGGCCATTAGCGGGATCTAATCTTATTTTTTTATCTTCGACCCACGGGACTATATGACTTGCAATATTAACCTCTGGAATATTTAACCCCGTAATACAACAAGTACTATTGTAGATTTTTAGTATTATTTTCCTAAATACATTTTGATTAGTGCGCGTTGTAACTTCCCTTACAACTTCTTTACCTTCGTATTTTTCAAGACCATCCAATAAATAGCTAGGGTAATCCAAATTTACCTCAGTAACTGCCTGACTATCCAGATCAATATTACTGAAGAGTCTTTGTTCAAACCTAAATTCTACTAAAAATTTTATCAAACAATTTAAAGCCGCAGAACAAAAACCATTTGCCAAGTAACTTTTTGGAATACCTTCAATATGCCATAGGTTGTTCACTTGAATTCTATTTTGCCGAAGCACAAAAGTGTATAACTCGTTTAAACGATCTATTGAAGAAACCATCCAAACATTTTTACAGTCATCAAAACCAAATGACTCATTCGCTATTAACTGATTCAAGATATCTATAGCCCGAATATACGATATGGCTTTTTGGCTACCAGCAACATTTGTTGCTTTGATATAGCTGGAGAATGAACTTTTAATCATTTAGTTACTCTTTTCATTATTAAATTATATAAATAGAGAAAACAATTAAATTTTTTAAAATTTACTCTAGCATTTAATTTGAAGTATGGTCTCATTCAGATTCATTTAATATACATAAATTTAAAAATTACTTTCACTGTTTTATCAATTATATGACATCAGTTCCATGGCGAATTCTTATCCCTATTAACATTTTAATTTTTTATATTGTTGTAGGTACAATATGCATTACAAAAGATAAAATAACTCAAATTAAAATCCTCTTTTCATCAAACAATCATCACTTATCCTCAAGCAACTCAGTCAAACAAGCCACTTGCTCGGTTAATGTTGCGACTTGTTGTTCTAAAACCGTAACCCTTTGAGTAAGTGCGTGCTCACTTTTTGATGGTGTTGCTATGTTTGTGTTATCTGCTTTGTGCTCTGTATCACCTGTTGGTGTGCTGATGTTAGCCGCTACTGAGTGGGTTTCATCATGATCTGAGAATAAATGTAGATAACGAGATTCACGTTTACCGGGTTCTCGCTCAAGCTTCTGCACTAAGGTTTGGTTATTTAGGTTTTGCAGTTGTTGTAATACTACTTCTACTTCATTTACATCGGCAAAATCTGCTAAGCGATTGGTGCGGGTTCTTAATTCTCCTGGTGTTTGCGGGCCTCTTAGAAATAATACGCAAATAATCGCGCGTTGTTGCGCTGTAAATTGTAAGTTGCCAAACTCGGTGTTACAAAAGCGATGAAAGTATTTATTTACTCGGCTTGACGCTTTTTGGTCAACCATCAGCTGATTCATTTGTACCAGTTCATCTACCGTGTTTTGCCAATCATTTTCGCTAAGCGACATAACAGGTTCGCGGTTACTTTTTTGATTACAGCCAGCGGTTATAGCATTTACCGACAGTGGATATTGCTCTGGTGTGGTGGTCTCTTTTTCTAACATTACGCCAATAACACGGCATTGCTCTGCGGATAATGTGATCATTTTGAAGGCATCCTTATTGAAAATATAAGTCTATCTTTTTTACTGGATAAACAAAAACAAAAGCGTAGAAAGCAAAAATAAACTCTGTACATCAAATAATTATACTAGTAACCTTTCTTAACCATGGTGAGCTTTAGTTGTTAATAAAAACGATTCAAATAACGCGATAACTTGTGTAATAGATGAGTTTAAACGGTGATCGCCATCAATCAGGTGCAAGGAACACTGCGTTTGCTGAGCATATTTTATAGAGCTAGCTACGGGCACAATATCGTCAGACCAACCATGTACAATCTCAATATTGTTAAGCTTAGTATTATAACTTTGCTGCTGATAACCCTGCATATACAAAGCTGGCGCCAATAAAAATACGCCCAGTGGTTGGTTACTTAATGATGCGACTAATGAAACGTAACCGCCCATGCTTGAGCCGACTAAAATATAAGGTTCAAGCTCGCTTGCTAAATAAGTATTCAACTTTGTCACCCGCTCATCGGGGCTTACTATATTGCTGTAGTCAATACTATCGACACTAAAACCTGCCGCTTTGGCTATGTTTGCAAGTTGGGTTATTTTACTACCCCAAGGGCCACTTTCTTTGCCATGTGAGAATATAACTTTCATGTTTACTCCGTTTTCATTGCCACTTAAAGCGTTTTTAATATTCGATGTTTGTGCCAACTTTCGAGCACTGCGTGAATAAAATGAGTACTTTCCAAAAAAGGGTGATAAGCGTAATCAAACACACTCAACCGACTATCGCCATACCATTTATAGTGTTTGCCAATACCCCCTCGAGGAATGGTTATCGTCATTCTTTTAACTGATGAGAACAATGCGATATTTGCAGATGTAACGGTATAGTTTCGTTTTACGCCAACAAAAGCAAAACCTTTTTCACCAACAATTTTGATTGGGCATTGAGCAAATAAGTTTTTAATCAAAAAGTAAGTAAAAAAGCACAAAATCAGTTCTGCTACAAAATAATTCGCTATAAATGCAATTAAATCAAATACATTTGAATTATCAGTCCACATAAGACTTAATTGATTAAAACGCTGAAACTGTGTCTCTCGACTTAAAGCGGCATAAATTAACCATATAAAGACGACGAGTAAGGTAGAAAATACCAGTGTATTGCGTCGATACCAGTGATTTATATCAGCTTGCGTACAAGGTGATATGTAAGATATTTTCCCTATCAGCTTAGCTTTTCGCTTTGCACTTATTTTTATTTTGTCTTTATTTACTGGTTTGTTCATTTGCTATTGGGCATTAAATGCTGTTTATTTTTTGGCTGTTTATTTAAAACCAAGTTGTTCAAATCATGTGCTAGCAAGCTATTTTTTCGTTCTATGTGCACTAATACCTCCCCAATATAGTTATCAACAGAAAAACCCTTTGTGAAAACTGAATACCTCAATTACCTGGTTGATGTTAGGCGATCTTATTTAACAATACTGTTGATAGTTATCAATTTTTTCTTTTAGCCGCTGTGCTAAATATTCATTTTTCGTACCTAACGTTTCAAGAATCAATTGCGCCTCGTTACGATAATTCCTTATTTTATCTTTTGTCCAGTGAGCTGGCGGTGGCTGTAAGTTAGTTATTCTATCAGCCATTTTTACCATGCTTATTTCTAAAGGTTGCGCTTTTATACGCGCTAAGCTATCGATCATTTGATCTCGCTTAGTGGCTAAATTAGTGTTTTTGGTTAACGCTAAAACACCTGCAGCAACATATTGATTAAATGCAGTTTTAATATCTTCAAATGTAACTGCAGTGTCTTCAATTGTATCGTGTAATAACGCGCAAACCACCGCAAGGTTTTGAAACTTAATCGGTTGGTAATGTAACATTTTATCTATTTGCGGCTGTGCAAGTGCGGATATAACCTCCATGGCAACTAGGCCAACATGGTTGATATATGGAACATCGCTACCAGGTATAAACTGTTTACAATGTGCTTTGCTAGCAAAATTCCACGCTTTTATGTAGGTATCTTGTTGCCATTGTCCATTATCTATTTTACTCAGATAAATTAATTGTTTATTTAATTCAATTAGAGGCAGTTGATAAGTTAACTTGTCACGGTGTAATGTTAAAAACCTGCTTTCATGCTGATTACATTGCGGCATATCTGACGGTTTATTTTCTGAGAGTTGAGCGTATACAGCTGAACTATCAGCACTATTATTTGGCTTTTGAAAGGGCAATAATGACTGGCTTTTTGCACCATATTGGTCTAACTCGATTAACAAGTTTTCTACTTGCTCACGTTGTGCAATCAATTGAGTTTTATCAAACTGATAAGGGAAAGTATATTGGTCTAACATACTACCTTTATAAAAATTTTCTGCACGCAAGAAAAAAAAGTAAGTGGTATCGCCTTGTGTAACTCGCCAAATAATCCAATAACAATCATCAATAAAGCGACTAACGAATTGCTCTTGATGATAAAACTCTCCCGAAAAAAGCGAATTAAACGCTACTTCATCACTTATAAATAATGGCGTTTTTAATAGATCAAAATATAAATACGGATCGCCGCTTTTATTTAACCAATTCTGCAATAGCCAAGCCATACGTTGCTTTAAGCATAGCCAATAGGTTTGATTATATGACTCTGGTGGTTTGCTTTCAGTAAATAAATGTATATTCATATGTTTAATTACACTGGTTAAGTTTCTATGTATACCGTTTAGACAAAGAAAACGAATCAAAGGCAAGCCCACATGCCATAGCTAATCATTTTTAACTGGTTATAAAAGCTAACAGTAATTGTTTGTGCATCATAATAGCGAATACGCATATTGAAAAATAACTCGCTTTTACAATGAACAAATAAGCCAAGTTCGCTAAGTGTTATAAAACGGTTTACAGCAGTATTAACCACAACAAAGCTATAAGAATTTACGCCGAATATAACGGACCAATTAAAAAATCATGGTGATAAATCAATCAGTTGTGCTAAGGTTGTACAGAATTAAAATAAAATATGCAAGCTGTGGAGTAAAGTGAAAGTAAAATTAAGTATGGGCTTCTTTAGTTGCAGATTAGTGCAAAATAATTGTTTTAATAGCACTAATTTATGCTGCTTTACAGATGCCGTAGCCATATTTAAAGCTGAAATTAGTGAGAGAGTTTCTTTAGCTATTAACGTGCTTTTACTGGCCATTTTCCCTCGTGGGCAAAAAATAAAGTTTTACATGCAAATAAGCACTCCTCCCTTCCTAAAAATAATGAACCTCAAATAACGACAACAGGCTTTTCAATGGCAAACAGTAAAAATTCATCTTTCAAATACCACGCGTTTATCTCATACCGCCATGCAGATAATAAAACACAAGGTAGAAAGTGGGCTACATGGCTACACCAAGCCATTGAAACTTATGAAGTGCCAAATGATTTAGTCGGGCAGAAAAATAGCCGAGGAGATACTATTCCCCCTCGTATTTATCCCGTATTTAGAGACGAGCAAGAACTGCCTGCGCATGCCGATTTAGGTACATCAATTGTTAGTGCATTAGAGCAAACAAACTTATTAATTGTTTTATGTTCACCTAGAGCTGTAGCATCAACGTATGTTGCCGACGAAATAGATTATTTCAAAAAATTAGGCAACTCTCAGCACATCATTGCTGCCATGATAGATGGAGAGCCCAATACCAGTTGGGACGAAGGTAAACAAAAGTTAGGCTTTACTAAAGCAGATGAGTGTTTTCCGGTTCCTTTACAGTACGAATACGATCAAGAAGGTAATGCTACTGATAAGCACGCGGAGCCAATCGCTGCAGATTTTAGAATAAATAATAATGGTAAACCCGAGCAAGGCTTTACTACGCCGGCCGCTTATCGCGAGCACCTAAAAAACACCACACAGCTTGATAAAAAGTCAATCACTGCAAAGGTAAATGCCTATCAACAACAACTGCATTTAATGTTACTGAAAGTCATCGCCGGAATTTTAGGTGTTCCTTTAGGTGAACTTACTCAACGTGATAAAGAATATCAATTAGAGCAAGAGCGCTTAAAAGCAAAAAAACTGCGACGTTGGTTAGCTGCTGTTGCAATATTAGCTATTTTGGCTGTTGGGGCTGGTGTGTTTGCTTATTTTCAGAAAGAGGAAGCTATTTTTCAACAACAACTTGCGATAAAAGAAAAAAATGGTGCACTGGTTTTACAGAGTGAATTTCTTACTCAAATGTCGAAAAACCAAAGCGAGCAAGGGGAATATGACACAGCATTACTATTATCGTTAAATGCTATTCCAGGCCTGTATGGCGGTGATAGGCCTTTGCTCAAAGGCATAGAGTTGTCTTTCCATGAGCCCTTAAAAAAAATCAATCGGCTTATGAACATTAATGCCCAACACCCACTATCGAGACATTCAGTAAAGTTTGACAAGACCGGCCGCTATGTTGCGATGGTAAAAAATCAAACATTAACTATATGGTCACTTGATGATGGCCAGCCTGTGACTAAAATCACCGCTGAATCAAGAATATTAAATTTTGACTTTAGTTACGATAGCCGCTTTATTTTCACAAGTGCAAAGGCAGTAGACGTTTGGTCAGTATTAACAGGAGAACAAGTACAGCAGTTTGATTACCCTGATAGGCAATTAAATCGCGTTGCGTTTCATCCCGTTAAAAATTTGCTGGCCATTACCTCTGTAATGCCCGAAAAAACAATCCCCGCATGGTTACAAACTAATAAAAGCAAAGCTGAGAGCGCCGTTACTAGCTATATAGATGTATTTGACGCTGAGAGCGCAGAAAAAACCACTACTATCAGCATAAAAAATGTTATCCCGATAAAGCCTATTTTCAGCCTTGATGGCACAAAAATACTCAGCGTGGCAGTAAATCACGGCACTTATGTATGGTCATTAGAAACCGGTGAACTTATTCAGCATAAATTTATTAATGATTTTTCTGATATTAATACTAAGCGTAACCGTGGCACTTTAAAAGCACACTTTAGTCCAAACGGAGCAATGATATTTAGTGAAATAGACAGAAGTAAAGTTGCGATATGGTCAGCTGATACAGGAGAAATACTCCAAACCATTAAAATATCTGAAAAATCGTCTAAGTTGTTAAGTGCACAGTTCAGTCAAGATAACAAAAAACTGCTAACGTTATCAGATTATAGTAATCAAGCTGTAGAGTGGTCGATAGCCACTGGAGAAATTTTGCATCGTTATCAGCTCAACGAAAGTCACCTTTCTTATGCCAGCTATAGCCCTGGCAGCGACTTGGTATTAGCCTCGTCTGTTAACGACAAAAAAAGCATACTCTGGTCAACTCAATCACATGAACTAATTAAAGTTATTGATCATAGCTTGGAAGCAACAAACTTAATTGACATATTTTCTACCATTATCAAGGGTAATTTTTTTACAGTTTTTGGCGAGAAAATAGTATCGTGGTCACTAACGAGTAAGGCAAACAGTCCATTATTTTTGAAAAAAGAGTCTTACTTTATCAAAAATATACATTACAGTTTTGATAATGAATTTGTTGTTGTTAGCCAACGTAATGGTAAACATTTTATATGGGATATTAAAAAAAATACCGTAATACACGAATTTGATTTTGGTAAAAACACACTACAAAGTTATATTTTTCCGAAGCAGAATAAACTATTAATTACCAGAGAAGTTAACAATAAATTCGAAAGTGAAGCATTGGTTTATGATTTACAAACAGGAGAAAAGCTTGATGAATTTATATTTGAAGGAGAACTCTATCGCGATATTAAATTCTCACCTGATGGCGATAGCATAATTTACGTACTTCAAAAACCGCAAGAACAACAGGCATTTAAAAACGAAGTGTTACAACATAGAAACTTACTAACAGGGGTGACTAAAAGTATAGCTAGCAATAATTTAATACCCTCTTATGAGTTTAACCAAGCAGGCAAAAAGGTACTGTTAGTTTCAACCTTTGACTATTTTTCTTCAGACCTTAAGAAACAAAACTTACCTTCTGAGGTTATATTATTTGACCTTATTTCCGGTAAGCGCGAGGCAACATATTCTGATTTAGTAAACCCCAAAATAGCTATTTTCAGCCCTTTTGACGACAAAATATTAGTGCAACATGATACTAAGAAATTAAGCTTATTCTCTGCTGATTTTGTTGAAAATTTATCCACCCTTTTCTATTCGGATGGACACTGGATAAGAGATTTTATTTTCCACCCTGACGGTAATGGTGCAATTTTTATAGATGGTAGCTATGTTGCTGTTTGGAAGTTTAAAGACGAACAACCAAGTATGTTAAAAAGACACTCTTTAGATAATGTTTTTCTGGTGGATGTTAGCATTTCCAGTGATCAACAATATTTATTAACAACATCGAGTACTGTTAACCCCGAGCGTAATACCAGCGTTTTATGGGATGTAAATACCATGGAGAAAATTGAGACTTTTTCACAAGTGACTAAAGATTTACCTTCTAAATTTTCAAATGATAGCAAGAGTATTGTTACTACAGAGTATTTAACACCTAACGCTCGCTTTCCTACCGCAAAAGTCACCCCCATTTTCCAAAAAATGCTGAAAAAAACTGATAAAAAAACTGATAAAAAAACTGATAAAAAAATGGTTAGTATTAAAGACTATGAACAACAAGCAATTAACAGCTTACCAATAAATAGAAGCTGCCTAACGCCAGCAGAAAGAAGAGCATTCTTTTTACCCGCACTATCAGCGCAGCAATGGCAAGACAGAGGTTGCGCGCACTTTACCAGTGAATAAACTCTGTTTGGCCATGTTGATATAAAAATTGAATATTATAAACGTTATAAATAAAGGGAAATTTAATGAAAGCTAATAAAAGTGCATCTGCCCCGCTAAGTATTAGAGGCATTATCATTTTAGCATTTTTTGTGGTCGCTACGATTACCTTAGGAATTTATGGTTTTAGCTCGGTATATGTTGTTAAAAACAATATCTCTCACCCAGAATTAACCCGTTGGTTTGATGTTTTTTACAGTACATTTAAATTATTTTCTTTAATTTCTTCCCCTGCCGATGAAGCATTAAAGCATTGGGCAATTTCAGCAGCAAGACTTTCTGCGGTTTGCACTGTGTTTTTCTCTATTGCATTTGCAACCTTTTTTGCCGCTGGTAGCTGGTTTAAAAGCAACATATTAGTTAAATATTACAAAAATCATTACATTATTTTCGGCTTAAATAGCGAGAGCGCCTATTTAATTGATGATTTACTCAATAAAAAAGAAAAAGTCGTTATTATAGAGAAAGATCATAGCAATCCATTAATTACTCAGTATAAAAAGAAAAAAGTTACTCTGATACTGGGCGATGCTTCAGATATCGCTATTCAATTAAAAGCCGCTATTTTAAACGCAAAAGCAATGGTCGCTATAACAGGCTGCGACTTAACTAATTTAGCTATTTTAAAAACCTTAGTTGAGTCACCTTATAAACCTGAGCTTCATTGTCATATTGGAATAGACAATGTAATGAGCTACAAACTCTTTGAACCTAGCGCTTTTTATTCAATTGATAATATTAAAAAACAATCTACTGGCTTGTTAATTAATATATTTAACTTAAGCGAAAAAATAGCTATCGACTTAGTGCAATCTATGGGGCTAGGAGAAAACACAGATACGAGCTCTATTACTAGCGAACCGGTAAGTGTGCTTATTTCAGGTTTTGGTGAAATAGGAGAATCTATTCTCAGAGAGCTGTTGCTTTTGGCTCACTTTTGTAATCATAAAAAAATCGAGATCACGGTTTTATCAACTCAGCCCAATGACTTTTTTATTACTCATCATCAAGTGTTTGAGCATTGTAATGGTAAAGGCTTAGATTTATGGGACATTACTTTTGTAAGCTCTGAACAGCAGCTTCAAAACCCGTCGAATTTTAATCATATTATTGTCAGTGATGAAGATGAAAATATCGCCTTAAAAAGCATATTACGCTTATATGATATGTGCACCTTGGCGCAGTCGAAAACAACGGATAACACAACAACATTTCATTATTACAACGCCTTAAATCACAATATAGAGCATCAACAAATAAGATCATTCGGCGCTTTAAAGAAAGTATTAAGTTTCAACCAACTATTAGATAGCAACAGCGAAGTACTTGCGCAGCGAAGCCATAACACTTATGCAAAAACAGAACTCGGCTTAAGTGCTTTAACGCCTGACGCATTATCCGTTCTAATAGAAAAACACGACCAAGAAACAGTAGACTCAACTCAGTGGCTACATTGGGTTAACCAACCTCTTTTTAAGCGTAAATCAAACTTTACTGAAAAACGTCATTTTCCCATGAAACTATTAGTTTTAGGTGGCTCAATACCTACGATCACCTTTGATGATTCAGATGCAACAAAACAAGAAGCTTTGGACTATTTGCCGTATTTAAATGAATTTTCAGATCTAAACATGGCTTTAATTCAGCGCTGGATGAAATTTATTAAAAAACAAACGGGACTCAATAATGAGCAACTCACCCATCGAATTCATGCGCTAGCAAAAACTGAACATAATAGATGGAATGCATTTCATATTGTCAATAATTGGCGATATGGAGAATCAAAAAACGAAGCAATGAAAACCCACGATTGCTTATTAAGTTGGTCAGATTTAGAAGAAAAAAGGCCTGATACCATCAAGTATGATTATAAAAATATTTATCATATTGCTGAGTCATTAGCTTTAATTGAACACGAATAATCGATTAGTTTATTGCTTTGAGAGAATAATATGACAATAGATACTGCACAACACGAACCTGTTACCGAGTTGTTAAATAGCTGGATAGTTCATAATGATTTAAAAAGTGCGAATCAGCTACGAAGTATTATTTACTATCATCTAAAGGGTATAGTTAAAAAGCAAATTACTTATAAAGCTTCATCTCATAGCATATTAGAGCAGCTACCCAACACTACCTCACTTTTGCACGAGGTGCTTGTTCAATTATCTCCACCCAAAGAAGTTTTTGATAATAGAGAGCAGTTTTTTCTGTCGTTAGCCTCTTTTGTAAGATGGATGTTGCTCGACGATTTAAAAGCTAAAGGTGCACAAAAAAGGTCGAATAACAGCGAAAATATAGCAAAGTTTATTTCACTATCAGAAGATCCTGAGCCCTATATTATTTTCGATAGTGCATTATCTAAGCTAGCTAAGATCGCTCCTAGATCATACCAAGTTGCTTTACTACATTACTTTTTAGGTTATGATATTGAAGATATTGGCTCTGAGCTGACACTAAAAAAATCAACCATTTATAGTGAACTTTCAGCTGCAAAAGCTTACTTACGCACCCAGTGTTAAACGGATAAAATAAAAATAATAAGAACAACAATGAACTTTGATACTCCACTAGCATTATTTCAACATTTACTGGCAATTGATGAAGATAACATGGCAGTTCAACTATCTATTTTAATGAGTAGTGAACATGAATTTTATACTGAAACAACCGCCTTAATTACCGCGCATGAAGAAAATAAAAAACAAACAACCTTTAAGCAACTCATCGGAAAACAGGCCGAACAACTAGTTGATGACAATATAATTCATGATTTAATCAACACACAAGTTAGCGTATATAAGTTAACTAGAAAATTAGGCCAAGGCGGAATGGGCGCAGTATATCTTGGCGAACGCAATGATGGTCAATTAGCACAAAAAGTTGCAATAAAATTTGTCTATCCTTCTATTGCAGCGTTAGCAGGTGAGGATTTCTTACAAAAAGAAGCACAGCATTTAGCTAACCTAGATCATACAAATATCGCCAAAATATATACGGTTGATAAAACAGAAAACAATCTCCCTTACATGGTGATGGAATATGTTGATGGCATTGCTATTGATCAATTCTGCAACGCAAATGCGCTAAGGTTCCAAGAACGCTTAAAACTATTTAAGAAAGTCTGTAAGGCTGTACAGTTTGCTCATCAACATATGGTCATTCACGCAGATATTAAACCATCGAATATCCTAGTTGATAAACAAGGTGAACCCAAATTAATGGATTTTGGTATCGCTCAAAATATCAACAGCACAATGAATGGTAATACTTTAAAAAATGAACAAAAATATAACCACCTAAAAGCTGTAAGCAGAGACTACGCTAGCCCTGAACAATTGGCAGGAAATAAGTTATCAACTACGAGTGACGTTTATGCTCTTGGTAAAAACCTCACAGCAATGCTCGGTTCGGATATGGTCATTCCCAATGAAGTTAAGGCAATAATTTCAAAATCAACTGAAAGTGATATCGAAAAGCGATATTCATCTTCTTTCGAGTTATCACAGAGCATCACTAAATTTATTAATAAACAGCCTATTAGCGAATACAGCAATACTTTGATGTACAAAATCTCAAAGTTTTTTCAAAGAAATAAACTAGTCTCAAGTATTTCATTATCACTCATTATTACCATTGCTATTAGCTCTTATTCGCTATATAGCAGCAATACAAAGCTCATTGAGCAAGTTGAAGTAAGCGAAGAAGTTACGTCTTTTTTAACTGATATGTTTGATGCTTCAGATATTGATAAAAACAGCGTATTAACTGTTGAAGAACTTATTGATAACAGTAGTAAGAAAGCACTTGAAAGCGTAAATAAAAGTCCAAAAGTTAAAGCACATTTACTTAAGGCTATTGCTAAGGTTTATCAAGGGCGAGGTTTACTGAAAGAATCCGAAGAGTTATACAATAAAGCGCTTCCATTATTTGATAAAAATGATGAGTCTTTTTATATTGCGCAAAATGAACTTGCACAAGTTTATATATCTTCAGGCAGAAAAAGTGATGCAAAAACAGCAATTGAAAACAGCATCAATAATGCCAATACCGAAAAAATTATTTATGAAGCTTATAATTTAATGGGATTAGCATTGCACTCAGGTGGAACTTATCAAGAAAGCAGACGTTTTTATCAAAAATCTCTTAGTGGATATAAATCATTGTTACCAATCGATAATTTTATGGTGGCAACGGTGCTTGGTAACTTAGGTAGCTCATTCATGATGGAAGGAAAAAATGAAGAAGCACTTGAATATTTTGCAAAAGCAGTTGATTTAGACATTCGTATGTATGGGGATGTCAGTCATCCACGAACAGCATTACATTTACAACAGTTTGGAGCTGTGCAAGCTGGGCTTGGTAACTTCGCCATGGGTTTAACAAACTTAAAGAAAGCCGCTGAAATGTTTCAGGAAATTTCACCTGAAGGTCACCCAAGAGTTCATGCAACTTACAACAATATTGCCACCATTTATGGGCGAGATTTAAAAAAGCCTAAACAAGCATTGGAGTATTCAATGATGGCACTGAACTCGTTAAAAGGAGAAGACCTTAAAGACTCTATTGCATTGGCAGTGATTTATCATAATATCGCTGCAAACAATAGAGATATTGGCGAATATAAAACCTCTATTGAGTGGCACAAAAAATCATTAAAGACAACAGAAAACCTAAACATTCAAGGATATATCAGAGCTGTACAATTAGGAGGATATGGTGAAACCTTAGTAAAAGTTGAAGATAACGCGAATGCTCTTAACTACTTGAACCAGGCCATAGCAATGTTAAAAATGTCTGCTCCTACCAACCAATATCTGGCAAGGTTTGAAAAACTTGTGAACAAACTTTCATCTATCGATAGTAGC
Source organism: Colwellia polaris (assembly GCF_002104515.1). GTDB lineage: Bacteria > Pseudomonadota > Gammaproteobacteria > Enterobacterales > Alteromonadaceae > Cognaticolwellia > Cognaticolwellia polaris. The sequence goes on along the minus strand of NZ_NBOE01000004.1, from coordinate 215,448 downwards.
CCCTAGCGTTGTATCACAACACATACTCCGAAAGGGGAAATACGTTAATTAGCAGTAGCCTTCTCACACAAGGTTACTGCTATCTAATAAACTCGCTATAACAATAATTAGCAACTTCACTTTTAGCTACGAATAATACTTATACCCTGATGACTACAACCATCACGATACCAAGGAATATTTCTCTAACAAATAGCCTAATGACTACCTGATAAACATCCTACAAGGTTAAAATATGGCCACTCATATGGTGGTTACTTCAGGTGTTTGACTCCCCGCATATGCATTTGAAATACCAATCTGCCTATAGCTAAAGCCTTTTTTATTTTTTACAGTCCCTTTTTATTCGATGCTGTATGATTGGGCGAATAAGTACTAAATTGCATTTTCATAACCTCTGAAGGTGTATTCCCTTGATATCGCTTAAATGTGGTTGAAAATATTTTATGCTCACCAAATGCCAACATTTCAGACACTTTTGAAGGCTTAACCCCTTGTTTAAGTAACTGTTTAGCCCTTTCAATTCGATAATTTGCTAAATACTGACTCGGACTTTGGTTGACATAGGTTATACACCAGCGGCGAAAGGTAGCCACATTTACCTTAAAAATATCAGCGATGTCAGTAACCCGAATATCCCCTCTTTCCTCACCAATCAAAGGTTGCTTATCAGCAATAAGTCGTTCCATTGCATGCTTAACTCTTATTTCAAATAGCTCGGGGGTAAATGGTTTAGGTTTTGCCATCATCTCAGTCAGTTAAAAAAGTGATGGTTTAATTTGGCAAACGCCTTAGCGATTCACTAGCTAAGAAAAACGCACCAATTTTTCCAAAAAATAAATTATTTTTTAATGCGCGATTAAAGGAAGGTTTATTTTTTATCTTGATGTTTTAATAGAAGAAAAATTCATCAGTTCAGGTGAATAATTAAAATATAAATCAGACAAGGAACCTATCGTAATGATAAAAAAACTAGCCCCACTTATAGCAACCTTATGGTTGACTGCTTGTGGTGAACCTGAAGTCCCTGAAACTTATGGTGTATATGCTCGCCTAACAAATGGCGATTTAGTTCAGCTTGATAGAGAAGGAGAGATTCAAAATACGAAAATGGTGTTTTTTGGCAATAGCTCAAGTATTAGTATGAGCGAAGCAATAAAGGCCCCGCGATTTAATTATATCTTACGTAAGCCTAATACAACTATCGAAATGGATGAAGTTGAAGGCTTTATTGTTTTCGGTGAAAAGCAGCCAGACAAAAACGTAAGAATAAAATACTTTGCTGATGCAATGTCATTTAACGGTAAGTTTTTTGATAATAATGGTAAAGGAGCTGTAAACGAAGAAACATACCTTGACCAAGGTTGGTCTTGCGCTCAAGCGGATGGTATGAGCTACAAGAAACTTCAAGAGAACATGTACCTATTTGCCCTGCCTGATACAGAAAAGGAAGCGTATAAATTTTGTCAGTTGGCATCGTATAAAGAAGCAGGTAAAGGCAGCAGAAAATCACCGCACGTTGCAGTTGATTTTTACGGTTGGTACTACGATGGCGCTTATTGGACGTTCAATGTTGCAGAAGAAGATAGTGACGGTAAAGAGAAAGAACTAACAAGAAAGCAAGCCATCAAAGATCGTATTGCTGAATCTCTAGCTAAAAAGAAAGCAGAAGAAGTTGCTAAAAAGAAAAAAAGAGCAGAGCAAATTAAGTCTTACGAAAGCGCCCCCGTTGTTAAAGATTTAAAGTATTTTTCAGAGATTGATAATATCTTTGCTTATACCGCCCAAAATGGTGATGGAGAAGGGTTTTCCTTATCAGCTGAATATATATGCTTAGGAGCTTTTTGTTCAAGGTTAGTTTATAAAGGCATTAATGAATTTGCTTTAGATGATTTATTGAAAAAGCACAAAGCAAAAGTTACTGAGTTTAAGAAAACTTACTCCCAAAAAGAGCTTTTAGACTCGCAAGTTAAAGTCAAAGACTTAAATATACCCACATCATTTAATAAAAAAGGCTGGTTGAGGGTTGCTCATTCAGATACACGGGAACATATTGAACCTCTATTTGGTCTTTATACCATTTCAACAAAACTGGCCGTAAATATCGCATCAAAAGAAATAACCCCTCATTTGAAAAACCAAGACCAAAGGTTCGCTTTTGGCACAGAACTAATCGCTGAAGGCTATAACTCCTATCGTGATAGAGGAGGCATGTCTTTTAAATTAGATATCAGCGAAGCACTAATAACGGCGATAGGAAAGAAAACCGCGGGTAAACCTAGTATCGAAGAGGTGACCTTAAAATACTTAAAAACAGACGATCTGCATAGAGGAACAGGAACTAGAAGCCTATTCTTTGTTTCTAGCTTTAAGCTCAAAGGAATTGAAGGTCGATTTATCATATCAGACTCTAAGGATAACAAGTATATCCCTCATGTCTATGAAGCACTAAACATCAAACTAAAAAACAAATAACTTGAGGGTATCCTTATGAAAACGAATAAATTCTTAATATTGGTAGTCTTGTCTTTGTTGGCTACTGGCTGCAAAAGCACGTCAGAATTACTTAATAGCGCCACAGCAGGCTTAAAAAGTGTTATGCCAGGCAATGGTATTCATGGTTTAGCGGCCAAAGGCGATGTTAATGGCATAAAAGCGCTGGTTGCAGAAAAAGGTAATGATGTTATCAACAGTAGAAACGATATTGGTAATACACCTTTAATGATGGCTGCTTTCAAAGGGCAAGACAAAACAATTGAATACTTACTAAAAAATGGCGCAAAAATTAGTTTAAAGAATAAAGATGGAGAAACTGCTTTTCATGCAGCAGCTCAAGGTAATCAACCTGGCACCTTTAGGTTTTTAAAAATAGCTACGCCTAAGTTGGCAAGCAAGGCTGACTATAACCAAATTACGCCCTATATGAGAGCAGCGTATAGCGGCATTAGCTATGAGTTTTTTCATGATTTAACAGATAAAGTATTCTTTGCCAAAGATGCTGATGGTAGTGATTTGTTAAGTTGGGCGGTGGGCGGTGGTAACACATCGGTCACTAAATATTATGGCCAACGTGCAGGCAAAAACTTGAACATAGACAAGTTAAGAGCAGCACATTTAGAGAACTTTGATAAGCCTCAAAGTACTCAGAGTTTGGTATTGTTAGCTAATATGTATTGTGACTACGCATGGAGTAATAAGCAATTCAAACCACAAAGCTCTGATTATTTGAAGTTTGGCCGTTACTGTAAATTTAATTGGGATGACTTTATAAAAGAACGAAATGGTTAATTTTTGTAAAATTAGCTTAAGTGAGAGCTGGTAAACAAACTAGCTCTTTTCTCTATCTTAAATTCAGCCTCAGAAAAATTATGCTATGAAATTATTACTTTCCTTTTTAGCACTGTCGTTATTTTCATCACATTTATTAGCAAAAACACTAATAGATAATAAGAATGACTTAAAGCGCCTTATCGTAAACCAGCGCCTCACCTCAAATTTAGAACATTTTTATTTTATGGAAGATGGTACGCTGCTTTATCAAGAATTAGATAACGAAAATTTCACTAGTGGCCTTTGGTTTATTAAACAAGCAACTTTCAATTACGACAGTCCTTCTCCTTATCAAGATTTTGAACCTACCAAACAAGAACTCAAGGGAAAGCCAGTTATTTGTATTGCTGTTAATGTAACGTCTAAAGAAGAGTTCAGTTGGTTACCATGCACACGGTTATATCAAGAAGAAGGAAATTTATACCTTGCTCATCAAACACAATGCAACTTAGATGACCCCGTTGAGAATGAGGTGATTCATTGCAACTGGACACGGCGTGTTTTTTTCTCTTATCGTTTAAACGCTATTGAAGAGTAGAAATTTTTAATGCTTAAACATTACGTCTATATTTTGGCTTTGATCTTACTTTTATCGCCAACAGCCCCCTACGCGAAAAAGCTTAATTTAGCTGAAGTAAAAGCCAAGTTAACTAAAATAAAGAGTAATTCTCCTCATACCTTGTGTATAAAGCAACATAAAGTTGAGTCTTGTGTTGACCTCATCATTGGAAATGACAAAGACATATATTTCAACGAAATCACCAAAAACCTAAACCTTCAAAAACAAATGGCATTGTCTAACTACCTCATTGAGTATGTATTAAAAGACAAAGAGATTTTGACCGATGAGCGGTTAACTAATAATGAAAAAAATAGCCTTCATGCACTACATTTTGAGAGAAATGAATACGGATTGGTTGAACGTATTCCTAAAAGACTACTTGATAAGGTGTATTCATTAAATTTAAAAAGTTCGAATTTTTTTAAGTACATATCAACACCTAAATATCATCGAAAATCAACGTTTTTAATAAAATCAGCAATGCAAAAAGACAATACTGAAAATGAAGTATTTGGAACACTTATCGCTAAAACTTACTATAAAAATAGAGTAAATAATATTTCATCCCTACCTGTTTTTTTCGATAAAGTACTGTCGATGTGTACCTTGTGTGATCGCCGCGAATATATATCTAAATTTCACAAGTTACCTGGTTATGGTAAAAATATTGTTGCTGGCTTACCCCGAACATCAATTGAATACAAATACATCTTCAAGCCTAGTATTAGTGCAGGTTGGGTGAATAAATCACTATCAAATCGCTATCAAAAATTACTAGTAACTAATGTCAGTGAAATTCCTTATTTTATCGATAGCGTGTTAAGTACTTGTTCAAACTGTGATAAACCTAGCACCTATAGAAACCTAGTGAAAACAAACGGATTTGGTAGTAAAGCGAGAAACTTTTTCGAATCGATTGAATATAATTATGTGTTGAAACATTTTCCCTATCATGAAATTGTTGAAAAATACTTTGATTATGCCGTTAGCTTTGAAAGTGACTTACCTAAATTCTTTAACACCGTGCTAGCAAAATGCCAACAGCGTTGTGATAGCCAGGCTTATTATAAGAAAATACTTCAACTACCAAAACTCAACTTAAACCTCGACATAGAAAAATTTCGAAATCGCCTTATATATCAATATGTCGTTAAACATTTGCCCTATAACATCAGTGCATATTCATCAGAAAATACATTTAGCTTAAGACTTTCTGCTGGTGGGCAATCATTCCGCACTTCATTTAGTGGCATTTGTGAATATAACTATGCAACCTCAAGCCGAGATAGTGCCTCTTTCTTTCAAGCAATGAGAGGCGCGTCTGAAGCAATTAATCATTACGATGTTTATAGTTGCAAATTACCTCAAACTGCTATTAACCGAATAGAAAAATTCACTCAGGTTATGAACTCACAAAGTGATTTTAATAAAATTGTCTCTCGAACTCATTGGTCACGCTCTGAGTTTAAATATGCCACATTAATTTATCCAGAGCCTTCTCAAATTGGAACAAATAGCTATAGTGATGCGCCAAGCAGGTCATCATCAAGTACCTCTACAGCTAGCTCATCGAATACCTCAAATTCGACGAGTAAATCGCCTACCAACAAGCGTGAGATAAAAAGAATTGTGAGTAACGGGCGAGTCAGCAATGTTCCATCATTTAGAGTAGAGTGTACTGGTGGGAGTGATCACGTCATCTACCATAAAAACGGCACTTGGTATCATGGCTTTTTAGGGAAAATGGGCAATAAATTTAATACTTGGAATAAAGAACGTGTTGGCGCCTATTTGTGTAAATAAGAATGGGAAGAATAGAATATAAAACAATTTAATCACGTGAAAGGCAAAGGTTCTACTTTTTGTGTTTATGGACTATTTCACTGTTAATCTACTACAGATCGCCATTGAAAATGGGGGATTACTCTACAGGAACATGCTCTTCCCGAAACAGTAACCCCCTGAACAAAATACTAAATTTTACAATTTTTATGAGTATATAAAGTAAAAACACTATTCAATATTCTGGATCTGCTCTCTCATCTGTTCAATTAAAACCTTTAACTCTACCGCTGAATTAGTAATATCAGCATTGATAGATTTAGAGCCCAAGGTATTCGCTTCGCGATTAAATTCTTGCATCATAAAGTCTAAGCGACGACCCTGTGCTCCGCCCTTTTTCAAAATGCTGCGAGTTTCTTTGACGTGGCTAAATAGACGGTCAATTTCTTCGTCGACATCCATTTTTTGCGCAAGTAATACCAGTTCTTGCTCAACGCGTGATGATTCTAGTTCGATGTTTGCATCAGCAAACTTGTCGGTAATGCGTTTACGTTGCCATTGAATAATTTCAGGCATGTGGCCTTTAACAATTTCGGCTTGTTCAATTATGCCGTCTAAACGCTGTTCGATTAGCGCTTTCATATTGCCGCCTTCATCAGCGCGGGCAACTATAAAGTCTTTTAATGCTTGGTCGAAACCGGCAAGAATTTCAGCTTGAATGGCATTCATGTCTGACTCTTCGGCTTCCATAACACCAGGCCAGCGCATGATTTCTAGTGGGTTAATTTGGCTATTTAGCGTTTGTTCATTGATCCAGTTTGCATGCTTAAGTAAATTCTCTGCAAGCGCTGTATTCATCGATAAATTGCTTTTTTCACCTGGGTTAGCATTGAAACGTAAATTACATTCAACTTTTCCGCGATTAAGTTGCTTACGAAAGCGCTCGCGCAATACTGGCTCTATGCTTCTAAATTGCTCAGGCAAACGAAAGTAAGTTTCGAGAAAACGTTGATTTACAGAGCGAATTTCCCAAACCGCATTGCCCCACTCGCCTTTTACTTCATAGCGCGCAAATGCTGTCATGCTGTGGATCATAGAATTACCTAAAGAGTTAAAATTAATATTGTGATGAATTATGCCCTAGCTGATACTTGGTATCTACACTAATAGCGTGTAAACGGCGAGATTATGCAGTGATAATCTCGCTATATACGATATTAAGCGTTTGCTTGTTGCCAACGTGCTTGAATATGTTCTGCCACTCGAAATGCATTTGCATAGATGGTAAATGTATAAGGTACACTGCCACCGGTTGGCATAAATGACGCATCGGTAACAAATAAGTTATCAACTTCATGGGTTTGACAATTTTTATTCAGTACTGAGGTTTTAGGGTTATCGCCAAAACGACAACCGCCAGCCATTAAATTTGATGCTGGCGAGCTGCTAATTGAAGATCTTATGTTGCTTGCGCCCATTTCGCTTAACAGTTTTTCTGCTTTTTCAGCTAAGTATTCACCTACATCTAAATCATGGTTGTGCGCGCCAATACGTATTTTAGCCACTTGGTCACCCCACTTGTCGGTAACTTCTTCATCTAAATCAACAAAACAATTATCGTTGGGTAGCCAATCGTTAAATACTTCAAAGCGTAATGTTTTATAGGTAGTAAATTCAGTTTTCATGCTTTGTTTAAGCTCTTCACCCCAAATTAACTGTTCGCTACCTTGGTTTTCATCGTATTGCCATTTTGTACTTTGCGCACGTGAAATCGGGTTTTGATAAAACAAAAAGTCTATCGTGCCGCCTTTGGCTTTGCCGTTGCGATTAACACCAGTAAAGGCTTTATCGTCAATTTGATACCAGTCTTGCAAAGCACGGTTTATAAATGGCCCTACTTGGGTTAATTGTGCTTTTTTCTCGGCCGTTAAATCTTTATAGAAAAAATCTCCTCGACCAGTGCCACCACCACTAAAGATTAAATTTTTACCCACATTGCCTGAATTATTAGCTAATCCGTTTGGAAATTTTTCGCCTTTTGATGCTAATAATAAACGAGATGTTTCAACCGCTTGGCAAGCCACAACGTAATACTTGGCTTGAACCACTTTTTTACGTCCAGCTTTGTCATAGTAATGCACACCAGATATTTCACCTTGGCTATCTGTGGCAATGTTGTAAACTTTTGCATGGGGTGTAATGGTGCAATTTCCGGTAGCTACTGCGTGGTTTAGCAGAGCGGCTCTGCCACTACCCTTTGCGCCTGACGAACAGCCATAACTACTGCAATATCCTGAATATTCGCAACTATTTCTGCCCATTGCCGGTTGCGACAATATTGCTCTTGGCACAGGTACGGCGTGATACCCGATATTTTCTGCACTTTCATCTATCCAAGAAGATATAGCGTGTTCAGCAACCGGAGGGTAAGGAAAATCTGTTGAACGAGGCTCTTGATGCGGATGCTTTGTAACTCGACCTGAAACACCTACCACTTTTTCTACTTGTGCATAATAAGGCTCTAGCTCTTCGTAACTTAACGGCCAATCTTCGACATTTGCTCCGTCAATTGCGCCAAATTCAGATTTTAAGCGAAAATCTACTGGCTTTAAACGATGAAAATAGCCACTCATAAAGTTTGATGAGCCACCAACTACAGTGCCATTCCAAAAGCTCCAACCTGACTCACTTGTTGCCTCGCCTTGCCAAAAGCTTTCGCCAGCTTCGTTTTCGTATTCTTCTTCAATAACGTGCTGTTCGTCTTCAAGCTTAGGGTTGTATACATCGCGTAAGCTAATGGCTAATTCGTCTTTGTAAAATTCTTTTTCGGTTAACCAAGCGCCTTTTTCTAGTACTAAAACCTTGGCGCCTGCATTTGCTAAGGTATAAGCCACGGGTGATGCGCCTGCACCACTGCCTACGATACAAATATCATATTTCATGCTTTTTTAGTTCCTATTTGCGAACGAATATAATGTTGATGACTTACCACTGTAGTGGCTTTATTTACAGGTGCGGTTTTACTTGTCGACTTAGTATTGCTGCTGAAAATAGCTTGCTGCCCCGGCAATTCGTAATATCGTTTACCCATAGGCGGTAAAGGGAAACCGGCTTGGTGTTCTAACCATTGCCAGCCTATACCATCAGGATTGCCGCCGTAACTTGGCGGTGACAGCATGGCTTCGAAAATATAGCCCACTAAGTTGCTTAACCAATTCTCTCCTGCACGCGACTTACTTATTGCTCGCAATATTGTTTCTTTTTCTTGCAGTGTCAGCATAACAAAGTTTTTTTTCAATTGGCTTTGACTAAAACCGTTTAACCAACCTACACCTTTGTAAATAAATTCAATTTCGGCGTTATCGGTGGGTTGTTGATAAACAACATTGTATAAATACTGCGTTGCTTGAATTTCTTTGGCGCTTGGACCGGTTGGCGACTCAGGCAACAAGTGTGCAAGTACGGCGTTGAGCGTTAACCAAGGATCGGTTTGCAATACTTTCGTTAGTTGCTCATTAGCCATTGCTGACCAAGCACTTAATGGCGTGGCGGCAATCATAGTAGCACCCGCAGCAGATTTTAAAGCACTACGGCGTGACACTTTTTTTTGTAACCATATTGGCGTGCTAAAGCTTTCGTCAAAAAATGAGGTGATTTGCGAAAGCGCTTTACTCGTTAGTTTCTTTCTCACCTGAACTTTAGCCGTTTGTATTGGTTTCATGTACGTTGTCCTTATTATTTTTAACCTGCCACTTATCTAGAAAACTCAACCAATATTCAGCAGAATATTCTAGGTCATCAAGTAGCTCGGCAGTATCTTTTGACAGTAACATTTGGCCTGTATTAGTTGATACATACATATGAGGGTAACCTTGCACTGGCGGCAATGATTTCATGAAGGCTTCGTTTTCATTAGTGTCACTGACGTTAATTTTCAACAATACGTAGTTGTTATGTAAGGCTTGATAAATATTAGGATTTTTTTCTAAAAACGCATCCATTTTATGACACCATGTACACCAATTACCGCCAATTTCAATTAATACATTTCGTTGGGTTTGCTGAGCTAACATTATAGCTGCTTGCGCGTCTTTAAAGGGATCGCGCTTGTCGTCATAAACTTTGCTGTACAAAGGTAAGTTATTTGACAAGCTAGTAACTTGGCTCGCTGGTTGTTGCGCATTGGCTAATTTAGCCATAAATACACTGGTTAAAAATAAGATAATAAACAACTGAAATTTCATACACACTCTCAATTTCGATAACATTTAAGGGTAATAACAACAAACGCTTAATAGTATGACCTTAGTTTAATTAACTATATTTCAAAATACTTGTTAGGTCATTATGTCAAATTGCCAGTCGAACGATTATAATGCGCAGCAATTATACTACGATAGGAAATGTAACATGCGTCCAAGCGGCAGAACTTTAGGGCAAATTCGTCCTGTAACTATTACTCGTCAATTTACAGCTCATGCAGAAGGCTCAGTACTTATTGAGTTTGGTGACACCAAAGTTATTTGTACCGCAACGGTTGAAACGGGTGTTCCACGTTTTCTTAAAGGCCAAGGTAAAGGCTGGATCACAGCTGAATATGGCATGTTACCTCGCTCTACTCACACGCGTATGCGTCGTGAAGCGGCCAATGGCAAGCAAAGTGGTAGAACATTAGAAATATCTCGTTTAATTGCTCGCTCTTTGCGCGCAGCAGTTGATTTAGTCGCTTTAGGTGAAAACACCATTACTGTTGATTGCGATGTAATTCAGGCTGACGGTGGTACTCGCACCGCTTCAATTACTGGCGCTTGTGTTGCTTTAGTTGATGCTTTAAACCATATGCGCGCAAAAGGTATTATTAATAGTAACCCACTTAAACACATGATTGCTGCTGTTTCTGTTGGCATCTACCAAGGTGAAGCGGTTTCTGACTTAGATTACGTTGAAGACTCTTCAGCCGATACCGACATGAATGTGGTAATGACTGAAACAGGTAAGTTAATTGAAGTGCAAGGTACAGCAGAAGAAGAGCCTTTTAGCTTCGACGAAATGCAAGCAATGTTAGCATTAGCTAAAAACAGTATTAACGAGTTATTCGACATACAAAAAACCGCTTTAAACTAAACAATTTAGGAGCTGAAAATGAAAGATTATCAACGCGAATTTATTGAATTTGCTTTAGCTAAACAAGTATTACGTTTTGGCGAGTTTACATTAAAGTCGGGTAGAACAAGCCCGTACTTCTTTAATGCTGGTTTATTTAATACAGGTCGTGACTTAGCCCGTTTAGGGCGTTTTTACGCTGCGGCATTACAAGATTCAAAAATAGAATATAATTTATTGTTTGGCCCAGCATATAAAGGTATTCCGATTGCCACAACCACAGCAGTAGCACTTGCCGATAGTTACGATATCGACATGCCTTATTGTTTCAACCGTAAAGAAGCAAAAAAACACGGTGAAGGCGGTAGTTTAGTCGGCTCGGCCCTCGAAGGTAAAGTAATGTTGGTTGATGATGTAATCACTGCAGGAACGGCCATTCGTGAGTCTATGGAAATTATTCAAGCACACGGCGCTGAGTTATCAGGTGTATTAATTGCTTTAGACCGACAAGAAAAAGGTCAAGCTGAGCTTTCTGCTATTCAAGAAGTAGAACGTGACTTTAATACCAAAGTAATTTCTATCGTGACACTAGCAGACGTGATCAGCTACTTAGAAGAGCAACCTGACATGGTTGATAGTTTGGTAAGTATCAGAAAATATCGTGAGAATTTTGGTATTTAAATAACTTTAATAGCCAAGAAAAACATATAAAACAAAAAAGCCTGCATTTGCAGGCTTTTTATTTATTGAAACTGATATTTAAAGGCAATTTTTAAAGTTTTTATTTGCGTTAAGCGGTTAACTCAAACTGATGACTTGTTGGTTTTTCGTATGCTTGATTAATATTTGCATAAAATTGTTCAATTCGGTTCGCCCTTTGATCTACCGCTAAAGACCGACTTGGCGCAATAATTTCTTGTGCTGATAAAGTTTGCTCGATTTGTAGATCGAACGCTTTACTACTTTCATTATTTGCAAAGCTCTCATCACTTTGCAGTAAATCTTGGTTGCGATATAAATCGCCGCTTCTACGTTCATCTTTTTCATTGTCAGCGTTTGCATTGGCTTTAATTAACTCTGACTGTGCTTCTATAATAATACTTGCCGCAGATGCCGCAACCCTAATATCTTGCGAAGATGGATCTACAGGTGCTAAAGCAGCAGCCTGTACTTGCTTCATTTTAGCAATGGTTTCTTTCGGGTCACCAGCAACGGGAGTTAAGTCTACAGAGACTTCTCCTTCAACAGCATATTTTTTGCCATCAGGCCCAGTTTCATACGTGTAAGTTGGTGCGCCAGTATGTGCACCACCCACAGATGCATGGGCTCTTTCATGGGTTCGTACTTCTTTATCACGAAGTTCTAAATCGCGAATAATCTCTTTTTCTGCTAAGACTTCAGCATCAGATTTTTGCGAATCAGTTGCAGCGTTTTGACCTTGTTTTGAATCGGCAGAACTATCTTTATTTTCTTGATCTGATCCTTGCTCTGAATTTTCATTGTTACCTGCATTACGGCCTGAGCCATTGCCAATAACATCGTTAGCAAGCTCTGCTTGTTTACGTAAACTCGCGAAGTCTACTTGTTGATTATTTTGAGCAGGTGTACGACCTCGCTCTTTATCTGAAGCAACGCCTTTTTCAGCGGCTGATTGGCTAGAAGGTTCTGGCCGGGTAATTATTTCTCTTTGTTGGTTATCACGGCGCAAGCTATCGGTCTGCAAATTAACAGCAGTTGGTAATGGAAGTTGATTGCTTTGCGGCGTGATATTCATAGTAATTAAACGCGCACGTCTAACAATGTGCCAAGGTTTTCATCTGCTGATTCAATTACGTTAGCAGATGCTTTAGCTTGAAATTCTGCCACGTGTAAATCAACCACAGATTGTGTAAGATTCGTTGTGGTGTTTAAACTTTCGGGTGTAGCCCCTGCAACTTGGTTGCTACTTTGCCCACCTATGCCATAAGTTTCAGGTGTAATACCAACATTGGTGGCTATTTCTTCGGCAGCCTTATAAGCACTTTCATTAGCTTTTTGAAAGCCTTGCACGCCGGCATTAAAAGCAGATTGAATTTCCATGAAAACTCCTAAATTATTACCTTTAGTTACCTGTTTAATTATTAACCAAAACAGCCAAAAAGTAAACTGAGTATTTTTTAAGGAAAACTTTTAAGAACCCAGCTTTTTAATATCGTTAAAAACTCACGCTGGTGAGATATGAAGGGTGCATGAGAAGCTTGCTCAAATACATAACACTGGCTGCTTGGCACAATTTCATCGACTAGCTTAATAACTTGCTTAGGCACTAAGCCATCAAGCTTGCCATACAATCGTAAAAATGGTTGATGAATACCAGGTAACTGCTCAGATATATCTGAGGTTTCTAATAAACTTAATGAGTTATCTAACACTTGCTGAGTGGGTTGTTCGTGCTGCATCACTAATTCACGAATAGTTTTAATATCTTGGCGAATATGCGGGCTGCCCATGGCTTGAATTTTTAAAAAGTTACTGATGGTTTTTGTGGTATCTTGCGCCAGTTGTTGATGAAATAAAGCCAACACACTTGCTTTAATCCCCGGCCAATTATCGCGTTCAACAAATTGCGGTGAGCTGGCAACGGTTACCAGTCCTAATAATTGTGATGAATGACTTATCGCTATTTGGCTAGCCACTAATCCGCCTAAAGACCAACCGACATAAATGGCGGGTTTTCCCACAGCCAAGATAATTTCTTTCGCTATTTCAACTAAAGAATATTGCTCAAGTTGCATTGCGCTATTGCTGGCAAAACCGGGAAGATCAACCGTAATAACTTCAAAGTCTGCTTGTAAATTCGCCAGGCAAGGCTGCCAAACCGCAGAGTTAAGTCCCCAACCATGAATAAACACTAATGGAATGCCATGCCCTTTACTCGCAATTTTTAATCTTTGTGCCATGCTATTTATCACGCCTTATAATCTCCACAACGGGTTGGCGCATAGTTTAACCAATGGATGCTAAAAATGGAATTTGGCAATACTTTAAACAGGACAATACTAAAATATTTAGCTTTAACACTACACCAACAGTTTTCAAGCTTTAGACTGAAGATAAGCTGCTGCCTTTTATGTGGTAATGATTGCCAAACTCACCCTTTACTTTGCCAGTTTTGCCAAGCAGATTTACCTTATTTTAATTATCAATATTTGCCTTATGATCTGCTTACTTGGCCTGCGGTAACAAAACTTATTCCAAAAAATAATTTTGACCATCTTGTCGCTATCGCGCCTTATGTGTGGCCGTTCGACACTTGGATTAGTCAGTTAAAATATCAATATAAAACAGAACTTTCTGAGCTGTTAAGTCAATTACTTATTAATCATTGGCATAATTTATTAGTGGTTGAAAATGTCGATTTAACTCCTACTAATACCTTAGTCATATCGGTGCCGTTGCACATTAAAAAATGGCAAACTCGCGGCTTTAATCAAGCACATTTAATTGCTCAAAAATTCGCTAAAAAATTTGAATACCCTTATCAGGCTAGTGTAGTAACGAGAGAAAAATGTACTGAAAATCAGGTAGGAAAGTCGGGATTTGAACGCCGTAAGAATTTAAAAAATGCTTTTAGTGTCAATCTTGAGCACATTAACGATTTACCAAAAAATATTATTTTAATAGATGACGTAGTAACGACAGGCACCACAGCGAATGAAATCTGTAAAATATTGAAAAAAAAAGGAGTGCAACATATTACACTCCTCAGTATTTGTATCGCCATTCCTGTTGGCTAATATCTCGTTCTGCTTACTCTGCTAAGGTTGCACTAAATGCTTTCGCAAAAAATAGACTGTTTGCCACTATTTTCATACTACCTAAAAAGTAACCTCTAAAAACTAAATTATCTGTACTCGCAATAACGCGTCCTTTACCGACATTATGAGCAACAAGTGTTGGGTTATTTGCTAAACGATTAACTAAATTTTTATCCGAATAGCCACTTAATAAAGGGCTTTTACTGTATTTTGCAACGGTAATAAAAGGCTCGTTTGTTTGCTGCATAATGATTGTACTGTTACGAAATACTGGTAAATCACTTTGTTCATAACCGAAGGCAAGTGGATGACTAATATCAAGTTCGGCTTGAAAAATTGCGCCGGCAATGCGTTTTCTAGCCGACAGTTTTTCTTTATCACCATAAGTGAGCTTTTCAGTGTCAAACAATTGGTCAATATGGTTTTTGCTAACAAAATCCATTTTTAAGATCTCATTCGACGACAGCCATTTAGCTGCACTTTTCTGGCTAAAAATAACGCCACCATTTGCCATCCATGAGGCAAACTTACCTACGAACTGAGTGCTTAATGCTTTGTACTTACCGTCAACCATAATAATGTGGCTATAACTGGCTAAATCAATGGCCGCTAACCTTTGCATTTCAACTACAGTTACCGGTATTTCTAGTAAATTGTCGAGATAATAAAGCATTTCAGCCGCTTCATATTGAGATACACCTTTACCGCCAACTAACAATACTTTCGGTGCTGATATTGGACGAAACGAGCTGCTACCAATATCAATGCCTTTGGTGGTTAATCCTGTAACTAAAGCGTTCAGTGGTATTTGGCTTTGTGTAGCAAAGTCAGCTAAAATTTTGCGCCAATTTTCAACATTTTGAATCCCTGCAGGTACAATAATAGTACCAGGGCTGAACGTTTTAACTTCGCCGTTAACTGCCGCGGAGAAGTCTTTAGTAGCCACCTTTGCTTTGATGTTAGCTTGAGCAATTTTGTGTAACAGTTTTGGGGCTAAGAATTCATGCCACTCAAATACATAAGCGTAAGCAGAGTTATCAAATTCGGCTGTTTCTACCACCATTTCTCGCCAAGGCTTATCTTGAGTTTTTAAGCCCCAAGTGCTGCTAACTTGATCAAACTTTATATTCATCGCTAGCGGTAATGTCCAACCAGAGACATCATAAAAGGTATTATCTTTAAAGTTTTTATCTTGATTAAATAAGGCTTTAATTACACGATACTGAGGCTGTGCTAATGGAACATAGTAGCTTTGTTCAGCGATATAGGTGAGTTCATGGCGTTTGTAATCTTGCTTGAGCGGATAAACTTTAATTTGATGTTGCTGCAACTTGCTTAGAAAAGTTTTTAAGCGGTAATTGTCTTGTGTTTCAGTAAAAATATAACCGTTAAAGTTTTCATCACTGGCTTGCTTTTGGGCTTGTTTAAAAAAGTCTCGACGATAATCTTTGAATTTCGCTTGGTTTTTCCATGCCCCTTCAATGGTTGATAACGACGTTAATACTTGATTTTGAATGCCGTACTCAAAGGTTAATAAACCATTCACTGTATCTTGCTGTAGGCCTCGACTACTTGCCTGTTCAAACAAAACGCCAATACCGCCATTAATGTCAGGATAAGTAGAGCCCTTGCCGTAATAAAAGTCGTCAAAGCTTTCTTCGCTGTAATATAAACGATCTTGCGTATCAAGTGCTTTAGCATGATAAGTCGCTAACAACTGCGTTAATTCAGTATTTTTGGCTGGTGTTAATGGATGAGTTCGCGTTGGAATACCGGGCTGAAAGAAATAACTACCGTTTGCGCCCATTTCATGAAAGTCGCCCAAGACATTGGGTTGGTATTGGTGAAAATAGGGTAAACGATTTTGACTCTCTTTTTGAGATAACAACAACCAATCACGGTTTAAATCAAAGCCAAAATGATTAGTACGACCAGTGCGCCAAGATTGATGATGCTCAATATGATTTGGATCCGAATTTTCCGAGATACCGCGATGGGTTGTTACCCAATTTACAAATCTGTCCATACCATCGGGGTTTAAACTGGGCTCTATCACGATAATCGTATCGTCGAGCATATCAGCCACAGCTTTATCTTGTGAAGCGGCTAAATGATATGCCACTACCATGGCAGCATTAGTGCCACTTATTTCATCGCCATGTACACTGTATCCAAGCCAAACAACAATAGGATCTTTAGATGAGGCCGCTATGTCTGAGCGTCTTGCTAGAATATCATCTATATTGCTAAGGTTTTCTGGACTAGAAATAGTGAGTAATACTTGTGAACGAAATTGCGTGGTTCGGCCCATTTCAGCAATATTAACGCGATCAGCAGTTGCCGCTACTTGATGTAAATAACTTAAGATTTGATCATGGCGAGGATGACGTTCACCGATACCAAAGCCTAATACAGACTCTGGCGTAGGTATTGTTTGCTGATAATCACTACCTTTGGGTAAATACGTACTTACGCTGGCACTTAAAACAGTAAACGAGAGACTAAATAAACAAAAAATTACAATTCGACACAGCGATAACGACATACGAGCATTCCTTAATTAGTTACCTGATAAAATAACAAAATTATGGCGTTTGAACTAGTTTTCTTCTCAGAATTAAGGGTTTATCTTTTGGTTAGATAATTTTTAAAATTTTAGCTGTATAAATTATGCCATCTAGGACTAGCGCCAAACGACAGAGCAGAGTAAAATGAAGATACTTGAGTAAAATAGTCGGGTATTGAAAATTCAATGCCTGTAAAAAGTTCCACCCAGTAGTGAGAGTAAACTAGTATGATGATTAACATTTCAGAAACTGCACAAGAACATTTTGTAAAACTACTTTCTGGTCAAGCAGAAGGTACAAGTATCCGCGTTTTTGTTGTAAACCCGGGCACAGCAAGCGCAGAATGTGGTGTATCGTACTGTCCAGCTGACGCTGTTGAAGCTGACGATATTGAACTAAAATTTGAACATTTTTCTGCTTACATTGATGCCGATAGCAAATCATTTTTAGAAGAAGCTGAAATTGATTTCACCACCGACCAAATGGGTTCTCAATTAACCCTAAAAGCGCCAAATGCTAAACTACGTAAAGTAGGTGATGACGCGCCTTTATTTGAACGTGTTGATTATTTCTTAAAGTCTGAAGTAAATCCACAATTGGCTGGCCATGGCGGTGAATGTACTTTAATGGAAATTACCGATGACGGTTATGCGGTATTACAATTTGGCGGTGGCTGTAATGGTTGTGCTCAAATTGATGTTACGGTTAAAGACGGCATAGAAAAACAGTTAATCGACATGATGGGTGATGAGATTAAAGGTGTTAAAGATATGACTGAACACGAACGTGGTGAGCATTCTTATTACTAAACACAATTAGCACTCGTTACAAATGTCATTATTAGAAAAACTTGGCCAAGATCCTCAACGTTCAATGCAGCGTTTTCTCAGAGGACTTGGCCTTTTTATTATTGGCGCTTGTTTTATATTTCTAGGCCTTTATTACAGCCATATTTGGCAAATAATAGGTCTTATTATTTTAGCTTGTGGGTGTTTATTGGCTATTTATGGTTATGTCGGGTTATTTGCTAATCGGTTGTATCATATTTTTAATCGCACCAAGCCATAAAGTACAAGTAGTATAATAAAGCGTTAAAACCCTTAACCCCTAAAGTCGTTAAAATGCATTTTTATTACGTTGATAATGCCAAGCCAAAGTTACGCCACGCGCTAACATAAACACACAAAATGCCGCCCACAGCCCATGGTTTCCGTAATCTTGTAATAACCACCATACGGGGAAAAAGCAGCCAAAGGTAGCAATAAGCATACTGTTTCTCATAATATGTGCTTGCATTAAACCTACATAAACACCGTCGTATAAATAACACCAACACGCCAATAATGGCAGCGCTACTATCCAGAATAAATGTTGCTGAGCATAGTCAACTACGGCAGTTATATCACTAATAGCTAAAATGAAATATCGGCCAGCAAGATAAAATAACACGCTGTAGCAAAGGGCAAAAATTCCAGTCCAGAACAAGGCAATATTTACGCTGACAAACATGCTTTTTTGGTTGTTCTCACCTTTTGCTTTTCCAACCATGACTTCGGCGGCATTAGCAATTCCATCTAGCCCAAACGATATTAACAATAAAAAATTCATTAAAATGGCATTAGCAGCTATAACGTCATCACCTAACCTTGCTCCTTGGAAGGTCATAAAAACAAAGCAAACTTCTAAGCATAAAGTTCGAATTAAAATATCTCGATTAAGCTTAAAGTAGCTAAGTAAAGCTGAGCGCTCAGCTACCTCGCTTAATAAGTGCTGAAAACTGCTAAACAAGCCAATAAACTTTTGCTGAAAGTTTTTAAATACAAAGGCTAAACCAATAAGCAAACCACTGTATTCTGAAATAAGTGTCGCAAATGCCACACCTTTAACTTGCCAGCCAAAGCCCATAACAAACAATAAATCTAAGCCTAAATTTATTAAGTTTGTGGCAATAATGAGCCACATTACGGCTTTTGCTTGATGGTTACCAAGTAGCCAACCCATAATGACTAAATTTGCTAAAGCCGCAGGTAAGCCCCAAATGCGTATAGCACTGTATTCTTTCGCATAAAATTGCACTTGTTCGGAGCCACCGGCAAGTGCTAGCGCTACATCAAGGTAAACACCTTGCAGTAAAATAACGGTTAAGCCAATACTAAAAGCGACAATAATGCCACGGAGTAAAATCAAACAGTTTCTTTGGTCATTTTTTTCACCAAATGCTTGTGCTGATAGTCCGGTAGTCGACATACGCAAAAAACCACACAGCCATGTAATAACTGTAATAATCATCGCACCTACTGTACTGCCACCCAAATAATAAGAATGAGATAAATGCCCGATAACCGCGGTGTCTACCAACCCCAATAATGGTGCGGTAATATTTGATAAAATCATCGGTAACGCAAGTACGAACAGTTGTTTATGCTGTTCTATATCATTGAATTTCAAAAAAACTGACCTTTGTTATGAATTGGGCTGTATCTATAGCGAAAAAAAAGCTATTTTACCTGTGCTTTTAATGTCTCTTATTTTGCAGGAAGATTACCATGAAATACCGTCTCTTGGCAGCATTGTGCTTGTGCTTACACTTCTCTAGTTTTGCTACTGTTATATTGCAATATCATCATGTAAGTGAAGACACGCCAGCAAGTACGAGTATTTCGCCCGAGCAATTTTCAAAGCATATGCAATATTTGCAAGACAATAACTTTAAAGTTGTTGCTCTATCGACGGTAATGGACGCTATACAACAGCAAAAGACCTTACCTGACAAAACGGTGGTGATCACATTCGATGATGCCTACATAGATATTTTAACCAATGGTAAACCTATACTAGATAAACATAACTTTCCTTTTACCATATTTATAAATCCCGGCATTGTTGGACAAAACACTTCACACTTTCTGTCATGGCAACAACTAAAAGCAATGGCTGATGACGGGGTAATTATTGCCAATCATGGCATGGAGCATGATTCACTAGCGCGTATACCAGACGGCGTAACCAGCCAAGCTTGGTTAGCAAAAAATACAGAAAGCTTATTACGCGCTGAAGAAATTATTAAAGCTGAAACCGGCCAAAGTTGGCGTTATTTTGCTTACCCTTATGGTGAATTTAGTCCTGAAGTTCAGCAATGGGTACGTGATAATAATTTTGTCGCTTTTTCTCAACAATCAGGCGCTGTTGGTGTACATACTGACCTAACCAGTATTCCACGTTTCCCTGCATCACAACCGTATGACCAACTTTCAAGCCTACGTGACAAGTTAGAATCATTGCCTTTTAATATTCAATTAAAGGGCGACAACTTGAAAACCATTTTTGAACAAGGTCAAGCAACTTCAATTACCATGACTGTTGAGGAAGAGGATTTCTCGCCAGACCAACTGCATTGCTATATTTCAGGGCTAGGTAGACAAAAAATCGAATGGCAAGATGATAAAACCTTTGTTATTAATTTTAGCGCGCCTCTAAAGCCAGGCCGTGTACGTTGCAACTGTACTGCACCGAGTATAAGTGAGCCAGGACGTTATTATTGGTTTTCAAAACCTTGGTTTATTCTTAAGGAAAATCGTGAATGGTATCCGTTATAACAACGGCGAGATAACTTGGCTAGATAACTTAGCTTGATTACTGGCTATGTAACAAGTTATCCCGTACTTTATCTATCAAAATAAACATAAGCTCAGCCATTTTCACTGAAAACAATGATAAGGGCTGAGCTCAATTTTACTTTTCTGCGTTGAAGCTAAACTCAGTACAAAGCAACTATTTTTGCAAAATCACTCACCAGCTTATCACCTTCAATCACAGGCACTGCACCTAAGGCTTGTTTAGGTTTAAATATCGCTTCAACTTTGCCATTAGGATTAATTAACACTAACGAAGCGCTATGATCAACCAAGTAATTCGATACTGTTGCTCCGTGATTTTCTATGGCATCGCTATTTGCTGGTAAATCAACTTCGGGTTCGGTTATCGCATACATTAAGCCTAAGTTTCGGGCAAATGGAAATAACATGCCATGATCGCCATACAAGGCCTTAAATTCAGGATTAAAATAACCAATATAACTGGCTAGTTTTTCTTGTGTATCGCGCATGGGATCAACAGAAACTAACAGTACTTGGTTGTTATCTGTTACCGCTTGCAAATCATCGTAAATAAAGTTCAATTCTTGTAGCGTTGTTGGGCAAACATCAGGACACGATGTATAACCAAAAAATACCCAATTCCACTTACCTTTGAGCGATTCATTGTTAAACTTTTCGCCTAGGTGATCAGTTAATTCAAATGCTTTTACATCTCTAGCTTGTTGATAATGTAAAGCAAATTCAACTGGTGATTTTTGATTTAGTTGACTAAATAATACTAAGCCTGCTGCAAGCGCACCTAGTGCAACTATTACCGTAACAATTTTATTCATTAGCCCGTCACCGGTAATAAATAGTGATCAAGTAACAAAATAATAAATAACGCCATTAAATGTACAATCGAAAATTTAAAGGTGTCCATGGCAGTTTCCTCATCGGCATTAAACTTTAACTTCCAAGCATAAGCAAAAAACACCAAGTTTAAAACTACAGCGCCAATTAAATATAACCAATTACTCATGCCAACTAGATAAGGCAATAAACCAACAACAAACAATAGTACGGTATACAGTAAAATTTGAGTTTTGGTGAAATTTACCCCGTGAGTTACTGGCAACATCGGAATGTTAACTTTAGCGTATTCGTCTTTACGATGAATGGCTAAAGCCCAAAAATGTGGTGGTGTCCAAGTGAAGATTAATAGCACTAACAATAAGGCATTAGGATGCACTTCATTGGTCATGGCTGTCCAACCTAATAAAGGAGGAATTGCGCCAGCTAAACCGCCAATAGTAATATTTTGTGGTGTAGCGCGCTTTAAATACATTGTATATATAAAGCTATAGCCCACTAAACCGGAAAAAGTTAACCAAGCTGTTAGTGGATTTACTAAGCTGTATAACACAACAAAGCCTACAACAGCTAAACTAATAGCAAAAATAGTAGCGCTGCGAGCTGTAAGTCGGCCATTAGGCAATGGGCGATTATAGGTGCGCCCCATCACTTTATCTATTCGTTCATCTACAATGTGATTTATGGCAGCAGCAGCTGACGATAAAAAGCCAATACCGATCATCGATGGTACTAACACTTGCCAAGGAATAACGCCCGGTACGGATAAACACATACCTACTAATGCCGTTAATACCAACAATGCCACTACGCGGGGTTTGGTTATTTCATAATAATCTCGCCAAACTGGCGTACTAGGTGCGCTATGACTCGCTTCTACCGTATTACTTTGACTCATACTATGCCCCTAAATTTTCCGTTTTAAACTGTATGTCATACTAATTAATGACATCATTAACATTGCCGCTACCACATTGTGACTAACTGCAACGCTCAGCGGTAAAGAAAACCAAACATTACTTATGCCTAAACCTACTTGTACGCTAAGTATAAAACCTAAACTCAATGCTGCATTTCTAAAAAATGGCGACTGAGCGTTACGATATATACTGATAGCAAGCCACATTAAATAAAGCGTAGTTACTATAGCACCAATACGATGCATAACATGAATGGTTAAACGCGATGCATGATCTAAGTGACCAAATTCGTAACTGTCTTTTTCTGGCGGAATAAGGTCTAGTGCATGCTCAAAATTTAGCTGTTGAATCCAGCCATCTTGACAAATAGGCAGCTCAGTACATGTTAACGCCGCATAATTTGACGATGTCCAACCACCTAAACTAATTTGCCCAGCTAAAATAAAAATGCCAATAACGCTAAACTTAGCATATTTTTTCAAAGCGAAATCACCACCGGGTACTCGATGAGCACTCAAGCGCAAATACAATAAAAATAGTAAACATAAGGTGGTAAACCCACCGAGTAAATGCCCCATTACCACCACAGGCATAAGCATCATAGTCACGGTCCACATCCCTAGCGCGGCTTGAAAAATCACCACCAATAATATCAAAATAGGTAAACGCACTGGGCCGCCTTGAGCACGTCGTTTTATCGATAATAGTGCAATCAATAAAATTAATAAGCCTAAAGCGCCAGCAAAGTAACGATGGATCATTTCATTCCAAGCTTTTTGCTGCTCTACTGGGCGATCGGGAAATGCTTGTTCAGCAAGAGTAATTTGTTCACTGGTTTTTGGCACGTCAATAAAACCGTAACAGCCAGGCCAATCAGGACAGCCTAGCCCTGCATGTGTTAGACGAGTATAAGCACCCAAACTAACCACTACTATAGCTAATAGAATACTAACAAAAACCAGCTTTTTAATGTCAGACGAGCTTTGCGTTCTCATATTAGCCAATCCTCGAATATTTCAATAACTTCTTAAAGTCAGCTAATATCGACTTACCAAACTGCGGTAATTGTTTATCACTTTTTGGCGGTATATGGCTTAAAATAACGTTACCTAAAGGGTCAACAATAAGTACTTGAGATTGCTTTATTTCTATTTTTGCTAATGCTGGCATAGCTTGAATATGCCATTTTTTACTATTAATTTTTTCTGCTTGCGACGTCGTTAAGCCCGCTTGAGTTAAAGCAACGGGTTTTACGCGTGGCATTTCTTTACCAAGTGCAATATAAGTATTGTTAACGCTAACTAATACTTTTTCGCACTGTACATCGCACTGCGCAGGTAAGGTGTACAACATTAACCATTGATGCTCAAAGTCGTCGACATTCAATCCCAGTTTTGCCAACGTTAATTCATTAGCAATTAACTGCCCTTGGTTAGTTACACCATAATTAAACCATTGTTGATTTAATGCTAATTTAGCTAGCACAACGGGGATAATAAATACCGCTAAGAGAATTAGCATACTGCGGCGCGATTTATTTAACTCTGAAGAACTCATACAACTCAGCCTTTTTTTCTTATTATTTAATGTCGGTATTTTCTACTCTACTTGCTAATGTATATTTATGATTCGTTTAGTTATTTATGCTTAGTCATTTTTATCGCTGCCCAAATCATTAAACTGATCCAAGCCAATGCCAAACTAAACCATTGAAAAGCGTATCCTCGATGCTTTTCAGGTGGCATTACGATGGGCTGCCAATTTTTTTTATAACCCAGTGTTTCTTTTGTATCTAAGTAAACAACAAAGGGCAATAGTTTCTTGTTGATTAATGCCGAAAATTTATCTAATTCAATTTGTTGTACTCGCAAAGGCCATGTTGCATCAGTTAAGTTTTGCGCTTGTAATTGAATGCCCACTTCAATTTCTCTTATATGGCCTGAGATTGTGTGCTGTCCGGTTACCGGTGTTATTTCAGGCAAAACATTTCTGTCTATAGACCCTTGCACCCAGCCTAAATTCACTAATATGGTATCGCCATTACTTACAATAATTTGATACACCCGATAACCTAATCGCCCTTTGTCGGGTTGATTATCAAGTAAGAAAACTTTCTCAGCATCAAAAGTACCTGTAAGCTTAATCGGTAAATCGTTAATGCCATCTTGTAAGCCTTCAAGTGCTTTTACTTGGGCTAATGAGAGAGCATCACGCTGACTTAATGCTTGTATACGTTCTTGGCGTTGCTCTTTTTCAAGTGCCCGTTCAATTTGCCAAAATCCGAGCTTGATTAATGATGAAAATACTAGCATGGTAAATATAACCATTAGCCAATTAAGTTGCTTTAACTTGTGCTGAATTGATACCAGATTCATAGACTACCGCATGTTCACTAACTAAAAACAGACTATAAAAGAGAGAATGCTGTGTTAATTAAAATTATTGTTGTTGGCTTACTAGCCTTTATGATTTACAACTTATTTAGGGCATTGTTCATTATGAATAAAAATGATCCTGACAAGCCACCTATGTCTAAGTTTATTGGTCGCAGGGTAATAACATCGGTTGTGATAATTTTACTGCTAGTACTTGGCATATACACTGGGGTTATCACCCCAAACCCTCGCCCTTTCTAAATAGTTGAAGGTACGGATTACTTTACCGTACCTTCAAACACTTACACGGGCTGCATAACATTGCCGTTATTCATAACGTTAAATGATATAAACAAAAACAAATAAAATTACCCAAACTACATCAACAAAATGCCAATACCAACTTGCGGCTTGGAACGCAAAGTGGTTTTTCGGGGTAAAATGTCCTTTAAATACGCGGATCAGCATAACCAATAGCATAATAGTCCCTAAGGTTACATGCATACCATGAAAGCCGGTCAACAAGTAAAAGGTATTACCGTAAATGCCACTATCTAAGTACAGCTTCATTTCATCAGCATAACCATGTGCATACTCTAAGCCTTGGCAAAACAAAAATACGACACCTAATACCACGGTGAGTCCTAACCAAAACTTCAATAATCCACGTTTTTCTTGCTCGAGTGAAACATGAGCAAAATGTGCTGTAATTGAAGAAGTTAACAACAAAATAGTATTAATTAATGGTAAGCCATACCAACCCATAGCAGTGGTTTCAGTACCATCAGGCGTTTTAATTAACGGCCAAGTTGCCGTAAAGTCTGGCCATAAAATGGCTGCCGTTGCTGCATTGTTTCCTGCACCATCAAGCCACGGTACTGAAAAAGTACGGGCGTAAAGTAAGGCACCAAAAAATGCCGCAAAAAACATCACTTCTGAAAAAATAAACCAGCTCATACCTTGGCGGAAAGAGTTGTCCATTTGATGACTATACTTTCCAGCCATTGACTCGGTAATAACATTGTTAAACCAGCCAAAAACCATATATATAATCAAAGCAATACCGGCCAGTAAAACCCAACCGCCACCGCTAGCTTCAGGATTATTTAAATTTGAAACATAATTGCCAGCACCCACGGCAATTAAAAACAGCGCTATCGCCCCAATTATTGGCCATTTACTTTGCGCTGGTACGTAATAACTTTCGTATTCTTTGGTTGTCATTGTTGTTCCCCTCAATTAAGTGCCAAGCACTTAAGAATCAACTGAGCTTGTAATATCGTATAAGGTGTAAGATAACGTGATGGTTGAAACATCGTCTGGCAAGTCTACATCAACATAAAATTGCAAACCCATTTCAACATCTTCACTGGCTTTTAGCGGCTGATTATTAAAACAAAAGCATTCAATCTTTTGAAAATAAACCGCAGCCCGACCCGGTGATACTGACGGCACGGCTTGGCCAACAATATTACTAACCGATTCATTCTTCGCGTAAAACTTTACGACCTTACGCTCACCTGGGTGTACTTTTACTTCGTTAATCATTGGCTCAAACCGCCAAGGAATACCCTTGGCGGTTCTTGTCAAAAATTGCACCGTAATCGTACGTTCGGTATCTACCGATACAGCATTGTAACTTGCTGCCACATTAGACGTTTTGCCGTTTAAACCTGTGATATCACAAAACACGTCATATAACGGTACCATCGCAAAACCAAAACCAAACATGCCAAAAACGATGAGCATCAGCTTTTTAACTGTTTTTTTCACTGATGCATCATGTGTTTTTGCTTGTGTTTGTTCCGACAACTTATTTTGCGATTCGCCGTTAGTCATTTTATTTCCAATTAATCAATTTTTGGTGGTGTTTCAAACGTGTGATACGGCGCAGGGCTAGGCACTGTCCATTCCAATCCTTCTGCACCATCCCAAGGTTTCGCCGGTGCTTTGTCGCCACCTCTAATACACTTGATAACCAATACCAAGAAGATTAACTGTGAAAGTCCAAAAGCAAAGCCACCAATACTGACCCATTTATTAAAGTCAGCGAATTGCAAAGCGTAATCAGGAATACGACGAGGCATACCCGCTAATCCTAAAAAGTGCATAGGGAAAAACAGTAAATTCACTGAAACTAGTGAACACCAAAAATGCCACTTACTTAAGGTATCGTTGTACATGTAGCCAGTCCATTTTGGTAACCAGTAATATGCGCCTGCAAAAATAGAGAAAAGCGCACCGGTAACCAATACATAATGGAAATGAGCGACCACAAAGTAAGTATCATGATATTGAAAATCGACTGGAGTCATCGCTAGCATCAAGCCAGAAAAGCCACCAATAGTGAACAAAATCACGAAGGCAATAGAGAATAGCATTGGTGTTTCAAAACTAATTGAGCCACGCCACATAGTTGCCGCCCAGTTAAAGACTTTAACACCCGTTGGTACGGCAATTAACATGGTGCAATACATGAAAAACAGTTCGCCAAATAGTGGCATGCCTGTGGTAAACATGTGATGCGCCCAAACAATAAACGATAAGAAGGCAATCGATGCCGTTGCGTAAACCATAGAGCTATAACCAAACAGTGGTTTGCGCGCAAACGCAGGAATAGTTGTAGATACAATACCAAACGCAGGCAAAATCATAATGTAAACTTCAGGATGACCAAAGAACCAGAAAATATGCTGGAACATTACAGGGTCACCACCACCGGCGGCATCAAAGAAACTGGTACCAAAATACGTATCGGTTAACACCATAGTTACCGTGCCCGCGAGCACCGGCATTACCGCGATTAATAAGTATGCTGTGATGAAAAATGTCCAAACAAATAATGGCATTTTCATGTAGGTCATACCTGGCGCACGCATATTCATAATGGTAACAACGATATTAATTGCGCCCATTATTGAGGAAATCCCCATAATATGTACCGCAAATACAAACAGTGCCGTACTACCGTTGCTGTAAGTTGTTGATAATGGTGCGTAGAAGGTCCAACCGAAATTTGGCGCGCCACTTTCTAGAAAGAAAGTCGACAATAAAATAGCGAACGCAAATGGGAGAATCCAAAAGCTCCAGTTATTCAATCGTGGCAATGCCATGTCTGGCGCACCTACCATCATAGGTAGCATCCAGTTAGCTAATCCTGTAAAGGCTGGCATTATTGCACCGAAAACCATGATAAGACCGTGTACAGTCGTCATTTGGTTAAAGAAGTCAGGCTCAATTATTTGTAAACCGGGCTGAAATAACTCTGCGCGGATAACCAGCGCCATAACTCCGCCAGTTAAAAACATAATAAATGAGAACCATAAGTACATCGACCCGATGTCTTTGTGGTTAGTAGTATATAACCAGCGTTTCAGGCCGGTCATTTTATGATCATGGTGATCACCGTCATGTGGATCATGTTCTGATTGATCATTAATTACATCTGTAGTCATTTTAACGCCTCCCTACTTCGCGCTAGCAGCAACATCTGCTGGCTGGACTAAATCACCGGTGTTGTTACCCCAAGCATTTCGCTCATAAGTTACAACCGCAGCAATTTGCGTTTTAGTTAATTGGCTAGCAAATGCCGCCATCGCTGGATTTTTCTTACTGCCATTCAATACCATGTCGAGATGTACTTTTACGTCACCTTTAATAATTGGGCTATTTACCAGTGCAGGAAATACCGGTGCCATGCCTGTTCCATTTGCTTGATGACAAGCAGCACAAGCATTCATGTAAACTTCTTCACCCATGGTCATTAATTCAGCTTCGCTATAAACCTTGGCTAAATCTTCGGCAGGTATAATTTCTTCAACTACTTCTGTTACTTGTTCTGTAACATTTTCAACGGCATCTTCAACAGCGCCTAAGATACTTGCATCTTCACCGCCCGATACAGCTTTAACATCAGCAGCTTGTACCGCATCGCCAGTATTATTACCCCAAGCATTACGCTCGTAGGTAACCACTGCAGCAATTTCTTTTAAGCTAAGTTGCTTGCCGTAACCTTGCATACCTGTGCCCGCTTTACCATTGAACACAATATCTATGTGCTCACTAACTGGGCCTGTAGTTGCAATGGCACTGCCTTTAAGTGCTGGAAATGCTGGTGGTAAACCTTGGCCACTCACTTGATGACAAGCCGCACAATAAGCTGTGTAAGTGGTTTCACCCAGTTGCATTAACTCTTCTAAAGGTACAGAAGCATTTAATGACGCAGCTTCAGCAGCGGCAGCATTAGCTTTAAGTTGCTTTTGTTCGTCAAGCCAAATGGCGTAATCTGCTTCAGACTTAACTTCCACAACAATCGGCATAAAGCCATGATCTTTACCACATAGCTCAGCACACTGACCGCGATAAATACCGGGTTCATCAACCTTAGTCCAAGCTTCGTTAATAAAACCTGGGTTAGCATCTTGTTTAACTGCAAATGCTGGCACCCACCAAGCGTGAATAACATCATCAGAGGTAATAACAAAGCGTACTTTTTTGTTAGTAGGAATCACTAAATGGCGATCAACCTCGAGCAGGTAATTTTCGCCTTTATCGGCTGAAGTACCATCTTGATTTTCGTACTGCTCACGCGGTGTAGAAAGTACGGAATAGAATTCGATATCTTGATCGAAGTACTTATAATGCCACTTCCACTGTGAGCCGGTAACTTGAATAGTTAAATCGGCATCATCGTTATTTTCCATATCAATGAGCGTTATCGTGGCGGGAACAGCCATAGCGATTAGTATGACGACAGGGATTGCCGTCCAGAGAATTTCAACTTTTGTGCTTTCATGGAAGGTTGCTGGCTTAAAGCCCTTTGATTTACGGTGAAATACCATAGACCAAAACATGGCTCCAAATACTACAACACCAATAGCAGTACAGATATAGAGCACCAGCATATGTAAATCATATACGTCTCTACTGACATCCGTAACGCCTTTGGTCAAATTCAGGGGCATATCTGCCCAAGCTGAACTAGACAACAAGCCCCCTAGCAACAACAAACCTAGGTTACGTCTTTTCACTCGACATCTCCTTTCACCCTTTTAAGGCAAAACAACACGGTTTTATCATAAATCCCGGCTGTTTTACTCATACATTTATTAT
This sequence comes from Colwellia polaris, assembly GCF_002104515.1. GTDB lineage: Bacteria > Pseudomonadota > Gammaproteobacteria > Enterobacterales > Alteromonadaceae > Cognaticolwellia > Cognaticolwellia polaris. The sequence goes on along the minus strand of NZ_NBOE01000004.1, from coordinate 185,452 downwards.
TATTTAAGTGACGTATTATTCGACAACGGTCAAGTACGCCCTATTGTTATATTTGTACGTTTTCTAGACTAGAATTACTTAAAAGTTGATCGGGGTCAATTTAAAATTTCAAAAGCATTGAAAATAAAAACCAATAAATACAATAGAGTAATAACCCTAAACTGAGTGAAAGGTCCATTTCTAAAAGGATATACTGAATGTTTATTTATTGTTCAGCTGGCTTTTTTTACACTGAATAATAAATAATCAACACCACAACAAAGCTGTATAAAAAACCTACAACACACGAAAATTTAAAGTGAAATGTGTATTTTAGTCGTTAACAAAAATAAGATAAAAATGACGGGGAAAAATAGATAAAAAAAACAGATTAAACCGAATGATTTCAACAAAACAAACGAGTTTAATCTGTATTATATTGTAAGATTTAAAGTTGCAGGATTTAAAATTATCGAAAAACTTAACGTTTTATAACAATTACATCCAATCGGCAGCTCTAATTACACCGACTGCCAACCCTTCAATATTGAACTGCTGCGAACGTAAGTCCACTTTAATAGGTTCAAAGTCTTCATTTTCAGCATGCAAATAAACCACGTTGCCTTCACGTTTAAAGCGCTTAACGGTTACATCGTCTTCAACCCTGGCTACAATAACTTGGCCACTTTGCACATCAGTTGTTTGGTGCACGGCTAATAAATCACCGTCTAATATCCCAATGTCTTTCATGCTTTCGCCATTAACACGCAATAAATAGTCTGCAGCAGGATGAAATAAACTACCATCAATTTTATAATGTTGCTCTACATGCTCTTGCGCCAATATAGGTTCGCCGGCAGCCACACGCCCAACAAGCGGTAAACCATCTTCTTCCATAAACTCTTCTGCAAGGCGAATACCACGCGATGTACCAGGCAACATCTCTATATAGCCCTTTTTCGCCAGTGCCTTCAAATGCTCTTCTGCGGCATTGGCTGACTTAAAACCAAAATTAGTCGCAATTTCAGCACGTGTTGGCGGCATACCTGTATCGGCGATTTTCTCTCTGATCAGATCAAATATCTGCTGTTGTCTAGGTGTTAAAGGGCGCATTTTCATTCCTTAAGCGACTGATGGTTAAGCCTGTATTTTTAAACAGTATTACTGTTATTGTATACAGGCCTAGAGTAAACGCAAGATTTTATTGTTTAATACATAAGCGAATGGGCTGATTTTTAATGAAAGTGGTGTTTTCAGTACCATTAGAAAGTTTCCAATAGCATGAACCTATTAAAATTCAAAAGCTTACCGCTTTTAATTTAAGTTTTCTGTAGAGAATATAGAGGTGTGATGTTTTTTTACTGGGGTCTAAAGCTTACATATTTAATTATGTATTTATCGGCTAAGGTTTTCAAGAATAATTCGTCAGATGTTTATTAAGCACCTGATATATAAACATTATGGTTTTTAAATATGTTTATTGAGCGAAAAAGTGTAGAGAGTTAACTTAACCAGTTCTAACTAAGATTAGCTTAATAATTCATCTAAATATTAGTAACTTTGGTACTCATTAGTTGTTTATTGCTAGTAAAACCAAATTTTTCATAAAAAGAATGTGCATCATCTGTAACAAGAATTTGAAGAATATTTGCCCATCTTGGTTCGTTTAGCATTACACCAACTAACCACTTTCCAAGGCCTTTCCTACGATATTTAACATCAATAATTACATCAGACAAATATGCGACTGTTGCAAAGTCTGTAACGACTCTGCCAAAGCCAATTTGCATCTCTTTGTAAAAAAGAGAAAAGCAAACACTGTTATTGATTGATAACTTAATGGTGTCTATATCCCTTTCATTAGCCCAATAAGATTTTCTTAAAAGAGACTCAACTTTGTCGAGTTGAATCTTTCCACGTTCATCGTAAATATAATAATTATCTTTTGAATACATAGTCATATGAGATTACTAATTCATTTCACAAATATTAGAAATGTTCAGGATTTGACCAGTGATAACATTTCTTGTCTCGCAGAAGCATTCTCTCTCATTTGACCCAGCATTACTGATGTTGTCATAGAGGAGTTCTGCTTTTCCACTCCACGCATCATCATGCATAGATGTTGTGCCTCAATTATTACACCAACACCAATAGATCCTGTTATATCTTGTATAGTTTGAGCAATCTCTCTAGCCAAATTCTCTTGAATTTGCAGTCGTCTCGCATACATATCAACAATTCGAGCAAATTTTGATAATCCTAAAACTTTACCACTTGGAATATAGGCAATATGACACTTCCCAATGAAAGGGAGCATGTGATGTTCACACATTGAATATAATTCTATATTTTTTACCACAACCATTTCGTCGGCATCAGAATCAAACAAAGCGCCGTTTACGACATCATCAATATTTTGGTTATACCCTTGAGTTAAAAACTCCATAGCCTTTGCTGCACGCTTAGGTGTATCTATGAGACCACCTCTATTAACATCCTCGCCAATTTCTTCAAGGATCGCTCGATAGTTTTTTTCTATACTCACTTATTACCTCTAGTTCTAATTAATTTACATTGAGATTCAACATACTCCCAAAGAGCAAAGTTGGGATCTTGATTTTTTCGCCATGATAGAGAAGATAAGCGTTTATCTAAATATATTTCTAAAGCATTAAATAACTGAAAAGCTTTTTCATCGCCTTCGGATGAAAATGTATCAAAAAAATTATCTTCTAATCTATCCAGTGTTTCAAAATTAATAACGCCGTTTTGCATTGCCCATTGGATAGATAGAGCAGGTATAGTATTATTTTTAAGTTGAACAGGCACTATAGAATCAATATCTACGTATAGTACTAATTTATCAAGTATCTTATTGTTTAAGGCGAGGGCATCCTTTTCTCGGAAAGACTCGACAAGGTCTTCAAATGCTATTTCACGTTCTGTTTCAGTTTCATGCGGTACTAATCTACAAAATTTGACAGCTTCAATTGTTCTATCATTACCATATAAAGTCAGCACTCGTTTTAAAAAAGGTTTATCTAAAAAAAATGTTTTGCTTAAATAATCTAACATACTATTAAAGTTGGAAAATGTAAGCCCATCGAATTCAAAGATTTCTTCATTTACAACTTCAGAAATCGGTATACCGTCAATACATAAATCCCATGCTTTGAAATTAACTCTTTCTTTAGCAATAAGAAACATTTCCCAACCACTTCTCTTAAACCCTTCAAAGGCATTGCCAGTAAAATCAGATTCCGTCAATTCTTTTTCTGTCCAATTTGCTCCTATTGATAATTCTTTACTACTTCGAATAATAATTTTATCTTTAATAAGTGGCCTAAGTTCATCTAAAGTAATAACCGATAGGTGACACCCGTATGATTGGCATTCATCACAAGTTGGTATAGAAATCAGACTGAGTCCTCCATTGATTTCAGAATGATTCACTTCTATATAAGTATGTGAGTCCTCCCCACAAAACCAACATTTAAAGCGATATTCAAACGGTATATCAATTTCAAGTACTTCCATGTTTTACAAATCCTTTATATCAAATCTAGAAAATTTCCAACTTGCTCTTCAGTTACTATATTTATCATTTCACGTATTGAGTTATGCTCAATTTCGATTCCAAGCGCTTCTTTTGCAATATTGATAGCTTCTTCTTTACAACCATGATGATCACTTTGCAAAGTTAAGATAATTTTAGCGAGTACTTTTTTATGTTCAAATTCCATATTTTCACCAATCGATTTTGTGACCTGTTAACTATATCAACCTCCAAAGATTAAACAATCGATAGTAGTGGCTGACGCCAAAAATCTAGTGTACAATGCTGTCTATATTAACAGTGAGAAAATATCGAAAGTTCTATGAAGACAGCTATTTACAAAGACTTCATGTTTGAAGCAGCACATAAATTACCCAACGTTCCTGCTGGACATAAGTGTGGGAGACTCCATGGTCACTCTTATAAGGTTAGAATTCATTTAGAGGGAATTGTAAATAAAGATACAGGCTGGTTTATAGATTTTTCTGACGTAAAGTCAATTTTTAAACCCATTTATGACCAGTTAGATCATAACTACCTTAACGATATCAAAGGGCTAGAAAACCCGACTGCCGAAGTAATCTCAAAATGGATTTGGGAAGAGTTAAAACCATCATTATCAGAACTCTCTGCAATTGAATTGATGGAAACTTGTACATGTGGCGTAGTTTATAAAGGCAATTAACTTTTGAAAATCCATTTGATTACTAATTGCACCAGCAGTAAATCCAATAAATTAAAACATGATGTTAAAATTAAAGACATCAATGAAGAGTCTTGTTCGCCCACTAAAAGCTGGTTTTATAAATTACAAAGCCAAAAAGACTTAGTTGCTGCTATAGATGTTTATGTTGGTGATCATTGGTCTAAAGTGAATGAGATATATAATTTAGCTTTCCCTGTCTGGGTTGTGTCTGCTGGATATGGCTTAATATCTGCTAAGAAGGAAATCTCCTCTTACAATGCAACCTTTAACGGTAACAATGAAAATTCTGTTTCAAAATTTTTTTCTGGTGAGAACCTAGCAGAAAAAAATATTAGTTGGTGGAATGAGATCAATATAAAGGAAACAAATGGTTGTCAGGAATATGGTCCAATAGAAGGTCTTTATAAAAAGCATACTTCTGATTTATTTTTCATAGTTGTTCCTCCTAATTATTTAAAGGTTTTAGAGCCTGAATTACAAAAACTGGTCTCTAGTGGAATTGTACATAAAGAAAATACATTTATATTTTCTAGTAAACAAAACTTAAATCCATCATTAAAAAATTTCTATTTTCAAGCAAAAGACAATTTCTGTAAGCACTTAGGGGGAAGTAGAATATCCCTAAATATCAGATTAGCTAACTACATTATGAAAAGATTAACCCTTGAAAGAGCAGTAGCCCCTCAGGTGGAAAATTTGTACAATGAATTACTCAAAAATTCCCCCCCCGCTGAGAAGTTCAATAGAAAAAAAATGACGGATGAAGACGTTTTTCATTTCATTACAGAAGAATTAGAAAGTTCGGGGATCAATAAGTCATCCGCTTCTAAGCTATTGAGAGCTTTAAGAAGTAAGGGGATGGCGTGTGAACAAAAGCGATTTGGTAAGTTATATAAAGAATTTATTGAAGCAAAGTTTGATCAAAAATTTATAGGTAGTATTTAGTTTGTCAAAAGTAAAATTTTATTTCCCTGATAGCCACGACTTTGTAGATCCTACTTTCGACTTTGAGAAAGAGACACACAACGAACATCGTGTTATTCAACGAGATGACAAATACGCACATGAGCTTTTTAGTAAACCAGTTTACGATGGTATTCTCGTCTCTAAAGCAGTAGTTGATGGCTTAAATGGTGTGAAAGGCAGGTATTCTGTCGCCCAAAGACAACGTTTTTTCCGTGAAGGAATATACAAATTTTTTAGGTTGCCTAAGTTCTATCAAACTATGGGTGACTGTGGTGCTTTTAGCTACGCTAAAGAGTATGAACCACTATATACAATAGATGAAGTTAATGAGTTTTATTCAAATTCTGGTTTTACCCATGGCATATCACTGGATCATATTATATTTGATTTTGAAACACCAAAAAGAAAAATAACGGGTGAGCAATTAATTGAATGCAAAAGAAGGCAAGATATTACTCTTACACTAGCAGAGGAATTCTTAAAATCCAATAAAGGACTTCATTTCACTCCATATGGTGTTGCACATGGGTGGAGTCCAGAGTCTTATGCAGAATCAGTAAAAGCGTTACAAAAAATGGGATATCGCACTATCGCATTAGGAGGCATGATCCCCTTAAAAAGCCCTGAAATATTATCAGTTCTTAAACACGTGAATGAAATTAGGAACAACGATACTCAGTTTCACCTTTTAGGCATAAACAGGTTAAACCATATAACTGAATTTTCAAATTTTGGCGTCACATCATTTGATAGTACATCTCCTCTTATGAAAGGCTTAAAAGATGACAAATTTAACTACCACACACATGGTGAAGACTATACATCAATAGGTTTGCCTCAGGTTGATGCCAATAATAATATGCGAAAATTAGTACAAACTGGAGCTATTAATCAAAATCAGGCATTTGACCTTGAAAGAGAATGTCTAGATGCCGTAATAGCATTTGATAAAGGAACGACATCAAAAGACATAGTTTTAAACTCTTTAGTCAAATATGAAAAAATCTACAACCCCAAAGCTTCCAGAATCGAATTGATGGATAAAGTTTTAACAGATAAGCCTTGGAAAAAGTGTCCATGTGATATTTGTCAAGATATAGGGATTCATGTTGTATTAAAAAGAGCAGCAGCTAGAAATCGAAGAAGAGGATTTCATAACCTCTACATTGCTTATGAAAAACTCCAAGAAGAATTAAAGAAAATTCAGTAGGACTCAAAATGAAATATATAGAAGTACCCGCAATTAAAATAGAACAAGGCCCCGGAAGAGCACTTTTTAGCTTTGCTATTAACGGCAAACAAATACAGTCGATCGCTTCTATTTCTCGGGTAAAGCGTCATGAAGATGAATTAGTTGGATATCAAAGACCCGAAGTGTCAAATCACATTGGAGATATTCAACGCTATTTAGAGTCAGAAAATCCGATGATCCCAAATGCTTTAGTGATCGCTTTTAGTACAGATGTTAAGTTTTTAACATCTAAAGATAATACTAATTTTTTAACATCTAAAGATAGTACTAAATTTGGAACATTAAAGATCCCTTTAGTCGAAAATGAAGATGAAAAGCCCGGACTAATTGTAGATGGTCAGCAAAGAGCTGCTGCTTTAAGAGCAGCAGACATTGATACATTCCAAATGCCGGTAAGTGCTTTCATAACAGATGATGCCCAAGAACAGCGAGAACAATTTATATTGGTTAACTCAACTAAGCCTTTACCAAAAGGATTAATTTATGAGTTATTACCCTATACAGAGACTAAACTTTCTTCGGGGCTACAAAAAAGAAGGTTCCCTGCCAAGTTACTTGATGATTTAAACCATCAAAAGTCTTCTCCTTTTTATCAAATAATTCAAACTGCAACGAACCCTGCTGGAGTTGTAAAAGATAACTCGATCTTAAAGCTAATTGAAGCTAGTCTCTCAGAGGGAGCCTTGTATAACTATAGAGATCCTTCTACGGGTAAAGGTGATGATAAAAAAATGGTAGAGGTTTTATCAAATTACTGGGGTGCTGTAAGAGACGTATTTCCAGAAGCTTGGGGAAAAAAGCCTAAAGACTCTCGGTTAATGCATGGGGCTGGCATGACAGCACTTGGCCACTTGATGGATGCAATTTTTGATAGATATCATACAAGTGATCGGGATAAAATTGTTACTTATGAGCAATTTAAAGCAGATTTAGAAGCTATGAAACCATTTTGCCATTGGACAAATGGCTTTTGGGATTTCGGCTCAGAAGATAAAGTGAAGTGGAATGAACTACAAAATATCGCTAGAGACATTCAAAAGCTGACTAATTACCTAATGCGTAAATATAGAGTAGAAGTTTGGGGCTAAACACATGAAAAAAATTGTTGTCATATATTCAGGTGGTATGGACTCTTTTACTGTTTTAAACAAAGCAATAAAAGAAGGCTTTGATGTATATGCCTTATCTTTTGACTACGGCCAGAAGCACAATAAAGAGCTAATATGCGCAAAAGAAGTATGTAATGAGCTTAGTATTCCACATAAAATTTTAGATATAAAAACTATATCAAGTCTTTTTACAAGTTCGTCACTTGTTTCAGATGATATAGACGTTCCTGACGGCCATTATGAGGCGGAAAATATGAAATCTACTGTTGTACCCAACCGTAACATGATTTTAATATCATTAGCGATTGGCTACGCTGTAGATATTGAAGCGGAGGGTGTCTGGTATGGTGCTCACTCTGGGGATCATATGATTTACCCAGATTGTCGACCTGAGTTTGTAAAGGTAATGGATCAAGCTTCTAAAGTTGCAAACTTTGAACCTGTTCATGTACATGCTCCCTATTTAGAAACTGATAAAATAGGAATTCTCAAGGATGGCATTCAAATGGATCTAGATTATTCAAAAACATGGACATGTTACAAAGGACAAGAAAAAGCCTGTGGAACATGTGGTTCATGTGGTGAAAGATTAGAAGCTTTTGAGAAGAATAATCTCAAGGACCCTATTACTTAGCACTCTACCCAATAGGTATCAATCAAAGTCCAATATTGCCTTAAGCATACTTGAACTACCTTTTCCTTCAGGTTGAATTAAAGGGCGAGTTCCGCGTGCTGCTTTAATAGCATCATAAGCAGAATGGGAAGCACTTCTCCAAGAAAATATAAATAAATCTGCATTTCTTGCTAAAGCGACTAATGATGTAGTAGATGTCTTATCTGAATTTAGTTGCACATTTACTTTAGGGAATAATTTCAGGAGTTGCTTCTTAACCCTTAGACCGACAGATTCAGTTAACGTGTATATACCTATCTTATAAGTATTTAAGTCAACTGTGTAATGATATGTATCACGTTCTGACAGTGTATTTTCTGTAATAACACTAGGCAAATCAAACTTTAGATGCCCTTCTTCAGCTATTAGTAAAAATAAGCTCCACTCATGAATTTGATATCGAGTAGGGTTTATACATAATATGTTAAATGTTTTATTGAATAATGCGTTTCTACTCTCTTGGTTATAACAATTATTAACTACTAACAACTCTAAAATATCAATCCTCTGATCAATATTTTCAGCCCCGGTAGATTCTAATAAAATATTTAAACACTCCAGTACTTCGCTATATTCAATAGAAGTAATAGAGCAGTTTAAAAACCTAGGTAAAATTTCTTGTGCAAGAAAAATATCCTCTTTGGAGTTTAAATCATCAAGAGCTAAAAACTCTATAATGGAAGACCATAACTCCTTATAACTAATAATACCTTCACTTTCATCAACCCAATTTAATATATACGGTACAACAGTCCTAAAGTTCTTTGATGCTAACTCTGACTTTAAATTAATTATTTCAGAAACTTGGTTACGAAATAAGGTTAAATCAAATGATGCTGCTGACCAAGTCGTCGAACCCTCCTCGGCAACATTGATACATGAGGACCAATTTATATCTTCAATGATTTTTTTAATCCAATCATTCCAATTTAAGATATTAATACCATCTTTAGGAATCAGGTTTGTTATCTCTGAATAATACTTCGAAAACACAGCGTTTTTGAGCATATGTGATAAGTCAAATTCATCAAGTTTGTTCAGAAAATCAACACATAAAACTGCTGCGTCTAGAGTCCCAACTAACCAAGCACATTTTAATGACAATGAAGCAACCTCTTTACTTACATTTTCATTAGTCAAATTACTTAAGAACTGCAAAGGATCATTTTCAGCCCTGACCACAAGACTCCTTTCTTCTAAAAACTCCTGATTCTGAATTATGTTTAATGGAATTTCTGTTACATTCTTAGGACTAATCCTTTCTAATAACCTATGAATCCAGACATGATCAGTATCATTTAAACCTCTTACCGATTGAATCAATTTTTCAGATTTTTTCAAATCACCTTGATCTTCGAGTAAGAACCAAAGCAACCACATTTTGAGAGATGATGCGGATTTAATGCTTTTTAATACTCGAAATAAGCCTTGATTTCCCTTTTTAATATATGATTTGAATGATTCTATTTGCCCTTCAAAATCATTATTAAGTTCGTAGGACAAAAAAAGATGATTATAAATAGCCTTTAATAAAGCTTCCGTTACCAACGCTGGTCGAGGTAAATCAACAAGTTGTGAGAAATCATTATGCTTAAATATTTTATCCCATTGATTTGAGCAATCGAAAGCGCGAATTTCAATAAATAACTCATTTTGATAACCTACGCCACCTGAAGACCTTAACTCTCCAAGATAACTCAGGGCTTTCACAGAGTCTTTTAAATATAGTGCGCTTGTTATATCACCTAAAATCAACCCTCGGTCTCTTTGTAAATGACTCGTACTTTGAGGCTTAATTAAAGACTGCTGATTCATTAGTAATAAAGCATCTATAATGTCGGCTTTGTCAGTTGAACTTGATGATAAGGAATTGGTTGTAAAACGAAACACTGAATTACCAAAGTAACACTCTATTGCATTTTCAATGGGGTCGGATAAGTCTAGATTGTATGGTATTCCGTTAAAATCAGAGTATGAACAACCTACTGCTGCATTTAATAACTCTCTAAGTTCCACGAATTTTTTTGAGTCAGAAGCCATAGCATACCAAAAAGTATCTCCACTCTCATATACTCTAGGAATAACAATGAGTTTAGAGCCATTTAAATAACTATTAACCCAAGGAATAAATTTATCAGTTGACGATTTAGGAAGCCTTTTAGTAACAATATCAATCCATTTCAATTGATTACCAACACCAAAAAATATCTCTAAAAAATCATGTTTTTTGGGTAGGTTCATAACATTCCCTTATAAAAACTTTTGAAAGCTAAAGATGCGTCTGCAATACTTTCTTTAGATGTCTCAAGGTTAATTTGCTCATCATTTATATCTATTCCATTAAAGGTTATGTTCATCGAACCATGTAAATAGAAGCAATTACTTAAAATACCTTTTGTATGGAGTTTTTCTACTTTTTTAATTCGGATATTTTGTTGCTCGCCTTCAGAATCAGATAGTTTCATTACCTTTTTTATAAAGGAGTTATTATGCTCATCATTACTAGTAACTATATTTATTTTTCCACCGTTTTGTAAAAATTTAATAATAACTTCTGATAAATAAATATTACGATGACCCCATGCTGGTTCAATAAAATCAAAGTTACCAGATGTATTATCAATAATTTCTATATCCGAAATCCAAGGAGATACTATCCAAAGAATAGGGCTTGGTTGGATAACTTCAGATACAAAAATAGATTTCAAAACATCTTTAATTTCTTGCTTTCTATACATTTTTGATTTGAATATTCTTCTTTGACTCATTGTATAGCCTCAGCTATTTCCAGCATAATAATTAACTTTTTCTGCTCTTTAATTACACCTTTGATTCTTGGGTAAAAATGTAATCCTTGTGTATCTACAGGTTCTGCTATTAATTTTGATATCGCGGTTTTCATCTCTATGCCCTTGTCGATAATCAAATCACATCGACCATCTACTCTCAGAGCTGCATGAACGTCTTCAAACCACAAGTTAGAACCGTGCTCTACCCTTTGAGCACCTGCTTGCAAAAATGTTTTTAATAATAGCTTTTCTGTAGATTTAGCATATGAAAACGGATTATAAAAGGTCAAAGACCTGTCTCTAACTTCATAGCCTCTAGGCCACATTAGACTGTTAAATAAATTGAAACGCCATTGTTGCTCTGAACGCTGAGTATCAATTGACACACCGATGAGTTTGTCTAAGTCATTACTCAAGCTCTTAATAAATGTAAAAACACGCTGTGGTAACTCAATACCTAACCTTAATTCTTGCTGCTTCCATTCAGATATCAACAAATGCAGTAACTTATCACTATTTTCATTGCTACCTGCTTTTAAAATTCTTGTATTAATAGCTGACAAGAGTGAATGATTTGTCATTAGTCCCTTCGAATTGCATTGTTCGATCAATTCTTTATAGTTGTTGAAGTATTGTTCATGGGACTCTGAACTTCTTATAGAATGAAAAAGGTGAGCAAAGGTTGGGGTTTCATTTATATCACTCAATAATGTAGATAAATTAAAATCCATTACCTCATAATCACAAGGCCGTAAGTTAGACTCCAATAACTCATAAAATCGTCTTGGATTTTCAGAGTATGCACGTTGAAACTTCTCTAATATACCTCCTCCTCCAATATCAGTTTCTGATACCCATATTTCAAGAGTGTCTTCTGGCACCTTTGCTTGTTGTGTTGGGCCAACATCTAAGTCAACAATTAATGAATCTTCTCCTGCCTCAGGGCATATCTGGTATATAGTTTGTTGAAGCGCAGCACCTAACGTAGTGCTATAAGTGATATTTAACCAATCATTCCAATCATCATCGGGCTTACTCCACAGGATTTTAGCCCACTCAAGTAACCCTAAAACAACACTTTCATTCAAAAGCAATTCTTTTAACTTTAGCTGTAAGTCTTGATCGCTACTTTCTGACTCCTCAAAGCTAAGAGTTTGAAATATTAAATGCGGTACATCAACTAAAGGTATCCTTGTGTTCTTTTTACTGACAGCTAAAATGGCTTCTTCTATTGTACATTGCGACAGTACCGCCTCACAGATCAAGCACCCTATAAAAGATTCAGCAATCCATCCTGCAAGAAATGGATTCTCAATTAATTGAGTATCGTTTTTAACTTCATCAATAAATCTAGATGTTCTTAATCCGGCAAGTAGTTCGATATTTTCATTTTCAAATTTTATATTCAGGGATGGCTTATTAAAACGGAATGATACTCCATCTACCCATAAAGAAAAGCCAAGTGCTGTCACTTTATTTTCTAACTCAAACTCAAATTCTATTTTTGTTGACTCTTTAGAAGAGGAATACTTCAACTCTCCTTTAGAACCTGTCGAAAATCTGATCATCTCTAATGGACAATGATTTTGATGTGTAAAGAACTCGATAGGTTTAGTTTTATCAAAAATAGTATCCCAAGGTTTATGTTGATAAATATCAACGACATTCCCTACATCAGGAGTAATTAAATTTGTATCCCAGTTTAAATAAGCATTACTAGTTTCACTAATATTCCACTCTTCAAGAGGAGATTTCACTAATACAGAGTGTGGTCGATAACATGATATTTCTTGAATTTGGCCATCATGTTTAACAATTTTACATTTGGTTAAAAACTCTAGGTTATTTTCTTCACAATATTCGGTAATAGGGAATTTGAAACACCCCCCATCTGGAGTAAAGCTATCCGGAACAATCCAGTGTCTCTGTTTAATACTTTCAGAAGCAAACCGTTTACTAATCCTACCGGGTGCAAAATCCCGCATTCCTTGAAGTGTTGGCATCATTTTATTGTCAAAATGCTCCTCTGGTAAACACACTTCCAACTCAGGCAGACTGAGGTCATTAAATAAGGCTGATGGAACAAAATCTGGCATTGGATGATATTTTTTTATATTATCCTTTTTTATTTGCCCATTCCTACACCAGAGGCTTTTTAGTCGCCTTTTAATCGTAGGCAAAAATGTTGTCATTATCGCTCGTGGAGAATCCCATAATAGTGACATTACTTGCACTTCACTTATCATTAGAGAATTTTCTAGATGTATTTTCAACTGTTTAGTTTCATCTGGTGAGGATAGAATACTTTCAATTTTCGCTAGTAAACCACTCTGCCTTTTAGATAAGCATGCGTTATTAGTGCCTAATGGAGTTGTTAAATCTTCCCAAAGGCTGTTTTTACTCCATTTAGGCATATTCACTTTTAAAATTTCTGGTTGTTGAGATAACCAATCCATAGTGGAAAATGCAGCTTGAATTTTTTGAACATATCCATTTGTTAGAGGGAGGGTGCGTGCCTTCAATTCAGGTAGAAATAGAGTTTCATAACTTTGAAAAGCCATTCTATCCCTTCCGTAATCAGATAATACAACTACGGTCCATGGGCGCATTTTTCTACTTCGACCTGCTCGACCTTTTCTTTGTAAAAACTGTGCGTTATCTCGAGGCGCTTTGTGTTGCACAACTGCTCCTACATTAGGGTCATTATAACCAACCTCTAAAGATGCCGTAGCCACAATAATATCTGCTGATTGATCAACGCCTGAATCCATTGCTGCTGTTCGCTTAATATCAGAACGGTCATTAGAGTCGAGTGAATGACCTATTTTTAACGACATATCCCAACTTTGACCGCCAGTGATTCGTTGTAGTGAACCACCCGGATACCTTATCGATGCAAGTGGTTCTTTCCTAGGATTAAAGTTACCGTTAGAATACCTTCCTTCTGCATCTAAGAGTTGATAATACAGCCTCTGTAGTACATCTACATCATCAGTAAAAACAAAGCTTTTAGTGCCATATATCCCTCCACTTTTAGGTAAGAGCGAATTATCTAGTATTCTTTTAGTCAACATCGATGTTTGAATAGTAGTAGAAAGCAAACTGGTTTGAGATGCAGGGTCTCCCCTTAATGCGAGCATATATTCTGCACTATCTTCTTCCATTTCACTATCAAAGGGGGCTATTTCTTGAACTTTGTACTCATCAATACCTGTTAAAGAAGCCATAAACTTTGCTGGTTGTTTTAAGGTTGCAGACAACCCAACAAAATGACATTTTGATCCTGATAAATAACGCCATCTTCTGATTAATAACGCAACATGAGCGCCACTGATACCATTGTATGTATGAACTTCATCTAAAAGAAAAAATAAAGGTGATTTTTGATATCGTCCAATACCAAATAACTTTCCAACTTCAGTTGTTCCCATATTCATGTTCAACATTTCTGTAGTTGAAAATAAGATATCAGGCTTCTCTTTTAGCATTCTCTGTCTTGTAAGGATTACTTCATCATGCTCAATTGATTGGGCGCAAAAATCGCACACCAATCTTTCAATATTTCCTAATCTATCTTCATCTTTCCATACCATGTTCCCTTTACAGCTAACATTGCCATGACTCTTTGGGCATCTTATATAACTACATATAAAACCATCACCTTTTCGCTTCCATGATTCCTTTTTAATCAATGTACTTTCTTTATGGTCATTGGGACTTGGCCCAAAAAAAGCCCCAATCAATATTTTTCGTTTATTTTGCTGATTTAAGAAACTGTCGATCTTACGCGCTTGCAACCAAGTCTCAATAAATTGATCTTTAAGTAACTCGTTACGGGGATAAATTGCAACTGCCTGTACAAACCCAGAATAATTATTACAAATATTTTCAGCTAGACTTGTTAATACTGGTAGATAAAATGCTAAGGTTTTCCCACTACCAGTGCCTGCACAAACTATAGTGGCAGTCGAAGATTTAGGTGTTTTGGCTTCTGATAGTATGTTGATACAAGACCGAAGTTGAAAAGCTGACAGGTTGTAGAGACCACCTGCATATTTCAATAATTCAGAGAAAATTAAACGCTCATTATCAGAAATTTCCATTTTATCGGATAAGTTTTCAAGAACAAATTCAGCCTTTTGATCCCTGAAAGGATAACTCCTCTTTTTTCTCAAAAACCTTAAATCAGAAACCAAAGTAGAAGCTGAAGTCCATTCATTACCTTCTTTATGTTTTGGAAACATTTGCCTAAGTTCTTTGTATAATCTAACGGACTCGGCCATCCTTGTTCTATATTTCGACTCACTCTGATCAGGTAGCTTAAAAACTAAATTTTTATTACATAACTTTTGCAAAACTGACTCTGAAGAGTTAAAGGTTAGCAAATCACCTTCAGGGTCTAATTTGTCCAATTGCTGCTCTATCAAGTTTAAAATTTCTATCTCTGAAAAATAACTATTTATAACCCCCCAACTAAGTAGTTGATACTCTAAAGATTCAAGTGAATCTAATACTTTCTCTAAAAAAACATTATCATTGAGCATAAATTTAATACCCGCTATATCGTTTTTTCTTGATTT
Organism: Colwellia polaris; assembly: GCF_002104515.1. Lineage (GTDB taxonomy): Bacteria > Pseudomonadota > Gammaproteobacteria > Enterobacterales > Alteromonadaceae > Cognaticolwellia > Cognaticolwellia polaris. Next base: position 169,839 of record NZ_NBOE01000004.1, on the reverse strand, counting down.
CAAAACTTTCTGCATCACCATTCTGTATTAACCATTTCAACATTTCTGGTGTAAGTTGGTTTAACTTGAAGCCATTCGCAACCGTATTAAAAAAAGCATTCATGTAGTCTGGACAATCAGTTTGGAGCTTTCCAACTATTGTTATCATATTACTAGACATCTCTTGCATTTGATTTATAACATTTATCAATTTTTCAGCTTCATTTGGTAAGTTTTGACTAACTTTATGTAGATCTGATTCTGCTCTTTTAAACCTATGTAAAAGGGAGTCATTATCCCCCAAGCCTCTTTGTATATTATCGGGTAAAATAGGTATTATTTGTTCTTTGAACTCACCCCAATAATTCTGTAACTCATCTGATAAACTATTACTCAATTGTTGGAGCTCATTATTTATTTTTTTTAAACTGCTACCATTAGATAAATCAATTAATTCCACTAATTTAGATTCTTCTAATAATTTCGACACTGAATGTGCTTTATTAAGAAGTGTTTGTGGAATAAAAGCTATTTCTCTGTCACATAGAACCGTGAGCTTTAGTAAATCAATGCTTATAGTCTCGTTATAGCTATCCCACCTTAACTGTATAGGTTGAAGGTCTTCTGCTCTCTGTTCTAGCTTTTGATTAATATTGTACTTTTCAATTCTGCTAGTTAAATCTGTTGCTAAATTGGCTAAATTCATCAAAATTTCACCTTAAACTTTTCAGAGTTTCTTATTATAAGGTTTGTATGGTTAATCAATTCATCTCTTGTCTTGTTTATATTTTCCTCAACATTATCAACAGAATCTTGTGCTGAGTCTGCCTCAGACATCCTTTCACTAACTCTCATGAAATAATTATATATTATATTAAGTGAAGAAATAGCCGCGTTTAATATATCTGCATTTATTAAAGACACTGCTCTTATTAAGTCTGATTTAGAAACATCTTCATCTGCTGTTAAGGGCTGGAAATTTGTTAAACATTCTCCAATAGAAAGTTTATTTAGGGTTGTCACCTCTTTAGAAATTTGTTCATTTGAACGTCCTTGCACCTTCAAACCACTTTCGATAAATCTATTTATAACCCCATTTATTAACTCAATTAATTCTTGTTTAGTATGAGTACCAACTAATTTTTCGTACTCATTTAGAATGCCTTTCAATTGTGTGACTTTCTGCTTAAGAGCCATATTAAATTCCCGCTTAACTCTTATTTCTATCTGATATTTTTTTAAATATAAAGTCTGTGTATTTTGAGTTAAATGGTCAAAAATAGTTATATCTGACATTTCCAATGTTTTTTTAAAATCGCTGTCAAGATAAGTAATAATCGAATCTGTATCCAAGCCATAACAAATATCACCTGATTCGCCTTGATATCGACCAAATATTTTCATGACTACTTTTTGTAATTCGCTTCTGTTTCTTAGGCTAGAGTGCTTAATGGTTTGCCAATTTTGTGTTTCATTTGGCTCTTCCAATACTATTATTTTATTACTATTCATCATCCCATCTATTAATGCACCAGTATTTTTATTCTTTACTTGACCTAATATCAGAGAATTTTTAAATAACACTTTAACTACATTTTCAATTTGATCGCTTAACCAAGCTTGGTAGCTATTTATAAAAGGTATTTTTAACTGAAATACAAACGAGGTGAAATTAAGGTAGTCAATATGGCCTTTATCATAGCTCCATGACTTAGCACCTAATAACTCAAACCTCACCTTTGCAATTATAAAATCATAAAATTTATGTCTTTTTTCAGGGTTTTCATCATTTAACTCATCAATTGATAAAATATTGATGATTTTTTCTGATTCTTTTTCAGTATTTCCTCTGGCATTTGGCAGTATAATAAAATTAGTTGACTGACTTTTTAGTGCTCTGAGTGATACTGTTGAGGTACGAGAAAAGTCTATTTGCTCCTTTAAGCTATCTAATATCCACTTACGAATAGTATTAGCATCTTGGGCTGTAACTAGAATACCGCGGGGCTTTAACCATTCATCTAACTTTTTTTTCCATAATAAGTATGCCTCTACGTTTTTATCCACAGGCACTGGATTAGGCTCGGATGTTGGATTAGGTTCCTCTGGATGGGTAGGAGGATAGCTTACAGAATCTTGGTGTTTCTCGGGAGAATATCCCGCTCCTACAAAAGGTAACTTTAAATGGTCAAAAACTCCTTTACAAATATTTACATCAGATAGGTCATGAGGTGCTCCCCCCCAAAACCAAAGTAATAAACTTAGTCTTTTATGATCATCTTTAGAAATATTGTAGATTTCTTTATCCATCTCTACTGGAAAGCGTGACTCTGGTAATGCTGATGTAGGAAATGTACCTTCAAAAAAGCTATCTCTTTGCTCTTTAAGAATATCTCTCAATATTTTATTTATCACAGTTCTTGGATTAAATTTGTATGACTTACCATCGAATAAGTAATATTTAATAAGCTCTTCAATTGAAGCTTCATTCAAAGGAAATAAGTGATATCCATCTCTTGTCTTACCGAAGGTATTTAAAATATCTTCACATTCAGTTGATAAGGATGGTGCATTAAAAGGTACTAATTGACCTTTAACAATTTCATCTTTTCTGCATGATAATTGCTCCATTCCATACCTTGCGGCATTCATGTACCTGCCACAAAAGTCGACCACTTGATCTTTTAATTCTGTAAAAGCATCTGATGCTGAAGAGTCTTTATTAATTGAAGCAAAATCAACAATATACTCATATTGTGCTCGCGTATTTATTGTATCCCTGTTAGTTAAATAATTACTTGTCATGGCAACTGCTGTCCGCATTACACACAACTCAGCTTCCTCACCTCCACGGTCAGATTCCCTAATAGCTACATCTAATATAACCTCTTGAATGCCCGCCATCGCAGCGAAATCTTCAATAAGTAAAACTAACTCCTTTCCTGAGTTAAGAAGTGCTTTTCTGATATCTATAAATAAATCTACTGCTGACTTATTACCAACATTAGTTAATGGATTAAGTGCCTTATCAATAACTAAATTTAGCAACTCTACCGCTTCGGCCCATCTATTATTATTATTAAACTCATCAAAGGCTAATTGTGTCCTCTTTGAAGATGACTTAATACGTTCGATGTCATCAATTTTCAAATCCTCGATTGAGAATTGCGTTTTTATTTCATCTAATTTTGACCCTCTCATATGACTTATTGCTAGCTGTGAGATACATCCAGAATCATTCATAAAAATGTCCGAGAGTTCATTATCAGATAAATATGCTTGCAAAAGATCTGCTGATGAGAGTTGAAGCTGAAGTTGTTCTTTATTTGAAAGGTGGTGCAACCTGCTTCTTTTATCTTTTAGATTTTTATTAAAATGAATAAGCTGCGTTAAAATATGCGCACGAAGCATTTGTTTAACAGTATCTTCATCTTGCTCTTCCATTAAATTATCAATTTCAGATCTTAATTTTACAAATTCTACCCCATCTATATCCTTTAAGATCCTACTCAGCACTTCACGCATACTCACGCCTTTCGGAATTCTAACAATATGATATTTTTCATCACATGCAGGGAGAAATCGAAGATGTGATTCTAACCAGCGAATCATATGAGACTTTCCTAGCCCAGACTCACCTGTAATAGGTAAAAGTAAAAATCCATCTTGAGTTTCAGCTAGAAATGCCTTTAAAAGATCTGTTTCTTTCAACTTTTTTGGTTTTGTTGTATCTCTACCAAGCGAGCTTCTTAATATTGACATTTGTTTATGCGCTGCCAATAAAACAATGTCGTTATCACTCTCCGCCATTCCTCGAATACACTCATTAACTTGAGAGGAGTCAGGCCAATAAGGTAATAAATTAGTAAGCATCATTTAGCCCCTAACTTGATATGAGAAATAGTTTTTCCAGCTAAGTCACTCGCGTACATTAATTTCATTTTATTGCCATCGCCTTTAAAGTCATTTGTTACAATATCTCCTTCAATTTCCAACCTCAATATTGCTCTAGATAATGATGTAGGCAATTCATTTTGAGATTTTCTTGGTGCAGGCCAACGTCCATCATTTAATTTCGACGTTACTTGTTCATAAAGGTAGGCATTTGGAAAAATTGGTAAAATGTTTATCAAGCGCTCATAAAATGCGTCAACACTTAATTCTTTAGAGCCACTAAAAATCTCTTTCAAGTACATTCTAATTAAATCTGTAGGATCAACTTGATCTCCACCTGACTTAATCAATATATTTAAAAATGATGCCCAAAATTTAAATCCGTTCAGGCGTGTATCATTTCGGAGCATGTATATTGGACTACCTTCTTTTACCATTGAAAATTGTTCACTTTCTAAATTCTGCATACTTTCCAGATCGAATTTTAGTTTAGTGACATCTTGCGCTAGTATCCAAATCAATGCCCGAATAAAGTCACATGCATATTCAGAAGACCAAACATCAAGGCACTTCGAATTATCAAATATTGCATTTAATGCCCTTTTTTTAGGACATAATGTTTCAGATTCAACAACACTCCACAATTCCTGTTCATCTTTTATAAATACTCCGAATTGCGACCAGCGATTCAAAACATTATTAAACATCTTAGAATCACAAATTGTAGAAGGAGCGCATTTTGACATTAGCTTTTCTTCTGAAATAGGGCCATGCTTAGCTAAATACAGAAAAACCATCTCATAAATATTAGGTATCCCATCAGCTGTTATATTTAAAATAGACATTAATTTAATCTCGCTTGTAATGCATTCATGCTTATCTGAAATTCGAAATCATCAAAAAACAATCTCTCAGGGTGAGTTAAATGCTTTGTTTTTGAGGATAAAAGCATCCAAAGTAATTTGGGAAACTTTGAAAGTACATCTTTCTGCAAATCAGCTTCATCTGATGGAATCAGAAGTATTGCCTCTCCACTAGGGTAATCCCAATGTTCTTTTTCCCAATCTGTAAATCTAGTTATCGATAGGTAACCGCAGTACCTAAATTCAAATTTTTCCTCGCTTTGAAGAAAGGAAATCCAATGGTCTGGAACAACAACTCTGTTAATTAACTTTCGGCGCTTTAAAGCTAATATTAGCAACACTAACAACTCATCAGGTTTATCCTTAATTTCAAACGGGACAGCCCAAATATTATGAAAATGTGATATACCCATTGAGCTACGAAGGTTATTTTCTAAATTGGGTAAAACGATAGAGTTAGAAGCTATAGTTCTTGGCGCTTTTGAATGAATAAATTTATTCTCATTTTCTTTTAATCTGCATATAGGACATCCACCACAAGTACTATCTACTGTAAAGCCAGATAACCCGTTTTGAGCTTTAAATCCATAGGTAAAAGCTAATTCTTTACCAACCTCTGATGTAGACTCTAGGATATTTCGAAGGCGCTTTAATTCACCCTTTTGAGTTTCTAAAGATCTATTGGAGTAACTATCAAGCTTATCGTGCCAAATATTTTTATCTAAATGACCTTCCAAAACTTCAACAACTACGCGGCTATAATATGCTTTAACATTTTCTATATCTAAGCTATCTATATCATTTTCATCCGCTTTATCTGGAGGACTCGGTGCCTGTAGATTTATTAAACCTGACCTTGCCATTAATAAAAGGGTCCTCATATTCCACGCTTCACATAAATCACTCCCTCCTTCTAAATGAGAAGGGACCACTCTGAGATCGACGTTATAAAAATTACTTTTGTAGTTGGCAATATTTTTAATCGGTTGAGATGAGTGCCACATTTTACTCCACCTTTTATGGCCTTTTTCGATAGAGATTAAAGTCGTTCTATTTAAAGATTGTGCAACTCTCCAATCGTCTTCACAGAATAAAACAAGAGATGTACAGCCTTTTCCATCACGACCACCTCTACCAACTTCTTGATAAAATCGGTCTATCGATTCTGGAATACAAGCATGAATAATAGTCCTAACATTCTCCTTATCCATACCCACTCCAAATGCGGAAGTAGCAACAATTACATCTAATTCATCTTTGTTCCATTTACTTATGATATATTCACGTTCGTCCGTTTTTGTTGCACCAGTGAACTTTTGTGCACGAGATATTCCTGATTTTTTGATGATATCTAATAAGATTTCTGCATCGGCAACTTTTGTTACATAAACTATGGCGGGCCTAGGCGAGTGCATTAAACATTCAACAACCCTCTCAAGTCTAAGTTTTTCACTTTCACATTTATGGAACCAATAATCAGGCTCTTTCCTTAAAAATACAGAAGAGAGCATGGCAAATTTGCTAGAAGGATGAGAAAAAAGGCTTTGAATTGTATCGCATGTATTTGATGTTATTGTTGCTGACAATAATAATGTTTTAGGCAGTGAGTTTTTTGGAGAGTTAGACAACAAGCCCTTCCATACAGAAGTTAATGATTGGAATGCAGGCCTAAACTCATCCCCCCACCCGGATAGTAAATGAACTTCGTCAACGACAAAGTGGCTTAAAAGCCCATCTTTTGCTAATTCGAAAAGCTGTCCACGCAATGCTCCAACAATACTTTCCGGTGAACAAAATAATATTTTTTGCGTTCCTGCATTTATTGACTGCCTTATTGCTGCTTTATCTACATCAATTAATCCTGAATGCCATGCAAAATGTTTACTATTCCAGTTATTGTGCGGTTCTAATCTATGAAGACTTCTCCGAAATTGCCTTTCTTGGTCTAGCGCTAGAGCTATGGTGGGAATTACTACAACCACAAGACTACCTATCGGATTCAGCAAAGCAGGAGTAAAAAAAGCTAAACTTTTTCCTGAACCCGTTGGTAAGTTAATTAAATAAGTGTCTCCTGAATTCATATTCATAACTCTGCGAATAACTGTTTTTTGTCCCTCAGAGCTAAAAGTTGAAAAGCCTGTTATTTTTTGAAGCACAGGGTCAATTGGAATATCACTAAACTCTCTAAAGTTATCTTCTTTGAATGCCCTTTTAAATATGTCTTTATCATTCAACCAAGTAGGTAACCATTTATCAGCTTTTATTAAAAGTCCAAATGAATAACTACGAACAATAACTAAACTATGCTGCTTAAGTTCTCTATAGGTTGGCCACCCCTTTATATTAGGAATAGTCAAACTAGGATTGTCTATCCCCTTTTCTAAAGAATATAGCAGTGCATGCCTAATCAAAATTAATAGATCTTGTACCGTCAGTACTTCTAGATCAGGATCATATTCGATTGCTTTGATTAAACGTGCATAAGGGGAAATGTCAAAAGCAGGAGGTGAGATTTTTATCCCTGTAGCAATCCCTTCGAAGTATTTTTTTAACTTATTGAAATCCGTATCCATTCAAAAAACCTACTAGCAGTCTATTCAACTACTGAACTCAAATAAAAGAAAAGTCTAATAAATATAATAGTGGGGAGAGTATTTTAATAAGAAATTAACAAAAACACTGTTAATGATTGTATCAATTGCCATCCTTGAATTAAAATGTATTCCAAAACAATCTATTACATCTTATTTGTACAATAAGACTATATTATATTTATCTCTTGAACAAGATGCTCCCGGTTAAAAACTTACATTTATTCGATAGTCACTATCAAATAAAAAGATCACGATTTTTTGTTTAAATATGTACTTTTTCTGAAATATTGAACAAAAACTTTTTCTTATAATTACTGAAAATGACAATATTTGGTTGAATATTTCAGGCTACTGAATACACAGGTGATACAGTTTTTTAAAAAAAGATCTTAATTAATTTAAGACTTTATTGAGTTATATAGACACAACAAATGTTTATATAACTCGAACCTCTCAATAAATTACAGTTAACTTCAAGTACAACTCTAAAAGGATAGTGCTTAGTTAAAACCTGCCAAGCATTTTCATGTGTAAATAACGCATTGGTATTAAAGATAAACGTCCCTTTTTGACGTTAGAATAATATCGACACAGTAGGGGGCACCAGCATAATCTAACACCGAGCAAAAATTCATTTCTAGTGACCTTTGCACTCACTATTGAATAACTCATGATGCTATTTCCTTATTCGCTAGTAGCACATTGATGTTTTCTAATAAAAGTTGCTTCGCTTCATCAATACGCTTAGGGTTTGTTTTTACGCTACAGTCATTGGCTGACTTTAGTCCGAGAAAGTAATTAATCCTTTCATTATTGGCACCAGAAGGATGTGTTAAACCATCCAGAACCTGCTCAGGTTTAATTAATCCTCTACCAACTAAAACGTGCAGTAGTTCTGATACACCGTTACCTAACGGCAAATAGATAGCATCGGGCAATATATTCACTTCTTGCACAAAATTATTTTCAAACATCTCATTTAATTCTTTGATGTTTAATATCCCCTGACCAGAGCTTAGTGGTACGCCATTTTTTAATACTGGGTATCTTAATACAGAAGTAAAATGTACTTGCTCATTATTCTGATTAAACAACTCACTACAATCATTGACATTTAACAAGTCGTTTATACGAACATGATTTAGCATATTAACTAAGTTTTTTCTCAACGCACCACTAAAGGAGGCAACAGATTTGGATTGCTTTAACGCTTTATCGATATCGACACCTTCCTGTAGAAGGCACTTAAATGTCATTAAAGCCTGATGGGCCTGAGTGCTACCCGGTGTAATACCGACTATAACGAGTTTCGCACCTTTATTTATGTAATCGAATGGTGCGTAAAAAGACTCATATTGCCCATTTTGGGTAATTAAGTAATTAGGGTTAAATGGAGACAATTCATCGTAGCTGCGCACAGTTTTGATTAGGTTTGATTTGTTTTTCAATACAACGTTTATGTTCATTATTCTCTTCCTACTAAAGTAATTTAAGTTATTGTTTAATTCGCTGTGCACGGCGTAGGTATAGATTACGACCTATAAAACTGGCACCCATCTAAGAAAAGTCAATTAAATAAAATTAATTTTAATCTATTGTTTTAGATGAATTATTCATTCAATATAAATCAAGACTTACTACAAAAATTCCCCTCTTATATGCAAAATTTAGATTTATTGACTCAACAAAAGCAATTAATTGAAAATCTAAGGAAGAAAACATGCTTTCTAGACGATACTTTAACGGCTAAACCTTTACTGAAAAAACAGTCACGAATCATAGATAATAAGTTTGTGGATATTGATAAAGGTATAGACCCGTACGTTGTATTTGAAATGACGAGAAGAAATGCAGAGAATCCAGAAATATTAAGAGAGCTTTTTAGTCGAGGGAATGAGTACCTTTCGCCTGAAGAAGGGCTTCTAATGTATAAAGAGCTCATGTGTATAAATAACGAAGTAGATAACAATAAATCTGCCCTTTTACAGCAGGCGGCAATGAATAAATGGTTACAATTATCTTCCCCACTAAAGGTGCAGCAAAAACAAGCTTACAAGCTACTCAAAGGCATTTCTACAACGTCACAACATCTTATTCTGGGTTATCAAGGTGATATAAAAAATGATTTATTATCCTTAGCGAAAATGAGCGATGAATTACAATGCCTTAATTCAAAAGTACATTCTCCTTTTTACAAAGCTCCTTTAATGGCTTTAACAGTTAATGGACTAGAGCCTTACACCAAAGAAGTTGAGCTAATCGACGTGGTAACAAAGCCTTATTTAACACCAAAATATAAGGCTAATGTACTGTCCGTAAATGAATGTATTGAGAAAATAAGTGACGACCTAAGCAAGCTAAACAAAAGCTTATCAAATGCTAAAAAACACACTCAAGTAATGAGAGTTAAAAGTATTTCAAAAAAAATAAAATACCTAATAGAGGCCAAGCATTACATCGATAAATTACCAAAAACTGGGGATTGTTTTGTGAAACAGCTTTCTCAAGTAAAATCCAAGCTACACCTTTATTACCCTAAGGATGTAGTAAATTACAATACAAATAACAAAGAATCAGATCCCTTTTATTATTCTACGTTTCCCTTTCCTTTAAATAAGGAAGGCTATGTATCTCCCCTTATTAAAATCGGGGGAAAACGTCACTCATCGGTTATTGACTGGCCAGCAAAGTTAGTTACTAAGCCAATTAATACGGTAAAGCAACATAAATTCGAAGACAGAGATATACAATTTGTTGGTGATTTAAACTACCTTATCGGACACACAATGGGAGAATACTTTCCTTTTTGCCAAGTTAATAGCTATGTTTTCTTTAGTAGTTTTAGGAATAATTTTAAGATGAAGGATATTTGCCCCGGTAAATATAAACCGTTTACCAATTTAAAAAAATTAGCACATCCTAGCTACGAAAATGCAAAAACAACATACCGCTTTGTGAATGAGAAAGCTCTTTGATTGCTTAGTTTGATGGGGTAATTTAAAAATTTTGAGTAAGAGGTCTTTACCACTTATAGCTAATTAAGCGTAACCACCCAAGCTAATTGACTCTAGGTAATCCATTAATGTGTCATAATGCCCTTGCTCAATCGCTTGCTCTGGGGTTAGGTGCATTGCTGGAATTATTTCGTTTTTGTACCAGTGCAATGCCTGCTCTTCTCCGCCAGCCCATTCTTTGACTTTTTTAATTATCATCTGTTTTTGTTCTAGCTTGATCATTAAATACGCTCTGACATTTTTATATGATGAAGTTATATAACTTAATAGAGTATAGCCCTTCATTGATTTGTTTGACAATATGCACTAAAACCTGTGCTGTTATAGTAGAGAGTGAAAGAATAACCGCACAAAGAAGACGTTATCTACTATGTATCTAACGTCTTCTACTAGTTTATGCGGCCGCTAACAAGTCTAGGTTCACGGCCATTTTCGTTTAATCTACTATTAGTTACATGCCCCCGGCACTCGACAACGACAACTAGTAGGCACATGACAAGCATGATCACCACAACGTGCCGCTTCAGTACTTTTCTGGCCAAATAACTCATCAGTTGGGTATGAGCCAAAATGAGATTCGTATAATTTAATTGTCTCTTCGAATGCTGCTTGCAAAGCTTTTTGGTCTTCATCACCATAAATGCCGAAATACGGGTAGTGATGGACAAACGAGCCAAATAGCTTTTTGCAATCTTCAGCGTAAGACTTAGTATCTAAAATATGTTCATGCCAAAACTTATCTACAAGCTTACTTGGTACGAATGATACTTTAGGGTAAAGCATTTTCAGTGTTAGAAATTTTTTATACTCAAGTTCTGCAAACTCGCATATTGCTTGTGTCCAAGTGGCTTCTGTTGATTTTGTGAGTTTCCATTTCAGTTTGTCAAAATTAATAGTATTCACTAATGAGTTGATTTCATCAGATGCACTTAATTTAAACTGTTTACTAGAGTTGCCTTGTACAGTACTTATAGCTTTATGAGTTAACAAGTTCATACTAATTTCCTCCTTGCTGTTGCTGCTTTTGTTTACTGCGATTACCATGTTTTTGATCGTATTGGAGGTTAGTACCAGCTGTACCTTTGTTTCGATTTTTCTGGTTAGCAGTGTTGTCAGATGGCTTAATTTTCTTAGTCACTATATATTTCCTTAACGTTATAAATGTGAATGCAATACAGTTCTGTATTACCTTCGTTTAAGGAAACGGTTAAGACTTTTTCGTTGTATCAAGGCTTCAAGAGCAAAGCCAGAACTGGTGAATTTGAAAATTAGACGGTAGTGACCAAGCTTAAAGCGTATAAGGTGTTTAGCTAAATGAAGCTTTCTTCCCCCTAGTTTTTTGTATTCTAGGCCTGAGCATAATCCACGCTCAATAAGTAATGCTTTTTTAATGTATTTATCAACATCTGAAGATGGAATGTTGCTAAACAGTGAGTGAATGGTTTTCATAAATAGCTCCAATTAATTCAATGGAGCTATAATCATTTTGTGCTGCGCACAAACAACAGTTAATTTAAAATATTTTGGAAATAATCCCAAGCCTCTTTAGTTTCAAGCTCTACGGCATTGATTTTTTTGTTTAGTGACTCAATAACAGGGAGCCTAATAACTGCAATTGCTTCTAAATTTACAAGTGTTTGTTTTGCTTTTACATAGTCTTTATTCTCAAAGCAGTCCTCAGCTAATTGATATTGAGTCATATAACTTTCCCAAGGAATATCTTCGGAGTAAATTGCAAGCATAGGGCTAATATCGTAATCACTACTTTTGTTAGATGAAAATGGAGAAGGTAGCTTCTTTGTAAACAGATCAAAGTCATGTGATTTTAAGAGTTCAATTATCTGTTGTACGTTTTCTCTAATAACCCCTAGACAGAAGAACTCTAAATATTGCTTTTTTGTAAGCTCTATTAACTCATTTAATGTTCCATCACATATACCAAATTTCGCATACTCTTGAAGAAGGCTTTTAGTTTTACCTGTTTCACTATTAAACAAGTACCAAATCACTAACACATTATAAACAAAGTGCTTTGTTCCTAATTTTAGAGGATGCTTATTTTGCTTTTGATCGATAACTTTTTCATTAATCACTTTTGGCCGATATAAATTAGCATTCGCTTTTTTAGTAAAAATAGTATTTAAACAGTTCCTAATAGGGTCCGGTAATTGGTCCGTACTCTTAAAGTCATTACTGAGTTCGCGACGAGCAATTTCTAAAAATGATAAAGGCTCTATAGCAAGAGACATAACTTACCTCTCACGACAAAGTAGATCTCTAAGGACAGTTCTACTATATGACTTAGCTCTGCTTTGTCGAAGAATATCGACTGCTTGAACTCCCTTTGTACATTGATATATTTTGGTTTGATAGTTATAACTTAATACAGGCTCATTATCATAATGTTCGTAGATATAATTAATCGTTCCCATACATTGGCCAATCAAAATTGCTTCTAACTTAGAAAGTGAAAAGATGCCAAGTAAGTTTCTTCTATCCTCATCCACTTCATTGCATGATTCGACAACATTTAAAGGGGTTCTTTTCTTAATTAAATTAACAGCTAAACACTCGCCAAGTTCAATAAACTCTTTTTTACTCAGTAATACAAAATCTGCTTCCATAGCAGTTTGCAGGTGTGAGCAATCCTTGGGTAACGATTCTTTTGCAAAACTGACTTGGATCATTAAGCAAAATATTAATCCAATTAAATACTTCATTTTATTTCACCTTTACCACAATATTTGAATGCTTTAACCACCATAACGATAAATATAAACCAAGTTATAATTGAGAGTGAGTCAGCCACCACCCCATTTTCAAAAATATAAACCGCAGAGCTTACCGTTTCATCTGTGTACTCAACTTGTATGAACGTCAACATCAGTGCTAAAAATAATAATGATAGTTTTAGATAGTTCAGAACAATGAGGTTCAGAGAATTGGCACATATTGCTATACGATACCGCTTATCAAAGTTAGTGGCCTTTGTAGTTAACGTTTTTTTTATTTTGAACAGACTATAAAGTGCGATGAAGGACATACATAGCTTATCTAGCACATTGAGATCGCTGATCATGCCAATGCCTTTAACTAATTGTTGGGAATTATTAATAATTAAGTAAGAAAATCCGATGATTGAAAATATTGAAATGCACAGACTTATTACATGTAGGAAAGATTGAAAATACCCAATCTCAATATGTCTAAAGTTATAAACATCTTCTGGGTCGAATAGTCGAAGTTTTTGACGTTGTTTGTGTATCAATTTAACTTCACTATCAGTTAGATCGGCACTAGAGTTTTGCAGGTCGTTCGTTAGATTTTCGTTATTATTTGCTTCTACTTTATTATCTGATGCTAATGTTTGCTCATTTTCAACCGTAATAAAATCTGGTTTGTATGTGGATTCACCATTCATGGCGATACTTCTCCTGTCAATTCCTTTAACGCATATTCTCCTCATTCAAATAACAGAAGTAAATAGTCAAAAGTGTAATTTAAGAACTTTTGTGATAAAAATTGTAAAATTAATAACAAAATTATATCGCGTCATAAATAAAATGAAACGCGTCACTCTATGTCAAAAAAACCATCTAATTTAGACCTGAATTTATCTGTATAACCAACACTTTGCCACCACTGCGATTATACAGGCTTTAAACCTATCTAAGGCTTCTCCGATATAGTCTCTAAACATTGAGTTTTTTAATATTAGCCTTTGGTACATAACAGCTCAAAAGAAAACAATTGTTCTAAAACGAAAGTTCGTTGAAATATAGTTACGAAGGAACAAGCTAAGCCATCTATTTAGAACGAAATAAAAAGACCATTCGATATGGATGGTTTAGTGTTCAAATTGTAACGTAAATTAAGTAAATTGGGTTTTAATCATATTCAATTTCTAAGCTATGCTTTTTTGCTAAGGCTTCAAATCTGTTAGCTTTAAGCATGTCTTCCCCTCGAAGATTATTTAATGCTCGATTATGAAAGTAGTGATAACAATGCTTTATTGACTCTAGCCTTATAAAATCTATCTGAGTATCAGAATCAGCAATCATTTCAAAAATACGCATAGCGTTAAGTTGATCATCAAGCTCACACATATTTACTGCCATATTAAATGCCGATACATCGTTCTTAGTAGCTGCCCAAGCTAGTTGATAAAAGTTTATAGCTTTGGCTGTATCTTGAGTAATTCCACGCCCAATAGAGTAGCAATAACCTACGTTATAAAAACTCTTAGGCCATGATTTATTAGCTGTATATTGTAATTCTTTAAATGCCCCCTCAGGATCTTTAACTAAGTTTCTCATAGCTAACTCATAACGGAAAAATAGTGTAAACCAATCTACGCCACCCTTCTCGACCTCATATTTATCCAATTTTGACATAAATAGGCGATAGTCATCTATCAGACTGTTAAATTCTATAATAGCGTCTGCTAAATCAAAAAACCTTTTAATGTCAAAATCTTCAGCTAAAACAAAGGTTCTTCCAAAGTGCTGTACCAGTTCAAATAAAAACTCAACTTCACGAAAATTTTCTTTAGCTACCTGAAAATCTGTTGATTTATTAAGTATTCCCTTGAGCCTAAATCTCACACATTGAATTAAAAATAAAAAACCGGTATCTATTGAATCAGAAGTGCTTTGCCTCGCTGTAATTGACGCGTCTTTTGAGGCAAAGATTTCATTGATTTCGGCAAGTCTCAATGGATGAATTTCATTTACATTTTTTGCAAACTCTATAGCAATAGTAATTACACGTTCCGGTGCTTGTGACATTATCTAATTTCTCCCTTTTATTATTAAATTAAATCCGTTAATTGTAGGTTTCATCTACTAGGCATTTGATGAATAATTATCTTCAAACCGCACATTCATTTATTACTCATACCTGATTCAATCAAAAGTAACTCTAACCCTAATTCCATTTCATACCCACATGCGGCAAGTTTTAACAAAAATATTTTTTCTTCTTTTGTTCTATCTTTTTCACTTTTTTTAAGTATTTTGATTTCTATAGCTTTGTTACGCTCGATACTCTCGGTTTTCTTAATATTTTCTAAGTAAGAAGTCCTTAATTCAATTTTATTTTTTATTTGTATTATATCATCACTATAATCAATACTCGTTTTCGTTTCGTTAACAAACATAGCTGCTGCTAAACGTTGCTTAAGAATACAAAGCTCTTCATCAGCATTTCCTGTCACCGACGCAAGTAATCCAATTTGTTTCTCAACTAATGATTTTTTATAAGTTATTAATCCACTTTCATGAACATCCTTATATGAAAGCCCCGCCCCCTTTATACCCCGGTTTAGTTCTTCTTTCATTTCCTCGAAAGGATTAAGTGGCCATGAAGCATCAACAAATCTCTCAAGGTAATCAGCTGAGTCCATTGCTGATGCAAGCGCTAATTCTAATGCGGACTTTAATACCCTGTTAGTTTCTTCTTGCTTGTGGAGAGCCTCAAGTTGGGCTTCTAATTGAAGTTCCAGTTCTTCTACTCGACTATCAGCTATTAACTTAATTCGGCCTTTTGCAAGTAAAGTATTATATGTATCATATAATACTTTTGGGCTTCCACTTCCAATTTGCAGTCTCAAGTTAGTGCCGTTTATTGTCTTATTTTCTAATTCTAATTGATTGCAAGCTTCAATAATATCCAGCTCAGTAAATGACATTTTTCTACCCAAAATAGCACCTTATGTAATAAAGTTTACAAATTTAATTTTCTGCAACAGTCTGTAAATTACTGTATGATTTTCATAGTTTGAATCACTTAACACTGGTTCACCATACCCCCAACCAAGAAACGCTCTATCGACTTCGAAGCACCCACTCTCACAAAATACAGTAATATGATTAAAGTCCAATGAACTGTAATTGTTATATTTCCGATGGACGAAATAAACATCACCCAAGTATGAATCTGTTTTACTACAAATCTCATTAAGCATATCTACAACTGAACTAGCCAGCTTCAACCAATGATGCTTATAATCACGATTTATATTCATTAAATCAAAACACAGCGTGAATTTTTCCTCTTTTAGCTTTATAAAAACTGCCTCTGAGCCCATCTCGATAGCCTTACTGATTCAAACAATAATATTATCCTAACAAAATAAAATATATTTTAATATATTTTAAAATAAAAACTATTTAAATATATTTACAAATGCGATGAACCTTCATTAATTTGGAATAGCTGCTTGAACGTGGGGTGAGAAGTATGTTACTTACTTTAAGTCCATATTGAATTAGAACTATTGTCCGATTTGAAACAATAGCTAATAGTCGACATTAGCTTTTGTGCTTTATTGATTATATTTAGAGTGATATTAGCCAAAATATTTATTATCCGCTGTGTAGTGACTCCCCAAAACTAGCCTACAAGATAGATTAAAATAGATATAGGAATGTCCGCTTTCGTATCATTGCTGACCTTATTTCATATGGCTTTTAGTGAATGCTTTATGTCGCAATAAGCTTGAAACTAAGATTAGGATTAGGTATCTACCAATGCCTCCTAATCTAACTAAAACCCCCAAGAATTTGATTAAAAATCCTCATCATTTTTGATGTTTCGCATAATTTATAGGTTGTATCGTTGATGTGCTCACTTTTGCTTTAACAAATCAAAATACTCTTTAACCTCGTCTTTAATATCTAGCTCGTCGTTAACAAACCTCGCGAATCGTCGAATATATTTCTGACCTTTTTTGTCCTTATAAAAATTCTCTGGTTCATATTTTTGAATCATCGCAGAGAAGGTCATCCCGTCTAACCTGTCTAAAAAACACTGAATTTTATTTTCACTATGCACCTTGAGGTCTAAATAAGATTCTAATTTTTCGCGTTTTTTCGTGAGTTGATTAACTCGGTTTATTTCACTTTCATCATTCACGTTTGTATTTGTATCTTCCGCTATTTTCATCCCTCCTTTAAGAATTCTTCGACAATAACTAATCGTCGCATTGCGCCAGTACCTAAAAAGATATGCATCACCATATTGTTCCCATTTTTTTAATTTTTCCTTGGCACGCAACCCTAAAGGTGATTGAAATTGGAAGCCATTTAGTTCACTCCACTGTGAAACACAGTCTAATCGCCTCGACTGTAAGTCTTTGAGAAAAGGGTAGCTACTTAAGCGCTTTTGTATTTCTCTCTCAATCATGCTTTTTACATGTTCCTCGCGGGTTATTTTAACCAGCGCCCTAAGGAATAAATCAGATTCCTTTGTCATTTTATTATTCACTTCAACCTCTTTCACTTCTATTTTTACTCATTAATACAGTGCCTGCATTGACCAATCTTCACTAGAACAAAGCCACATCCCTCTTACCCTTTAAAACAGGGAAAACACCTATTCCTTGCTCAGCACTTAACCTAAGCACTTAAACCTCGAAAATTACCAAGCAATATAAACCCTTATAAAACAATTTTGTACTCTCACTAGCCTTAAAGGGGTATACGGTGAGAATTTTTGTCTTGTAGTCGTTTCGTTACGGCATTTGAGTCCGTGAGTTATCAATAACACAGAAAACACATTAAAAACAATGATGTACTTCTCAAAGCCCTAATAGGGTATGAGGTAAACAATTATTAAAGAGTCGTCGTTTCATCATGGCATTAGCGCTCGTTAGTTATTAATGACACAGAAAAGACGATACAAAACAGGATGTACTCCTCAAAGCCCTAATAGGGTGTGAGGTAAATAATTATTGGTGAGTCGTCGTTTCGTTACGGCATTAAAGCTCATTAGTTATTAAATAAAAAACCATACAAAACAATGATGTACTCCTCATAGCCTTAATAGGGTATGAGGTAAACAATTATTAATTGGTCGTCGTTTCGTCATGGCATTAGCGCTCGTTAGTTATTGATGTCACAAAAAGACGTTACAAAACAATGATGTACTCCTCAAAGCCCTAATAGGGTATGGGGTTAACAAATTATTAATGAGTAGTCGCTTACAGAATGCTCAATGTACAAAATGAT
The DNA here is from genome assembly GCF_002104515.1 of Colwellia polaris. Classification (GTDB taxonomy): domain Bacteria; phylum Pseudomonadota; class Gammaproteobacteria; order Enterobacterales; family Alteromonadaceae; genus Cognaticolwellia; species Cognaticolwellia polaris. The sequence goes on along the minus strand of NZ_NBOE01000004.1, from coordinate 151,486 downwards.
TATAAATCATATAAAACAATAAGATATAAGGCTTGTACTCTCTTAAGCCCTTAAGGAGTGAAAGCACTATTAATGGCAAAAAATATGACAGGGTTGATGAAGAAACACTTAAGAGATGACTGGAACCAGCAATTTTGAATGGATTACAGGAATAAAAATAAAACTTTTTTACTTGTATAAAAACACAGTTTTAACAGTTTCAGAAAAAAAGGAAACACAACAAGGGATAAATACAACTTTGAAATATCTTAAAGTTCAAAAGCTTACAAAATTGAATTAATAGATGGTATATAAAACCTTAATAAACAATGTATTAATTAATTTCACTGTCAACTACACCTACTTGACAACGGTCATTTTTACAACAATAACTAACAAACTAGTTACACGAAAAACAAACATCGAGGCGAATGTGAATTATACTTTAAGAAACTTTATAGAAAATATCAGCTCAAAGAAGGATAAAGAGAAGTTTTTACAAGCTGAACAACTGACGCTGACTAGAAAACTCGCTAAAACTAGCCGAGTTAAACCCAGTATTAACTATTATTCACACAAGTTAAAAGCACTCCAGTATGCGGAAAGCATTCTAGAATCTGACGCATACCTACGATTAGAATTTGAACCTACGGTAAAGCGTTATTTAACGCAGCCTTGTACATTTTCACTAAAAATAAATAATCGAAAAACTCGCTACACCCCAGACGCCCTAGTCGAAGATACAAATGGCGATTACTTCTTTTTAGAGGTGAAGCCTGCCTACAAAATTCAAGAAGATGAAAGTCAAAAGAAAAAGTTTCAGCAGATTAAAGAATATTTTGAAAAGGAACTGAATGTACCTTTTAAAATTTTAACTGAAAAAGATATTCGTGTAGGAAAGCTCATTCAAAACCTTCAACAACTGTACTGCTTTTTAAGAGTACCGCTTGATTTCAATACCTCTGAAAAGATTGTGAAAGCGTTGCCTGAAGAAAGCACCGTTAAAACACTAGAAGATGTATGCAGTAGATTCAACCAAACCCCTCATTACGCTTGGGCGCTTATTGCTCATGGTTACTTTAATTTCGATTACGAAAATATGCTAACAAAATCGACTTTAATTTCTATTAATTATAGCCGTATAGGAGCTTAATAATGAATAACTCTCAAATGATTTTCAGTGAAGGCATGCGTATCAAATACTTTGGCGAAAATGCTCAAATAGAAGCAATAAAGCCAGAATTTGCAGTGATCACATTTGAAAATAAAGCAGCCACAATGCTTACACCCAAACAGTTAAATCATGCATTTAAAATTGGGCAGCTTATTGTTAAAAAGCGTGAAAATGCCGTCCTAATGCAAGGATTAACGTTGCCAGAAGACATCAAAGCAGCTGAATTACTCGAACCCTTTTTAATCGAGTTACATAATCAAGCCCACAAAAACTCTCTGGCGACTGCTCTAAAAGTGATAGCTAGAGTATGTAAGAAAAATAATATATCTCCTGATGATGCACCAAGCGGAACCACTCTTCGCAGAAAATATAAAGTTTATGTCGAACAAGAGCTCGATATCGCCGCAGTCATTAAGATGCCAATAAAAGCTCGTGCACCTCGATTAGATAAATCAGTAATTAAAATCACTGAAAAGTGCATCTATGACCTTTATTTGCAACGAAACGGGTTAAAAGCTTCTCAGGTTTTGAAAACAATCATTAGCGAATGTGCCAATGCCGGGTTATCTGATAAATGCATCAGTTCCTCACAATTTTACAACATGATAAAGAAGCTCGATCCTTTAGAAGTGATCCGATGTCGCCAAGGCCATGATGCTGCAAGACGTTTGGCCCGTGAATCTGGCGGAAAATACGTACTTGATTTTCCACTTCAACGCGTTGAGATTGATGCTGTTCATACTAAAGTTGGGCTTTTGTGCGACGGTACGCTTAAGTTCATTGGTGTACCAATCATCTACATTGCTATTGATACTTATACGCGCTGCATCATTGCATACGTCATTTCTTATGGTGAGTCACCGAGCGAACTGTCGTCTGCGGTAACAGAGCTGATCAAAAAATGTGTCAGCCCTAAATCTAAATCCCCCAAAGCAATGAATGACTGGCCGCTAACAGGCATTCCTTACGCCATCTTTGGTGACGCTGGCAGCGCGTTCGTTGCAAAAGAAGTTACATTACTGATGGCTCAATTGAATACACATTACATCACCACTGAGACCAAATCACCGTGGAAAAAACCTTTTGTAGAGTCATTTAATAGAACTATTCGTGGTCAGTTTTGCGATTCAATGCCGGGGTATATGAGACACGATGAAGAAAAAAATTATGATCAAACTATCCAAAATATGGCGACAGTAACAATAACAGAATTTATTGATGCATTGGATGTCTTTATTTTAGATCACTATCACCAAAACCCTCATTCGGGACTATATGGTGATACCCCAGCAAACTATTGCGAAAAAGCATTAGAGAATTTTGCCCCAAAAATGATACAGGATATGAGTATGCTAAAAGTCATAAAAGGCTCTGAAGATGAAGGCGCTATTCAACCGAGCAAAGGCATTCAAAAAAACGGTGTTTTTTATTCATCACCTCAATTGCAAAAACTGGGACGTGAATTAGCAACAACCAAAAAATCTCGCAGCCCTAAGGTTACCTATTTTTATGATAAAAACGACATTTCAGAAATTACCGTCATTAATGATCTTGACGCCACGATGTTTCAAGTCAGCGCTAAAAACCAAAACGTTCGCGGCGGTATGAGTTTAAAGGAATTTAAAAGTGGGTTACCAGAGAAAATCACAAAAAATATGCACTTTCCCTTTACTCCCTTTAATAAAGTCCTGACTGGACCAAATGAACGAAAAGATAGGTTAATGAGAGAGAAACGTGAGGCTGCTGAACTCAGAAAAGCTGAGGCGAAGAAAAAAGAAAAAGCTGCGTTAGCATCACAGGAACCGAGTGGTATGGGTGAACATATTGACAAAAATAAAAGCCGATTTGGTCAAAATCATACTGATAAGTCAATAGTTACTGAACGCCGATCTCATGATGACTGGGAGAGACCAGTCGACTTTTTTGACACAGAATAAACACCAAACTACATAAGCTTAAATGAGGAAATATAATGAGCAATAACGTAATTCATGAACAAGCAGTAGCATTTAGCAAAGTCGTTTGTAAGCACCCTGCCTATGTAAAAGCATGGAATGCAATCGAGCAACTTGAACGCTATCGTGGAATAAAGCCTAAACTAATTCTTGTTCAAGGCTCCACGGGCGCGGGTAAAACTTTCGTTTCAGAGCAAGTTCGCGCAACTCGCCCACCCGTTATCAGTGACACCATTTCAATCCTCCCGGTTGCATATGTAGATGTTTCATTGGCTTCAACAATTGGTAGTGTTTTAACTTCACTATTGAGTCAATTAGGTGCTCCTACACCTAATAGCGGCACAATTGCCAAACGCATGCTAGAGGTAAGCACGCTAATGAAAACGATGAAAGTTGAGTTAATTATTCTTGATGAAATACAAGATTGGATACCTAAATCAGGTGTCACCCCTAAGTCTGAAGTCTACCTTTTTTTCAAAAGTTGTCTCAATCAATGGAAGATCCCTTTTTTAATTTTAGGGACAGAGGATTCTCAAGACATCTTTATAGATGAACAACTTAAAGATAGGTGCTTACCCTTCCAAACCTTGCCAATTTTTAACTGCGTAGGAGCTAAAGGGATATTAAATTTTGGAGCCTTAATCGAGAGCATGCTATCGAAATTTCCGAGAAAAGTGAAAGGTATGAATTTTGTCAAAAAATCAACGAATGAAAAAGGAAAACCCGAGCTTTCGTTAGTTAAAAAGAACCGAGGGTTGTTACTTCGTTTATGCCTAGCAACCAAAGGGAAATTGCGATTAACGTCTGATTTATTAACAGAGTGCATTTATCAAACCCAAGAAGATGAAGTCGTAGATATGGAGGTGTTAGAAACAGCATATAATTATTCAATTAACGGAATAGAACACGCAAACCCTTTCGATGAATATACGAGTATGCGTACTGTAATTAAACAATTAAAAAAGAGAGGTTTATATGAAAAATAATAAAATAGCGTTGGAATTTCCGGTGCGTCCCCGACCTTTAGATAACGAAAGTATTGATGGTTATTTACTGAGATTAGGGCTATTAAATGGTCGAGATACTCGAAGTCGCATTGCGAGCGTTTTAGGTGTCAATTTAGCTGATTCGATATACGAAGTCGCCAGTCCACGTTATAAAAACATAGCTAAGAACTTAAGTAAAAGTGTCAGGTTGGAGACGGAGCAATTAGATGCGTTTTTTAAACCATTTCCTTTACCTATTTTTGATAACAACAGATTCATCAAAAAAATAGTACGACCAGTTCCTAGAGTGTGTACTACATGCTGTAGTCATGAAGAAAGTCGATATATCAAACAGGACTGGCACTTAGCACACCACACGCATTGCGAAATTCATAAGGTAAGACTCATTGAAAAGTGTCCCTGTTGCCAGTTCCCACTACATTCTAATGCCACAATACTCTGTGGTTGTTCAAAGTGTGGACTACAGTGGGAGGATTACTCTGCAATACCAACAGATATTCCTAATTATCAATTAGCATTCAAGTCACTTTCTAATGCAGAAAAAGAGGAATATATATCTGCTTTGTATAAGGCACTAGTCATAGTATCCAGACCTTACGATTGTGCATTTGAGCCTTTACGTAGAATGCCCGATAGTGACGTTGATATTGTGCACCAACTCAGTCAAGCATTTGACTTGTTAATATCAAAACGGTTTCGCAGTGAATTGAATGATATTAGAAAAGCTAGATTGTTAGCTGACGAAAAGTTACTTTTTCTCACGAACAAACAGGTAAATAGATTAGCTTTATTGCCAAGTATTCCGGTACCAAGACATGTGCAAAATATAGTGCCAAATGGGAAGTGTTCACCCATAGTGGATAACAAGTACATTAATAAAGCTAGAGAACGGTTTCTTATTGATGGCACAGAATACTGTTACCAAGTGTCTAAAGATACGGTTTCGACTTTACTTGAGCTAGATATTAAAGCGATTGACTACTTAATAGACTCAAAAAAAGTCAAATTCACAAAACAAACAGGTAGTTTAAATGGCGCTTTTGTCCACTTATATGAGATTGATTTATTTATAAAGATGCTCACAAAATCGGTCATAGTTAAAAGCCATGTTGGTGATGTTGACAACCTTATTTCTATGGAAAAGTTAAGAAAAGGTTTAAAGTTTTTTAATACGGACTTGGCGAAATTAATATCAATTCTGATCGATAATTCTGTACAGCTTTATTATTGCTCACCTGTTGTTACGATATCATTTAATCAACTATATGTTGATAGAGATGACATCACGACATTATTAGAAGAGCAGTTCATTCCTAGTTTTAATGAACAAGTCTCGAACGCAAAAATTAGACAAATGTGTTTTCTTAAACCAGATCAATATCATGCTTTGAAAACAAAATTTGATTTGTCTGACATTGAAGTTAAATATAAATATAGCTATGTATCACAGGAAAAGTTAACAGCTTTTTTTACAAAATATATCCTTTTAAATCGGTGGATAAAAATTCATGATGTGAAGCTAAAGGCGCTAGTTAAATATTTAGATTCTCAGCCAGATCTCGAACGCAACTTACTGGTGAATGAATATAATATCGTCTTATATGAGAACACTGAAAACCTCAAAAAAGCTTTAAATAGATTCTTAATTTTAACCAGCGGTGAGCCTCAAAAGCTCGCCGCTTTTTGTTTGTAATTTTAAAACCTCCCTTCTGATCTACCCTGTATAACTATTCCTAATTAAAAACTTGTGCTACGTTAAATAATAACGAAGTGACTTCATTTTTCCTGCCCGTTTTTGGTTGAAAAGCTTAACTAGAATTTTGGGCTATAGACCCACCCTTAACTGGAAAAACCGATAATCCCTAAATGGAAAGAGATTTTAAGCTGTTGTTTTTATTCATTTATAATTTTACAGCTTAATTGGAAACTACAAAAGCTAGCGCTTTAAGAACTAAAAAGACCGCCAATAAGATAATTGGGTCGGTGATAAAAAGATTGAATTAGCTATTTATGGTTTTAAGATTATTGAATAATATAATGTTACCTAAGCTGAACTCTGGATAATGAGTGCTGGATAATGAGTGCTTGATACTCAAGTGCATCAAAAGCTTAGGTGCTAAAGTAAATGCTATAGCAAGGTGAACATCACGAATAGTCACCATCAATGCTTCATTTTATGCCATTTCCAAGGCAAACGTTTATGAATAGTGCGCTATTTATTGACGTTTTAACCCAGATAACGGGTTTAAAGGGAGCATTGAGCAAGTGCCGCTTATCCAGAGTTCAGGTTACCTATTTTAAAATTCCTTCGGAGCCACAATGCAATCTAAAGCTATTAATTTTAAAGACAAATTCACTAAGTTTTCCGAGCAATGGTCTCCTCGGGTAATTGCTGAGATGAATGATTACCAGTTTAAATTGGTTAAAGTTGAAGGTGAGTTTGTTTGGCATGACCACCCAGATACTGATGAAGTATTTATTGTTATTGAAGGCGAACTCAACATTGAATTTAGAGAGGGTGTTGTTACCTTGTCTTCAGGTGAATTATTTGTAGTCCCAAAAGGTATTGAACACAAGCCGGTTGCGGCTACAGAATGTAAAATTATGATTATTGAGCCTAAAGGTGTGGTAAATACCGGCGGTGAAACAACTGATCTTACCGCTCAAAATAACTTATGGGTTTAAGTGTATAAATGAATGATTAATTTTTTTGGTTTTATTAATGGATTATCAAGTTGAGTGGATTTAATGAATAAAGAAGAGTATTTAGCAAGTTGTAAAACTCAGTTACTTACAATTTTTAAGCTCGCTAAGAATCATCAAAAAGATGATCAGCAAAAATTTCGTACTGAAGGGTTTATTCAAGCGGGTAAAGTATTAGGTATTATTTCACATAAAAATGCTGCTGACTTAATGGAAGAAGCTCATTTCGAGGTGTTTAACGAAAGCATTGCTGCACGTAAAAAACGAAAAGCTAACTTAAAACAGGCAATTGAAAAAGGGGATGATAGTTATATTAATATTCCTGCGCTCGAACGCCTAAAGCGTTAAAAAGACTTAGAATATATTTTTACTGACTACTTCATGTAAAAGCCGCCCGGGTATAGCTGCGGCAAATACAGCAGAAATAATAGTACCAATGTAAGCACCTAGCATACAGCGAATATGTAAACGCTTGCGACGTTTTCGGATCGCAACAACTCCAACTGAAACACTAACAATAACGACAATAGCAAACAAATGCAGCCAAGAGAGACTACCTGTTGGCATAATGAAAAATGAACTAAGCGAAGTCAATAACATTAAGCAAGCCCAAATTTTGCCATTTATTTTGTGAAATCGTGTGCCTTTGCTTAACACTAAATTTAATAGACCCAATAAAATAGCCGGGATCACTACCAGTAGATGTATTTTAATGGCTATGTCCATGCAAACCTCGCTTTATTTTAAATAGGCAAAATATCTAGTCATCATATTTAGTAAATTCAAATCTATAAACTGACTACAAAAGTTATTACTTTCTAAACTTCACATTTGTCATGCTTCATGCACTGTTATGTGAAAAATGACTAAAGCACGATAGTTTATTCTGTGTTTTAGTTCAATCTAGCCAAACTTAAAGGTGTAAGTTAAAATCAACTAACTATTAAAGTACTTTTTGCGATAGATATTAACTATGATAAAAATTAGGGATCTAGAATACCTAGCTGCTATAGCTCAGTATAAACATTTCGGCCATGCGGCAGATGCTTGTTTTGTCAGCCAGCCTACATTAAGTGGGCAAATTCAAAAGCTAGAACAACGACTTAAATTAACATTAATAGAGCGGCAACCTCGCAATGTTATGTTAACGCCAGCAGGCGAAAAATTAGTACAGCAAGCTCAACAAGTATTGAATGCGGCAAATAATTTTGAAGAAGCCGCAAAAGCTTTATTAGATCCGCTTTCAGGAGATTTGCATATAGGCTTAATTCCCACGCTGGCACCTTATATATTGCCGCACATTATGCCTGAGCTGAATAACAACCTCACAAAAATAAGCTTTTACCTTCATGAAAACAGAACGCAAGATTTACTGCAAGAATTAGAAACTGGCAAACTTGATGTTTTGATTCTGCCTTGGCTACCCGAAATGGCACGTTTTGAACGCTACGATTTATTTAACGAGCCTCTGGTAATGGCTACATCTGCATCTCATGCAATGGCAGAGCGTTCATTTGTAACCTTTGATGATTTACATAATCAAAAAATTCTCACCTTAGAAGATGGTCATTGCTTAAGAGATCAGGCCATGGGTTATTGTTTTAGTGCCGGTGCGGAAGAAGATCATAGTTTTCGCGCTACTAGTCTTGAAACTTTACGTTACATGGTAGCAAGCAATATGGGTATTACCTTATTACCACAATTAGCAACGATGAATTATGCACCACAAAAGCATATTCATTATATTCCTTTTCAAGAGCCTCAACCGATTCGTGAAATTGTATTGTTATGTCGAAGTGGTTACGCTCGCATGGAAAGTGTTAGAGCGATAGTGACCCATATTCGCCAAGCCGTAACAGGTTTGTTCGATTAGCACATAGTCACTTAATGTATCATTTAACTTAACGTGCTCGTACTTGAGTAATTTTAAAAATAAAAAACGCTATTGTTTTCACAATAACGTTTAAAGATTCAAGAGTTTATTGAATATTATGCCGCAGCTTCACTCAATTTTTCAGTGTTATCTAGTGGATTAGGTGTTCTGATTAAATAATCAAAGGCACCTAACGCCGCCGTTGCACCACTACCCATGGCAATAATAATTTGCTTAAACGGTGTATTGGTAACATCGCCAGCCGCATAAACGCCAGCCATATTTGTTTCACCTTTTTGATTAACCACAACTTCGCCACGCTCTGTTAACGCTACCGTGTCGGTTAAAAATTGGCTATTAGGCACCAAACCAATTTGTACAAATATACCGGCAAGCTCTATTGTTTCTTGCTCATTGGTCGCACGATTCAAGTAATTAAGCCCGGTTACATGTTTTCCATTGCCTAACACTTCAGTCGTTTGTGCATTAACAATAATGTCAATATTCGGCAAAGAACGTGCTTTGTTTTGCAATATAGCATCAGCACGTAAAGTACTATCGAACTCTAAAACAGTAACATGCTCAACCAAGCCTGCTAAATCAATGGCTGCCTCAATACCTGAATTACCACCACCAATTACTGCAACTGACTTGCCTTTAAACAAAGGGCCATCACAATGAGGACAATAAGCAACACCTTTACCGCGGTATTCTTGCTCACCGGTTACATTCATTTCTCTCCATCTCGCACCAGTGGCAATAATGGTTGAGCGTGTTTGTAATGTTGCACCATTTTCTAATTCAACAGTGATTAAACCACCTTCAACATCACTTTCAATAATATTTTTTACACGTTGATTATTCATAATATCAACATCGTAGTCGTTTACATGATTCTCTAAGCTCGCCACCAGTTTTGGACCTTCGGTAGCACTTACAGAAATAAAGTTTTCAATCGCCATAGTGTCTTGCACTTGGCCACCAAACTTATCAGCAACAATACCGGTACGAATACCTTTGCGAGCACTATATATTGCAGAGGCTGCTCCTGCAGGGCCGCCACCTATAACTAATAAGTCAAAAGCTTCTTTATTGTTTATTGCTTTCGCTTGTCTTGCACCGGCATTAGTATCTACTTTATTTAAAATTTCGGTTACTGTCATTCGGCCTTGACCAAACGCTTGTCCATTAAGGTAAACCGCAGGTACTGATAAAATATCACGTTTGTACACTTCTTCTTGGAATAAAGCGCCATCGATCATTACATGTTGAATCTGTGGGTTAATGGCGGCCATCATGTTCAACGCTTGCACTACGTCTGGGCAATTTTGGCAACTTAAAGAAATATAGGTTTCAAAGCTGTAGTTTCCTTCTAATGCTGCCACTTGTTCGATAACAGCTTTATCAAGTTTTATTGGATGTCCGCCACTGTGCAAAAGAGCTAACACAAGTGAGGTAAATTCGTGCCCCATAGGTACACCGGCAAAACGCATTTCGCCACCTGTTTTAACAGATTTTACTAACATTGATGGCACACGTTCATTGCTTGCATCTGCTTCAACAACAGACACTAATGGCGACATTTGTGCAATTTCTGTCACCAAGGAATTTAATTCTTTTGATTTTACGTCGTCACCTAAAAATACTGACAATTCAACAGCCGATGTTAAATTTTGCAAATAGGTTGTTAGTTGTTGTTTTAAGTTTGTATCTAACATGGTTTATTCCTTCGAAAATTGTGATGAATATGATTTAAGGTATTTTGCTTTTACGTTAAATTTAGCCGCGACATCTGTATATCGCGGCAATATTATGCTTAGTTTAGATTTTGCCAACTAAGTCTAAAGAAGGTGTTAATGTATCTGCACCTGGCTGCCATGCTGCTGGACAAACTTCTCCGTCATGTTCAGCTACATATTGTGCTGCTTGAATTTTACGAACCAATTCTTTTGCAGAACGACCAATACCTAAGTCATGTATTTCAGCAATTTTAATTTCGCCTTCAGGGTTAACAACAAACGTACCACGTAGTGCTAAACCATCTTCTTCGATCATGACACCAAAATTACGAGTAATTTTACCTGTTGGGTCACCAATCATTGGATATTGAATCTTACCAATAGTGTCTGAACTAGCGTGCCATGCTTTATGAGTAAAATGTGTATCAGTTGATACTGAGTAAACTTCAACGCCCATTTCTTGTAACTGTGCGTAGTGATCAGCCATATCGCCTAACTCAGTCGGACATACAAAAGTAAAGTCAGCTGGGTAGAAGAAAAATACTGACCACTTGCCAGCTACATCAGCTTCAGAAACTTCAATAAAATCGCCATTGCTAAATGCTGTTGCGTTAAATGGTTGAATAGTTGAATTGATAATTGATTGGTACATGTGTATCTCCACTTGTTTAAAAAAATGAGTTCTTGTTAAGTTGGGAGAATGATACGTCGTAATTTTAAATAGGAACAATCGTTTGAATTTATAACATCAATAGGTAAAACCTATTAAAATGTATATGCATGTATATATGTGACTATCCCTGTCTTGAAATATTATTGATAAGTTAGAGATAGAGGTTACTGGTTTTTAAGTATTAAAGACAAAAAAAAGCGCCCTTCAAATGAGGGGCGCTTGTCATAAAACACTAATACAAAAAAATAATAAAAACAAAATCGAGGGGGGAAATCTCTTGCTAAGTAAGAGCTTGTATTTATGATTAAGTTCAAATTAATTTAACTTAACTATTTAATGCATTTAGTTGAAGTTAAGTGTGCTGCATTTGTTTACTTAACCTGAACTCTGGATAATGCGTGCTTGATACTCAAGTAAATCATAATCTTAGGTGATAAAGTAACTACTATAGCAAGGTGAACATCAGAAATAGATACCATCAGTGCTGCTTATCCGGAGTTCAGGTTAATTATTTTAAGCAAAAAAAAGCGCCCCTCAGTCGAGGTGCGCTTACAATATAAAAACACTAATATAAAACAACAATAAAAACTAAATCGAGGGGGAGAATCTCTTGCTAAGTAAGAGCCCTTAACTCTAATTTAGTTCAATTAATTTAAGTTTTATTTAAAGTAAATTCTTAAATCTTTGATATAAACTTTATTTTTACCAACAAAAACAATCTATTAATTATTTTCAATAACGTTAAATATGAATGAGTTGTTGTTTGTCAGCAATTAAATTAAGTACTTTGGTGAGTTTTTTCGCGAGGTAACCAGATAATAACTTCGGTTGCTTTGTTATCAAGGCTAATTCAGCTTCGGTGATGGCAACATGGCAATCAAATATATTGTTGTTTGCTCTAAGCATTACGTCATCAGCAAGTTTCTCTACTGTAAGTTTTTCATTTTCAGTGCTTAAGTGAGTAAGCTCAGCCAGAGCGACAAGATAAAAATTTATCGACATAATATTCGCTTCATCGCCATACCAATTTGCGGTCATGGTGTGAAAATTTAACTGCGCGGATAGTTTATTCGTAATAGAGAGTATATTTTGCACTTCTGTCGCTAAAGCATCACTTACTTTAATAGAAATTGGCAATGTTTCATTCATAATATCCATGGGTATTAGAGCTCTAATAAAAATAGTGATTTATATAATAACGAGTTTTCAGGATAATTACCGCGGTTGTTATATTATCGTAAACGTAAGCGCCGGAAAAACAACCAAACTTTTATATAGTTTACCTTGTAATCAGCTGTTTATAATTTTATTGTGGCTGATTTATTGCACTTTTTAATCATGATGACAATAGACTTACAACCAATATTAACAAGCGATAGACTGTTGTAAATAGCCGTTTAGTGAACAAAATCTAATTAGAAATATAAGTTCAAAACCACCTTTTAATGGAATTGTAGTGGATAAAAATATTAATAAAACAAATAAATCCCAAACTAAATCTATAAAAAGACCATTTAAGTTATTTAATTTGAGTCATAAGATTCACAAATGGTTGATGCTATTTATTGGTGTTCAGTTTGTTATATGGTCCGTTACTGGCGCATATATGGTGTTTTTTGATATTGACTATATCCATGGCGATAGCTTGGTAGTTGCGCATCAAAAGGCCATAAAGCCAGAAAACTTAACATACGCTACCGCTAAGCTATTTAAAAAATACCCCGATGCTAAAAATTTAAGTGTTGGCTTGTTGGTTGACCGAGAAGTGTATCGCTTCAAGATAGCAAAACAGCAATTTATTATTGATGCAAGTAACGGTGAAAAGCTATCCCCGTTAAATAAAAGTACTGCAATTGAAGTAGCAAAATATCATTACGCGGGTAAGGAAGATGTACTTAATGCCAAACTCATTTTAGCAAACCCAGAGTTTGGCTTATCGGCGCGGCACCTACCGGTTTGGCAAGTCGACTTTGATCACTTCTCTGCGCCTGCATTATTCATTTCAGCTAATAACGGCAAAGTGGTCAGTAAACGACATCGATTTTGGTATATTTTTGATTGGATGTTTCGCCTACATATTATGGATTATGGTGACGAAGAAAACGCTGGCAATTGGCTGTTATTTTTTATCGCCATACTTGCGATTTTTGCCGTATTCAGTGGCTTAGTATTAACTTACTTTAAAGCAATAAAACCAAGATTAAATACTCGAAAAACCTTAGGTAAATCCAAGAAAAAAAGACCTAGCAGTCGCTCTTCTGTTGGAGGTAAGTCATGATTATCTGGATAAGAAAGATTCATAAATGGGCCTCTTTGCTCGTTGGCTTACAAGTTATTATTTGGGTCGTTAGCGGTTTAGTATTCAATGTAATCGATCATCAAAAAGCCCGTGGTAATACTTATCGTCAAGCTTTAACGCCAACAGTTAGCCTAAACGTAAATTTAATACCGGTTGAACATTTATTAAACGCTTATCCAAACACTATTGAGCTTAATCAAACCAGTATTCTCTCACAGCCTTATTACTTGTTAACTCAACAACAAGGTTTATATCGTCACTTTAGCAATAATTACCATATCGTGAACGCCGTCACAGGCCAGTTAACCTTAGTGGATAAGCCATTAGCTATTGCGATTGCCAAGGCAAGTTATAATGGCCCAGGTGACATAACTTCAGCTACGTTAATCACCCCACCTATCGCCGATTTTATTAAGCACAAAAATCCCAGCTGGCAAGTTAATTTTAATGACAAATTAGCTACCAGTGTCTACGTTGAACAAGGCTCAGGGCGTGTTATTGGACATAGTAACAGCGATAAACGCTTTGCAGATTTTTTCTATATGTTACATTTTATGGATTACGGTAGCGCGGGCAACTTCAACACGGTTCAAATTAAGTTGTTCGCTTTTATCACCTTGTGGCTAACCTTAACGGGACTTATTTGGACAATACATTTATTACGAAAAGGGAATTATCGCTTTAAGAAATAGTAAAAATAGAAGGCCTAAAAAATAAAACACTGTGAATGTTACGAAATTATCGTTTTTTATACCTATCTCTACTTATACGAACCTATGCCACTGATTTAATTAAGGTAAATTAATGGCTATTTTTCAAGATTAAATTCGAATTCAACCTCAAGTATTTGGCTACTGCTATTTTCTTTAGCGTAGCGCCACTGTGTTAATGCTTTTTTTGCTGAACGAACTAGCACGCGATCGACTTGCTTATTTAAATTTGTAATATCAACGGCTTTGCCCTCATCTGAAATAATATATTGCAATTTTACCGTGCCTGACTTTTGTTCATGAAGTGCTGATTTAGGATATTCAGGCATCACTTTATGTATCGGGTTAATCGCAACTAATTTTGCATTAATCTTGGGTATTTTAACCAACGGGTTAAACACTTTTTGAGCGGGTAATTCTGCTTTTAACAACACAATTTGTTCTTGCTTAACAAGGCTATTTCCTAACGTTTTTGGTGGCAAACTCTCTGGTTGAGGCGGTAACCTAGGAGTAACGGGTAATAATGCTTCAGCTTGAGGTTTAACCTCGCCTAATTCAATTATTCGAACAGAGTGTGGTTGGTAATGCTTAGCACTATTGTGCGCAGGTGGTGCGGCAAAATGAGTGACTATCGCCATAATACCAAAAGACGCTGCCCCACCAGTTAAAAGCAAGGCTAACGTGTGCCAAGGGGAGCGCTTTACATGCATTTTTTTAGTGCTATCTCCCACGAGTTCTGGGGCTTTAATTTGATCTTTTCTTTGTTGATAAAGCCCAGAAAGCTCTTTATCGAAGCTATCGGCACTCATGACTGACTTCCTATTAAGTGGTGTAAATTATTGCGTGCATAACGTAAACGGCTTTTAATAGTTTCAAAGCTATCGTCGGTTAACATTGATATTTCTAACACTGAAAAGCCCTCTTGCTGAAAGATAAAAGCCTCCTTTTGTAAAAAAGGCAATTGTTCTAGTGCAGCATTAAATTGCGTTAATCTATCAGCAGCTTGAATAGATTTCTCCAGGTTTTCTGTTAGCACTTTATTTTCATCTAACAATTGAACCTGCCATTTTTTTTGACGACGAAACTCATCAATTAGGCTATTTCTTGCAATGGTGAACAACCAACTTTTTACATTGGTTTGAGCTTTGTTACGCCCCTGTGTTTGCATAACTTTTAGCCAAGTTGTTTGCACTATATCTTCAGCTAACTCTTTATTAGATTGACTCAACACATAGTGATATAACGACAGATGAAATTGTGCAACCAGCAAAGACAAATATTTGTTTTTACCGGTTGCCAAATAACTTGCCAGCAACTTTTCAGGGCTAGATTTTGGGTTGTACCAACCTTTTATCATCGAAGGTAACTGCAAATTATGATCCTAACTTTGTTGTTCCATATTAAACGCTAGCTGTACTGTTAAGCCTTGCTGAATAGTGGTTTCTCCAGCTTCTGATTTTGCGCGATACTTCCACTTTCTTAACGCTTGTTTAGCGGCTTGATTAAACACACGCTTTGGTTCTGCGTCAATAACTTCAATATTAGTAACACCGCCTAAGGCATCAATATCAAATCGCAACTTAACCCAGCCTTCAATACCTTCTCTTGCCGCAACAGGGGGATATTTTGGATTAATGCGTACAATAGGTCGAGCATCACTATCGCGCTTATTATTATTTAGTAGCAAGCTAGTATTAGAGCTTGCTACTTTAATCCCCTGATTATCATACTTATAATCTCCTATAACACTTGTTTCTATTACGGGCTCAAAAGTTTTTGGCATAGGTTTAGGTGCTGGCGGAGGATTATTTTTAAATACAGGCTTAACTTCAGCCGGACGTTCCTCAGGCAATTGAGCCACCTCAACAATTAAGCTCGGTTGTGCTTCAGGTGGTAATACTTGATCGTTATTGACCAAGTATGCCATAAAAGCAAATAAACCAAAGGTTGTTGCACCCGCAAGCGCTGTTATCGTTATTATATTTTTCATCGTTTTACCCCAATATTTGATAATTTTAAAGTGATATAAATTAAAGAGGTGTGAACACACGCTAAGTCAGTGGCCAGTATCTAACTTATGAGTAAAACGATTAACTTGTACAAATGGGGTTAAAATAAATTAATTAATTTCAAACTAGATAAAAGTAGATTATCGACAACAATTTGCAGCGAAAAATAATATTACAATTTTTTTAATTGGTTAATTTGAATTTAACTGCGCTGCGGTTACTATAGCTGCCCAATGTAACGTTTAGAATAATGACATGACAAAATTAATTAGCCTATTTGTGCTAGTACTCTCGATAGTAAGTATTAATAGCTTTGCTGAGACTTTAAAAGTAGCCTCATGGAATATCGCTTGGTTAGGCTCGCATGAATATAATCAGCGTAAAGACACTGATTATCAGAAACTAGCCCGCTATGCTCGTGAGTTAGATGCTGATGTTATTGCCCTGCAAGAAGTTGAAAGTGCAAAGTGGGCGGCAAAAGTGTTTGGTGATGAATACGACTATTTCTTTACCACTAAAGACTGGGTGCAACGTGTAGGTGTTGCGGTTAGAAAAAGCAGTGGCTATAAAGCCACAGCGATTGAATATAAAGAACTAGATCAAGGATTAGCACGTCGAGGTATGGACGTTACCTTAACTAAAGATGGTAAAAGTGTGCGGTTATTAGCAGTACACATGAAATCAGGCTGTTTTGATAAAGCGCTAGACCAAACAAGCATTGCAAGCATGCCAAACAGCAATGAAAAAGAAGTTTATGCCAAAACCGCTTGTGCAGAACTTGCCAAACAAGCTATTCCTTTAGAAGCATGGGTTGATGCGCGCGCTAAAGAAGGTGTACCTTTTATTTTATTAGGCGATTTTAATCGTCGTTTTGTTAAAGATATTTCATTAAACTTCAGTGAAATACAAGGCCTATGGCAAACCATTAATGACGAAGGTGCAGAAACCCTTTGGGCACCTACGATTGCGGCTGAATCAAAATGTTGGGGTGGTTATTATAAAGACTATATCGACCATATAATTTTTGATCCAAAAGCCAAAGCACAATACGTGGTAAATTCATTTGAACAGCTAGTATTTGAACAAAAATATACCCGCGAACTTAGCCAAACCTTGAGTGACCACTGCCCTATTTCAATTGAATTAGCGCTTTAGTTTCCTAAGCAAAACCAACATGGCATTTTAATGTTGGTTTTGTAAAATTGTTATTTATATTTTAGCCGTAGTCCTGCTGAATTAGCATGCTTATGGCAATGAAATTGGAACACCCCGTGAACGATAAAAACAGCTTAGAGAATGAATGTGTAATTTTATTGCATGGTTTAGCTCGCTCAGCACATTCCATGGATAAAATGGCAGAACGCTTAACCGCTCAAGGATATAAAGTGTTGAACATTGATTATCCTTCACGCTCATACTCTATTGAGCAACTGGCAGAAAAAACCATTTCAGACGCATTACTACAGTGCGAGGGTATGCCTGTAAGCTTTGTTACGCATTCAATGGGTGGCATTCTAGTGCGACAATTTTTAAGTAATCATACGGTTAAAAACTTAAATAAAGTCGTGATGTTAGGTCCGCCCAATAAAGGCACCGAGATTGTTGATAAACTGAGTAATATACCTGGGTTTCATCTAGTTAATGGCGACGCCGGCATGCAATTAGGTACAGGCGCATTGAGCGTACCTAATCAGTTAGGTAAAGCTAATTTTGATGTTGGCATAATTGCCGGCACGCAAAGTATAAATTTAATTCTCTCATCGCTTATCCCAGATACAGATGACGGTAAAGTTTCAGTTGAGAGTACTAAGGTCGAGGGCATGAATGATCATATTGAAATGCCCACTACCCATGTTTTCATGATGCGTAATGACGCGGTAATCGAGCAAGTTCTCCATTACCTAAAACAAGGTAAGTTTGAACATTAGCTAGCCCCAATTATTCCTTTTCACGCATAAATTTTTTCCAGACTAAAGTATAATTGCTTGTACTAATGGCAATTTTTATCTTAAGACTATAATAAGGTATATATCAAAAAAATATGCGGTGAATAATATGTTTACAGCTCGACACCTAGCCACGTCATTAGCACTTATAAACGCCTTTATAATTGCGTTACTCATGTTCGTATTAACTGAGGTTATCGAAAACATAAGTTTGTTAATAGCGGCTATATCAATAGTGAGTTTTTTTATTCTCCTGTTCAGTATAAATTTTTGTGTAAAAAAGACACTCCAAGCGCAACAAAACACCCTCATATCAAGTTTACAATTAGATCTTTCAGCTAACGACACA
This sequence comes from Colwellia polaris, assembly GCF_002104515.1. Classification (GTDB taxonomy): domain Bacteria; phylum Pseudomonadota; class Gammaproteobacteria; order Enterobacterales; family Alteromonadaceae; genus Cognaticolwellia; species Cognaticolwellia polaris. Next base: position 133,070 of record NZ_NBOE01000004.1, on the reverse strand, counting down.
TTACAGAGTGTCCTTAGTCAGCAAGCCAATAAAACACGCCTGGCGGGTAAAAATATCGATAACAAAGCCAGTAAACTTGCCATTAACTCTGCCGAGGTCAGCTATTTTCTTGATCAACTCAGTAATGCTATTGAATTATCGAGTAAAGATGTTGAACGCCTTGCAAGTTCTGCACATCAAATGTCGATAAGCATTAAAGTAATGAACGAAAATTCGATCATCGCATCAAAGCAATCAAGCCAAGCTATGACCGAAGCTTCGGCAAGCTCTGAGCAACTGAATGACAATGTAGAAGTTATAAACCAATTAAATGCTGACGTGAATAATGCCGCCGAAAAAATTAAATCACTGTCTCAAAATGCCGCTGAAATTCAAAATATCACAAATGTAATAGATGCTATTTCAGGGCAAACTAATTTACTTGCTTTAAATGCCGCGATAGAAGCAGCAAGAGCTGGAGAACAAGGCCGTGGCTTTGCCGTTGTTGCTGATGAAGTCAGAGCGTTAGCCTCAAAAACTGCTGAAGCAACAGAAAAAATTGGCTCTATGTTAAACCAAATTAATGAAGAAACCTCTCAAACAACCCATGTAATGGCGCATGTAGTTGAGCAAAGTCATCGTATAGTCAATAGCATGGGCCCTTTAGCCACTTCATTGAGCGATGTGAACCAACAAATGAAAGAGTCGACTGATGCGAGTAATCATATAAGCGACGCACTTCAGGAGCACAATACTACCAGTAATGAAATTTCTTTAGCCATTACAAACTTGCATAATTTTTTAGTCGAAAAAAGCCAAGAAACTCATATTGTTTCAGATAAAGCAGCTGAGCTTTGCCAAAGTACAGAGTCAATATTTATTGAGCTTTCAGAGTTTAAAACTGGCTCTAATATCGAAAAAACTTGTCAAATAGCACAAACCGCAGCACAGCAAGTAGGCGAAATGTTTGCTGAGAAAATACAGGCGAATATCATCAATCAACAAGATCTTTTTAACTTTACTTATCAAAAAATTGCCAACACTACTCCGCAGAAATACCATAGTAGTTTTGATGATTTTACCGACAAATACTTACCTGCCATTCAAGAGTCTATTTTACAAAACAACACCGATATAGTTTACGCTGGAGCCGTAGATATAAACGGATATTTCCCAACCCACAATCAATGCTTCTCAAAGCCGTTAACCGGTGATATTACCACCGACACTATGAATAATCGCACAAAACGCATATTTGACGACAGTACAGGTAGCCGCTGTGGCTCACACACAAATAAATTTTTGCTACAAACATACAAGCGTGACACAGGTGAAGTAATGCATGACGTTTCTGCGCCAATTTATGTTAATGGCAAGCACTGGGGCGGATTTAGAATTGGCTTTACTGCGCAATCGAGCTAAGCACATATACTTTCGTTAATTCAGCGTTCGATTTTTAAAATTTTTCTGAGGTAAAAAAAACAATTTAGCACGTCAAAATATCTATAGCGCTTTTAAAATAAGCATTACAAGCCAATCACTAAAATAGCTATTGTGAAGTTATTATGAATGTTGCAAATTAACTATACCAATGCATCGAAAATTTAGTATGGTGTTATTGAGCTTTAGCAGTATTTAATGAATCTAGGTAGGGGAATCAAGATGAAATTATTTAAAAAACTAGTGCTATCAACCTTTATTTTATCCGGTGCTTTTTCAAATATTTCAACAGCTAATGAAATGGAAATAACCGCTAAATCACAAATAATATCAGCCGACAGTAAACTTCGTACATATACAGGCGATGTCAGAATTGCCTTTAACAACGGAAACCTATCGACTAAATCTAGCCATGCATCTTTTAAAGATGGTCAAACCGTAATGGAAGGAGATGTGGAGATTATTCTCAGTAATGCTATTGCCAAAACTGAACGAGTAACCTTTACCCCTTCTCAACAAGGCTTAATCGCACAAATGGATAAAGTTACCTTTACCTATAAATAGTAATAAGTGCTTTACGTTAACTTTATTCTTTAATGCGATAATCGAATTAAAAAAACCGCTACATGATGTTTTATATAAACGTCATGTAGCGGTTTTATCTTATCACTTATTTGTTGGTTTACTGTTGAGTCACTAGCGCTAGTCTTAATTCGTTCAAGGCATCTACAGCGAAACCTTGATCGTAAAAGTATAATATTTCACCTTTATTATTTAATAATACTACGCGCGTATTTGCGGCATTTTCATTACCTGTAAAAGCTTGAATTTTTTCACCGTCTTCATAAATCGTTACCACACCTTGCCATAATGGTTTTGGTATTCCTGCTCGCATGCCATTATCGATAACTGTACTAAACATTTCAGGGAATAAGCCTTGAATCGTTGGCACTTCATAAACCTTAACCTTGGTATTTGTCACATCTAACGCAATTAACCAGCGGTCAATATCAAATTGAGAGTTTTGTACATAACCAATTAATAACAAAGTTAATTCATCATTAAAGTCACCAGGAATAGACACTGGCTTTTGCGCTAATGTGGTACCAACCACAGCAGGGAAAGTTTGACCGGTAATGTCTTTATTAGCATACTGAGTAGTACAGCCAGTTAATAAAAAAAGTAAAACCAATATAGAAATTTTAAAACGCATTTTTACTACTCCTTAAATTATAAAGAGCTATACGTAATCGTTATGAGTTTGGTTCACTTGTGAACGACTCTTAATTTAAATACCCGATAAAGTCTAACTTATACCAAGTTATTAACTCGCTAATTCGGTATTTTTAGCACGGGTATTCAAACTAATATTTTAATCGAACAATGGAGCCGATTATTCATTATTATTTTGTTTTAGTTCTCTTAATCTTTCACGATATTTATCGCGCGCCAGTGCTTGCATGTCAGTCACGGCATCGCTTTCGTCAACAATTTCTCGCCCTAGTAAAGTTTCAATGGCATCTTCTAAGGTAACAATGCCTGAAGTTTGGCCATATTCATCTTCCACAGCATAGATATGCATACGATTTTTAATAAACAAATCTAATAATTGCTGAACGGGTAGTTTCTCTGATACTGCGCTTAGCGGTAAAACAAACTTACTAATAGCTTCTCCGCCTAAACCGTTACGTTCAGCTTCAAACAAATCACCTTTAATGACTTTGCCAGTAATGTCATCAATAGTGTTGCCGTATACAGGTATGCGAGTAAACTGCTTTGTTTGCTCGTGGTTAAGCGCATCGGTAACAGTAATATCTTGATGCAACATGTGCACAACGGTTCTAGGCGTAAATACATCGCCTGTGCGCAACTCTCGCAAATTTAGCATATTTGATAAGTATTCATTTTCTTGAGAAAACAAACTACCGTCTTTATAACCTAATGACGCTAATGCAATAATTTCTTCGCGCGTAATTTCGTTTTCTTTACCTTTTTTAAACGAACGTGTAAGGCGAGTCGATAACCAAACCAAGGGGTAAACAATTCTGATTAACCATGTAATGACATAGGCAGAAGGTACCGCTAAGTTACGCCAGAAAGTGGCACCTAAGGTTTTAGGAATAATTTCTGAAAAATATAAAATAACCAAGGTCAGCATTACGGCAATTAAGGTTTCCCATTTCTCACCAAATATACCAATAGCCTGAGCACCAACACCAGCCGCGCCCATGGTATGAGCAAAGGTGTTAAGAATTAAAATACTGGCAAGAGATTCTTCTAACCGGGTTTTTACTTTTGCTAAAACTGCACCGTGTTTGGGTTTCTTAGTTTGCAATTGCTCAACAAAGCTAGGCGTTATTGATAATAATACGGCTTCTAGCACTGAGCACAGAAATGACACGCCAATAGCAACGGCTAAATAAATAAAAAGTAAAGTCAAAAAATAATTCCATGTTAATGAACGTTAGGTTACACCCACAAATACTATCATATTGATGATGTGTTTTTTAGTACGTTAAATTAATGTATTAGTATAGCTTACGTTAAATTCATCTAAAATATGGCATGCCCTATTTCGATCTATGCCTGTTATATTTTAAAAGTGTATTGCCTCGTTAAGTATCAAAGACAACATTTGCTTAAGCTAAAAATCATTATTTACACAGCAACGCCATTTTACTCTTTAAAGGTGTAGCTGAACTTAAAAATTAAGCTACATCAATAATAATAATTTCACAGTCTTGCTGAACTTTAATAGTAACAAATTTTTGCTGAGTTACCTCTGCGCCATCACCTTTTGCCATTTCAACTATTTGCTGCCCATTGCCTAAAGTAAATTGCCCTTGCGATGCAATAACATAAGCTTGATGCGTTATCTGATGAATTATCTCGCTGCCTTTTACTAATTTTCCAGCAAATATACGTGCATCTTGTTGAATAAATAATGCTTGTTGGCGATCTTCCACATAGCCCGAAACAACTAAAGGTAAATGGCTATTCGTTGCTTTTTTTGGAAATGCCATACTGTCCCAGCGTGGCGCAACATTATGACTGTTAGGTTCGATCCAAATCTGAAACATACTTGCCGCTTGAGAGCCCTGATTAAACTCTGAGTGCCAAATGCCTTTACCTGCACTCATTACTTGTACTTCACCCGCCCCCGTAACGCCCTTGTTTCCTCGACTGTCTTCATGAGAAATAGCCCCAGAACGTACAAAGGTAATAATTTCCATGTTTTTGTGCGGATGTTCAGGAAAACCACTATAAGCTGCGATCCGGTCATCATTAATTACACGTAAACGACCAAACCCCATTCTTCTGGGATTATAATATTGTGCAAAACTAAAATGATGATGCGTATCTAACCAAGCATACTTAGCTTTACCTAACTGTTGAAATGGATAATGTTTAATCATTTTCTACACCTTTATACGGCAATAGCCCGTTGATAATTAAGCAACGGACTCTTCATTAAATACCGAAAACCGAGCTATTTAAGTCGATTACTAATAAGCTGATCTGCTGAGTACTTGCCAGCGCCTGAAATGGCTAATGCTAAGGTCATCGCTAATAAAGCCAAAGCAAACTCATAGCCATTGTTCGACATAAATAAACCATTTGCTAAGTGCACTTTAACAATAGCAACCACCATAGTTATCGCCAAAACCGCACTCGTAGGTCGAGTCAATAATCCTAAGATCAAAAGTATACCGCCAAAAAATTCCGTGCTGCCAACCAATAATGCCATTAAGTAGCCTGGTCCTAGCCCTATTGAGTCCATCCATTGCCCAGTGCCTTCGAGACCGTAACCCCCAAACCATGCAAATAACTTCTGTGCACCATGTGCCGAAAAAATAACCCCTGCAATGAGGCGTAAAGGTAGGGTAGAAGTACTGAGGTTTGTTTGTAATACTTTCTTAATAATTGAACTGTTCATGGCTTTATAAATCTCTTTATTTGTTTAAGTTGCGGCTATTCTATGTGTTGTAATAAGATTGAATAACCCCTAAAATTCGTCTAATTCATTCAAAAATTTTGAACAATTATTTAAGGTTATAAATATGAAGGGACCACTGTTAACGTTAGAAGCCTTGCTGGTGCTCGACGCGATTGATAACAGGGGCAGTTTTGCTGCAGCAGCCGAGCAATTAAACAAAGTACCTTCAGCGTTATCTTACATAGTTCAAAAACTTGAAGAGCAACTCTCAGTAACCTTATTCGTTCGACAAGGAAGGCGCTCAGTACTAACACCCGCTGGCCAACATTTACTATTAGAGGGTAGAAAAGTTCTCGAAGCAGTGAGTAAAATTACCGAACAAACACAAACACTTGCACATGGTTGGGAACCCAGCATTAAAGTCGCTTTTGACTCCATTATGGCAATAGAGCCCATAATGCAATGCCTGCAACTATTTCTTCAAGAGCACCCGAATGTAGAAATTGATCTATGCGAACATGTAATGAATGGTTCTTGGGAAGCATTAGTTGAAAACAAAGTCGACCTGCTTATTGGAGCTCCAAGCCCTGTGCCGACTCAAGCAGGTATTAGCGCGATAAAAATAAGCGAGCATAGTAATGTTTTAGTTGCCGCTAAAGGACATGAATTAAGCCATATTACGCGGGCTATAACCTACAATGATATTGCTGACTATCGTACTGTCATCGTACACGACTCATCAAAAAATACCGTGCCTATGTCATTAAACATTATTGACCAAAGCCGACATTTTTACGTGGCTAGCGTAGCGCATAAAATTGAAGCTATTGTTGCGGGTATTGGCGTAGGGTTTTTACCAAAAGATCGTGTTCTACCATATTTAATAAGTGGTGAATTAGTGGCATTAACAACAGAGCAAGTTCATCAAAACACTGACTTATTTCTTGCCTGGAAAACGGTTAATAAAGGTAAAGGTTTATCTCGGCTACGTGCATTAATGTTAGCGCAATACTCAGCGACTCAAACCTCATCTATAAAAATATAATCTACAAAAACTAAACCACTATAAATTCATTGATAAAAAGCGTTTAGCTGCCTCATTATTCGCTAACTCAAGGCATGCGTTACGCGTAGTTAAAAATATTATCCCAATGATGATCTAACGTTTTTTTCGCCTGAACTAAATCAACACCATGATAAACACCATTTTTTAATACCACCAATTGCATACGCTCGAGTTTATTCAATGCATCAGGAATTTCAAAATCTAGCTCACATTGATACTTATCTTTAAACCATAACTCTATCGCCTCATCTAAAGCTTGAGACGTTAGGCCAGTTTGGCTTTTCAATAAAAAACTATAAGCGAGTATTGCTTCTTTAAAGTCTTCTTCTTCTGCTGCATCAATTAAGGTGTGAAAAACACCGGCGTTATTATCTAGATTTTTAAAATAAAGGTTGTCTGAAAGCGCCTTCATAAATTTAATTTTTCTGTTCTTAAATTTACTCCACTCTTTAAATATAAAACCAGCAAAAACCCCTAGCCCAAGCGCAAAAGAAATAAAGTGCTGTTGTGTCATTTCTACCGCTTCTTCGCGCCAGCCTATCCAAAATCCCAGTAATGCAGCAAGTAATAAAATTGACGCGCCAAGTTTAGTGACTAACACCACAGCGCCACCAACCACGGCTGAAGCACCAATAAAAGCTTTATCAATGGGTCGCATACGCACCTCGCTGTTTGGAAATAACATTTCTAAATCCGCTTTAGGCACATTTTGAAAAAGCTTAACTATGGTTGAACCTGGCTCAAAACCCATTAAGGTTTTTTTCTTCGTATCGAAATGCGCTTGGTCTTTAAAGGTAATAAATATTGCTACGCGATCGTAGTTAGTAAAGTTAAGCGTTTGTTTTCGTAAGCCAAATAATGAAGTTATGGTTTCAGTTACTTGTGACTCGCCTCGACGGTAGAAAACCACTTGTTCAAAGTCGTCAAATTCAACTTCCAGCCTCACCTTAAATAGTGACTCTTCTGTTAACGCATCTTGTAGGTCTTGTTCGGTAATTTTTTCAAAATTAGCCGCGTTAAGAACATCGGCAAAATTATTGGCAAAGTTCGCCTGACATTGCGCTTTTTGCTCTGTGGTATAAGGTTCTAGCTGTTTAGTATCGGCATTAGGATCAAAGGGTGCGTAATCGTTTTTTAACGACTCTAAGGTTTTATGATATTCAACATGCAATGAGTTCGACAGCAGGTCACAAAATTGTCGAAATGATAATGAGTCATCAAGCTTAAGCTCACGCACACACATTTCAACAATATCTTGTTTTCTATAAGGAATAAAGCGATCAGCAGCCATAGTAAAATTTTAAGTAATGTCAGATAGTTAGAGTGTAAGATAATTCGATATATATTGGAATGTGAATATCTATTGTAGATACGCGAACATAAAGCACGCATTAACTTTCACATTTTCTATTTTTAAAAATACCACAGTTTTACTGACATAGAACAAGTTAACACAAATATTAGTCACTTTGCCGCCCTGCTAAATTACAATTTAACGTTTAGCAGCGCTATAATATAACCACAATATGTCTATTGAATACTGGAGTTAAAATGAGTGTAGCAAGAGAGCAAGTGTTCGTTTGGAGTAGAAATATTAGACTTTTTCACTGGATTAATGTCGTTGCTATTAGTTTACTCATTGCGTTAGGTACCATGATTTTTTTTAGCAAAAATTTTGGTATCACTGGCGATGGAAAAGTGTTGTTAAAAACAGTGCATGTAATTGTAGGTTACGTTTTTGGATGTAATTTAATCTTTCGTTTAGTTATTGGGTTCATTGGAAAAAGCTACGAGCGCTGGCATAAAACCCTGCCCTTCAATCGCGGCTTCAAAACTGAACTTGCTACGTTCAAGCACGGTAAAAATCTCACTTACAAAGGACATAACCCAGCCGGTAAATTAATGGTATTCGCACTACTTTCAGTGATGACAATACAAATGATTTCAGGTCTTGTTATTGCCGGTACAGATATTTACTACCCACCTTTTGGGCATTATTTCGCTGAAAGCATTGCCATTGATAAAGATAATTTAGCCGCAATAAAGCCTTACTCGAAAGAGAATGTAGATGCCGAATCTTTTCAAGCCATGCGAGATGTAAGAAAACCTTTTATTACTGCGCATGTATATGCTTTTTACTGTTTTTTATTGCTTATTCCTTTGCATATTTTAGGGGTTATTATTGCTGAAAGACGAGAAAAAAGCGCACTAGTTTCTGCCATGTTCAGTGGCTATAAATATCTCCCTATAGTGAAAACTAAGTCTAAGTCGCAGAATGAAGCAAAAATAGCAACAGAGAATGCAAGCAAAATTGAAAGCAAAAATAACGCTGATTAACTTATTATTGCCGAACAATTAACCATTAGATTTATGTATTTTCTCCCACGTATCATTAACTTGTGATTGCGATAAATTACTTTCTAAATCAATAATACTCAACGGCAAATTTAATACATCAATTGCAGTGCTTTTTGCCGATAATGGCTGTTTTAATGTTGTACCTACCCAAGTGTCTCTGCCGGCATTTTTTGCGGTATAAAGTGCTTTATCGGCAATATCAATGCAGTCTAACCAAGAAACTTCTTCTGGATTATGGCCACAAAAAGGAAATGGTACAAAACCTACTGAGCACGATAATGAAATTTCAATATTTTGGTTAATAATAAAAGGTTTTTGTTTAATTTGCTGACAAATACGCGCGGCTAGCTTTGTCGCTAAGTCTCGTGATGTTTCTCTTACCACAAACAAAAACTCCTCTCCGCCCCAACGAATTAAGTAATCACTTTCACGCGCTATTTTTTTCAAGCGCTGGGTAAATTCAATCAGTACAGCATCGCCAGCTTGATGCCCATATTGATCATTAACTTTTTTAAAGTAATCAATATCAATTAAGAAAAAGATTAAATCAGCTCCTTCAAGCGCGAGTTTCTCAGCCGGTAAGTTATGATATTTTCGATGCGTTAAAGCTATTTCCGCAGGCATATTACGATCTAAAAATCGGCGATTATTAATGCCTGTTAGTGGATCTGTTACGCTGACTTGCTCAAGCGCCTGTGTTTTTATTTCTAATGCTTTAGTAGTTTGTTCAAGTACTAAAGTACGTCGCTTCACTTGCTCTTCAAGAAATACTTTTCGTTTATGTAAACTTGATGTCCGTAGACGAATAAACAAGCCTATTAAAACTAATATAACTACACCCAGTAAGATCTTAGCGATCAGGGTTTGATACCAAAATGCTAACACCTCAAAATGCAATATTTTTGACTGTTCGTTCCAATGGCCCAAATGATTAGTGTTTTGTATTTCAAGTTGGTAATTACCAGGAGGTAACGTGGTATAGGCAGCTATTTTGTGCTCTGCATCTGTCATTATCCACTGTGAACTTAATCCAAGTAAACGATAGCGATAATTTATTAATTGGCTATTAATGAAATCAAGCGAGGTGAATTCAATGGTAATTTTGTTGTTTTCGGCTGGTACTATTAAAGGTGATGCATTATCTTGTGTTAAAAGTGCGCCGCTGTAGGTTTGCCCCCCAACAACACTATGTATAATCACTAAAGGTGCAAAACTATTGTCTGGCTGCCAAAGGCTTGGTTCGATAATGGTTATTCCACCACTACCGCCAAAAACTATCTCAGATGCTGAAGTTTCAATGGCCGCTTGACCGTAATAAGGCGCAAACAGTTTGCCATCATGAGCAGATAAAGGCGTTACCGCAAAGTTATCAATATCAATTACGTCTATGCCTGCAACACTGCTAACCCATACTCGGCCATATTTATCCGATTGCATTGCACGAACAACATTACTTGAAAGGCCTTGTTTTATATCTATTTGTATAAAGTTCACGGGGTGATCTTTGTCTTGTGATACAAAAATACCATCACCTTCGGTGCCAATCCATAATCGGTCATGTTGATCATAAAAAAATGACGAAATAAAATGATCAAACCTTATGTTTGATTGCTCTGCTTGTGGCAGTTGGTAAATAACTTTACCTGTTTCATCAAGCCAATTAATACCTCGCCAAGTGCCAACTAATATTTCGTTATTACGCCCTTCACCAATAACAGAAATACGCTGATCGGTTAATTTATTTGTCGAGGTATTAATTTTTTTTGATTGTGTTAGTTGATTTTTATCTACCCTAAAGCGCCACAGGCCATCTGTTCCGCCAGCCCATAAATAACTATCGTTAAAATATAAGGCGCCGGTATAAATGCTATTATTTCGCTCTCCAGTATCTAACTTTTGTAACTTTGACTGCCAATATTGGTAAATCCCCCAATTACTGCCAATAAAATTGTTATTTGAAGTTTTTACCGACAAAACTTCAACCGCACCACCAGGTAAAGCATTATTAGGATTTTCAGCATCAACACCAATATTTGTTAGAAGCCCCGTTTGAGCATTAATAACATCAACACCCTTTTCTCTAAGACCAAGCCAAATGTTACCTGTGTTATCTTCTACGACTGAATTTACATTCATATCTGATAAACCATTAACATGGCCTACATCACCGTATATTGTTTTAAGCGCGCGTTTTTTCGGGTTATACGAACTTAAGCCTTTATTAGTAGCAAGCCATATTAAGCCATTTCTCGCGGGGTATATTTGCCAAATTTCATCATTCGCTAAGCTGGTATCAATTAATCTATTATGGCGCATTCTTTGGCTACTATTTTTTGCTAAATCTAGTTCAACAACCCCGCCCCCAAAACTGCCTAACCAAATAACGCCAGGAGATATCTCGGCAAGTGCATATAACCACTCTTTAGTAGCAAACGCCTGAGTTACCACTAATGTTGAATCTATTTTTAAAAGTCCATTCTGGGGAGTAGCAACAAAAATGCTTTCATCACTTGTTTGTAAAAGTGCTGAAATACGTAAACTGTTTGGTAAAAAGGCGGTTAAATCGAACGACGAGAATGTAGCTTCATCTACTTGTTTATAATAAAGCCCTTGGCTAGTGCCAATCCAAACGGTATGGTTTTTAGCGTTTAATATACTGAAAATTCTTAAGTTTGGATTTGCTAAATATAGCTTTTCAAAATACAACTCACTGGTTTGGTCCATCGTATTAAATTTAAACACGCCTATTTCGGACGCTATCCAAATAAACGAGGTATTATCTTTTGTTTCTATGGAGATTTTACCTACAGCCGGAAGCTGGTTTGCGAATAGTTTGATCGATTTAAAATTTCTAGTGTAAGGGTCAAAACGCATTAAACCTATACTGGTCGACATCCACATTATGCCGTTAGGGTCAGCCACCATCCCGCTAATACTGAAGTTTTCATCGTTAACTGTAGTAGGTACATTTTCGAAGTTTGTACCGTCAAAGCGAACTAAGCCATGCGTAGTTACCAACCACACAAAGCCGAGTTTATCTTCGCAAATAGTATTAATAGCGCCATGAGGCTGGCCTTGGGCTACAGAATAGTTTTTAAATATTTTATCGTGCCAATGCCATCTTTCAACATCAGCGGCTTTCGTGAAGAAAGCTAGAAAAAGCAATATGAGGAATGTAATACACTTGAAAAGTTTATACATAAATTTACTTCAAATTATTTATTATTGATTTGAATATTTTTATTTTAAAACCATGTTAACGACTATTTGAGATAAGTACTAGCGATAATGGTTACACTTTCTTAGCTAGCCTGCACCATTACGCTGCACAAGAACGATATAGAATTCCAATAAGTTAATAATGTCTAAAACTTCAAGTTTATGTGATATTAATTATTACAATATAAGTCTTTTGTAAGTAAAGTGAAAAATGAGAAAAGCATTAAGAGAAAAAATAATGACTGTCTGCGATAAAAAAATAGCCAGTAAAGGCAATGAAGTAGGGCTTTCATTTTATGCCTTTTTCGCCAATAAAAATGATACGCCTGAATTACTAATGGAAGCCGCAACCTGGTGGATACAAACACATCAATTAGATCACTTTGTTAAAGCGCATATTATTAAGAAGATGATTGAAGATGGCGTGTAATTAACATTGCAGCTATTTTCTCAAACGACCAAAACGCATTAATCACTAACAAAAATTATTATAAAAGGAATTATACGTGAATACAGTGCCAAATTATCAAGAATACACGCTCGAAGAACTGCAAGAAAGCTATAAGCAACTCGACCAAAGTGCCTACCCTGAAATAGCTGAAAAGATTAAAAAAGAAATCGCCTCTCGATTAGTTGATATTGAAAGTAATGAAGCAACTAATAACACAGGTGAAAACTACGTTACCCCTAAAGGCAATTGGTTTGCCTTGCATTGGCGCGGCTTATTATCACTAGAAAATAGCTATTGGATAAATGTATTTGCCATTGGCCTGATCCTTTTATATATAACCCCACCACTGTTTCAACTTTTAGCGGATAGTAATGCCTCTTCTGAATTAAGAGGCTTGGCGATTATCGTTTTCTACATAATTATAACAGGCATCTCTATTTGGCAACTCGTTGGGCTATATCGTTCGGCTGATAAACACCCTGCAAGAGGCGGCACTCAGGGCTGGGCAATGATAGCTAAAATAATGGTGTTTATTGGCGTAACTCGCTACTGCTTCGACATGTATCAAACTGGCATCCCTTTTATGCTAGCAAGCAGTAAACTTGCCGTTGGCCAATCAGAACTTCCCCCCGTAACCATTCGATTGATGAATAATGGCACAGAAATAGAACTGCAAGGCGGATTCGAGTTTGGTACTGCAGCGCAATTATCACAGGTATTATCTGATAATCCGCAGGTACAAATTATTCATTTAAACAGTATTGGTGGCCGTTTAGTTGAAGCAAATAAGCTCGCAACTATCGTCAAAAATAAAAATTTGGTCACTTTTACTAAAATTCAGTGCTTATCAGCCTGCCCTATTGTTTTTCTAGCCGGAAAAGAAAAACTACTCGGTGAAGGGGCTAAATTAGGTTTTCATAGCGCCTCGTTTGGTGGCGTATCTGGTAGCGAACTAAAAGAATTAAACAACGAGTTACTTACGCAACTTGAACAAGCCAATGTTGCCCCTTGGTTTGTTCAAAAAGTATCTAAGGTAAGTGCCGATGACATGTGGGCTCCAACTGAAGAAGAATTAATTAAAGCTCGCGTAATAGATAAAATTGTCGACTCGCAAGACTATGCGATGAGTGGCGTTACCGACTGGCAAAACCCAACAACAATTGATCAAGAGTTACAAAAACACGAAATCTATAAAAGCATGAATGTATTCGATAAAGAAGGTTATGCCGCAGTACGCGAAAAAATGGTCGCGTTTATTCAAGATGGCACGCCTTTAAATACCATTCAAACCACTATTAATAATTACCTTTATGTTGAAAGAATAAATCACTATATGCAGTTAGGTGGCGATAATGCAGTAATAGAATATATGGATTCACAAATTGCTCAAATGGAGTTTTTACAAGAAAAATATCCCGCCAAATGTGCCTTCTATACTTACCCTGAGGTATTCGATATTAGCATTGCTGATGATATTACTCGTATAGTACCGGCAACAATTAATGAAAAAGAAACCCTGGCTTTAAACTCACTTATTCAATCTCTATCAGTCGATAATTATATAGTTGATCCAACAGAACAAAACGAACTAATTACCCAAGTAATCAATAAAATGATCGCTTTTGATGCCTCTTATGGTGATGTACTAGGCACGCCAACAGATTATAAAAACGAGCCAGAAAAGCTATGCGCTGTTGGCATTATGCTAAACAAAGAAATTAACTTATTACCAAAAGAGAAAGCTGGCGCTTTGTTGAGAAGTTTTTTCTTAACGCAATGATCCGCTATGAAAAGGTTTAGTATTTAAGAGCTTATGTATGTCAGGATATTTTACATAACGCTTTTAACTGATCTTACCTCAAAGTATAACCGAATGAAAAAAAAGAATATTTTTCATTTGGCTTATTTTATGCTTGCTTAACAATTGTTTAAATACACAATAATTACAATTATCTACTAACATTCACGGATTAAAACTAAAAGAGGGATTAACATGAGATTTAAATTATTTAAAATAGTTATTACTGGTTTATTTATAACCATGTGTAACGCGGCAAATGCAGGCTTGTTACTCGTTGAACAATATGACGACTATTGGTCAGCAGACGTAAATCTATTAATAAATTACGCCAATACTAACAATGCTAGCTCGTCTGCACTTTCGGAAGTTATTGACTTTACGGATGATCCTGCAGGATTCGCTGGAGCAATTCCTGGCAGCAGCCCATGGCCTTCGGCAAACGGCGCAAATCTAGGTAATTCTCATCCACTTAATAACACCTTTTTCGCTCGCATTACTGGCGAGTTTTTCACAAATACCGCAGACACTTATTTCTTTCAAACTTTTAATGATGATGGTGTATTTGTATTTATAGATGGTGAACTTGTTATTAATGATCCGAACGAACATCCAGAAACTCGTTTCGAAGGTTCTAAATTACTCGGTGTTGGCAGTCATTCTGTTGAGTTGTACTTTTTTGAGAATGGTGGCGAAGCATCATTAGAGTTTTCAGTTGCAGACTCATCTAGAGTTTTTACCCATTTCAACGACCCATTAGGTGCTACTACTTTGGTGGCTGCTGTACCAGAACCTTCTACACTTGCAATTTTTGCATTAGGTCTTATGGGTTTAGCATCTCGCCGATTTAAAAAATAGTCTAAAATAAATTTAGCTTCTCGGTATTAGAAAACATCAATTGTAGTGATTGATGTTTTTTTATGTTTATTTTTTGATAAATTTAGCATCTACATGCTTAAAAGTGTTTTTTTTAAAAGCCACAGCTGGCGAAATATTTAAATACCGATGAAATGCAGTTAGGTTTTATTTTAAATGAGTGTCTTTTAAACTTACCTAATTTAGTTTCGTATATGTCTATAGCTGGGAAGTAGATATATCGTTAGAAGGCGATAAAGCAATTAATCCAATAAAAGCATTTTCGTTTAGAGCCGTTGGTATTGAATAATATTCAATCCATTTACTAGCCTCAGGGTTCAACTCATCATCACTATACAAGTGATAAGTGCCAGCAATAATGGTAGTTGCTATTAAAAACCCTATTTTAAATTTCTTTATAAAGTCCATTTTAATTAGTGAAAATGTAATAGTAAGTGATAATGACTATATGTTAAATTTCTTAGCAAGCATATATAAAGTAACCTACAATAAGTTGTTTATACTATAAAATTTAAATAGATTTATGAAAATTTCATTCTTACTTTTACTTATATTTAGCTTCTCTAGTTATGCTGTTGATAACGATGAAATCAACATAAATATCGCCAACCTTCCCGAAGGAAAACATGTCGTTTTTGAATGGCAAGGAATGCCAACAATGGTATTAAAGCCGACAAAAGAACAATTACAGCTCATCAAAAAGAATAATACTCAGATAACACCACAAGATATAGATAGTGCATTCCAAAGCTACGCCAAAACGAGTGGGAATGAAAAAGCCACTATGCTTTACCACTCAACCAAAGATGCATATCAAAAGCATGAGCTGATTAATCAATACCCAGTCATCGTTCTACTGGCTGTAAGTCCTATTCGTGGTTGTGCTATAAGGGCAGATTATGATGACAATGTGCTAGTAGATCCTTGCAGCGGGATCTCATTCTCTTTAGATGGTAGACCATTGGAAAATGTAAGTGAGTTTTCTTCACCATTGTTCATTCCAAACTACTCACTTGTAGGTGACTACTTAACCATACAATCGGCAAATGTTGATAAAGTTATAGACTTTTCACCTGATATTTTAGCGTCAGATAAGTCTGATAAAATAAAGCTGTTTGATGCTATCTCTTGGGATAAGTTGAATATTGTAAAAACATTGATTGAACGAGACAAAAACTTACTCGCAGCTAAGACCAGTGTAGATTGTAATATCGTTCATTTAGCTTCTACTAAATCCAAAGAGCTATTGTCATATTTAATTGATAAAAAAGTATCAACCACGCATATTTGTAGCACTAGATATACACCTATCATGTTTTCTATGTTGATGAAAAAACATGACAATGCCGCTTTTTTGTTAAAGCACGGAGCAAAATTAGAGGCATATTGCGAAGGAAATGAGTGTGCAAAATCACTACTTGATTATTTAGAGTATGAAAATGGATATTCCATAGAGTATGCTAAAAAATTAATCCAAGAAATTGTTACTCAACGTTAGTATGTGAATTAAATTATAAGCGAGATAGTTGTGTTCAAAAAATTTATAAATGGCGTGGTTTTTGGTGCAGGCTTTGCGCTCTCTTTTATTGTTATATTAGTTGTTTATTTTCAGTTTTTCTTTATTGATTCGATTAACGCTCGAACTCCATACACAGAGGGCGAAGAAATATCTACCGAGGTCAGTAGTGTTTCTAAACCAAGGTTAGGTTTCTTAGGCTCCTCTGCTGTATTTTCAGGTGATTTTCCTAGCGATAAAAATAAAACCCTCTCGCCGGGGGTAGGAAAAATTATTGGTACTATCTATGCTGAAGGTGAGCCAGTTAAAGGTATTGAGCTTAGATTAGGCTTGAATGGAGAGGTGATGAGTCAGTGGGCAACGACCGATAATACTGGGAGATATGAAGTTAATGTACCTGCTGGTGAATATCAAATAAATGGGTATGAAATTGATTTTCAAACGGCAAACAAATATTTATCTGGTTTAATTGATGCACCAAGAAATATTCATTCAAGTGATATTTTCAAAGTAAGTAACGGTAAAGATGGCGTTGGTTTGAGTTTGTCATTTGTTAAACCCGTTATAAAGCTAAACCCGAAAAGTGAGGTAAGCATTGATCAAGAGGTGGTAATTGGTTGGGAAGCTTACCCTGGTGCAGCACACTATTTAATTCAAGTTTATCGAAAAGAAGGTCCTACTGATTACACCACTAGTGACACCTTTTTTGAATGGTCAAATAGAGCAAAAACAACATCCACGTCACTAAAATTAAATGGTTTAAGTGAAAAATTAGCATCGGGCTTTTATTATACATTTGAAGTACATGCGATAGATGAAAACGGGAAACATATCTCCAGCTCTCGCAGACAATATAGTTCTTTTGATTTTTATATAAAGTCTTTATAAGCCTTATTTTGAATCAGTATCATTTTAAAGTTTTTATACGCTGAGACTTTGTTTACCCTTGTTAATTAAAGAAGTATTATTCAAAATTACACTTAATTTTATTTATTTGATGAAACTTTATGAATTGGTTTGAAAAAAATTTAGAAGCACTTATTTTTTCTAGTCGTTGGCTACTAGCACCTTTTTTTCTCGGTCTGATCGTCGCGATAATTACATTACTTGTGAAGTTCATGAAAGAGCTTTCATCACTTGTTATGATGATTTGGAGCTCAAATGAACATGATGCAATTATTTCTATTCTCACGCTAGTAGACACCTCACTAGTAGCTTGTTTACTACTAATTATTATCTTCAGCGGTTATGAAAATTTTGTCTCGAAAATTTCGGTTAGCGATCACGAAGATCGGCCAGCTTGGATGGGACGAGTTGGATTTGCGGATCTCAAGCTAAAATTAATTGGTGCCATTGTAGCCATCTCTGCAGTTGAGCTCCTAAAAGCTTTCTTAGTAAGCAACTTATATACTGGTGAGCAACTTGCTTGGAAGGTAGGAATTCACTTCACATTTGTACTCTCTGGCTTATTCTTCGCGCTAACTGACTGGATATCGGCAGCTCGGAAAAAAGACCACTAATTATTGAGGTTACGACTCAAGTCTACACGCTGCATTTTCTATTTAGCTCGACTGTAATCGTTTTTGTAAAAGGGATGTAGCCAAATAACATTGAACAGAGTGCTCAAAAATTCTGTTGAGTCATTTAACTGATTTGGCAATGCTGTAATTCCTTTGCCGTGAGCATATTGGCAAAAATAGCACTTATGCGATATTGGATAATTGATATAAGCCATTAAAGTCATTAAAGTCATGTCGAACGTTGGACTACTTTTATTATGGAGTTATCCAATAATCAAGGTGCATGAACTTGTAAACTTGAACTTTTTGCGTATTGAAACGCTAGCAATCGGTCATTCTTTAGGTCAACCGTTATCGAATAACCGACATTAGCTTTTATTATATCATTAATACATTAAAAACAGTTTTAACCAAAATAACTCGTTGTTAGAGAGGCTGGAATAAGCTTATTGTGAGCGTTGAGATTATTCTTGGTTGCCTGATAATTAATAAAGTGTACCTGACCCTACTTAATATGACCCTACTTAATATTGACATTAGTCACTAACCTAGATGCATTCACCCACAAGCATCTGTAAATCAAGGCTTGTTTTGTTTTCACCAATGGCTGTCATCCCTTTCACTGGCTTAGCATATCCACATAACCAAGAAATAGGACTCATTGGGCTGCCTTCAACCACCGCAGGCCTAAACGTTAGAATTTTTCCCTGCAAAGGCTTTGGCACCTTGTTTCCGAGTTCAATATGAAAAGCACCATTAACTACAGTTACACCTGTAATTTTGTTGGAAATCAGCTTATCGGGAGAAGGTAGTCCGGCTTGTTTATTATTGGCTGGAAAACTTAAATGCTCACCGTAATATTCTGTAATAGGCTGTCTTAAATTGCCCGCAAATGTATACGCTTCAGTAACATGCGCTTTTATTGTATAGGTTTGATATTGCGGTAATGCAACTGCTGCTAAAATTCCAATAATGGAAACCACAATCATCAATTCAATTAAAGTAAATCCCTTCACATTCTTCATTATACAATTTCTCCAAGTTTAAATAATGGTTCATAAATTTGCATGATGTTGAAAGCAATACCTAGAATTACTAGTGTATAAATAACGCCAAACATCCGTTTAAAGTGCTGCCATATAGCTAACTCTAATCTTTCTGAGTGATAACCAAATAGTGAGGTAAGCTCTACAGATTCATCTAGCCCTGCCTCCACAATGGCAATCATCTTTTTACGAAAAGATTCATCGCCTCTATTTATATCTAACGGCGTAGTAATAATTTTATTTAGCATCAAGATTTCAGCCATAACATTTTTTGAGGTGAAAAACTTCATAGCTCTACTCGGTTTGTTAATGATCAGAACATCGATATTTTTTATGTATTTACGATATGAAAAAGTAAACATAAATGTCAGAAAAGCCACCGCTAGACCCAATAGCCACATTGACGAAACGAAATCGAAAGAGCTATTACCTAGCGCAGGATATTGCTGAATAATGTCTGAAAAAACAGGATATACGTATAGTTTATAAATCGTAATAAACATGATGAATACTGCAGTTATTACCTCTAGATAAGACAGTTTATTGCTAATAACTTTAAGTGTTTTTGATGAAGTGAGGCTTTCTGCTAAGTTGATCGATGAAAAGACGTTAAGCGCCCTTTTAATCTCAGTGATACTGGAAAGTTGGAATATTTTGTCGAAAAGCTCTTTTTGTATACCTGTTAAATCCTTTTCTGAATACATCAAATGTAAATCAGCCCCTTCAAAAGCTTTATTAGCTTGCTGTAATGTTAATTCCTCATTAGTTTTTTGAATAAAATATCTACATTTAAAATGAAATAGCCCCCAGCTCATACAACCTTTCCCTTTGATTTATATCCTACTATTAGACTCTATATTGATTACTACTCAATGGCAATTAACAGTTTCAATCAACATAAAGTAGCTTACTAAAGCTGGCTTCGAATTTATTTTCAACTCATGATTCTAATTATCATGCTTGAAACTAGTCTCGAATTAAGAAGCGAAATAAAACTTAATCCATATGCTAAATTTTCTCATGGCGTGACGCATTTCTCATGATTTATGACGCACGACATAACCAAACCAACAAATTTAAAAATATCAAAATATTTTTAGAGTAAAGGCTTTACTTTTATAGAGTGGTTACTCTATAATTACTTTGTTCTCTTTTGAGACCTGTTGTATTAATTTTTAAATTCTAGCTTCCCCAAGCTTCTATACCGATGTTACCTTTTGACATCGGTTTTTTTATGTCTAAAATTTGATGATTCTCTTGCTATCAAAGTACTCTGCTTAAACTAAATACATGAATGTTTGCACACTATTTACTGTTTCATCGGTCTATTGTTTCAAGTTGCTTATCAAGATAATATTTCTGAAGCTACTGAGCCATAAACCATTTATCGTTACCGAGTTACTTAGGATCTCTTATGCCAAAATATACGAAATCAAATAATGCTATTGCTGCGCTTACCTCTGAGCAATATCGGGTTACGCAAGAAAGCGGAACTGAACGTCCTTGGACTGGTGAACTATTAGAAAATACTGCACCCGGTATTTATGTTGATATTGTTTCAGGCGAACCTTTATTTGCATCAGCTGATAAGTTTGACGCTGGCTGTGGCTGGCCAAGCTTTAGTAAACCTATTGAAAGCACTCATATAAATGAACTTACTGATGCCACACATGGCATGGTGCGTACAGAAGTTCGCTCTACACATGGCGATAGTCATTTGGGGCACGTTTTTACCGATGGCCCTGCTGAAAAAGGGGGGTTGCGGTATTGTATAAACTCAGCTTCTTTAAAATTTATTCATCGCGATAATATGGTCGCTGAAGGTTACGAAGCTTACTTAGAACAGGTAGAGGGATAAAATATGACCATTGAACGAGCGGTTTTAGCGGGTGGTTGTTTTTGGGGTATGCAAGATTTAATTCGTAGGTTGCCTGGCATTACAGAAACCAGTGCAGGTTATACGGGTGGCGATGTTGAAAATGCCACTTATCGAAATCATGGTAACCATGCTGAAGCTATTGAAGTTTATTTTGATAATACGGTGATCGGTTATCGTAAAATTTTAGAATTATTCTTTCAAATACATGATCCTACAACAGTTAACCGACAAGGCAACGATCTAGGTAGCGAGTATCGTTCGGCTATTTATTACACTAGCGCAGAGCAAAAAATGGTTGCTGAAAAAACGATTGGTGATGTAAATGCTTCAGGTTTATGGCCTGGTAAAGTGGTTACAGAACTTGAGCCTGTTGGTGAATTTTGGCAAGCCGAAGCTGAGCATCAAGATTATTTACAGCGCATGCCTAACGGGTACACTTGTCATTTTCCAAGAGCTGATTGGGTACTACCTGAGCAGTAATCTTAACCTTAAGCTTAAAATTTAAATTTGATGCTTAATAAAGCACCTAAAACAAAAACGCCTCGAATCTTCGAGGCGTTTTTTTATATCTTTGATTTTAGCTAATTACTCTTCTGAATAAGGGCCTTCGCTTAATTCGTTCAGCTCTTGCATATTCTCATCTTGAAACCATTCACAAATCACTTTATCAGCTTGCTCTGAACCGCTGCGCTTTAATGATGAAAACGCCTGCACTTTAATGTCAGCATTGAGTTTTGCGAGTTCTTTTTTAACGGCAAGTACTTGTGCACTTACTTTACCTTGAGAAAGTTTATCGCTTTTTGTTAATAAAGCTAATACCGGTAAATCACCGTCTGCAGCCCATTGAATAAGGTCCATATCAAGATCTTTTAACGGATGGCGTATATCCATTAAAATAACCAATCCCTTTAAACATTCACGCTTTTCTAAATATTCACCTAAAGCTTTTTGCCATTTTTTCTTCATTTCCATAGGCACTTTAGCAAATCCGTAGCCGGGTAAATCGACTAAACGCTTATTTTCTGCAATTTCAAAAATATTAATTAGCTGCGTACGACCTGGTGTTTTACTGGTACGCGCTAAGCTTCTTTGATTAGTTAATGTATTTAACGCACTTGATTTACCTGCGTTAGAGCGACCTGCAAATGCAACTTCAATACCACTATCTGCGGGTAAACGACGGATATCGGGTGCGCTAAGTGTAAAGGTCGCTTTGCTAAGATGAATGGCTGTAGATGACAAGTTTAGATCCAACTATGTAAGTAAAAACGGCATTATATCGTTTTTTCGCATTAAAGATGCAATTGTATTCAGTTTTTGCTAAAAAAATTAGCTAAAAATATCTCTAAGGTGCTTTAATAGTGTATGATGTTGCCGATTTTCCGGCTTATTGATTGCATTCAATAAAAAACACCAAAGCATGTTGAGAGTTTAGTTATGAAACATATTTTAACTTCTTTAATTTTAACACTTCTAAGTATTAATTTTGCTGTAGCCGCATCGGGCGATGCAGATGCAGGCAAAACTAAAGCAGCTACTTGTGCTGCGTGTCATGGTTCTAACGGGATTGGCGCAAGCGATACATTCCCCAACTTAGCAGGCCAACATGCTGATTATATTGTTAAACAATTAAAGGCTTTTAAATCAGGCGATCGCAAAGACCCACTTATGAGCCCAATGGCAGCGCCTTTATCTGAGCAAGATATGGCTGACGTTGCTGCATATTTTTCAGCTTTACCTCGTGACGGTGCCAGCCAAGGTTCAGGCGCTGATAATGCAAGCGCTACAGGTAGTGCTGCACCAGTAGCTTATGTACCAGACCCAGCTGCAGGTAAAAGTTTATATGAACTTGGCGACCCTTCTCGCAATATTGCGTCATGTATTGGTTGTCACGGAACTGAAGGTCATAGTGAAGTACTGATTTACCCAAATTTAGCTAATCAGCACCCAGAGTATATTGCTAAACAGTTAATGAACTTTAAAAACAAAAGTCGTGATAACTACGCAATGAATCAATTTGCTGGCAACATGACCAAAGATGACATAGCTGATATGGCCGCTTATTTTGCTGACCCTGCAGCAGTTGCCAACGTAGTTTCACGTAGAGTAATGCCTGCAGCGCCAATAACTGCTGAAGTTATTGCCGGTAAAGCTAAGTCTGCTACTTGTGCTGCTTGTCATGGCGCAGACGGTAATAGCTCTGTTGCTATGTACCCTAAACTTGCAGGTCAAAGCGCTGATTATTTAATAAAACAGTTACAAGAATTTAAAGCTGGAACACGTGAAAACGCAGTAATGGCCCCAATGGCTGCAGCGCTAAGCGAACAAGATATGCTAGAAATTGCTAGCTATTATGCTGCACAAAAAGTAGCAACGGCTGAGTTAGCCGGCTCTGAAATCGGTAAAAAACTTTACTTTGGTGGTAACGTAAAACGCAAAATTACAGCTTGTGTTGCTTGTCACGGCGTAAATGGTAAAGGTATGAATAAAGCTGGTTTCCCTACAATTGCTGGCCAGAATGAAACATACTTAAAAGCGCAATTAATGAGCTTCAAAAAAGGTGAGCGTAATAACGATTACAACACCATGATGCAAAGCGTTGCTTCTAAACTATCAGAAAGTGATATGGATGAGCTTGCTAAGTACATGGCTTCAATGAAGTAAGCTAGTTTTAACGTTATTAAAAAAACCGCATTCATTGCGGTTTTTTTGTTTTTAAACTGGACGTTATCAAAGATTTGATTGATTTTTTTCTCCGCATTATTTCACAATCATTAAATTCGTGTAGAATGCAGAAGCAATACGTTAACAAATTTTAGCAGTAAACCCATGATCGTGTTTACGACAAGTAGAGAGTAAACCAATGAAAAAATTTATCATTACTATTTTATTAGGATTAAGTGCAATTGCTACCGCCAATGCGGCAGAAGGTAATGCAGAAGCAGGTAAAAACAAATCAGCAATGTGTGCTGCTTGTCATGGTGCTGACGGAAATAGCCTTGTACCTATGTACCCTAAATTAGCGGGTCAAAGCGCTAGTTACTTAGTAAAACAACTCGTTGAATTTAAGCAAGGTATGACATCAGGTGGTAAATCTGGTCGTGTTGACCCTGTAATGGGTGGCATGGCAATGGCACTTAGCGAACAAGACATGGCCGATGTTGCTGCATTTTATGCTAGCCAAGAAATAACAGCAGGTACGGGTAACGCAGATGCTTTAGGCAAAAAACTTTATTTAGGTGGCAACGCTGAAATGGAAGTTACTGCATGTGTTGCTTGTCATGGTATTAATGGTAAAGGTATGCCAAGTGCTGGTTTCCCTGCCCTTGCAAGCCAAAATGCTGAATACTTAAAAATTCAGTTAGAAAAATTTCGTAACGGTTCACGTAATAATGACCTTAACGGTATGATGCAAGGTGTTGCGGCTAATTTAACTGATGAAGAAATCACAGCATTATCGCAATATATGTCATCTTTAAAGTAATATTGTACGGGTTAAACGCCTGTAGGATAATGTTTAAAAAGTAGTGGTTATCACTGCTTTTTTGATCTAGCTTTTAAATAAAAGTGTGATTTTATTTTCTCAATAAAAAGGGAAGCTCAATGGCTTCCCTGTTCGTAATAATTTAAAAGTTAACCCTTAAATTAGCCGCTTAAAATGAGTATTTAAAACCAACAGTAAATACGTCAAGTCCATCGTAATTTTCAAATGAAGCTTCAACACTGGTTTTGTCGTTTAATTTCTTACCAACACCAGCACCAAAGCCTAGCTCCCATTCGTCATCACTATAAGATGCACCACGATAGCTAGCTTTAACATCTAAGTTTGCATATGAAGGCATGGCATAAGCGTAGAAACCATTATCGAAGTTATACTGTCCACGAACAGAAAGAGCGGTGAACCTTTCTACTTCAAGCTTAACGCCGTCCATGTTATCGTCAGAAATACCCGTACCTAAGCGCAATTCTGGCATAAATGAAAATTTACTGCCCTCTTGAGCAAATTCGTAAGCAATTGAACCATAGATAACACCTAACGAAAGATCTTCATCAGACAAGTTTGCATAACCGCCGCCCGCCGACCAGTTAGCAGAGGCAGTTAAAGGTAATGCCAGTAAAGAAAGCGCAATAAGTGATTTTTTAAACATAATAATATCCTTTTATTCTTCTAGAAAAATGAAATCAAACTAAGAAAGTGCGCATGCTATCAATGCAAAATTTGTTAAGCAATTAAATTATTGTTATAAACTTTTACAATACGTAACAAGTTATGTTTTCTGTAAAAATTCACCGGTAAAATATAGCTTGTTGTAAGTATTCAACCTTGTTTCGCGTTATGATCAGCACATTGCTTTATTCATTTTATATTCGTTTTTTATTCGGAATGCCTCATATGATCGAAATTATTCACCCTACTCAATTTAAAACCGTACCTTGGAAAAACGGCAAAGGCGAAACAGTTGAAATGGCGATAAACCCTGGCGGTACTTTAGAAAATTTCGACTGGCGCTTAAGTATGGCAAGTGTGGTTGAAGATGGCGTTTTTTCTAACTTTACTGGTTACACGCGCAACTTAATTTTAATTGAAGGTGATGGCATTAACCTGCAGCACAACGATAACAAAATTGACCGTTTAAAAAACTTACTTGATGTTGCCACCTTTGACGGCGGCAATAAAACCATTGGTAATCTACATACTAATGAAATAACCGACTTTAACGTTATTGCCCGAACTTCAGCGTTTCATAGTAAGGTTAGCTGTCATAAAAATACTACCAACCATATATTAGAAAAAAGCGACTTATGCTTTGTCTACAGTTTATTTAGCGACACAACTCTCACGACAAAAAGCACGCAAGAAGTTACCCTTGTACCTAGCCAACATTTAGTAAAAATAACCGACTTAACGGCAGATAATGTTGCGATAACGGGCGAACATTTGATTATTGTTTATCTTAGGCGTTGTGCGATTTAAGCTTCGCTTTATAAAACGAAGCTTGTGCGCTGCTAAACAGGTATACGGTTATTAATCGCTATAATTACTCGTTCTAACTTTTAAATATGATTTTTTAATTTTGCTGTCGTAGTCTCAAGATAAAGTAAATTTAACCTAGGGAACATTGTGATGACATATCGACATTTTATAACCTTATCGGCGTTACTCATGTTGCTATCGCCGCTAGCAAATGCAGAGTTTGAGCGCAAAATTGCTATTGATGAAAGCAAAACCACTAGCCATAGCACAAAAGTTAAAGGTAAATCGTTTGACTACACCGCAACTACTGGTACACAGCCTGTTTGGGACGAAGAAGGCAACCCAATTGCGAGCCTTTTTTATACCTATTACCAACGTTCGAAAGTAAAAAATAGAGCGGCGCGTCCTTTACTTATATCTTTTAATGGCGGTCCTGGTTCAGCTTCTGTGTGGATGCATGTAGCTTACACTGGCCCTAAAGTGCTAAATGTTGATAGTGAAGGTTTTCCATTACAGCCTTACGGTGTAAAAGCTAATGAATTTTCAATTTTAGATACCGCGGATATCGTTTTTGTTAACCCAGTTAATACCGGTTATTCACGAGTTTTACCTAATAAAGAAGGCAAAATGCCGTCAAAGGCAGAACAAAAAGAAATGTTCTTTGGGGTAAATGCCGACGTTAAATACTTAGCTGATTGGGTAAATACCTTTGTAACTCGCAATAATCGTTGGCAGTCTCCTAAATACCTTATTGGTGAAAGCTACGGAACCACCCGTGTTTCGGGTTTAGCATTAGAGCTACAATCTCGCCAGTGGATGTATTTAAACGGCGTTATTTTAGTCTCTCCTACCGATATAGGTATAAAACGTGAAGGACCAGTAAAATCAGCAAATCGCTTACCTTACTTTGCAGCAACAGCTTGGTATCACAAAGCGTTAGCCAGTGACTTACAAAATAAAGACTTATTAGAAATATTACCTGAAATTGAAAAGTTCACTGTCGAGCAATATCTACCAGCCCTTGCTAAAGGTGGCTTTATTGCCGCCGATGAAAAACTGCGCATAGCTAAACAAGTTGCCCGATATTCTGGCTTGTCGTTACAAGAAGTATTACGCAATAATTTAGATATTGAAGCCTCTTACTTTTGGAAAGAAATACTGCGTGAACGCGAACAAACCGTGGGTCGTTTAGACTCACGCTATTTAGGCATTGATGAAAAAGTTACCGGTAGCAGACCAGACTATAACGCAGAGCTTACCTCATGGTTACACAGCTTTACACCGGCTATAAACTACTATTTACGTGAAGAGCTTAATTATAAAACCGATGTTAAATATAATATGTTTGGCAACGTTCATCCATGGGATAGAAGCAACAACAACACAGGTAAAAACCTACGTTTAGCCATGGCGCAAAACCCGTATTTAAACGTTATGATTCAATCAGGTTACTACGATGGTGCGACTAATTATTTCGATGCTAAATATACCTTGTCGCAGCTTGATCCAAGCGGAAAAATGAAAGACAGACTGTCTTTTAAAGGTTATAAAAGTGGCCACATGATGTATTTGCGCTACCAAGATTTAGAAGCTTCGAATCAAGATATTCGTGAGTTTTTAAAAGCAACATTACCGAATAAAACTACCCCTGCGAAATATCAAAGTAAGCCATAAACAATAACGTTATATCAAATGTTTGCGTTATTAGTCAGCGTTGTCGGTGTAAAAACTGACAACGCTGTCGCTTTTAATTTAACCAGCAGTAGGCAAATGTAGTTTGCTTATTGCTAGGCTCGCCAATTGGTTACTCTTCGTCATCAATAATATCTGGCGTAACCGTATCCACAACATCAACAGCGCCACCCACTACGGTCGTAGTCACATCAACCGCGGTAGAAATAACCGTTGCCGCAATACAGCCCGACAAACTAAAAATTACGCCCAACAATAAAAGGCCTTGTGCTATTTTTTTCAAAACAATTTCACCAAATAAGTAAAAATATTCATTCAGAATACGATAATTAAATGATAAATCAATAAATGAATTCAGGCACCTGTTAGTAATAATGCTGCTGGGATAGTTATGCTTTTCAAAGCCCAACAAAGAGACTTTATTTTTTATAAGAGATAAACTGTCGCCATTAATGATTTAACGATGATATTTATGGGCTATTTACTTGCAGTGACCCTATTGTGGGCATTTTCATTCAGTTTAATTGGCGTTTATTTAGCAGGCCAAGTTGATGCCTGGTTTAGCGTTTTAATGCGCATTGCGCTGGCAACTTTAGTCTTTTTACCGTTTTTAAAATTAAAAAAAACACCCAAGGCCTTAGCTTTAAAACTGATGCTTATTGGCGCAGTTCAGCTTGGCGTAATGTATAGCTTTTACTACCACTCCTTTTTATATTTGTCGGTGCCCGAAGTCTTATTATTTACCGTGATGACCCCTATTTATATTACCCTGCTTAATGATGCCCTTGAAAAGCATTTTAATCCTCGGTTTTTTCTTATCGCTATTATTGCGGTATGTGGTGCGTTAGCTATTCGCTACGAAAGCATTAACAGCAACTTCTTGGTAGGTTTGTTACTCGTGCAAGCCGCCAACATGTGCTTTGCCACAGGGCAAGTAACCTACAAGCACTTAATGATCGACAGTAAACTCGACCACAAAACCGTATTCGGCTGGTTTTTTATTGGTGCATTCATTGTCGCTTCTGTTTGTTATGTGTTATTTGGCAATAGCGATAAATTACCCAGCACGCCAACTCAGTGGGGGGTGCTAATATACTTAGGTATCGTTGCTTCCGGTTTAGGCTATTTTGGCTGGAATAAAGGTGCAACGCTTGTCAATGTCGGAACATTAGCAGCAATGAATAATTTACTTATTCCAGCAGGCATTGTTGTTAACGTGCTGATATGGAATACAGAGGCTGACATACTCAGGTTAAGTATTGGCGCTGGGATTATTTTCGCTGCCTTATTACTTAATCAAATAAAAGCTAAACCTTCAAATAACGAACATAATGCGCTGTAACTTATGAAATAGCGCCAACATTTGATGAGCTACGAATGTTCAGCTTGTTTCGACCATATTAATCAGGCAAGCATCATTCAAAATAACGTATATGTTTTAATGATAAATAGCGTGGCGAAAGCACTTTCTTCATCGATAAAAAAGGCCACCAAATGGTAGCCTTTATTTACAACAGCTTTAACTGCCATATATTCATAGAGTTAGAGCTAAAGTTAGTTAAGTTAAGTCAAATCAGTTAAGCTAGATTTCGTAACTAATCACTTGATAACCTAGCGCTTCTAGCTGAGGCCTTAAGGTGTTAGCATCGCCAACCACTACCATTAACATCTCACTTAAGTTTAAGTGTTTTTTCGCTAAGGAATTAATCTCTGCCTTGCTAATATTGGCGACTATATTATTGCGCTCTTTAACAAAGTCTGCACTTAAGTCGTGCTCCAAAATTTGTGCTAAAAAGCTTAACTTACGACCCGGAGTTTCATACTTTAAGGCATCTTTTTGGTTAATGGCATTGCGCATAAAGGCTAGCTCTTCATCACTTATACCTTGCTCTGCGTAACGTTTAATTTCTTTAACAAACTCAACAATCGATTTATCGGTAACGTCTGCACGTACTTCTGCACTGGCGGTAAATGTGCCGGAAAATTTATTACCATAGAAATACGAACTTGCACCGTAGGTATAGCCCTTATCTTCTCGTAAATTTAAGTTAATACGGCTATTGAAAGCACCACCTAGCGGGAAATTCATTAAATAAGCACGATAGTACTCGCCTGTGATGTCTTGCGTAAGTGAGCGCTTACCTATGCGAATTACCGATTGTGCTGCGTTATCTTTATTAACTAAGTAAATAACTCCACGTTTAGCATTAGATTCAGGTAAGTCTAATAACAAGGGTTTTGCTGCACCTGTTAAAGCATTAAATAAACTTAAAGACTTTAATACCGCTGTTTTCTCTAAATCTGATACCAGTATTATTTCACTGCCTTTAGCTTTAACTTGTTGTTGATAAAGTGCTTTAACATCGGCTAGTGCAATATTCGTTAATGACGCCTCTGAACCATTACTAGACGTTGCCGCAATGTTGTCTGCATGTAGTAATTGGCGATAAGCATTTGCCGCTAAATAGCCTGCATCTTTTTTGCCATTAATTGCGCCTTGAATCGCGTTGTTTTTATTACGATCAAATTCATTTGGCAAGAACGCAGGTTGCGTAAGCTTTTCATACACTAACGCAAGTGTGGCATCAATGTGCTTAGTTAAGGCGTTTATATTAATCGATAAATATTGCGTGCCTGCTGAAATGTTAACCGAGGCACCAAGCTTTTGCAGCGCTTTACTCATGTCTTCTGCGCTTCGCTGCGTAGTAGATTCATTTAACATGGCCGCTAACAATGATGCTGTGCCTGCCTTTTCTTTATGCTCAAAGTAATGACCTGCAGGAATTTTTATCAACATTGACGTTGTTGGTGTTTCAGTACTTTGCGTTGCGAGTATTTTAATGCCGTTAGCAAAAGTTTCTCGCCACATTTGAGGAACTTCAACGGCTTTATTTGCGCCAGCAACTGGAGTTACACTGCGATCAAAGTCATCTTTTGCTTTACGGACTTGTAAATTTTGGGCGGTAGCGCTTTCAAGTGTTGGAAGCACTCGTTTAGGTGCAACGAAATTATCAGGAGCGGCAACAAATGCCAACTGCCCTTTTGGCACTATACTCATGATCACGCCATGTTTATTTTTAAGATATTTTTTATAAACACGCATAACATCAGCTTTAGTTACGTTGGCATAGCGAGCGATGTCTTGTTCAATATAATTTGGGTTGCCTTTGAAAGTTTCATTCGCCGCTAACTGACTTACTTTACCGGCAACACTTTGCAAACCAAACACAAAACCTGCTTCCATTTCAGCTTTAGCTTTAATTAAATCGTCATCTTCAACACCACGTGCTTCAAATTCGACTAGAGTATCACGAATCACTTTTTCCATATCTGCTAAGGTTTTACCAGAAGCCGGGTGAGGTAAGGCTAGCAGGTTAAAAGTACAAGCGAGCTCAGCACATGGGTGACTTACTGAGGCTTGCACCGCTAGCTGATTTTTCACTAAGTTTTTATACAATAATGACGTTTTTCCACCACCTAAAATGCTCGACAACAAATCTAATGCCGCTTCATCTTTATGCCTAACACTTACCGTTGGATAAGACATATACACTAAAGGCAAGTGCACATTATCTTCCATAGAAATATAACGATCTGCGTCTATAGTAAATTGCGGTTTTTCAGGCATGTTAACTTCAGGACCACGAGGAATGCTACCAAAGTATTTGTTCACCATAGCTAAGGTTTCAGCGACATTTAAGTCGCCACCTAAGGTTAAAGTCGCGTTGTTAGGGCCATACCAACGTAAGAAAAAGGCTTTTAAATCATTAACATTTACACGATTTAAATCGTCGATATAACCAATAGTTTGCCATGAATATGGATGACCAACAGGATACATAGCTTCCGCTACACGTTCGCGTAATAATCCATAAGGACGATTTTCGTAATTTTGACCGCGTTCGTTCTTGACGGTTTCACGCTGTATTTCAAATTTTTCTTGGGTGACTGCATCAACTAAAAAACCCATGCGGTCAGCTTCAAGCCATAACATTTTTTCAAGTTGGTTAGCGGGTACTGTTTGAAAGTAATTTGTTCGGTCACTGTTGGTTGTACCGTTCATGGTACCACCAGCTTCAGTCACTATTTTAAAATGCTCGTCGTCTGCAACATTTTCTGAGCCTTGAAACATCATATGCTCAAAAAAATGTGCAAAGCCAGACTTGCCAATATCTTCGCGAGCCGAGCCAACATGGTAAGTCATATCAACGTGAACGAGTGGGTCAGAGTTATCTTGATGAAGTATCAGTGTTAAACCGTTATCTAATACATATTTCTGATAGGGAATTACTGTTTTTCCAGCTTTACTGTCTACACGCTCAACAAAGGTTATGCCAGGTACTGTTATTGCTGGCTCTTTAGTCGCTGCTTGTTTAGTGTTTTCACATGCCGTTAAACACAGACATAACAAGGGTAGCATCCATTTATTCAAAATATTCACCTTTAGGTACAACTATTATATTGAGTTATCTCAATACTAACTAAATAGACAACAAGCACAATAGCTTGTTTGTTATATTTTGCTAAAAATATTGTAAAATTTAGTAACGCTGTTTACCGATAAACCCTATATTTTTGAACTAATAGGTAAGCGACTGATGGCGCGCTAGAAACCACTGTTTAATCGATATTCAGTTACTTTATTAGAAAATATGTTACG
This sequence comes from Colwellia polaris, assembly GCF_002104515.1. GTDB lineage: Bacteria > Pseudomonadota > Gammaproteobacteria > Enterobacterales > Alteromonadaceae > Cognaticolwellia > Cognaticolwellia polaris. Next base: position 100,658 of record NZ_NBOE01000004.1, on the reverse strand, counting down.
CTCGATCAAAAAGCCTAAATAGAGCTTAACAACACTTGGAGCAATGAGATGAAAGACCTGCCGCAGACTTCAGCTGAACATTGGGTTGATATTATCGCTAAAAGTGAACTGCCTGCTATCACCTCTACAGCTAAAATGCTGGACAAATTTAATAATGATGATAAATCGTCTTTACCTAAATTAAGTCAGGCAATTTTGCATGATCAAGCGCTTTCTTCTTGTCTGCTTAAAGTGGCTAATAGTGTGCAACACTTTAGTGTTAATAAGGTAAATACTGTTTCTCGTGCTGCAGTGATATTGGGGATTAGGTCAGTAAAAAACATTTGCCTTACCTCTAAATTAGTTGAAGGACTGTTATCAAATAAAGAACTTAACCCTAAAATTTACCATCAATTAACACAATCAATGGCGAGCTCCTTTTATGCCGGGCTATTAGCCAAAATGATGGCACCACAATATGCAGAAGATACTCAGGAAGAACTCTATTTAGCAGCAATGCTCTATCGAATAGGCGAAACTGCCTTTTGGATTGTAGGTGGAGAGTCTGCCGAAGAATTGATCTCGCATAACGATATGGCCACAGAAAGCTTTCGTCAAAAATGCATTAATGAAATTGGCTGCGATTTTTCACAGCTTAGTACTGAACTTGTTAAAACATGGGGCTTAAGCGATTTATTATTAAAAGCTTTAGATAAACCTAAAAGTCGAACGATTGAAATTCAAATAATTTATTTTGCGGATAAGCTCAGTAACACAATTGCAAATCCAAGCTGTAGCGCAGAAGAGTTTCAGCAACTGTTAACAGATATAGCGAAGTTAACTGGCTTAAATGTTCGACAGTTAGTCCTGAAAATTGAGCATTTACGTGAAAGGGCTAACAAACTACTAGCATCGTACGGTGCTTCGGCTTTAACCAAGCATATTAAACCTTTGCCAAAAGAAGGTGACTTCCAAGGTAATAAGTACCAAGTTTTAAAGCCTAATCCTGAGAAAGAAATTAATTTGCTTAGTACTTATAGTAAGCTCAATACCTTACTTAAATCGTCGACCGACTTAACAGAGTTTATACAATTAACCTTGCAAGCTATGTCAACAATATTTGCTTTCGAACATTGCAGTTTATTTTTAGTTGTTGATGATAAAAAGGCGATTAAATCACGTTTTACATACGATATAACCGGAAAACAATCAGACATAAATACCAAGTTTTCTCTTGTACGAACTAATAATGTTTTTAGCTACGCTATGGATAATGGCCAAGCCATTTTAGTAAAAGATCGCCAAGAAGCTAAATGGTATCAATTCATTACCGGTGAAATTGCCGAGTTTATGGTTAAAGGCTCAGTAATAATTTGCCCAATTAAAGTGGCGCAAACACCGATAGGTGTAATTACCGCACAAGTTTTTCAACATGATAAAGAGATTTCTAGTACAGATTTTGATCTTTGTTCTGCACTAGTCGAGCACCTTAACTTGTGCTTAACCATGCTTTCATACAAAAACAAATAAAGTAAACTTTCCTCAGTCTTTCGTTACTTACCAGCACCCACTTAAGTTTTTGTGTAATTATATTACAACTTTAAATTTTATCTGTGCTAAGTATATTTTCGGTTCATAATTTACTTACTCATATTTCAAGCAAAAAAAAGAGTCGACAACTAAGTTATCGACTCAAAAGCTATATGGGGAAGCTTAAATTCAAACTTTCACAACAAGTGTTAAATTTGGAAACAAGGTAATTATAGAGTAACAGCTCTAAGTATGTAAAGCTCATTTTGTAATTTTTTTACATTTTTAGTTATTTAATTACCTTTGAACCCATTATCTGTGTTCAAAAGTCGATAAATAGCACGCTATTGATAAACGTTTTGCTTTGGAAATGGCATAGAAAGAAGCATTGATGGTGTCTATTCGTGATGTTCACCCAGCTAAGCATTGACTTTACTATCTAAGCTTTTGACTCTCTTGAGTATCAAGCACTGATCATCCAGAGTTCAGGATAAATAAAATGAAGGAATAAAACTAAAAAAAAGGCCTCTGCGTAGAGGCCTATAAAGTAACACTCGTTGAAGGGATCATTAAGTGTTATTTAATAAGAACGTTTAGCTAGTGAAATAATTTCACAACAGCATAAACATTATAACAATAAGGCACATTAATACTGGCATTAATGTGCTTGCTCCCAGTTATCACCAATACCAGCTTCAGCAATTAGCGGTACACTCATGGTGATAGCATTATTCATTACCTCTACCAATGTAGCCGTGGTTGCTTCAACAATATCTTGATGAATTTCAAAAATTAATTCATCGTGCACTTGCATGGTCATTTTAATTCTAGGGTCGTTTTGCTCTTGAATCCAAGCATCAACATCTAGCATAGCCTTTTTAATAATATCGGCGGCTGTACCTTGCATTGGCGCATTTATAGCAGCACGCTCAGCCGCTTTTTTGCGCATACCATTTTTAGCATTAATATCGGGTAAATAAAGTCGGCGACCAAATAAGGTTTCAACATAACCCGTTTCTGTCGCTTTTTGACGGGTATCTTCCATGTATTGCGATACATTAGGGTAACGTTCAAAGTACTTATCCATATAAGCTTGCGCGGTATGGCGAGGTACGTTTAACTGTTTTGCTAAGCCAAAGGCTGACATGCCATAAATTAAACCAAAGTTAACCGCTTTAGCGCTGCGACGTTGATCGCTGGTAACTTCGTCTAGCGGTACGGCAAAAATTTCTGCTGCTGTTGCTTTATGTACATCTTTACCTTCAGAAAAGGCTTTTACTAAGCCGGGATCGTCAGATAAATGCGCCATAATACGCAATTCAATTTGCGAGTAATCGATAGCGACAATTTTATGCTCAGGTGGCGCAATAAAGGCTAAGCGAATTTTTCGTCCTTCTTCACTACGAATAGGAATATTTTGCAAGTTTGGATCAGTAGAAGAAAGTCTACCCGTAGCTGTAACGGCCTGATGATAAGAGGTATGTACCCGATTAGTTTTATTGCTAACCAATAGCGGTAGTTTATCCGTATAAGTAGACTTTAACTTACTTAAACCACGGTTCTCTAAAATAACTTTCGGTAATGGGTAATCTAAAGCTAATTCTTGCAGCACTTCTTCTGCCGTCGAAGGCGCGCCTTTAGGTGTTTTCTTAATAACCGGAATTTTAAGTTCGTCAAATAAAATTACTTGTAATTGCTTAGGAGAACTTAAGTTAAAGCTTTTACCTGCTAAATTATGTGCTTCAATTTCTAGCTCGGCTAAACGTGCACCTATCGACTGGCTTTGTTCTGCGAGCATATCACGGTCTATCAACACACCATGCTGCTCCATGCGAGCAAGCACCGGTAATAGTGGCATTTCAATATCAGTAAATACCGAGAGCTGCGAAGTGATCTTGGCTAATTGTGGGTAAATAGCTTCGTGCAAACGCATAGTAATATCGGCATCTTCAGCGGCATAATGTCCAGCCTTTTCAATATCAATTTGATTAAAAGTAAGTTGTTTGGCGCCCTTGCCTGCTATTTCTTCAAAATGTACTGTTTTATAGTCTAAATATTTTTCTGCTAACGCATCCATGTTGTGGCGCGTTGCCACACTATTAAAACAATAAGACTCAAGCATGGTGTCAAATTTAATGCCCTGCATTTCAATATTGTAATGCGATAATACATTGGCATCATATTTTAAGTTTTGCCCGACTTTAAAGACAGTATTACTTTCTAATAATGGCTTAAGCTGCTCAAGCACCCACGTTAATGATAAATGCTCAGGTGCATCAATATAGTCATGCGCTAAAGGAACATAAGCAGCCTTCCCCACTTCTATACAAAAAGATAAACCGACTAACTCAGCTTTCATATAATCAACGCTAGTGGTTTCAGTATCAAAAGCAAAAAGCTCAGCTTTGTTTAGCTTTTCAAGCCAAAGTGTAAAACTAGCTTGGTCTAGAATAATCTCGTATTCGCTATCAACGGCTGCTGGAATTTCTGCAACTTCCGCGCTTTGTTGAGTACTTTGCGCAGCACCTTTACTATCGCCTGCATCTAAGTCAGCTAATAAGCGTTTAAGTTCGTACTTTTTATATAATGTTCTTAATGTTTCTGTGTCTGGTGTTTTTGGCTTAAGTTCAGCAACGTTTTGCTCTAGTACTACATCAAGCTTAATGGTGGCAAGTTCATAAGATAACGGTAAAAATTCTAACGCTGTGCGTAAGTTTTCGCCGACTTTGCCTTTAACTTCATCAGCATGATCCATAACTTCTTGCAAACTTGGGTGAGCCGTTAACCATTTTACCGCTGTTTTAGGGCCGCATTTTTCAACGCCTGGAATGTTGTCAACTTTGTCTCCCATTAAGGCAAGGTAGTCAATTATTTGATCTGGGCGCACGCCAAACTTTTCAATTACGCCTGCTTCATCCATTTCAACATTGGTCATGGTATTGATTAAACGCACATGGGGATTTACTAACTGCGCCATATCTTTATCACCGGTAGAAATTACCGTTTCAATACCTAAAGCAGTAGCTTGATGAGATAAAGTGCCAATAACATCGTCTGCTTCAACGCCATCGACGACTAATAGTGGCAAACCCATAGCGGTAATAATGTCATGAATTGGCGCAATTTGTGTACGAAGGTCGTCTGGCATTGGCGGGCGATTAGCTTTGTAATCTGGATACATGTCATTGCGAAATGTTTTACCCTTCGCGTCAAATATCGCAATAATATTGCCATTAGGGTAATCTTTTTTCAAACTTCTGATCATATTCAAGACGCCAGTAATAGCGCCTGTAGGTTGACCTTCAGAAGTTGATAATGCTTGCAAATATGGCACGTGATATGCGCGAAATAAATAAGATGAACCATCGACTAAAATAAGCGGTGATTGGTCAGAAGTTGGCATGATAATTTTATAACTAGAAGAAAGATGGGGTAAGCATGCCATAATCGGCAAATTCTCTCTAGCACTTCATTATATTTAGTCACAAAAATAACCGAAATTGTGGATAAGTATGTTGAAAAGCACAGGAAAACCCCCTAAAGATCTGGCGAACTTTACGGCAAGTGTATTTTAATTAATTGTTATATAAGGAAAAAGGTAAGTCAGAAATCCTTTTCACATATTTTTTATTATTTTTATATTATGTGGATAAATAAATGTCCAAGCTTAGATTTACTTGTTCAATTAACGAACAATAAAAATTAGCGAGCTAAGAGATTACCAGAAAACAGCACCATTACCAGACAATTATTAAACTATTTTTACCCTTTTATGACACCTAGAAATAACAAAAAAACATAAGCTATATTTGGCAAGGGCTAGCTTAATTCGATGAATTTATTTTTGATAAAAATATAATTTTTATTTGCTAATTAATCCGAGGTGAATAAAAAAAAGCAACCGTTATACATGAATGTGAGTAACGCCAATGAGCGTTAATAACTAAATGTAAGGCATGTAAGCTCAGCAAATAAAAAAAGTCACTTTAGACTTACGTGTTAAGTAGCATAAAGTGACTTAGGTTATGTGCTTTATGGGCTTATTTTCTAAATAGGTGGCCCAACTAGCGTAGTAAATATACTCGTAATGATTAATACGGTAAGTGCGATAAACATCTCAATTGAAATAGAGCGCTTTAATGTGAGTACATGATGTTCTTCGGTGATCTGGGGTACTAGCGATAATTTATGCCACGCCCCCAACATAAGCATTGCACTGACCAATAATAATTTGAGTAATATTAATTGCCCATAACTCGAGGTGAACAAATCTGCCACTGTATCTAAGTATTGTAAAATCAGGGTAATGCCTGATGCTAAAAGTAGTACGATAATCATAATCGCAAGCTGACCAAATTGATGCATTAACCGCTTTACTTCAGTAAGTGCTAGTAACTGGCAACTTTTATAAAGTGGTAATAATGAACCTACCCAACAAGTAATGGCCAAAACATGAAGTACTAATAACGCTTTTATCCAGAGATTTTTTTCAGCACTGTGACCAGTAAAAGTAAAACTATAGGTAATGACTATCAGCACTACAACTGTTACCAAAATATTGAGCGTATTAAATAAGGGACTATATTTCCCCCAAGTACTCACCGCAACTATAGCGAGTAAAAAAGCAGGCATTCTTACCAAAGCTTGTTCGCCAATAACTGACTTCCAAGCTATTTCCAACATAAAGGCATCAGTCATGCCAGAGAAACCTGATTCAGCCATTGCCCCTGCCTCAATTGGCACCTGTAGTATAGAAGCAATTAACGCTAAGCTTAAACAAACCAAAGCCCCACGTTTTATATAGTTATTAAAAGTCGCAACGTTATTGGCGCTAGCTTTATTGTTGCGATTAAGTAAACGTAAAACTAAGGTACCGGCCAACGCTGCACTAGCAACATAAACTACTAACTTTAATAAAAGTAATAATACTGACCAGTAACTTAATTCCATTGCTTATCGTCCTAGTGATTATGGCTGTGCGAAGCAGGCATCGCTTGTTTCATTTCTTGATGCATACCATGCCCACCAATCATAAAGGTAAATGTACCTGTCATTTTATGACCATCACCACCTAAAACTACCCACTTAGCCGTGTACTGGCCTTCACTTAAAGTCGGTAATTTGTAATTAAACTGCTTACTCGCCTGTGCACTTGGCTTAAAGTTAAAATCTACTGTTTTATTACCTGAATCTGTAAGTAAAACTTTAGCTAATCTAACCTCACCACTAAAGGTCAAGACAAGCTCTTCAGGACTTTGCATCAACATAGCCTCATTCTCAGGTGATGACTGTGTCATTGACACATGTGCCGATGCTGTAAATGCTAATGCTAATGCTAGGCTTAAAAATGTCGCTACTGTATTAAATAATTTCATTACTACCTCTATTTATTAAAAAATTAAAACCAAAATTTTACGCCAGCAACAAATTCTGTTTCGCTGCTACTTTGCCCGTTTTGTTCTGCATAGTCTGCTGTAGTGCCAAACTTGTTTGTCCATTCAACACCGACATAAGGTGCAAATTGACGGGTGAATTCATAACGCACTCGAAAACCAATAGCACTACTTGATAAACCACTGCCTAAACCATTTTCAACATCACTTTTACCATACAGGGTCAGCTCGGCACGCGGTTGTACAATCAATTTTTGTGTCAGTAGTAATTCGTATTCTGCTTCAAAGGTTAATGCTGTATTACCGCCCTCGCCTAAGTAAGCGGTCATATCAATTTCAAACCAGTAAGGTGCTAGGCCTTGCACACCAAATGCTAGCCATTGACGGTTTTTGCCTTCTTTATAGTAGTCAACGCGAATACCTAATTGCGTATCCCAATATCCAGTCAGGGCATGTCCCCATAATATATCGGTTTGATTTTCTTCCAACTTACCCTCTGAAATATCACCTTCTGTTTTAATCACTAATCGATCAAATGTGGTGCCATACCAAGCTTGAAAATCGAATACGCCAGCATTAGCTTGCTCATTATATTCAAGCCTGTTGCCTAAGAGTGTATAAAAGCTATGTTCATCAGCCAGTGTTAGCCTATGCTCTTCACCTAAAGCATAAGGGCCTTTAGTTAACGTTGTGCCAGCCGAGTATGCATGTGGATCTCTAGCATCTTTAGGCGCGTCACCACTTTGTGGTTGCGGCTTTTCACCATCAGCACTAGCCATACCTGACATTTCATTTTGGGCAAATGTTTGCACGCTTACTAAAGGTAAGTAAAACAGCAGCGCGCTGATAAAAGGTTTAAACGATGTTAAATTTCTCATGATACAACCACCTCTCTAAACATACCTGCATCCATATGAAATAGTAAATGACAATGCCATGCCCAACGCCCCACATCATGTGGTGTAGTTAAAAAGCTGATCCGCTGTGCTGGTTGCACTGGGATAGTATGACGACGGACTTGAACATCACCCTGATCATTCTCTAAATCACTCCACATACCATGTAAATGCATAGGATGCGTCATCATGGTATCGTTTTGTAAAATCACCCGAATACGTTTATTGTGCTGCATATGTACTGGTGTACTTTTACCAAACTCTAGGCCGTCAAAAGACCAACTGTAGCGTTCCATATTACCGGTTAAATGCAGTTCAATTTCCGCTTCTGGCTCTTGATGATTAGCAATTCCATCCAAAGAATGTAGATCAGCCAATGTGAGTACACGGCGACCATTTTTACGCAAGCCAATGCCTGGGTCGTCTAAATTTGTTCTGGGCATGTCAACACGCATGTCAACTGATGCACCATATTCTGTTTTGGCATGACGAACTTTCGAACTCGCAACGCTAAGCGGGTTATCATGCATATTATGCTTACTATGGTCCATTGCCATTGCGCCATGTTGACTATGGTCCATTTTCATTGAACCTTGGCCCATGCCTGACTGCTTCATGTTAGCCATAGCACCATGGTCCATACCTGTCATAGCGCCTTTATCGTTGCCATGCCCCATATTACCCATGTTGCCCATCATGTCAGTCATCGTTAACCATTCAACTGGATCTAATATTGGTGTTGGCGCATCAATGCCCTCGGCAATTGACAGTGTGCCTTTTGCATAACCAGATCTGTCCATACTTTGAGCAAAAATAGTATAAGCATCGTTTTTAGGTTCAACAATTACATCGTATGTTTCACCTGGCCCAAAGCGAAATTCGTCAACGGTTACTGGTTCTACATTTTGTCCGTCCGCCTGTACGACCGTTAATTTTAATTCCGGTATTCTTACATCAAAAAAACTATTACTCGAACCGTTAATAAATCTTAGCCTGAGTTTTTCGCCCGTTTTAAATAAGCCTCTCCAGTTAGCCATGGGCGTGCTGCCATTCATTAGAAAGGTCATAGTTGATGCTGACAAATCGGCAAGATCTGTTGGGTTCATTCGCATTTCATGCCACATTTTTCTACGCTGCAAGGCATTGGCGACACCGCTATTTGACACATCATCAAAAAACTCAGGTACCGTAGGCTGGCTGAAATTAAATACATCACTCTGTACTTTTAATTTTCGGAACAATGCCATTGGATCATCATCTGTCCAATCTGATAATTGAATAACATGTTCGTTATCTGAACTAATAATGTCGGTTTCTCTTGGTTCAATAATAAGAGCGCCGTACATACCTGTCATTTCTTGGAAGCCACTGTGGGAGTGATACCAATATGTACCACTTTGCTGTAGTTTAAACTTATAAACAAAAGTTTCGCCAGGCATAATGCCTTTAAAACTAATGCCGGGTACACCATCCATTTGATATGGCAAAATGATACCGTGCCAATGAATAGAGCTAGGCACTGATAACTTGTTTGTTACTTTAATGGTAACATCATCACCTTCTCGCAATCGTAAAGTCGGAGCAGGTATTGAACCATTAATGGTCGTTGCCATACGAACAACACCGGTAAAATTTACTGGAGATTCGTCGATAACCAACTCAATAATTTTACCGCTAAGCTCTGGTGCATTTCCGGTGATTGTATCTGTAAATAACGATGAAGCTGCATGAATAATACTTGGAAACGCAGCTAGCACTCCTCCCGCGACAAGTCCTTGGACAAATCTGCGGCGAGGCATGGAAGATGACTGTATTTTATTAATGTCGCCCATTAACGGACTCCTCTTATTCGGAATATAAGTGCAGTATAAAGCTGATACCTGTCAATAACATGACTCAAACATGACAAAGTTGTAATCTTAATGTCATGTTGCTGTTTACACAGTTACGCCATAATGTATAAATATAGATGATTTAGGAAAACTTCATGCGATTACTTGTTGTAGAAGACGAACAAAAAACAGGTGACTATTTGAAACAAGGCCTGACGGAAGCCGGGTTTCAGGTGTCTTTAGTACGTAATGGTTTAGACGGTCATCATTTGGCGATGACTGAAGTATTTGACGTCATAATATTAGACGTAATGCTGCCTGACGTTTCAGGTTGGCGGATCTTACAATCACTTAGAGAAGCAAGTAATCAAACCCCAGTGCTGTTTTTATCGGCTCGCGATAGCGTTGATGACAGAGTAAAAGGCCTCGAACTTGGAGCAGATGATTACCTTATTAAGCCCTTTGCATTTTCAGAAGTATTAGCCCGTGTCAGAACACTTATTCGCCGTGGCGGAACACCGAAAATTGAAAACACGCTACAAATTGCTGATTTAGAAGTCGATATTTTAAAGCATAAAGTAAAGCGAGCCGGTAAAAATATACTATTAAGTAATAAAGAGTTTAGCCTGCTCGAATTAATGGTGCGTCGCGAAGGTGAAGTTTTACCACGCTCCTTAATTGCATCTCAAGTATGGGATATGAACTTTGACAGCGATACTAATGTTATTGATGTTGCCATTCGCCGATTACGTGGCAAAGTTGACGAAGGTTTCAACATTAAACTCATTCATACGGTAAGAGGCATGGGTTATAAGTTGGAGGTTCAAGTGAATGAAAGTTAACAAAAGACCTCTATCTCTGACTTTTAGAGTGGTTTTATTTGTCGCTGTAAGCACAATATTTAGTTTAACCTTTCTCGGCATACTAATAGATACCTCGATAAGACATCATTTTATTCAGCAGGATATTAATGAACTCAAAGTTATATCTTCTTCAATTAATGAGGCTCTTTCTAAAAATACCGACAGTAACGAAACGCTTACAGAAGAGTTATCGCAGGCGGTTTCAGGTCATCATGGCGTTTATTATCAAGTTAGCGACCAAAAAGGTAATTTTATCTATGCTAACGCTGCATTAAATTTTCAACACTTTACCACTGCACCTGCTATTGAAGGTGATTTTGATATTGAAAACATAACACATCAAGATGTTGGAAAATTCTCATACCGTGTATTAGCAACGACTTACCAAACGCCTAAAGCAACATACAAAGCAACTATTGCTATTGATATGAGTTTTCATACTCATTTTTTAACTCAATTTAGGCAAAGTTTAGGGGCGATTATGATTGGCGCTGCTGTTTTAGTGCTACTAGCTGGCTGGTTTGCTGTTCACCAAGGATTAAACCCGTTGCGCGGTCTGAGCAAGAAAATGCGAAATATTCAAACGAACAATTTTGAAATCAGGTTAGACGAAACAAACGTCCCTATTGAGCTATTAAATATGGTGCAATCATTTAACTTGATGTTAGATAGGCTGCAAAGTGAGTTTTTACGCTTATCTAATTTCTCTACCGATATTGCCCATGAATTAAGAACCCCCTTAACCAATATAATTACACAAACCCAAGTTGGGTTGTCAAAGCCTAGAGCGTCAGAAGAATATCAAGAACTGCTATTTTCGAATTTAGAAGAACTTGATAGGTTAACAAACATGGTGCGAGATATGCTTTGGTTAGCTAAAACTCAAAATGGCTTAATTAAGCCAAAACAACAAATATTAAATAGCCAAACAGAAATTGAAGCTTTATTTGAATACTTTGATGCCCTCGCCGAAGAAGCAAACATTACCTTTGTTCGCCAAGGTGATGATGTAAGTTTTTATTGTGACAAACTACATTTTCGCCAATTACTCTCTAACTTGTTATCAAACGCCATTCGATATACTGCAAAGGGGTTGTCGATAGTAGTCAAAACTGAAGTAACAGTGCAAGGGCAAGTCGCTATTTCGATCAGTAATCTAGGGGATAAAATACCCGCAGAACATTTGCCTTATTTATTTGACCGATTTTATCGTCCTGATAAATCCAGACAACGCCACAGTGAAGGTGCTGGCTTAGGCCTTGCCATTGTTAAAGCGATGGTAGAAGCAAATAGTGGCGAAGTAACGGTTACTTCAGATGATGATAAAACCACCTTTAAGGTTTTATTTAATGCACCACCAAACAGAGTTTAGAAGTAACGAGCATAAAAAAACCACCTTTAGCTTCTATTCTTATGTCGAATAAAAGTTAACCGGTGGTTTTCTAACAGGTTTTATCTTTTAAAATTATCTCGTCAAATAGTGTCGATAATTAAACTTACATAGTGACAAATTCTTCCGCAGACGTTGGGTGAATAGCGACTGTGTTATCGAAATCAGCTTTGGTTGCGCCCATTTTCATAGCAACAGCAAAACCTTGTAATAATTCATCGCTGCCAAAACCTATACTATGAATACCCACTATTTTTTCTTCTTTACCCACACAGACCAATTTCATGCGTGTTGGGTCGCGATAGTCTTCGGTTATAGCTTGATACAGCGCAGTAAATTGAGAGTTATATACTTTAACTTGATCTTCACCATGCTCAGCAATAGCTTCAGCTTCGGATAAGCCAACAGTACCAATAACTGGGTGGCTAAATACCACGGTAGCAATATTAGAATAATCTAAATGCTCGTTCGGTTTATTGTTAAATAAACGCTCACACAAACGACGGCCCGCGGCTACGGCTACAGGCGTTAATTGTGCTCGGCCCGTATTGTCGCCTACTGCATAAATACCATCAACGTCGGTATTTTGAAATTTGTCTGTTGGAATAAAACCGCGTTCATTAAGCTTGATACCTGTTGCTTCGATATTAATATTATCGGTTGCAGGTTCACGACCAATGGCCCAAATCAAGCTGTCTACTGGCCCAATACTTTTGCCATTTTCTAAATGAATAGTTAATTTACCATCGTTATGTTTTTCAACACGTGTAGGCACGCTCATGGTGTGTAATGTAGGACCATGTTTAGCCATTTGCTCGACTAAGGTGTCGCTTAGCATGTCGTCAAAACCACGAAGCGGCTTTTCTTTACGCACTAATAAATGAGACTCGCTACCAAGTGCATGCAAAACACCCGCAAGCTCTACCGCAATATAACCAGCGCCAACAACTGCTACTTTTTCAGGTTGCTCGGTTAATGCAAAGAAACCGTCTGAATCTATGCCATATTCTGCCCCTTCAATATTTGGACGACTTGGGCGCCCGCCTGTGGCAATAGTAATATGGTCGGCCGTATATAAAGTGCCATCAACTTCAACGGTATTTTTGTCAACAAACTTTGCAAAGCCATTAATAACGGTAACATCATTACTCGCAAAACCACGTGCGTAAGCAGCATGAATGCGTTCAATATAAGCTTCTCTGTTTTCAACTAGCTTAGCCCAGTTAAAGCTTTGCAGGGGCGCTTTAAAGCCGTAGTCATTAGCGTAATGCAATGCATCAGCAATTTGACCGGCATACCACATAGCCTTTTTCGGTACACAACCTACATTTACACAAGTGCCACCAATGTGTTTTGCTTCGATAACGGCAGCTTTTTTACCTAAACGAGCAGCTCTGTTTGCCGAAGCAATACCGCCACTGCCAGCGCCAATTGAAATGTAGTCAAAATGTTGCGTCATAGTTTTACCTTATTTTTGTCAATGTATTAATTGCGTTTATACTAATTTAAGTTCTGGTGGATATTAAATACAGAAAACCAATAACTTATTACAGCAATACTTATAAGTAATATCAGACCTTAATCTGATGTTTTAAATTTCATCAGCACTTTTATTTTAAGTGCTCGATAAAGTCATCCGCTATCAGCGGTTTAGAAAACAAATAGCCCTGAATGTAGAAACATTGTTTATTCACTAAATAATTTAACTGTTCTTGTGTTTCAACACCTTCTGCCACACATTTAATACCAAGGCTTTTTGCCAAAACTAGTGTCGCCTCAATAATGGCTTCGTCTTTTTTATCTAAACCGATACCATGGACGAAGCTTTGATCTATTTTAATAACACTCAACGGTAACCGCTTCAAATAAGATAAAGATGAAAAACCGGTACCAAAATCGTCAAGCGAAAGTAACACGCCCATGTTCACTAGCTCTTTCATCGTTTTTATGGCTTGTTCAGGCTCAACAATAAAAGCACTTTCGGTAATTTCTATTTTCAATGCGCTGGCAGGCAAATTAAATTTATCTAACAAACCACGAATAGATGAAACAAGATTGCTATGGTTAAAGTGTTTAACTGAAAAATTTACCGAAAGATAAAAATTAGGTCGGTATTTACGCCAGCACTGTAATTGTATGAAACCTCTTTCCATGGCTTGTTCTGTCATAGGTATAAGCATACCTAACTCTTCTGCAAGTGCAATAAACTCTACTGGTGATATAACCTCATCGTTGTGGTGCCATCGCATTAAAAGTTCAGCGCCAACGGCTGTATTATTATCCTGCGTATTAATGATTGGCTGATAAACGTTAAAAAACTCTTGTTCGTTTAACCCTATTTTCAAATTGGCTTCGTCTGTTAGTCGTGCTTTTGCTTCTTTATTCATTTGCTCGGTAAAGAATTGAAAATTGTTACGACCTAATTGCTTGGCGTGGTACATAGCCACATCAGCATTTCTAAACAATTGCTCTGAGTCTTCTGCATCATTTGGATATAGCGAAATACCAATACTTGCGCCGACACTGACAAGATTATTATGTAAGGTAAATGGTTTCTGCACTATATCGATAATTTTCTGTGCTATATGCGCAAGATCATTAACGCTATTAAAGCGTTCAAGTAGAACGACAAACTCATCGCCACCAATGCGAGCTAATGTATCTTCGGATCGCAAAGACGTGGTAAAAAGTGTAGAGACCTCTTTTAATAACAAATCACCAAACTCATGCCCTAAAGAATCATTAACTTGCTTAAAGCGGTCGAGATCTATAAAGAATAAAGCGATTGGCGTTCGACTTCTGCGCGAAGAGGCTATAGCTTGCCTCAGTCGATTTAACAGTAGCGCTCTATTAGGCAAACTTGTTAGGTGATCATAATTAGCCATTACATGTAATTTTCTGCGCCTTAATTGTCGAAATCTAACCCAGATTGAGATAACAACAATGATAACAGCGGCATACAAAGTATAAGCAACCGGCGAAAGCCAAGGTGCATAATTAACATGAATACGAAGAAGCGCAGGTTTTGAATATTGTCCCGTTACTGTTGATTTTACTTGCACTTGAAAAGTGTACTGACCTGCATCTAGATAAGGAAATACAACATAATTTTGTTGGCTTTGAGGAAACGAAACACCTCCGACAAAGCCATATTTAAATATTGGATTCTCATTTTTTCCAAAAGTGAAGTCACTAAAATCTATACGAATACCAAAGTCATTATAATTTAAGTGTATTTTTTCATCATTAAAAAGTCGGCTTGAGGTGTTAAGTGTGCGCGATAATGCATCAACGTTCACAATACTAACGGTATTCAAATCGTCTTTATTTTTGTTATTAAGCTTTATCGGGTCGAAAATGCTGACACCTGAAATACCACCATAGACAAACCGCCCATCAGCTAATGTCAAAAAAGCCCCAGCATTGAACTCTGAACTTGCTAAACCATCAAACTTATTAAAACGTCTTATATGCTGATCAGTCGAACGTATTCGATATATGCCGCTGTGGCTCGACACCCAAACATTGTCTTCGCGATCAATTTGAATACCATAAAGGTTTACATCTAGAATGCTATTGTGCTCATCAAAGAAATGCTTAACTTCAAAGGTATTCGGGTCGATAGCTATTAGCCCAACCTGCAAATATGAAAACCAAATAAGACCTTTGCTATCACGACTCCAATTATCGATATAACTAAAACCATCTCTTGATACGCCTTGAGGACGGTAAACTGGCGTTAACTTTTTAGTTGATTGATTATATTCCCATAACGTATCTGTACCAGAAATAAGCACATTGTTAGGGTCATCAGAGAATGAAGGCATAATATGCCGAACATAATTGTTATCAAAATAATCAGGTAAATCATCAAGTGTGCTTACTTCACCTGTTAGTGCATGAATCTTTTGAATACCTTGGTTAGAGGTTAACCAAATATAGTTGTCGATACTTTCAATGCTTAGCCAGTCGTTAGCTTTCGTTAATATTTTCTGTGTTTTTTCAGGAAAATTAGGCGTTATTATGCTTTTTTTATCAACATCGAAAATAACAATACCAGAAGCCGTTGATAGCCAAAGTCGCCCCAGGTAATCTTTTTCCATTTCATAAATGTTACTTTGCGTAAATGTTGTTTTATTGTTGTTATTCAACAGATAACGTTGAGTATTGTCGGTGACTAAATTGATAAGATTAAGGCCATTATTGGTTCCTACCCACAATCTATTTTTTTGTGTGGTGACTATGGCAGTAACATTGCCATGAGATAAACTATTTTGATTAGAATAATCATAATTATAAGTGGTTACTATTTCAGTCTTAGGATCCCAACGATACGCACCAGAACTATTAGAGCCCATCCATAACAAGCCATTACTATCCACCAATAAACTAATAACACTCGGGTCTGCAACTGCCTTGAAATGTTCACTAAACTTAAACAAAAATTCATTCTTATCTGTAGCAGTATCAATGCGATAAACCCCTTGGGTTGTTGCCACATAAATAATATTTTCTGTGGCTAACAATTGCCAAACAGAGGTATTTTCAATCGCTATTTTGTAGGGTAGGTATTCACTTTTAGCCTGCAGAAATGCTGTTAGTTCTTGCTCAGAAAAACTAAAAACGCCATCGTTTGAACCCAAGTAATAATGACCGTTCAAAAATGCAGCACTATAAGATTTTGAAGACTCTAATTCATTAAAATTACTGCCCGCCGTTGGGCTATGCAAAACCGAAGGTAATTGAATAATCTGTTCAGCTTCGACGTTATATACGAAAGTCCCTGATCGGCTAAAAAACATTAATCGTTCGTTTAAAATTGCTAAACCGTATAATATATCAGCACCCGATAGATACGGTGTAAAATCAAGTGTCTTTATAACTACGCCAGATTTTGCATCGTAATTAATAGCGGTATTCTCGGTTAAAAACCAAAAGCTGTGGTTTTTTTTATCCTCAATAATACGCCAAATTTCTAAATCATTTTTATTAAAGCCAATACTAAAAATTAACTGATATTCTTCTGTTAAAGGGTTATAGCTATATAAGCCTTTACCCGATAAAGAAATCCAAACTAAACCATCGCTTGCCACATAAATATTGTTAACACTAAATTTATTAAAATCATTGTCAGGGCCCATTAAGGTGCTGATTTTATAGCCATCATAAATGTTAATACCATTTTCTGTACCAAACCAAATATACCCTTGTTTATCTTGTGCTATCGCTTGTGCACTGGCCTGAGCTAAGCCATCTTCTACCGTAACTCTCTCAAGCATTACATTATTCATTTTTGCCGTAGCTGAACCAGAGAAGCCACAAAAGCAAACAGCAATAAAAACCGTTATTACAAACAAAAACTGATTGATTTTTAACATATTTTCAAAACTCAATTCTCGATAATAAAAGATAAAATAATTAATGGCACTGACATAAAAATTAAGTATGGCATTGTTTCACAGAAACTTTCTTACATTACGAGTAATAGTAACACGTTGTTATTGACTATTTTATAGGGCCAGATATTTATACGCTTCAACAACTAAACCTTGAATTAATCTATTCTGCCCTTATCTTTACTAGCAATGTCTAACAAAAATAGTGCTCAATATGACCAATCCATTATTACAAGCCACACCATTACCACAATTCTCTAAAATTAAGCCTGAACATATTAAACCTGCGATTGAAGAGTCTATTGCTAATTGTAAAAAAATTATTAGCGAAGTTTTGGTTAATAATACGCAATTTACTTGGGATAATTTGGTTGCACCTATTGATGAAGTTGACGACGTATTAAGTAAATTATGGTCACCTATTTCACACATGAACTCAGTGGTAAGTAGCGATGACCATCGCGAGGCTTACGAGTCATGCTTGCCACTTTTATCTGAATACGGCACTTTTGTTGGGCAACATGCGGGCTTATTTTCAGCTTATCAGCAATTAAGTGAAAGTGCAGCGTTTAAAGAGCTGAACACCGCTCAGCAAAAAGTAATCAACAACGCTTTACGCGATTTTAAACTTTCAGGTATTGCGCTAAATGAACAAGACAAAAAGCGCTACGGTGAAATTTCAACGCGTTTATCTGAACTTAGCTCGACCTTTGGTAATAATATTCTTGATGCTACACAAGCCTTTAGCGTTAATATTACTAACGAGAAAGAACTTACTGGTTTACCTCAAAGCGCAAAAGAAGCCGCAAAAGCCTTAGCCGAATCACAAGAAAAGTCAGGTTGGTTATTTACCCTAGACATTCCAAGTTACTTACCGGTAATGACTTACTGTGAAAATAAAGCATTACGCGAACAAATGTATCGCGCCTTTGTCACACGCGCATCAGAAATAGGGCCAAATGGCGGCGAATTTGACAACAGCCCAATTATGGCAGAATTACTCTCATTACGTCACGAGCTCTCTACTTTGTTAGGCTTTGACAGCTTTGCCGATAAATCGTTAGCCACTAAAATGGCGCAAAACACTAACGAAGTACTAGGATTTTTAGAAGATTTAGCGATTAAATCAAAAGCTCAAGGCGAACAAGATTTTGTAGAAGTTACAGCCTTTGCAGAAAAAACTTTTGGTCAAAGTAATTTACAAGCTTGGGATTTACCTTATTACAGCGAGAAATTGAAACAAGATCGCTACGCTATTTCTGACGAAGAACTGCGCCCATATTTCCCAGAAAGTAAAGTGGTAGCCGGCTTATTTGAAGTTGTGCATCGCTTGTTTGGCTTACAAATTAGCGAACGAAAAGACGTAGATACTTGGCACAAAGACGTTAAGTTTTTTGATGTTTTAGACAACAAACAACAGCTGCGCGGTAGTTTCTATTTCGACTTATACGCTCGTTCGAAAAAGCGTGGCGGTGCTTGGATGGATGATTGCGTTGGCCGTCGTGAATTAGCGAACGGCAATATTCAATACCCGGTTGCCTACTTAACGTGTAACTTCAATGGTCCAGTTGGCGACAAACCTGCGTTATTTACACATGACGAAGTCGTCACCTTATTCCACGAATTTGGTCATGGCATTCACCATATGTTAACGCAAATTAATGCCGCAGGAGTTTCAGGCATCAACGGTGTGCCATGGGATGCTGTTGAATTACCTAGCCAATTTTTAGAAAACTGGTGTTGGCAACCAGAGGCATTAGCCTTTATTTCTGGCCATTACCAAACCAATGAGCCTTTACCTCAAGATATGCTCGACAAAATGCTAGCAGCGAAAAATTTTCAATCTGCCATGCAGATGCTTCGTCAATTAGAGTTCAGTTTATTCGACTTTAAAATGCATGCGCAATACTCACCAGAAAAAGGTGATGAAATTCAGCAAGTGTTAAATCAAGTACGTGAAGATTACGCAATTATCAAGGCACCTGAATTCAACCGTTTTCAGCATAGCTTTGGCCATATTTTTGGTGGTGGTTATGCAGCAGGCTACTACAGCTATAAATGGGCTGAAGTATTATCGGCAGATGCATTTTCTCGTTTTGAAGAAGAAGGCATTTTCAACCAAAAAGTTGGTCACGACTTTTTAACCAATGTGTTAGAAATGGGCGGTTCAAAAGAACCAAGCGAATTATTTAAAGCCTTTCGTGGTCGCGAGCCTCAAATTGACGCATTATTACGTCATAGCGGCATCACAGGTTAAATTCCATGGCATTAGAAACAATTGACGATATTTATCAACGCGCCGCCGCCCGCAAAGGTGGCGCAGCCAAGCTTAATATTTTGCTGGGCCCTGGTAAACAAGACCACTTATTAACTGCAATACCTGACGATCGCTTTTTATCTGAGTTCAGTAAAAAGGTTTTTCAGTCAGGCTTTGTTTGGCGCGTTGTTGAAAACAAATGGCTAAACTTTGAAGAAAGCTTTTTTAATTTCAATATCGAAAAAGTGTTGATGATGCCAGAAGAAATGATGGAGCGAAAAGCGGCAGATCCCAAAATTATTCGAAACTTTAATAAAGTAAAAACCATTAAAGCCAACGCGCAAATGATTTTTGAAGAGCAGCAACAAGGACATAGCTTTGCTGAGTTTATTGCAAAATGGCCAAGCGACAATATTATCGGTTTATGGGCTTATTTGAAAAAGCATGGTCAACGCCTTGGTGGCAACACAGGTCCTTATGCTTTAAGAGCTTTAGGCAAAGATACATTTTTACTGAGCCGAGACATTGAAGCCTATTTTCGAGCACACGATATAATTACTGGCGGTATTCAAACAAAATCAAGCTTAAATGCCATTCAAGCAAGCTTTAATACTTGGCAGCAACAGTGTGATTTATCATTAGGCCAAATCAGCCGTTTGGTTGCTTATGCTACAGGCGATAATCATATTCATTTAGAAGAAGCCGCAAATGTTGAATAAAATTGCTGTTGCTTATGTTGATGCCATTGATGTTGATAAAGCCAAAAAAATTGCCAAAAAATGGCAGTTAGATTATATCGGCGATATTGCTGCCATAAAAAATCATCCAGAACTATTATTTGCCTTACAAGTTAATTTACAACGCTTAGAACTTAGCAAACTTGATGAACCTAAATTGGGCGCAATTTGCGTTGATTTTGTTGATGGTGCTACCGCGCATCGTCGTAAATTTGGTGGTGGCCGCGGTCAAGATATTGCCAAAGCCGTAGGCTTAAAACATGGTTTTACACCAAATGTACTTGATGCTACCGCAGGTTTAGGGCGAGATGCTTTTGTATTAGCCACCTTAGGCTGCAACGTTACCATGATGGAGCGTATGCCGATTGTAGCCGCCTTGCTTGAAGACGGCTTAGAGCGCGCAAAATTAAGTACTGAAATTAATGATATTACTAATCGCATGCGCTTAATTAACTCTTCATCGATTGAAAACATGACCTTAGCCGAACCACCCGATGTAATTTATCTCGATCCTATGTATCCGCATCGAGAAAAGTCAGCGGCCGTGAAAAAAGAAATGCGTGTGTTTCAGTCATTAGTGGGTGAAGATCTTGATGCCGACAATTTACTCGCGCCAGCGATTGCCTTAGCAAAGTATCGCGTAGTAGTTAAACGCCCAAGTTATGCGCCGCCGCTTGCTGGTAAAACACCGTCTACTAGCATTAACATGAAGAAAAACCGTTTCGATGTTTATGTTAACTTAGCTATTCCTAAGAATAACTGAAAATAAATTGATTAAAAGTGCTCCTTGTGTCGCTGAAACCATACTTTGACATAATGCAACCATAGAATGACAAATTTAAACCATACTTTGACATAAAACTTAATTTTGTAATTTAATTACAAAATTAAATTCCTTTAAAATAAGCAACTTAAAATATAAATAAAGCATAGAATGACAAATTGTTTAAATCTTTTGTTTAGTTTATACTCAATAGCAATAAAAACACTCGGTTTATTGTATGTATATTCGAAATTTAAGAAAGCCTTCACCTAATAAAAATGTTTTCAAATTTGCTAGCGCAAAAATTAATAATGTTATTATGTGTGAGAGTACATTAGAGTTTAATGCTTGTTTCCATCATGAATACAATGATGAAATTGAAAGTTATGGCAGCCAACCAAAAGGATTCAAATATGAGTTCAATGGGAAAAATTTACCATACACCCCTGATACGCTAATCATCTATAAAAATGGTAATGAGAAATATCACGAATATAAGCCATTTAGCAAAATATCATCTCCCTTATTTAGGGAAAAATTCAAGGCTAAAAAACAAGCATCTTTAATATTAGGCCGTGAATTAATCCTTATAACAGACAAACAAATTTGTGTTAACCCGATTTTAAACAACCTAAAATTACTTCATAGATATTCAGGGATTTATGGTGTTAATGCAGTTCAAAAGGAATTGCTTAATCTTATTAAAAAATCAGATGTTATCAAATTTAATGATGTTAGCTCTCAGCTTGGGTTATCAATTGGTGAAGCCCGCTCTTTCTTATATGCATTGATACATAAAGGTTTTGTAAAAGCGGACTTAAGTCATGATGATTTAACAAATAATCCAACCTTATGGGCTGCCTATGACGGGTTTTAATGATGAGTTTGATGAATCGATAGTACCTAATAAGCCTAAGACCCCCATCCAATATATAAGATTAGAAGACGCGAACTTAATTAAGCGTGATTTGGACACTTTACCAGAGGCTTTAAAAAACAATACATTAGATAAGTATAAAATTATTAGTTATATAGCAAAGGAACTAACTGAAGGTTGGACTCAAAAGAATATTGACCCAATTCTTGATAAACTCTTTGATAATGATGATAAAAAACGTCCTAATTGGCGAACAATAGTCCGTTGGCGAAAAAAGTATAATGAGAGTAATGGAGACCTTACCTCACTCATTTCTGAACACCATAAAATGGGTAATAGAAAAAAACGCATATCAGGAGATGAAGTGTTTTTTGATAAAGCATTAGAACGATTCTTAAATGCTAAACGGCCAACAGTATCTACCGCTTATCAGTATTATAAAGATCTTATCATTATTGAAAATCAACATCTTTTTGAAAATAAAATACCAACAATATCTTATGTCGCTTTTAATAAACGCATTAAATCATTACCC
This sequence comes from Colwellia polaris, assembly GCF_002104515.1. Classification (GTDB taxonomy): domain Bacteria; phylum Pseudomonadota; class Gammaproteobacteria; order Enterobacterales; family Alteromonadaceae; genus Cognaticolwellia; species Cognaticolwellia polaris. The sequence continues at coordinate 78,210 of NZ_NBOE01000004.1, read as the reverse complement.
CCATATAAAGTTGCTGTTGCAAGGCACGGTATATTTAAAGCCGCTCAATGGTTTGCTTATTGCGGCGCACATAACCCACCCACACGGATATTAGAGCGAGTAGAAATAGATCATACACCACTTGATTTAATCCTTCTCGATGATGAATTACTGATCCCTATCGGCAGACCTTATTTAACACTACTTATTGATGTATTTAGTGGCTGTATTATGGGGTTCCATTTAAGTTATAAATGCCCTTCCTATGTATCAGCAGCAAAAGCAATTTCTCATGCAATCAAGCCTAAGTCATTAGATTCAATTGGTATAGAGTTACAGAACAATTGGCCCTGTTATGGAAAGATTGAGAACTTAGTTGTTGATAACGGTGCTGAATTTTGGTCTAAAAGCTTGGAGCATGCTTGCCAATCAGTAGGAATAAATATTCAATATAATCCTGTACGTAAACCATGGTTAAAACCTTTTGTTGAACGATTTTTTGGAGTAATCAATCAATACTTTATATCAGAGTTACCAGGGAAAACTTTTTCCAATATATTAGAAAAAGAAGAATACAAACCTGAGAAAGATGCGATTATGCGTTTTTCAACTTTTGTAGAAGAGTTTCATCGTTGGATTGTTGATATATATCACCAAGATAGTGATTCGCGTGACACTCGTATCCCAATAAAAAAATGGCAAACTGGTTTTGAGGTTTATCCGCCACTTGAAATGAATCAGGAAGAAGAAGAAAAATTTTCTATTTTAATGAATATTTCTGACGAAAGAACATTAACTAGAAATGGCTTTAAATTTGAAGAGTTAATGTATGATTCAACAGCCCTATCTGAATATAGAAAGCATTATCCGCAAACTAAAGAAACCATTAAAAAAATTATTAAAGTGGATCCTGATGATATTTCAAAAATCTATGTCTACTTAGAAGAGCTGAATAGTTATATTGAAGTGCCTTGTACAGACCCTACAGGTTATACAAAAGGTCTAAGTATTCATGAGCATAAAACAATTAAAAAAATTAATCGGGAAATGATACGAGGGTCTAAAGACGTATTAGGATTAGCTACCGCTAGAATGGCTATACATGAACGAGTAAAACAAGAACAAGAACTTTTTATTACGTCTAAAAATAAAAGAAAGATATCATCCGTTAAAAAACAAGCTCAATTAGCAGATGTGAGCAATACCGGCACAGGAACTATTAAAGTTTCCGAACAAAAATCAACTACAAAACAAGAAAATATAAGTAATGATATTTTAGAAAATTGGGATGATGATTTAGAGGCTTTCGAGTGAACACCTTAACTGAAACACAAATTGAGCAATTACGCCAATTCAATGACTGTATTGTTGAACACCCTCAAATAAAATCAATATTTAATGATTTTGATGAATTAAGGCAAAACCGTCTATTTCAACTGGATCAACAATGTATGCTTTTGAGTGGGGATGCAGGTGTTGGGAAAAGCCACATTATCAATCACTATAGGAAGAGGGTGTTAGCTAATCAAAATTATAGTCGGAGTACGATACCTATATTGATTAGTCGCATCTCTAAGGGAAAAGGTTTAGAAGCGACTCTTATTCAAGTATTAGCTGATTTGGATTTATTCGGGAGTGAACAAAGAAAGAAACGTGGCTATAAAACTGATCTAACTAAAAAATTAATAGAAAGTTTGATAAAAGCCCAAGTTGAGCTACTCATTATTAATGAATTTCAAGAATTAATTGAATTCAAAAGTCGACAAGAGCGGCAACATATAGCTAATGAATTAAAATTAATTAGTGAAGAGGCTAAAGTGCCAATCGTATTAGTTGGAATGCCATGGGCGGAGCTAATAGCTGAGGAACCACAGTGGTCTTCTCGATTAGTAAGAAAAAGAAAGCTAAGTTACTTTAGTTTAAAAAATGATAAAAATTATTTTATTCGTTACATAATGGGCTTAGCTAATAAAATGCCTTTTGAGGAACCTCCCACTTTGGGAGATAAACAGACAGCGACGGCTATATTTTCTGCTTGTCGAGGAGAAAATAGATCGCTGAAACATCTACTATCAGAATCTTTAAAAATTGCTCTTTTATCTAATGAAAACTTAGAAATAAAACACTTGGCTTTAGCTTTTGATAAGCTGGAACTATTAGGAAAAGAAGCACAAAGACAGAACAAAAAGAAAGAAGGCAAGGAGAAAAGCGAAGACATTGTTATAGATAATCCTTTCAATCAAAGTTTAAAAGATATTGATATTTCTGAAGTAATTAAACATTCTCAATATGCCCCGAATGCCTTAGATCCTGAGGATATTTTAACTGGAAGGTTTTTTTAATAGTATAGTGTGAAATTTAGTAGTAAAGCTGAACTGGATCAATAACCTGCATCGTCCCAAATCGGGGATTAATCAACAAATAATTAATGGATTTCAAGTGGATTGATTGGATAATTACATCAGTTTTCCCACCTAATTACATCAGAACTGCCAGTCATTATCATCCCACACTGCCACCGAATGACATTTGTGATGAACACTGAATAACATTAGGTTTGCCACTAATAGATTGAGATAATTTTGTGCACTAAACGGGAGCTTCAGTGACTCAATTAATACTTCGGCTTTTAGCCAATAGTCGACATTAGCTTTTGAGTATTAACGGCAGTTCAGAGATCTTAAAGCTTCCTTTTTTACTTAAAAATTTACATCTATTCAAAACTGAAATTATGCCTAAAATTTTACATGGCGTTAAACCTCAAATCCCCAAAGCGGACATTTGACTGATTTAAGTTTTAAATGAAATTACAGTATTAAATCTAAGGCGCTATCGCCCCCATGACGCCTTAGAACAGCAACTGTTTTTGTCACACTTTAAAATTAACAGGAGCATTATAAGTTACTACCCATAAAGCCATTCTAGTTTTAATGTGAAAAGACTCTATCATCAAATTATAAGTAAGTTTAAACTTTAAAAGATAAAACTTATTAAAATAGATTCTACGAACTCGCAATAAAATCCTCTAAAAACCAAGCGGCAAAATCATGTCGCCCCTCTACGGCTGATTTGCTATAAATGGTCGATGCTTGCTGACGAGCAGTTTTTTCTTTGGTTTCGCGAACGGCACATATTTCTTTAAAACTCAAACCTTTTAGCAGTAGCATGGCTACTTCTTGTTCACTTTTTGTTAATTGCCACAACTCAAATTGGTCATGTATCACTTGGCTGTATTGCTTGCGGGCTAAACTCATTTCTTCAGTAATATTTTTAAGCTCATAGGCACTCAGGCTTAATTGATTTTTTAATAACAATGCGTTTTTAGTCCGCTTTCGTATATCAAAAATCAAAAATATTGCCGCTACTCCCGACATCAAGACAATCAAACTTTCTTCTATTATGTGCCATTGGGGAACCCCCAAAGAAATGTCAGTTAAGACATCAAAAAAGTTTAACACCATAATAATCAATAACACTAAAGCAATAATTTTATCTTTCATACAAACCTATTAATTATCCAGTAAAACAAACACAAAAGAGCAGAAAAAAACCAATAAAAACAATTCATTAAAAATTCAATAGACATGTGTACCATAAGGCACTTTTAACACATGTCTAATGTAATTCATTGATAAGTCTCTATTATGCCTCGTAAATTCATATTTGATAAGTAGAAAATACAATGGCTAGTAATCGATTGAGCTTGTATATCATCACCTTAAAGACTCGCTTTAAATCACTTGAAAAAGCAACGGCAATAGTCTTTTTATCTATGGTTGCTCAACATTCTTATGCGCAGTCTATCACCCTAAGTGATGTGTTAAATGCCACTATTGAGAAAACGAATAAAGCACATAGCCAAAGGTTTTCTGCTGATAAGAAATATTATTCATGGCTCGCCGCTTCACCAACGTTAGCTATAAGTCATTTAAGTAGCGACTTAAACAGTGGCACTGATGAGAATGAAGTAAAAGTTAATTTAGCGATAAAGTCATCACTGCAACGCACAATTGATCAGCAACTTAAAACATCAAGCCAAGCAAGCCAAACGCTCTTGCAATCCAATCAAAAGTTATTATTTTCAGGAGTAATAAGAGAGCAAGTTTGGCAAATAAAACTCGCTCAGTACCAAGTAGAAAATTTAACGAAAAAAATAACCTTTCTCAGTCGTTTAGAACAACAATATCAACAACTATTTAAATCATCAGCGACGAATCAATACCCTTTGCTATTAATAAAAAAAGAAAAGCTTACCAGTGAAATTGCACAATTAGAGCAAAGCGAATACGTTGAGCAGGTATTACATCAATACCAACAGTTAACCGGATTTAGCGCATTACCCGATAATATTAATGAAAAAAATATCTCCACGAACGAGCAAGAAAATACTTATGGTAATGAAAATAAGTTATTGATTAAGCATCCGCAAATAAAACAGCTAAACCAACAATGGCTTGAGCAAAAACTACAACTTAAATTAGCCAGTAATAATGCCGCATCTTGGCAGTTATCGTTAAGTGCAAAACAGCTCAGTAATAACGACGTTGATGAAACGCAAATAGGTGTCAGTGCAGAAATTCCGTTGACCTTTTTAGACGTTAAGAGCCAATCAGTAAATAGTGAATGGTTAAGTGCCAGTAATAATTACCAATTAGCCAAACAAGAGCTTTGGTTAACGCTGCAAAATAAATATCGTCGTTTACAAAGTCAGCAAATTATTCTCAACAAAAAGCAGTCTTTACTTACGCAAAGTCAGACAATTTCAAAAGCCATTATTAAAGAAACTCAATTGTTAATTGATGCCGGACAAATTGAGCAAGAACAAGCAATAAGACGAATGCTTAATGCTTTTACCAGCAAATCTCAACTAACCTTGAACCAACTTTTATTACGTAAAAATACCGCTATGTTAAGACAAGCCGCAGGAATTTCATTATGAGTTTTTTATCAAACCACCATCAGCCTCAAGTTCAGCTTACAAAAAATATGTTTAATGCAATAAAAAGTGGAGTAAAAGCCTGCACATTACTTGCTGCAATATCAGCAAGTTTATTTTTATCCGTAGCGCAGGCAGAAACTCAACACACCACTAGCAGTGATAATGCCCCATTATTACTGACGCAGCTAGGCGGTTATCAGCTCGACTTTGAAAAAATAACGGCAGTTGACCATATTAACGGGCAAAACTTATTAGCAAGTAGCCAAACAAAGCCCGGTGAAAATTTTTCCATGTACTTACCTTTTTCGGTACAACATAGCCAATTTCTTATCGCTAATGGCTCTAAGGTTACTAAAGGTCAAGCGGTTGCTATTTTAAGTGGTTATGACGTACATCATTTTCTAGAAGAGTATCAAGCAGCGAAAACATTGTTTAGCAATGCCAAACAGCATTATCAAACAAGCTTAGGTTTATATCAGCAAAAGGCATTATCACAATCACGTTGGACTGAAATCAGTAATAGCTACTTTGCCGCTAAATTACATTTCGGCCATTTAAACCATTTAAAAGAATTCTTATCGATTAGCCCTTTCAACAATAAAGGCGGCAATAAAGGCAAGAGTAAAAGCGCAAATAAAGGTGATGATGAAATTGTTAGTATTATTTCACCAATCACAGGCACCCTACGCTATTTCGCAAATAGCAATGTAAAGCAAGAAGGCGAACTACTTTTTGATGTAATTCCTCACCATGCTATGCGCCTAAAAATATCTGCACCATTAAAAAAAGTAAAGCAATTAAGCAAAGTAAAAGTACTTAATCATAACTGTGTTATCGATATCGACACCACGAGTACGCAAAATGCACTGGTTCATAACTTTAGCACCACAGTTTGGTCAGCCCCAATCACAGATGCCTGTAACATTACCCTTGGCGAAAATTTGGTTGTTAGCCCTATTTATCAACAAGCGGCTTTTAGTATTAATAAAAGTGCTCTTTTTGAAATAGATAATCGTGATCATATTGCGATAAAAAAGGGGCAACAACTTGAGTTAGTGGCCGTTGAATTGTTGGGTTCAAGTGAGGGGAACTATTTATTTACCAGCCAAGTAAATCTTACTGAAAAATCGGTATTAATCTCATCAGTAAGTGCCGTACAAGGCATTTTACTTGAACTAGGTTCAGGAGAATAATTGATGCTAACTTCCATCATTAAATTTTCGTTAACCCAACGATTATTCGTCAGTATACTCGCTGTTATTACCATTATTATTGGTGCTAACGCTTGGCTAAGTATACCAATTGATGCCTTTCCTGATATATCCCCAACACAAGTAAAAATCGTTTTAAAAGCGCCGGGGATGACCTCGGTAGAAATAGAGTCGCAAGTTACCCGTATTATTGAAACAGAATTGCTCGGTATTCCAAAGCAAGCAATGCTACGGTCAACGACAAAATATTCTATTACCGACATTACCTTAGACTTTAAAGAAGGCACCGATATCTATTGGGCGAGACAACAAGTTAACGAGCGGCTGATGAATGTTTGGTCAGCACTGCCGAATAATATCAGCGGCGGCATGGCTCCAATGAGTACACCTTTAAGTGAAATGTTTATGTTTTCAGTAGAGAACCCAAACTTATCATTAACCGAGCGCCGCGAATTACTTGACTGGCAAATAAGGCCTTTACTGCGCACAGTAGCTGGTGTTGCTGATGTTAACGCTTTAGGCGGCTTTGTTAAAACCTATGAAATAAACACTGACATTTTAAAAATGCAGCAGCTCCATATTTCTTTTAACGATATTGAAAATGCATTAACACTTAATAATATTAATAGCGGACTCGGACGTTTAATTAAAGGCAACGACACCCTTATTATTCGCAGCCAAGGCCGTATAGAAAATATTGATGAATTACAAAATTTGGTATTAGTATCTAGTGCTCCGGCAAACAACGAGCAAGTAATACGCCTCAGTGATATTGCTGAAATTAGCATTGGCCACTTAACCCGTTATGGTGCAGTAACTAAAGACGGCAAAGAAACCACACAAGGACTTATTATTGCGCTAAAAAACAGTAATACAGCCGAAGTGGTTAGTCAGGTGAAAAAGAAAATAGCGCAAATTACCCCGACATTACCTAAAGGCACGGTTATTAATGTTTTTTACGACCGTTCAAACCTCATTGATACCGCCATTGGCACAATTACCAGCGCCTTAACTCAAGCCGTTATTTTAGTTATTATTTTACTAGCGATATTTTTCGGCGACTTACGTTCATCCGTTGTCGTGTCTTTATCATTACCACTTGCAGCATTAATGACCTTTATTTTAATGAAGCAATTTAACTTATCAGCCAACTTAATGAGCTTAGGTGGCTTAGTTATAGCCATAGGAATGCTCGTTGATGCTTCGGTGGTAATTGTTGAAAACATTGTTAATCAACTAGCAAAAAACAAATCTTTACCGCGCCTGCATGTTATTTATCGCGCTTGTAAAGAAGTAGCGACACCTGTTGTTGTTGGCACGGTTATCGTGCTGATTGTTTTTTCTCCGTTACTCACCTTAACGGGTTTAGAAGGGAAACTCTTTACCCCTGTAGCACTAACTATTGTTTTTGCGATGATCAGCGCACTTATTTTATCACTGACCATTATTCCTATTTTAGCCTCGCTGTTACTGAAAAATGAAGCGGTTGAAGATCCTAAACTGGTTAAGGTATTACAACGCCATTATTTACACTCGTTAAGTAAAACCCTAGTAGCACCAAAAAAGTTTATCATCAGCATTTCTCTGGTATTAGCGGTAAGTTTAGTGTTATTTACTGGCTTAGGAAAAAGCTTCATGCCACTCCTTGATGAAGGTGACATTATTGTGCAATTAGAGAAATCACCCAGTATTTCACTACAATCATCCGTGGCTCTTGATAACCAAATTGAACAAGCCCTGCTAGAAGCTATACCTGAAATAAAACAAATAGTAGCTCGAACAGGCTCCGACGAACTTGGTCTTGATCCTATGGGGCTAAATGAAACCGATGTGTTTATGGAGCTAACACCCGCAAGCCAGTGGCGTTTCGATACAAAAGCAGAGCTAATCGCAGAGATCAGAAAAGTACTAGTGAATTTTCCTGGCATTAATATCGGCTTTACCCAGCCAATACAAATGCGCGTTTCAGAAATGCTTACCGGTAGCACAGGTGATGTTTCCATTAAAGTTTTTGGCAATAATGTAGCAACTCTCGCAGAACTAGCCGACAAAATAGCAAATATCGTGAGCAAAACCCAAGGCAGCGCCGACGTACAAGCCGCGATTATAGAAGGTGGCAAATATGTCAACATTCGCTTGATCCCTGAAATTGCCGCATTATCGGGAATGACCACCTCAGCGTTATCAAAATTTTTACAAAGTCAGTTGGAAGAACTAACCGTTTCAAAAATATTAGCAGGTAATAAAACCACCGCCATTGTTTTTAGCCATCCAACCAGCACGATCACCTCACTAGCCGATTTAAAAGCCAGCCTAATTTTAATGCCCAACAATACTTTGGTAACACTAGAAAGCATCGCCGATGTTTCCTTTAAAGAAGGGCCTTTATTAATTGAACGTGAAAAAGGCAAGCGCTTTGTTTCTATAAGCACCAATGTTATTGGCCGGGATGTGGTTGGTTTTGTTGATGAGTTAAATGTAAAAATAAATCAGCAAGTTAATTTACCCAATGGCTATAGCTTGGTTTTTGGCGGTGAATATGAAAGCCAGCAACGAGCCACCAAAAACTTACTGATTGTTGTGCCTGTGTCGCTGATATTAATTTTTATTATTTTATTTACCACCTTTAACTCTTTAGCAAAGTCAGCCTTAATTCTCGCCAATATTCCTTTTGCGGTGATGGGCGGCATTATCGCTCTATACCTAAGTGGCGAATACTTGTCGGTGCCAGCATCGGTGGGTTTCATTGCGTTATTAGGCGTTGCTGTTGCCAATGGGGTAGTAATGGTCAGTTATTTCGAACAAACAAGAATGCTTATCAGTAATTTAAGCCAACGTATTACCGAGGGTGCCAATCGACGTTTACGCCCAATATTAATGACCGCATCAACAGGTTTGGTTGGTCTACTGCCTTTAGCTTTTGCCACTGGCCCTGGCGCTGAAATTCAAAAACCATTAGCTATTGTTGTTATTGGTGGTTTGATCACATCAACCATCACCACCCTTTATTTATTACCAATATTTTATAGCTTGATGGAGAGAAAAAAATGACCTACACCACCGAAGAATTACTCTTCATTTTGATTTCGCCCAAAGAACTCAAAGACGACATTGTCGATTTATTAATGACGATGGATAAATTGACTGGCTTTAATTTAAAAGTGATTAATGGTTATAGTAAAGAGCATAGTTGTTTTAGCATAACTGAACAGGTTGAAGGTTACCGTGAATTTATTCAGTTTGAAGTTTTATTAAAAGCGACAGAAAAAAGTGCATTGATTTCACACTTAATGCCGGTGTGCCAACCCGCTAAACTTAAATATTGGTTTTTACCCACCATTGACAGCGGGCACTTTTAACCCACACATTAAACATGTGTAGGTATTCAATCTATTCCAAATTAGATGTGTACTTAGAGGCATAATCTCAATAATTTTTTTAAGTTACTTTCCGCTCTGCGCACGGAGCGGAACAAAATGGGGTTAAAGATCCTAAGGCGCTTTGTGCCCCAAAGAGAGATAGAAAGTTATTTTTTCATACTTACAATGCCTAGTAATCTAATGTCCGCTTTGGTATTTTCTAATCAAATTATAATTTCTGACTTTATAAATTACTGATAAAATTTAGAACAATTCTATTATCTAACCCAGGGTTGATTTTCATCGGTTCAAATGTCGCTAGATAAGCCAAGGCTAATGTCAGCAATCGTATCTTTGTTGACGATAGCTGCTAATTATTCTTTAGGTCAAGTGATAGCCAATAGTCGACATTAGCTTTTGAGTATTAACGGCAGTTCAGAGATCTTAAAGCTTCCTTTTTTACTTAAAAATTTACATCTATTCAAAACTGAAATTATGCCTAAAATTTTACATGGCGTTAAACCTCAAATCCCCAAAGCGGACATTTGACTGATTTAAGTTTTAAATGAAATTACAGTATTAAATCTAAGGCGCTATCGCCCCCAAAGTTTGTTGTAAAGAGCATCACCAATAAGTAGATCTATTAATATGCCTATTAACAAACCATATATTATCGTAAATTCAAATAATGTCGTATTCTTAGCCATCTTTGCTCTAATATTTAAACCAGAACTTCCTTCCGCTTTATGAATCAAGGCGACTGAAGACAGAAAAGCAATTAGGATCCCGAACATAATAACTGAAAAATGCACTCAACATTCTCCTTTGGTACTTATAAGAAAAATCTAAAACTCATATTCTAATGCTAGCCTGAAGGTGTGGTCTTTACCTGAGTTAGATACCTCTGTAATAAATCCAGCTTCCCATTTTAGCTGTTTCTGTCCATCAAAACGTTGAATTCCCATAAATGCTGGGCCGATACCAAAATAATTTTCTCCAGTATAAATTTCAATGGCAGGCTGAATCTGTGGCAACCATCGGTAACGATACTTTAACCTAAACTCCATCTCAATTTCATCTTGAAGATTCTTTCCCCATTCATATATACCGAATAAGTTCAAAGTAAGGCTAGTACGGCCAAACTCTTTTTCAAATAAAACGCCTGTCGTTACTTCCCAGTCATTGCTTTTATGCATTTTTTCAACTTCAAAGAGCATTCCCCAATCTGCCCACAACTCGCCTTGCTCAGTTAGCATCCAACGAATTTCCACCTCGTAGGCTTGAAGACCAAAATCTTCAACTTCAGTTTTTTCTCCTACTAGATACCCTTCTATCATTACTGTTTCACTCAATGACTGACCGTAGGCAATCCTTTGACCAAGAATCGTATTATTGTCTGTTTGTCTTGACATTAATCGCCATTCAAACTCTTTCTCATTCGGTAAAACATAAGGATGGTAAACTTTATCAACAACAACTCCATCAGCCAGTACTACCTTTGAAAAGCTTAGCAGTATTATCAATATCACTCTAATGCTCATAATTTCTCCCTTCTGGCTGTTTTGACTCGCTAATTTTGTAGCGAAGTTGGATAAAAAAATAGCTATAAAGAACAAGTAAACTACCGAGATATACCATAATAAATTCTGAAGATGGTCTAGCTTCATATCCGAATAGTGTTTTAAGAAGGTGTCCATATTCCGAACTATCCTCAACTAAAGTTGAGCTATCCCAAAGCGCTGCGCTGCTTTGAATAATATCCACTTGCTGCAATAGATTAATGATTTGGCTAAGTTGCCCTGTCAAAAACAGTGCCCAAAATGTGTAGATAACTAAATAGCGTTGCTTCTTATTTAGCCAGATTAATAAAAAATACATTAAAAAGCTGAAACTAAAACATATACCTAACCCTATAGCTAAGCCTGCTATGATATGCTTTATAAATTCACTACTAGTAATATAACTATCTAAAAATACGATAAAAACACTCGTATTTAACGTAACAAAAATAACTATGGCTGATGAAATAAAATAGAGCTGCTTCACAGATGAATATTTGCTTAAAGCAACATTTGAGTAACTAAAAACTAATAAAACATATACAAGCAATACTTCAATCGTTTGTAAGATCTCTATCCCGGTGCCATCCCACATTTCCCCTATTAATGGCAAAAGCTTAAATGTAGCGATAACACCAAAGATACTAAGCAAAACGATGATAAAGATTACTTTTTTCGAAATCACGGCATTCGCGTTATTGACTTTAAGTAAACACAAAAGAATAAAAATGGGCAGCAAATCTTTCAGGAATAATATAACAGTATTAATCAGCATTATTCACCTCCACCACGATAACACCTCTGGCAGTAGTGGGATTATACTCACCAAAGTACTCATAGTTTCCTTCTGGAAGAGGCCCTATAAATATCCTTGTTTTTTTACCTGGGAATAGTACTTTTTCCCTATTTAAATCAAAGCTATCAAATTCTTCAGCCACTTCATCCTTGTTATGAATAATTAACTTAACCTTTTCATTGGCGGGTATTTTCAATTCTGAAGGAGTGAACACATGATTTTCAAGGGTTAAAGTAAACTCTTGTGTTTTTGCCCACAAATTAAAAGGCAAAAGCATTAGCACAAGCCAAAAAGGTGAAAATAGGTGATTACGCCTAACCACAATCTACATCCTTTGCGTTATAAGGAAGTGTTATTGATACCTTAAGTCCGCCCAACGTAGATTTAGATAAGGCGATTACCCCTCCATGCAATTCTACAATATGTTTAACAATGGATAGACCTAATCCACTTCCTGTTTCAACATGCTGTTTTACCCTATAAAAACGCTGAAAAACCTTATCCAAGTTATCTTGAGATATTCCAATGCCAGAATCTTCAACAATTACCTCGACAGTATCGTCACCCTGTAAAGTTGATATACTTATTTGAGTATTCTCACCACTGTATTTGATGGCATTTTTAATTAAATTATCAAACAATATCTCAAGTGAAAACGAGTCACCGTAGAATGGAATAGCGTGTGATTTTAACGAAATAGACTGATGCGCTAACTCAACTTTCTCATAATTGTCTGAAATTACCTGTTGCAATACACTACGTAAATCAATGGTAGATTTACTCTGTTCAAAGTTTTCTGGTGTTGTTCTATTTAATGTAATAATTTGCTCAATCACATGTGCCATTCTAGCAGTATTATTATTTAGCTCATGAATATGTTGGTGCGTTATATTATTATCTTCAAAAGCAATGGAGATATTATGAGCTGTTATTTTTAATACGCTTATTGGAGTTCTTAGTTCATGAGCTGCGTCAGCAGATAATCTTTTTTCTCGTTCAAATGAACGCTCTAATCTCTCTAGCAAAAGGTTTAATGTTTGCTCTATAGGTTTTAGTTCCGCAGAGTTATCTTTGACTTCCACAGGGGTTAAGTCGTTAACGTTTTTTTGTTTAAGCTGCTTAGATAAAAAATTAAGGGGCTTTAAGCTTCTGTTAATCGCAAAGAAAACCAATAAACCGATAATTGGAATAACATACACTATGGGCAGGATCGCCTCTAATAACACATGCTCAATTGATTCAACTCTTTGATCTACTAATTGTGCAACAATGACTTTTGTATCATTTTCAACAAGAACAAATACACGCCACCTTTTGCTTAAGAAGCTGCTATCTATAAAGCCTTCTCTTTGAGTAGTTATGATTTGTTGAGGGGCATTATTGCTCTTTAACAGCAATATATCATCAGTGAAAATTTGATAGGCAAATGTTGAAGGTAACGTTGTATTTTGTCCACCCCGTTTGATGGGACTGTTCATTAATGCTAGAGCAAACGACTTCATTTCCTCATCAAAGATGCTTGAAAGACTATGTCGGCTAGCTTTGTATCCTTGTAAGGCTGCGGCAAAGGATGCCAACGTTACCACTGACAATATCACGACCAGTAAATAGCGCTGTATACTCATTTAACCTTTACTCACTACGTAACCAACTCCCCTGACGGTTTTAATAAATTCTTTAGGCAATTTTTTTCGAATATTACTGATGTGTACTTCTATTGTATTCGAGGCAACTTCTTCACCCCATTCATAGAGCTTACTTTCTAATTGTTCTTTTGATTGAATTCTTCCTAAGTTTTCTACCAATGATTTAACAAGCATATATTCCCTTCGTGAAAAATTAGTTTCAGCGCCTCTAACTGTAATAGTATGTGCTTTAGTATCTAGTGATATGCCTTTATGTTCAATAACTGAGGTAGAATGTGTGCCTAGTCTTCGTTCAAAAACCCTTATTCTTGCGAGTAATTCTTCTATACTAAATGGCTTAGCTAAATAATCATCAGCACCTAAATCTAACCCCTGTACTTTGCTTTCAATGCCATCTCTTGCCGTCAAAATAAGAACAGGTAGAGCTTTATTGATTTGCTTAGCCTTTTTGAGCACTGACAGCCCATCGATATCAGGTAAACCTAAATCAAGTATGACTATATCGAAGTCACCGCTTTGTATAGCGGTCAAACCATCATAGCCGTTAAAGACTACATCCGCACTACAACCTTCGTGTCTTAAAGATTCACGTAAACCGTTTGCTAGGTGTATATCGTCTTCAACTAATAATAACCTCATACTCACACCATCCCTATTTCTTTACTGCTTTATGCTTAGTTATCGTATGGCCCAATGCATAATTTCTTGTTGTTGTAAAAGTGCTTCTGCATTTTTCCCCTGTAATAACGCTAATGTAGCCAAAAATCCCGCTTGAATGCATTTAGGTGCCGCTACGGTTATAGAGGCTGGTGAATCTTTAATTGGCCAGCCCGTTTTAACATCAAGTACATGGCTATACCGTTGACCATCTTTCAATAAAAATCGATTAGCATCACCACTGGTTGCAATCGCTCCGTCCCTTACTGTCACAATAGTTGATTTTTTCGATGTAAATGCCGGGTGTTCAATACCTATTTGCCACGCTTTGTCAGCCTTTTTTTTGCCATAAGCAGCAAGGTCACCACCATAATTAACCAAAAATGGTACATTAGCTATTTTACTTAAAAGTAAAATAGCGCGGTCAACAGCGTATTCTTTACCAAAACCACCAAAATCAATTTCCATTCCTTGCTTCATATAAAAAGTTTCAGGAGAATAATCAACCTGGTGCCAACCAATAAACTCAAGTAGGTCTTCAACAATTTCTTTACTCGGAATATTATCACTGCCATCAAAGTGCCATGCTTTTCTTAAAATTCCTGATGTTATATCAAAAGCACCTTCACTCATCTCATAACATTGGTTGGCAAACGCAAATAATTGATAAGTTTCATTATCTATTGCTACAATTTCACCAGCCTTTTCGTTCATCTTTGAACATAGGCTACTTTTATTATAACGAGAATACTTATCTTCTATTCTCCATGCCTCATTCGCGGCAATTATCCCCATCTTTTTTGCCAATGCTTCATCTTGTGTGTCAACTAATATTTCACACAAGCTAGCCATAGAAAAAAATGACAGCGTGAAGCCATCGTCCCTAGACTGGCATTTCACGTTTCTTTTGACAGAGTTAATTTTAGCCATAAAACACAATTAAAATGAATAAGTTACCTGAGCAATTATAGCATCAACTTCCTCATATAACTCAACTCCCTTTAATACACCAATCTCCTCTGTTCCATTACTTTTAGGTGTTTGGTGATAGTATTCAAGTTTAAAAGCTAAATTATTAGCGCTACCCATCGGCATGCCATATTTAACGCCTACTGTATAAGTGTCTAACTCACCAATTCGATAATCAGCACTCGCATATTCGGGCAACGCATTGGCTTGCTCTAAAAAAGGTTGATAAAACTCTGCTGCACTTTGAGTATAAAACCGGACATGTGGCTCAATAAAGTGACCATTTTCAAATGGAATTAAATACCTCACATCAATAGTATGAGAATCTATTTTCCAATCGTCTGTCATAAATCGATAACTGGCATCTAATATCCCGTTATCAAAGTGATACTTACTCTGGCCAAAAAAAGCATGCTTGGTTCGTTCATCAGGTCTGTGCTCATACAAGTATTCTTGAGCTTCTCCGTTTTCATTAACTAAGCTAAGCACCTTGAATGGATCAGTTAAGTAGCCACTGACTGAGGAGTAGGAATAGTTGAATTGCACAATCATTTGCCGGTTGATGACTTGCGTAATGCCGAACAATAGATCAACTGTTGATTTTGAATCATCACCACCTTTACGCGTATTATCAAATTCATCATCAAAACTGGGATCATCAGAGTCACCAATGACCATGCTAGTAAACGGCTTTGGAATTCCTCCCTCTGGCTCTATAATGTCATACGCATAAGCTATCCCCATTGAAAGGGTGGTGTTCTTTTTATTAAAGTCTCTTGCAATATTGCCATTTACAGAAGCAGACATATAATCATACTCTTTTGAGAAATTTCCTCCCGCGCTAACGGTATAATTTTGCCACAAAGGCTGGGTCCACTGCCCTGTTAATTGTACTCGTGTATCTTTAAATGTGTCATCTAAAGGAGTATCCCCCGGCTTAACCGTATATTGCCCATTTCCTGAAGGTCTCGTAAAGGTTTGTGGTGTTTGCTGTGCAACCGCGCCATTTGGAGAAGCCCCCGTTAAGGCATCAATGGTCAATTTTAAATTAAGTACTTGATCATTCGCGAAGCTCTTTTGACCCGCAATAATTGCTTCAGTGGCCGTGACTCTATCAGCTTCAGCATAATGCATAATCGCAGTGTCAAATTGCCAGCCTTCATCGGATTGTGCTTGTGCTGTGCCACCTAGCAAAGCACAAGATGCCGTTGTTAGTAACACTTTTAAATTAGGTTTTGTTTTTTTTAATTGCATCCGCAGCCTCCACCACCAAAACTACGCCCACCGCTTGTTGCTTCCTTACTGAAGTAGATATGATCATCTAGGGCGGTATCAATTGGGGCACTTGTTAATGCCATTTCCTTTTTCGCTAATAAATCTCTTTCCCAAGGTTCGACACCTAAACTTGAACATCCAGTCAACAGAACGAAACTAAGTATAAGCGCCCCACGTAAACCTTTAATTATCGGCATAATGATTTCCTTGTAGTAATTCTTTAATTTCTTGTTCATAACGCAATTTTTTCTTTTCAGTAAATCCCATATGAGCACTCACAATTTTACCTTCAGTATTAATTAGAAAACTGCTGGGCATTCCTTTTAATTGCAGTTCACCTGCGAGGTCTCCGTTAGGATCATAAATAATAGAAAAATTCGCAGGGACTTGTGAAAGAAACCTCTCTGCGAGTTTCTTATCAGCGTCCAAATTAACGCTAACAACGACAAATTTATCATTATCAAATTTATTTTTTAAATCGTTCATCCAAGGAAAAGACTTCCTACAAGGAGCACACCAAGATGCCCAAAAGTCTAAATAAACAACTTTCCCTTTGTAAGGCTTGATCGCTTCGCTATAAGTAAATGGTATGATTTCGTTGCCATAGAGCAACGGGGATAACAATAGTAAAAATACAATTGGAAATACTGAAAACTTCATGATTCACCACGATAAAATATAAGCCTTTCAAGCATAAGAAAGTTTTATTAAGGAAACCTTAAGAAAACTTTTGCGTATCAATTAAATATTACTAGTGTTTTTTCAACTTCTTTTCGGCTTTATTTAAAAGCACTTCTATTTCAATGTGTCGATATTTATCAGCCAAAGGTCTTAATTCTCGGCCAGGAGCTGATTTTGCGATGATAAAATGGTTTTTGGCTTTTTCATAGTTTCGTTCGTCTAACATGAATTCACCATAAAAATAGTTGGCATCAATTCCTGTAGGGTTAATCGCTAAGGCTTTTTCTAAAAACGCTTTCGCATCATCATCATCACCAAATGCAATCGGCCATCCTGGAACCTTATGATATAAAGTCCCTAAACTGGTGTATGCTGATCCTGATAATGCTGAATCATCAATTTCAATTGCCTTTTCGAAAGATTTTTTAGCTTGTTTAGCTAACGACAATGCACCTAAACCACCTTTTGCACCAGCGTAACTAGATTGTATAATTCCTTGCCAAATCCAAGTTTCTGCACGCTCTGGATATTTTTTAACAAAGCTTTGAGCTTCTTCAGAGAGTTCATCAAATGCATCTTCTTGACTATCACCTTTCAATGTATAATTTACATTCGCCCATTCATGTTGCAAATATAACAACTTATCATCAAAGTCATTGGCGTTATTTGCCAACGAACCAAGTGAAATAAAACCACTGATCAAAAATAAGAACACCTTATTAGTCGTTTTCATTTTTTATTTCTCCTCTACTAACGATATTTCAGAAACTGATTCAGAAGTTCTGCTTTTATTAAAAAAACGCTTGATTTTATTAAGTTTCGTACTTATCGCTCTATCAACAATTTCAGGAAAGACACCATTAAACCGCGCAAAAAACTTTTCAGGCCAGCCAACAAACTTTCGTGCTTTATTACTGCGAATTAACGTCATAAACTCTTTTGCTACAAACTCAGGTGAATCACTGGCATTTCCTAATGATCTGTTCATTTCATCAACAATGTCACTGTTGATATTTGTATGTGTTGCTCTTGGAGCAAAATAAGCAACTCTTATGTTTGAGTCTGCCAATTCTCGACTCAAGGACTCAGTAAAACCATAAAGGCCAAACTTACTCGCACAGTATGCACTAAAGCCAGGATAGCCTATTGAGCCAAAAGCTGAGCCAACATTAACTATTGTTGCTTTAACCTTATTAGTATTAGTACTTTTAGACGGACTAAGCCGCTTTAAGAATTCATGTGTAAAAAGCATGGGGGAAAGTAAGTTTATATCCATTAAGTTCACTAACTCTCTTTTTGCTAAATCTTGAAAATCTGAAAAACTAGAAATACCAGCATTATTAACCAGTAACTCGATATCACCATAGTCAAACGCTTCATTAAGTATTCTATTTCGAGCATTTTCATCAGTAAGATCACCACAAACGATATGTGAGTTATATCTTAGTTCCTTTCTAATATCTGTTAACTTATCAAGATCCCTTCCTTGCAAAATCACGGTGTAACCCGCACTTGCTAATTCACGAGAGATTGCACGACCAATCCCTCCTGACGCACCAGTAACTAGGCAAATTTTTTCTTGTTTCATAATTACCTCCTATGCAGCGAATTCTTTAGCGGGTGAAATAGATAAACCTCTAAACATATCACCATATAAAATAAAGAATTTTTTGGCACTTTCTACAATTAAATCTTGCTCAGCTTTATCAGTAATTCTTTCCATTAACCCTTCAAAGAATTTTACATGTTCAATATCTAACGAGCCATGAGAACGAAGATAAGAAAAGGCTTTTGTCGGTAGATTTAATGTCTGCTTAATATTTTCAGCAGCATTGTCTGCCATTGCTATACTGGTTCCTTCAAGCACGTGAACCATGCCGAAAAAGCCTAATGGGTTTATCCTATTTACCATATCGTAAGCGTAAGAGACCATTAATTCAGTGGCTAGATTAGGCGTACTTTTTCTATGCTGTTCTTTGTCCGAACCACAATGCTCAATATCATTTAATATCCATTCTTGATGACCTAGCTCTTCTTCTATGTACTCAGCAACGGCTTCTCTGAGCCATTCCTTACTTTCAGGTAATTTGGCTCCAACAGACATAAGTAATGGCACCGTATGCTTAACGTGATGATAAGCCTCCGTTAGAAAGGCCACATAATCACTTAGTACAATATCTCCTTCGAAACATCGTTTAATGATAGGAGCAGATAGTAGGTATTCACGTTCTTGGGTTGTTTCTGTTAATAATCGTTGATAAAGGTTCATATAATTTATCCTATGCAATTGATGTATTTAGGTATGCATTTTCAATTTGAGATTTAAACTCAGTAAAAATTTCAGCCCTTTTGGGTCTGCCATTTGACGTTAGTAGCCCTTTTTCAAACGCCAGTGGTTTTTCAAGGCTAACAAATGCTCTTATTTGGGCGTAATCAGGTAGCGAGTCATTTATTTGATCAATGATGTTTTGCAATAATGCGTGTGTTGAATTTGCTATATTTGAATAAATAATCGCAGTACAAAAAGGCTTGCCATCACCAAAGACAACGGCCTGTTGGAAATAACCTGTTGAAAGAATTTCTGATTCGACCCACTCAGGGGAAATATTTCGTCCAAAAGAGTTGATCAGAATATTTTTGATTCTGCCATTGATGAAAATTGTATTTTCTTTAATACTGGCAATATCTCCTGTTTGTACGGATGTTGGATACCAAGAATTTTTATCCTCTAAATACCCTAAAAAAGTATTTCCAGTAACGACCAATTCGCCATTTTTAACATTTGCTTTTAAGTGTGGTAATAGGCTACCTGCACTGTTTATTTTGTCATGTAAAGGTGTACATAAACTCACCACAGAGCCACACTCTGACAAACCGTAACCTTGAAAAACAGGTAATAAACACTCTCTTGCTTTTACAATTAATTTATTTGAAACTTTACTACCTCCAACCGCTATAAATTTTAGTGACTTAGGTGGTGTCCAACCTTGCTCAACACCAAGTATTAAAACATGTAAAAGCTCTGGCACTAAGATTAACGAGTTAGGTTGTTGTTCACTAATACAAGCGAGTAATTGTTGAGGATTAATTAACCGACTTCCCTGAAAGCCTCTTTCATTATCACTCAGTACGATAACCGTGCCCCCGGCAATGAAAGGACTATAAATACCCGCAATATTTTCTAATAAAGTTGGAAGTGGCAAAAGGCATAAATGTCGAGGCTTCATTAGTCCTATTCTTTCAACTAAAGATATCGCAACGTTATATTGATTATCTTTACTTAAACATACACCTTTGGGCTGACCAGTAGAACCTGATGTATAAGTGACTTTAGCTGTACCTATGGGAAATTCAGCCATATCATTTTGAGCGATTTTATAGGCGATTAACGTTAAGTTATGTGATGCGTCATCACTTTCAAACGGTAGAATATTGTCACTGAAGATAACATTTGGTTTTACTGACGCTACAAGGTTATTAAATTGTTCATCAGTAAAGAATAACGGGATCGGTGTAAAAACCACCTCTGATTGTTGACATGCCAAATCAACAACTATCCAATCAATTGAGTTTTGAGCATAAATACACACAGAAGTTATTTGGCGCTCTTTAAACCATACAGATAACTTATTTACCTTATCAAATAATGCTTCATAAGATAGAGAACCAGCGCTAGATTCAATAGCGATATCGTTTTCTTTAAAATTATAAAGTAATTCTCTCATGATAATTCTCCTCGCAAGCGAGAAGTGGTTTGAACAATTTTAGGGGTTAATGCAGAGAACAAAGTAGCGTAAGTATCATTGTTTTCAATAATACTCATTACACTGGCCAATGATATTGAAACCACTTTGGGGTTAGTATGATAGTAACTTCCCCAGTCATCCGTTGATGGATTAAGTTTGTTTTGGTCGGCATCTACAATAAACCGAGTGTCTACACCTATTTTTTGTATAAGTTTTAAAACATGCTCAGTTCCTGAAAACACCATGTAGCGATAGTTATTACAAAATAAAGATACTGCTGTTACCAAAAACAAAGGCAGGGTAAATCGTTTGGCATTGCTATATAAATTACCAATTTCAGCAATTTCATCACGTGACACATTACTCGCCACATTTGATATAACATTTTCAATTGGAGTATCTAAGTATTGCTCAATGAACAAAGGATTGACGGCACTTCTTATGCCTAATGCCGCTTTGAACTGTCCATCTTTAATCGCTAGAACCCAAGGCATATTCACTGAAACACTAGCGTTATAAGACTTTTGAAATCCATTTATAATAAAGGACTCTACATCAGTTCTACCAGGTGAAGTTTTTGCAAAGACATCCAAGTCTAATGTGAAAGCAGAATCACTTTTTTTAGTAATATTTTTTCTAGAATGATTAGAAACTAAATTAAACATCATAAACCTCCTCGTTGCCTATGATGTAACTTTAATAAACCCTCCTTAAAGAAAACTTAAGGTAAGTAAATTATTTGCTAAAATATTAAATTTATTTGTTTTCAATCTAACAACCAATAAACAAAGGATAAATTATTAATCACTTATAGCGAATTCATCATCAAGGCTATTAACCTGAACATTTATCGAAAATCGATACCAATCATTTTTAAAAGCACGGCTCCGCCATAAAGCATGAGCTAAGGCTATATCAGACAACTCATCGTTTCTATCGCTAGCGACCAGTGATTTTTGACTAAAAACATAATTAAATAATTTAGCTTCTTTATCTGGTTGTAATATGGTAACGCCATTATCATTCATATAGGCAAAATTATTAGCGTATAGCATCATCGCTCGATTAGTTAAATTTTCATTGCTCAAGTCATGCCCTAACATAGGTGAATAATTTTCAATCCCCATTAGAGGTGTGATGTTGATACCAACAGCTTCCGCTTTGCACACAGACTTATCGTAAAACCTATCTAACTATGTGCCCCAAAGAGAGATAGAAAGTTATTTTTTCATACTTACAATGCCTAGTAATCTAATGTCCGCTTTGGTATTTTCTAATCAAATTATAATTTCTGACTTTATAAATTACTGATAAAATTTAGAACAATTCTATTATCTAACCCAGGGTTGATTTTCATCGGTTCAAATGTCGCTAGATAAGCCAAGGCTAATGTCAGCAATCGTATCTAAGTGAACATTAATATGACTATTTTTGAAGCCTTATTTAGGTCTGCAAAGTGGCTTGAGTTCAATCGGTGGATCAGGGTCGTAAACTTATCGTTTTTATATAAAAATTCACATTCATTCACAATTGATATTGTACCGAAAATTTTTGCACGGAATTAGATCTCAAATCCCCAAAGGGGACATTGAATCATGTAAGTTATAAATAAATTTAGAGTATTAATCCTATGGTGATTTCGCCACCAGAGCGAGATAGAAACTATAAGTTAGTGGCCAAAATCACTTGGCCACTACATAGTTATTTATTACTTTTCGGGGGGATTACCTTTGTATCTTAAAAAATTTGAGAGTAAATTTTTAAGCAGAGCAGCGAGTAAGTTCAAGTAATTCATCTCAGCACGTCTGCTCTCGAATACTTACCCTTTTATTTGTTCTTCCAATCGTTTTTTCTTTGCTTCGATCTTGGCAAACCAAATCAGAGGAATAATAATAAATGCAGTACCGATTGTCATGCTCAGATCTGGAATTTCATCAAACCACAATATGCCCACTGCAACTGCACCTAACAGGCCACTGTATTCGGCGCTGGCAATTTTACTGGCTTCAACAGCGCGGTACACCAGCACGCATATACCAGCATAAATTAAGATGAAAGTAGTGGACCCCGTAGCTGTTAGCATAGAAGCCCAATGCCAAGGTTTGTCTTCCCATAACGTTAACCCAAGCGCTGCTGGGACGCCAACGAGGTTGGTTAGCAGTAAAACTTGAAAGACATTATGATGTTTGGGCAATTTACGAATCAATATATTATTCATCGCCATCGTTAATGCTACGATCAGCGCGGCAATCGCTGCCCAGTTAATGTGTGTCGGCTTAACCACTATGAGCACGCCGATAAAGCCCAAAATTGCCACTGCAATTGAATGACGTGTTAGCTTTTCTTGAAAAAATATCATCGCTAGTGGCAGCATAAGTAAAGGTGCCGCATAGAAAATGGCATTAGCGGTGGCTAATGGCATAGCGTTGAGGGCTATAACCATAAATATAGCGCCAAATAACCAAATGTGGCCGCGTAGGACGTGCCACTTTAGACCATCGAACAGGCCATTTTTTTTACTGAAGAGGCAAAATGGTAGTAAAATTAACACTGCGCTTAATTGACGAAAAAAAACAAACTGATATACCGCACCATCTGCTGACAGCGTTTTTATCAAGGCATCTGAAAATACAGCAATCATATTGCCAATAATAAGTAACGTCATTGCTAATCCGACAGATATTTTTGGCATTTTATTTTTCCTACTACATTATAAAAAGTTTCAATTGAGATCAATCAACAATCCCTCGTCAGCTAAATGCTGAGATGGTTAGCATATTCCAATCCGTATCATGATGTATAATGATTAAAATACCATTAGCATGAGCTGAACTAATAATGAAATTACCTCCTTTACGTGCTCTGCAATGTTTTGAAGCAGTTGCGCGCATGAACAGCTTTTCAAAAGCAGCTGAATATCTTAATGTCACCCAGAGTGCCGTCAGTCATCAGGTCAGAGTACTGGAAGAGTACTTAGGTGAAAGTATGTTTAGCCGCCAGGGCCGTGTTTTTTCGTTGACTGAGGTCGGTGAGCGTTATTTTGAAGAGGTCAGCAGCTCATTGGCTAACCTCTCAAATGCCAGTCAGCTTATTCGGCATGGTAAATCCGGCAACATTCGTTTGGCGTTATACAGCTCTTTAGCGGTGAAATGGTTAATACCGAGGTTGGCGGATTTTCGCAAACAATACCCTGAAATAGATTTAACACTAAATATGGTAGCTGAGGAACCGGATTGCAACGATCAAGTCGCCGATTGTTTTATTACCGTGAATCCACCGAAACGTAACTTCGTCAATCACTTTCTCTATACTGAAAAACTCTATCCTGTTTGTGGGAAAAAGCTTTGGCAGCAGATCAGAGATAAACCTCTTCCCGAGACACTATGGCAGCAGCCATTGTTATCAGTAAAATATTCAGATTCGAATGAACACCTTGGTGAAGACTGGTTGCGTTGGTGTAAACGTGGCGGTTTTGAGTTACCTGAAGAGGTAAAAACAAGTCATTTTAGTCATGTATTACTTGCCGCTGAGGCGGCCCGCTATGATCTAGGGATCGCCCTCATTGATAATTACTTAATGACAGATCAAGACCGCCAGCATAACTTTGTCCGTATCCCAATGCATGAGCTTCTTACAGGAGATGATTTCTATTTTGTTTACAAGAATACGCGAGCCAAGCAAACCGATATTGTGAAATTAGGCAACTGGTTAAAACAGCAGTGCTTTGAACAGGAATCATCATAACTCTAAATTGGTATTAGCCAAAAAATAGGCTAATACCTTCATTGCAAATCGAGTGTGAATTACCTTTTAAATGTTTATTACCGCTTACTTATCAATAGTGCATTAATGTTGAGTTATTTCAGCTCAATATTTTGTCAATGTGGTCGTTGCAATCACTTACTAAGTAATCAAAAATGTCTGCTACTAGCAACGGACCTTAACTAGATACATTCACTTTTCCATGAAGTGATCATAAAATCTATGGCGCTAGGTGCCCCGAAGCGCCATAGAATTTAAAACCTAAAATCATATTAATCTAATGTCCGCTTTGGTATTTTCTAATCAAATTAGAATTTTTGACTTTATAGATTCCTGATGAAATTTAGAACAATTCTATTATCTAACGCAGGGCTGATTTGTCTCGGTTCAAATATCGCTAGATAAGCGAAGGCTAACGTATCAAAGTGATCATAAACTTGCCTCATTTTCAGGATTAATTTAGGTCAGCTCTTGATCGAAAAGTTCTAAAATTTGTTGGACTTATAACGAGGAGCTAAGCTGTTTTTGACCAGAGCAACAGCTCGAAAGTATGATTCTTTTTTGTTGAGTATGACACATCATTGTCACTGCACGTCAACTAGACAATATAACAATCAGTACAGAGCTGCCCGATTACAGCACTTTATGATGTAGGGTAGCGTTTAGTTTTCTGACTAAATATTCTTGATAAAGAGCTTCAGATGAAACTCTGCATAATTTTGCAACCTGATCGAGCCATAAGAAGTAGTCTGTAAGTCTCTTCTCGTCCCAATTAGCAGGTATGGCGGATACATTAGAGCAGAGATCAGCCAGCTTAATGCGTCGAATGTGGTTGGTAGCAGCAGGAAGCTTTGCTAGAACATTCTTGCGTCTTCTGCTCAATGGCAGTGATTTATCATCAGTTAACGCTTTAACCATTTCCAATGTATCAGCCCCAAATTCATTTAAGATTTTACTTTGTGAAATATCAGTGTCCTCCAAGCTGTCATGTAAGATTGCAGCACATAAAACACTCGGGGCAATATCATCCGTTAACTCCACTAACAATGACATGACTTCGATTAAGTGGTTTATGTAAGGAGATTTATCAGATTTTCGCTGTTGATCAGCATGACCTTGAGCAGCAAGCATTAAGGCTTTCGTAATAAGCTTTATATCACTTCCTCCCAATTTTTCAAGCATATTAACCACCACATGTTTAACTGTATTTACATACAGATTAGTTGATTTTTACTATATGTAAATCTCTTATCTTTTTAACATAACAAACGTTTCTATTAACTTATCTCTAAAGCAGCCAAAGGTCTGTAAGTAACTTGACTCAAGAATGTCTCTTTTCAAGTTATGTTTTTGGCTCAATGTATCTGAAGTGGCAAGTTCACCAAGTAATTTAACATCTGTTATAGGTTGAATATTATTCGATATTAGTTTTTCGGCCTTATTACTATCAGCTTTAAAAAATTCATTAGCTAGTTCATTGCTTCTTTTCAAAACACAAATATCAGGTAACTCCTGATCAATTCTATTTGCAAAAATACTCAGTTGCTCCTCAGCCAAAGTAAATAACCAAGCCTCTTGATTGTGAAATTCATTGACCCTTAATATACGACCTAACACTTGCCTAAAATAAAGCTCTGTTTTAACTCTACTTAAATGACAGCAAACTTGTAATCTCGGTATATCCGTTCCTTCGGACACCATTCCTACGCTTACAATCCATTGAGTATCATTGAAACGAAAATCATTAATTTTATCCGATGGGTTATTTTCTTTGTATGTAACTATCGTCGCCGATTGATGAAACGATTCAGTAAGTAAAAAGAATATTTGTTCAGCATGTTCTACAGAAGAAGCTACAATTAACCCAGCTGCATTAGGGTTTTGCTGCCTTATTGTAACTAACTTACTTACACCTTGAGCAATAATATAATTGATTACAGCTTCATGCATAATAAGTTCTTGGTATGAAATTGATGGACTTTTTAGTAAAGCCTTTAGTGAGTGATACGTTTTTATTTCTTGTTTTGCTGTCGTGACAGAAATTTCTTCATTATCAATTAAAACTATCTTCGGGTTACGACAAACTCCATCATTGACAGCCTGTTGCAATGAATAAATATAATTACATAAAATCTGATTATCAGGGTCACTGTAAGTTGCCAATGAAATAGGTAGTAGATCTGAGCGCCAGGGAGTGCCTGTTAATGCTAAAGTAAATGCAGCCTGTTCTTGAATATTTTTAACAATATCTTGCCCCCAAACATTCGCATCCTCTATAGAAGAGCCTGCGCAATGATGTATCTCGTCAAACACAACAAGTACTCGATTCTTTCTTAGTAGCTGCCAATAATCATCATTAAAGAATCGCATATTTTGATATGTATAAGAGCAACCGACAGAGCCAATCACGCCATCAAAATTGCAATTGAGTCGTTTCGAAAAGGAGATTTTAATACTACTTGTAACCTCAGAAGATGGTGAAAAACATATTACAAAATCTATTTTTTTTGCATCAAATAGATAGGCTGCAACCTCTGCCGCGAGCACTGTTTTACCAGAACCTGGTGTTGCTAAACAAAAAAAATGTTTATGGTTTCCATAGTAATGCTGTTTAACTTTGTTTAAGCACTCTCTTTGCCACTCCCTTAACATGATTGAAGATCCATCTCTTTTTTACCTAGCAAGTTTTGTAAAGCGTGAATTTTCCCAAGTAACTTAATAGATTTTTCTTTAGCGTGGGTGTAATGCTGCTGGAGTTGTTTGTTTAGTTTAGGGAAACGCTTTGTCAAACGTTTATACTCTTTAGCTTCTTCAAGCACTGTATTAAAGTCTATTTCATAAGAGAGGAGTTCTTTTTGCAGCTCTTCCTGATAGCAAATTGCTTTGATTACTTTGCGCGAGCCGCTAGAAGTTTTATTATAAACTTTAGCTCTCTTCGGTTTATTACCCCTAAGAACAGATTTAATTTCAACAGTAAAAAATAAGGCTGTTTTTGAATAAATAACCTCTTTATTCCCATTATCTGATTCGTTACTACGCTTTAAAAGCCCTTTTTCAACATTTCGTGTTAATTGGCGATATATAAATTTTCTAGTTTCAACTGCATCATTAAACTCTGACTGTTCATGTAATAAAACATCTCTAGCTTCAACAACAGTGAAATTATTCATCTGTTTGATTACTAATAGGAAATGCAAAAATACATTCATGTTCACTTTCTTACTCATTGCTATACCTTACAAATAACCATAAACTTAGGATACCTAAGTATACATGTTGATGTAAAAACTAGACAATCCTTTTTAACTGAGAGTTATTGAGATGAAACACCCGTGCAGGTTAAATCCTTCTTTACAGAGCGTCTTAAAGAGGCTCGAAAACAAATGAAAATAAGTCAAAAAGATTTAGGCATCAAAATGGGAATCGATCCTAGTTCTGCAAGCGGTCGCATGAACCATTATGAAACTGGACGGCATATGCCTGATCTTGCTACTTTAAAAAAATTAGCGGCAGAGCTAAATGTGCCCGTAAATTACTTTTTTTGTGAGTCTGAAGAAAGCGCTGTTTTAGCTCGCTTAATAGATAAACTTGATGATGAAGGGAAACGTAAACTTATTCAGATGCTAGAATCAGAATAATCAAAAGTAAGACACTTGTTACAAAAACGGTAGACCAATAAAAGTACCTATTAAGCCTATAGGTGAGATAGGGATTGGTAATAATGATTCCCCAATAACTTCACCGAGACCTTCATTTACCGAATCAATAGCAACATCATTGGTACCTTCGGACAATAAAGTATTTGATACTACAGTTTCTAAAGCTGCATTATCTAATCCCGAATTAATAACCATTGCTGAATCAAAACCATTTGCCACTTCGCTTGTCACAATAATTGGTACATCAGAATGTTGATCTAGCGTGGCATTAATATAACTCGTACTATCTGTTGCTTTTAATTGCATTTCTAATGCAATATCACCATCGCTCATGAGTGCAATGTCAGATATAGGGTGATTTGTAGCTTCGAACATCATGGCATCAAAACCTTGTTTATTTAAAGCGTTAACCACCTCTTGTTCAAACACTATGCCTTTGATGTTGCTAATATGGCCGACCATTGCATCTGGCTCTATATTTTCAAAGTAATCAATAATCTCACTATTATTTGAGGCTTCAAGTTCGTTGTATCCACGTCGAACAGAATCAAATACAACATCGTTTGATATCATGCCTATATACCACTATGTTCTGTTAAATAGTTTCTGATATGTCCAAAGTCTTGTTGATTAGCTAAATCCTTCGCGCTTCTTCCTAAATTATTTTTTAAATTGACGCTAGCTCCGGATTCAACCAGCAACTTAGCTATTTCTAGGTGTCCATTCTGAGCAGCAAACATTAACGCCGTGAAATCAGAATTGCCTCTATGATTTAGTGCCGCTCCGTTATCTATTAGTTTTTTACATAATTCAAATTCACCACTATAGGCTGCTCTGATCAATGGCACGGAGCCTTCTTCAGCGCTTTTATTTACATCAGCACCCGCATCAATTAATTTGATCGCTATAGTGAAGTGATCACTGTTTGTTGCCACTGATAGTAGAGGATTATTATTTTCACTTATCGCATTTGCATCAGCACCCAGAGAAAGTAACTTTTCAACTGTAGACTCGTCGCCCTTTCTGACTGTAAGAACAAGTAAGGTATTCCCTTTTTCATCTTTAACATCAGGGTTTACCCCGTCGTCTAATAGCTGATGAACAATATCTAAGTAACTGTTTTGGTAAGCTGAAAGCAACGCAGCCTCACTATATTTAGCACTAAATACCGCTCCTTTTTCTTTTAGTAACTCAACAATATCTAAGTGCTGCTTGAAATAAGCTCCTGTTACTGCATTCCATCCATCGTTATTGCATGTGTGGATATTCGCTCCATGCTTAATTAAAAACTCAACAGAAGCTTTTCTGCCCTTTATTGATGCCCAAATTAATGGCGTCCAGCCATTTTCATTTCTAATATCAACTTCTGCGCCTTTTTCTACCATTAGCTCTGCTAACTCAAAGTATTCATTCTCTAAACAAAGTAAAAGAGCACTACTTATCTTTTTCGGACGATAGTTTGGATTTGCACCTAGGTCTAAAAGTTGTTTGGCAATATCTATGAACCCTAAGTCCAAAGCTAACCTTAAAGGGTTGTGACCATCAAGATTTACGTTAAACTCTTGAGCACTAATCAGATAGTTTACTACCTTAGTAAAGCCAGAATTCAAGGCTAATTCAAAAGGGCTAAGATTATCAGCGCTTAATTCATTAACTAACGACGGGGTTTCACTAACTAATATTTTAACAGTGTTAATGTCGCCATTATGTAGTGCTTCAAAAAATTGTTCTGTCATAAATTATATCTTTTTTTAAAAAGGAAGGTTGTCCATTGCTTCACCCGATTAACCGCCTATTGAGCCAAACTCCGTATTCATTGCTTGAAGAATTTCACGAAGTTTAATGTTTAAGCCGTTATTTTTAGATTCAGCTTTACGCAGAGTTGAAAATGGGACGTAAAGTTTTGTCCTAACTCCCATCGAAATATCTACTTGAGTTCTATTTGAATTTTCTACTTCATCGTCCCATTTTGATTGCTCTTTCCAATCGAGATCAAATTTAGATACTAATTTGTCTACTTTAGCCCAATCTTTTACCCTCCACCGTCCTGCAAGTTTATCAAAAAGAGACTTATTAAATAGGCTGTAATCTTCCTTTTTTATGTTATCAAACCATGCTATACCTTTCTGCCAGCTAGAAACTCTAATGTATGGTTCACTATTAATACTAAAAGCTTCATTTCTGATAGTCATATTTTTTTTAAAAAGTAACTGTTGTGCATAATCACCTTTAAAAAGCGCATGTCCTTGCTTTTTGGTATCTCCAGCCCAAAAACAAAATTCAATAAAGATATCTTCTAGGCATATAGCGCCATTTATTTCAGAGGTCTGAATTTTTAGCTCTGTAGCCATTGCCCATTTTAATTGGAAGCTTATTCGTCGTTTAAAATCGGTAAGTTCCATTTCATTAAGAGAGCTACAAACTTCAATTAATCGTTGTTCGATATTATATTGAAGGTTTTTAGTTCGAATTGTTAATTCATTTAAACGACTAATTTGATGCCACATGGGAAAGTGCCCTTTTAGCATATCGAGGTAATCGGACGATATATGGCTAGGTTGTCCCATACTTTTATTAACATTTGTGACTTTCTCTATGAGCGCCGCAACCTTCTTCCAGGAAAAAGATTTAAAAGTCTCTTTGGCATTTTTTTTATAACTGAAAACCTGATTCTTGAGTTGAGCTAAACAATTTTCATTGGTGGGTTTAATCTCACAAATAATCACAGTGTCTGCGTACGTTATTACGAGATCAATTATTGGTGATTTGGTTAATCTTTTTTTTACTGCATCGTATTGTGCAGAAGTGTAATCATCAACAGTCATTGATACAGCAATAACTCTTTCACCTTCTAATCCATTAGAAGGAACCTGAATACCAATGTCAAAAAATGAACTATCTTGAGGCGGAATGGTAATACTGGAGTACAGTGGATCAATCTCAGCAATAAATGAGTGCAATAAAGAAGGGTCATATTTTAAGCAAAGTGCTAACCCTTTCGTTAGATTGTTTTCAAGTTTCTCTTTTGATTCGCTTTCTCCATAAAAGCGAAAAAGATTCATGTGCCTATTCATCTCATACTTCCTATTTAAGATTTAAGCTAAAAACACTTTGGCTTAGCTGTTTATTTAGCGTTGTACTGACGAATTATGGCTTCGACAACCTAGGTAGCCCAACTATCAGCTAACACTTCAGCTTGAGCTAGTATTAACTCAATAGCTTCAGATGATTTGTCAGGTGGGTATTTCCACTTACGCAGTAAACGTCTAACAAGATTTCGCATTCGGGCGCGTACACTGTCTCTTTTTTGCCAGTCGACTGTTGCAGATTTTCGTAGTTCCGCCGTTAACGCTATAGCGAGTTGCCTTAACGCATCATCGCCAAGTTCACGTACTGATTCTTCATTAACAACTAAAGCGCGGTAAAAAGCTATTTCATCTACAGATAGGTTTAATTTATCCGCCATTTCAGAATCAGCGGCCATTTCTTTCGCCCACTGTATTAATTCTTCAATAACCTGTGCGGTTTCAATGCCTCTGTTATGGTATTTCAGTAATGTTGCCATGATACGATCAGAGTATTTTTTCTCCTGCACAACATCATTTTTCATTCGCGCTTTTATTTCGTCTCTTAACAGCTTTTCAAGTAATTCAACCGCCAAATTTTTCTGAGGCATGTTTTTAACATCTTCTAAAAACTCTTCTGACAATAAACCAATGTTTGGCTTGTCTAAGCCCACCAACTTAAATATATCATCAACACCTTCAGCGACTATAGCGTTATCAATAATTTGTTTAAATGCTGAATTTCGATCTTCATCACTACGTTTTTTATCAACCTTAGTGTGTTTCATGAAGGCAGTTTTAATAGCTGAGTAAAACGCTATTTCTGTTCGATATTCACTAACAGCATCTAAGGTATTACATAAAGAAAATGCTTTAGTTAATGACGCCATTACATCTAAGAATCGGCGTTTTCCTTCACGTTCACCTTTAGTATTCGTTAATCCTGAGATGTGATTTACAGCACCTGGTAGTAGTTGTAACGCTTTAGATTCAAAGTCATCAATATAATCAAAGGTGTTACCATCGACAGGTGTAGCAAACATGCCACGAATCACATCAATTTTTTCAGCTAATACCGCAAAAGCTTCCGCAGTATCAACGGTTGGCTGACCTTTACCTTGTGAGTTAGTGTAAGTTTTTAATGCATTTTTCAATTCACTGGCAATACCAATGTAATCTACAACTAAGCCACCAGCTTTATCTTTGAATACACGGTTAACACGGGCTATAGCCTGCATTAAGTTATGGCCTTTCATCGGTTTGTCAATATACATAGTATGACAACAGGGTGCATCAAAACCAGTCAGCCACATATCACGAACAATTACTAACTGGAGTCGGTCATCAATGTCTTTAAAGCGGCTTTCAAATAGTTTTTTGGTTTTTTTGTCATGAATATGGGGTTGAAGCGCAGCTTTATCTGATGCTGAACCTGTCATAACTACTTTTATTGCGCCTTTAGCGGTATCGTCACTGTGCCAATCGGGGCGAATAGCAACAATGGCATTGTAAATATCAACACAAATATCACGGCTCATACCTACTATCATCGCTTTGCCAGGAAAGGTGCTTGTTCTTTCTTCAAAATGCGACACCAAGTCTTTGGCTATTTGTTCAATTCGGGGTTGTGAACCTACTAGTTTTTCTAATGCCGCCCATTTAGACTTAGCTTTCTCGCGCACGTTGGTTTCTTCTTCATCTTCAAGCACTTCATCAACGTCATCGTTAAGTGCTTCAATTTGCTCTTGGTTAATCTCTAATTTTGCAAGACGAGACTCATAGTAAATAGGAACTGTTGCACCATCATCAACCGCATCTTGGATGTCATAAATAGACACGTAATCACCAAATACAGCACGAGTATCTTTATCATCCATAGCAATAGGTGTGCCCGTAAAACCTATGAATGTGGCATAAGGTAAGGCGTCACGCATGTATTTTGAGTAACCATATACATATTTTTGGCTTATCACTTCACCTTCCGCATTTTTAACATCAACTAAGCGGGCTTTATTGCCGTATTGGCTACGATGAGCTTCATCAGAAGCAACAATAATATTGCCACGGTCAGATAACACAGGGTGCTCTAATTCATTAGCCAGTAATGCAAATTTTTGAATCGTGGTAAAAATAATACCGCCAGATTGGCGACTTAGTAGCAATTCACGCAATGAATCACGGTCATGAGCTTGCTGCGGCATTTGTTTCAACGTTTCTTGTGCCATACAAAAAGTATTAAATAATTGTCCGTCTAAGTCGTTACGGTCAGTCACAATAACCAAGGTGGGGTTATTCATTTCAGCTTGCTGTAAAAGCTTGCTGGCATAACACACCATAGAAATACTTTTACCGCTGCCTTGTGTATGCCACACAACACCCGCTTTACCTGAGCCAGCCTCAACCTTACTGCCGTAAGTGGCACGTCGCTCACCCACTCCTTCAGCTGAGTTAGCGGCAATCACAGTAGCTTTAACGGCTTCGCGTACTGCATGGAATTGGTGATAGCCCGCTATTTTCTTAATGATGTTGTCACCGTCACTTTCAAATAAAACAAAGTAACGAATGTAATCAAGCAGCATATCTTGATCAAAGAACCCACGTACCATAGTCTCTAGTTGAAACTCTAGTAACGGCTTGTCATCTTCATGCTTAATGGTTTTCCATGGAAGAAAACGCTCTTTACTGGCTGTGAGTGAGCCAACACGCGCGATCCAACCATCACTTACAATTAACGCTTCATTAAAAGCGAATAAGTCACTAATTTCATCTTTGTAAGTTTGCAGTTGGTTAAAAGCATTCCAAATGTCAGCATGTTCATCGGCAGGATTTTTTAACTCAATCACTGAAATTGGTAAACCATTTATAAACACCACAATATCGGGTCGTCGATTGCCTTTAGTACCCGTTATCGTAAATTGATTAACAACTAAAAATTCATTGTTGGTCGTGTTGTTAAAGTCGAACAACTGAACATGAGTATGCAAGCTACCCGTCGTTCCGTCGCTTTGTGTTCCGGTATATTCAACAGGAACGCCTTCAATAAGCCACTTATGAAATTGACGGTTACTTTTAATTAGCACTAAAGAGTCTGGTTTAGATACCGTATTAACTACACTCTCTAGTGCCGTTAAGGGTAACGTAGGATTGATAACAGATAACTGATTTAACAAACGTTGTTTGAGCACTACTTGATGATAGTCTTCACGCTCTGGTGACGAGCCATCGGGCGCAATATCATAACCACATGCAAAGCTATACCCTTGCGATTGAAACCATTCAAGGCATTGTTGTTCTAGTTGATCTTCAGTAATCATTTAACAGCTCTCCAGCCTAATCTGATTTATTCATGTTATGGTTAAAAAAACCTGAGAATTGGCTATCTTTACTCACGTCCAAAACTATAAGGTTTTCCACAGAGCGCGTAATTGATGTGTAGACAATTTCCGGCGTATCTTTATCATCCATTAAGTAAAATACGGTTTTCGATTCTAACCCTTTAAAACTATGCACGGTTGATAGCTTGATCAAACCGCTATTTGCATAAAAGTGGTTCTTTTTGGTTCGGCGTGCCCGCTCCAATTCAGATTGTAATTCTTTATAGCCGTAGATAGTTTTCCGTAATTCTTTTTCGGACATTAATTTTAACTCATCCAAAGTGGTGGTAGAGTCATATATTGAAAGTAACTGGTGTAGCTCCTCATAAGATTCAAACATACAGTGGAACTT
This sequence comes from Colwellia polaris, assembly GCF_002104515.1. Taxonomy (GTDB): domain Bacteria; phylum Pseudomonadota; class Gammaproteobacteria; order Enterobacterales; family Alteromonadaceae; genus Cognaticolwellia; species Cognaticolwellia polaris. The sequence goes on along the minus strand of NZ_NBOE01000004.1, from coordinate 43,181 downwards.
TTCAACTCCTTGGTATTTATCAGCTAACTTACGGACAAGATAAATGTTAGAGGATAATATAACCACATCATTAGGGTTAAAGTTGTTAGCCCTAATAGTTTTTTGAATCAACTCAAATGATTGATCCGCCCAGTTATCACTAATAAAGTGGTAATCTAGGACCTCAAACGACAGTCCTTGTTGAACAGGCGCTGTTTCTAACAATTCAGAGTCTGAATATTTTTCTATCAAATACTTAGACTGATAGCCTTTGAAAACTTGATTGAGGGGTGACGTAAAGCTTGTTCTATAAGATCGATTTAATTTTTTCCAACTACCAAATCCTTGAGCTATAACTGCTACTCGTTCATTGTTTCGCTCATAAATATTCTGTGATGCATCACCAAATAAAACCATTTCCCCGTCAGTGGCTAAAAAGTTATCTCTAATAATTTTAACCCACTCACTCTCAAAGTCTTGTACTTCATCAACTAAAATCGTTTGATAACGTGATAATGTATAGTCTTCAAAGCAATCTTTTTTATAAAGAGCTTCTAAGCCAAAACGCGTTATCAATTCACTGAGCTCTTGTCCGGTTTCATTGATTTGAGAATTGTAGAATTGATGGTAGTTAGTAACAGCAAAATTCTGCTCATCTCTATAACCTAAAATATCACTGATTCTATCTTTAATTAAATTCTTGAGTGTAATGTTGAATGTGATGATAAGTACACTTTCTTGATGCCTTTTACGCGCATTGACAGCTCGCTGGGCAATTATGGCGGTTTTACCACAACCGGCAACGCCCCTTATTTTCTCTTTGCCAATATTACTCAGTGCCAACTTAGCTTGTTTATCATCCAAAGGAATTAACTTACCTTGTTTTAAAACATGCTCACATGGCATGAGACGCCGTTTTAGATCATCATATACACGCCCATCAAATAACACATGAGACTTAAAGCTCTTAATTTTCGATATAAGCATGCTGAGTTGATCATTTGCATATACCATCGCCTTATCACGAGATATCCGTTTTTGTACCCCTGAAATACCATCGGAACGCTTGTTATAGGTTTCATGGTTTATAGACTTACTGCCATGTTGCTTGAAAAGATCTTGTGACTGTTGCCTCAGCTCACTTTCGGCCTGACTATAAAGCTGATTAATTTGAGATTTACTACCTTTATGCATATAAACCAAAGGTAGAACAAGGTTAAAGAAGTTACGGTTAGTGAGTTGCCCTAGCCCTAGAACTGGTAAATGTAATTGATACATATTCTTTTTGTAGGTAAAGGCTTGTGACTGCGGAGATGCTATTCGTGAAGTACCTTGAGCGCTTTTAACTGACCATTTATTATAATTATCAACCTGATAATTACTTAAGTTATAGTCTTTAACTTCTATAACAAATATCGAAACTCCTTCTTTGAGGATAATAAAATCTGGCCTATCACCATCTAAAAAGGGGTTAAAAAATACTTCATAGCTGTCATCGAGGTGCTCATTTAAATAATGTAATAAATGATACTCACCTTCAGTAGGTTGTACTTTTAAACGCTCAATGTTCTCTAACGACGGATATAAACTGGCCATAATATCTTCTTATAAAAAGGAAATTCCAAAAAAGTAACTAAGAATGTCTTCAGTGATCATTCGTCTTCCTTTAACTTATAGCCTTGTGCTGGGTGGTTAGGCGACGTAGGGAAAGCCAAACCAATTTTATCTTCTTTTAGCAATCTGTTGAGGTGGTTCTTTCTTAGTGCATCAGTATTTTTACCTAATAGTTCGGCAAACTGAGATAACCTAATATATTGGCTGGAAGCTATAGATAACAGCTGTATTATTACAGTCTCCATATCTTCTTTTTTGGGGCGGTGCTGGTTTCGGATAGCTTGTCCTACCCGCATAAGTTCGTGCCAAAGTGTATCTGATAACTCTGGGTTTTCTTTGTGTAGCTCCGGACTTTCAGGGCTTAGCTCCGGACTTTCAGAGGGTAGCTCCGGATCTTCAGATAGTAACTCAGGGTTTTCAGTCGGCTTTTCAGGATTAACCACAAATTCGTGCTCGGCTAGAAACTGCCCCGCGACATTATCAGGAGTAGGCACTTCAATATTTGGTCGGTGGTATACTTTACTTCGTTGCTCACCGCTTGAGTCGATAATCCCCATCTTGCTTAATTTAACTAATGCTAACGTTACCTCACGGGTATGAGCTGCCGTTTGAGTGCAAAGTTGATGATGGGTTAAATACAAATCAGAATAAACAGTAATGACAATAGTTCTTTCTAACTCCGATAGCTGTGTAAATTTATCAGCAAATTTTTCATTTAATAGTTGAATAACTTCTTCGGGGTAAAGGTCGATCATTCTTAGTTCTAATAGTGTTTGCTCATTAGGCTCAAGAACTTCTCTTAATAGCGGCATTTTCCAATGCTGACTTTTCCAACCATCTAAAATATGGCGAATTCCTGACCCAGCTTGTTCACCAAACTTTATATATCGGAACATTTGCGCTAATAAACGATTTCTACAGTCAGGTTCCCCACCGTGCAAAGCAATATCAATAGGTACTCGCATTAAACCGGGGTTACGAAAACCAAACATATCAGGGCGCTTTACCACTAAAACAGAAGAGCGGCCACTATAGTCGGCATGCACTATTACGTTTGCAAGTGCTTCACGTAGCGCTATATGCACAGGTGTATCTTCTTGTCGTGTACCTTCTCGCAGTTTAAAAGGAATTTTTAAATCATCAATCAGCTTACGATATACTTTGCGAGAAAAATCATAAAGATTACCCGACCAAGATCCATCTAACGTTAGCCTATCAACCCAGCGTAATTCTTTTTTTGCCTCAGGCCGCTCTTGGTAATCCAACATATAATACGGAAATTTTTCTTGAATAGAGGTATGCAGGCCAAACATCAATAAACCAGCAACAGTAGGACCTTGTTGTCCTGTCTCTCTATTTATACGCCATGCGGCGATCATGCGTAAAAAAGAGGCGTTATCTAATTCATTCCATGGGTGGTTAGGGTTTAAATTAGCGTAGGTTTGCCTATATATTCTTAAGGTTTCTAAATCGAGATCTGCCATACTAAAGTGTACCAATACTTCATCATCACGGGAGTCTTCGATTTGTTCGGCAAGCATACGTTTAACTTGTTCACCGGAAATAGTTTGATCTGACTCATTACCCCTTTTAAAGGTATTACCCATAGGGTTACCGTTTAAATACACAGGCCTTTCTTGCCGTTTAGCCCTAGAAACATAAATCACCAGTAACTTTTTACCGTTTATTTCAACTTCGGTAACGTTACTGTTATTCAATAAATTAACACTAACCTTGTTAGTATTGTTGGCGAGATTAAATACTTCAGCTTTAACTTTTTCTATGTTTTCAATGCCCACAACTGAGAAACGATGCTGTTTTTCTTTTAAACCAAGAATGATATAGCCACCGTCAGTGTTAGCAAATGCGCTGTAGCTTTCCCACATATCGTTAGGAACCGCGCCTTTACCGTCCTTACCACCGGCGAGTTTGCATTCAATTTCAGATGACTCTCTTAATAAATTGATGTCATCAAGGCTGTTTAATGAAAACTCACTCATTGAGCTGTATTCCTATTGCTAATCGTTGTTGGTGGTTACTTATTTAGTAGAGCCACGTTAATTTTTTTTCTGTAATCATTCAACATCCTTAGATGACATTGACTCTACATCAGCACTCATTGCGGCCGACTTAGATATTAATGCTTCAGTCGCTGAATCTATGAAATCATCGGGGAATTGCTGTCTTCGTAATGAACGCCTAACTATATTTCTCAGTCTAGCGAGCATAGAATCTTTTTTATACCAATCAACACCTGCTTTTTCATTGATAAAGTCGATAAGATCATCAACAACTTTACTTAAGGTACTTGGGTTAGTTTTACTCTTGAGACTGTCATCAACAATAAGGGCTTGTAACAATAGTCCATTAACATCATTGGGTAACCTATGCATAGCCCACGGCGAACTTACATGTGTTTCTTTTACGATTTCCTCGGCAGACTTATCAAATTGCACACTTTCAGATTTTTTTATTGAGGAATTGATAGCATCACGGATCAAGTCATTGCAATAACCAGATGAGCCAATTAAATCAGGGAACAAGCTGGCGTGATGAATATTCATTTTTCGTAGTTTTTTTAAACATGAAAAACGCGTATCTGGCTTATTAGGAATGTGTATTCTACAGATGTACTTTGACACTTCATTTACGTCATCTACATCAACTCCCGAATCTGCAAGGTGTTCATATAAAGATGACTCTAGTGTCTCACCATATGGGGCGAGGCTAAATAAACCTGCTTGATTCACAAGCCTTCCGTGGTCATCTATTGATGGTTCTACAATTTTCAAAACCGTACCGTCAGGCTCTGATTCACCTAATCCGAGATCTTGAATAAATGCTTTGTTTAATATAAAAATTGTCCGACTATAATTATTACAATCACCACTAGCTTCAAACCAAGTTGCATCATCTTCTCCTTCAAACGCAAAAAAAAGTGCGACATAAGGTGATAAACTCCAATCAAGTAAAGGCGTAGCTAAGCCATGATGTTGTCCTAAAGCCCACAGCTCACTATCTTTGTCTAAAATAGTTTTATCGTTTAATCTACCCCTTGTTGAAAGCCTAAAGTTACTTAAATGCTTATCAGCCAAATCAGCCTTTACGGCTCCTTTTACTAGTCGGTCAAGAGTCGGCTCTAATTGCCACAGGTAATGCTTTTGTCCTCTAAACACATAACTACCGTCTAAATCATTTTCACAGTAGTGTTTAACAACTTGATCGAACTCTTCCCACGAATTAACTCTGCACGATGGAATTAAGCCATCTATTTTTTGATTATGGATATTAAACTCGGGCCAAACAGGCAAATTCATAAAGTATTCAATGGCTTGTTCTTGGTACAATTCTACTTCAACTGGTGAGCTAGCTTTCATCTGTTAACTCCTCATTAGTGAGTTCTAGTTCACCCGAAAGAAGCTTAGGGAGCAGAGTGTCACGGAGTTTTTCCAAATTTTGAGTTTGTTTAACGAGGTTGAACTGTTGATTAATAATTGCACTTACAGCATCATCAAATTTTGCTAGGAGTTCTTTCGAAGGTAACGCAACCATTAAACGTTTCAAATCCTTAACAGTCACATGCCCCAGCCCTGTAGTTTGCTTATCTCTAGCTATTTCAGCAAAAACTGACCGCATAGACTTAAGCAAACTTAATAAAAAATTACGAGTAATAATTGGTTTTGGAATAACTTTGAAAATATGTTGATTAAGCCAAGCCTCCCCTAAAGCCCAAATAAAAGTATCAATTGACGTATCAGGATTTCCAGACCATGAAAACAGAATATCCTTATCATTTAATTTGTATTTTTCAGGCATTTTAACTGTGGAAAAACCTGTTTTATCAGTGATGCCTGACTTTAATTCAACTATTTTCACAATAGGAAAACCTAAGCCGTTAGTATTAGGCTCGAATTTTTTATATGCAGCACCATTAATATATTCAGCAATATCGTAAAGAGGCTTTACTTCCCAACCTTCAGGAATCAAGCCTAATTCTGACTCTACTAGTTTGTCAGGGAATAGTTCAGCGGTGAGGGCATCCATTCCTTCTGGTTGTTCATTGCGAATTTTGGCTTTCACGGGGTCAAAATCAACAAACCATGATTTGAAGATGGCTTGCGCCATTGCTTCTATAGTTTTGTTTGTTTGGGTGTTGCATACTAATTTATTACTTAAAGATTTCAGAATTCGAGCTATCTTTTGCTGTTCGGTTAATGGTGGGACAGGCAAGCTAACTTTTCTTAGTTCACTTTGTTTTATACCTCTAACAGTAGACCCCGATGAGCGAGACTCTAATTGGTGCCTTACAAAGTTACTTTGTAAGGCACATAATAGAAAATCATTATCTAATAGCCCCTTTTTCCCTCTCAAGGTTACAATTCTCTGAGCTAGCGCCACATTGGCACTTGTTAGCTGTGCAGTTTCCCCTAATGGGGCTTCCGTCGTCAAAACCACATCACCAATTTTTGGCAATCCTCGAACCATCCATGAGTCATAGTTGTCATTTGCAATAAACTCAAAAGGCTCAAGAATATATCCCCCTTTAACTATTTTAGCTGTGACAAGAGGTATTCCTGATTTCGTTTTCTTAGGAGTTTTTCCGCGATAATCAATAATCGCTTCCATGGCATCTTCGAGAGAAATAAATTTCCATCCGTGAGGTAGCTTATCAAAGCTCATAACCTAACCCCGCAAGATTTTTCTTAATTTCAGCTTCCAAGATTGCCGATTCAGCAAACTGTTCACTTAACTTAGTTGTTAACGTAACCATTTTTTCAGTAAAAGGGATACCGTCATCATCCTCTTCTGTAGCGCCAACATAACGGCCGGGGGTTAAGACAAAATCATGCTTTTTAATGTCACCTATAGTTACTGATTTACAAAAACCAAGTTGGTCTTCATAAACAACATGGTTAACGACTTCGCCTGTTTTCCATGCATGGAATAAATCAGCCACATTTTGAATATCGTCAAAGCTAAAATCACGTAATACACGATCTTTCATGTAGCCAAGGTTACGGGCATCAATAAATAACACTTCACCTTTTCTGTCACGCAATTTTCGACCAGCTTTATCAACACGAGTACTTTTATTTTTGGTTAAAAACCAAATACAAGCAGGAATTTGAGTATTAGTAAACAATTGCCCTGGTAGGGCGACCATACATTCGATTAAGTCGTTCTCAATTAACGCTTGGCGAATAATACCCTCGTTATTGGTGTTTGAACTCATAGAGCCATTGGATAAAAGTAATGCTTGTGAGCCGTCAGGCGCTAAGTGATGCAACATGTGTTGTAACCAAGCAAAGTTAGCGTTACCCGCAGGTGGTGTGCCATATTTAAAACGCGGGTCGTTATCGTTAACGCCAGTATTCCATTCTTTCATATTAAATGGCGGGTTAGCCATAATGAAATCGGCACGTAAATCGGGGTGTTGAACGTTGGTATAGGTACTGGCAGGTTCTTTACCAAAGTCATAATCCAAACCACGAATTGCCATATTCATCGCGGCAAGTTGCCATGTGGTGTGATTGTATTCTTGACCGTAAATAGAGATTCGCGATTTTTGGGTAACGGCATCAATTTGCTTTTCAGCAGCATGGCGTTCAATAAATTTTTCAGATTGCACAAAGAAACCACCGCTACCCATTGCAGGGTCGTATACTCGGCCTTCAAAGGGTTCAATCATTTGTACAATGAGCGTTACGATTGAAGCTGGTGTATAGAACTGCCCCCCTTTCTTACCTTCGGCTAGTGCGAACTGACCAAGCATGTATTCGTACACATGCCCTAGAATATCTTTACTGTTAAGTGACGCGTTATCATCTTTAAAAGTAAACGGGATAGTTGCTATAAGGTTGATAAGTTCATTAAGTTTAGCTTGGTCAATTTTAAGTTGTGAGTAGTGTTTATTAAGCACACCTTTTAACTTGATATTATCTCGCTCAATGGCTTCTAATGCGTTATCAATTAAATGCCCAACTGAGGTGATTTTTTTCTTTTTATCACCAATATCTAGCTCAGCACCACCAATCACTAATGGACCATTGTCTTGCAGAAACTGCCAGCGTGACTCTATTGGTAACCAAAAAATATTCTTTTCAGTGTAAAAATCACGCACTTCAAGCTCAGCGGCAACTTCAGCTAAATACTCTTCGCTTTCTTCACCACCAAAGTCTTCAGGATTTAAGTAATATTCATGTTCTGGGTTGGCAATATCAGTTTTGATTTCATTTTGACGCAGAGTGAATGAGTCTGATACATATTTTACGAAAAGTAGGCCTAGTACAGCATGCTTATATTGTGATGCATCGAGCGTAGAACGCAGCTTATCTGCTGCTGTCCAGAGTTTATTTTCAAGGCTTTTTAAAAATTGCTGTTCGGTTTGGTTCATGACTATTCCAATAGTTACACAGATTAGTTAATGATTAGCTAATCTGTGGTTTTCAATAATGAGTGCTGGGGGAGTATTTGTACTACATGGCAGGGTGCTGCTAATTTACTTAAACGATACTCCTTTCGCAGAATTAACCTCATGATATTACGCTTGTTTGAGATTATTTCAACATTAAGAACCTATAAGCCAGGTACTAAATTGTTACGTAAGAGTACCTGCCTTATTCGAAGTGTGGTCAGTTCTTTAAAGATGACTAAAAACAAGAGAAACAAATAGCATTAAAGTGGCACTCTATTTAGCTCAATAGTTTATTTTTTCACTCACTTGCAATTTTCATTAAATAGCCTTACCTTAAACTTAGGTTTACTAAGTTTTGGTGTGTGGCGTGGCTTTTTTATTTTCTCCTAAAGTTCGTGCGTTTTCTGATGAAACATTAGAAAGCTATTTACTGCGTGTTGTTTCAGAAAATTTTTTTGACTCATACGAACAGTTAAGCTTAGCTATTCGGGAAGCGCTTCATGAACTCGACTTTGATGCCCATGGTGCTTTTCCAATCGATTTAAAAAGGTTGAACGTTTACCACGCTAAACACAATAGCCACTTTAGAATGCGAGCAATCGGTCTTCTGGAAACATTGTTAGACCTCCCTCGTTTTGAATTGCAAAAACTTGCTTTATTAAAATCAGATAAAAAGTTTAACTCGTCCGTTGCAGTTCATCGTGATGGTATCGATATCCCATTAAAGTTTATTCGTTCTAATGGCGCGGATGGAGAATGCTCTCTACCTATATGCCCTCAATGTTTAGCTGAAGAACCCTATATAAAACAAAGTTGGCACATAAGATGGATAAACATTTGCACTAAACATAAATGTACATTAATCCATCAGTGTCCCGACTGTAACTTACCTATAAATTATATTGAAAATGAATCAATTGCCCATTGTTTATGTGGCTTTGATTTGGCCTCAGCTACCAACAGTAATACAACCTCTATTACTGTAAAGCGTAAAGATGCTGAGTTAATACATAACCTGCTCAATAACGAAACTTTAATTGATAATCCATTGTTTCGTGAGACTACAATATCCCAACGTTTTGCGGCATTACTTTGGTATCAAGAAAGATATAGCTGCATAGATAACTTTTGTTTAAATGATGCAGCTACCTTCTTTAGTAAGTGGCCTGAAAATTTATATAACGAATTAGACCATTTAAGTAAAAACGCTAATATGAAGTTGATTGAGATGTTTAATAAAACTATATTTCGATTTATTTTCGGTGAGGTTATTTTATCAGTACCACATAGTATTCAAAGAGAAGGTCAGCGTCATTTCATTCGAATAGCGCTAATTGATTATTTAATTCGTTTAGTTGCAAACAATCCTAAATCGAAAAAGCCTAATGTTGCTGATATGTTAGTGAGCGTGACTGAGGTAGCGATAATTTTAGGTACGTCACATGAGCAAGTTTATAGGTTATACCAAGATGGTATTTTGCAAAATGCTTTTCGTCAAAAAATGAATAGCAGAATAGATCCCCATACTGGTGTCTTTTTCTTAAGGCAAGTAATAGAGTATAAATCTAGCTTTGGTGACGATAAACCTAAAATGCACTTGTCGGCTTGGTAATGGGTATGCATTTACAAGAACTGTTAGCTATTGAAAGTGTTCCAGATCGCGATCAATCTTTAAGGCGTGCTTTTAGCGCTTATACAGAAGAAATAGACATTACAGGTTATGAATCAATCGCATTAACTATTCTGTTAAACCTCACTTACCGTAAGGTGCAAATTGATAACCTACTTGATAAAAAACTAGCCAAGAAAGCGCTAAATAATGAAAGCCTACTTAATAAATGTATTGATGAACTTCAGTGGTTTCATACTCATAACTTGAAATATCCTGATATTAGAGTCAGTAAACAAAACTTAGTAGTTGATTCACCCATGTTACATCCTTTGGTTTTGAGTAGTGCAAATTATGATAGAGCCTACGGATGGACCCATAATTCAGCTCAAGTAAATTTAGTTAAGTTATTTGTTAGTTATTTTTATTGGCAGGGAAATAAATGTTGTCTTGCAGAAATTTTAGCTGCACAGCCAATCGAAGTAGAATGGAAAGCCGCATTTCAATCACTTGGTATGCAAGTTAAATTATTTATAAATATCTGCGGTAGAGTTAAAGGCTTTTTACCACAAGTAATGATCCCAGATACTGTCGATAGATACTCACCCCAAGTTAGAATGCCATACCATGATGGTTATGTAGCCGTTACACCAGTTGTTAGCCATGTGCTGCAATCTAAGATACAACAAGCTGCTATAAACAAGAATGGAAAATTCAGCCAAATTGAATTCACTAGGTCAGCCGCCGTAAGTCAATTAGTCGCGTCCCTTGGAGGCGTTGTTAAGGCATTAAGTTATCCGTTGTATTTCAATAATAAACACCATGGTTTGCATGATTCTCGTCGATTAAAAGTGCAAAATGGACAAAGTGTATTTAACCTTATCGCTTTAACAACAACACACTTTATTAATGCTTTAAATGGCCTAATATATAATGGTAATGCATTAGCACTTAAACAACGCAGACAGCAAAAAGTGATTTGTATAAAGGCTGTCAGAAATGCTTTGTCTGAGTGGTTGTCTCCTATTTTTGAGTGGCGTTTTAGTATCATTGAAAATAAAAGCCAATTAGAACAATTGGACAAAATTTCTGATACGTTAGAGTACCAGCTGTTAACAACATTAGATGATGATTTGCCCGAGTTAGTTAATCCTTTATTTGGTGTGTTAAATGCAATGTTTTCACACGATACATCAACTCAAAAGTATGCCTTTCACCCTAAATTAATAGGGTCTATAAAAGCGAGTTTAAAGTGGCTGTTAAGTAATGCAGCCATTATCGATAACTCACCAGCTTTTCACGATAATGAAGAACAATATCGATACTTACATTTACGGGATATAAGGGTGTTTGATGCTCAAGCATTATCAAACCCGTATTGTGCTGGTACGCCGTCATTAACAGCTGCTTGGGGAATGATGCATCATTACCAACGAAAACTAAATAATGCACTAGATACAAATGTAAGATTTACTTCTTTTTCTTGGTTTATCAAAGATTATTCTAATGTGCCAGGTAAAAAGTTACCTGAAATGCGGTTACAAGGAGCAAAGCAAAATGAGCTTAAGCGCCCAGGTATTATAGATAATAAGCATTGCGATTTAGTGTTTGATTTAGTAATTCATATAGATGGCAATGAAGAAGATTTATTATTAATCGATGAACAACCTGAAATGCTTAAAGCGCACTTTCCAACAACTTTTGCTGGAGGTGTGATGCATCCACCCGAGCTAGATTTAGCTATTAATTGGTGTAGATTATATGACGATGAAAATAAACTGTTTGAAAAACTAAAACGTCTTCCTTTATCTGGTCGATGGGTTATGCCAACAAAACATAAAATCTGTGACTTAGATGAGTTGCTTTTGTTGCTCAACAATGATCTTAAGTTAAGCCCTATTATGTTTGGATATTTACTACTAGATAAACCTAAAAAAAGGTGTGGGTCTTTAGAAGAATTACATTGCTATGCTGAGCCAGCTATAGGATTAGTTGAATATATCACAGCCATTAATATAAGATTAAAAGGGAAAAACTTTTACTTTAATCATGGTTTTTGGATGTTAGAAGCTAAAGAACAGTTTATGCTAATGAAGGGAGTTTAAACTAAAGGCCTTTTATGGATATATGCAATATATTAAAATACGATCGCTCGCTTTACCCTGGTAAAGCTGTTTTCTTTTATAAGACAAAAGATAATGATTTTATTCCTCTTGAGGCTGACATTAATAAGATTCGCGGACCAAAAGCAGGTTTTACTGAAGCCTTTACTCCACAATTTTCACCCAAGAAATTAGCTCCTCAAGATTTAACTCATAATAATATTTTAACGCTTGAAGAGTGTTATGTTCCTCCTAATGTAGAGCACGTTTATTGTCGTTTTTCATTAAGAGTGCAAGCCAATTCATTAAAGCCCTCTGGCTGTAGTGATCCTAAAGTATTTTCTTTACTAAAAGAACTAGCAACAGTATTTACAGATAGTGGTGGCTACAAAGAATTAGCAACTCGTTATTGTAGAAATATTTTACTTGGTACTTGGTTATGGCGTAATCAAAATACTGGCAACACCGAAATTGAGATTAAAACCAGCTCAGGAAACTCCTATAAAATAAGGAATACCCGTAAAGTTGCATGGGAAAGTTCATGGCCTTCTGAAGATCAAAACGTATTAAATGAATTAAGTGATGAAATGCAAAACGCATTAATCGATCCGAATATATTTTGGAGTGCAGATATAACCGCGAAGATTGAGACTGCTTTTTGTCAGGAGATTTACCCAAGCCAAATTCTCAGCGACAAGCCAGCACAAGGCGATGCTTCTAAACAATTTGTAAAAACCAAATGTATAGACGGACGTTATGCTGTGAGTTTCAATTCGGTAAAAGTAGGCGCGGCACTCCAATCAATTGACGATTGGTGGGATGAAGATGCAGATAAAAGATTACGAGTTCATGAATTTGGTGCTGATAAGGAACTTAGTGTAACTCGTCGCCCTCCTGATTCAGGCAGAAATTTTTATCACTTATTGAAAAATACTGAACAATATATTGACGAGCTAAACGTAAAAAACACAACGACAAAGTACACTATTAACTCAAACATATATTACATGTTTTCAGTGTTAATAAAGGGCGGACTGTTTCAGAAAAAACTTGAATCAAAGAAGGGGTAATATGTTACGGCATTATTTTATGGTGGAGTTTTGTCCAAAAGAAGCCAATTTCCCTTTACTTTCCGGTCGCTGCATTTCGATTATGCATGGTTTTATTTGCAAAAATAATATTCAAGGGTTGGGAGTATCGCTTCCTGCTTGGTCTGATAACACAATTGGAAATAAAATTGCTTTCATCCACTATGATGATGTGACTTTAAATAGTTTAAAACAACAACCCTATTTTCAAGATATGAAAGACTGTGGCTTTTTTAAATTGAGCGACGTTTGTGTTGTACCAAATGAATGTAAAGAGGTTAGGTTTAAGCGAAATCAATCAGTAGCTAAAATTTTTGTAGGTGAAAGCCGGAGAAGACTCAAGCGGCTTGAAAAAAGGGCACTGGCAAGAGGCGAAGTTTTTAGCCCTAAAAAGTCGTCTTACACAAGGGAATTAGATACTTTTCACCGGATTCCAATGAGTAGTAGCTGCAATCTTGAAGATTTTATTCTCCATATACAACGAGAATACGTAGATTTTAAAGGTGAACAAAGTTTTGGTAGTTATGGTTTCGCAACGAATAAGAAGTTTCAAGGAACGGTTCCTGACTTATCTACTTTAACTAATAATATTTAACCTAATCTTAAAGTAATAAGCTAACCAATTGATAATCATCATTTATATTTAATACGAATATTTTTGGTATAATTATCATTTATAATCTAATCTTATGATTACAATGTATAATAAGCTTATTCTTCATTGTGACCTGCCGCATAGGCAGCTGAAAATATCACAACACTAATAGCAAAAAGCTCGCCATGGTGACCTGCCGCATAGGCAGCTGAAAATTTGATAAAGGTATGGATTTGATGCTTGAACGTGTGACCTGCCGCATAGGCAGCTGAAAATAAAAACAATCGTTTTGATGTTTATGTTAACCGACATTTGCCGCACAGGCAGAGATCAGACCTCTTCTAAATTTTAAGTTTAGAAGAGGCCTTTTTCTTCATAAATTCTCTCGAATATTTATGTAATTTTATTACAAGATTAAATAAAATATTTTTATTTGGTTATTTATTTGTCATAGTATGGTTATATTTTATGTCACTGTATGGTTTTACAGTGTTGCTAAGTCCTTGTTTTTTAGTTGTGGCTTATGTCATGCTTTGGGTTCAGCGACACCTTGCATTTAGGAGCATAAGCGATATTCAGACCTTCCCCTTACTGCGCTTAACATCTTGCATACATACAATCGCTTAGTTCTGCTAAGTAACGTATCAGGCCTATATCAGTTTCATCATCTTAAATTTGTCACATTTGTGTCACCTAGCCGTAACGTAACTGTCATATAAAAAGGTAAAAATTTAGCATGTTTTAAAAACGTTATTTACAAGGTTGAATGCTAGTGCGGGTTTCAAGTTTTTCAAAAGTGTCCGTTTTTGCGGTCAGCTTATTTGCAATCGTTTTTTTAACAACCATGTTCCATGTTGGTAGTTCACTCACATCTAGCCGCGCAGAACTTGCCGACTATCAAAAGCTAAAGTCCGCAACCACCGTTAACTTCTATCGTACCATTGCGCAATATTTGCGTTCTGGTGATGCAACTTTATTAACTCAAGCACAGCAAAAATTAACATACATTAAACAGCAAAGCACACAACTTAACTTTCCTCTTTTAAAGGCTAAGATTGAGCAACAAACGGTAAAGCTAGATCATGATATAAGCACAAAATATCGCGCCTTAGGAAAACTCAGTGGAGACCCTCTTGCTCTACTAAGAAACTCAGAACAAGACATGCTAGCGCTTTCTTATAATTTGACTGGCTATGCACAAGTGAGTGATAAACTGAGTATTAAACAGCGCCTCAATTACTTAACAAACACTCAATTAATTACTAAAAGCATTAATGAGCTGATACATAGCCGAGAAAAGTTATTTCTTACTGGTGCTTCTAACGCTACGCATATGAAGGTTATTACACTTGAGCTACAGAGTTTAATAGCAAAGCTAGAAGAAATGCCTGCTTTAGCTATATATGCTGATGTGGAACAAGATGATTTTTTTGCTGATGAAGAAGATAATGAAGACTTAGCAAACGATGCAATAAATGAACTACGCTCAATCAACAGTCGCTATCTTAATGAGGTTAATAATACCTTAGCACTTAAATTAAGTAGTAAAAAAGGTCTGCAACAGCTAGCAGAAGACGTTGAAGCATTAGAGCAAATTATTCTTATTGGCGAATTAACAGTTACTCGCAAACAACAAGCATTAAATAATCAACTTATGTGGATTGTTTGTGGCTTAACGGCATTTTTAATTATTTTTCTTGTGACTAATTATGTCTTACAACGTACGGTTATTTTAAACCCTTTGCGCAAGCTTCGCGATAGCTTTGTCGCCTTGGTTGAGCAAGGCAAAGTAGATAACATTAAAGGGATTTCTGCTAGAACCGAGCTCGGTGAAATATCGTCAAGTTTTAATGAAATGGTAAATAAGCTTGCCCATGACGACAGACAAAAAGCGCATCAGCTTGACCTAGTAGCAAGCGCACTTAAAGCCATGGAAAGCCAAGTACAAAATATTTACCAATCGTCTGCAAGTACCAGTGACCACGTACAAGGCGCACGTGAGATTATGGCAGCACTTGGACAAGCTACTGAAACCGTTAACGACTTATCTGGCCAGGTTGTAAGTAACGCACAAGCCACTCAACAAGCAATGGAAGCGAGCCAAGCCCGTGTTGGACAAGTATTAAAAGCCAGCGAGTCAACCAATATGGCTGCACAGGAAAGTAAAACCGCCATTACTTTACTTTCTCAATCAGTAAATAGTGTAACCTCGATTGTTGACGTTATTGCCGCGATTGCCGATCAAACAAATTTACTGGCATTAAATGCCGCTATTGAAGCAGCAAGAGCTGGAGAGCACGGTAGAGGTTTTTCGGTAGTCGCAGATGAAGTAAGACAGTTAGCCGGTAAAACACAAGAGTCATTACAACAAATTTCAGCGAAGCTTGAGCAATTACAAAGCGCGACCAACTCAATTCAAGCCACCATTATTGATATAGAAACCGCATCAGCCAATCAACAAAACATTGCCGATGAACTTCAACAAACGGCTATAGAGGTTACAGGCCAAGCGAAAGTTTCGGCTGAAGTCGCTCAAAACACTTTAGAACAAATTACCCTCCAGCGAGAACAGTTCATTACGTTTGAAACCGCTATGAGTAATGTTGACCAAGAAGTGAATCAATCACAAAAACTTGCCGAGAAAATAACTCAAGATGTTAATAGCCATATATCAGGTATTTCCGATACCTTAAAGCAAGCTAGCTAGCTAGCTAACGCAAAGTGTGGTTAATTAATTCCATCTAATTCGTGCGCTGTGCTATACATTATTCTACACTAGCTTAAACAGTACTTAGCTTTAGACCACACCATAAAATTACCCTAACACTATAAAGTAAGGGTGCTAATTCACTACACAATAATGGAAATATTATGATCTCTTTAAATGCAGCTATGCCTGAAGGGCAGCTACAAGAATTAAAAAATGGTGAAATGCTCACCCACAAAACCGCTGAATTATTTGCGAACAAAAAAGTAGTTATGTTTGCCGTACCTGGCGCATTCACCCCTACGTGTTCAGAAACTCATTTACCGGGTTACGTTGTATTAGCTGATGAATTCAAAGCCAAAGGCGTTGATGCGATTATTTGTGTGGCAGTTAATGACGCATTTGTAATGTCATCTTGGGGTAAAGCGCAAAATGCTGAAAATCTAATGATGCTTGCTGATGGTGATGGTAGCTACACAAAAGCCTTAGGCCTTGAAATGGATACCGCCACTTTTGGTGGTTTACGCTCACAACGTTACGCTATGATTATTGAAAACGGCGTTGTAACAACATTAAATGTTGAACAGCCACAGAAGTTTGAAGTTAGTAATGCCGAAACAATTATCAAACAACTTTAAACGACTTTAAACGACTTTAAACAATGTAGTTAACCGTTGTTTATCAAAGCAGGGAACCATTGGCTCCCTGCTTTATTCTGTGCATTCATTATGCTCAAAGTCTTAATCACTCAAGATTAATTACTCGCCTTCAGTTTGCTTAATCATCTCTATGCGATAACCTGTTGGCGAATCGATATCCGCTTCAACAATTAAAAATAGTTCATGTGAGTCTTCATCAAGGGTTAATTGAAAGTTTGATAAAATAATCTCACTGCTATCAACTTCGGCAATAGCAAATACTTGATAAGTATTGTTTTGTAAGTAAATTGACTCCGGCTGAGTGTATACTGCACTGCGGTTATACAAAGCAGTTTCTATAGTTTCATTATTACGAACAAAATAGAATTTAACAAAGTTAAAGTCATCACTATCGACTAAATCTATCATGGTAATTTGATGATCGTAGATACTTTCTCGCGTACTATTTGAAACTACAAGTGACTTAATAGTTATTTCAATTTCGTCAACAATACCGTCATTGTTTTCATCAACATTGCCGTCGCCGTCTAAATCAACATCTTCTTCATTTAAGTAAAAGAATACGGTTTTATTGGTGTTTTCAGCCAAGCCCAATAAATGATTACTTAAAAGGCGCTCAGTAGTACCCGGAATTAATAAATCTAAACTATAATCACCTTTATCTTGAACTTTAGTCTCGCTATAGGTACCAATTTCAAGTGCTGATATTTCTGCTTCATCATCAACACCATTAATATATATATCTAACGTACCAGTATAATTAGGGATTAATTCGTGTTCTCTAATCGCATTGTATGCTCGAAATTGCGCTTCGGAGTCGGTATCTAAATACTCGGTAATTGACGAGTTAGACATTCTATCCATAGCATAAGGCGAGTTACCTGAACCGGTATTTTCGCGAACTATCATCACATATTGTGCAGGGAATGCGTAATCTATATCGTCTGACGTAAATAGTACTTCTTGCGTTCCAGCCCTAGTGATGTAGAAAATATATTCGTCTTGGTCAAATTTTTGATTATCCGATAACTGCTTATAGTTGTATTGACCAACAAGTTTTGCTTCATTAAAGGTTTCGTCAGACTCAGACATATAAAAATCTACGCCAGCTGAATCAGGATGTAAATTTAATACCCGTAAGTTGAATAAATCTTCATCTTCGTCTTCTTCATCGTCAAGCATTTCGATGCTGTAGGTCTGTACTTGAGCAGCCGTAATATCGTCAGTTAATACCACAAGTTCAATGGTATCGGTTGTAACATTAACTTGCCCTTCTGCAACTAATTCAAGATCATCACGGTCGCTACTGTCTTCGTCTTGCCAACCCATTTCATAAAAGTAGCTGCCCGTGTCTATTTCAAAAGCACTTAGCGCTTCTGTATAAGCAACACCGTTAAAGGTTACTTCAAAGTTATCAGAATCATCGTCATCGTCTGACTCAAGATCTTGATCTATGGTAAGAATAATATCCGGCGCATTTTTCGAACTGTTATAAAATTTTACATAGCCCACATTTGAGCTATCACTGCCGCCGCCACAAGCAGCCAGTACAAATGCGGAAGAAAGTAACAGTATTTTTGCAGGCGAAATCGTTGAAAGTAGGTTGGAGTTAAAGCGCATATGTTTTTCCAATAGAGTTAGTTGTCACGACTGTACAGATATAACTGCCAGCTTATTTATGCTTACACCTGTTAAACAGCTGAGATAGCACTACGTAGAGCGGCATTTTATGGGTAAGTTCAACGATTCACAGTATCTTTGCACTTCTTTACTTAACCCTACATTTCCTGACATAGCGGGCGACTTATGCAAGTTTATAGTTAACATTTCATTCACTATTTTAACTTATCGCCCTACTTTGTTATCTCACGTATAATGCTGACATTAAAAGCTTAAACTGGGTTATTTCGTTGATATTTTCTGATGTAATTATTATTGGCGCTGGCGCTGCAGGCTTAATGGCTGCTGCAACTGCTGGCTATCGTGGCAAAAGCGTAACCGTTGTGGATATGGGTAAAAAGCCTGGTCGAAAAATACTCATTTCAGGCGGTGGGCGTTGTAATTTCACCAACGAAAATGCCAGCGCTGAAAACTACTTATGCCAAAACCCTCATTTTGCTAAATCAGCATTGAGTCGCTATAGCGCACAAGACTTTATTGAACTGGTTGATCGCCATGGCCTTAATTATCATCATAAAACCTTAGGGCAATTATTTTGTGATAACAGCGCGCAAGACATTGTCGATATTTTGATGACCGAATGTGAATGGGCCGGAGTTAATATTGCCCTGCGCAGCGAAGTCATATCAGTAAGTAAAAATGAAACCGGTTATGTGGTAGTTACCTCAGGTGAAAGTTACCAGTGTGAATCATTAGTTATTGCCTCAGGTGGCTTAACTATGCCGAAATTAGGCGCCAGCCCAATAGGCTATAAAGTAGCAGAGCAATTTGGGTTAAACGTTTTACCGACAATGGCAGCTCTAGTGCCCTTTACTTTGCACGATCACGACAAACAAAAGTTTGATGGTTTATCAGGCATTAGCTTAGCGACTGAGGTGACTAGCGAAGACGGCACTTCATTTAAAGAAAATATACTATTTACCCATCGTGGCTTATCAGGCCCCGCCATACTGCAAATATCGTCATTCTGGCGCTCAGGCCAAGCGGTAACTATAAATTTATTGCCAGAAACTTCGATCGAAAATTTACTCATACAATGGCGAGAAACTAGCGGCCAGAAATCCCTAAAAAATATGCTCGCAACCGTATTGCCCAAGCGTTTCATTGAAGCACTCGTAAAACAAAAAGATATAACCGATAAAACTATTAAGCAAATTAGTAACGACGAAATAACCTATCTAAGCCAATACCTACATAACTGGCAAATAAAACCTAATGGCACCGAAGGCTATAGAACCGCTGAAGTTACTTTAGGCGGTGTCGACACTGATGAATTGTCATCAAAAACTTTCGAAGCTAAAAAATCGAAAGGCTTATTTTTTATTGGTGAAGCTATTGATGTAACGGGATGGCTCGGAGGCTACAATTTTCAGTTCGCGTGGAGCAGCGGTGTGGCTTGTGGGCAGGCGGTTTAGTTAATTTTGAATAACAATAAATCCAATATATTCATTTACATTTTAAAGCATTAAAACCTAACCAAGCGTTACTCGTCTTTATGTGGTGTTAGCTTATCAACAGTGTTCAAGTTGTGTTCAATGCAGCAGTCATTCTCTTGGGCACTTTCAATGGTTACTCTATTTTTTCCGCTTTGTTTAGAATGATAAAGCGCTATGTCGGCCTGTTTCATCGCTTTTTCAAAGTCGAGATAGTCGCTAGGTTGGCATAGTTTAAAGCCAGCGCTAGCGGTAATCGATAAGTCGTTACCACCAAGTGTTGGCTTTAAGCCGCGAATACCTTCAATTAAACGTGTTGTTAAACTGTCGAGATCAGATTCTTTTTCAATTGCTACCGCAAAGGCAAACTCTTCGCCGCCGTATCGACAAAAAACCTCATCTACTCGACAAAATTTTTCTAAATAGCTTGCTAGCTCTACTAAAATCAAGTCACCTGCGTCATGCCCATGTGTGTCGTTTACCAACTTAAAGTCGTCGATATCTATTAAGCCAAAAGCAATTGATACTTTTCTTCTATTGCAAGACTTAATCAGTCGATGTACTTGGTCGATAAAAAAACGGCGATTAGGAATATTAGTGAGGGGGTCAAAAAATGCAATTTTTTCTAATTTTTCGTTGGCCTTTTGTAGTTCATTTGTTCTTTCTCGCACTAATTTTTCAAGCTCATTTTTTAAAGACTTTAGTTCTTGATTTCTAAACTGCAGCTGTTCTAAATGAAACTTTCGCTCTGAAACGTCACGCTCAATTGCGCCAAAATGCGTTACTTCTCCGTATTTATTTTTTAACGGAATAATATTCATTTCAATCCAATAAGGTCTGCCATTAATGTCATAATTTAACAAGGTTTCTGTAATAGCTACATTATTTGTCAGTGCAACATTGATGCGTCCCATGGCTTCTTTATCGGTGAGTTCTCCTTGTAAAATTCGAGGAGTTTCGCCTATAGCCTCTTCTTTTTTGTAGCCGGTAAGTGTTTCAAATGCTTTATTAACGTACACAATTTTAGGGCCGGTTGGGTATTGAATATTATCTGCTTCACATACAATAACAATATCTTGCGTGTTTTCTACAATGTCTGAGAAAAAATAAAGCTGTTTAAAATCTGATATATCATTAAAGGTAACAATAATTGCACGAGTATCGCTGTCTTCATTGCCCTCTGGGTAAGCATTTATCATAACCCAAAGTGAGTTATTAGCGTTTACTATCCCTATTATTTCATTGGTAACGGGCTTTCTCGTACGCCTTACCTTGTTTACGGGAAAGTTTTCTTCAGCTAACTTATTACCAGCATAATCTAAAAAGTCCCATTGAAAATCGGCAGTTGCTTTGTTATTCATATCTTCAAAACTTACATCTAACAATTTCAACGCTGTTGGATTAGCATATACAATTGAGGTATCCCATCGATGAACAACAACCCCTACATGCGCTTTTTCGAGTAAATTTTTTAGATTAAGACCATAAAAATCTGTCATTTCGCGCTCACTTCTTTAATGCATCTTTTAAGCTTAGAATACTTTGAGATTTTTATGCAAATTAATACTATGTATCCCCTATAAAAGCTCAATTAATATTCGGTAATTGCCGCAAAATCTGGTCAGACAGGCTTTCTAATGGTATAAACGCGCCATAGAATTAATATTTGCAGTATTAGTGAATACGTTTTAATAAAATTACTGCGCTAACAAGTGAAGGCTGTTGCTAATTACGGTGAAAATTCATCGCAAGGCACTGAATAAAAATGAATTTAACAATAGAATTTAATAAACCAGAAATTAAAACTAGCTTTGAATGGCAGTTAATACAGGAAGTAAACGTTAAAAATGACGATAACCGAGTTATTGCTAAAGCAGAGATTGAAATAATTACCCTAAACAAACACCGCGGCGCTGACGAAAGCTATGAATTACTTAGCCAACAAGATGCGACTGATTGGGAAGTACCTTTAAATTTATTCTTTAAAAAACAAAATATTGCTGCTGACTTAGTCGAAAAATTTCAAGCCAAAGTAGACGCAAAAGCGAAAGATCATATTTTGATTGAAGCGATTAGTGTGCTACCGGCATTTCGCCAGCAAGGTGTAGCTACATTTTTATTAAATGAAATTGCCCAGCATTATAATAAAGTGCAATCTATCTCACTATTAAGCTTGCCGATGAATTTATTTGTTGATGCGCAAGATTGTGAAACTGAAGAAAACAAAGCGTATTATCAAGCGATGAATTTAACTGATGATGCCTTAACTCAGGAACAGTTAAGTGCATTTTTTGAAAAATCTGGCTTTAATCATTTAGCCATTGATGACAGTGCCTTAGAAGCACCATTACCTTTTAAAGTTTTTATGGCTAGCCCAAACACCATCACTGCATAAATGTTGCGTTGTGTTCGATAAACACAACATGTTAAGTTAATTTACTAATGCAGCATAAGCTACATGCTGCGTTAGTAAGTTAATACTTTACCGCCCTTACATATTATCTACGTTGAACTTTTGAATTAGCCATTTGAGCTAGCCACATGAATTAACACTTTATTTTTTCATGCTTAAGGCTTGCTACGTTTAATACGTTTCATTATTTGCTTCGCGCCAGCATATTCATAAAATGGATAAATATTTAGCTCAACAATTGCGGCCATATTTTTCTCAAAGTCCGTCATATTATCAGCTTTAATATCGCTTAAGCCCTCGATAAAATGAGCTTCTGACAAGTTACAATTATTCTTACTAGCGGCCATCAGTTCAGCAGAGGTAATTTGTTGATTAGCATAATTTAACATCTGTTGATGCCAAGGTTTCAGGTTTACATTTGTTAAACCTGTCTCGGTAATTTGTTTTGCGACATGGGGTTTACCTAACATTTTAAAAGCATGCGCTCCATATAGCACACCATAAAAACTTCTGTCGTTACGCGTAATATATTCAGGCATTAGATCCGCCGCAGTTTGCCAGTTAAAGTTAACCACATTAGACAAAATAGCGAGGTATAAATCGTCAGTACTTAGGCTGTGCATATCTTTATCAGAAAAATAGGTGGTAAGCGCTTTATTGTTGCCAAGCCAAAAATCAGATTCCGCTAAAGCACTTTTAAAGTCAACATCAAGTGAGGCAGCCTTTTTAGCTGAAAAGTTTGACATGCGCAGTTTGCCCATCAACCTTAATACCGTACTTAATTGCATATGATAATAAGCGTTTTCTGGGGTCTGTTTTACTAATAGTTTATAATCTTCAAATACTTGAGTTAATTGCTGACTAGTATCTTTATGACAAAGGTTATCGAATATTTTGTCTACTTTGTATTCATTTAAAGCGCCTAAAATATCGCTGCTTTCAGGATTATGTTTGGCTGCAGTTTCGAGCACAAATAAGGCTAATTGTAAGTTATTCTGTTCTACATATGTTGCCGCAAGTGCCATGTTTCCGTTTATAAATTTGGGATTATCGTGCACTGTTTCTTGTAAAATATTAATGCGATCTTCAATACTTAAACTCCCTCGTGGCGCGAGCGGAAGTTTCATATATACCGGTGGTGCTATATCAATGGTTTTTAGAAAAGGCTGTTGTTGAAAAAAGGTCTGCCAATAGGCAACATCATAACTATTAGTGCCAAAGCTTTTAATCAAATTCAAACGATAATAGTTTAATAACACATCGTGATTATAAGGCTGGCGCTTATATAGTTCATCATAAGAGGCAATAACTTGGTTTAAGGTATATAAGTTCTTATTGGCCTCATATTCTTGTAATTGCTGCAAGGCTAATTGTGTTAACGCTACGGTGTCTTTTGGATATTTGGCCGCTGTTGCTGCTAACGAATTATCTAATGACGATTGATTAGTTGTTGCTCGGCTGGGCTCTTTTTCCGTACTTGCACAGGCACTAAGCAAAAGAATTGAAGTCATTAAAACAGCTAAAATAATTTTCATCTCTGTGCTCCTAGTCCTGATAGCCAAGTTGTTCTGCACGCTCAAAAGCTTTTTCAGATTGCTCATTGTTACCGGCAAAGCCCAATGATATGCCTAATAAGTACTGTGCTTCACCATTAGTTTCGTCTAACGCAACTACCTCACCAATAACCTCAAGTGCTTGTGCAAATTCTGATTGCTCTAACAAGTGCTTTGCGAGTGCTATTTTATTGGTTGTTGTCGCGTCATTAATATCAACCTTAGGTGTTGATTTCGACGGTTTTAGAAAAACAAATAAGCTTTGTGAATGTGTTGGCAATTCACTGACCTGCTGGTAAAAGCGCGCATAATCGCCAACTTTAATAACTTGCTTAGGCAAAACAAAGGTTGAGCTTATGTACATGCCGTCACTTTTTTCTTGTACTTGATGGGTTATTTCAAAAAAGTCGTTTTCTACATTTTTCGCCGGTTGGCTATAACCTAATGTTGAGCCTGACCACGGGTGTGGGTAAAAGGAATTAATAACAACCGTTATAGGTTGTAAGATAACAAAATCGAATTTTCGCGTTGCTACGGGCGCAAGATTACTCAGTGTAGTAAAAACATTTAAAAGTGCGCTGTAATCATAACTGTATCTAAAGTTATCAATTTCTGCTGTTAACTCTGCTATGTCATTGAAATTTGCTGATAAGGTAAAAGGCGTTGTAATATCAATGGGATCTGAGTTTTCAAAATCGTTAATGCGTCGGCTAAACAATAATGGCGACAGTATTTGCTCTGCGGCTGATAAAGCGTTTGGCGAAAACTGCATAAAACTTCTTAGGTTGGTTTCAACATGACCTGCTAAATCTAACGATACACGCGCGTTAATTTTCGCTTTATCAACTGAAAAGTCGATATTCACGGTGGCTATATTGTCAGCACTTGTTGTAGCCGGTAGTGTTAATATTCTGCCCTCTTGTTCATTTACCACTAACGCTTTTTTATCTTCTAAATTAAGGTTAATACCTGGGAATGTCCCCGTTTGCCCACTGGTATCAAGCCAATATTTTGCAGTTTTTGTTTCAATGTAGGTGATCATATGGTCAAAATTTAACATCGGTAAATCGTCGTTAAATTTTGCGCCTGGGTATGAGTTAATTAATGCAGGATATGCTGCTATATCGGCTTGTTTTAATAAGGCAATAATAAGTACGGTTTGATCTTTACAGTCACCGTAGGCTTGGCTTAGCACTTCGCTCGCTAAATGAGGCTTATAACCACCTCGATTTACATGGGCACCTATATAACGCACGTTTTTCTGCATATAGTCAAAAACGGCTTTAATTTTTTCACGCTCATTCATACCATCTTTAAATAGAGATTGAGCTAACTCAACAATGGATTGATCAGCTTTTTGTGTTGGTAAATATAAGGTATTAAACCACTGATTAACGGTACGCCATTCTTTGATGGTGGAAAGGTGAATAGACGGTAAAATATCATCTAAACTCGGCATTTCCATTTCCAACTCAATACCGGTTTGGTTGCTGGTTTGCCAGCTATAAGTTTTAGTTTTTGCTGCTTCAGTCAACTTAGGGCTTATTTCAATATTGTGGTTAACAATAGAAATTTCAGTATTTTTGGGTAATGTTAGGGTGTTTTTAGTTTCTAATACTGGATCGATTCGTAGCCAATTAATGCTAGGGAGAAATTTTACGAAATGAAAGCTAATACTTGAAAACCATTCGTTTTCAATAAAAGGTTTTATTTGCTGTGTAGTGGCTTGATACTCAATAATACTGCCGGCGCGCAGTTGAGGAAGCGCAAACTCATATTGTTTACCTTCATCAAAGTAGTCACCATTATTACTGGTGACTAAGGTAATAGCGTCTGCTTGCATTTCTATTACTTTACCTTCTGGGGTAATAACCCGCGCAAAGTCGATTTGTTTTTCTTGGTAATGCGAATTAAATTGACTAATCATTTTTGAATAGTCTTTTACGGCACTTTCATCTGCAATATAAATGGCATTATAAAAGTGACTTTTTTCAAACCCCTTATCATCAACAATAACATCGCCTCGGCGGCTTAGTATCACCGCGCTACTACTAAATTGTTTAGTCGCTAACGCGCGTTTTTCAAGTAGATCTTCTACAGACGGACCAATACTGGCCGTTTGTGAAAAAGCAGGTAAAGCCAAAAATATGAAGCTAATAATGATTGTAATAATACCGCGAAACAGCATGCTGATTTCCTTATTCTAAATACCGGTTAAGTGCTTAACAGGTTGAATTTTATACTGCTAGCTTACCTAGTTTTTGAAAATAACTAAAGTATTGTTTTTCTGCAATAATGTTTGAATTTTTTAGAAAGGTATACCTACTAGTGAACGCTTAGAGTTAGCTTCGGCTAGTAGGTATAATTTATGCTATTTAATTAGTGTTTTGCTTTTCTTTTCATGCTGATAAGCATTAATAAAGCTAATACTAATATAGCTACTGTGCTTGGCTCTGGCACGGCAACTTGATTACCTAATTGAGCACTAGTTCCTCGTGATGATATATCATCATGTGAAAAACCTAAGTCTAGTACATCGACATTTGCTAATGAAAATTCCGCTAAACCACTGCCAACAACCGTAAAGTCAATTGACGCAAGTAAGAAGCTACTTAAGCCAAATTGTACGGTGTCAATATCAAATGCATAAGTTGTTTCGCTGATGGTAAATGGTTGGCCCATGGTGTAGCTATCAACTCTATCGCTAGGAAAAAAAGCATCTATATCAAGCTTGTCACCAAAGGTAACTTGTTCAAAATCTAGCAAACCTTCTGCGAAAATAAAATCAAAGGTAAATTCCGTCACAAAAGTTTGAAACCCGAAGTCATCTTCTAGTTCAGAGATATAAATATTCGCGGTTAATGTGTCGTTTATACCATAGTTTTTGTCTTCTACATCGATGGTAATAAGTGAAGCGTTGGCGGTTATAGCAGCACACCAAAAGCTTAGTAGTATCAGTAATTTTTTCATGTTTATTCCTATTATAAATTTATTATTGTTATTTCAACTGTTACTACATCGCACAGCGATTGCGAGTACAGTTTTGCATAAGCGTACGTGCATCAAGCGTATTTACTTGGCCGTCGTTATTAAAGTCGTAACTTAAATCAAAGTTTTCGCCCGCTCTTAGCATGCTGATAAACGCTCTAACATCAGCGATATCAATATCGGCATCGTTGTCAAAGTCACCAATTAACACTTCAGGTGTGTTAAAGGTTAGTGAGACAATAACTGGATCATGATCTGAGGCACGATAAGCGTCACTGCCGTAATACGACACTAACTGAGTTGCTGATTTATTTTCAATATTGTAATCAAAAACGACAGGTTCATCGGCGTTAATATGCCACTCGTCAACTGAATCAACAAAAGCCGCTAAGCTGCTTGAAGCTAGGGCATGATCTAAGTAACCACTTTCACCACCAAAAGTATAAGAATAAGCGCTTAGGCCTACCTTTTCAGCAATAAGGTTATGATAGCCACTAGCGGTAATAGCGCGAATTGGGTCTTCCATGCCATACGCATTAAGGTCTCCAATAATGAGCATATTATCGGTATCTGATTGCGTTGGCTTTGAAGCTAACCAAGATACAAGTTTATTGGCAGCTTGAGTACGTAGCTCATTCCAACATGCTTGTCCGTCATTTTGATCAGCATTTGCACCTGAAGCACTGCCACAGCTACCTTTTGATTTAAAATGATTTACAGCAACAGTAAATGCTTCACCGCTAGTGTTAGAGGTAAACGATTGTACTAAAGGCTGACGATTACCAAAATCAAATGGTGCTTCGTTTGTTGTTACTGCATTACCAGCAAGAGTTACCGTACCAGGCTTGTAAAGTAAACCAACGGTAATAGCATCAGTACCTAGTTCTGTGGCATCAATACTTATATATTGATAAGTATTTGCACCGACAACGCTATTGAGTTTATCGGTTAAGTCGGCAATAGCAGATAACTCATCAAAGCCATCGTTTTCTATTTCCATTAAGCCAACAACATCAGCATTAATTTCAGCTAGAGCGGCAACTATTTTGTCACTTTGGCGTGTAAACTCTTCAAGGTTGTCAGCGCCACGTGCGGTTGGAAATCCGCCACCTTGGCCGTCACCATTAAAGTAATTCAGCACGTTAAAGCTTGCGACTTTAACTTCACTTGTAGAACCAATAGTTGGAGATGCTAAACGCTGGTTATTACCAAGGAAAGTTGGCTCTTGCGTTGGTAGAACACGATATTCATTGAAACTGTAATCTAAAATACCGGTAATATTATCAACCGCATCGCCTAAGCGAACGCCATTATTGTAGCTAAGTCCCGAGTTTGGAAATGGTATAAACTCTGGGTTTTGGCTATTGTTTTGATCATCTAGGACAATAACATTTCGCGTATTTCTCTCGGCTAATGCTAGCGCTTGACTTGAGTTAGGTTGATAAATATTAGTTGGGATCAGTAAGCGACCCTTTGATAAGCTCAGTTGACCATATCTTGCTAAACTAAAGGTATCGGTTACATGTAGTTTCTGCTCAAAAGTAACTTTCATCCCTTCTAATGATTCCCAAGTATTTAAACTATCAACCGGCATAATTACATTCGTTGCTGCGATAGTATCGCCTACTCCACACTCAACAACATTTTCGCTAAGCGTTAACTGTGTACGATTATAAAACTCTTTAACGTCACCTTTAACACGTACTTGCGAACCTAAAGTTGGCGCTTCGCCTTGACCATTTAAATAAACAAAAAGTGCTTCTGAAGTTTCAGGGTCTGCATCGTTATCTTGCGCTTCTTCTTGAACAAAAAAGCCAGATAAACTATCAACAACTGAAGTTACTACACCTTCCACAACTTTGTTTTGCTCTACCATAGGAGAAGCATCGCCGTTGCCTTGAATTGCACTGATCAGCTCAGCACTGTCGCCACACATACCGATTAGCGACGGTTCTTCAGGTTCTGGATCAGGACCTGGATCAACCACTGTGCCATCAAAGCTGTGTGAGCCTAAAAAGCTAAAAGTGTTTGACGGATAGCTGTCCCATTCATTGGCAACAACGAATGCATCGCTAACATTTTTATCACCGCTGGCAATCGACGATTTTCTAACCAAGGTAGTATTAGACGCCCAACTTGTTCTTTCGTCTTTAACGCCAAAAGAGTCAACGAGTTCGCCATCTTTTACTAGTTCAAAATAGTCATCGCCATTAAAGTTAACTGCACTAACCGCTATATCTATTAAAGGTTTTAGAGCGCTGTCTGCTGTTACTTGTGTTGAACCAAGCACTACAACGTCATTCGCTAATACTACACCCGATAGATCTGTTGTTACTGTTGGTTCAGTATTGCCGTTAGCATAAAGTTTTAATTGGTAGCCGGTTAATGAAACACTGGTATCGGTTGGGTTAAAAATTTCAACCGCTTTGTTGTAGCTACTGCCTTCAACATACTCAGAAATAAACAAAGCTGAGCTGCTTGATGGTGGTGTAGGGTCTACCGGATCAACAGGGTCTGGATCAACCGGGTCAACTGGGTCTACAGGCGTAGGGTCAATCGGATCTACCGGTGTTGTTCCATCACAGGCATTAGTAAATACTTGTGTTACCCATTCAGGGTGATCAATAAACGGGTTACGGTTCCCTTGGAATTCATAAATACGGTTGTTACGTTCTTGCTCGTAGCTGTCAACAGGGTCAGCAACATGCCAAGCAAGTAAAGCACATAATTTACCTAAACGAGGCTGACCTGTGCTGGTTAGCATATCAACTAAGGTTAAATCAGGTGTTTGTGGATCAGCACCTTCATAGCGTACATCCATATAAAAGGTCATACGGGCAACATCACCTTTTACCGCATCACGTGGCTCAAATGAGTTACCATCGACGCGATTTTGTGGTGCTTCTGATAAGGCATTGTCGCTGTAATCAAAATCTAAATTACCACGCGATGAATTAACTGAAATATCGGTAGGTCTTAAATGATGAATATCGGTATACGCTGAAGCACTTGAACTTGGGAAGCCATGACTTTTTGCCCAAACATGCTCGCGATTCCAGTTATCTGGATTAGAAGATTGTGAACCACTACCGTTTGAGAATTTAGCTAATGAAAGGCCTCGGTATAATAAAATAACATTATCGCTGTTCAGCGGATCTTCATCAGTTTTCGTCAATGCAGTCCAAACTTCAGAGTAACTCAGTACGTTATGATTTATGGTAATGGCACCATTAATTGCATTGCGAAAATCTGTTGCTGATGCTTGGTTAGCTTGCAATGCGTGTACATCGGCATAGTAAATAGCGTCATCAAAATCACTTGCTGATGCCACTTTACTTAAATCAGGGCAATTAAAACATGCGTTTGTAATAGTATCTGTAACTGGTGGCTCAACAGGTGGATCAATGGGTGGGTCAATTGGCGGTTCAACGTTACCGCTGTTACCCGAAACCATTACGTTATCAAAAGAAATATACTCAGAACCGGCATTGTTTTTCATGCTAATACGAATAACTAATGAATTGCCTGCGGCAATTGCTGCTGTCACTGTTTCACTGGTAAAATCATCAATTAAGGTATTTGAAGCACTGCCCTTACCTTGCCAATTCTCTACAGTAACAAATGCACCACCGTCGATAGCATAAGCAACATCTAAAAAATCTGTCCCTTCATGGTTACCATTTTCTGCGGCATTTACCGACAAGCTAACATCAGAAAAGCGACTAATATCGATAGCTTCAGACAACCACATCGCTGCGCCATCAAGATCTCTACCTTCAAACTTGCCATTATTAACTTTAAACCAATCTGAAGTCGCGGTAAGTCCTGCTGAACTTACATCAATTGACCATTTGGTTACATTCGTTAAATCAATTTGGTTGAAAACTGCTCCTTTACCATCAATGGCTGCAGCGTCGAAGTTTTCACTCCATATTTCCTCTGCGTTAACCAAAGTTGATGCTAATACACTCCCGGTAAAAATAGTAAAAACTATCGAACTAGCGAAGCCTGACCTAACGCTGTTGAGTTTTCTCGGTAAAAAAATAGCCACCACACATTCTCCTAATATTATTATTATTCAAAATCACCTGACCTTATTTTGCCTTATTAATGTTAAATTATTGTTACAACAAAATGAAGGTTTTTTAATCGCTGACCACTTGGTAAGTAAATAAATACATTATTTTCTCATTACTAACAGTAAGTTAGCTCTATATTTATTTTTATGATAATTGAGGTAATATTAGAGTATTGCATCTAAATAATCATAAACTCTTGATAAAATGAAAAATTTTTTATTTATCCAATGAAATAAAAATAGTAAATGTTTTAGATAAATATAAATAAATAACAACAATGAAGAGATATGTAATGTGGGGGCTAAAATTAGAGGGTTAAAAAAAGCGATTAATTACAGTGTAATTAACCGCTAGTATTCTGATTAAAATTATCGATATTATTTCAGTAACGTAACCAATTCAGCTAAGTCTTTCACCACATGATCAGGATTTTTAGCTAACGGATAAAGTGCTTTACCCGGGCGAGCAATAAAGGTGGTTTGTAGGCCAGCTTCTTTGGCGCCAGCAACATCCCAACCATGAGCGGCTACCATCATAGCTTCATTCGCTTTAATATTAAGTTTTTTAAGTACCCATTCGTAAGCGCGTAAGTCGGGCTTATAAATTTTTATATCTTCAATACTGTAACGCTCGTCAAAGTAAGAGGTTAACCCTGCACTTTCGAACTGTGCTTTAACGCCTTTATTTGAAGAGTTAGTTAAGCTAACCAACTTGTAACCTTGCGCTTTAAGTTGCGCTAAGCCTGCTTTTACATCGCTATGTGGTGGCAAGGTTAAAAGTGGCGTTACTATTGCGGTTTTTGCTTGCTCAGAAGTGATTTCAATATTGTTGTTTTGTGCCACCATTAATAATGAAGCCACGCCAATTTGGCCAAAGTCGTGGTAATCGTTCATCACAGTAGAAACCAGCGAATGATGCAACATGGTAGAAAACCAAAGTGGCAATAAATCTTCGCGACCACCTAAAGCTTGGCCAATAGACGTTCGCATTGATGTTAGATCAAGTAAGGTTTCGTTAACATCAAAAATAAGTACTTTAGGTTTGCTTGGTGCTTCGTTCGCCATAACAGCTCCAGATAAAAGGCTCGTACCCACTAAAAGTGCGAGGGTAATTTTTTTTAGTGATTGTAAAACTGACATTAATTTTTTTCCGTTTGTAGGGCGTTGAGTACAGCTTCAGGCTCTGCACGTAAAGTATAGTCTTCGCTGATGAATGCGTAAGTAATAATACCATCTTGATTAATAACATAAGTTGCAGGCAAAGGTAGTTTGAAACTCTTATCGCCGTAGTAACTTTCAAAGTCGATACCAAAACCCGTGTATAAGCTTTGAATGCGCTCATCTAAAGTAAATAACAAACCAAATTGATTCGCCACGGTATTGCTCACATCGGAAAGTACATCAAACTCAAGCTCATTTTTTTGTGCTGTTGATAGTGACTCGTCAGGTAACTGCGGTGATACGGCAACTAACTGCGCATTATGTGCTTTAAATTTTGGTAAATAATCG
The DNA here is from genome assembly GCF_002104515.1 of Colwellia polaris. GTDB lineage: Bacteria > Pseudomonadota > Gammaproteobacteria > Enterobacterales > Alteromonadaceae > Cognaticolwellia > Cognaticolwellia polaris. Next base: position 10,759 of record NZ_NBOE01000004.1, on the reverse strand, counting down.
TTCAGTGCTTTTAGCTCTAAATTACAATATGGACACCAACCGCCACGATAAAAGCTGATAATTACTGGTCCTTTTGCCAGTAAATCAGTTAACGCTACGGTATCGCCACAATGATTTGCTAGGCTAAAATTTGCAACCTTTTGGCCTACTTGTAAGGCATTATCTCTAACATGTTGGGCAATAAGCTCTTCGTTAGTTGTATTCATTAATGCTAAAACGTCAGCCGGTAACTTCGCTTCTTTTTGAACATTATATGCGTCAATTTGTGCTTTTAAACTCATAATAAAAACCTCGTTAATCAAACTATACTTCATTATAGTGTTTTACTTATTTAAATAAACATTGCAAAAGTGAAAGCATCATTCGAAAATATTAAACATTGAAAAACAAATGTTGGTGTTGTGATGTATAACTTAAGCGATTTAGAAACCTTTATTGCTGTGGTGGAAAATAAAGGTGTTTTAGCTGCTGCGCGCGAACAACGATTATCGCCTGCCACCGTGAGTCATAGATTAAGTAAACTTGAACGAGAACTTTCAACTGTTTTAGTATTTAGAGATAGTCGTAGAATACGTTTATCTCCAGCTGGAGAAGTTTTTTATACGCGAGTTGGCGCTATTATAGAGGCTTTACACGATGCAGAGCACAGTATTGGTGCCCGTAGTTCATCGGTAAATGGCTTGCTCAGAGTTACTATGCCGCCTTGGGTGTTTTCTAAATATGTAATGCCTAAGCTCACCCAATTTGAAGATACTTACCCTGAACTCAAGCTCGATTTTCTTATTAACGACCACTTTGTTAATGTTGTTGATGATGCGCAAGATGTGGCGATAAGGGTTGGGCAATTAAATGACTCAGGTTTATTATCTCGAAAATTAGTAAATAACAGCCGTGTACTGTGTGCTGCACCAAGTTATATCGAAAAACATGGCATGCCAGCTAACTTAACTGAACTTGCTGAACATAATTGGGTTTGTTTACCTTGGCAAAGGCAATTAAAGCTGTTTGATGAAAAAGGCAAAATACAAAACTTTAACGCTAAAACCCGCTTTACGATTTCAAATTCAGACAATATGACGCAAGCCGCTATCGCCGGACATGGTATCGCGATTAAGTCACGAATAGCGATTAATGATGAACTCGCTGACGGCACTTTAGTTGAAGTAATGCCTAAGGTAATGGCCAAAAGTGATGCACCCGTATGGTTTTTGCGACCACAAAATAGCTTAACCACCCGTAAAACTGACGTGTTTTATGACTTTATGAAATCGCTGTTTATTGATTGCTAGTTATGTATTACTAACTGTCGATTACTAATTGCCGAATGCTAAGCACTTATTTTCAGCTTGGCTTTAAACATAAAAGTAACTTTACTTAGCCGCTGCTTTTTTCCAAGCTGTTTTCTTTTTTGTTTTCGATTTTCGCTTAAAAGCTACTTTTGGCAGATGAGCAAAAGATTGTTGCTCTGATTGGCGGATCATCTCGGTGATTGTCGATGTTAAGGGAGTAATTAAATGTTCGTAACGACTTTTTTTCTCACTAATATTGGTCAGCGTTGCTTCCCAATGCGCGGTCATATCTGGCATGGTAGCAGCAATAGGTAAGGCATTAATTAGTGATGTGCCCACTACAGTTGCATGAATATTTTTAGCTTTACGCTCTAAGTACCCACGTTTAAAAAGCAAATCAATAATGCCGGCACGGGTTGCCTCTGTGCCTAAACCATCGGTATCTTTTAACAATTTTTTTATTTCGTTATCGCTTACAAATCGAGCAATACCGGTCATGGCGCTCAATAAACTAGCATCGGTAAAGTGTTTGGGGGCTTGGGTCATGCGGCTAATTAATTCACCATGAGTACAATGTATTTTTTCACCCGCGACTAATTTTGGTAATAATTGATTACTGAGTGTATCGTCATTATTTTGAGCCGAATTATCTGTGTTGGTGTCAGCCTGCTTAGTTTTAGTTCGCTGAAATAATACTTTCCAGCCTTGCGCTGTAGGTGTTTTGGCATTAGCTAAAAATTTTCCGCCAGCAATTAAAATTTCCACTCGACATTGGTTGTATTGATAAGCCGGATAAAACTGCGCTAAATACTGTCGCACAATCAGAAAATAAATTTTCTTTTCAAAAGGGTTTAAACTCAAATTATTGGCTGATTTTTCGGTCGGTATAATGGCATGATGCGCGGTAACTTTAGCACTGTTCCAAGCTTTACTTTTTAATGCGCTATTAGCACCTTGAGCAAATTTGCCATAGTTTTCATCGGCGCTGGCCAACATGGCAATAATACCTTTCGCTTGCGCATGATGCTCTTTCGGTAAATAACGACAATCTGAACGAGGATAGGTGATCAATTTATGCTTTTCATAGAGCGCCTGACATACATCTAAAACAAGCTTAGCATTTAAAGCATATATTTTGGCTGCGTCAATTTGTAATGACGATAAATTATAAGGTAAAGGCGCCGCTTGTTTTTTTTGTTGCTCATCAACCTTGCTGACCTCAGCAGCTTTATTTTCAATTCGACCAACAACATTTTCCGCTAACGCACGATTAAGTACACGCCCTTCCTCATCCATATGGGGTTGGCATGCCTCGCTTGGCTGCCACTTGGCAATAAACGCCTCTTGCTGATTAGTTAACAAATGCGCATGTACTTCATAAAAGTCTTTCGCAACAAAGTTGTCGATTTCTTGTTGGCGTCGAACTACTAAACCTAAAATAGGGGTTTGTACTCGCCCTACTGACAACACACTGTTAAAGCCTGCCTTTTGCCCTTGTAAAGTATAAGCACGAGTGAGGTTAATGCCGTACAACCAGTCTGCTCGAGAGCGCGCTAACGCTGAAATAGATAACGGCATAAACAGTTGATTACTTTGCATGTTATTTAGCGATCTTTTTACGGCTGGCAAATTTAAATCGCTGATCAGTAAACGTTGAATATTTTGCTTTTTCTTCGCCGGAACTTTTAAAAATTCGATCACTTCATCCACTAGCAACTGCCCTTCTCGATCAGGGTCGCCTGCATGGACAATTTCATCCGCTTGTTTAACGAGTTTACGCAACACGGTAAGTTGGGCACGCGTTTGTGCTTTGGGTTTTAACTGCCATTGCTCTGGAATAATCGGTAGATGGGCCATTTGCCACTTTTTAAACGCTGGGTCATAGTTTTCAGGATCAGCTTGCTCAAGAATATGTCCAATACACCAGCTCACCACATCACCGTTAGCAAGTGTGATATAACCTTGATTATTTTTTTGAGGTTTAGGCAAAGCTGCTGCTATGGCTCGCCCTAAGCTTGGTTTTTCTGCGATGTATAATTTCACAATGTAAACTTTTCTAGCGTAACGTCGAATGAATTTTATAACAGCCTAACACTTAAACCTGTTTATTTATACAGTTACCAAGAATTACTCTTGAGATTCTAGCTAAATATTTTACTGCGAGGTAAATTGTGCTACTTTCCTGATGAACAATTACAATATTAAGCGAATACTAATGCCTACCATTGATACTAATCAATGTCCTTTGTGCCAACAAAATAATTTCTGTGAAATTAATGCTGAAACGCCCTGCTGGTGCACAACAAGTGAAGTAAAACCTGAGTTACTGCAAAAAGTACCACAGGCGCTATCTCTAAAGTCGTGTATTTGCAAAAAATGTATCGATAAATTTAACTTCAATAACATTGTCGATAAGACGTAAACGTTAGTAATAACGTGTTAATATTTCTCATGCAATTTTCTTAATTCATTCAATAACAAGGAATTTTTGTGTCATATAATAAAAAACAACAAGACACTATATTCAACGCTATAACCACACCATTAGGCGATGAACTTACCTGGCGTTGGGAAGAAAAACAATCTGTGTTACTTACAGAGTTTTCATGGGAAAAAAAAGAGCGGGTGTTAACAGTTTTGCGCCGAATATTTAGTGAGGAGTGGCATAAAAAAAATATTAAAAAATCGCCAACGTCATTAAAGGCTGAGTTAGGAGAGTTAACTCAACTGAGTAAAGATCAATTCATCTTTACTAAGCCTGCTACTGAAGACTTTCCTGCTATTGCTGTTATTTGGTGGCCTTGGGGCCATGGCGGTACGTATTCTATGCGTATTAAAATTTTAAACAGTAATTATGACGAGGCTTCTTTAGAAATGGGCCGAGCAAACCTACTTTCAAGAATCATCCACAAGCTTAAATCGAAATAGCTTAACGTTCACTTGTTAGCAACCATAACTTAGCTACAATTATAGTAGTTAAGTTCATAGTAACGGGATGACTATATGCTCACTTTAACCTTGTATTATGCCACAAACAGAAACCACATAGGTGAACGTTGGTCACCTGACAGCTACGGACAAGACTTTAGTTCTGATCGCGCTAACAATTTACGCTTTGGCAAAGTTTGCGTAGAAGTAAGTGCTAATAAAGTTAAGGAATACCTTAACAGTACCGTTGATAAACGCTCTGGCGATGGTGAAAGTTTAGCTGGCTATATCGAGAAAAAACTGCGTAAAAAACATTTAATCACGGCTTTTGAAGAACCTAAAAATCTAGCCGATGTCACAACAACTCAACTGCCTTCAGTTAAGGTTTTTCAAGCGCTAAAAAAACAAATGGAAACGAAACAAGATCTCGTTATCTTCATTCATGGCTTTAATGTTGACTGGTTTGAAGCGGTTGCTTCCGCTTTGGCTCTAGAGTTAATGCTAAACCGACATTCGCTCAATAATGAAGAACAAAAAGACACTTGTGTGTTCTTATTTTCTTGGCCTTCGGACGGCGCAATGATGAAAAACAAAGCCTACTTGTCTGACCGTAACGATGCCAGAGATTCAAGTATTGCAGTCGCGCGAGGGTTTCTTAAATTACGCGATTTTCTGATGACACTTAGACCTACGCATAAAGATCCTTCCATAAAAGAATGTGGACAACAATTACATTTGCTTTGTCATTCTATGGGGAATTATGTTTTACAACATGCACTAGTTTCATTAGATAAACTCAATAATCAAAAACGTTTCCCTCAATTATTTCAGCATATATTTATGTGTGCTCCTGATGTAGACGATAATATTTTTGAAGAAGATCGCCCTATGGTTAACTTGTACCGACTAGCAAAGCAAGTAACGGTTTATTATAACAATGGTGATTTAGCGATGTATATTTCTGATTACACTAAAGGCAATACTGATAGGCTTGGTCACAACGGCACAGCTAGACCCTCGCAATTACACAACAAAGTCAGCCAAGTAAACTGTTCTAAAATTGTTGGTGGTATTACTGAGCATAGCTATTACTTATGGGCCACCGTGAATGAAGATATCAGACAAAGTATTGATGGCGTACCTTACGAAGACAGCACTCGAAATAGACAAAGTAAATCAGCGCAAGTTTGGCGATTAACGTAGGCTAGCTTAACTCCTTAACTTATAGCGGCTGTGTTAGCTTTGTTGAGTAACGTGTTTCTGCGTTAAATGCAGTCGTTTTTATATCTAACCTGAACTCTGGATAAGCAGCACTTGCTCAAAGCTCCCTTTTAAGCCATTTTCTGCGTTAAAACGTCGATAAATAGCGCGCTATTCATAAACGTTTTGCCTTAAAAATGGCATAAAATGAAGCATTGATGGTGTCTATTAGTGATGTTCACCTGGCTATAGCATTTACTTTATTACCTAAGCTTTTGGTTCACTTGAGTTTCAAGCACTCATTATCCAGAGTTCAGGTTATCTAACTATAAATTACAATAAAAAGCCGAATTGTTATTCAATTCGGCTTTTTGATATCAACGTAACAAACCAGCTTATCGACGACGTTGTTTGTTCTGTTTAGCATTTGCTTTGGCTTTACTCTTGCCACCAAAAGCTTTTTGTCGACCATGCTTTTTTTGCTGCCCTAGTGTGTTTTTACGAGCTGGCAAGTCTTTCTTGGTTAGATCGGGCTCATAACCTGGTAACCATTGTTGCATTAAACGCGTATCTAATACTTTCTCTACCGCTTCTAGCAACCATTCTTCTGATGGACTCATTAAAGAAATAGCTAAGCCGTCATTACCTGCACGTCCTGTGCGCCCAATTCGATGAATGTAGTCTTCGGCGATATAAGGCAACTCGTAGTTAATCACGTAACGTAAATCGTGAATATCGATGCCACGAGCAGCGACATCAGTTGCTACTAATGCTCTCGTTTTACCCGCTTTAAATTCAGCTAATGCTTTGTCTCTTGCGCCTTGAGACTTATCACCGTGTATAGATTGAGTTTTAATACCGTCTTTCGACATTTCTTTTGCTAGATCATCTGCGCCTTGCTTAGTGCGAGTAAAAATAAGCACTTGCTGCCAATTTTTCGAACCAATTAAAAACGATGTCAGTTCACGTTTGCGATCACTATCAACGGTATAAACAATTTGCTCTACTTGGCTTGCTGCAGTATTACGTTCGCTAACTTCAATGAGCTCTGGATCATTGAGCAATGTTTTACTGAGTTTAAAAATTGCATCATCAAAGGTGGCCGAAAAAAGCAATGTTTGGCGCTTTGGTGGTAAGCGATTTAAAATTCGATCAATTTCATCTTTAAAGCCCATGTCTAACATGCGATCAGCTTCATCAAATACGATGGTTTCAAGGTGAATTAATAACACACTGCCATTAATAATATGGTCTAACAATCGACCCGGTGTGGCGATTAAAACGTCTGCACCTTTTTCTATTGCTTCAATTTGCGGTTTAATACTAACTCCGCCATAAGCTACAGCAATATTAAGATCAGTATTTTCAGCATAACTGACAAAGCTTTTATACACTTGCTGAGCAAGTTCACGTGTTGGCGTTAACACTAATGCTCTTATCGGCCTTTGAGCTGGAATATTTTCGCCCAAACGTTGAAGAATAGGTAATGCAAAAGCAGCCGTTTTACCTGTACCCGTTTGCGCACCTGCCATGATATCTTTATTGGCTAGAATAGCGGGAATAGCTTGTTGCTGTATTGGAGTTGGCTGCTCATAACCTAAGGCTTTTACAGCGTCAGTTAATGATTTATCTAATGCTAGTGATGAAAAACTCATGCCTGTCTATCGCTTCTTAATCGCTTGTTGCTTTTGTTTAAGTTCATGTTCTAGTTCATCGGGATAAAAAACTAAACCTTGCTCTTCTTGGCTTGGAAATACCACTATTGCTAACTCATCATCAGCTAAGCCATGCGTCCAACGACTAAACCATTTATTTAAAGAAATAGCTTCAGGTTGACAGGCTTGCCATTCATCAGTTGCCCAAGCTTTTGCAAACTCTTGGTTCGGCCATACAGGCACGCAGTCTTCATCTTCGGTGTTTAGCATTACACAGCCATGCTCATCGGTTAATATCCAAAGAGTATTTTGACTGACAGTTTCATTGATGAAATAAGCTGCACGCTGTGCATCATCCATTTGCAATATTTGTTTAATTTTATCTGCTTCTAACACGAGTAATCCTGCCCAACTTTATTAATAGCGCTATTCTACAAAAATTTGCATCTCTTCGCCGATTTGTTTACGCATTTCCATTAATTTTTTCGCACTTTCATGCTGCTTTTTATCTTCATCTGTTTTTGGTATCCATTTAGGAATTTGTTCAGACTGACCGTTTTGATCTACAGCAACCATGATCACAATACAGTGGGTTGTTAAACGACGATTTAATGATTTAGGATCGCAAGCATTAACTTCTAATGCGATATGCATAGAAGAGTTTCCGGTGTAAATTACCTTAGCTTCTACTTCAACTAAACTACCAACATGAATAGGTGCTATGAATCGAATACCACCAGCGTACGCGGTAACACAATATCGACCACTCCATCCTGCGGCACAGGCGTATGCAGCTAAATCTATCCATTTCATTACCGCACCACCATGAACTTTACCACCGAAGTTAACATCTTGCGGTTCAGCTAAAAATCTTAAGGTAATATCGCGTTGTGGTTGGTTCATGATTATTCCTAATAAAGTAAATTGAGTTTGGTTGATTAACGCTAGCAGTACTTACATTACACGACATTTAGCGTTACATTACCACTAGTTAAATCATTTATAATTTAAAGGTAAACCATGAAAATATGGGTTGATGCTGATGCCTGTCCTGTTGTTATTAAGGAGATACTATTTAGGGCTGCAGAACGAACACAAACAACCACGACTTTATTAGCAAATCATTACTTAAAAGTCCCACCATCAAAGGTTATTAGCTTTGTTCAGGTTACCGCGGGTTTTGATGTTGCTGACGATGAAATAGTAAAACGCGCTCAAGCCAATGATTTAGTGATAACCGCTGATATCCCATTAGCAGCAGAAGTGGTTGAGAAAGGCTGTTTAGCTTTAAACCCTAGAGGTGAGCTATACACTGAAAGTAATATTCGCCAACGCCTTAACATGCGTGATTTTATGGATACATTACGTTCTAGTGGTATTGAAACAGGTGGTGCACCGCCGATCAGTCAAAGTGATCGACAAGCTTTTGCTAACAACTTGGATAAATTATTAGCTCAGAAATAATTATTGATTAGCACTATGGCTAAATTTTATTTAGCCATAGTTATACCAATTGATATAAACAATCGATCATTTTAAAGCGGTTTAAAATTGAACGATTCATTAAGTCAATTGGTATTAAAGAGTTCTACTTGCTTGGGTTAGGATTTATTCTTCTTCTACCGCCACTTTTTTGCTCGCTATTACCGTAAGGGTTACTTGCAGAGCTATTTCCTATATGACGTCTATTTTTTCCAGTAGGTTTATTGCCTCGAGCATTTCCACCTGAGCGTTGTCCATCTTTATGATCTAAGCTTTCAGATTTAAATTTTCTTGGCTTTTTAGGCTTTAATGCTCTTAATTTACGTGACTCGGGTAGCGCATGTACGGGTTCAAAACCAGCAACAATCTCTCTTGGAATATGCGCTTGTATCACATGTTCAACGTCATTAAGTAAATCTATTTCATCAGCACACACTAAGGATACAGCATGACCACTTGAGCCTGCTCGGCCCGTTCTACCAATTCTATGAACATAATCTTCAGGAACATTAGGTAATTCATAGTTAACCACTTGCGGTAGTTGGTCAATATCAATACCACGTGCGGCGATATCAGTAGCAACTAGCACACTGATCTTACCTTCTTTAAATTGTGCTAATGCTTTGGTTCTTGCACCTTGGCTTTTATTACCATGAATAGCAGCAGCAGGAATACCTGCAGCGTCTAATTGTTTAGTAAGTTTGTTTGCGCCATGCTTAGTTTTCATAAACACGATAACTTGTTGCCAGTCATTTTCTAAAATTAAATGTGTTAACAACGCTGATTTTCTGTTTTTATCAACTGAGTAGATCGATTGCTCAACTCGTTCAGCCGTGGTAGTTTCTGGGCTAATTGAAATCTCTACAGGGTCATTGACCATACGTTTAGCAAGTTCACGAATATCTGGTGAGAATGTCGCAGAGAAAAGCAAGGTTTGACGAACTTTAGGTAACAATGACAAGATTTTCTTAATATCTCGAAGAAAACCCATATCTAACATTCTGTCAGCTTCATCGAGTACTAGTATTTCAAGTTGATTAAAGCGTATAGCATTTTGATTATATAAATCTAGCAATCTACCTGGCGTGGCAACTAATATATCGACACCTTCACGTAGCTTTTGCATCTGAGGGTTGATCTTAACGCCACCAAAAACTACAGCTGATTTTAATGGTAAGTGTTTACCATACATTTCTACATTCTCAGCTATCTGTGCTGCAAGCTCACGCGTTGGGGTAATAATTAATGTTCGAGCTTGGTTTGCACGAACTTTATCTCCACGAGATAGCAATTCAAGAATCGGTAAAGTAAAGCCAGCCGTTTTACCTGTACCCGTTTGGGCTGCCGCCATAACATCTTTACCAGAAAGCACTGCAGGTATTGCCTGAGCTTGAATAGGTGACGGTGTATCATAGCCTTTCTCAGCAATAGCTTTTTGTATTGGTGCAGATAAACCTAAATCGGTAAAACTCATAGAATGTACTCTTCTCGCTGATGGTTTGAGCCAATGTCAAACAGCGGTGGAGAATACATTATAGGAGGCTTTAGTGCAATGATAGTGCTTGTAGGCAGTAGATTTAATATAAATTATTTTCGATTAATAGATATAAACGAAAAAACCCGTAACTTTCGTTACGGGTTTTAAGAATGATGGTGGAGGGAGGTGGATTCGAACCACCGAAGGCTGAGCCGTCAGATTTACAGTCTGATCCCTTTGGCCACTCGGGAACCCCTCCACAGGGTCGAAAACCCAGCATAAGCTGGGTATTCTGAAAAGAAGCCTAGCAATGTCCTACTCTCACATGGGAACTCCCACACTACCATCGGCGCTAACACGTTTCACTTCTGAGTTCGGAATGGGATCAGGTGGGGCCATGTCGCTATTGTCGCTAGACAAAAAGGGTACAATCTTGAAAGCCGTATCAATGAGACCTTGTCTCAATGATGATAAATACGTTGACGTGCACGGATGCACTAATGTCGTGGTGGCATGGATGCCAAGGAACGACGATTTTCAAATTTTTATTCAATTCTTTATGTACGTGTCATTCTTTCGAATGTTAGTCAAACTTACCTACAAAACCACTTGGGTGTTGTATGGTTAAGCCTCACGGGTAATTAGTATTGGTTAGCTCAATGCCTCGCAGCACTTCCACACCCAACCTATCAACGTTGTAGTCTCCAACGACCCTTTAGGGAGCTTAA
>NZ_NBOE01000003.1 GCF_002104515.1 Colwellia polaris | reverse complement strand
TTAAGCTCCCTAAAGGGTCGTTGGAGACTACAACGTTGATAGGTTGGGTGTGGAAGTGCTGCGAGGCATTGAGCTAACCAATACTAATTACCCGTGAGGCTTAACCATACAACACCCAAGTGGTTTTAAGTTGTATGAAGTTTGACAAAAGTGTAGGAATACACGAATCACGCATGACAATGGTGTGAATAAGAGATTAAGAACAAAAGAACGTATTTATCATCACTGAGACAAGGTCTCATTGATACAGCTTTCAAGATTGTACCTTTTTTGTCTAGCGACAATAGCGACATGGCCCCACCTGATCCCATTCCGAACTCAGAAGTGAAACGTGTTAGCGCCGATGGTAGTGTGGGAGTTCCCATGTGAGAGTAGGACATTGCTAGGCTTCTATTTAGAAGAGCCCGTTACGAAAGTGACGGGCTTTTTGCTATCTGAAATTTTAAAATAAATACAGCGACATTTCCCCACCTGATCCCATGCCGAACTCAGAAGTTAAATGTGTTAGCGCCGGTGGTAAAGAGCGTGTGGGTGTTCTTCTCTTTTATGTGAGAGTAGGACATTGCTAGGCTTCTATTTAGAGAAACCCGTAGCTAACGCTACGGGTTTTTTGCTTTCTGACGTATGAAAAAAACGAAAAGATAGCTATCAGTTTTGAGCTGTCAGCTGTCAGTTTAAAGACTAAAGTTACTAAAATATTTTTACTGATAGCTGACAGCTTACAGCTTTGACTTCAAGTCAATTAAAGATCTTTACTGAAAGCTGACAGCTTAGAACTTACAGCTTAAAAATTACATCTAATGTTTCACATCATCCTTTTCAGATATTAATAATGTATAAAATTGTATTTTTTATTATTTAAACCTACGCAAATAGAGTCTGGCGAAGTAAAATAAGAAAAACAAAGTATTATATTTAAATTATCTATGATAAACAGCCAATTTTCTCAATCACCTTTGATTAACTCCGATATAAAAATTGCCATTATTGGTGGTGGAGTTGCAGGCTCAACTATTGCCTTGCGTTTTGCAGAGTTAGGTATTGATACTACGTTAATTGAGAAAGGACAAAGTTTGGTTAACGGACCTCCTTTTTGTCATTTACATGCTGGTGGTAATTTATATCGTGAAATTTCAGATCAACAGTGTTTAACACTTTTAGAACAGTCGATAGATTCTATAAAGGTTTACCCACATAGTATTAATTATCGTCCTACTGTCATAGCTTTACCAAAAACAGATCACGGTGAAGTTGCTGATCTTTTACCACGCTTACAAAAAATTAGTCAACATTATGCTAAGTTAATAGCCAAAGATCTCAGTAACAAAGTGTTAGGAGAGCCTGAAAATTATTTCTTATCATTTGATCGTAATGCTTTAGAGCGTCTTAAATCTAAAGAGTTACCAAAACAAGCTAAGTGTAATGAAGATTGGTTAGTCGCATTTGCCCAACAAGTTGACTTAGATAAGTTGAAGTATCCCGTACTTTTAGTTCAAGAGTATGGTTGGTCTGCATTTCGTTTAGCTGCTATTGCATCAATTGCGATTGATAAACTTCCGCGTTGTCACCTCAAGCTAAATAGTAAAGTGCTTAATATTACTCAATTAGTTAATAATGAAAAATGGCGGGTAAGTTATGCCGATGATTTAAGTGGCAGTAAAATTAACGATGATTTTGATTATATTATTAATGCATGCGGTTTTAAAAGTGGTGAAATCGATGATATGTTGCAAGCTAAACGACAACGCATGGTCGAATTTAAAGCCGCGTATGTAGCTCATTGGCCTCAGTGTGAAGGACTATGGCCAGAAGTTGTTTTCTATGGCGAGCGCGGCACACCTAACGGTATGGCTCAATTAACTCCATATCAAAATGGTTACTTTCAACTACATGGCATGACACAAGATATTACTTTGTTTGATAAAGGCCTTGTGGCAAGTAACGACGAAAGTGCACAGCCATTATTAGCTAAACGTTTTATTAATAAAATCGATCAAGATTGGCCTTTAACATTAATCAACGACAGAACACTAGGCTCTATTGAGCACCTTGCTCGTTATATTACTAATTTTAGCCAAGCAAGTGTTGCGGGAAAACCTATGTTCGGCGCTCAACAAATCCCTGGAGATGATGCTACTTTGCGTGCCGCCGATGTTTCGTTTCATGGCAAACACTATGCGCGAACTGAAATAGTAAAAGCATCTTCTGCATTAGCAGCAGCAGATGCTATTTTACAAAACTTACAAAATGTTGGTTTAGTGAGCAAAGAACAATTAGGGGAATACGTACAAAAGCATTATTTTCCTGTTACTTTAGAATGTACTGAAACCGAAGTCACTAACCTTGCTGTAAAACTTGCTTGTCAAAGGAATTACCCAGAAGAGTTAGCAAAAAACTTTATGTAACAAAGGCAGTAGTTCAGGGAATGTGTCTAAACACCAGTCAGGCTTGAAAACGCTAATATCTTCTCCATAGTTATAACCATAAGTTAAACCTATACTTTGCATATTGGCGGCTCTAGCTGCAATAATATCGTTTTTAGAATCACCAATCATTATGCATTGGTCTATTGTTACGTCTAATACTTTGCAAGCATGTAGCAATGGAAGAGGGTGTGGTTTGCGCTCGGTTAAACTGTTACCACCCACTAATAATTCGAATAGCCCTGTTAGATCGTACCCAGCAATAATAGGTGTAATAAATTCGGCGGGTTTATTGGTAATAATTGCTAATCGATAGCCTTTGTCTTTTAACGCAATGAGTGTTTCTTTGACGCCTTTATATAACACAGATTCACTACAAAGGTTGTGTTGGTAATACTTTAAAAATATCGCTAATGCACTACTTATTTCCGCTTCACTGAATGTTTTATTAAGCACATTATGCTTACTGGAATGCTGTAAAGCACGCTCAACTAAAGTTCTAGCACCATTACCTACCCAGCCCCGAATAATTTCCTGTGAGAACTCTTTTAAATTGAGTGTTACTAACATATGGTTTACTGCTTTTGCTAGATCTGGTGCGCTGTCAAGCAATGTTCCATCTAGATCGAATAACAGTACAGCTTTATTGCTTTGTTTCATCTGTACATTCCTGAAATTTTATAAGGTGTTGTATGTGTGTAATAAATTTATGTGGATTGAGGTCGAGCTTTTAGATTACTTTCCTTTTTTACCAAAACAGACACTTAAAAAGTGAAAGGGTATTAAATACCTGCTCAGCTTAATACTTTATAAAACTATATTAACACTTTGGTGAGACCTTGAAGTAATCTTTTTTAGAGTGGGGCAAGTTAATCACGAAGAATGAAGTTTATTAGTTCGTTTGTATTTATTCAATAACGCACTACAAACACGGGTTCATTATCTTAGCTGGTATGAGGCTAATGATATAGCAAGCTTGCTTTTTAATTTTACCCAGAAAAATTTGGTGCTATAAATGCTGAACACTGTATATCAAGAGAACAATTTATATTTCATTTAAGGTTTTGTATATAAACTTAAAAGTGAAGTAGATAAGCTTTGCTGTTATAAAGTTATATATTTAAATTTAAGCCAAAAAAAAGGGAAAGCACAAAGTACTTTCCCTAATTACTACACTAGTTGGGTTCTAGTTATATCCCACTTATGGGTTATAAGTTACGTCTAAGCTAACGCCGCTTGCAGCAGAATAGCCATAAACACCTATATGCCATGTATCAGCTACAGGGTTAGTAAATGCACACGCCTCGGTGTTGCCACTTTTATATGGGCGACAATCATAAGTTGATGTTGTTGGTTTAGCACCGCGACGAATATACAAGTCAGCATCCCCTGAACCACCACTCATATTAAAATCAAGTGTCGACATACCCGCTGGGATATCAATTGTATAGTAAGTCCAAGCACGACGTGCAACTGTAATGTCTGTTACAGATGCACTACCACCTGTAGCTGTGCCACCACCAGTTGAAGGCTCAGTAAAACTACCTGTTAAGTTAACACCAGAAAATGCTGAATAACCGATAACTTTTACGTGGTATGTTCCTGCTTGTGCCGTTGCAATTGGACAAGATTCAGCATTACCACCTTTATATGGACGACAGTCATAACTTGATGTTGTAGGAGCAGAGCCAAACTTAACGTAAAGGTCAGCATCACCAGTACCACCAGCCATATTGAAGTTTAAGTCTGTTGCACCTGCGGGTACTTCCATTGTAAAGCTTAATTGTTGTGAAGTTGAGCCTGCTAAATTTGTTTTAGCCACACCGTTCGCTAATACATTACCACCTGTTGAAGGAGGTGTTGTACCACCACAACTTGCTGCTAATGCGTCAGATGCTGCCTTAGCTTGAACTAAACCGTGGCCAGTTTTATCGTCACGGCCAGCTGTGCCTAAATCAATCGCGGTAGATTTTAATGCATTACGAACTTCTGTCGCAGTACAGCTAGGATTATTACTCCAAACAATTGCCGCTACACCCGCAACATGAGGGGTAGCCATTGATGTACCATTGTAATAAGCATAATCCTGATTACCTACAACGCTTAAGTTAGCATTTGTACCAAGCTGTCCCATAAGTTGTAAACCTAAGTCACGGTTTACTGATACTGTAGGAACAGTGACGTCAGTATTTGCATCAACTAAGAATGGGTTTTGTAGACCAGGACGAGCACTGTTACTGTAAACAATTACCCCTGAGGCACCAGCATCAGCACAAGCTTTTGCAGGGTTTATTTCCGGGTAGTTACTCCCTTTTTGGTTATCATTACGCTCAGCTAGACAAATGTTACCTGATACGTTTGAACAGCTATAGCTGCTACCTGAAAGTGTACAAGCGGCTAAAACGCCATTGGCTGAGCTATTTACGTTACTTACCGTAAAGCTACCACCACTTTGAATATAATGAGTTTGTGGTACAACTTCATCATTACCATATGTTGTAGAACCTAATGTGATGTAACCTAAACGACCATCACCAGCAACGGTAGATAGGATTGCTTCACCAGGAGCTGAAATTTCAACTTGAGAGGTATACTGAGAGAACTCTGCATGTTGACGACCTTGGTCAAGTGCGCCTACCGCCATTACAGAATCGTAAGAAGCAGGGTAAGACAATGTTGCATCACCGTCGTTACCTGACGCTGCAATGAGTAAAACACCTGCATCAGCTGCGGCTTGTAAAGAGTTACGTTCAGCATTACTTGATCCAGCACCACCTAAACTCATATTAATAACTTTGGCGCCGTTATCTACACAAGTATCAACCGCATCAACTAATTCACCCGTGTAACCCCAGCCTGCAGCGTTAAATACTTTAACAATATGCAAGTTAACATTAGTGTTAGGCATAATACCCACAACACCTTCTGAGTTATTTACAGCTGCAATAGTTCCAGCAACATGCGTTCCGTGGGAGCCACCATTTTGGTACCAGTTACCTGTACCTGAATTGTTAGTACCAGAGGCATTGTTAGCATTTAAATCTGGGTTAGCACGTTCGTAACCTGAATCGATTACACAAACTGTCATGTTGGCAGCATCATCATCAGACAACAAGTCTGATTGCGTGTCAGCAATACCCCAAGGCTGATTTTGCGCCATTAAGTAACGCTTTAAATCTGGTTCAGCAAACTCAACATCTGCATGGTTGTTCAACTCAAGTACCATAGCTTTTACATCATTAAT
This sequence comes from Colwellia polaris, assembly GCF_002104515.1. Lineage (GTDB taxonomy): Bacteria > Pseudomonadota > Gammaproteobacteria > Enterobacterales > Alteromonadaceae > Cognaticolwellia > Cognaticolwellia polaris. The sequence continues at coordinate 312,565 of NZ_NBOE01000003.1, read as the reverse complement.
ATGCTTTTGCTTACCTAAGGAAATAACATGGCGGCCATTTTTAAGCTTCTTTAAATGCTTTAAGCTATGACCAGCTTTTTTCGCTAAACCTTTTGGTAATACTTTTTCTGATGCAAAGCCACTTAATGCTTGTGCTTCGAAACCATTTTTATATTTAACAATTATACGATCAGTGAAGTTATGGTTTTGATATTTTTGATCTTCACGCCATTGGCTAAAATCTGCATTTACGGCTGTTAAGGTGTTAACTGCATTAACAGGTGTAAGGTGTATTTCTTCTGCTTGAAAAGTTTGTGCGTTGCTTGTCGCGGCCATTATAGAAAGCGATAAAACACTTAACCCTAATATTTTGTTATTTCTCATCTAAAGGTAACTCCCAATTATTTTTATTTACGCTGAATCTAGTCATTAAATACCACATCGGACGTATTGTTTTTTTCATAGGATGATCAATCATCGTAATTAAGCATGGCTTTTTCAAAGTAATGTAAATAGCAAGTAAAAGACTTTTTTTGATAAATTTACGACAAGCACTAATATTGATTGTTTTTTTAGTTCACTGTTTTATATGGCTTAAATTTTTATTTGTCGCTTTTATGTGAAAAAAAGTCGTGTTTTTGCTAGAGGCAATTTGAGTTGCTGATAATATCGAGCAAAGTTTAAAGCGAACATTTTTAAACCTTAAAAATAACCAGTGTTATTTAGCATGATATGTAGCTGGATGAACTTTAAATATATATAAATTCAACCTCTACTATTGTAATGCCAAACGCTGCTGGTTTTATGATTAAGAAAATATCCAACTTTTTACATACGCTGGATATTTTTGTTTACTTAACATGAAAAACAAATAGATATATCTAGTTAAAAGTTATTAAGTGGTGTGATAATGTTTACAAATCGCTTTATATGAAGCGACTAAATAGAGTGATATCGACATAACTTCAGTCGTTGTTAGTTATTGTAAACAAATGTAGTTATTCACCTTACTGTTTTTAAATAAAGCTTTATAAGATGTAACGGGCAAAGGGGATTAAAATGTCGTTCACTTCGAACCAAAATAAGATAAGAAATTTTTCAATTATTGCAGGTGTGTTTACCTTAGCAATGGTCATAGGTTTTAAATCGGTAGCTAATACCGATGAAACATCAAAATCATATATCATCAGTGCCAAAAATTTTTCTGTATTAAAAGATAATTTAAAAGCATTGGGCGTTATACCTACACATGAGTTAAAAATTATTGACTCTGTGGCTGTTGATTTAACTGATGAACAACTAAGTAGCTTACAACAAAAGCAAAAGGTAACAATAAATACCAACCATAAAGTTAAGTTAAATGGACAAACTTATGGTCAACGTAGGTGGCAACCTAAATCGGTAGTAACTGAACAAGTAGATGCGACTTATGTGCATCAAACTGGCAATTTTGGTGAAGGCGTAACCATAGGTTTTTTAGATACTGGCCTTGAGCATTTATCTGGTTTATCAACTGACTTATATGGTCGAGATAAAGCGTGGGGCACATATGATGCGATAAATGATACGGTCAGTAATCATGGAATTGAAGAGAGCGGTCATGGTACACATGTTGCCAGTATTGCAGTAAATAGTGATTACGATAGTTACGGACAAATATATGGTGTTGCGCCAAATGCTGCCCATGTTGGTATAAAGGCTTTTGATGCTGAAGGTAAAGCAACATATGCAGACGTTATACGTGGCATTAGTTGGGCATTAGATGTTAAAGAGCAAATAAATTTACGTATCTTAAATATGTCATTTAGTGGGCCTGTTCGTTCGAATTACTGGGAAGATCCATTAAACAAAGCGGTAATGAAAGCTTGGCAAGCTGGCGTAGTTGTTGTTGCATCAGCCGGCAATAAAGGCTCTGCACCAATGACAATAGGTGTTCCAGGAAATGTACCTTATATCATTACTGTTGGTGCAATGACTGATAACTATACTGCTTTTAATTATAATGATGATAAAGTCGCTACATTTAGTTCTGCTGGCCCAACACCTGAAGGCTTTGTTAAGCCTGATATTATCGCTCCTGGCGGCCATATTTCTGGGTTAATGGCTTTTGATTCACAAATTGTAAGCGAACATCCTGAGTATCATGATGGTGGACGTTATTTTGAAATGTCTGGAACGTCCCAAGCTGCCGCTGTAGTTTCAGGTGTTGTGGCTTTAATGTTAACTGATAACCCTGAATTAACGCCAGACCAAGTTAAATGTAAATTAATGGATAGTGCTTATAGCGCAGACAATCAAGACGGCAGTATGCGTTATAGTGTATTTCAACAAGGTGCTGGCTTAGTGAGTGCTTATTATGCAATAGAGAGCGCAGCATTAAATTGTGCTAATAATACGCTAGATATTGCAAAAGACTTAAGTGATGAAGAGCATTTTTATGGTCCGGTAAATATTAACCAAGATGGTAATTTTTATGTTGAAGGATTAGGACCTGACTTTATTTGGAAACTTGACCAAGAACAACTTAATGGTGATGCATTAATTTGGAAAATGGGTTTTAATGATCCTAATATGGCAGCTCAATCAAATGCTTCTACAAACGCCTTAATCTGGAAGATGGACTTTGAAACAGATGCATTAATTTGGAAGTTGAGTCTTGAATCAGATGCATTAATTTGGAAAATGAACTTTGATACTAATCAAGTAACGACAATTAGCGTTAATAATTGGGTGGAACCTCAATAATGCTATAACTTAAATGACCATTATTCGCTAAGATAGTGGTCTTTATGCTTCAATATCAAAATCACTCCCCATTTCATATTTTAAACTAGGTAGCTTATCTCATTGTGAAAAATATATTTTTGTTTCTTTATATGCTCTGCTTTAGCTGCTTGGTTGCCTCACAAGACATTAAGATGTTTAAAGGCTTTGGTGTTGACAACCCAATGTCATATAAGTTTGTCCGTACTATTGCTCAAGATAAAAATGGCTTTATGTGGTTTGGATCCTCTGAAGGGTTATCTCGGTTCGATGGCCATAATTTTATAAGCTTTCATCATGATAATGACTTATCAAACTCATTAAGTTCAGATGTTGTTAGTCGAATTATCATAGATAAAGAAGAAAAATTATGGGTAGCAACATTTGGCGGAGGCTTAAATCTTTACCGTGAAAATAGCCAAGATTTTCTTAGGTTCGATACAAAAACTAAAGTAACACCATTAACTAATGATACTGTAAATGCATTGTTTGATGATAGTGAAGGAAAAATTTGGATTGGTACTGAGAACGGTTTAAATATTTTATCAAATAATAACAATGTATGGTCAATAAAGCATATAAAGAAGGATTTGGGAAATACCAAGAGTCTCACTCATAATACTATTCATGCAATAATTGAAACCAAAGAACAAGAGATATGGGTTGGAACAAATGGCGGTGGAGTTTCAATTTTTGATATTAATGGCAACTTTATAAAATCACTAGAAAGTACTAAACCTAATGTAAAGTCCAATTCTATTCAATTTATAAATTCACTCTTTTATGATGAGGCAGGTGTTGTTTGGATTGGTACAGTAGAAAGTGGTTTATTAAAATTTAACTTAAATTTAAATACATACCAACACTATATGTTTGATGAGTCTGATCTTAATTCTGTGCTAAGTAATACGATTGAAAAAATTTACCGAGATAGCCAAGGCAACATTTGGATAGCAACAGATAAAGGGTTATTAATATATGATGAAAATAATGATTATTTTCAAAGATATAGGCATTCTGCAAGTAATCCGCATAGTTTAAGTAATGATTTTGTTTTTACGTTGTTTGAGGATAGTAACAATATTATGTGGATTGGAACTTTCACTGGCGTAAATCGGTGGGATCCTAATATGACAACGTTCAGTCAGTTCAGTACTCAGACTTCAAGTGAGTTGAAAAACAATAACATCACAAGCTTTGCGCAATTTGATCAAGATACTATATATTTTAGTACTTATAGCGGAGGTATTTATCAGTTATCAATTAATAATAATAAAATAACACCAGCCCCATTTAATGACGACTTTACTAACTTTCGAGTGATGACTCTTTTTGAAGATGAAGGCACATTATGGGTAGGAACGCGTTCTTCAGGTCTCTTTTCAGTTGATGTAAAAAATAATACTATAAAATCGTATCTACATGATGCAAAAGAAACATCTTCAATATCTGCAAATAGCGTTACAGATATAATAAAAGATAGCGCGGGTAACTTATGGGTATCAACATTCCACCGAGGAGTAAATAGACTTAACTCTAATGGCTCATTTACACGTTTTGAGTTAAATATTAATGAGCCTCAAAAAGGACCAAGTAGTAATCATGTTTTACAGCTTTTAGAAGATGTTAGGGGAGATATTTGGTTAGCTACATTTGGAGGTGGTTTAAGTTTATATAACCCAGAACAAGACTCATTTACTCATATTAAACATGATGATACCAAACCAAATAGTATATCAAGTGATCTAGCATGGATTATATTTGAAGATAGAGAGCTTAATATTTGGGTAGGTACGCAAGCGTCTGGTATGAATATAATATCCAATCAAAATTTAAAAGCTAAAAATTATACATTTCGCCAATTAAACGCTAAGCATGGCATGAAAAGCATGGCTGTTTACGGTATTACACAAGATCTTTCCGATAATATTTGGTTTAGTACAAGTAAAGGGATATCACGATATTCACTAGCTGAAGAAAGCTTTAAACATTTTGATTTAACGCATGGTTTAGTCGATCTCGAATATACCCATTCATCAGTTTTATTAGGCGAGGATAACACCTTATATTTTGGTGCAGGAAAAGGAATTAGTGCGGTAAATCCAAATAGAATAAATACAAGTCAGGCAGCCCCTAAAGTCCATTTGACTAATATCTTAAACTTAAATGAACCTATTAGCGTTGAAGGATCTATTTCTAATTTATCAGAATTAACTTTAGAGTATTACGATCGACTAATTTCCTTTGAATATGTTGGGCTTAACTATTCTAATCCTGAATCCACAAAATATAAATATCGATTACTAGGCTTCGATCAGGAATGGATAGACGCAGGAAAATCACGCCGTGTTACCTATACAAACTTACCTGCAGGAATTTTTCAATTACAAATAATTGCAGGTAATAGTGATAATGTCTGGAGCAATCCGGGCTATTCATTGGATATAACAGTAAAACCTGCGCCTTGGAACACCTGGTGGGCTTATATTCTATACACTTCAATTGTTGCTTTAGCGTTACTGCTTTACTCTCGAATGTTAAATCGTAAGCTAGTTGTAGAGCAACAACAAAAACTTTACTTAGAACAACAAGTGCACGAAAAAACTGAGAAATTCACCTCTAAAAACTTAGAATTAGCGCAGGCGAATAAACAGTTAGAAAAAGCGGCGATTGTCGATAAAGTTACCGGGGTGAAAAGTCGTCGCTATCTAGATATTTATATTGAGCAGACTAGCCAGCTTATGCACCAAATGCATCAAAATCTATTACCTGTTCAAAGAGAAATGCTGCCAAGACTGTATATTTTGATGGTAAGAGTGAAAAGTGATGAAGCTGTAAATAATAGCCAATTAATTAATTTAACTGACTTATTACATTACAGTAGAAACAATGATGATCTCGTTATTCGTTGGTCGAGCGATACTTTTGCGGTAATTGGATACGAAAAAGGGAATAATGCTAATGAACTTGCTGCACGTTTATCTGGTAGGTTAAATAGCGTGGTTAATATTGATGGGATTACAACTTTTAATATGGCTTATTCGTTCTTTCCATTTAGTCGAGAAAACCCGCTGCATTTGTCTTGGGATCAAATTAGCGTGATGATTGAACAAGCTTTAAATTATACAGATGAGAATAAACAGCTTTCATGGTTAGGCTTATGTGGGCCTAAATCAAAGTCTTTAGATTATCTACAATTAATGCAGCAAAGTAGTTTTGAAAACTTAAAAGAACAGATAATAATTAAGTCAGGTTTAACTTGATAAAGGTGGTTCTGTTTTCTGTCTTTGTTGATATTGCTTAGGCGTACAGTTAAACATCTCTTTAAAACAACGGCCGAAGTAAGTTTGTGATGAAAAGCCAACATCAAGTGCTATACGGCCAATTTGAGAGCCATTTTTTAATAGCACTTTTGCTCTTTTAAGTCGAAACTCTTTAATATAATTACTAGGAGTTATACCTATTAAGGCTTTGATTTTACGTTGTAGCTGGCGCTCACTCATTGCCATTTTGGCGGAGAGTTTGATGATGTCTAAGTCAGTGTCAGTATAAACTACAGCAGTGATAGCTTCTAACTTTTCTAAAAACTTACGATCAAGCGTAATGTCTTCTTCGCTTGTTTGCGCCAACTCAGCTGCATTTTCAAAGCTATTAACTTTCCTATTTTTTTGCAGATCTTTATTAAAATGTTGTAAATAACTTTTTTGAAGTTTATCTCTGCCAGTAATTAAGTTGCCAATGCGAGTTAACAACTCTTGATGATTAAATGGCTTACTTAAATATTCATCGGCTTGTAGGTTTAAACCAAGTAATCTACTGTCTAAATCAGAGCGAGCTGTTAATAATATAACAGGTATATGTGAGGTTAATTCGTGACTTTTTAGTTGCTTTAACACAGCAAAACCGTCAATGCCTGTAAGCATAATATCGCAGACAATTACATCGGGTATGTATTCTTGGGCAAGTGTTAGTCCTAACTCTCCGCTGCCGGCGAGTAAGGTGTGATGTTGTTGTTCAATAACTTGTTTTATATGACTTTGCATGTCTAAGTTATCTTCAATCACCAATACCACTTTCTGACTATGCTTTCGAGTATTATTAATAGGTGTACTAGACTCTACAAGTAAAGCTGCTACCTCTGTTTGGGATATACTCACAGGCGCCGACATTTCTTGTTTAATTGGCGTTGCACATGGAATAGTTAACGAAAACTTGCTGCCTTTACCATAATCACTAACAACGCTTATTTGCCAATTATGTGCTTTTACTAACTCGTTTACTAATGATAAGCCAATACCTACACCAAACACGCCTTGATTCTTTTCGTCATCGGCTCTATGAAAACGTTCAAAAATTTTGTCTTGTGATTTAATATCAATACCTATGCCGGTATCAATAATATCGAGAGTAAAGTTATCGCTATTAAGATGAGCAATAACTTGAATGTTGCCTCCGCTAGGGGTGTATTTAATGGCATTGGTAATCAAGTTGAAAATAATTTTTTCAAACGCTTGTGCATCACAATCAAGCCATATATTTTCAGGAATATCACAGTGTAAATGCAAGTTTTTTTGTGTAGCTAAGCGACTGAATGAATCGGCGGGCATAGACATAAGAGTATGTAAACGGTATGTGGCAAGTGTAAGTTGCGGATTATCAGACAATCTAGACAACTCAAGAAGTTGCTCAACCATACGAACTAAACGCAGGCCGTTTCTTTTTGCCGCTTTTAACTCTTGTCCCTCCTCTTCAGAATGTGACTTCATTAAGTAGCGATCTAAAATACCATTAATAATGGTTAACGGTGTTCTAAATTCATGCGAAATGTTTGCGATGAATTTATCCTTTAAATCTAAAGCTTGTTGTTCGGCAAGCTTACGAGCCGTGAGGTTGATGAATGTAATAACGACTAAGGGCTGCTCTTCTCTTTCTGCCCATTGTAACTCTGCTTGCACAGGAAATTGTGTATTATCTTTTCGTGTTGCCATGCACTCAACTGAAATGCCGCTATCTTTGCGCTGTAAGGTATAAACATTACTTTTGAAGTCAAAAAAGTAATGCATTTGGTCGTCTGCTGAGAAAAATTCATTTACCCGAGTACCAATAATTTCTCGCTCTAAACACTGAAATAATTGCACTGCTGCCGGGTTGGCAGATAATACCTTACCTTCAGTTGTCGTCGTTAAAATAGCATTACTAGATACATTAACAATCGCTTTATCTTCGCTATTAAGTAAGCTTTTAGTGAGTTGTTGGTTAAGGTTTACTAAAGACTGCTGCACAGTACTTTGAAAAACAATTTGTTGTTGTTGTTTTTTATTTAAACGATGATTTCGATAATTTATTGAGCTTAGTAACACCAAGGCTATGGTTAACCAAATACCAATTAATAGCGATTGTAGGTATGAATCAATGTGGTAATGCAAGTTTAACTCTATGCCGGCTAAATGCATCAAAATAGCACAGGCAACTAATAATATGAGATATAGCTCAGATAAAGACGCTTGGCTTGTTTCAGATGGCGGCTCTGGTAATGCAAGGGAGTTAGTTGCAGCAAGAATTAGGGCACAATAAGGTAGTAGAATGAGCAGAGTATGCAGATATAAAGGGAAGTATATGGGTTCCCAATAAACCATATAATGAGCAAAATGTTCAAGCAGCATGGCTCCTGCGCCTATACTTAATACACTATAGATTTGGCGCCAAAACTTATTTTTACATTGATAACTATTTACAGCTAATCGAATAAATATAAGGGCGGCAATTAATAAATGAAACAATTCAGCAGAAGCTGTTTTATCCGAGGTACTAGCGGCAAATTCAATGGGCAGTAAAACCAAGTAACTAAAGCAAATAAGCGTGAAAAGTATTGCGGCAACCCGGCTACTGATATTTTTAGAGACTTTAGCTTCGGTGATGTGAGGGGTCGTTTCAATCGCAAGCAAAATAAAAAAATAGCAGAATAAAGTAAATAACTCACGTAAAAGCAGGTTGTTTTCTACCAGGTAAAAACTAAATAATAAATTTGAGGCTAATGACGATACAAGTGCGAGTGTAATAAATTGCCAAAACAGTTTAAGTGCTTTGGTTTTAATTTTTATATAACTAAAAGTAACAAAACCGACACTGAGTACTTGAAGTAAAAGCAAAGGTCCTTTCTCAAGCCATGTATGACTATTAGGAATAACATCATGCATTAAGAAATAGGGCAATGAAATAACAATGATGCATAACGTTAAAAGTAATTTTTTTTTTCTTATTTGCAAATTCATAACCTAATGGCTTTTGTTACCATATCAAAAATATTATGGGTATTTAATATACCTTCTTATAAACAGTATACCTTATGTTAATTTTTTGTGAATCATTGTGATTGAATCAAACGAAAGAAGCGTTTATTAAAGACATTAGTAGCTTTTAGGCTTACTGAATGTGTCGACTTTATTGCGCTGTTTAACGACTTATATTGTTCGCCCTTAGGCAGAGTAGACGCAAAAATATAATGCGTAGGAATGTACAGTTGAGATCAACGTATATTAACGCTTTTCACTTGTGATATCGGTTCAGCGTTTATTAGCGCGCTCGAAACTAATTGCACGTAAGACAAATCAGCCGTAGAAATATAATCGCCAGAGACACGTTTAATTAAAATAACGCGCTAAGAAAGTTTAATATTTATATTTAACGTGAGTAGAATTCAATAAATGCACACTTTAAAAAGGCTGCTTAACTTGGCGAAACTTCGATGAATTAACACGCCAACATCGACCATAAGAGTAATTTTTACAACAAGTCTTATTGTAGTTTTGCAGTTTAGGGCGTGCTGCCCGTGTTTAAAAGCGTTGGCAAAACGCCGCTTTGTAAAGAACTAAAACACCATTTTTTCGTTATGGATATTTTCGTTATGGGTAATTTCGTTATGAGTAAGTTCGTTATGAGTATATGTTGCCATTGTTTTCAAGTTCGGTTAAATAAATGCGTGTCATTAACTCAAGTTGATGATAATTAGGCAACATGTGTTCGCACAGCTTATAAAAAGCCTTGTTGTGTTGTTTTTCTTTAATGTGAGCTAACTCATGCACTAGGATCATTTGCAATAATGCTTCTGGTGCTTTCTTAAATACACTACCAATTCTGATTTCGTTTTTACTTTTTAGTTTGCTGCCTTGTACTCGCGAAACATAAGTATGTAGACCAAGAGCATTATTAATAATATGAATTTTATCATCGTATTTAACTTGGCTCAGTGGTGCTGATTGTTTTAAATACTGCTGTTTATATGTTAAACAATATTGTCGTAAAGCCTTGTCAGTAGTAACACTATGTGGCTTAGGGAAGTGATTAAGTAAATAAGTTTTGAGCTTGTTTTCAACAATCAGCGTACGCACTTGCTGTTGTATGTCTTGTGAGTAATGAGAAAGGTACTTTAATGAAGTGGTCATTTTGTTTTTCTGTTTCATTAGCTTGCTGAGCAGTATATGGATAAACAAGTATTAATTTAATACGCAATTACTCGCAAATTATAAATGAAAATAGCGATGGTGATAATCGCTATTTTCATTTTGGGTTAGGTATATACATTAAAAGCTTGGTCGATTAACTTTTTCTCTTTAAATACCTTTATTCTGATGAATGGGTATATTTCTGATAAAAATTAATTAAGCCTGATGTTGAACTATCATGTTCTGCGCTAATATTGCCCGAGGATAATTCTTCTTGAATATTATTGGCTAAACCTTTTCCTAATTCTACACCCCACTGATCGAACGAACATATTTGTAAAATAATGCCTTGGACAAAAATTTTATGCTCGTACATAGCGATTAAACTGCCTAATGAATGAGGAGATATACGTTTCATTAAAATGGTATTGGTAGGGCGGTTACCTTTATGTACTTTATGCGGAGCCACTTTATCAATGTAGTCTTGCGTACGACCTTTAGCTTTTAAATCTGCTCTAACTTGAGTCTCGTTAACGCCTTGCATAAGAGCTTGGGTTTGCGCAAAAAAGTTTGCCATTAAGGTTTCGTGATGGCCCTGCACCGGTGTAACGCTTTCAACAGAGCCAATAAAGTCTGCAGGTACAACATTATTACTTTGATGTAAATATTGGTAAAAAGCATGCTGACCATTAATACCTAGTTCACCCCAAATAGACGGTACAGTAGGGTATGAAATAGAGTCTCCATCCCAAGAAACAGATTTACCGTTACTTTCCATTTCCGCCTGTTGTAAATAGGCTGACAACATATGTAAAGATTGATCGTATGGCAAAATTGCTTGGGATTGCGCGCCTAAAAAAGTACAGTTCCACACACTTAATAATGCCAAAATAACCGGTGCATTTTCTGCTAAGGGCTTATTACAAAAATGTTGATCAATCTCATGTGCACCTTCAAGTAACTCAATGAAGCGCTCAAAGCCTAAATCAATGGCAATAGGTAAACCAATAGCTGACCAAAGTGAGAAACGACCACCAACCCAATCCCACATATCAAATATGTTTTCTTGTGCAATACCAAACTCAGTGGCATTTTTTTTATTCGAAGATACTGCGACAAAGTGCTGTGCAATGGCTGATTGATCGAAAGAAGATGATACTAACCACTTCATTGCGGTTCTAGCGTTGGTCATTGTTTCGGTGGTAGTAAAGGTTTTACTTGAAACAATAAAGAGCGTTTTTTCTGGGCTTAAAGGCCTGAGTACATTAGCGATTTGTGTGCCATCAACGTTAGAAATATAATGTACATTTACGCTGTTATCACTGTATTGATCGAGTGCTTCAGTGACCATTTGCGGGCCTAAGTTTGAACCGCCAACGCCAATATTGACCACATCAGTAATACGTTTACCTGAATAACCACTCCATAAACCTTGGCGAACTTTTTCACTAAAGGTTTTCATTTTATCTAGCGCTGCTCGCACATCGATATTAATGTCTTCACCATCAAGCATTATCGGCTTATTGCTGCGATTTCGTAGCGCTGTATGTAATACTGCGCGATCTTCAGTGCGGTTAATGCGTTCACCACTAAACATTTTTTCACGCCAAGCTTCCACATCACATTCTTTGGCTAAATCAAACAGCATATCCATTGTAGATGTCGATATAAGGTTTTTTGAATAATCTAAGAGAAAAGGCGCAAGTTGAATAGAGAATTGCTCAAACCGGTTTGGGTTTTGTTTAAATAGCTCACTCATATGTTGAGATTTCATCTCAAGTGCGTGATTTTGAAGATTCTGCCAGCTAGGTAATGAGGTTCTGTCGTGCATTAGATATCCATTGTAATTAAGTTAATTATTATTGTTTGCTTAACGGCTATATTGGCTTAAATATAGTTTAGTAAAATTTTATAGCGATGTTAATAATAGAAGGTCAAGCTCGATAACATATTCTTACTATAACTCACTATTTACTATATTTAGCTCACTGGCTAATAATTAATTAGTATAGATAACTAGATAATGGTTATGTAGAGATGTAGATTTAAGTTGCTGTATTAAAACAGGTAAATTTGATTGTGAAATTATAGTGAAAATGTTTTTACCATGAAATATTACAGTCAGGGTTACAAAAACCTACTCATAAATTTTTGTAGCGAAATACTTTTATTTTGTAAAAATGATGAATGAAAATGATTAGTAATTTAATGGCATGAATAGCTGTTTTGAATAATATTAACACTATCATTATTTTCTATATCGATAGTGTTTTTAATCGGTTGAAGTCGCGGTTTTAAATACAGCCATTAAATTATCAACAAAAGCAATATTGTTTTGGTTTGATGCCGCTATTGTGATGCCAAATGGTGCGTAATGAAGAGTGTTAGCTAATTCATCAGATGTTAATCCGACTTTGCTTAACGATAAACGATTGGCCAATATTTCTTTTTCAATGCGTAAGCGAATGCTATTTTTGATGGAAATCTCTTCTTCTTGGATCAGATCTTTACAAAATGCTTGACCCGCATGTAGTAAATTTGATCTAACTAAGCTACTAGATACATCATTAAAAAGGCCCTCGCAAAGTTGAATAGTAAGCTCTTTTGTTTCTTGCCAAAAGTTAGTCTCTGATTTTTTGTATTCTTCTACTAAAACATTGTGTTGTTGAAAGTGTTGTTCTACAACGGCTCTAAAGAGTAATTCTTTCGACTGAAATTGTTTATGAATTGTCACACGAGATATGCCAGCGTAGCGACTCACCATAGATATATTTGCAGTGTCATAGCCATGTTGAAAAAAACATTCCATTGCAGTATTTAATATTTTCTCAGTCGTACTTGGCAAAACTTATGCTCTTTCTAAATAATTTTTCCTATACTAACGTTAGTGGTGAGATTAAACAACAGGTTTACACTAGTTGTTAATGTGTAAACCTGTGATATGATATGTTCACTTTTTTTAAATTAATTTATATTTTGAGGTTAACGTGAATCGAATTTTTATACTTGTCGCCGTTTTTGTACTGCAAGCTTGTTCTGAGTCAACGGAAGTAAAGCAAGAAGTTGCACCTGTTGTAGTACAACTTTCGAGCGCTCAAGTAACAAGTTTAGCTAATAATTATGAGTTTCCTGCGTTTGTTTCTGCAGTAAAAAACGTAGATCTAAAATTTGAGGTTTCAGGGCGTTTAATCTTTGAAAACTTAATTGAAGGAAGCCAAGTTAAAAAAGGACAAATTCTAGCTAAAATTGACCCTAAACCTTTTCAGCGTAAAGTAGAAGAGAGTAGGATTCGACATGAAGATGCTCAGCGAAATTTAAAACGAATTAAAGATGTTTTTGAAAAAAATGTTGCTTCTCAACGAGATTATGATGACGCAAAGTCACAATTTTCAATCACTAAAATAGCACTTGAAAATGCAGAGCAAGACTTAAGCTATTGCACCATTAGAGCACCGTTCGATGCTGTTGTAGGTGCTAGGTATATTGAAAATGACAGCTTAATTCGTTCTGGCGACTCGCTTGCTAATTTACAAGACAGGTCGGAACTCTACTTTACTTTCGAAGTGCCTGAACGAATTATGACCGCTAATGTTGGTAATCGAGATGTCAAAGCCTCTGCACACATAATTGGCCAAGAAGACAATGTTTACGATATACACTATGTTGAACATAAAACCACGCCTGATCCTATAACACAAACTTACGGTGTAACCTTTGCGTTAAAAGGAGAGGTGGCTAACGCTTTCTATCCTGGTTCGCGCGCTATTGTGAATATTATGCCTAACAACAACTCAGAAAGAGCCTTACTTGTGCCATTAAGTGCTTTAGTGGGGAATAGCGATGCTGGTTTTAGTGTATGGCGCCTAAATGAACAAGACAGTAAATTAACGCAAGTGAAAGTAAACGTTTCTAAATTACACGGTGAATATGCTTTGCTATCCTCTGGTATTAAAGCTGGTGATAAAGTTGTCTCTGCTGCGGTAGGTCAAATGCGCGAAGGGTTATTAGTCAGAGAATATAAGGCGACGTATTAAGATGGATATAGCACGTTATTCTTTAACTAAACCAATTAATATTTGGCTCATGTCAATTTGTTTTATTATTGGTGGCATTGTTGCCATGAGTAAAATAGGACGTTTAGAAGATCCCGCATTTACAATAAAGCAGGCGGTTATTTTTACCTATTATCCCGGTGCAAGTGCTGAACAAGTTGAGAAGGAAGTTACAGAGCAGCTTGAAATCGCTCTACAACAAATGTGGCAGTTAGATATTTTAACATCGGTGAGTAAGCCGGGTTTTTCTCGAATTACTATGGAAATTCAACCTTATATTGACGGGCCATTGTTACCTCAAATATGGGATGAATTACGTAAGCGATTAAGAGATATTGAACGAGATTTACCGCTTGGGGCTAGTCCACCTGTAGTTATAGACGACTTCGGTGACGTTTACGGTATTTATTATGCTTTATCGGCGCCTGACTTTAGCGAAGATCAAATGCGAGAGTTTTCTCGTATAATTCGTCGAGAAGTTTTAACGGTCGATGGTGTAGCTAAAGTACAAGTGGGGGGCATTTTAGAAGAAGAAATTGTCGCTGCTATTGATAGCTATCAAATATCAGGGCTAGGTATATCCTTTCCTGAGCTTCAGCAAGTTCTCGCCAGTAACCTGAAACCTTTTAGCGGTGGTAGGCTATATGTTGGTGACAAACAAATTAGAATACCGATTGAAAGCTCAACCAATAAAATAGAAGAAATCGAAAACTTATCCATTGTTGTGCCCGGTAAAAATGCCTCGATAAAAATTAAAGATATTGCCACCTTAACCTTACAGCCAGTGGAAATTCCAAGTGGTTTAAAACGTTTTAATGGTGATAGTGCGGTTACACTTGCCATCTCTGCGCAAAATGATATCAACATTGTAGATGTTGGTCATAAAATTGATGATAAGTTAGCTGAAGTATTAGCAAAACTTCCTACAGGTATTAATGTTTCAACAATCTATAACCAAGCAAAGATTGTAGATGAGTCTGTCGACGGCTTTATATTGAATCTTGAAGTATCCGTTGTGGTTGTAACTCTCGCTCTGTGTTTATTTATGGGCTGGCGTTCAGGTGTTGTTGTTGGTGGAACATTGCTCATTACCGTTTTAGGCACAGTATTAATTATGTGGCTATACAACCTTCAACTGGAGCGAATTTCTTTAGGGGCAATGGTTATCGCTATGGGTATGTTGGTTGATAACGCCATTGTTGTCGCAGAAGGGATGATGCTGAGAATGGAGAAAGGTAAGTCAGCCATGGAGTCTGCTAGCTTTATTGTTAAGCGTACTCAGTGGCCACTGCTTGGCGCTACTATCATCGGTATTGCTGCATTTTCTGGCATTGGTTTATCTGATGATGCGACTGGTGAGTTCTTATTCTCATTATTTGCAGTGGTACTTATTTCTTTAATGCTTAGTTGGATACTTGCCGTAACGTTAACGCCTTTACTGGGTAAGTATTTTTATAAAGTTGGAGATAAAGAAGGTGCAGAAGAATCACATTCTTTATTCCATAAAGCTTATTTAGTGGTTTTACGTAATGCATTACATTGGCGCGGAGTTACCTTAGCTCTTTTGGTTATTATTACTATTGGTGCTTACGCGAGTTTTGGATTTATTAAACAAGGCTTTTTCCCTCCTTCGAATACACCAATATTTTTTATTCACTATTGGGGACCACAAGACTCAGATATTCGGGCAACAGAAACTCATATGAAGGCTGCTGAGCAGTTAATCCTCGACACGCAAGGCATTGAATCTTTAGCCACGTTTATAGGTGAAAGTTCAGAGCGCTTTACGCTGGTATTTGCTCCTGAGTTACCTAACGAAAGTTATGGTTTATTTTTAGTTCGTGCAGAAAATGCAGCTGATATACCTCAGTTAGCGCAAGGAATCTCAGCTAAATTACAACAAGCTAACCCCAAGGTTAACTTTTACGCTGAAATTATGCAGTTCGGTCCTGGTGCTGGCGCCAAAATACAGGCGAGATTTTCAGGTGAAGACCCCGCTATTTTAAGAGAGCTCGCAGAGCAAGCAAAAGCAATATACTTTGACGATGGAAAAATCAGGGATATTCGCGATGATTGGCGCGATAAAGGCATTGTTTTAGCACCAGAATATGATGATATCGCAGCGGGTATTGCGGGGGTTTCTAGAAGCGACTTTAGTCAGGCAATAAAGTTCTATACTGATGGCTTACAAATTGGGCAATTACAAGATGGCGATTACCTTTATCCTATCATTGCTCGAAATAGCAATACAAACTCAGATCAACTAGTTGCTTTGGAAAACAGCTTAGTGTGGAGTAGTAGTCAAAGAACTTATATACCTTTTAAACAAGTCAGTGGGAAAATGAATTTTTCAAGTGAAGAACTACTGATAAATCGACGAGATCGGGTGCGTACTATAACGGTTAAAGCTGAAGCTGGCTTCAATGAAACAACAGGGGAAGCCTTTAATCGTACACAAGCAAAAATTGAAGCGATTCCTTTGCCAACAGGTTACAAACTTGAATGGGGTGGAGAATTTGAATCAGCAGGTAAAGCACAAGCTGCTTTAGGGCAAGGTTTACCGCTTGGCTTTTTAGTAATGTTTATTATCAGTGTGTTACTGTTCGGTAGAGCAAGACAACCTATTATTATTTGGTTAATTGTTCCTATGGCTGTCGTCGGTGTTGTAGCCGGATTATTAATCGCAGACTTACCATTTGGCTTTATGTCTTTACTTGGGTTTTTAAGCTTGTTTGGCATGTTAATTAAAAATGCCATTGTATTACTCGAAGAAATAGACTTACAAATTCAAGAAGGTAAAGATAAGGCCGTTGCTATTGTTGAAGCAAGTCTCAGTCGTTTAAGGCCGGTTTCATTGGCTGCTATTACCACTATTTTAGGGGTAATGCCTTTAATACTTGACCCATTTTTTGCTGATATGTCAGTAACCATAATGGGAGGCTTAGCTTTTGCGACCGTTTTAACTATGATTGCGGTACCTGTGCTGTATAGTATTTTTTATAAAATCAGAGTTGAGAAAGTTTAATTTATTGATTTATCATCATTAAATAACTCTACACTCTCTAAATCAATAAACGAGCCATGTTAAGGCTCGTTTTTTTTATCCCAAAAAAGTATTTTAGTCTGTGTTAATGAATTAAGGGAATTTCTACTCAAGCCTAATTTAATTTTGATAATGTTATTCGTTTCAATACATTTAGCTTTTTTAATTGGTCAAAATTGACAGGGTAGAATAGATGCTCTACTCTAGGGGTAGAGCATCCATTCTACCATTGGGTTTATATGTTAAAAGAGCAAATTACTATCAGTCTTGAACACACATTTAGTCAGTATGGTTTTGCAGAACCGAGTGTTGCTGAGCTTAAAAATGCCTGTAATGTTAGTTTACGAACGTTATACAAACATTACCCATCAAAAGAGGCGATGATTGTTGGTGCTTTAGCGTATCGCCATCAACGTTATCTTACTTTTCTACGAAATGAATCACCATTACCGGGTGTGGAAGCGGTGCTGCATATTTTTGATAAACTGGAGTGTTGGATGGAAAAGTTTGCGCCGCATGGTTGTTTATCAATGAACGCAATTTCTGCTTTTCCTGAGAACCTTTTAATCAATCAAGCTGTTGTAAAGCATAAAAAGGATGTACTCGAGCTTCTTGGTCAACAGAGCCAAAGAAGTGATATGGCTGACACTATCTTTTTAATACACGAGGGTGTTTCAAATGCTTGGCCAACAATGGGAGAACAAGCGGTTATATCAGCTAAAAAGGCATTATTAACATTATTAACGGAAGGTAAATCATGAGTATTATCCCTAAAACTATGTCAGGAATACAACTTACAGGTCATGGCGGGCCTGAGGTACTTCAGTACAATAATAGCATTCCCGTTCCTACACCAATGCCAAATGATGTACTGATCAAAGTTTATGCCGCGGGAGTGAATAACACCGATATAAACACTCGTACAGCATGGTATTCGAAAAACAATAGCAATAGTGAAGATGCAGGATGGGCAGGTACGGCTTTAACGTTTCCTCGAACTCAAGGTGCAGATGTTTGTGGTGTTATCGTCGCTGTAGGTAATAATGTAAGCGAAAATCGTATTGGCGAACGGGTTATAATTGAGCCATGTCTTCGTGAAGCAAACAGCCAAGAACTAGAGTCTCCTTGGTATTACGGCTCTGAATGTGATGGTGGTTTTGCTGAATATACTGTTGTAGCAGCGAAACATGCTTATAAGGTGAATAGCTCGCTTTCGAATATAGAATTAGCATCTTTTCCTTGTTCGTATTCAACGGCTGAAAATATGTTAAGCCGAGCAAATGTAAGCGCGCAAGATATAGTCTTAATTTCGGGGGCTTCCGGTGGTGTTGGCTCTGCTGCTATTCAGTTAGCTAAAGCGCGAGGGGCATACGTTATTGCCATTACTAGCGCCAGTAAAAAACAGCAGGTTTTAGCGCTGGGGGCTAATAGAGTATTATCACGAGATATGGATCTAATTCAGGCGTTAGGTGAAAACAGCATCAATGTTGTTATAGATCTTGTTGCAGGAGAGCAATGGCCACAATTTTTAACATTGCTAAAGCCTGGGAGTCGATACGCAGTGGCTGGTGCCATTGGTGGAGCTTCAGTTGAATTAGATATTAGAACATTATATTTAAAAGACTTAAGCTTTTATGGCTGTACTGTGCTTGCACCGAATATATTTCAAAATTTGGTTGATTATATTTCACAAGGAAAAATTAAGCCGATTGTTGCGCATACTTTTCCTTTAGAAGAAATTAACACAGCACAAGAAACCTTTTTACAAAAGCAACACGCAGGTAAAATTGTTCTTAAGGTTTCATCGTAATGTGGTAGTCACTTATTTGAAGAGCCATTGCTGAAATCGCGACTAAAAAACCTGTACAAACAATGGTGCAGGCTTTATTTTTTAAGCGTTTAGCGCAAGTAATAGCAGTAAAAATTAAGCTAAAGCTAGAGTAAATTTATTAGGCTACTAAGTTAATAGATAGCCTAATGCATTAGTCAATCTCAAGTACCTTTTTTAACGGGCCTAAATGCGGCTCGAAATTACGCCATTGTTCTACCGCGCTTTTATATATAGGTTGTCGAACCTGTTCAGAGCTTGGCGTTTTAATATTACGTTTGGTTTTATGAAAATCGACGCATGATTGCTCAAACTCTAATCCGATAAAATTAAGCATTCTTCTTACCTGTGTTTCTAGGTCATTAACAACATCTTCATGATTTACTGTTAATACGAAGCCGGGCAATACATCTTCCCAATGTGACATAAGTTTTAAATAAGCTTGGTAATAACGACCAATGTCTTCAAGGTTATAACTAAAATCTTGCCCTTCAGCAAATAGCTGTTTAAAACCACTGAAACAACACGCCATGGGCGAGCGCCGGGCATCTATAATTTTAGCATTAGGTAATATGAGTTTAATTAAACCAATGTGTAAGAAGTTATTTGGCATTTTGTCGATAAACAATGGCGCTTTATCTCTAAATACCTGAGTTTCATCTATAAACTGTTGGCCAAAACGTTTGAAATAATCGGGGGTTATTGTCGCTAAATTTTTAGGGTATTGGGCTTCTTCATCCCCTTGGCTTTTACTTCTGCCACGTAACCTTGATGCTAAACCTAAAATGTTATGTAGTTCCATCGTGCCATCGACTTGTCTATGCGAAGCTAATATTTGCTCTAATAAGGTTGAGCCTGCACGCGGTAAACCAACAATAAATATAGGGTCGGGCGCGTTTAGTCCCAATTTACCACGAAGCTGGAATAGCTCACGGGTACAATATTTAATTTGCTGTGCAACTTGTTGTTCTATTTTGGTGATATCAAAGCCACTATGTGCATGCTGTAATTCATTACCTTTTTGATAAGAATTAAAAGCTTGGTCGTAGTCTTTTCTGTCTTCAAAGGCTTTACCTGTGGCAAAGTGGAGTTGAATCCTATCAATAAGTGCTAAATCTTCACTGTGTTGTTGCGTCTGCATTTGCGCAATTTCATTATCGCTAAAACGATAGGTTTTAGTATTGGCTAAGCTCCAATAAGCATCGCCATAAGTGGGACTTAACTGATAAGCTTTTTGATAAGACAAGATGGCGTTATCAATTTCACCTTTGGTTTTTAATGCATGACCTAACTGTAAATGAAAACCCGGTACTTGATCGTTTTCGGCAACAACTTGCTCGAACAATTCTATCGCTGCTTCGATTTCACCTAAGCCTGTTAACGCACTGGCTTTAGCAATTTTAAAGCTTAAATTATCAGGTTGTGCTTCAAGTAAGGTTTCAACTTGTTGTACGGCAGTTTTGTACTTTCCTAAACGAATAAGTAAATTAAGGTACAGCGAACGTGCATGAATATGGCTTGGCTGCAGTTCCAGTGCACTCGCTAATAAAAACTCAGCATCGTCATAGATTTTTAGCTCTATGCCTATTTCAGCCAGCATACACATACCGTCAATATGGCGTTGATTATTTTGTAAAAAATGTCGACATAATTGCTCTGCTTTTAAGAGCTTACCTTCGTGCATAAACTCAGTAACGGCAAGAAGTGCTGGCGGTAATTTCTTTAGCCCCTCTAGATGATTCGCGGCTTTTTGAACATCTGCTTGTTGTTTATCGTCGCGGTATAGGTGAATTAAAGCCTGCCAACTGGCGACTAAACTTGGGTTAAGCTTTACGGCTACCTCAAAAGATTGTTTTGCTAGCTTTGGCTCTTTCATTGCTAAATAGATAAAGCCTTTTTCTTGATTTGCACGACTGTGTTTACTGTCAATGTTAAGTAGTTCATTAATACTGTTTAGTGCAAGTGTTAATGTTTTTGCATAGCGCTGAGCTACAGCAATTAAATACCATAATTCAATGTTATCTTGCGAATTCTCACTTTGAGCTAGTAACTGTTTAGATTGTTGAATAGCATTTTCGAATTTTGTCGTTTGGATTAATTTCTGAATTGATTTTAATTGGCTTTCAATTGAAGGTTGAGATGTATTGTCCAATGACTTAGCTCCGAAGCAAATGAGAGGGTTGATAGGTTTTTGAATACTTTACAATAAAAAACCGTTTGATACAGATACCAAACGGTTTTTATTTCGATCATATTAACTTTTTAGATTTATATTACGGCTTAATAAAAGTCGTAAGAGAATCTAAAGCCAATGGTGCGAGGTCTATTAGATACAACTTTTGGTGTATATTGTTGAGTATCAACATACAAGATTGCACTTTTATCGGTTAAGTTATCGATGAAAAGTTCAGCCTTCCATTCGTCGTTTGTCACACCAAAGCTAATGTTAGCCAAAACATAACTGTCTTGAACATAACGACCACCAGCAAATGTTTGGCCATTACTGCCTTGGTAATTTACTCCAGAAAAAACATCAGACTCTTTTTCGATGCTTAAGCCCGAGCCTGTGCCATAAATTAAGTTGGTAGCATCTTCAATCATATAAGCATCCATCACCATGCCAGCAAGTCTTTCGCCAGTATAACTGATTGAACCGTTTACATAGCCAGTCATATCTCCCTTAATAGGGTAGAAGTACTGTGCTTGTAGGTTACCTGAAAACTTAGCTGAGTAAGGTAATCTACTACCTTCTGGTGGTGCAATACCATCTAACTGAGCATTAATTGAGGTTAACTCAGTATCCAAAAAGCTAAAGGCACCTGATATAACTAAGTTGTCTGTGGCTACCCAACTAAAGTCACCGTCAATACCTTTAATTTCAGCGTCACCTACGTTATCAGTAAATACTAAAAAGCTGATGTTGGTAGGGTCATAACGCGACGTTTGTAGATCCGATATTTTTGAGTAATAAGCTGTCGCATTAAAACGTAAACTTTGATCGAGTAGTGTTGATTTAAATCCTAACTCTATATTGTCTAAGCTATCTGTTGTTGAGTAAACAGGAATACGGAAACCTTCAAAAGCACCTTCTTGGTTAGCAGCAGAGCCACCACCAACACGGTTAGTCACCGGCGGTCTAAAACCTTCTGAATATGATGCAAATACCATGACATCGTCATTAATTTTCCAATCAACTGAGGCTTTGATAATAGTGTCATCAACTGTTAATTTACCGCTACTATCAAGTAAATCAGTTTCTAATTGACCACTAGCTATAGCAGCTTGAATAGCCGCGGCTTCATCAGCACCAAAAAACTCAGTTAACGCTTCATCACTGCCGTCACCAAATGCACGTAATCGACCACTTACATCAGCGGTAGTTGTAGCACCTTTATAAATGTCGTCAATTTGATACCAACGGGCACCAAAGCTTGCAGTAACGGTATCAGTAATATCGTACTCTAATTGCCCAAATAGCGCGATTTGATCAATAGTATGTGTTACATCGTTAACAAAGCTTACTTCAGAAGAGAAAGGACCGCCATTACTGTTAATACCCTCACTACCGGCTAATTCTCTAGCTAAGTTAGGGAAAAGCTCGGTATTGGCTATTTTAAATTGCCCGACAGTTGACAGCTCTTGTGTGTCATAAAAAACACCAGCCGTAACACGCCAGCGGTTTTCAGCTGAAGTATTCATACGTAATTCGTGGGTGGTACGCGAACTACTTGTTTCTTCTTTATAAAACTTAGTTGGGTCAAAACATTCTTGTGCATCAGGCGCACTTGCATAGTTACAAACGTAATAAGCAGAGAATTGACCACCGTTAGTGTAACCAGTGTAATCAATAGTTGAATTGATATCACGGTCTAAATAACCACCAGTATAAACAACGGTAAGGTGCTCAAGACGGCCTTCTAATGTCCACGTTGTTAAACCAAAATCATCATTGTTGTTTTCAGGCGTGAAACGGTTAGTTGAAGTTTCACCTTCAAGGTTAGGGTCGTAAGCAAATACACCTTCAGTGTCTAGAGACTGTTGAGTATGCTGAACAAGTAGATCCCATTCATTGTTAATAATGTAAGATAAACCAAAACGTGCACCTGAGTAATCTGCCGTGTTGAAGTCATCTTCTACTAACGCATCATTTTGAGGGATTTGAACCGGTGTATTGGCTGGATCGGCTAATTTAGCAAAATTAGCTGAGATTCTATCAATAACGACAGCGCTACCCGTGTAACCACCATTGTTAGGATCATTTTGAATATTATCAATCCAACCACCTTGGTGATCATTATAAGCAGCAACACGTACAGCAAGGCTGTCAGTTAAAGACATATTAAAATATGCTTCAACCGAGTTACTCATGTCGCCGCCTTTAGTGGTACTAGTGCTAGTATCAAAACCCGCAGCAAAACCATCATGTGTTGGCTTATTCGTTATTAAGCGTACCGTTCCTGATTGCGAGCTAGCGCCAAAAAGTGTGCCTTGTGGCCCCGGAAGTACTTCTATACGTTCAACATCTGTTGCATAAATGTCTAGGTTACGGCCTTGCATTGAAACCGGTTGTTCATCTAAATAAAAGGCAACAGAAGGTTGTAAAGCTTGTACTGATGAAACAGAAATATTCGTTTGAGTTGTTGCTGCGCCACGAATATAAATTTCGTTTTGTCCTGGACCTGTGCCCTGAAAAACAACGTTTGGCAAAAACTCAACATATTGGTCAAAATTAGAAACACCAAGGGTTTCTAAGCTGTTACCGGTTAATGCGGTAACCGTAACAGGTACATCTTGAATTGATTCAGAACGTTTAGTTGCGGTTACTTCAATAGTTTCTATTGAGGCTTTGTTTTTGGTTTCTTCTGCGTATATATTTCCTGACGCTGCTAGTGCTGTTAACACCGCACAGTGCAGTTTGTTAAATTTCATATAGATATTCCCTAGGTATTTTTTTATAGATAAGTCGTTAAATATAGTTAGTGCTCTAATTATTAAAATACTTAGAACACTAACTATATTTAAACTTACGTAATGTTAACAAAAGATACATTTGTTTACAAAAAAACATAATTATTGTTGAGTTACTTCATAAAGTTAAAGCAATATTGTTTACATAGAAGGCTATTTACACCTTGATTAACAAGATATAATATCAATACAAATTAAAATAAGGGGAAGGTTTTGTCTCTAGCCGCTCGTAGTCAATTAAATAAAAAAGTATTCGTTAGCGCATCCGCTATTATTATTGCCCTTTTGCTATTCGCCGCAGCATTACCTAACCAGGCGCAAAGTTTATTCACGATTGTACAATCAAGTATTATCGATAATGGCAGCTGGTTTTACGTGCTTACGGTTGCATTTATATTCTTTTTTGTAATTTTCTTAGGATTCTCTCGATATGGAGACATTCGTTTAGGGCCAGATCACGCCACGCCTGATTACTCAATGTTGACTTGGCTTTCAATGCTATTTGCGGCCGGAATGGGCATAGGCCTGATGTTTTTTGGCGTAGCAGAGCCCTTAATGCATTACTTGTCGCCACCAACAGCAGATAAAGGCTCTGTAGCTGCGGTGCAAGAAGCAATGAAGATGACTTTTTTCCATTGGGGACTTCATGCGTGGGCAATTTACGCCATTGTTGCTTTAGTTCTTGCCTATTTTAGTTATCGTCATAGTTTACCCTTAACGTTACGCTCTGCGCTTTATCCATTAATTGGAGATAAAATTTATCAATGGCCAGGGCATATGGTCGATGTTTTTGCTGTTGTAAGTACCGTATTCGGTGTTGCTACTTCTTTAGGGCTTGGTGCTTCGCAAGTTAATGCAGGTTTTAATTATTTATTTGGCATTGATGTTTCTGTGACTAATCAAATACTCATTATGACAGGAGTTATCGGGCTTGCTGTTATATCTGTGACTACTGGGCTTGATAAAGGCATTAAAATACTGTCTGAAACTAACATGATTTTAGCTGTTATTTTATTAATATTTATTTTTGTATTAGGCCCAACGGTATTTTTATTACAGGCTTATTTACAAAATATTGGCGATTACTTAGCAGATATTGTGCATAACACCTTTAACTTATTCGCTTATAAGAAAACCGATTGGATCGGCGGCTGGACAATATTTTATTGGGGCTGGTGGCTAGCTTGGGCACCTTTTGTTGGTTTATTTATCGCTAGAATTTCTCGTGGTAGAACGATTAAAGAGTTTATTATTGGTGTTATGTTAATCCCAACATGTTTTACCTTGTTTTGGATGACAATTTTTGGCAATAGCGCCATTGATTTGGTGCATAACCAAGGTGTTGCAGAGCTCGGAGAAATGGTCAGTAAAGACTCATCAGTGGCGTTATTTGTTTTCTTAGAGAACTTCCCGATATCAACATTACTGTCTTTTTTTAGCGTGTTAATGATCGTTATATTTTTTGTTACCTCGTGTGATTCTGGCGCTATGGTGGTTGATATGCTTTGTTCACATGGTAGTAATAACACGCCATTATGGCAACGCGTTTATTGGGCTATTGGTATCGGCTTAGTGGCGGGTATTCTATTGCTTGCTGGTGGGCTTAACGCCTTACAAACCATGACTATTGCCAGTGCTTTGCCTTTTGCTTTGGTGTTGCTACTTGCCATTGTTGGCTTAATTAAAGCCCTAAGGGTTGAGGCATTTAAACAAGAGAGCCAGTTAATCTCAGCAGTTCCCCATGCGGGGAATGAAAGCAATGACAGTTGGCAGATGAGATTAAAAAATATTGTTGATTATCCGAACAAAGCTAATGTTAATAAATTTATTAATCAAATTATTGCACCGGCGTTTGAAACTGTTGCGACAGAGTTGAAGAAGAATCAAGTCAGTGTTGTAGTTTCGTATGAAGATGGCTTGAGCTTGACTGTTGATCATGGCGAAGAGCAAGCGTTTGTTTATCGTGTACTTGCTCGAAAACATTCTCAACCCGATTTTGTCGTTGAAATTGATGAAGACGAAGATGAACAAAGTTACTACCGAGCTGAAGTGCATTTAGGTGAGGGCGGGCAAGATTACGACATTATGGGCTGGTCAAAAACGGCAGTGATCAATAATGTTATTGATCAATACCATAAGCATTTACACTTTTTACATTTACTACGTTAACCTTTAGGGGCGTCAGCTTTAATTATACTGCTGGCGCTCATTGCTTGTAATTCTAAAAGTGGTGCGGCATCTATTTCATCCGCATTCATCATTTCAGACAATCGTTCCATTGAAGAAAGTAATTGTGATTGTTCCCACTGGGCTAAGCTAGAGAACTTATTAATAAAGTGTTCTTGCAGTGCTTGTGGCGCACTCAATAATAATGCTTTACCGTCGTTAGTTAAAAATAAACCTACTTTACGCTTATCTTGTGTGTCACGTACTCTTGAAATTAAGCTTTTGTTTTCTAGCCTATCAAGAATATTAGTCACTGTTGCAGCACTTAAGTTAACGTTTTTCGCTACTTGGCTTGAGTTAATACCAGAGGCTTTATCAAGCTCTAACATAATTAATAATTGCGGGCTGGTTAAGCCAGATGTTTTATTAAGGTGTTTAGAATGCAAATCAATCGCGCGGATTACTTTTCTTAAAGCGATTAATAGTTCTTGATGTTTTTCCATAACAATAGGCTTATATGAGTTAATTGTGGTAGTTTAATCAAAATTACCAGATGCGACTAGGGTAAATGTATATTTAAGCGCTATTGTAAATACGCTTACGATAGGTGAGATACTAATATCATTGCTTTTTCTTGAAATTTAGTTGTTTAGCAATAAAAGAAACAAGTGAATAAATTCGTTTTATTTTTGCGGTATTTGTAAATTGAGTCAAAATATAAAAATAATAAAAGGGTAGGTAAATATGAGGTTTCCAAAAATAGGGCCTGCATTTTTAGTCACAGCAGCGTTTATTGGACCAGGTACCATAATCACTGCATCTATGGCTGGCGCTAACTATGGTCTTTCATTGGTTTGGGCCTTGTTATTTGCAATGGTGGCGACTATCGTTTTACAAGAGATGGCGGCAAGATTAGGTATTGTTAGCCAGCAAGGTTTAGGCGAAAACATTCGCCATGCGATTAAACAACCCGTAATTAAAGCCTTGGTTTTAATGCTTGTAGTTAGTGCTATTGTTGTGGGTAATGGCGCTTATCAAAGTGGCAATATTTCAGGTGCAAGTTTAGGTTTAGTCAGTGTTGTGGGGCAGCTAGGCTGGGAAGTTAATAATGCACACTACTTATTTCCTATTATTATTGGATTAATAGCTTTTTATTTATTAAGTACAGGTAGTTATAAGATTATTGAGCGAGCATTAATTGTTTTAGTTGGCTTAATGAGTGTTGCTTTTCTAGTCACTTTCTTTTTGAGTGAACCCAAATGGCATGAATTAATAACGAGCTTTGCTGCTTTTGAACTACCCAATGGCGCAACGTTAACTGTAATCGCGCTGATTGGTACCACCGTAGTCCCTTATAACTTATTTTTACATGCTTCTACTGCTAGTCAAAAATGGCATTCAATTGACGATATATCAACTGCAAGAAAAGACCTATTTATTTCCATTCCGCTTGGTGCGTTAATTTCAGTTGCGGTACTCTCAACAGCTGCTTCAGCATTCTTCGGTAAACAGATAAGCTTGCAAAGTGCAGCAGATATAGCGCCGGCTCTACAACCTTTATTTGGTGATTCAGCAAGCATATTTCTTGGTTTAGGTTTATTCGCAGCAGGTATATCTTCAGCAATTACTGCGCCTTTAGCAGCCGCTTTCGCCCTTAGTGGCATTTTGAATTTAGATAAAAACCTGAATGCTTTTGGCTTTAAACTGACTTGGATGATTATTTTAATTATGGGTGTCGTTATCAGCAGTATAGGTTTTAAGCCCGTGTCAGTTATTTGGTTTGCTCAGGTAGCGAATGGTATTCTTTTACCCTTAGTCAGTATCTTTTTGTTATGGATAATGAACACTAAGGTATTAGGGGAACATAAAAATAATGTTTGGCAAAATATTGCAGCTGCAGCTGTTATTTTTGTTACCTTAATATTAGGCGGACGTAGCTTAATGTCAGCGTTTGGTTTGCTATAACCGCTTTAGGTTAACAGTAAGATTGTACAAATAAGAGTAAAGGTTAATGGTTTAGTTTATGTTTTAATTTATGTTTTAATTTAACGTTTACTCTTATTAAAGTGCTGTTAAGTTGCTTATAGAAAATTAGATGGTTACTTCCTTATTAAAACAGCTTGTTTTCATTATCAAAAGCGGCTTTCATGTTATTAGCAAAGGCGATAAATTTTTCTTTAATGGTTCTTTTAACCGCAATAGTTAATGATCCTAAAACCACATTACCCTCAATAGTAATTACAGGCGCTTGCTTATTTGCCATTGAAGGAGCTTTATTCTCAATATCACTAATAACACCAAAAGACTTACAAACAACATTAATATTTTCAGGTACGTAAATTTTGTTACTGCCTAATATGCAATTTAATTTAATTGTTACATGTTGATGCTGAAAAATAGCGTCAGTAAAGTCGAGTACTGCTTCGCCTAATATACTATGTATGATGATAGTTTTTGGTACATTCCATTGGCCACTGCGTTCAAGGTTACCTAAAATATTTCTCAGACTTAAATTTTCATCACTTTCTGCATTACTATAGCTAGGGGTAAATTGGTGTACTTTATTATCATTATATTGTGTGTCAGCTTTTAAGGTTAAGTCAGCAACGAGAGCAATAATTTCTTGGTGCTTATTGCTGTTCATCGCGTCATCTAAACGACGTTCAAACGCTTCTGCTGAAATAACACCGTGACTATAGTTAAATATTAACTGATCGATTGTTTCTTCGCGTACTTGTTCAATTGGTCGGTCTTCCAGAATTACTGACATGTTCCACTCCATTATTTATATTTTATTTTGTATTAATGTTTATGTAATAAATAATAGCAAAGATAACGCCAAAATTTAAAGTTTATAAAATACAGTTGGTTATGAAATAAATCCATATTGGTTACTGTGAAATACGCCATTATTTAGTACAAAAATTAATACTCATCGTGTTTGTGGTTAAATCTTTAGGCTATTAAGCCTGAATTTACTTAGCGTGCTAACTAATGTTATAATTTTGCATTTTAGTTAGCAGGCTAAGTAGTAGGAGGGGGTTATGACCAAACAAGTTCCTTATTATGAATCTCTTAATTTAACACTGTGCGGTAATATGGGCCGTGTACATCGTCTATGTCGAGATGTAGTCACAATTGCTGTTGAGCCGCTAGGTTTAACACAATCTCGCTGGACAGCTTTAATACATATTCATATGCTAAAAGAAGGCGTTACACAGCATCAATTAGCTCAAAGTCTAGGAATAGAAATGCCTTCACTTACTCGTACATTAAAGCAATTAGAAGCGCAGTTACTTATTACCCGTTGTGTTGACGAACATGATAAACGCAGTAAGAATATTTATTTTACTGCGCAAGGTCGCAAAATATTGCATACACTGAAAGAAAAAATAGCTGAAGTTAAAAGCCAACTCTATCAGGGGTTTACTGATACTCAATTAGATGAAATGGCACAGGGCTTAATCAAAATGGAAAATAATGCTCAAAGCTTTATTGAAAATAATCTCGTAAATAAGGTAAGTAAATGACACCAGATGAAAAGTTCACACGTTATGTAAGATTTTCCCTCATAGGGTTTGTGATCGTATTTATTTATTATTTAGTCGCCGATATTTACTTGCCAGTAACACCACAAGCACGGGTTTATCACCCGGTAGTGCAAATATCACCACAAATTAACGGGCGGGTAACTAAAGTGTTGGTTAGTAATAACCAAAGGGTAAAAGCTGGCGACGTACTATTTAACATAGACCAAGGCCCATATACCTTAGCACTTGAGCAAGCACAGTTAATGCTTGATGATGCCAAGCTTCAGAATAAACGTTTAGATACTAATGTTAAAGCGATTGAAGCGAACGTTAGCGCTGCAAAAGCTAAACAGCATGAGCAACAATTGTTAAAAGATAGAGGGGAAAAGCTTTATAAAAACAACTCAATATCTGAACAGTCACTTGAAACTATTCGAGCTGATTTCGAGGCCAGTAAAGCCAATGAAACAGCATTAACTGCACAATTAGTTGAAGCAGTTTTAGCGCGTGGTGAGTTAGGTGAACATAACTTAGCAATCAGACATGCCGCTAATACACTTGCTCAAGCTGAGCTAAACTTATCTTATACGCAAGTTCGTTCGTTAAGCGATGGGGTAGTAACTAATTTACAATTACTCGATGGTGCTTATGCAGTAGCAGGTAAACCTTTACTGGCCATTGTGGCAAAAAAGGCCGACTTAGTGGCTGATTTTAGAGAAAAGTCACTAATGAATATGAAAGCCGGCGGCTTAGCTAGAGTGGTTTTTGATAGTCGACCAGGCGAAGTGTACGAAGCTAAAATATTGACTTTTGAAGCCGGTGTTAGCGATGGCCAACTTAGTGCGAATGGTATGTTAAGTACCACAGAAACCAGTAACCGTTGGGTACGCGATGCACAACGTCAACGAATTCACCTTAAATTATTAGATAATGAAGAAATGATCTCAAATATGCCAAGCGGCTCGCGAGCAACGGTGCAATTATTACCTGAATCAAGTTTTGGGCAATGGTTTGGCGCTGCACAAATTAGGCTTATTAGCTGGTTACATTACATTTATTAATAAGGGCATTATGAGTCAAATTAAAAGTGGTGCGCCAGAGTTAAATGCTAATGGTTTGCGACAAGCGTTGCGAATTGCGGGAGGCTGCACCATTGGTTTTACCTTAAGTAAACTGATGAATTGGCCTAATGGTATATTTTTTACCGTTTACCCTATGCTGCTTTTAGGTATGATGCCGACGCTAAACCGCAGCATTATTCGACAATTCATTGCTTCAGCGGGGTTTAGTGCCTTTATGGTACTGATAATTCAAGGACTATTTTCTCATTTACCGGTAGTAATGACATTATTTACCTTTGGTGCATTTTGTTTTTTATTTCATAAAATGAGCAATGGCAGTGCATTTTTATTTGGTGCGTTAGGCGTTGTTAGCTTATCGATACAATTGAATTTTTCTAGCTATATTGATCAAAACAGCACTATTTATCCGATTATTTTAAGTAATGGTCTGGCCATTTTTATCACCGTGATTATTGCCGCTACCATGCATGCTATATTCCCTGATGTTAGCGCACGAATACTGCCTAAAATGCCCACTAAAGCAAAAGAGAGTATTCGCCATGAAGTGTTACTTTGTGCGACTGTTGCTACGCTTTCTTTTGTTGTTTTTCAGGTGCTGGATTTAAAAGATTCTATTTCAGCGCAAGCCGCATCAGTGTTAATTTTGTTTTCTTTATGCTGGAAGGCAGCTGGCATGGCTGGTTGGCAACGCGCTATTGGCACATTAATAGGTTGTAATGCCGCGCTTTTATCGCAATTATTTTTATATAATCATAGCGATTTTTTATTATTTCCAGTTGTTATTTTATGGATATTGTCTTTTGTATTTTCTCGCTTTCATATCTTAGGGGGCGGTGCACCAGGTATAGGATTTGGCGTGTTAACGACCTTTGGAATTTTATTTGGGCAATCGTTAGGACCAGGACAAGACTTAATATACAGTGCGCTATACCGTTTTTCTTCAGTATCTGTAGCCATTGTTTTGAGCTTGTGTGCTATTTATATTATGCACCATTTTCTTAATCGCTTTAGCGTAACGCGCCACCATACGTTTGAATAAATTCGTTTCGCTTTGAAAATGTTGAAGGTTGTCTTCATTATTTTTTAAGTTTAAAAAAGCCGTTAAATCATAAGATGTAACGGCTTTTTATTCGCATTAGCTAAAGATTAAAAACCACACTGTTTACCTTGGTTTTTCTCTTTCAACCAAGTTTGTAATGGCGCGAAATAGTCAAGAATAGCGGTTGCATCCATTTGTTCACTACCTGTTAGCACTTTATAGGCTTCTTGCCATGGCTGGCTTGAGCCCATTTCAAGTACTTTGTTTAAAGCAGTACCGGCATCTTTGTTGTTATAAATAGAACAACGATGAATAGGATCTGTGTTACCTGAAATTTCACATAATGCACGATGAAATTCAAATTGTTGAATATGTGCTAAGAAGTAGCGCGAATAAGGTACGCCGCCGGGTACATGATACTTAGCACCAGGATCGAAGGCATTTGATTCGCGATCAATAGGCGCTCTAACGCCTTGGTATTTTTCACGTAGCTCCCACCAAGCAGTATTATAGTTTTCAGGCGTTACTTCGCCCGAGTAAACCTTCCAACGCCATTGATCTACCATTAAACCAAAAGGTATAAAGGCCACTTTATCTAACGCCATTTTCATCAGTAAGCCAATGTCTTTAGATTCGTCTGGAATAGTATCAATTAGGCCAATTTCTTTTAAGTACTTAGGTGTTACCGATAGCGCTATAGTGTCGCCAATGGCTTCGTGGAAACCATCGTTAGCACTGTTTTGATAATAAACCGGTTGGTTTTGGTATGCACGTTGATAAAAGTTATGACCTAATTCGTGATGAATAACAGAAAAATCTTCGCCAGTTTTTTGAATACACATTTTTATACGTATATCGTCTTTAGCATCTAAATCCCAAGCCGATGCGTGACAAACAACATCTCTGTCTGCTGGCTTAGTAAATAGAGAACGCTGCCAAAATGTTTCTGGTAGAGCTTCAAAACCAAGTGAAGTGAAAAACGTTTCTGCCCCTTTAACCATTTTAATTTCATCGTAATTATTGGCGGCTAATTGTTTAGTAAGATCGTAACCAGGATCAGCATTCTCTGGCGCAACAACGTCGTAGATATTCCCCCAAGATTGTGCCCACATATTGCCCAGTAAATGCGCAGGAATTGGTTGATCTTGTGGCACTTTATCTTCACCATAAGTTTTACCTAATTCTGTGCGTACATAACAATGTAAATCATCGTACAAAGGTTTAACTTGTCCCCATAAACGGTCAAGTTCTTTGGCAAACTCATCTGCCGACATATCGTAGTTAGAGCGCCACATAGCGCCTAAATCTGCATAACCTAAACCTTGGGCACCTTCGTTAGCAAGTTCTGCTTGGCGTATATATAATGGTTTCATGTCAGGGCTAATGGTGCGCCATCCTTGCCACATTTCTAGTAATTCATCGTAATTACGTGAGCTTGCCATTTTAGCCGTCATTTGGCCTAAACTCAGGGTTTCACCTGATTCAGTGGTGTAGTTTCCTTTACCATACATGCTATTTAATTCAGCACCAATTTTTGCTAACTCGGCTGATTTAGCCGGATCTTGAGGCGCGGGCATTACTAAACTTTGCTTTAGAATATTTAGCTTACGTCGTTGGTCGGCGCTTACATCAACCGTGTCAAACTTAGCGGCCTGCATGGCAAACCTAACACCGGCTTCTGTTGATTTTTGGTCGGCAATTGCGGCAAGTGCAGATGTATCATCTGTAATAAAGTTAGAATTTATCCAGGCAGCACGACTACCTTCAATATTGAGTTGTACTAGCTCTTTCTCGGTAGCAGTTAAAAATGTATCAACATCTTGAACCGTTAATGCCGTGTTGGCTTTGCTGACAGGCTTAACGTCATTATTTGTTGTTTTGTCGCCATTGCAAGCACTAAGACTTGTGGCAACGATAAGTGCTGCGGCGGTTAATTTAAACGTTGGTTTCATAAGTATCCATTTTGTTATTTGTTAGCGATTTTTTCGCGCATTAGTCAACTTAATATAAGATCATAGCTAGTGTAAATTGAGATGAGTATATTGGCAACAGAATTGCTTTTTTGGCAATTTTAATGGGCTAAATTTAACCGATGCTAAATTTTAGGCAAAAAAAAGCTCAGCGAAAGGGGTGCTGAGCCGTTATATAAATATACTAGGGAAAGTATGAAATTTGCGTTTCACAAAGTTCTTCGTAGAACGCCAAAATATAATAGCGATTTCAGGTGTTTTTTACTGTGTTATTTGTGTAAAACTTTGTAATCATTTTATGGCTCAAGTACTATAAATAGGGCAAGTGCGGGCTAAACAAAATAAAATTCATGAAAATAATTTATTTTTATTAATGCACTCAATATTGTTACTTATATTTTATCATTGGGCGAGTAACATTTTGTAAATTCATTATGTTTCATTTAAATTTTTAATGCTTTATTCACCTTTAATTTTATCAGGTCTTTATTCTGAGTTGCGTTATTTTAAACGCTTGTTTAAACTGCCTGTATTAATTGTTTATTTAACCAGAGTTACGGCGCTATTTATTTATGAGTACGAAGAATAAAATACTAGATGCAGCAGAGAGTCTGTTTGCAGATAAAGGTTTTAATGGCACTTCTCTGCGTGAAATTACCAGTCAAGCTGAAGTTAACTTAGCTGCGGTTAATTATCACTTTGGTTCGAAAAAAGAATTGATTAAAGCTGTTATGTCACGTTACATGAATGAGCTATCTCCACGTTTAGAGTTGGCTTTAATTGCAGTGTGCGAGCAAGATTCACCCAGTTTAATTGAAGTGTTCTCTGCTTTTATTGAACCCTTATTATCACTAAATGAGTTTAAAAATAATGGCACTAGTAATTTTTTACAGTTACTTGGGCGAGGTTATACTGATAGCCAAGGCTTTTTACGCTGGTTTTTAACTACTCAATACCCAGGTGTAATTGATAACTTTGTTATTGCTGTTCAAAAAGCTTACCCAGCACTTGGTGCTGAAGAAATGTTTTGGCGATTGCACTTTACTATGGGTACTGTAGTTTTCACTATGTCATCAAGTGATGCCTTAATCGACATTGCAAAAAGTGATTTCGAACGTGAATTACAAATATCAGATGTGATCAAAAATGTGATCCCTTATGTAGCTGCTGGTGTTGGCGCACCTATATCGGTAAATCACTCTCTATAGCTTTTATGAACAGAGTTGTTTTTCTTAATAGGCTTGTTTTGTATAAGTTAATACCAAGCTAAAGTAATAAAACAATGTTTGATAGCTGATATATTTAGCTAACCAACTTTGTTTATTGATTTTATTTAGGTAGAGTAGCGACATATTTACTTTTTAAAGTGTTGTTATGGGTCCAGTCATGCTTGATGTGCAAGGCACATCATTGTCTCAAGAAGATAAAGAAATTCTCCAACATCCATTAGTGGGTGGCTTAATATTCTTTACTCGCAATTATCATTCGCCTGAACAAATTGCTGACTTAAGTCAGCAAATTCGAATTGCAGCTAAAAAGCCTCTATTAATTGCCGTAGATCATGAAGGCGGGCGAGTACAGCGTTTTCGGGACGGCTTTTCATTAATCCCCGCGATGGGAAAGCTATGGGAAATGTCGGAGCACAACCTTAGCTTAGCGAAAGAGTTGGCTAAACAAAGTGCAGTTTTAATGGCTTTAGAAGTACAAGCTGTAGGGATTGATATTAGTTTTGCACCCGTGTTAGATATTAATAATATTAGTGACGTTATCGGCGATCGCTCTTTTCATCAACAGCCTGACTTTGTTACTGATTTAGCTGAAGCTTTTATTGATGGTTTACATCAAGTGGGTATGAAGGCGACAGGAAAGCACTTTCCTGGTCATGGCAGTGTCAAAGCTGACTCACATATTGACTTACCGATTGATACCCGACCAAAAGCCGATATTTTCCAACAAGATTTATTACCATTTAAGCAACTTATTGCACGCGGTAAAGTTGATGCTTTAATGCCAGCACACGTTATTTTTCCTGATGTCGATAGCCAAGCTGTTGGATTTTCTCGTTATTGGCTGCAAGATATTCTACGCGAAAATCTTGGCTTTAAAGGCGTGATTTTTAGTGATGATTTATCGATGCAAGGTGCGGCAAGTGCAGGTGGTTATGTTGAGCGCGCTGAAGCTGCACAAGATGCTGGCTGCGATATGCTATTACTATGTAATAACCGAGCAGGGTGCGTTGATGTATTAGATAATGCCAATATTGCGCATTCATCAACCAGTAATCAAAGACTGATGCAGTTATTGAAAAATAGCGATAACAACTGGTCAACACTTAAAAATAATTCAAGGTGGCAACACGCTAGCAAGTACTTGAATAATTATGGTTAACTTCGCTGGTAGAAGCTTAACAAGTTAATTGCTAGCGCTATAAAAACTTTTTATTAAATAAAATCTTTTACCAAATAATAAAAATAACATTGGATAAAATTATGAAATTAACTCGACAGTTATTCATTCCGCTAGGCCCAATTTTAGCAATATGCTTTTACTTTTTATTGCAATCTTTGGGCATGGAGAGCAAAGCGTCTATTGCCGCAGCTATCACGTTGCTAACAGTAATTTGGTGGGTAACTGAAGCGCTGCCTATTCCTGCAACGTCATTAGTGCCTTTCGCCTTGTTACCACTCTTTGGTGTTGTTGATCATAAAACAGTTGCATCTGCCCTAGGTAGCCACGTAATACTGCTGTTAATGGGGGCATTTATGCTTTCCAAAGCCATAGAAAAAAGCGGTGCACACGAGCGTTTAGCTGTTTATATGGTGAGAATGGTTGGCGTAAATAGTGGTAGGCGTATGGTGCTGGGTTTTATGATCGCCAGTGCATTCTTGAGTATGTGGATATCTAACACTGCAACAACGTTAATTATGCTGCCTATAGCGTTGGCTATTCTTAAACATATTGATAACCAAAACCTTAAAGTTGCTTTAATCCTTGGCATTGCTTATGCCGCAAACGTGGGCGGTGTGGGCACACCAATTGGTACGCCGCCTAATGTTATTTTTATGGGAATTTACGAAGAGCAAACTGGCATTGAATTTGGATTTCTAGAATGGATGAAAGTAGGCGTGCCGATAGTGGTTTTAGCTGTGCCGATTATGGCTTTTTGGCTAACTAGAAACGTAAAGCTTGAACAAGAAGTGCATTTACCTACATTAGGGGCATGGCGTGCCGAAGAAACTCGTACTTTATGGGTATTTGGCTTAACAGCATTAGCATGGATAACACGCTCTGAGCCTTTTGGTGGCTGGAGCGGAGTCTTTGGTGTTGAAATAGCTGGCGATAGTACCATTGCATTATTTGCTGTGGTGTTAATGTTTATAGTGCCAAACGGTAAAGGTTCTAGATTATTAGACTGGGACAGTGCCAAAACTATCCCATGGGGTATGTTGTTACTTTTTGCTGGTGGCATAGCTTTAGCGAAAGGTTTTGTTGCTTCAGGCTTAAGCGATTTATTAGGACAATGGCTGGTAACATTCTCAAATTTACCTGCAATTATTATGATTCTAACCATTTGCTTAGTGGTAACTTATTTAACTGAAATAACCAGTAACACGGCAACGGCAACATTACTTATGCCTATTTTAGCGGCCGCGGCGATTGCCTCAGGTTATGATCCCAAAGTATTAATGGTGCCTGCGGCGATATGTGCTAGTTGTGCTTTTATGCTTCCTGTAGCAACCGCGCCAAACGCAATAGCTTATGGCACCGGTGAAATAGAAATTCAAAACATGGTAAAAGAAGGAGCGGTACTTAGCTTTATTATTGCCTGCTTAGTGGGCATTACTTGTTATTTATTGTTACTTTAAAAACGAGGTATGTCGCTCATGCGGCAAGTTTTGTCTAAACGAGAATATTTATACTTATGTTTAAATCAATAGCAACATTTGATGTATGAATAGAATAGGGTAGGTTGAGATTATTTAAAGCATACATCAGCGTTTTTCCTCATGCTATAGTGACCAATGCGTTTAAGTATTGGTCACTTTTTTATCCTACCAAGTTAAAAAATCAAATTGGTATACCTTAAAGCATTTTCTCTTTCAATAAACGAGCAAGTAAAACGATTGCGAACACCGCACTGTATACACCAAATATAGCCAGCATAACTTGTGGCATAGTAAAACCTAAAAACTGCCACTTAATATCACCACAATCGCCACTTGCCTCAAATAAAGCCGGTAGCCATTCGTGTAAAGGTGCCCAAGTAGGAAAGTTTGGCACAAACTCACAGCTAAATAGAAATGACATAGTTGATGACTGCATGTCAACATGTTCTAAAGCAATAATAAAGCCCCAAATTGCGCCTGTAGCCCACAATCCATAAGCGATGAACCGCATGATAAGGTTTTGACAACCTAAGGCGCCAATAACGCCGGCTAAAAATATTCCCCATACGGCTGTGCGCTGATAAATACACATAATACAAGGCTCAAGCCCCATGAAATATTGAAAATACAATGCGATTAGTTCGAAACATAAAGCGCTAGCGGCGAGTAATTGCCATGCTCTTTGGTTTAAAGGTAATTGGCTTAAAAAATTCACGAAATAATTCCTACTGCTGGGTTGTTGTTAATCCAACTTGGATTAAAAGTTAAGGTTTGAGAAATGCTAAGGCATGCTAGCAATAAACAAAAAGCGCCACAAGGGCGCTTTATTAGCTACATATTTCTTTATTCTGACTTACAAATATTAATGGCCACCGGGTGCTTTAGTCGCTGGCCCTGCAGTGTGATGCTGAATAATATTATTTTCATAAAATATTTCAGTATATTTTGACAGTTGGCCGGTAGAAATTGCAAGTAAACCAACAATGGTTAATACAATAGTATAAGGCAAAGCCATAATAACCATACGTCCATAAGACAAGCGAATTAATGGTGCTAAAGCCGAGGTTAGTAAGAATAAGAAAGCGGCTTGGCCATTTGGTGTAGCAACACTTGGTAAGTTAGTACCTGTGTTAATTGCAACAGCTAGTAGGTCAAATTGGTCACGAGTAATCTGTCCAGCAGCTAATGCTTTTGTGATCTCTGTTATGTATACCGTACCAACGAAAACGTTATCACTGACCATTGATAAGAAGCCATTTGCTAAATAGAACATCACAAGCTGCATGTTGCCTTCGTAGGTTAATACCCAAGTAATAACAGGCGTAAATAAGTTTTGATCAACAATTACCGCTACGACAGCAAAAAACACTGCGAGTAAGGCAGTAAAAGGCAGCGCTTCTTCAAAAGCATGACCAATTTGGTGTTCTTCTGTTACGCCAGTAAACGCAGTTGCTAAAATAATTACTGATAAACCTATGATACCAACAGGTGCTAAATGTAATGCTAAGCCAACAATTAACCAAATAGCGATAACGCCTTGAATAACTAGTTTCGCATTATCAAGGGTATTACGTTTTTCACTTTCAGCAATATCAAACTCATTTAAGATATTGTAAACATTTTCGGGTAAAGCAACACCGTAACCGAACCATTTGAATTTCTCTAACAGCACACACGTCAACATACCAGCAAAAAATACTGGAATAGTAACGGGTGACATACGGATGGCAAATTCAACAAATTCCCAACCCGCTTGTTGGCCAATAACTAAGTTTTGTGGCTCGCCAACAATAGTACAAACACCACCTAAAGCTGTACCAACACCAGCATGCATCATTAGGTTACGTAAATAACCACGAAACTGCTCTAAATCGTTACGAGAGTATTCTGCTAATTCGTTGTCACTGGTGTGGTCATGCTCAATTAGCACATCTTTGCCTGAAGCAACTTTGTGGTAAACAGAATAAAAGCCAATAGCAACACTGATGATAACCGCGATTACCGTTAAGGCATCTAAAAAGGCTGATAAGAATGCACCAGAAAAACAGAAGAGTAATGAAACCATTACTTTGGAACGAACTTTAGTCACTATTTTTGTAAATAAAAACAGTAACAAGTTCTTCATAAAATAAATGCCGGCAACCATGAAGATTAATAATAATATTACTTCAAAGTTTAAAATCATCTCGTGCATTACTTGCCCCGGGGTTGTCATACCCATAGCAACAGCCTCAATGGCTAACAAACCTCCGGGTTGTAACGGGTAACATTTTAGTGCCATGGCTAGAGTGAAAATAAACTCAATAACCAACGCCCAACCAGCAATATAAGGGTCGACGACGAAAAACAATACGGGGTTAATGACTAGAAATGAAATTATTGCGAGTTTGTACCATTCTGGCGAATTGCCGAGAAAGTTTTTGTAAAACGCATTCATGAATGATTGCTGCATATTGAACCTTTTGAAAAAGTAAGAGCCTGGGTTAGTGTAACTGTGCTTTTTTAATTATTTTATATAAATTTAATGCGTTTGTGAGTTTAAGCGTAAAGTTAGCTATTGTAAATATGTGTGATTAACCAGTTTTAATGTGTAATGGCAGAGAGGCTTTAGCTTTAGCTGAAATATAGGGCGAGAGAGAGTAAATTTGTCAAATAAGACGAGATAATAATATGAGTGAAAATAATAACAGCTTGTATCAAACTAATTGTGGCGCTCAAAAATGTCTTATTCAACTGTAAGCTTTTAGAATTAACTAACGTTGAGATTAAAAGAATATGAACGAGTATTATCTTAAATAGCCCTTAACTACAACTTATTGATATTTATATATACTCTGTCTGATATTGAGATTAAAAGTGAAGTTCTACGGTACTGCTTTAGCGTTTAGTGTGAGTATTCTCTCAACTAATATTTCAACACTTATTTTAAATTATTTTTCAACGCGCTTCATTTAACTTTACTTTTTTAACTGAACCCCCTTTACATGTTAAAATTTGTATATATAATATTTCGCATATATCGTTTTTCGTATGTAAAGTTTGGTTGTCTAATGACTGCTCTAAAAAAACAGAAAGTTCTTTTTCTTTGTACTGGCAACTCAGCAAGATCTCAACTGGCTGAAGCACTATTAAGGCATAAAGCTGCTGACAAATTTGACGTGTTTAGTGCTGGTACTTCACCAGAAGGTATAGATTTACGTACGATTGAAGCTTTAAAAAGGTTTGGTTTACAGACTGAAAATTTAACGTCTAAAAATATAACGCTATTTGAAGGCCAAGTATTTGATTATGTGATTACCCTTTGTGATAAAGCCAACAGCGAATGCAGAAATTACCCTCATGCAGGTAAACAATTTTCGTGGGATTTCCCTGATCCTAAAACACGTACTGATAACAACCCATTTTCAGCAACATTAAACGAATTAAACACTCGCTTAGCCATGTTTCTTTTAGTAGAAGCAAAATCTAATAGTGTAGATAATACTTCGCCAAAAAGCCTAGGTAATGATACAGCAGAATCACCATCCGATTTTTCTCCTATTACCTTCTATAAAAGTCTGACTGACGATATTCGATTAAAAACATTGATGTTAACCCATTATCACGGCGAACTTTGTGTTTGCGAGTTAATGGCAGCACTGGAAGAAGATAGCCAACCTAAGGTATCACGCAACCTTGCCGTATTAAAAAAATCTAAAGTGATTACTGACCGAAAACATGGCCAATGGGTGTTTTATCGCATTAACCCCGAGTTACCGTTGTGGGCCAAGACCGTAATTGCGCAAACAACTGAAAATAATGTTTTGTTGATTAATCAAGAACTTCAACGTTTAAGTAATATGCAAAACAGACCAGATAAATCGAGTTTTTGTAAGTAGAGATGTAAAGGATTGAATGATGGGAATTTTTGAGCGTTATTTATCGGTTTGGGTCGCTTTAAGTATTACCCTTGGCGTGATTTTAGGCTTATGGCAACCGGATGTTTTTCAGGTTATTGCTAACCTTGAAATAGCCCATGTTAACATTGTTGTTGCAATGTTCATTTGGGTGATGATTTACCCTATGATGGTTCAAATTGATTTTTCAGCAATAAAAAATGTTGGCAAAAACCCTAAGGGTTTAGTGTTAACTATCATCATTAATTGGCTAGTTAAACCTTTTACTATGGCAGCGTTAGGTTGGCTGTTCTTCAATTATCTTTTTGTTGATTGGGTCGAACCAGCATCTGCTCAAGAATATATTGCCGGCATGATTTTATTGGGCGTAGCACCTTGTACAGCCATGGTATTTGTTTGGTCGCAGTTAACAAAAGGTGATGCTAATTATACCTTAGTGCAAGTTTCTGTTAATAACGTCATTATGATATTCGCCTTTGCCCCCATTTCAGCCTTATTGCTTGGGGTAAGTGATATTGAAGTCCCTTGGGAAACCTTAATTATTTCGGTGTTACTTTATGTGCTACTGCCTTTAATAGCAGGCGTGCTTACTCGTAAGTTTTTAAATAATGGTAACAATGCGCAATCACTGAATAATTTATTAGCACGATTAAAGCCTTGGTCAGTTGTTGGTTTGCTAGCGACCGTTGTTTTATTGTTTGGCTTTCAAGCTGAAACTATTATCGATGATCCCAAAACAATTGGCTTAATTGCCATTCCGTTGATGATACAAACTTACGGCATTTTCCTTATTGCTTACTTGGCCGCAAAGTGGATGAAACTGTCACATAATATTGCTGCACCCGCATGCTTAATTGGTACCTCAAACTTCTTCGAACTGGCTGTTGCTGTTGCTATTTCTCTGTTTGGCCTGCATTCAGGTGCCGCTTTAGCAACCGTTGTTGGTGTGCTGGTTGAAGTGCCGGTTATGTTGTCTTTAGTCTATTTTATTAACCGAACAAAAAACTGGTTTTGAGACCGTAATATTAAATTTTTAATGATAAAACCACATAGATATTTATTGAGTAATTTAGCTTTTAAGGTAGCGACGCTAATTTATAAGCCATATTTTTAAATTATTTTGAAAAAAATTAAGGATAAGTACATGACGATTAAAATTGGTATTAACGGCTTTGGCCGTATGGGACGT
Source organism: Colwellia polaris (assembly GCF_002104515.1). Taxonomy (GTDB): domain Bacteria; phylum Pseudomonadota; class Gammaproteobacteria; order Enterobacterales; family Alteromonadaceae; genus Cognaticolwellia; species Cognaticolwellia polaris. The sequence goes on along the minus strand of NZ_NBOE01000003.1, from coordinate 269,731 downwards.
TTATCAATGCGAGCAGCATTTGATTGGGACGATATTGAAATTGTTCACATTAACGATCCCGCAGGAAATGCAGAAACTCTCGCCCACTTAATGACTTTTGATTCGGTACATGGCCGTTGGCATCACAACGCTTCGCATGACGGTGAGTCGATGGTTATTAATGACAAAACCATTCCTTGCACGCAAAATAAAGCGACTCAAGATACTGATTGGTCTCAGTGTGACGTGGTAATAGAAGCTTCCGGTAAAATTAAAACCAAAGCTTTATTACAAGCCTATTTAGAACAAGGGGTAAAGCGTGTTGTTGTTACCGCGCCAGTTAAAGAAGCAGGCGTTTTAAATATTGTGATGGGGGTAAATGAAGGATTATACGATAAAGCCATACATCCTATTGTCACAGCAGCGTCATGTACTACTAATTGCCTAGCGCCAGTTGTGAAAGTTATGCACGAAAAAATAGGTATTAAGCATGGATCTATGACCACGATTCATAACATTACTAATACGCAAACAATATTAGATGCTCCACATAAAGATTTACGCCGAGCACGTGCTTGTGGTGTGAGTTTAATTCCAACCACAACGGGTTCTGCAACCGCGATAACGCATATTTTCCCTGAGCTACAAGGTAAGTTAAATGGTCATGCCATTCGAGTTCCTCTAGCTAATGCATCAATTACAGACTGTGTATTTGAAGTAGCACGTGGAACATCAGTTGAGGAAGTTAATCAATTACTTAAAGCTGCGGCCGACAATGAACTCAAGGGTATTATGGGGTTTGAAGAGCGGCCATTAGTTTCTATTGATTACAAAACTGATCCGCGCTCAAGTATTATTGATGCGCTATCAACCATGGTAGTCAACGATACCCAAGTTAAGCTTTATGTTTGGTATGACAATGAATGGGGCTATGCAAACCGAACCGCCGAGTTAGCTCGCATGGTAGGTTTAGCCGATAAGGGTTAATGCTAGATGGCACTTATATCCAAGCCACTTGCTGAATCCTGTATCTTCAAATGGTTTGGGTATACTTCATTCAACAAAAGATCAATTACTCAATATTGTTCACTAAGGTTTAAATAATGATTAAGCAAGTAGAGTCTAAACAGGCTGGATCTAAACAAGCAATGTCTAAACAGGTAAAACAATACTTGGTGATCACAGGCAACTATTGGGCGTTTACCTTAACTGATGGCGCTCTGCGTATGTTGGTTGTGCTGTATTTTCACCAGTTAGGTTACAGCCCGTTAAACATAGCCATGTTGTTTTTGTTTTATGAAATTTTCGGTGTCATTACAAATCTTGTTGGTGGTTGGTTAGGTGCACGACTTGGCCTAAATAAAACCATGAATATTGGGTTAGGGTTGCAAATAATTGCCCTGAGCATGTTAGCAGTACCAGCTGACATGCTAACTATTATCTATGTGATGGCAGCACAAGCTTTATCAGGCATTGCTAAAGATCTTAATAAAATGAGTGCGAAAAGCTCTATTAAGCTTCTGGTACCTGCAGGCGCTGAAAGTAAGCTATATCAATGGGTTGCTATTCTTACAGGATCTAAAAATGCCTTGAAAGGCGTTGGCTTCTTTCTTGGTGGCTTACTGTTGACCTTACTAGGCTTTAAAGGTGCCATTATTTTAATGGCAAGTCTATTAGCTGTAGTGTGGTTGTTTAGTTTATTCGCGCTTAAAGAAGATTTAGGTAAAACTAAAAGTAAGCCTAAATTTAAAGAAATATTTTCTAAAAGTCAGCCAATAAATATTCTTTCTGCTGCGAGGATGTTCTTGTTTGGTGCTCGTGATGTATGGTTTGTAGTAGCATTGCCGGTATTCTTAGCGGTAACTTTTAACTGGGATCATTGGTGGGTTGGTGGCTTTATGGCAAGCTGGGTTATTGGTTATGGCCTTGTACAATCACTTGCTCCTGTTATTACGGTCAATAAAACGCGTAGTGGAAAAACTACTGACAGTAGCCAAAATATTGCTCCGTCAGGTAGAGCAGCATTTTTATGGGCAAGTTACTTAACCTTAATACCGCTCGTTATTGCTTTAGCTCTGCATTTCGACTTTTATATTAAAGCTTCAATCATCATAGGCTTGCTGATATTTGGTGCTGTTTTCGCGATAAACTCATCCTTACATAGCTATTTAATTATCAGTTATGCTGGCATAGACGGGGTTTCACTCGATGTCGGGTTTTACTATATGGCTAATGCCATGGGCAGATTAATAGGTACGGTACTCTCTGGCCTGGTTTATCAAGCATATGGTTTAGAGGCTTGTTTATGGATATCAAGTGCATTTGTTGCTATCGCAGCGCTGTTATCATTAAAACTTCCAAGCTATAAAGAGGGTAGATAAATTTAGTGCCACACAGAGTAAAATCAGCAAAAACAGGACTAGCGAAGCAATAGAATGTGGCTTTTATAAAGCCCATAGTCAGTTAACTTGTTAAGCTGTGCTGTTTTAAAAGGGCGAGAGGTATTCCAAAAAAAAACGCTAACCTGCAGATTGGTTAGCGTTTAATCTTATAAAAAAGCGTTTATAGAACTTGAATTATTTGCTCTTTCGCTAAGCGAGACTTAGGTAACTTAGCATTATAGTCTTCAGAATCGTCGTGGTAGCCAAGCACTAATGCTACGTCGCAAATATAACCGTCTAATTCTTTTTCAAAAATTTCACCAATAAGTTCGGCATCTACACCTTCCATTGGTGTTGAATCAATCCCTAAACGAGCTGCCGCATGCATGGTATTCCCTAAAGCAATGTAAGTTTGTGCTTTTGTCCATGTAGCATTATTGCCTTGTTCATCTGTGTTCATGTCAACAAAGGCATAAGCGCCAAATGCCTGCTCACGATTCTCTGCTTGTGTGCGACCATTTTTAATATCGGCATCAATCACTTTGGCGTAATCATCACGAGTATATCTAGGGTTGTAAGCAAATAAAATAACGTGCGACGCTGTTTTAATGTGTGGTTGATTAAACTGAAATTTATTAGCAAAAGTATTATGCATGCGTTCTTTCGCTTCATCGGATTCAATAACAATAAATTTCCAAGGTTGCGAGTTAATTGATGAAGGAGAAAGGCGCATTGCTTCAAAAACCACGTCTAGGTTCTCTTGAGAAATACGCTTGGTGGTATAGCGCTTAGAAGTATAACGTTTTTCTAGATCATTAATAATAGGATGAGTTGTGTTCTGTTGAGCCATGATGTTCTCCGTTAGGTGGCTTATTTAGCCGATATTTACTATGTTGAGCCGTTTTATTAAAAACAAAGCCTAAGTAACAATTAATTACTTTTTTGATCAGCCATAGGCGAGTTACTTCATATAAAGCCAGAAGATTTTTACTTACTTAATAAGTGCAGCAATGATCATGTCTGAAAGTATAGCTTATCGACAACTTCATTTAGGCATGCCTAAAAACGTGTAGCGTAAACAGGGTTAAATTAAAAAATTCAATAGAGCATTATATGTAAAGCTGTAATGTTTTTATGCTTATTTGGGGTTGGTTATGGATAACCTTGTAAAGCTTTTTTAAGTTTAAATAAACCAACAAACCAAATTAATGTAAATGTAGTTTAAATAATTTACTTTAAGCATGCTATTTGTCATGTAAAGGTTAATTATAAATATTAAAATAATCACAACTTGCCACGCATTCTCAACATAAGTGATGCTAGCGAAAAGCGAGTTGATTTTATTGCGCTTGTGTCAATGATTTGTTCTGGTACAATCAGTTCTAATTTAAATCACCTATTATGCAATGTGGAGCCACATGGTTATAAAAGCGCACAGTCCTGCAGGATTTGCTGAACAATATATTGTTGAATCTATTTGGAATGGTGGTTTTCCACCGGGTACTATTTTACCCGCTGAACGTGAATTATCAGAACTGATTGGTGTAACTAGAACGACTTTACGAGAAGTATTACAGCGCTTAGCTCGTGATGGTTGGTTAACGATTAAACACGGTAAGCCAACAAAAGTGAATAACTTTTGGGAAACCTCTAGTCTTAATATTCTTGAAACTCTTGCACAGCTAGATCAAGAAGGTATTCCCGATTTAGTCGAAAATTTATTATCTGCAAGAACCAATATCAGTGCTATTTATGTTCGTGGTGCGATTAAAAATAACCCCGAAAAAACGATTGAGTTACTATCAGCTATTGAAGATGTGGAAGATACCGGTGAAGCTTTCGCTGAGTTCGATTATCAACTCAATAAAGAGCTAGTAGTTGCATCAGGTAACTCTATTTACTTACTTATTTTAAATGGTTTTAGAGGCTTGTATTCTCGACTAGGTAGTTTATATTTTGCTCACCCTCGAGGTCGAGAAATCACTAGAACTTACTATAAAAAATTAATTGAATTAGCTCAAGCGAATCAATTTGATGAGTCAGTTTTTGCAGTGAGAAAATACGGTGTTGAATCCGGTAAACTTTGGTACGAGTTAAAAGAAGAAGTATTAAAAGAGCTCGCTGAATAATATAATTATCTTAAAGAATAATGTTTAAGATCAAATAAGACAACTGTGCTTAATAAGCTAATCAGTTGTCTTTTTTTTATCTATGAAATTATTTTTAATTATCAATAATACTTATTAACCTGAACTCTGGATAATGAGTGCTTGATACTCAAGTGAATCAAAAGCTTAGGTGGTAAAGTAAATGCTATAGTAAGGTGAACATCACGAATTTACACCATCAATGCTTCATTTTATGCCATTTCCAAGGCAAAAGTTGATGAATAGTGGGCTATTTATCGACGTTTTAACGCAGGTAATGGCTTAAAAGGGAGGATTGAGCAAGTACTGCTTATCCAGATTCAGGTTTATTACATAACTAAATTAGTGAGCCTTATTGAAGGGCTTTTAGGGAGAGGGCACAGTTAATAATCATTAATGCATATACGAACTTTTCAAAGGCCTGAAACAAAAAACACCAATCATAATAATTGATGTTTTTTCAGTTTTATAGAAACTTAAATTAAGATGTTGTCTTGAACCGACGGGAAACTAATCCTATTACTGCTAATGCAAAAATAGCAAGTGTAGATGGTTCCGTTACTGAAGTTGGCTCTCTAAAGGACTCAAATGCTACCACAGTGCCTGAATTAGAATTGTAAACTGCAGTACCACCACTTAACGTGTTGTATGCATCAACTGAGAACGGGTTAAGTGAACCTAGAGAGGTTGTCTCTGCACCGATGTTGTTTTGTTGAACGCCGACACGAGCACCTGTGTATCTAATCGAGCTGCCAATTCCAGAGAGAAAAGTGTTAAAACTTGTAATGTTAGTTGCCTCACTGATCATTAGAACAGATCCGCCCCCGGTAACGAAGCCGGCAATTGAAGACATTTCACTAACAGAATAATTAAAGGGGTTATTGAAATTACTTGTTACAACAAGCAAATCAATCGTATTTAATATTGCAGAAGTCAGCGTTGATGAGTTTTGCGTAGCTGTTACCCCTGATATACTATTGTAATGACTAAAAATTGAACTTTGTTGTGAAATACTTCTGGAAAATACTACATCTTGACTTGACCCCAGAATAGCATCATAGAAACTAAAATTGTTAGAGTTACTAGCATTAACATCGGCTACAACTGAAATTAAGCCTGCAGATGCTTGTTGCGATATTGAAAATGCAAATGCCACTATAACAAGCACATAACGAAAACCTCTTTTCTTGTTAATATCCATTATATTTACCTTGAGTTTTATGTTGAAAATCCCTTTTAAAATGCAAGAAATTTACCAAAAATTTAACTGTATGTATTTAAAGAGGTTAAAAAGCAGACAAGTTATGTTTGTATTTAAAGTGTAAATAATCCTGACATTATTAAGAAAAATATGAATAACTTAATAGAAAGCTAAACTGTACTTGATTAGAGTTTTCTAGTGCCATTTGAATGACATTATTTGAGTTAAAAAAAAGCCAGCAATTATGCTGGCTTTAGATACTAAAAATAAAAATTCTTTAGCGATTATGCGTAGTTTGCTGAGGCAAAATCCCAGTTCGCTAATGCCCAGAAACCTTCCATGTAGCTAGGGCGAAGGTTACGGTAATCAATGTAGTAAGCATGTTCCCATAAATCTACAGTAATAAGCGGTGTTACACCTTCATCAGTAAGTGGTGTTGCAGCGTTAGAAGTGTTAACGATTGCAAGGCTACCGTCAGCATTTTTAACTAACCAAGTCCAGCTTGAACCAAAGTTATTAATTGCACTGTCAGTGAACTTTGCTTTAAATTCAGCAAATGAACCAAAGCTAGCGTTAATAGCTGTTGCTAATTCGCCTGTTGGTTCACCGCCGCCGTTAGGGCTTAAGCTGTTCCAGTAGAACGTATGGTTCCAAATTTGTGCGGCATTATTGAAAACACCAGCAGAAGATGTTTTAACGATATCTTCTAAAGACTTACCTTCAAAATCAGTACCTTCAATAAGACCGTTTAACTTAACAACATAAGTGTTGTGGTGCTTACCATAATGAAACTCTAAAGTTTCTTGTGAAATATGTGGTGCAAGTGCATCCATTGCATATGGTAGTGCTGGTAATTCGATAGCCATTATATACTCTCCAGTATGTGATTATAAAAAATTATTCTAATGCTAATATAAAGAAGTAGTTTGTTTTTTTCTAAAACCTAGTAAACTACTCAGGTATTAAAGCTTCATATAGTCTACCCAATATATAGGTATTACCATAGGTTTTATCAAGGCTATTACGTTTTAATATATAAGTTTTTTGCTTTAGTATTTATTGTTCTGTTTATATTGGTCAGTTTTACTTTAAATATTGGGCACAATAATACCTAACTGAATAAATAACATTAACAAAGTGACGTGTTATTATTGGGTTAAATAGGTATAAGTATTAATTTTTGAGGATATTATGGAAACAATCGACCGCATTAAAGAACAGATCAGTGAAAACACAATTCTCCTTTACATGAAGGGGTCACCAAAGTTACCAAGTTGTGGCTTTTCTTCACAGGCTTCTCAAGTGTTGATGGCGTGTGGTGAAAAATTCGCCTATGTTGATATCTTACAAAATCCTGATATCCGTGCAGAGTTACCTAAATATGCTGATTGGCCAACATTTCCGCAGCTTTGGGTTGATGGTGAACTTGTTGGTGGTTGTGACATTATTATGGAAATGTACCAACAAGGTGAATTACAAACCTTGATCACTGAATCTGCAGCGAAAAATAGTTCTGCAGAAAGTTCAGAATAACTATTGAATTATCACTTAACGCCACCATACTAGGTGGAGTTAACATTAAATAACTTAAATTTATTTTTAAAAATTGGAGAATATAATGAGTGTATTAGTCGGTCGCCCAGCACCAGATTTTACAGCCGCAGCAGTTTTAGGTTCAGGTGAAATCGTTGATAGCTTTAATCTTGCAGAAGCAATTAAAGGTAAAAAAGCCGTAGTATTTTTCTACCCACTTGATTTTACTTTTGTATGTCCCTCAGAATTATTAGCTTTTGATCACCGTATGGAAGAATTCAAAAGCCGTGGTGTTGAAGTTATTGGTGTTTCTATCGATTCTCAATTTTCTCATAACGCATGGCGTAACACTGCAGTAAACGATGGTGGTATTGGTCAAGTTCAATACACTTTAGTTGCTGATGTTAAACATGAGATTTGTCAAGCATACGATGTTGAGCATCCAGAAGCTGGCGTAGCATTTCGTGCTTCATTCTTAATTGACGAAGAAGGCAGCGTGCGTCATCAAGTAGTTAACGATTTACCGCTTGGCCGTAACGTTGATGAAATGATCCGTATGGTTGATGCATTACAATTTCACCAAGAGCACGGTGAAGTATGTCCAGCTGGCTGGAACAAAGGCGACAAAGGCATGACAGCAACAACAGAAGGCGTTGCAGCTTACCTTACAGATAACGCTGATAAACTTTAATTTAAAAGTTTATATTAGTAATAAAAAAACCGCTTTAAGCGGTTTTTTTGTGCCTGAAAATTACTAAATTATGCAATATTGTTGTTTATATCAATTGGTATAAGTCGCATATTACAGCTAAAGTAATATATAGAGCTCGAAGGAACGAAGCTTGCTTAGCTAGGATGTTTGGTTAGTCCATAAGGTAAGCTAATATCAAAAAAAGGATGCTTAATGTATTACCCTAAAATTATTTATGAAAACGTGCCCTACGTATATTTTTTAACCTGCGGATATTTATTTGCTTTTTATGATACTTGGCCAACAATTACCTCTGCAGCTTTACTTTATTGTGCAGGCAGTATTACTTTGGTTACTCGGTCTGAGTATCGTCGACTAGATCGACGAAAACCTGAGGTGAAAAACACTTCCACAAAATATAAGCTTCCTGAATGGCTATACGAGTATTTGCCTTACGGATATTTTGCTTTTGCTATGATAATCATATTAAAAACAAACTTACCTGGTTTACAGCTTTTTGCATTTTGTTTGATGATTTTGGCGTTAAAAAATTTGCTTTTCAGAGTAAACAATCGTCGAAAAGCAAAGTCTTTATTTTAATGATTAAACTGCCAGGTTGAATGATTTTTCTTAGCTTTCTTGGGCTGCAGTGCTTTCTTCTGTTTGATCAGCGTCAATTAATGGCCAACCACCAAGTTGCTGCCATTTATTAACAATATAACAAAAGAGCTCTGCAGTTTTTTCGGTATCATATAATGCTGAATGTGCTTCATTATTATTAAAATCAATATTTGCTGCGATGCAGGCTTTTGCTAAAACTGTTTGCCCTAAGGCTAAGCCCGATAACGTAGTGGTATCAAAGCTGACGAAAGGGTGAAACGGTGAACGTTTAATTAAGCAACGTTCGGTAGCTGCATTAAGAAAGCCCAAATCAAATGCCGCGTTATGCGCTACAATAACCGCTCGCTGGCAACCAACGGCTTTCATTTTTTTACGTACAAGTTTAAATATGTCAGTTATTGCTTTTTTTTCATCTACCGCGCCGCGAAGTGGGTTCGTTGGGTCGATACCGGTAAATTCTAATGCAGATTGTTCAAGGTTTGCACCTTCAAATGGGTCAACATTAAAATGTATCGTTTCATCTAAATTGAATTGTCCGCTGACTTCGTCTAACGTTAATGTTGTTGCAGCAATTTCCAATAAAGCATCAGTTTGTGCATTAAAACCTCCGGTTTCTACATCAATAACTACCGGGAAGTAGCCTCGAAAGCGTTGAGCAAAGAGTGTTTTTTCAGCATTTTTATTTATTGCTGTAGAATTATCAGACATAAAATCATTGGTAATAGTTATTATAAATATTGTAGGGGATTATCGCAGAAATAATCACTTAAGGCATCATTGAAGATGAGAACAGTGATATTTAATTTTGGGTATTTATGAATAAACTGTTAAAGTTATTCTTGATTTTGTCGATAGTAAAGATGTCGCTATTAAATCCACATTAATTGACATGAAAATTAATTTTATGAAAAAAATTATAACGCTAATTACATTATCAATATTTATATCTCAGACTAATGCCGGTATAAGGCAGTATAGTGCAGATATCGAAAATTCTTCATGGCAATTAACTGATGATTCTCGGCTGCAATGTACGCTGTCACATCAAATTCCTCGTTATGGTGAAGCCAAGTTCTATAGCTCGGCAAGTCGAAAAATGAATATGGAATTTGAATTGGAAATGATGCGCTTACCAGACAGCTATTCATTAGCTGAAGTTCGTTCAGAAGCCCCTAACTGGCGACCAGGTGTTGCAGGTAGAATGCTTGCAGACATGAAACTACATAAACAGTTTTCTCCTGGTTTACCAAAAAAAATTGCCTGGAATATGCTTAATGAGCTCGATCAAGGCATGAGTCCAACATTTTATTATAATGACTGGTATAGCGATAACGAAAAAATCACCGTGGGTTTATCAACGGCCCGCTTTCAAAAAGCGTATCAAGCGTTCGTCAGTTGTGTAAGTAACTTATTAGACTTTAGCTTTGACGATATCTCATATACCGTGCTCAATTATCAATTTGGCTCAGACAAGTTAACTAAAGCATCGCAAAAACGCATGAATATGATTGTTGAATATTTAACGTTAGATTCACAGCTAGAACTGGTATTAATTGATGGTTACTCTGATAGTTACGGTGGTCGAAATACCAACCTTAAAATGTCAGAACGTCGTGCAAATAAAGTACGTGATCTTATTGTCAGTAGTGGTATCGATGCCAGTAGAATTGAAGCCAATGGTTATGGTGAAAAGCGTCATATAGCTTCTAATGAAACCGTTATTGGTCGCAGTAAAAACCGACGAGTTGTTATTCGTATGGAACAACCATAAACAATTAGCTTAACATGCTAAATTGCTGTAATACCAATTGATTTAATGAATCGATCAATTTTAAACGAGGATAAATTTTCAGTAGCAAGGCGCTTGATTGATTCTTACATGGATGTAGGTCATTAGAGCAATGCAGGAGCATATTGTCGAGCAATAGCAGGCTATTGGGATTGAAAGCAACGTAGATACTGGATATTTAAACCGCTTTAGAATGATCGATTGTTTATATCAATTGGTATAATTAGCACTTGAAGAGGCCTGTAGATTCACTGTAATCTACAGGCCTCTTTTGTTTTGGATACATTCTATGAAATTCTCTATTCGTCTTTTAGCCATTTTAAGTTGTATTGTACAGCTCTCATGGCTTCAATCAGCTAACGCAGAAGTTAGCGACGCATTAACTTATGCTAATTATGATCAAGTTAAAATCAGCCATCTTTATTTGGATCTTGATGTTGATTTTGATAAAAAATCTTTAAAAGGTTTTGCTGAATTAAGCCTGAATTGGCTAAATGATGATGCTGTTGATGTAATTCTAGATACACGCGATCTTGAAATCCATCGTGTAATGGCTAAAAATTCGAATGACCAGTGGGTAAAGTTATCTTACAAACTGGCTAAGCGTGACGATGTAATGGGCTCTAAACTGACCATAGCAACCACATTTAAAACTCCAACAATTAGAGTGTATTATAACTCGCTACCACAAGCCTCTGGCTTACAGTGGTTGTCGCCTGAGCAAACGGCCGGTAAAAACAAGCCATTTATGTTTAGTCAAAGCCAAGCTATTCATGCCCGCTCTTGGATACCTGTGCAAGATACACCAAGTGTGCGCATGACCTACAACGCTCGCATAACTACCAGTGATGATTTACTGGCGGTAATGAGTGCTGATAACACACCCGATACAGCGCGAGATGGCGATTATTCGTTTGCTATGCCACAAGCTATTCCTGCTTACTTAATTGCTATCGCCGTGGGCGATTTAGAATTTAAAGCCATGAGTAAGCAAACAGGTATTTATGCTGAGCACTATATTTTAGATAGAGCTGTGGCTGAATTTGACGATACGCAAGTGATGATTGATGAAACTGAAAAGCTTTTTGGTGCTTATCGTTGGGGCCGTTATGATCTTTTAATACTACCGCCTAGTTTTCCTTTTGGTGGTATGGAAAATCCTCGCTTATCATTCATTACCCCAACCGTTGTTGCTGGTGATAAAAGCTTAGTTAACTTGATTGCCCATGAATTAGCTCACTCTTGGTCAGGTAACCTAGTAACGAACGAAAGCTGGCGTGATCTTTGGTTAAACGAAGGTTTTACCAGCTATGTTGAAAACCGTATTATGGAAGCAGTATTTGGCGCTGACAGAGCACTAATGGAACGCGCTTTAGATGCACAAAACTTAAGTTATGAAATTGCAGAGTTAGCGCCAGGTGATACTCAACTGTATATTGATCTAGAAGGACGTGATCCTGATGATGCTTTCTCTGGTGTACCTTATACTAAAGGGCAGTTATTTTTAGTGTATTTAGAGGAAAAATTTGGCCGCGATAAATTTGATACTTTTATCATGCAATATTTTGATGATCATGCATTTCAAAGTTTAGGTACAAAGAATTTTGTTATTTATTTAAAAGAGAATTTAACCCATAAATTCCCTAACATTGTTAGCGATACCGAGCTTAATGAGTGGATTTACGAGCAAGGTTTACCTGCTTACACGCCTAAGCCACGCTCAAATGCTTTTGTAAAAATTGATAATATTATTTCAAAATGGACTAACGACCAACTTGAGTTAGCGCAAATTCCAACCAAAAAATGGACCTTGCATGAATGGCTGCATTTTGTAAATAACTTACCGTTAAACATTTCAAATGAACGTATGAAGAGTTTAGATGCAGCATTTAATTTAACTAACAGTACAAACGCAGAAGTTGCTCATGCATGGTATTTACTGGCATTACGTTCTGGTTATGACGCTGTTTACCCGGCTATGGGCAAATATTTAGAGTCGATAGGGCGTCGTAAATTAATTGTTCCTTTGTATAAAGAACTTGCTACATCTGCGAAAGGCAAAGCCTGGGCTCAAGCCGTTTATGAAAAAGCGCGACCTGGTTACCATCCACTAGCCCAAGGCACAGTAGATGCTATTTTATTAAAGTAAATTAGTTTGAACCGCTTAATCGGCCTAAGGTATTTAGCTTGGCTTATATTGTATTAGGTAAGGTTAAGTTGGTTCAGTTTCTGTTTTATCGGTTAGTTTTAGTTATAACCGCTAAAACATTTAGCTCAAAAAAAACATCGCAAATAGCGATGTTTTTTTATATCGGTAAAACAATAAGAAATTTAAGTGAAGAACTTAAGGTTGCTTATCAACAATAACATCAACTTGTCGCATTTTATTTTGCGGTGAAATAACAACACGTATTTGCTGCTTCCCTTGTCGATAATTCAACGTTAAACGTCCGCGCTTTCGTTCGCGATCTTCAGGTTCGCCGTAACTTTTATTGTAAAAATCTATCACGCTATCTTCTGAATAAGCGGTAAAGTAATTAATCACCGCAGGCATTTTGTCGTCAAACTTAGCAAATACACGTGCATCCTCGATAACAGGAATATTAACTTTATCCATCATTTTATCAACTGTACTCGTGGTCTGAGCGCTACTGCTAAAACTCATCATAAGTAGAAGTAAAGCAGGAGATAAAATTAAACTTTTTGGCATAAAACGCAATGCTGGCATCACCAGTTCCTTTTAAGTTTTCGGTGTTATTTAAATTTTAAGCACAGTTCTTAAGCGTGCTATGTAAAGTACTAATAGTATCTTGAGTGTGCACTTTGCTGAATTTACTGTCAAATTTTACTAAAAATAGCGAGTTTATATGGTGGTTTAATTTTAACCGTACGATCAAACAAGCAACAAAATTCGTATAGTACGTAAACTTATTGTTCAAAAGTTACTAAGGTACTGATTATTATTTGATTTACTATGCACGGTCAACAAATTCATCGCGGTAATGATCGACCCACAGCGCGGTAGCGCCACAAATTGCGACAGGCATAACCACTAAGTTGACTATTGGGATCATTGAGAAAACGGCAGTGGTTATGCCAAAGCTGTAACTTAACCCTTGGCGTTTTTTCAATGCTTGGCGCATTCGAGTAAAGCTAATTTTGTGATTATCAAAGGGATAATCTTTATATTGTACGGCCATCATCCAAGCAAGAAATAGAAACCAAAGTATTTGGCCCACAACCGGTAAAATCCAATAAAGTAAAAAGAAACCAGCAGCTCGGGGTAAGTAATAGCCTAGTTTACTTACTTCACGGCTTAGTGTTCTTGGAATATCTTTTACCACATCAAAGGCGCTACCATCGTGTAATGGTTTATCGGTTAATAAAGCTTCAATTTTTTCTGAAAGCAAACCGTTAAAAGGGGCTGCTAACCAATTCGCTACAGAGCTGAAAATAAATGAAAACACCACTAAAATAAACAGTATTGCTAATGGCCAAATAAAGTTACTGAGCCAAGCAAACGAGTCACCAAGCCAATCTTCTAGGGTCAACATGTAACCTTCTAGCTGTAAAAACATATAGTAAAATGCATAGCTAAACAGCACTAAATTTACCGATAAAGGGATAAATACAAAGCGACGAATCCCCGGCGTACGGATCAATTCAAAGCCTTTGATAAAGTATCCGGCTCCACCGTTTGCTAAATGAGGTTTGCTATTATTGTTCATTGTTGTTTTATTAACCTAACTAGTTGATATTCATAGCACGATTATAGGATCCTTATCATGATATGAACAGTATTGTGATGTTACAAAATACATCAATCTCTGTTACAGTGGCGGCAGTTACTGATGTTTAATATTAATTCTATTGGTTTATAAATGCTTTTTGAATGTTTCTTAAGTGATTTATAAAGCTTTAACCTTTAGATACTTTGATTAGGTTTTTCGATTTAATGCGACTCAAGCATATAAAATTGGCAGGTTTTAAATCCTTTGTCGATCCCACCAAAGTCCCCTTTGAACAACAAATGACAGCCATTGTTGGGCCAAATGGTTGCGGAAAATCAAATATTATTGACGCCGTGCGTTGGGTTTTAGGCGAAAGCTCAGCAAAAAATTTGCGTGGCGAAGCCATGACCGATGTTATTTTTAATGGTGCCGCTAGCAGAAAACCCATTGGCCAAGCCAGTGTTGAACTTGTGTTTGATAACACACAAGGTCGCATACAAGGTAATATGGCTGATCGTACAGAAGTCTCAGTGCGTCGATTGGTTAACCGTGAAAGTGTCAATACTTACTTTTTAAATGGTACTAAGTGTCGACGTCGTGATATTACCGATATATTTTTAGGCACGGGTTTAGGGCCTCGCAGTTATGCTATTATTGAGCAGGGTACTATTTCACGCTTAATAGAGTCTAAACCTCAAGAGTTACGTATATTTATTGAAGAAGCGGCTGGCATTTCTAAATATAAAGAACGCCGTAAAGAAACAGAAACTCGAATTCGTCATACTCGCGAGAACTTAGCACGACTTAATGACATTCGACTTGAGCTGGATGTGCAAATTGATAAGTTGCATCAGCAAGCACAAGCGGCCAAACGCTTTCGTACGCTAAAACAACAAGAACGTAAATATAAAGCTGAGCTAGCAGTTTTACGCTGGCAAAAGTTTGATCAACAACGCGAACAGCATCAAACACGCATAGTTTCACTCGAAAACTCAGTGGCTAGCCAAAATGCTGAGCAAAGTCAGAATGATGTTTTGATCATCGAACTAAAAACGACAATAAATTCATCAAATGACAACAATCAAACATTACATCAACAAAAGCTAAATCTAACCCAAGATATAGCTCGTGCAGAGCAGCAAGTTAAATACTTAAAAGAGCAATCAGAAAAAACTCAAAATGATAACGAGTTAACTCAACAACAATTGGTCAATGCACAGCAATTAATTTTGGCCGAACAAACGCAGCTGCAATTATGTAATACGCAATTGAATGAACAACAGCCGGAGTTACAAAAAATAGAAACGGCTTTAACTGCTTGCCAAAAAGAATTAGCACAGCAACAAGCACAGCAAAAAGATTTACAAAGCTTGTGGCAACAACAACAGAAAAAGCATAATGAAAGCCAAGAGCAAAAAATAACACTGCACGCGAATATTACCCAACAAGAAACGATTATTGAGCATGTAGAGCAACAAATAATTCAATTACGTGAGCAAATAGACTTACAGCCTGAAGTTGATAACAACGAAGTACATCCGTTACAAAAACAAAAGAAAAACGTTTTCGCTGCCTTAACAGCGCTTAGAAATAAGCAAAGTGAGTTAACCGAGAAAGAAGCTAAGTTGCAAACAACCGCTAGTCAGCTTAATCAACAATTTGCTGTCGCTTCAGCTCAATATACCGTTAACCATGAAAAAATTGCCGACTTACAGCTTAAACTATCTGACAAGTCACCTTGGAGTGAAAAACAGGCTTTATGGCTGACTAAGCAAAATATGGCCGATGTTGTTTCATTGCAAAATCAGTTAACTGTTGAGAATGGCTGGGAAAAAGCCACTGAAGTTGTTTTGTCTCACTGGTTAGCAGGGCACGTAATAAATACCTTACCTGACGCTGATGGCGAAGGTAATTTAAGTGTAAATAATTTATCTTTTGTTTATCAAAAGATTGAGCAAAGCGCTGGGCATAAAGAAGTAGCGATAAAAGCAAATACTTTAGCCAGTAAAGTTAATGGTGTTAAGGTATTAACGGGTTACTTCAATGGTATTTTTCTTGCGGATAATTACCTTGAAGCCAAACAAAAATTATCAACTTTGGCGAGCCATGAAAGTATCATTTGTCCAGACGGTACCTGGTTACACCATTATAGGTTAACCAAAGGAAAGCTTGAACAAGGTTATGATTTTATTAGTTTGCAACGTCAACTGGCAATTGAGCAAAAGGCACTAGAAAAACTACTTCAAAGCCAAGCAGATATCGAGCAACAACAAAATATAACGGCAGAGCAATTAGCTTCACTAATCAATGAAAAAAGCGTTAATGTTGAAAGTGTTGAAGAACATCAGGTGAAGTTAAATGAAATTGAAAATACAATTTCACTTAACGCTCAGGCACAACAGCAACAACAGCAGCAGCAACATAAATTAACAGAAGAATTAGCCGCGCTTTGTAAAAGAGAAGTAGCCGCGAAACAGAAACTACTTGAATTTCAAGAACAGTTAACGCAAAGGTTTGATGAAACAGAACATAATGTTGACGGCTTTTCAGAGCAACAAACACTGTTGCAACAAAGCATAGAGGCTATACAAGATCGAAGCCAAACGTTACACCAAAGTAGGCATCAGATGAGCTTAGTGGTTGAGCAGCTGAAAAGTCAGCGCTTACAGCGTGAACAAAGTATTCGTTCAAATCAAGAAAACGTTAATTTACTCACTCAAAGATTAACCAGCAATAGCAAAGTTTTTACTGATAATAGCCAACCCATTCAACAGTTTGAGCAGCAATTACCACAATGGTTAGATAACTTAACTGCGATAAATGAAAAGCTGCAATTTAATCAAAAAACCTTGAATGATAGTCAAACACGTTTGGCTGAGCTAGAAATACAGCAAAAGACTAGCCAAAATAAAATTAGTAATCTCAATGAACAACTGGCGCGTTTAAAACTCGATAGTGAGGGCTTTAAATTACGGGCAGAGAGCGCATTAGAAGTTCTAGCTGAATTAAAGCAAAATATTGAAAGTGTGATCCAAGCAATGCCAGAAAACGCGAAAGAATCTATTTGGCAAGCACACTTAATTAAGTTAGCTAAAGATATTCAACTGTTAGGAGCAATAAATTTAGCTGCTATTGAAGAGTATGAAACACAATTTGAGCGTAAAAGTTATCTTGACCAACAAGATCAAGACCTTAATAATGCCATTACGACATTAGAAGCGGCTATTGCTAAAATAGATAAAGAAAGTCGTCATAAATTTAAACTAACCTTTGATCAGGTTAATAAAGACCTGCAGGTGCTATTTCCTAAGGTCTTTGGTGGTGGTCAAGCATATTTAGCGCTAACAGGTGAAGACCTACTGGAAACAGGGGTTACCATCATGGCTAGACCACCAGGGAAAAAAAATAGCACAATTCATCTATTATCTGGTGGAGAAAAAGCGCTGACCGCATTATCATTGGTGTTCGCGATTTTTCGGTTGAATCCAGCTCCATTTTGTTTACTTGATGAAGTGGATGCACCTTTAGATGATGCAAATGTCAGTCGTTTTTGTAATCTAGTGCGAGAAATGTCGCAAACAGTGCAATTTATATATATAAGCCATAATAAAATAGCTATGGAGATGGCGTCACATTTAACCGGAGTTACCATGTTTGAACCAGGTGTTTCACGTATGGTAGCGGTTGATATTGACGAAGCAATCGCCATGGCAGAAGTATAAGAATAGGTTAAGTAATGGAAGATAACTTCAGAAATACATTAATTATTATCAGTGCTATCGTAATAGCAGCAATTTTCATTCATGGTTACTGGACTATCAGAAAGCAAAAGAATCCTTATAAATTAAAAGCTAAGGCAGAACCGATAGTGCACGAAACCCGTGGGTTTGACGGCTCGGGCTTTGATCAAGACGGGGTTAGTAAACCCAAAGTTGTTGGTGCTAATACTTTAAAAAATGGTGCTTCAGTAAAATCTCACCAGCTTGAAGGTCGCGCAGATTTTCATAGCGATGAACCTATGCCTTTGGATATACCTCCTCAAAGTTTTGAAGAAAAAGCACCTGTTCAAACCGATAACTTTGGCGAGTTACTCAATAATACCGAAGCTGTGCCTGAGCATTTAAAACAACAAGCATTATCAGACGCGCCAAATTACGAAGAAGACTTATTCCCCGAAACGTCACCTAACCTACAAGAGATCGAAGAAGTTACTGAAAACGTTACTGACGAGATTACTGAAGAAGCTATTGAAGAAGTTATCGTTAAAAAGCCCGTTTATTCTGAGCCGGTATATCAACAACCTGTTACTCAAGCAAAGCCAGAAATATTGACTAATAAGCCAGTTGCTCGCAAACAAAGTGTGCGTAAACCAGTTGTTAAACGTAATCAAATGGAAATTAACTTTGAAGACGAGACTGTAACCGATATGCCGAGCATGTCAGCGACCAATGAAAATAAAAAAGCTGCACCTGTAGTGCAAGAGCCGCAAGTTATCGTACTTTCAGTGGTTATGCCAGAAGGGCGCACCATGTCGGGTGCTGCGTTATTGCCATCATTACTGACTTTAGGCATGAAATACGGTGAGATGAACATTTTTCATCGTCATCAAGACAATGCCGGCAATGGTAAAGTAACCTTTAGCTTAGCCAATATGATGAACCCTGGAACCTTTAATTTAGACGATATAGAGAATTTTAGTACCCAAGGTATTACACTCTTTATGACCTTACCTAATCCTGGTGATGCGTTTGAAGTGTTTGAGCAAATGTTAAATGCAGCAAAACAGTTAGCTGTAGAGTTTCGTGGCCAATTACTTGATCACAAACGCAGTGTAATGACAAAACAAACAGAGCAACATTATATTGGCCTAATTCGCGAATTTGAACGCAAAAGTCGAATCGGTTTATTGTAATCTTAAACTCGTTAAACCTACCGTCAACAATGTGTTTAAACACATAAATCAACACTGTTGACGGTAAATTACTCACCTTCAAAGTAAATAAACCTTATGTCTGAACAAACCGTTATTAATCGAATTACCGAAATTTGTCAGTTAATCAGTCACTATAACCACCAATATTACGTGCTTGATGAACCCAGTGTACCTGATGCAGAGTATGATCGATTAATGCGTGAGTTAATCACTTTAGAAACACAGCACCCTGAATTAAAAACTATTGATTCCCCTAGCCAAAAGGTTGGTGGCGTAGCGCTAAAATCATTTAGTCAAGTAACTCATCAATTGCCTATGTTGTCGTTAGATAATGTGTTTTCTGAACAAGAATGGCTGGCATTTGTTAAACGTTTAGGCGATCGATTAACTCGTGGTGGTGTTAAGTCAACGCTCGATTTTGCGATTTGTGCCGAGCCAAAGCTTGATGGTTTAGCAGTAAGTATACGCTATGAAAAAGGTGTTTTTGTGCAAGCGGCAACACGCGGTGATGGCATGGTTGGTGAAAATATTACCGAAAATGTTCGTACCATAAAATCGATCCCATTGCGTTTGCAAGGGCAGAGTTTCCCTGATGTGTTAGAAGTTCGTGGTGAGGTTTTTATGCCTAAAGCGAGCTTTGAAGCACTAAATAAACAAGCGATTAAAAAGGGCGATAAAGCATTTGCTAACCCAAGAAATGCTGCCGCAGGAAGTTTACGACAGTTAGATTCTAAAATTACTGCTAAGCGAAACCTAGCGTTTTATGCCTACGGTATTGGTTTTGTTGGCGCTATGCCTAAGACTGATGATTTAGCAGAAAATGCCGTGGCAAGTATTGATGAAAGCTGGCTTGCTAGCTCTCATTACCAGCGTTTATGTCAAATTAAAGCGTTAGGTTTACCTATGTGTCCTGAAGTTCGCTTGTTAAAAAATGCCAAAGAGGTAGAGGCATTTTATCAAGATATTCTCCAGCAACGTGAAAGCTTAAGTTATGAAATCGACGGTACTGTATTTAAAGTAGATGACATTGCACTGCAAGAAAAGCTTGGTTTTGTAGCACGAGCACCACGTTGGGCTACCGCTTATAAATTTCCAGCTCAAGAAGAATTAACCATTCTCGAATCTGTAGATTTTCAAGTTGGCAGAACCGGCGCAATAACGCCAGTTGCACGCTTAAAGCCAATATTTGTTGGCGGTGTTACGGTGAGTAATGCCACGTTACATAATCAAGATGAAATCGACCGCTTAGGTATTCAAATAAACGACACGGTAATTATTCGCAGAGCGGGTGACGTTATACCGCAAATTGTTAGTGTGGTTATTGAACGACGCCCTGAAAATGCAGCCGTTATTGTTTTTCCAAGCGAATGCCCGGTATGCCAATCGGCAGTATTAAAAGCCGAAGGCGAAGCGGTTTTACGATGCACTGGCGGTTTGTATTGTCAGGCACAACGCAAAGAAGCGATAAAACATTTTGCTTCACGTAAAGCTTTAGATGTTGATGGTTTAGGTGATAAATTGGTCGAGCAGTTAGTCGATGAAGGTTTGATTAAAACGCCAGCAGACTTATTTAAATTAACCGAACTTGATGTAAGTACCATGGAGCGCATGGGGCAAAAATCTGCGACTAATTTAATTAAAGGTCTAGACGCCGCTAGAGCAACAACCTTAGCAAAGTTTATCTACGCATTAGGCATTAGAGAAGTAGGAGAAACAACGGCGGCAAACTTAGCGCAATACTTTTTAAATTTTGCGGCGATAAAATCTGCAAGCGCAGAGCAATTACAACAAGTGCCTGACGTTGGTGTTATAGTCGCAAAAAACATCGTTAACTTTTTTGCTGAAGAGCATAATGTTGAAGTAGTTAAAGAGCTTGAAGGTATTATGTCTTGGCCAGATATAGAACGTAAAAGTGATGACGAGTTACCGTTAAAAGATCAGACATTTGTGTTAACGGGCACCTTAAGTAAAATGGGTCGTAATGAAGCTAAAGCTGCTTTGCAAGCCTTAGGCGCTAAGGTGTCGGGTAGCGTTTCTGCAAAAACAAATTATTTAGTTGCGGGTGAAAAAGCAGGTTCTAAACTAGTAAAAGCGCAAGACCTTGGGGTGAGCGTGTTAACGGAAGATGAGATGATTGCACTACTCGGCTAAACTAAGCTAAGTTAAACTAAGCTAAGTTAAACTAAACAGTTAAGTGTTAAGTAATAAACTAGCCAAGCTGTTATATAGCTAACCGAATAAATGCATAAAGAAACAATATTATTGGCAAGGGTAATAAAACTGTAAATAGTATTGTTTCACACCATTCAATGGTTCGATAAAACTTAAACCAAGCAATATTTTCTTCTCGGGTTGATGGCAGTACCCCAAAGAAAAACATAAATGCCGCTACCACTAAGCTTTCAATGGCAATAAATAAAATTAGAATCGCAATCCAAACTAAAACACTCGGTGTTTTTAACTGAATTTGTGACTGTAAGCCAATAAATAATACAAAGAAAAAACAACTCCAAGCTAAAAGCTGCCATTTAAATCGACCAAATGTAATAGCAATATAATTAAAAAGTTCTGGACTGATAGAAGAAAGCATTAAATAAAAAGCAGCTCCTGCTGGATATTTTTAAAGAAAGAAAACCAAAATTGTCAACAAGCGAGATAAAACACATTGTCAAACGACAAATGTAGTTTTGTAATATTGATAAACATTAACAAAATCTAGTATATCTATTAACGCGATGAAATGTCAGTGTTAGTATGATACCAGAGAATAAAAATTTAGCTTTTGTTTAGTCGTTAAGGTAATTTTTGACATACGGGCGACCAATCTTAAAGTCGTAAATAACCTGAACTCTTGATAAGCAGCACTCATTATCCAAAGTTCAGGTTAAATATTAATTTGAATATTTGATCTTAACAGTATCATCTTAAACGCATCAATTTGCATGCATCATGAATCTAGGTAATAGAATGAACATTAATTTAAAACTTATCGGTATTTTTAGCCTCAGTGCTACGTTAACTGTTACAAGTATTGCAATAAATGCAGTTGAAGCTGTTAGCGTTCAACAAGGCAAAGCCGCTTTAACATCAACAGACAAAACATTGTTACACTCTGCTGAAGTTAACGACATTAAAACTAAGGTTAAAAATATTAATTTAGAAGTGCTATCTAAACCAATGTCACCAATGGCAACAAAAGAAAAAAATACCCCCTTAGCTAGAGCATTAGCCCAGTCTGAAAACGCAGCGGAACAAAGTCCATTAAACGCAGATAAAACATTGAATTTAGAGATCAGTGAGCTTAAAGATAATAGTGGTTTAGTCTACTTAGGGGGCAAGGTTTCTGCAGCCGATCTCGACGCATATTTAGCGCAAATGAAAACAGATCTAGGCGAGTCGCAATTTAGCATTTTTCGCCAACATCAAGCTGCTCGTGATCACCAAACTTTTCACGTAACACTAGTAAACCCTTATGAATATCAAACCATTGACAAAGAAAATTTTGAAATGCCAAATCAGTTTCGTGTTGTGTTACAGGGGTTAGGAAAGGTTGAAAAGGAAGATAAAAAAGCATATTTCGTTGTTGCTTCTTCGCCTGACGGACAGTTTATTCGCCAAGGTTTATTGTTAAAAAATAAAGACTTTCATGTAACTTTAGGCTTTTATCCTGAAGATGTTTTTGGCGTAAGCAAAGGTCGAGACACGCTAATTCACAAATAAATTTCATTACTTTTAATTTATATAATTGTGATACATTTGTGATAACTCTGTGAAAGTTTAGCAATGTTTTCTTTGCATACTGAATGTGAAATCATTTAGTCAACAAGGGAAACTTATGAAACTTATTAAAACCGCAGCAGCAATTGCATTAGCTTGCTCAAGCTCAGCGCTAATGGCGCAAACTATTCAAATTGAAATAACAAATCTAACTCATGCGCAACACTTTACACCACGCTTAGTAATAGCGCATGACAATTCAGTTGATGCTTTTGAACCCGGTGTTGAAGCGTCTTCAGCTTTAGCATGGTTAGCGGAAGCGGGTGTAATCGACGATGCTCAAAATCCAGATTCTTCAGGACAAAATTTTGAAGCGCTTTTAGGCCCTGTTGATACTGATAACACAAGCAACACTTGGCACCGTTTTGGTGGTTTAGTACCGCCATCATCATCGTTAAGCTATCCATTTGACACCATGGATAAGCCTTACCTCTCTATCTTATCTATGTTGATCCCGACAAACGATGCTTTTGTTGGTTTAGATAGCGTAAAAATTCCAACAGAGCCAGGAACTTATACCTACATGCTCCATGCATATGATGCAGGCACAGAATTAAATGATGAATTAAACAGCATGCGTACTGATATTGTTGAGCAAGGTGGCACACCTCTTGGTGGTTACGGTGCGCCAGGTGTAGCCGGTGCTGGTGCATCTCCAGTGCCATTAGGGGTTGGTGGAACAGGCGTTGCAGTTAAAGTTGGCTTTGCACAAGACGGTACAGCCATTGGTGCAAATGAAGTGGTTGATGGTACCGATGGTCCAGTTCATATTCATCGAAATATTTTAGGCGACACTAGCCTTACTGACGGCGCTAGTGATTTAATATCAACAGAACATCGTTGGTTAAACCCAGTTGCGCGCGTAACCATTACCATCCCAGCATCTTAATTTAGGGAGTATAGATCATGAATATGAACAAATTAACGTTAGCTTTACTGCCTTTAGTTGCAGTTTTAGCTACTGGCTGTGGTGGCGATGATGGCGATAACGGCGCGACAGGTCCAGCAGGAGTTGCAGGTGTAAATGGTACGAATGGTACTGACGGTGTTGATGGCACAAATGGTAGTGACGGTATAAATGGCAATCTTGCTGTTTTCACTGTGCAACTGACCAACTTAACTTATGCTCAGCCATTTTCACCTGCAGCAATTGTATTACATGAACCTGGCTTTAACACTTTTATCGATGGTGAAAGCGCGAGCTTAGGTTTAGAGCAACTAGCAGAAGCAGGAGACCCATCTGGAGTTATGTCGGAAGCTTTAGCTGCCACACAATATTTAGATGCAGTAACCACCGATGGTGCTACGCCACCTAAATCTATTGGAGGTGCTACAACTCTTTTAGTGCCGCTTTTAGATGTTGACGATTTGCGCCTTAGCTTAACCACTATGTTAGTTAACACGAACGACGCCTTTACCGGCTTAAATGCCGCTGACATCAGTAATATGGACGTTGGTCAGTCAATCAGTTTTATGGCACCTAGTTGGGATGCTGGCACCGAGGCAAATACTGAAACCGCTGATACTATACCAGGACCAGCAGCAGGAGCGGCAGGTGGTGGCGGTGCAAGTGCAGGTTTTAGTGCAGTGCGTGACGATCTTTTTGACCTTGTGCACTTTCATCAAGGCGTTGTTACTAATGAAAACGCAACTGATGCGAGTAAAGAAGGGTTAAGTAGCTCAATACTCACCGAAGCTGACCGCTGGGATAACCCGACAGCGCGAATAGTTGTAACACGAACGCGTTAAAAACTAGTGGGATATCAATAAGGTTTACTACATTGTTTCAATGGTTATTTATGGATGCAATTGTAAGTAAGCTAATTTATCTCGCTTTATTAGTAAAACGACGAAAGTATTTCTGCGCTGACATGTTCTTATAAACAGGGCGCAGAAATATATCGAATTTTTCTATTTGTAAGCTTAAAGTCTATACACGAAATTAATGTTCTTTTTCTTACCATTAAAGTAGATCTAATCTGTGCCAAGTTCTTATTAAAAATATAATAACGGAGCAGAACATGGATACTATTTTGGTCGTTGAAGACGAACAAGATATTGCTGATTTAATAACCTTAAATTTGCAAGAAATAGGCTTAACGGTTGAGCATTGCCTAACAGGTGAGCAAGCATTAGAGCAACTGGCAAAGAACTCCTACGATTTAGTCATGCTTGATGTAATGTTGCCTGGCAAATCTGGTTTAGATGTTTGCCGACAACTTCGCGAACAAAAACCCGAACAGGTTATTTTAATGGTAACTTCAAGAAACAGTGAAATTGATCGTGTACTTGGCCTTGAGCTAGGTGCTGACGATTATATGACTAAACCTTTTAGTGTTAGGGAGCTACAAGCAAGAGTACGCAGCCAATTACGTCGGGTGCATTTGTTATCAAAAATTAGCCAACAACAAGTTGAGCAGCAATCACCAGAACAATATGTAACCTTAGGCACACTTAAAATAGACTGCATGTCACATTTAGTTACGCTCAAGGGGAATAGTATTGAACTGACCTCAACTGAATTTGATTTACTTTTATATTTAGCTTCTCATCCTGATCAAGTGTTTACTCGTGAGCAGCTGTTAAGTTCAGTATGGGGCTATCACCATAGTGGTTACGAGCATACAGTAAATTCGCACATTAATAGACTACGTAATAAAGTAGAAACTAACGCCACTAAACCGGCCATTGTGCAAACTGTTTGGGGTGTAGGATATAAACTTTGCCGCCAAGGCGTTGCCGCGTGAGACTATCACTTTACCACCGACTTTCGTTATCACTTTTAGTGGTTTTTATTGTCATCATTAGTGTATTTTTTGTTTGGGCAGAACATTTAGAGCAAAAAACACGTTATGAATCTGAACAAAATTTACATCTTTCGCTAGCTGCTAATTTAGCCCGCGATAATCCTCTGTTACAAGAAGGCGCATATGATCACCAAGCCCTAAAAAACCTTTTTCATACCTTAATGGTATTAGGACCTGCATTTGAGTTTTATTTTGTTGATCCTAACGGGGTTATTTTAACGCATTCTATTACGCCATCATTAATTAAGCGCGACCGTATTGATTTAACCCCCTTAATTCAGTTAACACAAAACCAAATAAGTTTGCCTATTTATGGCGACGATCCTCAGCATAAAAGTCGTAAAAAAATATTTTCAGCAGCCCCAGTTTTTAGTGGTAGTGAGTTAATCGGCTACTTATATGTCATTGTTACTGGCGAACGTTATGAGACTGCGTATAACCGTGTCGATTCAGACCGGCAAGCAGAGCTTTCCATGGTAATGTTAGTCGGCGCTTTGGTATTTCTTTTTATTGTCATGTTAGGGATTTTTTATTATTTTACTCGACCACTTCGTCGTCTTAACCATGATATGCAGTTATTAAAAAATGCAGGCTTTGACAAGTCAGCGTTAGCTTTAACATCATGGATGCCCAACAGCAGTAATGAAGTACATCAGCTCGGAGTAGCTTTTGAAGAAATGGTGAATCAAATAAACGAGCAATTTACTCAATTACAACAAAGCGATGTTCACCGAAGAGCGTTATTGGCCGATATTTCTCATGATCTGCGAACGCCTTTGTCATCATTACAAGGCTATATTGAAATGATAGCCGATAAAGACACGACCATAACCGCACAAACTAGAGAAAAGTACATTAATATCGTGCTGAAAAATACCCTGCAATTAAAGTTACTTATTGATCAAATATTTGAGCTGACTCATCTTGAAGGTGGGCAAGTTACTTTAAACTTTGAAACATTTAACCTTGCTGAATTACTTTACGATATTATGGCTAAATTCAGCTTACAGACTCATGCTAAAAATATTGATATTTCTGTAGTGCCGAGCAGTTCGTATACTCAAGTTCGAAGTGACATTGCCAAGCTTGAACGCGTGATCAGTAATTTATTAGAAAATGCTATTCGTCATACCCGTAATAATGGCAAAATTGTATTAATTATCGAAGAAATTAACCACACGCAATGCAAGCTGATTATTTCAGATAATGGCACAGGCATAAAAGCAGAAGAGCTTTCGTATATATTCGACACTCGTTATCGAGCCAGTAACGCTATACAAGATAATAATAAACATACCGGTTTAGGCTTAGCCATCACTAAAAAGCTATTAGAGTTACTAAAATCTGATATCAAGGTAAAAAGCACTTTGGGTGAGGGCACAGAGTTTTCGTTTAATTTGCGACGAGAATCCCCATAGAATAAAGCAAATGATTAAACTATTTGTGTTTTAATCAAACTCAATGTCCCTACGATAAAGCGCTTAATTATCTTCATAACAGCTTATTTTTAATAAAAAATAGATATTTAATTTTTCATTCCTTAGAATAAGTCATTAAGATATTTATTTTAAAGTAAGTTCTTTTCAATAGAGCACTTCTAGGGAATCAAATGAAAATTAAATTGGCAATATGTTTAGCGATAATTACTTTAACGGGTTGTACTAAGTCTTCAACAGGGCGATCACAGTTAATGATGATGTCTGCAGACGAACTGAACAAAATGGGCAGTGCGTCTTTTGAAGAAATGAAAAGCAAAGAAAAACTTAGTCAGTCTGTTGAAATTAATCGTTATGTACAATGTGTTGCTGATGCTATTACGGTAAACGTGCCAAAGTCGGCCCATGATGGTGCATGGGAAGTGGTAGTGTTTGACTCTGAGCAAGTTAACGCTTTTGCCTTACCTGGTGGTAAAATTGGTGTTTATACGGGTATTTTAAAAGTTGCAGAAAACCAAGATCAACTAGGCGCTATTATTGGCCATGAAGTCGGTCATGTAATAGAGCAACACTCGAACGAGCGTTTATCATCAAGCCAAGTTAGCCAAATGGGCCTTTCAATTGTTAGTGTTGTGCTTGAAAGTCAAAATGTTGAAAGTCGTAACATGATGATGGCTGGTTTAGGTCTTGGTGTACAGTATGGCGTATTAATGCCGTATGGTCGTAGTCATGAAAGTGAAGCAGATATTGTTGGACAAGACTTAATGGCAAAATCAGGTTTTGATCCAAAAGGTAGTATAAAGCTTTGGGAAAATATGGCGAAAAACTCAACGGGTGCGCCACCTGAATTTATGTCTACTCATCCTTCAAACGCAACGCGTATAAAACAGTTAACAGAGCATTTACCTAAATCATTACCGATTTTTAAGAAATCAACAGCGCCAAAATGTAATAGGCCTGTTATTTAGTCTTATTTGAAAGCAATTAACTGAATAACAAAAAGCCCGAACGTTCGGGCTTTTTTGGTATTTTGGGACAGTAAAGGGAATATTATTTTGCTAATTTGATTAATAAGTTGCTTATTTTACTTAGCGAAAGTAACTCAATTATTTAATCCAACGGCTTTTACTTTTTAGTAATTCGCCAAAAAGCAAAGCAAGCGACAAAAAACAAAATCATCGGGTAATAGGCATTTGCCACTACTTCTACAGGGGATATTTTTAACGTCGCGCCAAGTAATAAGGCTTGTGCGCCATAAGGAAGTAACCCTTGGTTTATACAAGCAAAAATATCTAATAAACTGGCAGAATGAGCAGGGCTAAGTTCGCCATCTTTTGCTAAGTTTTTTGCGGTGTCACCGGTAATAATAATAGAAACTGTATTATTTGCGGTGAAAAAGTTACAACAAAATGCTAATGCGCCAATACCAATACCTGAAGCACGCTTTTTATTATTTGGACTAACCTTATTTGTTAAGCGTTCAATACTCGATGTAAGGGCACCTAATCCGCCTTGGCGCTTAATTAACTCGCTTAAACCGCCAATAAATAATGACAAGATAAAGATATCTTGCATGCTAGCAAAGCCTTTATTGATATCACTGACCCAAGTTGCTAGTTGGTAATCATTGTTAAACATGCCAATAAACGCTGCTAAAACAATACCTATAATAAGCACCATAAATACATTCATGCCTGACAGGGCTAAGGCTAAAATAACGATATAAGGTAAGAAGCCTAAAACATCGAGTTCTTGGCTAGCTTCGTGGTTAATCGTAACGCCATTTGCAGCAAGTATTGCTAAACAAATAAGTGCCGCGGGAACAGCAAATTTAAAGTTTACCTTAAATTTATCTTTCATTTGTGCGCCCTGACTGCGAGTCGAGGCTATTGTAGTGTCAGAAATTATAGATAAGTTATCACCAAAAATAGCACCTGATATTATACAGCCAGCAATCAAGCTAGCATCAACATCGGCAGACTCAACAAACCCTAAAGCAATTGGCGCAATCGCTGCAATTGTCCCCATAGAGGTTCCCATCGCCGTAGCTAAAAATGCCGAAACTAAGAATAAGCCTGGTAATAGAAAGTAGTCAGGAAATACCGACAAGCCCAATTGCACGCTAGCATCAACACTACCAGTGGCTTTAGCAACAGATGCAAAAGCGCCAGCGAGCAGATAAATAATACACATGGTGATAATGTTTTGGTGACCAGCTCCTGCTATAAATTGGCTTATTTTCTCGTTAACTGTTTCTTTACCCATGTAAATAGCAAGTAAAATAGCTGGAATAATAGCGATACTTGCGGGAAGTTGGTAAAAAGCAAACTCTGCGCCTTGTAGTGAAAGTACGATACCAGTACCTAAAAATATCGCCAGAAAAACGCCAAAAGGAAGTAGGCTTTTTAAACTTTGCGGTGAACTAGTTTCTTTTAATCGATTGGAAGTCGATGTTGGTAAATTCTTATCGGTCATTAATCTGGTCTTTTTCGTTATTATTTTTAGTCAAAGTAAACAATAACTTTTTCTCAAGAAATGTCTATGTTGGATTGTATTATATGGTGTTTAAAGCTCGTGTCAATCTAGACGTCTAGAAGTTTAAATTGAAAATGTGTCATTAATGAGTAAACTCGAATTATCTAGCGTCTATTTAGGTTAAATACAGTATTCTAGATAGTTTAAAACTAAAAAAGTATCTGAGAAATAATAAGATAAATAATACTGACTCTTTGGACATGTTTGATTTTGTAACGTAAAAAAGTAAGTATTATTTTATAACTTAGAAATAATGTAAGCTAATTCGTGTTACCAACATAGTCGCCACGTATTTTATTAAGATACAAATTATATTAAGAAAGTTACTATATTAATTTGCTATATTGTTATTACCAATATCTATAGTTAGCTACCATTTAATAGCTAGATTTTATCTGTGATATTTTTGGCTTTATTTCATTTTATTCAACCTTATTGTATTTTAGTTACTGTATCTATTGATTAAAGTTTTTCTGTTTTTATCGGGGGAAGTTAATTATTTTTTGTTGAAGGAATTAAAGTAACAAAAAAATATTTTTGTATTACCAAATTATTGGTGGCTGTAATGCCTTTTGGTAATATAGATTTGTAATGTAGGATTGTAATGCAAATGTAACCAATGTATAAATGTTATCTTGATTGAGAATTTGTCTATTTTGAGTAATACCGCTTTATCAACTAATTGTGATAGTACTTACAGAGTTAATTTGGAATTAACCTAATTTAATTCTCGTAAATAAAGAATCAAATCTACAATAGTTATACAATAGAAGCGCTAAAATACATACAATGGATATAAAGCATAATGTCAACTAACGGAGTTAATAACATGACATCAATAAAAAACAATATTGCCCCAGGTGTAATTACCGGCGATGAAGTTCAGCAGCTTTTAGCTTATGCAAAAACTAATGCTTTTGCTTTACCAGCAGTAAATGTAACTGGCAGTAATACGATTAATGCTGTGTTAGAAACCGCTAGCGAAATTAACTCTCCAGCTATTATTCAATTTTCCGGTAGTGGTGCGGCTTTTTATGCTGGTAAAGGCTTAAACAACGATAACTTACGTGCTTCTATTGCTGGTGCGGTTGCGGGTGCTAAGCATGTACATGATTTAGCTCCTGTTTATGGTGCTCGAGTAATGACCCACACCGATCACGCGGCAAGAAAGTGGCTACCTTGGATAGATGGTTTGCTTGATGCCGGCGAAGCTTATTTTAAACAGCACGGTAAACCCCTGTTTTCATCGCACATGATTGATTTATCTGAAGAGCCGCTCGAAGAAAATATAGAAACTTGTAAACGTTATCTTGAGCGCATGAACCGTATGGGCATGACTTTAGAAATTGAACTCGGTATCACTGGTGGTGAAGAAGACGGTGTAGATCATTCTGATGTAGATAGTTCACGTTTATATACCCAACCTGAAGAAGTCGCTTACGCTTACCAAGAGCTTGGACAGGTAAGTAATCGCTTTACTGTAGCGGCAGCTTTTGGCAACGTTCATGGTGTTTATAGCCCAGGAAACGTTGAATTACGTCCAACAATTTTAAAAGATTCACAACAGTATATTCAGCAAAAGTTTGCCACAGCAGAGCAACCGGTAGATTTTGTTTTTCATGGCGGCTCAGGCTCGAGTGCTGAAGATATTAAAGAAGCGATAGGTTACGGAGTAATAAAAATGAATGTCGACACTGATTTACAGTGGGCGTTCTGGAATGGCGTAAGAGAATACTCAGTGCAAAAACACGCTTTTTTACAAAGCCAAATTGGTAACCCTGATGGCGAACATAAGCCTAATAAAGGCAATTATGACCCAAGAGTTTGGCTCAGACATGCCGAACAATCTTTTAAAGAACGATTAACGTTGATCTGTAAAGACTTAAATAATATCAATTCATTAGGTTAAGTTAGTATCAGTTTTAGCAAGTTTTAATCCGTACATTAAGTTATAGAAAGCAAATTAAGTTGGTATTTTAAAGTGAATAAAGAAATAGAGCTGGAATTACTCGCTGAAGAATATCCTTCAATTACTGCTGTCAGTAATGCGATTAAAGCACTTGAAAACGAACTGGAATTACCCAAAGGCACAGAACATTTTGTTTCTGATTTACACGGTGAATTTGAATCATTTTGTCATGTTATTAAAAATGGCTCTGGTTCAATCGCCGAGGTAATTAAGCAATTATTCAGCAAGCAATTAACTGCACTTGAACAACACCAGCTAACGGCATTGATATGTTACCCAGAGCAAGTGCTTTCGTTTAAAGACGACGCTATAAACCAAGAGGCACTTTGCTCAGCTCAGTCACTTTTGAACTTGGTTAGTATTTGTCGCAGCTATAGCCAAGGTTATACTCGCGCCAAAGTTCAATCATTAATATCAAGTGCTTTTAAAGCAGAAATTGAAACGTTATTATTTCATACTCAAGCTGATTCTGCTCCAGCTGATTCTACTATAGAAAGCCCTACTAAGGCGTTGAACCCGCTTAACCCACATATCATCGATAGTGTGATAGCTTCAGGCCAAACTAAAACTTTTATTGTTGCTCTTGCTGAATTAATTCAGCAATTGGCGATTTCAAAACTTCATGTTATTGGTGATATTTACGACCGCGGACCCGGCGCTCATCATATTATGGATTTGCTCATGCAATACCATAGTGTTGATGTACAGTGGGGTAACCATGACATACTATGGATGGGGGCAGCGGCAGGTAGTGAAGCCTGTATGGCCACCGCAATTCGTATTGCATTGCGCTATACCGACCTTGAAACCATTCAAAGTGGTTATGGCATTAATTTGCTGCCGCTTGCAGCCCTTGCTGTAGAGCTTTATGGCGATGACCCTTGTGAAAGGTTTCAGCCTAAAGTGCCAGCGGATCAATCAATATCGGATCATGAGCGTCGTTTACTAGCACAAATGCAAAAAGCGATAGCAATAATTCAATTAAAACTTGAAGGGCAAATTGTTAAAAGACGGCCACAATATCAAATGCAAGATCGTTTGTTACTCGACAAAATAGATCTCCAGGCCGGAACAATAAATATCGACAATATTACTTACCCGTTAATTGAGCATCACTTTCCTACCATTTCAGCTCAAGCACCCTATAGCCTTACTGAAGCTGAGCAAAAGCTTGTTGAGCAGCTTAAAGAGCAATTTTTTCAAAGTAATAAATTACAACAGCATATACGTTTTCTTTATAGCCATGGTGCTATGTATCATGTCAGTAATAACAATCTATTATTACATGGTTGTGTCGCAATGAATGATGATGGTTCGTTTAAATCATTTAAGGTTGCAGGAGAAGAGTACGCAGGTAAAGCCTTTGTTGACAGAGTAGATACCTTGGCAAGGCAAGGCTATTTTTCACCGCCAGGTTCGGCTGAAAAATCTTACGGTGAAGATGCCATGTGGTATTTGTGGTGTGGAGAACAATCGCCATTATTTGGTAAGCAGAGAATGGCGACATTTGAGCGTTATTTTATCGCCGATAAATCGACACATTCAGAAGGGCGCAATGCCTACTATGATATGCGCAACAACCCAGCTTTAGCGGAAAAAATATTACTCGAGTTTGGTATTTCTTCAGAGAGTGGTCGACTTGTTAACGGGCATGTTCCGGTTAAGGTTAAAAAAGGCGAAAGCCCAATTAAAGCTGAAGGTAAACTACTTGTTATTGATGGCGGCTTTGCAAAAGCTTATCGTGACACAACCGGAATTTCTGGCTACACATTAATTTCTGATGCTAAAGAGCTGTCACTTGTTGCACATAAACCTTTTCTGTCAATTGATTCATATATTCAGCGTGGCCCACAGGTTGATTTTGACGTTGAATGTATTGCAACGCATCAAATTGCGTTAAAAGTGCGTGATTGTGATGAAGCTCTTTCGATTAAAAATAAAATTGCAGCATTAAAGCAATTACATAAAGCCTATCAAGATAAACAACTTAAACCACATTAGCGTTCGTACTTTATGTGTACTATAGATATTGCTGCTATTAACTTTAATAGGCTAAGCTAATACTTAACTATTCATTTAACTGGCCGTAATACTTTTGTGACAGTTTGATGACATTCTTAATAGACAAAAACCGTACACAATACTAGGCTATTATAGTTACTTTAAATATTGAGAGCTGAACATTCGTTTTATATTGCTATTTCTTTGCTTTTTTAGTCTTTGTGCTAATAGTAAACCTCTTGAATTATCTACTGTTTCCGATGAATTATTCATTAATCAACAGTTAGCTATTTTACAAGACAGTGGTGAGCGCTTGTCTTTAAAAGACGCATTAAACCAATATAAGATAGGAAACTTTACTGAAAACAGTGATGGTAAGGTTAGTTTTGGCTTTACTAACGACGTAATTTGGGCGTCGTTGTTAATTAAAAATTCGTCCATTAAAGCAATCGAAAAAATATTATATTTGGACTCTGCATGGTTAGATCACGCAGACTTTTACTTTATCCATGAAAATGAAATTATAGAAAGTGTTTTTCTTGGTGATGCGCTACCCTTTAATGCAAGAGTTAATAAAACACGCATGTTGTCTTTACAACACCGCTTTAAAACGGGCACAACTCAGGTGTTTATGCGTTTTAAATCAAGAGACCCGTTACTCATCCCCCTTTACTTATCTTCTCCAGAAAAAATACAAAGTGATTTAAACCTTTCTAGCTACTTTTATGGCTTTTTGTACGGTGCTTTTTTCATTTTACTGGTTTATAACGTTTTACTTTCTGTCAGTTTGAAAGACAGGAGTTATTTTTTCTATTCTTTATATTTATTGTCTTTTTTGAGTTTAAATGTCGCCTATACCGGCCACGGTTTCAAGTTTATATGGCCTGATAGTGTGATTTTTCAGAAGTGGGCGATGATCGTTTTTTTACATTGTTATAATCTTTTTGGGATTGCTTTTTGTTTCGAGTTTCTTAAGTTAAAGGTGTATTTACCCAAAGTAAATAAGTTGAAAAATTTAGTGTATGCAGGCTTAGCCGTTTCATCACTGTCTCTGTTTGTTAATGGTGACCCATTATTGGCGGTTAAATTTGGTGTGGCACTTACATCATTATTAATCATTATTTTTATATCTCTTGGTTTTCTAGCCTTAAAGAATGGCCATGAAATGGTTAAGTTTTTTATTCCAGCTGCATTCATGGGCGTTGGAGGGGCGGCTATTTCTGCGGCAATAACACAGGGAAACTTACCTTATAACACCTTGCTGTTTCATAGTATTGAGATAGGTATGCTTATTGAGATGTATATTTTAGCATTAGCTTTAGCCTTCAATTTAAAAAGAATGGATAAAGCTCGGATTATTGCCGAAGTTAATGCTCAAGTGGACTACTTAACACAATTATATAATCGCCGTGCATTTACTAACATAGCTTCGTCACAATGGCATTTAGGCATTAGACAAAAGAAAATATCTGCTTTGATCTTGTTAGATATCGATTGGTTTAAAAAAGTAAATGATGACCATGGGCATGCGGCCGGCGATGCTGTACTTAAGGCGATTGCACAGACGTTAAAAAATAAAATTAGAAAAAGTGATGTTCTAGCCCGCTGGGGAGGCGAAGAGTTTATTATCTATTTACCTAATACTAGCAAGTATGAAGCCATGCTTCTTGCAGAAGTTATTCGTAAAAAAATAGAAAAAATGATCATTATTATTGAAACTAAACCTTTAACTGTTTCAGCAAGTTTTGGTGTAGCTGAATCCAGTATTGAAACTCATAAATTTGAAGATTTAATAAAGCTTGCCGATATTGCCTTGTATAAGGCAAAAAATAGTGGTCGAAACAAGGTTTGTGAAATACAAGAAAAAAGCGACTCGAATGCAAAGCAAGATAAAAGTAACGTTCATTCTTTACGTTAAAGCCATTCTTAATCGAAGAATGTAAATAGTAAATTAGTAAGCGTCAGTGCAGTATAAATAAGTATTATTGGCTGAAACGCTTTCAAACTTTATTTATTAGATTGTTCCATTTGCTTTTCGGCGAATGCTTGCGTTTCACTCAAGGCTTCTATCAAGTTTTTTTCATTTGACAGTACCTTACTTATTTTCTTGCCTAGAAAATTACCTATTGCTGGAAACTCTGCAATACCAACATACTGTATATCTTGATAAGGGCTGTTTTTTAACGTTGCAGCTTGAGCGGTTGCGGTCATTATTTCATTAAATACAAAGTCACTAAACGGGGCTTTATCATGGTAGTGTTTATTATTATAGGTTGAATGTCTTGTTCCTGGTGGAATGGAGATCAAGTCATTATTTAAGGCGATTTCTGTTATGTAATTTTTTGAAGATGCCCACATAATAAAGTCTAAAGCTTCTTTATAGGAGTTTGACGAAATGGGAATTGCTAAAGACCAAATCCATAGCCAACTCGAGTCTTTATCAGTAATCTGCTTCGGCGCTTTAGCATATCCTACTTTATCAGATACAGTTGACAATTTAGGATTAAATAAAGTGCCGGCTGCTACCGTGGCATCAACCCAAATTGCACATTTTCCTTGAGAAAATAAGTCAAGAATTTCTTTATATCCTAAAGTGTCTGCATTAGGAGGGCCATATTTCTGCATAAGCTCTAAGTAGAATGAAACAGCCGAGTACCACTCTTTCGAGGTTAATTGGGGTTGCCAATCATGGTTAAACCATTGGCCACCAAAGCTGTTAACTATGGATGTGATTAATGCAACATTCTCGCCCCAAGCTGGCTTTCCACGTAAGCATATACTGTATACATTGTTATTTTTTTGCTTTAATCGCTTGGCTAAGGTAAAAATTTCTGACCACGTGGGTTGACTAGGCATACTTATTTTTGCACTTTTAAATAAGTCTTTTCGATAGTATGTCATCGAGCTTTCAGCATAAAATGGTAGAGCATAAAGGCTATCTTTATATGTCAAACTCGTTTGTATTGGGGGAATTATATCCGCTAGGTCATACTCTAATGGTAGATTTTTTATAGGTTGCAACCAGCCTTTTTTTGCCCAAAGCTTAGTTTCGTATGCGCCTATGGTCATAACATCAAATTGTCCAGCAGTACCGGTTAAGTCACTCATTAAACGCAAGCGTAAAACCGATTCATCTAATACTCGCCACTCTAATTTAATGTTAGGATGTTGTTCTTCGTATAGTTGAGATAACTCTTTTAATAGCAGGAGTTCTTTATTGTTAACGGTTGCTATTCTTAATGTTTTTTTATCTTGTTTATCAGGAAACTCTAGTAAACCATGCTTGTATAAAATGTTATCTACTTCCCCGGATTCTCTAATTTTCTTTAAACCTTGATTAAATGCTGTTAATACTTTTTCTATATCGGGTCGATTATTATAAAAAGCTAAATGAAAGCTTAAATAGTCACTATTTTCAGAGATAAAATCCAATTCACCAATTAAGTATGGCAGCTTATTTACCATTAAGTCAGAAGCGGTATATTTATCTATAAAAACATAATCCAGCCGGCCAATTTCTAACATTTTTAATAGTTGCTCATGACTATTTGCTTCTATAAATATGGCATTTTTAAACTTAGGTTTGGCCACTTTTATAAAGGTACCTCGTAGCACGCCAATCTTTTTTGAGTCGAAAGACTGAGTAAAATCCGTACTTTTTTTCTTCAACAACTTCAATTGAATACCCGGTAATGGATCTGAAAGCTTAAAATAATTGGAAGATACCGTGTTATTTAAAACAGGAAAAACACCCAGATAGTTTCCTTTTTGTCTGGCTGATTTAGCTCTTGCCGCAGGAAAATATGATATGTTTATTGTTATATTTGACTCAGCAAAAGCTGAAGAGATGATTTCGGCTATTGCACCTTCTTGCTCTAAATAAGAGCCAACATAAGGCTCCATCTCAAAACTAGCGAGGTTTATTTCTTTACTTTGTAAAGTAAAAGCACAGATAGCAACGAGTAAACTAAGGTGCTTAATAATGAGAAATCTCAGGTTTCTGCTCATATATTTTCCCTAAGTTATTCGTTGATTAATCAAAGTTTTACTAGGGTAGGCTGCTATTTTGCTAGATATGACTTTGAGTGAGCATATATCCATTAGGTTACAGCCTAGTGAATGCATTAAACACTTTTGAAGAGGAAAGTGGCAATAGTTCCATTGAGCAGAGCAAAAAAATTGGCTAGATTGAAATGTAGCGTTAATTGTTATTAAGCTAAGCTGCAAAACTATTTTGCTCTGCCTGAGGGGGAGAATTCTAGTAACTTCCATGTTTACCTCTGTTTAGATTAGACTTTTTACCAAAGTGTATTTCACTGGGGAATAAAGTTGATAATACTGAAAACAAAAAATGGTCTATCTTTTAAACGCCAATTACTTTCAATGTATGTTTTAGTGACAAAACTGTAATTACGCTTCCTTGTTACTGAGTATAGTTATGTATTGACAACAAGCAAAAATAATTTATGTTTTTTAACAGTAAGTTATGAAACCACTTTATGTTAGTGGTTAACAGTAATAGCCCTGCGAATTTGCTATATACAGCCAATGTAAAAAGACTTTTAAGGTAAATGAGATTGCAGAAAAAGTAACTTATAAAATGGAATAAGTACCATTAAAGAAAAGGAACAAAGCAACACTAGGTTTTGTCCAGCAAGTAGCACCGAGGTTGTTATGTGTAAATGAAACAGGCTTGTTATTGCATTCACTAACAAGGCGAACCTTATAAGAAGTTTTGTGTAAGCCCCTTAATTTCTTGTAAATAAGAAACTATAGGGGCTTCAATTTAAAATTTAACTGTTTAACTAATATTGCGTCTATTACGACAAATGTTAATTAAACCTTTGGTTGAGCCATCCATGTCTAAAGGCATATCAATGTTAGAAAGCTTACTGAATATTTCATTGCCAAGCGCTTTGCCGAGCTCTACACCCCATTGATCAAATGAGTTTATTTGCCAAATAACACCTTGTACAAACACTTTATGTTCATATAAGGCTATTAAACTGCCTAAAGCTTTAGGCGTTAATTGCGGCATTAAAAGTGTATTGCTTGGTTTATTGCCTTTCATGACTTTATGAGACGACAAATAACTTATTTCATCGGTACTGCACTTAGCTTTAGTCATGGCAGCGATTACTTGCTCTTCTGTTTGTCCTTCCATTAATGCTTGGCTTTGCCCTAAACAGTTAGCAATTAACATATCATGATGATTCGAAATATCAGCATGTGGATTAAGCGGTAAAATAAAGTCGACTGGAATAGGCGTTTTACTTTGATGAATTAACTGGTGAAATGAATGTTGGCCATTAGTACCTTCACTGCCCCAAATAATTGGGCCGGTATCGTAGTTGGTTTCTTTATTATCTAAATTAACTGATTTACCATTACTTTCCATATCGAGTTGCTGAATATAAGCTGGCAAGCCACGTAAATAATGATAATAAGGTAATAACACTTGCGATTGAGCACCGTGGAAGTTTCTATACCAAATACCCAGTAATGCCATAATTACCGGCATATTTTCTTCAAATGGCGCTTGTCTAAAGTGTTCATCCATTTCAAATGCGCCATTTAAAAACGCTAAGTAATTATCATAGCCAATACCAATAGCAAGCGGTAAGCCAATGGCTGACCAAATAGAATAACGACCGCCAACCCAATCCCACATAGGAAAGATATTTTTCTCATTAATACCAAAGCTTTTCGCCGCTTCAATATTACTAGAGACACAAGCAAAGTTATGTTCAATGTCAGTCACTTTGGCTTGTTTTAAAAACCATTCTTTTGCTGACTCAGTATTTCTAAGGGTTTCTTGCGTGGTTAGCGTTTTTGAAGAGGTGATCACTAAAGTCGTTTCAGGATCTAAATCAGATAACACATCATGAATATGACAACCATCAACATTGGCTACGTAGTGCACGTTCAAATGCTTTTGACGATAAGGCTTTAATGCCTCTGACATAATTTTAGGCCCTAAAAATGAGCCACCAATACCAATGGCAACAATATCGGTAAACGCTTTGCCGCTATAACCTTTCGTAGTGCCAGATGACACATCATTAACAAAGGTTTTAATTTTTTCTAAAGTGTTTTTGACCAATGGCATGATATTCTCGCCATCAACATAAACCGGTTCATCAGAAAAGTTACGTAATGCTGTGTGTAAAACAGGGCGGTTTTCAGTGGTGTTAATCGGCGCACCTGAAAACATTTTTTCTATTTTCTCTTTCACGCCACATTGCTCGGCCAAATCGACAAGTAATTTTTTTGTTTCAGGTACTAAATGATTTTTTGAGTAATCTAGCGTAAGCCCAGATGCTGAAATGGTGAACTTGTCAAACCTTTCAGGGTCAATTCGAAATAAGGACTTTAAGTGAATCGTTTTACTATCTAAGTAGTGAATTTGTAAGTTTTGCCACGCTAGAGTATTAGTCAACATGTGTATTAAGCCTTATAAAATTTATGTTTGTTTCAAACTGCGACATTAATTGCCTAAGCATAGTCGACTTATTGTTATTGCGAATGTAGTTGCGCTTTTGATTTATTGAATTTAATCTATGCCTAGTAGGCGTTCAGCGGTATATTCATTGGTAATTAAACCATTGATTAGTTTAGATCTTAGGGCACCTAATATCGCAAAAACTTTTTCTTCACCGGCAGCTATAGCGTAAACCGCTTTGTCAGAGTTTGCTTTTAATGGTGAACTGGCAACACGCTTATTCACTGCGCAGTCAATCAGGTTGCCGTTAACATCTAAAACCCAACTAATTAATTCTCCTACAGCGCCTTTAGTTTGTAACTCTTTTAGCTCTTTTGGGGTAACAAAACCGTCGATGTGCAGCGGAGAGTTAATTGCTAAATTACCGACACCAATAAAGGTTACATCTGCTTGTGCTGCTAAGGCTAAATTATTGGCAATATAACGCTGTGCATGTAACTGGTCTTTTTCTTCCTTACTATTTGGAAGCACAGGTAGTGGCATAGGGTAATGCTTAGCGTTAATGTGTTCAGCCATGCGCATTACAACATCGTATGAAGAGGCCGAACCATCGGAAGCCATATTGCCTAATAGTGCGACAATTTGATGTTGTTCACAGTTCAGTAAAGACAGTTCTTCAACGCAAGCACGAAGAACTCGTCCAGTGCCCATTGCTATTATTTTTGGCTCTGTTGCTTTTAGATGTAACTCTATTTCTTTTGCGCCGGCTTGGGCAAGACCTAATGTAGAGGTAGGATCACTAGTATCGCTTGGAACAACAATACAAGACTGTAATCCAAAGCGTGTTTTTATCTTTAATTGTAAATCCATACATTTAGCGATTGGATGCTCAAGGCGCACTTTAATTAGGCCCTCGCTAACGGATAGTGCCACCATGCGTTGCGCTGATTGGCGAGAAACATTAAGCTTTTTGGCTATTTCTTCTTGAGTATTGCCGGCAACATAATATAGCCAACCTGCTTTAGCGGCATCGTCTAACTTTCTTATTTCGGAATTCGAACGCTTTAA
This sequence comes from Colwellia polaris, assembly GCF_002104515.1. Classification (GTDB taxonomy): domain Bacteria; phylum Pseudomonadota; class Gammaproteobacteria; order Enterobacterales; family Alteromonadaceae; genus Cognaticolwellia; species Cognaticolwellia polaris. The sequence continues at coordinate 228,690 of NZ_NBOE01000003.1, read as the reverse complement.
CACACTTTACCTCTCGGTTTTTGTAGATGAACTAAGCGAAGGTATCTGCTCAAATAGCTCAGTCCAATGATCTATAGTGGTAACATCATCAGACATTGTAGTCTTTAAACCTGATAGGTGGCTAGCACCTGTATATCTTATTACCTGCATGTTCGCCGCTAAACCAGCTCGAACGCCGGCGTTTGAGTCTTCTATTACTAAACAGTTTTGTGGTGCTACCGCCATTTTATTTGCAGCATGTAAAAATAAATCTGGCGCAGGTTTACCGTTTTTAACTTCTGAAGAGGTAAATACTCGGTTTCCAAAATATTGCTCTAGCTTGGTGTAATGCAGCGAGTTTCTTACTTTATCAGGACTGCCGCTAGTGGCAACGCAACTTTTAACATTAATTTGAGATAGCATCCACGCTAAATCTTGAGTTTGCTGAAGCTCGACAGCAAATACCTTGATTAATTTATCACGATAGTTTTCTCGAAATTCAGCGGTTAATTTAACCGAAAAGTCTGAGAATACTTTAGCGGTAACATGCTCAAAATTATATCCTAAGAAGTGAGTAAGAAAATATTCTTCTGATACAGCCACACCAATCTCTGCTAGCATTTCAATAAGCACGCGTTGGCTTAGTACTTCACTATCAACCAGCACACCATCGCAATCGAAGATAATTAAATCTATGGCGCTATTAATCGCTAAATCGTTGGCTTTCATTAATTTTTATTTATCCTCATTACTTGTATGCTAGTTATTTAACTAGAATACAAGTTTTTGTAATCTATTGGAATTGTATAAATCATATTGGATTCATAAACTGTTCAATTGCATTTATGGGTAACTCTGGAGTTGCACCGTGGTTTTGTGCCACCATAGCGCCAACAGCACAAGCAAAATTAACCGCATATTGTGCATTGGTTGTGTTACAAAGCTGGTAAATTAACGACCCTAAAAATGAATCACCAGCGCCTACAGTATCAACGACTTTTATCAGGTAGCCAGAATTATAATAATTTTGATCATTAATTTTTAATAAAGCACCATGGGAACCTTTAGTTACACACATATAAGGCGTATTTGTTTTATCAGCGATAAATTCAAGGTTTTGCTCTAACGAATTGAATTTAGAGCCCATAGCGTGTGCTATTTCGTATAACTCATCGTCGTTGAGTTTGATAAAGTCAGCACTTTGCATAAGTTGGATTAACGTTTCAAGATCATAGTGCGGCTTACGTAAGTTGACATCAAAAACTTTAAATTGTGCGACTTCAATCAGCTGTTTTAACGTATTCAATGATACTTTTTCACGCCCGACCAAGCTGCCAAAAACAAAAATATCTGAAGACTTAACTTGCTCAATAAGGGCGGGAGTTAACGCTATGTTATCCCACGCGGTATCAGCAACAATTTCGTATGTTGCACTGCCATTGCTATCTAAAGTAACTTCTACGGTACTGGTTTTTTTATGGCAATTAACGGTAATAAAGTCAGTATCTATATTGCGCGTTTTAATATCATCTAATAATTCCTCTCCTAAAGCATCATTGCCAACAGCACTCAGCATTTTAGCTTGAATGCCGAGAGAATTTAAACGTAAACAAACATTTAAAGGTGCACCGCCTAAACGTTTTTCGTTAGCAAAACAATCCCATAAAACTTCACCAAAACAGTTGATTGTTATTTCGCTAGGGCTTTTATGATTGATGAATAAGCTGTTCATTATTTTGTCTCCAGAGCAACTTTATTTAATTTTTGTTCAAGGGTGGTTTTCATTATATTTTTAATATTACTTGTAGGTACATAAAGTAAATTAATAGCGTTAATGTAAAGTTGACTGAAATCTGGCTGATCAATTAAGTCAGTAAACAAGCTGCTTAATTTTAAAAACGCGAGTTTATCTGAGCCAGTTTGTTGAGCGTATTCGTGCAGTTGTTCCTGCATGGCATCTTGAATATCTAAAGCTTGCTGCTGTTGGTTTACCTGTTTGTCGCTGTACAAACACCACGTTGCAATAACTAAAGCCGCTAATGAACAGTCACGCTTTACCGCTAAGTTTTCAGTTATAGTGGCAATTAAAAATTTTGGTAGTTTAGCTGAACTTTCGCTACAAATTCTAGCCAAGCTATCTTTAATATTTGGGTTAGAAAAACGCTCAATTAAGGTCTCTTTGTATGCGACTAAATCAATTCCGTCTAATTCATCTAACAAAGGTGTTACTTCTAAGTCCATAAAAGCGCTTAGATAATTTGCAAAGTCTTGATCAGACACGGTTTCATCTATGGTTGAATAACCGTGAATCGACCCTAATAAACCTAATACTGAATGCCCAGCATTTAATAATCGAATTTTCATTTTTTCAAAGGGTGTTACATCTTGAACAAATTGTGCGCCGGCTAAATCCCAGTTTGGGCGACCGTTACTGAAGTTATCTTCAATTACCCATTGCGAAAACGACTCACAAGTTATTGGCCACTCATCAATTAAACCAAATGTTTCACTAACATAATCAGTATCAACTTTTGTCGTAACAGGTGTTATGCGATCAACCATAGCATTTGGAAAAGCTACATTTTTTTCTATCCATTGACTTAAGGCAGGATCTTGCTTTTCAGTCAGAGTGAGTAACATTCTACGTGTTACTGCTCCGTTATGTTGGATATTGTCACAAGATTGCACGGTAAAAGCAGGTGAGTTGTTTGCTTGACGAACTTTTAATGCCGCCGCAATATAACCCAAGGCTGTTTTTGGATCATTAGGGCTTGCAATGTCATGCATTATATCGGGGTTTGTTAAGTCGAGATCACCCGTAATCGGATGTAAATTATACCCACCTTCTGTAATGGTTAACGAAACAATTTTAGTGTCGTTATGGGCTAATTTATCGATAGCGGTTTGTTTATTTTCAGGGGCAAAGATAAAATCGATCATTGAGCCGATAACTTTATTATCGATTTGTCCATTAGGGTGGCGAACGACAAGTGAATATAAATAGTCTTGCTTAACTAGAGTATCTCGCAGGCCACGGTTATTTTCTAATAAGCCAATACCACAAATAGCCCATTGTTCTGACCCCGGAGTTTTTAATAGCTCGTTTATATACATGGCTTGATGCGCACGATGAAAGCCACCAACGCCAATATGCACAATACCGGCTTTGAGGTTTTTTCGGTCATAATTCGGAATATCAATATGTTCAGGTAACTCAGCTAATGTTAACTGGCTTAAATGCTGAGTTAATGGCTGATTTTGGCTGTTATTTTTTGAAATATCATTCATGTTTTTGGCCTTGCTAAATAGGTTTGAACCTAAAATATAATTAGATGAACTCTGCTGCTATTCACCTATTTTTTCTGTTGTTTCGGCCCGTTACATTGTTAGTATATTAACAATGTAACGGTGCATTTTTTTACATTAGCGAGTAAATTAATTGCATAAACGCAAAGTAAAATGAGCTAGCTATTAAGGGCTTTTTGACGTTTGAGCGACATATAAGCACTGGCAAAGTAAGTAATGGTGAAAATAAAACAATAAAACTCAAACTGTGCTTTATTCGTCTCATAAACCGCCATCGTTTCACTAAAAAACATTACCTGACATGCAAAAACACTAATCACTAATAGTGAAATTGTTGACACTGCATTTAATATCTTGCTGATAGTGCTTGTATCTTCAATGAAGGGATTATCTGTAAGCGCTTGCTGAGTTTGATACAAAACAATTTCTTTTTGCTCAAGTGCTTCAGCTGCTACTTCATTAGTGTAATCTTTATCTGCGCCGTATTTTTTTGCTAATACCGTATAAATAACAATGCTGAATATCCATGTAGGAATAAATAAGTAATAAAACGACATAACATCTAGCGCGTTCAAGCCAAAACCAAAAACTAAAGCTAATGCCCAAGTGGCGATAGCTGGAATGCTGCGAGATATATTTTGGTATTTTGCCCAATAACGAGTTAAGCCTAATTTTGGAAATAGCATGTGCTCTGCAAACACAATGCCACCAACAGGCACGACTAATAAGCCAGCATAAGTAAGTAGCGGTAACATTTGTGAAAATACAAAAGGGAAGCAAGCAATTATTACGGTAACAACGCCAACTATTGCAGTGGTTTTTTCACGTGAATGATTTACAAAAATTGATTGAGCAGCTAAACCTGCACGATAAAGGTTTGCGTTGGCCGTAGTCCAACCGGCAATAATAATAATAACAAAACCGGTTAAACCTAAAGCATGGTAAGCAACATCGCCTGGATCTAATGAGGTAATGGTAGTTTTAAGTAATACTGCAGCACCTGCACCCATAATACCGGCTGAAATCCATGCTATGTAATGACCGAAGAACATGCCAACGCCTGACAATAAACCGTATCTTTTGCGTTTGGCAAATCGAAATATTGCCATATCAATAAGGCCAAAATGGGTAATTGAGTTTGCAGCCCAAGCAAAACCGATAACTTCTAACAACCCTATGCCACTTTCACCATCAGGGGTAAAGCCGGTCCAAATGGAACTGTCACCAATAGTGATAAAGTCACCCCAACCAGTCAGCGTTGTAGACCCTAATACATGGTTCGATAATGCTGGAAATAAGGTGAATGAACCGGCAATAAATATAACAAACAACCAAGGGGCACATATTTTAGAGAAGTCAGCTACGGTGGAAAACCCATACATAGCAACAAACACCACTATTGAACCAACGGCAAGTACAATGGCAACAAACCAAAAGCTGCTGGGGTACCAATTGAGTTGTGCTGGAATATCAAACAAGAACCTAACTGCGGTGGATGACACGGTGATCATGGCGGCTGATATCACTGAAAATATCACAACGTTCGCCCAGTTATAAAGTTTTGTCATTGAATTACCGGCAATCTTATTAAGGTAATTATATAAACTTAAACGAGTCTCAACAGCTATTGGTGCGGTTAGTAACCACCAAGAGCACATTGCTAATAAATTACCTATTAACAAACCTAATAAAATATCGGTAGTTGCAGCACCTAATGCGACAAAGGTCGCCCCGATAACAAACTCTGTTGCGGCAACATGCTCTCCTGCATACAAACCAGCAAAGTGCTTCCAGCCATGTAGTTTATTTTTTGCTACCGGCATTTGTTCTTCATTTATTTCACTAAATGTATTTTCTCTTTGAATATTAGCCATTTTCAATTCCTATTTATCACTGAACATTTATATTTAGCCAGCTTAGTGATAAGTTTTTAGACTAAAATTATTAATTTTTGATGTTTAAGTATTAATAATTCTATCGTTTTATTTCAGTTTACCCAAATCAATATAGCGGATTAGATATTTAAGCTAACCATCTGTTTTATAACAGTTGATTATCTTTTTTTAATACTTCTATTAGAATAACTCTACGGCAACTTGCAGCGCACCATGGTTAAGTGCCGGGTTCCACATAGCGGTTGCTGAAACAGGGAACGAAGTATTTAAAAGGTTAATTTTTTTTGAGAAAGTAAAGCCGACATTATTGATATTGGCATTATCAGAGTAGAAATTTCGCTTATGAACCGGAGAGAATGCACCACCGACAAAAGCATTAACCGTTTCGCCATTTTTGCCGTGCCAAACGGGGGCTGAAACCTCAATATAATTAGTGTAGGAGCGCTCTAGCTCGCCAGAACTATCATCAATATGCTTATCAACACCTTGTATTATAATGGCATAGTATAATGAAACTGGTGTGTCACCAGCAAAAGTGTAGCCCATACCAATATCGGTAAAGTTACCTGTTTTAGAGTCATCAGAAGAGTAGTTAAATATATCAACCTCGTCATCAGCAATGCCAGAATGATTACCATGGTTGACTATTTCAACGAAAAAATTGTCTGAAAATTTATGCGAGGCATAGTAAGTAAATTCTTTGTACTCCCCGTTAAATGAACCACCAGCCCAAAGTCCGAATGTGGTGTTTTTATCTGCAGTTTTATACTCTAATGCACCGGCAGTCATCACACCGTCGGTCACGATAAAACCATGCCACAAATGATTGGTTTTTATGCCAAAACTTAAATCAAACTCACCACCAGCCTCTGCCATTACTTGTGCACTCAAGCAGCAAGATAGCAAGGCTGTTGTCATCCCCAATGTTTTTATACTTTTTTTCATAGTTAACCCTTTCTATTTTATGTTTATCAGTAACCCTACAATTGAATTACATTTATATTTATCGCTAGCATAATGTGCAGTTCGGGCAATTGCTCAGTAGGTAGGCATAATCCCATTAAGTTTTTGTGTCGTCAACCAGTTTGTTCGAAAAATGTGCTGAATTTTTTCGATAAATATTTTTTATATTAAATTTCAGTAGTTTATTAAATGGGATAAATGTGGCGCTAATGTCAGAATGGGTCGCTCTAGTTAAGATGATTTTAGTTTTACTGCAAAATAAGTCGGTAGATAAAATAATGCCGCTTAGTAGAAGTCAGGTTGAGCAGTAAATGTAGCAGTAAATTTAGCCGTGATTTAATTACGATTTTTTAAGCTTGATACGTCTGATTATTTGAGACTCTTCATGATAAACTTCAGTATATTTTTAGCATTTAAGGAAAGGTAATGCATTTTGTCATTGTAGGGTGTGGTGCTGTTGGTGGTTATTTTGGTGGTCGTTTAGCACAACATGGGGAGAAGGTTACTTTTATTGCGCGTGGTAAACAATTGCAAGCCATGCAAAAAACTGGCTTAACCATTAAAAGTATTGAAGGCGATGTGCACTTAGATAACCTTAATGTTGTTAATGCTGAAAACTTGACACTAAACAGTTTATCTTCACCTGCAGATGTTATCTTTTTGTGCGTAAAGTCATATCACCTGGCAGAATCTCTTGCACAGATAACACCTTTAATCACTGAAAATACAAAAATTATTCCTTTATTAAATGGTGTTAATGCCGCTGAAATAATGCATGAGTACGGTGTAGCAAAAGAAAATATTATTGGCGGTTTAGCAAAAATAATAGCGGAGAAGTCTGCCGAAGGCGTGATAAATCATACTGGGGCTAAACCGCACATTACTCTAGGCTCATTTTCTGCTTCAACCTCAAAGCGCGCAGATGAGAAAACCCAACCGCAAAAAGCTACGCTAGTTATGGATGAAACCGCACAGCTTAGTGAAATAGCCAAACGATTAACCTTGGCAGGCATTAGTGTTGGCGTGACAAGTGATATCGAATTAGCGTTATGGCGTAAATTTATACTTGTTGCAGCTTGGGGGACTCTAGCATCGGCAAGAAAGTTAAATTTAGGCGAAATTAGAGCGCAAAGCCATATTGCTTTTTTATTAGAGCGTATTGTTAATGAGTATGGCGATATAGCGAGAAAGTCAGGCGTAGGCCTTGGCGACAAACATATAAAAGAAACCTTAAGCTTTTTATCACGCTTACCCGATAGTAGTGAAACTTCAATGCAACGAGATTTAGCCGCAGGATCTAACTCGGAATTCGACGTATTAATTGCCTACCCAGTTAAGCTCGTTGAAAAATTAAATTTATCAGCACCTGTACTAATGCAGTGCTATGAAAGAATAACGAAAAGTCTACCTTAATTGTTTTGGATTATTAAACCTTAACCGTCAATGCAAGGTGAAAGATAAAAAACTTATAATAAATAACAAATTCACCTTCGCTAGCACTTCAGAGGGCGTTAAATTTATGCTATTGTATGGCGAATTTTTATCGTATTAATTAAGTGAAGATTAAATAATGTCAGAAAATAAACTTGAAACAATTGAACAACGCGTAAGCTACGGTGTAGGTCGTCAACTTGGTGATCAACTTCGTAATAACCCTTTTAAAGACTTTGATGTATCAGCTGTACAAGCTGGTTTAGCAGATGCTATTGCTAATACTGAAAGCCAAGTATCTGACGAAGATTTAAATGAAGCGTTTGGTATTGTATCTAAAAAATTACAAGAACTAGAGCAAGCTGAAGCTAAAGTTAAAGCAGCTGAAGGTGAAGCATTTTTAGTAGAAAATGCAAAACGTGATGAAGTAACTACAACTGAATCAGGCTTACAATACGAAGTAATCGCTACTGGTGAAGGCGAAACACCAACAGCAGCAAGCACTGTTCGTGTTCATTACCACGGTACATTCATCAATGGTGATATCTTTGATAGCTCAGTTGATCGTGGCCAACCTGCTGAATTTCCAGTGGGCGGCGTTATCGCTGGTTGGACTGAAGCATTACAATTAATGACTGAAGGTTCAAAGTGGCGTTTATACGTGCCTTACGGCTTAGCATACGGCGAGCGTGGTTCTCAAGGTGCAATACCACCTTATGCAACGTTAATATTCGACGTTGAGTTATTAGCGGTTGTTAGCTAAATAAGCTTATTTTTAAAAGCCCTCAGTTGAGGGCTTTTTTATAAGCTCAATTTAAACATTAAAAATAATTGATAGTAAATCATAGGTATTAAGATATTCATGCAAACACAAGCAATAGAAGACTTATTTCAGCGTTATATAGTGGCGTTTCAGCAACAAGAAATGTCGGCTGTAAAACAATGTTATCAGTTGCCTTGTACGTTGCATACGCCAGATAAGGCAGTTTTAATTACCAATGACAAAACCTTTACAGAAGAGTTTTTAGATATATTTACAGTATTATCACATGCAAAAATATCACATTTTTTGCCATTAAAGTCGAGCTTTAGTCAGTTAAAAGACGATGTCATACTTGCGTGTGTTGATTGGCAGTTTATTGGCCCTAATGAGGAAGTTTTTACGGACTTCTCTGCTTTTTACCATTTAGTTTTAACAACAGGGCAATGGCGCATATTTAATGTAGTGTCACAAGAGCTAAGCCAATCTATTGATTTAGAAACCCCTTTTAAAATTGCTTATAAGTAGACTTATAGCATTACCGTATTAGGAATACGTTTTCATGAAAGTAAAAGTAGCTATTCTAGGTTGTAGCGGGCGTATGGGCCGCAATTTAATTCAAGCAGCAATAGAGCATAAATCTGTTGAACTTGTCGGTGGAAGTGTTCGAGTTGGTTCATCATTCGAAAACTTTGATTTAGGCGAAATAGCCGGAGTTGGTGCTATAGGTCAAAAAACTACAACAGATTATCAAACATTATTAGCAGCAGATGTGTTAATCGACTTTACTTCGATTGAAGCAACATTAGAGCACCTTAATTGGTGTCAGCAACACAATAAAGCATTGGTCATTGGTACTACCGGTTTTTCTGACTCACAAGTCGAAACCATTAAAACCGCAGGTGAAAAAATCCCCGTTGTTTTAGCGCCGAATACCAGTGTAGGCGTAAATTTGTTATTTAAACTATTAGAAGTTACCACGAAAGCAATTGGTGACTATACTGATATAGAAATTTTTGAAGCGCACCACAGGTTTAAAAAAGACGCACCGTCTGGCACCGCAGTTAAAATGGGCCAAGTTATTGCTGACACTTTAGGTCGAGACTTAAATAAAGTGGCAGTTTACGGACGTGAAGGTATTACTGAAGAACGTAGTCGTGAAACCATTGGCTTTGCTACCGTTAGAGCAGGGGACATCATTGGTGAACATACCGCCTACTTTGCAGATATTGGTGAACGACTTGAGTTAACACATAAAGCGAGTTCTCGAATGACTTTTGCTCTTGGTGCAATGCGTGCTGCCTTTTGGTTGAGTGAAGCAACCCCAGGTTTTTATGACATGCAAGATGTATTAGGTTTAAAAAATTAGAAATTACTTAAGTGAATAAAACCTGACTAAATGGTTAGTATTTACGGGTGTTGTGTATAGTAAAGTGTTGTTTTTGACGCTTTTGTTGCAATAACGTTAAAAGTATAGAGTTTTTACAATTATTACTAGACGAAAGAAGCTTACAAGCGTAAAATAAGTGGATTTTGTCAAAAATTTACACTTCATGGTGAACATGAGTAAATTTTTGGCAATTTTTGTGCGTATCGCTTTTATCATTAATGGTTAAGTTATTAGTTGTTTGGCCATTAATTTTCTTTCTTCTTAACGGAGGTTACATTGACTAAATCTGCCATTTTAGTGCTTGAAGACGGCACTGTATTTAAGGGCACCGCTATCGGTGCAGAAGGGACGGCTGTGGGTGAAGTAGTATTTAATACTTCAATGACAGGCTACCAAGAAATTTTGACAGATCCCTCTTATGCAGAGCAAATTGTTACCCTTACATATCCACACATAGGTAACACAGGTACCAATAGTGAAGATGAAGAATCTAGTACTATTTGGGCAAAAGGTTTAGTAATTCGTGATTTACCGCTACTCGCAAGTAACTTTCGTAATGAGCAAAGTTTAGCTGACTACTTAAAAGCAAAAAATATTTTAGGTATTGCGGATATAGACACGCGCAAACTTACCCGTATTTTACGTGAAAAAGGCGCACAAAACGGTTGTATAATCGCTGGTGACTTCAGCGATGACAATGTTGAAGCAGCAAAGGCTTTATCTCAAGCACAGGCGTTCCCTGGTCTTAAAGGTATGGACTTAGCAAAAGTTGTTTCTACGAAAGAATCATACCAATGGACAGAAGGCAGCTGGCAGTTAGGAAAAGGTCATGTTACACCTGAAAACTCACAGTTTCATGTAGTTGCATACGATTTTGGTGCTAAACGTAATATTTTACGTATGTTAGTAGACCGTGGCTGTAAACTTACCGTAGTCCCTGCACAAACCTCAGCTGAAGAAGTTTTAGCGATGAACCCAGACGGTATTTTCTTATCTAATGGCCCAGGTGACCCTGAGCCATGTGATTATGCCATTAGCGCGATAAAAACCTTCTTAACAACGGATATCCCAGTATTTGGTATTTGTTTAGGTCACCAATTGTTAGCTTTGGCTAGCGGTGCACAAACTATTAAAATGAAATTCGGTCATCATGGTGGCAATCACCCTGTAAAAGACTTTGAGCGTAATGTTGTGATGATCACTGCGCAAAACCATGGTTTTGCTGTTGACGAAAATAACTTATCTGACAACTTAAAAGTAACCCACACTTCATTGTTCGATGGTTCAATTCAAGGTATTCATCGTACAGATAAACCTGCGTTTAGTTTTCAAGGCCACCCTGAAGCAAGCCCAGGCCCAACTGATGCCGCTCCGTTGTTCGATCATTTTATCGACTTAATCGTTGCTTCAAAAAAAGCTTAGCCCTTAGACAAGAGAAGAGAGAATAGAAAATGGCAAAACGTACTGATTTAAAAAGTATCTTGATCTTAGGCGCAGGACCAATTGTTATTGGCCAAGCATGTGAGTTTGATTACTCAGGTGCACAAGCCTGTAAAGCGCTACGCGAAGAAGGTTACCGAGTTATTCTAGTTAACTCGAACCCAGCAACTATTATGACCGATCCTGAAATGGCCGATGCAACTTACATCGAACCTATTCACTGGGAAGTTGTACGTAAAATTATTGAAAAAGAACGTCCTTGTGCTGTGCTACCGACTATGGGTGGCCAAACCGCTTTAAACTGTGCGTTAGAGCTAGAAGCTAAAGGCGTTTTAAAAGAATTTAATGTTGAAATGATTGGCGCTACAGCTGATGCAATTGATAAAGCTGAAGACCGCAGTCGTTTCGATAAAGCAATGAAAGCGATTGGTTTAGAAACACCACGCGCTGAAATTGTACACACACTTGAAGAAGCACATGAAGCAAGTAAGAACTTAGGTTTTCCGTGTATTATTCGCCCATCATTTACTATGGGTGGCTCAGGTGGCGGTATTGCTTATAACCGCGAAGAATTTACCGAAATTTGTACACGTGGCTTAGATCTTTCTCCAACTTCTGAATTATTGATTGATGAATCATTAATTGGTTGGAAAGAATATGAAATGGAAGTGGTTCGCGACAAAAATGATAACTGTATCATAATTTGTTCGATTGAAAACTTCGACCCAATGGGCATTCATACAGGTGATTCAATCACGGTTGCACCAGCACAAACCTTAACGGATAAAGAATATCAAATCATGCGTAATGCATCGATTGCGGTATTACGTGAAATTGGTGTTGAAACGGGTGGCTCAAACGTACAGTTTGGTATTTGTCCTGATACTGGCCGTATGGTTATTATCGAGATGAACCCACGTGTTTCTCGTTCGTCAGCATTAGCATCAAAAGCAACTGGCTTCCCAATTGCTAAAATTGCAGCAAAACTTGCAGTAGGTTATACGCTTGATGAATTAACTAATGATATTACCGGCGGTAAAACACCTGCGTCATTTGAGCCAACTATCGATTACGTTGTAACTAAAATACCTCGTTTTAACTTTGAGAAATTTGCTGGTGCAGAAGATCGTCTTACCACGCAAATGAAATCTGTTGGCGAGGTCATGTCAATTGGACGTAATCAGCAAGAGTCATTACAAAAAGCGCTTCGTGGCTTAGAAGTTGGCGTTAATGGTTTTGATTCTATGGTTGATGTAACTCAACCGGGTGCTAAAACCAAAATTATGCACGAGTTACAAGAAGCTGGCGCTGATCGTATTTGGTATATTGGTGACGCCTTCCGCCTTGGTTTAAGTGTTGATGATATTTTCCGCTTAACCAAAATTGACCGTTGGTTTCTGGTACAAATTGAAGATATTATTTTAGATGAAGCGAAAGTTAGCGAAGGTGGCTTAAAAGTATTAACGCCAACTTATTTGCGCAAACTCAAACGTAAAGGTTTCGCAGACTCACGTTTAGCTGACTTAATTGGTGTTGCTGAAGCTGAAGTACGTAAAAAGCGTCATAATGCCAATATCTTCCCTGTTTACAAACGTGTAGATACCTGTGCGGCAGAGTTTAGCTCAGACACAGCTTACATGTACTCAACGTATGATGAAGAATGTGAAGCAAACCCAACCGGCAAAGAATCAATTATGATCTTAGGTGGCGGTCCAAACCGTATCGGCCAAGGTATCGAATTTGATTATTGTTGTGTACACGCAGCATTAGCATTACGCGAAGACGGTTTTGAAACTATTATGGTTAACTGTAACCCTGAAACTGTTTCAACTGACTACGACACATCAGATCGTTTGTATTTTGAGTCAATTACTTTTGAAGATGTGCTCGAAATTGTTCGCATTGAAAAGCCTAAAGGCGTAATCGTACAATACGGTGGTCAAACACCACTGAAATTAGCACGTGCTTTAGAAGCTGCTGGTGTGCCAATTATTGGTACTTCTCCCGATGCCATTGACCGTGCAGAAGATCGTGAACGCTTTCAACAAGCGGTAGACCGTTTAGGTTTATTACAACCAGAAAATGCTACGGTTACTTCTCTTGATGAAGCTATGGCAAAAGCTGAAACCATTGGTTTCCCACTCGTGGTTCGTCCATCTTATGTTTTAGGTGGTCGTGCAATGGAAATAGTTTATGATTTAGATGATTTACGTCGTTATATGACGGAAGCGGTAAGTGTATCAAATGACTCACCGGTGCTACTTGACCATTTCTTAGATGACGCGATTGAAGTTGATATCGACGTTGTATGTGACGGCACAGATGTAGTTGTAGGTGGCATTATGCAGCATATCGAACAAGCGGGTGTGCATTCAGGTGACTCAGCATGTTCATTACCGGCATACAGCTTAAGCCAAGAAGTACAAGACGTTATGCGCAAGCAAGTTACTGACTTAGCGTTTGAGTTAGGTGTTATTGGCCTAATGAATACACAAATGGCAGTAAAAGATGGCAAAGTTTATTTAATCGAGGTTAACCCTCGTGCTGCTCGTACAATCCCATTTGTATCAAAAGCAACGGCGGTACCGTTAGCTAAAGTTGGTGCGCGTGTAATGGCAGGTAAGTCACTGAAAGAGCAAGGTATTACTAAGGAAGTTATTCCTCCGTATTTCTCTGTTAAAGAAGTGGTTATCCCATTTAATAAGTTCCACGGTAGTGATCCTTTAGTTGGCCCTGAAATGCGTTCAACGGGTGAAGTAATGGGTGTTGGCGATACCTTTGAAGAAGCTTATGCTAAAGCTAACTTAGGTGCGGGTGTTTCTGTACCAAAAGATGGTCGAGCTTTAGTTTCAGTGCGTCATAGCGATAAAGGTCGTGTGGTAGAGCTTGCTAAACAAATGGTTGCTTTAGGTTATGAACTTGATGCTACGCATGGTACCGCGGTAATTCTAGGCGAAGCCAATATCCCTTGTCGTTTAGTTAACAAAGTACATGAAGGTCGCCCACATATTCTCGATAGAATTAAAAACGGTGAGTATACCTACATTATTAATACTACCGAGGGTCGTAAAGCAATTGAAGACTCTAAAGTATTACGTGGTGGTGCTTTACGTTACAAAGTGGCATATACTACAACATTGAATGCCGCATTTGCAGCGTGTCAATCACATGCCGCAGACGACCGCAATATCGTAAATTCTATACAAGAATTACACACACGCTGTAAATAAGTTGCTAGAAAAGTTAATTTGTTCTGCAATTTGAACAAATTAACGGTAAAGTAAACGTAAGCGAATAATTTTCTAAAGGTGGTTACCTTCTATTATTTAGTATAGGTAAACCGCCTTTATTGTTTGAAAAAGAAGAGTAAAATGACAAAGTATCCGATGACATTGCTTGGTGCAGAGCAATTAAAAGAAGAATTAAGAGTATTAAAAACCGAAAAGCGTCCACGTATTGTAAAAGATATTGCTGATGCGCGTGAACATGGCGATCTGAAAGAAAATGCTGAGTACCATGCTGCGAAAGAAGAGCAGGGGTTCTGTGAAGGCCGCATTCAAGATATTGAAGGTCGCTTATGTAACGCGCAAGTTATAGACGTAACTAAAATACCTAATACGGGTAAGGTTATTTTTGGCTCAACAGTTACACTATTAAATATTGAAACTGAAGTTGAAGTAACTTATAAAATTGTTGGCGATGATGAAGCTGACTTTAAAACAGGCCGTATTTCATTAAACTCACCAATTGCCCGCGGTTTAATTGGTAAAGAGGTTGATTCAGAAATTGAAATAACTACCCCAGGCGGTATAGTTGAATATGAAATTGTTGGCGTAGAACACATTTAATCTTAACTTTACATTAAGCCCAACAAGGTGGACTTAATGTTCACTGTGTTAATGCATACTTAAAACCAGTAAACGCTATTAATTAAACGTTTACTGGTTTTTTTGTGCCTGACAAACTTCATCATGAGAATTGCTAATAGCTTTTACATTTTTATAGCCCATGCGTTGAAGTTGTTCTGCTGCTAATGTAGCTCGCCCTCCTGAAGCGCAATGGACAAAAATTTCAGCCTCTGAATCTTTGCAATGTGTAGCAATATGCATCTCCAACACTCCGCGAGGAATAGCGATTGAGTTTGCTACCGGCGAAGTAGCAGTTTCTCCAGCTTCTCGAACATCAATAATTATTGCATTTTTGCGACTATAAGCATGTGTTGCACTAACACAGGCAACCGAAGTTTTAGCCTGTGTAACTAGCTCTGGTACTGTTAATAACATTTTTAAATCCTCGAAGTTATGTAAGAAGTATTGAAGAAAAAATGATTGTAAGGCAAGCTACATCTTTTGTATATTAGTTTTTTCTAATGTAGTGTTGATGATTATTGTTTTACCTTGTAGAGCAAACTTCTTACCTGCTGAAATAGTGATAAGATTTTAAAAGTTATGTTGTTCGTGATAAGGCAGATTGTAAAGTTGAGGTACAAAAAAAAAGGGCTAATGCCCTTTTTTGAAATACCAAAATGTTAAGCTAGCTAATATTTAAAGTGCAGCTGCACTTAAGTTGATAGCACTAACAGATTTAACTTAAAACGAATTAAATTTTAGGAATACGAATTTTCTTTTCATCCGTAGGTCTAAAAATAATTAATGTTTTACCAATTACTTGCACTTTTGTTGCATTTGTTTCACGACAAATAGCTTCAACAATAAGCGCTTTGGTTTCACGATCATCAGTAGGGATTTTAATCTTGATTAATTCGTGATGATTTAACGAATAGTCGATTTCGGCAACTACTGCTTCAGTAAGGCCATTATTACCTAGCATTACTACGGGTTTAAGGCTATGTGCTAAGCCTTTTAAATACTGAATTTGTTTTTTATTTAGGTTCATGAACAATTTTCGTTACAAGTTAGCTTGAATTATGACTATTTTACCTCCATCTAGTTTGTAATACTAATATTGTTTACAAACAGTCAGCTTTTAACCGTACATTTATAGTGATTTATGGTTAAAATACAGCTGATACTTTTAAGTAATGCATAAAGTAAACGCGTTTTTAAATAAGCAACTGTTAAAAGCAAAAAAATATAAGTGGATTGAATGAGTAAGAATAAGGTCAGTGTCAGTAGTGCTCGGTGGTTAAAAGAGCATTTTGATGATGAATATGTAAAAAAAGCACAACGTTTGGGCTTACGCTCACGTGCTGTTTTTAAAATTGAAGAGATAAATAATAAAGATAAATTAATTAAACCTGGTATGAAGGTGGTTGATTTAGGTGCGGCTCCTGGCGGTTGGTCAGAATACGCTACGAAAGTAGTCGGTGATAGCGGGCAAGTTGTTGCATGTGACATTTTAGCGATGGACCCTATTGCAGGTGTAGATTTCTTGCAAGGTGACTTTCGTGAAGAAGCAGTACTCGATGCTTTATTAACTCGAATTAATGGTAAAAGTATCGACGTTGTTATGTCTGACATGGCAGCAAATTTTACCGGTAATGACGCTGCAGACGCGGCGCGCAGTATGTATTTAGTCGAATTAGCGCTAGATATGTGCAATCAGGTATTAAAGAAAGATGGCGCCTTTGTAGTGAAAGTGTTCCAAGGAGAGGGCTTTGAGCAATTTATGAAAGATGCTCGAGCCGCATTTAAAACCGTTAGAACTCGCAAGCCAGAATCGTCACGTGCACGCTCACGTGAAGTTTATCTTGTAGCTACGGGCTTTAAATTGTAGTAAATTGGGTGGAATTATTTCTTCGCACCATTTTTAACATTATCAAGAGGTCATTAAGTTGAGCGATATGGCAAAAAATCTTATTTTATGGTTAGTTATTGCAGTTGTATTAATGTCTGTTTTCCAAAGTTTTACTCCTGGAAGCGGCAAAGAGCAACAAGTGGATTACACACAATTTGTTCAAGACGTACGTCAAGGGCAGATTAGAGAAGTAGACGTTGATAGAAATGGCGTTATCAATGGTATTAAACGTAGCGGTGAAAACTTTGTTACCGTTATTCCTGGTGGCTACGATCGTGATTTAATCAACGATCTAGTTAAGCAAGGTGTTAACGCATCGGGCGAATTACCAGAAGAACAAAGTTTCTTAATGACAATTTTTGTCTCTTGGTTCCCAATGATATTGTTAATTGGTGTATGGATTTTCTTCATGCGTCAAATGCAAGGTGGGGGCGGTAAAGGCGCAATGAGTTTTGGTAAGTCTAAAGCGCGTTTATTGGGCGAAGATCAAATTAAAACAACTTTTGCTGATGTTGCTGGTTGTGACGAAGCGAAAGAAGAAGTAACAGAATTAGTTGATTACTTGAAAGATCCAACACGTTTTCAAAAACTAGGTGGTCGTATTCCATCAGGTGTTTTGATGGTGGGTCAACCAGGTACAGGTAAAACGTTATTAGCAAAAGCAATTGCTGGTGAAGCTAAGGTACCTTTCTTTACTATTTCAGGCTCTGATTTTGTTGAAATGTTTGTTGGTGTTGGTGCATCTCGTGTGCGCGACATGTTCGAGCAAGCTAAAAAATCAGCTCCTTGTATCATCTTTATCGATGAAATTGATGCTGTAGGTCGCCAACGTGGCGCAGGTATGGGTGGTGGTCATGATGAACGTGAACAAACACTGAACCAAATGCTGGTTGAAATGGATGGTTTTGAAGGTAATGAAGGCGTAATCGTTATTGCTGCCACTAACCGCCCTGATGTATTAGATCCGGCGTTACTTCGTCCTGGTCGTTTTGACCGTCAAGTTACCGTTGGTTTACCTGATATTCGTGGTCGTGAGCAAATTTTGAAAGTTCACATGCGTAAAGTACCTTTAGGTGATGATGTTAAAGCCTCTGTTATTGCTCGTGGTACCCCAGGTTTTTCTGGTGCTGACTTAGCTAACCTAGTAAACGAGGCGGCTTTATTTGCTGCGCGTTCAGCACGTCGTGTTGTAGGTATGGCTGAATTTGAAAAAGCGAAAGACAAAATCATGATGGGCTCAGAACGACGCTCTATGGTGATGACTGAGTCAGAAAAAGAAATGACTGCTTATCATGAAGCAGGACACGCGATTGTAGGTCGTTTAGTGCCAGATCATGACCCAGTTTATAAAGTGAGCATTATGCCACGTGGTCGGGCATTGGGTGTAACTATGTACTTACCTGAGCAAGATCGTTTCAGCCACAGTAAGCAGCATCTAGAAAGTAACATTTCATCTTTATACGGTGGTCGTATTGCAGAAGAAATGATTTACGGTTTTGAAAAAGTTTCAACAGGTGCTTCAAACGATATTGAGCGCGCAACACAACTTGCACGCAAAATGGTGACACAGTGGGGCTTCTCACAAAAAATGGGTCCTATGCTATTTGCTGAAGAAGAAGGTGAAGTATTCTTAGGAAGAACATCGTCTAAGTCATTAAATATGTCTGATGAAACGGCACGTGCAATTGATGAAGAAATTAAAGATTTTGTTAATCGTAATTACGATCGAGCAGAAAAAATATTAAAAGACAATGAAGATATTCTTCATGCAATGAAAGATGCGTTAATGGAATATGAAACTATTGATGCTTTGCAAGTTGATGACTTAATGAATCGTACTAAAGTCCGCCCACCAGCTGATTTTGATGCAAGAAGCTCTGATGACAAATCAGACAATAATACTGATTCAAGTAAGCCTTCAGCTAAAAAAGATGAAGAAGTAAAGGAAACTAAAGAGCCGAAAAGCTCAACTGATAATTCAGATATTCCAGCTTCTTAATCGCTAGAGAAATTATTAAAGCCTCAAAGGATTAAATCTAACCGTTTAATTTATATTGAGGCTTTATTATTTTAACTTTTTAAAACACCAAAGCTGTTTGAGAAGTTAAAATAATAAAGAATTTGTTATAAAGAGATTACAGTGCTAAACCAACTTGTTTGCCCGAATTCAGTCATAGATTTATCAACACCACAAATAATGGGCATTTTAAATGTTACACCTGATTCATTCTCTGATGGTGGTAAGTTTGCCGATTTTGAACCAGCATTAGCGCAAGTTCAACGTATGATTACTGATGGTGCTACTATTATTGATATTGGCGGTGAGTCTACACGCCCAGGCGCCGAAGAGGTAAGTGAAGCCGATGAGCTCGCTCGTGTTATACCTGTACTAAAAGCCATTAAAAAGCGTTTTAATATTTTAGTATCTGTTGATACAAGTAAAGCTAAGGTTATGAGTGCTGCTATAGCGGCAGGCGCTGATATCATCAACGATGTACGTGCTTTACAAAACGAGGGGTGTTTAGCTGCATTAGCGGCAAGTAACACTCCTGTTTGCTTAATGCATATGCAAGGCTTACCCCGAACTATGCAAAATAACCCAAGTTATGAAGATTTGATTAACGATATTATAGCTTTTTTTCAGCAACGTATTAATGCATGTGTTAATGCAGGAATTTCACGTGATCGTATAATTCTAGACCCCGGTTTTGGTTTTGGTAAAACACTCGAGCAAAACTTTCATTTATTGGCGAATGTATCGAAATTCTCTTCGCTCGGCTTACCTATACTCGCTGGGATGTCTAGAAAATCGATGATCGGAAATTTATTGAATCGAGAAGTTGACCAGCGACTTGCAGGTAGTATAAGTACTGCATTAATAGCTGCTCAACAAGGTGCGCATATAATTCGTGTACATGATGTGCAAGAAACCGCAGATGCACTAAACATATTAAAAGCAGTGACTGATAATCGTTAACAGAGTCAATCACAGTAATTTAAAAATTAATAAAATAAGAATATTGAGATAAAGGAAGATAGAAATGTCACAAAGAAGATATTTTGGTACTGATGGAATACGAGGTTTAGTAGGCCAATACCCAATTACACCTGAATTTGTTATGAAGTTAGGTTATGCAGCAGGGCGCGTATTAGCGGCGCAAGGTACTAAAAAAGTATTAATCGGTAAAGACACTCGAATCTCCGGTTACATGTTGGAGTCAGCCTTAGAAGCTGGTTTTTCAGCGGCAGGTATAGATATTGGCTTATTAGGCCCTATGCCAACACCAGGTATCGCTTATTTAACTAAAACCTTCAGAGCTGAAGCTGGCATTGTGATCAGTGCATCGCACAATCCATTTTATGATAATGGTATTAAATTTTTCTCCCAAGACGGACAAAAATTACCTGACGATGTTGAATTAGCCATTGAAGCAGAATTAGATAAAGACATGGGTTGTGTCGAGTCAGCACATTTAGGCAAAGCCTCGCGCATTGCAGATGCCGCTGGACGTTACATTGAGTTTTGTAAAAGTAACTTTCCAAGCCAGTACTCATTAAAAGGCATGAAAATCGTCGTTGATTGTGCTCACGGTGCCACTTACCACATTGCTCCGAATGTATTTCGAGAGCTAGGCGCAGACGTTATAGAAATAGGTACATCACCTAATGGCACTAACATCAACCATGAGTGCGGCGCTACTTCTATGGCTGCAATAAGTGCCGCGGTTGTAGAACATCAAGCTGACTTAGGCATTGCCCTTGACGGTGATGGTGATCGCCTAATGATGGTTGATCACACAGGTTATGTTATAGATGGCGATGAAAGTGTGTATGTTATTGCTTGCAATGATTTACAAAATGGCAGTATTGATGGTGGTGTTGTAGGGACATTAATGAGTAACATGGGCTTAGAACTTGCCCTTGCCGATATGGATGTACCTTTTGCACGAAGTAATGTTGGTGATCGCTACGTTATGGAAATGTTAAAACAAAAAGGTTGGAAATTGGGCGCAGAAAACTCAGGCCACGTTATCAACTTAAACCATACCTCAACTGGTGACGGAATAATTGCGGCATTAAATGTACTAACTGCAATTTGTAATTCAGGTAAAACGCTATTTGAATTACGACAAGGCATGACTAAATTACCGCAAGTGTTAGTGAATGTTAGATTCTCTGGCGATAACGACCCGTTAACCAATGCTGACGTTTTAGCTTCGGTTGATCGCGTTAATGACAAACTCACCGGCCGTGGCCGAGTACTTTTAAGAAAATCAGGCACCGAACCGTTAATTCGCGTAATGGTAGAAGGCCCTGAACATGACGAAGTTACTGCGTTAGCAAATGAAATTGCCGATGCTGTAAAACAATCTTTTTAGAAAAAAACTTCGCTCGATTTTAAAGTCGAATGAATTATGAGCAATTAAACAGGATATTGATTGAAATACTTGTATCTTGTCGATAGGTTAGTTAATATCTCGCCGCTTTGATTTAGGAATGATAAATGAAAAGACTTTCGATAGTTGCAGCAAACTGGAAAATGAATGGCAGTTTAGCTTTAGTCAACTCAATGGTTTCAGAATTAAATAACGTCACGTTAAATGAAAATGTTGAAGTAGTTGTTTGTCCTAGCTCTCCTTACTTAGCGGCTTTTAATGCAGCTAGTGCTAGTACGAATTTATCTGCAGCATTTAGTTTAGGTGCTCAAAACTTTAGTGAGCATAATAGCGGTGCATTTACCGGTGAAGTTTCAGCGTCAATGCTACAAGAAGTTGGTGTGAGTTACATCATAGTAGGGCATTCTGAGCGTCGAAGTATTTATAATGAATCAAGCGCTCTAGTTGCTAAAAAAGTTAAAGCAGCGTTAGCATCTGGCCTTAAACCTATTCTTTGTATAGGTGAAAGTGAAGAAGAACGTGCAGCAGAAAAAACTGAAGTTGTATTGGCTGAGCAGTTACAGCCAGTTATTGACGAAGTTGGTATTGAAAATTTTAAAAATGTTG
Organism: Colwellia polaris; assembly: GCF_002104515.1. Classification (GTDB taxonomy): domain Bacteria; phylum Pseudomonadota; class Gammaproteobacteria; order Enterobacterales; family Alteromonadaceae; genus Cognaticolwellia; species Cognaticolwellia polaris. Next base: position 206,766 of record NZ_NBOE01000003.1, on the reverse strand, counting down.
TTATTGCGTACGAGCCAGTTTGGGCAATAGGTACAGGAAAAACAGCATCGCCAGAAATGGCACAAGAAACCCATCAATTTATACGTGAATTTATCGCTAAATTTGATGAAAACGTCGCAGATAAATTGCCATTGTTGTATGGTGGTAGTGTAAATGCGAAAAACTGTGAAGAATTATTTGCACAAGCTGATATCGATGGTGGATTAATCGGCGGTGCTAGTTTAAAAGCCGAAGAATTTAAAATAATTTGTTCGGCAGCAAAGGGAAAATAAAATGTTGTATCAAGTGTTAATTGTAGTGTATTTGATCGTTGCTTTATGTTTAATTGGTTTAGTACTAATTCAACAAGGTAAAGGTGCTGATATGGGCGCATCATTCGGTGCAGGCTCTTCAGCCACTATTTTTGGTTCAAGCGGTTCTGGTAACTTCTTAACAAAATCGACAACTTACTTAGCGATAGCATTCTTTGTTATTAGTTTAGTGTTAGGTAACTTAACAGCAAACCGCGTTAAAGCCGGTGCTGACTTTGATAACCTAGCTGTACCAGCTGAACAAAGTATTCCTGCTGATACTATCGTACCTCAAGCAACAAATGACGATGTACCTGCAAGTGATGCCGCTGTAGAGAAAGTAAGCGACGTTCCAAACTAGTTTTAAAAATTTGCAGATATGGCGGAATTGGTAGACGCGCCACCTTGAGGGGGTGGTGCCTTAGGGCGTGAGAGTTCGAGTCTCTCTATCTGCACCAAATACAGGTTTTATAAAAACCGATAAAGACCGAAAGCTTCTAATTATAAAGAGCTTTCGGTTTTTTTATGCCCATTAAGCACCATTGCGAGGTATTGAAATCCAGATGTTTTAGGAGTACTTTTAGGAGTACCAGCAAATAGCACAAATTTCGGTACTCCAAAAAATGGCTAGGAACACTATAAAACTGACCAATACAGCAGTTAAGAATGCTAAAGCAAAAGACAAAGAGTATAAATTAAATGATGGTGAAGGCTTGAAGCTAAGGATTCGCCCAAACGGATCTAAAACATGGTTATTTGATTATTATAAACCTCACACCAAAACTAGAACTTCAATCGGCTTTGGTTCTTTTCCTGAAGTTACACTAGCAGCAGCAAGAGAAAAAAAGCGTATCGCTCGCACGCAAATCTCTGAAGATATCGACCCAAAAGAATTCAAAGACGATTTAGCACGTAAAAATAAAATAGCGGCTAACAATACATTAGAGGTGGTCGCCTCAGATTGGTTTGATAAAAAGAAGAAAACAATTGCAGAAACTACTGCAAAGTCATTATGGCGTAACTTTGAAAAACATGTTTTTCCAAAAATTGGTAAAAGACCTATTGCGAAATTGTCAGCGCCAGAAGTTATTCAAACGCTTAAAGCTCTAGCAGCAAAAGGAAGTTTAGAAACTGTTGATAAAATTGCCGGCAACCTTAATGCTGTAATGAAATATGCTGTGAATACAGGCTTAATACATGCAAACCCATTGTCAGGTATTAGAGCCGCATTTGATAAACCTAAGGTTAAGCATATGCCAACGCTTGAGCCTGAAGAACTGCCTCAGTTAATGAAAACGATAAGTTATGCCAGTATTAAGCTAACCACTCGTTGCTTAATCGAATTTCAGTTACATTGCATGTGTCGCCCAAATGAAGCTGCGGGGGCAACTTGGAGTGAAATAGACTTTGAAAACAAGCTTTGGTTAATTCCCGATGAGCGAATGAAAAGGGGTAAACCACATACAATCCCATTAACTCCTCAAGTACTAGAGATATTAGAGCGAATGAAGCCGATAAGCGGACATTGTGAACATATTTTTCCATCAGATAGACAACTTACTAAGGGAAGTAACCCAGAAACAGTAAATAAAGCATTAGGTCGTATGGGCTACAAAGGCCGTCTAGTAGGGCATGGCTTAAGAAGTTTAGCTAGTACAACCCTTAATTCGCTTGGCTTTGATGGAGATGTGATAGAGGCGGCATTAAGCCATCAAGACGAAAACAAAGTCAGATCAGCTTATAATCGATCTCAGTACCTTGAGCGCAGGCGAGTTTTGATGGCTTTTTGGTCTGAGCATATAGAAAATGCCGAAAATTCAAAAGTTTCTTCAGCCTTTAATGTTAAGCAGTTTAAAGTGGTTGGTGAATGATGGTTAATAAGCGAAAAGTAAAAACAACAAAGTCTGGTGATACGACGAAAACTTTTATTAAATATGGTTCTAGCTATAAAAGAACATCGTTGAATATTATGTATGAAACAGACGTTAATATTAATGACTCAGCTGATAAGCTAAAGAGTATTATGCATGTTCCTGATCATGAAAAAATGCTTTTAGATATCGAAAGTACATTATTTGAATGGCTCAAAGACAACAATTTACCAACATCAGTACCAAAAGGGGAATATCTACCAATAACACTTAGAAATAAGCATTTAGACACTAAAGGAACTATAGAGGCTTCATTTTGTTTATCTGAAATTGATGCATGCAGAGCGTATAGCAAAGAGGGGAGTTTTAAAAACTCCTACACGTCGGCATTGAACTTGGTAGGGAGATTTTCTAGATTCATTTATAGCATAAACGAGCCTGCTATCTCAAAAGGTTCTACTAAAAACATCAACAATGAAACAAAACTTAATGATCAACAAATTGATATTTTGTGGGAATATTTCAACTCTGATAAGTGCCAAATAAAAGAATCAGGAAAAAAAAGAAATCTTACAGAGGCACGAATAAATGCAGCCGAATATGGAAAAGAGTTATTTCAATTAAAGTCTTTATCAGTGGAAACATTACGCCAAAATTATTTTAAGAATAAATAAGCAAACTTTGGTAGCACGCTAGGTTACCAAAGCATTAAAAGACTCTAATGCCCTCAACACGTTTTATTAAAGCCAAAGAGGGTTAATTATGAGTTATACAAATCAAGCTAGTATTCAAGTTTTACGCAAGCCAGAAGCATTAGGTTTATTACCTATTTGCAAATCTACATTCCAATCACAAATAAAAGAAGGGTTGCTTTGTTCTCCAATTTCATTAGGGGCAAGGTCCGTTGGTTATCTTGAACATGAGATCAAGGAAGTTCTCAAGGCCAGAATAGCAGGCAAAACTGACGACGAAATTAGAACTCTTGTCATTAGTCTTGAAGCGCAACGGAAGGATATTTAACCAATGAAACATCTAAATCACGATCTCACTGGTAAAGCGCTGAGAGAACAAATTCAGCATTTTCAAGATATTGCCAACAATAAAGAGGTTGCGCGCCAATGGGCTGCCAAAGCCGAGGCTCAATTAATACATATACCTTGGTTAAAGCTCGTATTGAGAAAATCTAACGAGCAAGAAAGTGGGTACTTTATCGACCTTTGGAATCAGTCTCCGCAATACAGAATCGTATACGATATGGGCGGTACGGTTCGACATTTACCAATATTTCTAACAGATACTGAGGCCTTAGCTCTTAAATTGAAATTCGATAATGCGGTTAAATTTTGCGACAACACAAACCCTTTTAGAAATGAAGTTGAAGCGTACACGGTTTTTATAAATGACTTATTTAAAAAAGCTATTCGTTTAGATAAAGCATACTTTCACAAGCCATATAAATTTTATTCACTAGCAGATGGAGACGGGATCGTTTTTTGCGAAGATGAAAGCACCGCTGAAGAAATTGAGCTTCATAAAGATCAAGTAACACGATTTAATCAAGCACAAAAACAAAAATCTAACGCTGAGCAGCCTAAAAAAGGCATTAAAAGCTTTTTTAGATCTTTATACTCTTTATAGCTTTTAGGGGAAAAAAAAGTGGTCAACTCTGAACAAGTTCAAAAAGTAATTGATGAAAGTATGGTAGGCATAGATAAAGCCTTTGCTAAATTCAACATGCCAGAGACAGAAGAAAATAGCTTTAACAGTACCATTATTGATGTTAGTGATATTGATATAACAAAGCCATATAAGAATAGTTTACTAGGTCTTATTTGCGACAATATGAAAGCGCAAGCAAGTAGATTATTGCCACTGAGTTATCCGCTTTATGGGCTGCAATTATTGTCTCTAGTGGCTGGCAATAATCGTGGTTTTGATGGTTCAAAACTAAATTTATTTACCATCATGATCTCGGAAACAGGGTCAGGCAAAGATTTGGGGCAAGCGTTTTGTGCTACGGTTGCTAATCAACTTTCCTTATCTAAATTTATATTCGATAAGCCTCGTTCTGACAAAGATATGATAACCAATTTAATAGATGGGGATGGCAAGTCACTCTATATTGTAGATGAGTGCCAAGGACTCTTTAGAGGGCTAGAAAATTCAAACGCACAACATTATATTTCTGGTATCGGTGACGAACTCTTAAAAATGAGTACCGCTCGAGTATATACGCTTTCAGGCCTGCATAAGCGAGAGTTTACTGAGCGTGGGGTTAAAGAATTAAATTTCGTCAATCGATTAATTGAAAAAGAGGTTGATGACATTAAACGGATTAGGTTAGAGCGCAAAGCGCAAAAAATAGAAAGATCACTTAATTGTATCGAAAATGGTTTTACAGGTATTAATGTCAGCTTTGCGGGAACCAGTACACCAAAAAATTTAGATTCATTAATTTGTGAGCAAAATCTAGAAAGTGGACTACTTGCTCGAGCTATTATATTTCGAAACGATGATGGTAGACAGCCACTTTCTGACAATTCTAGCCATAACATTAAGCCTGAAATTTTCGAGCGCTTAAAATCAATTAAAGACTCTGAAAATGTACCAGTCAATGCCGATGAAGATGCGAAATTCTTTCTTGATTATGTACGATCATATTATGACCAAGAGGTATATCGTAACAATGAACGTACTGGCCCTTTGTACGCCCGAATTTTTGAACGAGTTAAGGTGTTGTCATCATTGCTAGCTTTGGAAAGTGGCATGATTAAACTCGATGATTGTCGCTACGCTTTAGCAATTTGCCTTAGAAGTATTGCGGATTGTGAATTTTTGGCGATACAGTCATTATCAAAAGAAAGCACATTTTTAAATCCTGAAAATTTTACAGAAGAAATCACGGCTAGAGTCTTACGATTTACTAAAGGTGCTGATAATGGTTTATATGCTTCAAAATTAAAGCAGCGTGTTTCAAAGTCGTTTAAGAATCCAAGGCAAAAAGCTATGTTTGATAATTTATACAACAATGTTATTCAAGGCTTGGAAATAATGGGTAAAATACAAATAAATGGAAAAAAAATTAATCATACAGGGGCTTTTTAGCCCCTTTTTTACTTCTTTTACTAAAAACACTGCTTCTTTTACTTATTTTGACATTATCTCTATCACAACAAGTGATTGTAAGTTTATGATAATTATTACTTTTATCCCATTTACCCCGTTTTCTCACTCCGAGATAACTCATAACTTATTGATAATTATTGTTTTTATCCCATTTATCCCATTTATCCCGTTTTCTAGGGGTATATAAAAAACAACTCGGCTAAATTAAAAATAGAAAATAATATGTACTAATAAAAACAGAGGGGGAGTATAGGGATAAAGGGATAAATATATATATTTATTATGTATATATTGCCTACACCCCTTTAAATACAGGTACTTTACTTTTTATCCCGTTGGGATAAAAAACGGGATAAATCGGGATAAATAAAAGTAACGCTATTTTGAGTGCCACCTTTGTTATTTTGGGCGGTTAACTCGAATAGATGCAATGCCGTAAGTATCAAGTGGCGCACTTGGCAAACTATAACTATTACTGGCTCTGCTATTAGGTGACATTTGAAATTCTTTATAATATGCCCGTACAGCAAGCTGAGCTTCAGACAACATTTTCAAAGCAGGGTTAGCTTTTCTAGTAACTCCTTTTTCAGTGGCACTTTCCATAACTGTGCCATTTTCAGCTAATGAGATCATAGATTGATCTATCAAAGCCAGATTAATCGCCAACGTACCGAGTGCAAAACGGTCACTTGTTTTTATATCGACTTTATTAATATTCAATTCTGCCAGTACGGCTTTGAAATATTTCTTTTGCTCGCGTGTACGAACAAATAATGGCGGTTTTATATTCATTTTTACTCCATGGAAAAAAAGTTTGAGCCGAATTCAGTCAGAAACGAGGAAAACGGGGATAGAGGCCACTATTAATGCTACTTTTAAGCAGCCCCCCTAACATTTTTTTATTATTAATATCAACATTATCGATCTTTACTTAGAGAATATATCTAATCATTGCCACTTTGATCATTTAAAGCTGCAACAGCTTGCGTATGGTATGAAGCGATACATTCATCACTAAACTGGCTAGAAGATGGTTCTAAGCCTTCTTTAGCTCTAGCCTCGTTAATGGTGAGTACACCACTAGCAATACCTTTAGAGTGAGACTCAAAGCGTTCAGCAGGTGAAGCCTTTAAGAGTTCAGAACTATCAAACGCTACATAGCCAGTGCCGAATATAAGCTTACTGTTAAACTGTTCTTCAATTGCCTTTAACCAAGGTTTTAGCGTTATATTGTAAAATTGGCGTAATGCTTGTGCATCAGGTTGATCAGCAAACATACCTAAAGGAATATTGAACATTTCGGCTATGTCATTGTTACCTGCCTGACGAGTAGCCAAAAGCTCTGAATCAACTGAACTAGCATCAACCTTTCTAAGCTTCAAACCGTTTTCAAGAACCATCGTGCCACCTTTTTTAGAGGTTGAACTGTAGCGATCTTCAATATCCTTTTTTAATCTAGTAACGGCATTGCTATCTTTAAACACCATGTCAGTTTCTAGAACAAAAGATGCAGCCAAGCCATTGGCAAAAAGGTTACTTGAGCAATTGCGATTAGCTAATGATTCTCCTATAGAGTCGCGGCACTGGGTAAGTGGGCTAGTGCCTGTTAATGACCCTGAAATTGGTGAATTTTTCAAGTGTATTACTTCATCAGCATTATAGTTAAAAGTGTTTGATGGTCTACTATCTGCGCCTTGCTGTGTGTATGTATACCCTATTCGATAATTAGGCAACGCTTTAACTTGAACACTCGTTGCAGGCAAAATATGCAAACCAATAGCAGCGCCAGAAGTATTATGCTCAATGTATATAAAGCCATCACCATGCGTTAAAGCATCACGCATAAGCAATTCTTTAAATTCGTATGAAGTCTGGTAGCTGTTCGGCTTTGCCAATAACTTCGCTATTGCCGATTGTTTTTGAATCTTGTTTGCTTTGTAAACTTCAATTGGTAGTGAAGCAATATTTTGTGCAATAAGATCAATGCAGCGTTTAACTCTTGGTAGCGATAAAGCACTAACAGTATTCACGTTAATACCGCTTGTGCTTCGTACATTTTGACTTGCTAAAAGCTGATCTAATGTTTTACTGCGAGTTTCAATATTTCGTTTAAAAGGCCACATATTAGATTAGCTCCAGTAATTGAAATTGTGCTTTTAGCGTTTGAATAGCAGACGTTTGAGCGATAGCAGAATTTAATAAACTACGGGCATCAACTTTATTGGCAGCATAAGCACCAACTGCACAAACTGTTATTTCATAAAGGCGTGCTTTTGAGATATATCGAATTGGTGGACTTGCCTCGTGATCCCATTCTTCGACATCAGCCACAAAGCCAAACGACAGAGAATCTAAATCCCTACGTTTAACTTGTTCGTATAGATCAACGTGTGCTTGAATTTTATTACTTAAATGAATAGTTACTTCTAATTCTGTAGCGTTTTCTGATAACTCGAGCGTGTTACTGGTGGTTTTTCCTAAAAGCAAATCATGGTTATGTTCAACTATTGCTTTGACTGGCTCACCACTGGCTAAGCTATCACTAAAACTTGTTGGCTTAATCACTTCGACAAAACCACCTAGGTCACGACTAACAGAATTAAAAGCAACCGAGCCAATAAGTTTCATGTTATCGGCTTTGATGTTGGTTGCTCTAATTTCCATTACTTACCCCCTAAGCAGCTTTCTTAAGAATAACTAAAGCTTTGCTGTCCGTAACACCGCCACCGTAATAAGCGGTGTTGTGCATTTTGACATAGCCAGGACTCGTGATCATATCTTTGAGCATTTTTGTACCAGTGGTATGAGAAACAACCGTATAGCCACGGGCAATATCACCAAACAAAATTTCATCATCTGGCATTTGTTCGTCTATATGTACGGGCTTACCAAATAGCGTATCAGGTTCGCCAGCCGTAACAGCTTCAAGATAAATATACCGGCCTGTAGTATCTTTAATACCTAGCAAGGCATAAGCAGCGTTATCATTCATAATGTATGAGGCGGCTTTACGGTATGCTTTTGGCAATGCTTTTTTAAGTGCGCGAACATCATCAAGATCAAAAACACCACTAGCAGTAGAAGTAATTTCTTTAATTTGACCGAAAGCAGGCGTTGCAGAACGGGTATAAGTTAAAATGCCTTTTGGTTGTCCAGTACCAGTACCAATGAAAAGAGCTTTGTTTAGATCTTCGGCAAATTGTGCGCTTGTTTCACTTGCTAACCATTCTTCGATATTAAAATCACTTTGGTCTAAAATTTCAATTGTAGCTTTTGGATAAGCATATAAAGCATTAACTGCAATGGTCACTTTATTCATTTTACTTGTAGCTGTTTCACTTCGGCTTTCTGACTCAGCAGCCCAACCCGACTGACCACCACCAACACTAACAATTTGCTCATAAGAGCTTGAACTAATAGTTTTAGGAGTAGCTAAGCCCATCAGCGTTACTTGATCACGCATTTGTACGGCAATTACTTTATCCAAGCTTGGAACAACTGCAAAGCCACCATCAGCATTAACACCAACACTTAGCGAGCGACTATCACCAGTTTTCACAAAGGTACGCATTTCAGCATTGCTTGGCTTGTCAGTGCTGCGCTGCTCTGTGTTTTCGCCAATTAACGAGCGTTCTTCATCAGCTAACGCTTGTGCATGGTCAATGTGGCTATTGATGGAAGTAAGCTGAGAACGTAACTCAGTAAGTTGTGTATTTTCTTCGCCTGTCATTGAACGCTTTTCATTTTCAACTTTAGACATAATTGAGTTTGCGCTTTTGACTAAAGCGGCTTTGTTTTGACGTAGTTCTAATAATCGTTTCATTTTATTCACCTGTAATGAGTTAAATCGAATTAAATTCTGTTTACAGGTAGATTCTGGCATATTATTTGCCGCAAACCAAATAAAACACGACCAAATGGGTTTTTATCAAATTTAATTCTGTCTCGGTTTGATTTAACGATTTAAATACGCTATTTTTACAACTGAGGCTTTATTCACCTCAATCACTTTTTATTGTTAAGTTAACTGGTTTTATTTCTCTGAAAAAAGTAAGCCCCTTGCGACCACCAAGGGGCTTTTTATTGCTTGTTGTTAAATTTCCACTAAGCTTTAGCTAATAAATAATTCAAGGATGAATGAACATGGAAAGCTTTATCCCTCCCAAAGTGCTTGTTCGCACATGGTTACAGTTAATCAAAACTGATTACTTACCCCCAGAACAGAAAGCTTTAATTGAAAAAAATTTAGAGAAAATCTTTGGCTCTGTTGAACTGGCTGATTTTTATTTGTTGGAGTGATTAAGGTAAATAAAAAAAGCCCTTAGATGTTAAGGGCTTTGATAATAAAATATGTTAGGTGGTTATATCTTAATCGATCATGTTGTTATTGAGTCGATACATTCATATTGTGAGTAGTGTTAGTTTCTGCAAAATTAATAACTACCCCATCTCTAATTAAAATATCAAGCATGTGAGTTGACATATCAGACGTTGTTTTCATAGTGAAAGTTTGAACTGAGCCAGTACCACCAGTATATGAGTACACCCACTTTTCTTCTGTTTCATTTAAAACACTTTTAATACTAGGCTCGCCAAATATTTGTAAAAGTTCGGTTGAAGTTGTTTTGTTTTTCTTTATTTGAGCAACCTGCTCAGAAGTAAATTGATTTCCATAATCTACTTTAGAACTATAAGTACAGCCTGAAAAAGAAAGTACAGCAACGAGAAGTAAAACGCTTTTAGGTAAGAATGTTTTGAACATAACTTTAATAATCCTTATTAAGTTTGAAATATAATGAGTGTGTTATATTATTAAAAAGTATATTCATACTTTTCAATACTCCTCTTTTTATCATAACTACAAAGCTTCTGACACTATAATTTTCTATTGAAAAGTTAAAGGCTATTGTATAGTTAACGCGTGTGCAAATATGTGCAATCCCATATTAATCCGAACACTCGTCTAAATATTTATAGAATAATTAAAATAGATTGAAAATATTTTAAATAAAATGTGTTTATTTTTACTCTGCATATAGGTGCAAATATATGATTATTTGTTGTAGGAGTACTAAAGGCGGTACTGAAAAGTTTTTGGTTGGTTTAATTCAATTAAATCAATGTTTTATTTTGGTTGTCGAGTCTCTCTATCGCACCACATACAGGTTCTATAAGAACCGGTAAAGACCGGAATAACCTTTATAATTAAGGTGTTCCGGTTTTTTTATGTCTGAAGTTTTATGCAACTGTTTGAATTATATTAGCGGTGATTTAAACTTTTAGTAACATCTGTGGTAACAGTGTCTTTGACCTTGCAACAATATCTAAAAATTGCTGCAGAAAAATAGGCTCTGTAGCCAAATTAATAAGTATCGAATAATTTATAATCGACAGTTGGCACAATAATAATAATTAAAATAACGTTCGTAAGCTTTCAATATAATGGCTATTTTACTGTTCACCTTCAAACATCTAGCTAATCTAATTAACGTATTGTGTTTGTCACCTCTAATCTACTATGACTAAATCACATCTCTTCAATGTTAACCGTTAGCTTTATTGAATAAAGGTTAACTTTTTAACACTTAGTAATTACCATAAAACGCGACTTATACCTCTTATTTACTGATAACTTATTTTAATAATACTCTGGGCGAGATTTTGATTATTTATTGTGAAATTTAGCGCTAAGGCGATATAAGTGCGGGGTAGGTTTTAGCAGGGGAAATAACGAAGATGAAACAGCGTGAAATAAAAAAGACCCAGTAGCAAAGTTTGTTACTGGGTCTTAAATACTAATAAAACAAAGTGTCGATACAGGAAAACTCTCTATATTATTTGTGTGTTAATTTAAAAGGGAATTGTTATTTAATGCCGTCAATTAATGCTTGAGCTTCATCTCGCTCGTAAAAGTTCATTTCACTAGCAAGCGCGCGTTGTAATTCACGTCGTGCTTCAGTAGTTCTATCAAGTTTCAGCAGCGTATAACCTATGTGGTAATTAATCGCAGGGTCATTAGAGTTCATCGTGTAGGCACTTCTAAGAGTGGTTAATGCCTCTTCAAATTTACCCTGTAATGCTTGGATCCATCCGTAAGTATCAAGAATTGCAGCAGATGAATCATCTAAGGATAATGCTTCAAAGGCATATTTTTCAGCTAAATCGAGATCTTCTTTTAATAAAATATTTGCTAAATTATTTAAAACTAATGCTTTACTTGGCAAGTCACTAACTTCTTTTAGTATTTCATAATGGCTTTTAGCTTTGGTCGAATTACCAGTATTTAAATAATGATCTGCTAAAAGGTTACGCATAAAATGAAAGTTTTTATTCTTTGCTAAAATGTCAGTGCTGATGTTTTCAAATGCTGCTTGACCAAATCCTAAAGTTGTCATTTGATAAAGTTTAGCTAATGCTCGGGTAAAGTTGTTATCTAATACAAGTGCTTGTGCATACTTATTGCTCGCTAATGCAAGTTGCTTCTGTTGTAGCAATAAATCCCCTCTAACTAATAACACATTAGGGTTTTTGCTATCTGTTTTCTCAATTGCTGTTAACGCAGCATTGGCTTCTTCAAATAAGTTTAACTGTATATCTAGCTTAATTAATTGTAATTGAATTAATAAACTGCTTGGGGCTAATACCTGTGCTCGTTGCAATGTTTCTTTTGCTTTTAAAGGTTTATTGGTACGCGTATATAACTGGCTAAGTTCGTAAAGCTCTCTTGGGCTATCGACTAACCCTTCTAGTATCTCAATTTGCTTGGTTGCCTGCTTAAGGTCATTTAGTGCTAAGTAAATTTCAATTTTTTGTTTTATATAGGCAGGGTTTAAAAATACAACTTTATTCAGCTTGTCTAATTCATTTAACGCTAACTCAAACTCACTTTGTTGCATGTAAATATCGACTAAGGCTTCAGAGGCTTTTATGTTTGTTTTGCTAGCGCTAGTTAATTTGGTTAGTTTTTCAACTGCTTGAGTTATGTTGTTTAGATCTCTATCAAGCTTGGCGTCTAGAATAATCAATGGGGCATATTCAACTTGTGCTGTTAATAATTTAGTCGTGATGCTTTTAGCTTCGTCAATTTGGCCCAATGCCGCTTTAGCATTGGCAATATTGAAAAGGCTGTTGAAATCATCAGGTTTATTCGACAAAACTTGTTCAAAGGCTGTAATCGCTGAGCTCCATTGTTGCTGTTGTAAAAGCAACACACCCTTAAAGGTTAAAAAGTCGGAGTTAAGTGGTTGTGCTTTCATTAAAATATCGGCGACTTCATTCGCTTCAACTATTTTATTACTTGCACGATAAACCAGGCCTTTTGTTAACAAAAATGTAGGGTTAAACTCTTTTGGCTGGTGTTGATTAAGCAGGGTAATGGCATTATCAAATTGTTCTATTTTGGTTAAGTAATTTACTTTTGCCAAGATTAAAGTAGGGCTGCTTTTAAATTCTGTTTCTAAATTGGTTATTAATCGCTCTGCTTTATAAATTTTTTGGTTGTTTAAATATAAGTCGATTAATCTTGCGGCTAGCGGTAAATTTTCAATGATTAGCGCTTCTTTAGTTTCCAGCAAATCAAGGGCTTTATCTTGTTGGTTTTGGCGTGAATAAATATCGACCAACATTTTAATTGCCGCAAAATCTTGAGGAACATCTCTTAAATAAGCGAGTAATTCTTTTTGAGCAACTTCAAAATCGTTTTGTAAATATGCTGCAGCACCTGCTACATAGGTTAGGGAAGCGTTAGTGTTTTTTTGTTGGTCAGTATACAAAGATAACTTTTGACTAATATCTGCGAGTACAGCTTTAGCTTCTTCAAACTTAGCGGTATTAGCTAAAAGCTCACTTTGAAGTAATTTAGCCATAGGGTCATCAGGAGTATTAAGTAATATTTTATCAACCAATACTAATGCTTCATCAAATTGACCAGCATTAGTATAAGCATTAGCAAGTGCTCGTTGTACTATGGGGTCATTGTTGTCTATGTTGTAAGCGGTTTCGAACGCTTTTAAGGCATTATTGTTGTCTTTTTTGTCTATATAAAGCTGGCCTTTAAGGTGCCACATTCTACTTTGCTGAGGGTATAAAACGATGGCCTTTTCAATTAAACTTTCGGCTGAAATGTAATTTCTTTGGTTTAATTCAAATGCGGCGAAGGCGCCAAGGGCTCGATCATTTGTGGGCGCTAAATCTAGCGCCAGTTTAAAGTATCGTCGCGTTTCTTCTATATCGCCTAACTCACTATAAGCATTCGCGGTTAATAAATACCAGGTAAGCTTATTTTCACTATTTAGCGACTTACCTTTTCCTAAATCAATTACTTGCTGAAATTCACGAGCGATCAATAAGGCGTTACCTAACTCATTTAAAAATAAGTTAACATCTGCGCCTTCAATTAATGCTTCATCGAGTACTGCTATACCGTCACCAAAGTACTGTTTATGCATTAATACTTTACCCATTAAGACCTTAGCTGAAAGGTTTTCAGGTTCGTCTTGCATAACATTTTTCAGGTGAATATAAGCTTCTTCAATTTTATTATTGTTAAAAGCTGTTAGAGCTTTTTCGTAGTTATTAGCATTGGCTTCAATCGAGAAAATAATAAAAATACTGAGTAAAAATAAACGCATAGCAATCCAAATGTTAATGATGAATAAAATGAAATAAATTTAGCAGAAATGATTATTGCTTAATCTACTCTAATCTAAAAGTAAAATTAGTTAATTTAAGCTGATAAGCGGAGATGTTATAAAGTTTCAGGCATAAAAAAAGATGGCTTAGCCATCTTTTATCACGTTTACATTTCTATTACTTTAGCTTTTTACGGCTAGAAGCAAATAAACCTGCAATGGCTAAACCAAACAATGCAATTGAGCTAGGCTCAGGTACGCTTGTTGCTGGTGCTTGTGAGCCAGTAGTAAAAGTAATACCAGCCAACTTCATGCCGTCATTACCTTCCCAGTTTGTGTTACCACCAAATACGGCTGCATTTAATGCACCAATTAACCAGAAGTTCGAGCTTGTATTCGCTAAGTTTGAAGCATTACCACTACCTGTTTGGCCGAAGTTAGTATAGTAAGCTTGACCACCAGTGCCAGAATAACGCATTTGAGACCAGTTTGAAGCGATTGTCTGATTATCTTTTACATCTTGCCATGTACTACCATTAAGTGCATTTGAGTCTAATGCAGCAACACTAACTTGGGTTCCTGATGAGCCAGCACTTACCCAACTGTATGTAGCACTATTTAACGTTACCGCTTCTGAAAACTCTAACAAAAAAAAGTCGTAATCTTGATAGTTACAATTAGAACCAAAATTGTCTGCAGAATGAGAATAACCACAATTACGTGAGTTCATCTCATCAGTATTTTCCATCGACCAGCCATAACCATTTTTATCAAAGTCTACTGCACGCTCGATCGTTGGGTCGAAGTCTTCTGAGTTTGATGCAGTGTTACCAGCAGTATCTGACCAACCAGAAACGTTAACATCAACGCCACCGAAAGTAACTTCAAATTGATTGAAGTTGCTACCAGTATCAGAAACACCACCAAAATGGCCTGATGTAGTTGTTACACTAGCCATAGCTGACGACGATACTAATAACGTAGCGATTAAACTCATTTTTTTTATGTTGTTTAACATATTAACTCCATTTACCTTTCTAAGACGACTATTTAGATTTTTTATTCAATCTAACATAGAGATAAAATTACATATTGATACATAAGCAAATATCAGGCCAGTAAATGTAATTTTATATAATTCAATGTTTTACCGTTATGTGTTCGTTTTGCTTTGGTGCTTATGTAAAAAAAACTGACACATAACGAGTGTTTATTCTGGCAATTATAGCGTAATAATAAGGCAAGTCATAGTGGTTTAACCAGTTGTTCTATCGTTTAATAAGAGGTTAAGTTTTATACTTCCAAAGTTCTCAAGTAAGCAAAATCAATTGGTAGATATTATTTCTTTTTAAGTAATCGTCTAGATAACCCTAACTCTGGATAATGACTGCTGGATACTAAAGTGAATCAAAAGCTTAGTTGGTAAAGTAAATGCTATAGCAAAGTGAACATCAAGAATAGACACCATCAATGCTTATCCAGAGTTTAGGTTAGATAGTACTAAGGTAGCACTTCTTTTAAACGCATTGTTTATTAAAGTTAACCTTGTTCATTTAATGAATATTCGTAATAACTATAATTAATAAGCGAGCAACCAATGAAAGTTATATATTTTATACCGAAAATTAAAATACTGTGTTCTCTGATCTTAATCTTTATATCACAAAGTGTTTATGCTGCTTGCGTAGACAGCGTTGTTTTAGTGCATGGTAATACCGGCACACCATCTGATTGGGATAATACATACGATTTATTGAAAGCGAAAAACTACAACGACAATCAAATTTTTAGACCATCGTGGGGCGGCTCGTCTGCCAGCTATAACAATCATAGTGGCTCTGAAGAAACACCGGTTAAAAATGCGATTAATAGTGCAATTTCCAGTTCTTGCACAGGGAAAATCGATATTATTGGTCATTCAATGGGCGTTACATTAGCGGCACAACAAGTATTAAAACTAGGTAAAAGCAATAAAATAGATGCGTTTGTTGGTGTTGCGGGCGCTTATCGAGGTTTATGGACCTGTGGTGCATACCCTTGGAATGTATGGACACCAACTTGTGGTGCTAGCGGTTTGTCTGTGTCTAGCCCATTTTTAGATTGGCTTGAGGGACAAACAATTGCAAGTCGTGTGTATTCAATAAAAAGTTGGAGTGATCAAATAGTGTGTGGCAGCGGTACATGTCGTGTGGGTGGTGTTCATTCGAGCCAAATTGACAATGAAGATGCGACCTATACTTATAACTTAGGTCACTTTGGCTTACAAACTTATACTGCTAATAAGCAATATGATTTAATTAAATAGCGACAATTATTAAGCTTAACGTTGATTTTAAGCTTCGCTTTTGAAAATGTTGTCGATTCTAAAGTCGGCAACATTTTTATTTAAAATTTAACGTCGAAAACTATGTAGAAGTCTGCCATAAATTTATTGATTAATCTCTTCTAAAAGGCATTTTCAATAAAGATAACAACCCCGCGGATTTTTTATTGGCAGGGTAGCTTTTTAGACCAATATCTAAATCGTCATCTGTTTTTTGCGCTTGTGACTTATAGCTGCCAAATAACCTATCCCACCAACTAACACTAAAACCATAATTACTGTTAGTTTCTTCAACGATTTGGCTATGATGAATACGATGCAAAACTTGCGTTATCAGTATGGCGCGTAAAGGGTATTCTAACCATCGAGGTAACCTAATGTTTGCGTGATTAAACAGTGCGAAGCCATTTAGCGCAACTTCAAAAATAATCACTGCAATGGCTGGCACGCCCAGTATTAAAACGGCTAAACCTTTCAGTAATATGCTCAACACAATTTCAACTGGATGGAAACGCAAGCCAGTACTGGCATCGATATGGCTGTCGGCATGGTGCACCCTATGAAAGCGCCATAATATAGGGACGAGATGAAAAACTCTATGCTGCCAATAAATCATTAAATCTAGTAACACTATACTTAGTGTTATAACTAGCCAGCTGGGTAAGTTAACGTTATTGAATATTCCGATGTTTTGTGAAGCAGCAAACAAGGCAATACCCGCAACACCAATAGGCACTAATAACCTAGCGATGACTGAAGATATAATTAAAAGTGAAAAGTTACCTAACCAGCGAACGCGTTTCGTTAGTTTGCTTTTTCGTGCCGGAAAGCAGCTTTCTAACACTAGCATCGCGAGTAATATAGTAAAAAATATACTTAATCGTAAACTTGCGTCGGTCATTTATTTATCCGTTTCGATATTCTTTTTATCAATGTTTTTATCAGTATTTTTTACCACAGAAGTCTGTTGATTTATGTGTTGCTCTTTTAACGTATGATAACCACCGTACACGCGTGTAAAAATTGTGATACCCGCTAAAAAAGCAAAGGCATAGGCGAGTTCAGCAAAATACTGCGGCCATAAACAAAATGCTATAAAAACAGCAATGGTTTCGGTGCCTTCGGTTAAGCCATTTAAATAGTAAAAACTTTTGTAGGAAAATTGGGGCTTATCTAAGTTGAACTTTTCGGCTGGAATAGCAAAAGCTAAAAAGCTTGAGCCTGTACCAATAAATACGGCTAATAATACAGCAGCTGCTATCGCATTATGCTCAGGATTTGCCAATGCAAACCCTAAAGGTATGGCTGCATAAAACAAGAAATCGAGACAAATATCTAAAAAGCCACCCGCACTTGAACTGCTGTTTTGATACCTTGCGAGTGCGCCGTCTAAGCCGTCAAATATCCGATTTAAAATAATAGCAGCTAAAGCAAAATCCCATAAGTTGAAAGCTAATAGCGGCACGGCTAATAAACCTATAACAAAGCCAATAACGGTGAGCTGATCAGCTGTTACATTTTTTTTATCTAACAGCATAACTACTGGGTGCAATAAGGGCTTTATCACTGGAGTAATATATTTATCTAACATGAGCTTCTTCTTAAATTATTTATGTTCTTAGCATGTTGATGTTACTAATTAATTTGTTGATTTATCTTCAAATTAATCACTTTACCATTAGCGGCAATCGCATCTGACTCATCATGGGTTACCATTATTGCGGGTAACTTGTGCTGCTTAATTTGCTCAAATACGAGTTCACGAGTTTCTTGGCGTAATTGGCTATCTAACTTGCTAAATGCTTCATCTAATAATATAGCCTTTGGCTGGCTTAATAACACCCTTAAGAGTGCAACACGCGCTTGTTGCCCGCCTGACAAACTGTCGGGGTGACGATGATCTAAACCGGCTAAGCCAACCTCAGCAAGGGCGAAACTAATTTTAGTTGCCCGAGCTTTTTTATCGCCTTTTGGCATCGCAAAAGCGATGTTCTCAGCAACAGATAAATGCGGAAACAACAAGGCATCTTGATACAATAAACCGATATGGCGTTGGTAGCTTGGCGTGTGAGAAATATTAATGCCATTTAAATATACTTTTCCATCGGCATTAAACCCTTTAGGTAACTGGCCTGTTAGCCAGTTTAACAAGGTCGACTTACCACTACCTGAAGGTCCCATAATCGTTAACACCTCACCACCTCTGATTGTTTCATTAAGTGATAATAGCGGCGTTTTATCTCGCGATATGGTTAAATTTTCAATGTGTAAACTGTTGTGCTCATTAGTGGGGCTCATAAGCTGACCTCGGTTTTCATCTTTTGTGCTCTTTGTTTATTTTGCCATGTTGACACTAGCCATATCATTGAAAAAGCGATAGCAGGTAGTAGCATTTGTATCAGTGCATAAACTGCACTTGTGCGGCGACTAGCGCCATTAGCTAAGCTGACGGCTTCAGTGGTTACGGTATTTAATCGGCCACCGCCAACAAGTAAAGTAGGTAAATATTGGCTAAAACTAACGGCTAGCCCTAAAGCACTTGCCATTAAAATAGGAATAAGTAGTTGGGGTAAACTTACCTGGATAAATATTTTTAATGGTGATGCCCCTAAACTTGCCGCTACTTGGGCATAACGGGGATCGAGTCGGCGATAACTCACCGCTAACGATAAAAATACATAAGGTAAAACAAATAATAAATGCGCTAAGGAAACATTAATAAAGGTCGCGTTAGCGTGCAAGGTTTCTTGTAACCAAACTAAGCCAAACAAAAAAGCAATGCTAGGTATCATCATCGGTAAATAAATAATTAAGCTGCTGCAATTGGAAAGCTGAGACCCGTTTTGTTTTTCATATTCTAAGGTTAGCAAAGTTAAAATAACAGCAACACTTGTTGATACTAAAGCAATGCTAAGAGAGTTTATAATAGGTGTTTGTACTTGTTGTAAAGCAGATTGCCAATGCAGTAAGACCCATTGCTCAGGCATAGCTTGCGGAAACTGCCAGTAGCCTGCAAACGACCAAAATATCATGCCGAGTAGAGCTAGCGCGATAGTGCTTATCAAAAAAACAGTAAAAATCTGCATGCCTTTAGCAATAAAAGCATCGCCGTAATTTCGTTTACCATTGCTAAGGGTTTTACAGGTTATGGCTAGTGCAATTTTTTCTAATAACCACCAGGTAATGAGTACTGAAACGGTAATTAATAGTTGTATTAGTGCGCCCGCTGAGGCTTTTATTCGCAGGCTTAAATCAACGTCATGAAACCAATTTATAATCGCCACGGCTAAAGTTGGTGGTGTGTTTGGTCCGAGTATTAATGGCATTTCTACACTTGCACTGGCGTAAGCTAGAATGGCTAATATAGGTAAACGCATTAACGGATATATATTTGGTAATACTGCTTTGAAAAAAGCGGTCATTGGGTAATAACCTAAACTAAGCGCAAGTCGATATTGTGCACGTAATTTACTATTGAGCGCGGGCTGTGCAATAGCACTTAACGTCATCAGTAATAAAAACGGTAATTCTTTTAACGTTAACCCCATAATAATGCTGATACCGAACGGGTCGTGAGGCAATAACCAATCAACGGGACTTTGCCAGCCAGTTAGCCATGGCGACAGGAGTCTGGCGATCATACCTGATGGCGCGATTAAAAATGCAATGGCGATAGCGGCTGCTGCATGAGGTATAACGAGAATAGGTCCTAATAGCTTTTGAATACGCGCCAACCAAGGGCTATCAAAATAGGTCGCTAATAGTAACAAGGTAATAATGAAGGCTAGCAAACCACTAATAATACTGCTAAAAAAACTCAACGCTATCATTTTTATTATGCCTGGTGTTTGTATTAGCTGTTCAAAACCTTGCAAATTAAATTGAGTTTTATCTAATGCTGGCAACCAACCAAAGGCCGGTAAAATCACGCCAAGTAAACCGCCAAGCACTGGTAAAATTAATATAGCCATAAGTAGTTTAGGGCTAAATTTAACCAGCGCACTAAAAAACCGAACACTGGCTTTAGTTTTATGTGGTTCCTGAGGTTGAGCGATAAAAGAATGGCTCATAAATTATTGCGCCCCATAACGTTTTAGCCACTCAACACTAATGAGTTTAGACCAGCTAGGGTGAGGTTCGCTTAACGCTTTTATTTTACTACTAACGGGTAACGCACTTGGGTGTGGTTTATTTGAGTTGAATAGCTTTTGTTGCTCTAGCGCTAATTGAGATATATCGATAACCGTGCTGTCACCCCAAACGTGGGCTTGTTGTTTTTTTGCTTGTGCTTCAACACTTAGCATAAAATTAGCAACAACTTTTGCTGAGTTACTATTGGCGGCATTATAAGGTAAAGCAACAAAGTGAATATTGCTTAAGCTACCATCTTGCATAACAAAGCTACGTGTTTGCTTTGGTAAATTATAGCGATTAACCGAGGCCGGAATTTGTGCGGCAGAAAAGGTAAAGCCTAATTGTATTTCACCGTCGCCAACAAGTCTTTGCAATGCGGTACCACTGGTAACAAAATATTGCCCTTTACGCCATAAATATGGGTGCAGTTTATCTAAGTAACACCATAAAACAGGTAACAAAGCAGCTTGGCTTTGTGGTGTTACGGCTTGGTATAATCCTGATTTTATCTGTTCATTCTTATCTTGATTTAAAGTGATTAAAGCATACTTTAAAAAACTTAATGATAAAAAATCAGCAGGTTTAGGATAAGTAAATCGACCTGGATTTTTCTCAGCCCAATCGAGTAATTGATGAATGTTTTTAGGTGCACTTTGAGTACTTTCTAGATAGCTACTCTTTGTGAAATCAACACTATTGCTATGTTCAGGCGTGTAATAAAACGTTAGTGATGCTTGTCCCCATGGTGCCTCCATGCCTTGTGTAGGCAAACCAAAATCGCGGGTCATCGCTTCGTTTTCGGTTGGGTTTGTTAAGCTAAAGTTTGGTAATTGTTCAACCCAGTTTTTTGTTAGTAGTTGGTACTTAGCCATTGATGCAAAGTTTTGGCCGTTTATCCAAACCAAATCAACTTGTCCTTGTTGGTGATTTTCTGCTGATTTCTCCGCTAACACGCGACTTACGGCTTCACTGGTGTCGGTGAGTTTTACATGGTGTAAATCTATGTTATGCAATTGTTTAACTCGGGTCGCTAGCCATTGAATGTAACTATTAATTTGTGGATCACCACCCCAAGCATGGAAGTATACGGGCTGATTCTTCCCTAATTTTTCTATGGTATTCCATTGCGCTGCTCTAGGAGAGTCGCTTGTTATTTTTAAAGTGTTTTTTGCTGTGGTTTCTTGTGCAAATATAGCGGCTTGAACAGCTGTTTTTACCGATGTAGCTTGAGCATAACTCAATGTTGATAGGGAAAGTAAGGCTAGAAACTTTATTACAACAATGATTATTAACAGCCAAAATCTATAGATAGAGGTTTTTGGAAGCGAGGGTTTTGACTTTTTAGCATATTGCTTTCTCAAGCCCAGTGTTCGGATATTGGTTAATACAACAACAAATTTGCTCAGAAGGAAGTAAACAAAAAGAGTCGATAAACGACTCTTTTTACTGAACATTAACTGCTGTAGCTTATTTAACAGCATTGAGCGCCCAATCGTAATTTAAAAACTTCTTATCCATATCATCAGAGGCTAATAATGCTTGTTGTGCTGACGTTAAATTTAATGCTTGATGATAAAGCAATATAAATGCGGATAAAGAATTACTGCCACGAAAACCTAAGGTGAAGTCATCACCATACCACTTAAAAATAGCAGAAAGCTCCATGCTATCTTCGTTAAAGCGATTGCGGCTGGTATCCGTTAAAAAGCGCACAGTTTGTTCACTTAATTGTTGCTCTAATTTGTCTGCAGTATAAGCTTCCTCGCGCAAAGCAGGGCAGCCAATACTGGCACAGTTAACGGCAAAGTGAATACGCGGGTCGCCATATTTATTGTCACCACGAATTAATTCGTGCTCAATATTATCTAAGCTTCGTGTTTCGCCTAATAAAGGAATAAATTTTTTACTCCAGGGTGAACTAAAAAAACTGCCCAAATCTTTTATTGATTCGATATCAGGATAAGCGGTTAAAATAAATTCAACCGTCCAAGCATTGTAAGCATTAATTAAAAAAGCTAATTGCTTGGCCGCTGACCATTGTGAAAATACTGCCTCGTCAACAGCGCCTAGCGCAGCTAAATAAGCTTTTAACTGCACGCGTTCGCTTTTAAAACCGGCGTAATCTACCTGGCTTGAATGACCATTATTTATTGGCTTAACATGTTGAGCTAATAATGCTTGCCATGGCTGATGTAAAGCATGGTGCAAAGGCTCTTGCGCCACGCTTATGACGCTAAAAACTCCAGTTAGCAACAGCAATAAAGCTAATTGCAAGGATTTAATCTGGGTAGTTAATCGCTTGTATTTCGTTTTAACCATAACGATTAACCTCGTTTCCAAGTGTGGTATTTCTCTAACCAGCTTAGAACCGTTTCAGGTGCATGGTTACGTTTCCATTCACCAGCTGCATATTTATTACCTTCAGCCCATGTTGGGTAACTGTGAATAGTGCCTAATATTTTGTTCAAGCCTAAGCCGTGCTTCATTGCTAATACAAACTCTGCTATTAAATCACCAGCATGCTCAGAAACAATAGTCACACCCAAAATTTTGTCTTTTCCTTTTGGCGTGATCACTTTAATAAAGCCATTAGCTGCGCTGTCAGTAATTGCGCGGTCTAACTCTTCAAAATCAAAGCGAGTAATTTCATAGTCAATGCCTTGCTCGATTGCTTCTTGTTCGTTAATTCCCACACGAGCGACTTCTGGGTCAATAAAGGTTGCCCAAGGAATAACACGATAATCTACTTTGAACTTTTTAAAGGTGCCAAATAAAGCATTAACCGCGGCATACCAACCCTGATGAGCAGCAACGTGAGTAAACTGATAAGGACCTACAATATCACCGGCAGCAAAAATATTAGGGTATAAGGTTTCTAAATAGTCATTAGTTTGAATCGTTCGGTTAGTTTCAATACCTAGTTCTTCAAGACCATAACCTTTTAAACGGGCAGAACGGCCAACAGCGCACAATAACTCGTCGTATTCGATAGCCATTTCTTCTTCTTGCGCTGAACCTTGTTCGTGCTTAAGGTTTTTAACAATGATGAATTTCTTACCATCACGTTGTTCACAACGTAAAGCTTGGTGTGAGGTTAGAATATTTACGCCACTTTTTTGTAACGACTGGCTAGCAAACTCAGAGACTTCAAGATCTTCTCTGATCATAATACGCTCAGCCATTTCAATTTGTATAACCTCTGAACCTAAACGTGCAAAGCTTTGTGCAAGTTCACTACCGATAGGCCCACCGCCTAACACTACTAATTTTTTCGGCGCGGTATCGAGTTTGGCAAATTCAGTCCATAAGGTGTCACTGGTAACATAACCACTTTCTTCAATACCCGGTAATGGCGGTACAAATGGGCGAGCACCTGTTGCTATAACAATGCTACGTGCTGTTAGGGTTTGCATAGTGCCATCGTTCAGTTTAATTTCTACCGTCCATGGGTTAATTAATTTCCCGTAGCCTTTAATAACTTCTACGCCTAAGTCAGTGTAGCGTTCAACACTGTCATGCGGGGCAATATCGGCTATAACTTGATGCACACGAGCCATTACTTTTTTGAACGAAAATTGTGGCGAAGTGTTTTCTAAACCGTAATGCTCTGCATGCTTAATTTGGTCGACAATTTTAGCACTTTTAATAATTGCCTTACTTGGCACACAGCCATAGTTTAAACAGTCACCGCCCATTTCGCCGGCTTCTATTAAGGTAACTTTCGCTTTAACAGCTGCAGCTATGTAGCTTGTGACTAAACCACCGGCACCAGCGCCGATAACTAATAAGTTACGATCAAACTTTTTAGGTTTTTGCCATTTTTTATAGACTTTGCGTTGCTTTATTTTGTTAACAATAGCTTTGCCAATTAAAGGTAAAAGCCCGAGTAAAACAAAAGAGAATATAAGCTTAGGTGATAAAATACCTGACAAGCTTTCTATATCAGCTAGTTGTGTGCCCGCGTTAACATAAACAACCGTGCCAGCTAGCATGCCTAGTTGGCTTATCCAGTAAAATGTCCAAGCTTTTATACCGGTAACACCCATTAATAAGTTAACTAAAAAGAATGGAAATACAGGAACTAAGCGCAAGGTAAATAGATAAAATGCGCCTTCTTTTTGTACGCCTTCATCAATAGCCTTCAAACGTTCAGGAAATTTGTTTTTAATGCTGTCACGCAATAAATAACGGGAAACTAAAAAGGCTAGCAATGCACCAATGCTTGAAGCAAATGAAACAATAATAAAGCCTTCAACTAAACCAAATAAAGCGCCTGCTGCTAACGTTAAAATGGCTGCACCTGGCAAAGACAACGCCGTAACTAGAATATATAAAGCAAAGAAACCACCAATAACCAATAGTGGTGATTGCTCACGCCACTCGCCAAATTGATCCATCGAGCCCTTTAAGCCATCTAGGGTTAACAATTGGTTTAAATCGTAGTGAAAAAACAATGCCACTAAAGTAATGGCAATCACTAATAATAATATTTTTTTAAACATGGTATGGGTCCTTAAAAGCTATAAGTTACTGTAAGTTTGGCATTAATTGGTAACTCTGGAAAAACCAGGGTAGAGCCAAAGTATCCGCCTTCAAAAACAGGGCGCCAGTTTTTTTGATTCGTTATGTTGTTTATATCAAAGCGTACTTTAGTGTTTTCGGCTAGGGTATAACTGGAATTGAGACCTAAGGTGTATTGATCTCGAATGTTAACGGTAGCTAAAAAGTCTAATGGGTAGCTAGAGGTATATAAAGCGGCAAAACCTGCTTGCCAAAACTCGGTAAGATAAATACCACCATTAACGCTTAAAGATTGTTCTGGAATACCTTGAACACGTCTAGTGGATGGTGCAAATGCAGTAAAGCTTGGTGCACCAACGCTGGTACCTTGAATAATATCAGGGCGCGAATTATCAAAGGCATCGGCTATTTGCGATGAACTTTGGCTGCTCGCTGAGTTGTCATATCGTGCATCAAGGTAGCTATAACTCACGTTAAACCAGTAGGGTGCAGCATCATAAAAAACTTGTAATTCAACCCCTTTAGTTTTTATACCTGTGTTACTGCCATCGCGATTACGTAAACTACGGCGTTGATTAAATATAGAGCCATCAACATACCAAGCGCTATTGTCTGGGATGTATTTAATACCAAATTCATTTAAGGTGTTTTCAGTAGCAAAATTTTGCTCACTAATTAAGTTATCAGAACCGAGAGAATTCCCCCCTGCCATACTGTTTGATGTGGCTTCGTTGTAACTGGTAGCGGCATAAATGGTTAAATCTGATCTAAGTTTATAATTAATGCTAGCTTGGCCTGAATGAAGTATTTCATTGATACTATCTCGTGCCGCAACTTGCCCTGCAGGTGCAATAGGGTCTTTAGCTTCAACATCGTAAAAGTCGATACGGTAACCAAAGTTTGTGCGTAAACGCTCGCTCCATTGACTGTCTTGTTGAATAGCAAAGCCTGTTTGCCAGCTAGTTGAGTCGGTAGTATCAGATAATGAAAAATCGCCAACATTATCGTTATTAATATCATATTGCCCGCCAGGAGAAACAAATACACCTGGTCTGAGTTCAACGAGTCTAGCTTGTTGTTCTGGGGTTAGAGGAATGCGTCGGTTTTCAATCGGCCCGGTTAAATCGATTGGATCGTCAGCCTCTGTAGTAAACTGGCTAAAGCCACGAACCTTGTTGTAACGTACATCAAAAGCTAAAATGGTTTGCTGTTCGCTGTTCCAGTCATGACTTAACTCTAATCGGTTTTGAGCAGTATCGGCGGCATCAATAATCTCTACAAAACTGTTTTGTGCAACTTCATCGCGTGTTAGGTGCTGATAATAAGTGCTGTTTTTTAACCGAGTTTGCCCACTTAATTCATAAGTGTATATGCTATGTAAAAGAAAAGTTTCAGCTTCGTTGGCATTGTCAGGATCTGTTAAAACGGTACTGCGACTTAATTTTACTTGTCCTGTAGGTGATACGATAGCGCCAGCGCCAGGTATTAGGCTGCCGTTAGGTTGCACACCTTGGCCAGTAATATATAAACCATGATCGATGAGTGCTTGTGTCGGGCGATTAATACCTGCATTGTCGGTAAACTCTACTTGATAATACTCAACGTTGATGTCCCACGTGCTTTTTTCATTAGGAAGATATCTAAATGCAGCGAAGATACTGTCGCTTTCGAAGCTTGAATGATCGTAAAAGCTACCATTGTCAATATGCTCAGCGCTAATTCTAAAGCCACTTTCACCTTCGACAATAGGCGCTGAAATATCAAGCTGTGCGCTGTAGTGGTCCCAACGACCGGCAGTAAACTTTACTTTTGCGGCACTTTCTTGTGTTGAAGCTCGTTTAGATTGTAAATTTACAAAGCCGCCATTACGCTGACTGCTACCAAATAATACCGGTGGTGCACCTTTAATAACATCTAGTTGTTCAACTGAGTTAAAAGAAAGTGGCACACCAAAGCCATTATTACCGGCTTGACGACGCATTCCATCTTGAAATAGCTCGCCCAGTTGCCCCCGTAACGTTGGTAGGCTTGGTGCACCAAAACCACTTGCGGAGTAACTGCTTGGTGTAATGGCTAAGATATCTTGTAAATCAGTTATATTTAACTGTTCCATCATGGCGCTGGTAATTGGCGTCATTGAGCGTGCAATGTCAGCTAAGCCTAAGTCATCACCGAACGGACCGTTCACAGATGTGTTTTTTGGCGAAAAACCATGGTTAATAATACGTTGCCCTGAGACTTCTAGTACTTCAACGTCTGTTTTTTCTGTTTCTTGTGCATTGGCTATTTGAGTTTGAAAAAACAAGTGAATACTCAGAGCGACTAAACTGTACTTCATTTTTTTATACCTAATTTTTTGTTATTAATCATGGTCAAAATTACTTAATATGGTGACTTAAAAAGTGCTATGGGTGACTAGACCTGAATTAAAACTAATAAATTTCAAGCGCAGTTAAATAACAATACGTTTAATGCTGATTTTAGTTCATTAAACTGATGACATAAAGCTGTTAAAGACTCACGTTAGGAGAATTAATACAAGGGTTACAGTGAATTTACTGTATGTTGAAAACTGAAAAGTCAGAAAATATATAATTAAGGTTTAATTTTGTGTAATTTAATTATTTAACCTGAACTCTGGATAATGAGTGCTTGATACTCAAGTGAATCAAAAGCTTAGGTGTTAAAGTAAATGCTATAGTAAGGTGAACATCACGAATTTACACCATCAATGCTTCATTTTATGCCATTTCCAAGGCAAAACGTCGATGAATAGCGGGCTATTTATCGACGTTTTAACGCAGGTAATGGCTTAAAAGGGAGGATTGAGCAAGTACTGCTTATCCAGAATTCAGGTTATTTATACTTTCTATATAGCATTTTGGTCAAAACAGAGTTTTATTAGGAAGAAAAGGGGAGCGGCTTGAGGTTAAGCTTTTAGGAAATACTTATTGGTTTAATTTGCTAGCTATAGTTTTCAGCAATTTTAAGTGTTGCCAAACAAGCAGGAGATGAAGAAGATGTTGTTGGCTGTGAATTTAACTGAGGAGCACTGTCTTTAGTCGGAGTGTCAGTAATATCATGTTGTTTTCTAAGCGGGTATGACGATGCTTGGGCATTTATATTAATATTTTCATTAATAAAATCTAACGTTGTTTTGCTTATTTTTTTCATCATAAACCTTTGAATTTAAAAATACCCAACTTATTTACTCGCTAGAAATCTACCAGCATTTAAATTGGGTATATATATGTTTTAAATAAATAATTAATTCAAGAGCGAATTATTACGTTCGCTCTTGTTAATTAATAATGCTTATTTAGTAACTACTTTTTTCGCACTAGTTTCGATTTTAGCTACTACACGGCGGTTTAATTGATTCGCTGTACGTGTATTTTCTGTAGATAATAACTGAGTCTCACCGTAGCCTTTAGACGTTAAACGACTAGCGTCAATGTTAAACTTATTAACTAAAACACTCTTAACTGCGTCTGCACGTTTTTGTGAAAGCATTAAGTTGTAAGCGTCGTCACCAGGAGCAGAGCTATGTCCTTCAATTTCAACTGAAGTACGAGTATATTCATTCATGAAATCAGCTAAACGTCTAATATCGTCAACTAACGCAGGTTGAATTACTGAGCTGTTGTTAGCAAAAGCAATGTTAAGCTTAATTTCAACGGCATGTTCTGAATATAAAGTACAGCCTTTAGAATCTACTTTAACTGTTGATGGAGTATTCGCACAACGGTCAACATTGTCAGCAACACCATCGTTATCAGAATCTAAAACAGTAACAACAGCTTGAGCTACAGGCTCAGCAGCTTTAGGCTTGGCCATTACAGGTGCTTGTTTAACATCACCAAATGCATATTTAAGACCTAGTTTTAAACCTTGGTCGATAAAACCATAGTCTACATCTTTATAAACAGCGGCTTCTGTATAAAATGATAAACGGTCGTTCACTGGGAAGTTGTAACCAGCACCAACATTTACTGCGTTGTAACTTCTAACGTTACTAAAGCGTTTTACACCAGCAAACATATAGATATTGCTGTCTTCTAATTTGTAAATAGCGTCAACACCACCACGAATACCGTAGTCTTTATCGCCACCATTGTTTACGTCATAACGTGTTTTAGCAAGTTCTACACGCACATCCCAGTAATCGTTAATAACTTTTTGTAAATCAAGACCAATAGTTTTGCCGGCTTCGATACGATCCCAGTCTAAATTTGTTTCTTTATTAGTGTCTGACTTCATATATTCGCCAAACACACCTAATTCCCATGTTTTATCAATGTTTTCTGCAGCTAGTGGTGAGCTGATAAGTGCTGCAAGTAGAGAGACTTTAAATGCTTTCATTGGTAATTCCTTGTTTAAGTGTAAATAAATTTTTATTAATTTCTGTCTTGTATAACGAGTGAGTCAGAAGAAAGTCACAAATTAATTTAATTTATTTTAAAATCTAGTATTAACAATAATATTTAATACTTCGACTGCCAGTACGTTGGAAGTTTTGATTAAGATCAAAATTAATTATTTATTTCTCAGTTAATTACTGAGAAGTCTACAGCTAAGTCGCGTAGAATCACGCTTAATGCTGTAAAAGGTGGTTTTTTGTCACTAAAAAAATAAAATTATTGTGACTTTTTACTTTAAAAATCGTTGTTATTAATAGCAGGTAAGTTTTAGCTAGGGGATTAAAATGAACAACATAGAACAGAACTTAACACAGGCTCTTCAGCGTGAAGATGATATTGCTTTTGCTATGTCAGATGAAGAGTTATTTAAACGGGCTGAGGTAACAGCCAATGTAAAACAAGGCAGTAAAGATTTAATTTCACTCGGTATGGCCTCTATTTGGGTGGTTTTTGCTGGGTTGTTTATTAATGTATTAAAGCCAACTTTAAAAAATCAGGCGAATAAAGGCGTAAAAAATAATGGAAAATGAAAACATTACAGAAAAAACTTTCAATGGTCTCATCGCCGTTTGGCATAAAGTTGTTACTTTTCTGCCTGATTTAATTGTCGCATTAGTTTTTTTACTTGCGGGTTGGGTTATTGCAAATTTAATTAAGCGATTATTAAATAAATCATTAATTAAAATCGGCTTTAATACCTTTTTAGATAAGTTAGGTTTAGAGACTTTGCTGAAAAAAATGGACTTAAAAGTTCAGGGCAGTCAAGTAGTCGCTAGTCTAATTTCATTCTTTATCTTTTTGATATTTCTATTAGCAGCATTAGATATTGTCGGCCTTGATATGTTGTCAGGCTTAATTGATACCTTAGTGTTGTTTTTACCTAAGTTGCTCGCTGCATTAGCGGTATTGCTTTGTGGATTTTTTACCGCACAAATTGTTTATAACGCGGTGAAAATAGCATCAAAAAATACCGGGGTTGATTACGGGCGTTCTGTGGCTGAGGTTTGTCGCGGTATCATCATTATTATTACCGTTTCACTTTCTATCACTCAACTTGATATTGATGTGTGGTTACTAAACAGCATTATTTCGGTAATAATTGCCAGTGTAGGCTTAGCTGCCGCTATTTCTTTAGGTATAGGTACAAAGTCGATGGCTCAAGAAATTGTTGCAGGCGTTTACTTAAGAGATATGTATAAAGCTGGTGACAACCTTGAAGTTGAAGAAATTAAAGGTGCGTTGGTTTCTATTGGTAGTGTTGCTAGTAAAGTTATAGGTGAAAATGAAGTGATAATTACCGTGCCTAATACCTTTTTATTAGCGAATAAAGTGACTAAGCAATAGGTTACTGTTGATTTGAGTTCATTCAACGAACGCCAGCTCGTTGCCTTAGTGCAAGAGAGTTTACCTTATGACACGCGCTATTTTCAGCAGCTGATCACACCATACTTGCCTAAATTAAAAGGCTATTGTGTAAAGGTGCTTGGCAATCAGCCTGATGCAGAAGAAGCTGTACAAGAAACTATTATTAAAGCCTTAACAAACTTAAACGGATTTAAGTGGCTAGTATCGTTTCAATCTTGGTTATTTAAAATTGCTCACAACGAATGCATTAATAAAATAAGAGAGCGTCGTTGGGATATTATGCAATATGATGATGACTACCTTGATAGCTTGGAAGCTGAACAACCAGCAGAAAACGATATTAATTTAGTGCTTGCCAACATGATAGACAGCTTATCTTTTGACGATCGTAATATTATGCTATTGCGTTATCGCACAGGGTTAGATTTTCAAGAGATTGCTGATATTTGTGAGATGAAATTATCCGCTGTGAAAATGCGTCACAAAAGGGTACTTGAGTACTTGACCACTCATATGAGCTCTGAGCAATAGTAGATTAGAAAAGCTAAATAAATACATTAAGTCATTATTGAGCGGTTAACACAACCAAGGTAGCTAGTTAAAAGGGGCATTAATTTGCCCCTTTATAAATTGATTATTGTTTTTTTACCCACTTACCTGCTGAGTTTTGAATAAAATGACCCGACTGGGTTTTGCTAACCGCTTTATTACCTGCCAGAGCCGTGACTTGCTCAAGAGTTATTTTGTTTTTTCGAGCTAAGTTAAGATAAATATTTTTACGTTTTTCGTTTACCTCATTCACTAAACTTTTTGCTTGAGCACTATCGACCACAACACCTAGGTAACCATTTTGCATTTCGCCAACTAACCCTTGCTTCTTTGCATCGTCAAGCGAAATAGCCCATGCGGAAAAAGCTATTGAACTGGCTAATATTACACCGGTGATTCTTTTAGATATGCTTGTTAAGTTGTTTATAAGTTTGTTCATGATCACTCCTTAAAATATGTC
The DNA here is from genome assembly GCF_002104515.1 of Colwellia polaris. Lineage (GTDB taxonomy): Bacteria > Pseudomonadota > Gammaproteobacteria > Enterobacterales > Alteromonadaceae > Cognaticolwellia > Cognaticolwellia polaris. The sequence goes on along the minus strand of NZ_NBOE01000003.1, from coordinate 175,076 downwards.
GCTATCGTCACTAAAAATATCATCAAGTTGTTTGTCTACTTTTACTTTAATTTCATGATCAATTTTTAGGTTTAAGTTAATGGTAATGGGTTCTTTTGCGCTAACTTCTACCCTGTGTGTACAACCGCTTATGATTAACACAGCGATTATTACCGATAGTGCTTTTTTCATAGAAACTCCTTAATTTTTTTGTAAACCTTTGAGAATACGTTCTTCAAATTGTTTGGTAATTGATATTGATTCCAGCAAGCCTAATAGGTCATAACTTAAATTTAAGTTCAGGTTTACATCGTTGTCGATGTCAGGGTTTCGACCTTTAATAACCGTTTCCAACAACATATAGCCATCATCTGCCATTGAAACATCAGAAGACAGCTGATGATAATGTAAGTTTTGCAGGGCATCAAACGCTAACTGTAATTGCGTATTATTTGCCTTTAGCCTTGCTACCGCTGGGTTATCTTTGACTTGAATTAAGCCATTACTAACATTATGCAACTCACCTTTTTCTATCGTGTATTTTTCACCATCATAAATAATAGGTAATTGCCCTGAGATATCCCCTGTAACTACAATACCTTGCTTTTTATCTAACGCCAACACTTGGGCTAAGTCTATATGAGTAAGCTGAACGTCAACTGAATGATCATGCTGAAGTGGCCACTGTATTTTAGGAATGGCAAAACTACCGCCTAAAATATCACCCTTAAGGTTAGTGGCTGAAATTTTAAACTCTTTTTGATAGTGCCACTGAGTGTTAATTGAAAACTGAGATACTGGCGTTGGTGTTTCTATCAGTGCAATGGTGAGGTTATCTTGTCTTGTTTTATTCGTGCCGTCGATTGAGCTCAGTTCATTGTTTAAAAATTTGAAGTTCTGTTGCCAATTTAATTCTTGGATCCAAATGTCGGCTACTTCGCCACTAAGTGATGATACATGCAAAGATAGCTCGAAAGTGGAGTCTTGAAAATTATTTAAATCAATAACTTGACCGTTCACACTATAACTTAATGTACCCGCCACTAAATTAATTTCTGTCGGTAATTTAATATTAAGCGCGAGTAAGTCTGTTAGGGGCAGTTGATTTACTGCGAGCGAAATTTTCGGTTTTTCTACCGCGCCAGATACCTTCAACTCACCCAAGAGTAGACTGTCAGCAATAATTGAAGTCTGTAATTTAATATCGTCAAAACTCCCTGTAATACCGCTACTTAATGATAGCGTTTTTATTTCGGCAATATTGGCATAGCGTAATTTTTTAGCTTGAGTATTAAGACTTAAATTCAAACTAATAGGCGGTTGGTGATTTTCCTGGTTATTACTCTGAGTGTTATTACTACTTTTTACTCGGGTTGATACTTTAATATCACCTTGTACTTTTGTGGTAACTTGTTTAATCGCAAGTCGATTTTTATCTGTTGTTTTTTCGGCGCTAAATCCAATGATATTATTACCTGTTATGGTGGAGCTTTCATCAAAGTGTATTTTGCTTTTCAGTGAGTCTTGTTCAAAAGAGCCTTGTAATAATAACTCGACTGGAGAATGACTATAGTTTTTCAGTGCATTAATAATTAAAGGACTGTTAAGTTTAAAGTCTAAGTAAACCGCGTTTTTAGTTTCATCCATTGCATTTTGGTGAAGTGGTTTTTGTAGGTTTTTATGTCTTAGAAAGTGCGCTATATCTACTTTAATATTGTTTAAAACAAGTTGATGTTTTTGTTTGTCGTTTTTTGCCGCTAGGATTAACGTCGACAAGGATATTTTATGCTTGTTCAGGTTGTAAGTTAACTTGCCTTCTGGGGTTACTGCTATTTGTTCAAAGGGGTTGTCAGCTAAAAGCGTGGTAAGTTCATTTGAAAACGCCTCTTGCTTTAAATAATCCAGTAAATGTTGAGGGCTAAACTTAAGCTGTAAACGGTTCTGCTTTTTAAATTCAAGATCAACATTAGCAGATTTATTTGTTAATTCGTCACTAGCAGATAATAAGCTAGTGGAAGGCAGCGTTATTTGGCTATTTATATTAAGCGCACCGCTTAACGCAAACGGCCCGCTAGTTTGAATGCCTTTAGTCGATAAAATCGCTACATTATTTAGCTGACTTATAATCGATAATTTTCCTGCATCATAATCTACATCGCTATGAAATAAACCTTCAAGAGTCGTTAATGCCAAGGTATCTAACAATGATGCTTGCAAAGGGAGTTGATGCGATAAAATAAAGTTTTTTAATGGGGTTAAATCACTAATGATTTCAGCTTTAAATTGCTTGTTTTTAAGCTCGAAAATGTTAGCGCTAAAAACTGTTTTTTGCTGCGGGTCTTTTAACGCTAATTGCAAGTTGGTGTTGGTAGCTGAAAACTTACCGCTATAGCTATTACTTTTGGTGTTAAATGGTGAATAATGAAACTCATTAACATTAAGGGTAAAAGGTATCTGAAGCTTTGACAGTTTTGTAAGGGTAATATTAAGTCGTTGTGCAGCACTTAACGTGTTGTTTTCCTCTGGTTGCTCTTTAAATGCATCGAGTAGGGCTGTGTTAGCATCGATTGACATAGACCTAATCTCTACATGTTTAATTTTTTGCTCAGCAATTAAGTCTAACTTTACTTTAACCGTGTTGAGTTCGAAATCAGCTTGCGGAGTTTTTAAACATAGCATTTTTATGTTCAGTGTTAAGTCATTGGCGATGGTGAAATCAAGACACGAAATATTAGCCTGATATAGCGCTAGTTGCTCTTGTGAAATGCTTTTTACTATCGCTACACGGGCAACGTAAAACGTCATAAAAGCGATAATAAATAAGCTAAATAATAGGGCGACGCTTAGGTAAACTTTCTTGGCTAATGTCATTGTTTTTATTTGGTCTCTGCCTTAATAAATTTGTTTTAGCTTTGTTTTAGCTTTGTTTTGGCTCGAATTTATCCGAAGTGTAAACAAGCTTAGGCTAACTACTTTATGAGTGTTAAGTCATAGTTTCAATCAAATTCGCAGAATAAAACCAACAGCTGAAAATAGCTTAAGGTAGTATTGTTATTTTCTCACCTTAGCGGATATTTTAATTGTGCGTTATACACGTTATGATATCGGCATTTTTTACTGTAACCATTATAAAGAGAGAAGCATGTCTGCTGCCCCATTAGAACGAATTACCATCGAACCAACTTTACCTGCTACCGCCTGTGTTATTTGGTTACACGGCTTAGGCGATTCAGGCGCTGGATTTTCACCCATTGTGCCAGAGCTAGGTTTACCTAAAAATCATGCGGTACGTTTTATTTTCCCACATGCACCAGAGCAACCAGTAACCATTAACCAAGGTTATGTAATGCGTTCATGGTACGACATTAAAAGTATGGATTTGCATAACCGTGCTGATATGCAAGGTGTGCTTGAGTCTGAAGTTAAAGTACATGCTTTAATTGCTGAGCAAATTTCAGCGGGTATTCCGGCAAGTCGTATTGTTTTAGCCGGCTTTAGTCAAGGTGGTGTGGTTAGTATGTTTACGGGTTTACGTTATCCTGAAAAGCTTGCTGGCGTTATGGCGCTTTCATGCTACTTACCCAATGCCGATGCCCTGCCAGAACAACTCAGCGAAGCTAATAGCAATACCAGTATTTTGCAACTTCATGGTGAAAACGACGATGTAGTGCCATTAAGTGCAGGTAAAATGGCGAATAAATTATTAAATGAGAAAAACTATCCAGTAACTTGGAAAACATACCCGATGGCGCATAGTGTTCATCCAACGGAAATTCGTGATATTGCTTCATGGTTAGTTGCGCGCTTAGACTTAGCTTAAGAAATAGTAATAATTAACCTACACAGCGAAAGTCAAAGTACAGGACAATATAATGCCAGAAGTTAATGTGAAACTTGTTTTTGAAAAAGAAAACAAAAATAGTATCCGTTTCAAAGAAGTGCCAGAGCCCGGTAAAGCTGAAGCTGTAGGGAGTGTGTATTTACAAAAATGGTTGGCCGGCGATGCTAAAGCCATTGAAATTACGGTAAAGACTCCAGACTAGACATGTAAGCTTAGGTATTTATTTAGGCTTGATTTCAACAGTTGATTTAACTTTAAGTTTTGATTTGTCTTTAAATACTTAATTTTATTTTAAACTTTGGGGTTAACTATAAAGTATTAATAATGCGCTAGTTTTTTATTAGCGCATTTTCATTTCTACGGTATTATTTTAATAAATATCTACTCTAGTTTGTCTTCGAAAATTCCAGTAAACGATTATTAGCCGGCATGGCGTGATCATTTTCTAGCGTCAAACCCGCTTGTTCAGCAAGTGCTACTATAGCTTCAAAATCGCGAATGGCACTTTCGTTATCACGATCTTTAAGCCAAATGTCAAAACTGGCATTACTTTCACTACTGTATTGGCCTTGATAATTAAAAGGGCCATAAATACAGAGTTTACCTTGCAGGTTTAAATGTTGTGATACGCCTTTAAAGAAGGCTTGCACTAATGGCCAACTGACAATGTGTAATGTATTGGCGGTGTAAATAGCGTCAACTTTTTCAATGGGCCATGGGTGGTTAAGATCAAGCTCAATGGGCGAGAGTAAATTCCCGGCAGGATACTCCTGTAACCATTGACTAATACCTTGATGATTTATAAGTATATCACTGGTTTGCCAGCTTAACCATGTCATATTTGGCGCAAAATATACCGCATGTTGTCCAGTGCCAGAGCCAACTTCTAATACGGTCTTACATTTACTCAAGGCTTGAGTTAATAGGGCGAGTATCGGTGATTTATTATTTTCACATGCTTGTGAGAAAGGTTTATTCATGATTTTATGCTCAAAGTTTTATTAAATTTAATGTGCAAATTTTTATTTATTTTATCTGTGGCGTTGTTATCTATTGTTATCTATTGTTATCTATTGTTATCTATTGTTATCTATTGTTATCTATTGTTATCTATTTTCATCGTTTGAATTAAACGGAAGTAACTGCATACACTGCGCTTGATAAGCTCGCATTTGCTGTTGTTCTTGTAAACAAAAGGCTTTAATTGCAGGTCTAAATCCGTCATGTTTAATCCAATGATAAGAAGTGGTGAGTTTTGGTTCAAAACCACGTTGTATTTTATGCTCACCTTGTGTGCCTGGGTGGAATAAAGCGAGTTTGTTCTCTATGCAGAATTCTATCCCTTGGTAGTAGCACAATTCAAAATGCAAGTTGTTGTACGATTTGGTGCAGCCCCAATAACGGCCATATAACGTTTGCTCGTCAAAAAAGAACCAAGCACAGGCAATGTCTTCGCCATTGCATTGGGCAATAATTAACAATATGTTCTCAGGTAACTTTTCTATAATTGCTTGAAAAAACTCAAAAGACAAATGCGGCGTATGTCCCCGTCTTATATAGGTTAATTGATAAGTTAAGTAGAAGAAATCTAACTCATTTTTACTGATATCTTTACCTAGCACGCGCCGAACTTCAATGTTTTGTTGGCTGATTGAAAGACGCTCTTTACGGGTGTTTTTTCTTTTTCTGGCCGTAAAGCGCGATAGAAATTCATCAAAATCTCGATAGTTACGATTAAGCCAATGAAACTGTACGGTATTGCGTTGGTAGACATCTTCTGCTTTATACTCGGCAGGCGAGCAATATAATATGTGCCAGCTATTTAATGACTGCTGCTGACAAAGCTGAGTCAATATATCAAAAGTGTCTGCAAGTACAACTTCATCAGACAAAAGTTTATTACTGGTAACGGGTGTAAAAGGTGCAGTAGCAACTAATTTCGGATAATAGGGAACATTATGTTGTTGATAAGCGTCAGCCCATGCCCAATCAAAAACATATTCTCCCCATGAGTGCGATTTAACGTACATGGGCAATAGCGCATTAACTTGATTACTCTTGTTATTTCGAAATTGTAAGTGATGAGGTTGCCAGCCCTGAGCAGCAGATACTGAACCACTGCTTTCTAAGCACTGAAAAAATTGATAATTTGAGAATACTGACGGTTGAGTATTAAGTCGTTGCCAATCTTGTTCAGCAATATCTGAAATGTTATTTATAATTTCAATTTTCAATGAATTATCTGTTCTTTATCTATCTTATCGTTGCAGCTTAACAGATGACTTATTTAATAGGTATACTCTAATTTGTACCGACAGCATAATTAGTTTAAAAGGTATTTTAAAATTTAGTATCAAGGCTGATCTTTAATACTATCTCGGCGCTTCAACAATAATTAAGGAAAATAATATGTGTGGCAGGCTCAACATTATTAACACTTCGTTATGCAAGATTGTTAGCGACACCATAGGCTTAAATTTTCACAGCGAAAGTAATGATAACTTATCTCCAAGTGAGTTGTTATCGACCATAGTGCAAAGTAATGAACATGTTAGCCAAGTTAATATGCAGTGGGGCATTCAACCTTCGTGGTCGAAACGTTTATTAATAAATGCGCAAAGTGAAACCGTTGCCATTAAACCCACCTTTGCGAAAGCCTTTGTTGCACATCGCTGTTTAATTCCTATTAGTGGTTGGTATGAGTGGCGAAAAGAGGGCAGTAAAAAACAAAAGTATTATTTTAGTCATTCACAGAATCTTCCTTTGTATATGGCGGGAGTGAGCTATCATAAGTTCAACACACCGCCTCAAGTGGTAACATTAACCACTAAACCGAACCAGTTGTGCGAGCAGTATCATCATCGTATGCCGGTATTTATTTTACCTGATAGCATAAACGCCTGGCTAGCACCTCAAAACTCGCAAGCTAATTTATCGCGATTAATGTCAGCAATACCCGATGAGTATATTAGTGTTACAACAAGCTAGTCGCTAGCATTATAATTCACGTATAATATCAAAAACGTTATTAAGGTAATTAAACCAATGAGTACAGATACAACAGTAAAGTCATTTTTGCAGCAAGTTAAAGACACACAAGAGTTTTGGGCTCTACAAGATAAAAATAGCGAAGATTGGGTGGTACTTGACTCAGTAAATTTTGAAAATACAGAAGTTATGCCGCTTTGGTCAACCGAGACATTAGCGAAAAGCCATTGTGTCGAAGAATGGGCAGACTATGTGCCTGCTGCTATATCTGTTGCTGATTGGATGGAGTTTTGGGTTGAAGACTTACTCGAAGATGGCGTTATTATCGGCCTTAATTGGCAAGAAAACGAAGACTGTTTTGAACTAGAGCTTCCTGAGTTTACTCAAGCTTTAGCCGAGATCGAAACGTTATAAGCCTTCGCTATAATCTTTAAAATGGCGCTGTGTTTCTAGAAGTAGTGTAACTGAAAGCATTATTTATAAAGTGAAATAGAACAGAACAAAGCAGAACTAACCAGAGCAGGCTGTTTATTATCTTGAATAAATCTTGAATAAACTAGATGTTTGACAGAGCAAGACAATAATTCTGGTGAAATACTGAGTTAATAACATTCTATTATCACTTTTATCACTGCGTTTTTACTGTTTTTAGTTGGTAAAAAGTAATTTTTTACCAACATATAGCATCATAGTGATGTGTTAATTATCGACCTTACTTATAAAACTGTAAAAAATATTTATTTTTTTTTACAGTTTTTTTTATTCTTTTTTTTAACGTTAGGCCCGAAGTTAAAATTACTTCATCATCAAAATAAAATTCTTCCTATAAAATACAAATAATATTTTTACAATTAGTTTCAGTTGCTTACATTTTTTTACAAGCTAAATAAGAAATGTTAACCCAGTTGATTTATCGCTTTTTTATTACCGAACCGTCTAACGTACTTTTTATTTCAAAAAATAATGTATTTCTTTTCGCTAAGCTAAGTAAAAAAAATAATGAAATTGTAAAGTAACTTGCAAGGTCAAATTCATCAGTAAGGCATAGTTTTAAAAGTTTGATTTGCGCTAATTATTGGACAATAAAATTTGAGCTAGACTAAAACATTACACAACACATTAAAGTGAATAGGAAAATAATATGGTAAAAGCAATATTGGAAAAGGGCTACGGGATATTAAACTCGACTAAAAAGTTAGATTTTATTGCTCCCCTGTTAATGCGTTTATATTTAGTGCCTATTTTTTGGATGGCGGGTACTCATAAAATAGAGGGTTTTGACAATATTGTGCAATGGTTTGGTAATGATGATTGGGGGCTAGGTTTACCCTTTCCATTTATTCTTGCGATATTAGCGATAGGTGCTGAAGCTATTGGAGCTATTGCATTATTGTTAGGATTAGGCGTGCGCTTAATGGCTATTCCCATGATGTTTACCATGATTATCGCCATGACATCTGTACACGGACAATACGGTTGGCAAGCTATTGCCGATGCTAACGCGCCGTTTGCAAATGAACGCGTAGAGGCCTCTGTTGAAAAGAAAGAGATGATTATTTCTATTTTACAAGAGCATGGTAATTACGAATGGCTTACTAGTAGCGGAAATATCACGATTTTAAATAACGGTATTGAGTTTGCTGCAACATATTTTATTATGCTTCTAGCGCTATTCTTTATCGGTGGTGGTCGCTATGTCAGCCTTGATTACTGGTTAAAACGTAGGTTTATAACAGCAAGTTAGTTACCAACGTTAACAGCTAATTAATGCTTATGAATGATTGATTTTTTAGATTAGCAGCTTATTTTCTCTAGTCTCTATTTTAAATTATTAGGTAGGTAAGGCGAGTAAACAATGAATAGTCATTTAGAACACTGTTTGTTGTTTACTGTTTACTCAAATCAAGTTAATAAAAATAATACTTAAATTTTTCACAAAGTAACTATGGCTTCTCCCTCTAAATAAGCTTACTTTATCCTATGCTGACAAATTTTATTGATGACCTTCGAATGCTCTACTAGCTAAACTTCTGCGTTTTATTCAACCCCCTAATTGTTCGTTATTACTCAATCAAGCCACTTGCACTTCTAACGGTATATTGATTGAATGCAGTTTAAATATTCAAACCGTTTGGCAGAGTATGTATAATTAAACATTCGAATACCTTCACAGGTATTGTTAAACGTTTAAAGTGCGAAACCATAATTTAAGGAAATTAATTAATTTAATGTTGAATTGCCTTTTAAAGCGAACCTTATTGATCTTACTTCTTATTGTTATATCAGGTTGTGCAACTTTTCAGCTCAACGATTTATTTCAGGGCTACAATAGCCAAATGAAACCCGTAAAAGCGGCAATGCTTCAAGGCGACTTCGTAAAAGCAAAAAGCCAACTAAACGAACGCGATCAAAGTAATAATACCTATATATTAAGTTTACTCGAAAGAGGGCGATTAGAGTTTTTAGCGCATAATTGGTCTGCCAGCCAGCAAACATTTGCTCAGGCATATACTGAGATAGAAGCACAACGTAACAAAGCAAAAATTCAAGTCAGTAAAGGTATCGAGAAATTAGGCGCCGTAGTCAGTAATGACAATGCTACCTCATATGAAGTACCTTATTACGAACAGGGCATGTTACATAGTTACCAAGCGTTAAATTATTTATTTCAGCATGATTTGTCTGGTGCGTTAGTTGAAATACGTCGTGCAAATTTAGTACAAGAAACGGCGCTTAATGTTTATAAAGAAGAAATATATAAAGCCCAAAATGAGCTAAATAATTCAGGTATGAGCACCGACAGCTTGCAAGGTGGCTACCCCAATATGGACAGAGCTATTGGGAAAGTAAAAAATGGCTTTCAAAATGCTTTTACTTTTTATCTTTCTGGGATTTTGTATGAGGCCAGTGGTGAATTAAATGATGCCTATATCGACTTTAAGCGCGCGATAGAAATTTATCCTGATAATCCCTACTTGCAACAAGATGTTTTAAGATTAGCTAGTAAACTGGGTATGCAAGACGATTTAATCGCTTTTCAACAACGTTTTGGCAAGTATCAAGAAAAAACATTATCAGGGCAAGGTAGCGTTGTTGTACTTGTGGAACGAGACATAGTAAACAGTAAACAAGATGTTGGTTTAAACTTGCCAGTAGGTCGAAGCAATAACGGCTTGAAGTTTTTTAGCTTTTCTTTACCAGTATATGAAGGTGCTTTAATACAGCACAATAAATTGACACTACAGAATGCAGGACAAACGTTTCAAAGTAATGAAATTGTACGTATTCAGTCACTAGCAGCGAAGGATTTAAAAGATCACTTGCCGTCACTGTTAACCCGACAAGTCGTGCGCGTAGTTGCCAAAGAGCAAGTGCGCCAAAAACTTAGTCGTGAAGCAGGCGATGTAGGTAACATTTTAGCGAGTATATATAATATTGCTTCTGAAAAAGCAGATACGCGCAGTTGGAGTACCTTGCCTGATCAAGTTGATATCATTCGTTTCAATACTGCTTCGGGTAAACAGGTCTTGCAAATACAGCTAGATGGACAACAAAAATCTATTGAGATTGATGTTCAACCCAATAGAATTAGCTTAATTAGTCTTTCAGCTATTGGTCGTCATATTGACTATCAAAGCGTTAATTTATAATTTGTTTCAATGAGACATGATTTAGGAGGTAATATGTTTAACAGCAAGATTACTACAAGTACGAGTAAAAAAGTTACCAGCAGTTTAGCGATGATATTGCTCAGCACTATGGTTATAGCAGGTTGTGCCAATAAAACCCCACCCGTAACTGCAGGTACTGGTACTAGTGCGATGACACAAGGTGATGACTTTAGTAAGCATCTTGAAGTACATAATGCTGATTTAGCAAAGCGGTTATTTATCAGCGACGTAAAATCACGTAAATCAAATGACTTACTCGAAATAAACTTAACGTTAACTAGTCGTTATGAGAAATCACAGAAATTACAATATCATTTCAACTGGTTTGACGAAGCAGGCTTTGTTATTGAAGCTGGAAAAACACCATGGGTTCCGGTGGAATTACATGGTAAACAATCTACAACTTTGCGAGGATTAGCCCCGAATACTAAGGTCAGCACTTTTAGTGTTTATGTTCGCGAAATCCCCGAAAAAGCATACGAATATTAATTGTTAAGGAATAGTATTATGAATAAATTAGCACTAGTAACCACTCTCGGCTTGACCCTTGTATTTGCAGCGGGTTGTGCTAATAAATCTGTTGTTCGCTATGGTGATGCTACCGCAGTAGAAACAACTGATATTAATTTTGGTTCAACAGATTTACAAAAAGTAGCGGCTCAAATGACCGATTCGTTGTTTTTGTCACCGGTTGTTGGCACATTAACGCAAAATACACGTCCGGTAATGTTTGTAGAACGCTTAAAAAACAAAACCAGTGAGCATATCGATACTGAGTCAATTACTGACTCTATTTCTACTAAGCTTTTACGTTCAGGTAAGTTTCGTTTTGTTGATATGGGCCGAGTAGAAGCAGCACGCGAGCAACTTAAATTTCAACACGATGGCGGTATGGTAGATCCAAGCAAAGCGACACAGTTTGGTCGTCAAATTGGCGCTCAATATATGTTGTACGGTAACTTATCGAGCATTGTAAAAAGTAATCAAGATAAAACCGATGTTTACTATAAATTTACCTTACGTTTAATGGACCTTGAAAGTGGTTTAGTTGAATGGGCAGACGAGACCGAAATACGTAAAACGAAAGCGAAAGAGTCCGTAGGTTGGTAAATGGCAGCTTTAGCGAAGCTACTTTTCAAATACAATTTTTCAAGTAAAAAGGTGAGCGAAATGAAAGCAATCTATATAACGATAATTTGTTGGTTGGCATTAATTCCAATGGCGAATGCTGATTATGAGCGCAACAAAGCAGTACCGGTTGAAAAAGTGTTATTTGGGCAAGTGTTATCTGTGCGCAACATTACCGAACGTGAATTAATCCAGGATAAAAACTCGGGTTGGAAAACCTTTGGTGGAGCATTAATTGGCGGCGCTATAGGTAATCAATTTGGCAGTGGCAGTGGCCGAGGTGTTGCAACGATATTAGGTGCGATTATCGGCGGTTCTATCGCTCATGACAAGAATCCACAATATCATGAAGAGACCCTGTTGTTAGTTGAGCTTATGATAAAAGTAGATAACGGAGATGAATATATGGTGATACAAGACTTAGATCATCGTATGTTATTTCAACGTAAAGATGCGGTTAGAATGGTTTATCTTGCCAACGATACAGTGCGTATTGATAAGCAAATGTAAGTATCTAGTGAAAATAATACGCTGAAAATAAAAAGCTTAGTCGAAATACTAAGCTTTTTTTATCATAGCAATTTAATTTAACTATTCTGCTTTTTCACTTTCCCATTAAAAATCAACCGGTAAATAATTAAGCCGCTATTACTACATTTTTACTACATTTTTGTTAAACCCTGTCAGTACAGTCACTAATATCTACACTGTCTTACTTTTGCTATTCAGCCGGCGTTGGAACATCACTTTTACTTACTTGTTGGTTATTAGTGATTTTTTCTGACCAAGCTTTTTCTTCAGCCTCAGGTTTAATACCTTGCTGATTATTCCCATTGGGTGATGCAAAAACCAAGCGAGTTAACAAAGGAAAGTGATCAGAGTCAATAGACGGTAAACGCTTAATATCACGCAACGTAAAATGTGAGCTGTGAAATAAATGGTCTAACGGCCAACGCGCAATAGGGTAAGCGACATGAAAAGTGTTAAATGCGCCACGACCAACACGGGGATCTAACAAGCCACTAATTTTACGAAATAGTCGTGTGGTTGCCGACCAAGCAACGTCGTTAAGGTCGCCGGTAACAATCACAGGTTGATTACTGTCAGCAACACTTTTAGCAACTATAACTAATTCTGCATCACGCTCTGATGACTCTGGATTCTCTGTTGGACTAGGTGGAGCAGGGTGAAGAAAATGAGCACGCACTTTATCGCCAGTTCGAAGTGTTAAGCAAACATGTATCGAAGGCACGTCTTGCTCAACCAAGTAAGATATTTCTTGTTCATCTAATGGAAGTCGAGAATAAACATGCATGCCGTACAAGTTATCGAGTGGGCATTTAACGCTATAAGGCATGTCAGCTTCTATTGCTTCGAGCTGATCTTGCCACCACTGATCGGATTCTAAGGTAACTAAAACATCTGGTTTGTAATGATTGACCAAGTTAATTAAAGCTTTAGCGTTACGGTTTGGGGTGAATACATTCGAAGTGAGTATGCTTAGCTGCTTTTCAGTAGCGTAATCATTTGAAGATTTAACCTCTTTACGCCACAACGGTGTAAATGGCAATATCCACCATAATTGCCATAGTAAACAAGCTGAAGTAGCAAGAATTAATGCCTGAGTACTTATTGCTGCTCTATCTAATAAAAGTAACTGTGCAATTACCAGCGCAGCGGCAAATAACATAAACTGTAAACGTGGAAAATCCATGCCCCTGATAATCCAATGTGGATGTCGTGATAATGGCAGCAAAGTAAAAATAAGAATAATAAATGTGCAAAGACTAAGTATGAGTAACATATATTTTTTGTATTAAATAGTTAGCTTTATACTATACCGATAACCCTGAATAATTTGTATACCGATAGCATTAAATAATGATGCTATTTTCTCAATTAAAGTATTTTATTGAAAACTGTAAAGTAATCGAATTTTTACTTTGATTGATACAAGTATATAAACTAAATATATTTACAGTTAGTTTATAGATAAAGATTTTTATAAAAATTTGTGTTGAAATAAAATCTTAAATGCCATTTACACCGTATAACCTTCATAAGTTAACTTATTGGTCATTTATTATGTTTTCAATATTTAAGTCAGATCCTTTAAAAAAATTAAATAAGCGCTACGAAGCCAAGTTAGCACTTGCAATGCATGCACAAAGAAACGGTAATATTAAAGGTTATTCAATGATCACCGCTGAAGCTGAAGAAATAGCTGCACAAATAAAGTTGCTAGAAGCTAAGAACAACTCTTGAATGTACTTTAACTAATCATCCGTCTCATTATTATTAAGATCTGTCTTAACTTGAAGCGGCTGATTAAAGGTTAGCGTTCGGTAAGGAAATGGTATTTCAATACCTGACTTATCTAAGGCTGATTTGACTGCTGCTATTACTTCGTCTCTTGATTCTCTAATGTTTATTGGCTTCGAACCTGTCCACCAAGTCACTTCAAAATTTATTGAAGAATCTGCGAATTCATTGGCGAATATTTGTACCGGTCGAGAATCAGTGATCACAGTTTTACAGTCTGTTACCGCTTGTTTAATGACTGACCTTGCTTCATCTACATTTTCACCGTAAGCAACGCCACAAATAATGGTGGTTCTTCTTTGGGCGATATCCGTTCTGATGGTTAATGGATTTTTAAAAAGCATACTATTTGGCAGTATCACCAATTCACCATCAGGTTGACGAATATGTGTTTCACGCACCAGTATAGATTCAACAGTTCCTTCATAGCCTTCACAGGCGATAAAATCATTTATGCGCATTTCCTTACGCAGCAAGATAATAATACCGGCTAAAAAGTTTTCAAAAATATCTTTAAAAGCAAAACCAATGGCAACCGATCCAATACCTAAACCCGCCAGCATTTTAGTTGGAGTTAAGTCAGGAAAAGCAATAATGGCCGCAATCATCAAACCAATAATCCAAATAGTAATAGAGGAGAAAAGTATTAATAGATTAATCAGGCTTTTACGAAGTTTGGTTTTTTGTAGTATACGCTTTGCAATGCTTCTGGCTAATTTGGCAAACGCGTACGTTATCAATACTATAACTAAAGCTATTAATAGTTGTGGCATTACTTCAATCGCACCTCGCGCTATTTCGCGAAGTTGAGTGACTAAAATATTAAGTGGTTCCATTTTACTTCCCTTTACCTATTAAAGGCTGACTGATTTATGAAGCGCTGAAAAGTATCTTTATAAAACTAATCAACTTCGCCTTCTAGATCAAGGGTTAGGTAATTTTAAAAAATTGAATGCATGACAAATAAGCATTATAGATTTAGTCAGATGAGCGTCATAATCTTTAATATAATTTAATACAGCCTACATTATTATGCAGACTGTTTTAAATAAAGCTATGTTTTGCTACCAAGTAAAGTTTAGTAAAAGGGAAGTACTGAATTATCGACCCATTAATGGCTTGGCTAAGGGCTCGAAGCGGTAAATTATATAAGGTGGTTTATTAAGTGCTTTGCCGTTATTAAAAGCAGGGGATAACGAAACTTGTGCTGCCGAGGTATATAAAAATCCATCAGGGCCTGCATTTAAACCGTCAGGCCACACCATATTTTCATTTGATGTAAACTCTTTATATTGTCGTGTATCAGCAGGAATTACACCAATAGTGCGCGTGCCTATTTCACATAAATAAAGATTACCTGCTGAATCAATGGTTAAACCACCGTTCATCGGCTTATCGGCATATTCTTCGACTTTGGCCGCAAGCGTTACACTGTTTTGTGAAAAGTCAGCCAATTCGGCGATATTAATTCTGTAGACCTTAGTGTGGTTTACGGTGGTAAAATATAACCATTGCTGCTGTTTGTCTAATGCGATGCCGTCAACGCCAATAAATAAATCAACTGATTTTTCAAACGGAGTGTTTTTATCCATTAACATTGGCATTTTCATATTTGGCATTACACTGTGGTTTCCTTGTAAAACACGACGACTTAAGCCTGTTTCGGTATTAATTACAACAAGTGCCGCTTTATCGCCAATAGGACCTGCTGCTATTCCTTCATCAGAAATAACAATGAGATTATGCTTAGTTGAAATGGCAAAATCGTTATGTTGTGATTCTTTTAAGGTAACCCCTTCTGGTAAATAAATAACTTTTTTAAGCTGATTTTTCTTTAAATCCCAAGCAACAAGTTTAGGTGTAATTCTAGGCTCTGCTTGGCCAGAGTCTAAAATCCACAGTGTACCTTTACCATCAGTTCGGCTACTTAATACCCAATTTAAGTAATCACCTGGATTTTTTAAACTACCATCTGCTTTATAAGCTGTTTGCATCTCAGCACTTGGAAACGGAACAATATCACCATTATTTAAGCGCTCTGCTACTTTAATTTTTGGATTATAAAAAGGATGGTAAGTTATAAAAAGGCGCTTGTCTGAAGTATATGCAATACCTGCTGCGGCCTGCTCTAGCTCAAGGTAAGGTTCATTTTTAACAAGCTCTTTAGCAACTAGGCTACTACTTAATAGACTAAAGCTCAGTAAAAATCCTAAACCTGTTTTTAATATTTTCATTTTATAAATCCTCTTAAAATTAATGATGAGAATTATGATTAATTTACCGAGCTTAAAAAAGAGTGGAATAGTCCAAATGCTGTGGAGTTTTTATTCCATAATTGAAAGAACTGTAAAATTAATTAACGCCACATTTAGTTAGAGTCGCCCGGTAAGCGTGATTGGAGAGGTGAAATTGAGCATATATATCGTTTTGAATATTGTAGCCACAGACCTTATGAAGGTCTTATTAAATAGTGTTTGAGTATATAACTTACTTAAAAGCATACCTAACTAAAGCATGACTAAGTAAAGCAGATTGAAAGCTTTACTTTTATTGTGGAATATATTGTCCATAATAATTTGATTTTTTGACCATTTATTTTATAAATCAGACCGTCATAATAACCGCATTAAAACGAACCACGAGAGAACAACATGAAAGCTATTGCATACCAAAAAAACTTACCTATTGAAGATAAAAACTCATTACAAGATATTGAACTTACACAACCCGTTGCAACAGGGCACGACATTTTAGTTGAAGTAAAAGCCATTTCTGTTAACCCGGTAGATTATAAAATTAGAGCTAGCACTCCAGCTCCAGAAGATGAATGGAAAGTCATTGGTTGGGATGCTACTGGCATTGTAAAAGCCGTAGGCGATAAAGTGACATTATTTCAACCTGGCGATAAAGTTTGGTATGCCGGTGACCTAACTCGTTCCGGCAGTAATGCAGAAATGCAATTAGTTGATGAACGTATAGTGGGCGCAATGCCTAAATCATTATCTTTTAGTGATGCAGCAGCGTTACCTTTAACAACGCTAACTGCTTGGGAAATGTTGTTTGATCGCTTAGAAGTATCTAAAAACGACAGTGCTAAAAGTATTTTAGTCATTGGTGCTGCCGGTGGTGTTGGTTCAATCATGGTGCAATTACTTAAGCAATTAACGGATTTAACTATTATTGCATCGGCTTCTCGCCCTGAAACTATTGCTTGGTTACAAGACTTAGGTGCTGACCATATCGTTAACCACCGTAACAAATTAAGCGATGAATTTAGCGAACAAAACTTAGCGCAAGTTGATTATGTCGTGAGTTTAAATAATACCGATTCACACCTTGTGGAAATAGAGAAAGTTATTAAACCTCAAGGCAAATTTGGTTTGATTGATGATCCTGAAGTGCTCGATATTATGCCATTTAAAGCCAAAGCCATTTCTGTACATTGGGAGCTTATGTTTACACGTTCATTGTTTCAAACACCTGATATGCAAGCACAACATGATTTACTTAATGAAGTGGCTAACTTGATTGACGCTGGAAAAATCAAAACAACGTTAGGCGAAAACTTTGGCACTATTAACGCTGAAAATTTACGTAAAGCGCATCAATTTTTAGAGTCAGGCAAAGCGAAAGGCAAAATTGTTTTAGCGGGTTTTTAATGACACTTTAGTTAACTTTTTTAACCGAAAGCTTCTCAAAATATAAATTTACCGAGGTTTAGAATGAATAACGACATTACCTATTACAGTCAAAAAAGAAAAACCGTTAAAGCTTATGACGCAAGCAAAAAAATATCAGCTGAAGATATTGATAAAGTTAAAGCTTTACTAAGATTTAGTCCTTCAAGCGTTAATCTTCAGCCTTGGCATTTTGTCATGGCATCAACAGCCGAAGGCAAAAGCAGAATAGCAAAGTCTACCGATGAGCTTTATCCGTTTAATAGTCCTTCAATTCATAATGCTTCAAATGTCATTGTATTTGCGAGTCGTTTAGAAGCTGATGAAGAACATTTAAAAGCACTGCTAGCTCAAGAAGAAACTGATGGCCGATTTGCTGGTGACCCTGAAACATTTCGTGCGGGTATGGATGCAGGACGAAAAATGTTTATTGATTTGCACAAAGGTCAGCTTAACGATGTAAAACATTGGATGGATAAGCAAGTTTACCTAAATTTAGGACAGTTTTTACTTGGTGTTTCTGCACTCGGTATTGACGCTACTCCTATGGAAGGAATTGATACTGGTGTACTCGATAAAGAATTTGGCTTAACAGAAAAGGGCTTTTCAAGTTTATTTATTGTAACCCTTGGTTATAGCGATGCAAAAAATGACTTTAATGCGGCGTTACCTAAATCTCGATTACCTTATGAAACTATTTTAACTGAAGTATAACTAGTCTGTTTTACATTAAGATCTATTATTGAGGTCTTAATGTTTTCAATAAATTATAGAGTTGGACATTAACATGATCACACAAATCGTAAAGTTTGATATTAAACCTGAGCAAATTGAAACATTTAAAGCAGCGCTTGTTGTTGATAAGCAAGGTGCAGAAAGTGAGCAAGGTTGTTTAGAATTACGCTTATTTCAAGATAAAAATCAAGCGGGTGTTTTCTTCGCTTATGAGCGTTTTCAAGACCAAGCTGCTTTAGACTATCATGCAGAACAAAGCTATGTAAAAAATGTTTTAGGCATGCTAGAAAGTGCTTCAAAAGCAGCTCCAACAGTAATGGTGCTTAACAACACAGCACCTACACCTTTACACGAAAGTAACACTAAAAAAGTGCACGAAGCTGACGATGTATTCTCTGTATTCTTTATTTTTGATATTAAACCTGCATATCGCCAGCAATTGTTAACACGCTTTGAAAGCCACGTAGAGAACACCCGACAAGAGCAGGGTAATTTAGTTTTCGATCTCTACACAATTGACGGAAAAGACGACACATTAGTTATTTATGAACATTGGCGAAAAGAATCAGACTTGTGGGATATACACTTTAATCAACCTTATGCCATTGAAACCGGTGCGCTACTTAATGAAGCGGTTGTTGGTGACTTAAAGCAATACATGAGTTTTGTTGAAGAATTTTAGTGTATAAGCTAGCGATATTTTTACTAACCGTAACGAATATTAATTGGCACTGACTTTGGTTTTTAGTTTATCTAATAGCGGGGTTAGTGTTGCAGTTAAGCTTGAAGTTAGGTACCGCGTTTGGAAAGACTAAGGAGATTAATGATGAAAATATTTTATAAATTCGCTTTTGTAGTGTGGTTAATTACAAGCGCAAATAATGTTTTTGCTGATGACTTGAAGCCTTCGACACGGGCACTTGATGGCACCGCTATTTCATACAATTATACCAGTGGGCGTTCTTATCATGTGAAGTTTGCACCTGATGGGGTAAGTTACCAATACTTAACGGGCTCAAAACCAGAGAAGTGGTGGGGACCATTTCCTTACACTGCATTTGAAGTAGCTGATAACACATATTTAGCCGCGTGGTTTGAAGAGGGTTACGGTGACTATGTAACTTTGCATATTAATTTTAATAATAACCTTCTGTACGGCAGTGCAATTTTACAAGGTGAAACGGTGCATTTTCATGGCGCTAAAATTGTTAAGGTAGAAAAATAAACCTTAAATTGTCGGCTCTACTCTGTTCATATAAATCGTTGAGCATCCAAAAATAGTATTAATACAATCTGTAAAATTTGTAGAGGAGGAAAATATGTCATTTGTAGCACACGGAAATTATGTGATCAAAAACAGTGATGAGCAGCTTGTTATCGAAGCGTCGGGGCCGTTTAATATTGAAATTATTGAGAAACTTGATCAAGCGTTAAAAAAGCTTGTGCCTAATTTTACACATAAAACGTGGCATCAAATAATTATTTTGCACGCTGAGAGTATTTTTACTCCTGAGGCGGAAGCAGCACTTTGTAAAACCTTGAAATATAGAGTTGATCACAGTTTAGCTTTCTCAGCCGTTGTTATTAAAACATCAACCTGTAACGCATTAATTGAAAAGCAAATATCACGTTGTTATAAAAAATTAAATATCCCTTATCAGTTTTTTAAGCACACAGATGAAGCTAAACGTAAGCTTAAAACGCTATAAGTCTTATGTATTTTTTAATGGGTACAAATTATGGTAATTAGGAATATGGCTTTCCCAAAAGGGTGGGGTACCAATATAGTTTTGTAATTCACTGATGAACTCAGTAATTAGTGGTGTTTGTTTTCGGTGTGGATAAATAGCGTAAATACCTGTATCCAGCATTGAAATTTTGTGGTCTGTTAACAGCGGCACTAAATTTAACTCGCTGATCGGTTTTTCTAAATTAAAAAGATCAAGCAAGGTATAGCCTATACCATGTTGTACCGCGTCAATAATTGATTTAACGTCGCTAACTTTATAGTTACCTTTCATTTTGTAATTATTAAAAATATCACTGCTTGGTGACTCACTCATCTTTAATAAATCTAAAGTTACGTTGCCATTACTGTATACAACGGCGGGTAAATCTATAAGTTCTTCAGGCGTTTTAGGGTAGCCATATTGCGCAACAAAGTCTTTAGAGGCAACAAGAGCAAAATTGGTGTTGGCGATTTTTTTTGCAATTAAATTTGACTCAGTAAGCTTGCCCACTCGAAATGCCAAGTCAAAGTGATCGGCAATAATGTCATTTCGTTTATCATCTAACGACAGGGTAATTTTTACCTCCGGAAATTTTTTCATATAACGAGAAATAGCCGGTTGCAAATACATTTGACCAAAGGCAATTGACGAGGCAATTCTAATATGACCTTTAGGTGTGGTTTGGTAAGAATCAGCAATGTTTTGTATTTGGTCTAGCGTTGATATAAGCAAATGAGTTTGAGCGAGAATTTCTTCTCCAGCAGGCGTTAGCGAAAAAGAACGGGTAGACCGATTCAGTAACTGAACACCTAAACTCGTTTCTAGTTTTTTAATTTGCTTTGATAACGATGAGTTATCCATATCGTGTAATGTTGCGGCTTTGGCAAAAGAGCCTTGCTGAACAACATCAAGAAATAACGCTAGCTGGTTGGTAGCTATCATAAGGAACCTTAAAGAAATTAATAATGAAACTACGGGTATCAAAACCTCGGTATTCAATTAAGAGATATTATAATAATGTAATGACTAATGGTACACCCTAGACTTAGGTTGTTAATTTTACATAAGTTAAGATAAGTTAAATTTTTTACTTTGCTTACTATTTATCATGAAAAGGTGTGCTTATTAATCGCAACTTTGAACTGTTGCCGTGATGTGTAATTTAAATTATTGTGAGATAATTTGGCATTATTTGCTCTACCATTTCTAAAGGATGCATTAGTGTTAGCTAATTCTATTGTCGTACTCGATTTTGAAACCACAGGCTTATCTCCCGATCAAGGTGATCGCGCTATTGAAATTGGCGCTGTAAAGCTTGAAAACGGTATAATTACCGATAAGTTTCAAGCCTTAATGAACCCGGGTCGACGCATAAATAGTTTTATTGAAAACTATACCGGCATCAATAATAGGATGTTAGCGGTAGCACCACCTTGTGCAAAAGTAATGACTGATTTTGCTGACTTTATTGGTGAAAGTAACTTATTAGCCCATAACGCTTCTTTTGATAGCCGTTTTCTCGACGCTGAATTAGCACGTTTAGGACGAGTTGTTCCCGGCGAGTTTACTTGCTCTTTATTAGTATCACGACGTATTTATCAAGATGCCCCTAATCATAAGTTAGGCACGTTAATAAATTATAAAAATATTGCTGTTGACGGTAGTTTTCATAGAGCATTATTTGATGCCCAAATGACAGCCGAGCTATGGGTAATTATGCTAAATGATATAAGTGTGCGCTATGGGCTAGCAGACATTCCATTTAGTCTTATTAAGCGGCTAGCTAAAACGCCAAAGGCTCAAGTGAATAAGTTACTAGCAAATTATGCAGCTAAAGTTAGTTAAATATACCAAGGTTTCATCATGCTATGAGCAAAAGTAAAACCACAGAGCAACACCAAGATCTGGAACTTGCTACAGCAGAGTTAGTAAAGTTTCGATATAGTGCGCAAGGTAAAATGTTGCAACTAGACCAAGTCATTGTCGAACAACCATTACAAATACGCTTATTGTGGCAACAAACTGATGAGCAAACTTATCAAAGTAAAATCTTTTCAATTACGATGCGAACACCTGGTAACGATAAAGCTTTGATAATAGGCTTAATGCAATCTGAAGGCATTATTCAATGTTTTCAACAAATAGAAAATATTGCGCCTGAAATATCTCAAGATGAAGCTCAAACATCTGATCAGATAAATACAGAGAATGAATGGCAAGTTAAACTCAAAGCCGGCGTTATGCCAGATATTAAATCGCTTGAGCGCTTTCAAGTAACCTATAGTAGTTGTGGCTTATGTGGTACAACATCGCTAAAGTCATTGGAAATGAAAAACCCTCCGGTTTTATCTGAGCACAAACATTGGTTAGCTTTTAACGTTATCTGTGCAATGCCAACGTTGATGCGTGCAGCACAGTCTCAATTTGTACAAACCGGCGGCTCTCACGCGGCAGCTTTATTTGATCAACAGGGTGTTTTAATTGATCTTAAAGAAGATATTGGTCGTCATAATGCTTTAGATAAATTACTAGGCGCGAGTTTAATACAGCGCGATACTTGTCAATCTCAATATAGTATTTTAGTCAGTGGTCGCATTAGTTTTGAAATAGTGCAAAAAACGGTGATGGCGGGCATTAGTGTGTTAATTGCTGTTGGCGCGCCTTCTGAGTTAGCCATATTAGCCGCTAAACGTTTCAACTTAACATTAATTGGTTTTACTAAGCGTGATAGTTTTAATCTATATCATGGCGATTGGCGTTTAATACCTTTGGTAACTACCGAATAATTCAGCAGATAAAAACCTCATCAATTAAAAGAGTATTTATTAGGCTTAATCATCGTCATCTGCTTTCATCGCTTCGATATTAACGATTGTTGAACGATTTAAAGTAATTTTATAGCGTTGCATTTTTTGCAGGTGTTGTTTATCCGTTTGCATCAGAACCACATTAATTTGGTAACGACGCTCTACGGCTTGTTTGGTTATTTTACTACCGTCAAGCGAATACAAACGTCCTTCACCTTTTTTGAGAAAGCGAATAAAAGGCGTAAGATTAAAGAAAATGCGCTGTTGAATTTCATCGTAGCCAGGCATAAAGCTTTTTGCATTAACCTTAATATCACTGCGAAAATGTAGTAGCTGCGCGGCTTGCTTATTTTGATGACGTCTATTTTGAAATAACTTATCTACTTGCTTTGGCAGATCTTTATCACGAATGTACTCTAGCCAAATAGTTTGAGTTGCAATGCGAACTTTGTTTACACTATTGGTATAAATGTTTCTCCATTTAGGTAAACCTCTTTGAATACTGCGCCAAAGCACTCGGGTAATATCATCTTTAAATATTTCCCTTAAACCGTAAATAAAGCCCAATGTTGCGACTAATGCAATAGTCACTTCAGTAAAGTTAGCCCGCGCATTTAGCACCAACATCATCACAAAGGCCATAATAACCATAGTTACTGCGCCACTTACCATGCGTTTTAAATTTTGATTAAGGCTTTTAACTTCTTGTTGAAGTACTACTCCGTACTCAATTAACCTTTGCAGTAAACGCATTTTATTGGTTATTCGATTAGGATCATCCAAAGTCGTTTTTGAATTATATTGATTGGCTTCGCGGTATTCACTTTCGCTGCGACATAATGCAAATAAAAAGTTTCGCTCGGTCGTAAAATCGCTACTTTTGGGCCCGCGAGATAATAGCTTTAAAAATGACTGCTCAACTTGCCAGCTCAGGTAATTGTCAGCATTTTCAAAAAACGGGCTCAGTTTTTTATCCGGTGGCGTGTACCTTCTCAGTTTCTTCAATAAACTCGATATTTGTTCAGCCAGCACAATAGCTTGAGGATAAAAGCTTTCACTCTCTCTTTTTTTAATTGTTTGTTTTATATCGGTATCTAAGGCAATTAAAATTTGGTAAGAGAATAAGTTAAGGTTCAAGCGATAATCGCTCTGTTCGCCTTTTTTTTGACTGATAAAACGGCTGCGAACTAAGGGTAAATGCAACTGATCTGAATAATAAGCGCTGTGGCTTTCAATACTGCTATGAAAATATTGCTCTTCGGCCAAGGTATTAGGACCAATCCCCATTTCTACAGGTAGAGAGAAATACAAATCAAGTCTTTGATGATCATTAGGCAATAACTGATAACTAACTTTAATCGATAGGTTTTCGTCTTGGGTGAGTTTGGTATTATTCACTTATATCGTCTGCCCCTAAACAGTTAATTGCCTTGTCATGATTAAATAATTATGCCTGAAAACATGTTGTTTTCCTAAAGATTTTATTCACTTATAGTTGAATTAATTTAATGTTAAATACGATGGTAAGTGAATAATTAATCTTGTATGTTGTTCAATAAATGGGTGAAAATCTCTAACATTATTTATGGCAGACTAGTTGCTAATAAATAGATAACCTTAACTCAGGGTAAGCAGCACTTGCTCAATACTCCTTTTAACCCATTATCTGCGTTAAAACGTCGATAAATAGCTTGTTGCTATTCATAAACGTTTTGCCTTGGAAATGGCATAAAATGAAGCATTGATGGTGTCTATTCGTGATGTTCACCTTGCTATAGCATGTACTTTACCACTTAAGCTTTTGATTCACTTGCGTATCAAGCACTTATTATCTCGACCTCAGGTTAGGTAATAAAACTAATTAAATTGTATGATCGATTTAACTGCTGTTAAAGAGCCGCGCAATAACACGGATAAAAACAAACTGTAAAATTGAGTACAGTTACTGTATAAAGGCCCTGTTAAGTTTGTAGATGCAATCAAGCAGAAGTGATATTAAAATAACATGCGTAAATCAGATAAAAAATTAGATAATCAAATTGTTAAAGCACTAACTCAAGTTTGTCATTCAGCGTTAGAAGATATCGATGGTTTTGAATGGTTAACGCATACCGTTAATTTTAATAAATTCCCGGAAAGCTTAAAAATTGTATGTGTTTTTGATAGTAACGCCAAGCTTGCACACTATTTAAAATCAAGCAGTAAAGACAGTTTGGCGCTACAAATTATTAATCAACTTGCTGATGTTGGCATAGAATTAAAAAATGCCAAAAACCAAATTGAGCTCGACAGTGAAGAAAACTGCACGCTATATCATGGCGGTAATTGGCAGAAAAGGCTGGTCTAGTCAGTTATAAGTTATTAAATAAAGAACCCGCAATTGCACACATTATTAGCCCAACGATGATATCAATGTTTCTTCTAACTTTGGCTTTGCTTAACCAAGGCGACATTTTTGCTGCCGCTCCAGCTAAACTATAAAACCAAAGGATAGATGCCAGCATAGTGCCAACGGCAAAAGCGACTTTTTCATTGCCTTCAAATTGACCACCAACACTGCCCAGAATTAATACTGTATCAAGGTAAACATGTGGGTTTAACAGTGTAACCGCGAGTGTAGACATAATAACTAGCCATGGTTTGTTATTAATTTTTATCCCTTCTTCTGTCGTTTTCTGATAATTATTTTGCCAAGCTTGGCGAAAAGACAAAAAGGCATAACCAGACAAAAATAATATTCCTCCCCAAGATATAGCTATAACTAAAGAAGGTGAAGTAGCGATTAGCTTAGCCCCGCCAAATACGCCGATGGCAATAAGAATTACATCACAAAGCATGCAAACGGTGGCCGCCAAAAAATGACGATTTCTTTTAATACCATGGTTAAGTATGTGCGAGTTTTGCGCGCCAAGAGGAATAATCATACTGCTGCCTAAAAAGAGGCCTTGTAGAAGAGGGGAAACCATTGTTGCTCCAAAAAGTGATTGTCTGTTTTGTTAATGCGGCTAATCTAACGTATGTTGGTATATAAATATAATTAATGTTTTTTATCTTTGATAAGTTTTGCTAATGTGTGTGAGGTGAGTTAATCACTAAAATTTTTGGAGCGAAAAGTCATGCTAGATTATAAACTTCTCCACGCGTTGAGCGTGGTGCTAGACGAACAAAACTTTGATCGAGCATCGTCTGTTTTAGCAGTTACACAATCAGCAGTTTCCCAACGTATTAAGAGCTTAGAGCAAGCAATAGGACAGCCAGTATTAATTAGAAGTCAGCCTATTGAAGCAACCATTATTGGTAAAAAATTACTTGCTCACTATCAGCAGGTTAAATTACTCGAGCAAGATATTCTTCCTGATATTTCGGGTGATAAAAAGCACGAAACAATAACCGCAAATATTGCCAGTAATGCTGACAGTTTGGCAACTTGGTTAATTTCGGCAATTGGTGATGTTTGTCACGAATATAATGTTGCGGTAAATTTTAGACTTGCTGACGAAAATAGAACGATAAATTATTTAAAAGATGGTGAAGTGTTTGGCGCTTTAAGTACGCACCCGCACGCTTTACCTGGTTGTACTTTTGAAAAGCTAGGAGACATGCAATATTTGTTAGTTGCTTCGCCAAGTTTTGTTGCACGTTATTTTCCCAAGGGCATTAATCAACAAGCATTAGCAACTGCACCTGCTGTAGCTTATGATCAAAAAGATGAAATGCATATTGATTATATTGAGCAAATTTTTGGCTTAAAAAAGGGCTCTTATCCATGCCACACCGTGAGGTCTTCTGAAGCATTTGTTAATTTTGCCAAACATGGCATTGCCTATTGCTTAATACCTAAACTACAAATACAAGCTGAACTCGATGCTAAAGAACTGGTAAGTTTAATGCCTGAACACCAAATTATAAGAACTTTATACTGGCATCATTGGGTGTTGTTAAAAGGCGTATTTAAAACATTTTCAACTGCTATTGTTGCACGGGCTAGACACGCTTTAAATAATCAATAATAGTATTTAACACTCTATGCATTTACTATTAAATGCATAATAAAAACCAAATAATCAGGAGCTAATGTGAGTAATTTAGTTGTAAGAAAAGCAACAGTAAACGATACCGGCATATTGTTTAAATTTATTATAGATCTCGCTATTTATGAAAAAGCTGAACATGAAGTATTAGCAACAGAACAAACCATTAAAGAAACTATTTTTGCTGAGAACAGCCATGTTTTTGCTTTAATTTGTGAGCTTGATGGTGTGGCTATTGGCTCTGCCATTTATTTCTTTAATTACTCAACTTGGTTGGCAAAATCGGGTCTTTATTTAGAAGACTTGTATGTAATGCCAGAATACCGAGGTAAAGGTGCTGGTGTTAAGTTGTTAAAAGCAATGGCTAAAATAGCGGTTGAAAAAGATTGTGCAAGATTTGAGTGGAGTTGTTTAGATTGGAATACACCTTCTAGAGAGTTTTATCACTCGTTAGGTGCAGTCGCGCAAGAAGAGTGGGTTGGTTATCGAATGACAGGCAAAACCCTTAGTGATTTTGCAGCTGATCTGACTGAGTAATAGTAATACCTAGTGGTGGATGTTCAGCATAAGCTAACATAGCATTCGCCACTTTATTTGCTTTAATTACGCGGTATTTCTTTGGGATCATAAAAGCTAATGCATTCATCACTAGCGTGCCGAATTGTTCACCCAGTCTATATTCATTTCGTTGACCTGATAACATTGATGGTCGAAATATTCCCAAGTGCTGATAGCCAATATCACATATTGCTGACTCTAACTGACCTTTTACTTGGTTATAAAATATAGCTGAAGATTCATTGGCTGCCATTGCTGTTACTACACAGAATAAAGAAGCATTTTCTTGATAAAAGTGCTTGGCGATGAGCAAAGGGTATAAATAATCAACTTGCTTAAAGGCTGACTTAGAACCTGCTTTTTTGATAGTACTGCCGAGTGTGCAAAAAACATGATCTATTTTAGGTAAATAATCTTCGTTTAAATCTAACTTTTCCTGACCGTTATTCGGCTTAGTCAGTTGCGTTAAATTATGTGCTAAATTATTAAAATCTACTTGTTTTTGTATCAATTTATTATGATTAACATCAAGCGGTTTTCGTACTAAGGCAATGACTTGGCTATAATTTTTACTTGCTAATAGTTGCGAGAGTAAATGCTGACCAACCAAACCACTAGCACCAACAATTAATGCTACTTTCGGCTGAGCTTTACTTTTTAATGCGTTAGTTACTGACATTTCAGGCTTAATCAATATATTTGTATAAAAACAGGTTAACATGCCATTAAAGCATGTAAATCATTAATGTTTCAGCTGTAAGTCATTATGATGACATTTACACAGGCTATTGGGTCGAGGCAATTATTCAATTTGCCTTTTTAGAGCGTAATTTTTAAATGGGTTCTTTAGCTACTAACGCTAACAGGGCTATAAAACACATGAATTAATATGCAAAACCCTGTCAGGTATTTTGACAAGAAGGTTATCTTATCTATTTTTGTACATTCTAACGATAAAATGCTTCTACCGTTCCTTTAACAGAAACTAAAAGAGGTTGGCCGCGACGATCGAGTGCTTTAGCCGCTGCAACTTTAATCCAACCTTCGCTGATACAATACTCTTCAACATCGAAACGTTCTTTGCCATTAATTTTAATGCCAATTTCATGTTCGAATACAGCAGCCACATAATGTGGGCTACGAGGGTTAATAGAAAGACGATCAGGTAAAGCCGGTTGTGAGTTTGTATCGGTCATTTTATGTGTGCTGTTAATAAATAAAAAGTGCGCTATTGTAGGCAATATAAGTGTCTTGCTCAAGTACTGTAGGTTGATTTATCTCGGATATATATATACAAACTTTAAGTGATTAATGTTGTTTTTGAAGGTTAGAAATAATTTTTAATACTCAAAAGTAATCAAGAAAGTATAATTCAGCCTTTGTATTCATCAGGGCGCAAGACAACCAGGTTTTTTATAAAACTTTTAGTGCCCATAGGGTTGTTTATAATACACAATTAAATAAATATTAAGAGTAATGGGGTTTTATCAGGTAAACTCTTTAATTCTTTCTTTAAAATTTTCTTAAATTAACGTTTTTGATAAATTTTATGAATGTATATTTTCGTAACATCATTATTTTTAACCAGGCAGCTTGTTAGTCTGAAGTATTATTTTCTGTAAGAATAAGTAGTTTTTATATGATAAAAATAAAATGGATATAAACGCTAAATGGACTTTAAGTTATGAAAATTAACATTTTGCTATTAACGCTAGTGTTTTATTGTGTATTTGTATGTTCTGCTAATGCAAGTACCAATGATTTGAAAATTACACTTAATAGCATAAAGCCTTCCCACGATTATATTTGTCCTGTCGATAGCGTGTTAAATGAAAAAGTCGAGGCTTTGTTAGCTAACAATGTTGACTTGTCGAACCTAGCAAGATCAAAGTTACTGTGGCAAAAATCTAAAGCTATCTTTTGTAAATTCGGCTTTAGTGAAGATTACCTACGACAATTAAAAAAAATTACACAGTTACCCATTGAAGAAGTAAATCATGACGTTTTGAGTATTGCTGTTTATGATTTGACTGAATTTTATTATAAATATTCACAAAAAAAATCATGTGATTTTTTTTATGAAACCAAGTCAAGCTTAACTAATGCCTCTCAAGATTTTATGAAATATTTAGACATGGCTGAAATTAAATACTGTTCTGAAGTGACGCCGGTAGAACAAATTAAACTATTTTTAAAACTATTAGAGTCGTATAAAGGCGATAATATATTTATCAGTAATGCTTACCTCAATATAGGTGAAATATATTCGACAATTGGTCAGTACAACCTTGCCGCTAACACTTTTATAAAGCAGTTAGCGTTTATAGTGGATAAATACGATATACATTGGACATATTACGCTATTGCTACTGAATTTTTAGATGCAGGAGCCATTGAAAATAGTAAAGAGTATTTTAAAAAGTTTGAAGCAGGAAAAGATTTATTTACAGATACTCAAGACTACAAGGTTTTATCGTTAATTTTGCAAATAAAGTTTGCCTATATAGATAAACAATACGATGTAATGTTAGCACTTCTTGAAGAGTTTGAACCATTTCAAAGCAGCACGCAAAGTCTACATAAAAATAATAGAATGGCTTTATATAAGGCAATCGCTTGTGTAGAAAATAAGAAAGTCCAATGTATTAATGATTTTATTGCCAATAAAGACACATTACTCCAGCAGACCAATGAAACTAACTTAATTTACTACTACGAATTTTTAATTAAATATTATATTTCTCAAGGACAAATTCAGTTAGCGAATGAACACTTTGAAAAGTTTATTGAACTGAATAAAACTTCACTGGCTCATCAACAAGACTCGGTGTCTATTTTAGGTTTTGCAGAGTTGCAGCAAGATTTAGCTTCATTAGAACTGGGCTTAGTTTCTGCGAAATTAGAGAATTCAAAAATTGTTTTAGTTTTATCGGGTATTTTAATTTTGTTGTTGGTGGCAATTTGTTTATTTGTTTGGCACTTGAAAAATAAACAAAAAAAATTGTCAGAAACAGATGAGTTAACTCGTATCAATAATAGACGCGCTATTTTTGAACAAATTAATAGCCTTAAAGATAGTCAGCAGGGTAACGTACATGCGATTATTCTTTTTGATTTAGATGACTTTAAAGCGGTTAATGATAAGTACTCACATATTTTTGGTGATAAAGCGTTAAAGCATATTGTTAAATTAACCAAGGGTAATATCAGGCAACAAGACCTTTTTGGAAGGGTTGGTGGTGAAGAGTTTGTTGTGTGTTTGAAAGATTTAGAAAAAATTTCAGCCCAAATAATTGTTGAGCGCATTAGAAAAAGCTTTGAAACTAATCCTATGGCATTAGACTCAAATGAAAAATTACATGTAACTGCTAGCTTCTCAATAGCTTATGTTAAAAACTCTAAGTCTAATTTTGAAAAGCTGTATCAGAAATTAGATAATGCGTTATACAAGGCCAAAGACTTAGGACGAAACCGAATTGAAGAGGTGTGATCTTGAAGCGAATGAATTGGCTGTTAAGTTGTTATCTCATTGATAAATAGTAACGTTGATTTAGTGTTTTAATGAGGTAATTAAGTTGTGATATCAATTTAACTACCTCAATATTATTTTATGTTGCTATCGATAAATAGTTTGTGCCCAACGCGTTAACCCAGCAGTTACACTACCAAAATGATCACCAATGACGATTTCAGTATTTGCAAATTGATCTTGTAAAAACTTATTCAAAATAGGCGATTTAGCGGTACCACCAGTAACGAAAACTACATCAGGTTGGCAATTTGCTTGTGTAATAGCATCTTTCATTAACGTGGCAATTGAGTTAAGTTCACGTTTACACGCTACAGCAAAGTCATCCCTGTTTAGTTGCACGTTAAGTCCTTCGTCGATATCAGACAAATCGATTAATTGCTCAGATTGGTCAGTTAAAGCAATTTTAGTTTGTTCGGCAGCATTGACTACACGATAACTTAATTTTTGTTTTTGTACTGTCAATAAACGCGATAATAACGCAGGTTGCTCTGCATCTCGTATCAATTGCGCTAAAAATCTGGCATTTGTTGCACTGTAAAACTCGGTTTGGTCATTAATATTATTAATGGCCATTGCTTGCCAAAAGCTGTTACTCGGCATAGGTTTGCCCGTTTTTAGTAAGCTATTTAAGCCAAAGCTTGGCATCAAACCTTTTAAAGCAAATGCTATATCAAAGTCATTACCACCAACACGCTCACCACTATGACTCAATAAATCAGTATTTCTATCGGCAGATTTCGCTTGTTTAGGGCCCATTAATAACATCGAACAATCGGTTGTACCGCCGCCAATATCTACTATTAATACTTTAGTTTCTTGGGTTAGGCTTGCTTCATATTCAAAGCCTGCTGCAACGGGTTCAAATTGAAATTCAACATCTTTAAAGCCAACGCGTTTAGCTGCATTGGTTAATATTTTTAATGCTTGTAAATTACTTTTTTCACCGCGTAAACCTTGGAAGTTAATAGGGCGACCAATAACCGTTTGCGTAACACTTCGACCTAGACTTTCTTCGGTAAGGTTTTTTACGTTGCTCATCATGGCGGCAACAATATCTTCAAATAAATCAATTTGCTGTGGCAGTAATCCACTCGCGCCTAAAAAAGATTTAGGGGATTTAATGTAATAGCCTTCATCAGGCTCTTGTAAGTAATTATTTAAGGCTTGTTGACCAAATGACAAATCGGTAGGGTAACCATCTAGCGTTAATTCACGTAACGTGTTTTTACCTTTTTGTAGTTGATGCTGGCGCTGTAACTGAAAGTTTTTTTGTTCAGATTCTGAGAGGTTCTTATGTAACCAATTTACAATAACGTCACGACTTGGTGCGTACAAGGTTGACGAAATATAGCGCCCATGATCACCTAAAGATAAAAGTTTTGGGCTGTTATTTTCCATAACACCGACAGCGCAATTTGAGGTGCCGTAATCAAATCCAATCATGTGAACTCCAGTGATTTAAAGGCCGCGTAGAATACTGACATATTGACCACTAGGCAAGGTGTTTTAGGCTATCTGATGATAAAGTTAATGTTTGATTCTGAATATGAATTTTATTTAGACAGTGCTTGTTGGGAAGAGAGATATCGTTAGCATAAAATTTATCTTAGGTAAGTCTCCTTCAATGCTAACAGTATTAATGCGTACGTTGTTTTCAGTTCGAATACTATTGTCATTGCTAAGTATTGTGCTTGGTAGACACAGTTTAGTAAACACAGGGCTAATCAAAGGTTTTATATTGAGCTTTTAAACATTTAGCTTTTACAATGCCAGTAAATTTGTTCATTATATTAGCAAGCATATTTGCTTAGTTTAGCAAATTCCTTTGTTGTAAAACGTAAATACCTTTTATGCTAGGTTATAAATTTTAATAAAAATATGGAGATTACCTTGAAAAAATTTATTGTATTAGTCACCTCGTTACTTCTATTGTCTGGTTGTGTTTCATTTAAAAGCTCTTTGCCTGAAGGTTATTCTGGCACTACAAGCACCATTTCTGATTCATTTTCAAATCATGAGGGTTCTACCGCTCATTTTTATATTGTTAACAAAGTTAACGGTTTAGCTATCGAAGACAGTGGTTATAAAACACGAGTAGTTAATTCAGGTCGGGGCTTTAATATGACGCCTACTATGGTGTCTAGAGAAGTCGCTACCATATCGCAAATTATTTCTATTGCCGGTTTTGTGCAATTTGCTACCGACGGGCAAGCAATGTTTGGTGATAGTATGCTAGTAACGGGTGACATTGAGTTCACCCCTGTTGCTGGAGAACGCTATAAAGTGAACGGTAAGTTAACTAAAAATGGCTCAGAGGTGTGGCTTGAAAACTCAAGCGGCGAAGTGGTGAGTGAAGTAGTTAAATCAGCCGTTAAAAAAGCCAGTTAATGCTAAGCTGATCATTCTTGAAAAAGGCCATTGCAATTTGTCACTGCACCTTAGCATTAAATATTGCCACTAAATGCAATAGCAATGGCTTGAAACGAATCATTCGAAGTTTAAATAATAACTTACTCGTCTATTTCGCCGCTAATAACTGTGCTTAACCTAGCTGGGTCTAATTTTATTTAAGTTAATTTTATGAGATCTGTTTAATGTTTGAACTTAAAACCATTGCACTATTTGCCTTAACTGCTTTGGCTGAAATTATCGGTTGTTACTTGCCTTACCTTTGGCTAAAACAAGATAAGAGCATTTTGCTTTTAATTCCCGCAGCGGCGAGTCTGGCCTTATTTGCTTGGCTTTTAACTTTGCATCCAACAGCTGCAGGTCGAGTATATGCCGCTTATGGCGGCGTTTATATTTTTGTTGCTATATTATGGCTTTGGGGCGTTGACGGCATCAAACCCTCGCTTTGGGACATTGTTGGTGGTTCAATCGCGTTAATTGGTATGGCTATTATTATGTTTGCGCCAAAAGCGTCATAGCGTTACATACACTGCAACTTTGTTATTTTAAGGAAGGATTAACAAGTGAAAATAGACAGTAATCAAAGGTTAACCGAGCTCGATTGGTTAAGGGTAATATTAATATTTGCTGTCTTTATTCATCATGTTTTGATGCCGTTTAATGGTGATAATTGGCATATTATGAATAATGAATCTAGCAAGTTACTTGACGATGTCATGGTGTATTTTGAGCAGTTTAGGTTACCTATTTTATTTTTTATTTCTGGTGCTGGCGCGGTTATTTTACTGTCAAAAATATCAGCTAAAAAGTTTGCTGCTGATAAGTTATTAAGGCTTTTAATTCCGCTTATCATTGGCATGTTATTGGTTGTTCCTCCGCAAAGTTATATTGAAAATATCAACCAATACCCGTCATATTGGCAAGCATATCCGTCACTTGCGCTTAACTTCTCCACTAATCATCTTTGGTTTATAGAATACCTTATTGTCTTCTCGTTGCTGGCCATTCCCTTGAATATAATTTTAAACACTAAGACAAGTGCTAAGGTGTTTAAATACCTTGTTGAGCTGACCAAGTTTAACGGTGGGTTATTTTTATTCGTTGGTTTACTGATAGCGATAAAAATCAGTTTTTCTTTATGGTTTCCTAGCGACGATAACAAAATTGAAAACTTATCTTCATCGACTTATTACTTGTTCTTTTTTATTACAGGTATGATCTTTGTGGCTAACAAGCATCTTTGGCAAAGGGTTTGTGAACATCGTTTTTATCATTTAATGATGCTTTTAATCAGCACAGTCTTTTTTTATGGCTATTACTATTCTCCTGATCTGAGTGCATATTTGTCATTAAATATTCGATGGTCAATATGGTGGTTGGTGTGTTGCTTAGTTTCATGGTCTGCTTTGTTAACTATTTTGGGCTATGCCCAATTTTATTTGAAAAAAACACCACAGTGGTTACGTCTGAGTAATGAACTCATTTATCCGTTTTATGTTTTTCATCAAACGGTGATTGTTGTCATCGGCTTTTATATTATTAGTTGGCAAACAGCTATTTGGATCAAAGCTGTTGCGCTGTTTTTATCCGCTTTACTTATCACTTGTGGAATTTGTTTATTTATTATTAAGCCTTTTAATACTTTGCGTTTTTTATTTGGTTTAAAGCGAAAGGTATAGAGATAAAACTAGCACGGTAACGTTAGCTTATTAACAGCTGAATATGTGTTAGAACGTTATCATTTGATAACGTAAAAATACCGCAGGAATCTTTAATCAAAAGTATGGAGATTGAATGAAAACAGCGATTATATTGGCTACTTCTCGTGCAGATGGTAATACTCATCAGCTAGTTGATTTATACCTTAAACATCAACCCTGCGATTTATTTAATTTAAAAGACTACGTAATCTCCCCCTACGATTATCAACATAACAATCAAAATGATGATTTTATTACTTTGATTAACGTGTTGGTGAAATACGACCATTTAATTTTTGCAACACCGGTTTATTGGTATGCGATGAGCGCTCAAATGAAACTGTTTGTTGACCGATTATCAGATTTGCTGACTATTGAGAAAGCTTTGGGTAGGGCACTTAACGGGAAAAGTTGCTCTATTCTTGCAACAGGTACGGATACCAAAGCACCTGATTGTTTTATTGAGCCTTTTAAATTGACAGCCAAATATTTTGGCATTGATTATACCGGTATTTTATATTGCTGCTGCAGAGAAAACTTTATAGTTGAAGAACATATCACGAAGATAGAAGCAACTTTCTCAAAGGAGAACTAACATGGCGCAAGGCAAACATAAAAAGTTGTTGAACAAAAAACTGAGAAAAGGTGATAAAGGCTACCCAATCGCCACTATCGCATTTTACGGTGCTGACAATACCAAAGCATCTAAAGTGGTTTGTGCGATTATCGCCTTTGATGGCGCAGAAGCAGAGCCTGTGAAAAAATGGTTTTCGACTTCCGACTTAAGAAAATCAGAACAAGTATTTCAAGAGATATTGGCATTTATAGACGACAACGGCGCTAATTCTGTCAGTATGATTGAGCAAATATTTGGTTGTCCGCATGAAGAAGGTATTGATTATCCTGAAGGTGAACATTGTCCAGAATGTTTATATTGGAAAGGTAGAGACAGATATACCGGCGAACTAATGCACTAAGTTCTGCCTGATACATTTCATCAAGCTATGCATCAAACCAATTGCATCAAGTTATGCATCAAGTTATGCATCAAACCAATTGCATCAAATTATGCATCAAACTATGGTCAGTACGAGCTGTTAACGAACGGGGATAAAATCAAAGTGGCAACAATGAGTCAAGCTAGGGTAATAAAGTAAGCTAATGAGTTACATAGCTTACTTCATTAACCGTGCTATTCCCTCGATAATGCACAACAACCGCTAGTGTTATCAGCCTTGATGTGGTTAAATTTAGCCATAAGAAAAATGGCTAAAAAGGCGCGCATTTGTTCTATCTTTATCCCGCTAATAAAATGGAAAATTTGTTAGTATTGCTCGATAAAATTCAGCAACTTTCCCCACTTCCTGTTTTCGCTCAAGACACCGTTATAGTGCAAAATGCTGGCATGCAACATTGGCTGAATATGTCGCTGGCTGAACAGCGCGGCATCAGCATGAATATGCGCTATGCTTTACCGTCGCAATTTTTGTGGAATTTAATCAGAAATCTAGCCAGCGATGAAGACGTTCCAGAGCAATCGCCTTATTCTCGCGAAGTACTCGCCTGGCGAATTGATACCTTATTAGGGTCTGATGAGGTTATTAGTGATAAAACCTTTGCGGTGGCAAGCACCTATTGGCAAGCGAATTCAACAGATACGGTAAATACACTATATAGCGAAGCAGAGCAGTTAAAGCGTTATCAATTAGCCTGTCAGTTAGCTGATTTATACGAGCAATATTTAATATTTAGGCCTGAGTGGATCCATGCTTGGCATCAAGGCGAATTTCCTGCTTTTGATCAAACTCATTCCTCGAGCGATAGTGCATCAGACGTTATCGACCTAACGCTAGAAAGTAATGCTGTTTGGCAAGGTAAGCTCTGGTATTTATTGGTACGTGAACAACCTTATAATCCACAAGAATTAGTCGCTCTGGCAATAAAGAATCTCAATAATGTTGATCGATTAAAAGCAATGGACTTGAAGCATCGCTTATCGTTTTTTGGCATTAATGCCATGGCGCCGCTTTGGCTTGAATTTATTAGTGCTTTGAGTGCTAAAATTGATGTGCACTTTTTCCACTTAAACCCTTGTTATGCTTATTGGGGCGATGTGGTAACGGAAAAAAATGCTATTGAAGCTTGGCTAAATGGCACAAGTTTTAATGAAGTAGAGCAAGCAATTGATAAAACTAGCGATGAGCAAACACAACAATTAGGTTTGTTTGTTGACGATGAACAACCTGAAAAAGATAGCCATGATTTAGCTGATATAAACCGGCAAGTAGGTAATCCGTTGTTAGCCAATTTAGGCCAGCAAGGTCGAGAATTTATGGCCTTGTTATATCAATACAGTACCATCAATATTGATGTATTTGAGTCAGCCGTGGCAGATCTAGCCAGCGAAGATTCGACAACAGCAGACAACGTTATTCCAAGCCCAGAAGCTTTTGCACAAGCCAATGTGTTGGCAAGTGTTCAGCAAGATATTTTATCACTAACCGATGCGCGCTCAGCAGAGTCAAAAAGCCAGCAACAAGCGGCTAAAGTTGATGGCTCAATTTTAATCACCAGTGCACACAGCGCACTGCGAGAAGTACAAGGTTTACACGACTGGCTATTACATCAATTCAACCAAGATAAAAGCTTAACACCAAAAGATGTTTTAGTGATGTGTCCGCAAGTTGAACAATATGCGCCTTATGTTAATGCAGTTTTTACCCGCGGTTGGCAAGATATTGCTGACGAAGTACCACCACTGCCATGTTCAATTGCCGATCGAATCAGTAAAGATGCTGAGCCATTAGTGGCCGCGTTTGCACAGTTATTAACGTTACCCGATAGTCGTTTTCAGGTATCGAGTTTAATTGCTTTGTTGCGCTTGCCAGCGATGCAAGCTCGCTTTGGTATTAGCCTAGAAGACATTGAAAAAATCACCCATTGGTTAGAAATTTCAAGTGTGCATTGGGGACTAGATAAAGCGCATAAACAACAAGTGCTGTCGCAAAGTGAAACGTCTGATACCAACAGTTTACATAACACCAGTAATAGCTTTACCTGGCAGCAAGGTTTATCGCGCTTAATGCGCGGTTTTGCTTTTGGCGATCACAGCGCTATTTATCAAAACCAAATGTTATTGCCGAGCATAGAAGGCAGCGATAGTGAACTTCTTGGTAAATTGATGTTGATTATTGAGCAGTTACAAATAACCGCCACTAACATGTCAAAGGCGCGCACAGCCTCTCAATGGCAGAAATTTTTGTTTGAATTATTACAACAACTCTTCGACGATCAAAACGATAACGGTCTCAATGTTGTGCGCAGCGCTGTTGAGTCTTTAGTTGAATATTGCCAACACGCAGCTTATAACAGCGACATTAGCTTGGCGGTTATTCGCGATTTTTTAAACAGCCATTTCAGTCAGCCAGACCCTGGTCGCCAGTTTATGATAGGCCAAGTCACCTTTTGTTCAATGCTACCTATGCGCAGTATTCCTTTCAAAATCATTGCTGTTCTTGGCTTAAATGATGGTGAGTTTCCACGTCAACGCCAACCGTTAAGTTTTGATTTAATGAGCACAACACCGGCACAATTAGGTGACAGATCGCGCCGTGGTGACGACAGATACTTATTTTTAGAAGCGCTTATTTCTGCCCGACAAGCTTTATATTTAAGTTATCAAGGCAAAAATATTCGCAACAATAAAGACCGACAGCCATCGTTAGTTTTAAAAGAATTAATGGAATATCTTGCCCGCGGTTACGGCTGGAAATTACTGGGGTTAAATGCTGATATTGAAAGTACTAACCCCAACAATGAATTTAACCAAGTTCGACAATTACCCATGCAGGCGTTTAGTGAGAAAAACTATCTTGGCCGCTTTGCAAGCTTCGACGCTAATTGGTTGAACTTACGCCGAACAGAAAAAGGTGATAACAACGAAGATCAGTTAACAGCAAGCGACTTATCATTAGACAAGCCGTTATCCATGCTTGAAAACAGCACTGAAATTGTTGATTGCCTATTATCGGCGAATGATGTTATTCGTTTTTATCAGCATCCTGCACGTTATTATGCGCAACAAGCGCTTTATTTATATTTAGATAGTACTGATACCTTAATAAATGATGTTGAGCCCTTTGTGCCAAATCATCTCGATAGTTATTTATTAAGACAAGAGCTGCTTAATTACTATATTGCCCCAACTCAAAGTAAACAAAGTGTTGAAGATATTTTGCTCAGTGCCAGGCTTTCAGGCAATTTGCCCGATTTACCCAGTACTGACGAGCTTATTAAAGGTTGGCAAAAAGACAGCGAAGATTTCAGTCAGTTTATTATGACTGAATTAGCACAAACCGATGCGTTAAATATCGAGCCGATAGATTGTAGTATTACGCTTAATTTAGCCAGCGCGTTAGGCAATTTAACTGCGCAGGCTGATGGCTTATATTCAAACCATGAGCTGACAATATTAAAAGCCGTGCTGCCTAAATGCTTAACGCTGAGCAGTAAAATCACCATTGTAGATAACAAAGCGGTGTTTTATCGCAGCAGTAGTGCGAAAGCAAAAGACTTATTTACCTTGTATTTGCATCAGTTAATTATTCAAATAGCACAAGCCGGTGTAGCGCAAGAGAACGCCGAGTTATTTACCGGGATTAGTGCCACTCATGGTTATTATTTTGACACCAAAAGCCAGAAACCAAGCCAGTTTTACTTTAGCAATATAGAAGATGCGAAAGGGCAATTACTACGTTTATTGGCAAGCTTTTATTTAGGCCAACACCAACCCTTGTTACTTAATGGCGAACTCGCTGAAAAAATACGTAAAAGTAAAGCATTTGAACAAACAGAGCTTGAACAGTTTTGGGCAGACAGTAACAGCTTTCAAGCTTTTGGTGATGATGCTTACATACGATACTTTTGGCCAAAATGCCCCGAATACAATCAAGTTTCAGCAAAATTATTGGGTATATATCAGCCCATGTTCGATGCTTTGCAAACAGTAAAGGTTAGCGCAAAGCAAGGAGCTAAAAAATGAAAAATTTAAATGCCAATACTATTGCACTGCAAGGTAAACATTTAATTGAAGCCAGTGCCGGCACCGGTAAAACGCACAATATTACCCGTATATTTTTACGCTTATTATTAGAGCGAGAATTACCAATAGAGCAAATTTTGGTAATGACATTCACCAAAGATGCCACCGAAGAAATTCGAGGTCGTATTGATGATTTTATTCGAGAAAGCTTATATAGCTGGGACAGTTTAATTGTTAGCGATGACTACTTTAAAAGTTTAAGCGCGAACTTAGCCAAGAAAAATATTGGCAGTTTAGAAGTAAAAGCACGTTTAACCCAAGCTTTATTGTATATCGACGAAGCGGCTATTTTTACCATACATGGTTTTTGTAAACGTGTGCTGAACCAATATGCTTTTGCTAGCGGCATTAGCTTTAATGCCCAAATGGAAACTGACACTCAAGACATTACCTTAGAAGCCTGCCAAGATTGGTATCGAGTGTTAGCCCTAGACAGCGAAAATAACAGCCAAGCCTTTAAGCTTGTTACCGAGTTTTGGTCAGAGCCGAGCAGTTTTATTCAACAGTTTTCTAAAGCATTAAGTACAGAAAATGTGCTGAACGTGCAAGACCCCACAAACATTAGTGTGGAATTTAAAGCGTTAGTTGAACAAGCTATTGCGAGCTTAAATGAACATAAAGCGATGTTAACCGAGTCGCTAATTGATGTAAAAAAAGGGCTTGAGCGTGAAAAGCGCCAGCAAGAATTAGATTTATTATTAAACTGGCTGCAAGCACTGTCGGCTGATGTTACTGGCCAACATGGAAAAATGCCTGATGCCTTTATTGATGGCAGGCGATATGCGCGCTCAAAAGTTAAAACCGAGTTGGTTGAAATTTTTGCTGCGGTAAATGTTGTTAAAAAGCAGCACCCAGAACTCGCTAAACAACTTAATCGCGCATACGCTTTACTGGAAGTGCGAAAGGGCATTTATCATATTCGCCAACAAATCGACCGTAAAAAACTCCAAGCCAATGTTATGGGCTTTGACGATTTAATCAGTACATTAAATCAATGTTTAATTAATGAACAAGCAGGCGAGTTATCAATAGATAAGTTAACAATAGATAAGTTAACATCAGACGAGCTTGAACACAGACAAGAAAATACCCCCACACAGTTTTTAGCTAACAGCATATTTTCGCAATTTCCA
The DNA here is from genome assembly GCF_002104515.1 of Colwellia polaris. Lineage (GTDB taxonomy): Bacteria > Pseudomonadota > Gammaproteobacteria > Enterobacterales > Alteromonadaceae > Cognaticolwellia > Cognaticolwellia polaris. The sequence continues at coordinate 133,734 of NZ_NBOE01000003.1, read as the reverse complement.
GTTGCGCTAATTGACGAATTTCAAGATACCGACCCTCAGCAATTCTCTATTTTAAAAGCAATTTACTACCATCAGCCTAATGCTGCACTTTATATGATTGGCGATCCTAAACAAGCGATTTATGGTTTTCGTGGTGGCGATATTTTTGCCTATCTCTCTGCGCGAAACGACTGCGATTTTCAATGGGTAATGGACACTAACTGGCGTTCAAGTGCGGCTATGATCACCGGCTATAACCGTTTGTTTTATGGCAATAAACTAACAGGCGATGCAGTAGATGTGTTTGGTTATCAAATTCCATATTTACCGGTTAAAGCATCACCCAAGGCAGACGAAAAACTGTTTTTAGATAGCCAATTTAATGCCCTGCAATTTGTGCATTTTAATGTTGAGTCTGAAACTAAGGGCAAAGACGGTAAAGATAAGCCGGTAAAACAAGGTTATCGAGTCGCTATGGCTACGTGGTGCGCCAACGAAATTGTACGTTTGTTAGCAAATCCAACACTTAATATGGTCAGTGGCGATATCGCGCTATTAGTGCGCGATGGCACTGAAGCTGCCGATATTAAAATGGCCTTAAATGCGTGTGATTTAGCCAGTGTATTTATGAGTAATCGCGCGAACTTATTGCAAAGCGATGAAACTAAACATTTGCTGCAAGTATTAAAAGGTATTCTTTTTTTAGAGAACGACCGTTTATATACTGCCGCTTTAGCAAGCCCATTAATGGGCTTCAAACGCGATAAATTACTGCAACTGCAACAAGACGAGCAGCAATGGCAGCACTTAAAAATTAGCTTTGAAAAACTGCGTAATGAATGGCAGTTTAAGGGCTTTATTAGTATGGCATTGCAGTTAATGCATCAACATTTTCATATTGATATGAGTGATGACAATGACAGCGACGCCGATCGTATACTGACCAATTTGTTGCACTTGTTTGAATTACTGCAAGGGGCAAGTCAACGTCATCGTCACCCTCAAGAACTGCTGTTTTGGTTTGAGCAACAAAGCCAAATCGACAATCCAGAGGTTGAAGCTGAGCTTCGATTAGAAAGCGATGAAAACCTGATTCGGATTATTACCCAACATGGCTCTAAGGGCATGGAATATCCCGTGGTGTTTGTACCGTTTGCTACTCGCCATAAAGACCCTCTGAAGTTTGGCCCTAGAAATGTAACCTTTATTGAGCATCATGATGATAACGGTGGGGTTCACCATAGTCTTGATGGCACTGAAGATGCAAAATTACGCATGGCATCAGAAGCCTATGCAGAAGCTATACGTTTGCTTTATGTTGCGGTAACTCGCGCAGAAAAACGCTGTTATATTCTCAGTACCGCGTTTGACAGTTTTCAAAAGTCACCTTTAGGCAAAACTTTAAAGTGGGGAACCGAAACTGATATTCCAGCCAGTTTGCAGCAATTAGCACATGATAATCCAGACGAAATCGCCCTTGAAGTATTTGATAATTATTTATCGGCTGACCTATCGCCGAATGAAACCCTCTCCAGCTCAGCGATTTCAAACAACCATAGCGAAAATGTCGCTAAAGTTACGCCTGAGGTTGCTAAATTTAACGGTAGCATTGAGCGTGATTGGTGGTTAAGTTCTTTTTCAGCCTTGAGTAAAAATCTGCGTCATAACGGTGTTTCAGCGCCAGATCGTGATAACCAGGAAACATTGCTCGCTGATGAACAAGAAGCTATGTTTACAACACCAACACAACACAATTTAGCCCTTCGATTTTCCTTAACCAAAGGTGCACAAACCGGAAATTTACTGCATGATATTTTAGAACAAACCGATTTCTCAGCCCCTGATTGGCAAAAAAGTTGTCATTGGCCGTTGGTAAAGTATGGCGCTATTGACGTTACTCTTGACGGTGCAGCGGATGCCATTTTAGAAACTTCATTAAAAAATGATGGAAGCCTAGAAAGTAACGCACAAGATCATGGCTATACATTGCTAGTTGCTTGGTTAGAGCAAGTGCTACTAACGCCATTGAATCAAGACAACACCTTGTCTTTATCTCAATTAACACTACAAGATACTTTACGTGAAACCGAGTTTTATTACCCTATGCGCTCAGCGAGTAGTAGTGCATTAACTAAACTGCTGACCGAACATAGAAATAACTTCGCTATAACTAACAAAGGTAGTCAAGGTAGTAAAAGCAATCAAGCATCGCCGCAACATCGTGTACACCTTCCATCTTATCAACAACTTAAAGGTATGATGCACGGTTTTATCGATTTGATTTTTCAAGCCGATGGTAAGTATTATGTTTGCGATTATAAATCTAGTCACTTAGGTGATAACTTCAGTGATTATAACGATGCAGCAATGCGGAAAAATATTGAAAAAAATCATTACGACTTACAATACCTTATTTATGCTTTGGCACTGCATCGACATTTAAAATATGCTTTAGCCGATTACGATCCTCAGCAGCATTTCGGTGGTATTTATTATTTGTATTTACGTGGTATGACAGATCAAAATGATCATCAAGGTTGTGGGGTATATCATCGTCAAATTACCCTTGAAGAATTAGCACAACTCGACAATATTTTTGCCGGAGAATCGACACATGTCTGAAGCTATAATTAGCAGCGAAAAGCAAGCAGATCGCCAAGTGGATAATATTTATACGTCGTTTCAACAGGCCGCTAAACAGTTACATGGTTTGGTTGCTGTAGACTACTTTTTCGCGAAAGAATTAATTCAGTGTATTAGCTTTGAATCAAGTTACGCCGCTAACGATGCCGATATAACAATTAGCCAAAAGCAGCAGCAATGGTTTCACTTACTTATCGCATTAAGCGCCAGTTTGCGTGATGGCCATAGTTGCTTACCTCTGAACGAAGTTGCAGGTAAACGTTTATTTTCCGACAGTAATAATTCAAATGACTTAACACCTCAAGGCTTTTTATTTGCTGACTTAACCATTATCACTGAACTGTTGGCTGAATTACCTTTAGCAAATTCGCATAGCAAAGACGATGATCAACCACAACCGATAGTATTAAACCACGAACGTTTGTATTTACGACGCTATTATCAATTTGAAGAAGAATTAAAGCAGGTGGTGCGATCAAGAAGAAGCATTGCAGGCCCATTTTTAGACTCAGATGTTAGCCATTTTGAGATCGCTGATGAAGGGCATAACGAAACAGGAAATAAAGAGCAAAATGATACGGGCAATATTAAAAATATTATCGCTACCTTATTTCCAGATTTAGCTGCTCAAAGCAACTTACAAGCGAATGATATACAAACAAGTGAAATTGATTGGCAAGCAGTGGCGGTTGCAAATGCTATTAATAAAGATTTTGCTATTATTGCTGGTGGCCCAGGCACAGGTAAAACCTATACTGTTACTAAGTTACTTGCCGCGCTCTTGATGTTAGCTAAAGCTAAAAGTGGCGACAGTTTTATAGTTCCGAAAATTTCTTTAGTTGCCCCAACAGGTAAGGCCGCTCAACGCTTATCTGAATCTATCACCAAAGCTGTAGCAGATTTTCGTGGTAGTATTGACGACAAAATATTAGATCTCATTCCTGAAAGCGCAAAAACCATTCATAGGCTACTTGGCGTTATACCTGAGCAAGTTAACTTTCGTCATCACCAAGAGAATAAACTCGATATCGATATTTTATTGATAGATGAAGTCTCTATGGTTGATTTACCTATGATGACACGCATTTTCCGCGCCTTGCCAACACGTACTAAAGTTATTTTATTAGGTGATGCTGACCAATTACCTTCAGTTGCCGTTGGGAGTGTACTCGCTGATTTTGCGCCAAGACCTCATATCGGTTTTAGCGCCTTAAATCATCAATATTTAAGCCAAGTAACGGGTTATCAATCGTTAATTAAAGATGACTTAGCTAACACGAATAACACCTTTAACACCAGTAATAGCCATTATAACCAATACAGCGCTAGCGATTGCGTTACCTTTTTATTAAAAAGCCGTCGCTTTGATGGAGAAGGTGGCATAGGCATAATCGCTAACTTGGTTATTAATGGCCAATATCAAGAAAGTTGGCAGTTATTAAAACAAAATGAAACACTGGAAAGTTCGCCACAAAATGAACCTTTGGCTAAAAACAAACAACTAACCTTATTATCAGGCAACATTGAAACTTGGTTAACGCCTTTGGTTGAGCAATATTACGTACCTTTATCACAATGTAAAAAAGTTGAAGATGCTTTTGCATTACTGGCAAAGTTTAGAATTTTATCTTCTACCCGCAAAGGCCCACAAGGTGTTGAAAGCCTGAATGCTCTAGTGATTGATATTTTGCGTAATAAAGGTGTTATTGGCTTTAATCGCTTCGAATCTAACAACCCTTTATATGCCGCTCAACCGATCATGATAAACGAAAATGACTACCGGCTTGGCGTTTATAATGGTGATATTGGCGTACTTTGGCGCAATAGCGAAGGCCATTTAATGGCTGTTTTTGAAGATGCTACGGGCGGATATACTTGGATTTTACCTTCACGTTTACCGAAATTTGAAACAGTTTACGCGATGACTATCCATAAAACTCAAGGCAGTGAATTTAAACATGTTGCTATGGTGTTGCCTGAACAAAAAGACAATAGATTATTGTCGCGTGAATTATTATATACTGGCATCACTCGAGCGAAGCAGCACTTAAGTATAGCCAGTAGTCAAAGTGTTTGGCAAAGTGGCGTAAGTCAGCAAGTGAGTCGCTTCTCTGGACTCGCCATAGACTAGCTCAAATGAGTAAAATACCAATTGATATAAACAATCGATCATTCTAAAGCGGTTTAAATATCCAGTATCTACGTTGCTTTCAATCGCAATAGCCTGCTATTGCTCAATCAAGCGCCTTGCTACTGAAAATTTATCCTCGTTTAAAATTGACCGATTCATTAAATCAATTGGTATAACCGTATTATCTATATAAAATCTAACAAGTAAGTAGAGCAATGAAGTTAAAAGAGATTGAGAAAACCGTTTATCGTAAACATTTAAATATTATTATTGTTGGCTTTATTGCCAGCTTACTTACTTTAGCGCTAGTTTACGGGCAAGGCCTTATTATGCTCTTTGCTGATAATGCCTTATTACCCAACTCAGCTAATGTAGGTTCGGGCGAAATGGTTAATGAGGCCGCAACAGAAAGTAATTTCAGATATAACTTTATGGGCGTGTTACTTGCGTTATTAACCTGCGTTTTCGCGCTACATAGATTGCGCTTTAGTGCCTTTTTTAGTGAAGTATATTATGTTTGGCAAGTTAAACAGCAGCAGAACTTTATTTATCGTAAACTGAAAAAAATTAAAGCCGCTGCAGAAGCTGAAGACGTAAACGTCAATGCCTTAATTATTTTGAATTTTTATTATGCCAGTTTAAAGCAAGTGTATTTATTAGATGACAATACGCTCACAATGTCTAAACTCAATACAGATATAAATGAATTAAATATACGATTAGAAAACCTTAATTTAACTCTTTCAACCGACCAGTTTGAACCATCAATGTTGGCTGATTTTTAAAATGTAAATAAGAGGGATATACCATGATAGGTTACGTTACTTTAGGTACCAATAATTTAGAGCGAGCAGTCGCTTTTTATGATGAATTACTTGCCACCATTGGCGCAACACGCTTTCTTGAAACTGAGCAATTTATTGCTTGGTCTAGGTCACCAGAAGAAGCCGGTATATCTGTCACCAAACCCTTTGACGGTAAGCCAGCAACAGTGGGGAACGGCGTTATGGTCGCTATCATGCTACATTCTCCTGATGAAGTAGACGCTTTTTATCATAAAGCTCTTGAGCTAGGCGCTATCTGTGAAGGACCTGCAGGGCCAAGAGGGGAGTTGGAAGGTTTTTATGCTGGCTATTTTAGAGATTTAGATGGTAATAAACTTAATGCTTTTTATTTGGATATGCCAACCGCTTAAGTTTGCTAATAAATGCATATTAATATACTTGAACAAGGCTTTATCATTAATACAGGTGCGTTAATGATCAAGCCCATTAAATAAAATACATAAAATAGGAACCCGTACTGCAGATGAAGAAGTTAAAAAATGAAGCAGAATTATTAAAAAAAGCCATTACTATTGGTGAAGGCTACGCAAAAAATCGTGGCTACAATGGGTTTTCAGCCACCAATGCTGCCAAGGAAAAAGTTGAAAGCTTATACCGTTTATTAGTTAACGATAAACTTATTCAACCTTTACCAAAAGACGGTGAAGACTTAGCCAGCATGAAACACAAATTAGCGTTATGGATTGCTAAGCAATTACCTGCGGATCACCCTTTGCTTAAATAGCCATAAATGTAAGTAGCAAACGATTACCGCATTATAATATTACTAAGTTTGCGGGCTTAATTATCCCGCAGTTACCAGTAGTTATCAGTGATTATCAATAGTTAACTACTGATAACTATCGTTCAACCATTAAACACCTTAATCATTAAAAGAAGCATACCTGTTATATGAACCGTAAAAAGAAAATTAACCAAACCTTGAAATCAAAGCTTAAAAAGATGAATGCTAAACTGCAAAATTCTAACAAACCAAAGTATGTCTCAAAAGCAGAACGTGCCGCGATTGCTGCGAAAGAAGCAGAAGCTAATCTAGCCGTCTCGGGTGAAAGCTCAGATGAAAGCACTTCGGCAAATGATACGGATAGTATTGCTAAAAGCGAAACAAAATAAGGTCTAATGTATTGCCATGTTAGCAGCGAGTAGCGACGTTAAAAGAATTGTGATTTTTGGCAACTCTGCCTCGGGTAAATCTAGCTTGGCAAAACACCTGTCAGAGCTACATCAACTTGCGCATTTAGATTTAGACACTTTGGCTTGGCTTCCAATCACCGAAAAATCACCTGTGCCGCATCGCCAAAGTGTCGATATTTCGGTTAGTGAAATAGACCGTTTTATTAAGCTAAACAACGCGTGGGTAATTGAAGGCTGTTACAGTGATTTATTGACCCACACATTAAAGTATTGCAGTGAAATTATATTTTTAAACAAACCGGTAGAGCTTTGTATTAGCAATGCGAAAAAACGTCCTTGGGAGCCGCATAAATATAAATCAAAAGCTGACCAAGACGCTAATTTAACTATGCTAGTTGATTGGATATCACAATATGAACATCGAACAGATACCTTTTCAAAAGCGGCCCATGAAAAGCTTTACAATGAATTTTTAGGTGAGAAAGCACAACGAATAGATAACCAGTAACTTCATCTTATAAGCCGTCATATATTATCGTGCAATTACTTATGAGTAACCCGTAAAACGGTTTTAATATTAGTGATTTTTATGGCAGTTTCGAGCAAAGTCGCTTATTAGGTTTTCATTTTTTCAGAGCTCTTTAATTTTCTAGATAGGTAAACGCACACATAATAAACAAGGCAACTAAATATAAAAATGAATGTGTGCCAAAATGAACCATATTCTGAAGAACTAACTTCGTCTATCGAAGTAAGAGTTGCGATAAGTAAAAAACAATAAAGCGAACCCTCTTAAAATCCAGACCTTTTGATTAATCTTCATTGAAAGTAAACCTAACATCGTTAAAAGTTGTAATAAAATAGTTAGTTAAAAGATGCGAGACATCAGCAAAAACCAACTGTTTTTTTATGTTGAAATCACTTGTGATGAGTAAGAAAACCTAACCTTTATTCAGTCCAAGATCTATATACGCGATAATATAACCGTATTCCTTGTCACTTAGCCTATTATTTTTATGTAACTTTTTAGCGTAATCAAAAGTCCAAGAGTTACCATTGGGTGATAAAGGTATACTTAAATCTATTTTAAGTAAGGACTCATCAACAACGCGATGTCCTTTTTTCACCGCTTTTTTGGCGCAATAACTTAAAATATACTCAAGCGCATATTTATCGACTGAAGGCTCCCAAGTATATTCAGTTTCGCACGCTGTTTTATGCTCGCCATCCAAAGAGATGTACTCAAGTTTTCCTTGAGTTGTGCAAGAAGCTAAAACGAGCACGAGTGATAATGAAAAAAATATTCGCAATTTAATACTCATCTTGTGATTCAACAGACCCTACTTAATTAAAGTGTACCTGACCTTACTTAATTGGCGCGACAAAATGTCTTGGTTAATTGGGCGAGTAAACAAAATATATTACTGAATAAGTGCTGTAATAGAAATACATTCACTTTTAATACTTCATAAAATAAAGGGATATAATTTTTATTAGGTACTGAAATGAAAAATACATACTCGTCGAGATTACAGGCTGTTAGAAATAAAATGGCAAAGCTAAATTTAGATGCATTTATAGTGCCTCATGAAGATCAATATCTGCTCGAAGAAGTTGCTGAATATAATAATCGACTAAAGTGGTTAAGTGGCTTTACTGGCACAGCAGGGGTGGTGGTTATACTGAAAAATAGAGCGATTATGTTTGTCGATGGCAGATACCAAGTGCAGGTTGCTGAACAAGTAAATAATGCTTTATTTGAATTTGAATGTTTATCAACTTTCAGCAGTAACGACTGGGCAGATAAACTATTGCCAAGTGAAGTTTTAATTGGTGTTGATTGTAAACTACATGCATTTTCTTGGTATAAAAAATTTACACAAGCTTTAAGCAAATCAGGGAAGTATTGTTTGGCAGTCGAAGAAAATTTAATAGATTTGTGCTGGATTGAACGTCCTAGTAAAAATATAAAGCCTATTACCTTTCTTCAAGAAAAATATCATGGAAAATCAAGTAAACTAAAGATAAAGCAAGTAGCACAGCGACTAAAAAGCAATAACGTGAACAATGCAATTATAACTAATTTAGATTCTATCTGTTGGTTGTTAAATTTACGTGGGCGCGACATACCATGCTTACCTGTTTTTTATGCAACCGCCATAATCAGCGAAAACTCAGAGGTTTTATGTTTCCTCGATCTAAAAAAACTACCAAAAGATATTACTATACAATTTGAACCTAGTGTCAGTTTTAGATGTGAAAGTGAACTAGACTCTTATTTAGCTGCTATTTCATCAGAAAGAATCCAAATAGATCCTGAAACAATTAATGCAGCAATGGTTAATTTACTTATCAAAGATGACGTTGAAATTATAGAAAACCTTGATCCTGTTAGTTTATTAAAATCTGAAAAAAATGCTGTCGAAATTGCAGGTTTTAAGAACTGTCATTTACGTGACGGTAGTGCTGTTGTTGCCTTTCTTGCTTGGTTAGAGCAAACAACAAGCGCTCTTGTTTTTTATGATGAAAAAGTGCTATCAGACCGACTAGAAAGTATGCGCTTAAAAGATAGCTTGTATCAAGAGGCTAGTTTTGAAACGGTTTCTGCGGTCGGCAGTAATGCGGCAATGTGTCATTACAACCATAAAGATACCACACCAGCATTAATGACAAATAACAGTGTTTATCTTTTTGATTCAGGTGGGCATTACCTCGATGGCACAACAGATGTAACGCGCACAGTCGCTATTGGGCAAGTAACTAATGAACAAATAAAAATGGCGACGCTAGTCTTAAAAGGCCATATTGCGCTTGCGACTTTAAAGTTTCCTCAAGGCACAACAGGACAACATATTGATGCTTTAGCAAGGCAGCACCTTTGGCAACACGGTTATGACTATGCACATGGTACAGGGCATGGTGTGGGGCATTACTTAAATGTACATGAAGGGCCGCAACGTATTGCTAAATTTAATAGTGGTGTTGCTCTTGCTGCGGGAATGGTTGTCTCTATTGAGCCAGGTTATTATCGTGAAGGGGAATTTGGCATACGCCATGAAAATTTATATATGATTAAAGAAAGTGAAATGCCCGTAGGTGCAGAAGTAAAAACATTACAATTTGAAGTACTAACTCATGTGCCTTTTGATCGAAAGTTGATTGATAAAACCATGCTCAGTGAGCAAGAAATTAACTGGCTTAACCAATATCATCATAGGGTTTATCACCACATAGCCTCTCTAAGTAATGAAACTAACAAAGCTTGGCTAGCAAAGGCAACAATGCCGTTTTAATTCATTTAAATTGTTAAAGCTTATTGTGATTATTGTTGTAAATGTTGTTTATCAAATTTTTTGTAATAAGCTTTTCAATAACTTAACGTGCAGAATGTGGAATGTGTCGTTTTAGGTAATAAATACAAAATATATTGCGCTTTATGAATGTTTTTCAATAAAAACTTCTCCTCTCATTACGTAGTATTAAATGGCAAAGCATAAATGGTACTTAAAAAATATTATAAAAAGTGCCCAACACTTAATTTTGAGGGAAGTTATATGTCACTATTCAAACAGTTTATTCCAAAGAAAGTTACCTTAGCTGTAATCATTGCCATGTCGGGAAGTACCAGCGTATTTGCCGAAGAAGCACAGAGTACAAACAATAATGTAGAAGACGTTGAAAGAATTGTTGTGACAGCCCGAGGACGAACAGAAACCCTTCAACAAATTCCTGACTCTGTTACCGTTTTTAACGACGAAGATATAAAAGCTGCCCGCATAAGCTCAATAAAAGACTTTTCGGCGCTAACCCCAAATTTAAATGTATCAACAAATTTTCGCTCAGGTCTTAACTTTGTTACGGTGCGTGGCCTTATAACACCTCAGGTTGGTGAAGCTCCTATTGCTTATGTGGTTGATGGTATTACGGTGCCAAATCTAGAGTTTATTAACCAAGGCTTACACGACATTGAAAGAATTGAAGTACTAAGAGGCCCACAAGGCGCCTTGTATGGTAAAAACGCTATCGGTGGTGCAATAAATATTGTGACTAAACAAGCATCTGATGAAGTTGAAGGCAGCATACAAGCATCAATCGCTCAAGGTAATGATAGGAAAGTTAATGTCGCCGTTAGTGGCCCAATTGTTGAAGATAAAGCTTACTTTAGGTTTTCTGCCAACTATCAAGATTTTGACGGCTTAATCGATAATTCATTTTTGAATGAAGAAGTTGATTATGTTGATGATGCTTTTGGCACACAAGGCATGCTTGAATTCTACTTAACTGATTACACAACCCTGACTTTACACGGTAATTACTCTAAGAAAACGCAAGGGAGTAATTACATGGCATTTGTGACAAAAGACGAGCTAGAAAACTTTTCAGTCAAACCAGATGCTAATGCTGTAGGGCTTGATGAGTCTGAGCTTTGGTCTGTTTCAGCTAAAGTTGAGCATGAAACTGATTATGGTGATTTAGTCTTTATTGCCTCAGCGAATGATTCAGACATTATGTTTTTCTCTGACGGTGATTTTACTCACCAAGATGCCAGCGAAGACAATTTTTTCTTTCCTATTACCCAAATAAATCCGATAGAAGAAGACTCCACTAGTTTTGAAACGCGCTTTACATCTTCGGGTGAAGAAAGCTTTCGTTGGGCACTTGGCGCATACTATGAAACTAAAGACAGAGAAGTTTCTTATGATCAAGTGTGGGATTTAACACCGACAGAGCGAGTAACTTACCAAGATGTAAAAGAGAATATCGCTCAAGACCCTTCGCTAGTTTTTGAAGGTGAAAAAACTATTCAAGAAAGCACTGCCTATGCAATTTTCGGTCAAACCAACTATGACATCAGAGATGATTTGGAGCTAACAGTAGCATTACGTTATGACTCTGAAGAGCGCGATGCATTTGATGAAAGAGATCCTAACGCTTCTAAAGCCAACGAAACTTATAGCCAATTACAACCTAAAGCGTCAATTGCGTGGCAAATGACAGAAGACCACTTACTTTATACCACGTATTCGAAAGGCTTCAGATCTGGCGGATTCAATGAGTATTCTCCTTCTGTTATTAGAAACTATGACCAAGAAATTTCAGACACTGTTGAGCTGGGCGTTAAAACAACGTGGCTTGACGGTAAAATTTGGTTAAACATGGCGTTGTTCCATATTGAGCAACAAGATGCGCAATTTACCCGCCTAAACCCAGATACCTTTACGCTTGAAAATTTAAATATTGATGAAGTATCAATTGACGGTTTTGAGTTAGAAATGTCGGCCTCTATTACAGACAATTTAAGTATTAACTTTGGTATTGGCTTAATTGATAATGAAATTACCAAAAACCGAGGTGTAGACATTCTTTCTGGTAGAGATTTAGCGGTAACCGAAGGTGGCACCATGCCTTATGTTTCAGACTTTAACCTGAATGGCTCTATCGATTATTCTAGAGAGTTATTTGGTGATTACATGCTAAAAACCCGTCTTGCATTTAACACCCTTGGGCCGCGTTCATTCGATATTTTCAATGAAGATACCGGCGAATCAGATACCCATACCTATTTAAATGCCAATATAGCCGTAGAAAATGAACAATGGTCTGTTTCATTATTTGCATCTAACTTAACAGATGAAGCCTCTCCAGAAACTGTATTCTTATTTAACCCGTTAATACGTATGCGAAATCAACCAAGACAAGTGGGTGTGCAGGCGCGTTATAACTTCTAAACAAGCAAAGCTATCTTGAGATTTAGCTACCTACATATTAGGTAGCTACTCAAACTGTGCTTGGTGGTAATTTCATTATCAAGTACTGACTATTTTCTTTTAAATTTATATGTTTAGTTCGGTTATAAATATGGAACTAAATAAGGTTAATTATAATTTTTTTAATTAACCTTTTTAAGTAAGGTACAAATTATGACAGTAAGAGTCGCAACAGATGTGGGTGGAACGTTCACCGACCTGGTATATATTGATGAAGGTAATGTTAAAGCCGTTAAAAGTGATACAACACCGCCAAACTTTGAGCAGGGCGTAGTCAATGCCGCTATAAAAGCAGATATTGATTTGTCAGATGTAGACTTTTTTGCTCATGGTTCCACTGTTGTTATCAATGCTATTACCGAACGAAAAGGTGTAAAAACCGGTTTGATCACCACAAAAGGTTTTCGTGATGTTTTAGAAATTGCCCGCGGTAATACGCCTGATATTTTCAACAATACTTATCAAAAACCTAATCCTTTTGTTGAGCGCCATTTACGTTTAGAAATAGAAGAGCGTCTTGATTACCAAGGTAATGTTATTACACCGATTAACTTAGATAACTTACCTGAGTTAGTTGCCTACTTTAAATCGCAACAGGTTGAAGCTATTGGTGTTTGTTTTTTACATGCTTATTTAAACCCAGAACACGAAATAAAACTGGTTGTGGCACTGAAAAATTTATGGCCAGAAATTAATGTAATTTCTTCACATGAAATATCAGCCGAATGGCGCGAATACGAACGAACGAGCACCACAGTATTGTCAGCCTATGTTTTACCTCCGGCGCAGCAGTATTTAGATAAATTGAAAAAGAAGCTACTGGCGAATGGATTAAAAAGCGACCCATTTATTATGCAGTCTAATGGCGGCATTGCTACGTTAAAATCTGCACGTGATAACCCGATAACATTAGTTGAGTCAGGCCCTGTTGGCGGCATTCTTGGTGCTGCTGCCTATGGCGAAGTTATTGGCGATGGCAATATTATGGCGTTGGATATTGGTGGTACAACCGCTAAATGTTCATTAATTCATCATGGTGAAACACGTATCACCACAGAATATGTATTAGAGAAAACGGCGAAAAAGGCCGGATACCCAATAAAAACCCCGGTAATTGATATTGTTGAAATTGGTAATGGTGGTGGCAGTATTGCCTGGATTGATGCCGCCAATAGTTTACATGTTGGTCCGCAAAGCGCTGGTTCTACTCCTGGCCCTGTTGCTTATGGACGAGGCGGCATTGCGCCAACAACAACGGATGCTAATTTAATTACCGGTAGAATTAACAGCGAAAACTTTGCTGGTGGAGAAATTCAACCCGATCTTAACGCCGTAGAAGCTGCTTTTAAAACCTTGGCTGATCAACTTAATGTTAACGCCATGGATGTAGCACATGGTGTGCTGAACATTGCTAATTCTAATATGGTAAATGCACTGAAATTGATCTCAGTAAATCGTGGTTACGACCCACGTGATTTCTCATTAATGGCCTTTGGCGGGGGTGGAGCACTGCATGCTACAGCCTTAGGTAAAGAATTAAATGCGCGTAAAGTTATTATTCCTCCATTTGCTGGTGTTTTTTCTGCTTGGGGAATGTTGATGATCGACCTACGCAGAGATTATATTCAGACCCATAGATTTGCCTTAACAGATAACAGTAAAAACGCCGTGCTCTCAGCTTTTGAGCAGGTTATTGAAAAAGCTGGACTTGATTATAAAAACGATGGTATTGACCAAAGCAAAGTTAAGCATGAAATGTATGTTGATGCTCGCTATAGCGGACAAGAACATACAGTTAAAATTCATGTTCCAAGCACTGAACTTGAAGAAATTGAATTTATTCGTGCGCTTTCAGAGCGCTTTCATCAAACCCATCAACAAGAATATACTTTTAGGCTAGACGGCTCTGCGATTGAAGTTGTTAATATTCACTTAGTTTCTTTTGGGCTTTTAGATAAAGCAACACTTGAAAAATTACCAGCAAGTTCAACAGAAAGTGCAGATACAGCCTTAATTGGCAAGCGTTCGGTTGACTTTGACAGTGACACTCAAGTAACCGCGGCTATTTATAATCGTGAAAAATTACAACCAGGTATGAAATTTAAAGGACCTGCGATTATTGAAGAGAGCACTACGACTACCGTGGTTTTACCTGAGAACCGAGTTGAGATTGATGATTTCGGTGGTATTCATATTTATCTTCGTGATTAATGAATTGATATTTTTTGAATAAATTTAATGAATTAAATAAGTTGAGTAAAAAATTATGAATAAAAAAGTCGATATATTTACCATAGAAATTATTAAAAATGCCTTAGTCGCTATTGGCGAAGAAATGTTTTTAGCTTTAAAAAGAACGAGTAAAAGCCCGATTATTTACGAGTCGTTAGATTATGGTATTGGTGTTACAGATGCGAATGGTTTACTTATTTCTCAAGGCAATGGCATTCCAGGTTTTATTGGAACCCTAGATGCGGGCGTACAAAATATTATTGCAAAATTTGATCGCGAAAATATTTACCCAGATGATGTTTTTATTTTAAATGACCCTTATGCAGGGGGCGGTACTCATTTGTCTGATGTTTGTATGATCCGCCCGGTATTTTTTGAAGAAGAGCTTGTTGCATGGACAGCTAACAAAGCACATTGGACTGAAATTGGCGGTAAAGATCCCGGTAGTTACAGTGCCGATGCTACTGAAATTTATCAAGAAGGTTTGCAATTCCCAGGTATTAAAGTATTTGAAAAAGGTATTGCGAACCAAGCACTACTCGATTTAATTGAAGTGAATGTTCGCTTACCAGAAATGACCTTAGGTGATTTACAAGCCTGTGCCGCTTCATTAAAAGTAGGTGAACAACGCTTTCTTTCTGTTATGAAAAAATACAGTAAAGACGTTACCTTAACGGCGATAGACAAGTTGCTTGAACATGGTGACTTAATGGTGTTAGAAAAGTTTAAAACTTTACCTAAAGGTGTATTCGAAGCTGAAGATCTTATTGATGAAGATGGCATGGGTAATGGACCGTTTAAAGTTAAAGTAAAAGTGACGATAACCGATGAAGCTTTTGTTCTAGATTATTCGGGTTCTTCTGACCAAGCGCCTGGGCCTATTAATTGCACTATGGGCGTATTAGTGTCTGCGGCTAGAGAAGTATTTATGGGTATTGTTCAGCCCGATGCCCCCGCAACTGACGGCTGCTTTCGCCGATTACAAGTGATATGCCCTGAGGGCACATTACTAACAGCAAAACGACCAGCACCAGTATCGGCTTATTTTGAATCTATGGTATGTGCTGCTGATGTGGTGCGCAAAGCATTAGCTCCTGTTTTACCAGGGGTAGTTACTGCTGGTCAGTTTGGTTCAGTATGTACTATGAACTTATCGGGTCAAATACCTGAAACAGGCGAGCATTATCTGTTGGTTGAGCCATTAGTTGGTGGCTGGGGGGCCGCTGTTGGTAAAGATGGTGAGTCGGGTCAATTTTGTGTTGGTAATGGTGAAACTAGCAATATTCCGGTAGAAATTACAGAAGCACGCTACGGCGTTATGGTAGAGCAATATGCTTTTAGTCATAATACTGCTGGAGCGGGTGAGTTTAGAGGGGGCAACGGTGTCGTGCTCGATTATCGAATACTTTCAGACGATGCTGATATTTCTAGCTTTTTTGGTCGCGGTATTACAACCCCTTGGGGCATTAATGAAGGTGAAGAAGGTTCATGTAATTATGTGCAAGTTTTTGACGAACAAGGTAATGAAAAAGCTCGCTTTAGTAGAACAAGTCGTTATCCTTTGAAAAAAGGTGATTTAATCAGGTTAGTTACCGGCAATGGCGGTGGTTGGGGTAACCCAAATAAGCGCCCTAAAGCTAAAGTATTAGCCGATATAAAAAATGGCTTTATTTCTGAGCGCGATGCTCAGGCAATATATGGCATTTAATCTTACTTTTATTATCAGCTACTTATTAAGAATGCAAAGGATTTTTAATGCACCATACAACTTCTAACTCAGATTTAAAATATGGACTCAGCGGTTTAGCCACTGCACCTATAGGCTACTTAGTTTTATTATTTTTACCTGTGTACTTAGAAGTTGTTGGCATTAGTTTAGCGTTAACTGAGCAACAAATAGGTTGGCTAGCTTCTACTGACTCAATAGGTTTAGCCATCGCAACGTTTGTTTTTTCTATCTACATTAAAAGAGTGAACTTTAGAAAAGCATTAATTGTAGGGGTTGTTATTACCGTCATTGGTAATTTAATTTCAGCCTTAGTAACTGACTTTTTATTACTGTGTATTATTCGAAGTTTAACAGGGGTAGGCGAAGGAATAATTGTTGCCGTAGGTATTAGTGCTATCGGCATGACCAGCAACCCTAATCGATGGTTTGGTTTTTATACCGCGGCAATTGTTGTTGTGCAAGCTTTAGGGCTAGTACTTGTGCCCATTATTTACAACTCGATGTTATTGAGTGGCGTTTTTGTTGCTATGGCGGTTTTTTATACTTTGCCACTTATTGTTATTAAGCTGTTACCACGTAAAAGTGATGATTATAAATCGACAGAAGGTGCAATCACCAACCTATCTAAACAACCCAATAATTTACTCAATTTAGCGTTGCTAAGCTTACTGTTCTTTTATATGAGTATTGGTGGAGTATGGACCTATGTCTCGATTATGGGGACAAGTTCTGGTTTAACTTTGTCTTTTGTATCTCAAGCATTGTCTTTAGCCATGATTGCAGGTCTAGCTGGCGCGTTGTTTTTTGCGTTAATAGGGGATATGGGTAAAAACATTGGTTTATTGTTTATTTCAATACTCGTGATGACTTTATCAATATGGGTATTAAACAAGGGATTAACTAACACGCGTTATCTTATCGCTATGTGTGTATTTAGCTTTTTCTGGAGTATTGTTGGTGCTCGATTATTTGCTGTTATTTCAGATGTAGATCATTCAGGTAAATATATAAGTGCAGCTCAAACAGTGGTTGGCGTGGGTTATATTTTAGGGCCGATTTTAGCGTCAACGTTAGTTAAAGGTATAGGCTATACCGATATCATTATAATGGGAACGCTGCTGTTTAGTTTATGTTTTATTGTAATATTACCGCTAGCGAGATTTAAAAAAGTTGATTAACCTTTAGCGATGAAAATCAACTCTATATGGCAATTTAATGCTAACAACGGGTAATCGATGTGATAGAAATTTCGTTTTCTAAATACTCTTGATTTTCAGCTTTTTGAAAAATTTGCTCAAGTACATCTCTACCTTGAATGATTTGACCAAAAGCAGCAAAGCCTAAGCCGTCATCATAGCGTTTGCCGCCAAAGTTGAGTTCAGGTTGATCCTTGATACAAAAAAAGAAGCTGCCATCAGCACTACCGGGTTCAAACCGAGCCATAGATATTGTGCCGTCTAGATGCAAAATTCCGGTGTCTTTGGTAGTTTCATGTGCAATTCCAGGTAATAACTTGGGGTGCTCTGGCGGTAAACCCGCTTGAACAACGTTTATTGCTGCATTAGCATCTTCAGCCTGGCTTGCATTGTTATCATTAACTATTCTGAAAATGCTACTACCGTCAAGTAAATGATTATCTACATAATGTAAAAAATTAGTTACTGTAATCGGTGCTTTTTTTGAAAATAATTTAACAGTAATATTTCCTAAAACTGTTTTAATTAAAACGCTAGGATAATATTTCATCATAATTTCGCGGCTCATAAGCTTAATGAAGTTCAGCTTATATTATGAGGTATATGTAACAAATATAATTTAGAACGCAGATACTAAAACAGCATTATCTATTTATTTTTAATACTTTTACAAACCAAAAGTTGGTACAAAATGGTAAAAAAACATATTAAGTTAGACAGAATGAATCGTCGTATTTTAACTGAGCTGCAAAGTAATGCGCGTATTAGTAATAATGATTTATCTGAAATTATAGGTTTATCACCAAGTGCTTGCTTACAGCGAGTAAAATCGTTAGAAGATGCTGGGTTTATTATTGGCTATGCCATGGTAACTAATGTTGATAAGTTATGCGTTAATGTAAAAGCTTATGCACATTTCACGTTAAAAAGTAATAGTTATCAACACTGTAGTATTTTTGAAAAAGGTATAAAAAAATATACCGAAGTGGTTGATTGTATGAAAGTTAACGGTGGTATTGATTATATTGCTTTTATGATGTCTTCTTCGATTGAAGATTTCAATAGCGTTTGCAATGACATGATGCAAGATACGCTAGGCATTGAAAAAATTACCAGTCATTTTGTAATAGATACGGCAAAGTGGTTTGGTGGATATCCACTTGATACCTTAGAGTGGAAAGTACAAGAAGACTGATGTTATTTCAGGTTTATGCTTATCAGAGTAAGCCAATCTGTGTATAGAGCAATAAGTTAGACAGAGCTTTGTATAGTTTATTTCATACTACTTCAGCTCTGTTTTATCAGTATATTTAATTATTAAACCTAGCTATGTTTTTATGTTGTATAGCTACCACTTTTTGCGCGTTAAAAATGGCTTGTGCTGCTTAGTGTCATGAGTTTGATTATAAATTTTACGATGAACATTTTTACCCATTAATATTCTAAGTTGATAGTAAGACTCTCTGAATAACGCCCAGCCTTTACTGCTGTTCCAGCTTTTGTTGTATAAACGCTTATTGGCCGCTACTGCATCTGGCGATTGTGACATTAAAGACAGCGCAAATGCCTGGGCATCAGCCATTGGCGTGTTGGTTACTTCAGTCACTAAATTTAAAGCGTGTGCCTGCTCACCAGTAAACATTTCTGCTGTCATGGCGAGTTTTTTTGCTTGATCAATCGCAATAAGATCACGTAATGCTACTGTGCCACCCATATCAGGTATTAAGCCCCATTTACCTTCTAGAATAGATAGCGAACTGTCGGGTGTAGCAAACCTAAAATCGGCACCTAAGGCAATTTGTAAACCGCCTCCCCAACAACGCCCTTGAATAACACAAATAACCGGAACAGCAATATCTTGCCAACCAGTAGAAACTACTTGCGCTAGGTTTGATCGCCAAGGTGAAGCTTTAAAAAGTAGTTTTATCATGTTTTTTTGTGACTTCATGATCGATTTAACATCTAAACCTGAGCAAAAATCGTCTCCATTACCTGAAACGATAACAGCCCTAATGTCGCGGTTTTTACGCAATGTTTTAATCGTATTACTAATTGCTTTAAACATAGCCATATCAAGCGCATTCAGCTTGTCTGCACGATTAAGTTTAACATGGGCTATGTTATTAGCGATTTCTACAATTACGCGTTGTTCTGTCATGAAAATCCTTGTCGGTATCAGTGCTAATTTATAAAAAATAAAATGGTATGACCAGTACAGTAACTAATGTGTACATTTATGTCTACTGTGAATTAGTTTTTACAGCCGGTGCTTTTTACACAAGCTGAGTACTTGTAAATATGGAGAATTTATCGCACATTGTTACCTTATACTTTTACCGTGCAATTGTGGCGGTTAAAAATAGCAGCGAAAGTAGCACAGCAAAAAAGTGCGGCGAAACAAGCTCAAATATAATGGCGATATTCAATGAAAAATAAACTATTTTTAGTACTGGCTTTAACTTTATCGACCTCACCTTTATGGTTGGTTAATAAGGCACAAGCACAGCAAGCATTTGCTATAGCGATACACGGCGGTGCAGGCACAATTGATAAAAGTAAAATGACACAAGAGAAACGTCAGGCTTATGAGTCAGCATTAAAAAAAGCACGTGACACCGGCTATGCACTTTTAGCTGATGGTAAGTCTAGCCAAGCAGCGGTGATTGCGGCAATTCAAATACTAGAAGATTCACCATTATTTAATGCGGGCAAAGGCGCCGTTTATACTTTTGATGGCGAGCATGAACTTGATGCGTCAATTATGAACGGTAAAACCTTAAATGCTGGAGCTGTTTCCGGTGTAAAAACCGTAAAAAGCCCAATAGCGCTAGCTGAAGCGATAATGGAAGAATCGGTGCATGTAATGCTCAGTGGTGAAGGTGCAGAGGTTTTTGCGAATCAACAAGGCTTAACACTGGTTGAAAATAGTTACTTTAATACTGATGCGAGATTTCAATCGTTACTAAAAGCTAAAAAACAGTTAGCAGAGCAAGAAAAAGAGTTAAAGGATTTTCAAGCTGCTCACCAAACACTTGATAATGAATATAAATTTGGTACCGTTGGCGCTGTTGCGCTTGATAAGTCAGGTACGATAAGCGCAGGCACAAGTACTGGTGGCATGACCGCTAAACGCTTTGGTCGCATAGGCGATGCCCCTATTATTGGTGCGGGAACTTACGCTAATAATGATAGCTGCGCGGTTTCAGCAACGGGCCATGGCGAGTACTTTATTCGCTACCATGTTGCGGCAGATATTTGCGCGCGCATGCAGTATCAAGGTTTAAGTCTTGAAAAATCGGCAGATGTGGTCATTAATGATGTGTTAGTCAAAGCTGGCGGCTCAGGTGGTGTTATTGCCATTGATACGCAAGGTAATATAACCATGCCATTCAATAGCTCAGGTATGTATCGTGCGAGTAAATCGTCGAACGGTAATGAGTTTGTAGGAATATTTAAAGATGATAAATAAATTGAAAATAGCGTGTAACACATCTTTAGCCTTAATTTGTGGTTTAGCTATTGTAGGATGTTCAGAAGATGTTGGGAAAGTTAGCTTAGGGCTATTCACCACAAAAGATGTTGTTATAAGAGCCCAACAAGATCCTATTGTTACAGGGGTAACTTGTCATATTAGCCATGTAGAAGCCGATTTAGACTTTTCTGATCCTTCAGATATGAGCATAGCTTGTCGACAAACCGGTGAAATAACGGCTGAGCATTTAGCGAAAATAGATCGCTCGAAAAACGGCGAAGTGGTTTTTAAAGAGTCGAAAAGTATATTATTTAAAAGCTTAAAAGTCAGACGTATATATGATGCTGAAAATAAAACCCTGATTTACCTGTCTTATTCAACGAAAGAGTCATCAGGTAGTCATCACCACTCATTATCAACGGTGCCTCTATACAATACCAAAGCTTGGCAATGGGCATTGGATCAAAATATTAAAAACTAGAACTGAAAGTAATAAAATAGAAGTAGTGAAATTATGTTAGCAAAACTATTTGGCCCAAAAGAAATAATTGATGAAAACACCAAAAACTGGATCTGGGATACTTTTGCCTGGGCGATTGAAAATTTTGATATAAATGTGCTGAAAAATGACGCGCGTTTGATCCTACCGAGTAATGACTTTTATCCAGGAAAAGTCAGCAGTATTGATGAAATGGCACAAGCGATGTTTATTAATACAAAGAAATACGCCGGTATGCAAAACTGGCCGATTGATATTACTTCAAGTTCACCCACCTCTACTACAGCGATTGAAGACTTAAGGTTAGGGAATGTTATTCGCGGTGAAAACGCTGAAATTAATATAAATTTGAGTAATGCGCCACTCATGCTGGGCTTTAATCCGAACCAAGTAAATCAACCACAAGATTTAATAGCTGGTATTAGCCAAGCACTCGCGAGTATTTTAGTCATCTCAAATAAAGTATTACCGCCTGGTGGGAAAGAGTATTTGCCACAGGCAATAGATTTAGTTGCTTGTTTTATGGGCTTTGGGGTTATTTTTGCTAATACTGCTTATCAATTTAAGGGCGGCTGCGGCTCATGCAATAATGCCAGTTTAAATCGTCAAGCGGCATTAACTGAGCCTGAAACTGTTTATGCATTGGCGTTATTTTGTGTTTTGAAAAAAGAGCCAATAAAGCAAGTGAAAGGGCATTTAAAATCACACTTAAAGAAAGACTTTGTTAATGCTTATAAGTCGATTGAACAGTCAATTGGCGCAACAACACAACCCGCGTTATTAGCTTTAGCCAGTTAACTAAATAAAAACTAAATAAAAAGTAGATAAAAGTAAGCAAAAATGTAAGAAAAAACCTGTAAATGGATGATTTATCTGCAAATGAGTCTACAGTTAATAATGGAAAGTAAATAAATAAAAAAAGTCTGATCAATATTTGGCTATGAGTGTTAATTAAATTTTAGGGATCGAGTATGGAATCATTACAAGTAAAAGAATATATGAACCATTATCCAGTGACTTTCGCGCCAGAAATGGTGGTTGAAGAAGCAGCATTGAGGTTTTTAAAAACCAAGCAAATTGGTGGGCCCGTTATTGATAAAAATAATCAATTAATTGGCTTTTTATCTGAAAGTGATGTCTTATCAAAAATGATAGAAACCATTTATTATAACGAGCATATTGCAGATGTGGCCGATCTAATGCGTAAAGATGTGTTAACTGTTAAGCCATACGACAGTGTTATTGAGCTAGGCCAACAAATGTTAAAAAATAAACCTAAGGTCTACCCAGTAGTTGATGACGATGAAAACTTATTGGGGACAATATCTCGTAATGATGTATTGCGCGCTATCGACTTACATTTACGTTCAGGTTACCAAAAAGTAAAATAACCTGGCGACTTAAAAATTAATAATATTTGAGTTAATTGATAAACTCCCACTAAAATGCATAAAGTTCAAGGGGGTTATACGCTACTTTGTTATGTCTTTATAAAACCTTATTCACGTTAATTGAGTGAGTTCAGTTTGTCCTTCTTAACTTAAATAAGCGCTTAAATAAGAAATTAAATAAGAAATTAAATAAAAAGTTTAAATGACTACATTAGGGATAATTAAGCTTATTCCTAATGTAATTTCTCTAGCCATATTTGACATAAAAGTAATCTCCTTCAACTCATTAGCCTTAATCACTTGCCTTAGTCGCTTATATTGGTCGTTTATTCTAATCACCGATATTAGAAGCACTAAAACTGTTAACGAGTTCAAACATCGTCGTTAGGCATATTACTTACTTATTTTGCAGCGTTAGTATTCAACTAACGGTGAATAAAATGCAGACTTCCCTAATGCGGCTTGGCTACCTTTCAAAGAAAACTTATAACCACATAATGCAAAATTGTTTTTAAAAGCAATATTTTTAATTAGCGCTTTAGTATCTAATGGCGAAAAATAGGCATAAAAGCCATTGTTTTCTGTACTAACTTTAAGTGTTCTTATTGGCAACTCATTATTAAATTCAATAGCCTTACAGCTTTTATCACCAATGGCTGTGCCTAATGTCCAAAACTCATTATTATCTACAACATCAGCTTGCCAGTGAACAACAAGGGCTTTTTGATCATTAAACATTATAGAGAAGTTATCGGGTAATGTGAGTTTATGCTCAAAGGTCGTGCTCTTTTCAGGAAGCGCTTCTTCTTCTACTAAATTTTCACCCTCAATATTGTCAGAAAATAAGGCAAATATAAATAAAACTAGCACGAAAAATGAAATGATTACCGCAATAGTTAAGCGGGTATTTATTTTACTAAACAGTGTTAATCGAAGCGACTCTGCAAACTCAAGCCCTTGATCTTTATTTGAATTTTGGCTGTTTGAGTTAGTATTGTCTCTATAGGTTGTTGATGTTGAGTTTTCAACATTATTTGCATATGAAAATGCGTTAGAAGGGGTTACATCAATACTGTTAATGGTAGGCTCAACACGTTGGCTATTACGTGAAGAGTTCTTCTTCACCGTTTTTTCGAACTCAGATAAATTTATCGGCCCACTGTAACCTAGCACATAATGCCTGTTATTTTTACTCGGGTAAGTTAACAATAGTGTGCTCAAGCCGGCGGGTAACAATAGCAACCAATAGCTCATGCCATTCCCAAGCAGCACAATGATTAAGCCCGTAATAAATAAACTACCAGTGGGAGCCATAAGCCATTTTTTATCAAACTGAGCATCATTTTGTCGGCGTTTTGTTGTAGCGAAACATACAACAGAGCATAAAAGTAAGATGACAGCGCTGAATAATATAGAATTACTAAAAATTGTGCTTAATGTACTAAAAAAGAATAAAGAAGACAGTACGATAAGTATAAAACGTTGTCGATTATCAAAACCTTGCCAGCAAAATAATGACTGAATAAATTGCATAAAATCTCCACAAAATAAGTTAGCTAAAGTACAAAAATAGCGAACTTAAAAAAGCACTAAAATAATAAAACTATAAGAGTGGGCAAGGTTAACTAATTTGAACCTTAAAGTCAGTTTATCTCGTCGATTTTTCATTTTATTTGTCATTTAAAATGGCAAGAGTTCAAGTTGTTTAAATGTTATTAATCTCGTTACTATTTTCTAAGTAGATTTAGTCTACATATGAGATTTTAATAAATATTGTAGCCATGCTACTGTTTGAAGATGCTGAACAGTTTTAAACAAAATATTAGGTGCAATGGATGCTTTAGAGTTAAAAGAAAAATTAGCTGATCTATTTCACGAAGTTAAGTCTTTTTTAATTGCAGAAGATGAAGATGGTTTGCCGAACAACTCGATAGCTGTGCAATGCTTGCTTGTGCTTCATTTGCATCAGATAATCAGCATTTACCATTGAATTTATGGGTTATCATCCTGAGGAGATTGAAGATAGATTTCCAACGGGCATCAATGAATATAAGGCTATGTTAACGTACTCAGCTAAAAATAAAGTTAGTGGTCTCAATATTATTAGCTGTGAAAATACCCAATTGCAAAAGCGGTTAATGGCATGTTGTACTGAATATAGAACTAGCCGGAACAAAGCACAGTTTTTCATTCATAGTTACCCCTGTATTTCTTGGTTATTTTACTGATATAAGGGCGTGTTAGTTACCAAAGGACAATCAGATGAAAGTAGATGACATTAGGGTTTTTATTCCTAGTAAAAATTACGAAATATCGCAATCATTTTATCAAGCACTGGGCTTTAAAATGGATTATGTGAGTGACGACCTATCTTTATTTGAGAACGGTGAGTGTACATTTTTCTTACAAAGATTTTATAACGAAGAATTGGCTAAAAACTTAATGTTCCAGCTGTCGGTTTTAAACATAAACGAGGCTTTTGAAGTTATTTCAAATCTAGATGGTTTCGATATTAAGTATAAGCCTATTAAAACAGAACATTGGGGGAAAGTTGTTTATTTGTGGGGGCCATCTGGTGAACTTTGGCACGTTACAGAATTTGGCAACTTTAAACCAATCAACCAAGTGTAGAAGTGGTTGGCTTTGCTTTAATCTAAACTTCTATGCACATTTCATTTTTAGTTACCAAATGACGTAGACTATAGCGATAGACAAATACGTTATGGATGAATATCAGCTTCTAATCATACTGTTAAAAGTGAAACAAATGGGCATATTTTTTTACTTACTTTATCGATGATTGTTTCTCTGTTATTGATAACTTATCAAAAGCGTCAAATATTACTCAAGGATTAGTTAATGACTAGAATTCTACTTTATTTAATATTATTTGGTTTATGGCAATTTGAAATAAACGCAAAAGAATTAAATCAATTCGAAAAAACGTCTATAGCTTATGCAGAAGTTATTGGTGATATAGCCTTAGGAAATGTGGCTTTTTCAATAATGAATGAGCGATGTAAAACAACATTTAAAAATTCATCGGAGTTCCTTTTAGAAACAGATTATTACCTGAGAAAAAATACCGGGTATACCTTCAATGAATTTGTAGAGTTCATGGGTTATGAAACCGAAACTGAAAATTTTGCCAATCAATTAGTGAGTGAAGTAATACAACAAAATGGAGGCTGCAACACAGCACCGCTTGAACATTGGGCTAAGTTTGTTAAAAAACATAATGAAGAGAATAACCTTAAATTTTTGAGGGGAAATGACATTTTGTTTGGTTTACCTAAGATCATTAGATCCGACCTTGAAATTAAGCGAGCATTTAAGAATAAGTTAAAAGATTATAAGCGTTTACCTTATCAAGAATTATTTGATTTAGCATCTGCTCTTGAGCATGGTTCATATAGCTATTCAATGTTTGGCTTATCACATTCATTAACCATAGATAAAAGTAAAGCGATAGAGTTATGGAAGTACGCTATTGAAAAGTTCAATAATCCTGAAGCCTATTACTATATTGGTATATTACTGCAAAAAAACTCTAGGGCTGATGCATTCAATGCATTTGAACAATCGGCTAAGCAAGGGTATAAATATGGTGAAATCTGGTTAGGTACTTACTATGCGTGTAATAAAGACAGTATAAAGGCTAAATATTGGTTAAATATCGCCAAAGAAGGTGCTAAAGACCCAGATTATATTGATGATATTTATGCTGAAATAGGTGAACTAGGTATGCCAACTAATTGTATGGATGGTTGGGTATATTGAAAATGGAAGATTAGAATTTTAACGGAATTTTTAGCTTAAACCGATGTATTTTCGAGCAGATTAAATTTGATTTGATCTGATGTTTTCGTGAAACGACAAATAACGCAAAATGTAAACTATTGACCTAATTCGGCCAACAGTACGTAAGACATGTCTGCATATGTTGTTAGTTTATAGGAATAAACTTGAGTTTATTGACCTGTTAAGTTTTTAAGCTGCTGATAATTAAGGTTTATTAATGTATTTCTTTGTAAGTAATGAAAAAAAATAATTTCTTTTAGTTTGCCCCGTCTATTATAAAACAACGCTTGAAGTATAATTAATTTCGTCTAGGAGACAAAGCGTTAGGGAAACCAAGTATTTACCGACTGCGGTTAGTATTTATGGATTAAACGGATTTATGAATTAGTAAATGGAATTAAGGTTATTTTGCTTAAGGTAAATACGGATGTTATGCACGATGCAACTTTTTTCATGGAATGAAAAGAGCGCTTATGGAATAAGCACAAAGGGATGTAAACCACGGAAATAGTTAAATAATCAAAAAACAAGCGACATTATGTCGCTTTTTTTTTGTCTCTTTTTTACGCCACCCATAATAGCTATTTTATTAATTCACTCGGTAAGGCGGGGTATCTATATTATCGAGCTTATAACCACGTAATGTCATTGTGCCATGGTAAGTTGATTCACCATCACCACTAAATTCAAAATCAAAACTACTCAACCAGTGTGGTCCTAAACGTTTAGAAAATCTAAATCGACTTGATTGGCGGGCAATCGCTAAAAATTGTAAGTTTTCTTGTTTACAATATTGGTCAGCGTGCGAGCGCGCGTGCTCTGATACTTTGCGTAAATAGACAAAATACCAGAAGAGTAAACCAATAAAGAGTAGGTAATAAATGTTTTCCATGAAATGCCTAAGGTTTAAAAAGCATGCCAATGGCTTTGGCCAATTCAGGGCTGCGTTTTGGTGAACGAATGGCTTGCAATAGTACGGGGCGAATCATAGGTATTGCAACTAAATCTTTAAATATTGCCGAAAATAATGCGTTGTCGTTATCTTTTATTAATTGCTCTAAGTAGCTAAATAATAACTTTTCATCAATTAATGTTGGCCATAATCGACCTGCGATAATAATAAGTGCATCTTCAGCTAAATCGGTGTTTTCGATTAAATTAGCGATAAATTCTTGGCTGTAAGGGTGCTGCGTACTTGACGCTAATGCACGTAACAAGGCTATCAAAATTGTATTATTAACTTCAGCTTTTTCTTCTTCTTGTTGATAACGTGTTGTTAATTGTTTTATTACTGCTGGAGCTAAGTTAATATTTTCAAGCGCAGAGCATAAAGGCACTAAAACTTCTTCAGGAAGGTATGGTAAAGCATTGGTTAAAATTTGATTGTTTTGAGCTTCGTCTAATCTAAAGGCAAAATCTGATAAGCCTTGCACGCCAACTGTTTGCCAGGCTTCCCAACCGTTAACGCCCGATAAATAATGTTGGGCTGGCGGATAAAATTTGCTTGCTACTTGTTTGAGTGAGGTAGATACAACACTATTTACTGCCGCCAATTTATATTGGGCAGGCGTAAAATGGTAGGGATTTTTCTTTAATAAGGCTTCTTGTTGCTCGGTGGGATTAACAGAGAGATCATCACCTAAAGCTTCAATAATAATCGCTATAAAGTGGTTTCTTGCACCTTGGTTTAATAAACCTCTTTCGTCTAATGGCAGTTTGATAAACCATAAATAGGGACTCGTTGATTGCTTTTGCCAAAACGCTATGGCGAGTAGGGCATGCCCTTGAATAGGATAAGGATATGCTAGCTCTGCCGCTTCAATTTTAGCAAACTGCTCTTTTGAAATTTTATCTACTCTACGGCCAATATCAAAAACACGGTATTGAGAATCTGATAAGCTCAGTAATGCGGAAATTGAAGAAATAGTGTCTGAAGATGAACTCATAGAATAATATTGTCGCTATAAAGGTTGATATAAATTGATAAAAGTAGGTACAAGTTGTTATGGCGCAATATTATAGAGATAATAGCGCTTTAACTCCACCGTTAATCTTTTTCTTGATTAATGGAAAATTAAAATGGTTGATTTATCAAAATTGTTAAATTTCTAGCCCTGTATTTTCAGTCGTTAGAAACCATGATTAATAAAAGAAGAATTCTCTAACATGACAATTGAAAATGCCGGTTCAGTAATTATAGATAAGCCTGTATTAAAAATATTATATCAAGATGAGTACCTAGTCGCTGTTGATAAACCGGCAGGGCTTTTTGTTCATCGAAGCTTTATGGACAAAGATGAAATTTATTTTGCTTTGCAGCTGGTTCGCGATCAAATCGGGCAATATGTTTACCCTTTACATCGCTTAGATAGACCTACCTCAGGTGTTTTACTTTTTGCATTAACTCAAGATATTGCTCGTCTAATGGGACAGGCATTTGCCGAGAGAAAAATTCAGAAAACTTATTATGCACTAACGCGAGGGCATTTAGTGGATCAAGGCGTTATTGAACATCCATTAAAAGAAAAGCTAGATGACTTAGGTGATAAGGATGTGAGTCGCGACAAAGCGCCACAAAGTGCAACAACGTTTTATAAATCAGCAGCTATTGCCACGATAGATGTGCCGTTAGGGAAGTATTCTAGTGTTAGGTATTCGCTAATTCAATGTCAGCCTCATACGGGCAGACGTCATCAAATAAGGCGGCATTTAGCGCATTTACGTCATCCAATTATTGGTGATATAAATTACGGCGATAATAAACAAAATCCATTTTTTGGTGAGTACTTTGGTTTTAAACGTTTAATGTTAATAGCAAAGCAAGTTGAATTTATACATCCTGTTACAGAGAAGGCAGTGAAAGTTGAAGCTGAATTTGACGCACAATGGCAGCAGGTATTCAAAGAATTTCAATGGCAAGGCATTTCACTTTAAAAGACGAATTGTAGTTTATTAAATACGCCTTGTTGTGTTTTAAACTTTAGTCACTGTTAAGCGCTTGAGTTTAATAAACTTGTGCTAAATAAGTTAGTGGCCGTGTTATTAATTTGGGCCACTTATATGTACAGAATTAAAGTCTTGAGCAATTAATTTGCTGTAACTGTTTTCTGGTCTTTGGCTGCTGTAATCACTATCATCATTTGGACCTCTGATCTCTACCGCATTAACAAAGTATATCGATTGATAATTATCGCGCTGCTCTGCAAACGCTAGCATCATTTGTTGATCTTGTGTCATTTCTCGATTCAATAAACTCAGCATTAAATAATGATCTGAAACCAAAGGCTTCTTTTCCATAACTATTGTCGGTGTTGAATTACACGCCGATAGTAATGTAACAATTAAAACAGTGAGCAGTAGAGGGAATTTTTTCATAATACTTTTGCTAGTTAAGAGTACTTATAGCCTCTATCGCAAAGGTTATGCCAACTATTATTTTGACACAGCTTGATAGCATTTTTTAATAGATAAATATTGTAAGATTAAAAGGCAAATTACTGATTTAAATATGAAATATTTTGTTTTTTTGTTGAGGGGACGTTATTTATATAATTAATATTAAAAGCAGTTTTTAGGCGAATTAATTATTGATTATTATGCTTTTAATTAAGTGTCAAAAAAATATCATTGTCAGAATTCACACAATATTACTAATAAGTAAAATTGTGTGAATTTATGCTAATAAGTAATAAATTACTCTTCAGATACCGAACGAAGTAGAGCGTTAATTCCTACTTTAGCACGTGTTTTAGCATCTACTTTTTTAACGATAATAGCAGCATATAAGCTATAAGTACCACATTTAGAAGGCAAGTTCCCTGGTACTACAACAGAGCCAGCGGGTACGCGACCGTAATGAACTTCGCCTGTTTCTCTGTCAAAAATACGCGTGCTTTGACCAATATAAACACCCATTGAGATAACTGCACCTTCTTCAACTACAACGCCTTCTACAATTTCAGAACGAGCACCAATAAAACAGTTATCTTCAATAATAGTAGGGCCAGCTTGTAGGGGCTCAAGTACGCCACCAATACCAACACCACCTGATAAATGTACGTTTTTACCAATTTGAGCACATGAGCCTACAGTAGCCCAGCCATCAACCATACAACCTTCGTCAACATAGGCGCCAATGTTAACAAAGCTAGGCATAACAACGACATTTTTACCTATAAAGCTACCTGTGCGTACAGATGCTCCAGGTACAACTCTAACGCCATCGGCAACGAAATCTTCATGTGTATAATCAGTGTATTTCATTGGAACTTTATCAAAAAACTTACTTTCAGCTCCGTCTATAACCTCGTTATCCCAAATTCTAAATGACAGTAAAACTGCCTTTTTAAGCCATTGGTGTACAACCCATTCACCAGCAATTTTCTCTGCTACGCGCGCTGAACCATTATTTAATGCAGCTAACGCCTCTAAAACCGCAGCTTTTACTTCTGAGGTTACGCTAGCTGGACTAATGTTTATGCGATCTTCGAACGCTTGTTCAATAATTGTTTGTAATTTTAACATCGGAAATTCCTAGTATTAATTTGGTAAAATTTGTTTTTGGCTTTCATTGCTAAGCATAGCTTTTAAAGTGGCTTTTTGTGCATCAGTTAACGGCTGATTATCAATATTTGAAACGGTAAATACATCTTCAGCTTTTTCACCGAAAGTGGTGATTTTGGCTGAATGAATCTGTACTTTACAGCGTTGAAAAATTGCCGCTATATTGGCTAATAGACCTGGGTGGTCTAGTGCTACAATTTCAATCATAGTCCGATTTTTAGCTGCACCTTTAAGGTAACTTACATGTGTTGGTACCTTAAACTGTCGAAATCTTTTTGCGAGAGGTTTCGGTTTGATTTTAATTTGTTTTGAAGCGAGTTTACCACTTAAAGAGCGTGCGATAGTCAACGCTCTAGCACTGTCGTTAATTGCCTTATTACGATTATCTAATACCACAAATGTATTAGCTGTATAACCTGATTTATTGGTGGTGATTTTTGCATCAAGAATCGATAATTTTTTAGCACCAAGTAGTGAGACAATATTATAAAATATATTCGGTTTATCTTTCGTGTAAACAAAAACCTCTGTACCGCCGCGATAAGGTTTCGGGCTGATAATAACCATGGGTTTTTCTTTATTATGTTCTAATATATGCTTAAAATGCCAAGCAATTTGCTCTGGTGTGTAACGCAGAAAGTAATCCGCTTTAAACTCTTTCCATAACTGCTTTAATCGGTCTTGATCTATAGTTTCAGCTTGAAGTATTTCAATAGCTTGTTGTTGGTTTTCTCTAATTTTAGCTCTTAAGTCTACTGGCTTTTCTAGTCCGCGTCTGAAGGCGCGCTTAGTACTGTTATATAAATCTTCAAGTAAATTAGCTTTCCAACTATTCCATAAACTTTCGTTGGTAGCACGCATATCGGCTACGGTTAAACAATATAAATAATCAAGATGTACTTCATCGCGAACAATTTCAGCGAAAGTTTTTATGACTTCAGGATCCGATATATCTCTGCGCTGAGCGGTAACCGACATTAATAAGTGTTTTTCTACCAGCCATGCGATTAAGCGTCCATCGTGATCGCCAAGTTTATGAATTTTAGCAAATTCTAATGCGTCAACTGCGCCAAGTTTTGCATGATCACCACCACGACCCTTAGCAATGTCGTGGAATATACCAGCAAAGTATAATAATTCTGGCTTACGTACACGCTGCACTATTTTACTGCACAACGGGTATTCGGCTGTATGTTCAGGTTGACTAAAGCGGTATAAATTCTTTATTAAGCGGTAGCTGTGTTCATCAACTGAATAGGCATGGAATAAATCAAATTGCATTTGACCAACAATATTACGCCATAAGGGTAAATAAGCGCCAATAATCGAATGGCGATGCATTAATGTAAATGCTAGACCTAACCCACGTGGGTGCCTAATAAGAGCAACAAAAATTTGGCGACAACGTTCGTAATCAATCATGCCTGAAACTAAACGGCGTCTGGCATTACGCATTAAGCGCAGGGTTTCAGGGTGTAATTCGGTTATTTCTTCGTGTTGTGCGATCAGTAAAAACATTTCCATAATCATGGTCGAGCGAGTAAATACGCGCTTATTACAAACCTTGATTTGTCCGTCGATAATAACAAAGTCGTCGTTAAGGACAATTTCTTTACTGTGCTTTTTGTCGTTTAAAATAGCATATTCGAAATGGTGTAATAACATGCCATTTAGTTCTGAAACGCGCGAAATAATGCGGAAAAAGCGTTTCATCATGCGTTCAATGGCAAGCTTACCGCCATCACCGAAGCCCATTAGTTCAGCTACATCGGCTTGATAGTCGAATAATAGTCGATTCTCGTTTCGTCCCGCAATAAAGTGCAATGCACAACGCATACGCCAGAGATAGTCTTGACACTCGATTAGTTCGAAAAATTCATTGGTGGTTAAATAATTATGATCAATTAATTGCTCGAGGGTGTCAGCCATAAAATGGCGCTTGGCAACCCAACCAATAGTTTGTATATCTCGCAAGCCACCAGGGTTCGCTTTTAAGTTGGGTTCGAGCGTATAAGATGCACCGTGAAATTGTTGGTGGCGATTAAATTGCTCATCACGCTTAGCGATAAAAAACTTTTCAGAAGTCCAGAATATATCTTCTACTAAAAGTGGTTCAAGTTGTGAAATGAGTGCGTCATTGCCGCAAATTTTTCGCATTTCCATTAGGTTTGTTGCAATGGTTACGTCGTCAATTGCTTGATTTAAACACTCTTTAATACTACGAACGCTGTGTCCAATATCGAGTTTTACATCCCAGAGCTGTGTAATAAATGCCGATATTTTCTCGGCTAAATCATCATCAATAACTTCTTGGGTAATTAATAAGATGTCAACATCAGAATAAGGGTGAAGTTCTTTACGGCCATAACCACCAACAGCTGCTAGGCTGATTTGAAATTCATCTAAATGATGCTGACACCATAGTTTGGTTAAAATTAGGTCAACATAAAAGGCTCGTGCTGCAACAAGTGAGGTTACTTCGCTTATTGGAAACTGCTCTTTTTGCCACTGAAAAAATTCAGTCCCAAGTGCGCATATTTCTGCGCTACTAAGTGAAGGCGCACTAATAGCTAATGCTTCGGTATATTTTTCCGGTATTAATGATGAAGTGTTCAACAATAAGCTCTCATGTTAGATCAGTTTGCAGTTAGTCAGTAATGTACAACCCTAATGATTTTCCGAGTATTAGCAAATTTAATTATGTAAAATTCTTGGAATGGTATCGTCTTTACGCAGAGTTAATACCTCGCAACCTGTTTTAGTTACGACAACGGTATGTTCCCATTGCGCCGATTTTTTACCATCTAAGGTATATACTGTCCAATTATCTTCTTTATCAAGTAGCGTGTTTGCTCGGCCTAAGTTAATCATAGGTTCTACCGTAAAACACATACCTTCCAGCATTTTTTCACTGTCATTATTTTTATAATGCACAATTTGAGGTTCTTCATGAAATACTTGACCAATACCATGTCCACAGTATTCTTTTACTATTGAGTAACGACCTGATTTTTTAATGAACTTTTGAATTGCAGTACCAATTTCTCCAAAAGTATTGCCGGGTTTTACTTTTTTAAGACCAATATAAAGTGCTTCTTGGGTAATGCGACAAAGGCGATTATCTTCTGCAGATGTTTCACCAATGAAAAACATTTTACTTGTATCTCCGTGATAACCGTCTTTTATAACAGTAATATCGATATTGATAATGTCCCCATCAACTAATGGTGTGTCGTTTGGAATACCATGACAAACAACATGATTAACTGAAGTACAAATTGACTTTGGAAAACCGTGATAATTTAATGGTGCAGAGATAGCACCTTGCACTTTATCGGTATATTCTGCACAGATAGTGTTTAATTCATCTGTTGTTACGCCAGCCTTTACATGAGGCTCGATCATTTCCAATACATCTGCAGCAAGTTTTCCCGCAATTCTCATTTTCTCTATTTCTTGCTGATCTTTAATCGTAATTGTCATAAAACCTCAAATGTAACGCTGTAAATAATTAAATGGTGTAATACCCAGTAGCGTAATTGTTTTTAATAAGCTGTATACAGGGTATGCATGAGCTATCTTGTTAAAATGCCTTTGATTGAAAACAAATATTTCAGGCAAAGATACATCATAATTGCTAACGATTTTACCTGTTTTTTAACCTTTGCCCAACCGAAAAATATATCGTGCGTATTTCGGCATAAAATAGTGGTTATAACTTGTTGTTGACTGAACAGTTGTAAAAGTAAAGTTCGGTCTATCAATCGCTTTAATTGTCAGCAGCAAAAAATGGTGCTCAGTAAAATTTATTAATCGCTAAATCAAAGCATCGAAGGTAAATATTTAGGATAAATTTTCTAATTCAAGTTTAACTGCATCAACAATTGCATCAGGATTTTCTAAATACAGATTATGGTTAAGTAACACTAAGCTTTCATTACAGGCTAATAAAAGAGCCGGAATGGCTTGCGTGCCAATAATTTCTTGAATTTCGATGATATCGTGGATTGCAAACTCAGCATCTTTGGTAAGTTTATTTGACTGCAGACATTTAGCAGGTGGTGAAAGTTTAAGTTCGTCAATTATATCAATAACACTTTCTTTGTCTGTTAATTCGTTACCTAAAACAAAATGCGCATGCTGAAGTTTTGTGAGTAACTCAAAGGCAGACTTTGCTGACTTATTTTGCACCCAAGCCATTAAATTAGCGACTAATGTAGAGTCTTTTGGGTAGTTAAGTGTATCAACATAGTTAGCGCCAAACTTGACCTTACTGAATTCGCCAACAGCAGTTAATGTAAGAGGAGACACTTTATTGTCACCATCGTAATATCCTACGTGCATTGCTCTAAGGGTAATTTTTGGAAAAGCACTTAGTACTTTTTCTACTAAAACAGCTGAGGCATAGCTCCAAGGGCAATGACTATCGTAAATATAAAAAAGATCTGCGTTTGGTGTTTTCAATGACATGATTTAACTAACTTGGTATAAAAAAGTGCGGCAATTTTAACTCGCCACTATTAAAGATCCTAGTCCTTAACAAAATAAAATATTTTAAGCAGGTTTTTAGCGCAAAATACTAGTTAAATGTATGTGATTATGGTATAAAGTGCGCCGTTAAATTGTTTGTCTAAATCAGCGAGGTTGTCATTAGTGTTTACACTATGGCCCACAATAAGATTTACCAAGCCTTTTTAACTTTAAACGGTATTGAAAAATTCAATACATTAAAACTAAACTCACATACATCTAACGAAGATATACCGGGGTGCTCAGCGAATTTACATTAAGTAAAACGCAATAAGGGTCGTGTATATTGGATGTATGAACGCTTAACCCCACAAAGGAAAAAACATGCCAAACGTTTC
This sequence comes from Colwellia polaris, assembly GCF_002104515.1. Lineage (GTDB taxonomy): Bacteria > Pseudomonadota > Gammaproteobacteria > Enterobacterales > Alteromonadaceae > Cognaticolwellia > Cognaticolwellia polaris. The sequence goes on along the minus strand of NZ_NBOE01000003.1, from coordinate 97,483 downwards.
TATGCGCGATATGCTTAAAGCCGGTGTTCACTTCGGTCACAAAACCCGTTACTGGAACCCAAAAATGAAAACTTACATTTTTGGTGCTCGCGATAAAGTTCATATCATCAACCTTGAACAAACTGTACCTATGTTTAACGAAGCACTTGCTGTATTAAGCAACGTTTCTTCAAAGAAAGGTAAAGTTTTATTTGTTGGTACTAAACGCGCAGCAAGCGATGCTATAAAAGATGCAGCGATTAAATGTGATCAATTCTACGTAAATCACCGTTGGTTAGGTGGTATGTTGACTAACTGGAAAACAGTTCGTCAATCAATCAAACGTTTAAAAGATCTTGAAGCTCAATCTTCAGACGGTACTTTTGAAGCGCTTACTAAGAAAGAAGCTTTAATGCGTACACGTGAAATGGAAAAACTTGAGAAAAGCCTTGGTGGTATCAAAAACATGGGTGGTTTACCTGATGTTTTATTCATCATCGATGCTGATCACGAGCACATCTCTATTAAAGAAGCTAACAACTTAGGTATTCCAGTAATTTCTGTTGTTGATACTAACTCAAACCCAGATGGCGTTGACTACATCGTTCCAGGTAACGATGATGCGATTCGCGCTGTGACCTTATACTTAGATTCAGCTGCTAACGCTGTTCTTTCTGGTCGTGAGCAAAACATCGCAGTACAAGCAGAAAAAGACGGTTTTGTTGAAACTGAATAATTTCAGTTTTACCTAACGTTTTATGCTTATAGTTACCACAGCAACTAAGGTTGTTGTGGTAATTAATTACTACTATTTATATTGAGGAAAAATCGATGGCAATTACTGCTGCACAAGTAAAAGAATTACGTGAACGCACAGCTGCGGGCATGATGGATTGTAAAAAAGCTTTACAAGAAGCTGATGGTGATATGGAACTTGCAATTGAGAACATGCGTAAGTCTGGCCAAGCGAAAGCGGCTAAAAAAGCAGGTAACATTGCTGCTGAAGGTCAAATCATCATTAAAGATGGCACATTAGTTGAAGTTAACTGTCAAACTGATTTCGTAGCAAAAGATGACAACTTCTTAGCATTTGCTAACAAAGTTGCTGAAGTTGCTGCTGCTGAAAAACTTTCTATTGAAGAGTTACAAGCAAAATTTGAAGAAGAGCGTGTTGCTTTAGTGACTAAAATTGGTGAAAACATCAATGTTCGTCGTGTAGCTTATGTTGAAGGTTCTGCACTAGCTTCTTACAAGCACGGTGCTACTATTGGTGTTGTTGTTGCTGGTGAAGGCGATGCAGAAGCACTTAAGCACATTGCTATGCACGTTGCTGCAAGCAAGCCAGAGTTCATCAACCCTGAAGATGTTCCTGCTAGCGTAGTTGAAAATGAACAACGTATTCAGTTAGATATCTTAAAAGCTGAAAACGATGCGCTTGAAGAAAACAAGAAAAAGCCAGTTGATTTACTTGAAAAAATCATCATTGGTCGCATGAAGAAATTTACGGGTGAAATTTCTTTAACAGGTCAAGCTTTTATCATGGAGCCTAAGAAAACTGTTGGCGCTGTTTTAAAAGAAAAAGGTTTAACAATTTCTTCATTCGTTCGTTTAGAAGTTGGCGAAGGTATTGAGAAAAAAGAAGAAGATTTTGCTGCTGAAGTTGAAGCACAAATCGCAGCAGCTAAAGGTTAATTCAACACTGAATTAATTGTTAGCTCAAATAGAAAAGCGCCGATTGGCGCTTTTTTTATGACTAAAATCTAACAGCTAACTTTATTTCTGACTGATAAAAATATCGACTCAATATTATTTGTGATTAAAAATCAAACACATTTGTTAATAAAAAACGATAAATAGCTTCCACTTTAGACTTTTTTCATATTTGACTTTCGAACCGTGGCTAAACGTATTAAAATAGCCGCGGTCGATCCGGCCTAGACTATTTTAATTTATAATTCTTAAGGAATGTTTATTACATGAGCATCAATCCCAAACCAATGTATCGTCGAATCCTTTTAAAACTTAGTGGTGAAGCCTTAATGGGCGAAGAAGGTTTTGGCATCGATCCAAAAGTACTGGATCGTATGGCGCAAGAAATCAAAGAATTAATCGAAATGGGCATTCAGGTCGGCTTAGTTATTGGCGGCGGCAATCTGTTTCGAGGTAAAGGCTTAGCTGAAGCAGGTATGAATCGTGTTGTTGGCGACCAAATGGGTATGTTAGCTACCGTAATGAATGGTTTGGCTATGCGTGATGCTTTACATCGTGCATTTGTTAATACTCGCTTAATGTCAGCAATTGATCTAGCCGGTGTTTGTGACCGTTATAATTGGGCTGACGCTATTAGCTTATTAAAATCTGGCCGTGTAGTTATCTTTAGTGCTGGTACAGGCAACCCATTTTTTACCACTGACTCTGCTGCATGTTTACGCGGTATTGAGATAGAAGCTGATGTAGTTCTTAAGGCAACTAAAGTTGATGGTATTTACTCAGAAGACCCAGTAGCTAATCCAGATGCAACCTTATATAGCCATTTAAGCTATCAAGAAGTTTTAGAAAAAGAATTACAAGTGATGGATTTAGCTGCCTTCACACTTGCTCGTGATCACAGCATGACGCTTCGTGTTTTTAATATGAATAAGCCCGGCGCGTTAAAATCTGTCATTATGGGTGGACAAGAAGGTACAACAATTGATCACGCTGAAAATTTAAATTAATTAGTGCAGGAATAACATAGTGATAAACGAAATAAAACAAGACGCTCAAGAAAGAATGGCGAAAAGTATCGAGTCATTAAAAATTAGTTTGAACAAAGTGCGTACCGGACGAGCACATCGTTCATTATTGGATAACATTGTTGTTGAATATTACGGCATGGATACTCCATTAAACCAAGTAGGTAATATTTCAGTGCCTGACGCGCGTACTTTAGCCATTACTGTATTTGACAAGGGCATGATTGGTGCCGTTGAAAAAGCAATTTTAAAATCAGATTTAGGTCTTAATCCTTCATCACAAGGTACGTTAATTCGTATTCCTTTACCTCCGTTAACAGAAGAACGTCGTAAAGATTTAGTTAAAGTTGTGCGTGGTGAAGCCGAAGGCGGTAAAGTTGCTATTCGCAATATACGTCGCGATGCTAATACCGATATTAAATCATTAAACAAAGAGAAAGAGATCAGTGATGATGAAATGCACCAAGCAGAAGACGAAGTGCAAAAAATTACTGATACATTTATTAAGCAAGTAGATGAAGTTTTATCCGCAAAAGAAACAGAATTGATGGAAATCTAAAGTTTTCATTGCTTAATCTATAGCGCCGTAGATAATGACTACGGCGTTTTTGCATATAAAAGACAAACTATTATCGGCATGTTCTGGCATAGTTTGATTTCTAGCGTTAATGCTAAAATGCGAATATATACCTTTACCTATTTTATTACTCAGCGTTAAGCTTACAAATGGAGAGTATGTGAGTACAACAGAAAATCAAACTAATCAACTGTTAGCAGCTGAAGTGAAGATACCACAACATATAGCAATTATTATGGATGGTAATGGTCGTTGGGCTCAGTTAATTGGTAAAAAACGCGTTGCGGGTCATAAGGCTGGTGTTGAATCAGTGAAGACTACCGTTGCATCTGCAGCAAAGCATGGTGTAAAAGCATTAACTTTGTTCGCGTTTAGTAGTGAAAACTGGCAACGTCCTGCTAGTGAAGTTAGCGTTTTAATGGATTTGTTTATGTTTGTCTTAACACGTGAGGTTAAACGCTTACATAAAAATGGCATTAGATTTAATGTTATTGGGGACTTGAGTAAGTTTTCTAATAAATTGCAGAAAATGATTAAACAATCAGAGGCATTAACCGCAAATAATACCGGTATGGTATTATCTGTTGCAGCTAACTATGGTGGACGTTGGGATATAACTCACGCAGCTAAAAAGTTGGCAGAGCAGGTATCGAACCAAGAAATATCGATTGACGATATTACTGAAGCATCATTAAATTCTCATACAAGTTTGTCTGAATTACCCGCGTTAGATTTACTTATTAGAACTGGTGGCGATTATCGCATAAGTAACTTTTTACTTTGGCAAGCCGCTTATGCCGAGTTATATTTTACCGATGTTCTCTGGCCTGATTTTAATGAAGAAGAATTAACCAAAGCAATAACTGTGTTTGACCAGCGTGAACGACGATTTGGGAAAACTGGTGAACAAGTAAATAATAATAATTAAAAATACTTAACACAATTTAAGGAATATCGTTTGTTAAAACAACGTATTATAACTGCATTAATTCTCGCACCAGCCGCGATTTCGGCTATTTTTTACTTATCTCTCATTAACTTCGCAGCAGTAATGTTGGTTGTTATGGCAATAGGAGCTTGGGAGTGGGGGCCTTTAATGGGCTGTGCTAATAAACGTTATCGTATTGCATTCGTTAGTGTTACCAGCATTTTAATAGCCACATTGTGGTATTTTTTACCGTTAGATACATTATGGGATGCACCTAAACATTTAGTCGACGAAGCTAACATAGTGCTGTGGCTAGCGGTTGCTTGGTGGTTACTTTCAGCAGGCTTAACGTTTTTATACCCAAGATTCAGCAAGTTTTGGTCAAGTCATCGTTCAGTTCGAGGACTATTTGGCTGGTTAACTTTAGTACCTACTTGGCTTGCTTTTATGGCACTAAGAAGCAGCGACTATCAAGTTGATCCCTACCACGGTGCACAATTATTAATGTTCTTATTCTTAATGGTTTGGAGCGCTGATGTTGGTGCATATTTTGTCGGTAAATCAATTGGTAAACATAAATTATTGCCAAATGTAAGTCCTGGGAAAACACTAGAAGGCTTTTTAGGTGGGGTTATATTTGCTTGTGTTATGGTGGTAATTGCCGGTTATTTTATCGATTGGACAATGGCACAATATCGCATAGTTATTCCAGTAACCATTCTAATTACTACTATTTCGGTGCTTGGTGATCTAAACGAAAGCATGTTTAAGCGTCAAGCGGGTGTTAAAGACAGCGGCACAATACTACCTGGGCATGGCGGTATTTTGGATAGAATAGATAGTTTAACGGCAACTGCTCCAATATATGCCTTATGTTACGCATATTTGGGTTGGTAGAGTAAATGCAAACACTTTGTATTTTAGGCTCTACCGGTTCAATCGGTAGAAGTACTTTGGATGTTGTGCGCCTACATCCTGAAAAATTTAATGTTGTGAGTTTATCGGCACATTCTAGCGTTGATCTTATGTTTGAGCAGTGTATAGAGTTTAAGCCACAAAAAGTGGTGATGGTTTCTAAGCAACATGCTGAGATACTCGCTGATAAACTTAAACGCGTAAATCTAAGTGAAATTATAGTAACTTCAGGCATATTAGAGCTAGAACTTATTGCTCAAGATAGTGCTACAGATACTGTCATGGCGGCTATAGTAGGTGCTTCTGGGTTGTTATCAACACTGGCAGCAGTTAAAGCAGGCAAAAAGGTATTATTAGCGAATAAAGAAGCGCTAGTAACTTCTGGTGCAATTTTTATTGAAGCTGTTAAACAGTCGGGCGCTCAGCTTTTACCTATTGATAGCGAACACAATGCTATATTTCAATGTTTACCCCTAAACGCCCAACAACAACCAGGTTATTGCGATTTATCGCATGAAGGTGTTAGTAAAGTCTTACTCACTGGTTCTGGCGGGCCTTTTCGAACATGGGCACTTAATGAACTTGAAACGGTAACTCCAGCACAAGCTTGTGCACATCCTAATTGGGATATGGGACGTAAAATTTCAGTTGATTCAGCAACCATGATGAATAAAGGTTTAGAGTTTATTGAAGCAAAATGGCTGTTCAATCTTGAGCCAGAAGATATTCAAGTAGTACTGCACCCGCAAAGTACCATTCATTCAATGGTGCAATATAAAGATGGTTCAGTATTAGCGCAAATGGGTAACCCTGATATGCGAACACCCATTGCACATGCGTTAAGTTTCCCACAGCGTATTGAATCTGGTGTTGAACCCTTTGACTTTTTTAACGCTAAATCTTTCGAATTTGAAGCTGTTGACTTCATCAAATATCCAAATTTAAAATTAGCCATTGATGCATGTAAAAGTGGTCAAGGTGCATGTACTGCACTTAACGCTGCTAATGAAATTGCGGTTGATGCTTTTTTAAACGAAAAAATTAAATTCACTGATATTGCAAAAATAAATGAAACTTCTGTGAAAAAATTTGTCTCAGAAAAGGTAACTTCAATTGAAGAAGTTGTTGCTCTTGATAGAAGTGTCAGAGTATTTGCGCAATCATTAATAACTGAACCCGAGCATAAATAGAGTAGTAGCATGATAGAGTTTATTTGGAATCTTGCATCTTTTGTCGTTGCACTGGGTATTTTGATCACTGTTCATGAATACGGTCACTTTTGGGTTGCACGCAAAAATGGGGTGCAAGTAGATAAGTTCTCTATTGGTTTTGGTAAGGCTATTTGGCGAAAAGTAGATCGCCATGGCACTGAGTTTGTTATTGCGATGATACCGCTAGGTGGCTATGTTAAAATGCTTGATAGCCGCGTCGACGAGGTTAGCGAAGGCCAAATAATCCGTACATTTAATGCTAAGTCGGTTTACCAACGAATTGCTATTATAGCTGCCGGACCTTTTGCTAATTTTGCGTTTGCTATTGTCGCTTTCTACATCATGTTTTTAATTGGTGTGCCGAGTGTTAAGCCTATAATTGGTGACGTGGAGGTCGGCTCAATTGCGGCTAAAGCCAAGTTACCAAAACAAGGTGAAATAATTGCTATTTCAGGACAAAAAACGGTTGATTGGCAAGATGTAAATTTAGCCTTAGTGAGTTCCATTGGCGATAAACAAATTACCTTTACAGTAAAACAGGCGAATAGAACAACAAGCCAAGAGTTTACTTTAAATACTGACAATTGGTCATTTGCTCCAGAGAAAGAATCAGCAATGGCGAGTTTAGGGTTTATGCCATATCGAGCTGAAACACAGGCAAAGTTAGCCTTAGTGGCCAAAGGTAGCCCCGCAGAAAAAGCAGGCTTAAAGGCTGGCGATGAATTATTGTCGATTGCTAGTGAAAACATTGAGGGTCAATGGTCAAGGTTTTCAGAAAAAATTAAATTATACCCTGAACAAAATGTTTCAATCGAAGTGTTACGTAACGGAGAAACAATTACACTCGATGTTTTTCCTGAAGCAAAAAAAACTCAGAATAAAGTTGTTGGGTATTTAGGTGTACAACCAATTTCAGCACCATACCCTCAAGAGTATTTGTTTGATCACCAATATGGACCCGTTGCTGCAATTGAGCAAAGCGTTCAAAAAACGTGGAATTTAGTAGTATTAAGTTTTGATATGATCGGTAAGCTATTTACCGGTGATGTATCAGTGAAAAATCTAAGTGGGCCAATATCGATAGCACAAGGTGCCGGTAGTAGTGCTGATTATGGTTTAGTGTACTTTTTAGGCTTCTTAGCATTAATTAGTATTAACTTGGGCATAATTAACCTTTTACCTTTACCAGTATTAGACGGAGGACACTTATTTTATTATTTTATCGAGCTTTTAACGGGGAAACCCGTACCAGAAAAAATACAAGAAATAGGTTTTAAATTTGGTACTATAGCGCTACTAAGCTTAATGAGTATCGCCATATTTAACGATTTATCGCGATTATAACTAAAAGAAGTATAAAGTTAATATTTTATGATTATTAAAAAACTTGCCCTGGCGGTATTATTAGGTAGTTTGGGAGCAACAGCACAAGCTGCTGATGACTTTCAAGTGGAAGATATTCAAGTTAAAGGTTTGCAACGCGTAGCGTTGGGAGCAGCATTAACACATATTCCATTCAACGTTGGCGATAACTTAAACGAGTTTCGTGTTTCTCAGTCAATCAAAGCACTTTACAAATCTGGTCATTTTAGTGATGTTGTGGTGTCTAGAGATGCTAATACCGTTATTTATCGTGTACGAGAAAGAGCCACGATAAGTGCGATAACTTTTGATGGTAACAAAGACTTAAAAGAAGAGCAGCTAACTGAAAGTCTTGATGGTAGTGATATTCGTGTTGGTGAAACACTTGATATGACCGTTATTTCTGGTATTGAGGTTGGCCTAGAAGATTTTTACCACAGCGTAGGTAAATACAACGCTGATGTTAAAGCCAATGTTACTCACTTACCGCGTAACCGTGTAAATATTGATTTCGTTTTCAAAGAAGGCGACGCAGCAGCGATAGAACAAATTAACATTGTTGGTAATGAAAAGTTTTCAGACGCTGAGCTTTTAGAACGCATTGAATTAACCTACGATTCACCCTGGTGGGATTTTATGGCGCAAGATCGCTATCAAAAACAAACCTTACAAGGTGATATGGAAACTATACAAAGTTACTATCTTGACCGTGGTTATTTGCAATATAAGGTTGATTCTACACAAGTTTCAATGACGCCAGATAAAGAAGCGGTATATATTACGCTTAACGTAACTGAAGGTGATCTTTATACCGTTAGTGAAGTAGACTTTATTGGCGATATGGCCGGTTTTGAAAAAACTATTCGTGCCATCACTCCCATTCAAACAGATACGCTTTATAACGGTGCGTTAGTCACTTATTCTGAAGAATTGGTCAGTAAATTTCTTGGTCGCTATGGATACGCTTATCCAAAAGTAGTGACAATTCCAGAAATTGATGAAGAAAACAAAACCGTAAAATTAGTATTGTCAGTGGATCCTGGTAAGCGCGTTTATGTTAACCGCATTAACTTTAAAGGTAATCATGTTACCGCTGAGCATGTTCTACGTCGCGAAATGCGTCAAATGGAAGGTGCGTGGTTATCTAATAACCTGGTTGAAGGTTCAAAAGCTTGGGTACAACGTTTACCTTATATGGAAACTGTTGAATTTGAAACTAATCAGCTTCCGGGCGAAGACGACCTTGTTGATATTGACTTTGAAGTTAAAGAGCAGCCGTCAGGCTCTTTTACCGCAGGTATTGGTTACGGTTCACAAACACAATTGAGCTTAAACGCTGGTGTACAACAAAATAACTTTTTAGGTACAGGTAACCGTTTAGGTTTTAGTATAAACACTTCTAGTTACTCAAGAAGTGCAAATATTTCATTCACCGACCCATATTTTACGGTTGATGGTATCTCATTAGGCGGAAATATTTTCTATCAAGAATTTGATGCTGGTAACGCCAACCTTGTTGAATATAACAACAAAACTTATGGTGCTGGTGTTACTTTAGGTTTTCCGATTAACGAATATGTAAGATTAAGCTTTGGTTTAGGATATAAAAACAACGGTATTACACGTTTAGAAACTTACGAACAAATTCAACAGTTTTATGAATTATATTCAGATCCAAACGATCCAGATGGTGGCTTAAGCTTTGAAAGTTTTGATATTAACGCGGCTATATCTCGTTCAACACTAAACCGTGGTACTTTCCCAACAGATGGTTCGCAACAAAGTTTATCTTATAAGATGACAACGCCTAATTCTGATGTGAATTATTTCAAAATTAATTTGGACACAAAATGGTACTTCCCATTAACACGTGACCAACGCTGGACAGTTTTAGCTAAGTTTCAATTAGGCTACGGTAACGGTTATGGTTCAGTTGAAGGTAATGATCAAATATTACCATTTTGGGAAAACTTTAGAGCAGGTGGCTCAGGCACGTTACGTGGTTTCGAATCTAATATTGTTGGCCCACGCGCTATTTACCGCCGTTCAACAACAATTCCTGGCACACCCGATGCCGTTGGCTCGGCAGGTGGTTGTTGTTTAGGTCCTGATCACGACTTTATTCAAACATCACGACGCTCGGTAGGTGGTAATGCCATCGCCATTGCTGGTGTTGAATTGATTGTACCAACACCATTTTTAGACGAAGGTTTTAGTAATAGTGTACGCTCAAGTATATTTGTTGATGCAGGTAATGTTTGGGATACTGAGTTCAGTTTAAGTGATTATAAAGACTTAAATGGCGTTGAGTTTGACAAAATAGCAGACTATTCAGATGTTGGGCGTTATAGGGCATCTGCTGGTTTATCTGTTCAATGGTTATCTCCAATGGGGCCGATGATTTTTAGTTTTGCTAAAACATTGAAAGAAGAAGAGGGTGATGATACCGAATTCTTTAGCTTTAATATTGGGCAAACGTTTTAAATTTATTTAGGTTTTAAGTAGATAAAGGCTAATAATTGCGCAAAATGTGTGCGCTTTAAATAAATAGGCTTGAACCAAGTTAACTGAGGCGGTATAACTACCGCATAACAAAATTATATAAAAAATATTAGAAGATATTTTAGGAGTAAAGTTTGAAAAAATTGATTAAATCTATTGCATTCGCTACAGCAGCATCAGGATATATTTTAGCTAGTTCAGCGATGGCTGCAGACCAAAAAATTGGTGTAGTTAACTTCCAAGAAGTTATGGGTAAAATCCCACAAACTGCGGCAATAATGAAAAGCTTAGAAGAAGAGTTTAAAGATGAAAAAGCTGTGCTTGCGCAACTTGAGCAAGACTTTAAATACCTTCAAGAAAAACGTAAGCGTGATGGTGCTTTAATGAGCGCTAAAGAAATTGAAGAATTAGAAGGTAAAATTGGTAAGCTGTACCAAGACTACCAAACTAAAGGTAAAGCTTTTCAGCAGAGCTCAGGCGCTAGAAAAAATGAAGAAACTAACAAAATTATTGCGTTAGTTCGTCAAGCAATTGATAACATTGCAGCCAAAGGCGATTATGATTTAGTACTTGAACAAAGTGCTGTTGTTTATTCAAAACCACAAACAGCAATTACCGAAGAAGTTGTTAAACAAGTTAGCAAATTAAACTAATCATTAGTTTTAAGCTGTTCGAATAAAAGTCATTTCGATTTTTATTCATCGCTTCTCGACTCTTTAATATTCCGAATCAAGTTGATTCGGAATATTGCGTTTAGCCCTATGCTGGTTAACGCTTCCTTTAAGCCTATACTTTAAAATAATACTTTAGAGCACATATAAAAGAAGTTTATTCTTATGAGTTACACTCTTGCAGAAATCGCAGAAAAAATTGGCGCTGTTGTTCAAGGTGATGAACAATGCAATATTGTCAGTCTAGCAACTTTAGCATCAGCCACTAGCGGACAGATCGCCTTTTTAGCAAATAGTAAATATAGTGATCAATTAGCCACAACCAATGCTAGTGCGGTTATTGTAACTCAAGCGGAAGCCTCAAAATGTCAGTGTAATGCCTTAGTTATGGACAACCCTTACGTTGGTTATGCTTTGGTAGCACAATTACTTGATACAACGCCTAAACCTGCAAACCTTATACATGCATCAGCTGTTATTGATGATAGTGCTATTATAGGTAATAACGTTTCAATTGGCGCTAATGCTGTTATTGAAGCTGGGGTTAACCTTAGCGAGGGCGTTAGCGTAGGAGCAGGTAGTTTTATCGGGATTGGTGCAACCATTGGCGTTAATTCTACTATTTGGTCTAATGTTAGTATTTATCATGGCGTGATTATTGGCGAGAATTGTGCTGTACATGCTAATACGGTTATCGGTGCTGACGGCTTTGGTTATGCAAATCATAAAGGCACTTGGGTAAAAATACCGCAGTTGGGGACAGTTGTTATTGGGGACAATGTTGAAATTGGTGCCAGTACTACCATTGACCGAGGTGCCTTAGGTAACACTATCATTAAAAATGGCGTTATTTTAGATAACCAAATACAGATTGCTCATAACGTTGTGATCGGTGAGAATACCGCTATAGCAGCGTGCAGTGTTATTGCTGGCAGCACTGAAATTGGAAAAAATTGTATTATTGCTGGTCTGGTTGGCGTCAATGGCCATATTAACATTGCAGATGGCTGTGTTTTTACTGGCATGACAATGGTTACCAAATCCTTAAAAGAGCCGGGTGTTTATTCATCGGGTATGCCATGCCAGCCTAATAAAGAATGGCACAAAAATAATGCTAGGATCCGTAAACTAGAATCCTTAACTAAGCGGTTAAGTGTTTTAGAAAAAACTAGTAATCTGACGTCTTAGATAAGTAAAAAGAGGAAGTAATTTTGGAATCGCAAAAAAATATTATTGATGTCGAAGAGATAAAAACACTTATTCCCCATCGTTACCCGTTTTTATTAGTTGACCGTGTACTCGATTACACGCCTGGTAAGTCGATTCATGCAATTAAAAACGTTACTGTTAACGAACCTGCATTTATGGGACATTTTCCAAATTATTCTATTTTCCCAGGTGTATTAATTCTTGAAGCTTTAGCACAAGCAAGTGGCATTCTTGGCTTTAAATCTGTTAGAGATCAAAGTGAAGGTGAGTTATTTCTATTTGCTTCAATCGATAAAGCAAAGTTTAAAAAACCAGTACATCCAGGCGATACTATGCATTTACATTTAGAGCTGATAAAAGAACGTCGCGGTATGTGGAAGTTTTATGGTGAAGCTAAAGTTGACGGTAAAGTTGTCTGTTCTGCAGACTTAATGTGCGCAAGAAAGGCTTTGTAATATGATTGATTCAACGGCAATGATCCACCCGCAAGCGATTATCGAAGATGGCGCAGTTATCGGCAAAAATGTGAAAATTGGCCCTTGGACACATATAGCTGCAAATGTAGTTGTTGGAGACGATTGTCATATCAGCTCACATGTTGTTATTAATGGTCCCACTACTATTGGTAAAGGTAACCGCATATTTCAGTTTGCTTCTATTGGCGAAGATTGCCAAGATTTAAAGTATGCGGGTGAATTAACTGAACTAGTGATTGGTGATAACAATACATTTCGTGAAAACTGTACTGTTCATCGTGGTACTGTTCAAGACAATAGCTTAACCCAAATTGGCAGCAATAATTTATTTATGGCTTATACCCATATTGCTCATGATTGCATGGTAGGAAGTCATTGTATTTTAGCGAACGGTGCCTCAATTGCTGGTCATGTTCATGTCGGTGACCATGCGATTATTGGTGGAATGGCAGGCGTTCACCAATTCTGCCATATTGGCGATCATTGCTTTATTGCTGCAAACTCTTTGATTCTTAAAGATGTGCCGCCTTACGTCATGGCGTCTGGACAGCCGGCAAAACCATTTGGTTTAAATAGCGAGGGTCTTAAACGTCGCGGCTTTGATAGCAAGGTTGTTCTGCAAATTAAACGTGCATACAAAGCTGTATACCGTCAAGGGTTAACTGTTGATGAAGCGATAGCAAAAATTAACGCTTCAGAACACAAGTTAGTTGAGCTCGATACGTTTACTCATTTCATTGAAAACTCTAGTCGCGGCATTGTTCGTTAATTTATGGTGATGACAACTAACTCCACAGATATTGCGTCAATCAAAGCATCACCTGATGCCATTATTACTTTTGCTATGGTCGTTGGAGAGCACTCTGGCGACACTTTAGGCGCAGGTTTAGTGCAACAGTTGCAGTTAAGATACCCAAACGCTAAGTTTATCGGCATTGGAGGTCCTAAAATGCTAGCGTTAGGCTTCGAATCACTATTTGATATGGAAGAACTATCCGTAATGGGAGTTTTTGAAGTACTGGGTAGATTACGCCGATTACTGCATATTCGTAAATCTTTAGTAGAATACTTTATTGCTAACAAGCCCAATGTGTTTATTGGTATAGATGCTCCTGATTTTAATATTACTCTTGAAGGAAAGTTAAAAAAAGAGGGTATTAAAACAGTTCATTACGTTAGCCCTTCAGTTTGGGCGTGGCGCGAGAAGCGGGTGTTTAAAATTGCGAAAGCAACCAATATGGTCTTGTCGTTATTACCTTTTGAAAAAGCTTTTTATGACAAACACCAAATCCCCTGTACTTTTGTTGGGCATTCGTTGGCTGACGATATTCCACTAGTTTCTGAGCAGCATTCGGCGAGACAGGCGCTAGGTTTACTTGATTCAGCAAAAATTTTAGCTTTAATGCCTGGTAGCCGAGGTGGTGAGCTGTCGCGCTTAGTTGAGCCATTCTTACATAGTGCCCAAAAATTACTCAGCAAGTACCCAGATAAAGCTGACGAGTTAACTTTTGTTGTGCCTATGGTTAGTGATAAAAGGGCAGAACAATTTAATCAATTACATCAACAAATAGCACCTGAACTTCCCGTAATAGTTATTGTTGGTAAAACACAACAAGTGATGGCGGCTAGCGATTGTTTATTAACTGCGTCTGGTACGGTTACACTTGAAGCTGCTTTAATAAAACGTCCTATGGTGATCTGTTATAAATTCAACCCGCTTACCTATCATATGTTTAAAGGTTTTGTAAAATTGAAGTGGTTTTCATTACCTAATTTACTGGCCAATAAAAGTTTAGTGCCTGAGCTACTGCAAGCTCAAGTAACAGTAGAAAACATATTACCTTTAGTTGAAGAGCGTTTGTTTGAAGATCAGTCAGCGTTGAATCAAGCGTTTACAGATATTCATTTAGCACTTAAGCAAAACGCAAGTGAACAAGCGGCTATCGCTGTAACCAATTTATTATAATTTTTAAGCAGAGTTATTATGCCGGTAGTTAAAAAAGTTTTACCTCCTTTTGAGTATCCCATTGCTTATTGTATTGCAGGTGTTGACGAAGTAGGACGTGGTCCATTAGTTGGGGATGTAGTAACTGCAGCTGTTATATTAGATCCCGATAACCCGATAGCTGGATTAATGGATTCAAAAAAACTGTCAGAAAAGAAAAGGCAGCAATTATCAGTAGAAATTAAACAAAATGCAATCGCTTGGTCTATTGGGCGAGCTTCTCCTGAGGAAATTGATACCCTTAATATTCTTCATGCCACTATGTTAGCCATGCAACGTGCAGTTCAAGGCTTAAGCATTACACCAGACTTCGTGTTAGTCGATGGCAATCGTTGCCCGACATTTGCTCATGAAAATGGTGAAATAGCAAGTCAAAGTGTTGTTAAAGGTGATGCCCGAGTCATAGAAATTAGTGCTGCTTCGATTTTAGCTAAAGTAGCAAGAGATGACGAAATGATAGCCTTGGATAAACTTTATCCTTATTACGGTTTTGCTCAACATAAAGGATATCCGACAAAAGCTCATTTAGAAAAAATCATTGAGCATGGCGTACTAGATTGTTACCGAAGAAGTTTTAAACCGGTAGCTAATGTACTCGCAAACTCAGCTATACCAAATAAAAATAACTAGAGTATTCAATGTCTGAAACCGAGTTAGCAACAATTAATACCATCGCGCCTGATTCTATGGTGGTCGATAAAGGTAATGATCCAGCGTTTATTCATTTAAGAATACACAGCGACTTCTCCATGTCAGACGGTTTAAATAAAGTTAAGCCGATTGTTGCTCGTGCTGCAGAGTTTAAAATGCCTGCCATTGCCCTTACTGACCAAACAAATTTGTGTGGTTTAGTTAAATATTATCATGCCGCACATGGTGCAGGCTTAAAGCCAATCATCGGGTGCGATTTTTGGGTTAAAAGCAAGGCATTAGAAGGTGAATTATCGCGAATTGTAGTATTAACAACAAATAATGCCGGCTATAAAAACCTCACTGAATTAATTTCTAAAGCTTATTTACGCGGACATATTCAAGGTAAAGCCGTTATAGATCGAGACTGGCTAATTGATCACACTGAGGGCTTAATTCTTCTCTCAGGTGGTCGCGAAGGAGACTTAGGCAAAGCGCTACTTAAAGGTAATAGTGAGTTTGTTGAAGAAATGGTAGGGTTTTATCAACAATACTTTCCAAACTGTTTTTACCTTGAGTTAATTCGTACTGGGCGAAATGATGAAGAAAATTACATCCATCTAGCTGTAGAACTTGCTGCGAGTCATAATTTACCCGTTGTTGCTACCAATGAAGTTATGTTCTTAAGTCCAGAAGACTTCGATGCCCATGAAATTCGTGTTGCGATACATGATGGTTTTACTTTAGATGATAAGCGTAGACCAAGAAAATACTCCAAAGAGCAATATTTACGTTCCGAAGAAGAAATGCTCGCACTCTTTGACGATATACCTGAAGCACTACAAAATTCAGTTGAAATAGCGAAAAGGTGTAATGTTACCGTTACGCTAGGAGAATACGTTTTACCTGATTTTCCGACAGAAGGCTTGGCAATTGAAGACTATTTAGTCAAAGTTTCAGAAGAAGGCTTACAAGAACGTTTAGAGTTCTTATTTGATAAAGATGCACCTGATTTTGCTGAAAAGCGTAAGCCTTATGATGAGCGTTTAGCTATCGAACTGGAAGTCATTAATAATATGGGGTTCCCTGGTTATTTCTTGATAGTGATGGAGTTTATCCAGTGGAGTAAAGACAATAATATTCCCGTAGGGCCCGGTCGTGGCTCTGGTGCAGGTTCATTGGTAGCTTACGCACAAAAAATTACCGACCTTGATCCGCTTGAGTATGACTTGCTGTTTGAGCGCTTTCTTAATCCTGAACGTGTTTCGATGCCTGATTTTGATGTCGATTTTTGTATGGACCGACGCGATGAGGTTATTGAACACACGGCAGAGTTATATGGCCGAGATGCAGTGTCACAAATTATTACTTTTGGTACTATGGCTGCCAAAGCCGTTATTCGTGATGTGGGCCGAGTATTAGGCCACCCTTATGGTTTTGTTGATCGAATTTCAAAGCTTATACCACCAACTCCGGGCATGACCTTAGCCAAAGCGTTTGAAGAAGAGCCTAAACTGCCTGAGGTTTATGCTCAAGACAGTGATGTAAAAGACTTAATTGATATGTGCCGAATTCTAGAAGGCACAACACGAAATGCAGGTAAACATGCGGGTGGTGTTGTTATTTCACCCACCACAATCACCGACTTCGCTCCATTATATTGCGATGAAGAAGGTAAAAATCCAGTAACGCAATTTGATAAAAATGATGTAGAAGATGCTGGTTTAGTTAAATTCGATTTTCTTGGTTTACGTACACTAACTATTTTGCAGTGGGCCATTGAAATGGCGGATGCAAAATTATTAAAGCAGGGCAAAGAGCCGATTAACTTAGCTGCGATTGATCTTGAAGATAAAGCCAGTTTTAAAGTGTTATTAAAGTCGGAAACAACGGCTGTTTTCCAACTTGAATCTAGTGGTATGAAATCACTGATCGCAAAACTAAAACCAGATTGCTTTGAAGATATTATCGCTTTGGTAGCCTTGTTCAGGCCCGGCCCATTACAATCGGGCATGGTTGATAACTTTATTGAACGTAAACATGGACGTGAAGCCATTAGCTACCCAGATGAAACATGGCAACATATTGATTTAAAACCTATTCTTGAACCGACTTACGGTATTATTTTGTATCAAGAACAGGTAATGCAAATAGCGCAAGTACTTGCCGGTTATTCGCTAGGCGGTGCCGATATGTTACGTCGTGCTATGGGTAAGAAAAAGCCTGAAGAAATGGCTAAACAACGTGCAGGTTTTGAAGCGGGCGCTGTGGGTCGAGGTGTTGACGGCGAACTGGCAATGAAGATTTTTGACTTAGTTGAAAAATTTGCCGGATATGGTTTCAACAAATCTCATTCTGCTGCTTATGCTTTAGTTTCATATCAAACTTTATGGATGAAAACCCATTTTCCAGCGCCATTCATGGCGGCGGTTATGTCTGCTGATATGGACAACACCGATAAAATTGTTACTTTAGTTGATGAATGTAGCAACATGGGGATTGATCTATTACCGCCAGATGTAAACCTAGGACAATATAAATTCACCGTTAATGATGAAGACCAAATTATCTATGGTATAGGTGCTGTTAAAGGTGTTGGTGAAGGTCCTATTGAAGCAATTATAGCTGCCCGTGAAAACGGTGGTGATTTTATTGATTTATTTGATTTTTGTGCCCGTGTTGATTTGAAAAAAATTAATAAACGGGTATTGGAAAAATTAATTAAATCAGGTGCGATGGACTCATTAGGTCCTAAGGTGAAAGATGGGCCACACAGAGCCGCTATCTTCGAATCGCTTACAGAAGCATTAAAAGCCGCAGAACAGCACGCAAAGGCGCAAGCGCTGGGGCAAAATGATTTATTTGGTTTAATCAACGAAGAACCTGAAGATAATAGGCAAGTCTACAAAGAAGTACCTAAATGGCCAGAACAACAATGGCTTGATGGTGAAAAAGAAACTTTAGGGCTATATTTAACGGGTCATCCTATTAACCGTTATTTAAGTGAAATTAAGCGCTATGCAACCGGGCGCTTAGTCAGTTTACAACCTACGAATAAAGATAAAACTACCGTAGCGGTAGGGTTGGTACTAGGTGTAAGGGTCTTGGTTAATAAACGAGGGCGCCGTTGGGCGTTAGTAACATTAGACGACAAAAGCGCCAGAATGGACATACGTTTATTCCCTGACGACTACGATAGGTTCGCAGAATTGCTTGTTTCTGATGCAATTTTAGTCTGTAGTGGACAGGTCAGCTTTGATGATTACTCTGGTGGTATTACAATGACCGCTCGCGACATAATGACCATTGCAGATGCAAGGGAAAATTATGTTACGTCACTAGATTTACAAGTCGATAAAAATCAGCTGTCAGGACAGTTTATCGAGCAATTTACACAGGTGCTAACACCCTATAAAGATGGTATTTGCCCAATTCGCGTTTTTTATCAAAGAGATGAGGCGCAAGGTATGCTAGAGTTAGGGGTACAGTGGCGCGTATCGCCAAGCGACATGCTATTATACAATTTAAAAACCCTACTGGGTGACGAGCAAGTCGAGTTAAAATTTAAATAAGTAGTGTTAATTACTAACGTTACTCAAAGACAACATAGGTAAGAATAATCATATGTCATTAAATTTTTTAGATTTTGAGCTTCCAATTGCGGAACTTGAAGCGAAAATTGAAGAGTTGCAATTGGTCAACAATGGCCAAGAACTGGATCTCGATTTAGAAGATCAAATAACTCAGTTGCGAGAGAAAAATAGCGACTTAACTAAGAAAATATTTTCT
Organism: Colwellia polaris; assembly: GCF_002104515.1. Lineage (GTDB taxonomy): Bacteria > Pseudomonadota > Gammaproteobacteria > Enterobacterales > Alteromonadaceae > Cognaticolwellia > Cognaticolwellia polaris. Next base: position 78,494 of record NZ_NBOE01000003.1, on the reverse strand, counting down.
AATTTAGACCCTTGGCAAACTGCACGCGTTGCTCGCCACCCTCAACGCCCATACACTTTAGACTATTTACCGCGTATTTTTACTGAGTTTGATGAATTAGCAGGTGATAGAGCTTATGCTGACGATAAAGCGATAGTCGGTGGCACAGCACGTTTAGACGGTCGCCCAGTGATGGTTATTGGTCATCAAAAAGGCCGTTCAACTAACGAAAAAGTTAAACGTAATTTTGGTATGCCTCGTCCTGAAGGCTACCGAAAAGCATTACGTTTAATGAGAATGGCTGAACGTTTTAATATGCCAATTATTACTTTTATTGATACGCCAGGTGCTTACCCCGGCATTGGTGCAGAAGAGCGTGGTCAAAGTGAAGCGATAGCGATGAACTTAAAAGTAATGTCACGTTTGAACGTGCCGATTATTTGTACCGTTATTGGTGAAGGTGGCTCTGGTGGAGCACTTGCTATAGGTGTTGGTGATAAAGTTAATATGCTTGAGTATTCAACATATTCAGTAATCTCTCCTGAAGGTTGTGCTTCTATTTTGTGGAAAACAGCTGAAAAAGCACCGACAGCTGCTGAAGCAATGGGTATTACTGCTAAACGAATTAAAGAATTAGAGCTCATCGATAGCGTTGTTGAAGAGCCTTTAGGTGGCGCTCATCGTGATATGGATCAGATGGCGGCATTCCTTAAGCAGGCGTTAAAATCTGATCTTGCTGAACTAGATAAAATGTCTAAAGACGAGTTAATCGAAAGTCGTTACGAAAAACTCATGTCATTTGGTTACTGTTAACATTAAATAAGCGACCTCAATAGGTCGCTTTTTATTACCTTTATTATGATACCTCTCGCACTTGTAACTTTACCTAATAGTTTTTGAACCTGTGAATATAATTGAATCATCGCTGATAGAGTTTTTTAAAGATACTCCAGATCAAACACTTGTTATTGCTTATAGCGGCGGTGTAGATTCACAAGTGCTATTGGTAGCATTAGCGACGTTAAAGCAGCAGAAAAAGATAATCAATGATGTTGTCGTTTGTCATGTTAATCATGGTTTAAGCCGACATGCCGATGAATGGCAGCTCTTTGCACAGCAACAATGTGAGCGTTTTTCTCTACCATTAGTTAGCCATAAACTGTATTTGAAGAAAGAAGCTCAGCAAAGCCTTGAAGCGATGGCAAGAGATGCGCGTTATAAAGTATTAATCAAAACATGTACAGAGCCTGCAATTATTGTTACTGGCCATCACCTTAATGACCAAGCTGAAACTTTTTTACTGGCATTAAAGCGTGGTGCAGGGGTTAAAGGTTTATCGGCAATGCCAGCAAGTGCCAAATTAGCTCAACACACTATAGCTCGCCCGTTATTAACGGTGTCTCGTGCTGATATTGTTAACTATGCTAACCAACAACAACTCAGTTGGGTTGAAGATGAATCTAATAATGATGAACACTACGATCGAAACTTCATTCGTCATCAGGTTTTACCTAACTTAAATACGCGTTGGCCTAGTATTAATAATACGATTGCTCGCAGTGCCGAACATTGTTTTGAAGCGCAGCAATTACTGGATGAATTAGCACAAGAAGACTTATTCAATTGTCAGGTTTCACCAGGTAAACTTTCGGTAGCTATGTTAAATAAGCTCAGTGAAATACGGCTTAAAAATTTATTGCGCTATTTTATTTCCAGTCATGATTTACTCATGCCTTCACGTCAGCAGATGCAGCAAATATGTTTACAGCTAAATGCTAATATCGATAAGTCGCCGGTTATTCAGCTGAGTAATTATTGTTTTAGGCGTTTTAAGGATGAGTTTTATTTAACTTCAATTTATCAAGATATTAGTTCATGGCAACAAGAGGTTAATCTTGAAAACTTCACATTAGAAAATAGCCTCAATTTAACCTTGCCTGATGCGCTTGGCGCTCTTAATATTTCAACTAATAAAGAAAAGATTGACACAATAAACAGCTGGCAAGCTGCTATCAAAAAGCCTACAGCTGATCAAATTGTTACTGTTAGATTTTCTCACGAAAACCCTAAATGTTTACCTCAATATAGACAGCATTCACGTGCCTTAAAAAAGGTTTTACAAGAACTTAATATTCCACCCTGGCAACGAAAAAGGCTGCCATTTATTTTTTTTGATAATGAATTAGTAGCCGTGGCGGGGCACTTTGTTTGTAAGCCTTTTTTGGTTGATAACAAGGAAGAGTCTTTGTTTATATCATGGAACAGTGAATCGTCTTTTTAAACTAACCATATAACGAATAAACTAGACAATAACCGCCATTAAATGGTAAAAATCTTGCACTACACGCTTGCGTGTTCATAAGTATAATAACTCAAATAAGATAAATTATGACATTAGAAAATACTACACAAAGCCCATCTTTTATAACCAAACTCAAGTCAATAAATATCGTAAATCAAATCATTATTGCCATTGTTTTTGGCGTTATTTTAGCTGTTGTATCGCCTAAACTCGCGATGTCATTTTCTATTTTAGGTGACTTGTTTGTAAATGCTTTAAAAGCAGTAGCACCTATTTTGGTGCTGGTTTTAGTCGCGGCATCTATTGCGAATCAAAAACCTAATAGTGATGCTAATTTAAAACCCATAGTAGGGCTTTATTTAATTGGTACGATCAGTGCGGCGCTAATTGCTGTTGCGCTAAGTTTTCTCTTTCCAGTTCATTTAACCTTAGATATTGTTGGCGCTAGCGCTAACCCGCCACAAGGGCTAGGAGAGGTGTTAACAACACTGGCATTTAAAATTGTTGATAACCCTTTTAATGCTGTTATTACTGGTAACTTTATTGGTATTTTAGCTTGGGGCTTAGGTTTAGGCTTTGCATTAAAAAAAGCTAGTGACAGCACTAAAGTCATGGTTGATGACCTTGCTGATGCTATTTCTAGCGTGGTTAAATTAGTAATACGTTTTGCGCCATTAGGCATAATGGGCTTAGTGGCCAATACTGTAGCTACAACTGGCTTTGAAACTCTAAGTGAATTTACGCACTTGGTACTAGTGTTAATCGGGGCAATGCTAATTATTGCCTTGGTAGTTAACCCATTAATTGTCTATATTATTATGCGCAAAAACCCTTATCCATTGGTACTAACTTGTATCAAAGAATCTGGTATTACGGCATTTTTTACCCGAAGTTCAGCAGCAAATATTCCCGTAAATATGGAGTTATGTGAAAAGCTTGATTTACATGAAGACACTTATTCGGTTTCTATCCCTTTAGGTGCCACCATTAATATGGCGGGCGCTGCTATTACTATTACAGTACTAACACTTGCGGCGGCTAACACCTTAAATATTGAAGTTGATTTTGCTACGGCGATACTTCTGAGCGTAGTTGCTGCGGTATCAGCCTGTGGAGCTTCAGGTGTTGCTGGCGGTTCATTGCTACTTATTCCATTAGCGTGCGGTTTGTTTGGTATTAATAGCGATATTGCGATGCAAGTTGTTGCGATAGGTTTTATTATTGGCGTAATTCAAGATTCAGCTGAAACAGCATTAAATAGCTCTACTGATGTGGTATTTACCGCAGCGGCATCTCATCATATCACTAAAAATTTAGAGTAAATCTTTACATGTTTATTTGAATTTATTTCTAGCTTTGTTGCTTTAATATTTAAAAGTAACAAAGCTGTTTTCTCTTCGAACAGCAGTTTAAAATCAGCAAAACCCTCAGCCTTAGATAACTCATTCTAAGTATAAAATCTCTCGTTTTTATAATCGCCACTTTTTAAATTCGTGAATTAGGAGCATAATAGCGCAAAAATTTTAGGAGATCCTTTTATGCCAACTGAAAATGCTTTAAAAGCACGCAGCAATAACAGCTGTGAATTATGTACCTCACCAGATAACTTATCGGTATTTTCTGTACCTCCTACTAGCGATTTAAGTGCCCAGCAAAGTATTTATCTATGTAACAACTGTTTAGAGCAAGTTGAAGGCACTAAAGCGCTTGATGTTAACCATATGCGCTGCTTAACCGATGCTATGTGGAATCAAGAGCCTGCAGTTCAAGTAATGGCTTATCGTTTGTTACATAAATTGTCAGCTGAAAGCTGGGCACAAGATGCATTAGATATGATTTACCTTGAAGACGCTGTTAAAACTTGGGCTGAGCAGGGCATTGCTGCTGCCGAGCGAGAAGGTCCTACACGCGACAGTAATGGTACTGAATTACAAGATGGCGATAATGTTACGCTTATTAAAGATTTAAAAGTAAAAGGTGCAAACTTTACCGCTAAACAAGGCACCATGGTTCGAGGCATCAGTTTAACTGACAACCCAGAGCATATTGAAGGTAAGGTAAATGGTACACGTATTGTATTAGTTGCCAGTTACTTAAAGAAAGCCTAGTTTAAATTTGATTGTCATAAAGCCTGATGAAAGTGTTACGGGAAATAAACCCTCCCTAATATTTTGGTCAGGTGTTATAACTATTGAATAATTCTGATATTGACCTATCCCCATATAAACACAATCAAATAAAGTAGGGTCAGGTACACATTAATCTTTAGTTATCTGATATTTCCAAAAGCGAGCAAGATGATCAAGCTTTAAGCTCAACATAAATGCTTTACAGTTACCAAAACCACCAAAATCAATTAATGTGTATCTGACCCTACTTTATGTTGTCCCCATCTATCTTTAGCTGTAGCTCGCCATTCAGAGTCAAGTAAGACTTCTGCCATATACTCTAAATAAAAGTCAGCATCTTTATCAAGTTGATCGTAGGTAACATCAATAAGAGAGAGTAGTGCTCGGCCTAAATGGGAGTAGAGAATACTAAAAGTACAATTGCCATTTTCAATAACTTGAAATTTAGATATAAATGGATACGGTGTTGAATGTTTAAATTGAATTCCATCAGCACCCGTATCCCAGCTTTTTTTACCTGCGTTAAATATTATTTTTGTATCTTCAATGTAAGTCGCAAAATTGACTTTAGAGCCAAACAATTTTTTTTCGCAATGAGAAAAACCTAAACAGGTAGAATCTGTACTTTTTGAACTTTTTAAAAGTATGGTTTTAGCTTCACCTGTTAAAGGGGAAAACTCAATTTTTTTCTGATTATGTGTCCAGTGTCTTAACAGCATATTCCCTCGAATAACCAGTGAAAATCGAATTTAAGTCACGACTAAACATCTGCTTAGTATGAAGTTCATATCGCAATATTTACCATTTCTAAACGTAACACTTTTTGTTTAAAGAAAATTCTGTAAACCTATAGCCAGCGGCGAACTTTGTTTTTATAACTGACATAATCTTCACCAAACAATTTTATTAACATACGTTCTTCGGGCACTATTTGATATTTCGTGATATAGCAAACAAAAAGTCCACAAATTAATAAATTTAATGGGCTCTGAAGGTAACAAGCGAAAGCAACTAACGCTAGTAACATCGCTAAGTACATTGGGTTTCTAGAATACTTGTAAATACCACTATCCACTACTTGAGATGACGTTTCAGGCTTAGTCGGGTTAACAGTCGTTTGGTGTACTCGAAAACTATAAATGGCAAGAAACCCAATCACTATTGCAATAACCATTAATAATATGACTAAGGAAATTGTAACTGAGGAAGCAATATAGCTACTGAAAGTTATATCAGGCAGGTAGTATTGAAGTAGGCTCATTAAGATTACCGCAATGGCGACTTGTAATACGGGGATAACTTTCAATTCCATTTTTATTCCTTGTTAATGACATGCCCTGATAGAATATTTTATAAGGGTTTTACTTTAAGCTTTATTAATACACTGATTTATTTTAATAAAATACAGCTAAAAGTAAAAATATACAAAAACAAAAACGCCAAATATATAAATATTTGGCGTTTTTTAATGTTAGCTTTTGAAATAGTTATTTTTCAGTAAGCTTAACTTTTAGAGGCAATATAGTCGTTAACCATATCTTCAAGTACGTTAAGTGGTACTGCGCCATTGGTTAGTACAACATCATGAAACTCGCGAATATCAAACTTATCGCCTAATTGTTGTTTTGCTTTTGCGCGCAGCTCAACAATTTTTAACATACCAATTTTATAAGCAGTTGCTTGCGATGGCATTACCACATGACGTTCAACCATTTTTATAGCATCTGACTCTGCATTAGGCGTGTTATTGACATAATATTCAATACCTTGAGCGCGATCCCATTTTTTATTGTGTATACCGGTATCAACCACTAAACGACAAGCACGCCATAGTTCCATGGCTAAACGGCCAAAGTCAGAATATGGGTCTTGGTAAAAGCCAATTTCTTTCGGGATCATTTCCGAATATAAGCCCCAACCTTCGCTATAAGCTGTATATCCACCAAATTTTCTGAATTTAGGAATACCTTCAAGCTCTTGTTTTAAGGCTATTTGCATATGATGCCCAGGAATACCTTCATGGTAAGCTAAAGCTTCCATTTGGTAAGTTGGCATAGCGGCCATATCGTATAGGTTGGCGTAGTAAATACCTGGACGTGAACCATCTGGTGCAGGCTGTTGGTAAAATGCTTTACCGGCAGATTTTTCTCTAAACTCTTCAACTTTTTTAACTTTTAAATCAGCTTTAGGTTTAGTGATAAATAACTGGTCTAATTCACCTTTCATGGTGTTAATTAAGGCTGTTGCCTCAGTTAAGTAGCGCTGACGTCCGGCATCATCTCCGGCATAATAAAATTGTGGGTCGTGGCGCATAAATTGGAAAAATTCATTTAATGTGCCTTTAAAACCAACTTTAGTCATAATGACACGCATTTCATCATGAATGCGAGCCACCTCATCTAAACCTATTTGATGAATTTCATCAGCAGTTAAATCTGTTGTGGTCGTGCGATTTAGTGCATTGTTGTAAAACTTGTTACCGTTTGGAAACTTCCAAGCACCATCAGTGTTATCTGCTTTTTTCTCAAGTTCGGTTAAGTAACTAACTAATGTTTGGTAGCCAGTTTGAAACTCAGTGGTTAATGCCGAAGATAGTTCATCAGTTAATGCTTTCTTTTCTGCATCAGGAATGTCTAACTTAGCTATTTTGGCCGTAAAGTCAGCGTATAACGTACTGTCATCACCATTATCAAACGGTGCGCCAACTGTTAAGTTTTTTGAATCACGAATAACATGACCAAAAACAAATTTTGGCGCGATAATGCCTTTACTTTCTCTGATTTTAAGTTGATCAACTAATTGCGCTAACAATACCTTTGCATTCTTTACACGGGCAATATAGTCATGTGCTTGCTTGGTGTCTTTAATGCTATGTTGGTTGATCAATAATGCCGGTATTTGAGAATGCACACCAAACATTTGATTAACCGGGTAGTTATGATGACGCCACGGATAGTCAGCAATTTGTTGTTCTAGCTTTTGAGTCAGCAATTGATAACTTAGCTTTGTTTGTTTATCAAGGTTGTCTACCTTGATAATTTGAATACGTTTAAGTGCTTGTTTTGCATAAGCGAGTTCTTTAGCACTGTTTTCTTCTGATAGGTCTTGCCACTTATCATAATCAGTTTTTATACCAAGATAGGTTTGTCTAACGGGGTTGCGATTAACACCTTCCATAAAAATTGTGTCGAATAACTCATTAGCCGCTTGAGAAGCACTTACTGTGCTATTAATGTTTGATTCAGTGGCCATTGCAAGGGCGTTATTGCCTTTAGAAGCTGCAGTAGTTGTTTCATTACTACAAGCAACACTTAATACTGCGGTGATAGAGATAACAATAAGTGATTTATTGAAGTTCATGTTATTTTCCTATATTAGTTTATACCTTATATTGCCGTTATTTTTGTCATCGGATCAAGCTTCGCGCGCTCAATGGCTGTTTTTTTGCGTTACTTCAATACTTTTTACTAATTTTTAGCTGCAGGAGTAAATGGTTTACCTAATTAATCAACTTGATATAGTAAGTATCTGGGTTAATTAGTTATTGGTTCTTAATGGCAAAAATTTCACAAGTTCTTAAGCAGAAAAGCAATTCGTCAAAGCGTTCTGCAATGATTAGTTTCCGCCGAGCTACGTTAGCGGATAGAGCATTTTTGTTAACCTTGCGAAAAACCGCTATGGATCAACATTTACAACTGGCGGGAATTTACCTTGATGACAACGCTCATTTAAAACGTATTGATGAATTTTTTGCTGATTCTCATCTTATTCTGATTGAAAACGATAGCATTGGTTTATTAAAATTAGGCTTATTTCCCGATAAAATTCATGTCAGACAATTTCAATTATTACCGGCTTATCAAGGTTTGGGTATTGGCGGGAGGGTACTTGATTTAGTTAAGCAAAAAGCACAAGAGAAACAGCTCGATATAACCTTAAATGTGTTATTACATAATCCTGCAAAGGCGTTATATCTTCGTCATGGTTTTATGGTAACTGAGCGCAATGCTTTGGAGTTTAAAATGCGTTGGCAGTGCCAACATTAATGTTTTAATGGTTAAACAAGGTAAGTGATAAATTCAGCGCTGAATCTAGGGTATAAATCATTGAAAATAGATTTAATACGCATAAGCCATAAAACCATTATGTATCACGTATCACGTATCATTTATCATGGCTTATGGCTCAGCGATTATTCTCAATATGTTAGTAAATCTTACCCGTTGAGCGCACCTGTGCTTTATCAATACGTGTAGGTGTTGCTAAACCGTCAACTAATGGTTGAGTCGCGGTGGCTAAAGTTTCTATTACTTTATGCATTGACGAAAGATCTAAGCTATTAATATCGTCAGTTACCTTATGATAATGCTGATCTTTATCAAGTTGTGTGCTGCTAAAACTGTGTGCAGGCACACCTAATCGGGCTAGCGTGGCGTTGTCAGAACGATAGAATAAGCCTTGCTCTGGATACGGGTCTTGATAAATTTTTGTGTTAATTTCTACGAGATTTTTATTCAGTAGCTCACCTAAGTTCGAGCGTTCCATACCTGTCATCCAAATCGTGCCAGCTCCAAACTTAGATGGTTTACCGATCATTTCAATATTGATCATCGCAACAACATGGTCAGGATTAAGTTGCTGCGAAAAATACTTTGAACCAAAGCCGCCAATTTCTTCAGCAGTAAATGCACTAAACATTAAGCTGCGTTTATTGTCGCCTTTATTAGCAAAAAACTGTGCTAAGTTTAATACCGCTGTAGTGCCTGAAGCATCGTCATCAGCGCCATTATAAATTTGCTTACCATCTTCAGTAACACCTAAATGATCATAATGTGAAGAGTATAAAACAATGTCTTCAGGGCTTTGTTTACCGGGAAGAACACCAACAACATTGGTTAATGTTTGTTGCGTAATTGTTGCGCTGGCGCTCACCTTATATTGTTCAATTTTACTTTCAACGCTATTGTCATCGCGTAATACCAAAACAAGTGCGCCAGAGTGTTCAAGTGAAAGCTTAGTTAAGCCACGATTAAAATACCCTTGATAAGCTTTAAAAGTTTTCTTATGTGAATTATCGATAACGATTAAATGCTGTCCACCTTGCTGATTTAACTCTCTTAAGGCTGTTCGCATATCATCATCTTTATTAATAATATGCACTTGAGCAACATTACTATCCCATTCAAGCTTTTCTATTGTTGAAGCTATAGCCGTATTTTTAGGACTAATTTTTTCGCCATTTAGATTAACACTCAGTGTATTCGGTTGTATTTGACTAACAGTAAATGTTTGTAAAAAACTCTCGCTGTGCAATGGCTGAAGACCAATTTCAGCAAAACGTTTAGCAATATAATTTGCGGCTTTGTCAATCTCAGGACTAAAGCTTGCACGGCCCTTTAAATCGTCAGACGCTAAATATGTAATATCTTTTATAACCTGTTCAGACGGTATTATTTCAGCCGTAGTGTAAAATGAACTGGTAATTAAGAGAGATACTAAAACAGTTTTTAGTGTCGAATGTTGTTTTTTCTTAGGGATAAACTTTAATTTTTTCATCATAGTTTTTGTCATTCTAGTTCAATTAATCATAAAGTTATCATAGCTGAAGCGAAACTTTACAACAGCATAAAAAAAGTAAAGTAAGCCACTAACTGCAAGCGAATGTGTGTGCTTTGAGCAAGTGCTGCTTATCTAGAGTTCAGGTTACTTAAGTTTCGTTAGTTCAATTAACAAGGATTGTTCGCCACTGGTCAGCCAAACTTGGGCATCTTGAATGCTAATTTGAAATTCCATGGAGCGGTCAGCTAACAGTTCTAATGCTTGCGCTGTTTCTTCACTAAAAGATTCAATTGACAGTTTACTAAATTGATTCAACTTACTTTTAGACTGTTGCCACCAAGTGTCTACACTACTGCCATAGCAATACAGTTTTACTTCTTGTGCGCGATTACAGGCTTTTTTAAGACGTTTTTCGTCGAGTTGCCCCAGTTCAATCCACAACTCGATAACTTCACTGTAATTAATTCGCCAAATGGCTGCTTCGTCTTCATCACTCACACCTTTACCAAATTGCAGGTTTTCACTGGCGTTTAACACATAAGCGATAAGGCGGATCATCATACGACGATCGGTTTCAGACGGGTGTTGCGCTATGGTCAGTTGTATGGTGTCGTAATAGTTACGATCCATATCTGATAAATGAACAGTCGCTTTATTGATGGTTGATTTTAAGGCCATGAATTTTTGAATAATATTTTGAGTAATTAATTCAGTATATTAACGTGAATTAAGCACACGTGATAGTGACTTATCAGAAATTAGCTATTTCAACCCTGTGTTACCAATAAGCGTTTGCTGTAATTTTATAGGTTTTGAATTGAATCGAAGTGTATTGGGTGAGTTAATAATTCGTTGTATCGACTTTATGTTAAGAATACGGATAATGTAAAATTAATACCTTATCCGTTTGTTTAGCTGATGATTTTATCTGTAAATAATTTTTTTATATCTGCTTGAGTGTAAGCAAGTAAGTTCGTTAAAACCTCATAACTATGTTGTCCTAAGTCAGGCGAAGCGCTGTGATACTGTAGAGGTGTTGCTGATAAATTGATGGGTGATGCAATTGTTTTAATTAACTCTCCTTGTTGATTGGCAACGTGTTTTACCATTTCACGGTGTTTAATTTGCGGATGATTAAACACTTGCTCTAAGGTATTAACGGCCCCACAGGGAACCGCGACCGACTCAAGTTGCTCTATCCACCAAAGGGTAGGATGCGAAGCAAGTTTGGTTGCTAACAATGGAATAAGCTTGCTTCGATTAACCACACGCTGAGCATTTGTAGCATATAATGCATCGTCAGCAAGGCTAGGGCAGTTAGCAACCTGACAAAATTTGATAAATTGATTATCGTTACCAATAGCTAAAATGAGACTGCCATCTTGTGTTGCAAAGGTTTGATACGGGACAATGTTAGGATGTTCATTGCCTAATCTTTGTGGGTTTTTACTGGTTGCTAAATAATTCATCCCTTGATTGGCTAACGTTGCTACTTGCACATCGAGCAGGGCAATATCGATGTGTTGCCCTTGATTAGTTTGATGTCGAGCCATCAACGCTGCCAGTATTGCATTACAACTGTATAAACCTGTCATTACATCAACAACGGCCACGCCAACTTTCATTGGCATGCCATCAGGCTGGCCAGTTAAACTCATTAAGCCGCCTTCACCTTGTATCATGGCATCGTAACCTGCTTTATGGGCACTTGGGCCGCTTTGACCAAAGCCGGTAATAGAGCAATAAACTAAACGAGGATTAAGTGCTTTTACACTGTCATAATCAAGGTTGTATTTTGCTAATCCACCGACTTTATAGTTTTCAATGAGTACATCAGCCTGCATGATTAAGTCTTTTATAACTTGTTGACCAGCTTGTTGTGTTATGTCGATTGCTATCGATTTTTTATTGCGGTTTACACAGTGAAAGTAAGCTGCTTGTGGCGGTTGGTCACCGCAGGCAGTTTTTATAAAAGGAGGACCCCAAAACCGTGTGTCGTCTCCTTTGTGAGGGCGTTCAACTTTAATTACTTCTGCCCCCATGTCAGCTAACATTTGCGAAGCCCATGGCCCAGCTAATATTCGACTTAAATCGACAACCTTAATGTTCCCTAATGCACTTGTCATTAGCAAAAAGCCTGATAACCAGTAATAGCTCGTCCGAGAATGAGGGCATGTATATCATGTGTACCTTCATAGGTATTTACGGCTTCCAGGTTAATCATATGGCGAATAACACCGAATTCATCACTTATACCATTACCACCGTGCATATCACGAGCAACACGTGCTATATCAAGTGATTTTCCACAGTTGTTTCGTTTTAATAAAGAAATTAACTCGACTGGACATTGGTCAGCATCCATTAAACGGCCCATTTGCAAACAACCTTGTAAGCCCAGTGATATTTCAGTTTGCATATCAGCGAGCTTTTTTTGAATTAACTGATTTGACGCTAAAGGACGCCCAAATTGTTGACGATCAATCGTGTATGTTCTTGCGGCATTAAAGCAAAACTCTGCTGCACCTAATGAACCCCAAGCAATACCGTAACGTGCTTTATTTAAACAACCAAACGGGCCAGCTAAACCGCTAATTTCAGGAAACATGTTTTTATCTGGCACAAATACATTATCCATAACGATTTCGCCAGTTACTGAAGCGCGTAAAGAAAATTTACCTTCAATTTTAGGGGCAGATAAGCCTGTCATGCCTTTTTCTAGTACGAAGCCTCTAATTTTCCCTTCGAGCTTAGCCCAAACTACAAAAACATCAGCAATGGGCGAATTGGTGATCCACATTTTATTGCCGGTTATACGATATCCACCTTCGACCTTCTTGGCATGAGTGGTCATAGAAGCCGGATCGCTACCTGAGTTTGGTTCAGTTAAACCAAAACAACCAACCCATTCACCAGAAGCAAGTTTAGGCAAATATTTCATACGTTGCTCTTCAGTACCGTATGCATAAATGGGGTGCATAACTAATGATGACTGCACACTCATTGCACTACGATAACCACTATCTACTCGCTCTACTTCACGTGCAATTAAGCCATAACTAACATAATTAACTTCACTGCAGCCATATTTAGCCGGTAACGTGGCACCTAACAAGCCTAGTTGACCTAATTCTCGCATAATTTCACGGTCGAAATGTTCATGTCTATTAGCCTCAAGCACCCGTGACAGCAATTTTTCTTGGCAATAGTTATAAGCGGTATCACGGATCATACGCTCTTCTTCAGTGAGCTGATTATCTAAAAGCATAGGATCTTGCCAATTGAATGCGGCTAATGTTTTTGTCATTTGAATACCTTGTTGCGTGAGTATTTAGTCGTGTTTTTAAATTATGATCTCACTCTACCTTTAATAGATAAATAAATATAATATATAGTTTTTATTTGTTTGATATATTTTATTTATGATGAGCTACTATGAACTTAAAACGCCTTGAATATTTTTGCCAGTTAGCCCAATTAGGTAACTTTACTCGCACAGCTGAAAAAATAGGTATTGCTCAGCCAGCGTTAACCATTGCGATACAAAAACTAGAGCATGAAGTTGGGCTCAAGCTAATAAATCGAGCAGAAAAAAATGCCTTATTAACTGCAGAAGGCGAGGTGTTATATAAATTAGCCATTGAGCTCTTAAGCCAAGTTGGCCAAGTTGAGTTAGCGTTAGAAGATTTGAAAAACCTTGAACAAGGGGCTATTCGCTTTGGCGTTTCAGCTATGATGGGCTCTTATTATTTCCCAACAGTATTAACTGAGTTTAAGCAACAATACCCAAAAATAAAAATTCAATTAATAGATCAAGGCACAGCAGCGCTAGAGAAAATGTTACTGAATGGCGAATTAGATTTAGCGCTAATACGTGGCGATATAGAACATTCGCAGCTGCGTTACACACAATTGATAAATCAAGAAATAGTTGCAGGCATGTCTAGCTTACATCCATTGGCGAAAGCAAATACGGTTTCACTCGCAAAATTTTGCCAACAGCCTTTAGTATTGTTTCATCAAGGGTATTTTTTACGTGAAGTGGTAAGTCAATATGCTAAGCAGCAGCAAGTTGAACTCGATATACGCATGGAAACAAACTTGATTGAATTACAAAAATCATTAGTGCGTAATAACGTTGGAATAACCACATGTTTGTCGCGTATTTTACAAAACGAAGCTCAGATGACCTCAATTCCATTTGAACCTAACATTGAATTTAAACTGAGTTTAGCTTGGAAAAAGAGTCATTCGCTCTCAAATGCCAGTAAAGCTTTTATTAAGCACTTAAAATCAACACTTGAGATAAAAATATAGCTTTTCTTTTTTATTAAATAATAATTAGCAAAAAACGGCTAGATAAAATGACTAAAAACCTAAACTAAATCATAGTTCAGGCTTTAATTCACGAGAGCTAGTGCAAGAGGATAGTAGATAACAGAAGTTAATGTAAACGTTGTTTCTTATTAAAACAGAACAACTAAGCTTACCAGCTACCAGTGTTTTCCATGCTTAACCAAGGTTCTTTTGGCGCAAGTTTTTCGCCTTTTTGTAGTAATTCAATGGAAATATTATCAGGCGATTTAACAAAAGCCATATGGCCACAACGCGGAGGCCTATTGATGGTAATACCAGCAGCCATTAGCTTTTCACATAACGCATAAATATCGTCAACTTCAAAGGCTAAATGACCAAAGTTTCTGCCAACAGTATATTCTTCTTCCGATCCCCAATTGTGGGTAAGCTCTATTTCAGCCGCGCCTGGCTCAGTTGCTAAAAATATTAAGCTAAATTTACCTTCAGGTATATCAACACGGCGAGTTTCTACTAAACCTAAATGCTTAATATAAAAGTCGAGTGATTTTTCTAGGTCGTTAACACGAACCATCGAGTGTAAAAATTTCATCGTTGATTTATCCTTTTAACGTTCAATTGATAATGCTATTAATTGCTTATGAATATGTTTCGTAAACTTTTGCGTTAGCTATTAGTCTTCAGTTTTATCTTTAAAGTCGCATAAGTCTTCTAGAATACACGAGCCACATCGTGGTTTTCTTGCTACACAAGTATAGCGACCGTGCAGTATTAACCAGTGGTGCAAGTTAAAGAAAAATTCAGTTTTTCTTGGGGTATTTTTAACAATATTTTGTTCGGTTTCTTCAACTGTTTTACCTTTAGCATAACCTGTGCGGTTAGCTACGCGTTGAATATGGGTATCAACGGCAATAAAGTATTTACCTTCGTTATCTTTTAGCCAACCAAATGCGGTATTTAACACGACATTAGCCGTTTTACGACCAACACCAGGCAGAGCTTCGAGCGCAGCTCTGTTTTCAGGCACTTCACCGCCATGCAAATCTATTAACATTTGACAGGTTTTAATCGTGTTTACTGCTTTAGTATTAAATAAGCCAATGGTTTTAATATAAGATTTTAGGCCATCAAGGCCTAAGTCAAGTATAGCTTGTGGGGTATTAGCGACAGGATATAATTTATCCGTAGCCTTATTAACTCCAACGTCGGTTGATTGAGCCGATAACAGTACCGCAATTAAAAGCTCAAAAGGGCTGGAAAAATTTAGCTCGGTGGTCGGGTTTGGATTGTTATCCCTTAACCGAGTTAGCATTTCTATTCTTTTATCTTTATTCATCAGGCTTTTTGATTCTTTATACTTTAAGTTTCAAGTAAATATGTCGTGTTAACTTTCAAAGTTTACACGTACACGCTCAATGGCTTGTTCTAATTTTTTAGGTTTAGCTTGCGCTATTTTTTGATCAATAGCATTTTTACCTGCAATTAAAAAGCCCATAGTAATAAAAGCACCCGGAGGAAGTATGGCTAATAAAAACTGGCTATCAAGCTGGTAAACTTCTATTTTAAGTTGAGTCGCCCATTCACCAAGAAATAAGTTTGCACCATCAAATAATGTTCCTTGGCCTAATATTTCACGTATCGCACCAAGCACCAGAAGTACTGCCAAGAAGCCAAGGCCCATCATTAAACCATCGAAGCTTGCTTGTTTGATCGGGTTTTTAGAGGCGTAGGCTTCGGCACGACCAATAATGGCGCAGTTAGTCACAATAAGCGGTAAGAATATACCTAACGATTGATATAAATCGTAGGTATAGGCGTTCATGAGTAATTGCACACAGGTAACAAAAGTGGCAATAATAAGAACGAAAATTGGAATACGAATTTCTTTAGGTACCCATTGTCTTATGGCAGACACGGTAGCATTCGAACAAATAAGCACAAACAGCGTTGCTATGCCTAAGCCTAAGGCGTTAACAACCGTTGATGTGACAGCAAGTAAAGGGCAAAGGCCAAGCAACTGCACAAGCCCTGGGTTATTTTTCCATAAACCTTGCCATGCGAGTTCTTTATATTCTGGATTTATTTTCATGGGTAAACTCCACAATTACTGGCGGTAGAAAAAATACGCTCTTGATTACTCTCAAAATATTCGATTGTTTTTCTTACCGTTTTAACTACAGCTCTCGGGGTTATAGTTGCGCCAGTAAATTGGTCGAACATACCACCATCTTTTATAACAGCCCAGCGACTATCGTTGTCGTCGAGAAGTTTTTTTCCTGAAAAACTATCTATCCAAGCACTTTTTCTACGCTCTATTTTATCACCTAAACCGGGTGTTTCCTTATGCATTAGGGTTCTAACGCCACTAACACTGCCGTCGGTATTAATAGCAATTAACAATTCGATATTGCCACTATAACCATCAGGGGCAACGGTTTTTATTGCTGCGGCAGTTGGAGCATTATTAAGCCTAGCGCGATAGATAACATCGATGAGTAAATCTGAATTGTTATCTTCAGGCGCGACAATACAGTCAAGAAACATTTCATTGTCGTGATTATCTTTTTGAATGACTTGATTTAACTGCCTGATAAGTTTTTGTTGCGCTTGTTGTTCAATACGATCAGCAGTAAGCAGTTGTACAATAGCGACTGCCGCTGTGCAAGAAATAGCAAATAAGGCTAATATTAGTGAGTTTTTACTGATTGCTGGCGTTAATTCAGACATTACTTTTTAGCTCCTAAATCATGTCCGTAGGTACGCGGTCGAGTGTATTGGTCGATTAAAGGGGCTGCCATATTACATAATAATACCGCGAACGCTATTGCATCTGGGTAACCACCAAAATTTCTAATTAAATAAACTAATAAACCAGCAAGCGCACCGAAAACTAACCTACCTTTTACACTGGTTGCACCTGAAACAGGGTCGGTTAAAATGAAAAATGCGCCGAGCATTGTTGCACCGGTAAACCAGTTAAACATAGTAGATGTACTGCTGTCAGGGCTGATAATAAAAGCAATAAAACTACAAACAAATAAACTGATTAAGAAACTAAATGGTGTGGTCCAGTGGATTGCTTTTTTGAACAGTAAAAATAAGCCACCCAGTAAAAAACCTGCGTTTATCCATTCCCACCCTAAACCAAAGTGCTTGCCAATAACGGGTGAGTTCATACTTTCAGCGACTGTTAAACCGAGGGTAAGGTTAGTTTTCACGGTATCCAAAGGTGTTGCCATGGTGTAGCCGTCGATATGGGTACGAATTTGTTCTACAGAGTAACCTTGAGGGGTATAACCAGAAAAAATAACCGCAAGTGTGTCATTAAATTGTATGTCCATAGCCAACAAAGACAATGGCGGTTGCCACTGGGTCATTTGTACAGGGAATGAAATTAACAACATGACATACGCTGCCATCGCAGGATTAAAAGGGTTATGGCCCAAACCACCGTAAAGCTGTTTAACGACTGCGATAGCAAATATGCTACCAATAATGGTTATCCACCACGGTGCTAGAGCAGGTAAACTAATGCCAAGTAATACGGCGGTTAATATCGCGCTACCATCAAATAACTGTGATGTGATTTTTTTATCACGAAGAGACAAAACAGTAAATTCGGCGACGATTGCAGTGGTAACAGCTAAAGCTATATGGATTAAATTCCCCCAACCAAAAAAGTACCATTGAGCCAATATACCCGGAATTGTGGCATATATAACGAGCCTCATCAGGGCCGAGGTTTCGCTTTGTTGATGATTATGTGGAGAACTTGCTATCCAAAATGCCATGGTGCTAATTTACTCTGAATGGGTTGATTTATTGGCTGAAGCAGCCAGCTTTTTTGCTTTCGCTTTAGCGACTGCAGCAGCAACGCGCGCTTTTTTGTTTTCAGCTTCAAGGTTTTTGGCTTTTGCCTCAACAATTTCTGAATGCTCTGGTTGTTGTAGCTTTTGCTTAGAAGATTCGCTTGAAGATTTTTGCGTATTATTAGCCAGTTTTTTGGCTTTAGCTTTAGCTATTGCGGCGGCTATCTTAGCTTTTCTATCTATATCAGCTGTATTATTGTTAACTTTTGATTGAACGTCGCTAGTTTCATGCTCAATTTCAGCGTTTTTCATTGGCTCTTGGCTTGGTTCTATCTTTGTTGTTGATGTCTCAACATTTTGTAAACTTGCGTCAGACTCTGATTTTATAGCTGATTTAGCTTTAGCTTTTGACTTAGCTTTTGACTTAGCTTTTGCAATTGCCGCCGCGATTTTAGCTTTTTTATCTAGCGCTTTGTTAGCACTCTCAGGTGCATTAACCGATTCTGTTACTGCGGTATCTATTGTTTCATGTTCCGCTTTATTTGATGTACTTTGAATAGTAGCTGAATCATTACTTTCGCTTTCACTATTACTTTCACTATTAGTATCAGTATCACTATCAGTATTATTCGCTGTTGTTTCTTTTTGACGTTTCTTCGCCTTCGCTTTTGCAATAGCTGCAGCTACTTTTGCTTTTTTATCTAGCGTTTTGTTAGCACTTTCAGGTGCATTAACCGATTCTGTTACTGCGGTATCTATTGTTTCATGATCCGCTTTATTTGATGTACTTTGAGTAGTAGCTGAATCATTCCTTTCGCTTTCACTATTACTATCAGTATTATTCGCTGTTGTTTCTTTTTGACGTTTCTTTGCTTTCGCTTTTGCAATAGCAGCGGCTACTTTTGCTTTTTTATCTATTACAACAGGCTCGATTTGTTTAGTTGCTAGTGAACTTGGAGATTCGTTGTCTTGTTGCGTATCTATAGCGTCTAACTGCGCTTGTTCTTGCTGAGCTAGTTTTTTCGATTTTGCTCGAGCAATGGCATTTGCTACTTGGCTTTTACCTGAGTCAACTTGCTCTGTTGCTGGGTTTTCTTTGTTGTTATCTGAACTAGCTATCGCTTTATTAGCTTGTGCTTTTTTAGCTTTTACACGTGCGAGAGCATCGGCAACTGCGGATTTTTCAGATTTAGCTGCTGCTGTGCCAGAGTTCATTCTAGCTTTGCGAGCTTCTGCTGCTTTTTTGTGTTTTTCGGCGCGGGCAATTTTCTCACGCTCCAGTCTTAGTTTTCGTGCTTCAAACCTTACTTTGGCTTTTTCAGCTTTTATATCAAGTAACTTTTGTTGACGAATTTCAGCTTTGGCGACACGGTAATAATGCACTAAAGGAATTTGGCTAGGGCATACATAAGCGCAAGCACCACATTCAATGCAATCAAATAAATTAAGTTTGGCCAGTTGAGCTTGATCTTTTGCTTTTGCACTCCACTGTAATTCTTGAGGCAGTAATTGTGCAGGGCATACATCAGCACATTGTCCGCAACGAATACATTCTACTTCTTTACTACTGGTAGAGGAAAAAGGTGAAGCTATTTCAATTTCACTCGGCGCTAAAATGCAGTTAGTGCTTTTTATGACTGGTATTTGATCTGTGGGTAAACTAAAGCCCATCATAGGGCCACCCATAATTAAATGCTGCTTTTCATTATTTTGATAACCACAATGCTTTGTTAAAAAGCCGACAGGTGTACCAATTAATGCCCAGATATTTTGAGGTTTCTCCAGTGCTTGCCCGCTTATAGTCACTACACGCTTTATAAGAGGAGTATCATTAATGACAGCATCAGCAATGGCAAAACAAGTGCCAATGTTTTGCATAATAATACCTAAAGAGCTAGGTAAAACACCTGAAGGTACTTCTTGCCCAGTTAATATCTGAATCAGCTGTTTTTCACCGCCACTCGGATATTTTGTTGGAATAACACAAACTTGAAGGTGGTCAATATCGGCGGTAGCTTTCATTAAAGCGTCAATTGCTTTGGGTTTATTGTCTTCAATACCAATAAGAATGTTTGTTGGTGACAATAAATGGTCGATTATTTTTATACCATCTAAAATGGTTGGGCTATGCTCTTGAATTAATAAATCATCAGCGGTGATATAGGGTTCACACTCAGCAGCATTAATAATTAAATATTCAATCTTTGAGAGTGTACTTACTTTTACTTTGGTAGGAAATCCAGCGCCGCCCATTCCAGCAATACCAGCATTCGCAATTTTATCTAAAATATTTTCTTTGCTTAATAACTTATAGTCAGGACATATTTTACGCGGCTGCCATGTGTCGTCACCGTCAGGAGTTAATATTACACAAGCTTCGCTCAACCCTGATGGGTGAGGTATCGGCATTAATTTGATATCAGTAATTGTACCACTTGTTGGTGCATGAACAGGCAACGACATTGGGGTATCTATAGTCGTGAGAGCTTGTCCTTTAAGTACCTTGTCACCAACACTAATAATTAATTTGCCGGCTTGACCAATATGTTGGCGTAGCGGAATTATTAGCTGCTCAGGTATTTGTGCACTGGCAATAGGTTTAGTGCTGGTAAGAAATTTTTGCTCAGGCGGGTGAATACCACCGTGAAAATGCGAAAAATTTCCTTTTTTTATACGTTCAATTACCGATTCCACCAAAACCTCTTTTTAATCTATTTGTACAACAGGAATACTATTTAAATCCCATTGCCAGTTTTGTGTTGTTGTGGCTAATGGGATCATCTCAATACAATCAACCGGACAAGGTGCAACACATAAGTCACAGCCAGTACATTCGTCAGCTATTATTGTATGCATTTGCTTTGTCGTACCGATAATGGCATCAACAGGGCAGGCTTGAATGCATTTAGTACAACCTATGCAGTCCTCTTCAATGATAAAAGCAACTTTCGGTGTATTATCGGTTTCATGATTACCATCTAATGGTTGTACTTCAACGCCCATTAAATCAGCTATTTTTTTAATGGTGTCTTCACCGCCAGGGGCACATTTATTGATAGCTTCGCCATTAGCAACCGCTTCTGCATAAGGCTTACAACCCGGATAGCCACATTGGCCACATTGAGTTTGTGGTAGTAAGGCATCTAGTTGCTCTGCAAGTGGATCACCAATAACTTTAAATTGTACAGAGGCGTAACCGAGCAGGGCTCCAAATAAAGCAGCAAGTACACCAACGACTAATATTGCGATAAGAGTGCTCATTAAACTTTAACCAAACCAGTAAAGCCCATAAAGGCTAAAGACATTAATCCTGCCGTGATCATTGCAATAGCTGAACCTTTAAATGGGGCGGGCACGTCAGCATTAGCTAGTTTTTCACGCATAGCTGAAAACATGATTAACACTAGTGAAAAACCAACTGCAGCGCCGAAGCCATATATAATTGACTCGAAAAAGTTGTGTTGTTCTTGAAAGTTTAATAAAGCTACACCGAGTACGGCACAGTTAGTCGTAATAAGTGGTAAGAAAATACCTAATAAGCGATATAAATTAGCACTGGTTTTATGTACCACCATTTCGGTAAATTGCACAACAACAGCAATCACTAAAATAAAGGTCATGGTAGTTAAATATTCTAGGCCTAAAGGTGCTAGAACATAACTATTAACGATATAGCTTAGCAGTGAAGCTAGTGTCATAACAAAGGTAGTCGCAAACGACATGCCGATAGCCGTTTCTGTTCTGGAAGATACACCCATAAAAGGGCATAAGCCTAGAAACTTAACTAAAACAAAGTTATTTACTAATACTGTGCCAACAAGTAGCAAGAGATAATCAGTCATTCGCTTATTATTTTACCGTGAAAATTGGCACTATTATCCGTGTTTATCAAGCAATAAACAACAGATGAACTGTAAGGTTATTAATTTTAAATGTCGGTTGATTGAAATGTGTTTATAAAATCGATGTAAAGTTGAACAATTGAGACAACATTGGTGTATATGTTTCTATAAGAAGCAATAAAAAAGCCACTATATTTTAGTGGCTTAAGGATCAATGCTTCGCAGTTAAGATGACGATATAGTTCGTGGTTTACCAATATAAAATCCCTGACAACCATCAACAAAGAGCTTTTCAAGCATGAACTTCTCTTCTTGGCTTTCAACACTTTCAGCTAGCACGCTAATACTTAATCTATGCGCTAAATCTACCATTAAACGCATAAAGTATTGATTGTTTTTATCTTCGTCAATGTCTCGAGTATAAGTGCTATCCATTTTAATAAAGTCAGGCTTTAAATCTCTAAAAAACTTAAACGAAGTTAAGCCAATACCAAAACGTTCGACAGTAATTCTTGCACCCACTCTGTGCACCATATCAATAAAGTTTTTACTTGCTTTGATGTTATGCTGTAAACCACTTTCGGTAATTTCAAAAACAAGTTTTGATGCAATAATCGTGTCGCGTAATAACCTTCTTTCAAGCCAAATTAAAAAATGACCATCGTTTATTGAGCGTGAACTAACATTAATACCAAAGAAGTTATCTTGCATATTACGATTAGAGATTTCTTTAATTGCCGCTTCAATGATCATTTGATCGACCGCGACTATTTTATCAAGCTTTTCTGCCATCGCTATAAAAGAAGCTGTGGGTAATATATCTTCATTACTGTTTAAAAAGCGCGTTAAAATTTCACCGTATACTCGGTTATTAGGGCTGCTAGGCTTTATTGGTTGAACTAGCAAATTAACACGTTGGTTGGCAATTACACTATCAATTTCTTGACGCCAATTTTGATTACCATAACTTGCACTACTGTTGTCAATAATGCTGGTATCTGTTTGAGCATACCAAGCATTTACTTTTTGTGTTTGAGCAACACTAATGCCGGTGTCGGCTAATGCTAATAATTCACCTAGTGGTTTATCATTATCAAAGTAAACTAAGCCTGTATAACCGACAGAGTCTAAGTCTGATGCTTGTTGATATTTATTAAAGTTACTGGTTAATTCAGTCGCAAATGATTCAGCACCTTTTAAATTAACATTTGGAAGTAATGTTGCAAAATCAGAACTGTTCAATCTAAAAACTTGTGCACCTTTATATCGACTGACCGCATTTTTCATAATCTCGGAAACTTTGCGAATATAATTATCACCCTCATGATAACCATGTATTTGGTTAATTGTTTGTAACTCTGAACAGCGAGTAATAGATAAAACGCCAAAGTTTGAACGGCTATTAGCATTTTCAAAAAACTGCACAAAACGATTGCGGTTTTCTAATTTCGTTACTGGCTCAATATAAGCGTCTTTCTCTAGCAATGTTGTTGCGGTAATTTTATTGGCAATGAGCGTTCTTAAATCAATTAAGCTTTTTTCAATTTCAGGTAAGCTTGTATCATTTCTATTTGCGGTCAGAGGACTTTCTTTTTCAGCAATAATAAATGCGAGTTCACGTGTGACTTGTTGATCAATTTTCTTAGCAAACTTACGTGATCTTGCAATAATTAACGGCATCAAAAGCACAGCAAAAGACAATGAAATAATGAATACATTGACGAGCGTTAATTGTAAAGATTTTAATTGTGTGTGTGCAGCTAATTGAAACTGAATAATTAAATCTGAATTAGTTAGTTTAATTTGACTTTTAGGAGCTAATAAATATTCGTCAATAAAA
Source organism: Colwellia polaris (assembly GCF_002104515.1). Lineage (GTDB taxonomy): Bacteria > Pseudomonadota > Gammaproteobacteria > Enterobacterales > Alteromonadaceae > Cognaticolwellia > Cognaticolwellia polaris. The sequence goes on along the minus strand of NZ_NBOE01000003.1, from coordinate 54,720 downwards.
GTAGGTTTACGTTGTTCATTAACAATAACATCACCTTCTATATTGATAATATTAATGTATTGATACTGATTAATATTAGCGAGTTGCTTCGCCAGTACTTCTGTACTTCCAAAATCTATTTGCTTATCTAATTTTAGCAAGGTTGCTTGATGTTGAGTTTGCTGTTCTTCAATATGTGTAGCTAAACTAAGAATGCTAGCTAGGGATACACAGGCACAAAAGCCTATCGCAATAAACAAGTTTCTGATGAATAAACGAGAATATGTATACATATAATTTCAAAGTGCCTTTATATACTTAATTAAGATTGCAAGATATCAACTGTAGCAACTTTTATCATAAATTAGACTAATTTACTAACTATCTGATAATGCCACAATAATTATTATAGTAATGTTAGCATAAATAGTAACTATTCTTTTCTAATAAGGTCGACAATATTATAATCACAAGCCTAAATCACTACGAAAATTAGCTTGCCATATAAGCAGCAACTCTATATAATTTGCGCAGCTTGAATGTAGCAATATTTCACTGAATAGATTTTATCGAAGGTAGATATACATCTAAGATATTGTTATACAGAACCAAGAACGTTATTACTTGGTTTACATCGTGGGTTCAGTGAATAAGCCCCGCGTATTGGGGCTTTTTTGTATCTTAACTTTGTAAAAGGTGCAATAGCAGCAAGGTGTATCGCTGGGCTTTATGCCCTTTTTTTGTTTCTGAACTCTTCCAAATTGGAGAAAAGTGATTGGCTAAATTTGAACACAAATTAACCGAAATGTTACGTCCTGCCGTTGAAGAAACGGGTAAGGAATTATTAGGCGTTGAATTTATCAGTGCTGGCAACCATTCGGTTTTAAGATTATTTATCGACCATGAAAATGGTATCGATGTTGATGACTGCGCTGAAGTAAGTCGTCAAGTAGGGGCTATTCTAGATGTAGAAGACCCAATTAGTAGTGAATATAGCTTAGAAGTTTCATCACCAGGGCTTGATCGTCCTCTTTTTGAAAAATCGCAGTTTGAAGCGGTTGTGGGTGAAACGGTTGAAGCTAAAATTTCAATGCCATTAAACGGTCGTCGTAAATTTAAAGGTAAATTGGTTGCCGTAGAGAACGATAGTTTAATTGTAATGGTTGATAACGAGGAATATGAACTTGTTATTAGTAACGTAGACAAGGCTCACCTTGTTTATAACCACAATAAATAATTTATAATAATGAGAAAGGCTAACTAGCATGAGTAAGGAAATATTACTGGTCGTAGATGCTGTTTCTAATGAAAAAGCATTACCACGAGAAAGCATTTTTGAAGCGATGGAAACCGCTTTAGAAACAGCAACAAAAAAGAAATATGAAGGTGAGATTTTAGTTCGTGTAAGTATTGACCGCGCATCGGGTGAGTTTGACACTTTCCGTCGTTGGTTAGTTGTTGATGAAAGCGAAACACCAATGGAAAATCCGTATGCTGAAATAAGCTTAGCAGCGGCGCAATATGAAGATGCCGATTTAAAAGTTGGTGATTATGTTGAAGATCAAATTGAATCAGTTAAGTTTGATCGTGTTACAACACAAACGGCAAAACAAGTTATTGTGCAAAAAATTCGCGAAGCTGAACGCGGACTTATTGTTGATGCTTACCAAGAACAAGTTGGTGAAATCATCACAGGTGTCGTGAAAAAAGCAAGCCGTGACAGCGTTATTTTAGATTTAGGTAATAATGCCGAAGCAATAATTTATCGTGATGACATGTTACCACGTGAAAGCTTCCGTCCAGGTGATCGTGTTCGTGGTTTGCTATATGAAATTAAACCAGAAGCACGTGGCGCACAATTATTTGTTAGCCGTACTAAACCTGAAATGTTAATTGAACTTTTCCGTGTTGAAGTACCAGAAATTGGTGAAGAAATGCTTGAGATTAAGGGCGCAGCTCGCGATCCTGGTTCTCGTGCAAAAATTTCTGTAAAAAGTAACGACAAACGTATCGACCCAGTAGGTGCTTGTGTTGGTATGCGCGGTTCACGTGTTCAAGCCGTTTCTGGTGAGTTAGGCGGTGAGCGTGTTGATATCGTTTTATATGATGACAACCCAGCACAATACGTTATCAATGCTATGGCACCAGCTGAAGTTGCTTCTATTATTGTTGACGAAGACAAGAACACGATGGATATCGCTGTTGAAGAAGGCAACTTAGCCATGGCGATTGGTCGTAGTGGTCAAAACATTCGTTTAGCTAGTCAGTTAACTGGCTGGGAATTAAACGTAATGACTGTTGCTGACATGAACGAAAAGCATCAAGCCGAAAACGATAAAGTTTTAACATTATTCACTGACAAGTTAGATCTTGATGAAGATTTTGCTCTGATGTTAGTCGAAGAAGGTTTTACTTCATTAGAAGAAATTGCTTACGTACCTGTTGCTGAAATGCTTGATATTGACGGCATGGATGAAGACATTGTTGAAGAATTACGTGAGCGTGCAAAAGCAGCAATTACTACTCAAGCATTAGCAAGTGAAGAAACACTTGAAGGTGCAGAGCCTGCAGAAGATTTATTAAACCTTCCTGGCTTAGAACGCCATTTAGCGTTTGTATTAGCGAGTCGTGGTATTACTACATTAGAACACCTTGCAGAACAAGGCGTTGATGAAATATCAGACATTGAAGAATTAGATGAAACCAAAGCGGGCGAGCTAATTATGGCTGCACGTAATATTTGTTGGTTTAACGAAGAATAACGCATCGGGAGAATTATATAGATGGCAAACGTAACAGTAGAACAACTTGCCAAAGAGATCGGTACACCGGTGGATCGCTTAGTGAGCCAATTGGCTGACTCAGGTGTGAGCAAATCGGCAACCGATTCTGTTTCGCAAGAAGAAAAAGAAAACCTACTTGATTATTTGAAAAAGCAACACGGTGATGACTCAACGGCTAACCCAAGTAAAATGACATTAAGCCGTAAGAAAAAGTCTACTTTAGTTTTAGGTCACGGTAGCAAAGCTAAATCAGTTCAAGTAGAAGTACGTAAGAAACGCACTTATGTAAAACGTAGCGATTTAGAAGAGCAACAACAAGCTGAACTTGAAGCAAAAGCGGCTGAAGAAGCACGTGTTCAAGCAGAAATTGATGCTGCAGCAAAAGCTGAAGCAGATGCTAAAGAAGCTGTAAATGCTGCCGCTGCCGCTGCAGCAAAAGCTGAAGTTGAAGCCGCAGCAAAAGCTGAAGCAAAACTTGAAGCAGAAGCTAAAGCTAAACAAGCTGCTATCGCGAAAGCAAAAAATATTGAAGAGGCGCCTAAGCCTGCACCAGTAGTTGCTGAAACGGAAGAAGCTAAAAAATTACGTTTACAACAAGAAGCTGAATTAACCGCGAAAGCGGAAGAAGAAGCACGCTTGTCTGCAGAAGTTGCACGTAAGCTTGCAGAAGAAAACGAAGCACGTTGGAAAGAGCAAGAAGCTGAACGTAAAGCGAAGGAAAAAGAAGTTGTACATTTAACTTCTTCTAAATACGCACAAGAAGCTGAAGATAAAAGTGACTCTGCTGACGAAAGTGGTCGTCGACGTAAGAAGAAAAAACCAGCTGGCCAAGACAGAAACAACCGCGGCGGTCGTAATGCTAGAGGTAAAGGCAAGTTAAGTCTTTCTTCACCGCAAAGTTTAAAACATGGTTTTACTAAACCTGTAGAAATTAAACTTAACGAAGTACGCATTGGTGAAACTATTTCGGTAGCTGAATTAGCAAACAAAATGTCTGTTAAAGGCGCTGAAGTTGTTAAAGCTATGTTTAAAATGGGTGCTATGGCAACCATTAACCAAGTAATCGACCAAGAAACAGCGGCCCTAGTTGCTGAAGAAATGGGCCGTGAAGTAGTGTTAGTAAAAGAGAATGCCCTTGAAGAAGCGGTACTTTCAGATCGTGATCATTCAGGTGAAGCGATTACACGTGCTCCGGTTGTTACTATCATGGGTCATGTTGACCACGGTAAAACATCGTTACTTGATCACATTCGTGAAGCAAAAGTTGCCGCTGGCGAAGCGGGTGGTATTACTCAGCATATTGGTGCATACCATGTAGAAACAGGGCACGGAATGATCACATTCCTAGATACTCCTGGTCACGCAGCGTTTACTGCTATGCGTTCACGTGGTGCTAAAGCTACAGATATCGTCATTATTGTTGTAGCCGCAGATGATGGCGTAATGCCACAAACAATTGAAGCTATTCAGCATGCTAAAGCATCTGAAGCACCAATTATTATCGCGGTTAACAAAATGGATAAAGAGGGTGCAGACCCAGAGCGTGTTAAAAGTGAACTTTCACAACACGATGTACTATCTGAAGAGTGGGGCGGCGACGTTCAATTCTGTCACGTATCAGCTAAAACAGGTTTAGGCATTGACGAATTACTTGACGCGATATTACTTCAATCTGAAGTATTAGAGCTAACCGCTGTAGTTGATAAAATGGCTAACGGTGTTGTAGTAGAGTCAAAACTTGATAAAGGTCGTGGTCCGGTAGCGACTATACTTGTTCAAGAAGGTACATTGAACCAAGGCGATATCGTTCTGTGTGGTTTAGAATATGGTCGTGTTCGTGCTATGCGTGATGAAAACGGCAAAACGATTCAATCGGCAGGCCCATCTATCCCAGTAGAAATTATTGGTTTAAGTGGTGTTCCACAATCTGGTGACGAAGCAACAGTTGTTAAAGATGAGAAGAAAGCGCGTGAAGTTGCTTTATTCCGTCAAGGCAAGTTCCGTGATGTTAAACTTGCACGCCAACAGAAATCTAAACTTGAAAACATGTTTGCTAACATGGCTACAGGTGAAGTTTCTGAAGTTAACGTGGTACTTAAGTCTGATGTACAAGGTTCACTTGAAGCGATTTCTGATTCACTAACTAAACTTTCTACCGACGAAGTTAAAGTACGTATTATCGGTAGTGGTGTTGGTGCAATTACTGAAACTGATGCAACTCTTGCTGCAGCGTCTAATGCGATTATGGTTGGTTTCAACGTTCGTGCCGATGCTACAGCACGCAAAGTGATTGACGCTGAGAAAATCGATTTACGTTACTACAGTGTTATTTACGCTTTAATTGAAGAAGTTAAATCGGCAATGAGCGGTATGCTTGCTCCTGAGTTTAAACAAGAAATCATTGGTTTAGCACAAGTTCGTGATGTATTTAAGTCTCCTAAGATTGGCGCAATTGCTGGTTGTATGGTTACTGAAGGTATTATTAAACGTTCAGCACCAATTCGTGTACTACGTGATAACGTAGTTATTTACGAAGGTGAGTTAGAATCTTTACGTCGCTTTAAAGATGACGTGCAAGAAGTTCGTAACGCTACTGAGTGTGGTATCGGTGTTAAGAACTACAACGACGTTCGCGTTGGTGACCAAATTGAAGTATTTGAAACGGTTGAGATTAAACGCACACTTTAATCGCGTTTAGTTTTCATGGTTTAGTTAAAATGGGGGCTTAGCCTCCATTTTCATTTGAAAAATATACCTAATATTTAAAGTGTATGGTGATTACATTCGTACCGAGTTAAATATAATTAGGTCTTAGGAATTAATTATGGCCAGAGAATTTGCTCGAACTGATCGAGTTGCACAAGAAATTCAAAAAGAAATTGCGATGATTATTCAACGCGAAGTCAAAGATCCACGTTTAGGTATGGTAACGGTTAATGCAGTAGAAATTACCCGTGATTTAGCTTATGCAAAAATATTTGTTACCTTCTTTACGTTAGAAGGACAAAACGTTGATGTTTCACTTGAGGTATTAAATGAAGCTTCAAGTTACATTCGCACTTTGTTAGCTAAACGTATTAAAGCGCGCATTATGCCAGAGCTTAGATTTATCTATGATAGCTCTATGGTTGAAGGTGTTCGTATGGGTAACTTAGTAGATAAAGCCGTCGCTGAAGATATGAAAAATCACGAAGGCGAAATCGACGAAACACAAAAGCCAGAGAGTGAATAATAATGGCTAAGAAAAGAAAAGGCCGTGCAATTAACGGTGTTTTGTTACTCGACAAGCCTTACGATATGTCATCTAATAATGCACTGCAGCGAGTAAAGCATATTTACTTTGCTCAAAAAGCAGGGCATACCGGCGCCTTAGATCCTCTAGCTACTGGCATGTTACCAATATGTTTAGGTGAGGGGACTAAGTTTTCCCAGTTCTTGCTTGATACCGATAAAACATATCAAGTAACTGCGAAATTAGGCGTCCGTACGACAACCAGTGATGCCGATGGTGAAGTCGTTAGCGAGAAACCGGTAGACGTTAGTGCTGAGCAATTAGCAATAGCAATAGATTCATTTCGTGGCACAACCCAACAAATTCCATCAATGTATTCTGCATTAAAATATCAAGGACAACCTTTATATAAATATGCACGTGAAGGCATTGAAGTACCACGAGAATCTCGTGATATTACGGTATTTAGATTAGATTTATTGCGCTTTGAAGGTGATGAAGTCGATTTAGATATTCATGTATCTAAAGGCACATATATCCGTACGATTATCGATGATTTAGGTGAGCTTTTAGGTTGTGGCGCTCATGTTGCCCAACTTCGTAGAAGTGCGGTAGGAAATTACCCGACCGAGCGTATGGTAACAATGGCCGAGTTAGAAGCTTTGCTTGAACAAGCACAAGCTGAAGATGTTCAACCGTCGGTGTATTTAGATCCATTACTATTACCTATGACGACAGCATGTGATGGTATACCTGTCGTTTTTGTTGATGATATGTCGGCTAACTTCTTACGACACGGTAATCCTGTTCAGTGCTCGAACGGACCCAGTGATGGTTTAGTACAAGTGTTTATCGGTGATGATGTTGATACCGGTGAGTTTATCGGTGTTGGCGAAATTGACGATGATGGTTTAGTTGCCCCTAAACGAATTACTGTTGTTAATTAGAGAAATACTTGTAATATCAGTAAAAGTTGCATTTCGGGTTATTGCTGATAGAATACGCGCTCTTAGAACGTCTTGCTGATTTAGTGTTCGGCTCGACGCGATTTTTAAAACACTAAAATTAAGGTAAATATTATGTCTTTAAATGCTGCTGAAAAAGCTGCTATCGTTGCAGAATACGCACAAGCTGAAGGTGACACTGGTTCTCCAGAAGTTCAAGTTGCTTTGTTAACTACACAAATCAACCACTTACAAGGTCACTTTAAACAGCACATCCATGATCATCACTCACGTCGTGGTCTATTACGTATGGTAAGCCAACGTCGTAAATTACTTGATTACTTAAAAGGCAAAAACGTTGAACGTTACACTGCTTTAATCGGTAAATTAGGTCTACGTCGTTAAGACTAGATTTAAATAAAGAATATTCAAAGGAGCTTAACGGCTCCTTTTTTATTGCTTTGTATATCGTATTTTAAAGTGACTAGTTCGAAAGAGCATATAAAGCTGTTTTCTATTAAGAGCGTATGCTCTCGACACTGCAGTTTGATTAAGCCGTTCTGATATAATACTTGCACTAATGTATTGTGTTTTCTAATGCTAATAAATCTGTAGTTATTACCCGATGATTAATACTTTATCTGATGTAAAGTAGGGCTTTAATTGTAATATCCTTGATTAATAAACTAGCAACCAAATTTTATGTTCAACACACTATCCGCTAAGAATAACTTCACTTATTAAATAACTGTAAAGCCGAAGGCTTTGACGTTTTGCTATTGTATTATTTAAAAAACTATCTCAGTGGTAATAAATTATCCCAATAATAGCTGCATATATTTTCAATTTGTGTAATTTGAAAATATTAATAAAAAACCGTCTGTTTTTACACCTTTAACCATAACATTTTGCCTTTGATGCTAGTAAAAATATAACTGTTCAGTATAATGTGCCTGCAAATTTTGTATTTGCAAAAAACTAATCAATCAAACTGTATAATTTTTTGTTCAACTTGGTGCGTAACTTATCGGTAACGCCTTAATATCAAATGATTAACTAAGTGAATAAATAATTGTACAGATTGATTAAAATCAAAAATATTTAAGGAACTAATAATATGTTCAAACCAGTTACTAAATCATTTGAGTTCGGTCAACATACCGTTACTCTTGAAACGGGTGTTATTGCTCGTCAAGCCTCTTGTGCCGTTATGGCAAGCATGGACGATACTTCTGTATTAGTCTCTGTTGTAGGTAAAAAAGAAGCTAAGCCAGGTCAAGACTTTTTCCCATTAACGGTTAACTACCAAGAGCGTACTTACGCTGCAGGTAAAATCCCAGGTGGTTTCTTCAAACGTGAAGGTCGTCCTTCAGAAGAAGAAACATTAATCGCGCGTTTAATTGACCGTCCAATTCGTCCATTATTCCCTGAAGGGTTTACAAACGAAGTTCAAGTTATTATTACTGTAGTTTCTGCTAACCCAGAAATTGCCCCAGATATTATTTCTTTATTAGGTACTTCTGCAGCATTAGCTATTTCAGGTATGCCTTTTAGTGGTCCTGTTGGTGCAGCGCGTGTTGGTTATACTGACGGCAAATATATTCTTAACCCGTTACAATCTGAGTTAGCTACTTCACAACTAGACTTAGTTGTTTCAGGTACAGATTCAGCCGTATTAATGGTTGAGTCTGAAGCTGACGTATTATCTGAAGAAGTTATGCTTGGTGCTGTTGTATACGGTCATGAGCAAATGCAAACAGCGATTACTGCAATTAAAGAAATGGCTGCAGAAGTTAACAACCCTAAATGGGAATGGACTGCTCCAGTTAAAAATGCTGATTTAATTGCTAAAATTGCTGAACTTTCAGAAGCACAAGTTAACGAAGCTTACCAAATTACTGAAAAAGCTGTTCGTTATGAAAAAATTGCTGAAATTCGCAACGCTGTTGTTGAGCAATTACTTGAAGCCGACGCTGAAGTTGACGTTCAAGAAGTAAAAGATTTATTCCACGACTTAGAAAAAACAGTTGTTCGTGGTCGTATCACTCAAGGTTCTCCGCGTATTGATGGCCGTGATCCAGAAATGATTCGCGCGTTAGATGTTATGACAGGCGTATTACCTCGTACTCATGGTTCTGCTGTATTTACACGTGGTGAAACTCAAGCACTTGTTACTGCTACACTTGGCACACAACGTGACGCTCAACGCCTTGATACTATCATGGGTGAGAAAACAGACAACTTCATGTTGCATTACAACTTTCCTCCATACTGTGTTGGTGAAACTGGTTTTGTTGGTTCTCCAAAGCGTCGTGAGATTGGCCATGGCCGTCTTGCAAAGCGTGGCATGTTGGCTGTTATGCCATCAGCTGAAGAATTCCCATATGCAGTTCGTGTAGTTTCTGAGATTACTGAATCAAATGGTTCATCTTCAATGGCTTCAGTATGTGGTACTTCATTAGCACTTATGGATGCTGGTGTACCAATTAAAGCTTCAGTTGCTGGTATTGCTATGGGTCTTGTTAAAGAAGGCGACAACTTTGTTGTTCTTTCAGATATCTTAGGTGACGAAGATCACTTAGGCGACATGGACTTTAAAGTAGCCGGTACTACGGGTGGTATTACTGCACTTCAAATGGATATTAAAATTGAAGGTATTACACAAGAAATTATGCAACTTGCTTTAAACCAAGCAAAAGCTGCACGTACGCATATCTTAAGTGTAATGGACGAAGCTATTGGCGGACATCGTAACGATATCTCTGAATTTGCTCCACGTATCCACACAATGAAAGTGCCACAAGATAAAATCCGTGACATCATTGGTAAAGGCGGCGCAACTATTCGTCAATTAACCGAAGAAACGGGTACTACAATTGAAATTGAAGACGACGGTACAGTAAGAATTGCAGCAACTGATGGCGAACAAGCTAAAGATGCCATTGCACGTATTACTGCACTAACGGCTGAAATTGAAGTGGGTACTGTTTACACGGGTAAAGTAGTACGTATCGTTGATTTCGGTGCTTTTGTTAACGTATTACCTGGTAAAGATGGTTTAGTACATATCTCTCAAATCTCTGAAGAACGTGTTAATGCAGTAAGCGACGTGTTAACAGAAGGTCAAGATGTAGTAGTTAAAGTACTCGAAGTTGACCGTCAAGGTCGCGTACGTTTAAGTATGAAAGAAGCGGTAGAAAAGCCAGCAGCAGCACCTGAAGCTGACTCAGCTGAGTAAACTTAATACCATAAATAGGTACAGCGGAAATCGAATTTATTTCTGCTAATATCTAATAAACAAAAAGGGAGCTTAATTGCTCCCTTTTTTATATACTCATTAGCATAAATTCTTTCTAGGGTTCTGTTTTTCGTGCGCTTACTTCCTAATATTCAATTTTCAAAAACTTTATTTTCCAAAGTATTACTTGTTTCAGGCTTATTGATCACTCAAGCTTGTTCTACAAACACTAATCCGCAATCGGCAATCGGTGATCTGATCATTGCTGAGCCTATTGAGATTAGCTATAAAAATGAAATCGCTTTAGCTCGATTAACACAAGTGTTGCTGCGAGCGGAAATTAGCGACGGACAACGTGCAGAGTTGTATTATCAACGTGGTGTTGAATATGACAAAGTAGGGTTACGTGCCTTAGCGCGTTTTGACTTTAATCAAGCTTTATCCTTAAAGCCTGATATGGTTGACGCTTATAACTTCTTAGGAATTCACTTCACACAGCTTCAAGAATTTAATCAAGCATACGATGCTTTTGACTCAGCTATAGAATTGGCGCCTGATCATGAGTTTGCTTTTTTAAACCGTGGAATTGCACTTTATTATGGAGGCCGTCCTAATTTAGCGTCTGCTGACTTTGAAACATTTAGGCAATACCAACAAAATGATCCTTACCGTGTGTTATGGCAATACTTGTCAGATCTAGAAATAAATAAAGAAAAAGCGACGAGCGACTTACGCTTAAATGCTGAATTAATAAGCGAAAGCGTTTGGGCTAAAAATGTTATTAAGCTTTATTTAGGTGAGATGAGCCAAAATACTTTTATTAGTCTTTTAGCGGATAATGTTAATTCAAATGTAGGCTTAACAGAGCGCTTATGTGAAGCGTACTTTTATTTAGGCAAGTACAGCCAAATGCAAGGTGATAATTATGCAGCCCTTAACTTTTTTAAACTTGCTTTAAGTACTAACGTATATGAATTCGTTGAGCATAGATATGCCAAGCTTGAACTCGATCTTATGCGACAAACCATTCAACAATCTAGTGCACTTTAAATACTGAATTTTAGTTATTTATGGATGTTTTTAAAAAGCTGATAATAAGCTTAGTAATATTGGTATTACTAAGCTTATTTTTTTTGATCTTTACCTACACAGTTAAACTTAATAGTGCTGAGATAACGAGCCAAGAACTTTCTATACTAGAATATTTACATGTCTTTACGGCAACTAATACTGACGAGCGATTGGCCCAATTTCGAGCAGCGGGTAATAAGAATGCTTGGGTGCATTTAGCACAACTACATGCGCATAAAAGCCCAAATACCGCATTTCAGTTGGGTGAATATTTTCTGAGTAGAAATAATAAACGCTCAGCAGTAATTTGGTTTAAAACTGCCATCAGACAAAAACATAGTGAGGCGCGTTTAGCGTTAGCTAATATCTATTTTGAATCACAGCAATATCTTGCGATTAAACCCTTACTCCTCCCGATAATAACCAATGATAACGCGTTAGCCTTACTTTATAAGTTGGCTTTACATCAAGGTGATCTGAATTTTATTGATAAGTACAAAAGCCAATTAGCAAAAGCTACTGATGCTGATTTCTATCGTGAGCTTGTACATTATTCAGTGTTTAATGATACTTTAGAAGAGAAAAAAATAGGTACTCGAAGCAGTTCATCGTCAGCCACTTGTTTATTTGAAGTACAATTATTTGCGACGAACTTAGCTGGTTTGCGCCATGCTGTCGCTTTAATTTCATCTTTTGAGCAACATAGGTTGTCAGAGTATATTTGTTTAGCGCCACCTAAATATATCCCATCAAAGACAATAAATTGTCAGAATGAAATATCAAAGCACATTAACTGTAATGCAAGAGTATGGCTTACACGAAAAGATGTATCATCACGTTATATTGGTTTAATTGTTGAACAAGGCGCAGCAAATGTAGATAACGGAATTATGTATCTTGATCAACATGATACGATTGATGTTTTGGTTCATGAACTCAGCCACTTTATTGGTTTTTTAGATGAGTATCCTCTATCCAAACAACATCAAGTATGTCAAAAAGCACAGGAAACACCATTTGCCCATAACCTCGTAATATTAGATAAAAATTATCAAGGTAACCGCAAAGTTCTGCGAGAGCATATATTATCTCAAATACCATGGCGCGATTTAATTAAAGATTCGACACCGATTTTATCTCAAGGAAACAACGGTTGGCAATTGGCTACGCCAAGAGAATTTAACGATCAAGTAGGTGTGTTTGAGGCAGATACTTGTTTTTATTCAAGTCATGTACAGGCATTTAAACCCATTGCCCGACGAACAAAATTAGAATACTTTGAATTAACGTTTCCAGAAATATACGAACGCATATTCCTATTAGCTCCAAGGCAATATTTGATGCCGAGTTACCATTATAATATTAGCCAAGACTTAGTCGAGCAGGGAGAGCTTAGTGACGCGATTGAAGTGTTGCAAACAACATTATTTGATTAATTAAAATTTAGCCATGTGAATATTTGAATAGTTTAAATTTATTAAACATTTGCATATTATTCATTGGCTAAATTTTAATGCTTAAGTTTTTCCTCGTATTTAATTTTATATTTTAGCTTGCCTGCTGTTTGAGTAAGTCGTGTTGAAAATCCTTCTGTGAGTTTGATTTAACTTCATTTCCTTGCTGCAAAGTTGAACTGATATATTCTTGCTTGTGTAAGACAACATTCTTTCTAACTTTAGCTACAGGCCACATAGTGTTGTTATTAAAAATTAAAAGCTCTTGTTTTAATGTAGCTTGATTATTTTTGGCGGAGTTAAGATTTTTTCTTGTAATAAACCATGAAAATAATGCCATAGTATTTTTCCTCCATTTACACTTATAAGGTATAGTGCAAAATGTTATTTTTTGCTCATATATCTCAAATATTTTTTGATTAAATAAGCATAGTTTTTAACTTTATTAGTGAGAAGTTAGGATATAATTGTGGCAACTTAATGAAATCATTATGACATTTATGGAAAATTTTTCTTATATCGATTTTCGTCAACAATTTCCGCTGTTAACTAGTTTAGTGAACGAACAGCCATTAGTGTATTTTGACAATGCTGCAACTACTCAAAAGCCTGGTTGTGTTATCGAAAGTCATAACCAATTTTATCAAACAAGCAATGCTAATGTTCATAGAGCTTCACATGCTGTAAGCGCTAGAGCTACGTCAGCATTTGAAGCTGCGCGTGAAAGTGTAAAAAACTTTATTAATGCTAAAACAAGTAAAGAAATTATTTGGACTAAAGGAAGTACTGAAAGCATTAATTTGGTTGCCAATAGCTGGGGCAGAGCCAACTTAAAACCCGGTGATGAAATAGTATTGAGTTACAGTGAACACCACGCCAATATTGTACCTTGGCAAATAGTTGCAGAACAAACTGGCGCTAAAATTAAAATATTACCTTTAACACTTGCCGGTCAAATTGATGCTGAACAACTTGAACATGTTATCGGCGAGCAAACAAAAATTGTATGTTGTGCTCATATATCCAATGTTATCGGCAAAATTAACCCGATAGAAAAGGTTATACGTATTGCTCGAAAGTACGAAGCTTTAACTTTAATTGATGGTGCGCAGGCGATCGCTCATCTAAAGGTAGATGTTATTAAGTTAGATTGTGACTTTTATGTATTTTCTGCACATAAAATGTATGGTCCAACAGGTGTCGGTGTACTTTATGCAAAACAAGCACTTCTTGATGATATGCAGCCGTATCAAGCGGGTGGTGAAATGATAAAAACCGTTAGCTTCGAAAAAACTTTGTTTAATGAATTACCCCATAAATTTGAAGCAGGCACACCCAATATTGCAGGTGTTGTAGCTATGGGAGCTACGATTGAGTTTATTGAAAAGTACAGCCATCTTGCTTTATTCAACTACGAGAGTGAATTAAAAAATTATTGTTTTGAGCAACTGTCAACGGTGCAAGGACTAAGCTTTATTGTTGAGAAAATACCCGATATTCCGGTATTTTCTTTTACCTTAGCAGGGCAACATAATCATGATGTTGCAACCGCATTAGACAGTGTAGGCATTGCGGTTAGAGCGGGTCATCACTGCGCTATGCCTTTAATGCAATATTTAAAGCTAGATGGTTGTATACGCTTATCTTTGTCTGCTTATAATAGTTTTGAAGAAATTGACTTTACAGTGCAAGAGCTTAAAAATTTAAGTTCTAACATGTCTGACTCTCCTCGTAATGTTAATTTAATTAACCCAATTAATACTGTGGCTAAAAATAATCATGTTCCCGATATCAATACGGCTGAAAAGAACATCAATGATTTTACCGAAAAACATGTTGTAGCTTTATTTTCAAAAGCCAAAAGTTGGGATAGTAAACATCGTGAAATTATGATGTTAGGAAAAAAGCAATTAGGTTTAGCTGAAGAAGATAAAACAGCGCAGACCTTAATCTCTGGTTGTGAGAGCAAGGCCTGGTTGGTGGGTAAACAACAACCAAATGGCACTTTTATATTTAGCGCTGACAGCGATGCAAAAGTTATTCGAGGACTTCTAACCATTGTTTTAGCCGCCGTTAATCATAAAACTTCTGCGCAGATTAATACTTTTAATATGAGTAATTATTTTTCAGAATTAGGCTTGATACAGCATTTAAGTCCATCTCGAGGGAATGGCCTTTCAGCTATTGTTAAAAAAATATATCACTTAGTTAATGAGAGCTAGAACAGACAATATATGTCAGGTTCTAGCTATTACGTCGCAGTTATTACTCAAAGCATAAATTAATGGCCTGCTATTAACTATCAAGTCTATGTTAGTTAAAGGCTTTCTTTAAATACTTCTCCATCGCTCGACCTACAGCGAAAAAAGCAAAACTTGCGGTAACATGTGTTGCTGCGCCAAAGCCGCCACTACAATCTAATCGCATTGCGCCATCAGTTGCTTGTTTAGCGTGGCAGACATTTCCGGTTGAATCAGGGTAACGTAATTGCTCAGTTGAAAAAACGGCATCAATTGAGAATTTACGTTTAACATTTCTAGGAAAATTGTACTCTCTTCTCAGTTGATTTCGCACTTTAGCTAATAGCGGATCTTGATATGTTTGGCTTAAATCTGCAATGGCAATTTTGCTTGGATCAATTTGACCACCAGCACCACCAATAGTAATAAGGGGGATTTTATTTCTCTTACAATGGGCTATAACCGCACTCTTAACATTTACCGAGTCAATGGCATCAACAACATAATCGTAACCATTTGACATAATTTCAGCCATGTTTTCTAGGGTCACAAAATCTTCAATAGTATTAACAACACACTCAGGATTAATTTGCATAATTCTGTCACGCATTACATCTACTTTGCTTTGACCAACTGAACTAGTGAGCGCATGTATTTGTCGATTAATATTAGTGATACATAGATCATCAAGATCTATCAAGGTTATCTGGCCTATACCATTACGTGCAAAGGCCTCTGCAACCCAAGAGCCAACACCACCAATACCTATAACACAAAAGTGAGCCTTTTGAAGTGCTTCACTTTGGCTATTACCATATAATCGAGCTATACCGCCAAACCTTAATTGATAATCAGACATTATTTATCCACTAACGAGAAAATTCGCTGCGCATTATAGCAGTACCTTAAACTAAAGCTATGTCTGTAAATCATTAAGTTTTTTTAACGCTATTTTATCATTAAAGAAGAGATTTAATTCAGGTAGACCAAATGGATATTTATATTGTTTATTTTCGTTATTTAAGTCAGTGATAAGAATTAAGTAATTCAGCTGATTTAAACCGCTGGATTTGGCTTTTATTTATGCTTTTTACGGCAGGGAAGCACTGTAAATATAAAATGGTCAGCATAATTGATGCTTAATATTTGTGATAATAAGGCTAAATTTAGCTAAATAAGTTAAAAATCTATATAGAAGCTTGTTATTAGCTCTATATAAATCTGGATAAAGGAACTATCTGATAGTTTTTTATACGGTTTTGATATCAGATTTAACACTTTAATCTAAGTAGCTAAGTAATTATGACTAATTTTCGTACTTGAAAGCACTATTTTAGCTCGTATATTCGCCTAATTTAGTCAATAAATAGACGTTGAAGCAGCGGAAAATAAAAATGGTAAGCTAGGATATCGATATAAATTTTATTATAGAGGTTTCTTTAGTCCGCTATGTTTAGTTCGCTATGCTAGCGGCAAGCTGACGGTAAACTGGGTTTTTTCTTCATTAAGTATTTCAAAATGAATTTCCCCATGCTGTGCTTCTGTCATTAATTTGGCTGAATATGTACCTAAACCAATGCCTGTATTGTGGTTAGAACTGCTGTATTTCTCAAATAGTGTTGAGCGCATTTCAGCCGGTATAACACCATAATTAGTTAGTTGAAAAGTGATAAAGTGGTTGTTTTGTCTTATTGCTAAAGTAATATTTTTATTACTTGGTGAGGCTTCTACCGCATTTTTAATTAAGTTATTAAATATAGATAAGCAAAGCAAAGGCTCGGCCAAAATATTATGCTCAACATCAAAGCCGCTTAACTCAAAGCTAATGTTTTTAGCATCACTTACCGTTGTTACAGCATTAATCGCGTCATTAATTAATACATTAAGGCTTGTTACTTGTGGCATAACTCTGTAAATACCTTGCTCTATTTTATATAAATTAAGCGAGTTATTCACCATGTTGACCACATTGTTAACTGCACGGTTTATCGATTTTGCAGCACTTTTGTCTGTCAAACGGTAGGTTTCAAATAAAATGTTATTCAATGGCGCTTTTAAATCGTGATGCGTTATTTTTTCTATATCTTCTCGTAGTTTAGCATTTTCTTTAAGGGTTGTTACTTGTGCAGCTAAAGCAAGGTTTTGCTGTTGTAGCCGAATATGGGTAGCAACTCGTGCACGTAGTAAATCACCGTTTAATGGTTTTGTTATGTAGTCAACAGCACCAAGATCAAAACCATATTTTATATCTTCTACCAGTGCTTTCGCGCTTAGAAATATAATTGGAATATTTGCACTTTTCTCCAACTCTTTTAGACTCTTGCATACTTGATAACCGTCCATTTCTGGCATCATAATATCTAACAAAATAAGGCTAATATTATGATTGTTATTAGCCACTATTTTTAATGCATGTTGTCCTGATTTTGCCGCTATAACACGATACAAGCTTCGTAGGTTTCCGGCGGCAACATCGATATTACTGCTTTCATCATCAACAACCAATATTGTAGGTTTATGGTCTTGCAGAGCATTTTTTTCGATATTTACCATTTTATCAGGTGTGTCAGCGGTATTTGATCGTTCGGCACAGTTAGCAAATTCAGAGGCTTGCGTTAACTCAAATAAAGCATTAATTACCCTGTGTCTTTTAAAAGGAGGGGCTAATGTAATGCTATGATTTAACTCCACTATATTTTCTGATGGAGTATTGATGTTTTGAGGCTGATCCTTTGAGGGCTTTTTCGAAAGAATTAAAATTGGCAACTGCTCAACATTTAATATTTTAACTAATTCATCGCGAAAATTTAAGCTGTTATCTGTAGTTAAATTATCAGCACAAATGACTAAGCTAATCGTTGAAAATTGAGCATATTCTAATGCGTCATCAGCATTTTCAATACACGCAATCGCGGTTTTAGTAATACCACAAGAACAAAGTATTTTAGCAAGTGCCTCACGCACTAAGCGGCTTTCATCGACAATTAAAATATGATTAAGCAAAGTTGCAGTACCGTTTAAATAATGAGGGAGAATATTAGTGTAACAATACCGTGTTTGTAACCCTAATGTACAGAAATTGTATAAGAAATATATTAAGTTAAGCTGATATGTCTAGCTATTAAATATAGGTGTTTCTAATACATTGTAATAAAAAAAGGCAACCATTTGGTTGCCTTTTGATATTCATAATAAGCAATTAATTAACGTTAATTACTTCTCACTTAATGGCACAAATTTACGATCTATTTCGCCTGTGTATTTTTGACGAGGACGACCAATTTTTTGTCCTTCTTGACCTAACATTTCATCCCAATGAGCAACCCAGCCAACAGTACGAGACATGGCAAAAATTACCGTGAACATGTTAGTTGGAATACCAATGGCTTTAAGAATAATGCCTGAGTAGAAATCTACGTTAGGGTAGAGTTTCTTCTCAATGAAGTATGGGTCTTCTAAAGCTACTTTTTCAAGTGCCATAGCCACATCAAGTAATGGATCTTTTATACCTAGTTCAGTTAAAACTTCATGACAAGTTTCGCGCATTACCGTTGCACGAGGGTCGAAGTTTTTATAAACACGATGTCCAAAGCCCATTAAACGGAACGGGTCAGACTTATCTTTTGCTTTAGCAACAAATTCGTCCACACGATCTAATGAACCAATTTGTTCAAGCATGGTTAAACACGCTTCATTTGCGCCGCCATGAGCAGGGCCCCAAAGTGATGCAACACCAGCGGCAATACATGCATAAGGGTTAGCGCCTGAAGAACCTGCTAAACGTACTGTTGATGTTGAAGCATTTTGCTCATGGTCTGCGTGTAATGTAAAAATGCGGTCCATAGCACGAGCAACAGTAGGGCTAACAATGTATTCTTCAGCTGGTACAGAGAACAACATATGCAAGAAGTTTTCTGCATAAGTTAAGTCGTTGCGTGGGTAAACAAAAGGTTGTCCAATACTGTATTTGTATGCCATTGCTGCAATTGTAGGCATTTTAGCAATTAAACGGTGAGCACTACGCATACGTTGGTCTGGTGCGTGAATGTCTAAATCGCTGTGGTAAAAAGAAGACATAGCGCCAACAACACCACAAAGCATTGCCATAGGATGTGCATCTGGTAGGAAGCCATGAAAAAAGTGAACTAATTTTTCATGTACCATCGTATGGTTAGTAATAGTTTCTGTAAATTCATTATATTGGCTCTTGGTTGGAGCTTCGCCATTCAATAATATATAACATACTTCTAAGTAATCAGCTTGTTTAGCAAGGCTATCAATTGGGTAGCCACGATGTTGTAAAATACCTTTATCACCATCGATATAAGTAATTGCAGACTCACAAGACGCGGTTGCTAAAAATCCTGGATCGTAGGTGAAATAGCCAGCACTGCCAAGTGTACGAATATCTATAACGTCGTTACCTGCACTACCTTTAAGAATTGGTAATTCCGCAACTTCATTACCGTCGATACTAAGAGAGGCTTTTGAGTCAGCCATATATTTCGTCCCCATTATTTTTGTTTATCTATAAAATTGCTAAAACCAAATGTTTAATCAATTTTTGTGAATATTAAACTAACCCTATTCTACTTCAGATCCCCCCCTAGAAGTCAATTTGTTTGTTTATCTCTTAGACTAAAGTTACATGTCATTAGGATATTTTGTTTCGTATGCTGTTTAAATAGTCGTTTTCCTGACAAAAAGGGCGAAAACTTGTCAGGAAGAAAATTGTAATTAATGATTTTCACCTATATAATCAAGCCGATCTGAATTTTTTTTTAGCATTCATTAATTTTTAATATTTATAAATTAAAATAAATTAAGTGCAAAAATTTAATTTGTATCGGAGAGGGGGTTACCTAACTGTGAAAAATAAGTTAGATAACGTAAAAAAAATAAGTTGAAAGCTCTAAGAGCTCCTTAGGCAACAATCGTGAAAAAACAACGTCCTGTAAACCTAGATTTGTCAACAATTAAAATGCATGCAGCAGCTAATGCTTCAATATTGCACCGAGTATCAGGTGTAATCATGGTATTTGCTATCGGTATTTTATTGTGGACGCTTTCTTTATCTCTATCTTCTGCTGAAGGTTTTGCTCAAGTAGAATCATTACTTAGTGGCTTATTCTTCAAAATAATTATGCTTGGTACGCTTTCTGCTCTTATCTATCATTTACTTGGCGGTATTCGTCATTTACTTATGGATTTAGGTCATTTTGAAGAGCTAGCGTCAGGCAATGCTACGGCTAAACTTATCATTGCACTTTGGTTGGTGCTTACTGTAGTAGTAGGAGTTCGATTATGGTAAATAACGCAGCAACAGTAGGCCGTAGTGGCGTACATGATTTCATTCTTCTTCGTGCTAGTGCGATTATATTAGCACTGTATACCTTTTATCTTGTTGGCTTTTTCGTTACAACTGCGGATGTAACATTTGAAGTATGGCAAGCATTCTTTGGTAGCATCTGCACTAAAATATTTACCATTTTAGCGATTGTTGCGTTGTTAGTTCACGCTTGGATTGGTGTATGGCAAGTACTTTCTGATTACATTAAACCTGCGCTTCTACGCGGTGGTTTACAATTTTTCTTTTCTGTTTTGTTGCTTGTATACTTTGCAGCAGGCTTATTAACTGTGTGGGGTGTGTAAGTGAGCGTTCCAATTCGTGAATTCGACGCCATTGTTATTGGCGCTGGTGGTGCAGGTATGCGCGCTGCCCTAGCAATCTCTGAATCAGGCAAATCATGTGCTCTGATTTCAAAAGTTTTTCCTACTCGTTCTCATACGGTATCAGCACAGGGCGGTATTACTGTTGCCTTGGGTAATGCCCATGAAGATCACTGGGAACAACACATGTACGATACCGTAAAAGGCTCTGATTATATCGGTGACCAAGACGCTATTGAATACATGTGTAAAACCGGCCCAGAATCAATTATCGAACTTGAGAATATGGGTTTACCTTTCTCTCGTACGGAAGAAGGTAAAATATACCAACGTCCATTCGGCGGCCAATCTAAAAACTTTGGTGGTGAACAAGCCGCTCGTACCGCAGCTGCCGCTGACCGTACAGGTCATGCGTTATTACATTGTTTATACCAACAAAACGTTAAAAATAAAACGAACGTTTACTCAGAATGGTATGCACTAGATTTAGTTAAAAACAGTGATGGTGGCGTTGTAGGTTGTACAGCAATATGTATTGAAACTGGTGAAGTCGTTTACTTTAAAGCTCGTGCAACGGTACTTGCTACCGGTGGCGCTGGTCGTATATTCGCTTCAACAACTAATGCTCACATTAACACAGGTGACGGTGTTGGTATGTCGCTTCGTGCTGGCATTCAAATGCAAGATATGGAAATGTGGCAGTTCCACCCTACAGGTATAGCAGGTGCTGGTACATTAGTAACTGAAGGTTGTCGTGGTGAAGGTGGTTATCTTCTTAACAAAGATGGCGAACGATTCATGGAACGTTACGCACCTAATGCTAAAGATTTGGCGGGTCGTGATGTTGTAGCTCGCTCTATGATGACTGAAATACGTGAAGGTCGTGGTTGTGATCATCCAACGTATGGTCCACATATTAAACTTAAGCTTGATCATTTAGGCCGTGAAACGTTATACAAACGCTTACCTGGTGTATGTGAATTATCTAAAACATTTGCACACGTTGATCCTGCTGATGAGCCTATTCCAGTTATTCCTACATGTCATTACCAAATGGGTGGTGTACCTTGTAATGTGAATGGCCAAGCAATTCATTTCGACCCAGCTACGGGTAAAGAAAGTATTGTTGAAGGTTTATTCGCTGTTGGTGAAATAGCTTGTGTATCTGTACATGGTGCAAACCGCTTAGGTGGTAACTCATTACTTGATTTAGTTGTATTTGGTCGTGCAGCGGGTAACTTCTTAGGTACCTACTTAAATGATACAGAATTTGGTAAAGAAGCCTCAGAATCTGATTTAGAAGCTTCATTAGCTCGTACTAATCGTTGGGAAGCATCTACATCTGGTGAAGATCCTGTTCAAATTCGTAAAGATCTTCAGAAATGTATGCAGTTTAATTTCTCTGTTTTCCGTGAAGGCGAAGCGATGGCTCAGGGTATGAAAGAGCTAACAGAAATACGCGAACGTTTACAAACGGCTCATTTAAGTGATAAGTCTTCAGATTTTAATACTCAACGTATTGAATGTTTAGAGCTAGACAACTTGATGGAAACGGCCTTTAGTACAGCTAAAGCGGCGAACTTTAGAACGGAATCTCGTGGTGCACATGCACGTGAAGATTTCCAGGATAGAGATGATGAAAATTGGTTATGTCATTCAATTTACACTCCTGAGACACAAGATATGTCTAAGCGTGATGTAAACATGGTACCGGTTCATCGTGAAGCTTTCCCACCTAAAGCTCGTGTTTACTAAGGAATAATTTGATGAAACAGATATTTTCAATTTACCGTTATAACCCTGATGTAGACAATGCGCCTTACATGAAGGACTATGAACTAGAAATACCTGATGGTTCAGACATGATGGTGCTAGATGCATTAATTATGTTGAAAGAGGAAGATCCTACATTATCTTTCCGTCGCTCATGTCGTGAAGGTGTTTGTGGCTCTGACGGATTAAATATGAATGGTAAAAACGGTTTGGCTTGTATCACGCCTTTATCTGCTGTTCCAGCAAAGAAGATTGTGTTGCGTCCATTACCAGGCTTGCCAGTAGTACGTGATTTGATTATTGATATGACACAGTTCTACAATCAATATGAAAAAATCAGACCTTACCTGATTAATGATGGTAAAGAGCAACCTGCACGTGAACATTTACAAACTATCGAAGAACGTGAAAAACTAGATGGTTTATACGAATGTATACTATGTGCTTGTTGTTCAACATCTTGTCCTTCTTTTTGGTGGAATCCTGATAAATTTATTGGGCCAGCAGGTTTATTACATGCATATCGTTTTCTTATCGATAGCCGTGATACTGCAACCGAAGAACGTTTAGATGATTTACAAGATGCCTACAGCGTATTCCGTTGTCATGGTATCATGAACTGTGTTGATGTTTGTCCGAAAGGATTAAACCCAACAAAAGCCATTGGCCATATAAAGTCAATGTTGCTTACCAGAGCGGTTTAATTTAAACGTCCGAGTACGCAGTGTTGTGTACTCGGATAATTTATTTTAGCCATATCTTTTGATTGCTTTTATCCCATAAAGGAACAGGCAATGCCCGAAGGTGCTATGAAGGCTTGGATAGAGTCTTCCCATTTAAGTGGCGCAAACGCTGCTTATATTGAAGAATTATACGAATCTTATCTGGATAACTCACAATCTGTTACTGCAGAATGGCGAGCTATATTCCAACAACTTCCTAAAATTGAAGGTGCTGACGTTGAATATCGGCATTCTGAAATCCGCAATGAATTTAAAGACCTAGCCCAACAAACACAAAAAACTGTGGTTGTTTCGGGTGGCAGTGACGCTAAGCAAGTTAAAGTTTTACAGCTTATCAATGCTTTTCGTTTTCGCGGACATCAAAATGCTAACCTTGACCCTTTAGGGTTATGGCAACGTGATAAAGTACGTGATTTGCAATTATCTCATCATGATCTATCAGAAAATGACTTTGATCGTGAGTTTAACATTGGTTCATTGGCGATAGGCCAAGACTCGATGAAACTTGGAGACTTATATAAAGCCCTTAAAACTACTTATTGTGGTTCTATTGGTGCTGAATATATGCATATCAACAGTACGGATGAAAAACGTTGGTTACAACAACGCCTTGAATCAGTGCAGTCACAAGCTGTTTTAACTGCTGAAGAGAAACAAGAAATTTTCAAAGACTTAGTTGCGGCTGATGGACTTGAAAAATACCTAGGTGCTAAATTCCCGGGTGCTAAACGTTTCTCTCTTGAAGGTGGTGATGCACTAGTGCCAATGTTGAAACAACTTATTACTCGTGCCGGAACGCAAGGTGCGAAAGAAGTTGTTATTGGTATGGCTCACCGTGGTCGTTTAAATGTGTTAGTTAACGTGATGGGTAAAAATCCATCTAAGTTATTTGATGAGTTTGGCGGAAAACATGACGAAATTTTATCTTCTGGTGATGTTAAATATCATCAAGGCTATTCGTCAGACTTCGTTACTCCGGGCGGCAATGTTCATTTAGCATTAGCCTTTAACCCGTCGCATTTAGAAATTGTTAACCCTGTAGTTATTGGTAGTGTGCGAGCACGACTAGACCGACGTGATTGTAATGAGGGTGATTTAGTCTTACCTATTACTATTCATGGTGACTCGGCAATTGCTGGTCAAGGTGTAGTGCAAGAAACTTTCAATATGTCACAAGCGCGCGCTTTTAAAGTCGGCGGCACTATTCGTATTGTAGTAAATAACCAAGTTGGTTTTACCACCTCAAACTCAGAAGATACACGCAGCGGTGAATATTGTACTGAAGTTGCGAAAATGGTTTCAGCGCCAATTCTTCATGTTAACGGTGATGATCCTGAAGCGGTTATCTTAGCGACACAAATCGCATTAGATTACCGTAACGAGTTTAAACGCGACGTAGTGATTGACCTTGTTTGTTACCGACGTCACGGACATAACGAAGCTGATGAGCCAAGTGCTACGCAGCCGCTTATGTATAAAAAAGTTAAAAAGCATCCAACGCCTCGTCAACTTTATGCTGACAAGTTAAATGCTGAAGGCTCGCTAGATAAAGCAAAAACAGATGAGTTAACTGCTTATTACCGTAAATTACTCGATGAAGGTCAGTGTACGGTTGAGCAGTGGCGCCCAATGACTGAACATTCAGTAGATTGGTCTCCATATCTTGGTCACGAGTGGAATGACGACTACGATAAAGAAATTTCGCTTGAAAAGTTAAAAGAACTTGCCGGTAAAATTTCTAGCATTCCTGATGAACATAATGTTCATAACCGCGTAAAGAAAATTTACGATGACCGTGTAAAAATGGCTTCAGGTGAGAAGTTACTCGATTGGGGGATGGCGGAAAACTTAGCTTACGCTTCTATTGTTGACCTCGGGAAACGCGTTCGTATTACTGGTCAAGATTCAGGTCGTGGTACATTCTTCCATCGTCATGCTGTATTACATGGTCAAGATGATGCAAGTCGTTACTTGCCATTGCAAAATGTTCGTGAAGGGCAAGGTCCTTTTGATGTACATGACTCAGTATTATCTGAAGTTTCAGTATTAGCTTTTGAATATGGCTACACAACAGCAGAGCCAAGTGGTTTAACTATTTGGGAAGCTCAATTTGGTGATTTTGCTAACTGTGCACAGGTTGTTTTTGACCAGTTCATTAGTTCAGGCGAGCAAAAGTGGGGTCGCTTATGTGGCTTAACCATGTTGTTACCGCACGGTTATGAAGGTCAAGGACCTGAGCATTCATCTGCTCGTTTAGAACGATTTTTACAACTTTGTGCTGATCACAACATGCAAGTTTGTGTGCCATCAACACCTGCGCAAGTATTTAACATGCTTCGTCGTCAAGTGGTACGCCCTATGCGACGTCCTTTGGTCGTTATGTCACCTAAATCATTGTTGCGTCATCCAATGGCGGTATCATCATTAGAAGAGCTTTCTACGGGTGTATTCCATAATGTTATTGGCGAAGTTGATGAATTAGATGCTGATAAAGTTGAGCGCGTTGTATTTTGTAGTGGTAAAGTTTACTACGAACTACTTGATCAACGTCGTAAGAATGAGCAAACCAATGTGGCTATCATTCGTATTGAGCAATTATATCCATTCCCAGAAGATGAGCTAAAAGCTGAAATTGCAAAATATCAGCATGTTAAGCAATTCGTTTGGTGTCAGGAAGAACCGCAAAACCAGGGTGCTTGGTATTGTTCTCAGCATCATTTTAGAGCGGCTATACCGGCAGGTACTAATTTGACATATGCAGGACGTAATGCTTCGGCAGCACCGGCTGTAGGTTATATGTCAGTTCATGTTAAAGAGCAACAGGCGCTAGTTCATGACGCGCTTAATGTAGAATAGACCCTCTTTTTTATAAAGAGATTAATTAAGAGTGTGTAAGGAATATTATAAATGACAACCGAAATTAAGGTTCCCGTTTTACCTGAATCAGTTGCAGATGCAACAATAGCGACTTGGCACGTACAAGTAGGTGATAAAGTATCTCGTGATCAAGTATTAGTTGATATTGAAACTGATAAAGTGGTACTTGAAGTACCAGCAACATCAGATGGCGTAATCACAGATATATCTCAAGCTGAAGGTGCTACGGTACTTGGCGAGCAAGTAATTGCTATTTTATCTGAAGGTGAAGCTGAAGCAGCTGCTCCTGAAGCTAAAAAAGAAGCCACAGCTAAAGAAAGCAAATCTGCTTCGAAAGCTCCTGCTGGCGACGTTAAAGTTATTGATATTGTTGTACCTGTATTGCCTGAGTCAGTTGCTGATGCAACTATTGCGACATGGCATGTTGTTGAAGGCGACACGGTATCAGTTGACCAAAACTTAGTCGACATTGAAACTGATAAAGTAGTTTTAGAAGTTGTAGCACAAGCTGATGGTGTAATTGGTAAAATTATTCATGCAGAAGGCGATACAGTATTAGGCGACCAAAAAATTGGTGAGCTTAGTGCTGGTGCAACAGCAAGTGCAGCACCTGCTGCCTCAGCAGAAGAAGCCATTAGTTCTGACGAGCTCGCTAGTCCTTCAGTACGTCGCTTAATGACAGAAAAGGGCCTTACAGCAAATGATGTTGTAGGTACTGGCAAAGGTGGTCGTATTTCTAAAGAAGACGTAGAAGCTGCAGCCAATAAGCCAAAAGCAGCTCCTGCAAAAGCCGCGGCGCCTGCCCCAGCAGCACAAGCTTCTGCAGCATTAGGTGAGCGTACACAAAAACGTGTACCTATGACACGTTTGCGTAAAACAATAGCGACACGTTTATTAGAAGCTAAAAATTCTACGGCGATGTTAACTACGTTTAACGAAGTTAACATGAAGCCAATCATGGATCTTCGTGCTCAATACAAAGACGTATTCGAAAAAACTCATGATACTCGTTTAGGTTTCATGTCGTTTTACGTTAAAGCAGTCACAGAAGCACTTAAACGCTACCCTGCAGTTAATGCGTCAATTGACGGTGATGATATTGTTTATCATAACTTTTTCGACGTATCTATTGCTGTATCTACTCCTCGTGGTTTAGTTACACCGGTATTACGTGATGCTGATCAATTAAGCATGGCAGGTATCGAAAACGGTATTCGTGCTTTAGCAATTAAAGGTCGTGACGGAAAATTAACCATGGACGAGATGCAAGGTGGTAACTTTACAATTACCAACGGCGGCGTTTTTGGTTCATTAATTTCAACACCAATTTTAAACTTGCCACAAGCGGCAATTTTAGGAATGCATAAAATCCAAGACCGCCCAATGGCTGTTGATGGAAAAGTTGAAATATTACCTATGATGTACCTAGCACTTTCTTATGATCATCGTTTAATTGATGGTAAAGAATCTGTAGGGTTCTTAGTAACGATTAAAGAGTTGTTGGAAGATCCAACACGCTTGTTACTAAATATATAGTTAAGCATCTAGTATATAGTACTAAATTATTTTGTTCGATTTAGACTATAGTCTTAGGCTCTAAGGACTATGTTCTTTAGAGCTTTTATACTATAATCGGTCGACTTTTTTCGATGGCAATAGCTTTAATATTATTGTCATTTTCATCTACAGATAAATGGATAAAACACCATGAATTTGCATGAGTATCAAGCGAAACAATTATTCGCTGAATATGGTTTACCAGTTTCTGAAGGTTTCGCTTGCGATACCGCTCAAGAAGCTGCCGAAGCTGCCGACAAAATTGGCGGCGATATGTGGGTTGTTAAAACTCAAGTTCACGCAGGTGGACGTGGTAAAGCTGGCGGTGTAAAGCTAGTTAAATCAAAAGAAGAGATTAAAGACTTCGCACAAAACTGGTTAGGTAAAAACTTAGTTACTTACCAAACAGACGAAAACGGTCAGCCTGTTGCTAAAATTTTAGTAGAAAGCTGTACTGATATCGCGAACGAATTATACCTTGGTGCTGTTGTTGACCGTGCAAGCCGTAGAGTTGTATTTATGGCTTCTACTGAAGGCGGTGTTGACATCGAGAAGATTGCTGAAGAGACTCCTGAGTTAATTCACCAAGCTGAAATCGATCCACTTGTTGGCGCACAACCTTACCAAGCACGTGAATTAGGCTTCAAGTTAGGTTTAAACCCAACGCAAATGAAGCAATTTGTTAAGATCTTCTTAGGTCTTGCACAAATGTTTGAAGATTTCGATTTCGCATTATTAGAAATCAACCCGTTAGTTATTACTGACGAAGGTAACCTTCATTGTTTAGACGGCAAAATTGGTATCGATGGTAATGCTTTATACCGTCAACCTAAAATGCGCGCGTTCCACGATCCATCTCAAGAAGATGAGCGTGAAGCACATGCAGCACGTTTTGAATTAAACTACGTAGCTTTAGATGGCAACGTTGGTTGTATGGTTAACGGTGCCGGCCTAGCAATGGGTACAATGGATATCGTTAATTTACACGGCGGCAAGCCAGCTAACTTCCTTGATGTTGGCGGCGGGGCGACTAAAGAACGTGTTTCTGAAGCATTCAAAATCATCCTTTCTGACGACAACGTTAAAGCTGTTTTAGTTAACATCTTTGGCGGTATCGTACGTTGTGACATGATTGCTGAAGGTATTATTGGCGCAGTTAAAGAAGTTGGCGTTAAAGTACCAGTAGTTGTACGTTTAGAAGGTACTAATGCTGAATTAGGTCGTGAAGTTCTTAAAAACTCTGGCTTAGATATCATTGCTGCCGAATCATTATCTGATGCAGCAACTAAAGTTGTAGCAGCTGCGGAGGGCAAATAATGTCTGTCTTAATTAACAAAGATACTAAAGTAATCTGTCAAGGTTTCACTGGTGGTCAAGGTACATTCCACTCAGAGCAAGCACTTGAGTATGGTACACAAATGGTAGGTGGCGTAAGCCCAGGTAAAGGCGGTCAAACGCACTTAGGCCTTCCAGTATTCAACACAGTACGTGATGCAGTAGAAGCAACTGGCGCAACAGCTACAGTTATCTATGTTCCTGCTCCTTTCTGTAAAGATGCAATTTTAGAAGCTATTGATGCAGGCATCGAGCTTATCGTTACTATCACTGAAGGTATCCCAACTTTAGATATGGTTGACGTTAAAGCTAAGCTTGATCAATCTGGCGTTCGTATGATCGGTCCTAACTGCCCAGGTGTTATTACTCCTGGCGAAACTAAGATTGGTATCATGCCTGGTCACATTCACAAGCCTGGTAAAGTAGGTATTGTTTCACGTTCTGGTACACTTACGTACGAAGCCGTTAAACAAACTACAGATGCTGGTTTTGGCCAATCTACTTGTGTAGGTATTGGTGGTGACCCTATCCCTGGTACTAACTTCATCGACGTATTGGAAATGTTCCAAAACGATCCACAAACTGAAGCAATCGTAATGATTGGTGAAATTGGTGGTACAGCTGAAGAAGAAGCTGCAGAATACATCAAAGCAAACGTTACTAAACCTGTTGTATCTTACATTGCTGGTGTTACTGCGCCAGAAGGTAAGCGTATGGGTCACGCTGGCGCAATTATCGCTGGTGGTAAAGGTACAGCTGATGAGAAATTCGCAGCATTAGAAGCGGCTGGTGTTAAAACAGTTCGTTCTTTAGCGGATATCGGTGTAGCACTTAAAGAGAAAACGGGTTGGTAATCAGCTTTTGATTGCAAACTGTTTTTCTTAATAAAAACCCGCACTCTCTATAAGAGAATGCGGGTTTTTTATTGCTTATTAATAGTTATCTTTATTATAAATATTACTTTGAGATAATAGCGTTTGAAAATTCATCCGTGTATGACAAAAAAGACTAATTAGACGGACACTCACTCTAATTTAACGACTTGGAGCTTGTTTACCTGTTTGGCGTCGGGGTGCCGACTGCACCCAAAGGGAGGCTGACGCCGACCTCGCTCTGGACTCCCTCGGCGCTGCTACATTAAACGTGTTTCCTTCACGCTGTTCAATATTTTTCGACGTACCAGCGCTGAACGTACATCCATGTACTACAGCGCTTTCACTGGCATCCATGCCAGTGATACGTGAATATTGGTCACCATTCCGGCGTTTAATGAAGCAGACTTGGTGGTTGTTTCATCTTTCATAGCTCTCAATTCGTTAATTTAGAAAATGAAATTTCAACGATCACTAGATCCCATCACAGCAACGGAAACTGAATTTAGAAAAGTGCGATGTTTATCGGAGCCATGGATGGCGTAGACTGCCGCGTGAAGGGACGATTTTCGGCAGGTATAAACTTCGTGCCTAAATTCTGTTGGAGTGTTTTGCTGTGTTGGGCGCCATGGGGAGTCCAGAGGGGCGTTTGGCGTGCAACGTCCCTCTGGGTGTTGTCGCCACCGCGACGCCAAGCAGAGATTAAAACTCAAAGCAGTTAAGTTTCAAAAAAAAATATTAAAATCATATTAATATTAGACAGATACTCACTCACTGCGAATTGATCGGCTTGGAGCTTGTTTATTGGTTTGGCGTCGGGGTGCCGACTACACCCAAAGAGGGTTAAACGCCGTAAACGTATTCCCTCCATGATGCCCAATATTCTCGACGTACCAGCGCTGATGGCACGTCCGTGTGCCAACAGCGCTTTCACTGGCATCCTTGCCAGTGATACGTGAATATTGATCATCATTCCGGCGTTTAATGAAGCAGACTTGGTGTTTGATTCGATTCTTGAGTTTATATTTTAATGTTTCAAGAAATTAATGTTTTAGATAGTCAAACGATAGTAGTAAGTAGGGTCAGATACACATTAGTAAGTAGGGTCAGATACACATTACTCTTTCACCGAGCCCCTGTAAATTTATCGGACTGGAACTTGTTTATTAGTATGGCATTGGGGCCGACTAAATCCAAAAAGGAGAAGGGAGGTTAGCAGCATTCATACTTTCTTAGCTCTGGAGTTTGTTGGCGCGACTGCATTAAACGTATTCCCTCCATGATGCTAAATATTACGTTCGTGCGTTTAATGTGGCGTGCTTGGCGATTGGTTCGACTGTGGAGTTTACTTTTAAAATTTTAAAAACTTTCTAGCTAATTACATAATTGAACTTATGGGCTCAGTTTAGCCGCTCTATATTTTACTTATTTTTAGCTTACAAAAAGATTAAAATCCTCTGAATAATATTCTTTTCATATTATATTTATTCAGCATTTTTTCCATCAATTCAAGGTCCGAAACACGATCATTCAAGGCATCTATTTTTAGCTCTTGTTTTACCAGCTTATTATCTTGAGCCTTATCTAAACCACCGCTGGCGATAAAGTTTCGAATACTTTGTAACTCGCCTTTGTCTAACCAAACGCCGCAATGTATGCAGGCATCAATTAATACGCCAGAAATCGACTTAAAGTTACGCCTTGACATAACCTTATTGCAATTTGCACAGGGTAAGTAGTTTTCAGCTTGAGGTAGCCCCGTACGTAAATATTGTGGATTACTTTCAGCATCGCGGTAAACGTCAAATTCGGATGTTAAAACTGAAAATTCATCTGGTTGTAACCATAAGCCTTCACATTGATTACATTTATCTAATTCATAATTTCTGTAATGTCTTATTTGTAAAGCTATGGAGCATCTAGGACACGACTTTTGTTTCGTTTCCTCTAATACTTTCATACCACCATTACACATAGGGCAATGAAGCACTTTTGCTTTAACAATATGATTGCATGATGCGCATTGAGATTCAGACATAATGTTCCTTGTGCAATTTAAAAGTGTTTCAAGGTATTCATGTATAACATAAATTTAATTATTTTTGTATTTTGTGACTACGAGTAAATTATATTTATCTGTTAACGTTAAGGGCGGCATAAAAACTAAATTAGCTGCTTTTAAAATCAACTTAAAGAACGTAGTATTAATAAGTTAGCGTAATGGAAAATATAAAAATAATAATAATCAAAGGATTAACTATGAAGCTTTTATTGGCTGTGTCTTTATCTATGGTTTGCTACTTTGCTCAAGCAAACAGCAACGTAGATAGTTTTGGCCGACTCCCTTTTGTAACCGATGTACAAATCTCACCTGATGGACAAAAAATTGCTTATCTAAGAGATCTAGATGGTAAGTATGTAGTTGTAACCCAAGCATTAGCTGGTGGTAAGCCTACAGTTTTTGGAATGAAAAAAGCGTTGATACGAGGCTTTACATGGGCAAATAATAAAAATGTTTTACTTGATTTAACCATTCCATATTATTCAAGAGGTGATTTTGAAACCTTTACCATGTATAGGTTAGGAGTTCTTGACGTGGAGATTAATGAGGTTAAGTGGATTTTTAACAGTAGTCGTTTTAAGCGCAATATTGGTGCTCCCACTTTAGTTAATAAATTACCTGACGACAATGAACACATTTTGCTTTCATATTATTACGGGAAAATCAATGCGCTGTATAAAGTGAAGCTTGAAGATGGCAGTAGAGAAGAGGTATTTAGAGATACTAATGCAAGAAATTGGCTGACAGATAACGACGGTGATGTTTTTCTTTATCGGCTCTACAGCGGTAAGGTGACTAAATGGGTCAATTTATATAGAGATGAATCAGAGGGCGACTTTGAACGGCTTTCTATTTTAAAAGACGGAAAATTGGAAAACTTCACTGAAGTTGTGGTTAGGCTAAGTGAAGATAAAAAAACGCTATATTATTGGCAAAGTAATAAAGACAGTAGGCGAGTATTGGTAAAATCTACGATAGATAAGTTTATTGTTAGTGAAGCAACTACAGTTGCTGAAAGTGATATTTATGATGTAGATAATATTGTTTATGATTACAACAATGCCTATAAAATAGTTGGTACAAAATTAATTGAAGATTATGCTGAATATGATTATCTAGATAATGAACTAGCACAGATTCAAGCTGATCTGAAAGCGACTTATTTGGATACTGAAGTTAATATTACATCTTATGATTTGAAGCGTGAGCGTATAGTAATTAAAACTTCTGGTAGTTCTTATCCAGAAAAATATACGGTTTACGATCGTAAATTAGGTCAGCTAATGCCAGTAGCTGAAGGTTATCCAGCTGTCGACAAAGCTCTTTTAGGTAAAGTTAATCGCTTTGATTATGAAACGAGTGATGGGCAAAAGATCACGGGCTACTTCACTATGCCAGTGTTAAAAACAGATGAAAAACCCCCGCTAATTGTTATGCCTCATGGTGGACCAGAATCTAGAGATGATATGAGTTTTGATTGGATGCGGCAGTTTTATGTAGCTGAGGGATTTGCTGTTTTTCAGCCTAACTTTAGGGGCTCTTCTGGCTTCGGTAAAGACTTTGCAAAAAGTGGTTACGGACAGTGGGGCCAGGCGATGCAAAGAGATGTTGATGAGGGCGTTAAGTTATTAATAACAGATGGCAAAATAGACCCAAATAGAATTTGTGTTGTGGGTGGAAGTTATGGCGGCTATGTTGCTATGTTTAGCGCTACTAGTAGACAAAGTCTGTTTAAATGCAGTGTTTCATTTGCAGGCATTAGTAATTTAGGTGATGTTTTCTTACATGAAAAAGAGCAATTGAATTTCTCTGGTTACTTTTCTAAAAGTATTGGTAAACCCGGGGATTATAAAGAGTTACATCAATACTCACCTTACCATTTGGCTTCTAAAGCAACGCTACCTTTGTTATTAATACATGGGAATAATGATACTCAAGTACCTGTATTTCAATCGAATAAAATGCATAAAAAATTAAAAGAATTAGGAAATAATAAAAGTGAGTATATTGAGTTAGAAGGGGAAGACCATTGGTTCTCTAGTGGTAATTCTCGCCGAATATTTTTAGAAGAGTCGTTGAGGTTTATTAATAAGCACATATAAAATAGCAGGGTACATAATATAGTTAACGCTTTTCTATATCGTTATTTAACTCGTATAAAGTATTTACTTTATACGAGTTAGGCTTTTAGATAAGTTTATTGATATTTAGCCATCAGCATTGATTGTGGAAATAAGCTCTGCAAGACATGCTTCATTCTCTTCATGCGGCACTTGGCAAGTACCTGCGGCATTATGGCCACCGCCATTAAATTTAAGCATTAATTCGCCAACATTCGTTTTTGAACTACGGTCAAAAATAGACTTACCTGTCGCAAAAACGGTGTTTTGTTTTTTAAGACCCCACATAATGTGAATTGAAATATTACATTGTGGAAATAAGGCGTAAATTACAAAGCGGTTACCAGAGTAAATAATTATTTCGTCGCGTAAATCTAAGACCACTAAATTACCGTGTACGGTTGCACAGCGCATAATTTGTTCTTTAAAGCTTTCTTCATGTTCAAAGTAAAGCTCAGTACGTTCTTTTACGTCTGGCAATTCAAGTAACTGGTCAATATTATGATCTTTACCAAACTCGATTAAAGCCATCATAAGCTCATAGTTAGAAATTCTAAAATCTCTAAATCGGCCTAAACCCGTGCGAGAATCCATAATGAAATTAAGTAAATCCCAGCCTTTAGCATTTAACACTTCTTCCATGTTAAATTGTGCCGAATCACTTTTGTCAACGGCTGCCATCATACTATCCCAATCTTTTGGAAATGTTTCAGCGCCACCGTAATAATCATAAACAACACGTGCCGCTGATGGTGCCTTAGGGTCTATAACATGATTATCACTTTTTTCATTGCGTATGGTTTCGCTATGATGGTGATCAAAAGCGATATGTACACCCTCAACAAAAGGAAGGTTAGTTGAAATATCGTCAGAGCCAATAGGGATAATGCCATCTTGCATATCTTTTGGGTGTACAAAAAGAATGTCGTTAACTAAATTAATATGCTTGAGTAATATTGCACAAACTAAGCCATCGAAATCACTTCTAGTTACTAAACGATATTTTTTATTTTCTGTCATATATGTTCTCCAATAGGCTTAATTCTTTATTTTTCATTATAATGTTTATTTAAGCATATTTTCTTTTAAATGATTAGCGCTGTTTGTATTTAAGTTTATATTAATTAACCGAGACTTGGCTCTCTTTCGTTTTCACTTTATACGTATGAAACATTAATTTAACTTAATCCAGTTCAAAGGGAAATTTAAAATAGATAAGTCATGGTGAGTTTTAAATAAATTTAGCGGATATTTAAATTGTCATATTTCATTCAAATAACTGAAACACAAACTTATTAATTTAAAGACAAATTATTTAAATGAGTACGTGTTATGCAATATAAAGAAAAGTATTTAGATGAAATAGACGATTATGCTGAGTTTCAACATAAAAAAAATAGTAAGCAATCAAAGCGAAAATGGCGCGAAATTGAAGCGTTAAAAGAGCAAAAAAGAATGCAAAGAGAAATCGAGTCGTACGACAATTTTTTAATGCATTGACCTTGTTATTATTTTTAATTATAGAGCGTAAATTCAGGCTTTTTTTCGAATTATAAAACGCTCTTTAGCTAATTTTTAACCAACTATAAAATTACAATTTAGCGATAAGTACAAACTTATAGACATTTCTGTGTTATTTCATGTGATGTGCTCTGGTCAAACCAAATAGCAATACGGTATAATTCGTTTTTTGCCATTAACCGTGTATTGCTTCATGAAGTTTCCTGGACGACGTCAACATAGACATTATTTCCCTGTCGATCATAAAAACCCACTAACAAACCAAGTAAACGCTAGCGCTAATGCTAAGCAAAATTACATTGTGGGTATTGATCAAGTTTTAGTCGATATAGAAGCGAAAGTAGATCAAGCTTTTTTAGATGAGTTTGATCTTCAACGTGGTATGTCTCAAGTTATTTCAGACGAGGTTACTCAGCGTCTTTATCAACGCTTAAAAGATGAATCGCTAATAAATTATGAATTCGCGGGTGGCACAATTGGCAACACTATGCACAATTATTCTGTGCTTGCTGATGACCGCTCGGTATTGCTTGGCGTAATGTCTAAAAATATTCATGTTGGTGATTACGCTTATCGTTTTATCAGTAATACTTCATCGCGTGTTGATCTTAATTACCTTCAACCGGTAGATGGGCCTATTGGTCGCTGCTTTACATTGATAGATGATACCGGAGAACGTACATTTGGTATTAATGCTGGCTTAATTAACCGCTTACATCCTGACTCTATCGACGAGTCATTAATTGCTGGCGCTTCAGCATTAGTTATTAGTTCGTATTTAATGCGAACGCAGCCCGGCGATACCATGACTGAAGCTGCTGTTAAAGCCGTTAAGTGTGCAAATGCTGCCGGTGTACCTGTTGTACTAACCTTAGGCACTAAATTTTTAATCGAAGAAGAGCCTGAATTTTGGCGTGATTTTGTGCAAAAATATGTCAACATTCTAACAATGAATGAAGAAGAAGCCTTGGCTATTACGGAAATTGAAGATCCGCTGCTTGCCGCCAATAAATGCCTAGATTGGGTAGACATGGTTATTTGTACTGCTGGAAAAGATGGCTTATACATGGCAGGTTACGTTGACGATGCCTTTAAACGAGAAAGTGAGTATCCATTACTTTCAGGCGAAATACATGAATTTAATCGTTATGAATATTCTCGTCCTATGTTCTTAAAAGATTGTAAACAACCTATTCGCATATATACACATTCTGCACCTTATATGGGCGGCCCTGAAAGTATTAAGAATACTAACGGTGCAGGTGATGCAGCGCTTGCTGCAATATTGCATGATTTAAGTGCTAATGTTTATCATAAAAACACAGTTTCAAATTCCAGTAAACATCAACAGCCTGCGTTAACTTATTCTTCATTATCTCAAATGAGTAAATATGCAAACAGAGCTAGTTATGAGGTATTAGTGCAACACTCCCCGCGTTTATCTCGTGGTTTACCTGAGCGCGAAGATAGCTTAGACCAAGCTTATTGGGCGCAGTAATTAAAATGTTCTGTAATGTACAATTGTAGTTTATGTTTTTAATGTACAATTGTACTGATTATTTATTTTGAACAAATAAGACTACATCAGCTGCGCTTTTCGACGACATATTACGCAGTAATTTCAATTAATCTCCATAATGAGAGTATTAACTTTTTCGCATGACAACTATTACTACCCATAAAGCATCGCAGCGGCGTTTACTTATTGCACTGGCTATTACCAGTGTATTTATGCTGTTACAGTTGGTCGGTGCTTTCTATGCAAATTCACTAGCGGTATATGCCGACGCAGGGCATTTGTTTGTGCATAATAGTTCTTTGTTTATTGCGCTAATAGCTTCAACTTTAGCGATTAAGTTTGGCCGAACATTTAGTGATGGTTATCAGCGATTAGAGCTATCAGGTGGCTTAATTAACGGCACGTTATATATCTTGATCAGCTGTTGGATTTTACTGCAAGGTGCTGACAGAATATTTGGTCATGAGCATCATGATGAACATGAAATAAATACTTTTGTTATGTCGTCGGTTGCATCGTTAGGCTTCTTGTTCCATGGTGCATCGGCCTATATTTTATATAAAGGCCGCAAAGATAGCGTGAACGTATATGCTGTTTTTTTACATACTTTTTTTGATTTACTGTCAACTATAGTGACTTTTGCCACCAGTATTATTATTTATGCTACTGGTTGGACGGTTGTTGACTCTTTATCTAGCGTACTTATTTCTATATTTGTACTATTTACCGGCTCTAAGTTGCTTTATAAATGTATTAAAGGACTGTTTTTCAACCGTGTGCGCTTACCCGCATTGAAAAAAATTGAAACAGCTTTACAGCAAGTAGACCATATCGACAATGTGCATAACTTAATTGTAAAAAGTGATAATGGTGAAGTGGTTGTTGGTGCACATATTGTGTTAAAACATCAATGTACACTAGAGAAACATGACGAAATTTGCCGTTTTCAAGTTGAACGTGTTTTAAAAGAGCAGTTCGATATTACAACCAGTGTATTGCAAATTGAAACCGCAGGTTGCCAGCATCATGGGCAAAATACACACTAATATATTTTTGAATAACACTCATTCATTTGTTGCCTATAAAGTTGTTCAGTAAGATTAGCTTGATAAGCACTTTTTACTGCGTTTTTTATCAGCGGAAGGTTACTGATTAAAGCAGACTTTTTTGAAAGGTGTAATCCTAGCTCTTTGTCCCCAAGGTAAAAAGCATCAGCTATTAATTCATTGCTCATATTTTCATGGTATAAAGCATACTCAAGTCCAATTTTAGAGCCAATTACAGCGTTTATGCGCTTTAATTTTAGCAACTTAACCGCCTGGCTATAACTATTTACGTTAACTTTTTTTAACAACTCGTCTTGATCAAATCTATTATTAAATTGTGCACTTCTGATAACCCCAATACTGTCGAGCTGATATAAATCTTTATAATGTTTCACTGTGGTACCAGATTGAGTAATAACCAAAACCTTTGCCATAGAAAGTGGGCCAATGTATTCAATGTTTTCAGCAACGGTATTATTTTTAAATAATATTGCTAGATCAAGCTGACCTGTTTTCAGTGAATTTAAAATTCTAGCGTATGGGAGTAGAGCTAATGTGAAATCTTCTTCAAGATTTATAATTACTTTCTCAATAGCTAGCACCCCAACACCTTTACATTTTGGCTGTTCATCAAAGCCATTAAAAGGTGAGAATGGCGGCACACTGAAGTTAATGCTTTTATCGCTAGCAAGTGACATGGTATGTATCATAGTAAGCGATAAAAAAATAAAGGATGAAATATAATAATGTTGTTTCAACGTAAAGCTACCTAGTGAAATTGTTACTTATTATTTAAAGGTAGTATTACTTATTGCTTAAGACAATTTCAAGAGTATTAAATTTTAACCATTTAGCAGAAATAACTGAGTGTTTGTAATTTTTCGCTGTGATTAGTAGCTGAGATTAATAGCTAAGAGTGGCCAGTTTATTCATTATTTTATGGAATAACTGCTATTTATTGCCAGTATAAAATAATTTACAAGCCGTTAGCCTGCAATATTGACGCTCTTCATAACCATTGATCATACTTGAATAAGATAATAAACATGACAAAATATAAGCTTGTTGTACTAAAGAATATTTGGAAATAATTTTGCTAACATTAGATAAGTACTACCCCGCAGGCGGCCAGGTAGCAGATGAAATTAAGCTTGCAGATCTTAAGACAACTCAGCGTGAAGATGTTCTATTTGCGATGGCGAAGTTACCATATTCAAGCACAGAAAAGCCTGTTGTTATCTATCGGCAGCTGCTAGCCAATGGTGAAATAGAGTATCGTACTATTTCAGCAAAGTGCCCACATCAAGGTGCTGATATAAGCCTGGATGAACTCAAACCAGACGGCAATGTATATTGCTCTTTGCACCGTCGCCCTATATGTATATTCAGCGAGTACAATCGTGCTTACTTAACTGTGAAACGTGGAGACGACTTTTACATTATTAAAAATTAACGGCCTGAAGACCCAAAAGCTGCATCAGTATTTTTCGTCACCAGCAAAAAATTATTGCGCTTTAGCACCGCGAGCCACATGGCCTAATTTTAGTCAGTGTTATTTAGAATAGGTGGGTTAGTTTAATTATTACTCGTCAATAGCTTTAATTACAGCTGAAGATTTTGTTGTCGCTAAAACTTTTGTACCAATGCTACTACTACTTATTGCTGTGCCTAATAAAGACAATAAACAATAGCTAGTAAAGTAATAAAAGCCTGGCCCCAAAGCAGACAAAGTTTCGCTACTAATAATAAAGTCTAACTTGAAACCAAAAATTGCCATTTGTTGTTGTGTCGCGGTTTCCGCATGATTTGTAGATAACACAGCAAGGAAAATAGCGACTACAAAAACATCAGCCATCGACCACTTACCAATTTTGCTAATAATGCTATAAACCATAACTTCAAGCCTGGTATGCTTTTTTATGTAAGCTAGGGTAAGCAATATAAACTTGAACACTGGAATACAAATTGAAAAAGCAAAAATTAATGCGGCAACTAATAAGCGTTCATCTTGCCAAAGCTCTTGTACTGTCTGTAATAAAGATAAGTTTTTATCAATTAATGTATTGGTAACTTTTGCGCCACTAACGTTTGCTGTCATTGCCATATTTAGCGAAAACATAGGTAAAAATATACCCGGAATAAATAACGCTATAGCGACAAGGTTAATCAAAAAGCCTAGATGTTTTTTTATCATAATATTTTATGGTTTTTCTCATTTAATTATTTTTAATAAGCGTATGAATGTTTAACTAGGAGCACGTTGCTACTATTTTTTAATTTGCACTTCGGTAAGCTTATCTACTGTTGTAGAGCAAGATTTAAGGAAAACCGACAAAAAATATTCAACTTCAGGCATTTGTTGCTTTAGGCTGGTTAACTTTAATTCTAAACGTTCTTTTACGTGATCAAACTCATGGTTTTGGTGGTTCAATTCATCAAGTGCTTTAATATACGCTACTAAAATGTCGGCGGCTTTAACAATTTTTTTGTATTGTTCGTCTACATTATCTTGCACAATAATATCTGAAAAAACAGCTTGAAACTCTTCAGGTAAAGACTCAAGGCATTGTTTTTCCGCAATATATTCTATTTTTTTAAACTCACGTGCGATCTCTGGGTTTGCATATTTGGTTGGACTTACAATGTCACCAAACCTTGTTTCACTAGCTTCATGATAAAGTGCAACGGTAGCAACTTTATCGGCATTTATGTTTCCTGAAAATTTTTCATTTTTAATTACCGCTAATAAATGCGCAACAATCGCTACCTGATGAGAGTGTTCTGCAACATTCTCTGGTTTAACGCAAAACATTAATGCCCAGCGTTTGATAAGTGGCATTCTAAACATCCAAGCGAGAAAAGTACTTTGCATATTAAAACCTTAAGTAAAACTATAAATAAGTATTAAAAATTATTGGCGGTAAGTGCTAAAAAAGTTAGCTAACCTTTCCATTGCTTGTTTTAATTCATATACATGCGGTAAAAACACTAAACGAAAGTAATTTTTTTGTTGAATATTAAAAGCACTGCCATGTACGAGCAATATTTTTTCTTGCTTGAGTAAATCTAATATCATTTTTTCATCATTGCTGATGTTGAACTTTTCTTGATCCACTTTAATGAATAAATACAAAGCGCCCATTGCAGGGTGGCAAGAAAGACCGTCAATCTCATTTATCATTTTGTGTGCTAAGTTACGTTGCTTGAGTAAACGACCATCGCCATGAATGAGTTCGTTAATACTTTGGTAGCCACCCAGTGCTGTTTGAATAGCATGTTGACAGGGCACATTGGCACATAAGCGCATTGAAGCAAGTATATTTAAACCTTCTAAATAATCTTCGGCATGAGATTTAGGACCAGAAACAACCATCCAACCAGCGCGGAATCCTGCTATGCGATAGTTTTTAGATAATCCACCCATAGTAATAATGAGTACGTCATTTGCTAGGCTTGCCGTTGGAATATGCTTAGCTTGATCATAAAGAATTTTATCGTAAATCTCGTCACTGAATATGATCAAATTATGTTCACGCGCAAGCGAGATAATACCTTGAAGAATTTCTTCACTGTAAACTGCGCCAGTGGGGTTATTTGGGTTTATTAACACTATGGCTTTGGTTTTAGGTGTTATTTTATTCGCCATATCTGCTAAGTCAGGAAACCAGTGGTTTTCATCGTCACAATGATAATGTATTGGCTCACCACCTGAAAGCGCAACTGCTGCTGTCCATAAGGGGTAGTCAGGTGCTGGAATTAACACTTCATCTTCGTCGTTCAACAAGCCTTGCATGGCCATAACAATAAGTTCGCTAACACCATTACCAATATAAATATCGTCAACACTAACATCTAAAATGCCATTTTGTTGAAAATACTGCATTACAGCTACACGTGCAGGGTATATACCTTTTGATTCACAATACCCTTGGGCCGTGGGTAAGTTGCGAATAACATCTTTTAAAATATCATCGGGAGCTTCAAAACCGAATGGGGCAGGGTTACCAATGTTGAGTTTTAAAATTTTATGACCTTCATCTTCTAAACGTTTGGCCTCAGCAGCTATTTGTCCACGAATTTCGTAGCATACGTTTTTTAATTTTGAAGATTTATTGATAATTTTCATAATGGCGGTCTTATAAATGATAAAAGTGAATTAACGTTACCGTGCTCGTTAATATGAAACAGAAAATGAAGCTAAAGCAAAACTGATAGTCATTGAATGTACGTTATTTAAATTAATGTTCTTAATCCCATTGTTGCGAATATTAGCCAATTTTGAAACAGTTACTTGCAACTTTTTTATAGTAAATAGTGAATAATTACGCCATCTTGTTATTAAGAGGAATTTTTCGGGCATACATTCAGGAAAATTTACACTAACGAGGAGACTAATAATGCCTTTACCTTTATTGTGGCTAGGTGCTGCCGCTTCTGCTTTAGCCGTAAAAACATTGGCTGATGATAGAAAACGTCAACAAGGTTATCGTGCTAATAACTTTCGAGCGAAAACTCTTGCTGATCTTGAAAGACATGAGTCGCCAATTGCTATCTATCCTACTGATATGTTTTACACTGAACAACTTGTTAAACCTGAGGTTGGGGCGATTGTTTGTTGTGGTATTGGTGGGGTTTTAGAGCACAGTGGAATTTGGATTGGTGACAATACTATTGTTGAAGTTGATGGTAATGGTTTAATTAAAGCAGTATCTGTGCAAAGGTTTACTCAAACACGCTCCGGAGATGGAATTTTTATTGCCTGTGATTCATTAGGTAGGCCTTTGGTGAGTGAATTAGCCGCACAAAAAGCAATTGAACAAATTTATCAGGTAATTAATTATCATTTGTTTAATAACAATTGTCATCAATTTATTTGGCAGTGTTTCCAATCCGATGCTAAGCCGATAACCACGTTTAAAGCATTATCGATAAATATGGCAAAATTGTTTGACCGCGTGATTTATTGGGATAAATGTGATTGCTAGCAGAGTTGTATCGAGTTGTATCGAGTTGTGCAGAGATTGGGTAAACTTACTTAAGTATCAGTTAATACCTAAATAAAAACGGCCTTGCAAGTTATGCAAAGCCGTTTTCTTTCTTTATTTACAAAAGTGCGTAAAAATAAATATTAAGCAAATAGCGACATTACATCGGCAATGGCTAAC
Organism: Colwellia polaris; assembly: GCF_002104515.1. Lineage (GTDB taxonomy): Bacteria > Pseudomonadota > Gammaproteobacteria > Enterobacterales > Alteromonadaceae > Cognaticolwellia > Cognaticolwellia polaris. The sequence goes on along the minus strand of NZ_NBOE01000003.1, from coordinate 11,519 downwards.
ATCGACTTTTCACCAGTAATACGGTTCTTCACTTCAATTTCTTGGTTGTCTAAATTACGTTCACCAATAACAAGTAACAATGGTGTACCTATTAATTCGTGATCGGCAAACATTACACCAGGGCGCTCTTTACGATCGTCAAATATAACTTCAATGCCGGCGCTTTGTAGCTGCTCGTATAACGCCTCTGCGGTTTCTTTAACCCGTGCAGATTTTGCCATGTTCATTGGCACAACCGCTACTTGATATGGTGCAATCGCAGCAGGCCATTTAATACCATATTTATCATGGTTTTGCTCAATAGCTGCAGCCACAATACGTGAAACACCAATGCCGTAACAACCCATGGTTAAAATTTGGTTTTTACCTGCTTCAGTTAATACGCCACAATTCATTGCTTGTGCATATTTATCACCAAGTTGGAAAATATGGCCAACTTCAATACCACGTTTTATTTCTATATTACCTTGTCCACACGGGCTAGGGTCACCAGCAACAACGTTACGTAAATCGGCAACAGTGTAACTTGTGGTATCACGATCCCAGTTTACACCGGTTAAATGCACGTCGTCTTTATTTGCGCCACACACAAAATCAGCTAAGTGCGCGGCACTTCTATCAACAATAACTTCGATGTTTAAACCTACAGGGCCAATAGAGCCTGCATTGCAGCCTGCAGCAGCGACAAGCTGTTCGTCGGTCGCAAAAGTTAATGGTGAAGCAATCTGTGCTAGGTTCTCGGCTTTAACTTCATTTAATTGGTGGTCGCCACGTAATACTAGCGCAACAATCGGCGTTTCGTTTTCTTTTGTTGATGTACCTTGCACTAACAGTGTTTTAACTGTGGTTGTGGCATCAATCGATAATAATTTAGCAACATCGTCTATTGTACGGGCATTAGGTGTTGCAACTTCTGTCATCGTTTGTGTCGGTGCAGCTCGATCGCCTGCTGGTGCTAAAGCTTCAGCTTTTTCAACGTTTGCTGCAAAATCAGAGCCATCACTAAAGGCGATGTCGTCTTCACCTGAATCAGCTAACACGTGAAACTCATGTGACGCTTCGCCACCGATAGAGCCAGTATCAGCAATTACCGGACGGTAATCTAAACCTAAACGGTCGAAAATACGACAATAAGCGTCAAACATTGCTTGGTAAGTTTTGTCTAAACACGCACTATCTAAATGAAACGAGTAGGCATCTTTCATTAAAAATTCACGACCACGCATAACGCCGAAACGAGGACGTATTTCATCACGAAATTTAGTTTGAATTTGAAATACGTTTAGCGGTAGCTGTTTGTAGCTGTTTATTTCGTTCGCAACAAGTTTAGTGATCACTTCTTCGTGCGTTGGTCCTAAAACAAACGAGCGATTGTGGCGGTCATTAATACGCAGAAGTTCTGGGCCGTAATCTTCCCAACGACCAGACTCTTCCCATAAGTCTGCCGGTTGTACCATTGGCATTAATACTTCAAGTGAACCTGCACGTTCCATTTCTTCACGAACAATGTTTTCAACTTTGCGTAAAACTTTTAAGCCGGTGGGCAACCAAGTATATAAACCTGATGCGACGTTACGTACTAAACCTGCACGTAACATTAATTGATGACTGATAACTTCAGCGCTAGCAGGGGTTTCTTTCAAAGTTGAAAGTAAATATTGGCTTGTACGCATTGAGAAAAAATTCCATTAGTAAGCGAGTATAAATATGAGGTGTATTCTATCAGGGCAATTTCACACGAAAAAGGTTTTAATTGCCCAATAGGTAAATATTATTGATAAGGTTAGTTAATAACGATTAATCGTATTAAGAACTTGTTGTTTTTTACCCATACCACCTAGGGTAAATAACTCGCCATTTAATTCTAACAAAGCTCTATGATCCATGGTTGCAGTATCCGTGGTGGTTATTTGCCATTGTGCAGTTTTAATGTTGTAACGCCATATTTGATTGCTTGGCTCTGAAGGCATACCGTTATAGCCAATACCATTGTAGTTATATGGGTTGTTACTCCCACCAACAAAGACTATTTCTTTGTTGGTGGTATTATTAACTATACCTTTTGCGGCCATACGATAACGAGACTCGCCTGTTGGGTGTTCAACCTTAAACCAAGCAATTTTATGAGGAGTTTGGCTATCAATTTCACCTCGATAGCAGGCTGTTTCTGCTGCATAACTTCGACGTTTATTAAGGTGTACGTCAACTCTAACGCCATCGCAAACTAATATAGTATTATCAACAATGCCGCCAGCATGGCCAAAAACCGCCTTGCCAGGAAACGGTGATGCCTGTTGCCATTTATCGGTTTTAATGTCATATACCTGCACTAAATTTACATTACCATCGTTATGCCAACCACTAATTAAGTAGATATATCGATTGTTATAAGGCAGGGCAATACTGTCATCAACAGGTACAGGCATAGGAGCTAAAGCTTGGTATTTATCGCTTAATACATGATAAGCATAAACGTCGGGCACCGAAACTTCACTATGATCTTTAGCGACCGTGTAGCCACCAAAAACATAAGCCGTTTCATTAATAGCTGTTGCTACACTCGCTAAACGTCCTACTAAACCGTTAATAGGCTTTGCTATTGGTACCGGTGATTTTTCCAACCATTTGTTTTTACTAACATCAAAAGCAAAAGTACGATTATGTACATCTTGATAGCCTTTGTTGTTCCCTAAACCACTAAACGAAATCCAGTACCAATTGTTGTTTACTTTAACTTGTGCCACACCGTTATTGCTAACAGGCACTGGTATTGCACTTAACTGAGTTTGCGTTGCTGCATGAACTACAGGGTTAATAAGCAATGTTAAAAATGCCCAAAGCGGCAATTTAAGTCTGGTCATAATATTAAACTCTTCTTTGTAAACTAAAATGATAATAATGCCGCTAGCCTAGCAAATAACACTTTCAGGCTATAGTATTATTCGCGGATAATTATATCGGGGTAAGGCAAAACAATGTATTTAATCGTACAAAGGAGATTTATATGAATGTATCTGTAATAACCGCGGATTATTATAACAAGCAACAGGCAAATGATGTAATGATGTGTTTGTCTGCATACGCCCTTGATCCCATGGGGGGCGGTGAAAGCTTGTCAACATATACACAGCATAATTTAATTGAGAAGTTACAACAGCAAAATAATGTTTTCAGCGTATTGTGTTATGTAGATGATAAAGTTGCAGCGTTAGCAAATTGTGTGGAAGGTTTTTCAACATTTAGTGCAAAACCCTTAATTAATTTTCATGATATTGTTGTGCTTAAAGAATTTAGAGGGCGCGGCCTAACCACGTATTTATTTGATTACGTGGAACAAATTGCTATTGATAAAGGCTGTTGTAAATTAACCTTAGAAGTACTTGAAGGAAATGTTGTTGCAAAAAAGGCTTATGAAAAAGTAGGATTTAGCGGCTATGAGCTTGATCCAAAAATGGGCCAAGCTGTATTCTGGCAAAAAAAACTCTAAGGCATTAAAGCTATAATTAACGCCAAGACAGTTTATTCATTATAACTACACATAACCTGCTAAAGTATTTACTGTTTCGCTTGCCAGTTATTAATTAGTGCAAGCGTCTGCTTAGTATAAAGTAGGGTCAGATACACATTAATTGATTTTGGTGTCTAGGGTAATGGTAAAAGAGGGAATATTTAGCCCATAGTTTGGCTATGCTGCTCGTTTTAGAGGATATCAGGCGACTAAAATTTAATGTGTATCTGACCCTACTTTATTCTTTTTGTCTCTTGCAAAGCAAAGAACTCGTGGTTAAATGCCTTAAGTTTTTACTATAAAAAGAGCTCAAAATGTATTTAAAAAGAAATTGGTTTACGTTTTGAACGGGGAGTATCATTTACTTGAGCAGCTTGTTGCTGGTTATCGGTTTTAGCTTTTTTATTCTTAGTTTTCTTAAACGCACTTTGTTTGGTAAGTGTTTTCTCGGCTTTTATTTTTGTTGTTATAGGCGAAGCTTCTTTATCAAGTTTCACTACATTAACCTGAATAACTTCACCATTAAATTCTACAATATCATCATGGTAGACTTTTTTACGCTTTTGAAATTCAACTTCGTTATTTAATAATACATAACCCTCGCTGATCACTATTTTTGCTTCACCACCACCACCAACCATGTTGGCAATTTTTAATAGTTTACATAGTTCTATAGGTTGAATTGAAACATCAATATGTTGAATAGTGTCTGTCATATGGGGCTTTAAAATTGAAATAAAAAACTATTATAACGGAGTTAGTTAACGCTGTCGTGCAAGCTAATTCATCGTAATAAAATATTTTTAAATGATTTTATCTATTAACGTTAACTTATATTACTATTTATCGACGTTTTAACGCAGGTAATGGCTTAAAAAGGAGCATTGAGCAAGTGCTGCTTATTAAGAATTCAGGTTATATTATTGAATTTGACAGGTTTTGCCATTTAATATCAGGTTGCTATCGCTTAGCGCAATGGTATTGTTGGATTGCTGAAACTGTTGTTTTAATGCTGTAAGCTCTTTATCTGCTGCGGTTTCTTGTCGCTTTAATATTTGTAATTGCTGCTTGTTTTGCGAGAATAAATTATCACACTTTTCTTTTAAAAAAGATTTTCTAGCTTTAATTCTATTTGGATAAGCTTTTTTTCTAATCTCCCATGCTTCAAACTTAGTTTTTAGTTGGTTTTGTCCCTCAATAACACAACTTTTAAACTCTTCTAATTCATTACTATAAACTTCGTTTACAATATTAATCTGTTCCTGGGTTAATGCATTTTTAGAGATAAGAGCAGAATAAGCTTGTGATTGTAATTGAAAGTTATATTCGCTAATCGGTAATATATCATTTTTACTACCTAACTCTGGTGTATAACTTTGAGCAATGTTCTTTAAAAAGTGTTCGTAAGTTTGATGGAAAACTTTAAATTGTTCTAATCGGTTTTTATCAAAATTAGCGATGACTTTGGATAAATTTTGTTGATTAAATTTAATAGAAAAAGGCAATAATTTAACCGCGGGTATTTTTTTACTGCTAATTTGTCTCGCGTACTTCACGCTATTGTATGCACGAGCAGCACATATATTAAATGCAGTAGACTGCCTTTTATTCGGTGCAATAATATCTCTAGGTTGAATTAATTTTTTTGTATTTACATTAATATGCTGACAATCTTTGGCGTCATATATTATCGGGCTTTGTGCTGTATTATCTTGTGATAATTGTTCATTAAAATCATCGATAGCTTGATTTTGTTGTGCTAAAGCTCTATCAATATTTTCTTCAGCCGTAGTTAAGTTTCTTTCAGCCACTTTTAGGTTTTGTGAAATAATCTGTTGATTTGTATTGCCAGCTACTAACGTTTGCCACGCAGGGTAACTAAAGCGTGCAGTGTCAGCATTATTAGCTGCGCGAATAGGAATTGCTTGACGATTCATTTGTAAGTACAGGCAAATATTTGGAGTATTTACACGTGAAGGCATGCTTGATGGTAAGGTAAATATTTTTTTATTAATTTCGGTTAAACGGTTGTTAGAGCGGGAAATAACTTGTCTTACGGGTTTAGTTGCGCCATCAAGCGATACTTCAACATATTCTGCAACTAATACAATTTGCTGACTTGCGTAATCTTTAGCAAAAGGGTGGGTGTCTTGCCAATTAAATTCAATTTTTGACCCTGAAGCTAATATTTGTGTATCTAAATTATTATCTAAAGCGGTACTTTTACAACCTGCAAAACAAATGATGCAAATTGTTGTTAAATATTTTACTGTGTTATTGGCTAAAAGGGACATTAGTAAATCCATATTCTGAGAGCGTTTCTAAACTTAAATCACTGGTTGCAAGTATTCGACTTTCAAACATGGTACTCAGTATTCGAATAGCTTCAGGGGCACGGTTTTTTAAATAGTTTTGTTGCTCTAAGTTCTTTAAACCCGTTAGCATTACCTTCATTGCGTCGCGTTCTATGCGCATGGCAATTTCATGGGCAGCACTAACACCTTCTTTTGTTATACGCTTTATATCATTGCTCAGTATTTTTGTTTGATAACGTTCATATGCTTTATTACCGTATCGCGTTAACGCACGTTTTATATTTCTTTCTTCAGTGGAGTCAATCACGGTATAGCGTTTCGCACGTGGTTCAGGTTGAATCATTAAACGATAATAAACAAATAAACGGCTTGCCCACATAACGGCAATGCTTCGCATTTGTTCATTAGATAGTTGTAAGAGAAACGCTTTAGGATCGGAAGTAATTCGACGTTTTAATGCTGCTTGAGATTCTCCTTTACGGGTTGGCAATTTATCTTTATACCGAGAGTAGGCATGTACTAAATACCTACCATTAGGTTCAACTGAACGAATTACTCCTCCTAAAAATGCGACAGTACAGGCACTAGCACAACGATGTTGTTTTTTTATCTTAACCATAGTGCCATATTCTCTTAAAATCAGGCCTATTTTTACTCCTTCTATTAAAACACCCCCTCCAGAGCTCAGCCATACCTCATCAACTCTGTTATTGCTTAACATATAGCGCATACGTCTAGCATCACCAACTTTTACTGGACCACTGTAAAATAACACTTTGCGGTTTTCTTTATGCTCTATAGTAATATTGGCACTATAGCTTGGGTTGCATAGAAACAATAAAAATAATCCTAGCCAATGATGAAAGCGCATTTTGTTTTTATACCGTTACAGGTTGGTAAGGGCCATTCGGCAGGCTTCTACAGTATTTCACGTAAACACTTTCTGAACTATTACCATCTGCTAGCGTATCTTCAATATCAACACATTCACGATTAAGAGCACTTTCAGCATAGGTTTTAATCGGTTTAACTGTTCCATGTAAATTAGGGTTGCTAGGGTCTTTGTATGTTGTTGTTTGTGCAGATGCTGCAGCTTGTAATACTTGCTCTCGTCTTTGCTTTTCACCTTCTTCAGAAAGGTTTTTATATATAGTATTTCCAGCATAATCAGCTATTTTGCAAAAGGTAAGAAATAAACCCAGTTGAAAACCTTTGGTATACAGTTCAATTTGCTCAGCACTATACTTAGAACCCGTTTTTTCAAAGTATTTCTCTGCAAGCTTTTTTCCAACATAGCCACCAACAAGCCCACCGCCGGTACACAACACTGTTCGTGTTCCCCAGCCTAAAGTATCATCGCTACTATTCGAAGTACTGTTACATGCGGTTAATAAGAAAAGTGTGCTCGTTATTATAGCTGTGGTGAAGTGTTTTTGAATTTTCATATTATCCCTCTCAATGTCCATACAGGAGTTTTCATCCATTAATTTAGGCCGATTAAATTAATGTTAATGAAGTGAAGATTTTTCAGTGCCTCATAAAAGATATACGGCAATTAATAAAGTTATACAAAGCCTTAAAAGTGAAATATGCAGTTAATGAATCTTAAGTGGCGTTAACTGACGATTAGTCTGTTGAAGCCAATTATTGAAACTTACAAATAAAAAATACTAAATTCAGTAAAGATTAATTGGCCTTGAAGCGTGCAAAAGAAGTATTCACTACCTAGACTTTATTAGTGAGTTTTAAATTAATCACTAGGATAATTGTTTACCCATGGAACCTAGGAAGCGTAAAAGAGGTATAAAAGCGTCTCGAGAAAAATTAGAAGCTGCAATGTTAGCGCGTGGTTTCGACACTCAAGCGGCTTTAGCTCAACAAATTTTGATCGATGAAGGGTTAAGTAAAGCCCCGAAAGATTTAGTGAATAAAGTGTTTCGTGAGCAAGGTGTTTCTACGCATAACTTAGCGAGAGTTGCAAAAGCACTTAACGTAGCAGCGCATACAATTTATTTGGCAAAAGATGATAGCCAATTTAATGATACGATAAGTAACCAATCGCCAAACCTTTTAGCTAAAAATGCGACTGAAAATACCGAACATATCCCCAACAATGCCTCGTTAATAACCTCAGCTACGCAAAGCTCAATTTACCAGAAAGCGAAATTTTGGCAGACTAATGTTATTTTGATCTTATTAGCTTTTTTTTCATTGGTGCTAACAGCCTTATTTATACATCAACACAATGTTTTACCAGAAAGTACACGTATTCATAGTGCAATAGGAAAAACATTAATCGTAGTGCAACCTCATCAATTAATGACCGACTTAGTTCAAAATTTTGTTGAACACTTTGAAGTCAATGATGAGGTTAGTGCCATTATGCCAACACAAGTGCTTAACGAGAGTATTTCAGCCCAAGCGGCATTAATAAAATGGCAAGCACATGCGGTAATTTCTTTTTCTGTAATATCTGGTGAAAATTATCAAATTATTCAAGCTAAAATTCGTTCTAAATCGCATACATCAATATTATTGCAAAAAGTAATAAGACCAACAGAGATGAAAGCAGCTAGTGCCAGCTTAACAAATGCGTTAGCCCAAAACACAATAAAGTTTATAAATGGTGAGCCTATTAATGCAATGTTATCTCAATCAGAGCAAGCACTTAACTATTATCTATCAGGTAAAAATTTACTTTTTATTAGTCATAGTGCTCAAAGCTACAAAAAGGCGACATCACATTTATTAAAAGCGATAACTTTAGATAACAACTTTGTTGATGCAATGGCTGAATTATGCCGAGCTTATGTTCGTATAAGTTGGATGAAAGATGAAACAGCCACTCTTGAAAACGCGGCTAAATTCTGCCAAAAAGGAGCATTAGTAAATTCGAATAGTAGCTCACTAAAAAGTGCTCAAGCAGAGCTTTATGCTAGAACAGGAGAAATACCTAAGGCACTTGAGTTGATAAAAAGCCTCAAACTTAACAACGCTTATAACGCTGACTTGTTGGCAGTAGCAGCAGAGGTGTTTTTCGTTTTTAATCGTAGTTATTCATCAGAAGAAGATTTAATCCAATATATTGAAGGGTATGCTTCTCAGGCTATTTCACTCGCAAACAACCATTGGCGTGCTTACAATACATTAGGTAATTTTTACTTTAGTGTTGGCGATATTCATAATGCAAAAAAATATTATCTCGCAGCGACTAACGTGGTAAAGCATGAGGTTATATTAGCTAACTTAGGTACAATGCAACTTTGTTTCGATGAGCTAGAACAAGCCCAAAATACTTATCATGATCTGATTGAAAACGTAAAAGATAATTATCTTGGTTATGAGAATTTAGGCACAGTTTATTTATTTCAACATCAATACCAACAAGCATTAGAACAAAAGTTACGTGCTATAAAGCAACAACCTGATATCTCTATTCATCAAACATGGGCAAGTTTAGCAGAAGTATATTTGAGGCTAGAACAACCTAAAAACGCTGCTTTTTATTATACAAAAGCATTAAGGCAACTTGAGCGTGACGAACTTTTAAAAAATGCCGTACTTAGCGACGAGCTATTTAAATTGTATTACCAAGTAAAGTTGCACAAGTTATCTAAAAACAACATTTTATTAATTGATATTAGTAGCAAAGTTACTCAATTTATTCAAAAAGAGGCTTCTTATAGCCTTCAAGCCAGAGCTCATTTAGCCTGGTTGGCTGAGTATGTAGGTAATACAAATGCCAAAGAAAATATTTGGCACAAAGTCATTAAAATATGCCCTGTGTATAAACGCTCTCCAGAGCTTGTTTTTATTTAAATTATATCGACAAGTGCAAGGTTATTTAAACAAAAACTATTGCCATAAAGATTGTTCCATCAGATTTTCACTATTGAAATTAGGTCTAGGTTGTTGCCAAATGTTTTTACCTGAATGAGCAGGGTCGCTGTATTTTTCAAAGAACGCATCTAGTTCAGTTGTCATCTTCAAAACAATTGCTTTACGAGGGGGCTCAGTAATAAACCGCTCTTTCATGGGGTGCGATAAATCGTACCAATGATCAATAACACTAGCGTCTTTTTTGTAATAACGGACCAATTTCCACTGGCCGTCGGTAATCATGCGGGCATTGCCACGCTCAATTATTTGGTAGCGTTTCCAGTTTGTTACACGTTCTGCCTTAAGTAAGGGCTTAATGGAGCGACCTGGGCCTTGTGCTTTAGTGAAACTTTTGTCGCCAGCAAAATCTAAAATTGTATTATGTAAATCGAGTAAATCAACAAATTCACCACGGGATTGTTTGCCTTGAATAAGTGATTCTGGCCCGTAAACTATAAAGGGTATACGTATGGTTTCCTCATAGAAGTTATAAGGAAATGAAGCATTTGTTTTGCCATACAAGCCATATTGGCCCATTAATAAGCCATGATCAGAAACAAACGCAATAACGGTGTTTTTTAATAAGTCACGTCCCTCCAAAGCGTCCATAATATGACCTAGCTGTTCATCAATAAGACTAATCGCCGCTAAGTACTGTGCCAGTGCTTCAGGATGATTTTTTGGTACCGATGAATAGTTACTCCCAAGCATAAGGTCAGAATTACCACCGTCGCGTATCATCTCAAGTGCTATAGGGCGGTAAAGATTAACCAGCCGCTCTGGAAGATCTTCGAAAGGTGCATGAGGTTCGACATAATTTAAGTTAATAAAAAATGGTTTGTTATTCTTTTGGTCAATAAATTTAATCGCTTCAGCTGTTAAAAACCTTGCTTGTACACCTGTATATTCAAATGGTTGACCATTTTTTGAAAAAGAAACACTCCCTCTATGTTTGTATTGGTTTTTCCAACCGGCTTTTAACGCATCATAACTTAGCCAGTGATCAAACCCCGCAACAGGTTTCGGGCTTGCTTCATTAGCGTGCCATTTACCAAATAATGCTGTGCGATAGCCATTCTCTTGTAATCGCTCACCCAGAAATTTTTCACCGACCAACCATTTATTTTCGTAACCTTTACCTTCAGATAAAAAATCGTATACACCATGTTGAGAAGGCATTTTACCGGTATGAAAACTCGCCCGAGCAGCCGAACAAACAGGCGCCGGCGTCATAGCATTGTCGAATATAACGCCTTGATCAGCTAAGTAATCTAAATTAGGTGTTTTCATGCGTGTTTCGTATGAGCCTAGCGCCCATTGGCCATGATCATCAGTCATAATAACAATGATGTTTGGCTTTTGATTAGTCAGATTTTTTTCGCTTGCATAAGTTAAGTTTATGATTAATAAAAAACTTAAAGAAAATAAATGTTTCAACACGTGAAAACCCTATTCAAGTTACAGAATTAACACAAAACTAGCATTTATTAGACATTAGGTACATGGATAGTTAAGACTAGTCATTTTAATTGCAACACACATTTACGATTACAGAGAACCTAAGATACTAAAGAAGGTACTATTTTTTAAATAAGAAGTAGCAGATATTCCTGAACTTTAAATACAAAAAGTAGGGTCAGATACTGACCTATCCCCACAACTAATTGATAAATATCAATCAATTAATATAAAAAAAAATGGAACATTCATGACGTTTGGTGATCAGATCTATCGCCAAACAAAAACAATCAGAAAACGCCATGAATGTACTACCTATTTTGAAGAAAACCATCACGAATGTCACCCCAAATATGCAC
>NZ_NBOE01000028.1 GCF_002104515.1 Colwellia polaris | reverse complement strand
TTAACCTGAGATCTGTTTAAGCCGTGTGTTTTAAATGGCCATCAGAGCAAATTCACTCGGTGATAATTTAATACATGGCTTTTGTTCTTTTAGACAATAAGCCACTATGCCAGAAATAACATTCAGCATAAAACCAGTCTCGCTACGATGTCGGCTATGCTCTACTTGTGAAATGTTTTTCAGCTGATCATTTATTGTTTCTATAATGTATCTCTTTGATAACATGGCTCTATCAAACAAGCTGATCGCTTTAGCTTTCATATTTTTACGCACTGTTGTTACCAAATCTATATCATTTTCAGCTAATTTCTCACTTAATTTTTTACCTATATAACCTTTATCCGCATAAAGCTTTCCTGTGAGATTTTGGCATAACTCAGGTATAGGCGTTCTATCATTTGTATTGCCAGGTGTTATCTTCAAAGAAATGATTTCACCTATGTGATTAATCAATAGATGCAATTTAAAGCCGTAAAACCAACCCATGGTTCCTTTGCCTCGCTTAGCAATGCCATTAAAGACTTTGTTACGAGGAATACGAATGTTATGGCAAACTTTAAGACTTGTGGAGTCGACAAAAGCAATGCCCGTAGATTCTCCTTTAACGGTTTGAAAATAAGCACACATAGGGACGATGAGTTCAGACATTTTGTTCAAAAAACGTGTGTAACTTAATAAGTTCGGGAAGTCTTCTAACCAATACTTTCGCACTAATCCTATATAGAAGTTCTTGAAATCACGATGGTTTGATTGATGAAAAGCAATAACGATTGTCATACATTCACTTGTAGACATTTTTGATTGTCGTCTACGCTTCTTAACACCGTCAGTAATTAACTCTGCCTCCCATACAGGTAAAAATTTATGACAAAAATCATCGACATCACAAAAAATATCTATTAGTTTATCCACTTGCCCACCTTGTTTGCTTTCAAATCGTTTTTAGTCGAAAGATCTGATCGCTAGGTGGGCAAATAGTTCCATTCTTATCCAGAATTCAGGTTA
>NZ_NBOE01000027.1 GCF_002104515.1 Colwellia polaris | reverse complement strand
TCGTAACAAGGTAACCCTAGGGGAACCTGGGGTTGGATCACCTCCTTATCTTGAAGTAAAACAGCTTAATGGAAGCCTCGGCTTCACGAGTGTCTACACAAATTACATGATAACGAATTAGAAGAAGTCCAAACATCTAAGCTTCGGACAACAATTCTTGAAAGAGAAATAGGTCTGTAGCTCAGCTGGTTAGAGCGCACCCCTGATAAGGGTGAGGTCGGCAGTTCAAGTCTGCCCAGACCTACCAATTTACGCTTTTTACGGCGTTGGTTTATCACTCGTGTAGAAAAGCCTACACTTCGCGATAAACCGCCTTGTAAAAAACGTAAATCTGAGTTATATGTTCTAGCTAAGGATGTTTACCCTTTATCTTAAAAGATATAAGGGGCTATAGCTCAGCTGGGAGAGCGCCTGCCTTGCACGCAGGAGGTCAGCAGTTCGATCCTGCTTAGCTCCACCACTTCTTCATACCCTTTATAAGAGAGGGAAAGAGACCAAACTTAAATTATCTCAAGTTGATAAATTAAGTTTGGTTTTTTAAACCACGATTTATGCCGAATGCGCGCTAAATTGAGTTCTTTAACAATCTGGAAAGCTGATATAAATACCGGTATTTATATGAATTAGAGCGTGTCGCGCGTTTCTTTTTATAATTATAAATACCAAGCTGTAAATCTTCTTTTATCGGGAAGGTTTATGGTGATTAAGCATTCTCCTCGAGTGTTTAATCAACCCGATAAATATTCTTTGGAATATTTATCAACTCTTATTCAAGACACACTTTGTGTGCGTGAAAATGTCAGACTTTACAATTACGTCGGATTAGTCTCCGATGTGTACTAAATGTTTTAAACTGAAAGCTTATAGCTGACAGCTGAGACCACTTAGGGTTGTATGGTTAAGTGACTAAGCGTATGTGGTGGATGCCTTGGCAGTTAGAGGCGATGAAGGACGTGTTAATCTGCGAAAAGCGTAGTTAAGGTGATAAAAACCGTTATAGACTGCGATATCCGA
>NZ_NBOE01000026.1 GCF_002104515.1 Colwellia polaris | reverse complement strand
ATAGACATAATGACTCCCCACAAGGTGCTAGCCTCCAAATTCGTGGGTTAGTAAAACCAGAGCCATACTTAGTGTGTTAAACAACTAAAACTGGAGACTAGCATGAGTAAACATAGCATAATTTATATTGGTTTAGATACCCATAAAGTATCTACTGAAGTTGCACATATTGAAGACCAGCGTGGCGCAAAAACGGTTCATCAAGGAAAAATTAAAACAACCAAAGCCGCCATCACGAAACTTGCGAGGCAATATCAATCTAAATATCCCAATGCGACATTGCATTTTGTTTATGAAGCAGGTCCCTGTGGCTATTGGATTTACCGACTACTGACGAGCTTAGGTCATTGCTGTTATGTCGTTGCGCCTTCGCTTATCCCTAAAAAGCCAGGGGATAAAGTCAAAACTGATAAACGTGATGCAATGAAGTTGGCCAAACTCCTTAAAGATGAGGAGCTAACCCCAATTTATGTCCCCGAGCCTGAAGACGAAGCGATACGTGATTTATCAAGGGCAAGAGAAACCGCAATGAAAGACTTAAAGGATGCAAAATTCCAACTTAAAGGCCTATTTCTTCGCAACAACATCACCTGCAAAGTGAACGACAATTGGTCAAATCAACATTTACGTTGGCTAACCGAATTAATTTTGCCGCATCCAAGCCAACAAATAGTACTGCAAGAAATGATACAAACCATTACCGAGCGTATTAAGCGCGTAGAGCGGTTGGTTAATGAATTAGCGCATCAAGCAAAATTATGGCGCTATTACCCGGTTGTTCAGGCATTGCAAGCAATGCGAGGTATTCGTTTTTTAGTTGCTGTAGGCACCATTGCAGAGTTAGGTGATTTAAGACGCTTCGACCATCCGAGAAAACTCATGGCTTATTTAGGATTAGTCCCCAAAGAAAACTCAAGTGGCGATAATCGAAAGCAAGGCGGCATCACTAAATGTGGGAATGGCCGAGCACGGAGGTTATTAATTGAAGGGGCTCAAACCTATAAGCACAACGCCAACGTGTCAACCGAGCTACAAAAGCGCCAAGAAGCACTGCCTAAGGTCGTTATTGATGTTGCTTGGAAAGCCCAACTAAGACTTTGCCGACGATACAAACGCCTGATACAACGCGGTAAGCATCGTAATATTGTTGTCGCTGCCATTGCCCGTGAAATGCTCGCGTATATTTGGGCGATATCACGAGAAGTAATATTAGTGCCTGTTGACCCAAGCACGCGTATTTCAAGGGTACCGGCATAATTAAAAAGAAAGCCACAAATAAAGACAACAACATGAAAAAGAGAAAAGATTAAATGAGAAAAAGTTTTGAGTTAGCGCATGGAGTCAAGCATCGGGTGTGGCACAACCACCGAGGGCGTTAGGATGGCAATAGCCTAGCGGCTATTGAACCACGAGCATAGACTGAAATTAGGTGTCACGACGGAAAAAGTAAGGTAGGCGCTGTTAGCCAATAGGTTAATAATCCACGAATATCAGCATGATAACCGACGAAATTACTTGCTTCATTCTATGCGTTAACTCACTCAACTTAAAAAGAGAAAAAATTATGGCTCGAAAAAAAGCAGGATATTTTGCGGTTTAACTTGACGTGGGGAGTCATACCAACG
>NZ_NBOE01000025.1 GCF_002104515.1 Colwellia polaris | reverse complement strand
TTGCCAGGCAAGCCAATAAAGAAGATAAGTGTACTGGCCACTTCTGGGAAGGACGCTTTAAATCTCAAGCCCTGCTTGATGACGCTGCATTACTGTCTTGTATGGCTTATGTAGATTTAAATCCTGTCCGTGCCGGT
The DNA here is from genome assembly GCF_002104515.1 of Colwellia polaris. Classification (GTDB taxonomy): domain Bacteria; phylum Pseudomonadota; class Gammaproteobacteria; order Enterobacterales; family Alteromonadaceae; genus Cognaticolwellia; species Cognaticolwellia polaris. The sequence goes on along the minus strand of NZ_NBOE01000025.1, from coordinate 2,020 downwards.
ATTGCCCCAACGCCTGAGCAGTCAAGCTTTACCAGTATTCAACTACGTATCAAAGCAGCGATTAAAGGAGAGCAACCTAAAGCCTTATTACCTTTCACTGACAATGAACATCAAGACAAAACTGCAGGCATTTCTTTTAGCTTACAAGATTACTTAACACTTGTTGATGAAACTGGACGCGTGATGAGAGAGGATAAACGCGGCGCTATCAATGCTAAAACGGCTGATATACTGTCAAGACTCCACATCAGCGATGAGAGCTGGTTAAAACTCACCACCAACTTTGAAGGTATGTTCACTGGCGCGGTAGGTACTGCAGAGCATTTGTGTGAATTTACAGAGCAGGTCGGTTTAAAGCGAGCTCATGGTATCGCCAACGCTCAGGCTTGTTTGAATAGCGCTTAGCAAACTAACTCAGTTCAATAACAAAAAATACGGTTTTCTGAGGATGACATTAAAAGCTTGCCTGAAATTCAGCAGATACCCAGAAAACTCTGCAAATAGACAACATATCCCTCAGTTACATACTGAATAGTCCTACTAAAGCAAAAGTAATCTTCTCTTTCTCTGTTTGGTTTTTCTACAAAGATATTATGGGTGGCTTGATAAATATTTAATGTTCCATTCTGATCAAGGTAGCCAATATGGAAGCATAAAATTCCGTCAACGATTATGGCGTTATAGAGTAACTCAGAGTATGAGTCGCCGCGGGAATTGTTGGGACAATGCACCGATGGAACGTGTGTTTAGAAGTTTAAAATCAGAATGGGTACCAACCAATGGCTATCATTCAATTAAAGAAGCAGAGCTGGATATAAGCACTTATTTAATGAATTACTATAACTGGCGTAGGCCACATAGTTATAACAACGGGTTTTCTCCTGCTAAAGCAGAAGAAAACCTTAATTTAATGTCCGGAATTAGTTGACCACTACAAAGATATTATGGGTGGCTTGATAAATATTCAAAGATATTATGGGTGGCTTGATAAATATTAATATCAGATTGCTCTGAACCATCTTTGCAAAATGCAGATACGTGTATTTCTAGCCAAGTTTCATTTTGGACACGAAAAGCTTTTACATTAGATTGAGAACAGCCTTGAACGTCAATGTTGTAACGAATGACTTCCCAGTTATTTGATTTTTCAAAAGTAACATTCGTTGGTTGATTTCCTTTCCACTTAGCCAAAAATTGTTCCCAGTGAAATTGTGGATCTTTATAAAGTGACTCTGGCTCAAACCAGCCCGAAATCCCTAATTGTTCATTAGTATCCCAGTAATAAAAATATCTGTAACTGTTTCCTGAATTATTTTGTTTAACAAACTCCAATTTTGGAATTGTCATTTTAATCTTGCTTGCAGGAACAGTAAGTTCAATAGAATTTCCAAGTTCTTTAGCAGTAATACTTGATTCTTTAACTGAATGAGATGAACATCCAAGTATTAAAAAAATACTTGCGACAAGTAAAAGTATCGATTTCATACACGAATATCCTATAAGGCTAACGCCCAATTAACGGGCTAAAAATAGTGGGCTAAAATGGAGCGAAGCGAACAGCCCGCTGTTTTTAGTCCTGTTGAATTTCTTGTTATGTGACGTCTTTAGTAGCTATTAGGTTTATCAACATTAGTTCGTCGCCAACAAATACACTACAAGACCAAACATTTTTCATTCCTTGTAACTGCGTTAATTCTTCATTCTCTATATCTTCCAGTAGAATATTTCTAGAATTACCAGTTATTACACTCTCTATAGCTGAAATATCCCAATTTAGAACACCTTGATATAAAGCATCTTCTTTACAAGGTGAAATGCATTGCGATATGAAGGTGCCACCTTTGAAATCAAGTATGAGTGTATACAAATCCATTTGATAAACCTCGTAGTCACATAGACATAATGACTCCCCACAAGGTGCTAGCCTCCAAATTCGTGGGTTAGTAAAACCAGAGCCATACTTAGTGTGTTAAACAACTAAAACTGGAGACTAGCATGAGTAAACATAGCATAATTTATA
>NZ_NBOE01000024.1 GCF_002104515.1 Colwellia polaris | reverse complement strand
CTGTGCAGTTATCTTCTTGGTTGGCGGCTCGTGCAATGTGTTCGTTGATATAGCCCATAAACCAGCTGATTTTCATCAGGCGTTTGCGATACACTTCAGCGGTGGCTTCAACGATAGCCATTAAGTGCTTTGGCAGTACATCACCCCGACAGTGTTGTTGTGTGAGTAATGTGCCTTTGTATAAGCGATGCCAACGCTCAATCACCTCTTTCATGCTCCATTGTTGGGCTTTTTCTTCATCAATAAATAACACCACATGATAATGGTTACTCATTACCGCATAAGCACAAACGTCAATAGCAAACACTTGGCTGAGAAAGTGTAACTTCTCTTCTATCCATTCTCGGCGGTGCTCAAAGCTTTGTCCTGATAAGGTATCTTCACCGCATAAAAAAGCGCGTCGAACACAACGCGCCACACAATGATAATACGGGGTATCTACTAAACTGATTTGTTGTTTCCTTGGCGTAGCCATAACTCACCTGAGATAATATCGTGGGATTTTCTTAGTTTAGTTCAGTGTTCTGTAAATTCAATTTAGGATGGGTGTCCTTTTAATTTTTCTATAATCTAAAACGGCTGTTTCCACTAACTCAAACTTACCCGTTATTGGGCTTTTCCATTCTTTTTTACTATTCCCAATAGCTAAAGGTAAATGTATTAGATTGATATCTAAACTTTTTGCAGTCCTTTCATGTGCCACGGAACTCTCCTGAAAACCTAACGCCCCACTAAGGGGCTAAATAATAGTTGGCTAAAATAGCGAACGAAGTGAGACTAGCCAACTGTTTTTAGTCCCGCTTGAGTGACTTGTTATGTTTCAGATACTTCTACCCATCTAGAATATTCTTCTTCTGAATCAAAAACTATATAGTCATTGACTGAATCCCAAGAAATTGCGCATTGTTTATTTAACGCTAAATCGTCATCGGTTGCGCTTAAAGGAATTTGACCAACAACAAACAACTTATCATGTATTAATTTGAACGTTATATTTTTAATAGCAAGAGTATCTGAATCAGAACCAAACGATACTGTTTTACCTTTAAATATGTCTACTAAATCTGAATCCATTGCAACTTTATCCCTGAAACATAACGCCCATTTAATGGGCAAAAAATGTTGGCTAAAATTTTGAGGAACGAAAAAGCCAACTGTTTTTTGTCCCTGTTTAAATGCTTGTTATGTGTTTACTTTAACACCAAGCTAAAATTATTTGCACCGTTGCCTGTGCGTTTAACCGAATTTTTTGAGCCACTTACCTTTGGTAAAACCGACATTAATAGCTTTGCATTTACGAAGTAAAAATTGCGCAAAGCTTATTAGTGAGTAAGCCTAAACTAGTTTGGCGAAAATTACACACCAACCCTAAAACGCTATTTTTGTGCTACGAAATAACCACAAACACAAAAATATTTTAGCCATATTTCCTAAAAACACATAACGCCCAAATAATGGGCTAAGTACATTTTGCTATAATGCGCGGAGCGCGAGCAAACTGTACGTGTCCCGTTGATTTGCTTGTTAGCAGCAAGGTTTATTAAAAACACTGAAACCACCAACAACGCAAGAATTAAATTAGTAGATGTGAGAAGCAAAAAATACGCTGCGCTACTTACCCACCAAAACACGATTGATAAACAATAACAAAAAATGCTTACCACTAAATTAAAAACTAAACTTGAACACAAAAAGGAAGAAAAGCTAAAAGCACCAATCCTTTGTTGAGAAATATCCAATTAGCCAAACACATTTACAAACAGAATAAGTAGTGCCTGCTAACGCCCTGTTAAGGGGCAAATTGTAGTTGGCTATAATGTGAGCGGAGCGAAACAGCCAACTGTTATTTGTCCCGCTTGAACAGCTTGTTATACGTTTTTTGCACTAACAAACTGACTTACAAAGCTTTTAACTAAAATAACCGATACTACTAAGTAAACCAATAATAATATTAACTGAAGAAATGGTGCGCCATATGAAATATGAATATCTAAATACATAGGAATAAAGGCTAGAGGACTAATTAACTTACCGAGTCCAATATTTAGTAAATAGGAATAGATAACAAATTTTAATTTTGACTCAATTTGAGTTTTGTATAGACATAATGACTCCCCACAAGGTGCTAGCCTCCAAATTCGTGGGTTAGTAAAACCAGAGCCATACTTAGTGTGTTAAACAACTAAAACTGGAGACTAGCATGAGTAAACATAGCATAATTTAT
>NZ_NBOE01000023.1 GCF_002104515.1 Colwellia polaris | reverse complement strand
GAGGATGAGACTTGCCAAAAAGTTGGTTTTTTGGTGTCGTTTAAGAGAAAACTAATAATCTTCCGTTGCTAATAGCCAATCGTGAAGCTTATTTATGGCAACAACAGAGAAATATCAGTGCTATGTGATTTTATTATTTAGATTGAGTGTCATTATTAAATTTGATGAATTCGCAGTCGTATAATCGATATTCATATGTATTAAATAATCCTTTATCAATGACAGATCCTAGTGGTTTCTTTTTTAAGAGCTTACTAAGAAAAATAGCCTCAATACCAATTCTTAACGCAGTTGTTACCGTTGTGTTAGCTGTGTACTGTCAAGCATGTTTGGTTGCTTATAGCGCAATGTCAACTTATGCAGTTACAGGTAGTCTTAAGTCTGCATTTACAGCTGGAATTGCCGCAGCAATTATGCCAGGAGGTGGTAGTGTTGGTAATGTAGTTGCTAGTGCTGTTATTGGTGGAATATCCTCTAAATTGCAAGGAGGAAAGTTTGGACATGGATTCTGGGCTGCTGGGATTGGTGCTGCAATGGGAGGTGCAACTAGGGGAATAAAAAGTGCTATAGGTAAGACTCTTGTAGCAACCGCAGTCGGAGGGACAATCTCAAAAATAACCGGTGGTAAATTTGCAAATGGCGCTTATAGTGCAGCTTTCGCTGCTGCTCTCTCTGCTGGATTGAATTCAGGTAAAGTTAACGCCAAAGATGCGGCTTATGCTGAGCTAAGTGAGTCTATCTATGATGATGGAAATGGAGCGCAGGTTGGTGATACTGTGGCAGGTTATGAGCTGAAAGAAATTATTGCTGAAGAAAATGGTTTAAGAGCAGGATTATTTGTGGATCAAGGAGGAAATAATGTTGTAGCTTTTGCAGGTACTGATACTAGCAGCTTTAGCGGTTTCCTTACCGATATGAAAGCAAATTTATTACAAGGACTAGGTTTAGACTCTGCTCAATACAGCTCTGCTATTGGTCTTGCAGGTAGAATGAATACTAGATTTGGTGGTAATGTGCACTTTACAGGACATTCTTTAGGTGGAGGTTTGGCATCGGCAGCAGCAATTGTGACTGGAGGAAGTGCAACTGTATTCAATGCGGCAGGAATTAGGAATAGCACAATTGGAAGCTTTTCTAGAAATAATGGCTCCATTACTCATTACTATAGTGGGTATGATGGTATTAGAGCTATAAATGCTTTTTCAGGAGCTAGTGTACCAGGAACACAAATTAATTTAGGGCATGCTGGGCCTCATACTATGCCAAATGTATGTGCGGCTATGGGAACATCATGTTAAGACGGTGGTAGTTTATGAAAATATTAATTTTATCGTTGATGTCTATGCTGTTGGTTAGCTGCTCTTCAGTTAACGCAAGTTCTAATAGCCAAGCAGGGGGCAAGTTGCTTGCTTATATGGATATTGAAGAGGTTTTTGAAGACCCTAATGCACTGGCCTTGGCAAAGTCAGCCTCGAAGGGTAGTGTTAAGGAAATTGAAAAGTTAATTGCAAAAGGTGTTGATGTTAATACGCGTGGAAAAATAAATGGCACACCTTTGTTTTTTGCATTACAAAGTAAACAAGGGTTTAGCGCATTAATTAAACATGGCGCAGATCCTAACATATTATTTGATGATGGAGGTACAGTCTTGCATTGGGCTGCTCAAATGAAAGATTGTGATTTTCTTGATATAGCAATACAAGGAGGAGGGAATCCAGATTTAAAAGCAGGTTATGCAAAAGCATCCCCCATATTTAAAACGATTAATATGGATATTGAGTCAGGAATACCTAACTGCTTCAAGGTATTAATAAAAAATGGCTGTGATATTAATTTTACAGATTCTTATGGTATTTCAGTTATTTTAACTGCTGCTAGTTTTGCTCGCTACGATATGGTTTTAGAATTACTCAAAGCGGGTGCAAATTATAATAAAAAAGATAATTACGGAAATGATATCTTTAAAATAATTAAGAAGCATGAACACTCATTCAAAAAAGGAAGTAAATCTGAAATTTATAAGCAAAAAGTGTTAGATTGGTTAAAAGACAACTCTAATAAATGAAACCTTTAAAAACAACTTAACAGGACATATATAGACGCTTCCTTGATGTCAACCCAAGTGAATACGAAAACATAACAAAACGGGCTTATGTTTTTGATTACAGAGCATTACTCTTTTCATACTTTTGTTCATGATGATAGGCGCTTTCGCTTGCTTAAAGCAAACTGTACTAACATAAACTGTACTAACATATATTCGAGCTATGGTTTGTTATCAAAAATTTAACAGGACACCCATTCTAAATTGAAAGTAAGCGTATGGGGAAAGCCGTCTAGCCTTGCTTGATGTTCCAAGGCAGCAGGTGCTCTAAGCTCTCTGGCAAAAAATTAACTAGACACCCATTCTAAATTAAAAAATTAACTAAAAAAATTAACTAGACACCCATTCTAAATTGAAATTACTGAACACTGAACTAAACTAAGAAAATCCCACAACATTATCTCAGGTGAGTTATGGCTACGCCAAGGAAGCAGCAAATTAGTTTAGAAGACACCCCGTATTATCATTGTGTGGCGCGTTGTGTTCGACGCGCTTTTTTATGCGGTGAAGATACCTTATCCGGAAAAAGCTTTGAGCACCGCCGAGAATGGATAGAAGAGAAGTTACACTTTCTCAGCCAAGTGTTTGCCATTGACGTTTGTGCTTATGCGGTAATGAGTAATCATTATCATGTGGTGTTATTTATTGATGAAGAAAAAGCCAAGCAATGGAGTATGAAAGAGGTGCTTGAGCGCTGGCACCGCTTATACAAAGGCACATTACTCACACAACAATACTGTCGGGGTGATGTACTGCCAAAACACTTAATGACTATCGTTGAAGCCACCGCTGAAGTGTATCGCAAACGCCTGATGAAAATCAGCTGGT
>NZ_NBOE01000022.1:2674-5594 GCF_002104515.1 Colwellia polaris | reverse complement strand
AAAACCACTTGGGTGTTGTATGGTTAAGCCTCACGGGTAATTAGTATTGGTTAGCTCAATGCCTCGCAGCACTTCCACACCCAACCTATCAACGTTGTAGTCTCCAACGACCCTTTAGGGAGCTTAAAGCTCCAGTGAGAACTCATCTCAAAGCCTGCTTCCCGCTTAGATGCTTTCAGCGGTTATCAGTTCCGAACGTAGCTACCGGGCAATGCTATTGGCATAACAACCCGAACACCAGCGGTTCGTCCACTCCGGTCCTCTCGTACTAGGAGCAGCCCTCTTCAATTCTCAAACGCCCACGGCAGATAGGGACCGAACTGTCTCACGACGTTCTAAACCCAGCTCGCGTACCACTTTAAATGGCGAACAGCCATACCCTTGGGACCGACTTCAGCCCCAGGATGTGATGAGCCGACATCGAGGTGCCAAACACCGCCGTCGATATGAACTCTTGGGCGGTATCAGCCTGTTATCCCCGGAGTACCTTTTATCCGTTGAGCGATGGCCCTTCCATACAGAACCACCGGATCACTATGACCTACTTTCGTACCTGCTCGACGTGTCTGTCTCGCAGTTAAGCTGGCTTATGCCATTGCACTAACCGTACGATGTCCGACCGTACTTAGCCAACCTTCGTGCTCCTCCGTTACTCTTTAGGAGGAGACCGCCCCAGTCAAACTACCCACCAGACAGTGTCCCCAAGCCCGATTAGGGCCCTAGGTTAGAACATCACGCATACAAGGGTGGTATTTCAAGGTTGGCTCCACTTCATCTGGCGACAAAGTTTCAAAGCCTCCCACCTATCCTACACATGTAGGAGCAATGTTCACTGTCAAGCTATAGTAAAGGTTCACGGGGTCTTTCCGTCTAGCCGCGGGTATACGGCATCTTAACCGCAATTTCAATTTCACTGAGTCTCGGGTGGAGACAGTGTGGCCATGATTACGCCATTCGTGCAGGTCGGAACTTACCCGACAAGGAATTTCGCTACCTTAGGACCGTTATAGTTACGGCCGCCGTTTACCGGGGCTTCGATCATGAGCTTCGCAGAGCTAACCCAATCAATTAACCTTCCGGCACCGGGCAGGCGTCACACCGTATACGTCATCTTTCGATTTTGCACAGTGCTGTGTTTTTAATAAACAGTTCCAGCCACCTGGTTACTTCGACTCTCCGATGCTTACTGAGCAAGTCATTCACATTAGAGAGCGTACCTTCTCCCGAAGTTACGGTACTATTTTGCCTAGTTCCTTCACCCGAGTTCTCTCAAGCGCCTTAGTATTCTCTACCTAACCACCTGTGTCGGTTTGGGGTACGGTTCCTATATATCTGAAGCTTAGAAGCTTTTCCTGGAAGCATGGCATCAATGACTTCATGTCCTTGGACACTCGTCTCGTATCTCAGCGTTAATGAAGACCCGGATTTACCTAAGTCAACCGCCTACATACTTTCACACGGACTACCAACGCCGTGCTCACCTAGCCTACTCCGTCCCTCCTTCGCAATATATAGAAGTACAGAAATATTAATCTGTTTCCCATCGACTACGCGTTTCCGCCTCGCCTTAGGGGCCGACTTACCCTGCCCTGATTAACATGGGACAGGAAACCTTGGTCTTTCGGCGGGGGAGTTTTTCACTCCCCTTATCGTTACTCATGTCAGCATTCGCACTTCTGATACCTCCAGCATGCTTTACAACACACCTTCAACGGCTTACAGAACGCTCCCCTACCACTCATCATAAATGATGAATCCGCAGCTTCGGTGACTAGTTTAGCCCCGTTACATCTTCCGCGCAGACCGACTCGACTAGTGAGCTATTACGCTTTCTTTAAAGGATGGCTGCTTCTAAGCCAACCTCCTAGCTGTCTATGCCTTTCCACATCGTTTCCCACTTAACTAGTACTTTGGGACCTTAGCTGGCGGTCTGGGTTGTTTCCCTCTTCACAACGGACGTTAGCACCCGTAGTGTGTCTCCCGCATATCACTCATTGGTATTCGGAGTTTGCAAAGGGTTGGTAAGTCGGGATGACCCCCTAGCCTTAACAGTGCTCTACCCCCAATGGTGTTCGTGCGAGGCTCTACCTAAATAGATTTCGGGGAGAACCAGCTATCTCCCGGCTTGATTAGCCTTTCACTCCGACCCACAAGTCATCACCGCATTTTTCAACATACGTGTGTTCGGTCCTCCAGTTGATGTTACTCAACCTTCAACCTGCCCATGGGTAGATCGCCGGGTTTCGGGTCTATACCCTGCAACTAAACGCGCAGTTAACACTCGCTTTCGCTACGGCTCCCCTATTCGGTTAACCTTGCTACAGAATATAAGTCGCTGACCCATTATACAAAAGGTACGCAATCACCGGACTAAATCCGGCTCTCACTGCTTGTACGTATGCGGTTTCAGGTTCTATTTCACTCCCCTCACAGGGGTTCTTTTCGCCTTTCCCTCACGGTACTGGTTCACTATCGGTCAGTTAGGAGTATTTAGCCTTGGAGGATGGTCCCCCCATGTTCAGTCAACGTTTCACGTGTGCCGACCTACTCGATTTCATGATAAGTTTATTTTCGTGTACGGGACTATCACCCTGTATCGTTCTACTTTCCAGTAGATTCCACTAACTTACAAACCACTTAAGGGCTAATTCGCGTTCGCTCGCCGCTACTAACGAAATCTCGGTTGATTTCTTTTCCTCGGGGTACTTAGATGTTTCAGTTCTCCCGGTTCGCCTCATTAAGCTATGTATTCACTTAATGATACCCGCCTTACGACGGGTGGGTTTCCCCATTCGGATATCGCAGTCTATAACGGTTTTTATCACCTTAACTACGCTTTTCGCAGATTAACACGTCCTTCATCGCCTCTAACTGCCAAGGCATCCACCACATACGCTTAGTCACTTAACCATACAACCCC
>NZ_NBOE01000022.1:0-1789 GCF_002104515.1 Colwellia polaris | reverse complement strand
TCTTCTTCTAATTCGTTATCATGTAATTTGTGTAGACACTCGTGAAGCCGAGGCTTCCATTAAGCTGTTTTACTTCAAGATAAGGAGGTGATCCAACCCCAGGTTCCCCTAGGGTTACCTTGTTACGACTTCACCCCAGTCATGAATCACAAAGTGGTGACCGTCCTCCCGAAGGTTAAACTAGCCACTTCTTTTGCAACCCACTCCCATGGTGTGACGGGCGGTGTGTACAAGGCCCGGGAACGTATTCACCGTAGCATTCTGATCTACGATTACTAGCGATTCCGACTTCATGGAGTCGAGTTGCAGACTCCAATCCGGACTACGACAAGCTTTGTGGGATTCGCTCCACCTCGCGGTATTGCTGCCCTCTGTACTTGCCATTGTAGCACGTGTGTAGCCCATCCCGTAAGGGCCATGATGACTTGACGTCGTCCCCACCTTCCTCCGGTTTATCACCGGCAGTCTCCTTAGAGTTCCCGCCATTACGCGCTGGCAAATAAGGATAGGGGTTGCGCTCGTTGCGGGACTTAACCCAACATTTCACAACACGAGCTGACGACAGCCATGCAGCACCTGTCACAGAGTTCCCGAAGGCACAAGTCTATCTCTAGTCTCTTCTCTGGATGTCAAGGGATGGTAAGGTTCTTCGCGTTGCATCGAATTAAACCACATGCTCCACCGCTTGTGCGGGCCCCCGTCAATTCATTTGAGTTTTAACCTTGCGGCCGTACTCCCCAGGCGGTCAACTTAGTGCGTTAGCTGCGCCACCCACGACTCAAGGTCACAGACGGCTAGTTGACATCGTTTACGGCGTGGACTACCAGGGTATCTAATCCTGTTTGCTCCCCACGCTTTCGTGCCTCAGTGTCAGTATTTGTCCAGGTAGCCGCCTTCGCCACTGATGTTCCTTCCAATCTCTACGCATTTCACCGCTACACTGGAAATTCCACTACCCTCTACAATACTCTAGTTTGCCAGTTCAAAATGCAGTTCCCAGGTTGAGCCCGGGGCTTTCACATCTTGCTTAACAAACCACCTACGCACGCTTTACGCCCAGTAATTCCGATTAACGCTTGCACCCCTCGTATTACCGCGGCTGCTGGCACGAAGTTAGCCGGTGCTTCTTCTGCGAGTAACGTCACAGATGTTGCGTATTAAACAACACCCTTTCCTCCTCGCTGAAAGTGCTTTACAACCCGAAGGCCTTCTTCACACACGCGGCATGGCTGCATCAGGCTTTCGCCCATTGTGCAATATTCCCCACTGCTGCCTCCCGTAGGAGTCTGGGCCGTGTCTCAGTCCCAGTGTGGCTGATCATCCTCTCAAACCAGCTAGAGATCGTCGCCTTGGTAAGCCATTACCTTACCAACTAGCTAATCTCACTTGGGCTAATCAATGAGCGAGAGGTCCGAAGATCCCCCCCTTTGGTCCGTAGACGTTATGCGGTATTAGCAGTCGTTTCCAACTGTTGTCCCCCACTCAAAGGCATATTCCCAAGCATTACTCACCCGTCCGCCGCTCGACGCCGAATAGCAAGCTATTCTCGTTTCCGCTCGACTTGCATGTGTTAAGCCTGCCGCCAGCGTTCAATCTGAGCCATGATCAAACTCTTCAATTAAAAATCGTTTGTGATGTGAGACAAGTAAACTTGTTTCAACATCTGCTCAATGAATTCTGTCGTGTTACTTAATCCCGACTAGGAACTAAGTAACTACATAAAACGTATTATTTAAATCCGAAGACCTAAATGATACTTATTTTGTGTGACATCATATTAAGCTGTTTT
>NZ_NBOE01000021.1 GCF_002104515.1 Colwellia polaris | reverse complement strand
CTGGCTCTGGAATGTAAGAATCAAGTGCGTCTGCAAGTTCTACTACTTTAGCTTCCCACTTCTCTTCACCTTGAAGTGCGCCTAAAGCTGAACCTTGAATTACTGGTAAGTCGTCACCTGGGAATTCGTATTCTGAAAGAAGTTCACGAACTTCCATTTCTACTAATTCTAATAACTCTTCGTCATCTACCATGTCACATTTGTTCATGAATACGATGATGAAAGGTACGCCAACTTGACGTGATAACAAGATGTGCTCACGTGTTTGTGGCATAGGACCATCTGTAGCAGCAACTACTAAGATAGCGCCATCCATTTGTGCTGCACCTGTGATCATGTTTTTGATGTAATCAGCATGGCCAGGACAATCTACGTGTGCGTAGTGACGTGTTTCTGTATCGTACTCGATGTGAGAAGTATTAATTGTAATACCACGCTCACGCTCTTCTGGAGCATTATCGATTTGTGCGAAATCTTTAACTTCACCACCGTGTACTTTAGTTAATACTGCAGAGATTGCAGCTGTTAAAGTTGTTTTACCGTGATCAACGTGTCCAATTGTACCAACGTTAACGTGCGGTTTATTACGTTCAAATTTTTCTTTAGCCATTTTTCAATTACCTTAAAGTTTATTAAAAGCCCGGCCATAAGACCGAGCCAGACTTTCAAAAAGCCTTACTAAGATTCAATTATTTTGTCGGCAACAATCTTTGGTGCTTCGCTATATTGCTGAAACTCCATCGAATAAGATGCGCGACCTTGAGTTGCACTACGTAATGCCGTAGCGTAACCAAACATTTCAGATAGTGGCACAAGTGCATTCACTACCTTAGAACCAGCTGGACCTTCGTCCATGCCATCGATCATGCCGCGGCGGCGATTTAAATCACCAACGACATCACCCATGTTTGCTTCTGGCGTAATAACTTCAACTTTCATCATAGGTTCAAGTATAACGGGTGATGCTTGAAGCACCCCCTGTCTGAATCCCATTGACGCAGCGACTTTAAACGCCATTTCGTTTGAGTCAACATCATGAAAAGACCCGTCATAAAGCGTGACTTTGATGTCTAATAACGGGTAACCCGCTAAAACACCACTGTCCATTTGCTCTCTACAACCCTTTTCAACTGATGGGATAAATTCTTTTGGAATTGTACCACCAACAATTTCGTTAACAAACTCGAATCCTTCACCTTCAGGTAAAGGTTCCAATTTCAACCAAACATGGCCAAATTGACCTTTGCCACCTGATTGACGAACAAATTTACCTTCCACTTCAACTGCTGAACGAATAGTTTCGCGATAAGCCACTTGTGGATTACCGACATTACATTCAACACTAAACTCACGTTTCATGCGTTCAACTAAAATATCGAGGTGTAATTCCCCCATACCTGAAATGATGGTTTGACCCGTTTCTTCATCTGAGATAACTCTAAATGACGGATCTTCTGCGGCCAATTTACTTAACGCTATTGCCATTTTCTCTTGGGCAGCGACAGTTTTTGGCTCAACTGCTACAGAAATAACCGGTTCAGGAAATTCCATACGTTCGAGCGTTATAGCATGATTTACATCACACAATGTGTCACCAGTAGTAACATCTTTGAGGCCAATAGCCGCAGCTATATCACCCGCTCTAACTTCTTTTATTTCCTTACGGTCATTTGCATGCATTTGCACAATACGACCTAACCGCTCTTTTTTACCTTTAACAGGATTGTATATACTGTCGCCAGTTTTTACCACTCCTGAGTAAACGCGAAAGAACGTTAACGTACCAACAAAAGGGTCTGTTGCAACTTTAAATGCTAAAGCAGCAAATGGTGCTTTATCATCAGCTTCGCGAGAACCTTCAGTTTCGTTTTTGTCATCATTAATACCTTTTATCGCTTCAACATCTATTGGCGAAGGTAGAAATTCGATAACAGCATCAAGTACTGCTTGTACACCTTTGTTTTTGAAGGCTGAGCCACAAGAACAAAGAACTATTTCATTGTTTAGTGTACGGGTACGTAGCGCAGATTTTATTTCTGCTTCAGATAATTCACCTTCTTCAAGGTACTTATCTAATAATTCTTCTGAGGCTTCTGCCGCTTCAGATACAAGGTTTTCATGCCAATGCTCGGCTTCTTCTTGCATGTCTGCTGGGATATCTTCATAGGTGAAGGTCATACCCTGGTCACTTTCGTTCCAGTTTATGGCTTTCATTTTGATTAAGTCGATAACACCAGAAAAGTCATCTTCAGCACCAATTGCTAAATGAATTGGAACTGCATTTGCTTCTAAGCGAGAATTAAGTTGCTCAACAACCGCTAAAAAATTTGCACCAGTACGGTCCATCTTATTAACAAAAACTAAGCGTGGAACAGAGTATCTCTCCATTTGACGCCATACAGTTTCTGTTTGCGGTTGAACACCTGAAGACGCACACAACACTAATACTGCACCATCTAATACACGTAATGACCGTTCTACTTCAATCGTAAAATCTACGTGACCAGGAGTATCAATAATGTTGATATGATGATCTTCAAATTGTGCTTCCATCCCTTTCCAGAAACAAGTAGTAGCAGCAGAAGTAATAGTGATACCTCGCTCTTGCTCTTGCTCCATCCAATCCATAGTGGCCGCGCCATCATGAACTTCACCGATCTTATGTGAAAGACCAGTATAGAAAAGTACCCTTTCTGTTGTTGTCGTTTTACCGGCATCGACATGAGCACAAATACCAATGTTACGGTAACGCTCAATAGGGGTTATACGTGCCACAATTACTTCCTCTTTCTGAGTTTTATCTCAGATTATAAAACAGTTGTGGTTATCACTTTGTATCAATACTGATACTCGATGATAACCACGGCATTACACTTCTGACTATATAACTAACAATTAATGTTAGTTGATAGTTTCTACCAACGGTAGTGAGCGAATGCTTTGTTAGCTTCAGCCATACGGTGAACGTCTTCACGTTTCTTAACCGCTGAACCTTTGCTGTCAGACGCATCTAACATTTCGTTAGCTAAGCGCTGAGCCATTGATTTTTCACCACGTTTACGAGCTGCTTCAACTAACCAACGCATGGCTAGTGCATTACGACGCACAGGACGAACTTCAACTGGAACTTGGTAAGTAGAACCACCAACACGACGAGACTTTACTTCCACTTGTGGGCGGATGTTGTCTAACGCTGTCTCGAATAACTCAAGGTGAGTTTTTTCAGAGTTCTTTTCAGTTAAAATGTCTAATGCACCGTAAACAATTTTTTCTGCAGTAGATTTTTTACCATCAACCATAAGGATGTTGATGAATTTTGCTAAAAGTTCGTTATGGAACTTAGGATCTGGCAATATTTTACGTTGCCCTACGACGCGTCTTCTTGGCATCTTAATTCTCCGTTATATTCAGGATAAACCCAAAATGTAATATGTTATTTGGCCTTACTTAACGTTTCTATTCTCTAGCTATTATTGCTAAGAAAGGGAAACTTAAGATTTAGGTCGTTTAGCACCGTATTTAGAACGGCCTTGTCTTCTATCGCTTACACCAGAACAATCTAGTGCGCCACGAACGGTGTGATAACGCACACCCGGTAAATCTTTAACACGACCACCACGAATCAAGATAACGCTATGCTCTTGTAAGTTGTGACCTTCACCACCGATGTAAGAAGTTACTTCGAATCCGTTAGTTAAACGAACACGAGCTACTTTACGTAGTGCCGAGTTTGGTTTCTTTGGTGTAGTAGTGTACACACGAGTACATACGCCACGACGTTGTGGACAAGCTTGTAACGCTGGAACGTTACTTTTAGTTACTTGTCTTACACGTGGTTTACGTACTAATTGGTTAATAGTTGCCATTAAATAGCTCCCGATTAGTTAAATTTGTGTAAATTCCAATCAATGGGGAAATTTACACCCTTATAAACGTGAAAATCCGCGACTCTAGATTCTATACACGAAGGTACGGAATATAGGGTCGCGGAATTCTATAGGTCAAGCTTTAACCTGTCAAGCTTTACTCGCAATAGACAGGTTAATCGATGCTTTAAACTGAATTATCAATACTATGATGATAAATCTGCGTTAAGTGCATCTGTTAGTGCTTGCGCTGCGTCATCAGCTGATACTGTTACTTCTTCAACTGGAACGGCATTTTTAGCACGCGCACGTTCCTGATGATAAGCATAACCTGTACCTGCTGGGATTAAGCGACCAACAATAACGTTCTCTTTTAAGCCACGAAGTGTGTCTTTCTTACCAGCTACCGCTGCTTCAGTAAGTACACGTGTCGTTTCTTGGAAAGATGCTGCTGAGATGAATGACTCAGTTGCTAATGATGCTTTAGTAATACCCATCATTTGCATTTCGTATTCAGCTGGCTGTTTGCCTGCAGCTTCTAATTCACGATTAGAGATATTCACACGTGCAACCTCAAGGATTTCACCTTTAAGGAAATCACTATCACCGGCGTCTAAAATCTCACACTTGCGGATCATTTGACGTACGATAACTTCAATGTGTTTATCGTTAATCTTAACACCTTGTAAACGGTATACTTCTTGTACTTCGTTAACAATGTAGTTAGCTACTGGAGCAACACCACGTAAACGTAAGATATCGTGTGGAGATTCTGGACCATCGGCAATTACTTCACCTTTAAGTACAGATTCACCTTCAAACACGTTTAATTGACGCATTTTCGGAATCATCTCTTCGTATACTTCACCACTTGGTTGAGTGATAAGTAAACGTACTTTACCTTTAGTTTCTTTACCGAAAGCAATAATACCTGTTTTCTCAGCTAAGATTGCTGGAAGTTTAGGCTTACGTGCTTCAAATAAGTCAGCTACGCGTGGTAAACCACCGGTAATATCACGAGTCTTAGAAGACGCTTGTGGTATACGTGCTAATGCATCACCTACACCAACTTCCGCACCATCTTCAAGGTTAACGATAGCGTTACCTGGTAAGAAGTACTGTGCTGGAATTTCAGTGCCGGCTATCATTACGTCATTACCTTTAGCATCAACTAACTTAACTGCCGGGCGCATTTCTTTACCTGCAGAGTTACGTTGACCCGCTTCAGTTACAACGATACTTGATAAACCAGTAAGCTCATCAGTTTGACGAACCATAGTTACACCATCGATCAATTCTACGAATTGAACCTTACCACCAACCTCAGTGATAATTGGATGCGTATGCGGATCCCAGTTAGCGATAATATCGCCTGATGCAATTGCTTCACCATCTTTCTTATTAAGAATGGTACCGTAAGGTACTTTATAACGCTCTTTTTCACGACCTAGCTCATCGATTACCGTAAGTTCTGATGAACGTGAAGTAATAACAAGGTGATCTTCAGAGTTAGTTACAAATTTAGCGTTTTGTAATTTCAGTGTACCTGTATTCTTAACTTGTACATTGTTCTCAGCAGATGCACGCGATGCAGCACCACCAATGTGGAACGTACGCATGGTTAACTGAGTACCAGGTTCACCGATAGATTGTGCTGCCACAACACCAATCGCTTCACCTTGGTTGATCATATGACCACGAGCCAAATCACGGCCGTAACAATGAGCACAAATACCAAAGTCAGTTTCACAAGTAATGATTGAACGTACTTTGATTTGGTCTACTGAATTTTCTTCAATAACATCACAAAGTGCTTCATCAATTAATGTATTACGTGGTAATAAAACCGTATCAGTATTTGGAATTAATACATCTTCACATACCACACGACCAAGTACTCGTTCACGTAACGGCTCAACAACATCACCACCTTCAATCAATGGTGTCATTAATAGGCCATCTTCTGTGCCACAGTCATGTTCAGTAACAACTAAATCTTGTGCAACATCAACTAAACGACGAGTTAAGTAACCCGAGTTAGCTGTTTTCAATGCCGTATCAGCCAAACCTTTACGCGCACCATGAGTAGAGATGAAGTATTGTAATACGTTCAAACCTTCACGGAAGTTAGCGGTGATTGGTGTTTCGATGATTGAACCATCTGGTTTAGCCATCAAACCACGCATACCAGCTAGCTGACGAATCTGTGCGGCACTACCACGAGCACCAGAATCCGCCATCATGTAGATTGAGTTGAAAGAGTCTTGCTCTTCTGGCTCACCATCACGGTTGATCACAGTTTCTTTTGATAAGTTGTCCATCATCGCTTTCGAGATTTTCTCGTTCGCAGATGACCAAATATCAATTACTTTGTTGTATTTTTCACCTTGAGTTACAAGACCTTGCTCAAATTGAGTTTGAATCTCTGCAACTTCTTCTTCAGAATCTTCGATGATGCTGTATTTCGCAGCTGGAATAACCATATCATCGATACCAACTGAAGCACCCGCGATCATCGCGTAGTGGAAACCTGTGTACATAATATGATCGGCAAAGATAACGGTATCTTTAAGACCTAAGTTACGGTACGCATGGTTAATCAGTTTTGAAATTGGCTTTTTACCTAGCGGCTGATCAATTAAGTCATAAGGCATGCCGTCAGGACATACTTGCCATAAGATGGCACGACCAATTGTAGTATCACGTAAGGTAATTTTTGGTTCAAGAACGCCATCAGCATTACGAACATGTTCAGTAATACGAATTTTAACGCGTGCATGAAGCTCAGCAAAACCTGTACGGTACGCTTTTTCAGCTTCTTTAATGTCGGTAAATACCATACCTTCACCTAAACCATTTACACGATCGCGTGTTAGGTAATATAAACCTAATACAACATCTTGTGATGGTACGATGATAGGGTCACCGTTAGCTGGAGAAAGTACGTTGTTCGTTGACATCATCAACGTACGTGCTTCCATTTGTGCTTCGATTGTCAACGGTACGTGTACCGCCATTTGGTCACCATCGAAATCGGCATTATATGCCGCACAAACTAACGGATGTAAATGTATTGCTTTACCTTCAATCAATACAGGTTCAAACGCTTGGATACCCAATCTATGTAGTGTTGGTGCACGGTTAAGCATTACTGGATGTTCACGAATCACTTCGTCAAGTACATCCCATACTTCTGCGCCTTCACGTTCAACTAATTTCTTAGCTGCTTTGATTGTTGTCGCTAAACCACGGGCTTCTAACTTACCGTAAATAAATGGCTTGAATAGCTCAAGTGCCATTTTTTTCGGTAAACCACATTGGTGTAAACGTAATGTTGGGCCAACGGTAATTACAGAACGACCAGAGTAATCTACACGTTTACCTAGTAAGTTCTGACGGAAACGACCTTGCTTACCTTTAATCATATCGGCAAGTGATTTAAGAGGACGTTTGTTAGAACCCGTAATAGCACGACCACGACGACCGTTATCTAGTAATGCATCAACAGATTCTTGTAACATACGTTTTTCGTTACGTACGATAATGTCTGGTGCTACTAAGTCAAGAAGACGTTTTAAACGGTTGTTACGGTTAATTACACGACGGTATAAATCGTTAAGGTCAGACGTTGCGAAACGGCCGCCATCCAATGGTACCAACGGACGTAAATCTGGTGGTAAAATTGGTAAAACGTTCATGATCATCCACTCAGGCTTGTTGCCTGAAGCCGCGAATGCTTCCATTAACTTTAAACGCTTTGTGATTTTCTTACGTTTTGTTTCAGAACCGATTTCAGGCAATTCTTCACGCATTTGCGCTACTTCACCGTCAAGGTCGATCTGTTGTAATAACGCAAGTACTGCTTCAGCACCCATTAGGGCGTCAAATTCATCACCGTGCTCTTCTAACGCGTCAAGATATTCTTCTTCGGTTAGAATTTGGCTTTTCTCTAACGTTGTCATACCTGGTTCGGTAACAACATAAGATTCAAAATAAAGTACACGCTCAATATCACGTAATGTCATGTCTAATAATAGACCGATACGTGATGGCAATGACTTTAAAAACCAAATATGAGCAACTGGGCTTGCTAATTCGATATGACCCATACGGTCACGACGAACTTTTGTTAATGTAACTTCAACGCCACATTTTTCACAAATTACACCACGATGCTTAAGACGTTTGTATTTGCCACAAAGACATTCATAGTCTTTTACTGGACCAAATATACGCGCACAGAACAAACCATCACGTTCCGGCTTAAAAGTACGATAGTTAATCGTCTCAGGTTTCTTTACCTCACCAAAAGACCATGAACGGATCATGTCAGGTGAAGCTAGTCCAATGCGAATTCCATCGAACTCTTCTGTTTGATTTTGTTGCTTAAGAAACTTAAGTAAATCTTTCACACACTATCTCCTGTCGGAGTTAAATACCGGAGAGAACAGTTGTCTGTTCTCTCCATGTACTGACCTCAAAATCTTTGAAGTCAGCAATGTAGCTTAAGGTAGCCTAGTCCTGATCTAATTCGATGTTGATACCCAACGAACGAATTTCTTTCAACAATACGTTGAATGATTCAGGGATACCCGGTTCCATACGATGATCACCGTCAACTAAGTTTTTATACATCTTAGTACGACCATTAACATCATCAGATTTAACCGTTAACATTTCTTGCAAGGTGTAAGCAGCACCGTATGCTTCAAGTGCCCATACTTCCATCTCACCGAAACGCTGACCACCAAACTGTGCTTTACCACCAAGAGGTTGTTGCGTTACTAGACTGTATGAACCAGTAGAACGCGCATGCATTTTGTCATCAACTAAATGGTTTAGTTTCAACATGTACATGTAACCAACAGTTACAGGACGCTCAAAGTTACGACCAGTACGACCATCTGTTAGTGTAAACTGACCACTTTCAGGCATATCAGCAAGTTTGAATAAATCTTTAATCTCACGTTCACTTGCACCATCAAATACTGGTGTAGCAATCGGAAGACCTGCACGTAAGTTGCCTGCTAAGCGCATAATTTCGTCATCCGAGAATGAGTCAATATCAACTTCTTGGCGAGACTCACCTAAGCTGTAAACTTCTTTCAAGAATTCACGTAATTTGTGAATTTCTTGTTGAGCTTCCAACATACGGTTAATTTTCTCACCAATACCACGTGCTGCCATACCTAAATGCGTTTCTAGGATCTGACCAATGTTCATTCGTGATGGTACACCCAACGGGTTAAGTACTACATCAACTGGAACACCGTGCTCATCGTAAGGCATGTCTTCAACAGGTACTACGTTTGAAATAACACCTTTGTTACCATGACGACCGGCCATTTTATCACCTGGCTGGATACGACGTTTAACGGCTAAATGTACTTTAACTATTTTCAATACGCCCGGTGCTAAATCGGCACCTTGAGTGATTTTACGACGCTTAATTTCGTATTTCTTATCGAAATCAGCTTTAATGTTGTCGTATTGTTCAGCGATTTGCTCAAGTTCAGATTGTTGACCTTCATCACTTAAGTTTTGCACTAACCACTTATCACGAGACATACTGTTAAGGTCAGATTCATTTAAACCTGAAGTTAACAATAATTTCTTCGCACGAGCGTAAATGCCATCTTCAAGAATACTAAACTCATCACCCAAGTCTTTCTTAACTTGTTTAAGTTGCATTTCTTCGATTTCAACAGCACGAGCATCTTTTTCTACACCGTCACGGGTGAAGATTTGTACATCGATGATAGTACCAGACACTGAATTAGGAACACGTAAAGAGCTGTCCTTAACGTCAGCGGCTTTCTCACCAAAGATTGCACGTAAAAGTTTTTCTTCTGGTGTTAATTGCGTTTCACCTTTAGGAGTAACTTTACCTACTAAGATGTCGCCGCCATTAACTTCAGCACCAATGTAAACAACACCTGCTTCATCTAATTTAGATAATGCAGACTCACCAACATTTGGAATATCAGCAGTGATTTCTTCACTACCAAGTTTAGTATCACGAGCGATACAAGTTAATTCTTGAATATGAATCGTTGTGAAACGATCTTCTGTAGCAACACGCTCAGATAACAACATTGAATCTTCGAAGTTGTAACCATTCCAAGGCATGAAAGCGATACGCATGTTTTGGCCAAGTGCCAATTCACCCATATCTGTAGAAGGACCATCAGCTAAAACATCACCGCGAACCACTGGTTCAGCCATACGACACAATGGGCGCTGGTTGATACAAGTATTTTGGTTTGAACGGGTATATTTAGTTAAGTTATAAATATCAATACCTGCTTCACCAGCATGCATTTCATTTTCGTTAACTTTAACAACAATACGTGAAGCATCAACGTATGCAACAACACCGCCACGTTTAGCAACAACAGTTACACCAGAGTCAACCGCAACAATTTTCTCCATACCCGTACCAACAAGTGGCTTATCCACTATTAATGTTGGAACAGCTTGACGTTGCATGTTCGAGCCCATCAAGGCACGGTTAGCATCATCGTGCTCTAGGAACGGAATCAAAGATGCCGCTACAGATACGATTTGTTGTGGAGATACATCCATATACTGAACTTGTTCAGCAGACATTAATGTAAATTCGTTTTTATGACGACAAGCAACTAAACCTTCAACTAATTTACCATCAGCATCAATTTCTGCAGTTGTTTGTGCAATCACAAAGTTGCCTTCTTCGATTGCTGATAAGTAATCTACTTCATCAGTGATCGAGCCATCAACGATTTTACGATAAGGTGTTTCTAAGAAACCATAATCGTTGGTACGTGCGTAACATGAAAGCGAGTTGATCAAACCAATGTTTGGTCCCTCTGGCGTTTCAATCGGACAAACACGACCGTAATGCGTTGGATGTACATCTCGAACTTCAAAGCCTGCACGTTCACGAGTCAAACCACCAGGGCCTAAAGCAGAAATACGACGCTTATGCGTTACTTCTGATAGCGGGTTGTTTTGATCCATAAATTGTGACAATTGTGATGAACCAAAGAACTCTTTAACGGCAGCTGAAATAGGCTTAGCGTTAATTAAGTCTTGTGGCATGATCGCATCTAAGTCACCCAGACTTAAACGTTCACGTACAGCACGTTCAACACGTACTAAACCAACACGGAATTGGTTTTCTGCCATTTCACCAACAGAACGGATACGACGGTTACCAAGGTGATCGATATCATCAACTTCACCTTTACCATCACGTATACCAATTAAAGTCTTCATTACAGAAATGATATCTTCTTTGGTTAATACGCCTGTACCTACATCATCAGCATTACCAACACGACGGTTGAACTTCATACGACCAACAGTTGAAAGGTCATAACGTTCTAGCGCGAAGAATAAGTTATTAAATAACGTATCTGCAGCGTCTTTTGTTGGTGGCTCGCCTGGACGCATCATACGGTAAATTTCAACTAGCGCTTCTAAGCGATTTGTTGAGTTATCTACACGAAGTGTATCTGACATGTATGAACCAACATCAAATTCGTTCATATATAAAGTAGATAATACTTTATGTCCGGCTTGGCTTAATTCAGCTAACATTTCTAAAGTGATTTCAGCGTTAGCTTCAGCTATAACTTCACCAGTAGATTTGTCTATATAAGCCTTAGAAAGTACTTTACCTACGATATATTCCGCAGGAACTTCTAGCTTATCAAGTTTAGCTTTTTCTAACGATCTAATATGACGAGCAGTAATACGTCGACCTTGTTCAACTAAAACATCACCTTTAGGTAACTTAATGTCGAAAGTCGCTGTTTCACCACGTAAGCGTTCTGGAATTAAATCCATTACTAACTTATCGCCTTTGATCGAAAAATCTGTTGTATCGTAAAAGATATCTAGTATTTCTTCAGTTGAGTACTCTAAAGCACGCAAAATTATTGACGCCGGTAATTTACGACGACGGTCAATACGAACAAATAAGTTATCTTTTGGATCGAATTCGAAATCTAACCATGAACCACGGTAAGGAATAACGCGTGCGTTATATAACACTTTACCTGATGAATGTGTTTTCCCTTTATCATGATCGAAAAACACACCTGGAGAACGGTGTAATTGTGAAACAATAACACGCTCTGTACCATTGATGACAAACGTACCGTTGTCAGTCATTAATGGTATTTCACCCATGTATACTTCTTGTTCTTTGATATCTTTTACTGTACCTGCCGCCGCTTCTTTATCATAAACGACTAAGCGTAATTTAACGCGTAATGGCGCAGAGTAGGTGATACCGCGGATTTGACATTCTTTAACGTCAAATAACGGCTCGCCCAAACGATAGCTAACGAATTGTAATTCTGAGCTACCAGAATAAGCTTTAATTGGAAAAATAGAATGAAATGCAGCCTCTAGGCCTGTTTCACCTGTTGGATCAATATCAATAAACTTACGGAAAGATTCGAGTTGGATTGATAACAAGAATGGATAATCCATTACTTGAACACTTTTACCAAAGTCCTTGCGAATACGTTTCTTTTCAGAGTAAGAGTAAACCATGGGGTTCCTCAGCTTGCTGGTTATGGCCGAATCTGCCTTATAAAAGACAGGATATTGCAGTGATACTTTTTTTATCAAGTATCAAATATGCACTGTTTTGGTTTAAAAAAAAACCACTTTCTTTAGCGCAAAAAGGCCGGTGACGTTTAAATCACCAGCCATTGCCTTTTCAGGCAAATAATCTGTTTAAAAACAGATTATTTGATCTCAACAGAAGCACCTGCTTCTTCAAGAACTTTCTTAAGCTCTTCAGCTTCAGCTTTTTCAACGCCTTCTTTAATCGCTTTAGGAGCTGATTCAACTAAGTCTTTAGCTTCTTTTAAGCCAAGACCTGTAGCGCCACGAACTGCTTTGATTACAGCAACTTTCTTCTCGCCGAAACCAGTCATGATTACGTCGAATTCAGTTTGCTCTTCAGCAGAACCACCAGCGTCACCACCAGCAACTGCAACAGCAGCAGCAGCAGATACGCCGAATTTCTCTTCCATTGCTTCGATTAGTGCAACAACGTCCATTACTGACATTTCAGCAATTGCGTTTAGGATATCGTCTTTAGAAATAGACATTTTAAATTTCCTGTTTTTTAATAAACAGCCTTTGGCTGTTTGAAATAACTATAAATACAAAAAGTGCGAATTGTGTTCTGCATATGTTTAAGTAATAGCAGAGGTAAACAATTATTAAGCAGCTTCTTGCTCTTTCTGATCGCGTACTGCAGCAATAGTGCGGACAAGTTTGCCTGCAGATGCTTCTTTCATAGCGCTCATTAAACGTGCAATTGCTTCGTCGTAAGTAGGTAGCTTAGCTAACATGTTTACGTCTACTGCATTACCTTCAAATGCTGCTGCTTTTAATTCAAATTTTTCGTTAGTTTTAGCGAAATCTGTGAATAAACGTGCTGCTGCACCTGGATGCTCGTTTGAAAATGCAATTAAAGATGGACCAACTAATGTGTCAGTAACACATTCAAAGTCAGTACCTTGTAATGCACGACGTGCTAACGTGTTACGGATAACTTTCATCCATACACCGTTTTCACGTGCTTGCTTACGTAATACAGTAATTGCTTCAACTGTAACACCGCGTGAATCCGCGACTACAGCTGATTGAGCGCCATTGGCAGCTTCTTGAACTTCAGCAACAATTGCTTTTTTGTCATCAAGATTGATAGCCATTGGCTTTACTCCTGGTTCACCGGCAATAAAAAACCGGTATTTACTATCCCTAAACAAATTAATATTTGTCTAGGCCGTTACGGCGAGGACCAGAATTAGGAAATACTGGGTAATCACCATCTACGTAGGAAATATTAAGCAGTCAACGAAGAATCGTCTCAGCTCCTACGGTCTTTGACGGGGCTGTCCATAGCAAATTCATGCTAATAATTGGACAACACCTACCAAAATTTAAGGGGCGAAATTATAGTCTACAACTTCACCCTTGTAAAGTATCGATTTTCGACACTTTACAGAAAATTAAAGTGTCAAGCTCGCAGGGCTAACGGTAACACCGGCACCCATTGTAGTTGAAACAGAAATTTTCTTAATGTACTGGCCTTTAGCATTAGCTGGTTTTGCTTTTTTAAGCGCTTCCAATAATGACTCAAGGTTTTCCTGCAATTTAGCATCTTCGAAATCAGCCTTACCAATAGTAGTATGGATGATACCGTTTTTGTCATTGCGGTAGCGAACTTGACCCGCTTTAGCATTGTTTACAGCAGTAACGACATCTGGAGTTACTGTGCCAACTTTAGGGTTAGGCATTAAACCACGTGGGCCTAAGATTTGACCTAGTTGACCAACAACACGCATAGCGTCTGGAGTAGCGATTACAACGTCAAAGTCCATGTTACCGGCTTTAACTTGTTCTGCTAAGTCTTCCATACCTACGATGTCTGCACCAGCTTCTTTCGCTTTATCAGCGTTAGCGCCTTGAGTAAATACAGCAACACGCACATCACGACCAGTACCGTTAGGTAATACAGTCGCGCCACGTACGTTTTGATCTGATTTACGAGCATCTATGCCAAGGTTTACTGCAACATCAACGCTTTCACGGAAGTTAGCAGTCGCTAATTCTTTAAGTAAAGAAAGAGCTTCAGAAATGTCATATTCTTTTAATACGTCTACTTTTTCACGGATAAGACGAGCGCGTTTTGATAATTTAGCCATTGATTAGTCCTCTACCACTAAACCCATTGAACGAGCAGAACCCGCAATGGTACGCACTGCAGCTTCCATAGAACCAGCAGTAAGATCAGTTTCTTTAATCTTAACGATTTCTTCAAGTTGTGCTGTAGTTACAGTACCAACTTTTTCAGTGTTAGGACGACCAGAACCACTCTTAACACCAGCAGCTTTAAGAAGTAAATAAGCAGCAGGTGGAGTTTTTGTTTCAAATGTGAAAGAACGATCAGCATATACAGTAATTACTACTGGAACAGGAGCGCCTTTTTCCAAAGAATCAGTTTTTGCGTTAAACGCTTTACAGAATTCCATGATGTTCACACCGTGTTGACCTAGTGCAGGACCAACTGGCGGTGACGGGTTTGCTGCACCAGCAGCAACTTGTAGCTTGATTAAAGCTGTGACTTTTTTAGCCATGGTTTTAATACCTTTAGTTTGGGTTCAAACGCTGATATTTAACATCAGCTCCCCGTTAACAAAAAAACGATTTTCTCTTCATCAGATAAAATCGGCAGCGGATTATATATTATTCAAAGGTCATTGTGCAAGATTAGATTTATTTTTGTATAAAAAAACATCGCAAAGCGTTAATCCTGTACTTAATAAAATGATTTACAAGGAGAAATGAAGGAGGACTAAATGAGAAGTGAAAAAAATCTATAAGAATCTTAAATCGTTCCTCATGCTTTTCTCATTGGTTTCTCCCTGTAAAATATTAATCACAGCCTAGGAATAAACAAATGCCATGCTAGATACTGCACATAACTCACGCATTATTCACTGATTTCATATTTATATAATAAAATGATTTACAAGGAGAAATGAAGGAGGACTAAATGAGAAATGAAAAAAATCTATAAGAATCTTAAATCGTTCCTCATGCTTTTCTCATTGTTTCCTGCCTGTAAAATATTAATCAAAGCCTAGGAATAAACAAATGCCATGCTAGATACTGCACATAACTCACGCATTATTCACTGATTTCATATTTATATAATAAAATGATTTACAAGGAGAAATGAAGGAGGACTAGATGAGAAATGAAAAAAATCTATAAGAATCTTAAATCGTTCCTCATGCTTTTCTCATTGTTTCCTGCCTGTAAAATATTAATCAAAGCCTAGGAATAAACAAATGCCATGCTAGATACTGCACATAACTCACGCATTATTCACTGATTTCATATTTATATAATAAAATTATTCACAAGGAGAAATGAAGGAGGACTAAATGAGAAATGAAAAAAATCTATAAGAATCTTAAATCGTTCCTCATGCTTTTCTCATTGGTTTCTCCCTGTAAAATATTAATCACAGCCTAGGAATAAACAAATGCCATGCTAGATACTGCACATAACTCACGCATTATTCACTAATTTCATATTTATATAATAAAATTATTCACAACGAGAAATGAAGGAGGACTAAATGAGAAGTGAAAAAAATCTATAAGAATCTTAAATCGTTCCTCATGCTTTTCTCATTGGTTTCTCCCTGTAACAACTTAATCAAAGTATCTACCGTGAAAGAAGAACAAATATAGGAAGTATTAGACATAAAAAAGCCAGAGTAAAAACTCTGGCTCTTTAAGATTTAGTCAGTACTTGATGCTAGCCTTTTTCGACTTGACCAAACTCCAAATCAACCGGTGTAGAGCGACCAAAGATAAGTACCGAAACTTTAATACGGTTTTTCTCGTAATCTAACTCTTCAACAACACCATTAAAGTCAGCAAATGGACCATCAATAACACGTACCACTTCGCCTGGCTCAAACAATGTTTTAGGCTTAGGCTTATCAGTATCTTCAAGACGCTGTAATATGCGATCCGCTTCTCTTTGAGAAATCGGTGCAGGTCTTTCTTTAGTACCACCAATAAAACCTAATACACGAGGAACGCTTTTAACTAAATGCCATGATTCATCGTCTAGTTCCATATGAACTAAAACATAGCCTGGGAAAAATTTGCGTGCACTTTTACGCTTTTGCCCAGCTCGCATTTCGATAACTTCTTCAGTTGGCACTAAAATTTCGCCAAACTTTTCTTCTAAGCCATGAATGCCAATATGTTCAAGCAATGTTTTTTGAACACGACCTTCATAACCAGAAAACGCTTGTACTACATACCAACGTAATTTTGGATTATTGTTTTTTTCAGGCGCATCTGTAATTGTAATTTCTTCAGTCATAACGGTACCTTAACCTACTTTTAATCCAGTTATTAAACCTACTACCCAGAAAAGAACTGAATCTAAACCCCAAAGCAATAACGACATAATTAATGTTGCCACTAATACAATACCTGTTGTTTGTACTGCTTCTTGACGAGTTGGCCAAACTACTTTACGTACTTCAGTGCGAGATTCTTTAGCAAAATCTACTGCGTTACGACCTTTAACTGTTTGCATAGCAACAAGTCCGGCAACAACAATAGCAGCTACTACTGCTAAAGCGCGAACAAGTACTGATTGCTCAGCAAAAATGTAATTACCGACAACTGCGCCAGCTAAAAGTAAAACAATTACGCCCCACTTTAAAAAATCCAATGAACCACTTGGTTCAGTTTCAGTACTTGCATTCATATTTACTACCTGTAATTACATGCCTAACCTAAGACAAAACACCTCAACCGCGTCGAGGTTAAAATCTAAAGCACCTATTATTCGATTATCTCGATTAATAAGCACTTTACTAAATAATGGCAGGGGTAGAGAGATTCGAACTCCCAACCGTCGGTTTTGGAGACCGCTGTTCTACCAATTGGAACTATACCCCTTCAATTTCTACTTACACTTACCGAGTGGTTCTTAGTTGTTTGGGAATTAAGAGTGACTCTAGAAGTGAGGCGCTATTATACTAATCAAAATATTTTACTCAAGGACTATTTTGAAGTTATCTCAATAACCCTAGTGTGTGACTTCGTTTACTGGTCAAAAAATACAACAAGCGCTATCTAACAAGCCTTGATAAGATGCTAAAGCTTGATATTAGCCAAGAGATTAGATATTTTGATTGCCGAATTTTTTATAACAATGAGTATCTTATGTTTTTAGCATTACTCGAAGATAAACACTTCGGTAAATTAGACCCCTCAACCGTGTTTAGATTAGCGAATAGTAATGCTGAATTTTCAAACCTTTGGTTAGTACACTCAATTAGAAGTGATTGTTCAATAAAAGAATTGGCCTTAGCAGTTGCGGCCAATATTCATTGGGATACGCCCGCGATAAGATCCCTTGAGCACTACATTGAAGTTGAAAGCGATATTAGCGCTGAACTTGATAGCAAAACTGAAGAGGCAATAACCTACTCAGCTGAAATAATTAACAAATTTAGTTTGAGTAGACAAAGGCAATTACTGATTAAGCTTCAAACAATGACCGATTTAATTTCTGCTCCAGATATAATCGGCAATAATAAATACACGCATAATATGCCTTTTAAAGTTGAGCAGCTTAATAATATCATCACTCACTGTGCGCCATTACTAAAAGATGTTTCTCTTTTTGGCGGTGAAGGCAAGAATAGTAAAAATGAAAATATTCGAAATAATAGCCACTACCCTACACCACTGCCCAACGATTCTATGGCGCTAGCGCTGTTAGAAAATTTGTTAGCTAAATCAGCGGGTATACCTATTACATTCGCTGAACCCCCGGTCGTGTTAAAGTACCTACCTGAGCAATATTACCAATGGCATTATGATCATATTTACCCACATACAGCATCAATTGCACAACACATTTCGCAATTTGGCCAAAGGGTAAAAACCGCTATATTCTATTTAAATGATGATTTTACTGGTGGTGAAACCGAATTTAAAACCCCGTTAATAACAGTAAAGCCAGCCTGTAATAAAGTATTGATTTTTGATAACTGCGATCATGAAGAAAATAGAGATGTTAGCAGTATTCACCGCGGTAAATCTGTTACCACAGGTGAGAAATGGATTGTAACATTATGGTTTCGTAATAAACCTTTTTGGCTACGTTCCGGCCTACTTTAGGGCTATTAAGTTAAAACGAAATCAAAGCAAATAGAATGTAACTAATAGCCGCTAATTTTAAACCATAATATTAGCGGCATTAGAGATTTTATATCGTAAAATAGAATATATTATTTAGTAATGCGTTGCTTATTCTTTTGCTTTACGAGAATACCAACAGTAATAATGCGTTCATTGACCATTTCTCTGACATATAAATTAACTTCTGCTAGCTCCACAACAAAATCAACTTTTGCTTCAGTTATTAAATTAGCTTTAATGACTTGCTCTAACGTATCTTGCGCTGCACCGGTTATATTAATGCCGTATGAATGAGTAATATCGATAACTTGTGTATTACCTTTAACTCTCAGTTCTTGCGCAGGCAAAATATTTTCAGCTCCTGCCTCCTTGCCTGAAAACACACTATCAACAAATGCTCTTGTGGCAGGCTTAAGTACAATAAACAACTGATCTTCTGCCTCTAGTAGTGTTGAACCACGGGGAGCAATAATATTATTCTTGCGTGAGATCATTGCCATTACCGCACTTTCAGGCAATGCTAATTGCGAAATACGACTACCCGCAGCTCGAGAAGTATGACCTAAAGTATATTCAACAATACCAGCATCGACATCAGCTAAAGCGGTTATCTCTAATGTTGCTGCAGGAGTAACAGGTGGCGGCAAAGTTAACTTCAGTTTTCTTGCCACCCAAGCTAAACTCGACCCTTGTAACGTCGCTGAAATTAAGACAACAAAAAATACCACATTAAAAATTAAATCAGCCCCAGGTAAACCAAATATTAGCGGAAATATCGCCAGTATAATTGGTACAGAGCCTCTTAAACCAATCCAAGACACCAATGTCATTTCACGAATATTAAAACCGAAAAGCGCTAAAATCGGCATTACAGCAAGTGGTCTTGCGATGAAAATCAACACAAAAGCAATAATAAGCCCTTCAAGCCATACATCTAATAGTGAAGTTGGAGTGATTAACAAACCAAGCACAACGAACATAGTTATTTGACTTAACCAAGCTAAGCCATCGTGGAACAAAAAAGTGCTACGTTGGAAAACAAACCGGCTGTTACCGATAACAACACCAGTAATAAAAACAGCTAAAAATCCGCTACCACCAATATTGGCGGTAATTCCAAATGAAAGTAAACCACAAGCAGCAACTAATACCGGATATAAACCTGCCGCAACTAATTGAATACGGTTAATCAATCGCACAGACAACCAACCCACAGCTAATCCGACAGCTAAACCTAGACCCATCTGTGAAACAAACATCACCAACAAATCTTTGCCTGGTTTCATACCGTTTACTAAAACTTCTAATAAACCTATGGTTAAGAATATCGCCATAGGATCATTTGATGCACTCTCAATTTCTAAGGTAGCCTTTAATTTTCCATTTAAATGAATACCCGCATTACGTAACAATGAAAAAACAGCAGCCGCGTCTGTAGAGCCAACAATAGCGCCAAGTAACATTCCATGTAGTAATGAAATATCTAAGATATAGGCAGCTGCGTAGCCGGTGATAGCTCCTGTAATAAGAACACCAAAAGTAGCAAGAGCTGAGGATGGCTTCCAAACAAGTTTAATCGCTTTAAATGGTGTTTGTAGACCACCATCAAATAATATTAACGCTAAGGCCAACGTTCCTAAAGAGTGAGCAGCTTCAGCATTATCAAATAGAATTCCGCCAGGACCATCTTCACCTGCTAACATACCAACAATTAAAAAAAGTACTAATACAGGCAAGCCTAAACGCGCTGATAATTTACTTGATATGATACCTAGTAAGATTAATACCGCGGCTAACAATATGATTTGATCAATAAAAAACATCTATCACTCCATTGATAATAAAGAGGAAGCAGGCTTTATATCGCGTTATATGTACTTTATTTAATTAAATACAATGAATAATAATTTATCAACTGACTATGACAATTTGAATAAACAGCCTTAAAATATTTATAGCTATTCCATCTTGAACAGATAAACCACTAGAGATATGAGCATTGCGAACATAAAATTTTTTTAACTATATCAAAGTATAGCTACTTAAAATGTATCTTTTTGTCCCTTTCAAACGCCACATTATGGCTCAAAAACAGTTAGTTCATTTTTCACAAAATAACCTGCTAGTTTGTAATTAAGCGATGCTTCTCTAAGGTAAGAGTAGATAGAACACCAGCACTCACTTTACTAATCTCTTAATAACAAAAAAGACGCCGAAGCGTCTTTTTAAAAGTGTCTCAAATTATCAGCTATTAAGTGATGCTTTTCTAAGGTAAGAGCAGATACAACACCAGCACTAACTTTACTAATCTCTTAATAACAAAAAAGACGCCGAAGCGTCTTTTTAAAGGTGTCTCTAATTATCAGCTATTAAACGATAGTTTTCTAAGGTAAGAGCAGATACAACGCCAACATTAACTGTAATACCACCATTCAATTAATAATCACCCGAAAACAAAAAAAGACGCCGAAGCGTCTTTTTAAAGGTGCTTCTTAAATCAGCTATTAAGCGATAGTTTTCTAAGGTAAGAGCAGATACAACATCAGCACCAACTGTAATACCACCATTCAATTAATAATCACCCGAAAACAAAAAAAGACGCCGAAGCGTCTTTTTAAAGGTGTTTCTTAAATCAGCTATTAAGCGATAGTTTTCTAAGGTAAGAGCAGATACAACATCAGCACCAACTGTAATACCACCATTCAATTATTAATCACCCGAAAACAAAAAAAGACGCCGAAGCGTCTTTTTAAAGGTGTTTCTTAAATCAGCTATTAAGCGATGATTTTAGATACAACACCAGCACCTACAGTACGACCACCTTCACGGATAGCGAAGCGTAAACCTTCGTCC
>NZ_NBOE01000020.1 GCF_002104515.1 Colwellia polaris | reverse complement strand
CAGAAGATTCAACGCACACCAGTGTAAAGCTGCGCTGCGAGCAAGCCACACAAAGCCAACAACCCAAAACCCTCATGCCCTTTGTTGGAAACCCCAGAGAAAACATGCCCAAAGGCCTACCGTTTGAGCTGACTGACTATTTACAATTAATCGAACTCACAGGGCGCTGCATTCGAGAAGATAAACCCGGCTACATCGACGAAAACCTACCAAGCATACTGAGCCGATTAAACATATCAGCTGAAAACTGGCTAATCATCACCACTGAATTTAAAACACAGTTTCATGGTGCAATAGGGCGCGAAGATGTACTCAGTGATTACTGTGAACACCAACAGCTCAAACGACGACAAAACTTAAGCCACTGCAAAAAACTCTTTGCGTAAACTCACAACGCACTATTAAAAACAGCCAAACACTTAACGAGTCAGTACTTGAGGTTGATACTTGCCAGAAAATTGATGAATTAGTATAGCTTGGGTCTAAAGTGGTAGTTTCGTATCTATTTTTAGACAAAATCAGTCATTTGGTTATGACAAAGAGCAAGATATTATCATATCGCTGGTATGTGATTAGGGTTTATTTGGAATGAGTGTCATTATTAACTTGATGAAAATCAGCTGGTTTATGGGCTATATCAACGAACACATTGCACGAGCCGCCAACCAAGAAGATAACTGCACAGGCAGGTTCTGGGAAGGTCGGTTTAAATCTCAAGCTTTACTTGATGAAGCCGCACTTGCCGCTTGTATGGCTTATGTGGACTTAAACCCCATTCGCGCCAATATCGCCAGCACCCCAGAAGACTCAACGCACACCAGCGTTAAACTGCGCTGCGAGCAAGCCACACAAAGCCAACAACCCAAAACACTCATGCCCTTTGTTGGCAACCCCAGAGAAAACATGCCCAAAGGCCTACCGTTTGAATTGACTGACTATCTACAGTTAATCGAACTCACCGGTCGCTGCATTCGAGAAGATAAACCCGGCTACATCGACGAAAACCTACCAAGCATACTAAGCCGATTAAATATATCAGCTGAAAACTGGCTAATCATCACCACTGAATTTAAAACACAGTTTCATGGTGCAATAGGGCGCGAAGATGTACTCAGTGATTATTGCGAACACCAACAGCTCAAACGACGACAAAACTTAAGTCACTGCAAAAAACTCTTTGCGTAAACTCACAACGCACTATTAAAAACAGCCAAACACTTAACGAGTCAGTACTTGAGGTTGATACTTGCCAGAAAATTGATGAATTAGTATAGCTTGGGTCTAAAGTGGTAGTTTCGTATCTATTTTTAGACAAAATCAGTCATTTGGTTATGACAAAGAGCAAGATATTATAATATCGCTGGTATGTGATTAGGGTTTATTTGGAATGAGTGTCATTATTAACTTTCTAGAATGAGTGTCACTATTAATTTCCCTTTACACAAGACGACTTTAATTTTGACCCAACCAGCAATAGCTGCATTTGTCCTGCAGGCAAAACCCTTTGGCGACAAAGTACAAGCATCATCAGCCAAGGTAAAAGCTACATTCGATTTACGGGCTATTTAAATGACTGCCGGTTTTGCCCACTGCAAAAGCAATGTATGCGAAATCCGCCCAAATCAACCGGACGACAAGTCCAGTTCTTAACGAACCTGGTACAAAATGTCAGTTACAGTGACCGAATGAAAGTAAAAATAGACAGCCCCATTGGACGACGGCAGTATAGTAAAAGATTAGGCGCAATCGAACCGGTATTTGGCAATATTACCGTCAATAAAGGCATGAATAAATTCACTTTGCGTGGACAAGATAAAGTGAACACCCAATGGAAAATGTATTGCCTTGTTCATAATATTGAAAAGTTAAGAAACAATCTGCATTAAGGCCTAAAAGCCTAACATCACACGAAAAAACCAGCCTCAAAACGACATAAACCACTTAATCAACACCCTTAATAAACGTTTAACGATGCAAAAATAAAAATCGTCCAAAAACGTAAATGTTTTTGATTGTTAAAAGAAAATAATCCAGTTAGAGTATTTTGATTAAAAATTATATAAAAAACGAGTAATTCTACAGGCTCGTTATAACTCATAAGGATGTTCAGTGGAAAACTTAACCGTCGGCGAATTAAAAAAACAAATTGCGGATTTACCATCAGATATGGAAATTACTTTCGGTAGCTCTAAACATAGTAAGAGACCTCTAATATTTTACCGTTTTAAAATGCGAGGTGATGATTTATTACAAATTGAACTTAATGAGCTAGAACCTGACTTGTATGAAAATGATTGCGAATTAGATCACCGAATTTCAATAGGTTACCTTAAAGAACATTTAGCTCATTGGTCTAATTCAGACAGAATAACTTTTGGCTCAACAATAGATGCAATAGCAATTATCCCACAAAAACCAAAAGTTGTGTTCTCGTTCAACCTCAACCAACCAGATGAATGAGTTATAATAAATTAACAGGACACCTAATAAATTAACAGGACACCCACCCTAAATTGCTATTCAAAATATCCAAATTAATAACGAGTCATTACTTGAGGCTTAAACTTGTCATAAAATTGATACTTTGGGGCAGGTGGGGCCAATCGGTAATTTTGTCTCTACTTGTTAAAAATGTGCCGTTTAAATATGACAACGGGGGATTTATTTAAATTTCGATGTGCGATGTAGTTAGGTAGTATTGATAATGAGTGATATTTTAAATTTTAGATAATCAACACCAAGTAAAATCAATGCAATATGCCAGTATCATACAAGCTGTAATTTTATTTATTGGTATTTTATTAGGCTTTATTTCACCCAGAGCGGTGAGGCTTTATCGAGAAAGGAAACTTGAAAAAAATTAATAATCATATGCACTTGAATATTTTTAAAGCGAATATTTTAAAGTAATCAAAATTGGAGGAGGAATTGGTAGATAGATCTTCGGGTGTGAATTCAAATCAAGTAACAATAAATGTTAACTTAAGTGCTGCTAATGTGTAAAATCTTATTAAGAAATTATCGTGTAAAAACCTTGTCAGAAGTGGCGAAATACTAAAGACAAACGTAAAGTGAGTTTAGCTTCATTCACTTCATCGACTACAAAAATATTTCAGTAAAAATAATTCCCCATGAGATGTGTATAACATCATTTTTAATTAAATGTCGCCACTAAAGCTGGCCGTCAAATATAGAGAAGATAATCGCTTGTGATAATGACCATTAAACCTTTCTTCCTATTATTAACAAGTGGCTTCTTGTTAATGCTAGGTTATGGATTAAGCAATATTTTATTGCCTATACGTATGCAGAACGATGGGGTGAGCCTAGATAATATGGGTTTAGTCTTATCTATGTTGTCCGTGGGGTTTTTGTTCGGAGCATATTATAGCCGTATCTTATTGCAACGTGTCGGCCATATTAGAATATTTGCCATGTGTGGTAGTTTAACCTCAGTTGCTATTTTACTGTCGGGTCTTTATCCAGAACCGTTGATACTTGCGGCTATGAGGGTGGTTACAGGCTTTTGTATTGTTTGCACCAATGCGACACTTGATAGTTGGTTAAGCCATAGCGCGACTGAAAAAAATAGAGGGCGCATACTTTCCATTAATCAAATGATGATAATGACAGCGCTGTTCTCTGGCCAGTTTTTATTAAATGTTGCGCCAATTGAAGATATTACTCTGTTTGTTATTTGCGGCATTTTATTTAGCTTGTCAATTACGCCCATCGTTATTAGTAACCAAAAAGGCCCCAAAATAGAAGACAGCCAATCTATGTCGTTATTAACTGTATTCAAACTGTCTCCTTTGGGTGTGGTAAGTTGCTTTTATTGTGGGGTTTTGTATGCAGCTTTAATAAATATGTTACCTATCTTTGCTAGTCAAAACGGTATTACCGATATAGATTTATCAATATTTATGGGCTCAGCGATCTTTGGTGCGATCATTTTACAGTTCCCTATCGCCTATTTGTCAGATCATTTTGACCGACGAAAAGTCATGCTAGTTATGGTTGCATCGCTCATAGTGCTATGTTTGTCTGTGCCATTACTGATGTCTGAAGATATGTTCAAACTCAATTTAGTAGCTATTGCACTTATAACAGGGTTAGTTGCCTGCCTTTACCCCATGAGTATGTCTGAGACTTTTATAAAGTATTGAAAGAACAAATTTTGGCCGCCATGAGTGCGTTATTAATCATTTATGCCTTAGGATGTATTTTAGGTCCATATCTTGCGTCAGTGGCAATGGATGCTTTTGGAAGTAGCGCCCTATTTGGTTTTATGAATATTGTCGCTTTAACTTTATTATTTTTTATCATTATTCGGATGAAACTAAGACACGCTTTACCGCTTGAAGAGCAAGAACGCTTTGTTATGCAAACACCCAGTGGTGTAGTGTCTGAATTGGATCCCCGTACACACTATGCAGAAGCACCATTTGAAGCAACACCAGAAGTGAAAGTTGCTATTAGCTTAGCTAATAAAAACCCATCGGCTGCGGTTAATATGGTTAAAGCGCTCGTACTAAGAGACCCAAACAATGCGTCAAACTTAGCCGCGGCATTAAGTACTATAGATACCGTAGATATTGGTAAATTATACGCCGCAATAACATCAGCAGCGCCACAAATGAGTATTCATATTGCTGAAGCATTAACCAATGCTTCTCCTGAGCAAGCAGATAAATTGGTTGAGTGGATCACGTCTACATACCCTGATCAATTTACTAACATTATTGTTGCGATTGCTAGTGCAATGCCTGATAACGGTATTGATTTAATGGAATTAGCCGCTGAAAATATGGTTGAAGAATACCCTGATAAGTTACTGGAAATGACCGAAGAATACATGACAAATTTTTCAGATTCTTTAGATGCAATGCGACCAATCGACAGGGTAGCTGCCGCCTCTGCAAACACAGCAACAGAGCTTTATAATCGTTTAACCGATGTTTCTCCTGAACAATCGGAAGACCTTGCCTTTACGGTTTCTGAATCACTACCTGAATCGTCGAATGATGTTGCTGAAGCTTATGTTCAGAATTTGATCCACAGTGAAAGCGAGGATGAAAATGAAAAAGTTTTCTCAGACGATGCATTAGAAAATATAGAGAATGCAACAAATAGCTATATTAATCATATGGTTGACCATATTCCAGAGCATGCAGTAAACATTGCTAGTACATTCGTAGATTCTTTCCCAAAAGTAGCCTCTGATGTACTCGAAATATTACAAGATTCAGACGAAATTCAAGACAGCGAGTTAACTACTTCAATTGATGATAAGCCGTTACAAAGCATGAAGGAATTAAAGAATTAGCAGAAAGTTAACCGGACACAGAGTTAACCGGACACTCATCCCAAATTATTTAAGATGCGTGCTATGTTTAAATTATGTTTAAATTCTATTTAATTTATATCATTCAACTATTGAGATTAATGGCAATAAAATGAAGAAACCCTATATTTTTATAACACTAGTTAACATTTTTCTAATTGTTAGTTGCGCAAGTCATAATCGCAATAACCTATCACTTGTAGAAAGTGACTATCTCGGACAAAAGCCACCTGGGCAAGTTGCAGAGGCCTTCGCGCCTGGTATTGTTACAACCAATGGCTATGAATATGGAGGTGTATTTACGCCTGACTTAACAGCGTTTTATTTTATAAAATATAGTGAAGAGCGTAATCAACAAGACGTTATTCTTTTGCAAAAAGTGGATAATCAGTGGGAAGAGTCAGTGTTTTCTCCTAGAAAAGGGCAACATCTTTTCTCTCCTGACGGCAGAACTATGCATTTAGGTAAAAGCTTTATGGAACTTACAGCGACCGGTGAGTGGTCAGAACGAAAAAAACTTGATGTTCCTTTCGAAGATTTACTCATTATGCGCTTGTCATCATCGTCTAATGGCACTTACTATTTTGATGAATTCAAACGTGATTTAACGGGATCTATTCGTTATTCACGAAAAGTGAATGGGCAATATGAAGCACCCAAATTACTGAGCGAAACGATTAATACCGGAAAAAGCTTTCACCCTTTTATTGCACCAGACGAGTCTTATATTATTTTTGATAGCAAAAGGGAGGATGGCTATGGTGATTCCGATTTATATATTAGTTATAGGCAAAAAGATGGCTCCTGGGGCAAGGCCATTAATCTTGGTGATAAGATAAACACAGAAGCTTGGGAGGCAGCAGCAAACGTTACTGCTGATGGTAAATATATGTTCTTCAACAGGAACATCGGCTCAAAGAATTATGAAAATGTTGATATATATTGGGTCGATGCGCAGTTCATTGAAAAACTTAGACCAAGATAAGGGGAACAACTATTATAAGTTGAGTGTACTGTTGAATTCATCCTGTTGAATTCATCCTGTTGAATTCACTCTGTTAAATTCAAAAAGTATTTAAAATGAGTTTCTTTTAAACTCATCTTTGAAGAAGATAACATTTCTTGGTACTAAATATTGTAGTTTAATAAGTATTGAGCTTTAATGATTGCAAGTAATTACGTTATAAAGAGTCTTTGAAAATATATGGTGGAACAAAGCTCACTCTCATTAATCAAAGTCAGGCAACTTATTCTCATCGGTATAATGTTTATTGCCGCATTTATGCTAGCCGACTTGTCATTATTACCTGATCATTTAAAAAAGTATTACATTTATTCAAGAGTTTATATGCAGCTCCCTATCTGCTTATGCTTTTTATTTTCTACGTATCATCAATCGTGTGCAAAACATTATCAAAAAATTCTTTTCGTATCTATGTTAAGTCTTGTCTATATCAACTATGGAGTTATTTTAATTTGCTGGCAGCTCGGTCAATTTGCTTTTCCTTATGAAGGAACTGTTATGTATAGTCTATTTACGCTGTTTGTGTTTCGACAATCATTTAAATACGGCATAGCATTTACTATCTGTGTGATTTCAGGTTTTGTTATTCTTAACCTTATGTACCCTATTTATGGTGATCAAAGTGGTGTGAAATTAGGTTTTGTTATTATCGGTTCATTCGCTGGTTTATTGGGTGTGCGACAAGTTGAAAGGGCATTGATAAGCCTGAAAACGGCAAATCTTAAACTTGATAAACTAAGTAAAACTGACCATTTAACCGGGCTATATAATAGAAGGGCGTATGAATTACGATTTGATGAACAGATTTCTTTAAATAAGCGTGAAGGCAAAAGTGTTTGTGTTTTTCTTTTAGATCTAGATAATTTTAAAGACTATAACGACAGTTATGGGCATGTTGAGGGTGACAAGGTTATAAAGTGCCAAGCTGAGCAATTATTACAGTTATTTAAAAGAAAGTCTGACATTATTGCCCGTTATGGCGGAGAAGAGTTTGTTGTCGTTGTATCAAAAATCACGCATGAACAATGTATTGAATTTGCTAAAGCTATTATTGAGCAGTGGGCGCAAAAAAAGCTTACACATGGTAAAGGTAAAGCTGGTCAATACGTTACATGTTCTATTGGTTTTTATATAGAGCATGTGAGTAAAAATACTGACCCTATTAAAATGGTTGAAAAAGCCGACAAGGCACTTTATAAGGCAAAAGAACAAGGTAGAAATTGTTTTTATGAATATAAGAACGATAGAGGTAAATAAATAAGATACCCATTATCTTGGCTAAAGTTATCAAAGTTTGAGTTAACTGGACACTAATTGAGTTAACTGAGTTAACTGGATGAGTTAACTGGACACTCACCCTTAATTAAAGTTAACTGGATACTCATCTAAAATTGAATATCCTAAACATAACGCTCAACTAAGAAAACCCCATTAAGTTATCTCAGATGAATTATGGCTATGTGTTGTGATGCAAAGGAAATAGCAAATCAGTTTAGAATTAGGATGGATTCATCATAAACTTTCATTTAATAAATTTACGGCTGTTTTTTTAAGAAATTCTACAGACACGTTAGCTATCAAGGATAGAACTGTGAAATTTTCTCTCATACTATTATTAATTATTCTATTTAGTTGCCAATCAACAAGCCAAAACTTTGATGCAAAACTATTTTTTGAGACGTCAATTAAGAATAGCAAAGCTAAAGCTTTTGAATTTGTTAACTTATATTTTACTCAAAAAAACTTTAAAAAAGCACATGAGCTTTTATGTCCAGATATTGCAGAAATTACTCCTTTATCAAGCTTGGAAGCTGTTTATGAGCAGCTGAATAAATTTGCGGATCTAAAGCAGTTCAAAAATTCAGAAATTATTGATGTAAATGTTCAATTACATGAAACCGAGCCATACGGTTTAGTGAATTATGTTGTAGTATTAAAAGATGATGATGATCAAAAATTAACAGGCTCGGTGACTTTTAGAGCAAATGAAACTTGTATGTGGGGGTGGCGCTTTCAACCGATGATGATTAAGTCATTCGATGTTGATAGCTAAGCCTTTTAGAAGAATAAAAACAGTTGGCTTTTGTTCTTTCGTCGCTTATTTTAGCCAACAATTTTTCGCCTCATAACAAGGCGTTGGTGATTAGGTACTGATATGCATGTCGATTTAATGGATCTTGAATTTGCAATAGAGTTCACTTCTTCAGATTATTCATTTGATAATGAAGCCTATGTTGATTCAGAAACAGGTAAAATTTATTATTCTGGTGATGATATAGAAGAGGAACTACCCGAAGATATTTTTGAAAATGATAAGTATTTATTAATTCCCACAAAGCATGATTTAGATTTAGGTAAAAGAGTTGCTTTGGAATTTGCTGCTGAAGTAATACCTGATGAACTTAATAATGTTTATCATATGTTTGGCTCTCGTGGTGCTTATTCTCGATTTAAGTCGCTATTGCACAGTTTAGAGTGTACTGAAAAATGGTATGCTTTTGAAAATAAAGCCATGAGAGATGCTGTTATTGAATGGTGTAAAGAGCATTCAATTCAGTATAAAATTCACGAGATTAACAACACGCCTTGAGCTGAGCCGACGAGAGCTTTAACCTTGGTGACTCACTAAATAAGTGATTAATTTATTAAATAAAAAGGCATCAAATAATTGATGCCTTTTAGATATATTGTTTTTAAATACTTTATTAGTGAGTTATTAACGATAATGGCACGATAGCCACAGACTCAGGTGCTGTAAAACTTGCGCTTAAATTTGGTGCAATATCGCCACCAGCGCTTGTTAAAATGTTGTCGAATCTCATTACCTGATTATTTGATTTTTCAGCAACGTATAAATGTGAACCTGTATACATAATATCGACAGGGTTACCCAAATTAGTATTGGCTCCCGATATATTCACTGAAATATCTGTTAAACCTGAAGCTGCAGCTGCATTGTTCATTACATAAATTTTCCCGTCAGTTGCATCTGCTGCACTGCCAACATCGCTAACAATAAGTGAGTCACTTAAAGAGTCGTAATCTATACCATGAATATTGGTTGGCGCTGTTATCGCTAAACCAGATGTTGCCGGTGTAATTAAACGGTTCTCAGTATTTACTGAGATTATACCTGCTGAAATATTCGCTGAAACTTCATCAAAAACAGCAATGGTTCCATCGGTTAAAGCAACAAAGGCTCTGTCTGTTTTCGCATCATAATCTACATCCCACGGTCTCGCATTATTCGCGGTTGTTAAGGTTAATAAAGGAGAAATATTGCCAGATGCACAAGCAGAATAAATTAACACACTGGGGGTTGTCTCATTATTTTCTGCTACGAAAATTAAACTACGTGCTGATGCTACATCAATGCCTTTAGGTGAGATTAACCCGGTATTTTCACCGCTTATGATACGGTCGTAAGATTCACTAAACGTTGAGTTAGAGCGTGTTGTTGCTACTTTTGTTGATACTAATACGCCGCTCGACTCACCATCAAATGTTGCATAACTATTTCCTGCGGAATCAAAGGTTACACTTTCTTGAGTTCGGCCAGTGTCGTAACTACCTATAGTACTGGTAAGTAACGAATTAAAACTTGTCAGCATATTGCTAGTTGGTCCTACGGCACTTGGATTGCTAGATACTGCTACCGATAAGATAGCTTCTGCACCGTTTGTGCTATCAGAAACATCATTGCCATTATATTCAGCAGTAACTTCAACTAGTGATTCAGGCTTTTCAGTAGACGTTACTAAGTCAGGAGCTATATCGCCACTGTCTCCTGAAAATATATTAGAGAAAATTAAAATCGCGTCATTAGACTTTTCTGCAACGCGTAAATCAGTTCCGCTTAGGATTATATCTACAGGGTTACCTAACATTGAGTTAGGGCCTGAAATTGCGCGAGCAATAGTGACATTGCCATCAGCCGTAGCAGCATTATTTATAACAAAAATACTGCCATCGGTTGCATCCGATGCGCTACCTACATCAGAAAGCACCAGTTTATTCGTGGTTTCATCTAAAACAATACCATGAATGTTGATCGATATTTTTTCAAGGTTAGCATTGCTCGGTGTTATAACTCTCGTTGGGGTTGCAGCATAGTCACTGGCAACATAATTGTCATAAACTGCAACATTACCATCCGTTAAAGCAACATATAACCGATCATTATTATCGTCGTAAACTAGATCCCAAGGTTTTGCATCGGTTACTGTTGTTGCTACAGGTAATGCATCGCCAGAGGCTTGGGCACCATAAACACCTACTTGCATTGCATTAAAGTCGGCAACAAAAGTTAACCCCATTTTTTCAGAATAATGAATACCTTTAGGATTAACTAAACCTGTTGAGGTGCCGGTTAACTCTCTATCTATATTTAAATCAAAACTCGTATTGTTATCTCGTGCTGTAATGTTACACACGGTTCGTAAACTAGGCACCCCAGCATCGCCTGCGTGAACTAAATGCCCCAGCTTAGTAAGTGATACGCCTTCATTATTGCCTGAATTAAATGTTTTTAATTTGTTCGCGTTTTGGTTGATAAAATCGGTAGTTCCAACATTGGCAGAGCCATTGTTTGATAAAATAAAGTTAGCAACTGGAAAAGCAGGCTGTCCATTAGTACCATTATTGCCGTTCATTCCGTCTACGCCGTCTACGCCGTTTACTCCATTTTTTCCATCGTCACCATCACAACCACTAAGTCCTAGAACAACAGCTAAGCCAATTGTAGATAAGATTAATTTATTTCCTGTGGTTTTATTTGTGTATTTCATCTTTGCTTCCTTAATTTAATAAAAATAACCGTCGCCACTTTTAAAAGTATTTATGGATCAACAGTGGCGCTTACTAGAGATACGGCCAACTAAACATATTGGATGCAACTTTCTTAATTTATTAAAAAATAAGAATAAACCTGTGGGGGGAGATTATAAGTAGTTTGGCTTAATTACCCATTTTAATTAACGGTGAAGTTTAAAAAGAACATCGCTGGGCTTTCAGCCTAAAGTGAAAGGCTTGTAT
Source organism: Colwellia polaris (assembly GCF_002104515.1). Classification (GTDB taxonomy): domain Bacteria; phylum Pseudomonadota; class Gammaproteobacteria; order Enterobacterales; family Alteromonadaceae; genus Cognaticolwellia; species Cognaticolwellia polaris. The sequence continues at coordinate 12,146 of NZ_NBOE01000020.1, read as the reverse complement.
AAATTGTTCTGCTAATAAAGTGTCAATAGGAGCTCTCAATTTTGCTCCTATTGACAGGTATTTTCAGTAAAGGTTATTTTTGAGGAAGAATTAAGAACTTCTCTCCTGTAGCTTGTTTTGAATAAGCTGCCATCGACTTTAATTGTAATACTTCGGCCAGCGACACTTCATGTGTGTAGTGGCTAGCAAATGTTGTAGTTATTTCATCAGCAACACGTTTGCGCATCGCAATTACCGTTTTAGTACCTAATTTACCAAGCGCATTAAATAATAAGAAGCCATTAACACCCCAAGCGAAGCCAAAGTTACGATTTAATGTTATTGGTCCACGGTCTAATGCACCGTAAATGTATACTTGTTTGTATGTGTCTGAGCCATAAACGCTGTGTTCTTTCATATCTCGAGACGCGGCAACTTCCATGCAATTAAGAATGTCGCTGGTTAGTTTACCGCCACCAATAGGGTCAAACGCAATCGTTGCGCCTGTTTCAATAATTGCCGCGGTTAAGTCAGCAAGAAAGCTATCACTGCTTGAGTTAACAACATATTTAGCACCCATATCACGTAGCAATGTTTCTTGTTCTGTTTTACGAACAATGTTAATTAAATCAACACCATCAGCAATACAAATACGGTTTAACATTTGGCCAAGGTTAGATGCAGCTGCGGCATGAATAATCGCTTTATGACCTTCAGCACGCATGGTTTCGACCATGGCTAATGCCGTAAGCGGGTTAACAAAAGATGATGCGCCTTCTTTTGCCGTAGTACCTTCTTTTAATGGCAAGCAGCTTTGTACGTTGGCCGCAATATATTGGCGATAAGTACCACCACCTATAACCGCCACGGTTTTACCCATTAATGCTTGTGCCGCTGGCGATGAACCAGCAGCTATAACCGTTCCTGCGCCTTCATTACCAACAGGAATCGCTTTGCCAGCACGTGCTTTAACAGCAGGCATAAATTTAGCGGGAACATCTGCCGTGATAGCTGGGCTTTGCTGCGAGCCAGATTGCTTTGCTGTTGTCATGTCTGCAACGCTAAAAAGAACGGCTAAATCAGACGGGTTTAATGGCGCAGCTTCAAGACGAATAACTACTTCGTCGGCGCTGGGTTGTGGTACTTCGATATTTTTTAAGGCAAGGGTTAATTGATTGTCTTTACTGATAGTTGAAGTTAGTTGGATATTTGACGTTGTCATGATGTTTTCTCCTGCAAATAATGAATTCATTTAAACCAATAACAATAGGATATTGGTGATGTTTTTCTTAAATTTTATTGATGACTTCTTAAAAATTAAAAATTAAAAATTAAAAATTAAAAATCACTTAGCGCTTACCGCATTAATTTTAGCCGTCACCTGTTGCATAAACTCTGGCATGTTTGCCTGACGATCGGCCTCTACTTTTTGAGCAATAGCTGATTGACTCATAGCCGTACTCCATTCTTTCATGCCTTGTATTTCGGCCAGTACGTCCCAATTAAGCTGACTAGAGCCAAAAGCACTAACAATAGTATTTACATAGTAGAGATAGATATCAGCCATGGTTAATTCTTTACCAGCAACCCAAGGCGAAAATTTACATAATCGACTTAAGGCTGTAATGCCACGACTTAATACTTGACGTACTTCAACGGCAATTGATTCAGGCACAGCAGTACCTGACAGTGCATAAGCTATCAATCGCCTGCTTGGTAGTTCAAAATATAGCTCTGCCATTTTCATCATTTGACGCACAACAGCACGTTCTTCTGCATTTTCAGGGTAAAGCGCAGATTCTGGGTAAGTCTCTTCAATAAAGTCACATATAACACTTGATTCCGAAAGGTTAAAACCTTGTGCAGTCGTAATAACAGGTACTTTACCCGCAAGACTAATAGCTAGTAACTCTTCACTACCACCGTAAAGTAGGTTTTCTTTAAATGGCAGGCCTTTGTATAGCAAAACATGCTTAACTAGGTTGTAGTAGTTACTTGCGGCAAAACCGTGCAAAGTTATCATAAGTTAGTGTCTCATCATTAACGCGAAAGTTGTGTTTAACTTTGTTTTATTTGTGTTCAGTTGTGTTTTATTTTGTTGCATCGGTATTTAATAGCCTAAAACAGCACAAAATGCCCATTTTTTAATACCTTGTCACTAAGATAAAGCGGTACTGTTTGCAATAAAGACATTATTACTTGTTTTAATTTGGTTATATATAAGGGAAAATGCGAATCACTATTGCTTTTAAAGCAATAGTGAGCCAGCGATAAAGCAGCAATAAAACAACAATATTCAGTATTTATAATGGAGAGGGCAGTTGGATCAACTACGTGCAATACGCTATTTCAGCAAAGTTGTTGAAACAGGGAGTTTTACTAAAGCAGCAAATGCTTTAAACGTGCCGCCATCTTCACTATCAAGGCGGGTTGCTGATTTAGAAAAGAGTTTAGGAGCAACGTTATTAAAACGCTCAACCCGAATTGTTAAACTGACAGAAGTCGGTCAAATTTATTATAACGATGTTCAACAAATATTGACGCAACTTGCACAAAGCAACGAAACAGTTCGCAGTTATCAAACCACACCAATGGGGCGTTTATCTATAAGTTCTATGGTTGGTTTTGGCGAAAAAATATTACTTCCCTTACTCGATGAGTTCAGCGAGTTATACCCTGAAATTATACTAGATATTAGTTTAAGTGATGAATTATCAACATTAGGCCGCGACGATGTTGATATTGCTATTCGTGGTGGTTATGCGCCAAATGAGCGCGTATTAGCGATAAAACTCATGGATAATGGTTTTATTCCTGTTGCTTCGCCTGAATATATAGAAACACACGGCTTACCTTGTAACGCAATGGCTTTAAAAGAACACAATGGCATATATTTTAAAACGCCATCAGGGCCTACACCTTGGTTATGTAATATGAACGGTCAATGGCATGATGTTTCTGGGCCGGCAATAGCAATTTCAAATAACGGGACTTGGTTAGCGAAAAAAGCGTGTAGCGGTGAAGGTATTTTAATGTCAACTCGATGGGCGTTGTCTTCCTATATTGAATCAGGTCAGTTGCAAGAACTTAAGTTTGAACATGAACTAGCGATAACCCAAAACTCTAATATGGCGGTTTATTTGTTGTATCAAAAACAACGCTATTTAGTACCAAAAGTAAAAGCAGCGGTCGATTTTATCGTTGATAAAATAAAAGTTCGTTATAACTTTTAATGTTTGTTTTTAACGCTGTTTTTAGTGCTTGTTTTAAGTCATGACTAACATAGCAGCCTTTATGCTCTCTATTATAGTTCCATCGCGTTAACGCATAAGTCTGTTAAAATTTAGAAATCTTGCTACAATGCTTTTTTTTTATTTTAGGTCGCCAATGAACAATAGTAATGAGCCTCTGCACGGCGTTAAACTTGAACAAATTCTAACAGAGTTAGAGAAAAAAATTGGTTGGGAAAAAATGGGTGAGCAACTTAATATTCGTTGTTTCACCAATAAGCCGCGTTTAAAATCAAGTTTGAAATTTCTTCGTACAACGCCATGGGCACGCAGCAGAGTTGAGATTTTATATCTAAAAACTTTTTGTAGTAAACATAAAGGCACAGGAAACGCGATCAGAGGAATACTGGCTCAAAAAAATGCAGTTGCAGATACTAGCGCAGAAAAACCAACACCTTTTGTTTGGCCAACATAGCTAGGCTAACCGCTAGAATAGAATTAATGCGTTCAAAATAAATAGAGTCAGTTCTATTGCACCTTCTTTTCTTAATATAAGCAGTAGGCTCATTAGTGTTTTAAAGATCAACATCACGCCACTTAAGTAACCTACAAATCACATTTAATGCTTATTATATCTATTGGCAAATTTACAACGAACCAAAAATCCAAACATATACGCTTTTAATTGTTAAAAGAAAATAATCCGGTTAGAGTATTTTTATTAAAATAATATAAAAAACGAGTAATGCTATTGGCTCATTATCTGCCAAAAAGGATTAGGTTATGTCGAAAAATTTGAAGTTAAACTATGTGGAATTTCCCGCTAAAGATATTCCATCAACAAAAAAATTCTTCGAAGATGCCTTTGGTTGGCGTTTTACTGATTACGGTGATGATTATACTGCTTTCGCTGATGAAGGATTAGACGGTGGTTTTTATAAGTCGGATTTAGCTTCACTAGCCTCAAGTGGCTCTGCCTTACTGGTATTATTAACTGACGATTTGGAGCAAGCTCAATCTACGGTTGAATTATATGGTGGTAAAATATCTACGCCAATTTTTTCATTCCCTGGCGGGAGCCGGTTTCATTTTATTGAGCCCAGTGGTAATGAATTTGCCGTTTGGTGCTTGTCGGGTACATAAGAATGTAATGTAAGAAATGCTGTTGGCTTGTTATCTTTTTCGTTTGCCCATTTCGTTTGCCCATTTCGTTTATCTATTGTTAGTCATTATATTTAGCTTTTAAAAATGACGTTGAGGCTTTTGAGCCCTTCAAAGTTGAAAGAGAAGCATCGCTTTTAAATTCATACTGTCTGTAGAGTTGTATTGCTAGTGAAATATTACCCTAGCTTTTATCGGGCAAAATAACTTTAATTTAACTTTTTAATGCATTTTGAGACTGATTTTTTGAAAATTATGCAGTCTAAATACATGATAGGTAGATTTATGCGCATTAGCTTAGCCTTTACTTTAACTTTCGTATTTTTATTCTTATCAAAAACGGTAAGCGCCGAAAATATCAAACCTTTCACAACCGATGGCTGTAGTGTTTTTCCTGACGGGACGCTCGAACACAAAGAGTTATGGTTGTCTTGTTGTACTGCCCACGACTACGCATATTGGCAAGGCGGTACTTACCAAGAAAGGCTTGTGGCTGACCAACAACTTCAACAGTGTGTTGCTAAAGTTGGAGCGCCACAAATTGCGAAACTAATGTTAGCGGGTGTGCGAGTTGGAGGTAGTCCATACCTTCCTACACCATTTAGATGGGGTTATGGTTGGTCTTACCCTCGTGGCTATAAGGTTTTAACTACAGAAGAAATAAACCAAATTAACGCCTTAGAAAATAGTACAGATAACATTGTAAATTCACGCTAAGCGCTTGGTTAATATGCACTTTAAGCACTAAACCTAAGTGTGAAATTTAATGAATTAGCTTGGTTAATGTAGAAGCCTAAAGTAGGTTTCTCCATTATATTAATTTATTTTGTAATAAATCTCCTAAATTGAAGACTATGAGTTCTGACAGTAATGTTTTTATGTTTATTCATAAAGTCGATAATTTTAAAGGAGAAAAACAATGGATTATATCAACAACATTTTGGCAAGTGGCAACTACTCATTTATAGCTTTAATATTAATTTGTGTACTCGTTCTCTGGTTTCTTCCTGCAATACTTGCGCTTATATTTAATCGTGAGCATTTTAAATATATTTTATTCGCTTGTATTCCCGCTGGTTTTTCTTTAATTGCTTGGGGCGGCGTTTTAGTTTGGGCAACAACGGGGAAAGCTATTGGAAAATATGCCAATAAAGCGAATAATGAAAACTAAAACACTATTAAATTAATAATTAAAATAACAATCAATCAAAATAAAGCAGCCCAAATATATCCGATAATAATGCCAACAGAGAGCTTTCGAAATATATTAAATGTAAAAGGGGAATACCGTTGAGTGCTCCCCTTTTATCATCATTAATATTAGTCGTTCAGTACATTAACTATTACATTGTTAATGTAAAAGTTAATGCTGAGCATTAAAGTATTTTAAAAATCGTAAGTCATCTGCGCGATAATGGTACGCGGGCTACCTGGAAAGTGGCCGTTGCGCTCACTAAATCCGCTAACCGCATATTCTTTGTCAAACAAGTTATTTACATTAACACTGAATAAAACATCGTCTATACGTGATGTCCAGCTCATGTCAAAAACGGTAAATGGTTTAACTTTTTGATCACCCAAGCTGATTTGCTCACTTACATAGTTCAGGCCAAAGGCAATTGACGAAGCAATATCGGTTATATCATAGCGTGTCCACAAGCCTGCTTGGTGGCGTGGGGCATTAACAAAGCGACTACCGTCACCAAACGAATTACTAATAGTGTCGCCACTAACACCTTTGATAACTTCGGTATCGTTATAAGCGTAGTTGGCAGTAACGGTCCAGTTATCAGCTAAATCGCCAACTAAGGTGGTTTCAAAGCCATTACTTTCAACTTCACCAATATTTAGCAGCTCAACAACACCACTATCACCTGTGTAATCAGGATTCGACATAACAACATTTTCTTTGTTGATACGGTAGATAGCGAAGGTGCTTAATATTTTTCCGTCAAACCACTCTTTTTTCAAACCAATTTCAACTTGCTTACCGGTTTCAGGCGTTAAGCTGCCTTCTTGTGCAACGGTTTCTTGATCTGACGACGAAGCAGGGTTAAAGCTTTCAGAGTAGTTAACATATAAAGAAGTGTCTGAGTTAGCTAAATAGGTTGCGGCTAAGCGCGGTGTAACGCCACTGTCTTGAAAAGAATAGTCAGTTTCTTGGTTATATTCTTCAAAATTGTCATAACGCAGGCCGGCAATAACGGTCCATTTATCGTTAATTTTTACTACATCTTGAAGATAAATACCGTATCTATCTGAATTTACGCCATCACGGTTTTGATCTGTTAACGCGTAAGTACTGGGATCAGTAATGCCATAATTTAAATCAAATATATTGAGGTTAGCTACGCCGTCAGCTTCATAACGTGCTCTAAAGTAGTCATATTCTGTGTCTACAGTATGGTAATCAGCGCCAAATAAAAATTGATGCTCAAAATTACTTGTTTCAAATTCATAAACAAAATCAGAGGTTACACTAATTTCTTCATTCGCTCGATATTGTTTACGATACTCTCGCTTTATTATTTGATCGTTAATATCAGCAACGCCATCGCCATTGGCGTCTACCCAGTCGCGTGACTCATGATAAGCCTGATCTCGCTCATTATCTAAGTAACGTAAGGTGGTATTTACTTTAAAGTTGTCGGCAAAATAGTGGCTTAACTCTGCTTGTATTACCAAGGCTTCCATATTTTGATAATCAACTTTTTCATTAGCATTGTATGATGGATCTACCAGAAAGTTACCGTTGTCATCAACCGGTACTCCGCGTAAACGGTTACCGCCCAAGTCTTGTTTAATGTAATCAAGGGTAGTTGTTAGGCTAGTGTCTTCAGATATGTTGAATAACAAACCTGTAGCTAACTCTATGTTTTCTGCATCGGCATTATTTCGAAAGCTATTTTGTTGTTCATAAAAGCCACCTAAACGATAGGCTAGATCTTCTGTTAATGCGCCTGTCATATCAAGAGAGGCTCCTTGTGTGGCAAAGTTACCTAAGGTGAGTTTTAATTGTTTTTCTTCGTTAAAACTTGGTTTTTTGGTGACATAATTAATCATGCCGCCTGGTTCTCCGCCGCCATATAAAGCGGAAGCAGGGCCTTTTAATACTTCAACTCTTTCAACATTAAACAGTTGCGGCACACCAAAACCCGAATAAGGGTCGCCCCTTACGCCATCATAAAAAACGTTGGCGTCATCGCGAAATCCTCTAAAAGTTACGCCTGAATAACTGTATTCACTAACGCCTGCAATTGAACGGTATAAGTCAGTAATGTCTCTGGCTGCTTGGTCAATAATAAGTTGCTCAGTTAATACTTGAGCAGACTGCGGCAACTCTAATAATGATAAATTAACTTTGCTACCAACCTTGGTTTCTTTCGCTAAATAAAATTGCTGGGCTCGGCCAATAACGCTGATAACTTCAATGGGAGTATTATCTGTAATTGTAGTGTCGGTTGATTGATCTTCAGCAAAAGAAATTTGTGAATAACATAAGCTCGATAAAAGGATACTTTTAGATAAAAAATTAAGTTTAAACATGCAAGGTAACTAGTAAAATACATTAGAACTTAATGATAACTGTTATCATTAAGGTTTGCATTGATTGGTTCATTGTATCGTGTAAAAGTTTGTAACCTGATGCTGCGTTTTACCTATGCTTAGAGACTAAACAGATCAATAACCATTAAAAGTGGGGTGATAAAGTGCTTAGCAATTATGTTTGAAACAACATTAGAAGAATGATATTTCAAAAAAGAATGACAGTTCAGACCCAAATAGGGTTTCAAAAAGTAACTAAGGCAATACTTAGTGCAGTTGCAATTAGCCCTAAAGAAAGCCATTTCCAATAACCTGTACCAAGCCAAGATGCTTTCCACACTTTTCTCGCAACATGTAACTCGCCACGCTTCGATTTATATTGCCGTAAACCATAAAGATAGGTGCCAGATATAGCTAAGGCACACAAAATAGTGCCAAAACAAAAATATAAAATTTTACTATAAATACCACCAAACATGCCAAAATGTATTGGATCAGCGGCCTCAGATATTCTGACATGTAAAGACTGTTTACCTGCCACTCGACGAGATAAATATTCACCATTTACACCATCAAAAACAACATTATTTGCTCTATCTCTTACGAGCAGAGTATCGTTTTGCCCTTCAACAATAATAGTGGATGCTTTCAAACTCGGTAAAACAATACGTTTAATGGTTAAATTATGATATTGGGCAACACTGTTTATCGCTCTATCAAATACATTTGTTGCGGTGTTTACAGCCGTGTTATTTACAGCAACTTTAGGCATTTGTTGTTCGGGAAAACTCGCTCTGCCACCCCATACTTCAACTAAATACCATATACCGGTGACACAAACAGTTAATAGTAACCAACTAGACCATAAACCAAAAAGTCGGTGGCAATCATTCCAAAAAGCTTTGCTGTTATTAGTTCTTGGTTTTTTAAAAAAACTTTTCCACCATTTAGGTATGATAAAAAAGCCAGAGATGAGTGAAAACAATAACAGTAATCCAACAATACAAACTAAGGTAATACCATAAGTTGTTGGTAACATTAAATGTCGATGTGTCATTCTAAAAAATCGTTGCCAATTAAGCCAACGGCCATCACCTTGATAGGCACCAGTTACCGGGTGATAAAACTGGCGGTATCGTTCGTCGTTACTGTTTAAACGTATTACTTCAACCGCAAACCAATCATCAATCGGCGCGTTAATATTGAGAATTTTTGTGCTGTTATTTTCTTTCGCGGAAAGATAAACCTTAGACCAATTTATTTCGGCAGAATTAACTGATGGAAGAACACGTTTACTACTATTTGTTAGCCAATCTATTTCATGCGAAACAACAGCCAAAGTGCCTGTTGTTAGCACAAAGCAGATTAATATTGCGAGTTTTATACCAACAAGACTATGCCACGTATACCATTGTTTTTTATTCATAACGACTTTAAAGCTGCATGTGTGGAAGAGAAATCACGTAAAAACACGTACTTTTTTAGTTAACCAAACTACTTACTGGCAAGAGAATTAAATAAACGACTTAATAATTCGCAAAAACTCCTTCTGAAGCTTGGCTTAAGAGCTTAAAATTTATAGCGTTCGCTTGTAATTCTTGCTTAGATAGATAATGGAATGCATGGTATTGCAAATGAAAACTATTTGCAATACCGATATTGATATTGATATTTAAATTGATAGTTTGATCAAAGATATCAATATGTGCTCAAAAAACATGCTCATAAAATTTTTTATTTTTTAGCTATTTTAAAAAAAATGACTGTAGCAAAGAGAAGGCTAGGTACTGTTCGAGTTAATTTAGTCATACAATTAACAACGATTATTACCCGAATGGTTTTGTTGCTTAATTAATAATCCGAAAGTACAACAAATTAATAATGACACTCACTCTAAAAATAAAATCTAATCACATAACAGCGATATGGGATTTTCTTAGTTTAGTCCAGAGTTCAGTAATTTCAATTTAGGATGGGTGTCCTTTTAATTCTTGTGCGGATCCGCATGCAGGTTGGTGTGAGGGCTGGAGGAGAGAAACCTCCGGCTACCCGATTTAGTTGCTTTTATAGACTTGAGATCTATGAGCAACCTTTATTACATTCACGACAAGTACATCATCTTTTATTTCATATACTATTCGATACAAACCTTGACGAACTCGATAATTTTCCTGCCCTGAAAGTTTAATACAATCTTCACCTCTGGGGTTTACAGCTAATGTATCTATTTTATTTAGGATCTTTGTTATATCGTTTTTAGGTATAACACGTAAATCTTTAGCCACTGATTTTTTAAACGTTATTCTATATTTTTCCATGTGACTTCAAATCATTTAATAAATCTTCATATGAAATATCAGGCTCATTAGCTCTTGCTGATACCGCTGCTAAATCCTCCTGATCTTCACGCAATAATAAACGAACAGCTTCATCTATTAACTCAGAAATTGATAAATGAGCTGAAGCAGCGCGCATTTTTAGTGCTTGATGTATATCAGGCTCAAAGTAAACGGTAGAACGTTTTGATAAGTTACTCATGATTATGTCTCCATTAAATCGACAAAAACATTATAGTGCTATAACGTCATAACGTCACGAGACAACGATAAGCAACTAACGAGCCTGTAGAATTACTCGTTTTTTATATAATTTTTAATCAAAATTAATAATGACACTCACTCTAAAAATAAAATCTAATCACATAACAGCGATATGGGATTTTCTTAGTTTAGTCCAGAGTTCAGTAATTTCAATTTAGGATGGGTGTCCTTTTAATTCCCACGGAATTAGTTGACCACTACAGTGTTCTGTAATTTCAATTTAGGATGGGTGTCCTTTTAATTTATTTTAATTTTTTTAATTCTCCGTAATTTCAATTTAGGATGGGTGTCCTTTTAATTCTCCTTGTTAGCCGTATTTATTCTTTAAATGATATTTCGTAACCCTGACTTTCAATTACCTCTAAAACAATGGATTCGAGTTTAGGTAAAACTTTTCGAGGAGGAAATTTAAACAATTCCAACCTTGTATGCATGGCACTAGAGTTAAAATACCAAAATGTTCTTAATTTACGAGTGTGCTCTCCTTTAATAGGAGTGTTTTTTAATGACCTTTTCCATGACTCTTTGTTTGTTAAGTAGGAATAACTGCCATCTTTTTCTGTCCAGCGGAAACATGCGCGGTATTGTTTAAAATACTCATGAAATAATTCTTCATGCATTATTCCTCTTACGGCTAAATAAAAACTAAAATTTAGATCTCTGTAATTTAACTCGTTATTAACCCCAATAATTCTTTTTCTTAAAGGTTGAATAGTAGAGCCAATTTTTATAAAGCGCTTATCTTCAGATATAAGAAAATAAGTCCAATTTGAACCATATTTGTTTGCTACATCAAGTGAATTAGTTGCTATGATTTTACGCATACACTCTGCCAAATACTTTAATACGGCTAACGCTTACAATAACGGGAAAAACTGAGTGCTTTGGCACGAAGTGCCAGCGAGGCTTTTCCCAATGAGTGAAACGAATGTGGTTTATTGTTTTGTTATATTTTTGCTGTAACAAAATTTAAATTACTAACACCAAATTTTTCAACGGTGTTTTTAAATGATTTTGTAGCAAAAAACCATATAGGTTTACCGTCCTCTTTTCTTGGCACTTTAAATAAGTTGATAGAACTGTAATCCATATTTTTAAAAACGATGGGATCTATTGATACTATATAACCATCAATGAACTTGCACCCACTAGCGTCATAATCAATTGCATCCAAAAGAACTGTAGTATGAAAATAATAATAACTTCGCCTTATATATTTGCACTCAAACCATTGTCCTGAATCGTTTAATACTCCTTCAAGTTTTAAATACAAAGGCTCACTGACTAGAATGCCTCCAGAATAAAAATAAGGAATTATATCTATAGTTTCATCAACGGGCAGTTCTCCAAGGTTATCTAGACGAAAAACATATCCTTTTTGGTATTTCAACTTACCATTACAGATACTCAAGAACTCATCCATTTGTGACTCACAAACGGTTAAATTTGGTTGCTCAGATTTATAATGAATTTGAAAAATACTCACCAAGCCTCAATAAAAATATAGACATAATGACTCCCCACAAGGTGCTAGCCTCCAAATTCGTGGGTTAGTAAAACCAGAGCCATACTTAGTGTGTTAAACAACTAAAACTGGAGACTAGCATGAGTAAACATAGCATAATTTATA
>NZ_NBOE01000002.1 GCF_002104515.1 Colwellia polaris | reverse complement strand
ATAACCGACGAAATTACTTGCTTCATTCTATGCGTTAACTCACTCAACTTAAAAAGAGAAAAAATTATGGCTCGAAAAAAAGCAGGATATTTTGCGGTTTAACTTGACGTGGGGAGTCATACCAACGCCCAATTAACAGGCAAAAAATGGTTGGCTAAAATAGGTGAACGTAGTGAACAAAAAGCCAACTGTTTTTTGTCCTTGTTGAATTGCCTTGTTAGGTGTTTTTACTCTGTTTATTTGAAATGATAGCTATTGCTGCGAAACTTAAACCTGCAACTGTAGATATTACCGCAGATTGTAAACCTGCATCATGACCAGAAATATGCCCATTTGATAAGTTATACATAACTGGCGATACAGCATAAAACAAACCAATTGATAGGCCTGTAATTGCTGAAATAATTCCGACTTTCTTACCTAATAACATACGAATTCCCTTTTATAATTTAAACTCAGGACTAGTTGTTTATTAACAATCCTTGAGAAACACCTAACGCCCAAATAATGGGCTAAGTACATTTTGCTACAATGCGCGGAGCGCGAGCAAACTGTACGTGTCCCGTTGATTTGCTTGTTAGCAGCAAAGTGACTTAGCGCACTATAATTACCAAACATGCAAAAACTTAATTAGTGGAAGTGAGAAGCAAAAAATACGCTGCACTACTTACCCACCAAAACACGATTGATAAACAATAACAAAAATGCTTACCAATCAATTAAAAAACTAAACTTGAACACAAAAAAGGAAGGAAAGCTAAGAGCACCAATCCTTTGTTGAGAAATATCCAATTAGCCAAACACATTTATAAATAGAATAAGTAGTGCCTGCTAACGCCCATTTAAGGGGCTGATAATTGTTTGCTAAAATGTGTAGCGAAGCGGAACCGAGCAAACTGTTAGCAGTCCCGCTTTAAATTCTTGTTAGCTGTATCTACACCAATACTACTTAATGAAATAACCAACAGGAAGCCATTTACCGCTACTTTTACTTAGCGTTAAAGTTTCAGTTGCTGATTTTTTATGTTGAAAGTCGGTTTGAAATTGAATAACTAAATATTCACCGTCTGGAACACCAGGAAGTGTTGCGTATTCTTTAGCACCTAACTCTGAACGTGAATTTACTTTACCCAAAGGAGCACGAACACCTTTAAGGGCTGCATCCCATTTATTTTGTGATAGTTGTGATTGAAAAAATGAATCTGATTTTTGCCAGCTTTCCGAGTAATTACCAGCATCAACTATGTTAAGCCATTCTCTTGCTGCTGTTGAACCTGAAGATTCATTTGCAGAAACAAAAGAAGAAATACACAGTGTTAAGATTAATATTAGTTTTTTCATAATAACTCCTTTTATTCTAAAGTTTAATAATATTGCCATACTTAAAATACAGCTAACAGCTTATTATGAGGAAAAATTCCTTGTTTAAACAAGGAAAAAATCCTTCTTTCATATTTTACGATAATCAAAACATACCTTATTTATTCAATATCTACAATAAGTTACTCATAAAACATTTCGTTATGTTAAAGACATAAACGAGAATATTTCCTTTTTATTGGATGAAAGCAGGAAACCGCACTAAACTGTACAAATATACAGTTAAATTTATGACGAAACAAAATAAATAAGGATAAATATATGAGCTCTCTTTTTCTTACCCATATTAAAGAGCAGATGTGGACAAAAAGGTATGCTAAACGCACTATCGAGTCTTATTTATATTGGATAAAAGCGTTTATCATTTTTAATAATAAGCGACACCCTAACACTTGCCATAATCATGAGGTTGAGTCTTTTCTCTCACACTTATCTAATGTCGTTAATGTCGCACCTAAAACACAGGCACTAGCATTGAATGCCTTATCGTATATGTACAAATATGTGCTTAAAAATGAATTAACATTGGAATTAAACTTTAATAAAAGCCATATTCAGCAAAAACTACCTGTGGTATTAACTCAAAAAGAAATATCAGCATTGCTTGTACAAATTGACGCTAACTATCAATTAATTTGTCAACTTATGTATGGTAGCGGCCTACGATTAATGGAAGCTGTTCGTTTACGAGTACAAGATATAGACTTTGATTTTTATACTGTAAGAGTTTGGCAAGGTAAGGGAGGGAAAAACCGCTGTGTGACTTTGGCAAAAGAGCTTATTGATGCATTAAAGATGCAAATAAATAGCGTTGAACTACTTTTTAGCTGTGACTCTAAAACCCCTGACTATCAGGGTGTGTATTTGCCTTTCGCACTTAGTAGGAAGTACCCTAACGCACGAAAAGAGTTGGGATGGCATTATTTGTTTCCTTCAAAAAGACTCAGTATAGATCCTGAAGTAAATGCGCTTAGACGACATCATATAAATGAAACATCAATAAGGAAAGTAGTAAAACAAGCGGCAAAGAAAGCGCGTATAGAAAAAAAGGTTACTTGTCATACATTACGTCACTCATTTGCTACGCATTTATTACAGCGAGGCGCAGACATAAGAACAGTTCAAGAGCAATTAGGCCATACTGACATTAGAACAACACAAATATATACTCATGTTATGCAAGCTGGTGCGAATGGTGTGCGTAGCCCTTTATCTGACTTATAAATAGGAGAAATTCATGGGCATAAGTCCAAGAGTGCACTTTTTTGACCAGTACGGCAAAATAGCAAAAATTCCATACCGTAAATTCGAACGCCTATTAAATGCCGACAAGGCTATATGTTTCCCTAAGTACGCTTCTGAGAAGGTTAAGTGTTCAATATCTTATGTTGAAATGGAAAATCGTCAGGCAATTGAAATTCTTCATTGTGACTATTTACTGATACCTTTTAATAAACAGGGTCAATTAGATGTAGACCGATATGCACAGGGCACAGCATTAAAGTTTCAGTCTATTGATCTGCTTAATAAATTTAACAATATTACTTATATACAACCTGAATTAGCAAAAAAACAATATATGAAGGACTTTACATGGCAGGCAACCACACAACAAATTGATGCCATAGTAGCGCATATTTTTTCTAGCAAATAAAACGAAAAAGGCGAACCATTTCTGGTTCGCCTTTCTAATCAAAGCGCTAAATTTTTGAAAAAATTAATCTTCATAACTAGAAACAGGCGGACAACTACAAATTAAATTACGATCCCCATATACATCATCAATACGGTTAACCGTTGGCCAGAATTTATTCGCTGCTGCCGCAGGTACTGGGAATACAGCTTCTTGAATGGTGTAACCACGTTCCCAAGATGCGGTAATATCCGCTAGTGTGTGCGGTGCGTTGTGCAGTGGGTTGTCTTCGCTTGTCCACTCACCTGAGGCAACTTTACGTACTTCATCACGAATCGACATCATGGCTTCAATGAAACGGTCTAGTTCAACTTTTGATTCAGATTCAGTTGGCTCAATCATGAATGTACCCGCTACTGGGAACGACATGGTAGGTGCATGGAAACCGTAATCCATTAAACGCTTAGCGATATCGACTTCTGTAACACCAGATTCCACTTTAAGTGGACGTAAATCAATAATACATTCGTGCGCAACACGGCCATTTTTATCTGAATATAAAATTGGGTAGTGTTGGCTAAGTTTTGTTGCTAAGTAGTTAGCGTTAGTAATGGCGTATTTAGTTGCGTCTGTAACACCTTTTTTACCCAGTAAAGCAACGTAAAGGTATGAGATACATAAAATGCCTGCACTACCGTATGGTGCGGCTGAAACAGCGCCGTTACCTTTGGTGTTTTCGTTTACGTTGATCAATGCATGGTCAGGCAAAAATGGTGCTAAATGCGATTTAACGCCGATAGGACCCATACCTGGACCGCCGCCGCCGTGTGGAATAGCGAAGGTTTTGTGTAAGTTTAAGTGTGAAACGTCTGCGCCAATAAAGCCTGGTGATGTAACACCTACTTGAGCGTTCATATTTGCGCCATCAAGGTAAACTTGACCACCGTGTTCATGCACTATGTTACAAATTTCAGCAATGGTAGTTTCGTATACACCGTGCGTAGACGGGTACGTGATCATGATACAAGAAAGGTTCTCGGCTAACTCTTCTGCTTTCGCTTTTAAGTCGGCCATGTCAACGTTACCTGATTTATCACAAGCAACTACAACGACTTTCATACCTACCATCATCGCTGATGCTGGGTTAGTACCGTGCGCAGAAGATGGAATTAAACAAATGTTACGATGTGAATCGCCACGACTTTCGTGGTATTTGTGAATTGCGATTAAGCCAGCATATTCACCTTGCGCGCCTGAGTTTGGCTGCATTGAAATATTGTCGTAGCCGGTAAGCTCAACTAACCAGTCGCCTAGCTCGTCAATCATATGCTTGTAGCCTTGTGCTTGGTCAACAGGTGCAAACGGATGCATGTTGGCAAATTCAGGCCATGAAACTGGGATCATTTGAGCAGTAGCGTTAAGTTTCATGGTACAAGAGCCCAATGAAATCATAGAGTGGTTAAGCGCTAAATCTTTGTTTTCTAACTTTTTGATGTAACGTAGCATCTCAGTTTCGCTGTGATACGAGTTAAATACTGGGTGCGTTAGAATGGCTGATTCACGCTGTAATGCTGCAGGAATTGACGAATGACCACTGTCGGTTATTTGTTGGTCAAGTGCTGCTACGTCTAAACCGTGCCCTTCGCCTAATAAAATATTGAATAAGTTTTGTACTTTTTCACGCGTTGTTGTTTCATCTACTGATATGCTGATTTGACCTTCAACGTCTGTACGGAAGTTAACGCCAGCAGCTAATGCACGTGCAACGATTTCGTCTTTGTTATACTGACCTTCAGAAAAGTTAAAAGTAAGCGTATCAAAGTAGTTAGCGTGAATTGGCGTTAAACCTTTACTTGCGGTACCTAAACATAAAATATCAGCAAAACGGTGAATACGTTGCGCAATAGTTTTTAAGCCTTTTGGACCATGGTAAACCGCATAAAATGCTGCCATGTTGGCTAGTAACACTTGTGCTGTACAAATGTTTGAGTTGGCTTTTTCGCGGCGAATGTGTTGCTCGCGCGTTTGCATAGCCATACGCAATGCTGGGTTGTTGCGTGTGTCTTTCGATACACCAATAATACGGCCCGGCAATGAACGTTTGAATTTATCAGAGGTTGTGAAAAATGCAGCGTGTGGCCCGCCGTAACCCATTGGAACACCAAAACGTTGGGTTGTACCAATAACGGCATCAGCACCTAACTCACCCGGTGCTTTTAATAACACTAAGCTCATAATGTCGGCAGCAACAGCAACAATACCCTTGTTGTCGTGTACTTTAGCAATTAAATCGCTAATGTCTGTTATTTCACCCGTTGCACTTGGGTATTGCAATAATGCGCCAAATACATCGTGATTAACGACTTCGTTAGCTGGGGCTACAACAATGTCGAAATCGAACATTTCGGCACGTTGTTTTACTACGTCAATGGTTTGCGGGTATACGTCGCTTGAGATAAAGAACAAGTTTGATTTTTTGTTTTTAGATACGCGTTTCGCTAATGCCATAGCTTCAGCTGCTGCAGTACCTTCATCCAGTAATGACGCTGACGCTAGGTCTAAACCTGTTAGGTCGATACACATTTGTTGGAAGTTTAATAATGACTCTAAACGACCTTGAGCAATTTCTGGTTGGTATGGCGTGTAAGCCGTGTACCAGCCTGGATTTTCTAACACGTTACGTAAAATAACGTTTGGGGTAAGTGTGCCGTAGTAACCTAAACCAATATATGTCTCGTTTACCTTGTTCAAGCTTGCAACTTTTTTCAAGTCGATTAGTGCTTGCACTTCAGTTTTGCTTTCTTCGATAGCAGGTAAATCAGCTAAACGAATATCACTAGGTACGATTTGGTCGATAAGCGCGTCAACAGAGTCAGCACCAATGTCTTTGAGCATAGCTTGCGTTTGCTCAGCATTTGGACCAATGTGGCGGCTAATAAAATTTTGTCTTTGCTCTAATTCAGCTAAAGATAACGAGTCATTATTTTGAGTAGACATAAAACAGCTTCACTATAAAGTTGATAGTATTTAAAAAACAAAGCCTCGAACTACTAGTCAGTCGGAGGCTTAAATATCGTTTTCGTAAACAATCTGCTTTTAGGCAAGGCGCTAAAGTTGTGAGTCGTATGAGCTTAGTGTACTAAGTGATTACGACGAATAACGAAAGCAACGCAGTATAAAAGTAGAGTGTGCCCGAAAACTAGTCTTCGTCGATCGAGTTTGCATACCCTTCAGCATCTAGCAAGCTATCTAACTCGCCTTCGTCTTCAATTTTCAATTTGAATAACCAACCGTCACCAAACGCGTCAGAGTTAACTAGCTCTGGTGAATCTTCAAGGTCTTCATTCACTTCTACAACTTCACCTGTAACCGGTGCGTAAATGTCTGATGCAGCTTTAACTGACTCAGCTACAGCAACGTCGTCGCCTGTGCTTACGGTATCGCCAACTTCTGGTAACTCAACAAATACCATGTCGCCTAAAAGGTCTTGTGCGTGTTCTGTAATACCTACAGTAACTACACCGTTACCTTCGTTACGTACCCATTCGTGTGATGTTGCATATTTTAATTCTGAAGGAATGTTGCTCATTGTTTGGTTCCTAGTCTGTATTTTAAAATTTTTGTTTAAATGACCATAGTATGAAGCTGCTTGCGCGTTTCAATTGATACTATAGCTTAAATATTCTGCAATTTAATAGGGTTTTATTACGCATTAATAAAAGTGCGTGTTAACCCTATATTAGTAAGAAATAGTTAAAAAACTTTTTTGCCGTTACGTACAAAGCTTGGCTTAATTACTTGAACTTTTACTAGCTTTTTACGCATTTCAACTTCTACTGTACTGCCTAATGCTGTACTACGTGGTACACGTGCCATGGCAATACTGTGGCCTAAAGTAGGAGAGAATGTTCCTGAAGTAATAATACCTTCGCCTGCTGCTGTAATTACTTTTAAGCCTGTGCGTAAAACACCTTTTTCTTCAAGCACTAAGCCGACTAATTTAGGTTGGTCACCCGCAGCACGTTGCGCCGCTAATACTTCACGGCCATTAAAGTTACGATCTTCTGGTTCCCAGCTAATGGTCCACGCCATGTTAGCGGCTAATGGTGAAACGCTTTCGTCCATGTCTAAACCGTAAAGGTTCATGCCGGCTTCTAAGCGAAGCGTATCACGAGCACCTAAACCACAAGGCTTAACGCCTGCGTCTAGTAATTGTTGCCAAAGATCGGCAGCTTGTTCAGCGGGTAAAGCAATTTCGTAACCGTTTTCACCGGTGTAGCCCGTTGTAGCGATAAATAAGTCGCCCGCTTGTGCTGAGAAAAATGGCTTCATGCCTTCAACAGCTTTATTTTGCTCTGCGCTAAGTAATGTTGCTACTTTAGCTTTAGCTTGAGGGCCTTGTACAGCGATCATGGCAAATTCAGGACGTTCAGTAATGACTACGTCAAATTCAGCTGATTGGGCGTTGATCCAAGCTAAGTCTTTTTCACGCGTTGCTGAGTTCACCACTAAACGGTAATCAGTTGTTGTGAAAAAATAAACAATTAAGTCGTCAATTACGCCGCCTTCTTCATTACACATGCCGGTATATAAAGCTTTACCTGCAACGTCTAACTTGGCAACGTCGTTAATAACTAAACGGCGTAAAAATGCTTGTGCATCTTGGCCTTGAACGTCAACAATGGTCATGTGTGAAACGTCGAACATACCAGCGTCGGTGCGCACTGCATGATGTTCTTCAATTTGAGAACCATAGTTAATCGGCATATCCCAACCGTAAAAATCAACCATTTTAGCGCCAGCTTCAATGTGCTTGGCGTGTAATACTGTTTTATTTGACATGCTACGTTTCACTCACGTTAGTTGTTTTATCTAGCAATAAAGTGCTTTTAACAGCACTATTTTATACCTTTGCGTATAAACCTAGAATAAAGACGAATGATTTACAAAAAGTGCTAAAGATTATAGCCGCGAGTAATCGTTGATTCAACAGATAAAATGGCATAATAAAAATAAAAACCCGACTAAATAATCTATTCCAAATTATATTTTCAAAAGTAGCACTTTGAAAAATATAATTCCTTTAGGGTATAAAAACTCAGCAACTTGTGGGCTAAAATTTTATATTGTTGATATGTTGCTGAGAAACTATTTTTTTATCATGTGGTTTTAATGCATTTAAAGCGGGTAAAAGCACTGATTTACTTGACCTTATAGTCAACAAAATAGCCAAACTAACGAGGCCTACTCAGAAAAAGTTAAGACCTTAAAGCGTAATATTACTTAACCTGAACTCTGGATAAGCATTCATTATCTAGAGTTCAGGTTAAACAGCTATTTCGAAGATAGTGAATTAGCAGATAATGGCTTAGCGCTCGCTTTAGCCAATACAGGTAAGTTTTCTTTAAAGCCTAACGCTTGGTTGATCATCACAGCTTTAGCCGGTGTAAACTTATTAAGCAACGACATACCTAAACCTCGTAATAATTTAATCGCACTTTGTTGCGGACTAAAGCTTTGTTTAATGGCTTCCATGGCGGCGATCATTTCTGCGGCTTCACTTTTACGCCAGCGGGCAAATTGTTGCAACGATTTATCGCTATACCAAGCGTTGTCGTCGAGCATGCCTTTAGCTTGAGCTTTACTCAGTTGTTCGCTAATCGTTTGCGACAATGCTACGGCATCGAGCAAACCTAAATTAACACCTTGGCCAGCTAACGGGTGAATAGTATGGGCAGCATCGCCAACCAACACCATACGACCTTTTACAAACTCTTGTGAAAAACGCATGGTTAACGGATAAGTAATGCGCTCGCTCAGGAGTTTAACTTCGCCAAGTTTGCCATCGCTAGCTGCGGTTATTTCTTTGCCAAACTCTTCGGCTGATAAAGCCGTTAAGCGCGAGGCTTCTTCAGGACTAGTTGACCAAACAATAGAACATAAATCTTTTTGATATAGCGGCAGCAACGCCAAAGGGCCTGTTGCTAGAAATACTTGCCAAGCCGTACTTTGATGACCTTGCTGGCATTTTACAGTAGCTACCATGGCATGATGATCATAGTCTCGAAAAGTTAACGGTACGTTCATTTGCTTACGTACCCAAGAGTTAGCGCCGTCTGCCCCTACCACTAACTTTGCCACTATTGGCATAGCTTGACTGTTGCTGCTGTCGCTAGACTCAAAGGTAGCAAATACTTCGTTATCGCTTGGGCTTAATTGTTGCAGTTTATGCTCAGTAAAAAATACGATACCACTGTCTTGTTCTGCCTTGTGCCACAGTGCGTTGCGAATAACGTTATTTTCGATAATAAAGCCCAGTTGTTCGGGATTGTTGGCAACGCTGGTGTGGTTAACATCGTTTAATGAGAAATCTAATTGTCCGTAGCCCGCTTTGTCCCAAATATGCATGTCGTGATATGGCTGGGTGCGCTGAGCAATAATGTCTTGCCAAACATTTAGGTTACTAAATATTTGTTGGCTCGCGGCATTTATAGCACTAACGCGTAGTTCTGGTTCATCGCTAAGGGTATCACTTAAGTTGCCAACTGGCGCGTTGTCGACAATAGCTACACTGAGCTCGGTTTGTTGGCGAATGGCAAGCGCCAAGGTTAAGCCAACCATGCCGCCGCCGACAATTAATAGATCAAATTTTTGCATGTTTAGCCATATTCAATTTGGTTATATTTACGTTTTTAATCGTCATATTTTAAGGGTTATGTGTTTTATGCTCATAGATATCTTTAATCTAATGATTAATAGCCCATGGTTTTCTTAACAAGTGCGTTTTTCAAACTCGGCAAATAGTTTACTACTTTTAAACCAATATTACGCCCTGCAACTAATGGCGGTAGTTGATTCGAAAATAAAGTAACTAACGAGTCGGTTAAGTTGATCACTTGCTTTTGATCTTGCCCTCGCGCTTTGCCATATTGCATTAAATTGGCAAAAGCACCGATATCTTGTTGCTGTAACAAGGCACGTTTAATCACTTCTGTCATGTCGCTTACATCACGCAAACCTAAATTAAAGCCTTGTCCGGCAATAGGATGAATAGTGTGAGAGGCATTACCAATTAGAGCCATGCGATGATAAACCTGTTCATTAGCTTGCACTAATTTAAGAGGGTAAGTAACCCGTTTACCGACATGGGTAATATTACCTAGCCAGTGGCCGAATGATTGCGATAATTGCTCAGCAAACTCGTGCTCGGGTAAATTCAGCATTTTGTCAGCAAGTTCAGGGGTTAATGTCCACACTAAAGAACATCGACCTGCGCTATTTTTTGCTGATTTACCTAGTTCAGTTGAGTTATTTTGACTTGCCGTTAAAGGTAACATGGCGATCGGGCCAGTGTCGGTAAAGCGTTCATAAGCAATGTTATTGTGATGAATAGATGTGGCAACATTAGCGATTAAAGCGGTTTGTTGATAATCGCGACTTGTTGTTGCTATGTTAGCAAATGCTCGACAAGGCGACTTTGCGCCATCGCAGGCCAGTAAAAGCGCGGCAGATAATTTTATGCCAGAGTGAAGTTCAACATTTACTTTTTCTGCTTGCCATTTTATTTCGTTAATACTGTCTGGCGTAAACCAAGTTACATGGTTTTTAGTGCTTAAGGTTTTTAGCAGCGCAGCGCCAATGTGGGTCATTTCAGCCACAAAGCCAAGCGCGTCTACTTGGTGGTGTTCGGCATAAAGTCGCGCTTTGCCATAATAACCGCGATCTGAAATATGAATGTTTTGTATCGGCTCAGCATGTTGTTGTAAATGTTGCCATGCACCAATATTATTGAGGTAATTTGCGCTGCCGTGAGATAAGGCTAAAACGCGATTGTCAAAACTAGCGCTTGACTCAGTTAACACTGCATTGGCTTCAATAATGGCAATTTTCAACGGCTGCTGGTTATGATCACGCAAGCCAGATAAGCTTAATGCCATTAAGCTGCCCGATAAACCTCCACCTGAAATAATAACATCAAAATGTTGGCTGCTATCAGGTATATTGTTTGTATCTGCTGCACTCGTTTTCATTATTAACCTGTTGTGTTAATTTACTGCGCTATTTTTACTGCACCGTTTTTACTGCACCGTTTTTAATGCGCCGCTTTTAATCAGCCGCTTTTAATGCACCGCTGTTAATCAGCCATAAGGGCTTCAATATCAGCAATGGTTTTGGGTGCATTCACGGTTAAGTTTTCAAAACCGGTTGCGGTTATCGCGATATTATCTTCTATGCGAACACCAATACCGCGCCACTTTTCATCAACGCTTTTATCTGTACTTGGAATATAAATACCCGGCTCTATTGTTAATACCATCCCGTCAGCAAATGGGCGTAATTGTTCGCGCATTGCGCTGGCATGGTAGTCGCCAACATCATGAACATCGAGCCCTAACCAATGCCCAAGCCCATGAATAAAGTATTTTTTACATGCACGTTGGGCGATTAATATTGTTAAGTTACCTTGTAAAATACCTAAATCGTACAACCCTTTTGTCAGAAATTCACAAACAATACGATTAAGCTCTGCAAGTGTTTGCCCGGGTTTAATTGCTGCAATAGCAAGATTTTGGCTATCGAGCACTAACTGATAAATAAGGCTTTGTGGTTCGCTAAACTTACCATTTACCGGGAAGGTACGAGTAATGTCGGCTGCATAGCCCGCGAGTTCGCCGCCAGCATCTATTAGAAGTAAGTCGCCGTTTTTCAGGGCTTCGTCGTTATCGGTGTAATGTAAAATATTAGCGTTATCGCCACCTGCAACAATAGAGCTATATGCTGGGTAGCGCGCACCATTACTGGCGAATTCGTGTAATAATTCGGCTTCTATTTGATATTCAAACTTGCCTGCTTGGCTTTGCTGCATTGCGCGTTGGTGAGCAGCCCCGCTGATCACGTTAACTTGTCGCATAATATCAAGCTCAGCATTTGACTTATGTAAGCGCATTTCGTCGAGTATGTTATTGCAATCAATCAAGGTTGTTGGCGCTTTAGCCCCGGTGCGAGAGGCTTGTTTGATTTGGCTTAACCAATTAAGTACTTGTTGTTGAAAATCGTTTTGTTCATTTTGACAAATTAACACCGCGGTTTTACCGGTTATTAACGGTATTAGCTGTTCTTCAATATCGGCTAAGGCAAAGCAGTTATCAAATTTATAATCTTTAATCGCTTTGTTTTGCCCTACGCGCCTGCCATGCCACACTTCTTGTAGTGGATCTTTTTCACGAGAAAATAAAACACTTTCGGCGACATCATCAGCTTTAATGATTGCCAAAATAGCATCAGGTTCGTTAAAACCGGTTAAATAATAAAAATGCTTATTTTGGCAAAATGGGTATTCAGTGTCGTTACTGCGCGTTACTTCTTTACCTGCTGCAATAAGCGCGATGCTATTGTTAGGCATTTGTGCGATAAAGTTTTTTCTGCGCTGACAAAATTCAGCCACGGGTAATAAGGTATTTTTGATCATAATTATTAGCTTAATTTCTGTCTGATTAACGTTAGTTACTGATAACTTTCGTACTATTTTCGCATTTTTTTCAAACTATTTTCACACTGAGGGCCGAGTTTAATTATTTGAAGGATTAAACCCAGTCGCTTTATTGTGTTAATGTAGAATGAATGTAGCCTTAATGTAGAGTGGTTTTCTTATCTTGTGGTGCTGGCGGCGAACCTAACTCAGTAAAACAAAGTAAGGCTGAAATGCGAACGTATTCAGCAATTTCAAAAAAGGCTTGTTCGGTGTCTTCGTCTTCTTCCATTTCGTCTGACAAATTAGCGATTTCGCCAAAGTCTACCAGCACTTCTTTAACGTCTTCAGACAAAGCAGCATTTTTTGTTTGCTGTAAACCAAAGCCTAAATTAAAACCTTGCACCCATTTACCTAAGGCATGACCACGTTCAATAATTGAGTCGTCATCATCAGGCAGCATTAGTTTAAAGCTGTAAGAGTCGTCGAGAATTTTCTGCCAAATATCACTGTAAATATTTTTTACTAAGCTTTGTATTGTTGTAGGCAAGCCTTCAGCGTTGTTAAGCATATCGTTTACCATGGCGATATAATCATTACTTTCAAACTCAAAGCCGGCGGCAATTAACCCGGTAAGTACGCCA
Organism: Colwellia polaris; assembly: GCF_002104515.1. Lineage (GTDB taxonomy): Bacteria > Pseudomonadota > Gammaproteobacteria > Enterobacterales > Alteromonadaceae > Cognaticolwellia > Cognaticolwellia polaris. Next base: position 591,216 of record NZ_NBOE01000002.1, on the reverse strand, counting down.
TGAATTTCAGCAGCATGCGCTTCAATACCTTCACTGGTTAAAATTGCTTGTACAGAGGGGAAATCTAAAGTGGTGCTATTAGCCATAAAAATATCAGTTCAATCGGGAGTATATTGTTGGCTATGTTAACATTGGCCTAGCCTTGATTCCAGAAAAAACCATAGAGATCACTTGCATAGTGTAACTCGCACCGTTATAGTTCCCCTTTATGGTGCATTACTTTTGGTTATCATTAAATTTCTTGATAATACAAGCAAGTAGCGCAACATAGCGAGCAATTTGCTCAATAAACTAAATATTATGCATTGAGAATATCGCACAATGAGCCAACACACAGTAACCATAAATGTTGCCAACAAACGACTGAAAGTAGCTTGTCCTGCTGGCCATGAATCTGCGTTGCTGCAAGCTGCGAATGAAGTTAATCAACGCCTAGAACAAGACGTTAAGAAGTCTGCGTCAGTAAAATCTCCAGAACAAGCCTTAGTAATGATGTCACTAAACCTTGCCCACGATCTCATTCAAGCACGTAATGAGTTAGAGCAAGAACGCGAAAAAATGCAAAGTAAAATTGAATTACTACAAGATACAATTGAGCAAGCCGTAAACCCTACTAAAACAGCCTAGTTAACTCGCTTTAATCTTTTTTTTACATAAAGATACTTTTTCGATTAAAGAAACTTCAATTCGTTCAAGCATTAAGCAGTCAGGTCTTACAAGTGATAAAAGACTTAATTCGGCTGACAATTTTCGTTATAATGGCTTCGACTTCTGGGGTGTTTGTGTGTGAACTATGTCCCTGAGCCGATAAGTTTTACCTAAGGATGTTGATTATTAACTATTGTGCAAGCCCGGCTCGTATCGGGAAGCCTACGGTTGAAATGATACGTCCGCCCTGAACACCCGGTGTTCAGGACTAATGTGAACCGCGGCACCTTGGAGGTCATCTTTATTATCCCTCTTTGTTTCACCCTGTTATTTTGTCAAGAGTATTCCTCGTTATTGCTTTCATTATGTATTTATTTAGCTAAGTTTGCTCGTGACTGGAAAAAATGAATTTATTCACAGGGAGAAAGGAAGGAGGAGTAAATGAGGAAGATATCAACAAATTTAAACCTATTTATATAAGGTGGCGCTGTTTTACATATCAGTTTCAAGTCTATAGTTCTCAACTCATTCCCTTCTCATTGTTTTCTCCCTGTAAAAATAAGCATTAGTTTATTTAGTTAAGTTTACTCGTGATTCGCTAAAATCAATTTATTCACAGGGAGAAAGGCAGGAGGAGTAAATGAGTAAGCGATCAACAGGTTTACATTTATTTATGCAAAGGCCGCTTTGTTAGATATCAGTTTCAAGTCAATAGTTCATAACTCATTCCCTTCTCATTGTTTTCTCCCTGTAAAAATAAGCATTAGTTTATTTAGTTAAGTTTACTCGTGATTCGCTAAAGTCAATTTATTCACAGGGAGACAAACAGGAGGAGTAAATGAGGAAGCGATCAACAGGTTTACATTTATTTATGCAAGGGCCGCTTTGTTAGGTATCAGTTTCAAGTCTTTAGTTCTCAACTCATTCCCTTCTCATTGTTTTCTCCCTGTAAAATATGTATTAGTTTATTTTGCTGAGTTTAATCGTGATTCGCAAAAATGAATTTATTCACAGGGAGAAAGGCAGGAGGAGTAAATGAGGAAGCGAACAACAAGTTTAAACCTATTTATATAAGGTGGCGCTGATTTACGTATCAGTTTCAAGTCTATAGTTCTCAACTCATTCCCTTCTCATTGTTTTCTCCCTGTAAAAATAAAATAGTCACAGCAAAAGATAACGGTATATTAAGTCAAAGCTAAAAATCAGCGCTTACTGTCGGGTTTATTTAGGCAGTTAATATCATAGCCAAAATATCTCTAGATCTGATTTGCCTGTTGATAATATACTTAGCACAACTAACTTCGCCCTGAATTAAGTCACATCAATTTAATGCCAAAGCAAAAAAAAACCAATATAACCGCCGAAAATTCAGCAGCGAAAAATAAACGGCAAGTAACTAACAGTGATCCTATTGGTATTTTCGACTCTGGTGTTGGCGGTTTATCTATTGCGCAATGCATACATCAGCAGTTACCTCATGAGAACTTACTTTATGTAGCCGATACTTTACATGCGCCGTACGGCGATAAATCGACTGAATTTATTCAACAACGTGTCAACGAGATAGCGCAATGGTTTATTGAACGAAGCGCTAAAGCGATTGTTGTTGCTTGCAATACCGCAACCGTGAACGCGATAGATCAACTGCGCAATAACATTTCTATTCCAGTTATAGGCGTTGAACCTGCCATTAAACCTGCTGCAAGTTTAAGTAAAAATAAAAAAGTTGCTATTTTGGTGACTAAAGCAACGGCTGAAAACCAACGCTTTTTAGCCTTAGTGGCACAATATCGTCATATCAGCGATGTTATTATTCAGCCCTGCCCTGGCTTAGTTGAACTGATAGAACGGAATGAAAATAACTCTGCTGAGTGCGAATTATTACTCAGTGCATATTTACAACCTTTGCTTGATAAAGGCGTCGACACTATTGTGCTTGGTTGTACTCATTATCCTTTAGTTAAGGGCCTGATCAAAAAAATATGCGGTAATCATGTGGTTATTATGGAAACGGCTTTACCTGTTACTGAGCAATTGCAACGACAGTTAACCCGAAATAACCTCATAAACTCAAGTACTAATAAAGGCACAAGCAGCTTTTACAGTTCAAAACATGGTGATATTCAACAAGCGCTTTTTAACCATATTTGGCAGCAACCATTACAACTGAATAGTTACCCTTAACAGTTTTAGCAATATAAAATTCGTTAACTATTGATTTAAAATAATAAAAGCTATTTTTCTGGAAAATATCTTTTACAGAATATATAAAATTTCGACACAAAACAAAGACGTTTAGCCATCTAGGCGTAAATAACTCTATGAATAAGTTTGTTAAACAGTTAGAATGTCGCCATTAAAGACTCATACCAAATTGGCTATTAGCGCTAAGTGACTAATTCGTAAGCCCAATAGGTATAAGATTGTTTTTCAGTTTATTTTTACAGAGGGTTTATGTCTACACACCTTTTTACTTCTGAGTCAGTGTCAGAAGGACATCCAGATAAAATTGCCGATCAAATTTCTGATGCGGTTTTAGATGCTATTATTGCCCAAGACAAACATGCACGTGTTGCTTGTGAAACTATGGTAAAAACTGGTGTTGCCATTATTTCAGGTGAAGTTTCAACAACAGCCTGGGTTGATTTAGAGCGCATAACTCGCGATGTAATTTCAGAAATCGGTTACACATCTTCAGATGTTGGCTTTGATGGCGAAACGTGTGGCATTATGAATTTAATTGGCCAACAGTCTCCTGAGATTGCTCAAGGTGTTGACCGCGTAAAACCTGAAGATCAAGGTGCTGGCGACCAAGGATTAATGTTTGGTTATGCAACTAATGAAACCGAAACTTTAATGCCTGCGCCATTGTACTACTCGCATAGATTAGTTGAACGTCAAGCTGAAGCACGTAAATCAGGTGTTTTACCTTGGTTACGTCCAGATGCAAAAAGCCAAGTAACTTTTATTTATGAAGACAACAAGCCTGTAGCTATTGATACGGTTGTATTGTCGACTCAGCACAATCCAGATATTAAACAAGAAGATTTACACGATGCGGTAATGGAAAACATTATTAAGCATGTGCTACCGGCTGAATTACTCACCAAAGACACTAAATACCATATTAACCCTACTGGCCGTTTTGTTATTGGTGGCCCGGTTGGCGATTGTGGTTTAACTGGTCGTAAAATTATTGTTGATACCTATGGCGGCATGGCGCGTCATGGTGGCGGTGCTTTCTCTGGTAAAGATCCATCAAAAGTTGACCGTAGCGCAGCTTATGCTGGTCGTTATGTTGCTAAAAACATTGTTGCAGCAGGCTTAGCTGACCGTTGTGAAATTCAAATTTCTTATGCTATTGGTGTTGCTGAGCCAACGTCAATTTCAATTGATAGCTTTGGTACAGGTAAAGTATCTGAAGCGCGTTTAGTTGAACTAGTACGTGAACACTTTGACTTGCGCCCTTACGGTATTACGAAAATGTTAGACTTGTTGCACCCGATGTACAAGCAAACAGCAGCTTACGGACATTTTGGTCGTGAACCTTTTGAAATGACGGTTGGCGATGATACCTTCACGGCATTTAGCTGGGAAAAAACTGATAAAGCAGAAGCGCTGCGTTTATCTGCTGGCATTTAATTTTAATATTTGCTGAATAAAAAACCGCTCTTTGAGCGGTTTTTTGCTTTCAGGCTTTCGTTAAAGTGTTAAGTAAAGCTTGGCATAAATAATTAATATACTTTATTGATTGAATTTAACATGCATTGCCCTTATCTAAAGCCTAGTGTTAAAAGTGCAACTTTAAACAAAACCTGTTGACGGTGTTTCATCAAAAAATAGCCTTAAGCTAAATAGTTAAGGTAAACTCAAGTAATTAATAAGCTCGTTAAATCTGAAATTAAAATTAAGTTAAATAAGCAATAATGGATAACCTTTATGCGTAACCCTCGTATTTTCCAAGCACAAGCATTTGAAGTAGGCCAAACACAAGCATTAAACGAAGATGCTTTTGGCCATATTGTGCGAGTTTTACGCCTTAAGAACGGCGATGATATTACTTTATTCAATGGTATTGCAGAGCAAGACGGTTATTTTGAGTATCAAGCAACCTTGATAAATGTTAGTAAAAAAACTGCTGATGTAGAGATTACTGCTAAAACTTTGGTCGAGAATGAATCTCCACTTAATATACATTTAGCGCAAGGCATTTCACGCGGTGACCGTATGGATTTTACCTTGCAAAAGTCTGTTGAGTTAGGTGTTAATACTATTACACCAATTTTCACTGAACGTTGTGGTGTAAAGCTTAGCGGCGAACGTTTAGAGAAAAAACATCAGCAATGGCAAAAAATAGTGATCAGTGCTTGTGAGCAAAGTGGTCGTTGTGCGGTCCCTATAGTGGCAACACCTATTTATTTAGCTGATTGGTTAGCACAAGAAACAGCAGCGTTAAAGCTCAACTTACACCCCAAAGCCGAGCATTCTATTATGAACTTACCAATAGAAAATCAGCGAGTTCGTTTATTAATTGGGCCTGAAGGTGGTTTAAGTGATGATGAAATAGCCAATGCCAACAAGGCAGGCTTTCACGATGTTTTACTCGGGCCACGAGTTCTTAGAACAGAAACAGCAGCGCTAACGGCCATTACTGCCTTGCAGTGCCGTTATGGTGATTTACATTAGCTATTAGGTCATTACCTTTTAGCTTAACGATTTTAATGGGCTAGTCGCATGCAAGCAATGCGATAGTACTTAATAACAATACATTTAGGAAACAACATGAGCATAAAAATTGGCGTAGTTATGGACCCTATTTCTGAGGTCAAAGTAGAAAAAGACTCATCAATGGCAATGATGCTTGAAGCGCAAGCGCGCGGTTATGAAATTTATTATATGGAGATGAAAGATCTCTATTTAGAACAAGGTGTGTGTAGAGCAACCGCAGCCAAAGTAAAAGTATTTGACGATACCGAGCATTGGTATGAATTAGACGAGCGCGAAGATATTAATGTTGCCGATTTAGACGCGGTATTAATGCGAAAAGATCCACCGTTTGATACTGAGTTTATCTACGCTACCTACATGTTAGAACGCGCTGAAGTTGCAGGAACATTAATTGTTAACAAGCCACAAAGCTTGCGTGATTGTAACGAAAAGCTGTTTACGGCTTGGTTCCCAGAGTTAACGCCAAAAACCTTAGTTACTCGTAATAATCAAAAGATTAGAGAGTTTCATAAAGCCAACAAAGACATTATTATTAAACCGTTAGATGGCATGGGCGGCTCATCTATTTTCCGTATTGGTGAAAATGATCCTAACGTGGGTGTTATTCTTGAAACGTTAACGGCACATTCTACACAATATGCTATGGTTCAAGAGTACCTACCAGAAATTGTTGATGGCGATAAACGTATATTAATCGTTAATGGCGAACCTATGCCTTATTGTCTAGCGCGTATTCCTGCACAGGGAGAAACACGTGGTAACTTAGCCGCCGGTGGTCGCGGTGTCGCAAGGCCTTTAAGTGCTAGCGATAAATTTATTGCAGAAACCATTGCACCAGAATTGAAAAAACGTGGTTTATTCTTTGTTGGCTTAGATGTAATTGGCGACAAAGTGACTGAGATCAATGTTACTAGCCCAACCTGTATTCGCGAAATTGAAGCAGCATACCCGATAAACATTAGCGGTAAACTCATGGATGCTATTGAGCAAAACATTAAAAAACGCTAACCAATTCCGTTTGAGATTTACGCTTTAATTTAGTTCATTTTTAGCGTATTTCTCCTCAATTATTAAGGTATATGTATGGACAGTTTTGAAAATCAACTTTTGATTGCTATGCCCAACTTAGACGACTCGTATTTTAATAAAACAGTGACCTATATTTGTGAGCATAATGCTGAAGGGGCAATGGGGTTAATTATAAACCTGCCTATTAATGTTACGTTGAATGAATTATTAACCCAAATTGACGAAGATAAAACTGACGCGCCAGAGCTCGACCAACAAGTATTAACCGGTGGCCCTGTTTCACAAGATCGTGGTTTTGTTTTACACAGTACTCAATCAGGTTGGAGTAGCTCGCTGGCACTTAGTGAAGAAGTAATGATCACCACCTCAAAAGATATTTTAATGGCACTTGGTACTGAAGGCGCACCTGCTAAGTATATGGTAACGCTTGGTTATGCTGGTTGGGGTCCTGGGCAATTAGAAGAAGAAATAAAAGCGAACTCTTGGCTTTTAACGCCAGCCGATGGTGATATTTTATTTGATACTCCCATTGAGCAACGCTGGAAAAAAGCCACTGAAAAACTCGGTATCGATATGGCACACTTATCTAGTGAAGTTGGGCATGCATAATGGCAGGTAAAGCAGTTATTGGCGAACGAACCATACTAGGTTTTGACTTTGGCAAAAAGTATATTGGTGTTGCTGTTGGTCAAGAGCTAACGGGCTCAGCTTCGCCTTTAGGCTCAGTTAAAGCACGCGATGGCATTCCTGATTGGGTTGGCATGGAGAAGTTCATTAAAGAATGGCAACCTGACTTTGTTGTGGTTGGTTTGCCTCTTAATATGGATGGTAGCGAGCAACAGCTAACGCATGACGCGAAAAAATTTGGTAATCGTGTTGCTGGACGCTTTGGCCTAAAGGTTGAGTTTCAAGACGAACGTCTTACTACGGCTACAGCTAAAGAGGCACTTTTTGAACAAGGTGGTTATCGTAACCTTAAAAAAGATAATATCGATGCCGCATCGGCAAAATTAATTATAGAAAGCTATTTTGAAAATCAATATTAACTCGGCCACTTTACATTCGAAAGATAGTCACTCAACTAACAAGCAGCCTAATTTTCTAGATAATTTATTCATCTGTCCACCGCCTTGCTACGGGTTTATACCCACAATAGCTGTAAAAGAGACTAATTAATGGCAACTTTACTGCTTATTAGCCCCTTAATTGTTGTTGGCTTTATTGGCTTTTTACTGGCGAAATATAACTGGCTAAGCAAAGCTAATGTCGATTCATTGACCAAGTTTGCGTTTAATATCGCCATTCCAGCCTTTTTATTTCAACAATTAGCCAATGCCGACATGAGCAATATAGATTTGAATATTTATAGTGCTTTTTATCTACCTTTATTGCTGATTTATGCCGTTGCTTGGGCGATTAATTATTATTTTCATAAAGATTTAAATCATGATCTACCTGCCTCAGCCGTTTATGCTTTTGGCGCAGGGTATTCTAATAACGTTATTGTTGGTATGCCAATCGCTATAATGGTTTTGGGTGAGCAGGTATTACCGACCATTTTTTTGGTCGTTAGTTTACACAGTGCGTTATTGATAGGAACCACGAGTTTATTAGCCGTTAACATTGCACAGTTTAATTGGCGAACATTCCTTAAACACACTTTTTTAAACCCGTTATTAATTGCCATAATCGGTGGCTTTGCCATTAATTTGCTAGCAATAAAGTTGCCTGTTGTTGTTAATAACAGTTTGTTGTTACTTGGAAAACCCGCGATTACACTGGCACTTTTTTTACTTGGTGCATCGCTGGCATTTTACAAAATACGCAGTGAAATGAAGTTTATTATTACGGCTAGCATTATAAAATTACTGCTACTACCCTGCTTAATTTTCTTAACTTGCTATTTTATATTTCAATTTTCAGCTATTACGACTATGACTTTAGTTATTTTGAGTGCCAGCCCAACTGGGGTTAATGCTTATTTAATTGCCAAGCAGCATAATAAGCACCAAGAAACTATTGCCGGTATTGTGGTTGTTACAACCGTTATGTCGATTGTTTCAATACCGTTATGGATATGGGCGTTGTCGTTGGTACTAAAGGTTAACTAATCAGTAAGCCTACGGCCTTATTTGGTCGCTAAAATGGATTAAGCGTATAGCCTTGGTTTTGCAAAGTAGCGTGCGCTGTCATTGCTGATAGCGCCATTTCAACACCGGGTAATACCATATCATTTGTAATGCCATGATACGCTGCTGATTGTCCACAAATGTAGATTTTAACTTGGTTTTTAAGTAATGCTTGTACTAGCGCTACGTTGGCATTTTCTTGTTGATATTTATGTTGATACAAAGGGGCTTTTAATAAGTCAAAGCCAGCTTTGCCATGCACAACGAGTGCTAGGTTAATGTTTTCCAGTGGTACGCCATTAGCTACATGCATGTTGATGAAACGTGCAAGCGTTTCAATTCTGCCATTTACCTTACCTACATTACCCTGCGCTCCAAGATCAAAAGCGACATTAAATACATTACTTTTGTCTAGTTTTAAATCTTGTTGAACTTGAGCATGTTTACCGTAGCTTTTTATTACCGGCCCGGCGGTAAATGTATCAGCACCTACCGCAGAGATTGCACAAAAAAGCGTAAAAATGATGGTACTGAACCTAATTGAAGTTAACATTTATCTATCCTATAAATTTATCTATGCCCTAAAGCCAAATAAGTTGGGCACATTGAAGGTAAAATTTGCGATTACGATTATCTTAACAATAATATGGTAATTAATATTATTGTCGATTTTAAAATACCATGAAATACGTTATTCATTAATACAGTAACTTACTAAACCACACGGATTATGTAGGCCTTATAGCTTAATTTTTAGGTGAGTTATTCAGCAAATAGTCTTCTACATCGTGCAACTCTATAGGCTTTGAAAAGAAGTAACCTTGTAGCATTTCAATATCTAATGCTGAAAGTTGCTCGGCTTGTTCTTGGGTTTCAACGCCTTCCGCCACTACAGCATAATCAAGCTTAACGGCCATATGTTTTACCGCTTCAATAATGACTTTGCCATTTGTATCTAGCATATTAACAAAGGAGCGATCTATCTTTAGGGTATTGGCAGCCAAGCTTTGAATTACCGAAAGCGAAGAATACTCAGTGCCAAAGTCATCAATTGATACTTTTACCCCCATTTTTTGCAAGGTTTTAATACATTTAAGTATGATTATTTTATCATTGGAGAAAATAGATTCTGTAATTTCAATAGTTAAATTTTCGGCGGTTAGTTTTGCATTCTTTAGTGCTAGCGCCACAATATTTATGAAGTTTTCATCATACAATTGCAATACAGATACATTTACACTAACAGAGGGGCGTGTGTCGTTATTCAATGCCTGCCAGGCGGCAGCTGCGATACACGACTGCTGTAATACCCATGTGCCTAAATTTATTATTAATCCATACTGTTCTGCAATTGGAATAAATTTATCAGGTGGTATGTTTTCACCCGCAAAATCCCAACGAAGCAGTGCTTCAAAAGCAACCACTTGATGTGACTTTGATGCGACAATAGGTTGATAAACTAAGCGAAGCTGTTGCTTTTCAATTGCTTTAGAAAGGCCTACTTTAAGCTGGTTTTCACGCACTATTCGTTGCCCTAACTCACTATTAAATAAACCAACTGAGCTAGGACTGAGCTTTTTTTGATTATACATAGCGGTATCAGCTAGCTGAATTAACTCATCGGCACTATCAGTATGATTAGGAGAGATTGCGATACCTATAGTGGCACTGATAAAAAGTCGATTGTTTTCAAAATCGTAACTCTCTGAAACTTTTTCAATAACGCTATTAGCAAAAGCAAGTGCGGCATCTTCATTTGCCGCCATAAAAGTGATCAGAAACTCATCTCCGCCCCAACGACACAGTAGTTGCTGATCACCTTGAAGCGCTTTTAGTCGTTCTGCGGTATTTTTTAGTACCTTATCTCCTGTTTGATGGCCCAATGTATCGTTAATTTTTTTAAAGCCATCTAAATCAATAAATAACAAGGCAAGCGGGATACTATTTTTTGCGCTTAAATCAAGCTGCTCTTGCATATGCGACATAAACGCAGAGCGATTGAATAAACCGGTAAGAGGGTCAAGGTTAGAAAGCTGATAAATTTTTTGTGTTCGTCTAGCAACTTTTTGTTCCATTTTATTGACGAGTTCAGCATTATCATTTTTTAATCGAATAGCATGTGATGTAAAGTCGGCAGATTTTCGAGCGGTCATCACCATAACTAAACTAAATGCCAAACCAAGCAGGCCTAGCGTAAATTGATACTCTTGGGAAGAAAGCACTAAGGCGACTGAAAAGGGGGCAAGCATAATTGCCGCATACCCCATCGCTAAAGACTTATTAGCGGCCAATATAGTTGAAGCTCCGCCTGCAAAAGCTGAGACCACAATAATAGTAGATGCAAGCTCTGTGCTAGAGGCGTAGCGGGATATATATATGCAGTATGAACACCACATCAAACTAGATAAAATAGCGCCAACTATAAATCGATGTATAAAATTTTTAGCATTGTAACTAACATTAAGTGAATGTTTTTTCCAACTGTATAGGTCCATTAACCTAGCAACAACAAGTGCTAAAATACCAATCCACCAGTAAAGCTTTTGAGTGTGCACTTCAGGTGTATCAAATGCAAAAACTAAAATCGTTGATGCCAAAAGCGTGACAATAATTCCAGATTTTGCATTTCCATACAAAAGTTCGGCTTCATCTTTGTAAAAGCTTTTTCCATCTGATAATGATTTTGACATCAAATAATAATCCTTATAGTTACCTAACCTATATATTCAAATAATTTGAAAAAAGTCAACACATACAGAGCTATCACTTAAAAATTAAAATGCAGTGGGCTAAATCTGTTTTTATAAACTTTTTAGCTTTAATACGTAATAGAGGGGAAGGAATGAGACAGAGCGAAAAAGTTATAACCAGGTTGAAGGTGACATACAGCGTAGAGTTAATGCATAAATAGTAGGATGAAATATAAACTACTTCACCCTACTAAAAACTACATCAATAAAAAATCGCCATGAAAAGTTATTCTTCTTTAGGCGCTAAACCATCAATCGTAACCCCTGACAATGAACCGGTTCCACCTTGGTCGTTACTTCTTAATTTAATCATTAAGCGTAGATCATTTGGTGAGTCGGCATGATGCAAGGCATCTGCGTAATTAATAAGCCCTTGTTGATATAGATTAAAGAGTGCTTGGTCAAAGGTTTGCATACCTTGATCGGTAGATTTTTCCATGACTTCTTTAATACTACCTACATCGCCTTTTTTAATTAACTCAGCTACATAAGGTGAATTTAGTAACACTTCAATAGCAGCTACACGACCGTTGCCATCTCTGGTTGGAATAAGCTGTTGGGCGATAATGCCGCGTAAGTTTAATGCCAAATCAAACAACAATTTACCATGTTGCTCTGCGGGTACTAAATGCATAATACGATCAATCGCTTGGTTTGCATTGTTCGCATGTAAAGTAGCAATACATAAATGTCCGGTTTCAGCAAAGCTTAACGCGTGTTCCATGGTTTCTTGATTACGAATTTCACCAATAAGAATAACATCGGGCGCTTGGCGCAAAGAGCTTTTCAGTGCTGCACTGAAGCTTTCGGTATCAAGCCCTACCTCACGTTGTGTTACCATACATTTACGGTGTTCATGAACAAATTCAACCGGATCTTCAATAGTTAGAATATGACCACGAGAGTTTTTATTTCGATAACCTATTAAAGCTGCCATCGAAGTAGATTTACCCGTACCTGTACCACCAACAAATAGCACTAAACCACGTTTAGACATCACCACATCTTTTAACACTGATGGTAAGCCAAGATCATCGGCGTCTGGGATTTCGGTAACAATACGACGGATAACCATGCCAGCCATATCTCGTTGCCAAAAAGCTGAGATACGAAAGCGACCAATATCATCAATTGAAATGGCAAAGTTACATTCTTTTTCTTCGTCAAATGCAGTTTTTTGTTTATCGGACATAGCATCATGAACCAAACTTAAAGATTCATCGGCTGATAAAACGTGATCGTCAATAGGCACCAACTCGCCATTAACTTTTGCACTTACCGCTAACTTAGCGGTAACAAACATATCTGATGCACCGTGCTGCACCATTTTTTCTAATAAATCATGAAAATTCATTAAATTACCCTTTCATATCTCTGAGACTAGTAACCAGAAAACTGGTTTTTGTCTTGTGCTTTGTCCATGGCATCTTGTCTGGTGATCATGCCGCGGTTGATCAAATTTTGTAAACATTGATCCATTGTTTGCATACCATGAGACATACCCGTTTGAATAGCAGAGTACATTTGAGCAATTTTATCTTCGCGAATAAGGTTACGAATTGCCGGAACCCCCATCATAATTTCGTGTGCAGCAACTCGGCCCCCACCAACCTTTTTAACAAGTGTTTGTGAGATAACCGCACGTAATGACTCAGAAAGCATTGAACGTACCATGGCTTTTTCTTCACCTGGGAATACATCAATAATACGGTCAATGGTTTTTGGTGCTGAGGTGGTATGTAAAGTACCAAAAACTAAATGACCGGTTTCAGCTGCGGTCATTGCTAAACGTATAGTTTCTAAATCACGCATCTCGCCCACTAAGATTACATCAGGATCTTCACGTAACGCTGAACGAAGTGCAGCACTAAAACTTAAGGTATCGCGATGTACTTCACGTTGGTTTATTAAACATGAGTGATTCTGATGAACAAATTCAATAGGATCTTCAATAGTTAAAATATGATCGTGTTTCGTTTTATTTATATGATCGACCATAGCGGCAAGTGTTGTAGACTTACCAGAGCCCGTTGGGCCAGTAACTAAAACTAAACCGCGCGGCAATTCTGAAATGCTGCGAAATATATCAGGACAACCTAAGTCATCTAATGATAAAATTTTACTTGGGATAGTACGAAATACCGCAGCTGGACCACGATTTTGATTAAAAGCATTTACCCTGAAGCGTGCTAGGTTTGGCACTTCAAAAGAGAAATCGACCTCTAAATTTTCTTCATATTCTTTGCGTTGGCGATCATTCATAATATCATAGACCAAAGCGTTAACATCTTTTTCATCAAATGCTGGTATATTTAGCTTACGTACGTCACCATCAACACGAATAGACGGTGGTGTTCCCGTTGATAAATGTAAATCTGATGCATTATTTTCGACACTAAATGCGAGTAATTCGGTAATATCCATACAAACCTCTGAGTTAAATTAATTATTAATTAACAACTGAATAAGTCATTGAGAACTGAAATAAACAATATGATTGCTATTAAAGATAATATTGCTGCTGTAGAACTGCAAATTTCTTCTGCTTGTCAGCTTGCAAATCGCAATGCTGATGAAGTTACTTTGCTTGCAGTAAGTAAAACTAAACCTATTGATATGCTCGAACAAGCATACGATGCAGGGCAACGAAATTTTGGCGAAAGTTATGTGCAAGAAGCCGTAGAAAAAATTACTGCTTTGCAGAATAAAACTGATATAACGTGGCATTTTATTGGCCCAATTCAAACGAATAAAACCAAGTTAATAGCCAGCCATTTTTCGTGGGTACATAGCATAGATAGAATTAAAGTAGCAAAACGCCTTAACGAGCATAGGTCTGGTCAAGATACATCGCTAAACATTTGTTTACAAGTGAATATTAGTGGCGAACTAAGTAAATCTGGGGTTTTACCGCAAGAGCTTCCTGCGTTACTTGATGTTATCGAAACCTGCGATAACTTATGCTTACGCGGTTTAATGGCGATTCCAGAAAAAAATGCTTCTCAGGCTAGTTTTGTTGAGATGCAAAACTTATTTCTTAAACTTCAAAAACAATATCCAAGCATAGATACTTTATCTATGGGTATGTCTGGCGATATGCAACTTGCTATTAATGCTGGCTCTACCTTAGTTCGCATTGGCTCAGCAATATTTGGCGCTAGAAGCTAAATAATTTATCTCAAAAAATAGTACAATGATGAAAATTAAACTTTCGTTGGCAACGACGATAGCTTTAAGACAAAATTTAGTAATGAATGACCAATTACATTCATTGAATCAGCAATACTTGATAGGAAACTTATGAAAAAAATAGCTTTTATTGGCGCAGGTAACATGAACGGTGCAATTATTTCGGGCTTAGTAAATGGTGGTTTTAACCCTGAACATATTATCGTATCGAATCCTTCAGCAGAAAAGCGCTTGGCTTTGCAAGCCGCACACGGTATTAAACAAACACAATGCAATATTGAAGCAGCAACTTTTGCAGACGTGATTGTTCTGGGCGTAAAGCCCTACCTTATAGAAGAAGTTTGCCAGCTTTTAAGTCAGCAAATTGAGATTGGCAAAAAGTGCTTTATTTCAGTTGCTGCCGGTTGCACTATGGCACAAATAGAACAAGCCTTGGCTAAGCCTTGCACCGTCATTAGAACCATGCCAAATACCCCTTCACAACTGGGGTTTGGCGTATCTGGAATATATGCAAATGAGCATATCACTGAAGAAGAAAAGGTATTTACGACATCATTAATGGAATCTGTCGGCATTGTTAAGTGGTTAACTTCAGAAGAACAAATTGACCATATCATTGCTGTTTCGGGCTCTGCCCCTGCCTACTTTTTCTTGTTTATGGAAGCAATGCAAAAGCAA
The DNA here is from genome assembly GCF_002104515.1 of Colwellia polaris. GTDB lineage: Bacteria > Pseudomonadota > Gammaproteobacteria > Enterobacterales > Alteromonadaceae > Cognaticolwellia > Cognaticolwellia polaris. The sequence goes on along the minus strand of NZ_NBOE01000002.1, from coordinate 576,065 downwards.
GCTATGGCCTACGGTTTTAGTGAACAAGACAGCCGAGAGCTTGTGCAACAAACTGCGCTAGGCGCTGCTAAAATGGTTATTGAAAACGAACAGTCTATCGGCAAGCTTCGTGAAAACGTAACCTCAAAAGGCGGTACAACCCAAGTAGCGTTGAACGCTTTAGTTGAAGGTGGTTTGGAAAGTCTTGTTTCAAATGCCATGAATTGTGCCGTTGCGCGCGCTAAAGAAATGGCGAAAAGTAGTTAATCGTATTACGATCAACATATTTGCAGTGCTATACATTCAAAACAAGTAAAGCACTGATTAAATTAATTTTATTTTTTGGAGTTTTAGATGGAAGCAATTAATTATTTGCTTAAATTTGCCTTTGACACATTCATTATGATTTTAGTGTTGCGGGTTTGGCTACAACTTGTTCGTGCTGACTTTTACAACCCACTAAGCCAATTTATTGTAAAAGTAAGTAACCCTTTAGTTATTCCATTACGTCGTGTAATACCAAGTATTGGTGGTGTTGATTTAGCAACAGTAATTTTAGCTTATATTGTTGCGACCTTAACTTTTATTATTATTCCGTTACTTAACGGCGGCCCTATTGATATTGTTTCAGCATTATATTTAGGCTTAATTTACCTTATTAAGCAAACTGGCGTTTTACTGTTTATTATTATGCTTGTAATGGCATTAATGAGCTGGGTAGTGCAAGGCTACAATCCAACTCAAATGGTATTCAATCAGCTTACTGCGCCAATATTAACGCCAATTAGACGCATAATCCCGAGTATTGGCGGGCTTGATTTATCGGTACTTATCGCCTTTTTATTATTGAATGTAGTAAACATTTTATTGGCTGGTTGGGTGCCATATTGGGCCGTGTTATAAGCGTTAACTCATTTTGATTAACAGCATTATATATACTAAATAATAACCACTATAGAAAATATAAGGTTCACAATATGAATAACGTTTTCAATAAACTCAAATGGCTATGTGCACTAGCATTGATGCTTACCGCCACAGTTAATGCTGAAAATATGAAAAAATTGAATGATCTTAATGTGCATTATATTGCCATTGGCTCAACATTTTTAACGCCTGAAATTGCTAAAGCTTATGGTATTGAACGTAGTCGCTATAAAGGCTTGGTCAATATTGCGGTGCTTGACAATACCCAAGACGGCAACCCCGCAAAAACGGTAAACATAAATGGTAAAGCCCGAAACGATGTAGGACAAATTAAATCGTTAGACTTTATGGAAGTTAAAGAAGGCGACGCGGTTTATTATTTAGCACAAGTGGGTTACAGCAATGAAGAAACCATTTATTTTGATATTAATATCACCGATAAAGGTAAACAGCATAATTTAACCTTCTCACAAAAATTTTATGTTGATTAGCTTTGCTAATTAAAGGTTAAAAAGCATTAAAATTCCCAATGGCACTTTAGATAGTAAAGTGCCATTTTTTATGCTTATTCTCCCCTCAATATCATTCCTGATAAAAGCGTAAACTACACGCTTACCCTAAACTATTTTAAAATATTACCTGACTGATTTTAGTCTGAGTCTGCGATAGAGTTTACTACCCAAGGTATTAACCAATAAACCTAGCATAACAATAACAATGCCGAATATTTGCTGCGCTGACATTTGTTCATTCAGTAAAAGCGAGGCTGACATTATACCCACAATAGGCACACCTAAAGTTAACGGCGCCACTTGCCCTGCTGGGTAATTGGTTAATAAATAGCTCCATAAACTGTAACCTATCATCGACGCGGCAACAGCTAAGTAAAATAATACGAAAACACTTAAGCCATTTAAGTTTTGTAAACTATTGACTATGGCTACTTCGCCTTCTACCCAATAACTCGTAACAAAGAAAGGCACCATGGCTATCCAAGACGACCAAACAACTAAGCCAATATTTGCTCGATAACCTCGTTGATTTATTAGACGGTTAACCACATTACCTAAGCCCCAAGCTATGGCTGCGGCAATGGTTAAACTAAAACCAAGTAATGTCATACTATGGGCTTGGCCTGAGCTACCAATAATATACAAGCCACCACCAGCGATGAGCATGGCCAAGATTTGACTGTTTTTAATTTGTTCTTTTAGCATGAATAATGAAAATAATAAGGTAAACACCGCTTGCGACTGCAAAACTAATGAAGCCAACCCTGCCGGCATACCAAAAGCTAACGCTGAAAATAATAATGAAAACTGGCCAAAACACAAAGTTAGCGCATAAAGTGTCATCCATCGCCAGGGTATATTAGGCTTAGCAATAAACAAAGATCCCAGTAGTGCAACTAATAAGAATCGTAAGCCTCCCATTAATAGTGGCGGCATCGACTCTACACCCCAAGCGATAACGACAAAGTTAAAGCCCCAGATAAAAATAATAATTAAACCTATAAAGGTATCTTTTAACGACATACTGCCTCTGAGTTTTATTTAATTCGTGCTTAAGTGCTCCCTCTTTGTTGTAGATTAAGGTATTATGCGCGCCATTGTTATGATTAATTAATTCTAAGGTATTCGTGATGACCACCATTGTATTAGCGACCGGCAACCAAGGTAAAGTAAACGAGCTTGTCAGTTTGTTAGCGGCTCAAAATATTGAAATTAAACCCCAGAGCGAATTCAATGTTGGTGAAGTTGCTGAAACCGGCACCACCTTTGTAGAAAACGCGATAATTAAAGCACGCCATGCTGCAAAAGTTACCGGTTTACCTGCGATAGCCGATGACTCGGGTTTAGAAGTTGACGCTTTAAATGGTGCTCCTGGCGTTTATTCAGCCCGTTATGCCGGCGAAAACGCTAGTGATGATGATAATACCAACAAACTTTTAACTGCCTTAGAAAATGTAGCCGATGAACAACGCAGCGCTCGTTTTCATTGTGTGCTGGTTTACATGCGTCATGAAAATGATCCTACACCGCTTATTTGTCATGGTGTTTGGCAAGGCAGTATTGCCCGAGAAAAAATAGGCGAGCAAGGCTTTGGATACGACCCAGTGTTTTGGCAAGCTGATCATAAAATGACATCAGCGCAATTACCGCGAGATTTAAAAAACCAACTGAGTCACCGTGGCCAAGCCCTTAAAAAACTCGTCCCACAACTTTTAGAAGCCCTACGTTAAATGTTAATTGCACCACCACTTTCGTTATATATTCACATACCTTGGTGTGTTGAAAAGTGCCCTTATTGCGACTTTAATTCTCATGCTTTAAAGCACGCTATTCCTGAGCAAGACTATATTGCGCAGTTATTACTTGATCTTGACAGCGATATTGAACGCTTTAGCTTACATAACAGACCTTTGCATTCAATTTTTATTGGTGGTGGTACACCAAGCTTATTTTCAGCGCCGGCAATTGAACAGCTATTAACCGCAGTATTACAACGCTTTGAACATAAAGCCGATATTGAGATAACTTTAGAAGCTAACCCTGGCACTGTTGAAGCTGAAAAATTTATTGGCTTTTTTAATGGCGGTGTTTCAAGATTATCTATTGGCGTACAAAGCTTTGCCTCAGATAAATTAATAAAGCTTGGTAGAATACATGATAGCGAGCAAGCCAAAGTTGCAGCTAACCTAGCTAACGAGTGTGGCGTAAAAAGCTTCAATCTTGATTTAATGCATGGCTTACCCGACCAAACCGTAGCTCATGCCCTTGATGATTTAAAAACGGCGATTCGCTTAAATCCTAGCCATATCTCATGGTATCAGTTAACGATAGAGCCTAATACTGCATTCCACTCACGACCGCCTAAATTACCCCAAGATGAAGTGCTGTGGAGTATTCAAGACCAAGGCATTGCTTTGTTAAATGCTGCGGGTTATCAACAATATGAAATTTCTGCTTATAGTAAGCCTGAATTTCAATGCCAGCATAACCTTAACTATTGGCAGTTTGGCGACTACTTGGGTATTGGTTGTGGTGCGCACGGTAAAATTACCGATGTAACCAAAAAAACCATTTACCGCACGGTAAAAATAAAGCACCCCAAAGGCTATTTAGATACCAGTAGAAAAGCACTTGATCAGCTTAATACTGTTTCAGCACAAGAATTACCTTTTGAATACATGATGAACCGATTACGCTTATTTTCAGGTTTCTCATTGGATGAGTACCAAGCCTATACAGGGTTAAATATTGAGACAATTTTACCTACACTTTTAGAAGCTAAAGCTAAAAACTTAATGGAATTTGACGGTAAGCTGTGGTCGGTTAGCAAACTTGGCCACCGTTACCTTAACGACTTATTAGAAATGTTTTTATAACCTGCGATGACAAAAAATTTAACCATTAATCTCAACCCAAAAGATATAAGTCACGATAGTGACCTGTCTGACTCAAATCTTACTGAGTCAAAACTTACTGACTCAAAACTTACCGAGCAGTGCCTTTCTAAAAGTAGTATTGCTCAGGATAGTTTTTCTGCAGCAGACATTAAGTTTATGCGCCGCGCCATTGAGCTAGCTAACATTGCTGACAGCCATAATGAAATACCCGTTGGCGCTGTTATTGTTTGTAATGGTGAAATTGTCGGGGAAGGTTTTAACCAATCGATTATGAATAACGACCCTTCTGCCCATGCGGAAATGGTCGCCATTCGTGATGCCGGTAAAAAGTTACAAAATTATCGTCTGCTCGATTGCACGCTATACGTAACTTTAGAGCCCTGCCCTATGTGTGCAGGCTTATTAGTGCATAGCCGGATAAATCGCTTAGTATTTGCCAGTAAAGATTTAAAAACAGGTGCGGCAGGTAGTGCGTTTTCATTATTGAATCATGAAAAACATAATCATCAAGTGGTGGTGAACTCTGGCCTTTTAGCAAAAGAGTGTAGCAACATGCTTTCTGCTTTTTTTAAACGCAGAAGAGCAGAAAAAAAAGCAGAAAAGCTAGCGCGGAAAAAGTAACAATATAATTGAATATACCCGCTTCATTATTAATATATTAAATTAACAAAAAACTACAGACTTGCTAGCCAAGACTTTGCTGATTCAATATCATAAAATTCACGACGATTTTTACTTTCAAACATTGCAGGCTGTTCATTTTTTGCCATTTCTGCATAAATAGCGTGATGATAAACAGCAGCCCAAGCTATACAATTTTGTTTATTCACCCATGAAAGATACTCATTAGATATTTTATGCGCCGCAGGTGTGCTACCTTCATAGTCTATGCCATTGAACAATACAGCAAAGGCTTTGCCTTTCAAGCTGTCGACCTTGGCTTTTATTTGCAAACAAACTGACTTTGTTGCAAGTTCATTAAATGAGCCAATTAACGTAATGCTTAATAAATTATCTTTAAGGATAACTGAATAAACTCCATGTTCAACCATTTTTAAAAACACCTTACAAAATAAGGACTTAATTAAGTTTTGCCAAATATTTTTTAGATATAAAAGTCGTACTAATAAGTATTTATGACCTATTAATATATTTATAAATAATTTATTTTTCGACGCTTGCTCGAGAATATCAAGTTTTGATACTGATTTTTGTATTATAACTATTTAAGTAATTACTAAGCTGTTGTAAAAATGTAACTCAAGATTGGGGAACTAGAAAAACAAAAAGTGTAAAAAGTGTAAAAAGTGTAAAAAGTGTAAAAAGTGTAAAAAGTGTAAAAAGTGTAAAAAGTGTAAAAAGTAATGAGCTTAAACTTCAGTAGCTATTTCAACTATCTTGTAAAGTTTTTATAGTATCGACAGCGCTAGCACTATGAAAATGATCGGATGCAAATTGGGTATGACGTCGATTTGCTAACCTTATTTTGTGACGTTTTAAGGTTCTTTTTCTTTGATTACTAATAAAGCATCTCTTAAATTTCATATTAACCTCTTGCCTTGCATATAAACACCAAAACAGTAAAACCTCACTACATTAATTTTTTACGCTATTAATTAGCCGGAATGTAGCAAGTTCAGTTTTATTTTAATTAGTATCTCTTATGTTTATGACACTTTAATGAAATAAACTCAAACGCTATCATATCCCCTTTTAGTTTGCTTGTTCGTTCAAGGTAGCTAACTCTGTTTTCTGGGCAATTTGTTTCGCTTGATCATCCATCCAAGTTAAGGTGTCGTAATAACGGCGAATATTTTCAACATAATTAACCGGTTCATCACCTCGAGCGTAACCATAGCGCGTTTTTTTATAATATTTTTTCTGTTTAAGTAGTGGCAAACGCTCTTTTACTTCCACCCAACGGTCGGGATCGCCACCTTGTTGTTTAGTAATATTTCGCGCATCATTTAAATGCCCTAGCCCTATATTGTAGGAAGCTAAAGCAAACCATAATCTATCTGGAGAAGGCACTCTATCTGGCATTCGAGCTATCATTTGTTTGAAATATTTAGCGCCACCTCGGATACTTTGTTCAGCATCAAGTCGACTTTTAATACCCATTTGCTTTGCCGTTGGTAGCGTTAGCATCATCATGCCACGAACACCAGTGTAAGAACGAGCGTGAGGTTCCCAATGTGATTCTTGATAACTTATTGCCGCGAGTAAACGCCAATCAACGTCTTGACCATATTTTTCAAACAAAGGTTGATACTTAGGTAGCTTCTGCTCTATTGCTTTAATAAACATACGGGTATCAACATAATTAAATTCTTCTATGTGCCCGTAATGTTTATCATTTAATGCTAATAACACACCGTTATGATGCACTTGACCAAAGAACTCAATTAAGCTGGCAAAAATAGTGTCGTCATTATTTTTATTAATCATCCAGGCTAAAGATTCTTCTTTTAATATCGTAAAACCGATACTAATTTCAGGATAATATCTACGGCTAATTGCCAAGGTGTTGGTATCTGCGATGGTGTAGTCAATCTCATCTGAAAGTACACGCAGCAGAAGCTCTTCGCTATCAAGCTCACTGGTAGTCGACCAAACAAGCTCAGGATTAGAGATCTTTAATTGCGCTAAGCTCTCTACATGGCTAGATTGTTCAAGTACCTGTAACTTCCCCGTTAAATCGGCAAGCTTACGCGGTCTGATATTACCCTGTTTAAAAACTAGCTTTTGGCTTACGCTGTCATAACTTGGCGAAAAGTGATAGTTTTTCAAGCGACTTTCAGTAACCGCGAGTCCGGCAGCAAGAATATCGACGCTGCCATTATCGAGTTGTTGAAACAATTCATTTAAGTTGTAGCTCGGCATCATTTTTAATTCGACACCTAAAAACTGTGCATATTTTTGTGCTAGTTCATATTCAAAGCCAGCAGGCCCTTCAGCATCAAGATAATAGCTCGTATTGCCATAAAGCGTACCAACCGTTATGTAACCTCTATCAATAATTCTCTGTAAGTTTGCAGACGTCTCTTGGTTTTCACATGCGCTTAGCAAAACAATAAAGGGTAATAAAAACAAGGCTAATTGCTTTTTTACACTCACTTTATTGGCGAATAATTTTATTTGTTTTTTTATCATAATTGCTATTGTCACGTGAATTGAGATATTTAAAAAGCTATTTTTAATTTGGCGTGTATTCTGACCTCAAAAACTTGGCTTGAAAAGAGACAAATCGTTTCTATAATGAGCCTATTTAAACTATAATACGCGCGTTTTTTATCCTTAATTAATCTAACCCGGTGAAATAGACTATGTCGATGTTGATGAAAACCTTTCGTGGTGCACCAGCACTATCTGAATTTAGAGTAAACAAACTACTGAATCAGTGCTCAGAGCTGCAACTGCCCATTACGGATATCTATGCTGAGTTTACTCACTTCGCTCATATTTCCGAAGCTTTAAGTGATGATGAGTCTACTGTTTTAGCGCAATTACTTAAGTATGGACCAACCATTGAAGAACACGAACCTGTTGGCCAATTCCTCCTTGTAACACCTCGACCTGGCACTATTTCACCTTGGTCATCAAAGTCTACCGATATTGCAAACAACTGTGGTTTATCTAAAGTTATTCGTCTTGAACGCGGTTTATCTTATTATATTAGCACTGAAAACGCTGCGACTTTAACATCTGCCCAACAAACATCATTAAATAACTTGATTCATGACCGCATGATGGAAACTGTATTTACTGATACCACTGAAGCCACGGCATTATTTGCTAGTGCTGAACCCGGTGAACTAACCAGTATCGACATTGAAAATGGTGGAAAAAATGCGTTAGTTGCTGCCAATATTGATTTAGGCCTTGCCCTAGCTGACGACGAAGTTAATTACTTATTTGAAAACTTCACCAAGTTAGGCCGAAATCCTCACGACATTGAACTTTACATGTTTGCTCAAGCCAACTCTGAGCATTGTCGTCATAAAATATTTAACGCTGACTGGACTATCGATGGCGTTAAACAACCAAAATCATTATTTAAAATGATCCGTAACACGCATGAAGTGAACCCTGATTTTGTCTTAAGTGCCTACAAAGATAATGCTGCGGTTATGGTGGGTAATAAAGGCGGTCGTTTCTTCCCAAATTCAGAAACGAATGTTTACGGTTATCACCATGAAGACATTCAAATATTAATGAAGGTTGAAACCCATAACCACCCTACGGCTATTTCTCCTTATCCTGGTGCTGCAACAGGCTCTGGTGGTGAAATTCGTGATGAAGGCGCTACCGGCATTGGTTCAAAACCTAAAGCAGGCTTAGTCGGTTTTTCGGTTTCTAACTTACGTATTCCGGGTTTCGAACAACCATGGGAAACTGATTTTGGTAAACCCAACCGTATAGTTTCTGCTTTAGATATTATGACTGAAGGCCCATTGGGCGGTGCAGCATTTAACAATGAGTTTGGTCGCCCAGCTATTTTAGGCTATTTCCGTACTTACGAAGAACAAGTTAACTCGTTTAACGGCAGCGAAGTACGCGGATACCACAAACCTATTATGTTGGCTGGTGGTTTAGGTAACATTCGTGACGAACATGTGCAAAAGCGTGAGATTGTTGTTGGTGCTAATTTAATTGCCTTAGGTGGTCCAGCAATGAACATCGGCCTTGGTGGCGGCGCAGCTTCTTCAATGGCTTCAGGACAATCTGCTGAAAACTTAGATTTTGCTTCTGTACAACGTGAAAATCCAGAAATGGAACGTCGATGCCAAGAAGTTATCGACAAATGTTGGCAGCTAGGCGAAGAAAACCCTATCGCCTTTATTCATGATGTTGGCGCAGGTGGTTTATCAAACGCCTTCCCTGAGCTTGTTTCTGATGGCGGCCGTGGTGGTGTTTTTGAACTACGTAAAGTACCCAATGACGAGCGCAGCATGGCACCACATGAAATTTGGTGTAACGAATCACAAGAGCGTTATGTTATCGCGGTATCAGACAAGAACTTAGCCCGATTTGAACAAATATGCCAACGCGAACGTGCACCGTTTGCTGTCGTTGGTCGTGCCACAGAAGAAGAACATTTAACGGTTACTGATGAACACTTTGCCGGTAACGATAAACTCGCTACCCCCATTGATTTACCGCTTGATGTTTTATTAGGTAAAACCCCTAAAATATTTAAAGATGTTGAGTCAAAAATTGCCACTGGTGATAACTTTAGCGTTGCAGATATTACTCTAGCTGATGCCGCTGAACGTATATTATCTTTACCCACTGTGGCAGAGAAAACCTTCTTAATTACCATAGGTGATCGCTCAGTAACCGGTATGGTTAATCGCGACCAAATGGTTGGTCCTTGGCAAGTGCCAGTAGCTGATTGTGGCGTTACCGCTTCTGCGCTTGACTCTTATCATGGCGAAGCTATGTCGTTAGGCGAGCGTACACCAGTTGCTTTATTAAACTTTGGCGCATCAGCTCGTTTAGCCGTAGCAGAGTCGTTAACGAATATTGCCGGTACTGATATTGCGGGTGCTGACGGTGATAGATTAAACCGTATTAAACTTTCAGCTAACTGGATGTCGCCAGCAGGTCACCCAGGTGAAGATGCAGGCTTATATGAAGCCGTTAAAGCCATTGGTGAAGAGCTGTGTCCTGCGCTGGGGCTAACTATTCCTGTGGGTAAAGACTCAATGTCGATGAAAACCCAATGGGATGAAAATGGTGCGCAGAAATCTGTAACATCACCCATGTCGCTTATAATTACTGCCTTTGGTGCTGTTGAAGATATACGTAAAACCGTTACTCCTGAGCTAAGAATAGATCAAGGTGATACACGTTTAGTTGCTATTGACTTATCAAAAGGTAAAAACCGTTTAGGTGGTTCATGTTTAGCACAAGTTTATAAACAACTTGGTAAAGAAACCCCTGACGTTGATTGTCCTGAAACCTTGAAAAACTTCTTCAATGCTATGCAAACCTTAGTGCGTGATGAAAAGCTTATTGCCTATCATGACATTTCAGACGGCGGTTTATTTACCACGGTTGTAGAAATGGCGTTTGCTGGCCACACCGGTGTTGATATTGATTTAAGCAAACTTACTTCAGCGTCTGGTAACGATGTAGATGTTCTATTTAGTGAAGAGCTTGGTGCTGTAATACAAATTCGTGAAAGCGATGTTGATGCTATTCACGCAGTTTTTGCTAAGTTTGGTATTGAAGAATGTTGTACTGACATTGGCCGTATCAATAATGAAGACACTATCCGCTTTAGCCGCGATGGCGAAGTGGTATTAGAAAATTCACGTACTTACTACCGCACTACTTGGGCTAAAACTACCCATAAAATGCAATCGTTACGTGATAACCCTGAATGTGCACAGCAAGAACACGATGTTAAGTTTGATACTGAAGATCCTGGTCTAAACGCAGACTTAAGCTTTGATATTAACGAAGACATCGTAGCTGACTTAATGGCTAAAGATGCGCAAAATTCAACTAATCCACGCATTGCTATTTTACGCGAACAAGGTGTTAACTCGCATGTTGAAATGGCAGCAGCTTTTGATCGTGCTGGTTTTGTTGCTATCGATGTACATATGTCAGACATTTTATCGGGTCGTACAGACTTAGCCGACTTTAATGGCTTAGTGGCTTGTGGCGGTTTCTCATACGGTGATGTTTTAGGTGCTGGTGAAGGTTGGGCAAAATCAATATTGTTCAACAAAAATGCTAAAGCTATGTTCAAAACATTCTTTGAACGTGAAGATACTTTCTCACTAGGTGTTTGTAATGGCTGTCAAATGCTGTCAAACCTAAAAGAAATTATTCCGGGTTCAGAAGCTTGGCCACGCTTTGTTCAAAACAAATCAGAACGATTTGAAGCACGCTTTAGCTTGGTGGAAATACAAGAAACACCGTCTATCTTCTTTGAAGGTATGGCTGGTTCTCGTATGCCAATTGCAGTGTCTCACGGTGAAGGTCGTGCAGAGTTTAGCTCTGATGATGCTATTGATAACGCAAATGAGTCTGGTACTGTTGCCATACGTTATGTTGATAACTATGGACATATTACTGAAACCTACCCAGCGAACCCGAACGGTTCACCTGATGGTATTACCGCGCTTACTACTACAGATGGTCGTGTCACTATTATGATGCCACACCCTGAACGTGTATTTCGCACCGTTGCTAACTCATGGCACCCTGACGAATGGCAAGAAGATTCACCTTGGGTTCGTATGTTCCGCAACGCCCGTAAATTTATTGGCTAAGCAATGGTTGCTTGCCTTTAAATGTTAATGATGAAAAAAGCGCCTTTTGGCGCTTTTTTCTTATGTTACTTCTACTTATGCTACTTCTACTTATGCTACACACCTTTATTTTAATCATTGATATCTCACGCTTGCTATCACGACGACTACAAGCATAAAAACAAGCTAGACATTAAGACTTTTTAGTATGCTAATTTTGGATATAAAAGCGCCCAAGCATTATCAATTTATATATTATAATGTGCAGCTACCTTACTAACAGTGATCAGCATGCATATTGTGAAAGCTTCTATACAATCCGAAAGTTTATTAATATTGTTTATTTTGTGGCTAAGAATTGTATTAAGTTATTGCGTAGTTGGTGCTGTGCTAGTGACATTGAGTGCGGCTTATTTTCAAGAGATACATATTGCTCTTGTTATTTCAATTATGTTTTCCTCATTTATTATAGGAGTTTTTTCTGCTGAAAAAGCTCGTCGTAGAACAGGTTTAAAGCAATACAAAATACAGCTAAATCAACAAGCGCATTTACATTACTAATACCTCGAATAAAATCGGATTAACGGCTTTCTTACTTCTCCTACATCGAACAACAACACCATTAAATTATGGGCGCTCTATCACAATTCTAAAGTTTATAATGGCCTAAGTCTTCACCCTTAATTCCTCCGATAGGCTTGCTTTTTTAATCACTTTATCGATATTCTATAGAAAAATAAGAATAGGAATATCCATGCAAGATCATGACTCATCGCCGCTAAGCGATTATATCGAATACCCAAGCGAAGAAATGTTACAGCGCTCAGCTGACTTTTACGAAAATATTAAACGCCGCCATAGTATCCGTAGCTTTAGTGACCGCCCTGTCGCTAAAGAAATTATAGAAAACTGTATTAAAGCAGCAGGTACTGCGCCGAACGGGGCCAATCATCAACCTTGGCATTTTGTTGCTATTAGTGATCAAAATGTTAAACAACAGATACGCCAGCAAGCAGAAATTCATGAAAGTAACTTTTATCAAGGGCGAGCTAGTGATGAGTGGCTTGATGCATTGAAACCACTAGGTACAGATGCTAATAAACCATATTTAGAGCATGCACCTTGGCTGATTGCTATTTTTAGTGAGAAAAAAGGCGGTATTGCCATTGAAGATAAAAATACCAATTATTATGTTCATGAGTCGGTTGGAATTGCTACAGGTTTTTTAATTAATGCTTTGCATTCTAGTGGGCTAGTTACGTTAACGCATACGCCGAAACCGATGTCATTTTTAAGCAAAATTTGTAATCGCGATGACAACAGTCGCCCTTATATGCTTATAATTGCTGGCTACCCAAGTGAAGATGCCACAGTGCCACACCATGCAACAACCAAGAAAGCTTTGGCTGATATTGCCACTTTTCTTTAATTAGTTATAATAATTAATATGTAAAGCGCCAGCCATTATTTAGCGCTTTACATTACAAAGTCTAATGCGATATCAGTACAGCCTTTCGCACAAAATAGCCCTGTTGTTTTCTTGTCTTCTGGCAAGCTGACGCGAATAGGCGTACCACATTGCGTACATGCTATTTCTCGCCCTGCTAGCACTTTTTTAATTAAAGCTTTTTGATCGTTAAATGATTTAGCACTTAGACTTTTTAATCGCTTAAATTGCTGTTCATCCATTATATAGCCTTATTTACTCGAATCGACACAGTACCAGCCGTCGTACTTACCTGAAAATGGTGTCGCGCTAGTCATAAGTAGCTCTTGATAAGCGGCAATATTTTCATAACTGGCTGACATATAAGGGTAAGCCGTTATTTCCCAAGGAAACTTGTCATCGCCTTGGTAAGGACAAAAAGATAACTTCTGATTATTTTCTAATAGTAGTTGACCAAATTTTAACGCTTGTTCTTCACTCGGAAAAATTATAGAAAATTCAAACTCTCTTTCTACGTTTAAATCATCACCACCGGTTAACATATCCCATAAGGCATTACCGACATTATCAAGAGGAAATAACGTTTCATTACGTTGCATAGTTTGTTCTCGCCTTAATCTTTTGTTGTTTCATTTTATGTATTCTAGGTCGGTATTTTATCTTTCTCTGTCGTTAAAAACCAATTCCATTTGCGCTAAATTAAATTAATATCGATTTTTAAGTGAATATATTCAGCAGATGATGCTTTTTGTCATGCCCATTCAGTCTATAAACTTGCTAAACTAGCGTGTCATTATTTATCGAGTAGCTTAGATTTGAAAAAGTTTGAATGTCATATCAATATTGATAGCGAAATTAATATCATTGAAGCACTACAAATTCAATGTGATTTAACAGTGAGTGAAATTAAAAAGTCGATCGATAAAGGTGCTTTATGGCATAGCCGTGGTAAAAGTACTCAGCGCTGTCGTCGCGTGAAAAAAAAGCTGCAACTCAATGATAAATTGCACTTTTATTATGATGAAAATGTTTTATCAAAACGACCAACACCGGCAACTCTCATTGCTGATTTAACTCACTACAGTGTTTGGTATAAGCCTTATGGTATGTTATCTCAAGGCTCTAAATGGAGTGACCATTGCACCATAACTCGCTGGGCACAAAAGAACTTACAACCCGAGCGTGCGGTATTTTCTGTTCATCGCTTAGATCGCGCTGCCACGGGGTTAATTTTAGTCGCACACACGAAAAAAGCCGCTCAAGCATTAAGTTTGCTGTTTGAACAACATCAAATTGAAAAAACATATCATATTATTGTGCGTGGCGATCACCAACAACGCCCACAACCTGAAACAGTCGATACGCAGGTTGACGGTAAATCAGCTCGAAGTCATTTTCTTTGTCTTGAATATAATCAGCAAAGAGATTGGTCATTACTGAAAGTAAATATTGAGTCGGGTCGCAAACATCAAATTCGTATCCATGCTGCAAGTATTGGCCAAGGTGTTGTTGGTGACAGATTACATGGTAAAGCTTCAGAGCTAAATGCCCTTGATGACAGAAACCAAGACATTGATCTCCAACTGTGCGCCGTAGAGTTAACATTTATCTGTCCAATACAACAAGTTAAGCTAAATTTTTCAGTACCTGAAGCGTTACGACCGCAATTAGAGCGATAATTTAGTACTTGGCAAGAATGTTTTAGAAACAAAAACGCCGCTCTGATTAAGGTAGCGGCGCTAAAAAATTTTATTGTTTTTTAATTATTAACAGCAATACGTAAAATCGTTATCTGCCATTAGCATCAGTTTATCACCAACTAATTCATCACTTGCTATTTCTGTCAGTAGCGCTAAACCTTGTTCACGTTGAATCTTAGTTAGTGCTTTATATGGCATTCTAAAAATTGGCGCTACCGCGCCAGTCATCATTAATGCGGTGTTAATTGCAATAGGATTAGGTTCACTAAACAGCCATTGCATTAGTGGTTCCATGCGTTGCTGCAAACTATCATTAGGTGTATCCATTAACTGTCTCATTAAACTCGGTACGATATTCGATGTAACAGAAATAACACCATGCGAGCCATGCTTATGACGCCCTGCTGCACTTTCATCATCGTTACCTGACCAACAAGCTATGCCTCGCTCTTCATAATAAGCAATGCGTTCATTACCGGTACACTCTTTAACGCCAATAAAGTTTTTGTGCTTTGATAACGGTTCAATTATATCAGGCGTTAAATCTTGTCCTGTACGGCCAGGCACGTTATAAATAAATGCAGGCCCAATATCGAGTAACTTGCCAAAATGTGCAGCTACGCCCGCACTTGAACTACGGCCATAATAAGGATTAATTTGTAATGTTGCATCCATACCTGCAGCGAAACCATATTGGGTGGCTTTAATTGCTTCGCGTGTATTATTGCTACCGGTATTGCCAATAATAAGTAAATCTTTACCATGCTTGTGAACACTATGCGCAATAAGAATTAAATGTTCTTCCCAAGTTAATAAGTGCCCTTCACCTGTTGTTCCGCCAACTATAATGCCATCAACACCTGCTTTAACCTGTTCAGCGACTAATTGGTCATAGGTATTAAAATCTATATCGCCTTTAGCATTAAATGGCGTTTTAATTGCCGTCATTAAACTGGCTGCTTTAAATTGCTTCATCGGAACTCTCAAAATGATTAATGGAAACTGAAATGTAAGAAGGCGCTTATGTCACTCGTACTTTAACTGAGCGCAATATTATCAATAACTCGGCGCAGGATAAACACTTCATTACTTATGATATGTTGATATTCGAAAATTTGACTGTTTAAATTTAAAACTCGATATGCATGATAATTATCATCATGCTCTAAATCTGCAGCATAATGTGCTTCATTAATAAATTCACTTTTACTTATGGTGAAGTGAATATCTCCAACCAACCCCCAGTCACCTGACTCGACCGACTGCTCTGAAACGTTGCCATGGTCATCATGTTGAATAAACGTAAATTCATAACGACCATCCGATGAAATTTCGGCAAATTCTGTAAATAAATGGCCGTCATCATCTCGATCACTGCGATACCATTTACCAATCAGAAGTGCTCGATTATACAACTGTGAATTATTGCTCATTTTATCAACGTCTTATTAATTTAACTAAGGAAGAAAACTTTAATTGGCTAGAGCTTCAATTATACCGTATTTACGCTTTAGTTCAGCTATTTGTTTACTATGGGTATTTAAAAACTCATTAAATTCTTGCAGGATTTCAGGGTGTAGGATAGTAGAAAAGTGAAAAGCATATCGTTCATGTTTAGCCTGCAAGTTCAAAACAATTTCATCTTTCTCCCTTCCCATCCCCTTAAGCACATGATCTATTACATTTTTCTCAATATTTATGGCATCTAAGTTACCATGTAAAAGATGCTTAACTAAGCTAAAAGTAGACTTCGATTCCACGATTTCAATCGAGTTATTTCGCACACGCTCAACCCAAAGCGTAGGATAAAAGCCATACATTGTACCTAAACGCTTTATCGCTTGTTCTGGTAAATTTCTATTTTTTTTCAGTACATAGCTACCCGAGGTTAAATGTAAAATAGGCTTGCTATAGCTTATATTTAACTTTTTACTTTCTGCTGATCGCCAACGCACATTGTCTGGAAACTTAAAATCTATACTTTCTTCAGCAAACCACTTGTCGAACCGTTTCACGGGTAATGAAACGAATTGAAACTTGTAACCATGCTGCTGAAAAAAAGTACTGAGTAACTCTTTCGAAAAACTTTTTTGATTAGATTGCTTTGCAGAAAAATCATAAAATGGGTAATAACTAACATCTTCAACACCTATTATGTATTCTTTTGCGTGTAACTTATCACTCACGCAAACAGAAAGCATAACCAAGTAAATTGATAGCGTAAATATCGACCACCCGTTAAAAGATTTTGTCACTTGTATACCTAACTTGTGAGTTTTAATGAATCTAATAATCATAATGCATATTGTTGTCGGTGTAAAAAACAGACAAGTTAATAAATAAAAATTACTGCGCAATTCAGCTATTTTTTCGTTAACATAAAGCATGAGTATAATTGAATTTTGGAGCAGTATGGCTAAGCAAGTGAATTTATTGTTAACGGGTGACGAATTAATGAATGGTGATGTTATCGACACTAACTCACTCATGTTTGCTGAACAGCTTAACGATATTGGCTTAACAATTAGAAAAAAAGTGACTATTGCTGATGACTTAGCGCTTTTACAAGCAGAAATCACTAAACTAAGTCAATCTGGCGACATTCTTATTATTAACGGCGGCCTTGGCCCAACGGTAGACGACCTCACTTCACAAGCTTTAGCACTAGCATGTAACGTTGAGCTTGAATTAAATTCAAAGGCACACCTCCATTTAAAAAACTGGGCACAGCGAAGACAAACCACGCTGAACAAGCCAAACTTAAAACAAGCTTATCTACCTTTGGGATGCGATATTATTGCCAATGAAACAGGTAGTGCTGTAGGGTTTAGCATGGTTTTAAATCAATGCCTTATTTTATGTACTCCTGGCGTACCAAGCGAATTAACTCATATGTTAAAAGATGAGATAATCCCTACTTTAAAAACATTATTTCCTGATTCGACTACGTTTAATATGTCTCGTATGCAGACTTTTGGATTAGGTGAATCTACGTTACAAGCTCTTATAAATGACAAAATGCCCAATTGGCCAAAAGAAATAGCTATTGGCTTTAGAGCAGCAATGCCACTTTTAGAAGTTAAATTAAGTGTTCAAGGTACACAAGAGCAAACAATTCTAGCTGAGTGGCAAAGTAAACTGAGCTTGTTGATGGGTGATCATGTTTTAGGTTTAGGAAAAAATAACAACACCACTATCGCAGAATATGTCGTACCTCTGCTAGCTCAAACAAAACAAAAAATCACGGTGGCTGAGTCTTGCACAGGTGGGTTAATTGCCAGTCAAATTACCGCAATACCAGGTTCCTCTGCCGTGTTTGAAGCGGGTTTTATTACTTACTCAAATAGCATGAAAACAAAGCTGCTTAATGTGCCTAACCAAACGTTAGTAAATTATGGCGCAGTAAGTAAACAAACGGTGTTAGCTATGGCTGAAGGCGCATTAGAACAATCAAGTGCTGATTTCGTTATTGCTGTTTCTGGTATAGCAGGGCCTGATGGCGGAACAGCAGAAAAGCCCGTAGGTTCAGTTTGGATAGCTTGGGGTGGGAAGCACACTTTACAGGCAAAGTATTACTGCATTCCTGTAGCTAGAAAGTACTTTCAACAACTGGTTGCTGCTAGAAGCTTAGATTTAATTCGAAGACTTTTAATCAACAGTGAAGAAAGCCCAAACTATAACCGAGTAAATTAAACAAATACCTGAAACGGATAAAGATAAAGTTTTTATATTGCTTAGTAATTCAATTGTTTATATATTTAGTAATAAGGATACATGGGTAGTTCAAGTTTATTATTAACAATAAATGGTCATCGTCAATTAGATAAATTTAAAGTGTGCTTAAGCCGTTAAAGAGTGCGTAGAAACCGATTTAACATAAAGGAGAATACTTTGAACGAAAAGAACTTTATCACTAGTGGTAGAAATACCATTATTCACAAAAATAGAAAGTTTGATTTACTTGTTGTTAATGGAAATCACCCTGTGGTGATAGTAGGTCATGCGAGTATCGAACTATATAATGGCGTAATGCCCGTTAAGCGCTCTGAAGCAAAAAAAGCTTACCAAGAGCTAGTAGATGTTAGTATGGCTGAAGTCTTCGGCGAAGAAAAAACGTTAATATTTGTTCAAGCCTTAGATAACAAAGAATATAAACTAGATTATTCAAAAGTAGGCACAATAAATTTTATAAAAGTTCATCAGCAAAATTACATATAGAAACGATGACACTATGCAGTAATGGAGTTTTAGGCGTGTGACAAAGGCGAGATTAGTAAGTAACAATAAAGATAATATAGACCTAGTGCTGTCTCCAATCAAAACAGAATCAGTACTAACGGTGGCTGATATTCAAGAATTAATTGAAAATTCCTCCTACCGTAATTTATATGTTGTTAATGGTAATGTTAAGAATGCCATTGCTGAACTTAAAAGTGTTTTAAAGCCCTTAAAAGAAGGTCATACAGGCCGAGAAATAAAGTATCAAATACTTGAGCGACGCGACGCAACGTTTGCAATTGAAGTTGCCGGCGATTTAATGTCAGCCACTGCAGAAATTACCACGGCGTTCGGTGGTAAACACTTTAGTGCAAAAGAGATTTTAAACTTAGCTCAGGCGAGTAATGTCTGTAAAGGTTTTAGTAAAGAACAGCTAGTTAAACTTGCTGAGCGAGCAACTAAAGAGCAGTCAGGCTCTGTTGTTAAAGGTGAAATAGCACATGGTAAACTTCCTATTGATGGCAAAAACGCCTATATAAAACACTTAGTTGAAAGCGCACAAGATCGAATATTACAACCAAAAGAACGTGATGACGGCAGCGTAGATATGCGTGACTTAGGTGATATAATTTGTGTAAAAGTTGGAGACCCTCTCGCGAAAAAAATTCCATACACTGAAGGCATTTTAGGATATACCGTTACCGGTGAAATACTACATCCCTCACCAGGTGCTGACATTGAAATGTGTGTTGGGGAAGGTACGGTTTTAAGCGAGAAAAATAGCAGCATATTAATTTCCACCCTAATTGGGCTTCCTCGTATTATTGAAAATGGTATGGAAGTTGACAGTGTTTATCGCCTTAAAAGTGTCGATATTAGTACCGGCCATGTGAAGTTTGAAGGCAGTGTTATAATCGACGGTAATGTCGGTGAAGGCATGAAGGTGACAGCAACCGGGGATATATCAATCGGCGGTTTTGTTGAATCTGCTACGCTAGATGCTGGAAGAGATATTACGATTGGCAATGGTATTATTGGTAAAAAACAAGATATTGAAGTGCTCGATGTGTCAAAAGCAAGAATGAGCGTTAATATCAAAGCAGGTGGTAAAGTTTACGCAAAATACAGCCAATACGCTGATATCGCTTGTGACTCATTAAGAGTTGAAAAACAAGTAATGCACAATATCATCAGAGTTGATAAAAGTTTATGGGTTGGAAACAAAGATCGAGCCAACGGTAAGCTTATTGCTGGTTATACTAGTGCAGGAGAGTTTGTAAGTGCCGGTATTATTGGTGCCACAGCAGGTAGTTTCACCATTATTACTTTCTCAGATAAAATGAATGATTATTTGCAAAGAATCAAACAAATTGATCACGCCATTAAAACTGAAACTGACCAATCTAACGAGTTAAGAGTTGCCGCCACTAAATTAAAAAGCTTACCAAAAGAGAAAGCGAAGCCAGAGTTGTTAACAAAAGTAGCAGCTAACTATAAGTACCATATAGAGAAGATAACAGAGCTAGTTTTTGAAAAAGAATCACTTGATGAGATATTACAAGAGTACATGAATAACGTATTTGTTGAAGCTAACGAAAGAGTTTATCATGGTGTTCAAGTAACGATTGGAGAGTTTCAAGAAAAAAGCCTTCGTGAATATGGTCCAAGTCGTTTTAAATACAAAGAAAGAAAAGTTCATATCAGTCCATTAGTTTCAATATAAACCTTACCTAAAACCCCGACAAAAATGGAGTGTTGTAATGGCATTTATTGCTCGCAGCCTTTTAATAGTTTGCTTATGTATTAGCACAGCAAGCGCACAACAATGTGATATTAATTTTAACTATGGTGTAATAATTGACCCAGCACATCTGCGCATAGTTAACCAAGGACAAACTTATGTGCAAATAAACGGCCCGCACCAATTATTTGTTAAAGGTCGTGAAATTCAGCTCACCAGTGAGCAAAAAGTGCAATTAAGTGAATATACACAAGGAATAAGATCACAAGTCCCTGCAATTGTATCAATAGCGATTGAAGGCGTTGAATTAGGATTAAAAGCGGTTAACAAAGTCATTAGCAGCCTAACCGGCGAAAACAGCGCTTCGCATCAACAGTTCCAAGAAAAATTTGATGAAATGAAATGGCGACTGCGCTCTCGCTTTAACCACAGTGACGAAAGCTACTATATTGCACCACAAGATTTCGATGATTTTGATGAGATTTTTGCCGGTGAATTCGAAAGTGAAATAGAAGCCATTGTGACTGATTCTGTTGGCACAATTTTAATCGCCGTTGGTGAAGCCATGACCCATAAAGAAGAACAAAGTACAGAACAACGCGTTGAAACCTTTGACCAGCGTATAGAAACCATGGGAAATGACATAAAGTTAGATATTAGCAAACAAGCTAACGCTTTAGAAAATAAGGCCGAAATAATTTGTTCAACGTTAATGAAGTTAGATGAGATAGAAAATAAACTTCAATTAGAAATACCTGCTTTGGCTGAGTTCAACTTAATTGAAACCAACTAGTTGTAGTTCAAGTCGAGACTTATTCAAATTATACTCGCTCGGGTTATCTATTGATTATCGAAACGCTACTTCAAGCTGAGTGTTTTATTTCTCAAGCAACAAAATAAAAAACCTGCAAATGCAGGTTTTTTTTATCAGTTGAACAATCAGCAGTTAAGCAATTATTCTCAAGCAAGCTAAATTACATGTTAGGGTAATTCGGCCCACCAGTACCTTCTGGTGTTACCCAAGTAATATTCTGACTCGGGTCTTTAATATCACAGGTTTTACAGTGCACACAGTTTTGTGAATTAATCACAAATTTATCACCTTCTGGTGTGCTTTCAACCTCATAAACCCCTGCCGGACAATAACGTTGTGCTGGTTCATTAAATTTCACTAAGTTCACATCAATCGGAATACTACTATCAGCTAACTTTAAATGACAAGGCTGCTCTTCTTCATGATTAGTATTTGATAAAAATACCGAGGTTAATTTATCAAAACTTAATTTATTATCAGGCTTAGGATAGTTAATTACTGGTGCATCAGCTGCTAGCTTCAGTTGCTCGTGATCTAAGCTGTCATCTTTAAAGTTAAAGGGTAATTTACCACCAAAGAAATTTTGATCTACCGTATTATAAGCGCCGCCCCAAAAGGTACCAAACTTATGCATAGCAGGGCCAAAGTTGCGAGTATTGTAAAGTTCTTCGTATAACCAAGAATTTTGATACTTATCTGTAAAACCAGTAAGGTCTTTACCACCTTCATCGCCCGATGCTAACGCTTCAAAAATAGTCTCTGCCGCTAACATACCTGATTTCATCGCGGTATGATTACCCTTAATTTTGGCGAAGTTAATTGTACCTGCATCACACCCCACTAAAACGCCACCTGGCATTGTCATCTTAGGTAATGAGTTAAAACCACCTTTGGCCATTGCCCTAGCACCATAAGATACGCGCTTACCACCTTCAAGGTATTGAGCAACTTTTGGATGATGCTTGTAACGCTGAAACTCATCGAACGGACTTAAATGCGGGTTGCTATAGTTAAGGTCAACAATTAAGCCAACAAATACTTGGTTGTTCTCTGCGTGATATAAATATCCGCCACCATTAGTGTCTTTATCAAGCGGCCAACCAGCAGAATGCACGACTAAACCTTCTTGATGTTTTTCAGGGTCAATATCCCAAATTTCTTTAAAGCCTAAACCATAATGTTGTGGTGATTTATTAGCGTCTAAAGCAAACTTAGCAATTAATTCTTTACCTAAATGCCCACGACAACCTTCGGCAAAAACAGTATATTTTGCTTTTAGTTCCATACCTGGCATAAACGAATCTTTAGGCTTACCATCTTTATCTAGCCCCATATCCCCCGTGATAACACCACCAACACTGCCGTCTTCATTATAAATTACGTCTTGCGCTGGAAAGCCTGGGAATATTTCAACACCTAGCTGTTCTGCTTGCTCTGCTAACCATCGACAAACATTACCCATACTAACAATGTAATTACCTTCGTTGTGCATAGTTTTAGGCACACTAAAGTTAGGTAATTTAACCGAGCTATCTTCGCCATTGAATAAATAAATATCATCGCCCGTAACGGCAGTATTTAAAGGGGCACCTTTTTCTTTCCAATCGGGAAACAGCTCAGTTAAAGCGCGCGGTTCAAAAACAGCACCTGAAAGAATATGAGCACCAACTTCTGAGCCCTTCTCAACTACGCACACCATAAGCTCTTGTTCTTTTTCTTGTGCTAACTTCATTAGTTGACAAGCAGTTGAAAGGCCTGCAGGACCGGCACCAACAATTACAACGTCAAATTCCATTGATTCGCGTTCCATAATTTCTCCCCTCATTCAATTTTGTTTGAAATATTCAAACACATGTTTGATTTTCAAACACCTGTTTGATAATATCAAACATTATAGATATTTTCGTGTTAAATACTATCCTGTATTACATTATTTACTGATAATATTTATTTAAAGTGCAATTTGAGTAACGATATCAACAGAAGACGTTGACGTAAACGTTATCTACAAGTAGTCTTTCAACCCATAATTACAGCGTTAAGTTGAATTAACTTTAGTTTAACCAACATTACATGCAACATGCATAATCAGAGGCAACGATGAAAGTATTAGTACCCATCAAACGCGTTATTGACTATAACGTAAAAGTACGTGTGAAAGCAGACAATTCCAATGTCGATCTTGCTAATGTAAAAATGGCAATCAACCCTTTCTGTGAAATTGCAGTTGAAGAAGCCGTTCGATTAAAAGAAGCGGGCACAGTAACTGAAGTTATTGCAGTATCAATTGGCAACAAATCATGCCAAGAACAGTTAAGAACTGCTCTTGCATTAGGTGCTGACCGTGCTATTCAAATTGATACAGAAGAAAACTTAGACTCAATTAACGTTGCTAAACTTTTACAAAAAGTAGTTGAAGAAGAGCAACCGCAATTGGTTATTCTTGGTAAACAAGCAATTGATAGCGACAACAATCAAACGGGTCAAATGTTAGCGGCGCTAACAGGTATGCCACAAGGTACCTTTGCTTCAGCTGTTAAAATAGATGGCGACAAAGTAAATGTAACGCGTGAAGTTGATAGTGGTTTACAAACTATCGCCTTAACACTGCCTGCTATCGTAACAACAGACCTGCGCTTAAACGAGCCTCGTTATGCTTCATTACCTAATATTATGAAAGCAAAGCGTAAACCATTAAATGTAAAATCAGCCGCTGATTTCGGTATTGATTTAACTGCACGTACTAATTTAATTAAGGTAACACCTCCTGCAGAGCGCAAAGCAGGTATTGTTGTTGAAAGCATTGATGAGTTAGTAGAAAAATTAAAGAATGAAGCGAAGGTGATCTCATGAGCATTTTAGTATACGCAGAACACGATAATAGCGAATTAAAAGCCGATACACTAAAAACAGTTGCTGCTGCCCAAGCTATTGGTGGTGACATTCATATGTTAGTTGCAGGTAGTAACTGTCAAGCAGTTGCAGAAGCTGCAAGTAAAGTAAATGGTGTATCTAAAGTATTAGTTGCTGACAATGCTGCATACGAACACCAACTAGCTGAAAATGTTTCTCTTTTAGTGACTGAGCTTGCCGCTGATTACGACCACGTAATTGCAACAGCACTTACTACGGGCAAAAACTTTATGCCACGTGTTGCAGCATTATTAGATGTTACGCAAATTTCAGACATTATAGCCGTAGAAAGTAGCGACACTTTTGTTCGTCCAATTTATGCGGGTAATGCAATTGCCACTGTACAAAGCTTAGATAGCAAGAAAGTCATTACAGTACGTTCAACAGGTTTCGACGCTGTTGCTACAGACGGTAGTGCTGAAATTGTAGCACTAGATAAAGCTACCGATGCGGGTAATTCAAGCCACGTAAACGATGAACTTTCTGTTTCAGAAAGACCTGACTTAGGCGCAGCAAGCATCGTTATTTCTGGTGGTCGTGGTATGCAAAATGGCGAAAACTTCAAGTTACTTGAAGGTATAGCTGACAAGTTAGGCGCTGCTATTGGTGCTTCTCGTGCCGCAGTTGATGCGGGTTTTGTTCCAAACGATATGCAAGTTGGCCAAACAGGTAAAATTGTTGCCCCTGACTTATACATAGCTGTGGGTATTTCTGGTGCTATTCAACATTTAGCAGGTATGAAAGACTCTAAAGTTATTGTGGCTATTAACAAAGATCCTGAAGCACCAATCTTCCAAGTAGCAGATTACGGCTTAGTAGCTGACTTATTTGACGCATTGCCTGAGTTAGAAGGCAAACTTTAAGTTAATTAGTCATACTAAACATAGCTAGCTCAACTAGCAGCTGTTTTACACAATTATGTAATTGAAACAAAACAGGTATATAATAAAGCCACTCTAGTAGTGGTTTTATTTTATCTAAAATATAGAAATAACTATGACAAAAACATTTAATAGCCTTAGCGACTTAGCCAGTGCATTTGGTAAAAGTAGCAAAGATACAACTCAGCAAGAAACACCTCACGATGAAAATCTAGTCTATTCAACCGCAGAAGGAAGAATAAGCCAGAGTAAAAATGTGGCCGTAACCCCTTCTGATGGTTTTGCCAAAGTACGCAGAGAAACGAAAGGCAGAAAAGGTAAAGGTGTTGTTACCATCAGCGGTTTAGGACTTGATAATAAGGCCCTAAAGTCACTTGCTACAAAGCTTAAAAAAACTTGCGGCACCGGTGGTAGCGTTGTTGGTGAAGTTATAGAAGTTCAAGGCGATAAACGCGAAGAGATAAAAGCAGTGCTAGAAAAAAATGGTTTTAAAGTAAAGTTTATTGGCGGCTAAAACGCAATTTAGAATACAATTATAAGTGATATTATGAATCCAAACGAATTATCTTTACTGGTTGTTGAACCTTCCGATTTACAGCGAAAAATCATCATTAAAGAGCTTAAACAGCAAGGTATTACACAAGTTGCTGAAGCTAAAAATATTACAGAGGCATTTGATAGCGCTAAACTACATCCTCGCGATTTAATTACAAGTGCTATGTATTTTGATGATGGTGATGCAATTGAACTGCTACACAAGGTTCGTAACACCCCCGCAATAGCCGATACACCTTTTATGCTAGTCACTAGTGAGCATCGTCGTGAACACTTAGAAGAGTTTAAACAATCTGGGGTTATTGCCTTATTACCCAAGCCATTTACTTCTAATCACCTCGCAACAGCGCTTAGTACAACGATTGATTTATTATCAACCGATGAATTAGAGCTAGAATATTTTGATGTTCACCAAATACGTGTTTTACTCGTTGACGACAGCCGTTTAGCTAGAAACCATATTAAACGTGTATTGAATAATTTAGGGCTGTTAAAAATAACCGAAGCGATTGATGGTAGCGAGGCAATAAATCTATTAAAAGAAAACATGTATGATCTGGTGGTTACCGACTACAACATGCCTGAAGTCAATGGAAAGGAATTAACTCGATATATTCGCAGTGAAAGTGGCCAATCGCACATTCCAATTTTAATGGTGACTAGTGAAAGTAATGATACTCACCTTGCCAATATTCTCACTGAAGGTGTTACTGCTATGTGCGACAAACCTTTCGAACCTGAAAACGTGAAGAAAATCCTTTATAAGATATTAGAAGACTAACAATACAACTCTTTTATACGCTGCTAATATCTTATAAAAATGTTTATTATCGCCAGTAAATAGCCACTGAAAACGCTGTACCAGTGGTTCTATCTTTATAAAAAGCAAATTTAATCACGCTCAATAACCCATATCTAAAACCAATTACTGGTTATCTGCTCAACCCTCAACTACACTTTTAGTAAGTGTAATTGAGGGTTAATATTATAAATTAATAATCTATTACACTTATAATTAACTGGGGCAGAAGTTATAAGTTATGGTTATATTACCCAACAATGTTATTACCCCCTCGACCATAAAGTTGCGTAACAACGTGCTTAAAGGGTTAACGATTGCCATTACTTTTTCATCGTTGGTCGTTAGTATTATCAACTTCGTACATGGCAATATATTTATATGTTTACTTGATTTTCTGTTATTCCTATTTTGTGTCTATACATTGCTTGAACATAAAAAAGGTAACGTAAAAAACTGGCAAAAAATCACGATTACTTCGCTTTATATATTTGCCATTTCTGTTGTAAGCGTTGCGGGTGGTTTACTGTCAGGCATACCCTTTTGGTTATTAACTTTTCCAGTTTTATTGTATTTACTATTTGGGCGTAAACACGGTGCAATTGGTAGCGGGCTATTGCTGCTTATCGAAACCGTCATTCTTTATATCAATACTTCGATTAGTGAACAATATTCTGTTTTTGCTATTTTAGTTAACTTAGTGCTTGCCTACATTGTGATTTGGACTGTCTCACACGTATATGAAGTAAACCGAGAAAAAAGCGAACAAGCCCTAATAAAACTGGCCATGCGTGATCCGTTAACTAAAACTTATAACCGTCTTGCTTTAACCGATTACTTTGCGTCTTTATATGCTAAGCAACCATTAACACTGGCTTTGCTTGATGTTGATAACTTTAAAAAAATTAATGACCTCTTTGGCCACGATACTGGCGATATTGTATTAATACAAATAGCTAAAGCCTTGAAACGTGTGACGGGTGAAAATAACATTTTCAGAATTGGCGGTGAAGAGTTTGTCGTATTATTTGTGGGCGAGCAACAGCATAACGCATGTACAGTAATTGAATTGTTACGCGATGCCGTTGAGACAGAGTCATTCACCGGATTGCAGAAAAATATTCGTGTAACCATCAGTATTGGCGTCGCTGAATCAAACACAATACCTAATCTAACTAAGCTACTTAAAGAGGCTGACAGGCGTTTATATCAAGCAAAATCGGCGGGTAAGAATTGTATAATGACTAACGACAACTAAATATTATCATGGTGACTTCTTTCTTAACTTCATCGCTATTTTGTTATGTGACACTTCTAGCCTTTCGGCCAATTTCCTTGTCGATGGGTAAACAGGCCAAAACTGAGCCAATAATTCATCTTCAAAAATAGCTTGAGCTGTTTGCCAATTTTTCACCGACAACCAGTTTCTTTGTGTCTCCTGAGAATGACGACTGACTTCTTCATGATTATCACCGAAGTCCGCTAAAACTTTTGTAACGTCTATTAGCGATATATTGTGGCCATTATTTAGCGCAACGAGTCTAAACAGAACGTTTTGAAGCTGTCGTATATTTCCAGGCCACGAATATTCAATCAGTCGTAAAAGTGCACTTTCATCTAACACAGGTTCGGGTTGATTCACTTGCTTTGCCGCATTTGCCAAAAAATGAAAACAAAGTAATGAAATATCTTGTCTTCGCTCGCGCAATGCTGGCAGTGCCAAACTCAAGACATTTAATCGATAATATAAATCTTCACGAAAAATTCGATTTTTGATCATTTGATCAAACGGTTGATGGCTTGCTGAAATAATTCGTACATTAGCAGTAAATTCTTTTGTGCCACCTAAACGCCGATAACTATAGTCTTGCAAAAAGCGTAATAATTTTGCCTGTAAATAGCCCGACATTTCAGCTATTTCATCTAAAAATACCGTACCGCCATGCGCTAACTCGAACAAACCAGGCTTGCCACTACGTTGTGCGCCAGTAAAAGCGCCTGCAGCATAACCAAAAAGCTCACTTTCTAAAAGTTGTTCTGGTAATGAAGCACAATTTATCGCCAGAAAAGCTTTGTCTCGTCTACCGCTAGCTTCATGTATGGCGCGTGCAAATAACTCTTTTCCTGTGCCAGTTTCACCCGTTAATAAAATAGGTAGATCTAAACGTGAAAATTTATTGAGTTTATCTTTTAAAATTAAAATTTCTTCACTGTCACCAATAATATTATCAGTATGATGCCCTTCTCCTTGTTGAAGCAACGACAATTGTCGGCCAATAGAAGCAATTGCTTTTAAATGAACAACAACTCCGTTGAATACCCCCTCAACTATCACTGGGATTGTCTCTGCGATGTATTGCTTGCCACTAAAATATACATCCAGAGAATTAGGCTTGCTGGTTAGAATTGATGATTTTTCGACCCCAAATAATGTTGTAATACTTTTTCCTATCACATTAAGTGGTTTATCATTTTTGTCTGCATCTTCAGAATAAATAGCTAAATTACATGAAATTACTACACCATTAGCGCTGATATCAAAAATAGGATCGGGTATTTTGCTCAACATTGCATTTAAATGATGCTCTCTAGACTCTATAGGCAGAAAATCAATTCGCTTGCAGCTCAACACTCCGTCTACAGTAGATAATGCTTTAAACACATTGAGCATGTGTTGTTCATTAATATCTATGTGTAAAAATATTGTTCGAGGAATTACCTCCATAGCGATGACATTGAATTGCCTTTTTGCTACTACACTCAATATTTCTTGGCTGATACCAAGCCTGTCGGTTGAATCTATCTTTATACGCACATAACCACCAATGTAATAAAAAAAATACACATGTAACAAATTTAGTACAACACCTCTCACCTCTAAAATCAAGAGAGACAGCTTTAGATATATAAACAATTGAATTTCAGGTTGATAAACAAACACCCACTGTAATATAAAAATTACAGTCATTTATTCTAAAAACAATAAACTGTTGATATTATTAAATAAAAATTATTGGCTGAAAATTTGCTTATCGTGTTTATCTAAATAATTTCGCATTCGATTAAAAGAGAAAATTATGAGCAACAGTAAAAATATCGAAACTCAGGCTATCCACGCAGGTCGCATTAACGATGAGCAGTTTGGTTCATTGGCTACTCCCCTTTATCAAACCTCTACTTTCATTTTCGATAATGCACAACAAGGTGCAAATAGGTTTGCTGGAGAAGAAGACGGCTTTATATACTCTCGACTTGGTAACCCTACGACAAGGCAACTTGAGCAAAGGGTAGCTGCTATGGAGAATATGGAAGACGCTGCTGCAACAGCCACAGGAATGGGCGCAGTTTCAGGTGCACTTTTAGCCAACTTATCAGCTGGTGATCATTTAATCTCTTCGAAAGCTGTTTATGGCTGTTCGTTTGCATTAATGAGCCACCAACTAACACGTTGGGGCATCGAAGTTAGTTTTGTTGATATGGCAAACCCTGATGAAATTGAAGCAGCAATAAAACCCAATACTAAGGTCATGTTTTTAGAAACACCTGTTAACCCTAACCTTGCAGTTTACGACTTGGCCGTTATCGCGAAAATAGCTCAACAACATAATATTATTAGTATTGTTGATAATACATTTTTAACGCCTGTGCTACAGCAACCTCAACAGTACGGTATAGATATAGTTGTTCACAGTGCCACAAAGTACTTGAATGGTCATGGTGACGTTGTTGCCGGCATTATCTGTGGTAGCAATGAAATGATCATGAACATTAAAATGACGGTGTTAAAAGACATTGGCGCAACAATGAGCCCACATGATGCTTGGTTAATTATGCGTGGCCTTAAAACACTCCCTATTCGTATGGAACGTCACTGTAATAATGCCCAAAAGATTGCAGAGTATTTAGAAAACCACGAGAAAGTCTTAAAAGTTTATTATCCGGGTTTAAAGAGTCACCCTGGCTATAAATTTTTAGGCTCGCAAATGAAAGCGGCTGGTGGGGTTATTGCCTTTGAAATCAACAGTGATTTAACCGGTGGTAGTGAGTTCATTAACCGCATGCAACTATTCTCTATTGCGGTAAGTTTAGGTGATGCCGAATCATTAATTCAGCACCCTGCTTCCATGACACACTCCCCTTATACTCCAGAAGAAAGAGCTAATGCTGGCATTAGTGATAGCTTGATCAGAATTTCGGTAGGACTTGAAAATGCAGAAGATATAATTGCTGACTTAAGCCAATCACTAGCACTGATAAAGTAACATTATTTAGCCTTGTTTGACTGATTCAAACAAGGCTATTAATTACTGACAAAAAAGTACAGTCAGTTTTTATGTATCGGTAGCTAATATTGCCGACAGTTTAGGTAATATTCGCTGCTTAATTTCAGCTAAAGCTTTATCAGTATAAGGAGTTAGCGCTTGCTGACCCCAAACTGGCTTAGGCCAACAGGCATCAGTTGTAAAACGTACTATATGATGTAAATGCAACTGGGGTACAACATTGCCTAGCGCTGCAACATTCATTTTCTCGCCATTAAATTCTTGCATAAGCACTTCACTAAGCATGCTTGATTCATTTAATAACTGTTGTTGCTGTTGCCAATCTAGCTGATAAATATCTTGAACATCATCCACTTTTGGCACCAAAATAAACCAAGGAAAAGCACTGTCGTTACAAAGTAATAAACGCGACAGTGGAAAATCAGTAATCACGAAACAGTCATTCGCTAATTGTGGGTGTAATTGGAATTGCTCACTCATATTGCTACCTTAGTTATCAAGTTTGGTGTTAAGTGCTGAATCTTAAGTTTTATTATTAATGCTAATAAAAAATTAACGCTTATTGCGACGCCCTCTACCACGTGCTATTTTTTTAGCTTCTCTAGCCGCAACCTTATCTTCTTCAACTTTGTCAAAATGA
The DNA here is from genome assembly GCF_002104515.1 of Colwellia polaris. Classification (GTDB taxonomy): domain Bacteria; phylum Pseudomonadota; class Gammaproteobacteria; order Enterobacterales; family Alteromonadaceae; genus Cognaticolwellia; species Cognaticolwellia polaris. The sequence continues at coordinate 544,491 of NZ_NBOE01000002.1, read as the reverse complement.
ATAACCTCAGCAATTATCATCTCAGGGGTTTCAAATGAAATCGCGCCTAAGGTTTTGTCGCGTATTTCATTAATCAGTATTTCAGAAGCTTTATGAAAATCAATATAACCGCCACTTTTAACACAACCACGTCGTTTTCCTATGGCTTCAATCAACTCTACTTCCTGCTCAGGAAGTTCGTCAATCTTATAGCGCTCTCTTAATCGTTCAGGGTAAGCAGTAAGTAAGTACTCTGCGGCAAAACAGGCAATTTCTTCGTGATCAAATGCGGTGTCTTTAACTGCACTGGTAATTGCTAAACGGTAACCACTATTTTCGTTTACTATTTTAGGCCACAACATACCCGGTGTGTCATAAAGATATAAACCGTCTTCTAACCTAATTCTTTGCTGACCTTTAGTCACGGCAGGTTCATTACCCACTTTTGCTTTTGCTTTACCCACTAGCGTATTCAATAAGGTAGATTTACCTACATTAGGGATCCCCATAATAACGGCATTTATTTGCTTACCCGCTTCATCTTTACTTGCAGCTAACTTGCGAATGAGTGCCGGCAGTGTTTTAGCTACACCGGGAGATTCAGTAGTTAAGGCAATAGCTTTTACGTTGTGTTGAGACTCAAGGTAATTGAGCCACAGCGCTGTAACTTTAGGATCAGCTAAATCTGATTTATTTAAGATTTTAATTAATGGCTTGTCACCACGAATTTCGGTGATCATAGGGTTTTCGCTACTAAAAGGTAGGCGCGCATCACAAACTTCAATCACCACATCAATTTGCGGTAAAATTTCTTTTATCTCTCTTTGGGCTTTATGCATGTGCCCTGGGAACCAGTTAATCGCCATAATAAATATTTCGTAGATCTTTTAGAAAATAAAACTGATTTTATCACTGATATTCATTAAAAGCTGTTGAAAGTCACGATTGTTTTTAACCTATTCGGCTTTGAGCTAGATTTTAATTAACTTAGAGGTAAACAAAACGAGTTAACTACTGGTTTAATAGGCAGTCTCTTGTACTATTCTTGCTGTCTGTGGTTCGCCTCTAGCGCGTAATGCTATTCGTTCCCTCTACTTAACCTGAACTCTGGATAAGCAGCACTTGCTCAATGCTCCCTTTTAAGCCATTTTCTGCGTTAAAACGTCGATAAATAGCGCGCTATTCATCAACGTTTTGCCTTGAAAATGGCATAAAATGAAGCATTGATGATATCTATTCGTGATGTTCACCTGGCTATAGCATTTACTTTATTACCTAAGCTTTTGGTTCACTTGAGTTTCAAGCACTCATTATCCAGAGTTCAGGTTACTTAGTAAATCAAATGATAAGAGCTACGCTTTGTTGCTGGCATTGTGCAACTTAAACCTTCTTATACCAATTAATAAGATTATTTTCGCGATTTTGCAAATGCTATAACTACCAATACCGCAGACATAAAAAAAGCGCTCAATGAGCGCTTCTTGTTAAAGGTAAACTAAGTATTTTTTGATACGGCTTAGTTTATACTACGCCGTTTTTTTTGGTTTAGGCTTTGCTTTGGGCTTTGCTTTCGCCTTTACAACCTTTTTCTTAGCCAGCTCTTCAATCCATTTGCCATCAATATACTTAGCATTCCAACCTGTCGCTTTACCTTCAACTTCGGTCATAACATATTGCGACTTAGTTTTACGGCTATAACGAACAACGGCTAAGTTGCCTTCAGGGTCTTGTGCTGGTGCATCGGCAAGATAATAAAACTTCTCTGATATTCTATCTCTAAAACGCGCTAACTCAACCACTTTAGGAGCACGTGTTTCACGTGAACGAGGGAAAGTATTAGCCGCAAGGAAAATACCCGCAGCACCATCGCGCAGCACAAAGTGTGCATCAGACTTTTCACATTCTAGCTCTGGTAATTGCACCGGATCTTCTTTCGGTGGCGCAGCTTCACCATTAGCGAGTAACTTACGTGTGTTTTTACATTCACTGTTTGTACAATCAAAGTATTTACCGAATCGGCCTGATTTAAGTTCCATTTCAGATTCACAACGATCACATTCTAAAATAGGTCCGTCGTAACCTTTCAGCTTAAATTCACCCTTTTCTACTTCAATACCATCACAAACTGGGTTGTTACCACAAACATGTAATTTACGTGTTTCGTCGATTAAGTAGCTATCCATTGCTGTGCCACATTTTTTACAACGATGCATCGCACGCAATGCTTCTGTTTCTTGGTCTTCAGCTAAAACACTTACCGCTTCTTCACCAGGTGTTAAGTTCATGGTTGTGGTGCAACGTTCTTTCGGTGGTAAGGCATAACCAGAACAACCTAAAAACACACCCGTTTGAGCAGTACGAATACCCATTTTACGGCCACATGTTGGGCAATCGATATCGGTTAAAACCGGTTCGTTATTGCGCATGCCACCTTCTTCAGTCGGCATGTCGGCTTGACCGAGTTGTTTGGTGAAATTTTTATAGAAGCCGTTAAGTACATCTTTCCAGTCTGTTTTACCGTCAGCTACTTCATCAAGCTCTTGCTCCATGTTGGCAGTAAAGTCGTAGCTCATCAGGTTTTTAAAGCTTTCTGATAAACTATCGGTAACAATTTCACCCATTTTTTCAGCGTAAAAACGTTTTGACTCTAAACGTACGTAGCCACGATCTTGAATGGTTGAAATAATAGATGCATAAGTAGAAGGACGACCAATTGAACGCTTCTCTAACTCTTTAACCAATGAAGCTTCACCAAAACGTGCTGGTGGCTTAGTAAAGTGTTGAGTAGGATTAAGTTGTTCAAGTGTTAACGTTTCACCTACTGATAAATCTGGTAAATGTTTATCATCACCTTTTGATAATTGTGGATGAACACGAGTCCAACCATCAAATTGCATAACACGGCCTTTCGCTTTTAAATCAAAACCAGAAGCACCAACCGTAATAGTACTTACCGTGTAGCGAGCAGCGGTCATTTGACACGCTACAAACTGGCGCCAAATAAGGTCATATAATTTTTTCGCATCAGCTTCAATACCTTCCATAAAGGCAGATTCAACTTTAACATTAGATGGACGAATCGCTTCATGCGCCTCTTGAGCATTACCTTTACTGTTATATACTTTTGCCTTTTCTGGCAAGTAGTTATCGCCAAAGTTATCGCTAATATAACCACGACACATTTCAACCGCATCTTTACTCAAATTGGTTGAATCGGTACGCATATAAGTTATGTGGCCCGCTTCATACAAACGTTGAGCAAGTCCCATGGTGCGTTTAACACCAAAACCTAATTTAGTACTTGCCGCTTGTTGTAAAGTTGAAGTAATAAATGGAGCCGACGGTGTACTTTTTGAAGGTTTATCGTCGCGTTTATTAACCGTAAAGGCAGCTGCCTTTAATATTGCTAAGGCTTTATTTGTGTCGGCTTCGTTCGTTGGTTTAAATGCTTTACCATTTTCATGGGTTACATCTAACGGAAAATCTAAACCTGCAGTTGTTTTGGTATCCGCTGTAACTTCCCAAAACTCTTTAGGATCAAAAGCTTTAATTTCACGTTCTTTTTCAACAACAAGCTTTACCGCAACAGACTGAACTCGGCCAGCAGATAAGCCACGAGCTACTTTTTTCCAAAGCAATGGACTTACCATAAAGCCCACAACACGGTCGAGAAAACGTCTTGCTTGTTGAGCATTAACGCCTGGCATACTTAATTCGCCAGGGGTAGAAAACGCTTGTTGGATGGCATTTTCAGTTATTTCATTAAACACAACACGTTTATATTTATCGTCGTCGCCGCCAATAATTTCTTTTAAATGCCAGGCAATCGCTTCTCCCTCGCGATCCAAATCGGTTGCGAGATAAACCGTGTCTGCAGCACTAGCAAGTTTAATTAATTCTGCAACGACTTTTTCTTTACCTGCGAGTATTTGATAATTTGCTTCCCAATCATTCTCAGGATCAATACCCATTCGATTAACCAGTGCTTGTTTATCACGTTTAGCTTTATATTTTGCTTTCGCGGCAGGTGCCATTTTTCGCACTTCAGCAGGAGATTTAGCCGCAACTTTTTTACCGGTACTGCTATGCGGTAGATCACGTACGTGCCCTACACTCGATTTAACAATAAAATCTTTACCAAGGTATTTGTTAATTGTTTTCGCTTTGGCTGGCGATTCCACAATTACCAGAGATTTTGCCATAATATTTTATATTCCTACTAAGCTGACTGTGTCAGTTGCGTCAAAGTTATTTGCACCGAGTGACTTAATATTGCGCGAGCAAAATATTAAGACAATTTGCAATCATGAATAAAACTAAGACGAAAAATTAAATTTGAGACTGAAATTACTATTAGATATATCTGTAAATTAGTAAACTGACAAGCAAAAAATTTTTATATATATGCCTTTTTACAACTTTTAGCTATAATGATGCGAATTTTTCGGCGCCATCATAATAGACTTTTTAGCAAAATTTAAGGGCTGAAGGAAAATAACTTCAGTTTTTCACCTGTTATAACAATTTTTTACAATCACCCAGGTAGATTGCGTTCATTTAAGTGAATTTCAATACCTATTAACTAGGAAGAGAATATACATGACGACTTCATGGTCAACCTTTAAAAATAAAATCAGCCAGTGTTTATGCCCACCAGGTAACGGAGTTTTTACCGTTAACACAGCAAAAGAACGCAAGGAGCGTTTACATAACGCCTTATTTGGCCAATCAGACAATATTGAAGCGCTATGGCAGCAAAGTGTAGAAAAGCTGCCAGAATCGACTAATGCGGTGATTCTAGGCATTGCTTCAGATTGTGGTGGAGGTATTTTGCGTGGCGCTAACTGGGGCCCTTTATTTGTTCGCTCAACACTATTAGAACAATACCCGAATTTAAATGCCTTTGATTTAGGTGATGTGCGTGTTATTCCACATTTACTTCATGATAAATACCTAAATGAAGCAACGATAGCGAACTGTCGAAAAGCGCTTTATCAAGATGAAAACAGCGCATTTCCAGTAAGCCCATTAACGATAACTGAAGATGTATTACATGACTTTTACGCTGAGTTCCCGAAAAAAGGAATTTTTGGTATTGGTGGTGATCATTCAGTAAGTTACCCGTTAACTAAAGCGTATTTACAGGCGAAAAAGAAACAAGGTATTCGTGCGGCGATTATACACTTTGACGCTCATACTGATTTGTTAGTGGAACGTTTAGGTATCGACTTATGTTTTGGTTCGTGGTGTACCCACATTTTAGATGACTTAACCGATCACCGTGACTTAATTCAAGTGGGTATTCGCTCAAGTGGCAAACCTAAAACACATTGGGAAAGCACTTTCGGCGTGAAACAGCATTGGGCTCATGAAGTCAAAGAGCAAGGTGTTGAGGCTATCATTGCAAAAATCATCAAACAATTAAAAGATGATAAAGTAGACGAAGTTTATGTCAGCTTTGATATTGACGCACTAGATGAAACCTATGCTTCAGCAACAGGCACACCAGAGCCTGATGGTTTATCGCCAAACGAGTCAATGCAAATATTACGTGCCGTAGCAGCACAATGCCCTATTACGGGTGCTGATATGATGGAAATAGCGCCATTTACTGATAGCACTGGCTTAGGTGAAGAAAGCAGAGATAGAACGCTTGCAGCAGGCGCTGAGATTTCAGCCTTCCTAATTGAAGAAATGAATAAATAGGCAAAATAGTTTATAAAACTGCATAAGAAAAAGCCGCTAATTTAGCGGCTTTTTTGTTTTCAGGCAGTTCAATTCGTTATTGAATCACAATACTAACTGGGCTCAATGTTGTTGTTAACCCTAACGGACTCTCAACTGATATTTCCAATATACCACTCTTAGGTTCAGCTTCGCCTTTTATAGCCACACCAAAACTACTACCACCATTGCTTCCATCACTTGGCCAAGTAAAACTACTTGTTCCAACTACAGAGCCAACACTTGCAGTGAAAGATACAATAGTACCGGCAGGCATAGGTTGGTTATGAAAATCAGCAATAATCATACTAACAGTACCTGTGCTTTCACCAGCGATATATAAGGTTGTATCCGTAGAGTCAAAGTCCGCCGACGTATCTGATATCGCGTCATTTGTAGCCGTTAATGTTATATAAGGTGAGTTACCCGACATAATAATAAAGGTTGAACCACGAACATTTGTTGATACTTTTTGGCTTTTCTTGGTAGGGTCTGTTTCATCATCAGGATCAGCACAATATTGATTCGCTGTTTCAGTACCTGGGTTTGTTACATCGTTAAAGCCACATAGAATACCGTTATAAGCTGCATCCTCAGTATCAAAAACGCCATTATTATTAAAGTCAGTAAACTCTTCTAGTTCACCGCCTAATTCACCACTAGTTTCAGCCGGGTTAAATACACCATCTTCATTATGATCTACAAAAGCTTCTTTTAGATCATAAGGTAAGTCACTTACGTTTAAACCTTGAAATAATGTGTATTCACTTTCATCAAATCGACCATTACCATTTTTATCAGGAAATGATTCTTCGCCAATCGCTGTCGCTAATATAGAGGCACGACCACCATACTCTTGACCTAAGTAGTTTTTGTTATTTGCTAACGGCAAGCGCGCACAAAATATGCTGGTATCAGCATCATCAGCTAAGGTACAAAAACTCTGCGTTAATACTTTACCTGCAGGTCTCGGGCTTTGACTGCGCCACATAACACTACAAATGCCGTTGTCGGTTGTACATGATGCTTCAATTGAACCGCCTTCTGTAGTAAAGCTAACTGCTGTTCCATCTGGTACTGGGTTATTAAAGGCATCAGCCATACGAACCGTAACAGGCACTTCAATACCATCTGTGTTCCATGCTTCTGGGTTTGCTTCGCCACGTGCAATGCTGAAACTGTCTTGATCAGGTAAACCAGTTGAAACTACAAGTAAACTCGACTGAGTAAAAACAACCTCTCCACTTAAGGTTTCTGTTGAAGCAGTTACGCGCACACTTGTTGGCACTGAGCCTGAATTAACAACTGTTTGAACTGTTCCTTGCGCGTTAGTAGTAGCTTGCACTTGACTTAACGTAATGCCACCAACATCTGTATTTAGCGCAAAATTTACAATACGGTTATTATAAGCATTACCGTCCGTATCTTTAACTTTAAAAATAACCGTTGAGCTCTCAGAGCCGCTCACGATACCTGCACCAACAATGCCAATATTATCAGGCGTAGCTGAGACAAATTCAATACTACCAATATCTGCTGCTAATACATTAATTGTCGCATTGGCTGATAAATTGATACCGCCTGCATTGGCAGTAACATTAATTGGATCGTCACCTGTACAACCTGTAGCTAAATAAGTACTGGTTGCAACACCGTTTGCCGTGGTAATAGGGCTACTTAATGTCGCAAGCGATTGCGTAGCACATGCAGAAGAAAAATTAACTTCTACCGGTTCAGTAAACAAGTTACCTTGGTCATCAATAATAGATACTGATATTACACTTGTACCACCAGCAGAGACTTGCGCTAAGCTAACCTCAGCAACACCTTCTACAAATGGTGTTCCACTACCCATGGTGACAGATGAAGAACCAACCACAAATAAAACTTGACCTGTTTCACCACTCACTATCGAAGCGACAATGGTGCCAGCGCCTAAATTGTCTCCAGCAAAAACGTCTACAGTTGCTTCCCCGTCACTATTGGTAAGCGCAGAAGCAATTGGGATTTCACCCACTGTGGTAGTAAAACTTACGATAACTGGCGCACTAATACCATTGATTGTGGCGATAGCTTTAGCGGGTTTTGAAGAAGTTACTGTATTAGTTGCATTACCATCAGCATCAACTAAAGCCACAGTAATATTAATATCGCCTACAACATTTATATCATCACCTTGGGTAGTAAAGCCCAAAGGTGTTGTAGAGCTTTCGCCCGACGATATCGAGGCCGATATTTCACTCGCACCTCTGACACTACCAGCAGTTAACGTAATTGTAGCAATGCCACTATCGTTAGTTAACGCGGTACCTGATGTAGGCGAAAATGAACCTAATCCAGTTTCAAAAGTTACCGAACGTCCAACGACAGGCGTTGTTCCTTGCATAACTGTTGCAGTAACAGTAGCTGGTTCAGCGCCGGTAACTGTTGTATCTGAAATAGCTAAGGAAATTGTTATAGCGTCTGGTGTACTACCATCGCTGCCATCGGTAGTTTCATCGAATCCACCACTACTGCCGCCACAACCCACTAAGGTTGCAAACAGTAAAATTAAACTAAAGCGTTGAAGTAGCGCCATAAAAAGCATCTCCTGGTAATTTTTTTATCAACTTATTCCATCTTAACCGAATTTTTATAAAAAGGTCACTGAATAACTAAAAAAACATAATATATTCATTGGTAATGATTTTTTAGCAAGTAAAACAGTTGTATTTCACCCATAAAATTAAAGTTCAAGATACTTACTTTAACGCTATTTTATTTTAATTAATTCGCGGTATATCTTTATCAAAATAAGGTGAGCATAGACTGATAAGATGATTAAGGCAGTTTTCATTTTTAGCTCAATTAAAATAAAGCGATTTAAGCATCAATAAAATTTAAGAAATAACCTAACTTAGTTAATATTTAGTCAATTAAATAGTTAAGTAAGCCTAAATACGAATTATCGGTTAAATTCAACTACTGAGAGGCTTTTATCATTTGATTTATGTCCTTAGCAACAACATAATAAGGAATCGTTCAATAAAATTAAAATAATATGACTGAAAAAAAGCAAGCAAGTTTAACCACTAGAATTGTTACCGGTATGGTTGCAGGTATTCTCCTTGGTTCGTTTTTCCAATGGTTAATGCCTGATGGTTCAGATCTAGTTATCCCTTTATATCTCTTTGATTTTTCAATACGTGGCTTTTTTGTAGATGGTGTTTTTGAGGTCATCGGTCAAATATTTATTGCCAGCTTACAAATGTTGGTGGTGCCATTAGTTTTTGTTTCTTTAATTTGTGGCACCTGCTCCCTTAAAGATACCACTAAGCTTGGTAGAATTGGTGGTAAAGCCATTGGCATGTATTTGTTAACCACTGCCATCGCTATTAGCTTCGCCATGAGTTTAGCGCTACTGGTTAGCCCTGGAGAAGGTGTAAATATGGTTGCCGGTTCAACGTTTACTAGCCGAGAAGCTCCTTCGCTAGCACAAGTATTAATTCAAATGTTCCCAAGTAATCCATTCGCTGCTTTTGCACAAGGCAATATGTTACAGGTGATTATTTTTGCTTTATTGTTTGGTATTGCTATTGCCTTATCAGGTAAAGCCGGAGATCGCATTGCTGCTTTATTTGAAGACATGAGCGTTGTTGTTATGCGCCTAGTTACGATATTAATGAACATTGCACCTTATGGCGTGTTTTGTTTATTGGCTGGTTTGTTTACCGATGTATCTTTGAGCACTTTTGGCAACTTAATCGAGTACTTTTTAGTCGTAGTTTTTGCATTGTTATTGCACGCATTTATTACTTACCCTGTTTTACTTAAATTACTAACCGGTTTAAATCCATTAATTTTCTTGAAGAAAATGCGTGATACCGCCATCTTTGCTTTTTCTACTTCAAGCAGTAATGCCACTTTACCTATCACACTAGAAACAACCACCAAGAAAATGGGGGTTAAAAACTCAATAGCATCATTTACAGTTCCTTTAGGCGCTACTATTAACATGGATGGCACCGCAATTATGCAAGGTGTGGCTACAGTATTTATAGCCCAGGTATTTAGTCAAGATTTAACCCTGACTGATTACTTAATGGTGATACTAACCGCAACGCTCGCTTCAATTGGTACCGCTGGTGTACCTGGTGTTGGGTTAATTATGTTGGCCATGGTACTTGAGCAAGTAGGACTACCTGTTGAGGGTATTGCTCTAATTATAGGTGTAGATCGCTTACTCGATATGACACGAACAGCAGTTAATGTTACAGGTGATAGTATGGTAACTGTGGTTGTTGGTAAGTCTGAAGACCAATTTGACGAAGCGGTATTTAACGACCCTGATGCAGGTAAAAATATTGAAGAAATAGATTTTCATGATTTAGATAAAGCAAGTAATGATAAATAATATCGAGTTAAATTCAGCTTGGACATTATGTAGGACAGCACCAAGTTGAAAAACACCCACGAAAAAGGCGCTAATTAGCGCCTTTTTATTATTCCAGATAACTTACCTTACTTTAAAAAACAAATAACTTGTAGTGTATTTACCCGGTAATAAGCGGTTCAAAACCCTTCACTAAATCGTCAATAGCTTTCATTTGAGCTAGGTAAGGTTCAAGCTTATCTAATGGTAATGCACACGGGCCATCACATTTCGCGGTTAATGGGTCTGGGTGTGATTCAATAAATAAACCGGCAATGCCAATTGCCATACCACTACGTGCTAATTGTGCAGCTTGAGCACGTCGCCCATCGGCTGAATCTTCTCTGCCACCTGGTTGTTGTAAAGCATGTGTGGCATCGAAAATAACCGGTGCATAGTTCTTCATTTCATCCATGGCTAACATATCAACAACTAAGTTATTGTAACCAAAACAGCTACCGCGCTCACAAAGAATAATATCTTCATTGCCCGATTCAGCAAACTTTTTAATGATATGACGCATTTCGTGAGCGGCAAGAAACTGAGGTTTTTTGACATTAATAATCGCCCCCGTTTTTGCCATCGCCACGACTAAATCTGTTTGACGCGCTAAAAATGCAGGTAACTGAATAATGTCAGCCACTTCAGCAACAGGTGCAGCCTGATATGTTTCATGCACATCAGTAATAATAGGTACATTAAAGGTTGATTTTATTTCTTCGAAAATCTTTAAGCCTTCATCTAAACCTGGACCTCTGTATGAGTTAACCGATGAACGGTTAGCCTTATCAAACGAAGCCTTGAAAACGTAAGGTATATTAAGCTTTTGGGTTACTTCAACATAACGTTCGGCAATGGTCATCGCTAAATCACGTGACTCAAGCACATTCATGCCACCAAAAAGTACAAAAGGTTTATCGTTTGCGATTTCAATATCGCCAAGTGAAATTAATTGTTTTGTCATAATATTTCCAAAATATGTGATGCCAAGTTGATTAATTAGCGGTTCATTCTCAAAGAGAAAGAGTAGAACACTTAATTAATCAAATTGGTCTTAAAGTTAATCGCTATTAGCTACCAACAATTCTTAACAATTGGCCACATAACCATGCCATATATGTACCTAAAGCATAGCCCAGAACTGCGAGTAAAACGCCTACCGGTGCAAGTGAAGGATGAAAAGCCGATGCAATAACCGGTGCCGATGCTGCACCACCAATATTAGCCTTACTACCAACGGCTAAATAAAATACCGGTGCTTTAATAAACTTACCAACCGCAAACAATAAGATCACATGCACTGCCATCCAAATTAAGCCTATAACCATATATTTAGGCGCTTCAACAATTTGAGTGATGTCCATATGCAAGCCGATAGTGGCTACCAATACATAAAGAAAGCTGCTGCCAACTTTTGATGCCCCAACAGCTTCTAAATTTCTTACCTTAGTAAACGAAAGCGTTAAGCCAATAGTTGTTACTAAAACAATGATCCAAAATAATTTACTGTGTAAGCTAAATTTCTTTAGTTCTGGATAGTTATTTTGAAAAAATGGTACTAAATAATCAGCAGCAAAATGGGCTAAACCAGCGGCACCAAAACCAACAGCAAGAATAAGCATATAGTCTTTCAGCTCAGGTTGTTTGGAGTTTTCGCGCGTTTCTGCTTCAACCTTTTCGATCAATCGGTCAATACTAGAAGTGTCTGCGCCATTTTTAGCATCAATACGTTTATGGTTTGCCGCCATATAAAGTAAAGCTGCCATCCAAATGTTAGCAACCACAATATCAACAGTCACCATGATGGTAAATATATTACCGTCAGCGCCATAAATTTCTTTCATGGCAAGCATATTAGCGCCGCCGCCAATCCAACTACCTGCTAAAGCGGCCATTCCACGCCAAACAGCGTCAGGGCCCGTTACGCCAATTAACTCAGGCCATACAGCAGAAACTATCAATAAGGCTAATGGCCCACCAATAATAACGCCGACAGTACCCGTTAAAAACATAATAACGGCTTTGCTACCTAAACCTGCTATCGCTTTAATGTCGATACTAAGCGTTAACAACACTAAACATGCCGGCAACAGAAAATATTTCGCTACTTCGTCAACTTGGCTTACTTCAGCACTAACAATTCCAAACGTATTTAATAACGATGGTAATAAGTAACACATTAATAATGCGGGTACATATTTATAAAATGAACGACAAGCGGCATTGCTACTGTTTGATGTATAAAAAACCAAGCCTAGAATTAACGCCAAAATTCCGAGCACCGTGGCATCGTTAGTGATTAATGGCGTGTTTGCCAAAACTGTATCTTGCATTACTTATCCTTTTAATTTACTGAATTTACTTAGTTATTATTTTTATATTGTATTTCTAACCGGTAAATTTTTATTAGTGCAGTATCGTATCTGAAATTGAAATTTTATCTAGTTGTTGCTTTAACAATTGAGCAGCGGGATCTTTTGGACACTGCTCAACAAAGTATTGATAGTCATCATATGCAACTTTAAAACAGTCGAGCTGGTGCAATAAATAACCACGGTCACGACGTTCAAAAGGATCGTCTGGGTTCAGTGCTAACAACATATCAACACACTTTAGTGCGTTACTGTATGCTTGCTCACGAATAAACGCCGCTTTTAAACTTGTAATATGCTCAAGCACCAAACTTTCTTGCTTCATCACATCTAAAGTCACTTCAAAGGGGTCACCTGAAATTTCACTCATGCGAATATCAAGTTCATGCCAATTTAAAGATTCGCCAGTTACGGGGTCAAATATAATGGCGTAATTATCATCACATATTATTCTCAACATGGCTTTTTCTGGTACAAAAACGATATCGGCCTTACAGTCACAACTATTTGCTACATATGCAATGAGCACCGCTTTTAATACCGGTGAAATTAGCTTATGTGTTAATGCTGATGATGTTTGAAATGAAATTACCGGCCAGTTTTGTTGCTGGTTATCAATGAATAACTGATCAACAAACAAGGCATTAATCAGCACTTCAGCGCGCTCTACTGGCTCTTTAATTTCATCGGTTTCTGCTTGGCAATAAGCAACAAGTTCATCTAACTCAGATTGAACCGTGGTATTTTGACCAAAAATAAACGCTTCTACTAATAGAAAGGTTTGTAGTAATTCATTTTTTTCAGATTTAATTTCTGATAACAACAATTCGTTCATGCATACTCTATTAAATTTTATATTTATAAGCCCGCTAGAAACACAGTTTCCTTACTTATCGCAATGCGTACAATTAGCATCACCCAGCCTATCGCGCCTAAAAAGCCAATAATTTGCATGGTTCGATTACGCGCCAATTTCAAGGTGTAATAGCCTGTAAAAATATAAGCAAAAACGGCTAATAACTTTTCAGCTAACCACAATTGTTCGGCTGGGTTTATCGCTAACTTGATTGATAAGGCGATACCGAGACCAAGCAGTAATGTATCGATAATATGTGGGGCAATTTTCAGCCATTTCAATGACAATTTATTCGAATTGACTAAGGTTAAAGCAAAGCGAAAGGTAAACAGTAAAATACTGATCACAGCTACGGTCATGTGTAAGTGTTTAAGCATAATGAACTCCATTTGGTTTATTGTTATTCTTATTGATTTAGAATTTACACTGAGTAACAAGCAAGTGTAATGCGGTCGTTGTTACTATAATCTTTAATTGTTTCAATTTCGCTATAAGCAAAATCAGCCAGTATTTGCTTTACTGCAAGGCTTTGTTCAAAACCGTGCTCGATATACAAAAATCCACCAGCATTTAAAAATTTTCTCGCCTGGTTAGCTATTACCTTAATATCGGCTAAACCACTATCTGCTGCCACTAACGCAGTTTTAGGCTCATACCTTACATCACCTTCGCTTAAGTGATGATCATTGGCGTCAATATAAGGTGGATTGCTAACAATAATATCAAAAGATTTATCTGCAGAAACACAGCTAAACCAATCACTTTGATAAATATCTACATGAGATAAGTTTAAGTTTTTTGCATTGCGTTTAGCAAGTTCAACTGCATCGTGATTAAAGTCTATCGCCTCAATAATCCATTGCGGCTTCTCTGATGCCAATGCTAATGCAATTGCCCCTGTACCAGTGCCTAAATCCAAACACGTTAAGTTTTCGTTTACGTGTTGAGATAACACCTGCTCAACTAGTACTTCGGTATCGGGACGAGGAATTAACGTAGCAGGAGATACTTGAAATGGTAAAGACCAAAACTCGCGCAAGTTAACAATATAAGCAATAGGCTCACCTGCAACTCTGCGAAGCATTAACTCAATAAAGTGCTTTGCTTGCTCTTGAGATAATTGTTTTTCTGGCCAGGTTAATAAAAAACTACGCTCTTTATTAATAACGAAGCAGATTAAAATTTCAGTATCTAATTTTGCGCTATCAGATTGAGGCGACAAAAGTTCTTCACCGTAAGCAATTAAATTAGCTAGGGTCATCGACGATACAAGTTCAATCGATAACCCCTTTGTTGCTACAGACTTAATCACTAATTCTGCTCAGCAAGCTCTGCCAATAGATCAGCCTGACTTTCTTGCATGATAGGCTCAAGCACTAAATGCAAGTTGCCTTCCATGATCTCGTTTAAACGATAAAGCGTGAGGTTGATACGGTGGTCACTCATGCGCCCTTGCGGGAAGTTATACGTACGAATTCGTTCAGAGCGATCACCACTAGCGACTAGATTACGGCGAGATGACTCTTCAGCACTGCGACGTTTTTCATCTTCGGCTTGTTGCAAACGCGCTTGCAATACAGACATAGCTTGCGCGCGGTTTTTATGTTGCGAACGCTGGTCTTGACATTCAACAACCACACCACTTGGAATATGCGTAATACGTATAGCAGAGTCTGTTTTGTTAACATGCTGTCCACCCGCTCCTGAGGCGCGGAAGGTGTCTACTTTCAAGTCTGCTTTATTAATTTCAATTGCTTGTGATTCTGGAATTTCTGGCATCACAACGACAGTACATGCAGATGTATGCACTCGACCTTGAGATTCAGTTTCTGGCACACGCTGTACCCGGTGTCCACCTGACTCATATTTCATTTGTCCGTATACACCAACGCCATTGACCTTAGCAACAATCTCTTTAAAGCCGCCTTGTTCACTTTCGTTGGAATTCATTAATTCTATTTTCCAGCCTTGCTTTTCAGCGTAGCGACTGTACATACGAAATAAATCACCAGCAAAAATAGCCGCTTCATCACCACCCGCGCCTGCGCGAATTTCAACAAAGCAATTGTTATCGTCTTTAGGATCTCGAGGTAATAACAAGATTTGCAACTCACCGGTCATTTCTTCTACCGCTTTCTTCGCTGCTTTATACTCTTCTTGCGCCATTTCGCGCATATCAGGGTCTTCATCTTTCAGCATTTCTTCTGCGGTAGCAAAGTCATTTTCAGCATCTTGGTAGGCATGAAACGCCTTTGTAACCACTTCTAATTGTGAGAATTCTTTCGATAAGGCTTGGAACTTTTCTTGATTCGAAATAGTTTCAGGATCAGACAATAACGCTTGAACTTCTTCAAAGCGTTCGACAAGTATCTCAAGTTTTTGGTAAACAGATTTATTCATTAAATGATCTTATATAGTCAATAATTGATGAATTGTGCCAATTTGATTAATTTACTGGGCTACTTTTTTATAAGGTAAAATGGATAAATACAAGATATAAACATTAGTAAGTTATTATTATACTTATAAATTTTATAACGCTGTGGTTTTTCATCTTAACCGTTAACTATGAGCAGCTCATTAATCAACGTGGTATTACCTGCGCATTATATTCGACTAAGCCAGTAATTAGCAGTGATTTATACAAAATGGATAAATAAATACTTATTTATCTGTTAGAGAAAGTTTACTTTTTTGAGAGAAAACAGAAAAAAGCTAAACAATATGGCTATTCTTTATGATGGCGAATATCAAAAATATCACGTAAATAAACAAGTCGATCTAATTGACCACCTTGTGCAGCAGATTGAATAGCACTCGTAGGGGCATGCATAAATTTATTCGTTAGTTTAGTGGCAAGCTCAGCAATAACCGCTTCAGGATTTTTATCTGCGGATAATTGTTGCAGCGCTTTTTCTAATAATTGATCGCGACTTTCTAAGCACTGTTTACGATAAGAAATCACCGTATCTTGTGTATTTAAGCCCCGAAGCCACGACATAAAACTAGCCGATTGATCGGATACTATGCCTTCAGCCAATACGGCTTCTTTACGACGATTATCTAAATTTTTTGAAATTATATTTTGTAAATCATCAACAGTATAAAGAAACACATCTTCAAGATCAGAAACTTGCTCTTCAATATCGCGCGGTACCGCTAAATCTACCATAAACATAGGTCGATGCTTTCTTTTGGTTAACGCTTTTTCTACCATACCTTTACCGATAATAGGTAAGGTACTGGCTGTTGAGCTGATAACGATATCTGCGCTGGCCATCATTTCAGGGATCTGTGCAAGCGTTATAACATCAGCACCAAATTTATTTGCCATATTTTCTGCACGGCTAAGTGTCCGATTGGCAACAGTAATATGGCCAACGTTATTTTCATACAAATGTTTAGCAACTAATTCAATCGTTTCACCAGCGCCTACCAGCAATACTCTAGTTTTGTCTAAACTCGCAAAAATATGTTTGGCTAAGTTAACAGCGGCAAAAGCTACCGAAACGGCGCTAGCACCAATTTCAGTATCGGTTCTAACTTGTTTTGCAACACCAAAAGTACGCTGAAACAATCTATCCATAACCAAAGCCATTGAGCCAGCAGCTTTAGCTTGTTTATAGGCTTGCTTCATTTGTCCTAATATTTGCGGTTCACCTAATACTAAAGAATCTAAACCACAAGCAACACGCATCATATGATTAACTGCATGTTGATCTTTATGCCAATATAAACTGGGAGATATGGTTGATGCTGGTACATTATGATGTTGCTCTAACCAGCGTACTAAACGTTCTTGAGTTAAGGTTACATCACCGTCTTGAACAATATATAACTCAGTACGATTACAGGTTGATAAAATAGCAGCTTCTTTACAGTCTACTGAGTGGATCAGTTCCTGTAATGCCGAACTCAGGTTATCAGGGTTAAATGAAATTTTTTCCCTAACAGCAACCGGTGCGGTTTTATGATTGATACCTACTGCAACTATCGACATATAAATATATTGAGTCCAAAAATGGTTAATAACCGGAAAAAGCAAGACAAATGTTAAATAATATTGCAGTTAATTATACGCTTAAAACGCCTATATTGTGGTTAAATATGTGTTTATCAACGTGATTTAATATGTTTATCTGTGAGTTTTTGAAAAAAACCTATGATCTGCAATGAAAAATCGCGATAATTTTACGAAAGTTCAGCCTAAATTGAAAGCATGTAAGTTATATGTTTTCGTTATTTGTTATTGTTTCAAAGCTCAACAGGAAGGTAATGCCGTTCAATAAGCACAGGAAAATTATGCATTATAAACAACTCCTCATACTACTTTTTATCGGCATATTAAGCGCTTGTAGTAGTGTTAATGATATTCCCGTGAGCGATAAGCAACAAAATCAGGATATAGAAACTCGAAATAAACAAGTATCGGCGCTCAAGAGTTGGACCATTGCTGGGAAAATAGCCTTTATAAATGAGCAAAAGCGACAAAGTGCAACATTGCATTGGCAAAAAAATGCTGTTGAAAACTCAGAGTCGCTGAATTTATCAACATTGTTCGGCATTCAAGTTTTATCTCTAAAAAAGCAACATAACAACGTAACTTTAGAAGTTGACGGCCAAAGCTATGCGACACAAAATTTAGATGAGTTAATATACACATTAACCGGTTTAAACCTGCCAACTCGTGCAATGAGCTATTGGTTGAAAGGCTTAGCTTACTTACCTTCTGATAAAGTTGTTTATCACGATAAAACTCAACTACCTGAAAGTTTAACGAGCAGTTATAACAATAAAGTATGGCAAGTAAAATACAGTAAATATCATCACATTGAACAGTTTCAATTAGCAAAGCAATTAACAATAACCCAAGGCGATTTGCGGATTAAAATTGTTATACACTCATGGAAAACTTAGCGAGATAGTTTTGAATACAACGTCATTTACAACATTTCCTTCACCGGCAAAACTTAATTTATTTCTACATATTGTTGGCAGAATGGACAATGGTTATCATCAATTAGAAACCGTTTTTCAGTTTCTCGATTACCACGACACCTTAGCTTTTAAGATCACTGAAAATAACGCAATAACCCTGCTTAATCCTATCCCTGGCGTTGATAATAACGACAACTTAATCATTAAAGCTGCGAGATTATTACAAAGTTTTACCGGTTGCCATCAAGGTGTAGATATTCAATTAGAGAAAAGATTGCCTATGGGTGGCGGCTTAGGTGGTGGCTCATCTAATGCGGCAACGGTATTACTTGCTCTAAACACATTGTGGAAAACTAACTTAACAATTAAACAACTTGCTGAACTTGGCCTAACCCTTGGCGCCGATGTACCTATTTTTATTCACGGCTATGCTGCCTTCGCACAAGGTATTGGTGAGCAACTTACACCTGCCTCACCAAAAACTTATTGGTATTTAATATCAAAGCCTAATTGTAGTATTTCTACACAAAGTGTTTTTACCTCGAAAGATTTAACACGAGATACGCCCTCTATACGTTACAGCGATGATAACATCGAAAATTATCACAATGATTGCCAAACTTGGGTAATAAAACACTACCCCGAGGTTGCCAAACTACTGGCTTGGTTGATAGAATATGCGCCGTCCCAGATGACAGGAACTGGTGCGTGTATTTTCTCACGTTTTAGCTCTAAACAAGAAGCGTGCTATGTACAATCTTTACTACCTGCTGGTATAGAATCATTCGTAGCCGAAGGACTAAATGAATCGCCCTTACATGTTGCAATTGCAGCGGTAAACGACAATTAAGTTCGGATGAAATTAAAATAAATGCCATTAAAACTGGCAAAAATAAAATAATTTGCTGATATTTAACATACCGTTTTATTCAGTATCGTAATTTAAATGTCAAAAGTTTCTGAGGAACTGACAGTGCCTGACATGAAGATTTTTGCGGGTAACGCCACCCCTGAACTGGCCAAACAAATCGCTAATCGCTTATACATCACCTTAGGCGAAGCCAAGATTGGTAGTTTTAGTGATGGTGAAATAAGTGTTGAAATTACTGAAAACGTGCGTGGTGCCGATGTTTTCATTATTCAATCAACATGCGCTCCTACCAATGATAACTTAATGGAATTAATCGTGATGATTGATGCGCTTCGTCGTGCATCTGCTGGCCGTATTACTGCTGTTATGCCTTATTTTGGCTATGCACGTCAAGACCGTCGCGTTCGTAGTGCTCGAGTACCAATTACAGCGAAAGTAGTGGCCGACTTTTTATCAAGTGTAGGTGTCGACCGTGTATTAACGGTTGATTTACACGCAGAGCAAATTCAAGGCTTTTTTGATGTACCCGTTGATAACGTATTTGGTACACCAATCTTACTTGAAGATATGTTAGCGCGTAACATCGAAAACCCTGTGGTAGTTTCTCCTGATATTGGTGGTGTTGTGCGTGCTCGTGCTGTTGCTAAGTTATTAGAAGATGCTGATCTTGCCATCATAGATAAACGTCGTCCTAAAGCCAATGTTGCACAAGTCATGCATATTATTGGTGATGTAAAAGGACGAGATTGTTTCATCGTTGACGATATGATTGATACCGGTGGTACTCTTGCAAAAGCCGCTGAAGCATTGAAAGAACATGGTGCTAAACGTGTATTTGCTTATGCAACTCACCCGGTACTTTCAGGTAATGCTGCTGAAAACTTAAAAAATTCAGTAATTGATGAAGTTGTTGTAACAGATTCAATTCCATTATCAGCTGAAATCAAAGCACTTGGCAATGTACGCCAACTTACTTTAAGTGGTATGTTGTCTGAAGCTATCCGCCGAGTTTGTAATGAAGAGTCAATATCTGCAATGTTTGATGCTTAAGTTTTAAACTTAAAATCAAATATTGAGTAAAGCACCTTAGGGTGCTTTTTTTATGACCTCAAAATAAAACGTTATAAAATACCAATTGAAATAAATAATCGATCATTTTAAGGCGGTTTAAATCGTCAATAACTTATTACATTGGGTATAATAACTTATTCTAAGTTTCAACCTGTAAAAAATAACCATCTCTTTATATACTAATAAAGGCTACACAAAATACTTTTATTTAGTATTGCTTTAAAAAAGGTACATTATGTCGTTATTAAAACAATTGAATCTAATTATTTACATGGCTATTTTTGTGTTTTACTCAAGCTTCGCCATCAGTAAAGAGGTTTATATTAATAACCTTGAATGGCCGCCTTATTTTTTCTCCACCCCTATCCTACCTGAGCTAGGCTTTGGCAAAGAAATTATAAATATGTGCATGAAAAATACCGCTTACCAACCTAAATATAAAACATTGCCAGTAATGAGAACGCATCTTTATATGCAAACAGGTGATATAGATGTCAGTGTTTACTCTTATACAAACGAACGCAATGCTTTTGTTTACTATGGTAAAGAGCCCATATTTTCAACTACTTATGCCTTCGCATCTAAAAAAGATAACAACATCGTCATTAATAAACTTAGTGACATAGATAACTATACCGTTGGGCACCTTTCTGGTTTAACTTATACGCCTGAAATTTTAAACGCTATCAATAGTAAAAAAACCTTGCAGGAAGTGACTACCGGATATAGTTTTAAAGCTTTAATTCGTCAAATGCTAGCCTCTCCACAACGTTTTGAACTATTGCTTAACTCAAAAGAAACCATTCTTTGGTATGCAAACCAATTAGATGTAACAAATAAAATTACGGTTCATGATTTATTTATTGCAGAAAAAGACTATTACCTTACCGTGTCAAAGTTTTCTCAAAACATCCCCGATCCAGAGCAGCTATTAAACCAGTTAGATACCTGCATTAAAGATTTAAAAGTTAATGGTGAATACAAAGCACTTGCTCTGCAATATAACTTACAATTAAATGCCTACAATAATTAATTATTAATACCTGAACTTTAAACAACATAATATTGGATATAACTGCATTGGGGTGTTATCATGCTGCGCCTTTTTTAGCTAATTGCACTTGATTTCATATTCAGTGATTAAAAAGCAAGAAGGTAACAGGTTGCTTTTGGTCGCAAAAAGTAACAACTTTTAATTTTTATATAATGGATATTACCATGACAGATTTATTTACATTGGACGCTGAAGTACGTACAGATTTAGGGAAAGGTGCGAGCCGCCGCCTACGTCACGCGAACAAAGTTCCAGCAATTATTTACGGTGAAGGCAAAGAGCCTATTTCTTTAACATTGGAGCATAAAAATGTTTTCCGTGCACAACAAGAAGAAGCATTTTACTCTCACGTTTTAACAATCAATGTTGACGGCAAGCCTGTTGAGTGTCTTTTAAAAGATATGCAACGTCACCCGTACAAGCAAGTTGTAATGCACTTAGATTTTTTACGTATCAATGCTAAAAATGCTGTACAAGTTAACGCTCCAATTCACTTCTTAAATGAAGAAGAAGCAGAGAAACTTGGTGGTACTATGGCTCACCATATGAATGAAATCGCGATTACATGTTTACCTGCTGACATTCCTGAGTACATCGAAATTGATGTTGCTAACTTAGAAATTGGTCAAACTTTACATTTATCAGACATCACTTTACCAAAAGGTGTTACTTCTGATGAGCTAGCTAAAGGCGAAGATCATGACCAAGCAGTAGCTACATTAAATGCTGATAAAGTTGTAAGTGAAGATGACGAAGCTGCAGATGAAGCTCCTACAGAAGCTCCAGCTGAGTAATCGTTAACTTTACTCACCGAAATAAGCTTAAAGGGCATGTTTAATAACAGACCCTTTAAGCTTTTTAGTTTTCAAGCCGCTTGATTTATCAAGCTGAAATTTGAATAACCAGAGTAAACGATTAAATGACGATTCAGTTAGTAGTTGGATTAGGAAACCCAGGTTCCGAATACAGTAAAACCCGTCATAACGCTGGTGATTGGTTTGTTCAAGAGCTTGCTTCACGTTATAACATCTCGCTAAAGCCAGAAAAAAAATATTTTGGTCTCTACGGTAAAGGATTAATTGCTGGCCAATTAGTTCATCTTCTCATCCCTACCACCTTTATGAATCGTAGTGGAAAAGCCGTAGCTCCCTTAGCCAACTTTTTCCGTATTCCCGCAGAAAACATACTTGTTGCACATGATGAACTTGATATGCTGCCTGGCGTTTGTAAAATCAAACTAGGTGGAGGTCATGGCGGTCACAACGGCTTACGCGACATTATTTCATCGTTAGCAAATAATAAAGAATTTTACCGGTTACGCATTGGCATTGATCATCCTGGTCATCGCGACCGCGTCACTGGACATGTGCTTGGCAAAGCGCCAGCAATAGAACAAAACTTAATAGACCAAGCAATAGATGAAGCAGCGCGCTGTTTTGAAATTTGGCAAAAAGACGATGTGAAAAAAGCACAAAATCGTCTACATTCTTTTAAAGCGCAATAAACATTATTGCGTCAACATAATAGGTAAACATCATGGGTTTTAAATGTGGTATTGTTGGCTTGCCCAACGTAGGTAAATCAACACTTTTCAATGCGTTAACTAAAGCGGGTATTGAAGCTGCTAACTTCCCCTTTTGTACAATCGAGCCAAATACAGGTGTAGTACCTGTGCCGGATCCTCGTTTAGATGCCTTAGCGAACATTGTAAAACCTGAACGCGTTTTAGCAACGACTATGGAATTTGTTGATATTGCTGGCTTAGTTGCTGGAGCCTCGAAAGGTGAAGGTTTAGGTAATAAATTTTTAGCAAATATTCGCGAAACTGATGCTATAGGTCATGTAGTACGTTGTTTCGAAAATGATAATATTATTCATGTTGCTAATAAAATTGATCCTGCTGATGATATTGACGTAATCAATACAGAATTAGCCTTGGCAGATATGGACACTGCAGAGCGTGCAATTCAACGCCAAACCAAACGAGCAAAAGGCGGAGATAAAGATGCTAAGTTCGAACTTCCCGTATTAGAAAAAATCCTTAAACATGTTGAAGATGGTGAAATGGTGCGCTCTTTGGCGTTAACCAAAGAAGAAAAAGCGGCCGTTGCCTATTTAAACTTTTTAACTATCAAACCAACTATGTATATTGCCAATGTTAATGACGATGGCTTTGAAAATAATCCTTATTTAGATGTTGTTCATGCTATAGCGGAAAAAGAGAACGCTGTTGTTGTTGCTGTTTGTGCTGAAATAGAAGGCGAACTATCTGAAATGGACGATGAAGACCGCGAAGAATTTATGGCGGAAATGGGCTTAGAAGAGCCAGGCTTAAATCGTGTCATTAATTCAGGTTACGGTTTATTGCATTTACAAACCTACTTTACTGCGGGTGTAAAAGAAGTTCGTGCATGGACTGTTAAGCAAAATGCTACAGCACCGCAAGCAGCTGGAGTTATCCACACCGACTTTGAAAAAGGCTTTATTCGCGCAGAAGTTGTTGCTTACGATGACTTTATTGAGTTTAATGGTGAGTCAGGTGCAAAAGAAGCAGGAAAGTGGCGTTTAGAAGGTAAAGAGTACCGAGTGAAAGACGGTGACGTTGTGCACTTTAGATTTAATGTTTAATGTTTAATGTTTAATATTTACGCTTAAGACCTAACTATTAAATAATGAAAAAGAGAGCTGCGGCTCTCTTTTTTTTGGTAAGAACACTTTCCACTTATACCAAATGTAATAAGTTATTGACGATTTAAACCGCCTTAAAATGATCTATTATTTATTTCAATTGGTATTATATCAGCTATAACTTGGCTTTAATCCGTACTTCCCCTGTAAGCAGTGTTTAAGCGCTACTATGCACCTCATAAATACATTAAAATAGAAACAGAAATATTTGAAACTATCAAACATTTGCTGCACTAACTGGCAAAATTTCATTTTCCAGATAAACTTTCTAAAACAATAAAATAAAACCAACACCCTAGGAATTATATGAAAACCACACTAATAGCTTCTTTAGTACTTGCTACGGCATTATCTTACGCACCACAAAGCTTAGCTTTTGATGAAAACATGTCTTTACGAATTTGTGAGTATGTCTCAATTAATGACAAAAAGCGTTTACGAAAGTATTTAAAATCTCACAACATTACCGTTAGATCTATTTTTGATAGCATTCAGTGTAACGGAGAAAACTTACTTACATTCGCGGCAACGTCAAATGCCTTAGATGTTGGCGAGTATTTAATAGGGAAACTCCCCGTAAAAACCGTAAATGAAAACTTAGAGATAATAAAGAAAAGCTCAGCGCACTTAGCTAAAGTAGCAAGTGAGCGTATAAAGTAAAATAATTTAATGGCTATAAATAAACTTATTGGTATTCTTTAGCTAATAAGTTTATCTTTTATTGCCTTTTTTGCACATATATCCGACAAATTGCACATTGAATAGCCAAACAAACAAAAAGTCTTATTTAATTGATAAAAAACGGTTGACGTAACGCGATCAGATTTGCATAATACGCGCCACTTGCTGAGAGGCAAGATGGAATGGCTACATAGCTCAGCTGGTTAGAGCACATCACTCATAATGATGGGGTCCCAGGTTCAAATCCCGGTGTAGCCACCATTTCCACTCTTAGTAGTAATAGAATAAATGCGGGTTTGGCGGAATTGGTAGACGCGCTGGATTTAGGTTCCAGTATCGCAAGATGTGAGAGTTCAAGTCTCTTGACCCGTACCATTCTACTAATAATTATCATCATGATACTTATTAGAAAGTAAATAACATTGTTGGGGTATAGCCAAGCGGTAAGGCAGCGGGTTTTGATCCCGTCATTCTGAGGTTCAAATCCTCATACCCCAGCCACTTTCTTTTATTCTCTGTATTATTCGAAAGTCCATCAATGTTAAAAACTTAAATTAATAGAAGTATTCAGTTGGGGTATAGCCAAGCGGTAAGGCAGCGGGTTTTGATCCCGTCATTCTGAGGTTCAAATCCTCATACCCCAGCCACTTTTTATTATTTATGTTCTATAGTTAGTTATATAGTTTTGATTTGTCAAAACTACTACCTGAAAATGCGGAAGTGGCGGAATTGGTAGACGCGCTGGATTTAGGTTCCAGTATCGCAAGATGTGAGAGTTCAAGTCTCTCCTTCCGCACCATTCTAGATTTTTTATTACCTCTCTTTGTATACTTCTTTTGAAATTTTATCTAATTTAATTATTACTTTTTACATGCGCTTACTATTATAACCTGAACTCTGGATAAAGAGTGCTTGAAACTCAAGTGAACCAAAATCTTAGGTAATAAAGTAAATGCTATAGCCAGGTGAACATCACGAATAGATATCATCAATGCTTCATTTTAAGCCATTTCCAAGGCAAAACGTTTATGAATAGCGCGCTATTTATCGACGTTTTAACGCAGAAAATGGCTTAAAAGGGAGCATTGAGCAAGTGCTGCTTATCCAGAGTTCAGGTTATTATAGCAAGCACCTTAGTATTTATAGCCCACACGCATAAGCTAGCGCTTTATTTTTTACTTTTGGTAATTTATTTACCATCATCAATCCTGCATTTCTCGCCAACTTTGCCAATGGTGAAACATGTCCGAAAGATAAATATAACGCATCCATTGTTGTCATCATTAATAAGTTGTCTGTTCTTCGTTGCTGTTGATAACGAGACAATACCTTAGGCTCGTGCCAAGTCTCACCATTACCAATCGCTTTAGCTATCACATGCTGTAGTGCCTTAACATCTTTAAAGCCTAAGTTAACCCCTTGGCCTGCCATTGGATTAATGGTGTGTGCTGCATCACCTATCAACAATATTTGATTTTTATGATATTGATTCGCATGTCGCCTTGTTAACGGGAAAGCAGCTTGATTAATAACCTCCACTTTACCTAAACGCGCAGGAAAGTTTTTGGCGATCGCTTCAGTTAATTGATGAGGTGATAGCGCTGAAAGTCGTTTTATCTCATCTTTATCATGATACCAAACTAATGAAGCAAAATTTCCTGGCATAGGCAACATGGCAAGAGGCCCCGATGGGTAAAACTGCTGCCAAGTTATATCTTGCTGGGCTTTTTCTGTTTTAACATTTATTAACATTGCCGATTGAGCATAATCCCAGCCAGTAGTACCAATATGTGCAAGTTTACGCACTAAAGAGTTGGCACCGTCAGCACCAATCACAATTTTGGCATTTATAGATTGCTTTGATAGCGTTATAGCGACATTTGATGAGTTCTGCTCAATACTGATTAAGGTTTCTGGGCACAACAAAGTGATATTGCTATGCTGTTGTAATTTTTGCCAAAGAGAAAGTTGTATTAATCTATTTTCAATAATGTGCCCTAAATGTGTTTGCTTAATATCAGCAGCATCAAACTCTGTATAACTTTGCTCTGCCTCCCAAACACCGAGTCGCTTGTATGGACACATGCGCCACTGCTGAATCTGTTGCCACCCACCCAGTTGTTTAAGTAAATGCTCAGATGCCAGTGAAATTGCAGACACTCGAAGATCAAATGCTTGCACTGGAGTAAAGTCTTTTGGTGCGCTCTTTTCAACAACCGCAATTTTCAAGCCTAATTCAGCAAGTGACAGTGCACTTGCTGCGCCCACCATGCCTCCACCTACAACTACACAATCGAACTGATTCATAATGATTTTTATACTTTATCAAGGTTAAGTTATTCTACCCAACCTGATATGGTAATTCGATGTTTATGTGCAGGATTATTAAGTAATCTCACACTATGTGGCATTGGATGCGCTAACTTTAAAATAGTTAAGCTGTTAAACCTAGGTGTTAAAATACGCTTATAAAATTTAATTTTTTGGGGGTATAGCTCTAATTGTCCGCCATATTTTCTTTGCCACCCTGTCGACAATTGATAAATAAAAGCATATTTACCCGCGCCGCCATCACTATGGTAGCTAATAAACTGCCCTTTTTTGTATTCAGCAAAAAACGAGTCTTGCAACTCCCCTTTAATTAACCCCTTATATTTTAGTAAATGCAGTACTTTTTGCCCTACGGCATGGTGCAACTCAGCCTGACCATGTTGTTTAGCGTGCTTATTGCTAGAGCGATAAAAAGAAAATGAAAACTTCCCTCTTTTAAATGCTTTAGTTGCCTGCATATGCCTTTGTTTATCAATTACGGTAGTAGATATTTTATCTTTAACACTCATCAGTGGCCGATACGGCGTTGTAAGTAAATTCCACTTTTTTATATGATTCGCTTTAATTATTTTCTTTCTTAATTGCTCTGCCTGCTGTCTTGGTAAAAAATTATCAATTTGGCTAAAACCCTTTTTTTCCAATGCCTCAACCCACTGCATAACGTATCCTTAAAAATAATAAGTGATCCCTTTTATAAAAATCACCTTTCTAATATAGTATTAAAAAAACAGATGAGATAACAATCAAAAATTAACTCACTAAAGGAATACATAATGAGCGTTTCAAGAAAAGAAAATAGAATAGCGAAGGACATAAATCTCGTTTACGATTTAAGTGAAAAACCGAATCTAAGCCAATTAAAATCGCATAAAGACCGTGCCGTTATATCAAAATTAAATGCAGACTTAGTATTACCCAATAATAAAATTTTATCTGTGGATATAGATTTTGATACAACAAGTGGCTACCATGATAACGCCATCATGGTGATGGATGATTTTGGCGTTGAATTGATCGCCACCGCATTTGAAGTAAAGTATGGAAAAGAACATGCCGAAAAAGTGCGAACAGCATGGGCAATTAAACGCAGTGAAAATTCACCAAGAAAACCAACTTATCTCTTGGTACAAAAGCCTGAACTTGAAGACACAGTGCCTAATGTTTTTGCCGTCTGTGGTGATGAACGCCACCCTCCCAAAGAAGCCCCAGAAAGTATTACCTAATACATCTAAATGTTCTTCTTCAAAAAAGTGGTGCTTTTTAGCACCATTGTTAATGGTATTTACCAGTTTACTTAGCGCTATATCTCTCGCTAATAGCTTGAGTAAACAGTCATTACAAAGCATTGACATTATTCAAGATAAAAAAGGCTTTATTTGGCTGGCAACCACCAATGGCCTTATTCGTAATGATAGTAAAAATAACATTGTTTTTAACAGCAATAACAAAGATTGGCCACTGCCCTTTAATTGGATAAACGATATCGAATTAATTACTGACGATAAATTGCTGTTAGCAACAGAAACTCATCAGTTATGGTTATTTGACACTAACACGGGTAATGCAGACCCATTAAATGCGGATATCGATTCTAATAGCGTCTATCAGGCACTGGAGCATCAAGGTATGTATTACCTTAATGCCAACAATAAGCTTTATAAATTCAATCCGCTATTACAGGAAACACAATTAATAGCAGATAACACTCAAATTGATTTTCTCTTACATACTAAACAACATATCTACATAGCAAACTCTGAAGGGGTCTTTACCCTTGTCGATAATGGTCTAGTGTTGATAGAAGCAGGAAAAACAACAGCAATATCTGCTGCTGAAACAAGGTTAATAATAGCTAAGGATAATGAATTAATTACCTTCACAGATAACCAAAAAAGAACTAGCATTGAAGTTAAAAACGCAATTACATCAGTTACTCCATCAAATGATATGCTTAGTCTTTTTACTATTGATATTAAAGGAGTAATAAACCAATACCATTTATCTGACTTAATTGAAATACCACATAACTACCCTAAAATACCTGCAACGTTTGTGAAAAAATCGTTCCATGATAGCTCTGGCGTTTTATGGGTTTTATCGAACCTTGGCATAAATAAAGTTACACAATCTATCGCTAAGAATATCCCTAAAATATTTGATGTCAGGTTTAATGCCATTGCGTTAACTGTACATCAAAAGAACTTGATTTTAGGTAGTTATGGCGGTGGTTTAGGATCGTTAACTGAGCACAGTAAATTTTTACCAAAAGACATCAATAATCAATTTAGTGAACATGGCAAAATAATTACCGACCTTTATTCCTATGGCGATAATGTTTACATCGCAACATTTGACGGCCTATGGCAATTTGACAGCATTAAGCAAACTGTTGAACGGGTTAACTTTCCTAACAACAATCAGTTGTTGCTCTCAATGAAATATAAAGACGGTGCACTTTATTTAGCAACAAATGAAAATGGCGTTATCAAGTTTAATATTGCAACTCAGCAAATTGACTATCATATTTTAGGAGAAAGCTTAAGTTCGTCAGAGGTAATAGACTCCTTACCTTTATCAGATAATAAACTCTGGGTTGCCACCCCAACAGGTATTAATATTGTTGATACTAAAGATAAATCAGTAACCAAGATAAATAGTTTTGGCGAAAATAAGGTTATCGCCTTGCTTGAGTACCAAGAAAAAGTTTTTGTTTCAACTAAAGGAGATGGCTTTTTTATTTTCAACTTAGCGGGTGAATTACTTTCACATTTCGCAAAAAACATTACTTTCGGCTATATGAGCTTTATTAATGGTGAAATATGGATTTCAGGACGACCAGGTTTATATCGACTTAACCCAGATACATATCAACTAAACCTAGTGGCCAACACTGAACAATTTACTTTTGCCAAAAAACCCGTGCTTTTGAATAATAAAGTTTATGCAAGTCATTACGGTGGTGTCGTAGAGGTTCCTTTACTTATTGAAGATAAAGTACAAACCAAAACCTTTATTAGTAAAACGATTGTTTCTGGTAAAGCTATACTGCTTTGCGATGTCATTAATATTGATTCCGCAAACGACATTGTAACTTTAGAACTTGCAAGCTTAGACTTTAGACCTGGGCAAGATAAGCAATTTAAATATCAGATAAATGGTGGTTATTGGAATGATATTAACGGTTCACAGTTAACGTTAACGGGTTTGTCATCTGGCGAATATCATATCGAAATTATGAGCACCAATAGCTTAGGACAATGGAATGATTATAAAGCCTATGCAGATATCAAAGTATCTTATCCATGGTATTGGCACCCAAATAGTCAGATATTTTATGTTATGATCATTATCAGCATAATTATATTAACCTTTTGGTTGTTATATTTACGTTCACGCTCGATTAATAATATACATAAAGCATTAAACGATGAACTGAGTAACCAGAGCCAAGCAACGTCTATTGTTCGCCGTAAATTAATGACAATACAAACATTAATCACAGCGTCAACTGAGAAGCAAAATGAAACAGTGTGTCCTGAACAAGACAACCATCAGGCTCAGTCGCTAATAAGAGAATGCTTAGAAGAGCTGTTAACACAAAGCAGCCACGTAGCTCCAAGTAGCTTATCGGGTAGCTCACTTACAGTAGCATTACCTTATCTTGCTGATTACTTTCAAAAGCGGTATCACGTGTTGATATCATTACACCTTGATTTTGAAGACCAAGATGTACGCTATGATCTACAAAGTGCTATTTATCGTATTATTTATGAAGCAATATTAGCTGCAATAATCAATGATAATAGTGGGGTCTTTGAAGTGCGCGTTAATATAAGTAATGAAAAAATTTGGCTAAAAGTCACCAACAATGAACAAAGCTTTGCGCAATTTAACAGTAAAATAAATTTCGAAATGGCTATGTACTATATTCGCCAAGTTGCTAATAAATTTAATGCATCGTTTCATACCTATGACAACCAAGAAAACGGTAGTGAGATAATCCTTGCAATCCCCTTAAGAAAAATTAATTATCCAAGTAACCATTAGGCAATTTATCTGTTGAGTATTTCTAAGCTAGCATCGCAGGCAAAGAAAGAGTAAAATACGCCTCCTTAAATTCTCTAGCAAAAACTAGAATCAATTCATAGAAAGATTAGGCGCGAATAAATGAGTAAAAAGCTATACATCAAAACTTGGGGCTGTCAAATGAACGAGTATGACTCGCAGAAAATGGCAGAACTTTTAGACTCAACCCATGGCTTTGAACTAGCCGAAGAAGCAGAAGATGCTGATGTTATCTTACTAAACACCTGCTCTATTCGCGAAAAAGCACAAGAAAAAGTTTTTCATCAACTCGGTCGTTGGAAAAACCTAAAAGTGAGCAACCCTGATCTTGTTATTGGTGTAGGTGGTTGTGTTGCCTCACAAGAAGGTGATGCTATTCGTCAACGTGCACCTTACGTAGATATGGTCTTTGGTCCACAAACCCTGCATCGTTTGCCGGAAATGATCCAACAAGTTACAGGCGATAAAAGCCCTGTTGTTGACGTAAGCTTTCCAGAAATTGAAAAATTTGATCGCCTACCTGAGCCTAAAGCCGAAGGTGCTACCGCGTTTGTTTCTATCATGGAAGGTTGTAGTAAATACTGCACATTCTGTGTTGTACCATACACGCGTGGTGAAGAAGTTAGTCGTCCATTAGATGATGTTTTATATGAAATTGCTCAACTTGCTGAGCAAGGTGTGCGCGAAGTTAATTTATTAGGTCAAAACGTGAATGGCTATCGCGGAGATTCACATGACGGTACAATTTGCCGTTTTTCTGAGCTTTTACGCTTAATTGCCACTATTGATGGTATTGACCGTATTCGTTACACCACATCGCACCCGATTGAATTTACCGATGATATTATCGACGTATATGCAGATGTGCCTGAACTTGTAAGTCACTTACACTTGCCGGTTCAAAGTGGTTCAGACCGAATCCTTACGCAAATGAAGCGTGGCCATACCGCTATAGAGTACAAGTCTCAAATACGTAAATTGAAAAAAGTGCGCCCTGACATCTGTATGTCATCTGACTTTATTATTGGCTTTCCAGGCGAAACTGATGATGACTTTGAAGCGACAATGAACTTGATCAAAGCGGTAGATTTTGATTTAAGCTTTAGCTTTATTTACAGCGCACGCCCAGGAACACCTGCAGCAGACATGGTTGATGACATTAGCGACGAGCTTAAAAAACAACGATTACAAATACTGCAAGACCGTATAAGCCAACAAGCATTGCGTATTGCCCGTAATATGCTTAATACCGAGCAGCGCATCCTTGTTGAAGGACCGTCAAAGAAAAACCCAATGGAACTTCGTGGCCGCACTGAAAACAACCGTATTGTGAATTTTGTTGCACCACATACCGTTATTGGCCAATTCGTTGATGTAAAAATAACCGATGTCTACGCTAACTCACTGCGTGGCGATTTAGTACGTCAAGAGAGTGAGATGGGCCTACGTATCGCGCATTCGCCAGCAGACATTTTAGCCAATAGCCATCACCAAGCAGAGCAAAACAATAGCTCAGTGAATGAGCTTGGTGTAGCAACTTATACGCCTTAAATAATATCTTTATTAATAGTTAAACATGGCAAATAATTAATACTTGCCATGTTAATTAAATTTAAAAGTTCTCAGGAATAGCAATTGAGTAAAAATACCAGTATCAACTTTGAATTATCTCCCGCCGATAATAATCGATTGGCAAACTTATGCGGCCCAATGGATGACAACCTTAAAACCATCGAACGTCGAATGGGGGTTGAGATCAGCTACAGAAGCCATGAATTTAAAGTAACCGGTAAAAGCTTAAATACCGATGCCGTTAAAAAGCTGTTAATTAACCTTTATCTAGAAACAGAAATAGTAAAAGGTAAATCAACCACCATTACAGCCCAAATGTTGCACTTAGCCATTGTTGATGCCGGCGCTTTAGAAGCTGCCCCAAGCAAAATTGATGCTAAATACGATGAAATGGTAACAATAAAAACCAAGCGCGGTATTATTAAACCTCGAAATGAAAACCAACAAAGCTATGTTCAAAACGTTATAACTAACGATATTAGCTTTGGTGTTGGCGTTGCCGGTACCGGTAAAACCTATTTAGCGGTTGCTTGTGCAGTAGATGCATTAGAGCGACAAGAAATTAGACGTATATTGCTAACGCGACCTGCTGTAGAAGCTGGCGAAAAACTTGGTTTTTTACCTGGTGATTTATCACAAAAAGTCGACCCTTATTTACGTCCTTTATATGATGCTTTATTCGAAATGCTAGGTTTTGAAAAAGTAGAGAAACTCATAGAACGTAACGTTATCGAAGTAGCGCCATTAGCCTACATGCGTGGTAGAACGCTAAACGATGCTTTTATTATTCTTGATGAAAGCCAAAATACTACCGTTGAACAAATGAAAATGTTTTTAACGCGTATTGGCTTTAATTCGCGCGCCGTGATCACTGGCGATATCACACAAGTTGATTTACCGCGCGGACAAAAATCAGGCCTGCGCCATGCGATTGAAGTATTAGTCGACATTCCAGGGGTTAGTTTTAATTTTTTTCAATCTAAAGATGTTGTTCGCCACCCTGTTGTGGCCCACATAGTTGAAGCTTATGATGCCTGGGAACAAAAAGAAAATCGCTTAAAAGTTGAAAAGCAGCAGTACCGCGAACAACAAAAAGCAGAGCCTTTATCACGTGAAGGCATAAGTGAAAGCACAGATGCAAGCTCAGGTAAGAGTTCAGCTGAGAGTTCAGGCGAAAGTACAAGTGAAAAAAAGCATGGTAAATAACCCTGCCACTATCACTGTCGACTTACAGTTAGCTTGTGACTCTAAAGCCGTTCCAGAAATAGCTGACTTTCAACTCTGGGCTGAAGCAGCACTCGCCTCTTACCAAAGGCCTTTTGAGTTAACCATAAGGTTAGTTAATATTGATGAGAGCCACGAACTTAATCATCAATATAGAGGTAAAGATAAACCAACGAATGTGCTTTCATTTCCATTTGAAGTGCCAGAAGGTATTGAGCTCGATCTGCTCGGTGATCTTGTAATTTGTGTTGATGTAGTAGAGCAAGAAGCAATAGAACAGCAAAAAAGTTTACAAGCACATTGGGCACATATGACCATACATGGTTGCCTACATTTATTAGGCTTTGACCATATTGAAGATGACGAAGCAGATGAAATGGAAGCATTAGAAACAAAAATAATTACCGGTTTGGGCTTTGCTGCTCCTTACGAAATAAATTAATAAAATATACTTAACGAGTGCTTGAACGACTTAGCGATATTATTGCTAAAGCGTTAAAGCTACAATTTAATACTTGAATTTAACCACGTTCAGTTACAAACTGAAGTAACTGTTTTACATTGTGTAAATTCAACAAACTAGGATTTTAAAAGGCTCTATGAGCGACGATCACCCCCACTCTAGCAACGGTTCTTCGAATGTTTCTATCTTGGACAAAATTGTGCAAGTTTTTACCGGAGAATCGAAAAGCACAGACCAACTGACCGATGCATTAAACGATGCAGAAGATCGTGAACTAATTAATCCCGACATTAAGCAAATGATCGAAGGTGTACTTATCGTATCTGATATGCGAGTACGCGACATTATGATCCCACGCTCACAAATGATCACCCTAGATATTAATGATCCGCTAGAAAAATCGCTAGCCGTGATTGTTGAGTCTGGTCATTCAAGGTTTCCGGTAATTAATGAAGATATTGACGACGTTGAAGGCATTCTCTTAGCGAAAGATTTATTAGCTTATGGCTTTAATCAATCAGAAGATGAGTTCACCATATCGCAAGTTATTCGCCCTGCTATTATTGTGCCTGAAAGTAAAAAGGTTGACCCGCTGTTAAAAGAGTTTCGCCAACAACGCTACCATATGGCCATTGTTGTTGATGAATACGGCGGAGTTTCAGGTGTCGTTACTATTGAAGATATTCTCGAGCTAATTGTTGGTGAAATTGAAGATGAAACCGATGATGCCATGGAAGAAGATATTAAACACCTTGCTGGGCAAGTTTACCAAGTAAAAGCGCTAACCGACTTAACCGACTTTAATAATTACTTTAATTTTCAATTCAATGAAAGTGACGCTGACACTATCGGCGGTATTATAATTCAACACTTTGGACATATGCCGAAAAAAGGTGAAAAAATCACCATTAATAAAGTTATCTTTAAAGTTACTGCCGCTGATAATCGACGTATTCAAACAGTGCAGATTACTGTACCTAAAGATCACGCTGTTACAGGTAAAGTCATTGACTAACCTCTATGCTGACTAGATTCTTTAAATCAATGATTAGCAACATCACTGCTAAAGAAAATATACTCAGCTTCTTTTTGGGTTTAGCGCTAGTATTCTGCTACGCGCCTTTTTCTTACTACTGGCTTGTAGCAATAGTATTACCTGCATGGTTATACACAGTTCAAGGGAAATCAGCTAAAGCTGCGGCTAAACAGGGCTTTATTTTTGCTTTTGGTTGGTTTTCAGCGGGTATAAGTTGGGTGCATGTTAGTATTGATCAGTTTGGCGGTTTACCCCTACCTGTTTCAATATTACTCATGGTCTTACTATGCTTATATTTGGCTTTGTTTCTTGCCCTTGCTTGCTACTTAGCCGCACGTTTTTCTGCTCAAAACAAACTTAACCTCTGGCTTTTATTACCCTTTTGGTTATTAAGCGAATTTTTACGCGGTGTATTACTTACTGGCTTTCCTTGGCTCACTTTAGGTTACAGCCAGATTGACGGCCCGTTAGCCGTATTTGCGCCAGTAATCGGTGAGAAAGGCATCAGTGCGTTGGTCATTATCATTTGTATTGCCATTGTTGCTGTTATTAAACAATACAATCGCAAGCTAAACCTCGCCATACTTGGCTCAATTGCCGCATTCAGTTTATTGCTTCAAAATATCTTATGGGTTAGCCCAACAGGCCAAACCGCAAACACAGTAATGGTACAAGGTAATATCAAACAAGAGCTAAAATGGGCGCCAGAGTTAACTCAGCCTACTATGCTTAAGTATTTAGAGCTGACTCAACAACATTACCCTGCAGATATTGTTATTTGGCCCGAATCCGCCATTACAGCGGTAGAGCCAAGTAATCAAGCTCAAGACTTTTTAGCAGTAGCAGAAAGTTCAGCACTACTTAATAATAGCGCGATAATTTCTGGCATTATTGACTACAACATTAATAGCAAAAACTATTACAACAACTTAATTGTACTAGGTAAAAAGTTTGCCGAAGATAAACAAGGCAGTTATCAATATAATAATGAAAATCGTTATGCTAAACACCACTTATTGCCCATAGGTGAGTTCGTGCCTTTTGCCGATTTGTTAAGACCATTAGCGCCATTTTTCAATCTGCCAATGTCGTCGTTTAGTCGTGGTGATTATGTTCAAGAGAATTTAATCGCTAATGGCTTGCATTTACTGCCATTAATTTGTTTTGAGGTGGCCTTTGCCGAGCAATTAAGCGCTAACTTTACTGAGCAAACTGATTTACTGCTAACGGTAAGTAACGATGCTTGGTTTGGCGACTCACACGGTCCGCATCAACACTTAGATATTGTTAGAATGCGTGCCTTAGAATTTGGTCGACCATTTTTGCGCGCTACCAATAACGGTATTACCGCTGTTATTGATCACCAAGGCAATATCGTTAAACAAATACCACAATTTGAACAAGCGGTACTTAAAGCACAAGTGTCTTTAGTTACAGGCTTTACTCCATATGCCCGTTATACTCGCATAATTGACTTTGCCATTCCTCTGTCACTACTCTTGTTAATCGCATTCCGCCAATGGCGACATAAGTTAAGTGCTAAAATAAACTAAAAAATTAAGCCGTTATCTACGGCATATTAATTTCAAAACTGTAAAGTTTTTTAATTTATACCTTGGGTTTTTAGTTTTTGGCTTTTAATTTCAGCTTAATTGCTAACGCATAGCTTCTAAACATAATAAAACTTACTACAGTAACAATCGATAAAGCTTCTCCATAGCTTTTGAGCGTCTAGCAACCGTTAATTATTTAATTTTTAGAACACTGCCTCCTTCCTATAATAAAAATTATTTTCATTACTTTTAAACCTTTTCTCTACTACCTGCGACTTAGTAATTATCAGTGCACTTTAGCAAATGGCTTTGCTTTAGGTTTAAGCACTGATTTTATATTCGGGGGGAATAAATCATGTCGATTAAAGACACCAGTGCACAAGATATACAAATAATAAAAAACACACCGACCAAAAAACGTTGGCTAACTATAATATTAGCCACAATTATTATTGCGAGTATTATCTGGCAAGTAGCACCTTCAGCATCGCGTTGGAGCAAAGCAGAACAATCAATCGCGTTAGATCGCGTGCGAATTGCCACCATATCGCAAGGCGAATTTATTCGTGATATTTCGGTGTTAGGTCGCGTTGTAGCAGCGGTCAGTCCTACCGTTTATAGTCCCGCAGATGGCACGATTACTTTACTGATAGAAGCAGGTAACGAGGTTGAACAAGGGCAAATTATCGCTAAACTTGAAAGCCCTGAATTAAATAGTCGTTTATTTCAGCAACAAACAACCTTAGAGAGTTTGCAATCAAGCTTTGATCGTCAAAAAATTCAAGCAAAAAAGCAACGATTGATTGATCAAAAAGCGGTTGATTTAGCCAATGTAAAGCTCATTACAGCTAATAGAGAAAAGCGCAGAGCTGATTTAGGTTATAGCAAAAGTGCCATTAGCCAAATTGACTTTGAAAAAGCCCAAGATGAGTTAGAGCAAGCCAATTTACAACATAAACATGCAGTTCAAGATGCCGCTCTTAATATCGAAAGTTCAGACTTCGACAGTCACTCTTTACAGTTAGACATTAGGCGTCAAGACTTGTTAGTTCAAGAGTTACAGCGCCAAGTTAATGGTCTAAATATCGCTTCACCTGTTAACGGCATCGTCGGTAATTTAAGTGCTAACAACAAAACCTTTTTGAGTAAAAACCAAGCGATTTTAACCATAGTCGATTTATCTCAGTTTGAAGTTGAGATTGATATCCCTGAAAGCTACGCAGACGATCTCGCTATTGGTATGGAAGTAAATATTCAATTTGAACAACAGCCCTTTCGTGCTCGTCTAGTAACAATTTCCCCCGAAATACTGAATAACCAGGTTACTGGACGAGTACGCTTTACAAACGAAATACCCAAAAAGCTTCGACAAAACCAACGTTTAAATACCCAAATAATTTTAGAGTACAAAGAAAATGTTTTACAAGTACAACGAGGACAATTCTTAGAAAGCAGTGGTGGCCGATTCGCTTATAAAGTGAGTAATGGTTTAGCTGAAAAAACGCCAATAACCACAGGCGCACGCAGTTTAAGTCATGTAGAAGTTTTACAAGGCTTACAACTAGGTGACCAAATTATTATCTCTGGCACAGATACCTTCAATGCCGCCAATCAAGTTTTACTAAGTGAATAGCGTGGTAGCTAAAACGTTAATCATTTAGGGAAGCCTAAATCAATTATTTTGCTATTAACCGATAACACCTGTACTTAGGTTTTATTAATAAATGCAGACCAAACAAGCAGGTAACTGCTCATTATAGATAAGGGAATTCAACATGTTAGTTATGAAAAATATAAATAAAATATTCCAAACCGCTGATATTCAAACCCATGCATTACGCGACTTTTGTTTACAAGTTAACGAAGGAGATTTTGTCAGTGTTACTGGCCCTTCAGGCTCAGGTAAAACCACCTTTTTAAATATTGCGGGTTTGCTTGAAACCTACAGCAATGGTGAGTTTTTATTGGATGGCGAAGACGTTGGCACACTTAATGATAATGGTCGTTCAAGAATGCGAAATGAAAAAATAGGTTTTATTTTCCAAGGTTTTAACTTGATCCCAGATCTTAACCTTTATGACAATGTCGACGTACCGCTGCGTTATCGTGGATTTAATAGCGCCGAACGAAAACGTAGAATTGAAGAAAACCTTGAGCGCGTTGGACTAGCTTCTCGTATGAAACACTTACCCAGTCAATTATCTGGTGGACAACAACAACGTGTTGCGATTGCCCGAGCGTTAGCTACTAGCCCACGCTTTCTCTTAGCCGATGAACCTACCGGAAACCTTGATTCTGAAATGGCCAAAGGTGTGCTTACTTTACTCGAAGAAATTAACCAACAAGGCACAACAATTATCATGGTAACTCATGATGCAGAATTAGCGCTTCGGGCAAAGCGCACCATTCAAGTTAAAGATGGCAGAGTCAGCGAGTTAGATGTTGTCGCTAATATTCATCAAGCTAGCGCGTAAATAATTCAAGCGTTTTAAGCCCAAACAAGGACAACACTATGTTTAGTTATTATTTACGACTCGCTTGGATAAGTATTACTCGTCATTGGGGTCTTAGCCTATTAATGATTTGCGCGATTGGTTTAGGTATTGGCACCGCTATGACCACTGTGACTGTAAATTACTTAATGTCAGCAAACCCTATTCCCGAAAAAAGTCAGCAATTATATTATGTGCAACTTGATAGCTGGGATGTAAACGACCCATTTGACGACGGTTTAAATCCGCCTGATCAGCTAACTTATACCGACTCAAGTAATTTAATGCGTGCTAAAAAAGCCTTTCGACAAAATGTGCAAGCACAAGCATTTGGTGTGATTGAGCCAGCAGATCCTGAAATGTTGCCACTCATTGTTAATGGCAGAGCTAATTCCGCTGACTTTTTTACTATGTTTAATGTGCCATTTATTTATGGCG
The DNA here is from genome assembly GCF_002104515.1 of Colwellia polaris. Taxonomy (GTDB): domain Bacteria; phylum Pseudomonadota; class Gammaproteobacteria; order Enterobacterales; family Alteromonadaceae; genus Cognaticolwellia; species Cognaticolwellia polaris. The sequence goes on along the minus strand of NZ_NBOE01000002.1, from coordinate 504,672 downwards.
GTGGTTGGTCGAATCAAAGCGATGAGAGTAAAGAGTTTGTCGTGGTATTGAGTAAAGAAACCAACGACAAGCTGTTTGGCGGCAAAAACTCGGTTGGTCAGTCGATTAAGCTTGAAGGAAATATGTTTCGGATCGTTGGGGTGATTGATCATTGGCAACCCAAGCCAAGGTTTTATGATATTACCACTGGCGCGTTTAACGAATCTGAAGATATATTTGTGCCTTTTCACCTAATTGCAGATGAGAAAATATCCCGTTCTGGCAACACCAATTGTTGGAAACCTACTGGAGATGGCTTTAAAGCATTCCTCGCTTCTGAATGTATTTGGACACAGTTTTGGGTTGAGTTAAAAACTCAGCAAGACAAAGAGGATTATTTACAGTTTCTCAATGCTTATGTACAAGAGCAGCAACAGTTTGGCCGCTTTCAACGCCCGATTGACAACCGTTTAAGCAACGTTATGCAGTGGTTAGAATCTCAAGAAGTTGTTGCTGATGATGCTCAAATGATGATGGCAATGTCTTTTATGTTCTTATTGGTTTGTTTACTTAACACCGTAGGGTTATTACTGGCTAAATTCTTAGGAAAAGCGCCTGAAATTGGCTTACGACAAGCGTTAGGAGCCAGTAAAAAAACACTTTTTAGCCAATATATAATCGAGTCAGCTTGCATTGGTATATTGGGCGGCATACTAGGTTTAATACTCGCTTATCTAGGTTTGAAAGGCGTTGAAGGCTTATATGGCGATTACATGAAAGACTTAGCAACCTTAGACATTAACATGGCAATACTCGCGGTAACACTTGCCCTTTTATCCACCATACTCGCTGGCTTATATCCAACGTGGCGTGCTTGTAATATTCAACCCGCGCAACAACTTAAAAGCCAATAAGCTTTAAGGAAAAAGGAAATTATTATGTTAGAAACTGGACTAATACTAAGAGCTTTAGCGCGTAATAAAATAGGCGCGCTACTTATTGCTCTACAAATAGCCTTAACTATGGCTATTATGGTTAATGCTATTTTTATGATCCAAGACCGCCAGCAACAAATGCAACGTGAAAGTGGTATTGACGAAGCCAACACTTTCTATTTAACCAATACTATTTTCGGGCAAAACTATAATATTCAAGCCCACTTACAAACAGATTTACACATGATCCGTAACACACCTGGGGTTATAGATGCAGTTCAAATTAATGCCGTGCCTTTAAGTAGTAGCGGTTGGTCAATGGCATTGCAGCATGAATCAGGCGAAGATAAAGATGCTGTTGGCTCGGCCATTTATATGGTAGATGATCACGGCATTAACGCCTTAGGTCTAACGCTTATTGCAGGTAATAACTTTAAACAAGGCGATGTAGAAATACGTAAAGACGGACAGTCAACTTGGCCAGCTAAAACGATTATTACTCAAGCTTTTGCTGAAAATTTGTATCCTGATAACTGGCAATCAGCGATTGGCAAAACTGTGTATATATCTCAAACACAACCGATGCAAATTATCGGTATTGTAAAAACACTTCAAGCCCCTTGGAATGGCTGGGATGGTGTAGAGCGCAGTATGCTTGTGCCCTTTCAACGGGAGTCTAAAGGCAGTTATTACTTTATTCGCACCGAAGCAGGACGACGTGACGAGTTAATGCCGATTATAGAAAAAGCGCTAGCACAAAGTGATAAAGAACGCATAATTCGCCGAGTAACAACCACAGAAGATACCCGTAATCGCAGTTATCAACAACATAATGCTACCAATAAAATATTAACCACTGTCGTTGTAACTTTAACCTTAATTACAGGGTTTGGTATTGTTGGTTTAGCTATTTTTAGTATTAATCGACGCACTAAACAAATTGGCACACGACGTGCTCTAGGTGCGACAAAAGGTCAAATAATGCGTTACTTTATGATGGAAAATTTTATTATTTCTACCTTTGGTAATATTATTGGCTGTATAGGCGCTATTGGGCTAAATATGTGGTTGGTCAATACCTTTAATTTATCTCCTATTGGTATTGAATTGATAGCTTTTGGTGTAATTGCCTTATTTATTGTTGGGCAAATAGCCGTGCTTTATCCTGCGCGTAAGGCGGCATTGATAGCGCCAGCAACGGCAACTCGCACGATTTAAAGCATGAGTTAATCATATAAGTTAATACACTTTTTAATACGCTATAAGCACCAGAAAAAGAACATAAATAACGTGATAAAAATTGCTTCAAACGATACGTTTAAATAGCGGACCTTAGTGTCTGCTATTTTGTTTTATATACTTATAAATAGTGTGTCAAAAATAAATATAAATTAATTTATTCATGCTAGTATTTGGCAACTTAAGTATTCAAGGAAGTATGATGAAGCCTCTATCAAGTGCTGTAAAAACCGTGTTATTACTAGCAACAATGTCGCCAACATTAGTTGTTGCGCAAACGACATTAATCACTAATATTCAAGGATATACTCTTAACGGAAAAAGCCTTGAACGTTTTAGCGCGATTGCTTTTACTGATGATAAGATTGATAAAATATATTCTTCAGAAGAACAATTACCCAACGCAAAAAACATCACAGTGATAGACGGCAAAGGTAAAACCCTGATCCCAGGCTTAATTGATTCTCATGGCCATATATTAAGCTACGGCTTAAGTTTATTGCAAGCCGACCTAGTTAATACTACCTCAGCTCAAGATGCAGTTAATAAAACGCTTAACTATGCTAAAAATAATACTCAGTTAACCTGGATTCAAGGCCGAGGTTGGAACCAAACCCAATGGCCAAGTAACGCTTTTCCTACCGCAGCAAGTTTAGATAAATATTTTCCTGATCAACCTGTTTGGCTTGCACGTGTTGACGGCCATGCAGGTTGGGCTAACTCTAAAGCCATGGCATTGGCGGGAATCACTAAAGACACTCTATCACCTGATGGCGGTGAAATTATTAAAGATAAAAACGGTATGCCAACCGGTGTTTTTATCGATAACGCCATGGACTTGATCAATCAAAGCATCGCCCCTTTAACCGTTCAAGAACAAAAACAAGTATTAGTTAAAGCAATGGACTCTCTTGCCAGTTTTGGCCTAACCAGCGTGCATGACGCCGGCATTGATACCGATAACCTCAATGCATTTAAAGCCTTAAGCCAAGAAAATGCCATGAGCATTCGCGTTAATGCCATGTTGTATTTACCATCGCCTAATTGGCAACAAACATTAGATAACGGACAATATCGTAGTAAAGACGATATGTTCACTTTCAATAGTGTAAAAATTCAAGCCGATGGCGCATTAGGGAGTCGTGGCGCGGCTTTAATTGAAGATTACTCAGACCATGCGGGCCATAAAGGTTTATTACTTAATACCCCAAAAGCGTTTGAAAATTTAGTGGATACCTCCATGCGTTTAGGCTTTCAAGTGAATAGTCACGCCATTGGTGATAACGCCAATAAACTTGTGCTGGATACTTACGAAAAATATATTAAAGCCACTAAAACTAAAGATTTGCGCCACAGAGTTGAGCATGCTCAAGTGTTGCGTATTGAAGATATACCAAGGTTTTCCGAGTTAGATGTTATTGCGGCCATGCAAGCCACCCACGCTACTAGCGATAAAAACATGGCACAAGAAAGACTTGGGCCAACAAGAATATTAGGTGCATATGCTTGGAGAAAACTATTAAATGCCAACGCAATTATTGCCGCAGGCTCAGATTTTCCGGTTGAATCGCCTAACCCATTTTTTGGTCTACACGCCTCAATTACTCGTCAAGATCATACAAATAGTCCACAAGGTGGCTGGTTTGCGGATGAAAAAATGACGCCTTTGGAAGCTTTCAGGAGCTTTACGATAGATGCCGCTTATTCTGGTCATCAAGAAAATATTATTGGTAGTTTAGCGAAAGGAAAAAAAGCTGACTTTATTTTATTAGACCGCAACATTTTCACCATGCCAGAACAAGATATTTGGCAAGTAACCGTAGATAAAACATGGGTAGATGGCAAATTGGTTTATAAGAAAAAGTAATGCTAACGTTTCTAATAAACATTAATAAGCAATATTGGCGAGCACTTACGTTATTAGTGCTTGCACTTATAACGCTTGGCTCTCTGTTCCCTGTAGAACATTTACCCGCAGCACCTGGCAGTGACAAAACACATCACCTCATTGGTTACTGCGCTTTAATGTTGCCTGTTGCCATACGTCGACCAAAATATTGGTTAGCTTTTGCGTTATTTTTTATTGCTTGGAGTGGCTTAATTGAAGTAATTCAACCTTACGTTAATCGCTACGGTGAATGGTTAGATATGCTCGCTAATGCTTGTGGTGTTTTAATAGCGATTTTTATAAGCCAAATATTACGTTATTTAGCAGTCAGGTATAATACCAATTGAAATAAATAATTGATCATTTTAAGGCGATTTAAATCGTCAAAAACTTATTACATTTGGTATAAAATTTAAAATATATTGTATTTCAAACCTCAATGCCACTAAAGCTCATTCTAATTCAATGAGTTAGTGGTTGCGCATATTTTTATTAAATAGGTAGTCTTAACACCACTGTTAAGTTTTAGTGGCTAGGTTATTTGAAAATTAAAACGCTCAGTGTTTTGTATTAATCTTGATAAACAGTAACTCTATTTCGGCCATTATTTTTTGATTCATATAGCGCTTTATCAGTATTTTCAAGCCACTGCGATACAGACTCTAAAGCTGGTAGTACCTCAGCAATACCAATACTTATGGTGTACTTAATTTCAATATCATTATAAATAAAAACGGAAGATTCAACCGTTTTACGCAAACGTTCAGTAAATATCATCGCATCACTTGATGAAGTGCCCGATAAAAAAATAACAAACTCTTCACCACCGTAGCGCCCAGTAATATCGGTTTCACGTACTTGTTCACTAATAATTTGTGCTAAATGTTTAAGCACATAATCGCCAACAGTATGACCATATTTATCGTTCACCATTTTAAAATTATCTATGTCGAGCATTACTAACGTGCTTGTTTGTCTGTGTCGCACATAACGTTTAAACTCTGTTTCGATACATTTTTGCCAATAATTACGGTTAAATAAACAAGTTAAACCATCAACTTGACTCAATAAAGCAAGGTCAGCATTCACTTTTTCTAATTCTTTTTTATGGGTTGCATTATCCGTTACATCATAAACCAACAAGCATAAATGAGTAACTTCACCTGTTGACGAAATTAGTGGAATAAACGTTGTGTTTTGATACATGAACTCTGCAGTGCCAGTGATTGGTCGATAATTGTTAAATTTAAAAACGTATGGACGTTGTTCCCAAATAGTAAAAGCTTTATTTTTCAATAAAAATACTGATTCAGCTTTACGCCGAAACCAGTCTTCAGGAATCTCTTCAAAAAGATCAAAAACAGATTTACCTTTAACATTTCGTGGTAATAATCCGCTATGGTTTTCCATAAAACCATTCCAAATTTGAATGGTGTAATCGCGATCAATTACCACTAAGCCTACTTCAATGTTATGAAGCATCTCCATCATCCAATGTAACTCATTTAATTGTTCTACTTGGCCTGACATTTTTAATCCAATAAATAAGCAATTTTATTATTAAATGTTGCGACTGACGCTTCAGTAAAAAGCAGCAGTAAGTCACATTTAATGGCGTAATTTTCAATACCATAACTTATTTCAATGGCGAGCGTTTTCTTCCATTTTTCAGTGTTAGTATCGATGAGTTCTGAAATTTTTCTATGTTGGCCTAATACCACTGGGTGGCCTTGGCTAAATGACATATCTAATTGCGACGAAATCCCATTTAAACAGGCACCGATAAGAATATTAGCCATGTCCATAAGTAGTTCTAATTCAACTGTCTTATCAAAAGTGTTATTTGGTGAATCATTAAATGAATCTTCGTACTTCATTAATGAGGCAATATCTTTAAAGCTTGAGTCATTAAGAATAAGTAAAGCTTCACCTGAAATACCCGCGCCTATAAAGCCTTGGCAAATACCCGAAGTGGTATCTTTATCCTCAACATCGCTCAGTGCCATAATAAGCTCGCTAACTTCGATAAAGTTAACATTTGGAATAGGAAGTACCACAAAAACACCTAACAAACGTGCTAATAAATCTCCTGCTTGCCCCATAGCTACATTTGCTATCTCCTGATAACAATCAATTAACTTACTATTTATTAATGGTGCAGAAGACTCGCGATGTTGTGATGACTCGCTTGTTGAACTAACCGCTACTTTTGGATTTGTAACTTCAGCGATATTTATTTCTTTAGCACTTCGCTGCGTTGCGTTATTCAAGGATAGTTCATCTACTTCTTGAGCTACTTCTTGAGCTACTTCTTGAGTTAAAATGTCATTTTTACTACAAATGCCATAAGATTGAAGAACCGAAGCAAGTTTATCTTTATCGATAGGTTTTTTGATAAATGCTAATGCGCCTAAAGCGGTAACTCTTTTATAAGCTTCAGGTTGAATATCACCCGATATAACAATAGTTAAAGTCGGTAGGTCTTCTTTGACTATTGCTTCTAGTACTTGATAACCGTCCATTACTGGCATATTCAAATCAAGTAATAATATATCCCCTTTACCTTCTTTAATGGCCGATATAGCTTCAACACCATGAGTGGCAAAAGTTATGTCGACATCCCAGCCTATTGGCAGAGAACGTGCAACTTGCTTGCGCGCTACAGTAGAGTCGTCACAAATCAATAATGAAGTTGTCATAACGGAAAAACCCAAGATTGCTAAAGAAAAAAACAAAAAACTACGCGTAAGCCCTTTTGAGTAAAGAATTGAGGGAAAATTAGTCACTCAATAATCCATTTCAGCTCGCACCACTACTTTAAACCATAGTTGGATATTAAAAATAAAACACGATTAATTCGCATTTTTTCCATCACATAGGTAAGCTTGATTTCTATTTTACCCTAAGTTAATAATCGAATGATGAAAATTTTAACATTACCAACAATTGCCTTACTCAGCTCCGTATTTGCATTTTCAGCTGCTGCCGAAACATCTCATGTGGAATTAACTGAAACAACAAATTTAGTGATGGCAGGTAATAAGTACGTAACTTTGTTGGGCAACCAAATAAAAGTGGGTGATAAAGCTCCTGACTTTAAAGTCGTCACCGAGTCATTTTCGCCAGTAACATTAAGTGAATTCAAGGGCAAGTCAGTATTGATCTCTGTGGTGCCTAGTTTAGATACTGGTGTCTGTTCAATACAAACCAAACGTTTTAATGACGAAGTAGAAAACTTACCAAAAGATGTTGTAATGCTAACCATAAGCAATGATCTACCTTTTGCACAAAAGCGTTTTTGCAAAACAGAGAAGGTAGATCATATCAGGGTTTTGTCTGACTCAGTTTGGCGTGATTTTGGTCATAACTATGGCTTACTGATTAAAGATATGGGGCTGCTAACCCGTGCCATTATTATTATTGATACCGAAGGTAAATTAGCCTACAAAGAATTAGTCGCGAATATTTCTCAACACCCAGATTATGAAACTGCACTCACTAAATTAAAATCCATAAGCCAAGCTGTTAAGCCAGCTGAACTTACAACAAACGCAAATTCAGAGTAGCAATTTTTTAAGAATAAAATAGTAAGGGTCGTCATAATTTGCCATTCCCTTACTATGACTTCTCTTAACCGCTATTATAACGTCTTAATATTATTTAAAAATAATAGTAAAAAAACAATCCAACTTATCTATTAAGTATCAATAACTTAATGCAAGCCCGTTTATTTTAAAATAATTTTATTTAAAAAATAATCAAACTTACTCTTGAAATAATATTCATTAATCCCATCTTTAATAATGTAGTCGCCGATAGGGTCTACATTAACCGCCTGTTCAATATTGAAAGGCACAATTAAACTCTGAAAGATTAAATTTCAGGTGTATTAATCCGCAGCATTAGCTGGTTTTAGCATCCGAAAAAAATTGACAGAGACAACATATTGCTAAACTTAGATAGGATATGAATTATGCGTACAACTACAGATTTCAGCCCACTTTACCGCTCATTTATCGGATTCGATCACTTAGCTGGTTTAATCGACAAAGCATCAAGAGCAGACAAACAATCTTCTTACCCTCCGTATAACGTTGAGTTACTTGCAGAAGATCAATACCGCATTACTATGGCGATAGCCGGCTTTGCAGAGCAAGAGCTTGATATTGAATCCAAACAAAACACGCTAGTGGTTACCGGAACAAAAACGGGAAACACCAGTAATGCTGAACGCAAGTTTCTTCATCAAGGTATTGCCGATAGAAGCTTTGAACGTAAGTTTCAATTAGGTGACCACGTTAAAGTTATCGGTGCATTTATCGAGCATGGCTTATTACATATAGATTTAGAAAGAGAAATACCAGAAGCGTTAAAGCCAAGAAAAATTGCGATTAACGGTAAAAGTTTATTACAACAAGGCCAGGTAATAGATAAAAGTTAATTTTTGATTTACAAGATTTCTCCCTATTTTGCCCAGTTTTTGACTGGGCTTTTTTATGTAAAAACAACAGTAACAACTTGATGTTACTGTTATTACTGTTGTTACCAAGCTTTATCAGTGACTACTTTGCCATAACATCAAGCAATGCGTGTACTGTTGCCTCAACGCCCGACTTAATTGCAGGCTCTGGGGTTATTTTAAATTGTGGACTGTGATGACTTGGCACAGGCGCGCCACCGTTAGCCGCACGTTCAAAATCTGCTTTTGGCGTACCACCGACTTTAAAGTACACACTCGGGATATAAGGCTCTGTGGTAAAGAAACCAAAATCTTCTGCTCCCATACCCGTTTCAGCAGGTTCGAGCAATGCATCAGCGCCCATTTTCTCAGTCAGTACTCCCTTTAAGCGCTTAGCTAGCTTTTGATCATTAAAGGTTGGCGGAAAAGCGAATTCACTCACCACCACTTCTGGCAACTTATCTTCAGGCATACCTGCAGTTCGTGCTGTGCCGATAGCGATTCGTTTAATTGCACTAAGCAGTTGTTCACGCACTTCAGGCGTTAAGCTACGCACAGTTAACTGTAACTTAGCTTCATCAGAAATAATATTATGCTTAGTGCCGGCATGAAACGCCCCAACCGTTATTACACCAGCGTATCGAGGTGCTAATTCACGGCTAATAATGGTTTGCAGGTTGTTAACAATTTGCGCCCCAATAACGATAGGGTCTTTACCTTGATGCGGTGAAGCACCATGAGCACCAATACCGTGCACAGTAATATCAACCGTATCTGCGCCCGCGTAAGGTGAGCCTTCATCAACAATAACTTTACCCGCCTCTGAGTTGGCACTTACATGAAATGCAAAAGCGTAATCAGGCTGGCCAAAACGTTGCCATAAATTGTCTGCCATCATTGCAGAAGCTCCTGGACCTTTTTCTTCCGCTGGTTGTCCTATTAACATTAACGTGCCTGACCATTTATCTTTATTTTCAGCCATGTAGCGCGCCGTTCCTACTAAACTCGTAATATGAACATCATGACCACAGGCATGCATAACGCCAACTAATTCATTGTTCCAATCTTTCATCTTCACGGTTGAAGCATTAGCTAAACCTGATTGCTCTACAACAGGCAAGCCGTCCATATCAGCCCTTACCATCACCATTGGACCGGCGCCATTTTTCAACATGGCGACAATCCCTGTGCCACCAACCCCTTGTGTTACTTCGTATCCTACTGCACTTAACTCTTGAGCCAAACGTTTTGCTGTTTTAGTTTCCATTAATGACAGCTCAGGATTACGGTGGAAATGATCCCATAATGGGGCTAAATGCTGTTGGTAATCTTTGGCAATAGCGTCTGTCGTATTTTGCTCAAATGCCAGCACATTACCGGTCGTAAAAGCCGAGACACTAAGCGCTGATGAAATCAAAAAGGATAGTAATTTACGGTTCATGTTTAGCTCCAAATAAAGTCAAAGGGTAATCAAAGTAGCGATATATTCTAAAAAAATAGCAGTATACATTTGATTGTAAATGAAATTTAAACGTTGATCCCTTGGGGATCATCACGAAAAAAATAGATTAACTTACTCTACCTAGGCTAATAGCTAATGTCTTCTAATTTCGTTAAACAACAAATACGGCAAGCTAACTGACCTGTTTTCATACTTTCTCAGATTAAGGTTAAATCAAAAAACGCCTATAACTAGCCCAAATAGCACACGAACAAATCCTCGCCACATTGGTTAGCTATAAGCCTATTAGAACGGTAATTCTGCATTTAATGAATATCTTTTAATAACCTTGCTCACTTCTTGATTTATGAACCTCGGGTATATGATTTTTTTAACTACAAATATCGCTTAATTAACTTACGTATCTAGCGTAAATAGTAACTCGGCTAAATCAGGCACCCATTGAAAGGTTTTTAAATGCACACGAGCGCCGAGAACCACCACTTGCTCATCTTGTAATAAGTTACGTTGTCGATCAAAATGATCACTCCCTGGTGCAAAAGAAATTTTACCTTGTGAATTAATCACTCTATACCAAGGCACCTCACGCCCACGCCAACCGTTCTTGGGAACTGCGCCCAGTGCTTTACCAACCAAACGTGCACGTCCAGGCAAACCAGCTAAATCAGCAATTTGTCCATAACTAGCCACTTTTCCAAGGGGAATTGCCTGAACGGTTTGCCATATTTTTATATGATTAGCATTAAAAAGCTTTGTTGCGTTAGCTGCACTCTTAGTCAATATTACCAAGGTAAAACACTGCCATTTGAGTGTTTAAACACCCCGCTTTGATCTTGAGTAAGTTGATTAATTAACCCCACCAATTTTTTAGCAGAATCACTTGCACTTATGTCGCCACCATAATTCACCATTTCGGTTTGTACATAACCGGGGTGATAAATGCCAACAGCAATTTTTTTACTTGCAAGATCATGACTCAACGACATAGCGGCTGCATTTAATGCTGCCTTCGACATTCTATAGCCGTAACGCCCACCTGAGGTATTATCACTAATAGAGCCCATTCTAGAAGTAATAAGTGCAACCTTTGCCCCTTCATTTAAATTTGCTTGTAAGGTAGCAACAACCCTTAACGGTGCTAAGGCATTAATTTCAAACTGTTCGCGAATAGTATCTACGTTTAGCTGAGATAAGCTTTCATCTCTTAAAATACCGGCATTGCACACAAGTACGTCAATATCAACATTACTTAATGCTGCAACCATATTTTCAACCCCAATATCGCTGGCTACGTCAATGCCTTCAATAACATTTACATTAAGCTCTTCTAAGTCGGTTGACGAGTTACGACATAAGGCAAAAACCTTATCTCCTTGTGCTTTAAAGTGCATACACATAGCGAGGCCTATTCCTCGATTAGCGCCGGTGATCACAACATTATTGCTCATTTTATACTTCCTTAAGATTATGGATTTACCTACTATTAAAACTAAAAAACCACTTCGAATGAAGTGGTTTTTATTATTTTACTAAGCTTATTTAGTGATGAGCTTATTCGCCACACTTGCCTTCTTTTGCGCCTTTAGCTTTACCTTCACCGCATTTACCTTCGCCGCACTTACCTTTGGCTTTAGCTTTCATTTTACTTTCGCCACATTTGCCTTCGCCACATTTACCTTTGGCTTTAGCTTTCATTTTACTTTCGCCACATTTACCTTCACCGCACTTACCTTTGGCTGCGTCTTTCATTTTGCTTTCGCCACATTTGCCTTCGCCACACTTACCTTTGGCTGCGCCTTTCATTTTGCTTTCGCCACATTTGCCTTCGCCGCACTTACCTTTGGCTGCGTCTTTCATTTTGCTTTCGCCACATTTGCCTTCACCACATTTACCTTTTTCGTGGTCATCGGCAGAAACAATAGTCATTACATCTTGCACTGCAAATGGGTTTGTTTCAGCTTTAGCTGGCATCGTTGCTGCTACAGTTAACGCAAATATACCTAATAAAGCTGCTATTGATGATTTTTTAATTAATTTCATACTGTATTCCTTTTATATTATTTTATTGGTTTAACACTACATAAATAAGTATAGCTAATTACACAGACCATACACGACGAAAATAAATTTCAATTTTTTAACACTTTACTCTGTTTTTTTTATATTTATACGGAGTTTCTTTACATAAAGTTACATGTTCAATTTTATTCAGGTTAACTTTATCTTCATAGAACCACAAGTAATAAAAGGTGCTGACCTTACACTACATAAGCGCTAAAAATATGCTAAGGAAATATTTACTCGTATTTCCTTAGCATATTCCATCAAATTTTATCTATTGAAAATTACCCAATTATTTGCTGAAAGAACAATAACTTGTTAACCTATTTTTAACATAGGAATGATCAGTACAACATAATAAATAAAAACAGGGATTTTAAAATGAAAGCTATCTTTTTACCCATAGTGTTATGCCTAACAATGGCTGCTGCACACGCACAAGGTTGGGAACACTTATTTCAACGAGCAAAGTATCAAGATGTAAAAATATCGCCTGATGGCAAACACTTAGCTGTTGCCATGGACTCTGATGGCAAACGGGCGCTCATATTTATTTCACGCAGTACAATGAAAATGGTGGGTGCTTCTAAATTACCTGGTAAAAATGAAGTAGGCACTTATCATTGGGCAAATAACGAACGCGTAGTATTTAAAATATTTCAACGTGAGCCTTGGCAGGAAGAGCTTAGTTACTATGGCGAATTATTTGCTGTAAATATTGATGGCAGCAGCGCCGAGTTAATTTATGGGTATCGTAATGTTGATAATACCCTTGGCACTCGCACTAAAAAGAAGAAGCAAATAAAGGGCTGGGCAAATATCGTTGATATGCTGCCAGATGATGAAAAGAACATTCTAATTAGCTCTACTCCGTGGGGAAGTAATTTTGCCGGTTTATATAAACTCAACATTTATAATGGTCGTTCGAAAAAACAAGTTATAGGAACTCCTGTTGCCAATGCAAAATTCGTCACGAATGCACAAGGCGATGCAAAGCTAGTTACAGGGATTAACAAACAAAATGAAATTGAAGTTCATATTCGTAAAGGTGATGAGTGGCATGAATTAGCCTCTGAAAAATTTGGTAATAATTTTTATCCATTAACATTTGATGAGTCTGGTGAAAACTTATTTGTTGTAGATAATTTTCAGCAAGATAAGTCAGGACTTTTTAAGTTAAATTTAAGCGATGGTAATATGAGCGCTATTTTTACCCCCGGTGGCGTTGATGTCAGTCAGGTAAAAGTAACCTCTGATGAAAAAAATGTTTACGCCGTTGCTTCAGAAGATGGATTTCCAACTTATCACCTAATCAATAATGAATTAAAAGAAGCACAAGTATTCAAGCAGCTAGTCGCTTCATTTCCAGATCAAAGAATTGATATTACTAGTCGTACGGAAAAAGGTGATGTTTATATTGTGCGTGTATCTTCAGATATTGAAGCAGGTCAGTTTTATATCTTTGATTTAGCCAATAATAAACTTTCTGGCTTGTTTAAGTTTTATCCAAATGTATCGCCGCAGCAACTCGCTTACACTGACCCGATTGAATTTATGTCATCTGACGGTTTTAAAATAAGAGGTTACTTTACTCAAGCAAAAACAAAATCAGCTGACACAATAGCGCCTCTAGTAGTTTTAGTTCACGGTGGGCCGCATTCTAAAGATGATTGGGAGTATTCCGATGAAGTGCAATATTTAGCCTTAAATGGTTATTCGGTTTTACAAGTTAATTTTCGTGGCTCTACAGGCTATGGCGCAAAATTTTATCATGCTGGCTTTAAACACTGGGGAGATACTATTCAGCAAGACATCTTTGAGGCTTATCAATGGGCCATTAGTGCTGGACTCGCGAACAAAGATAAGGCTTGTATCATGGGTGGGAGCTTTGGCGCATATTCAGCATTACAAAGTGCCATTAAATATCCTAATACTTATCGCTGTGCCATTGGTTATGCCGGTGTATATGACTTACCCTTAATGTTTGATGAAGGTAATATTAAAAAACTTTATCGAGGTAAGGCTTATTTAGAAGATACTTTAGGTACCGACCCTGCAATCCACAGAGAAATGTCTCCTGTGTATAACGTTAGTCGTATCGAAATCCCTATATTTATAGCTCATGGCGAACAAGATGAACAAGTACCCTTTGAACATTCAGTAAGATTAAAATCTGCTTTAGATGATGCAAATAAACCTTACACTTGGCACAAGTTTCGTCGTGAAAGTCATGGCTTTTTTGACCCTGAAAACCATGCAGAATACATGAAAAACGTCGTTAACTTTTTAAATAAAAATATTTAACACAAATACCTATCTACAAATACCTATCTACAGCTAAAAATAAGAAGATAAAATAAGTACTCTTCTTATTTTTAGTTGTTATCATACCCGCTACAGCTTTTATAAATAATTGATTTCGAGTAGCTGATAACTTGTTGCTAATGACTAATAGTCGACCCTTGACTCCAACATTATTTTCACCTTATCTCACTCTTGAATGACCACATGAAGATATTCAGCAAATTAGCATTAAATGTTAATCGCTACTATCACCGTTTTCCTAGTCACTATTTATAAAAACATTACGATTAACTTTTAAAGTTATTGCACATAATTTCCAATCAACTATCAGAAACACGACAACCGTTAACTTATGCCTAGCTCAGATCATTCTCACGTAAAAAAAATTATCCTCGCACCTATGGAAGGCGTAGCCGACGAGTTAATGCGACATTTATTAACATCTTTAAATAATTATGACTTTTGTATTACCGAGTTTGTTCGTGTGGTCGATTCATTAGTACCTAAGCATGTTTTTAGAAAAATTTGTCCCGAATTAGACTACGGCTGCAAAACAAAAAGTGGCACACCTTTAAGAATGCAATTACTCGGGCAAGAACCAGATTGGATGGCTGAAAATGCCGTTAGAGCACTTTCATTGGGCTCGCATGGTATCGATGTAAACTTTGGTTGCCCCGCTAAAGCAGTTAATAAAAGTAAAGGTGGCGCAGTATTATTGAATGAGCCTGAAAAAATTCATCAAATAATGACGAAGATAAGAGACGCAATTGGCAATAGCCCTACGTTATCAGCGAAAATAAGACTTGGTTTTACTGATGCTTCTAAATTAGATGAAATTGTTAGTGCAGTGCAATCAGCAAATGTTGACCAATTAACCATTCATGCCCGCACTAAACAAGATGGTTACCGCCCTCCTGCTTATTGGCACTTTATTGCAGATATTAGAAAAAAATACGATATAGAAATATTTGCTAATGGCGAAGTTTGGAATAAAACAGATGCCGATAATTGCATCAGACAAAGCCAAACCCCAAACCTAATGTTAGGCAGAGGCGCATTAGCGTTACCAAACTTAGCTAATGTTATTAAATTTAATGAAGATCCTATGGCATGGTCTGAACTAAGTAACTTATTAAAACGCTATAGTGAATTAGAGCTGCAAGGTGATAAAAGTTTCTATTTTTCAAGCCGTTTAAAGCAGTGGTTGCGGTATTTAAAACTATGTTATCCGCAAGCAAATAATTTATTTAATGCGATAAAACTGTTAAAAAATAAAGAAGATATTCTCGAACAGATAGATCGTGTGTCGTCGATATAAACCTTATTAACTTCATTAATCCCCTTATGAGAAAATGCTATAAATTTAAGAAAATAATTATTAGTGTAGCGAAGATTTTTATTATCTAACAAGGTAGTATTAATAGCCTAAAAGACAATTTATTCTCCCTATATAAGAAGCAACGCAGTGAAAAACGGTTCAGAGTTAAGAGCACGATATAACGACATTAATCGAGGTGTGTACTTTATTGGTACTACACCACCCAAAAATGATACCCCGATAGATCAAGTTTCTACCATAGCGGATAAATTACTCGAACGTGTTAACGATATCGACTTTGACGGTTTAATTGTTTACGACATTCAAAATGAAGATTCTCGTACTTCAAAGCCACGCCCTTTTCCATTCAAGTCAACACATGATCCAAGACTTTACTCTTCTCTACTGCAACAGAAGTCAAACCGACCGGTGATCACTTATAAAAGTGTTGTGCAATCGAACGGAGATGATTTTAATCAATGGGCAAATGAGGCCTGGCAAGAGTATGGTATTCGCGACATTGTGCTGGTTGGTAGCCCTTCGCGACAAAATAATATTAGCTTACCTTTAACTAAAGCGTATGAAACTTTAGTGGCGAATGAAAATGATTTTTTTATTGGCGGTATAACCATTGCCGAGCGTCATGCCAATAAAGGTAATGAACACGCTAAGCTAATTGAAAAACACCAGCAAGGCTGTAATTTTTTTATCTCGCAAGCCATTTATAATCCGCAAGCAACCATTGATATGCTAACGCGCTACGCTATTGAGTGTCAGCAACAAGGTTTAAAACCTCAACGAATAATTTTAACATTTTCACCTTGTGGCAGTAAGAAAACCTTAGAGTTTATTGAATGGTTAGGTGTTAGCGTACCTGAAGCAACAAGTTTACGTATTTTAAATGCAGAGCGCCCATTGTATGAATCTATAAGAATTTGCAGTAATACTTTAGTGCAAATATTAGACGCAGTATTACCCTACAAATTACCTTTAGGGCTAAATATTGAAAGTTTAACCAATCGAAAAGAAGAAATTGATGGTTCAATCTTACTTTATAAACTATTGCGTTCAACTATGGATAATTATTTAGCTAAACAGGAGCTCAATGGTCTCTTTAATGATTAATATTTCATTACTTATTAGCTATTGGCAATCTATAACATCATAGCTAATACCAATTGACTTAATGAATCGATCAATTTTAAACGAGGATAAATTTTCAGTAGCAAGGCGCTTGATTGATTCTTAGAGCAATAGCAGGCTATTGGGATTGAAAGCAACGTAGATACTGGATATTTAAACCGCTTTAGAATGATCGATTGTTTATATCAATTTGTATAATAAGTTAATTACCGCTTTTTTATGTATAGATACGCTATGCTTAAATTATGTGTTTTAATATTTTGAAAGGAGTTTATTTATGTCTGGCACAGCAATGGTTGTTGCAATTGTTTTTATATCTGTTGGTTTTGGCGTCATGTTCGACATGTACAAAAAACATTTAGAGTTTAAAGAAAAAACATTAAATAATAACAGCCAAACTAAAGAACAAGCTATCGCTATGATGAAACAAGTTCAAACACTTGAAGAGCGTATGCAAGTACTTGAAAAAATTGTTACTGATGAAGGCTATGACGTAAAAAAAGAGATTAATAAACTATAAAAGAGCAGCGGTAAGCTGTCAGTTTTAAGCTTTCAGACAAAACAAAAACAATAGCAAGCTCTCAACTAAATTCTATCTTTAAACTGATAGCTTAAAGCTTCAAACTTAAGGTAAAAGCACAAGCATTAATATGAAATTAATAATGAAAACTGAGTTTGATAACCTTAGAAAAAATCCACTTCATGGCTATGAAAGTGACAAAAATGGTGAAAAGCAAACAGTAAAAATATATCGCGATTCGCAGCTTATCGCTAAAAAAATAACCTTAAAAAAATCAATTCGCTATTTTGCTATCACCGGCTATACAGAATTTATAATCGAACTTCCTGAGTAACAACCACACACCTTAGCACTTGATCAAGATCCATATTTATCGAAAAATATCTTGTGCTAAGGGTTATGCGAATAAACTATTCTGCAAATGGATCCGTTAATGAAGCTAAGGTTTTTCCATGTGGAATAGGCTCTTTAGTAATAGGGTCAACTTGTACAAAAACAATATCATCAGCTAAACAAATCGTTTTTTTAGTGACTTTGTTGCGCATCATGCATGTAATGGTAATTGAAGTTTTACCTACTGATTTAGTTGATAAACCGAATTCAACTACATCACCTTGTTGAGCAGGAGATTCAAAATTAATCGCCCCAATATGCTTAGTAACTAGGCAATTGGTTTCAAGTTGACAAATAGCATAGATCGCCGCTTCTTCGTCTATCCACTCTAATGCTCTGCCACCAAATAATGAGTTGGCATAATTTAAATCATTTGGCAAAATTAGTCGACGCGATAAAAAGCGCATAAAGATCCTTATATAAAGAGATTAACCGACACACCAAAGTATCGGCAGATTAATGAAATACTTGTTTATTGTGACTTTGAAGCAATAATGTCTTGAACTAATTCTAAGCCAGACTTATTACATTCAGGTAAGTCGATATCTGTTGTAGCTAGGGCATGTGCTCTGTCACCCCATTTTACAACATGTGCGCTCCAAGTTAGACCGCCACCAAAGGCAGGAAGAAGCACATAAGATTGCTTCGCAATAAAGCCTTCTTCAATTGCTTCTACAAAGGCAACCAAAGTTGTAGCGGCAGACATGTTGCCGTATTTATGAATATTAACAAACACCTTATCTTTATCCACTTTTAAGCGTTTTACTAAGGTGTCTATTATACGTAAGTTTGCTTGATGAGGTACAACACTCGAAATTTGCTCTGCGTTTAACTGTGCTTGTGATATAGCCTTCTCACAAGCTTGTGCCATACCTGCAACTGCTTTCTTAAATATTTCTTGCCCTAAGAATGCCCAGTTAGATTGCCCAAGTACTCGGCCTTTGTTGGCATACTTCATACCCCAACCTTCTACCGATAAAATATCACGAGACTCACCGTAACACCCTAAAGCTTGGGTAATAACACCGGTTTCTTCAGTAGTTTCTTCTAAGTACAGTGCCGCAGCACCGTCACCAAATAATACCGCAACGTCACGATTATTCCAGTCCATAATCGGTGAAATAGTTTCAGCGCCGATAATCAGTGCAGATTTTACCACGCCACTTTTGATCATCGATGTGGCGACACTTAAACTATACATACCGCCTGTACATGCTGTACTTACATCCATACACGCGGCATTTTCAGCGCCTAATAAACGCTGTACATTAGAGGCTGCATTAGGACAAAGCTGGTCAAAGGTTGTACTACCAAATACGATTAAATCTACATCTTCAGCTGTTTTACCCGCAGCTGCTAATGCACGAGCACAGGCAACATACGCTAATTCGCTTACAGTAACATGAGAAATTCTTCGCTCTTTCATGCCAGTTCTAGAGGTGATCCACTCATCATCTGTTTCCAGAAAAGTGGCTAAATCATCGTTGCTAAGAATAGCGGGTGGTAAGCACTTGCCCCAACCAGTAATTGCTGCGTATGTCATAGTTAACCTTATTTATTTTTGCTTTTACGTAAACAAGTAAAAACAATCTATTTTTATAGCCGTATGATACTACAAAAATATTCTTTTTTAGAGCAGTTTTACTGACTATACCTTCTATATTTAGTGCAGATACTGCATTTGCTAAACCTCAGAAGATATTAACTCAAAGGTGTTGCGCCAATTTTTATAATCAATAGGGATAGGAATGTGGCGGTTACCTTTAATTAACACTAAGGAAGGGAAGCCATTAATAGGCAGCTGTCGCATTTTGGCAATCTCTATTTTTAACAAGTCATCAATACCTTGACTGTTTATTTGCTGTAAAAACTCATCGCCATCTAAGCCAATACTAATAGCGAGTTCGTGCAATGTGTCGATATCAGAAGGATTTTTTGCTTGTAAATAATAAGCTTGTTGAATGGCCGAGAGCATTTCTTGCTCTTTACCACTAGCTCTTGCAATTAATGCGGCACGACATGCTGGATAAGTAGAACGTCTTGGCTGGCATTTTGTCCAAAAATCAAAATTAAATTGGCTACCGAGTTGCTGAGCAATATTTTGCCAAGTTTGTTGTAAAAATTGTTGCATTGCTGCCGGCATAGGTTCATTACTATCAGGCGCTAATCCGCCTAGTCCATACATAATCTCAATATGCAATGGTAGCGAATCTTTTAACTTAATCCAGATTGGTGCATATCCCCAACACCAACTACACATGGGATCATAAATATAAACTAGAGTTGAATTCATTTTTACTTCTTCCACTTTCTAAAAATGTCAGTTATCACAAAGATATTTTATTTTTCACTCTACACATACCGCATAAAAAACAGCCTATGCATTAAGTACTTATTTAGGTTATGCTATAAATATGCATATAATATTAACTTATTTTAAAGGGAACTACATGTTAAAAAGCATAGGGAAAATAATAGCTTTAGCCTCACTGACTTTAGCGTTTAACACGTCCGCATTACAAATAACTGAATGTAAGACTGATGAGTGCGTTACTTATTTCAAGTCTTTTAAAAAAGCGTCAAATCGCGGTCATAGAAATGCTACATACACGTTAGCAAAGTTTTATCACTTTGGCTTTGGTACGGAGGTAGACAAAGCAAGGGCATTAAAATTTTATAAAAGAGCAGGCATTAAAGGGGTACGAGAGGCTGAATATAAAGCTGGCATGCTATTATTAACAGAAGAAGAGCTTTATGACTTAGATGACGGTATTAAGTGGTTAAAACGAGCAGCGAGGAAAGGACAACCCAATGCAGCTTTTTTATTAGGCAGAACCTACCTTGCTAAACAACGTTATCAAGAAGCAGATACTTGGCTAACTTTAGTTTATAAAGCTCACCCTACAAAAATTGTTCGCTGGATTAGCGAGGCACAGCAAGACCAAGCATTTGATAAAAATAACTTACCCAGTTTACATGTAGCAATTGAAGAGACGCCGCTTGAAACTTTTAACATACTCAAATCAGCTGCATCTCACAACATTGAAGTTGTCACTGTAAACGGCCTGCATAGAAATACATCTTTAGATGCAATGCTCGCTAGCTATAGAAAGCGTATTACCTCTACCGGCACAAGATTGCCAAATATTACCTGTGATCAAAATGTTGCATGTAATAAAAAATCACTCAACGAAATGAAAGACAGTATATGGGTAAGTCAAAGATAAGAATTAGCGCTGCAAGCTAATCAATAATACTGCTCAAATAAAAAAAGCTTAAGTTACAAACTTAAGCTTTTATGAATAAATTGCGCTAGTACAGCTAATGCAGCGTTATTTTAGAACGGCATTTTCATCCCTGAAGAATCAGGCATACTCATAAGTTATCATCTTCAATAACGTCTTTATTATTATATAGTTATAAAAACAAAGGTTCTCATAATTACTCATAAGTTATCAAAAAATAGTCCCTCTGTAGTCCTTAATACTATTTAAGGTTGGGCTATTACGGTAAATAGTACTACAGAAATTGACCTTAGATTCGAATGTTATTTTTAAAAATTTGATTCCACACTATTCCCACATAATACGGCTTGTATAATGATACAGTCAACCTAATATATTTTGATCAATACTTAATAATCGAGTCCAACTTTCTAGCAAAATCAGGTTCCGAGATACTTTTTATTGATTTAAGCTTTGCTAAAATCCCTGTATATTTCGTTAAATCGTGCTTTTTAAGCCAACGTCTAATTTTAGATAGTTCTTCAACACTATTATTTATATCACATGTATCAACAAACTCCTGTTTAATTGCATACACAAGTTTTGATTTAGGAACCAAAATCACATCAAATTTATCAATTAAATCTAGTGCTAAAAATTTTCTAGGGAGGTTATCTTTTAATAACTCAATTAAATAATTATCAAACGTTTCTAATATATCTGAAACATCAAACTGAGCGATAATCTCATTGTCTAATGTATTGATAAACTCGCCTGCTGAAAAATTCAAAGATTCGGAAATATCTTTAACTGCTTCGACTGATATTTTATTCCAATCTATTTTATCCGAAGTTTTCGAATAAATTGTTTTTACAAGTTCATAGTTATTTTCATCTACAATTAGTGATTTTATAAACTCTTGTGTATTAGTACTATTATTTATTAATGAAGAGACTATATCTTCCCATTTATTAAGTGAATGGACCTTCAAAGTGCATTCAAGCTTCTGATTCATATCAAAATACTCAAAATTACTTTCTAAATACCTCGAATATTTAGGCTCTTCGTCCATAGCCCATAGTAAAAAATTATTGAACGTTTTTTGTTCTGTTGCATCTTTAAAAGGAGAGTATAGGGATAAAAAGCTTATGACGTACTCAGTTGTTTTTCCTGAAAAGTAACTTTCTTTATTATCATAATTGGATATAAGGAAAGGTATAATACTATTTTCAAACAGTGGTAACTCCTGATTAACTTGAGCTATTTTATTTATCCAGTCCCAAACGTCAAGGGTGTGAGATTCATTGCTAGGATAACTAGTAACCATGCTATAACACTGTCTCAAAATTGACTCTAAATAATCCTTCGATATTTTGTTAATAACTAAATTTAAGACGCTTAAGTAATCTCTGAAATGACTAAACGGGACATTAGCCGCTAAAGGGTACTGAGTATCATTTATCCAGCCAGCCAAGATATCACCAAACTTAGGATCATAATTAAGAGTTTCTATAAAGCTGAAAAGAGCTTTTGAAACATCTGTATTAGCTTTATTTTGACTTAAGTGACGTTGTAATTTAGGAAATAAAAAGTCCTTCATCACAGCCTGTTTTTCATCTTTAATTCGAGATACTCGCCCGTTTCTACTCAAGAATTCTGCGGTAACTTTACAACGAGAAAATTCTGGCGATTCATACTTATTATCTAAGTTCGTTTCTAATAAACCTTGAATAGAATCAATTAGAGTATGAGTAAAAGTATATTTTGAAACTTCTTCATGTTTATCTATTAGTCTATATATGAATGTTAAGAAATCACTTTCTACATCAGAAGTTATCAGTTCTTTATACAATTTAGTTAATTCATGAAATGATTCTGTATTTTTAGATTCAAATTTAGTAAATCCATAGCCATCAAGTTTTGCAAATAAGGCTATAGCGTCATTAATTAATTCGCTATTTTTACTATAATTATCTTCTGTTAAATAATTAGCAATAATATTACTTTTGATAGATTGGTGTATCTTATTTAGTTCAACTTTTTCGTATAGGTATTCTTCATATAACCCAGCTAGTTGGATAAACCAATTATCAAGTTCATTTATTTTATGACCCGATATTAAGTTAATAATGTCTAGAGTATTAGCCTTTTCAATTTTAATAAAAATTGAAATTAGTCTATTAATATCTTCTTTTATAAAACTAAAGTCTTCACTTTCATTATAAAAGTCATCTAAGTCCGTAATGAACCTGTTTAATGTTTCTGTAGAAAACAACTCTATTATTGTTTTTTCATCCATCCCCCTAATTACTTCAAGTAACTGACGTCTTTGTTCAAATTCATTTGTGTCAGATGCAGGTACACTTGATATATCTATTAGAAGGCTTTTTATATCTGAATCAACATATTTGTTGTCTTTATTTATTGCTCCAATCAACATCAAAACAATTTCAAAGACTTTTTCCTCTGTGCAATACTCGGTTACCGAAGCTCGGTCTTTATGTAGGATACTAAAATATGTTTTCTTAGCATTTCTTGATTGAATGGAGCTTCCTAAAGAAAATATAGTTTCAATATTGTTAGCGGGAAAAGCATACAAAATACTATTTGTCACTCGATCAAAATGCTCTAGTGCAAAATCAGCAATATTTTTTCTTTTACTAGGATCAACATTTAAAATAATATCAATTAAACTTGGGACATAAGACTGAAAGTCTGAGCTATAATTTATGTTAGCTAAGACTTTACTTATAACAATTGAAATTTCTTTAGGATCATTCTCAAGTAATTCAGTTACCATTTGAATATTTCTAGATTTTAAACTTCTAACTACATCCCCATATATAGCACTTCCTAATTCTCCCGAGTAAGAAACTTCATCCAAATGAATAAATGCCTTAGTGAGTTGCGAATCATAAGCCTCTGTTCTACTAACAAATTCTTCAACATCAAGACTAATAACACCTGTTTTTATTAAATCTCTAAAATACCTTTGTGCATACTTAGGAATTTCTTCACTTAACTTAATCTCTGAGTTAGTCTCGTCAACACCTCTCAAGTAATAATGCTCAGGTCTACTTCTAAAGTTATCTATGATCCAACTAGGCAACTCAGGATATTTTAAAAGGTGCTGTTCCAATCCGTAAAAAGTAGAAAGCATATATACGCGAGCATACGGTAAGATGTTGTTTGAGATCGTCCCTTTTTTTAATCTTGAGCTGTTTTTTTCTAACTTTAAGGCATGCTCTATTTGTAAAGTGAATCTGTTGTATATATTTATCGCTTCTCTTGGAGTTTTTATAGCGTTAGCAAGTAAAACATCAATTAATTGCTCAAAATCACCATTTTGCTTAAGAAGTAATTTTAATGGATTATTAGGACTTTCTGAAGTTATTTTATTAACTAAGAACTGGCGTAAGTCTTGCTGACCTTGTGGTGGAAGACTAATTGTATGAGAAAAAATTTTACTACAAAAATCTTTAGCCTTCCAACGTATATATTGCTCGTCTATATCATTAGATTTATCTATTGCTGAATCATAAAATGCTCGCTCTATATTATTTAGATCGCAAGGTATTATAAAAATAGCTTTTCCAAGATCAATAAATGTTCTCAATTCATTTAAAGTCTCAATTATTTCATCATTATGTTTCCTATCAACATCTTCAATAACTATCAACAACTTATCGTTGCCGTTATTTCGATTGTGCGAACTAAGTATGTTTCTGAAGACACATTGTAATTGTTCAGTATTGGTTATAGAAGGTAGAGATATTGAGTGCTCAGCAGGTTGCACATGGAATTTAAACAATGTTGGTAAGTTCTTAAATATATTTTTGGATAATATTGAAAATATACCTGTTGACGTTATAAATATTAAAAACATCTTTAAAGCAAACAAAGTACTTTCTATAGCATCCATCTCAATAGCAAAATCAATTAAACCTGCGATAATAGCAGCTAAGGCACTTCCCAAAAAAACAGTTTTAAACAGACCTTTTGTGAGCAATAAAGTATATTTTGGCAATTCTTTTACAAATTCAGAAACACCTTTATTTAATTCAACTTGGTCTGTTCTTTTCTTCGAAAAACTGGCATAAACAAGCTCACTAAACTCAGAGTCTAAGTCCAAAATCTCATCATTTTCAGTAATACTTTCTAGAAAATCACTTTGTCTGAAATCATTTTTGTTTTTATTCTTTAATGCATAAAAAATATTACGGAATAAGGCATAGTAAGTATTCTCTTCTTTATGCCGCCAAATATTAAAATGAACTACTTTTTTATTAGTAGCCAACTTCCATTTATCAAATAAGAGATTTATTATCGTTGATTTACCGCTACCATATTCACCATTAAGACAAATACAACTAGGTACATTATCTTCTTTAAATAAATAATTGATTTTTTCATCTAATAGTTCAGCTATTGAATCGTGTGATAGCTTATCGTCACCTGCGTTTGTTATTGGTACTGTCTTAATCTGCCAGTGAGCTTTTGATTGGTCTTTCATATATACATGTTCCCTCATCTACATTATCTGCTTAATAATGTGTCCATAACTAATATAAAATATTTTATCGTATAATATTGCCACAAATGTATACATTAATCATTGATTCAAATGATATGTTTTTATTAAATAAAAAAATATCATTCTCTATTGATCGTTTTAAAAAATGTGGTAAAACTATATTAGGTAACATTTATTTTGATCAATGTTGGTTTTAATCTGATACCTAATAATTGAATTTGATACTAAAAAATAATAAAGCCTAACTTCCCTTGGATTAAAGATGTTGTGGAGGAAGTTAGCCAATGGCCTACAAGGTTAAATCGTAAGGTCAAGCCCGCTAAAGGATAGTAATGTGGGTTATATACAAAATTTGTGGAGTACGGGCAAACCAACCAGCAACCACGCGATAAAAAACAGGCAGGGCAAAAGTATATAACTTATAAAACTATGAGAACTGGGTACGAAGGGCATCATGTGTATATGGGTGTTGAAAAGTTCTCTGCGAAATTGTTAGACACAAAACAAGAGTAGCCACGGCAAGCATATAGTTCTGCCAGTTAGCCAGTTATACCTATTAATATGGTAGGAGCTTGGTTTGCTGGCAATTATTAAAAAAGACTAACACAACAAAAAGAAAAGGGTGTAAATTCCAACCACCCCATTTTTATTTTTATTTTTATTTTTATTTTTATTTTTTAAATTTAGATTTTTTATCCTTATTTACCAAACTTCTAAAATTTTCATTATTATGATAGTGATAATCAAATGACGTAAAACTTTCAATTTTTCCATCAGTATACGTTTCTTTTAGTTCTTCAATTTCATTTACTGCATCTTTAAAAGTAGATCCTAGAAACATGTACATGAGTACAAAAAACATTTGATTTTCATAATCACCAAATTGTTGCTTTCTTCGTATTGGTGATTTCTTTTTTTGAAACTTCGTAAAGTATAAATCTATTGCTTCAAATACAGATAGTGGTGGTACATGACTTACTATAAATTTAAACAGCCCAGAACATGAATTAATGAGCCTACCTACCTGTATTCTCTGTTCACATGATAGTAAGTCATTTGAAATCTGTTCAACATGATCAAGTTGCTTTTCTGTCGCTGGGTTGAAATTTGGGTTTATATTGTGGTTTTGCATTGTTGACACTCCTTGTCTTTGGTTTTGGTTTTGGTTTTGAAATTATTTTCTCTGTTAACGATGAAACCTCTTCAAAAGCTTGTTCATCAATATTTTTGAGTTCTTGAAGATAATATCTAAACTTCTTTATTCCTTGTTTGTAGTCGTTTTTATTAAGTGTGAATACCGATTTAACAAGCTTTTTAAAAGTATTCGAAATGTTCGATGTTATATCAGACGCTGCATTATGTTTTTGTTTAATAAAGTCATCTTTTTCTAGATGTTCTTTACCTGTTTTCTTTTTATTTTTTCCTCTTATAAAGTTCAGGGTTCTAAAGGAAATCCCAGCTAAATCTTGAATCACTGACCAATCTTTACGCTTCATAGTTCTTAGTGGTGACGTTTTTGTTTCAAAGTCATAATTGTAGAAAAATAGGTGTGCATGATGATTAATCTTCAATTTTCCATTTTCATCTGTATGACCTTCATCTCTATGCTGAACATAAGAAATGAACTTTAATTTATATTTTTTTTCTACTTTTTTGGCAAAAACAATTATTTGTTTATTGAATTGTTCTCTTAATTCTTCTTCTGATAATTTTTGCTCTAGTTCAACAAATCTATCATTTGAAAAAGCTAAGACTCCTTCAATCAAAGTATTGGCATCTACTCTAGCTTTTTTAATGTCTTGTCGTTGCTGATGAATATCTAAATAGGATTGGGATAAATTCTTCGAGCCAAAATTTAACTTAGATAATTCTGGTGATATGACATTTTTATTCTTTTGGAATAATCTTTCTGAATGCCCTAACAGAGCTAGGGCTTTCGAGTGCTTCCAATACTTTGCGTTAAATGACACGTAATTTTTGTTCTTCACCATTACTATAATCTCGTTGTTATAGTATTAGTTTTTACATAGGAATTAAGAGTTTTCAAGAGCAATAGAGAGAGGGGAAAAATAATACATAAGATAATGCATTATTTCTGTGATGCTTTAGCCCATTAGAGCATCACTTCGTGAAGCATGGGTCAAGGTTGGAGAAAGGCACCTTGAAAATATAGAAAATACTGAAATCCAAACAATGAAATTAGCTACTGCTACACTCCATTGTTTGAATATTTCCAGAGTGATCAACAGCAATACTTGCTTTGGTAGTGTTAATCAGTAATTTATCACCTTTGATTAACCAAGAGCTTCTTGCTGCTCCTGGTAAAGATAACCATTTTTTAGTTGTCCACTTACCATCATGTGACTTTGATATTAAGAAGATAGCGCCAGAGTCAAAACTCATGTGAGCAAGTCCAGTAACAGCAATGTAGCCAAAACTCATTTCGAATATATCTTCTACATTGGCGTTTAATAATACTTCAATTTCCTTTTTATCATTCATAAAAGTTAATTCACCACCGAACTCTCCCCTATTGGCACCTAGAAGCCAACCATTATCAACTTTGAGTGCTGAGTGAGGAAAAATACGATGTTCATCAGGGAAATAGCCATCATGGAGAATGGATGATAAATATGAGAATTCTTTAAATGAATTTGGAGCTTTATGATCACGGTACTTTTTAATATCAGACGATTCATTTATAACCCTGAATGAATTTTTATCACATACAGCTAACGATGGTACCCAAAAGTTACCATAAAGAGATTCTAAACCTTCCCGATGATCTTTATCTGGTAACTGAGCTGCATACTTATCTAGGTAGAAAGTAGATTGATATTTGTCATTCATTTCAAATCTATTAATAACTGCTGCGGCAGAATCCCTAATAACTTTATACCAATGTTTTTCTGACAAGTTTTTCAATTTGTTAAACTCAGAAGTGGCATTTAATTGTGAAAGTGCATTAATAGCCACATAAACAACTTGCCAATCAACCTTTTCATCAAGCATATTAGATAAAAATTGCACAGAACTTTTATCACCTACAAAACCAATAGTTCTTATTGCACGTAATTTATAATCACTCTCTTGTTTTACCGCAATCTCATATAACGCAGGTAATGCAAACGAGCCACCTTTCCCCATTTTGGTTAAGTTTATATAAGCTTCACTGACATAGTTGTCCCAACGAGTGTCTTGCTTTATTAATTCTATAATTAACTCTTTAGAGTTTATCGAACCATTATCAATTAAGATCTGATTAACTGTTTTTGAAAATGATGGTTCAATTTCTTTAAGGGCAACCAGTTCATCTAACTTTTCACTAGTAAGGTTGTCTTTGCCAACTAATACTTCAAGAACACCATGCCTTGCTTCGGTTTGAATGGAGTTATTTTTAGCAATTTCTACTATTAATTGAATATCTTTCTGACTAAAATTTTTTATATTTCCAAATACGTTCCTAAGATCCGATAAAAAGAAACGGTCACAGCCACTTTTACAATGATACAAATTAATAAGATCACCTGTAACTTTTTCACCTAGCAGCTTAAATGCAAATCCCATTTGTCCACCAGACTCAGGTTTTCTGATAAAATCTCTGACTAAATAATTTTTAGCTTTATCTGTACCTATTCTTGCAATGACACTTGGTAACCAGCCACGATCTTTTTGCAAGCCATCATTTAACGCATCTAAATGTCTGGCATTAATAGGGGTAATTTTAAGTAATGTATAACTTGCTAAGTTTCTATACCCTTCATTTTCACTTAATAATAGCGGAAGAAGCTCTACAACAGCATCGTCACCAAACTTTGCTAATCTAGCCGCAAATTCACCCTCTACTTTTGTCGTACCTAAACCATCACCAGCAACTTGAGTAAATTCAGTCATACAATTATCTAAAGTTTCACATGCCCATGCTGAATTTGTTAATACTAAAATAGAGATAGTTATAAAAATTTTTAATAATTTCATTAATTTTTTAATCCGAATATTCTATATAACCCAATCCGTCTAATTTCTGACGAATGACTTTATCTTTCTTATTTTTACCTGTGTAAAAAGCAAAAATATTAAGTGAAGATGGTAACTGTTGGTCTATAAACGAACTATCATCTAATGATGTTCCATAAATCCTTAAATGCTCTAAATTAGATAATTTTGTAAGTCCATCAATGAGCACCAATTTTTTGCAATTTAATATTTTTATTTCATTTAAATATTTAAGTTCAGGCATTAAATTAATATGTTTCAACTTGATTTGATCTTCAATATGTAAAGATCTAAGCTTGGGAAATCGGGCTAAATCACCAAGTTCAGCAAGTCCTCTAACCCTAATTATTTCAATGTTTTCTATTGCTGGATTATCTATTTCTTCTATTGATTCCCTTCCACCTAAAATGATTCGTAAATGTTTTAAGTTTTTAAGGTCATTAACAAAGTCTAACGATTGTTTCTTCGATATTTTGCTCAATGTTAATGATTCAAGATTAATTAGTTCACCGATCACTTCAATATTTTTAGTATGACCGACAATACAAAGCTCTCGTAAACTTTGAAACTCATTCAGCGATGAAAGATCTAAATTATTTTTATCATTATCACTGATGGTAAGTGTTAAATAGTTCTGTTTATTTAAACGAGATAGGAAATCAGTTTTATCAAAATTATAGATTCCTAGCCTTAAATGAATTAAGTGATCTAAATATAAAATTTCATCTTCATTAACTATTTCAGTTAAACAATCGACAGACAAGTTTTTAACGTTTGGTAAGAGCTTTAGACAAGAAGCATCAAAAACATCCCCATAATAGCCATAAAACCGAACTTCCAGTTGCTCGCCAAAATGTAAGCATGCCTTGTCCAAAGTTTTAAGCAACGTTTCATCATAAGAAGGTTCAACAAACTGAATTATCGGATTCTTTCCTTCATTGATTAAATTTTGAAGGTGATCAAAATCTAATAAAGTTGGATTATTTATTCTTTCAGGGATTCCATTCACTATAAGTACAGCCTTTCTTCTATTTATTTTCTAATGACTTTGATTTCTATTCTGTCAACTATCTTCACATAAATATAGGCATAAAAACAATAACTTACCTTACAAAAAAAATACCATTAATTTGTAATTTTGTCAAGCTAAGTTACTGTTTTTAAACAAGTTTATTTAAATAATGATTGAAACATTTATGAAGATCGTTTATTATATGATCATTCGTTGGCAGCAATGCTTGAATAATATCCCTATTTATAGGGAGTAAGTTAGGCAAAAAACGTGAAATTGTTCACAGAAGAAAATTTGATAGAAGGTAAAAATATGATCTAATTTTGGTCAGGCCTCCTATCACCTTAAAAATATTATTAGGAGATTTACCATGAATTTAGATTTACAAAAATACAACACCGTTGAGCAAGAAATTATCAACCTTTATTCATTATTTGACGAAAGCCCGACTGATGAGTTTATTAACTTATTAAGAGTAAACTTAATCGGCCTACATATGGCAAACGATGGTGCTATTCAGGCTGTTTTACAATTCCCTTCCGACATAGTTCTCATTATTGAATGCAGTGTTTTTGGAAATATCAAATTAACAAGCTTTCATGATTCCTTGAAATGTACGTTTGATGGTAATAAAGAAAATTTATTAATCTCTCTTCATTTCTTTCAACTTTATATGAATTCCAAATAAGGAAGAAAAATGAACTTATTCAATGAATTGAAAAATATTATAGCTCAAGGTGGTTATGCAAAATCTACAGGAACTTTAGCGCATGCAGCAGCCGCAGCTTGTAGTCAAAAGTATGGGGTTAGTTTACTGCGTATCAGTGCAGGTCTTGATTATAGTAATAAACAAATAGTACTGAGATTACTAAATATAACTAAAGAACCAGATTTCTCTAATGCAGCACAAGATGAAATGCTGATATGGCTAGATGACAATGGATGGTTAGTAAAAACACCAACAGTAATTGATTAAAAATAATTTTAAATAATCGGAGGTATTAGAAATGTAAATAAATATAAAAACACTCACACACATATTTATTACACACAAAAAAGAACTTTAAAAATGAAAGTTTTGAAACAACAAAAAAATCGTTATATCGGAGGGCAAACGACCAGTTCATTGCTCTAAGCCCTCCTTTATTAAAATTTTAATATTAGAGGATTAGAAAATGAAAAAATTTAAAGAAAAAAACTATAAAACTAGCTACTTATTAGCTATTTCAATGTATCCAAAAAACAACAAACCTGGACAAAATCAAACACTTAAAGAAAAGTCATGTATACTTAATGTCATTAAGGCACTCAGTACTACAGGTCTGTTTTTCATTTCGGAGGTGATTTCATGCGCGAAGAGCTAAATTCACTATTTACACTTATTGATAGAGCTACATTATTGGAAGATGTACTAAATAAGCTCGAAAATAAGGTTGCATCTATCCAATATTCTTTAGATCTAAAAAATAAAATCTGCAACTGGGTTGTATTGAAAAAAGCAGCTAAAGATATAGGCATCTCACCTTCAGCATTAAGACAAAGGATCAAGCGGCATCAATATCCTGAGAATATTGTATGGCGACAAAAAGAAATAACAGGAAGAATCTCTATCAACATGGCAACTATCGGGGAGTATTTATAATGGCAGTATTAACAACAAACGGTGAAGAAATACTTTCAAACACTAAAAATGTTTCTGATCGAAATGGTAAATTAAATATCCAAATAAAGTTACCTGATAAGCCATACACTATACGGAGATCAACAGGTCTTGATACCACTATAGCTAACATTCCAATTGCTAGTAGTAAGCTAATTAAAATCAAAACTGATATTGAGCTTGGTATTTATGATAGAGATCCTGACCACTTTTGGCTTAAGCATTTTCCGTTATCAAAACAGGCACAAACAGCTCAAAAAATTACTTTATTGTCTGACTTATTTGCAAAATATGAAGAAGATAGAGAGCATGAATTAGGTTACTCAATATTAAGTAAACTTAAAACATGTAAAAATTGGGTAAAAGAATACGGACTTTATAATAAACCGATTATAGATATTACGACCGCAGATCTTAATGCCATGAGAAAAAACTCATTAAGAAAAAGAAAAAGTGTAACGGTTAAAGAATATAGTCAACTTTTGCGACAAGTTATAAGTATTGCTATTACTGACGAAATAATTACTAAAGATCCTTTTGATCGTGTAAGGAAGTTACCAAAAGATGAATTTGATGTTGAAGATGAATTCATTACCCCATTTTCTAAAAGTGAACTAAAAAAACTTTTAAATGTTATACATATTCCACAAACTAAACGACTTGTTGAATTTTTAGCTTGGACAGGATTAAGGCATGGGGAAGTTAAAGCCTTAGCTTGGGAAGATATTGACTTTCACAACAACTGTTTGAAGGTACGTTATAGTATCGATCGAAAAGGTACTTTAAAACCGCCAAAAACGCCCTCAAGTGTTAGAACAGTTTCTTTACTACCTGATATGGTAAAACTATTGAAAGAACAAATGAAGTATTCTTACGATGAAAAAATAATTGTTGAAACAGCTCACTTCAAAAACTTTCGAACAAAACAAGTTTCTAGAAGAAGGGTATTCCTAAGCAGAGGTAAACTGCCTTTTATGCGTCCTGAAATTACAACAAAACAAAATCAATGGAATGATTGGATAAAAGAAGCAGGTATAACTTACAGACCTCCGTATCAACTAAGACATACATTTGCTAGTCAAATGTTAATTCTTAAAGCAGAGTTAACGTGGTTAGCTAAACAAATGGGGCATAAAAATTGGGGGCATATTCAAACCGTTTATGGGAAATGGATTGAAGATGAATCTCCTAATTATATTAAAGAACTAGCCCAAAAATTAGGTCAAGAGTATGAGGGAAAATAGTTCCTCTGTAGTCCCAACTAAAAAAGCCGACATAAAAGTCGGCTTTTTCAAAGAGTTAAGAACTAAAACGGCATTTTCATCCCTGGAGGCATTTGCATACCGCCAGTTAGCGAACCCATTTTTTCTTTGTTTTGCTCTTCAACACGACGCACAGCGTCATTCATTGCCGCGGCAACAAGGTCTTCAAGCATTTCTTTATCGTCTTCCATTAAGCTATCGTCAATAGCAACACGACGAACATTATGGTTGCCTGTCATAGTTACTTTAACCATGCCGGCACCCGCTTCGCCGGTAACTTCCATATTGGCTAACTCTTCTTGAGCTTTAGCCATTTTAGCTTGCATTTGTTGGGCTTGTTTCATTAGATTGCCCATGCCACCTTTCATCATAATTTTCACTCCAAAGTTATATGCCGCCAAAGATAGTGCTTAACGGCTAAAATTTCAAGTAGCGATTAACGCGCTACAACAGTTTCTTCATCAAGTTCAGCTTGAAATTCTTGCTTTAATGCGATAACAATTTCATCTTCGGCTAATACTTGTTTTGCATATTCATAGCGCTTTGCATTGATATCTGATTGAATTTGATAAGGATCAGCAACGGTTTTCTCTACAATATTTAATTCAACAGTAACTTTACGTTGCAAGTATTCAGATATATGCACTTCTAATTGTTTATGGGCCGCATCACTATTTAAATGCCTGATCGATTTATCTAATTGCAGTATCAATAGATCATCAGTAGAACTTTCATCAATTGTTGCATGAATAGCTAATTGCCTTAAACGAGCAATTAACGACATACTGTCGATCATGTGTGCCCACTTATCAACTTGATTAGCTAATTTAATCGTTGCTGGATTAATAATATCTTCAGTATAAGGCTGTTCAGGTAAAGTTGCTAAATCAGGAACATTCGGCGTGCTTTCCACTTTACTTTGAGTGGGTACGTCAGGTATTTCCCCAGATGTATTAACGGCATCAGCTGTTAGACGCATGCCTGCGCCATTAGGCTTTTTTCCGCCCTCCTCCATCGATTTTTTTCGACTTCTGAGCATGTTTCGTGTGTGAATAGCTGCCGTTACGTTAGATGCAAAACCTTGTTTTTCATTACTTAACTCTTGCTGGCTAATACTATCAGTCTCTTGTGTATCAGCAGGCAAGTTTTCTAGAGTACCATAAGATGAATCAACATGGCTGGTAAGCTCTTCATCAGAGTTATTGTCAATTAGAGTGCTGGCTTGTTGTTCTATTGCTGACATCTCTTGGTTTAATGCTTCATTTTTCTGACTAATCAATTCATCATTATTCTCGATGTTTATCTCTTGATCTTGTTCTTCCTGAACATAATCTGTTTGACTAGCTACTGAAATAACGTCAAGAGTAGAAGTGTTGCTACTGTTATGTTCTTCTACCAAAGGAGAAAGCTTTTCTGCCTCTGCCTCTGCCTCTGCCTCTGCCTCTGCCGCAGGCATGTTATCTTCTTGCTTTTTTAATAGCGAAGTTTCTTCAACTGAAGCATGCTCAAGTGTGTTAGTTATCTCAGCAGCCGAGGATGAAACAGCTGAAGCTGATGCAGTTGAAGGTTGTTCAAAAGTCAATTCATCAAGTTGCTTATCTGCAGCCTGCTGAATTTTAGCAGCCTCTACTTTACTTTTTTCAGCAGTGGGTAACTCTTGGTTATTAATCACTGGTTTAAAGGCAAGTAGACGCAATAGCATCATATCAAACGCTGCTTGCTCATCATCAGCATAGGGTAAGTCTTTTCGAGCGGTTAGTACTATTTGATAATAAAGCTGTACATCTTCAGGAGACATTAATTGGCAAAATCGCATCAACATCTGCTGATGTTCTGCAGGTAAGCTAAAATTAGATTCTACCACTTGTGTCATTGCAACTTGATGTAACAACTGAATTAATTCAGCCGATAAACGACTATAACTGGGGGCATATGATGCGATTGATAGCGATAATTTCATTAGCGCTTCTGCATCTTGTTTCAGCAACGCGATAAGAATTTTAAATACCCAATCACGATCAACACCACCCAACATTTGTTGTACGTCGTGCCGAGTAATATTACCGTTACCTTGGGCAATACATTGGTCTGTTAAGCTCAAACAATCTCGCATACTGCCACGTGCAGCTTTAGCAAGCAGAGCAATAGCTTCAAGATCGAAGGTTACACTTTCTTTAGTTAATATTTCCGTTGTTTTATCGCTGATTTGTTTAATTGACAGTGCTTTTAAATGGAACTGTAAACAACGTGAAAGCACAGTAACAGGTAACTTTTGAGGATCAGTAGTCGCTAAAATAAATTTAACATGTTCAGGCGGTTCTTCTAATGTCTTTAATAAGGCATTAAAACTGCTCTTAGAAAGCATGTGAACTTCATCAATTAAGTAGACTTTATAGCGCCCTCTTGTAGGGGCATATTGTACGTTGTCTAGAATTTCACGGGTGTCATCTACTTTTGTACGTGAAGCCGCATCAATCTCGAGTAAATCAACAAATTTACCCTGATCAATATCAACACAAGCATCACAAACACCACAAGGTGTTGCAGTAATACCTGTATCGCAATTTAAGCTTTTAGCAAAAATTCTGGCGATAGTTGTTTTACCAACACCACGGGTACCAGTAAATAAGTACGCGTGATGAAGCCTTTGCTGAGTCAATGCGTTAACAAGAACAGTTACGATATGTTCTTGTCCCATAAGCTCACTAAAGGATTTTGGACGCCATTTTCTTGCTAAAACCTGATAGCTCATTTTTCGGCCTTAATCACCAGCATATTGTAATAAAGAGAACACAGATAAATCCATGCCTTTAAGTTTTTCTTCACCGCCTAAGTCGGGCAACGAGATAACAAAAGCAGCATCGGTTACTTTAGCACCCAGTCGTCGAATTAATTTTGTTGTCGCTTCGATTGTGCCACCTGTTGCAAGTAAATCATCAATAATTAAAACATTGTCATTTGAACTTAAAGCATCTTGGTGAATTTCTAAAGTGTCTTGGCCATATTCCAACTCGTAATCTTGCTTAAATGTTGCTCTTGGCAGTTTACCTGGCTTACGTACAGGAATAAATCCAACGCCCATTGCAACAGCTAAAGGAGCACCAAAGAGGAAGCCGCGAGCTTCAGTTCCAACAATTTTAGTAAATCCGCCACCTTTAAACTTTTCAGCTAAAATATTAATAGTTAATTGAAGCGCTTCAGCATCATCTAAAATCCCAGTAACATCTCTAAAGAGAATACCGGGCTTAGGATAATCAGGAATGGTATGAATTGCAGATTTAAGTATATTGATTTGTGATTCAGTCATGTTCTATAAGTCAAAAGATATTTTAGCTACAGAATAAAGCAATTCTATGAAAAATTATAGTGACTGACTGCGAGAATTTGGTATTAGTAGTTCATTTACTAAATTGATAAAACTTTGCTCTTCTATAGGTTTATCAATAATTGCATCAAACATTTTAATATCACAAAGATAAGGCACAGCGCTTTTGCCTTGTGTAGTCATGAATATCACAGGAATACCTGCTAATATTTCATGCTGCCTTATATATTTGGTTAATTGGATACCATTCATAATTGGCATTAAATGGTCAATTATAACCAAATCAAAATTATTATTTACTAATGCTTCTGAAGCATCTAAACCATGACAAGCCGTATTTACAAAATACCCGTGCGCCGATAACAGCACAGTAAGGTTATTTAATATGATCGAATTGTCGTCTACAACGAGTATATTCATCCTAAATATTAACGCCTTTGACTAATTTGATAATAACGTGAACCAACCAGCTAACATGGGTAAAAGCGGCGCTGCAAACATAACCAAAACAGCTGTAAATATATGGAGAATTGAGGTGCTATCTTTGAAGTTTTCTTTTGACATAAAAATACCATTAGGTTGATTAATCGGCGCGCATTGTAAATCAAAGTGCCTATAAAAGGTAGTCTTATTTAGTCTCGTATTTTTATATTAATAAATTTGAACGGGATATTTATAACCAAGTATTAGCGATAAAATCGTTAATACTTATAGTGATGAGTTCATTACTCATTATAAATAATTACGGTAATATTTTTTAAAAGTAACCCTAGCAAAAGCAAACAATCGTTTAAACAACATGTAAATATAAAGCTAGCTAATAGAAATTGCCAGGCTAAATACTGCCTGCATTTGCCTAAAATAAACTTCCAATTTCAGAGCTTAAATGGTCTCTTATTTATATATTTCTTTTAAGGGATGAAGCAAGTGAGAATGACTAATTGATAGTTGGTTATTAATAGTCGATATTTATCATAACGTCTATTTTGCATAAGCAATTATTTTCGGATGGTTAATAAAATAATCAGTTTGCTATTATACATAGCCTTTTTTTTAAACAAAAAAAACCAGCCTATTTGGCTGGTTTTTTATTGGAACTAAGTAGCAAACTTAGATTGCAACATTTTTACGTTGCGCAGTGTCTTTAATAAAACCTACCCAACCCTTAGCAGACTTACGAGTCTTAGGATCTTTCATGGCTAAATTAATTGCTTTATAAGCTTGTTTATATTCTTCTAAATAAAAGTGAGATTCTGCAATACTCATATACAGTCTACCTTTATTTGAAACACCAAGTTCTAAAGCTTTGTTTAACGCTACAATAGCGGCTTTAAACTGCTCATCTTGCTTTAATAACATACCTTGCTTGCTGTAATGCTTAGAAAGGTTAGTCATTTTAGCTAGTTCGCCGTAATAGCTCGCTGCTTTATCAATATGTTGAGCTGCATGCCAAGCATTCGCTAATGACGATAAGTTCTTATCATCACGAGTTACTAGGCCTGAATCAATATGCTTCTCTAACAGTAAAGCTGCTTTGTATGGTACTGAATTTTGCGAATATAAACTTGCAAGTGTTTTGATTTCAGATTCTTTTTCAAGAAAACCTTGTTTATAAGCAAGATCTAATGTTTCCAGACCTTTCTGATAATCTTCAACTAGCAAATAAAACATGCCAAGTTGAGTCCACCAAGTTTTATCTTCTGGGAAGATTTGAACTACAGTTTCAAGCGTTTTAACAGCTTCCTTAAATTTCTTAGTTTCATAATAAGATGTAACTTTCAAAATGTAAGGGTTTTTGTTTTGCTTGTCACCATAAGCTGCAATGGCATTATCCGCTGGCACAATCATTTTATCTAATTGCTTCAGTGCATAATATGCATTCGCTATTTTAGTCCAAGTATCACCATCCGATTTACCCGTAAAATCCATCCAAGCCTTATAATTGACAAGCGCCTCTTCATAAGATTTGGTTTGCATTTGCAAATCAGCTAATAACTTGATTGATTCACCGTGATCTCCTTCGTTAAGGATATCAGGCTCTACTGCAAGCTTAAGATATTCAATCGCTTTTGCTTCTTCATTACCCATACTTGCGTACATAACGGCAATAAAACGAGCAACATAAGCTTTGTCATATTCTTTGCTAGCATCAATGTCTAAAAGAATAACTAAAGCGCCTGGAATATCATCCGCAGAGTAAGATTCAAATGCTT
Organism: Colwellia polaris; assembly: GCF_002104515.1. Classification (GTDB taxonomy): domain Bacteria; phylum Pseudomonadota; class Gammaproteobacteria; order Enterobacterales; family Alteromonadaceae; genus Cognaticolwellia; species Cognaticolwellia polaris. The sequence continues at coordinate 465,745 of NZ_NBOE01000002.1, read as the reverse complement.
TAGCAACTTTTTTACCAACACTAGGACCAACTAACTGTGTTTTACGCTTTGGCTTTTCTGCATCTTCAGCACCTGCTGCTGATACTGTTGCAGCAATAGGTAATTGAATTAGAACAACTGAAATAATTAACAGTAAAGATGAAAAAATCTTATTCATTATTAATTTCCTCCGTCCATTTTAAAGTCAAGTCGTACAGTTAAACCAGGTTGTCTCATCGCTTTGCCATCAACAACTTTTGGTTTGTACTTCCACTTTCGCAAAGCACGTTTAGCTTCTTTGTCGAAAATACGCTTAGGCTCAGCTTCAATAACATCAACGTCTTCAACACCACCAATTTCGTTGATAGTAAATGAAAGCGTAACCCAACCTTCTTTACCATCACGAGCAGCTTGTATTGGGTACTTAGGCTCAATACGAACTATTGGTGTTGCATCGCCATCGCGTCCAAAACCAGCGCCAGGAGCAGACATACCAGCATTTGCACCAGCTAATTGAACACCAGGCATATTAAACGTTAATCCACTTGTATCGTTATTAGTCTCAGGCTCAGGAGCTTGAGGCTTAGGTGGCGTTTTAGGCGGCGGCGGTGGCGGCGGCGGAACACGTTGACGGCGTTCTGCAGCTGACTTAGGTGGCGTCGTATTAACTTCTACTATGATATTCTCTAAGGCTTCTTCCTTGGTTCTATCACCGCTAGAAACAAGAAAGGCCATAAAAGAAAACAAAGCAAATGTTACTGCCGCGCCTAGTAGTATAGATACTAAAAAGCGAACCATAAACTACCCCTTAGCTGCAGCGATAGAAATTCTGTCTATGCCCGCTTCTTTAATTGCATCCATTACTTTAACAACAACACCATGTTTAGCGTCTTTGTCAGCTTGAATGATTACAACATCAGTTGGTTGCTCAGCCAATAATTTTTCAATATTGGCCGCTACGCGCTCAACATCTACACGACGTTTGTCTAACCAAATTTCGCCATTATCTTTAACTGCTACAAAGATGTTAGCTGACTTTTGTTTAGATTGATTTGCCGCTTTTGGTTTATTAACTTCGATACCAGCTTCTTTTACAAAAGAAGTAGTAACGATAAAGAAGATTAACATGATGAATACGATGTCAAGCATCGGTGTCATATCAATTACTGCTTCTTCGTCTTCACGAATACGTTTACGTGCCATTCGAATATCTCTCTAGTGATGAGGTAAACTGTCAACCAGTTTAGCCTTTGCTAGTTTAACTTTAGCGTCTAACCTTGAACTGAAAAACACACCTGATAATGCAGCAACCATACCCGCCATTGTCGGAATTGTTGCCATTGATATACCAGACGCCATCAGACGCGGATTACCAGTACCTTGTTGTGCCATTACTTCAAACACACCGATCATGCCGGTTACCGTACCTAGTAAACCAATTAGTGGACACATTGCCACCAAGGTTCTAATTGTGAGCATGCGTTGCTCTAGTAGTTCTGTCGCTTCGGAGATCCAAGTATCTCTAATTCGATGTGCATACCAAGAAGTAGTATCTTCTCTCGCATCCCAACGTCCGACGATATCGTCTTTCATTTTTGGATAAACTTTTGATAAGAACCAATAACGTTCTATCATCATTATCCACATCAATAAGAGTGCGAAGGCAACAACGTATAATACGTTACCGCCAGTCGCAATAAAACTCCTGACAGATTCCCAAAGCTCTATCAGGAATAACATTATTTAGACTCCTTCTCGGCAATCGCTGCGATTAAGCCAGCGCTTTGCTCGTCTAATTTTTGTAGTACAGATTTACTCTTACCAGCAACAATGCTGTGGATTAAGATTAGTGGTAATGCACAAATCAAACCTAATGCTGTTGTTACAAGTGCAAGAGAGATGTTACCCGCCATAATTTTCGGGTCACCTGTACCAAATAATGTAATCGTTTGGAAGGTCATAATCATACCGATTACCGTACCTAATAGACCCATTAATGGTGCAATTGCAGCGAACATTTTGATTAAGTTAATACCACGGTCAACTTTAGGCGTTTCGCGAAGTATGGCTTCATCAAGTTTAAGTTCAAGTGTTTCTGCATCAACTGATTTGTTTTCAAAGTAAACTTTTAATAAACGACCCAGTGGGTTGTTATCGTTTGGTTGGTCAAGGTTTTTCTCTTGCGCTTTAATTTTAGAGCTCATAGAACCAAGAACAATCATACGTTCTAATGCGATAAGAACACCGAAGAACAACAATACTGTGATTGCATAACCTACTTCTTTACCTTCGTGGTAGAATTCCATAAGTGTTTTCTTACGTGTTTCTAGCGTTAAGATAGCACCACGTGAAGGATCCACGTATAAAGGAGAGTAACCTGAAGTTTCGCCGAAGAAAGAAGCAGCAGCACCGGCAATGTAACCCGCAGGTTGCTTAGCTAGTGGTTGTACTTGACCAACTTCATCGTTGTAGTTTAAGTAACCGTCTTCAGACACTAAGTTGAACGTACCAACACGTGTTACTGACTGAGTAGACTTTGAACCATCTAAGTTAGTTACTTCAGTAGTAAACTTAGAGATTTCACCTGATTGAGTCATTTCAGTTTGAAGTGCAAACCAAAGTTCTTCAAGTTGTTCAAGTTCAGGGATTGCTTTAGAGTTAGCGATTTTATCTAAAGTTGCACCACGACCTGGGTATTCAGCTGAAACAAGTGAAGTTACGATTGAACCGTAAGCATTAGCTGCAGCTGCACGACTTACACCGAACATTTCACCTAATGTACCTTGAGCATTGTCAAGCTCTACAGCTTTCTGTGCTAAAGTAATTTCGTTATCAGCATATTCTTTAGTTAAACGCTTATTACGAGCTTGTTGGTCTGCTAGATCTTTTTTAGCTTTATTCAATAAAGCTTGCTTGTCAGCACGTGCAGAAGTAAATTCCGCTTCACGCTTTTTATCAATTTTAGCTTCAGAAATACGGTCATTTTTAACTTGCTTTAACAAGTCATCTAACTGATTTGCTGATGCTGAAGCTGCTACAGTCATTGAAGCAGCAAATAATACGAAATTAATAACTTTTTTCATTATTTTGCTCCTGCTGCAAATACTGGTAGTTTAGCTAAATCAAGTGGTAATTGCTTACGAGCCATACGTACGGCATCGGTTACAGGTTTCAAGTACTCGTCACCTAAAGCTTCCCATGAACGCTCTTCATTGTTCCAAACCCAAGCATTTTTCATGTCAAGAGATTGAGCAACAAATGAAATACGACCCATGTGAACAAAATCTGCAGTAATCATACGATCACCTAAGTCAAGCTCACCTTGATACACACCGAAAATAGTGCCGTAACTGGCTTCAATCTCGTAAGCTTCAAGTACTAAACGAAATTGTTCAGATACTGAAACGTCTGAGTCACCCATTACATCACGTAAACCAGCTATACGCTCTTTACGTGCATCAATGTTCATAGGAACATCAAGGTCAACAAACTTTTCTAATGTGTCAATCATTTTGTACATCAATGGCACTACGCCTTGCTTAGTTTTATCAATACCAGCAATTTGATTTTGTAAAGATTGAATATTGGCTTTTTGATCGTCAACCATAAGTTGAACGTGATCGTTATAACCTTTTAACACATCAGCTTCGTCAACTGTATTACGGTACTCAGCTAATAGCTCTTGAGTTTGACCATAGATATTGTCGATTTTGCTTTGTGATTTACTTGAAGCTTTAAAAATTTGAGCTTCTGCTTTTTGTAGATCTGTTAACGCGTCTGCAGCAGCGAAGTTGCTTGCTGAAAATGCTAATGCGCCGATTATCGTCGATGCGATAAGGCTTTTCTTGCTTAATTTGGACATAGTTCCCAACCAATTGCTATTGAATTTTGATAACAAACTTTATTGTTAACGCAAATTTAATAATCTGCCATTTTAAGTTTTAATTTGTTTAGAATAAAACCATGCAATATTCCCAGACGACAGCCTAACTGTCAACTAAGTACATTCAAAAGTCTGCTTATTTTATTTTTTAATGGATAAAATAAGCCTTTCGTAACGAGAATAGAACAATATATTCATTTAATAAAGAACAAGATTGATTTTATCAATGTTACAGAAGTCCTCTTAATTGTAAAAATATGTGCTACCTATGTTTTACTAACTCTTTCGTAGTAAGTCAAACGATATTAGTGAATTGGTACTTATTACCGCTATTTTCACTCTTAATTGAACAATAATTAAACTCAACTAATATCTGGGCTGTATAAATAAATTACGTTTAAATGAGGTTTCTATCCTAATAACCCTGCAATTTATCGGCCGTTTCAGGGAGGATTTAACTTTTATTAGCCGTTATTTTAAGCTCTAAACCACCCAGTAACAGAGTACCTATTTTTCGCAGCAAATTGTGCCACCGAAGTTACTGAATGCACTTTATCAACATCAAATAATGTTAAAGAATTAAGTGCTGGGGACCAAGATCTCATGGGCGTGCCGTCTTTTTCAAAAAACTGTAATAAACCTCCCCAATCAGGATGCCAATTTTCAGTAAAACCTAGAACATAAGCAATGCGCCTGGTTTCACCTGGAATGTTATCTAGATGGCGAGTTAGGAAATCCCCACGGCGATACCTTGTTACTTGTCCATCGGCATATTTTAAATCAGAGAAATTCGTTATTTCCCTAAGTATCTTAAGAGTATCTTCAGTGTTAAGCTGTTGTAGTAGCGTATAAACCTCTTCCAACGAAGTCTGATCTATTTTATGTCTGCCATATAAGAACCCTGCGCCGTTTGATGCCATCCGATGAATATCTTGATAAAGTTGCTTTTGAGTTGTCGCGGGTAATGCCCTTATATCGGCATCACTAACCTCTTGATTCTGGCCATTTAAATAAAAGGCATTATCAAAATTAATTTTAGTCTCTATTGATACTTTTAATGTATCTAGGCTTTGTTGCTCTAAAAAATTGAAGACTCTAACAATACCATTTTCAGAGAACTCGTTTTTTAACTCGGTTATATTTGCGATCTTGTTTATTTTTATTGTCATTTTGTACCTGTAGCTTATAAATTCTTTGGATTCTGACCACTTCTAAGCCAACCAGTAATAGATAACCTTTGTCCTGTTGCAAAAGGTGAAACATAACCCACAAGGTGGTCTACTGGCACTTTAAATATATTAATTTCATTAAACGTAGGCGAGAAGCTTTTTTCAATTTCTGATTTATTGCTTAGTATGTGCAGTGCCCCTCCCCAATCAACAGACCAGTCTTTAGTTAAATTAATAACGAACGCTGCCACTCTATTTTTACCATGAACATCATCATTATGACAATTCAAGAAATGTCCTGCTTTAAATCGAGTGATTTGCGCGTCTAAAAAATTTATTTCAGGTGCATCGAGTATTTCTCTAAAGTAATTTAAAGTAGGCTCACTATTTAAAAATTTAACAATGTCATTAAAAAAGTGCCCTGGCATTAATTTGTCATAGTAAATATCGTAAATGGGAATAGTTTCATAAAAATATTGGAATGCATTTTCCGCTTGTTTATGCACGAGTTTCGTGAGATTTTTTTTATTTTCCTCATCCCAAGCTTCAACGTCTGCACTATTTGAATCTTGATGAAGCCCTTTATTTTTAAATACTAAATTCCATTGTTTTTGATTGGATATTTTTTCATGAATAAAACGGGCAGTTTCATTTGTTAAAGCATGTTCTAACTTGACATAACCATTATTTAAATAATCCTGTCTAATTTTTGCTTTATTACCAGTTTTATTAAAAGACAATTTCATCTTTCACCTCAAGGTTTCACTGCTAAACACTTTTATTAGCGTATAATTTTGCTGTATTATCACATGCATATATTAAATAACCACTATGTGTTCGTCACACTTGTGACTTGCACCTACTAAGCATTACTTTTATGACTTTAAATGAATCGTTAAACATAGCTGAATTAGCCCATCAACAAAAAAACTATGAAGTTGCTGAACAAGCATATTTAAAAGCGATTAGTCAGTATGACAGTAATGACGCAACCTATGGTTTAGCTACATTATATACTCAGACACAACAATATGAACGTGCAATCTCTTTATTTACTAAAGCTTTAGCCAAAGAGCCAAATGCCGTTGACATTACACTGAACTTTGCCATGTGTTTAAACTCAGCAAATAAAGCTGAAGCAGCGTATGAATTAATTAATAATATTAAAGAGATGCTACCAAACGATAGACAAATTATAAATTCATTTGCACATTTAGCGCTTAAAATTAATCAGCCTAAATTATCACTAGAGATAGCAACAAAGTATCAAAATAATACTTCAGTAAAGAGTAGTCCACAAACCGATATGATTATTGCACAAGCTAACATGCAAAGTGAAAACTGGGCTGCAGCTATAGCTATATGGTTAAGGCTCAGTCATACGTTATCTAATCAACAGTCTGTAATTCAAAAAAGTTTATCTATTTGTTACGCAAAATTAAGACAGTACGATAATGCGATTAGTGCTTTTAAAAAGTTTCTTGAACATACACCCGTTATTAGCCTTAATTTATTAAAGTTCGCTGATTTATATTTACTTGCCAGAGATGTTAAGCAAGCGCGACTACAATTAAACAAAGCTATAGCGTTAAGTGATAATAGTTTGACTCGCTATGAAATTGAAATACGCATCTGTCGACTTGAAAATAAAACAGAACTTGCAATAGCTGCTGCAGACAACGCATTAGCATTAAACCCTGAAAGCTATATTGCATGGGGAGCTAAACAAGAAATAGGCGCTCAACATGAAAAAACAGTAGCCTCTCTCTCACATTTGTTAGAGAGCTCAATTGAGAATAATTACCAAAACCAGCAAAACTTATTTATTTTAGCAAAGGCCTATGAAAAGCTTGCTCAATATCCTCTTGCTTTTCGTTGTTTTACTAAAGCAAACACTTTACAAGAAGATATTATTAGTAAGAGTAATTTATCTTATGACCATGATGCTGCTAATAACCATCATAAATTTCTTTCTCAAGTAAGCTCTACTAACTACTCCAAAGATATAACGCAATTACCTCCTAGCAATATTTTCATTGTTGGCATGCCGAGATCTGGTACAACACTGATGGACCGAATTTTATCTCAGCACCCGAGTATTGAAAGTAGTGGCGAAAATGAAGCATTGGCACTATTCATAGAAAATAAGGTTAATGCTCAGAAAAATAATACAGCGATTAATTGGCAAGAGTTCTTCAGCAAAAACAAACAAGATATTCTCAGTTCATACCGCGCTAAAACAGCATTAAACGCAGATATCATTGTCGATAAAATGCCGCATAACTATCGTTATGTTGGGGCTATACTTTCTATTTTCGAGCAAGTTAAAGTTATTCAAATGAGAAGAGCACCTGAAGATCTTGCTTTATCAATTTTCTCGCAACCTTTTGCTCCACACCATAACTATGCCGCTAATTTAAAAAACATTGCTCATGCTATATTCCAAGCAAACAAATTAATGGACTTTTGGCGAGATAGCTTTCCAGGACAAGTTATTGATGTAAATTACAATCAGCTAACAAACGCCCCTCAAGAAGAAGCGCAGCTAATATTTAAATTTTGTAATTTAGACTGGAACGACGATTATCTAAATTTTCACAAAGAGCATGTTAACAGTTTCACTTTCAGTGAATTACAAGTTAGGCAGCCAATTAACACTAATAAGCAAAACTTTTCTCGTCATTACCAGCAAGAGTTAGCAATATTTAGTCAATTTTATCATGAGTTATCTCAAGACAAATGCTGATCACGACTGTCAAGCCATTCACGGCGAGCTTGAAAACTCGCTAAAATAGCTTTTTGTTCTGCCTCTGACAAATCTGGGTGCCATATAGAGAAAATAAGCACCACACGATCTTCATCAGAAGGGTTAATTGCTTCATGAATAAATGAGTCATCGAATATAATAACTTTACCCTTTTGCCAAGCTAGTTTTTCGCCCGCTACCGTTAAGTACCCTCCTTTGGGAACAATAATAGGTAAATGTACTGTTAAACTATGGTTAGATTGCCCAAAATGTGGCTGAATATGTTGCCCTGCCTTTAATAACGAAAAAAACACTTCAAATGGCTGTTCATCAACCTTATACAAAGGGAGTTTATTTAAAACATCGGCTGTCTTTGGCATTAAAGACAACAAATTATCATTAGCTTTACCATCTTTGAAGATATTGAGTGCAGTCCAGTTTTTTGAACCCGCTAACGACTCAAAGCCTTTTGCCTTATAGCTGTCATCCAAATAAGGCACACCGTTACGTTCAATTAAACTCAATAACTCAGAGAACTCGCTAGTAAGTTCATCAAAGCTTTGTTCTAATAATTTGCACCAGTCAACACTATGACTACTATGAATAGGCTTAGCTGTTAACTCTGGTATATAGAAGAGATGTGGGTGTTGATTAGCCGTTAAGTAGTTTATTGCACTATTATGTGTTTGTGGCCATATAGCATTAACTATTCTTTCGCTGTTATCAAAATTCTCTAAACTTTTGGCGTGAAGTGTTGTGAAGTGATTTCTCAGTGCAATATTAGCAGAATGCGACCTAAGCCTTGTTTCATAAGACACATTCTGATTTTGGTGTAACACAGTTAATCTTGCATCGATATTTTCGCCGAGAGAGTAAAGCGCTAAAGCTCGTTCCATTTCCCCGCATTGTTGGAAAAAGTAACCTCCGTATAAATAAGCTTTCATATCTTGCTTATTACTGTTTATACATTGCAAATAAGCCTTTGCCGCATTCTCTTTAAGACCTATTTGTTCTTCAATAACGGCTAAACGATAAAGTTGTTCGGTGTCTTGAGCATTATTAACAATATACGCTCTAAGCAGCTCTAAACCCTGTTGATTTTTCTGACAGCTAAACGCTCGATCTACTTGTTTTAATAAGCTTACTTCAGTACTCATAGCTTATATCCTTTAATTTCCCAACCAATAACACTTTGATTATCGCTTAGTGTAATTGATTTAAATGTCGCCTTTGCCCCCTCATTTTTGAGTGAATTGCACAGCGCTTCTATTTCTATTTGAGTTAAAGATGATGAAATTAATTGTTCTAGCCTAGAGTTTTCAGCGACAATTCTGTTTGTCATATTTTGCAGTGTATTAAGTAAGACTTCAGCATTTTGTTTTTTATTCTGGTTTTTAAGTACTATAAGCTTATCAATGGCAGAAAATATTTGGCCTGTGATTGCGTTGCTTTTAATTAACTCAGGGTTATTTAGCAGCTTTTCACCTGTTTTATTTAATTCTTCTAAGCTTAAATTATTTGATAAAAACAATTCAAAATCATGTAGTAAATTGCTTTCAAAAATTAAGTTAAATTCTTTAACTTTTAATTTTGCAGGACCTACAACTTCGCTATCTGCATGATGCATAATAAATAAGAATCGCCCTGCTTGCTTCAATACTCTTACTAGCTCTGGTATTGATAAACTCAGGTTTGAATACTCTAAACCAAATTGGCTAGTAACTGCATCAAATATGTTTTGCTCAAATGGCAGTTTTTCAATGTTTACATCCGCAACAAATTGAATGTTATCTAGCAAGATGTTGTCATCAACATATTTTGTTGGGTCTATACTTGCTTGGTCTACTGCTGTTACTTTAAGCTGTTTATTAAAACTAATTAAGCGCCTTGCAACACTGCCATTGCCAGTTGCTAAATCTAGTAACTCAAAATTTGGTTTTAGATCTAATGCAAAGTTTTGCCAAATATCAATAAGAATAGTGCTGTCAGTTTCATTGCACGGTGTAATGCAACTTTCTTGATGGTTGTTCTGCCAATATAATGACCATGCATCTGTATCTTGCATATTAGCGCTCTCCCGGTGTTATATCACATGGTGCAGTCAATCTCACTATGTCGTTAGGCCCATTGAATGGAATCGTTCCATGCCAAACATATGAAGGGAATAAAGCGACTAAGCCATTCTTTGGAGTCACCGTTCTAGCTATTTTTTCTCGTTCTTTTAGATTCATCGAACTCTCTCCAAACTTTATCGCACCTGCGTTATCATTTGATTGAGTGAAATTCGAGAACTCTGGCACACTTACATAGAATGATGAACTTATCCAGCCTTTAGGGTGTACATGGTTTACATGATAGCCATTAGGCTTTAGCTTTACAGACCAAGAACCAGCAAAATTAATTTGCTTGGTTTTCCTTGATAAAAGTGGGTGACTGTCATCATCAGGCAATGAAGATATATATTCTAAAGCAACTTCTTCAAATGCATTTTTTAAGTCAACAATGGGTTTAACCGGCTGATAAAAAAGTCTGCCCGGAGTCTGCGTGCCAAATTTTAAGGTTTGCTTTAATGGCGCATGCTGCGTTTGATGCATTGACAATAACGCTGGTCCTAATTCATCTAGAAACATCTCTCTTGAGCTGTAACCTTTAGGAACGGGAATTTCATAGGTCCGTATATGCGTTTGATAATCAATTAACCATTCGTATCTATGATCGCTAGTAAGTCTCCAACATATACTTTTATAAGCGATAAGCAACTGGTTATTAGGCTCTATTTTTTCAGCATAGCTTATATGATGAAGTGCTTTACTGTAATCAATATCAATAATTAATAGCTCAATTAAATCTAGAGCATTAGAGAGCTTGTATTGATTATTCAAAGAGGACTCTATTAGCGATATTGCAAGTTTAAGTTCTCCTTTTGAGGCAACTAACTTCCCCTTTAAATGAAGAAGTTCTGGTGTTTTATCTAGCTTTAGCGCTTCATCTATTACCTTACTTGCTTGTGCTTTATTTCCTGAAGCAAACAGACTTTCTGCATATGAATGACGAAGTGGTAAGTTATTTGGCAAATGATTGATCGCTTGAGTAAAACTTTTTCCAAATTCACTTTTTTTATCGGTTTGCCAGTAAAACTCATTTAATGTTTCATGTATTTCACAGTTATCCGGTGCTTTTCGTAACGCATTCCAATAAGCCTGCTCTGCTTGTAGATAATTACCTAAGTCAAACTGAGTATTAGCTTCATTAAAGTCAATTTCAGCTATATTGGGCGCAATAGCTTTTGCTTGATTAAAACACTTAATAGCCTCAGAGAAATTACCAGTCATACGATAGGCTATACCTAAATTATGTAACGCATTTACATAGCGAGGGTTAATATTCAGCGCTTGTTTATAGTAACTAATAGCAGCAGGAAAGTTTTGTTCTGCTTTACATATATTACCTAATGATGTGTATGCTGAAGCATCACTTTTTGATAGTTTTATAACTTGTAGAAAACTGTTTTTTGCTTCTTTATATCTTTGATTATTTAAATACAATAAACCAAGATTCTTAATTGCATCAATATATTGAGGCTGGAGTTTAATTGCCTTGTTGTAATGAACTTCGGCCAAAGCCCAGCTCAATTTTTGTTTATAAGTATTCGCAATATTGTTATGAACTTGCGGCTGGTTATCATTAATCGCTAATGATTTAGTGAAATAGTTTATTGCTTTTTCAAAGTTACCCTCAGCCTTATAAGCCATAGCCGCCAAATGCAATAGATCAGCATTATCGGTAACAGAAGTTAATAATACTTCTACCTCTTGAAGTACACGTTTGGTTTGACCTTTTTGGAATAAAGAAAAAAGATGTTGAAGTTTAAGGGTTACATCTGAACAGCTAACATTTTGCATATTTTTTAGGATCTATTTTTATAAATGTAATTTAGCAGCGCTTTATCTATATTATTACCATACACCATCTAACGTTAGATTAAAAAAAAAGTGACCAACAAATGTTGGTCACTTTCTAATTTATTAACACTTAATTAAAACTAAAATTAGTTTTAATTAGTGATTAATTGAACGTGTAAGAAGCACTTAAGAACACACGTGGACCAATAACGTCATACGTTTCTGGGAATGTGTTAGCTTGAGATTGTGAATCACCTAAAGCAGTAGGCTCTTCATCAAATACGTTTTTAATACCAAAGTTAACATTCAGATTTTCGTTAACTAAGTAGCTAGCACTTAAATCAACGTAAATCGCTGCGTCAATTTCTGATACAACTAAGTCACTAGCCTTTAAAGTATTATCAACCATTAACTGGTCATCTTCAGTTGAACCAATGTAACGGAATAATGCAGATAACGTTAAGTCACCGTTTGTCCAGTTAACACGAGTGTTTGCTTGGAAATCAGGTTGTGGCGCGCCACATGTATTACCGTAGTAACCAGCACATTCGTATTCAGTTGGTAAACCAACAATTGGTACAAAATCAGACTTTTCTAGGAAAGTTGAACGGAACTGAATATTTAAGTCAGAGCCGCTATCAAACAAACCAAAATCAAGTTCTGCGTTGTAAGTGATGTTAAAATCAACACCAGCTGTTTCAATTGATGCGATGTTAGCATTCAATGATTGAACGATATCAACGTTACCATCTGCACGACGAGTGATATTTTGACAAGTTTCATGTCCTGCATCTTTTACAATGTTATAACAAACATTCAATGTATTGTTTACACCGTATGAAGAAATAGCATCTTCAATTTCAATGCTGAAATAATCAATAGTGAAATCTAAACCTTCAAAAGGTTGAACAACGATACCAACAGTAAATGTGTCAGAACTTTCTTCTTGTAGTTCTGAGTTACCACCAAATGAACCTTCAATTTGTGAGTTAGCTTGTGTGAAAACACCAACTTGATCAGCTGCAACGCCTGAAGAAATACATAATGCATCACTTGTTACGCCAGCTTGGTAACCACCAACTGAACATGGATCACTTGCACCTGGGAAACCATTTGCAGAACCTTGGAACAATTCAGCAACATTTGGAGCACGTACAGCTGATTGGAAACCAATACGTGTGCTAATCCAATCAGTAGGCGCCCAGTTCAACGCTGCTGCGAATGATGAAACTGCACCAATGTTTGAGTAATCTGCATAACGTGCAGCACCCCAAAAGCTCAAGTCTTCAGCAAATTCTTTGCCACTTAAAAGAGGTAGAGAGAATTCAGTGAAAATTTCACTTGAACTGTACTTACCAACAGTTGGTAAACCAGCATTAAAGCCTAATACATCACCTGCAGCTAAGAATTCATCTGGACGGAAAGATGATTCGTCTTGACGCTTCTCGTAACCGAATACGATACCAGCAGACTCTTCAGCACCTGGAAAAGTAAATGGTAATGCACCAGATACTGTAGCCATAAATACTTCTTGTTTAAGTGTAGTAACGTTTGATGCACCAACGTTTACAAAATTAACTGCGGCGTCAGAGATGTTGCCTTCACCAAAAATATTAATTGGTACACAGCCACCTGAAGTATCTGTACATTCAGTAGCAGCATCATTTGTTAGAAGTGCTTGTTTAAAACGTGAAGCTGAAACATCGTTGTTTAACAGGTTAGATTGATCCATTTGTGAACGACTGTAATAAACATCGTAAGACCAATCGTCGTTAATGTAGCCATCAATACCAACTAAAAGACGCATTGCATCACGTGTATCGATAGATTGGCGTGAACCATTTTCTACCATACGGCGACCTACGAACATTTCGTAGTTGCCAGCGGCATTTAAGTCACCACTTGCTAACATAGCTTCTTGAACGTCTGCACCAAAGAATGCACTATTAGGATTTACTTCGATTGTTGTAAATGCTGGTGTAGGCGCTAATTCTTGTGGAACTTCGTTACGAATGAAAGAAAGTTCACTGTAAATACGAGTCTCATCATTAATGTAGAAATGAGAGAAGGCGTTCATTGTTAAACGTTCTTGTGGTAACTGTAAAAAGTTATCAGGTGCATAGTTAAAACGGTCAGCGCCAGTAAAGGTATTACCTGAGCCGTCTTGGTTAAATCGACCTAAGCTTGAACCTGCATTTGGGCCAGAAATAAGTGTTGGACCACCAAATACACGAGTACCAGGAATGCCTGAAGAACCACCAGCAACTAACTCGCCATCGCCTTCAGTTAACGCAACACTTGCAAAGTCACGGTCGCCTTGGAATAAAGATTCACGCTTAGAATAACCAACGTAAAGTACTGCGTTACCACGGTCATCAGCAAAGTTGCCACCCATGGTTAAATCTAAGTTAAATTTCTCAGCATCGCCTTCAGTCGTTACATCGTATAACGTTGAAATTTCAACACCTTCAAAATCATCTTTCATTTTAAAGTTAACAACACCACCGATTGCATCTGAACCGTATACCGCAGAAGCACCACCAGTGATGATTTCAACGTTTTCGATTAAAGAAGCTGGGATCGTGTTTAAATCAACTACGCCTGATTGGTTTGAAGGAACCCAACGACGACCGTTAACCATAACTAACGTACGTGAAGTACCTAAACCACGTAAATCTACTGTTGCTGTACCGTCACCAGGGTTGTTTGAGCTAGGACCAAATGAAGGCAATGTAGAAGGTAACTCAGCAAGTTTTTGCTCGATGTTAAGGTTACCTGAAATTGCGAATTCTTGAGCGCTAATTTCGATGATAGGTGTTACAGCTGTTAATTCTGAACGACGAATACGTGAACCAGTTACCTGGATACGTTCAACACCTTTTTCTTCTGCTGCAGCTTCTTCAGCGAATGCCATAGCACTTGGTGCAGCTAGAACAGTAGTTGTTGCGCCAGCTACAAGAGCTAAACGAACAGCTTTAGTAAGCTTGTTACTTTGATACTTTGATACATTGATATACTCCCTGGACCACTTTCGTGATACTAGTGTTTAATTTCAAGACTATGTTGTCTTGTTGTTGAATTACTAATTCGGTTAATAACCAAATCTTTCAGCTAAGATATTAAACTTAATCTTGTTAATGGGTCAACACAAACAGTTACGTTTTATTTACATAATTCACTTATGGCATTAAAAGGCAGTCAAAAAACGTATGTTAACAATCAAGTAACAAAGTACACAAAATAAGCGATTTCTCATTAAAAATCATATCTTCGATGTATTTAAAGTCGATTACCGCCAATAAAAACACACAAATAAATGAATTTAAAACAACAGCTTATAGGGTCTTTATGTTTTATGGGTTATTGAATGAGCACAAAAAAACAAATAGTTTTTTCAGGTATTTATAAAAAAAACGACAAAAACAACATTTAACCTAATTAACAATAACTTACACACACAAACAACTTACGTAAACAAATTGAAACAGTTTTTGATATTTATTTTCATTTATTTTGTAACCAAGCTCAAATTTGGCAATAAATAGTGATTTTATCTCACCCACAATCCTATTTTAGGGCCTTTCACCGTTTAATTTAAATACACTGTTTGTGAATATTTATCTAAAAATATTTTATACGCTGTTAAATTTCGAATCAGAAGTACACAAAAATAAACTTTGCTTCGCAGAAAAATACTCTCAATTTGAGTTAGAAATCTAGATAAATTCATGATTGCATTGTGGTATAGTTACCCGCAAATTTACTATGCAAAACATTCTATGATCATGGATCCTGCCCTAGACATTAGTTTATGGATAACCTTATGTAGTGTCGGCTTTGTTGCTGGGCTAATTGATGCTATTGCTGGCGGCGGCGGCATGCTTACCGTGCCTACATTATTAACCTCTGGTTTACCACCACACGTTGCACTTGGTACGAATAAACTTGCTGCCTCTTTTGGTTCATTTACAGCATCTTTTACTTTTTATCGAAAAAAACTTTTTAATCCTAAATATTGGCGTCTAGCTATTATCGCCACTGCTATTGGCGCTATCTTAGGTACTGTAATTGTTAATTTTTTATCTGTCGAGTTTCTAGATAAGTACATTCCAGTGCTTGTAGTATTAACCGCTGTATACACTTTATTATCGCGCTCAGTTTCCAGTAAAGTGATAGGCTTACCGATAAAAAATAGAATTATAAAAATTAAACAAGTAATACAAGGGCTTATTTTAGGCTTTTATGATGGCGTTGCTGGACCGGGAACGGGTGCCTTTTGGGTAAGTTCATCAAATGCCTTATATAAAATCGATATTCTACTTAGTTCAGGGTTAGCCCGCTCGACAAATTTTGTCAGTAATTTCTTTAGCTTGTTAACTTTTATTTACCTAGGCCACGTTAACTTTGTATTAGGCCTTTCAATGGGGTTTTTCATCATGCTTGGTGCCTGGGTCGGTGCTAATTGGGCCATTAAATTGGGTAGTAAATTTATACGCCCTACTTTTATTACAGTGGTTATTCTTATGTCGGCTAACTTAGGCTATCAAGCTTGGTTTAGTTAGAAGGGTTAAGTATGCACAATGCGATTAATAAAATTCATGCAATTCTCGATCAGCTTAATGTGCAGGCCAACATTGTTGATCAACAAAATAAGCACTCAAAATCTCATAAAATAATTCAAGAAAATGATATTTTCTCTGAAAAATTATTTCTTACTCACAGTGATCTGTTTCAACCTTATGTTGACGAGGTAAAAAATAAAACTAATGAATTGGCTAGACTTTTAGCTGCAAATAAAAACACGCTTGCGCATACGCGCTTACTTACTATTGAACAGCAAATTTCCGCGTTAAGAAATGCGTTAAATGCAAACAGTACTTTACATAAAGAGCCAGCACAAAGGCTTGTGGCAATAAAATCTAGACGTTATAAAAAAGCAGCTCAGGCTGTAATGCAATCTAGTCATAACCTGCATAAAAAGCTCAATGAAACTGTTGAGTTCGAAAGACGTTTACTCGAAATGATACAAACTCGTGAGAAACAGTTTCATGGGGCCTCTGTAAAAAAATCAAAACAATTAACTGACGAGGTGCTTGCTATTCACCAACGTCTTGGTCGATGCCGACAAGCAATTTCTAAACTTGAACGCGAAATAGCGAGTGCTGAAAAACGTTAAAACATGTTTAACATTTAATCTTTACAATTTAAATTAATGCTCATAAAGAAAAAAAGATTGGTGTTTTCATTACACTAGCATTAGGCTTGAAAATATAACCACCAAAAAAAGTTATTAACATGAACATTCCCGACGATATTCATAATTATTACGAAAAGTTAGTTTCGCAACATTTCTCGGCATTGAAACTAGAAGATAGCTATGATGCTGAATTTTTAGCAGATTTAGTTTGTGTAGTTTTGAATCAACTGCCCACACGCTACATTCGACATGAAGTTGACATGGCTTTTTATTTACCCGCATCTGAACGTTTTGAGATGGAAAACAATGTTAAAGTTGCGGCTTCCAAAGCATTAGCATTCATGAAAGAACATAATTAGTACATGCTAAATTTTGTTATGCCGTTGCTTTCTCGGCTAGCTTTCATAACCTAACATATAAAATAAGTGGTCATAACGTTGAATATTCCTGATATCCCTAACAATCATGCTTTAGCTGTTCTGCTGATAACCGTTTTAGCGCTCTATTTATTCCGTCGTGAAGATATACCGCTAGAAACTTCATCGCTTGCTGTAATAGCCATATTAGCGGTAATGTTTGCCGTTTTTCCATTTTCTGTTGATGGCGTACATTTTGAACCTAGTGCTTTATTTTTTGGTTTTGGGCATGAGGCCTTAGTTACGGTTTGCTCACTGATGATTATTGGCCATGGCATAGTACGCACAGGTGCGTTAGAGCCTATAGGACGATATCTGGCCAAATTGTGGAAAATCAGCCCCGCATTGTCTCTGCTAATTACACTTGTTTTAGCCGGAACATTAAGTGCCTTTATAAATAACACGCCGGTTGTAGTGCTGTTACTGCCTATTTTAATTAGTGTATCTTTGCGTACTAAAACCGACTCGTCCCCGATGTTACTGCCAATGGGTCTTGCTACATTAGTTGGTGGTATGGCAACGACTATTGGCACATCAACTAACTTGTTGGTTGTAAGTATTGCTAAAAATATGGGCGCTGCTGAATTTGGCCTTTTTGACTTTGCACAACCTGCTCTTATTGCCGCTGTTGTTGCCATTGCTTATTTATGGATTATCGCGCCTAAATTACTGCCAAGTCGCTCTCCATCCATGCCTGATACTTCGCCTAGAATTTTCAGTGCCTACCTTAATATAAATGAAGAAAGTACAAGTAATGAAAAAACTATTACTGAAATTATAGCGTTAACAGATGGCCAATTAAAAATAGAAAGCATCCAACGCGGTCCTGAAAATCGTAATATTGTACCTTTGCCAGACACGGTACTCGTTGTTGGCGATAGATTAAAAGTACATGATTATCCCGATAGACTTAAAGAATACGAAACCGTGCTTGGCGCTACCTTATTCTCTGGGCAACATAAAGTTGATGAAGATCATCCATTAAAGGCTGAAAAACAAATTTTAGCTGAAATTGTAATTGTTGCTGGTTCCGGCATTGAGGGTAGAACATTACAAGAAGCCAACTTTATTAATAAACACGCGATCACTGTTGTAGCTTTGCACAGAGCAGGTAAAGCAATGGAGATAGGACGTAACGGTATTGGTAAAACGCGTTTAAAAATTGGTGATGTATTGCTAGTTCAAGGTGAAATAGAGCAAATAGCCGCATTAAAAGAAAAGCCCGGCTTGTTAGTTATTGATGGCGCAGAATCATTACCTCAAACAAGTAAAGCCCCTATAGCTTTAGGTACTTTATTGGCGGTAGTTGTATCGTCAGCACTAGGCATTTTACCCATCGAAATCAGCTCTGTTTGTGGTGTTTTAATACTTTTGTTAACTAAATGTTTAGATTGGCAAGAAGCTTCATCGGCACTTAGCACCCAAGTAATATTAATTGTTGCTGCCTCATTAGCCTTAGGTTCTGCAATGATGATGACCGGTGGAGCAGAATATATTGCACAAGTTTTTGTTGCCGTTTCATATGGATTGCCTCCAGGTGGTGTTTTAGCGTCATTAATGTTGTTACTAGCCATATTAACAAATATTGTTTCTAACAACGCAGCAGCGGTAATAGGCACACCTATTGCCATTTCTGTCGCGAGCCAATTAAACCTTTCCCCTGAACCATTTATTTTAGCGGTTTTATTTGGTGCTAACTTAAGTTATGCAACACCTATGGCTTATAAAACGAATTTACTGGTAATGAATGCAGGAGGATATAAGTTCTCTGACTTTATGCGTATTGGTATTCCATTGATTCTTTTAATGTGGGTAACACTGTCTTTATTATTAAGCTGGATGTATTTATAACGAGGGTTTATTTTTACGGTAAAATAGTTACCGTAATAGATATTGAAGGCAAGCATAATAATTAATTTATCGCTTGCCTTTACGCTCAATTTTTGGCTTTCAAAACCCAATGACTCTTGAGCCTCAGCAGATTCTCGGCCCTAAACATATCGATAACACACACCTGTTTCAATTTTACTAACTCATTGAGCATTTACAACGAGCTAACAACTGAGTTTCCACGTTATGTGCAATCCCTACGACCGCCTATTGTTAAATCATCAGATTTAAATTTGAGTCATGAACGTTAAGATAAAGGGTTTGAATTTAAGTCTTCAGTTACCACTACAGTTTTGTTGAAATAATGCCAGAAATAATGCCAGAATATATGTTTAATCTTATGTCACCTAGCCTTTACATGTAATTAGTAAACTAGCTATGCTTTAAAGTATATATTTTAGATCTTTAATGACACATTGCGATAGTGTTTTTACTACATTTAACGTCGGTTACCTAATTAAGTTAATTGCAAATAAAAAAGGCATTAAATATTAGCTAGTCATGCCTAAAAATGAGGTTTAATAAATATTGCTGAATGGGATAGAGACTATTGCTAAAGAGTATTGCTATGGAGAAAGGAATTGGGTGGCAACCCTAATAGCCAACACTCCGGCACATGAGTCGTCTGCTGCGGTTGCTTCCTTCCGGACCTGGCCGAGTTCACAGAGTATCATTGCGGAGGGACCAAAAGGGTCACCATAGTGGCGCTAAAAAAATCTCTTTAACGCGGCGCGAATTATCGCTAAACAAACGCTTCGTTGCAAGCGCTAGTTGCTAATTTTAAACTGCTTGTGGTTTTTTTGCACAAACACCTAAAAATACTTGCTTAAATTCAATTAATTCTTGAGCTATGTCACCGGTTATTTTTACTGCTGGATGAAATCTCACTTCTTTCTTAGCAAAGTCAAAACTCACCGGCACTACTGGTACATTTGCTTGTTTAGCAATATGTAAAAAACCAGTTCTCCACTCAACTGTTTTACTACGTGTACCTTCCGGCGCTATACCTAGTATGAATTGCTCATTAGATTCAAATTCATTAACGATTTGCCCAACAACACCGTGGCTATGGTTTCGATCAACACCAATCCCACCAATGCTGTTTAATAATGACTTTATCGGCCAACGAAAAATACTGCCTTTTGCCAAAAATGATACTTTAAGATTTAGAGTAAACATTGCAGCAATACCAACAAAAAAATCCCAGTTTGAAGTATGAGGTGCTACCGCAAGAATAAACTTAGGGTGCTGAGGTAACTCGCCACTAATTTGCCAACCACAGCGCAGCATTATTTGACTTGCAAGCTTACTTAACACCCCATAATGTCTTGTTGCAATACATGCTGGTACGGTTGGTAATATTAATTTCTTCATCTGTTGCTTTGCCAACTTAACGTGATCTAGCTAATTTTTCATTAATCTCAAGCATTACTGATTTAATCACAAGTAAGTTTTCCTTGCCTAATCTTAATAATAACTTTTCTGCATCATCTAATGATTCTAATGACTCATCTTTATATTTATACATAACGCTAGGGCGTGATAATTCGAGCTGTTCTTTAGGGATTTCCATATCTAACACCTTAGTTATCGCATTTTGCAGCTTGTCGGTGAAGTCCTCCTCTGGGTAGCCTAGCTCGGCATAAGCCTGGTCAATTAGCGGCTTTAATTCACCATACCATTGCACCAGCATTTCACTGTCCATTGAACGCAGAAGATCAACGTACATGCTAAAACGACGAGTACTAGATTCATCCCATTGCCATTGTGTGCCTTGTTCAGTTTCTTGCTCTAAGGCTGTAAACTTTGTGTTTGGTGTAACTAACGGTGTGTGCTCGTAAGCTAAAGTGCCTTGACTGAAGTTATCAGTAAACACTACAAATCGGCGGATCATATCGTCTGTTACTACCAGTTTTAGTAACTCTTTTCGCCAAGTCAATTCAGGTAACTTTGTACTAAACCAAGTATCGCTTTCATCTAAGGTAGGTAAAATTATTTCTGGCTCAATATCTACCGTATCTTCTTCAGTTGGATCTACAGAGAGCTCAGGCTCAATTATTTCAGGTGGTAATTCTGGCACTTTGATCGGCTCTTCAACCGTTTCGATCACAGCCGTAGTGTTTGCTTCGATAGTATCGCTTTTGTCGGCTGAAATAACATAGTAGTAAATCACGAAGGCGATAATCGCAGCTATAATTATTGCAATAACAGCCCAAGGTGTTTGTTTTTCTTCGGTATGTTGAATTGACATAATAACCCTTGTTTATTGAAAAAGTGAATGAAGAATAATAAGTTTATAACGTTAACAGTTTAATTATATCTGCTTTATTTTTGTGCATCTTCCTGATTTTCAGGAAGTGCCGCAATAAAGGCTGGGTGCTTATTACAATTGTCGACTACTCGACATATATTTGGAAACTTGCTCATATCAAGGTTAAATCGATTGGCATTATATACTTGCGGCACTAAACAAATATCAGCCATTGTAATGTTATCGCCGAAACAATATTGACCAGCATTAAGTTTCAATTGTTTCTCAATAGCAGTAAAACCGATATTCATCCAATGATGGCTCCAAATAAGCTTATCACTTTCTGGCAACGAAAAGCTTTTTACTAAGTATTGTTGTACTCGCAAATTGTTAACGGGATGCATTTCACAGGCTACATCTAAAGCAAGTGCTTTTACTTTTGCTTTAATCACGATATTTTCCGGATAAATAGCAACAGAAGGAAATTTTTCGTCTAGATATTCTATAATAGCAATTGATTGATGCAACTTAATGTCTTCATCAACTAACGTGGGTACTAAATGTGTTGGATTCAAATCGGTGTAAGCATCTTTGTGTTGTTCACCACCGTCTTTTACTAAATGTACTGGAACCGATTCAAATACTAGCCCTTTAAGGTGCATAGCAATTCTAACTCTATATGCGGCAGAAGAACGCCAATAACCATATAATTTCATTTATAATACTCAAGTAGTTTTAAAAAACGCCAATACGTTAATGAACAATATTGGCATATTTACATTATATTTTAACGGTTTTTTTGTTGATATCGTAGTCACGTAATTTATTAGCAATTGCCGTATGACTAAGCCCTAACTTTTTCGCTAACTGTCTTGTGCTTGGGTAAGCTGGATAAAGTTTACGTAATAAGTCAGCTTCAAAATTTTTCACTGCCGCGTCTAGTGTTCCTTCAAAATCTTGCTCAAGATAACCGTGTTCTCGCGTATAGGCAGGCAGCTGTAAATGCGAAGTCATAATAATATTGTTTTCTATTAATGACACGGCTCGTATCAATACATTTTCAAGTTGCCTAACATTACCTGGCCATGGGTAATGCTCAATAAACTCAAGACACTCAGCGTCAAATGAAATATGTGTTTTACCAATACGTTGACCAAATTTAGCCACAAAAAGTTCCGCTAAAGGCACAATATCAGCACGACGTTCACGTAATGATGGAATATTAAGACCTAAAACATTCAAGCGATAATACAGATCTTCTCTAAACTCACCTAGCGATACCATATTAAGTAAATCACGATTTGTTGACCCGATAATGCGCACATTTACTTTAATTTCTTGCTCATCATCAATACGCCTAAAGGTGCCGTCTTGAATAACTCTGAGTACTTTGGTTTGTAATTTAGCCGACATTTCGCCAACTTCATCAAAAAATATAGTGCCGCCATCAGCTGATTCAAATATACCGCGCTTGCTATTAGCTTGACCTGCAGCTCCAGCACCAAATAACTCTGTTTCTGCGGCATCGTCTGGTAATGCTGCACAACTTAAGGTCATAAAAGGTTTATCGGCACGATCACTAGCAGCATGGCAGGCCCGAGCCAATAACTCTTTACCTGTTCCTGTTTCTCCAACAATCAGCATTGAAGAATCAAGTAAGGCCATACGTTTTGCTTCGCGAATTAATTTACGCATTGCACTACTGTTAGTTTGAATGCCATTAAAGTCATTCTCATTAGCCTTTTTAAAAACACTGATTTGCTGACCTAATCTAGCTTCTGATTTTAATATGATAACCGCACCTGCAAGTACATGTTTTTCATCGTCATCAGCAATATGAATTGGGATAATATCAGCTACAAAATCATCGTCTTGGAATTTAACCCTGCGGGTTTGAGCTAACACTTCCTCACCATCAAGCCATCGCGATAAATTAAAACCCTTCAGCCATTGGCCAACATGCTCGCCAATAATATGCTCTAACGATTCACACATTATTTGTGCCGCAATGTTATTTACTACCCGTACTTGTCCTTTATTGTCTACTGAAATAAAAGGATCAGGGAAAGTTTTGACTAATGTTTCAAATTCATTGCGCTCTCGCTCAGATGGCATATAAGGCGTAGTTTTAACATCAATAATACCGTCAATTAAGCGTAACTGAGGCATAAAGCTTTGCAACTCTGAAAACTCTAAATCAGGAATGTTAATGAAAATTTTCCCCGGTCTTTTAACCTCGATACCTCGTAGGTCAATCCCACGTTCAACAAATATCGCTAACACACTTTGCGCAATACCGACTCGGTCATGGCAACCAATTTCTAAACGCATTTATTAACCTCAGCAAACATCAAAATCTAATAGCGCTATTGTAAACTAATTTTTACAACAAAAAAAAGCCCCCTGTCATAGGAGGCTTAATATTATTGTTGTAAGTAAACGTTACAGAAGTTGATCAGTTTTTGCCGCACAAATAAAATCATTCTTGTGCAGCCCTTTAATTGCATGGGTCCACCAGGTAACTTTAACTTTACCCCATTCTAATAAAATGGCTGGGTGATGAAATTCTTGCTCTGCTAATTCAGAAACTTTATTTGCAAAAGCCCACGCTAATTTATAGTTTTTAAACTTATAAACACGTTCAAGCATCATAACGCCATTATTAACTTCAGGAACCCAGTCAGGTATTTGAGATAATAAACTTGCTAATTCGTCGTCGCTAACTTTTGGTGCATCGACCTGACATGCTTCACATTGTTGATTTGATAATTCGCCACTCATAATATTTCCTTAACTTGCTTTTAATTCAAACTTTGCCGGATGTAGACCAATCTTTTTAGCTTGCTCTACTAACGCCATAATGTCTTCTACTTCTAATTTACGTATATCATCTAAGTCGCTAACTTTAGTCAGCATAAAATAAACTGGTTGCATAATATCAATACGATATTGTGTGCGAAGCACATCTAAAACATCGAGAGGTTTTCTTTCTACTGATTTATCATTTAATGCGTATTCAGTTTCACTAGGTGAAGACAAAATTCCCCCACCGTAAACACGTAAACCTTTAGGGGTATCTAATAAACCAAACTCTACTGTAAACCAATAAAGTCGAGCTAAAAATACGCGATCTTCTTTTGAGGCATTTAATCCCATCATGCCATAGGCTTGCGTATAATTTGCAAACGATTCATTGGTTAATAATGGGCAATGACCGTATATTTCATGGAAAATATCAGGCTCTTGTAAATAATCGAACTCTTCTTGCGAGCGAATAAATGTAGCAACCGGGAATTTTCGTTCTGAAAGCAATCTAAAAAATTCACCAAAACCTATCAAAGCGGGTACAGGCTCACAGCTCCACCCTGTGGTTGCTTGTAAAACTTTACTGACCTCTGCTAATTGCGGAATTCTATCAAGCGGTAGGTTGAGTTTAGTTAACCCTTCATTAAACTCGTCACAAGCGGTGTCTTTTACCGTAGAAAGCTGACGCGTTATTAATGCTTGCCATATTTTGTTTTCAGTTGCGGTCCATGCAATATTGCCATGCTCATCTGCAACTTTTGAGACGTATTTAGTTACCTTAGCCATTTTTAACCTTACTTGTTGATATCAAATTTATTATTAATTTTATTTTGATATCTAAACTATTTAGTTGTCACAATAGTAAGGCAACATCTGTAGAAAAAGCACTACTTGCTAAGTGTCTACTTTTCAACCAGAACATTAAATGTGTAAAATTTGTGTTACATGAAAATGTACAAAAACAAAAAACTGCTTTATTTTCAATGGCTAATTTATTTTTTATTCACTAGTGATTGTACTTGGCTAACAACTTGTTGACGTATATGCGCTAATTTAGGTGCATCATCTGAAAAAGGAATTGGTCGACATAAATGCATAGCTTTAAGTCCTAATCTTGCCGTTAACATTCCCGCACCTAACCCTTGTGCCATGCGCGCTGATAGCTTGCCTAATAACTCTACACCTAACAAGTCTGCTCCTAAATCTGCCACTAACTCACTCGCGCCAGCATAGGCCATATTTATAAAAACTTGCTTAATTAACTTTATGCGACTCCAGTAGCCTAATTTAAGCCCGTACAAGGCAGAAATTTTATTAATCATCCGCAAGTTTCGCCATAGCATCAGTAACATATCAATAATAGCAATAGGACTTAATGCGACCAACACCACAGATTCAGAGGAGAATTTTGCAATTTCTTTTAATGCTTTTTGGTCAACCTGAGATAAGATATTTCGCTCGTATAGCTGCATTATTTCTGCATCGCTATATTCTTCAAGGTTCAATTTATGCCATGAACTATGATCGAACTCAGCTAAGTCTCCCGGTAAGCGTTTAGAAATTTTATCACATAACGTTTTTGCATCTAAGTCTGATTCATTATTAACAATTTCTTGCGCATTATTTTTAAGCTTCTGCTGATATTTGAACTGTCTGAGCCCTGCATACTCTCGCCAAGCAGTACGACCACAAACTACTGATAATCCGCCCAAAAGTACGGCATATAAGCTAGCAATAAGTGGTGATTGACTAAAGCCATTAATGAAAAACTGTACCGCCTCAACCCCAACTAAGGTAATAAATACTAATCCAATTGTTCGCCATAACCAGCTTGGTTTTTCTATTTCAGTTGTAACAGTATCTTCTACTTTTTCTATGTGCTCATCACTTACCCAGTCTTCTTCATTAACAACAATTTGCGGGGTATTTTCTTTTATGGCGCTGTCATCAACATCGAGTGTGTCGAACAGTATTTGCTGTTGATATTTTTCTTTATTTTCTATCATTTTAATTTATCTCCAAGCAAAAATTGCAACATTTGATCCATGCGAAGGTGCGGTAAACACTCGTCAATACTCGCCGACTCTATTGGTGCAAAAGCAATATAGTTAAAAGCTTGTTTTTGCCAGTACTCCAGGGTGGGAATGCTTGCAGGAACAGTACCTGGAAATAGTGTGAGCATTTTGTCATTACTCAACTGTCGCCCTTTTATCACTGGAATGTTCTGTCCTTGATATTGGCTTTTCCCTACTTTTGTCGCCTTAATGGAGGCAATAGCTAATGTTTTCATTTTAATGGCATCAAAACTTAACGTTTGTTTGGTTTGAAAAACAAGTTTATTCAGTAATGACACCAAATTTTCATGCTGCTCAGGTGTTACATGATCGGCCTTAGTTGCCGCAAAAAGGAGCCGGTCAATCTTTGGCGAAAATAAGCGCGAGAATAAGCTCGATTGACCATACTGAAAGCTTTCCATGATCATCGCGATAGCATTTTGTAAATCAGCAAAGCTCTCTGGGCCTTTATTAAGTGGCGTTAAACAGTCAGCAAGCACAATTTGGCGGTCAAAATTAACAAAGTGTTCTTTATAAAAACGCCTTACAACACGTTCTTTATATTCAATGTATCTTGCACGTAACATACCGATATAACAGTCGTCTTTAGCATTTTGATATTCATTACTGTCGATTTCATCAAAACCACTAAAAGGAAAGAACTGTAAAATTGGCGCATCTTCAAGCTCGCCTGGAAGAATGAATCGCCCGGGTTGAATAACCGATAAACCAAGTTGATGGCGAAAAAGTAACAGTAAATCAGTGTACTCTTGCGATAATTGCGCTAAAACTGCTTCTTCGACACTGGCGAACGGGTCAAACTCGGCTAATTTATCTAGAAATGCTTTTGCGTGCTCATTTCTAGGCGCTTGCATTAGCAGTGCAGTTGTTTGTTTTGACCACTCTTCAAACGTTTGCGATAACATCGGCAAATCGAGCAACCATTCTCCTGGGTAATCTGTTATATCAATATAGAGTGTTGCTGACTCTGTAGCATACTTTAAGATCGAGTCTTTCGGTTGATAACGTACCGCTAGTCGTAACTCGCTGATACCATTAGTGGGTTTAGGCCATTTTGAAGGTGATTGACACAAAGCAGATAAAGCCCCGTCATATTCAAAGCGGGGAATATGTAAATGTTTTTGAGGTACACGTTTAGCGGCAATATAACGCCCCTGATGAACAACATTAAAAAAACTTAACTGAGAGTTATTCCCCTCATTCAATAACTGATTTACCAAAGAAGTAATGAAAGCAGTTTTACCGCTCCGGCTAAGCCCTGTTACAGCTAGCGTAATATGTTGATCGATAGAACGATTAACAATGTCGCTAGCTTTTTGTTTTAACTTATCTAACTTCGCTTTATTAATAAATGCCATGCTTGGTTACTATCTTTTATGTTTTTCAATATGTTGAAGGGAATAAGAATTACTGATGCACAGTAAAATGACAAGCGATATTTTAAATTGCGTACTTACTTTTAGATATAAATAACAATAATTTTTTTAACCATTGCAGCAATAAATAGTTAAAAAAAGTGACTTGAATAACTTATGTTATAAGTCGATATTATCGCTTATATAAGCTTTACAAAGGTTTTGAACCAGCCTTCTGCTTGTAACTTATATAGTAATAATTCATGCAATATTTTAATAGTTTTCATAATTTAGGTATTAAAAAAAGCGGCTAGGCCGCTTTAATTTATAGCTTATTTATTTCTCGAGAAACGGTAAATTCAGGCGAGGTCACATAACGTTCAATCACTTGTAATTCTAACTCTAAAGTTTGAAACTTTCGTCTAATATCATGAAATGCTTGTTTTGGCGGCTCTCCGGCTTGCCAGATACGAGATTTCACTTTAATCGACTCATTGGTTATGTCATCTTCATCATTAGTATGATGCGAACCGGTTTTATTCTCAGCCTGATATTGGCTCCCTTGTGCAAAATTGCCTTTGTGAGCATGACTAAAATTGGCTGGCTTTTTATCTAGAATAAACCAAGCAGCAATATAAATAACAATAAACCACTCCATGCCAAGCAACACACCTGAAACAACCAATATGCGCACTAACCATGATTCCCAACCAAAGTAATCGGCAATGCCTGCACAAACACCCGCTAATTTTCCTTGGCTCGCATTTCTATATAACTCACCTCGGGGCTTGCTGGTCATAATTTATTTCTCCACTCCGGTGTTTCAGCATCTAAAATAGCTTCAAGAGTTTTAATTCTGTCTGCCATTTTGTCAGCCAGTGTCGATAACTCAGTTAATTGAATATACTCTTCTTCACTGAAACCCTGACTTATTTGGCGTTTACTTCGATAATGTAATATCAACCAAATAGGCGCTACTACAACCATAAATATAATAACTGGGGCGATGATAATCTCATCCACAATAACTCTCCTTTAATGTTGTCTGACGCAGGTAATAAATAGCTATCGTCTAATTATTTTGTTTTAGGCTCTGATTTCATTTTAGCTTTTAATTGCGCTAATTCATCATCAACTTTATCATCTGATGCTAAATCTGCAATTTCATCGGCTAAAGACTTGCTACCCATATCATAAGACTCTACCTGTGCTTCTATATCATCAATTTTACGTTCGTAACGGTCGAAACGACTTAAGGCGTCATTCACACGATCACTATCAATATTCTTTTTAACTTTTAAACGCGAGTGAGCTGTTTTTTCGCGCATAATAATCGCTTTTTGACGAGACTTAGCATCGGCTAGCTTATCTTGAAGCTGTGAAATTTCACTTTGCAACTTAGCAATATGTTCATCTACATGTGATAATTCTTCAGTTAATGCTGCTGCATTTTCAGCACATTTTTTCTTTTCCATTAATGCTGCACGCGCTAAGTCTTCACGATCTTTGCTTAAAGCTAATTCAGCTTTTTCTTGCCATTGCGTAGCATCTGTTTCAAATCGACTTATTTGGCGTGCTAAATCCTTCTTATCTGCTAAAGTTTTTGCTGATGAAGAGCGAACTTCAACTAACGTATCTTCCATTTCTTGTATGATCAAGCGTACCATTTTTGCAGGATCTTCTGCTTTGTCTAATAAGTTGTTAATATTAGAATTAATGATATCCGTAAACCTTGAAAAAACACCCATAATTACTTCCTCATTCAAAAAATTACTTTAATTGTCTTAGCTTTTACTATTCACGTTCTGCGCCAAGTTTTAAAATCAAAGTAACATCTTGATTAATAATACTTTATTAATAATTAAAAAAAGACTTCTATCTAAGCTAGTAATAAAATACACTATTTGTTAGTGAAAAAAACCAATTATTAGGTCAGTAAATGACACGTTTCAAACAACAAGATAATCTCATTGGTCAATCTAACAACTTTTTGGAAGTGCTTGAGCAAATTTCACAAATAGCGCCATTAAGTAAACCCGTGCTAATTATTGGTGAACGTGGCACAGGTAAAGAACTCGTTGCGGCGCGTTTACATTACCTGTCAAAACGTTGGGATCAAAACTATTTGAAACTCAATTGTGCCGCGTTAAATGAAAATTTATTGGAAACGGAATTATTTGGTTATGACAGTGGCGCCTTTACCGGTGCAAGCAAGCGCCATGAGGGCCGCTTTGAACGTGCTGATAACGGCACTTTGTTTCTAGATGAAATAGCTAACACTACCGGATTAATACAAGAGAAGTTATTGCGTGTTGTAGAATATGGCGAGTTTGAACGTGTTGGTGGTTCAAGAACCATTAAAACCAATGCTCGCCTAGTGGCTGCTACAAATGAAGATTTACCTTCAATGGCCGCTGCTGGCGAATTTCGTGCAGATTTACTTGATAGGTTAGCTTTTGATGTTATTACCCTGCCGCCATTACGTGAGCGATTAGACGACATTTTGGTTTTAGCTGAACATTTCGCCATTAATATGGCTCGTGAGCTTGAGTTTGAACTGTTTAGTGGTTTTACAGAAAAAGCCAAACGTGCCTTACTTGAATACCATTGGCCGGGTAATATTCGCGAATTAAAAAATGTAGTAGAGCGCAGTGTTTATCGTTGCAATAATCCTCATTTACCTGTGCATGAATTAATTATTGATCCCTTTGAGTCGCCTTATCGCCCTTCAAAACGTATTAAAACACAAGATAGAATTAAGACGGCTCCTCAAGTAGAAGTAGCAGAAGCATCCACAGAGTCAAAGCCTCAGACTAAAGCCGAAGTAAAGCCATTAGCAATTAATACTGCTTCACTGCAATTTCCACTGTCGTTAAAAGAACTATCACAGAATTATGAAGTTGATTTGATCAAATCTGCTTTGGCTAATTGCCAATATAATCAAAAGAAAACCGCAGATGCCTTAGAATTAACCTATCATCAATTAAGAGGCTATTTAAAAAAATATAATCTACTCGATTCAAGTAGTGCAGACGAAGAATAAAGATTGGCTATGGCTTACTCTACTCAAACATTTTACAATTTTTTCGCATTGTCTTTGCTCGCTTTTCTTGCTGGCTGCGATACAAATGAAACGCTCTCTTTAAGTAAAGAGAGTATTATTTACTGTAGTGAAGGCTCGCCAGAAAGCTTTAACCCTCAAACGGTTTCTTCAGGTACTACAATCGATGCAACCTCGAATCAACTGTATAATCGCCTACTTGAGTTTGACCCTACAGACAATACTATTATTCCGGCAATTGCTAAATCTTGGCATGTAACACGCGATGGTAAAATGATTACCTTTTATCTTCGCAAAGATGTGCAATTTCACCAAACTCGATACTTTACCCCCACACGAGCGCTTAACGCCGATGATGTTATTTTTAGCTTCAGCCGCATGTTGGATGTAAACCATGAATATCATCCAGTTTCGGGTGGTAAATACCCTTTTTTTCAAAATGCGCAATTAGCAGAGTTAATTAGTAGCGTAGAAAAAATTAATGAGCATACTGTGCGCTTTCAATTAACTCGCCCTGACAGCTCTTTTCTGGCGAACATTGGTAGTGATTCTGCGGTTATTTTATCAAAAGAATATGCTGATCAACTTTTACAACTCAATACCATGCAAGAGATAGATATGCTGCCTGTTGGAACAGGGCCATTTAAGTTTAAATGGTATAGTTCTAGCTCATTTATTCGCTATGAAGCGCATGAAAATTATTGGCGAGGCAAATCAAAAATTAAACAATTGGTTTTTGATATTACGCCAAGAGACACCGGTAGACTAACCAAATTGCTAGCTGGCGAGTGTGATATTATCGCCTACCCTATTGCCCACGAAAAAATAAAACAACATGATAATTTAATATTAGAATCTGTTACTGCTTTTAATGTTGGCTACTTAGGTTTTAATACCGCAAAGCCACCATTTAACAACCCGTTAGTGCGTAAAGCATTGTCTTACGCTATTAACAAGCAAGCTATTTTAGACGCGGTTTATACTGGGCAGGCCGAAATAGCTAACGGTATAATACCTAACTCTTCATGGGCTTACGACGAAACGATTTCAAGCCAAGAATATTCAATAAATAAAGCACAAGAGTTATTATCTGAAGCGGGTTATAGCGATGGATTTTCTATGGATTTATGGGCAATGCCGGTACAACGTTCATATAACCCAGACGCTGTGACTATGGCAAAGCTCATTCAGGCAGATTTACAAAAAATAGGCATTGAAGTTGATATAGTATCAGGTTACGAATGGTCAACTTTCTTACGTAAAATTACAGATGGCGAACACCAAAGTGTTCTTTTAGGTTGGTCTGCTGATCACCCTGATCCTGATAACTTTTTTTCACCAATGCTCAGCTGCTCTTCAGCAATAACGGGAAGTAATAGAACATTTTGGTGCAATGAAAAATTTGACAGGCTCATTAAACGCGCTTTACAAACAAACAGTATCAATAAAAGAAAAGTGTTATATTCAAAAGCCCTTGCTTTAATTAATGAAGAAGTGCCGTTAATCCCCATTGCTCACTCAAAACGATTTCAAGCTCGTTCAAATAATATAAATGGCAAACTATTACGTGCTATTGGTGGAATTGATTTTAATGGGGTAACAAAAAACTAGCATGTTGATATTTACCCTACGCCGACTCAGTTTATTTATTTTTACAATTTTGTTGCTTACATTATTGTCTTTCAGTTTAAGTTTTTTGTTTCCTGGCGATCAACTCATTAATTTAACGGGACAATTAAATGCTTCACCAGAACAATTAGCCATTTTAGCTAATGACTACAATCAGCAGTTTGGGCTTTTAAGCCAGTACTTCAGTTATCTTAATCACCTTTTTCATGGTGAAATGGGCTATTCGATGAATAGCCAACTCCCCATCGCTACTGAAGTACTGAATCGTTTGCCCGCCACCATTGAGTTGACCTGCGTTGCGTTACTAGTTGCTATGTTTTTTGGTATTCCTATTGGTTTTTGTGCTGCTATTTATCATCGAAAGTTACCTGATAATTTAATTCTAACTGTTGCTATGCTGGGTTATTCAATCCCCGTTTTTTGGCTAGGAATACTGGCGATATTGGTATTTTCGATTCAGCTAGGTTGGTTACCTTCTGCAGGCCAGATCAGCCTGCTCTTTGAAATTGAACCTGTTACTGGCCTACAACTTATTGACATTTTACTGAGTGACAATGAATATAAATGGCAGGCTTTTCAAGATGCTACCCGACACTTGATATTACCTGTTATTGTAGTTGCGTTAGCACCCGCGACAATTTTTATGCGATTAGCGCGTACAGCAATGTTAGAGGTTTTAGACACTCACTATATCAAAGCAGCTAAAGCAAAAGGTCTGACTTTTAGCCAAATTATTTATCGCCATGCTATGCGTAATGCTTTTATCAAAGTTATTAGAGACGTTGGTTTACAGTTTGCTAATCTTATTACTATTGCTATGGTAACTGAGGTTATTTTTAGCTGGCCTGGCATTGGACGTTGGTTAATAGAAAGTATTTATCAGCGTGACTACACGGCAATTCAAGGTGGTTTAATCGTGCTTTCAACCTTTATTTTTATCGTTCATATAATTATAGATTTTGTTTATGCAGCACTAAACCCCTTAGCTAGGGAGCCTCATCATGGCGCGCGATAAAATATATCAAGAAGAAGAGTTTCCAACGCCATTAATGCAATTGTGGCATAACTTTAAAGAGCCGCCTGTTGTTTTAATTGGTTTTGGCTGTTTTTTGTTTCTGATAGTGCTCGCAGTGTTGGCTAATGTTATTTCCCCTTACTCTTCAGTAGAGAATCACTTAGATCATTTACTTTTACCACCAGCATGGAGTGACGAAGGTAATGTCAGCTTTTTACTCGGTACTGATAACTTAGGCCGTGATATGTTATCGCGGTTGATTCAGGGCACTTCGTTAACTTTTGGTTTAAGTATTATTGTGGTTATTGCTTCACTTGCTATTGGCGTGGTTATTGGCTCGCTATCTGCGTTAACATCGGGTATTAAATCAAGCTTTCTCAATCATTTTCTCGACGTTATATTGTCGATCCCCTCTTTACTGCTAGCTATTATTATTGTCGCAATATTAGGGCCGGGCTTAGAAAACACCTTATGGGCTATTATTATGGTGTTGATCCCGCAGTTTGTGCATATCACCCGAAATGCTGTGCGAGAAGAGTTTGCAAAAGATTATGTATTAGCCTCACGCCTTGACGGTGCAAGTTCATTGCGAATTTTGCGCTACTCAATCTTTCCTAATATTATCGAAAAACTAATCAGCCAAGCAACTCTTGCACAATCGGCCGCTATATTAGACATAGCCGCGCTTGGCTTTTTGGGATTAGGTGCGCCTATTCCTATGCCTGAATGGGGTGCAATGCTAGCAAACGGTATTGATTTATTTTATATCGCACCTTGGACAGTATATTTGCCTGGTTTAGCTATTTTATTTTCGGTTGTTGCCACCAATTTAGTTGGTGAAGGCATGCGCCACGCATTGAAAGTGCGCAAGGAAAACTAATGAATTTAATTGATATACGCAACCTTTCTATTGAGCTTAAAACCGCTTCAAAACCAATATTTGCTGTTGATCGTGTTAACCTCACAATGAAAGAAGGTGAGGTGCGCGGCTTAGTTGGTGAATCTGGCTCTGGAAAGTCGCTACTTGCTCAAGCAATTGTTGGCGTATTGGATGAAAAGTGGCGAGTAGATGCCGATCGCTTTCATTGGCGTGGAAATGACTTAATGCGGTTGTCTCCTGCAGAACGTAAAGCCATTATAACTAAAGACGTTGCCATGATATTTCAAGAGCCTATGGCGTGCTTAGATCCAACAACGTCTATCGGTGAACAATTAGAAGAAGCCGTTGATGCTGAACAACTTACTGGTTTTTTTTGGCAAAAGCGTCAACAACGTAAACAAGCCGCAATTAATTTATTGCATAAAGTTGGTATCAAACAGCATGAAGTATGTGTAAAAAGCTTTCCGCATCAACTCACTGATGCGTTATGTCAGCGAGTAATGATTGCTATGGCGCTTGCAAGGCGCCCTATGCTACTAATTGCTGATGAACCTACAGCTGCAATGGAAAGTACTAACCAAGGGCAAATATTTCGTCTACTGGCGAGCTTAAATCAGCTAAAAAACATGTCGATATTATTAATCAGTCATGACTTAGAAAACGTTACCCATTGGACAAATACTATTACGGTAATGTACAGCGGACAGTTTGTAGAAGCTGGAACAACTGAGCAAATATTTAACCAACCTTATCACCCTTATACTCGTGCCCTTGTTGATAGTAGCCCAAGAGCAAACAGGATGATCCCTAATAAATCTCGGTTAATGACCTTGCCTGGCAGCATCCCTATATTGCAGCATTTACCTATCGGATGTCGCTTAGGTCCTAGATGCCCTAGAGCACAACAGAAGTGTGTTCATGCGCCAAAAATTAAGAATTTCCATAGCCATCAAGTAAGTTGTCACTTTCCACTTAAGGATAGCTATTCGTGAGTACTGTGTTATTACAAGTGAGTAATTTAAGTAAAACCTATAAAGACAAAAATTATTGGTTTAATCGTAAATGTGTGTCGGCTTTAGAGCCTATTTCTTTCGACATAATGCCACATAAAACACTCGCCATAGTTGGAGAGACTGGCTCTGGTAAATCAACCATTGCCAAGTTACTTGTTGGTGCAGAATTACCAACAACAGGCGATATACGCTTAAATGGCCAAACATTAGCCCCAGGGAACTTTAAGCAACGTTGCCAGCATATTAGAATGATATTTCAAGATTCTGGCACAACATTAAACCCGAGCCTGACCATTGAACAACTTCTTGATGAACCTTTGCAGCTCAATACTAAACTCGATGAAGTTGAACGTAATCAACTAATTAGAGAGACACTACAAAAAGTGGGTTTGTTAGCCGATCATATGAGTTTTTATCCGCATATGTTTTCTGGTGGTCAAAAACAACGTATCTCATTAGCTCGCGCTATTATATTAAAACCACAAGTTATTATTCTTGACGAGGCATTAGCGGCGCTCGACCCGTCTTTACGCTCTCAAATGATTAATTTACTGCTCGATTTACAACAGCAGATGGGTTTAGCATTTATTTTAATTTCTCACAATTTAGGTATTGTTAGACACTTTAGTGATGAAATGATGGTAATGTGTGAAGGGGCAGTATTAGAGTTTGGAAAAACCAATGATATTTTGAAGAAGCCAAAACACAAATACACTAAAAAGCTGATTATGAGCCAACGTTTTCAGTTATTAAATCGTTAAAGAGCTTAACAGCGTTTATTTAAACATAGCTTTTACCTTATCAAACTTATATGTTTATTAGCTTTAACTTAATAGCTACGTTGTCGATGTTAAATCAATTAATTTAATTCATTAAGTGTTCAAAATCCCCTTATATTTAATAACTTTAAACAATTAGCAAGGCTTAGTTTTCCTTATAACTTTAGTTGAAAACATACGATTGATTAAAAATTTCAATATATTATATGGCTCTAATACACTTTAAGTCTAAATTGATTTACTTCTATTTCACTTTCTACCATGAACTTGCTACTAAGCTGAACTAACTTCTTATATTCTTCAGGAAAATATTTCTTGATTCTAGCTACCCTGGAATAATGGCTAGGCTCAAACATCTCGACTTCAGAAACAATTAAACTCAAGCTTCTATTAAGTCTTCCATTCTCGTAACTGTCTTCTAATAAAAGATCTAATACGTCTAAACCTAATTCATTCACCTCTGGTATCAAACCAAAGTCTAACAATAGTTGAACTGCCTCTGGAGAGTTTAAAGCAGCAGGTAAAAATAGATCATTTCCAAAGCTATCTTTAATTGAAAAATCGAACCTCTCATTTTTGAGTGACTTCCATTTTTCAAAAGGTAAATGTTTAAATGCTAGCAAGCCAGATGGTGGTGCAAAAGCTACTCTAGCGTTCCAAATAGGTATAATACTTTCAGTGTTTTGCAATAATGAAATCAACAAAGTGTCAGTTTCAACTTTAGTAAGAGGGGTCGATGAGCTGTAATCAAGCGCATCTTGAAACTTCTGCTCTTGTAGCATGGTGATGAAGTCACTGTGACTTTCTTTGCTTACACTATGGCTAGATTCAGTTTCACGCCATAAATTAACAAGAACTGGATCAATATCATGCAACCTTTCAGCAGTATTTCCATCACCTTGTGAAATACGTTTTATCAAATCATAAGTTTCACTGTGGTCTAGAAAACCTTCTTCGGCCAATAACTCTTTTCTAATTGACTCACATGACTTCGATTTATCGTTTAAAGTAGCTTTTCTTAGTGCCATAGATTCGATTGCCTTGGAGACCAATGAGTTATCGGGTAAAACCTGATTAAGATTATAACTGCTATCTACTAGCTCTATTTGATGCAGCGCTTTTTTTAGATCTGGAGTTAGTGCTTTCGAACTTTGAAAACTTCTTCTATTTGGAGCTTTAAAAGAAATGATGGTTTCCTTATCCATTTGATAATGTGAACCATGAGCTTTGTAGCCTTTTTCAATCAAGTAATTAATAGTGTCCAAATATTTGTCTGGGAAACTCTCAGCATTAACATAAGCGTCATCTTTATTTGGCAGGTTCATTATGGCTATATCTAAACCAGTTATTACTCCCTGTTCGTTTGTAGGATGAACGCCATATGTTTCCATTAGTTGAAGAAGCTTTACGTTATGTGTTGAGGCTGCTAAGTCAGCTAAGTTAGTATAAGAATCATAGCGCCCCTGTGCGATTATTGGCATGTCCTCAATGGACACTGCTTGATTGATTAGAAGCTCTAAATATTCAAATGGTAAATTATTCATAACTGCCACAGCAACATCATTAACGTTAAAGTTTCTCAATGATACTGCTTGTTTGAATTCTTCAATATTAAGGTTGCTGCCAGTTAGAACGAATAATATAGACGGTGATAAAACGGGGCTACCATTTATTCCTAGAGGTGATTCTAAGTATGTGTTGAAATTTTCATCGTTTTCAAGCAAAGCGAAAATATCTGACTTACTAACTTCATTGTCTAACTCTAAGCCCATACTTAATCCATTAGACATGTCTTCAAAAGCTTTTAAACTTTGAACTATGATGGGTGTATTTATGACTGAGAAGTTATTAATTACTGATAAACCACTCCAGTCGTTTAAAATATCAACGGAAGTGGTAAAGTTGTATTTTTCTTTCTCTATTTTTGTCTTCGCTTGAAGAAGTAAGTTATCATAACGATTATAAAAAGTTTTATATTGTTTGGAATAACTAAGTAGCTCACGTTCCGTTTTTCCATTTCTCAACTCATGTTCCAGAGCTTGTATTAATATCTGATGTATATTGTTAACTTGCTTGCTGAAATCTAAGCTTCTCTCCTTACATTGAGCATTTGCAATTGTTAATTCCTTAAGCTTTTGTGACGCAAATTCTTTGTTACTAAACTGAAAAACTTCAGTGGGAACATTGTCACTCAAATCGGAAGCAACATCATTAACAATATTGTTTGATTTGGTGCTTTTAGTAGGGTTTATGTATATTATTAAAGCAATTACTATTGCTAAAAGTAAAATTAACTTCTTCATTGTTATTATATTCTTCCATGTTTTTAATATTTATAGCATAACACAGCTAAATTCTACTCTTGTAGACTTCTTCAATCTGCACTTTTAATTAATTAAATTGAGTAAGCTATGAACTTGCAGCAGTCCTTCAAACTTGTAGTTATTTCTGGTTGAAGTTGCTGCTGATATACACTTAACTTCACCAAAGCTAGTGACCGCTTTGGGCAATAAGTGTACATTAAGCACAAAGTTTAGGAAGTTTTTGCAGTTCCTTAATTTTGGTGACGTCTTTTAAAGTTTTCTCACAACTTTGGACGTAAATGTTTCAATCGATTTAACTCTATCTAGCTACAACCGAAAAAGTCCTGAACGAGAATCCTCATTATTCATGAAGATCCACAAATCTTAGAAAACAAAAAAACAGCCAATTGGCTAATGCCGATCAGTTAAGAAATTAATAACTTGCTTAATTTTTTTATGAGATCAAAATCCAGTGATTGATATCACTGGATTTTTATTATGCAACTTTCTACCGCGCTTTCTTTAGTTAATTCAAATAATGTTACAGAGTTTCAAAACCTAGCCGAAATTCTATCCCCTGAAATCATTAACGCTGGGCTTAAAGAGCACGGTATATCTACCATTCGAAAGCGTAAGCTTCCAATGGAGAATATGGTGTGGGCTGTCATAGGTATGGCATTATTTCGTAAATTCCCCATGCGCCAAATGCTTAATCAGCTTGATATTATTTTGCCCAGCGGAGTCCCATATGTTGCCTCAAGTGCGGTTACGCAAGCAAGAAAAAAACTCGGTAGCAAAGTCATCGAGACAGTATTTCAGCAAACTCAGCAACAATGGAACCGAGATGCTCATCATGGCCAATGGTGTGGTTTAAATCTTCTAGGTGTCGATGGTGTTGTTTGGCGAGTCCCCGACACAGATGAAAATAATAAGGAGTTTGCCAAGACAGGCTCCCAACATGGTAAGGCCAGCTACCCTCAAGTACGGATGGTCTGTCAGATGGAGCTCACTAGCCATTTATTAACGAACAGTGTCTTCGATAGTGTTGATGTAAATGAGATGAATCTTGCACTAGGGCTAATTGATAAAACACCGGATAATAGTTTAACGTTGTTCGATCGCGGCTTTTATTCATTAGGTTTATTACATCGCTGGCAAAGTACCGGCAATGCGAGGCATTGGTTAATGCCGCTTAAGAAAAACACGCAATATGAAGTGATAAAAAGCTTTGGGCGCCAAGATAAGTTAATCCAATTAACCACAACACCTCAATCACGAAAAAAATTTCCAACATTACCAAAGACAATGCAAGCGCGACTAATAACAAAAAAAGTGAAAGGAAAAGACCTTCAAATACTAACATCGATGACAGATCCGATGCGTTTCCCTTCAGCTGATATTGTTGATTTATATGCCCACCGATGGGAAATAGAGTTAGGATTTAGAGAAATGAAACAGTCGCTATTGGACAATCGTTTTACTTTATGAAGTAATCAACCGGAGCTTATTAGACAGGAGTTGTGGGGTATATTGTTGGCTTATAATTTAATTCGTTATCAAATGGTATTAATGGCTAAATCGCTTGATGGTATACACCCAAACCAACTGAGTTTTAATGGTGCTTCGATGCACATTATTCACGAGTTAACGCAGTTGTCATTCTGTACGCCAGGTAACATTCCCAGATACACAATGAATATTACAAAGTCAGCTAAGCAATTCGTTTTACCCGGAAGGCGAGAGCGGCAATATCCGAGAATGTTGAAGTGCTCAAAGAATAGGTACCCTGTTAAAAGTAAAAATGCCGCTCACCTTAAGTGAACGGCATTAGCCAATTGGCTGGTTTTTTTAAAAGTACAAACTACTAGTATTGTGTAGCTGGAGCTTGTACTTCTTTACGTATAATTTCTGCATCAACTTTAAGTGACTCTACATAGCTTAAGTATGACGCTTGGGCTAATTGTTGAGTTAACTGTTGTGATAAGTTTGGAGAATCTTTTACTTCGCCTACTTTAACAGCTTGCACTTCAAGTAATGCTAAATCACCATTGCTTAGGTTAACAGTCGTTGCAGAAACCACGTTATCGCTAGGCTTTGGTAACTTAAATGCTTCACGAGCTAAACTGGCATCTAAACCACTACCTACACGTGTAACAGCAGCTTTACTTTCCATTGTAGCGCCAATTGCACTAAGTTGTTCTGTAACATCGGTACCAGCTTTAAATGTAACAAGTAACTCATCAGCAACAGTTTGTGCTTTTTGTGATGCTTTTTGACCAACAAGCACATTTTCAATGTACTCACTAACTTCAGTTAATGGCTTAACACTCGCGTCTTGGTATTCATTTAAACGCATAACTATCGCTAAAGTGTCACTCACTTCAATAATATCTGAGTTTAATTGCTCATTAACAACAATATCTGAAAATGCAGCTTCTACTACTGCGCTTTCATTAAAAGGAGCGATATTAGCGCCACGAGTTAACCAGTCAGAAGTTTGAACTTTAACATTAAGTGCACCAGCAGCATCATCTAAGCTGTCAGGGAATTCAAAACTTAAGCGAGCAACTTCTTGTTGAAGTTCAAAGAATTTATCTTGTGCTTTTTCATTTTTGGCTTTAGCAACTATATCTTCACGTACTTGCTCTAAACTTTGAACGTTTTCAGCTTTCAAGTCTGTAAGTTTAATAATGTGAAAACCAAAATCAGTTCTGATAACATCACTGACACTGCCTACCTCTGTTAAAGCAAATGCGGCTTCATCAAAAGTAGCATCCATAACACCAGCATCAATCCAGTCTAAATCACCGCCGTTTTCACCACTAAATGTATCAGCTGAGTTTTCTTGCGCCAAAGTAGCGAAGTCTTCACCTGCTTTGATTTTAGCAAGAAGTGCTTCAATCTCTGCTCTAGCTTTTCCTTCGTCGTCACCAAACTCTATTAAAATGTGGGCAACTCGGCGTTTTTCTTCGTCACGATATTGGCTAATATTGTTTTCATAGTATGCCTTTACATCAGCATCCGTTAAAACGATTGAACTAGCAATACTGTTAACATCAAGAGTAATGTAATTAACTTTTACTTTCTCTTGATTCTCGAAATATGATTGGTTTTCAAGATAGTAATCGTTGATCTCTTCTTCGCTTAATTCAATACCTTCTTTAAACTGTTCGGCATTAATAGTAGCAAATCGAATATCACGTTCTTGATTCTGTAGTTCTGAAAACATGCTCTCTTGATAAGGTAAGCTAAATTCACTTGCCACTAACGCCTGAGTTAATTGACGACGTGTCATTTCAGTACGAAGGTAATCGCGAAAATCAGAAGATTGGTAAAAACCCGCTTGGTTTATCATTGCTAAGTAACGATTGTTATCAAATACACCGTCAATTTGAAATTCTGGCATGTTACGAATTGTGCTTTTAATTCGCTCATCAGAAACTCGAATGGCGAGTGTTTCTGAGTTTTGGTCAACAAGCTTTTGGTTAATTAAATTATCAACCACACCTTGTCGAAAGTTACTCATGTATGCTGGATCTGCTGATAAGGTTTCAAACATTTCACCAAATTGCTGTGCCATACGATTACGTTGAGCTTGATAAGCTTTATTAAACTCATCTTGTGTAATTTTTTCACCATTAACATCAGCAACTGAAGAGTCAACTGAGTTACTGTAGCTACCTATACCGGCAACGGCGAAGGTTAAAATAATAAAACCAAGAATAATCTTAGCGGTTAATCCTTGAGAGCTTTCTCGAATATTTTCTAACATCTTTATCTCTTTACACGCGGGTATTTTACTTTCCGGGCGACTTTATCTGCGGTATTAAATTACCGCTATTATACATAAAATTAATGAAATCCTGATGAGCGTATAAAAATTAAATTTCTATAGCTAGTCAAGCAGGTGAGTCAATTAACTTTTATGCTTTAAAATCGCGATATGAACGGGCATGTTAGCCCAATAATAATCAAAATGAAACTCTTTTACTCTTGCGTATAGATAACGCTCAAATATCCAACAATTAAGTGTTCACAAGCGCAGTTTTATGGTCTTTGCATTTGTAAATTAAAGATCACTTTTATCAGGTTATTTCTTGTTAAGAATGTCATTTAAGTTTGTTTGTTCTTCTGCTGATAAATCTAGTTCATTGGCTTTTAGCTTGCTACGTTTTCGTAACACGAATACCACGCCTAGAAAAAAGCTAAAAAGAATAACAATAGGACCAAACCATAAAATATAAGTTTGTTCTTTTAACGGTGGGCGATATAAAACAAAATCACCGTAACGATAAACCATAAAATCAATAATTTCTTGATCGCTCTTGCCTTCTTGCAATAAGTTATAAAGGTTTTTTCTTAAATCTACTGCAATTTTAGAATTAGAGTCGGCTAAGTTTTGGTTTTGACATTTAGGACAACGTAACTCTTTAGAGAGTACATGAAACCTCGACTCAGTAACTTCGTCACTAAATTCAAAAGTATCTACTGGACTAGCATTTGCACTGGTTAATCCAAATGCGCTTAGCACTAGGACAACAAATGCTAAACGTAATACTTGCTTTAAGCCCAGAACATTATTAAATACTGAGTTATACATTAAGACTTACCCTGCAACATTTCTGCTTCTATGGTTTCAATTAACGGCAAAAATTCGTTATTCCATACCTGTGTATTAATAGGCCCTGCAAAACGTTTACGTATAATGCCGGTGTGATCAATGACAAAGGTTTCGGGTGCGCCAAATACACCAATATCTAAGCCTAAAGCGCCCTGTTCATCAAAAATTGAAAATACATATGGGTCTTTATACTGTTTTAACCAACGCAAAGCTGCACTGTGATCATCAGTAAAATTAAGTCCATAAAGTTTAATTCGCTTATCTTTAATAATATCGAGTAAGTATGGGTGTTCATATTTACATTGAATACACCACGTTGCCCAAACATTGACTAGTACAATATTACCTTTTAAATCTTCGCGGCCAACCATTTTATCGGTTGCTTTGAGCATAGGTAACTGAAAGTCAGGTAATGGTTTACCTATCATTGCAGATGGCATGGCCTGAGGGTTAAGAAATAAGCCTCGATAAAGCAATACACCTAATAATACAAATAAAATTAAGGGAATAAAACGAATAATACTTTTCACTAATTTATGCCTCTTTTAAAACTTCATTATTAGGTTGATTAATACCTTGTTGCTTTACGGCAACCCGCTTACGGTATCGCTTGCTTAGTATCGCTAAAAAGCCACCAAATGCCATAAAAAATGCACCTAACCAAATCCAAACGATAAAGGGCTTGTAATATAAACGCATTGACCAAGAGTTTTTATCAAGTGGATCGCCCAGTGCTACATATATATCGCGCCATAAAGTGGTATGAATAGCCGCTTCTGTCATGCCAGTACGTTGAACTTTATAGGTGCGTTGCTCTGGCTTCAGCAATGTGACAAATTCATTATCTAATGAAATCTTAACTTGTCCCTGAATTGCACTGTAGTTAGGGCCAAGTATATTTTTAGTGCCACCAAACTCTATGGTGTAACCTGATAAATTGGTACTTTCGCCAGGTGCCATTTTAACGTTAATTTCTTTTTCATAGGTTGACACCATAGTGACACCTATTACTGTGATAGCTATACCTGCATGTGCAACAGCCATACCGATATGATTAAGCGGAACAGCTGAGAACTTTAAGCTGCCATCAGCTTGTTTCGCGTTATTAAACACATCTTTTAATACCGCTAAAACAATCCAACAACCCAAGGTCATACCGATAAACGCACTGATACTAAATTCACCTGCGAATATAAATGGCCATGCTGCGCCAAAAATAACACTCACCACTGAGATAGCATTTAAGTGTTTAGAAAGCTCC
Source organism: Colwellia polaris (assembly GCF_002104515.1). Taxonomy (GTDB): domain Bacteria; phylum Pseudomonadota; class Gammaproteobacteria; order Enterobacterales; family Alteromonadaceae; genus Cognaticolwellia; species Cognaticolwellia polaris. The sequence continues at coordinate 421,515 of NZ_NBOE01000002.1, read as the reverse complement.
CCTTTGCGAGCTTTTTTCCAGCGAATAAGTGGACCTATCCCCATAAACAGGAAAAGTGCGATCATCATAGGAACAAATACCGCATTAAAATAAGGGGCCCCAACTGAAATTTTCCCTAATCCCATGGCATCTATAATCAGTGGATACAACGTGCCTAATAAAATAGTGATTGTTGCTGTTATTAATATTGATATAGCGACCAATATGGTATTTTCACGAGAGTAAAAAGTGAAACGGCTTGGGGTACTCACTTTTGCCGATCTAAATGCATAAAGTGTTAATGAACCGCCGACAGCTACTGCAAGTAATATCAGTAAATAAAGGCCGCGACCAGGATCTACAGCAAATGAATGCACTGAAGTAATCACACCTGATCGTACTAAAAAAGCGCCGAGTAAATTTAAACTAAAGGTCAATATTGCCAGCAAGAGTGTCCAATGCTTAAAGGTATTTCGTTGTTCTGTAACCGCTAATGCATGAATAAGTGCGGTACCCGCAAGCCATGGCATAAATGAAACATTTTCCACTGGATCCCAAAACCACCAACCACCCCAGCCAAGTTCGTAATATGCCCACCAACTTCCTAATGCGATACCGATAGAGAGAAAAGACCAAGCAGCAACTGTCCATGGACGAGACCAGCGAGCCCATGCTGCATCCATTTTACCAGCCATTAACGCCGCAATTGCAAAAGCAAAAGCTACAGAAAAACCCACGTAACCCATATATAAAAATGGCGGGTGAATAATTAAACCAATATCTTGCAACAATGGGTTTAGATCTTGGCCTTCCATTGGAGAGTTAGGTAATAAACGCTCAAAAGGATTAGAAGTTAACAGGGTGAAGAAAATAAAGCCTACCGCAATCATACCCATAATGGCTAAAACACGTGCAACAAATTCTTTTTCCAACTGCTTACTATGAATACTCACCGCAAATGTCCATACGGTTAGCGCAAATATCCATAACAACATTGAACCTTCATGTCCGCCCCAAACGGCACTTATTTTGAAATAGTAAGGTAATAAACTATTCGAGTGATTGGCAATATACTTAACAGAAAAGTCATCAACCGTAAAACTGTAGGCTAACAATACAATACTAATGCCAACAAACAAGAATAAGCCAAAACTTAATGGTTTGGCACTATTAATAAGTTGTTGATTATTTTGAGCTACACCAATAAGTGGCACTATGCTTAAACATAATGCAAAAGCTAACCCAATAATAAGTGCGAAATGGCCGAGCTCTGGGATCATGATAATTCCTGTAAATCAATGTTAAACATTATGGTCATTAGTTTAGCTGATTATAACTAGTGAAAACTAGCGCCTAATCAGCTCATATCTAGCTATAAAATAGCGGTAAAGCTAAACTAATATTTTTACCGCAGCACTTTACAAATTTCGTTATGGTACTTGTATTGAAATTTCCATGGCTATTGGAGATTTTTTCATGGTGTCTACATTCAATACTTCTGCTTTAAAGTCGCCAGACTTAATGCCAACACTACCTTGCATAGAAACCACCGCGTAAATATTAACTTTATTAACACTGCTTAAACGCATTTGTGGTGTCATTGCTTGCGAGTCATCAAGCACGATAGATATAGGTAAATCACTGGTTTTTAATTTCACTGCTGCCAGTGGCATGCGCGGGCCATTGGCGGCAATAGCATATATAAAGACAACTTTATCTTCATCATTTTGTAATTTTTCTTGTAGACTTTGCGCTAATGAAACGTCAACGGTTAGCTGCGGTAAACTTGTATCTGAGCTTTTATTATGTTCAACACCAGCAGATTCTTCATTACTCAAACGCAGTTGGTTTTTAGCTTCTGCAACCGCCTCAGCTAAAGCGTCAGTGCTAATGCCGGGTCTATCGCTATTTAATACAACTTCCCAGTACTTAACGGCGTTGGCAAAATCTCGATTACTGAAACTGTTCATACCTAACAAAATATTGGTCGCAGGATCTAATGCGTCTAATGCTAATGCTTGGTCAATGACTTGCTGAATATCAGCATTAATTTGCTGATTGTTTTTATAATACATGGCTTGAGCTTTCGGGCCCAATAATTCGGCGTGTATACCTACTTGTGCTATAACTTTATCAAATGCGGCAATCGCATTGTCAAACTCACCAATAGAGATATATGCTTGGCCTAGGCTAAACCAGGCTTCTGCATTCTCTGGTTCGTCAATTACAACTTGTTCAAGCTGTTGTAAACGAAAAGCCATCATTTGTTCAGGCGTTATCTGCTTGTTTTCCTCGTTCATGGCACTAGTTGTTGGTGAGTTTAATAAGGGGTATGCACCTAGCTTCATATAACTAAAAAAACTAAAACTCATCAAAGCTATTGCAATACCTAGTGGCCAAATCCATGTTGTTGCTTTCGTATCTCTGACCGATTCAGAACTGCTAGCATCTTGTAATAGTGTTTTATCTAATTCTGCTTTTAATTGCACAAAACTATCTTGCTCGATACTACCTTCAGCTAGATCAGTTTCAAGTTGTGCTAGGTGTTCATGATAAAGCGTAACATTGGTTTCTTGACGAATATTAATATTTTCTGCACCAAGCGTATCTTTAGATGAAGAAAAAATACGCCAGACAATAAGTAATGCAATCACTATCAATGATAAAATTGCCAGCCAGAATGTAGTCATATTTTTTAATTTATACCTATGTTAAAGCTATCGTTTATTTCGTTTGATATAAACGTTGTAGAAACCATAATTAACGTAAATCAATAAATACCCACGTTATATACATACCTTTTAATCGCGTCGTAGAGTAACAATTATCAGCGATTATTAATAGCTATTCCGACGGAGAAAAATGCATATTCATCGTAATAAAGGCCATCGCCTTTAGTCATTAAGTTAAAGTGTAATAAAGTGACGCGAGTATTAACTGGCACAAAAAACATTCAATGTTAACGTTATTCAATATTAAGTTTTTTTACAGAACAACTTGCAAACGTTGCGAGTTAATAGAAGAGAAAATATCATACTAAATTCAGGTAAACTGTAATAAAAGTGTACTCGTTTTTCTTACTATATTTAAAACAAGTAAGAAAACTCTTTCACAGGAGGGATGAGCTTGGCGATACATTATTTTATGATATTGGTACAGAGTATAATAACTTATACGCCAGATACAATTAAGCCGCTTTAAAAGCGGCTTAATAAGCAATCAATAGCAAAAGCTAGTGATTAGCCATTACATGCATCTTTAAGTGCTTTACCAGCTTTAAAAGATGGAATTTTAGCTGCTGCGATTTCAATAGTCGCACCAGTTTGTGGGTTACGGCCTGTACGTGCTGCACGGTCGCGTACTGAAAAAGTACCAAAACCTACAAGAGCAACTTGATCGCCGCCCTTTAATTCTTCTGTAACTGCTTCGATAAATGAATCTAATGCACGACCAGCCGCAGCTTTAGAAATGTCAGCGCCAGCAGCAATTTTCTCGATAAGTTGAGATTTATTCACAGTGTATTCCCCTTCAATTGTTATTTTTCAGCGCTATCTTTGTTTAGCGTCCTGCAGAAGCCTTATAGTTTGCTTCTTTTTGAACATCAAGCACCGAGTTAAAGAAAACTAAAAATATTGATAATTATTTTTATCTCTACTATGCCCCCTATACGTAGGGGCTCTAGCGTTATCAGCGTCATTAACTTACCATAGTTTCAGCGTTTGAAAAGCGTTAATTGCATTTTTTTCAACTTTTTTGCTAATTTTTTAACTTTTTTAACAAAAACAGCTGTTTTTTAGCCATTTATTTTTCTAACTGCCACTTTTCAACCGGATGTTCTAAAGCAATTTTTAACACTTCGTCTATCCATTTAACAGGGTAAATAGCTAAATCAGCCTTCACATTGTCAGGTATTTCTTTCAAATCTCGCTCATTATCTTTTGGAATAACAACCGTTTTTATACCACCACGATTTGCAGCAAGTAGCTTTTCTTTTAAACCACCAATGGCTAAAACTTCACCACGTAGAGTTATTTCGCCTGTCATTGCTACATCCGCTTTTACAGGATTACCTGTTAGGCTTGAAACTAATGCCGTACACATTCCAATACCGGCACTTGGACCATCTTTAGGTGTTGCCCCTTCAGGCACATGTACATGAATATCACGTTTTTCATAAAAATCGTAATTAATACGTAACTTTTCGGTACGGCTTCGCACAACGGTCATGGCTGCTTGAATAGATTCTTGCATAACGTCACCCAACGAGCCGGTATAACTTAGCTTACCTTTACCTGGCACAGAGGCCGTTTCAATGGTAAGCAGCTCGCCACCCACTTGAGTCCATGCAAGACCAGTAACTAAGCCTACGCGATTTTCATCATCAGCTTTGCCATAATCAAAACGTTGTACGCCTAAGAATTCAGATAAATTGTCTTGGCTAATCGTTACTTTTTTAACTTTCTTGTCTAAAAGTATAGATTTAACGGCTTTTCGACATAACTTAGAAATATCGCGCTCTAAAGCACGCACACCCGCTTCTCGAGTGTAATAACGAATAATGCCAATAATCGCACTGTCTTCAATTTCAATTTCAGTATTCTTTAAACCATTACGTTCTATTTGTTTATTTAACAAATGATTTTTAGCGATGTTAAGTTTTTCATCTTCGGTGTAACCCGATAAACGAATAACCTCCATGCGGTCAAGTAAAGGCCCAGGAATATCCATACTGTTTGACGTAGCAACGAACATCACGTCAGAAAGATCGTAATCTACTTCTAAGTAGTGATCATTAAAGCTACTGTTTTGCTCTGGGTCTAGTACTTCTAGAAGTGCTGATGCAGGATCACCACGCATATCAGAAGCCATTTTATCTATTTCATCGAGTAAAAATAACGGGTTTTTCACACCAACTTTGGCAATTTTTTGAATTAGTTTACCTGGTAAAGACCCAATATAGGTTCTTCTGTGACCACGTATTTCAGCTTCATCGCGAACACCACCCAATGCCATACGAACATATTTACGTCCGGTTGATTTAGCAATAGATTGCCCTAACGAGGTTTTACCTACACCAGGAGGCCCTACTAAACATAATATTGGCCCTTTTAACTGGCTTACACGTTGCTGAACGGCCAAATACTCAAGTATCCGCTCTTTAACTTTATCTAGCCCGTAATGATCTTTGTCTAACACTTCTTGTGCTAATTTAAGGTTACGCTTTAATTTACTGCGTTTTTTCCAAGGTACGCTGATCATCCAATCGATGTAACTTCGCACAACAGTTGCTTCCGCAGACATTGGCGACATCATTTTCAATTTCTTTAATTCTGTTAAGGTTTTCTCTTTAGCTTCTTTAGGCATTTGAGCTGCTTCAATCTGCTTTTCGATTTGCTCAACTTCGTTCGAGCCCTCTTCATCATCACCCAGCTCTTTTTGAATCGCTTTCATTTGCTCATTCAAATAATATTCGCGCTGGCTTTTTTCCATTTGTTTTTTAACACGAGTGCGTATTTTTTTCTCAACTTGCAATAAGTCAATCTCACCTTCCATTAAGGCCATTAAAAATTCAAGGCGCTCTGAAACATGAGTAATTTCTAACACTTTTTGTTTATCAACTAACTTAAGCGGCATGTGCGCAGCCATGGTATCAGCTAGCTGTTCAGCATCATCAATACCCGATACCGAAGTTAATACCTCAGGAGGTATTTTCTTATTTAACTTAACGTAGCCTTCGAACTGAGAAATAGCCGAGCGTATTAACACCTCAGTACTATCGTCAGGAGCGCCTTCTACATGGAGGAAATCAGCGTTAGCTGTAAAGTATTCCGCGGTTTCTACATACTCAGTTATTTGAGCACGACGCACGCCTTCAACTAATACTTTAACCGTACCGTCAGGTAATTTAAGCATTTGTAAAATGGTAGCAATGGTGCCGGTTGTATATAAATCGTCTTGTGTTGGGTCGTCAACTGCGGCATCTTTTTGTGCTACAAGGAAAATTTGCTTATCATTTTCATTAGCAATATCAAGACAACGGATAGATTTTTCGCGACCAACAAACAATGGGATAACCATTTGCGGATAGACAACGACATCACGTAAGGCTAATACGGGAATTTCAACTACGCCAGATAACTCTTTAGTCATTGGTTACTCTCTCGGTAAATAATATGATGTTATTTTTAAAGATATGTATTTGTATATGGGGTGTTTGTAAATACTTTCAACTGATGAATAAAAAAAAGTGGCGTTACCCATGCTGGATAACGCCACTTTTAATCATTAAATAGCTTAGCTGTTATTCTGAAGACGCTTTATCTTGTTGCGTTTCATAAATAATAATCGGCTTAGATTCACCTTTAATAACGGTTTCATCAACAACAACTTTAGTGGCATTGTCCATTGAAGGTATTTCATACATGGTTTCAAGTAAAACCCCTTCAACAATAGAACGTAAACCTCGAGCACCTGTTTTACGTACCATGGCTTTATGTGCAATTGCAGTTAAAGCGTCTTCTCTAAATTCAAGCTCAACATTCTCCATATCAAAGAGTGCTTTAAATTGCTTAGTTAAAGCATTTTTAGGCTCTTGCAATATTTGGATCAGTGCGCTTTCATCAAGTTCAGTTAGTGTAGCTACTACCGGTAAGCGTCCAATAAACTCTGGAATTAAACCATATTTAACTAGATCTTCAGGTTCTACATCTTGAAAACGTTCTGTTAACGATTTCTCTTGGTCTTTGCCACGTACTGTAGCACCAAAACCAATTCCCGTACCGGTATGACAGCGTTGTTCAACAACTTTATCAAGGCCAGCAAAAGCACCGCCACAGATAAATAAGATTTTAGAGGTATCAACCTGTAAAAACTCTTGTTGTGGATGCTTACGACCCCCTTGTGGAGGAACAGAAGCAATAGTACCTTCAATAAGCTTTAATAAAGCTTGCTGAACACCTTCACCTGATACATCACGGGTAATAGATGGGTTGTCTGATTTACGTGAAATTTTATCAATTTCATCAATGTAAACTATACCGCGCTGTGCTTTCTCAACGTCGTAGTCACATTTTTGTAATAGCTTCTGAATAATGTTTTCAACATCTTCACCCACATAACCGGCTTCGGTTAATGTTGTAGCATCAGCCATAGTAAACGGCACATCAAGTAAGCGCGCTAAGGTTTGCGCTAATAATGTTTTACCACTACCTGTAGGACCAATTAACAAAATATTACTTTTGCTAAGCTCTACACCATTATGTGAGTCACCGTTCCGTAAACGTTTATAATGATTATAAACCGCTACAGCGAGTACTTTTTTAGCGTGTTCTTGCCCGATAACATAATCATCAAGGCTTTCACGAATTTCTTTTGGCGTTGGTAAGCTTTCTTTATCTTGCTTAGGCGCAATCTCTTTAATTTCTTCACGAATAATGTCGTTACATAACTCAACACATTCATCACAAACAAAGACAGAAGGACCTGCAATTAACTTACGTACTTCATGCTGGCTTTTACCACAAAACGAGCAATAAAGTAGCTTACCGTCATCACCGTCACCTGTTTTCATATCGGTCATACGGTACCTCTAATATTAAAATTTTTTACAAACTATGACTAAACAGTATTTCATAAATCGTGTAAATAACAACACGGATAATTTAGAAGACCGTTACTTATCGATTCTTTGTTCTAATATGGCATCAACTAAGCCATATTCAACTGCACTTTCTGCACTTAAGAAGTTATCACGGTCTGTATCGCCTGATACTTTCTCAAGTGATTGGCCTGTATGCTCAGCCATTAAACGGTTAAGCTTGCCTTTTATGTATAAAATTTCTTTTGCATGTATTTCAAAATCAGACGCTTGACCTTGGAAACCACCAAGAGGTTGATGGATCATCACGCGAGCATTAGGTAAGCAGTAACGTTTACCTTTTTCACCACCAGAAAGTAAAAATGCCCCCATACTTGCCGCTTGACCAATACATACTGTGCTAATGTTTGGCTTGATGAATTTCATGGTGTCGTAAATCGCCATACCAGCAGTTACAGAACCACCTGGAGAATTGATATATAAATAAATATCTTTATCTGGGCTTTCTGACTCTAAAAATAGCATTTGCGCAACAATTAAGTTCGCCATGTGGTCTTCAACTTGACCGCAAAGAAAAATAACACGCTCTTTTAATAGTCTTGAATATATATCGTAAGAGCGCTCGCCTTTGGCGGTTTGCTCAACAACCATAGGTACTAACGCACTTTCGGTCATGCTCGTTAAATCGTGAGAATTATTGTGAGAAGTAAACAACTAACTTTCCTTTTTTATAAAAAAATGGCTCATATGTCCCCATACAAGCCATTTAAGCGATTGCTCAGCAAAATGTCAATCTAAAAGGTCTATTTACCTTCAGGATTCATGATATCTTTGAAACTGGCTTTTTTGTTTTTAACTTTAGCGCTACCAAGTAAAAACTCAACAGCTTGCTCTTCTAATGCAACATTTTGCATTTGTTGAGCAAGTTCTTTGTTAGTTTTGTAGTACTCAATAACTTCAGCTGGGTCTTCATAAGCTGATGCAGCTGATTCAATTAACTCAGTTACTTTAGCTTCGTCAACTTTTAATTCGTTAACTTTGATCACTTCACCTAACAATAAACCTGTTTTAACACGTTTCTTTGCTTGTTCTTCAAACATTTCTGCAGGAAGTTCAGGTAAGTTGTTTGGATCCATTTGGTCAGCAAAACGTTGCATTGCTTGCTTACGCAAAACATCAACTTCTTGTGCGATTAACGCAGCAGGAATTTCTAATTCGCTAACTTCAAGTAAACCTTCGATTACTTGCTCTTTAACTTTAGCTTTAACCGCTTGATTAAGTTCGCGTGTCATGTTTTTGCTTACTTCTTCACGAAGTGCAGCAACACCACCTTCTTCAACACCGAAAAGTTTCGCAAATTCGTCATCTACTTCTGGCAATACTGGGCCTTCAGTTTTATGAACAACGATATCGAACTCTGCATCTTTACCTTTAAGCTTTTCAGCATGGTAATCATCAGGGAAAGTTACAGTAATGGTTTTTTCTTCACCAGCTTTCATGCCAATGATATCTTTCTCAAAACCAGGGATCATACGACCTGCGCCTAGCTCAAGGTCAAAAGCTTCAGCTTTGCCACCTTCAAACTCTTCACCGTCTACACGACCTGTGAAATCGATTGTTAGCTTATCGCCTTTCTTAGATTTACGTTTGTTTTCTTTCCACGTTTTATGTTGGTTCTGTAACGTTTCAAACATTTCGTCAAGATCAGCATCGGTAACGTCAACATCTGGACGCTCTACCGCTATTTTGTCTAAATCTTTTAAAGCTACTTCTGGGTAAACTTCAAATGTTGCTTCAAACTCTAACGCTTTACCATCTTCATTGCTTTTTGCAACGAACGATGGACGACCTGCTGGGTTTAATTTCTCAGCTACAATCGCATCAACAAAGTTACGTTGCATTAATTCACCAGCAACTTCTTGACGAACAGACTGGCCGTAACGCTTTTGAATTACTGACGCAGGAACTTTACCTGGACGGAAACCATTTATACGCTGTGTTTTACCGATATGGCGAAGACGGTTTTTAACTTCAACATCTACTGTTTCGGCAGGAACTGAAATCGTTAAACGACGCTCCAAACCTTGTGTAGTCTCAACTGAAACTTGCATTTAATTACCTCAAAAAACTTAGCGTATGCACGCTTTCTATAACGCATCTAAATATAGTCAACACAACTTAATAAAAAATTATGCTTTCAGCTTGTTTAGCTTATGTAAACAGAGCCCGGAAAACCCGAATAAAGATGTTCAGATTAAAATAATGACGCGAAATTATAGCGGTGCTTTAAACAAGAGTCGAGCTTAGAACGCAAATAAATCAAAATTTAATGCTATATAAATGATAAATATGACTAAAAAGCTAGAATGAATATATTTATTTGATAAATAGAGGTTAATGATGAGGTTTAAAACTTGTACTTATAATTTATTTCTTAACCCGAAGTTGTACCTATTGGGCTGAAATTATAGTGTAACTAAGATGATAAATATAAAATAAGAAGTGGTCGGTGATGCAAGATTCGAACTTGCGACCCCTTGGACCCAAACCAAGTGCGCTACCAAGCTGCGCTAATCACCGATATACTTTTTTACTTCTTCTATAATGCATACAGAAAGATGGGGTGGCTAAAGGGACTTGAACCCTCGACAACCGGAATCACAATCCGGGGCTCTACCAACTGAGCTATAGCCACCACTGTATGGCACGCCCTGTAGGATTTGAACCTACGACCCACGCCTTAGAAGGGCGTTGCTCTATCCAGCTGAGCTAAGGGCGCACATTGCCTACAGATGCAGAACAAATTTCATTATATAAAATTTATCCTTTTCTCACAATAAATGTAAGAAGCAGTTTTGATGTTAAATTTAATCTTGCGATTTAACTTAAATATCTAAACCAGTTACTTATTTTTATATTACTTATATTTAAAAATAAACAAAGTAATTAAAAAAAAGTGGTCGGTGATGCAAGATTCGAACTTGCGACCCCTTGGACCCAAACCAAGTGCGCTACCAAGCTGCGCTAATCACCGACATTTGTTAAAAACACTTGCGTTCTCAACGGGTGCGGATATTACCTAGTTGCCCGTTGCGCGTCAAACACTTTTTTTAAATAAATGTGCGTTCGCTCACTTTTACAGCAGCTTGGTTAAAATACCACTAATATTGAGCAATAAAATAAAAAACGTCCTTTGCTAACGCTATTTATTCAAAAAGCCAATATTTCTCCGAACTATGCATTTATTTTCTACAAATAGTCTTGCTAGTATGCGAAAATAGCGATGTTTATTAGCCTATTGTGAAGAATTATGACTGCAGCTCTTATTGACGGTAAGTTGATCGCTCAACAACTACGCCATTCTGTTAAAGATAAAGTTCAAAAACGTATAGAAAACGGCTTACGCGCTCCAGGATTAGCCGTAATTTTAGTAGGTTCAGATCCTGCATCTCAAGTTTATGTTGGTAGTAAAAGAAAAGCTTGTGAAGAAGTTGGCTTTGTTTCTCGCTCGTATGATTTACCACCTAGCACAAGCCAAGATGAACTTTTCAATCTAATCGATGAATTAAATAACGATAATGCTATTGATGGCATTCTTGTTCAGCTACCTTTACCTGCTGGTTTAGATGCAAATCTTATTATTGAACATATTAACCCATTAAAAGATGTCGATGGCTTTCACCCGAATAATGTTGGTAAGTTGGCATTACGTCAACCAGGTCTGCGCCCTTGTACACCTAAAGGCATCATGACCTTAATTGCTTCAACAGGAATAGACCCACACGGATTAGAAGCTGTTGTTGTAGGCGCATCTAATATTGTTGGTCGCCCAATGACACTTGAGCTACTACTCGCAGGTTGCACCGTAACCACTACGCATAGATTCACCAAAAACTTAGAAGCTAAAATTCGAAATGCCGATCTGCTAGTGGTTGCTGTTGGTAAGCCTGAGTTTATCCCTGGCGAATGGATTAAAAGTGGTGCTATTGTTATTGATGTAGGTATTAACCGTTTAGAAAGCGGAAAATTAGTTGGCGACGTAGGTTTTGAAAAGGCTAAAGATAGCGCGGCTTATATCACTCCTGTTCCGGGCGGTGTAGGCCCAATGACAGTTGCGAGTTTAATTGAAAATACCCTTATTGCTTGTGAAGAATTTCACCACTAAATATAACGACATCATAAAAGCTTCTGTTAAAGTTAAATATTGAAGCTGTAGCTGATAACAAAACAGCCTGCAATTGCAGGCTGTTTTTAGTTTTAACATAGTATTTTATTGTTTAACTTAACATTACTTAGCTATTCAGATTACTAGCTCAAGCTAACAAACATTAAGACAGATAAATTACGCCTTGCGCCAGGTTGTACCGCCAGCACCATCTTCTAAAATAATATTTAATGCCGCTAATTTATCTCGGGCGTCATCTGCCATTGCCCAGTCTTTATTTGCGCGAGCATCATTGCGTTGCTTTATTAACGCTTCAATTTCTGCCGTTTCATCGCTGTTAGAATCACCACCTTGGAAGAAATCTTCTGGTGAGTTTTGTGCAACACCTAAAACTTCGCCAAGTGAAACTAAAATATAAGCAAGCTTAGACGCTTCTGCTTTATCCGTTGCTTTAAGGCGATTAATTTCTTTCGCTAGCTCAAATAATACCGGCATAGCTTCAGGGCAATTAAAATCATCATTCATCGCTTTCTCAAAGCGTTGCACGTATTCATTACCTTTTAGCTCTACTTTTACCGGTGTTAGATCACGCAAAGCCGTATAAATTCGCTCTAAACTGGCACGAGCCTGGGTTAAATTATCTTGCGAGTAATTTAATTGGCTGCGGTAATGGCTAGAAGTTAAAAAGAACCTAACGCTTTCAGCGTCGTATTCATCAAGCACGCTGCGTAAGGTAAAAAAGTTATTTAACGATTTAGACATTTTTTCTTTGTTAATTTGCACCATACCGCCATGCATCCAATAATTAACATAAGGTGTGTCGTGTGCACAGCAAGATTGTGCAATTTCATTTTCATGGTGAGGAAACTGTAAGTCTGAGCCGCCGCCATGAATATCAAAATGCTCACCTAAATGCTTTAAGTTCATCGCAGAACATTCAATATGCCAGCCAGGACGACCTTTACCCCAAGGTGATTCCCAGCTAGGTTCATCAGGCTTAGCCATTTTCCAAAGTACAAAATCTAACGGGCTACGTTTAGCCTCATCAACATCTACGCGAGATCCAGTCTGCAACATATCCAAATTTTGCAAACTTAATTTGCCATAATCTTTGTAAGTGCTAACTTCAAACATAACATCACCGTTGCTGGCAACATAAGCATGCTTGCGTTCGATTAAACGTTCAACCAAAGCGATAATTTCATCCATATGCCCTGTTACTGTTGGTGCAATATCTGGGCGCATAATATTAAGATCATCAAAGTCTTGATACATTTGCTCGGTCATACGCAAGGTTAACGCTTCACAGCTTTCACCATTTTCTTTTGCACGTTGAATTATTTTATCGTCTACATCAGTAATATTACGAACATGTGTTAGGTCGTAACCTAAGTATGTAAAGTAACGAGCGATAATATCGAAAGCAACATAGGTTCTGGCGTGGCCAATATGGCAACGGTCATAAATAGTAATACCGCAAACGTATAAACCTACCTTGTTGGAAGTGATCGGCTTAAAAACTTCTTTTTTCCTGCTTAAGGTATTATAAATTTGCAACATAACGACTGTTTTTCCTATGTAATATCAATACTTGATTAAATTCTGTTACTCCCAGAGTGGGAATTATCGCAATTGTACCCCAAGTATTGCAATGAATCATTAGCTTGGCGGTATTTGCTGTAATATTTAGCGATTAATTTTCAAGACATTTTGCCAAGAAATGTTTCTTTTATTAAGTTACAATTTACCTCATTACATTTCCTTTATATTTATGAGTAAAAAAATGATCACATTTAAAACAACTTTAGGCGACATTAAAATTGAATTAGATTTTGATAACGCACCTGTTACTGCAAAAAACTTTCAACAATATGCTGAAGATGGCTTTTATAACGGCACTATTTTTCACCGTGTAATTAAAGGTTTTATGGCGCAAGGCGGTGGTTTTGCATCAGGTATGGACGAAAAAAATAGTCGTGAGTCTATTAAAAATGAAGCAAACAATGGTTTAGCCAATGCTCGTGGTACTTTAGCTATGGCGCGTACACAAGAGCCGCACTCAGCTTCAGCACAATTTTTTATTAACTTAGCTGATAACGACTTCCTAAACTTCAAAAGCGAAGACGTTCAAGGCTGGGGTTACTGTGTATTTGGTAAAGTCGTTGAAGGCATGGACATCGTTGATAAAATGACTTTAGTTGATACTGGTCGTATGGGTTTCCATGACGATGTGCCAAAAGAAGAAATACTTATTGAAGAAACAATCGTAGCTTAACGCTCGGTTAATACGTAAAAAGTATGAGTGAGACTTCTCATTTACATGATAAATCAGCGGTAACGTATTTTATTGCTGATTTACATTTAGCGCAAAACAGGCCTGATATTACGGCCTGTTTTTTGTCTTTTTTGAAAAATGAAGCCCCAAAAGCACAAGTACTATATATTTTAGGCGACTTATTCGAATATTGGATAGGTGACGATGATGATAGCTCTTTTATTTTACAAATTGCTCAAGCGATAAAAGCGTTATCAGTGCTTGGCTGTAAAATTTATTTTATTCATGGAAATCGCGACTTTTTATTAGGTAAGCGCTTTGCTAAACAAGCTAATATGACGTTGTTGCCTGAAGTAACTCTGATTGATTTATATGGCTCCCCTGTCGTTATAATGCATGGCGATAGCCTTTGTACACGTGATACTGGTTATCAAGCTTTCCGTAAAAAGTCTCGAAGCTGGTGGTGGCAAGCCATGATAAAAAGCTTACCTTTGTTTGTTCGACGAAAAATTGCAGATAATTATCGTGAACAAAGCGCTTCTGCTACGGCAATGAAGTCGCAAGATATTATGGATGTTACTGAAAGTGAAGTTATTCTTTGTTTAGAACAATATCAAAGTCAAACATTAATTCATGGTCATACCCACAGACCTGCGGTGCATGATGTAATAGCTAATAACCAGCATGCTCAAAGAATTGTACTTGGCGATTGGTACGAACAAGGAGCTTGGTTAAAAGTAACGCCTGAATCTATGGAGTTATTAGATAAACCTTTTGAAATCGTTAAATAAATTTTTTTTAACGATGACTTAAAATAAAAAAGCCCAGACTTTCATCTTGGGCTCTCTTCAAATTAAACACTTCAGCGTTTTGTATAATTACTTAGACATTTGACTATCGACCCAGTCATTCACTCTACGTTCTAAAATAGCCAATGGCATAGCACCGCCACCTAGTACAGTATCGTGAAAACCTCGAATGTCGAAACGCTCGCCAAGCTTTTGCTTTGCATTTTCACGTAACGCTATTATTTTCAACATGCCTATTTTATAAGACGTTGCTTGGCCCGGTAATACTAAGTATCGACGCACTTCAGAAACAATGGCTTCTTCAGCAATGGGCGTTTTCTCTTTAAAGTAAGCAATTGCTTGCTCTTCAGTCCAACCTTTTGTGTGTAAGCCGGTGTCTACCACTAAACGAACTGCACGCCACATTTCGTTAACCAAGCGGCCAAAATCAGAAAAGTCATCTTGATAGGCGCCCATTTCTTTTGCTAACAATTCAGCATATAAGCCCCAACCTTCGCTGTATGCAGTAAAGTTAGCTTGCGTACGAAACTGTGGTATTGAAGTTAGCTCCTGGGCAATCGAGATTTGCATATGATGACCTGGGTTACCTTCGTGATAAGCAACGCCTTCCATTTCATTTTTCGGCATGGCCGTCATATCTGAAAGGTGAGCGTAATAAACCCCTGAACGACTTCCGTCTGCTGTGCCAGGACTATAATGTTGTGCTGCGCCATCTTGCTCTCTGAATGCTTCAACCCGCTTAACGGTTAATGCTGCTTTGGGTAAAATACCGAAATATTCTGGCAATTTTCCGTTAATAAAGTCTAAATACGTTTCAGTGTCAGTAATATAGCCCTGACGACCCGCATCCGTATTAGGGTAAAAGAACTGTTCATCGGTTTTAATAAAATTAAAAAATGCAGATAAATCACCTTCGAAACCCACACGATTTTTAATGGCGATCATTTCTTGAGTAATGCGATCAACTTCTTTAAGACCAATATCGTGGATAGCATTAGCAGATAATTCAGTTGTTGTAGATACGCCTATCATATAGTCATAAAACGCTTGACCATTTTTTTGTGTTGAAACGCCTGTAGGATTACTCGCTGTATTTACTATATCTTTTTCAAACCAGGTAATTAATGCTTGGTAGCTAGGTAAGAAATAATTTTCGAGTTGTGCTTTTGCATCATTTTTTAATGATAACGCTTGCTCTGCTGTTATTTTGTCAGCATCAACTAAGGCTGATACTTTTCGCTGTACGTCTTGCCAAAGGGGTGAAGCACTCGCTCCTTCAGCATTTGAGAATGGTATACCTCTGATCAAGTTTTTTGATTGTTCTATAACACCTTCGTAGGCAAATTTAGGCGGTCGAGTGCCGGCTGCAGCATTTTCTTGAGCTCTTACCAATAATTGACCAATAGCAACACTAACACCTTTAATTCGCTTGATATAAGCTTGCATATCGCTAAAGTCATCTACGCGATGAAAGTTAATTAGAAACTCTGCAGCAAATGATTGAATGCCATTAAATTGTGTAAAAATATAACCGTTATTAGTGAATTCTTGTCCAGCTTGAGCTTGTGTATTCTGATAAATCCAAATGTCGTAAGATATTTTAGCTTCAGCTGTCAGCTTGTTATAATCGAAATTCGATTTAAGCTCTTCCACACTTGCCGCTTGCCGAGCTAACTGCTTTTTCTCGAACGCTACTGACATATCATTAATTTGGTCGTATTTTTCTTTACGTCCCAAAAATGTCAGCATCATTGGGCTACTTTGTAGTTGCTCTTCATACTTAGTAGCAAACCACTGATTAAGCCTTGCAGATTCACTTAATTTATTTTGTGTAACACTTTGAGTAGTCTCAATTTTAGAGGGTTCTTGAGTGGTTTGTGTTGAACTATGTGGCTGGCAGGCAGATAAGCATGCTACAGCACCTACCAATGCAATCATATTGCGCATTAGTTATTCTCCTTGTTATTTAAATTTCAGTGTTATAGAAAAACGTGTTTGTATATTATCGAGTTATAATATGAAATAAAACCTAATCTAGCTAAGTACTTATACCAATTGATATAAACAATCGATCATGTAAAAGCGGTTTAAATATCCAGTATCTACGTTGCTTTCAATCCCAATAGCCTGCTATTGGTCAATCAAGCGCCTTGCTACTGAAAGTTTATCCTCGTTTAAAATTGACCGATTCATTAAGTCAATTGGTATTATATAATGATGAAATTTAGCCTCTTACTATTATTAACAATATATAAAAAAGCCCAACGAATTACGCTCGTTGGGCTGGTAATGTAGATCATTTGCTGTTTTTTAACATTTAATAATCATACATATAGTTCATATATAAGATTTTTAAAAAGCTGTTTTAAATCTCAAGCCAAACTCACTCGCGTCGTTGCTCATGATTTGTAATATATAATCACCGGTATTTAAACGTGCATTGTCATAACGTTTGTCAAAAATATTATGTCCGTATAAAGCAACGCTCCAATCACCTTCAGCAGGTGTAAAGTTAATATTAAAGTTAACTAATGCACGACTTTCAATTTCAGTTAAACGACCAGGATCAGAGCTTGGTTCGCCGTACATTTCATCACGGAATGAATAGTCAATTCTTGTTGATATATTCGCGCCACTTTCCAAAGTAAAGTCATACATAGGGCTAATTGAAGCCGTAATTTTTGGTGTGAGTGGTGCAACAGGTTTTACACCATCTTGCTCATCAACATCAACATCTATGTAACCTAAGCTAGTATGAAGTTTAAAGTTTTCAGTGAAATAAGCAGTACTTTCCCATTCAATACCACGCGATGTTTGCTTAACCACTAAGTTACTGGTATCGAATCCGGCTTCAGAAGTTGTACTTACTTGATATGGTAAATCATCATAATTAGTATTAAATACAGCGATACTCATACTAAATTCGTCAGTAACCATACCTTTTAAGCCAACTTCGTAGTTAACCGCGGTAATATTTTCAGAGGCAACAAAACAGGTAGGGTCGCCAAACAAACAATATGGGCGTGCTGGGAATTGACCAGACTGATACCCATTTTGAATACTGGCGTAAACATTAAGGTCATTTTCAAGTCTGTAGCTTACCGATAAATCGTAACTTAGTTCGTTCCAAGCATCATGCGCTGAAAAAGGGCCGATACCGACATTAGCGGTAGCTGATTTTTTATCTTTGGTATAACGTAAGCCGCCTGAAACTCTTAGTTCATCAGAGACATCATAGCCCACGTTTACAAATACCGCGCGACTAGTGGTTTCTTGATCAAGGGCTAATAAATTAGGGCCACCATTAAAACTTGAATCTTCACCTTGGTAGTTACTACCCGTTTCATTAAACCAATAAAGGCCCGAAACAAAGTCAAACTCGTCGAAATAACCGTTTAACTGCAATTCTACAGAGGTTTGATCCGCATCACCTTCTTCAGGGTAATGATCTAAAGCGAAAATTGTGCTGTCATCATCCAAGCCTGCTTTATATTCTGAGGTACGGTGACTTACAACAAGTTTAGTTGAATAAGTATCTGACAAGTTGTAATCAGCAGTGATAGAGACACCATTAGCACTGTTACTTACCGTTGAAATTTCTTCAGTGCCAGTAGCATTATTGTATGGGTTGGCGGCTACATCAGAATTTCTTAGTGGGCCTGAGGGCGTTGGAGAACCAAAACGCTCACCGGTATAATATGCACCCGTTGGTATTTCATCAATTAACGTCGTGTAAGGTCTTAAACCCCCTTCACCATCATTAATATCTGCAGTAAGTACAACATTAAAATCTTCATTTGGCTCATACTTTACTGATAAGCGGCCATATAATTCTTTAGTTTCACCAACATCGTATTCTGCATTAGGCAAGTTAATGAATGTACCTAAACCATCACGATGGTTATAACCTGCATTTAAATTGAATGAAACAGTATCGCTAATTGCTCTATTGATAAACGCATCAGCTTTCAATCTACCGCGCGTACCTACATCTAAACCCAGTTTTGTTACTGCTTCAGCATCAGGCTCTTTAGTTATAATATTTATTGCACCACCGATAGAATTTCGGCCATATAGCGTACCTTGTGGACCACGTAAAACCTCAATTCTTTCAATGTTATTTAGGTTCCAGTTTTGGCCAACTTGTCTGCCTAGATAAACACCATCTACATAAACGCTAACGCCAGGATCTGTGGTTATCAAATGGTCTTGTAAACCAATACCACGAATAAAAGGGTTAGCTGAAGAAGTATGCCCGGCTGAAAAGCCTGTAACATTTAGGTTTGGTACAAATTTACCAACATCAGTTAAATCTGAAATTCCTTGTTTACCTAGTGCTTCACCACTAAAAGCACTAATTGCAACGGGTACTTCATAAATCACTTGTGAACGTTTTGTTGCCGTTACGGTAATACTTTCAATTTTACTCTCTACTTTTGTCTCTGTAGCTTGTTCATTTGCATATAAAGGTGTAGCAATTGCTAGTGAAACGGCTGCAGTTATTAGGTTGTAGCGAGAAAATAAACGCGCATTGGCATTTTTATTTTGCTTATTATTCAAGGTTGTTCTCCAGTGGTGATTTTCTTTGTAGTTTTGAAATTTTTAGCTGTACATTTATGTATGCACACTTAGCACATGCATACAGTGCTGTAAAAATCTACCCAACGTACATTATTTAACAAATTTTTGTTATTATAGTGGAATCATTAGCTTATGTATAATCTAGATTGACTTTAGATTAGTTCATAGCAATTTTAGGCACGCCGCTGTGGAATTTAAAGTCTGAGTCTTCACTTGTAATTAAGCTGGCCTCAATATCTGCAAAATAAGCAACGCGGCTCTCTACTTTGTCACTTTGATCTGGACCTGCAATTTCTTTCGCCAAGGTTAAATAATCTTGATAATGACGAGCTTCAGACCTTAATAATGATAAATAAAAGTCACCTAAGCGTTTATCTAAATGGGGTGCTAGCATTGCAAATCGTTCGCATGATCTTGCTTCGATAAAAGCACCGACAATCAACTTGTCTATTAGCGCATCAGGTTCGAAGGTTTTAACATGTGTTAACATCCCTTTTGCATAACGACAAGGCGTAATACTTCGATACTCAACACCATATTCATCCATGACTTCTAGTACTTGATAAAAATGATGAAGCTCTTCTTTAATCAACAATACCATTTTATCAATTAAATTTTGTCCATAGGGCGAGCTAGATTTCGGCACGACTGATTTAGTCAGTTTATTTTTCGCCGCTAATAACCGCCAGTCGCCTTCTCGTTTATATATAAAGGCTTCAAAAGGTTGTAACCACGCTAACAATGCATCACTACCCGCTTTATCAACTGCATATTTTCGGATCATGAACATCGCTGATTGTGCGGCCTTTAGCTCACAAACATATTGAGTGTGCAAACTGCTATTAAAGCAGGTTCTTCATAGAACCTCAATTCGTTTAACCTATATTTCTAAATAAAATTTCTAAGTTAATTTCAATCTTTATTAGGTATACCACTGTGGAATTTAAAATCAGTGTCAGGAGTAGAGATCAACTCAGCTTCCACTTCACCAAAGAACTTGATTCTTTCGGAAATATCTTCGCCAGCGACTTGTTCAGCTAGTGCCAAGTAATCTTGATAATGCCTTGCCTCTGAACGCAGTAAAGAAACGTAGAACTTATTAAGTTCATCATCTAAATGTGGGGCTAATTTTGCAAATCGTTCACAAGAACGAGCTTCGATATAAGCACCGCAAATTAACTTATCAATTAAAATTGCTGGCTCATGAGTCCTCACATGCTTCATCATGCCTTTAGCATAACGACTAGCAGTAATATTATCGTAAGGTATACCTCGTGTAACCATGATTTCTAGAACTTGGTAAAAATGGTGTAACTCTTCTTTAATAAGAAGCACCATCTTATCTATCAAATCCTGTCCGAAGTCAGAATCACTCTTAGGAACAATATCCTTTGTTAATTTGTAATGCTCTGCCAAAGACTCTAAAGAACCCTCTTTTTTATAAACAAATTTCTCATAAGGTTGAAACCACTCAAGCAGTGCTTCACCACTTTTTTTATCAGCAGCATATTTACGAATTAACCACATCGCTGTTTGTCCAGCTTTCAATTCACATATCAAATGGTCCAAGAGAAGAACTGGCAAGTTTTCAGCCTTTTTAGCTTCTATAACCCATTCGTCAGGGGTCTCGCATTGTAAAAAAGATCTAATAGGGGCTAATAATTCTGTATACGGCACGTTGCTGAATCTCGATATTCAAACTAAATAAAAGAGATTTTACCATATATAGAATAAAAGGGATGTTGTTATAGATTAAACTATCAAGTTATCGCACGTTGATGTGTATTGAATTTTTTAAAACTATCACCATATATATGCTGCTTTTTGTACCTAGCACCAAAACCACCAGATAAAAAACCATGCATTTTTAAGTATTCAAAATAAGCCATTAGCATTTTGTAAGGAGTAACAAATGGCATTTCAATTCCTTTGGCTTTTAGAAGTTTTGACTTGTACATTAAGTCCTTATATGGACTTACTAGATCTACGCCTAGTTGTCCTAGCCTTTTAGCTGAAAAACCAACTTCAACACCATCATTGTTAACCCAACAAATATCCCTAATCAATATCATCTGCCATAGTTTAGGTTGGCAACCATAAATCCAGTTAGGATCTATATCTTCCCAAATAAGCAAATTTAAATATTCTTGTTCAAAGCCTTTATTGACTAGATCTTTAAAGTATCTCACAGATAAATTTTTAATTTTATCGTAGTCCTGACTAATAACCTTTTCAGAAGTCGATATTAATACTTCAGCACGCTCTAAACTTTGATCTAACCGCTTCTGTTCAAATTGCTTTCTCTTAGCTAATTCTCCTTCGATAATGCCATTACACTTTTCTATATAGTCTAAAGCAATTTTGTTTTTACCCCATTTGGCTCTAATAAGCTCTGGCGGTTGATTCAAGCTTTCAATATCAAATACCAATAAATTTGGGGTATTCGTCAAATTCTCAGTGTCAGTCACATTATCAAATTGTTCATCAATTAAAACACCAATAGGCTTTAGCTCACTTCCTGATTGAGCAACCAATTCAAAGTTCATACCCTTGGTATGCTGAAAGCCTTTGACTCTAATCCGTTTATCTAATTGAGGAGGGCTAGGAAGCTTAGATTTTATTATTTCACCAAACTTGTTTGTTGGTATTTTTTGAAAGATGAATTCATAGCAAGGTAGTTTAAAGCCACTTTGTAAAAAGTACCGCTCTACTAGATTAATCCATTGTCTTAACCCATTATTAATACAGTCAACCTTCCGATCTAGTTGCTCTGTAAGGTGCCGATTTACATGATTAATGAATTGGTTTGTTAAGTTAATAATTTTTTGATTATAGGCTTGTTCAAGTTCTTGTTTTACTTCTTTAAAACCTATATCCCTCTCTTGGAGTAAATTCGAGATATCAATTTCAACCGTATTTAGCTCAAGTACCTTAAGCTTATCTTCTTTGGCATCATCTACTTTATGCCAAACCTTTATTTCAAAATTAATATCAAGATCAACACCTTCATAAACCGCAGAAACAAAAACATCAGACCTAACTGTACCGATTGTTTTTTCTACTTCTGCGCTTTTGAGTTCAATCTTTTTTTTACCGAATAATGATTTATTTTCTGTACTGTAACTTCTACCTAATATGTCTTTACGCGAATAGGTTTGGTTATCAAAGTCAATAAGAGGGATTGTTTTAAGCTTTGATAAGACATACTTTCCTAACAAATGAAGAGCTGTTTCTTGGCACGACTCACTTTCATTTCCTCTATAGTGAGCAAAATGCCAGACAGTCTTGTCCCCCATTCGTGCCACAAGTTCAGATTTACACTCAGGGCATATACAGTTGCTCTTTAACCCCCTTTGTTCCTCAGTTAAATCTTCGATTAAGATTAGCTCAGAGGTGTCTTTATCTATCCCAATTGGAATTTTCATTACATAACATCCTTGTTAGTAAAAGTTAGATGGATAACTGAAAGTGGGTTAAGACAAAATCTTTCATCATCTCTTCACGCTGTTTTATGTAGCTTTTTATGCTTTCTACATTCCCCCAATCACAAGGGACACCATCTATTTCATTTTGTGACATCAAAGGCGCTAATTTAAAGGCTTCTAACTTATCTGCTGTATTCTTATTTCCTTTGCTTGAATTAGAAGCGGCATAATCAATGACTAAGTTTCCGATATTATGCTTGTAGGACTCATGAAACTCATCATCATACTTAACATTTTTAGCCCTTTGGGCTGATATATGCTCAATACTCAGTTTTTCCCTTTCTCTTGTTGTGAAATACTCTTTCAAGGTGAGTTGAGGAAAACCTTTAGCGTGACGCAATTTGTTCTCATAAGAAAACAAAACATAACGTACAGAGTTTTTGCTTAACCATTCATAATGGTTTTCATAATGAACTGCTTCTAATGCTCTACTATTTATATTCCACCAATTACTTTGAGTAAAATCTTGTACAAGCCCTATTACATCTTCATTTCTTCTTAGTCGTGTATATAGGTAACTTTCACCGTTGCTACGAAGCCCTACCAAAGATGCCCTAAACGTAAACTGGTTTATCGCTTGCAATAACCTATCTAAATCTTCTTTTTTGTCTCTGTAGATTTTCATCAGTACAGGGTAAAAAGGGGCAACTCGTCCAATCATGAATAACTGCGCTAAATTACGATTGATTTGTTTTTCATCTTGAATACTTGAGTAAATTTTAAAACTATTTTTAAGGCGTGTTGCATAAGATCTAATTTCTTTCAGCGCTTCACTTTTAGTTTCTGGGTTATTAACCAATTTGGCTATTTTTAGTTTGATATACTCTTTTGGCTTTTCTTGAAAATCTGCGGGACAATTCTCAAAAGCAATATTATGATAACGAAGTACGTCCCTATCGCTAATCTCATACTCTTCAGCTAGTCTATAAATTTCAGCGAATTCGAGTTGAATATTTCTGATGATTTGATCTGGGTTTTGAGATACTAATCCAGCGTTATACATCAAAAAGCTCTTAATTGATTCAAGATCAGTTAGCTTTCTTCCCCTATCATTTAACAATTCAAATATTTGTGTTGCCGTATTGATTTGATCAACGACATAGAGCAAAACATCTGCATTAGTTGCTGTGTTATATATTTTCTCTAAATTTACAATATCAAGTTTATCTAATTCGGTATTGAAGTAATTTTTTGCTTCTAACAAAAGTCTTTGAGAATTAGTTTTAATGTCAATTATTGATACTTTCTGATCATCCAATATAACGCTATGCAAAAATACAGAGTCTTCATTATCTGTTTGAAGTTTATAGAACTCTTCATCTTTGATGAATTTTCTAATTGTTCTACTGGAAACCAAACTAGATGAGTTGGAAATTAACTTTTCTATGAGTGCATTTATAAAAATTATAAAGGTTGTGAGCCTTTGCTGCCCATCAACAATATCAACGATTGAAAACTCGTTTTTATTCCCATTTATATGAAAAAGAAATGAGCCTAAGAAGTAACTCCGATCTTCATGTTGATTAACAATATCTGATAAAAAATCTTTTAAGTTTTCTTCAACTTCCCAAGAATAAGCCCTTTGGTAGACGGGTATATTAAATATTCTGGTGTCACCAAAAATATCTTTTATCGTGGATTTCCCTGTTTGCATTAATTTCTTCCAATCTATTTGAAATGTAAAGTAATGTACGACTGTAAGCAAGTTACAGTCGTATTAAGTACTTTTAAACTATTTGATTAGCAAAACTGTCATAATCTTTAGCTTTTAAGAATTCAGCATTATCCCCAATCGCTTTAAAGTGCTCTTTACCACACTTTATTTTCTTATTTTCAGCTTCTCTAAGATCAGAGCTGAGCATTGAACTCTTGGTTTCAACAACAAAATATAAGTGTTCAGAACCATCCTTTTCAATGAGTACAGCCCAATCAGGGTTATAAGTACCTAAAGGTGTATCTATCTTAAACCAACGGCTAGGTAGTTTTGCATATAGCTTAACTTCATCACGCTTTTCTAACTCTTTAGCAAATAACTCTTCCGTTTCAGAGTCATAAACAACGTAATCATGTACACAACGTTTGGCTTCAATCATATTTTTATTCAAGTAACCAAATAATTCGTTATTCTCAAACAGTTTTTGATCAAAGAAAGCATGATCACCTATTTTTTCATACTTAATACCATTAACAATAAACAACTGTTTTTTCTTAATAATAATATCGCAAGCTTGCTCTATAAACTTTTGAGGATTCTTTTTAAAGTGGTCTAATTTACCACTTTTTTGAAGGATTTCGACAACAGCTCGTCTAGTTAAATTAGTCTCTTCTTGGAGATAAGAAACGATATCAGGTAGTGGAAAATCACGATATTCATAAACGTAAGATGCTATTTTTTCATCAGTAATATTTACGCCGCTACGTTCAATGGCGGTAAGAGCTTTCTTATATTCAAATTTAGAAAAGCCACAAACTAAATTATCTTTAATTTCTTCAGCACATTCATCAATCAGTTTTGCTTCATCAAAATTAAGTTTAAAGTTAGTTTTGTACTTAATTCTTTCCCAAAGTTCTTTAAATTCATTACTTAAATAGACTTCCTTATTAAGTTTTACTTGTTCTTTTTTATCAGCAGGCTTAATTTTTAAATTACGTCCAACAACCTGTTTTAGTTTGTCAAAAACAACGTTTTGAACATCTTTAAATTCTTCTGGTAATGGTAAATTATTATCCTGTATTGCAGATTTTAATTTATCTTCAACTTTACCTTTTTCAGTTATATAGCCTTGCTCTTGTATATATTGAAATAGCTGCGCTGACTTTTCGGTTCCTAAGTATTCGGTTGGTTTACCATCTTCAGCAACATTAATATTGGCAAACAAATGATCTTCAACAATACCAAATTGAACATTTTCTTCTTCTTCAATTTCTTTTTGCAAACCAGACACAAACTCATCATAAGATTCATTTGCCATAACGGTTAACGTATTAACATCAAAACCATGTACTCGTTCCCCATTCTGATCAACACAGATGCGTAAACCGCGACCAATTTCTTGTCGTTTTTTAATGGTTGAGCCACTTTCGTTTAAAGTACAAATTTGGAAAACGTTTGGATTATCCCAACCTTCTTTTAATGCAGAATGTGAAAAAATAAAGCGTAAAGGTTCTTTCAAATCAAGTAGCTTTTCTTTATCAGTCATTATCAGTTTATATGCATCAATATCAGCGGCTGACTTTGCTGAAGCACCTTGGGTTGATGTTGATTCTTTATATACATCAACCAAGTCACCATTAGAGTTTTTCTTTTTATCAGCAGCGAAATAACCGTTATGAACCTGAGCAATTAACTCATCTAAAGCAACAGTATTAATTTGACCATTTTCTAAATATATTGAAGGATATATTTTTTTATACTTAGGACTTTTAGTTAATATATCTCTGAACTCTTCTTCAAAATATGTACAGAAAACACCAGCAGAACGGTTATTATTTTTGTCATAAATTCTATAGTTAGAAACTTTATCTATAAAGAATAAGCTCAATACCTTTATACCTTTAGAGGTTAAACGCATTTCTTTATCTAGGTGCTCTTCAATCGTTTTTCTTATTTGAATACGTTTCTGTAAAAGCTCATCAACTTGACCAATTGCTTGTCCTAAAGAAATGACATCACTTTTAGAATGAAAGTTAATGTATTCACCACCTTCTTCAGTATAAATATCAAGAACATCATACCCTTCATAAACAGGGTTCTTAGTTTTTTCAAAAAGATCTTGGTTTGGCGTAATGGTTACTTTTTTTCTAGTAACTTTACCTTTACTCATAACATCCACTTCAATTGATGCAGACCTTGGCTGAGGTTTCACAGAAACTAACTTGATATACGCTTGGTTATGATCGTTTTTAATACCAACACTAGCGACTTCAATTTGCTTAACTAACTTTTGTTCGTATGCGTCAATAGAATCTAACTTATAAAGCATATTGAGTTTGTCTATATGCGTTGCTGAATAGCGCAAAGTGCAAAGAGGGTTTAAGGATTTAATTGCGTCTTTTGACTTGTCTGTAGTTGCTACAGATTGAGGTTCGTCAATGATAACTATAGGGTTGGTTTCTTGAATTAATTCAATAGGTTTTGCATCATTTAGGTCATTCCTACGGGTATGCATTCTTACTTGACCTGCTTCACCTTCTTTTTTAGTGGTTTTTTCTTTAAATGCATCAATATTAATAACCATAATCGAAAGGTTGTCATTAGTTGCAAAGTCACGAACAGCGGTAGGTTTGGCGGAGTTATAGACAAACCAATCGGCATCTATGCCATAGATTTTTTTAAAGTGCTCTTGAGTTATATCAAGAGATTTAGCAACACCTTCACGTATAGCAACAGACGGAACAACTATAACAAACTTAGTAAAACCGTAATTTTTATTAAGTTCAAAAGCAGAACGTAAGTAAACATAGGTTTTACCTGTTCCCGTTTCCATTTCTATGGTGAAGTCAAAATCAGACAATTTATCTGATTGTTTTAAGCCGTTTTTAAGTTGAACCTTTTTAACGTTATCTAAAACTTCATCATTTAATAAAAATAGTCGATTTCCAACCCCTGTGTCTGAAAACGTAGAAGTCGAAAATAAATTACCTTGTTGTGCTATTTGGCCTTTAACCTGTTTGTAGGTGTTCACAACTGTAAATTCACTTTTACAGACTTCCTGACCTTCAAAAAGGTTTACTACTGCCGATATAGCCTCTGACTGATGTTGTAAGTCAGATTGAAATTGAATTTTCATCTAACCTCCTAAATGCACTTAACGTCAGTAATGCCATATTGTTTAAGCGTTTCAATGGCGTTTAACTTTTCACAACTATCTTCATAACCAGCATCTTTAATAACTACACGCGTAGATTCAGAGTCTAGTTCTTTTTTAAGTTCGCCAATGCCAACAATCGTTTCATTCGTAATTTTATTATCTAAACAGACAATTAACGAACCAAAGGCAACATCAAATACTCGTTTTCCTTTAATATCATGTTCAGAAATTGGATAGGTTAAATCAAGACCGTACTTCAATAAAATTTCAAATAGCACATCATATTCGGAACGTTTGGCCTTAATACTATCAACACTTTGATCAACCATATCTTCAACAGTATCGAATGTTGCATCCCAAGGTTTAATATTACTAGTGTCTAGCTTAAAGCTTTTAAATCCCGCATCAGGATAAGTTTTACAAACTTCAAAAATGCGTTTTTGTGTTAAAGATGAAATTTTTGGTGATAATCCTTTCTCTTTACAATATGAATGAGCAGCTTTTTCTGACGAGTTGATTGGTTCGGGCAGTTGAACAGTAATAAATTTTCTATTCTTCTCGTCTTCTTGGTTTTGCTTTAATACAGCATGGGCAGTAGAGCCGCTGCCAGCAAAAAAATCCATTACAATTTCATCTTCTGATACTATTTTCATTAAAAACTGAATTAAACCTGTTGGTTTAGGGTAATCAAATACGCCTTCCGAAAGGATAGCTCCTACCTCAATGCCACCTTGCTTTGTCGTATAATCATTAATGATTGTTTTAGGGTGCTCTGTTCCCCGCTCCTTGACATACTGTAATACACCATTTGTTTTAAAAAAGAACTCCGTTACCTTTTGACCTTTCGTATCATATGTTTCTTGACCACTAAGCCAGCTTTCAATTTGATTCTTCATCGTCCAGCCAGCTTTTACAGTTACATCATTAGCTAATTTACCATCTTTACATTCAAAAATACCTTGTGTAATTTCAATGACCTCTTTATCACCAAAAACACTAGGAAAAACCTTATCTTCACCTTCAAACCTAATACCTTGTTTGAATTTGATTTCTGAAGCAGGGTTTTTAACACCTATTTTTTTGATTGCTCGATCTGTAATTTTAGAGTCTGGTCCAGAATATTTAATATGGTTTAAAATATTTGTATTCTTTGCATAAGCAATGATGTACTCATGCTCTCTTGTATAAACTGAAGATGATGTTCTTCCGCTTTTCCAAATAAATTGCTCAATGAAATTCTCAACACCAAACACTTCATCACATACTTGAATTAAATTTTTTGCCTCGTGGTCATCTATAGAGATAAATATTATTCCATCGTCTTTTAATAAGTTTCGAGCAAGCTTTAAACGTGGATAAATCATATTTAACCAATCTGTATGATATTTTCCTGACGTTTCAGGATTATTTGATTTATTGAAGCCATCTTTGTCAACCTGCGATGTAATTTCTTTATAATTGGCCAAATTATTCTGAAAGTCGTCCTTATAAACAAAGTCTTTACCTGTGTTATAAGGAGGATCGATATAGATCATTTTCACTTTTTTGTTGTAAGACTTCTGGAGTAATTTAAGTACTTCAAGATTATCTCCTTCAATGAAAAGGTTTTGGGTTGTATCCCAATTTACGCTCTCTTCTTTACACGGGCGTAATGTACCTGTTGAAGGTGTTTGCGCTAATTGTCTTGCTTTATTCTTTCCATGCCAAGTAAAGTTATAACGTTCATCTGCATCTTCAATATGCTCGCCTAAAACGGCTTTCAGCACTTCAAAGTCAACTTTTCCCTCTCGAAATACATCAGGAAATAGTTGCTTTAATTGTTCAATATTTTGTGCTTCTATATCTAAGCTTTTTCCATCTTCAGGTGTTAACTTCTCTACTTGTTCTGTCATCATACATTCCTAGTTAATTCTGTTTTCATCGTAATAAAAATAACTACTACGACAATTAAAATTCTTATTCTTAATTTTCTGCCACTTGGTTATTAAGCACTTTTACCTGAGCATATAATTGATACAGGTGTTGGGCGGATAAATCTAAAATTGGTTCATACATAAATGAGTTGAGGTGAATATTTTCTGGTGTCATTAGGTTTACTTGATCTAACAGAACAATACTGTCTGTTTCGGTATCACCAAAATCATTAACGAATCGTTCAAATAACTCTTTTGTTTGTGATGTTTCAATTGCTTGCACAAATTCATGATCATTTATCATTCCTATCATAAATTTTTCAGCTTCTAACCTTATCGCTATTGATAAAATTATTTTGTCTTCTAGCTCGGCAACGTCTTTCGACTCATCAACTAGTGCATCACAAGCATCTATTAAGCTTATTAGAACTAATTTAGTGCGATTAGGTAGTACAACATCACTTTTATCGCTAAATACTTTGTGATAAATAGTTTGAAGATCTGAGATACGAATATCGCTAGTGTTTGTTTTCAAGTGAAGTAATGATGTTAAGTCTTTATATTCATCTTCTAATCCGCAGTATTCAGCTAAATTTCTAGCAAATGGAATACATGCTAAAACACATTTTTCATCCCTAGCTAACTGACTTTTCCAGTAATTTAAAACATCTTTTTGATACTTTTCTCGGATTAACTCAACTTTATTATCAGTTTTAATGGTAAATAGTCGCTTATTGCCATAAACACCTACTCGACCACATACGGTTCGGTGAAAGTCAAAATTATGGGTTAATATTAAAAGTTTGAAATAACTGGTATTAGCCAAAATTTGCAAGTATTCAACAATTGAATATTTATTTTTATAGTCAAAAGAGTCAGCAATATCATCAATGATAAATAAGGTAGGCGTTCTCTCTTTTAGCCTTACTTCGATTTCAAATAATAAATTCAAAATATAAAGTGCTCTTTTTTCTCCTTGGCTAAGTATGTCAATCAATGTCGCTCTATTAACATTACGATTTTCTCTACCATCTTTAAAATCGAAAGCTATGGTTGGTTGAGCACTTTGTAAAATTACATCTTCTTGATTATCCACTCTTAGAACAAAAGGCACGTTAAATCGTTTGTTAAAGCTGTCAACTACCTTCTCCCAAGTAGTTTGCTGCTCTTTAGCTTTACCCGTTATGTTAGCTATTAACTGCTTATTGGTTTTGTAGCTTTCTGCAAAGTCCTTTAGTATTTCAGGTTGTTCTGTTAAATAAGCTAACCATAGCTTCTTTTCAAATTCTTCATGATCTTTAAGTTCAGGTAATAACGTTTTATGATCTGTTATAAACTCCCTGAACTTTCTGGTTTCGGCATTCGAAAGCTTTTTATCAATGGCGGTAAACTGTTTCTGTAACTTAGGATCAGCAATTACTTTATTTTGTTCTTCTTCAATTAGTTCTGATAATTCTGCTTGAGAAGATATTTCTTTTTTTCCATCAGGTAATTGAATGTTAATAGTATGAGCAGCACCAAAAAAGCCAGTATCGTGAAGACTCTTGGATATTGTTGCTGCATTTTGATGATTAAATTCTCTTGATAATACTGGCGATTGAGCAACTAATTGATCATAAGTTTCAATATAGTCTTCTAACTCTTTACTTAAATCACCAGACTTTAATAACTTAAGAACTTTTTCGTTGAATATATCCCCATATTTAATCTTTGAAAAAGCTGAAAAATCACCTTCTACTTCTTGAAGCTCCACAAGTAAGTTAAATAACTCTTTGTCATTTTTTGCAAAGGCTTTACAAAGTAGCGACTCAATTGAAACATTTTTTGAATTAATACCTGATAAAGATTTTAAATGTTTTAGTAAGGCATTTTGTTTTGTGTCTATATCAGAAAGTGCTTCATCGTACTGCTTCTTAAGATCTTCATTAACCAATAATAATGACGTTTTTTCTGACGAATAAGACTCATTATAAGGTTTAATCACGAAAATGTTTTCTGGTTTTACAGCCTCGCCATCAACTGATATATCTCTAACCGTTTCGCGTTCTGGAAATACAATATCCTGACTGCTTTTACCTTGTTGAATATCTTCAAATGTCCTTGCAAATGAACTTTTCATAAAACCATTAGGTGCGTAAATCGAGTAAACCCCTTTACTTTTACCTCGAAGCTCTAAATCAAATGTGTATTCAAGTTTTTTAATGCCATAGCAGTTTTCTAGATTGACTTTTAATTCATTCACTATTCGTCCCTTATGATAGTTCTGCTGTTAACTGAGTTAACTTTTGTTTAATTTTTTGCGCCTGAATATTCAGTTCTACCTTTCGGTTAATCTGACCTTCTTGCTTTATTTTTTGCCTAATACCAGAAAGCTTGGCTTCTAGAGATGCTATTGAATCCAACACACTGGCTTGTAATTTAGCTTGTTCAATATCTACAGATTGACTTTCACTTTCAGAAAACTCGTTAGTATGTTTTGATTTTTCAAGGGCTAAAAATTGTTTTACCCAACCCATGTAGAATTCATAAAAATTCACGAATGATTGCTTTTCTACCGTCAGCGATTTCAGAAAAACCTCTTCAATTGAACCTGAAGTTAATTGCTCAAGAGTAAATGCAGGAGATTGATAAAAACGTTCAACTTTTAATTTACTATGATCAGCTTTGCTTAACCGTTTTGTAGCAAGGTTTAATGTGATACTCGGTTCATTTTCTTCCGTTACATGCTTAAGGTGTAACACGATAAAAAGTGGGTAAGGGATAGACCTTTGAATGAGTTCAGCTATTTTTTTAGCTCTTTTGGTTGAACGAATAGTTATTTCAATAACTGCGACTTCATTGTACTCAAGAACGTAAGATTCTGAGTGACTGTCTTTATCCAAATTGTTAGCACTAGATTCAACAACTTCATGATAAGGAGAAATATTTACCGTAGTATTTTTTAAGGTATTGCGCCAAATAATAGCTTCTATATCTTCTTGTACTGCCTTTTTATCAGCACTAGTTAGTTGGCTATTTTCAATTAGTTGTTTTTTGGCAACTCTTGAACCTAGATATGTTTTATCAGGTAAATTTAAATACTCATAAAATTTAGATAACAGCATGTTTAAAACTTCCTTTTATTTTCTGCGCTAATATTCTGCACTAACACTTTTATTTCCATATTTCTTCACACCTTTTTAAATCAAAACCATGTAGCTAACTACTTCAAAGTCGTTAACTGATTGTGATGATTCTTGTGAAAGTACCGTGCCGCCACGGTTAAACAAACTTTCTACGCCTTTCTCTTCACTCTTGCCTGCAATATTGGTTACAGCAATCTCTAGTAATGATTGGTAATGCTCAATTGGCTTAGTGGTTTTAGTTTGTATTGCTTCATGATTAAGCTCGGTGTTATGTAAGCCTACCGACTTAATAACATCGAGTATTTTTTTCGCCTGAGTAAAGCTAAATACAACTTCTGCGTTGTCAGCAACATAAACTAAATAAAAAGGTCTTAGCGGATAATTATCATCAACTTGAACTGTGTTATTTATATCTTTTAAACAAAATATAACGCCAGATTTCAATTTGTGTTCTGAGTCGAGTGACTGATTAATATTATTTAGTGAAATAGCACTGAATAAACCAAGGGGGCTATTTTCTAGCGTAGCTTCACCTTGTTTTTTCTTTTCTTCTTTAAGGTAAGAGGAAAGATCCATTCTAAAATCATTGAGCGTTAAATCAGTGATTGATACACCACCAGAAATATCTTCTAGATCCATTACTGAATCTTGCAATTGCTTAAGCTGCTTACGTCTATATTCCAGATCGTTCATCTGTTTAGCGTCTTGCTCAATAACGTTCTCTTCACCTGTAGCTGAAATATCTAACAGCACCATTCTGCCACTTACGCGAGCTTCAAGGTTGATGTATTCATCAAGCTCCATGTTAGGCCAGAAGTTAACTAACTGAATAACATTGTTCGTTGAACCTAAGCGATCTACTCGCCCAAAACGCTGAATAATTCGAACAGGGTTCCAATGAATATCATAGTTAACTAAGTAGTCACAATCTTGAAGGTTTTGACCTTCAGAAATACAGTCGGTGGCTATTAAAATATCTATTTGCTGTGTTGCGCTTGGTGCGACTTTATCTCGTTCTTTTGATACTGGTGAGAAGTGAGTTAATAACATATTTAACTCGTTGCCAGCATCTGGCATGGTCGATTTATTAGTGCCACTA
This sequence comes from Colwellia polaris, assembly GCF_002104515.1. Classification (GTDB taxonomy): domain Bacteria; phylum Pseudomonadota; class Gammaproteobacteria; order Enterobacterales; family Alteromonadaceae; genus Cognaticolwellia; species Cognaticolwellia polaris. The sequence goes on along the minus strand of NZ_NBOE01000002.1, from coordinate 387,676 downwards.
CCTGTAATTAATGCGCTGTGAATATGTAATGAATTTTGCGCCCATTGGCTAACATTTTTATATAAATATTCAGCAGTATCAGCAAACGCAGTGAAAATGATGATTTTCTTGTTTTTAGAGTCGGTTTGTCCGTCACGCAAAATTTCATTTATTGGGTTTTCAACTTTGTTGGCAATAATGCTTTTTAAATCTGCTAATTTGGCATCTTTATCCGATGTAACTTGTTGTGACTCTTCAACAATACTCTCAAGGAAAACTCTATCTGCTTCTAGGTCTTGTCTGAACCTGATTAAATCAAGATCTTGCAGTAATACTTTAACTTTGTTGCCTATTAAAAACGGCTCATATTCTGGTGATTCTAAAATCAAGTCTTCAATATTTAGCTCTTCAAATTCGCCATTTTCATGAGCTGTAATTTTCGATAATAAGCTATCAACCTGATTTAATATTTTGATTGAGGTTAATCTAAATGAATGGATAGAACTTTCCATTCGTTTTAATAGGTTAATACGCATTAAGTGAATTAAGCTGTCTTGCCGATCAACCTGCTTAAATACACCTTTACCACCACCAAGATCCATATCATAACGTCTAGCGTACTCACCTTTTTTCTCCATTCTGACGTACTTTAACGGTGCATAACCAGCTAATGATAATCGCCTAATGGTTTTGTTTATTTCTTGCAGTGGTGGAAAGCTATTGTTGATATCAATATCTGATTTGATATTCAATGGCTGTAAACGTTGAGGAAACTTTCCTAATGCGGTTGTATCATAGTATTTTTCAATGTGTTTACGAGAACGGGCAATGGTTAGCGTATCGAGCAATTTGAAGTAATCAAAGTTCATCGAGTCGATAAGTTGTTCAACTTTACGCTCATCAGCCTCTTGTTTATTCCATTGATTAAATCGTGTTTGAGCGGTTCTTAAGGTGTTTTCAATGTTATTAATACCTTCATCAACCAAAGCAGAATCATTACCTTCAGTAATAAATGCAATTTGATTTTTTAAATCATTCATTCTGTTATTAACAGGGGTTGCTGAAAGCATTAATACTTTGGTTTTAACACCAGCACGAATGACTTGTTCCATAAGCCTTTCATATCGGCTTGGTAATTTTTTATCTGACTTGTTTGGTTTATTTCTGAAGTTATGAGATTCATCAATAACGATTAAATCGTAGTTACCCCAATTTAATGTTTCTAAATTAATTTCACCTGAGTAGCCTTTAACACGGCTCATATCGGTATGGTTTAGCACATCGTAATTAAAACGATCTTTAGACAGTAAGTTTCGTTTATCATTGATGGTGTATACAGACCAGTTATCTCTTAATTTTTTAGGGCAGATTACTAAAACACGGTCATTTCTTAATTCGTAATACTTAATTACTGCTAGAGCTTCAAAGGTTTTACCTAAACCAACACTGTCAGCAATAATACAACCGTTGTATTTTTCAAGCTTTTCAATTGCGCCTAAAACACCATCTTTTTGAAAGTTATAAAGCTTGTTCCAAACCAGTGTTTCTTTAAAGCCTGTTTTAGATCTAATGATTTTTTCATCATCGAGGTCTTCTACAAAGTCTTTGAAGAGGTGGCATAAGGTTAAAAAGTAGATGTATTGCGGTTCATTGTCTCTACTGAGTTTTTCAACTTCTTTTAGTAGCAGCTCTTTAGCTTCAACAAGTTGATGATTGTTATTCCATACAGAATCAAACCAATTAAGCATTTGCTGAGTTTCGTTAACATCATTAGAACTATTGATCATGTCTAATGTTTCAGATTCTGTTAATCCTAATCCTGCGCCAGTAAACTGAGCACCTGTATAGGTTACAGGCTCATTTGAATCTAAATGGATAACGTTTTGTGCCAATGCACCTTGTTGCTTAACCAGCTTAATATCAGCTTTGTCTTCTAACCATTTAGCAAAGTCTTTTGCTAGTGATTGTTGGTTAAGTTTGTTTCTAAATCTAGTTTCAAATTTAGTGCCTGTTAGCTCACCAAATGGAGAGGTATTTACGTCTGATGTAGCTGAAAAACCTTTAAATTGAGAAAATAAAATACGGCATTGCTCTAATGAATTTAACTCAGTTTTTAATTCATCAAACGCATATAAAGAGAATAAACCCGTTAATATTGAAAGCTTGTTTCCAGCTTTAATATGTTGGTTTAAATCTTCATGTAACTTTTTTGTTTTATTATCAATAATCAATTTATAGCCCTTCCTAGCTATTAGTTCTTCTACTTCTAATGTTCTAAGTCTTTTTCATCGAAGCCTGGTGCAAGTATTAAGTTTTCAGCACCATACAGTGTGATTCTATTTCTTAACCACAATTGATACTCACCACCTTGTAACTCTGCATCTTTTGAACAATCAATATTCCAACGTCTTAACAAATAACCAACTAACGCAGCACGAACTTTTAGTTCAAGAACACCATTTTCCATACCGTAATCCATCATGATGGCTTGAGGATACTGAACGTTATTAGGGTGTGGCACTATCGAAAGATCCATCATTCGCACCCACTGGTGATCATTTATTTCTTCTTCAAATGATTCAACTTCGGTATCTTTAATAGTTACTTTAGATATGCGAGTAATTACAAAGTCTCTGAATGAACCTGACTTTCTATCAAAACCTCTAACATGCCACCGTAATCCATTATCAACGATTGTATGCGGAACGATTTCTCTCGCCTTTGATCCAGACGATAATGATGTATAAATTATTGAAATAGCTTTACCTTTCAAAATAGCCTGTACTATTTTGGCAACAATAAAAATGTCTGGCACATTCAATTGATGTGGCGCATCTACTGGAAAAGCTATTTCTAAAACACCATCAAAACCATCAGATATTTTATTCGCTAATTTGGTTAATGTTTGTTTTGAATTGTAATTAAACAGAGGAGAAAACGTTTTAGACTGCAAATAGCTTCTATCTTTGGCATCAAAATCAATATTCTCAGGCACTAATTCTCTATATAGAGCAAGATCTCTAGTGGCATTTGCCATACCCATTTCAAATTTTTCAGTTAACTCTTTTCGGTTAATAGAGCCTTTAAACAGCAAACTAAAATCAATAAAAGACAACCTTTGCTTTTGTGCAAAAGTTAACTTTTCAACTTCTTTACTGTTTTTATGCTTCTCTGAAATATTACTCATTTCAAATCCAAACCATCACTATAATCATTTTGATTATAGTAATATAACCTTTTTGAATTTCAGGTCAAGAAAATCTAATTAAAAACAGTAAGGTGTTTTTTTAATTAATAAAAAATAGCAAAAAAACGGAGTAGTTCTACTCCGTTTAATAGACTGGTTTTTATAAATTATTGCTCTTTCAATGATTCATTTACCGCTACTAATTGAGCCATCTGTTTCATTAGCTCTATTGCAAATTGACGCTCGGAACTCCCTTTCCAATGAGACATACGTACTTCATCAAATGTATAGTCTGGATGGGGATGCCCTACGAATTCAAAGTAGTTGTAGATTTTGATCGCTCTTGCATAGCCTTGATATCCTTTAGCAAAACTTCTGGCTTTTCGAATATGTCGGTTATAATTTTGCTCAATTTGATTTGACTTACTCATGATCAATGCTCCTCACCACTGTTATTTGCTTTTTCTTCGAGAACTGATTCAATAATAGTAATTGTGTTTCGTGTAGCGCCCCTCTCCCCCTCGGTTAGAGATACTTCAGGATTGTTTAAATGCAGCATGTATAAGATTTTTGTTTGTAGCAAAAATTCTTCTTCAGCCATCATCAAGGTTTCCATAATAGCTAGCGTTTTTTGGACACGACACATTGAGTAATCTGTAAGAGTGCTTTCGACTTCGCCCATTAATTTAAATGATTGCCACAAGTGCGTTGAAAGCAAGTCATTACTATGGATTTGTTCTTTGAAAATTTCTAAGTTCATTTATTCACCTCATTCATTCAATATTTAAGTTTTTACGACTGTTCTATAACACTGGTTCAAGAGAGTTCTATGACCCAGTAAACGGTTAGCGTAGACAATATAAATATTGGAATTGCAGATGCTTTCAATGTGGCGAAATACTTTTGGTTGTTGAAAAAAGAACCAAAAGTCGCTTTGTTTTCTAACAGAACTTTGTTTTCAAGCGATTCACAAACTATTTCCTTTGCTAATTTTTTAACATCACTCGATTTTATTGCTTTCTCATCCAATTGACTAATTAAAGTAAGTACTTGTTCAACGTCCTTAGTCGCTTCATATATTCGAGCAACTTGCTCTAAGCCCGTAACATTCTTTAAATTAATCTTCGCTTTGGGATAGTTAATATCTTCAATCATTCTGACTATTTTTAAGTATTTCCAAAGCGTTGAAGGTTTAGTGTCGAGCTTTTCGCTCAATGAATTAAGCCAAGAAGTGAAGCTTTTGTGGTGGCTTTGTTTGTATAATTGATCATGCTCAACGATAAATAATCGCTCACCAACAGTAAGCCAGCCTTGGCGAAGCATTTCAGACATTTGATTGATCTCACTTTCGATAGTTGTGAGATTTGCAGGGGGGTGGACTAATTGTAAATTCATATAGATCTCCAAATTTTTTAAATAAAAGGAGGCTATAGATCACAATATTAAGTGTTGTAACACCTCCTACTCAGGACTAATTTCACTAAGATTTTGCTTTTCATATTTTTTCCATAATTGGAATTATTTATTAAGGTGCTATAGCACCTATTAGAATCAAATTAAGGCAGGGTTAGTACCTCTATTTCACCACCAGTATATATAAACACTATTCAAAAGTCAATAAAAACCTTATTTTTCATACATTTAACACACTTAAATCAAAAAATGTCAAATGTGAATCAATACAACAAGGCACTTCTGACTCTTTGTACCGTATTTTTGGCTCTACCAGTTTGACGTGCGACTTCACGAATACTCAAATTTAATTTGAGTAATTCAACAATTTCTGGATATTCATTTATGAGTTCTTTCCTTGTTTTAGGTCTGCGTCCCGAATCCTTTTTGTAACTAGGAAGCTTAATTGAATTGTTGCGTCTAATCTTTAGTGGGGTTAAAGAAGATTGTTTATTAATTACTTCAAATTGTTCAACCAATTGAGATTCAATCTCAATATTAAACAGCTCCTTAAATGTTGCTAAATAAAATCTATCTTTTGCATAATAATGATGTAACAACGGCTCAACTCGCCCTGCATATTTGGCGTAAGACAAAACCTCAGCTTTAAGGACTTTTACATGCTTATTTAAGTCACATGTTACTTCACTCAGCCTTTCTTCTGCGGTACGGGTAGTCATTCCGATTTTGATAAAGGTCACTTCATTGTGATCAATAACGGCTTTGAATTTAAATAGGTATAGATGCTGTGTTGAAAGTGCTTCAATCTTCTTTGAAATAAGCTTGGTATATTCAGGATTTAAACGGCACTGCTTATCATAATGAGCCTGAAGCCAAAACGTTTGAGCACTCAGAAAGTCGCTAATAGTATGTTGTTTATTAAGTTTGTTCTGGTGGTAGCATTTATTTATACTCGTAGTAAGCCTTGTTTGCTTTAGCCAAATATCTTTAATATCTATATTGATAAAACCCCTTAACGCATCACCAATTGCTAGCAAATTTTCCGTTGGGTAATACTCATCATCAAGGAAGGTTGGATCAATCCCTGCTAACATGTTTTGACACTGGCTAAGTTCTTGAGATATGGATTTTTCAACCTTCAGCAACCCCATAGCCTCAAGATCAGATATCGCGTCATACATGCCCGTGAAGCTGTAAATATTGTTTGATGAATATCGCTCTCTTCTATCCATATATTTTTGCTCTTTAGCATTCAGCATTTCAAATTTATCAACGGTAGGTAGAGTTGCAGCTTTTGCTGCTTCGACTGACTCAAGACATGTGTCAAATTGATGTGCAAAGTGATGTGCATTTACTTGACCTTTTTTTGCCAGTAAAGCTCCACCACAAAAAGGACAAACTAAAGCTGTTTGACCACTGTTTACAGTTGATACGTGTTGCCACTCTCCTTTTTCATTTATTCCAAAATTTAAATACATTGTTTTCTCCAACAAAGTCTCACGACTAATTTCGTAAGACTCTATTAACAAAACCATATCTAAATTAAAACTCAAGAGCTAATTTAAAAATAAATCATTGATTATATTATACTATATTGAGTTTTTTCGTTTCTTGTTTGGATTACTTTTCAAGTTTTCGACTGAGGTTTCAGGGGTATTCGACTCCTGTTTCACCTGTAATTTTTGAGAGCTAATATCAAATAAATTAATGGATAAATGTTCTGGCAGCAATTGTGTTTTAACTCGTTCAACAACCTGTTCAATATCTGCTTTTGCATAACCGACTTCTTGTTTCATAAAGTGATCAAACTCTAACCAAAAATCTAGTGTACCTGCATCACCAGTTTGATCGGTGAATGAAGTAAACAACTCATTTGCTTTGTTTTTAATTAATACAGCATTATAGGAAAGTTCTAATGATACAGGCGCGTTTTCAGGCAAAAACTTGAGTGTGCGAATGGCATTGGTAATATCAAAATTATTTTCAACACTCTGCTTAAACGAGTCGTATTGCTGATCAATATATTGGCATGCCTCACTTCCTTTCTTACAAGCGATACTTAAAAAATCTTTATTACCTTTATTATGTTGTGTCTTAAGCCATGAGTGAATGTATACTGCACTTTGTTCATCTAGTACTGACGGAAGATTAAATTGCTTCATTAATTGAAGACTGGATGACTCTGCGACAAGCTCTTCAAAACCATATTGCTTTGAGTCCATATTACCCACTAACTTACGGTTTAAACGACTTTTATGTCCTGTGGCATGCGACAATTCATGAGCATAAACACCAACGTAAGCGAGCAATGCATTTTCTCCAGTAAATTGGTCTATATTGACCATAGCAATTTCATCTTTTGCTGGTACGTAATAACATTGAGTCGCATGTTCTTTTAATGCAATTCCTTTCTCAGTACGCACTGCATCCAAATAGTTTTTTGCTGCTAATATGTTAGGTTCAAAAAGCTTTTGTCGTTCTTCATCGGTTTTACAATCCATTAGCTTTGCAAGTAGGCTTGTTTCATTATATCTAGCTATCCATTTTTGGTAGAGATCTACGTTTTTAAGAGAGTCTTCAAATTGACTATGGTGGTATAGTGGGAAGTGCCTTACCGCTTTTTTAAGCTCGTAGTTTTCTTGCTCTTTATACGTCAATGACTTGAATTTCTTTGTAGAAATCCATTTAAGCTTATCACCATCATTTCGGCTTTTATCTAGATAACGCTCAACCAGTTTTTTTCCAATTGCTATTGGAAAATCAGGCATAATATCAATAATACCAAGCTCTTTTAAATCCGATTCGTTAAGGAAATAAGGTAAATCTAAGCCTTTTGTTTCTTGAATCAATGATAAAAGTTGAGCATTTGTTGCTTGATATGGTCGTCCTGTATTGGCATTTCGTGGTACTCCCAGTACCTGTTTCTTTTGCCAAGGTACTTCAAACGCAACTTTTTGACCTGATTTAAATTTATCTAGATATGATTTATAAATATCAAGAACTTGGTTTAAGACAACATTCTGCTTCTTAGTGTATTTTGTCTTTTTGTTTGTCTTACTTTTTTGATGCTCCATAGCTATTTCTCCAATGATTTCAGCTATGAAGTTAAAAGTTAATTGAGTTCTTTTTTATTCGAGCCTTACAATTAACTTTCCATATAAAAAATATTTGTCAAATAACTTGATGCGCTTGCCCTGCAACTAAAAAGGTAGATCAGAGCCATCATAAGGCTCACCAAACACACGATTCCCATAGTGAATATAGTTAATTCCAGTATCATCTTTAACTACCATGAAGCTATCATTTTTAAAGACTTTATTTTTTTTATCTTTGAATTTATTGACCATTTCAGACTTGAACCAAGAAACTTTGTGTTCCTGTGTTGACGAGTAGCTCAGTTTACCCACCTTTCGTTTGCTACCATCCTTCTTTTTGGTATTAATTTTAAACTCTTTTAGAAAACCAACTGTAACTAACTCTTTATAAGATTTTCTAACCTCTTTATCTGCTGCTGCATCTGAGCCATTTAAATTAAGCAATGATTTTAAAAATTCTAAGGAATGTGTGTTAAAGCGTGAGCTATGACTACTTAAAAAGCGCATTAACGCTTGAGCACGTTGTGTTTTTAACACACTCATCCAGTCCAAATTTACAAACGAGTACCGCTCTTTCCTGAACTCAAGCAAAATAAAATCAGGAATAATAGCCACAATATTTTCTGCTACTTCTTGAAGTTGGCTACCATCTGACAAGAGATGATAAAACGTGGTTAACTTTTTTTGCTCGTCATGCAAATTCACTTTTACATCTGTAAGTCTATCTATTGAGTCGTGAAAACGCTTTGCTGCCTTTTTCTTGTCTTTTTTAATATACGCTTCTGTCATACCAAACAGGTTCGCTACTTCAGCAAATGGTACATCAATCTGATTAACATATTCTGGCGCTTTCTCATTTACTAAAAGCCACTTTTTCAAGATATAGACATAAAGTAAATAATCATTCATGTCTAAGTAACGATGCTTAATTGTGTATGTATATTCTCCGAAAGAGTATTGCTCTGCATCACGCGCTTTTTTAATAATTTTGTTATCGTAGCAGCTAAAAACACTTGTTCTGTTTAATAAATCTGTTACCAGTGTTGTTTCAGCGTCTTGAAACATTCTCACCGTAAACTTTTTCTTCTTTGCCATAACCTACCTTTTTAGTGTGTATATATACATATATCGAAATTTCAAGATAGTTCAATAGCTAATCGTAACTATTTTCACCGACCCGAAAAGGTACGCCAACAACCCGAAAAGGTAAACCTAAAATTTTCAAAACCACAAGCCCCTAAAACCCTATGAAATCAAGCTAGAATCAAAGTTTAATTTAAAAAATCTGGAGGGTATAGACTGACAATATTAGATCACAGTAACTTATACTTAGTTTTCAGTGAATATAAAGTAATGTGTATTAAAAAATATGTCAGTGATGAGAATATCTATTTACTGATTAAATAGCAGCTCAAAATTACATCACTGATATGAAAACGATAAAACAACCTTAGATCTCAGTAAACCTTTCTGGTATTTATTATACTCCAATCTCAATATGGTACTGCAATAATGGCAAGGTTGTTATTCCTATAAACTTGCTATTTTTTACTTCTGTTGTAAATACTCCTTTTGTTATTTGAGTTATTTTTTGAATGGTTTAGTTTTGCATTTAAATTTTCAAATTCTGAATCTATAACTTGGCTTGGTACATCATCATTAACAATCAAATCATAAAGTAACTTCACCATTGGGTCTTTTTTCTGAATTGGCATTTTAATTTGAAAATGCACATTACATTTAGCACCAGACAGATTTGGTTCTAAGTCCAATATTTCACCAGCACCTTTTTGGTTGTTTTCAAGCCTTTTATGAGCGTGTCTGAAGGTAAACCCTAGCATCAGCAATAGCAATAGTGTTTCTTCAATTCGATAATCATCATGGGATTTGATGAATTTGAATATTTGTTCTTGTTTCAATTTTCGTCTATTGTTTTTTTCTTTAAAATACTTTTCTATTACACAGATAACTTGATTCAACGACATTTTATCAATGTTAATACGTTCTTTGATTTCTGGGTGTGCCTTTAAAACACCAATAATTGCATCTATTAGCCAGTCATTTTTTAAATACTTATAAGCATCTAAATCACCTAATGCTTCAGCTCTAAATTTTTGCTCTATTAGCGTTGCAAGAGTTATATCATTCATTTTTTCTTCCTTGAGTTTATTTTTTGTTTTATATGATTAGTGATCAATTCCTCATCACCAATTTGGGTAATTTTTGTCTTGCCTTGAACTTCCTGTTCTAGTTTTCCTATTGCTTCTTCTGTACTTTTCAGAATTTGAGCATTATCAATATCTAGTACTATTTCAGCACTAATACTTGCTTCAGTTTTCGCTGATTCTTGATCTAAAATTTTCCTAAACCATTTTTCTAAGTATTCACTTAACTCATTTTTCTTTTGGTTAAGTTGCCGTGTTAGTTTTTTGTATTTAGTAAATGATGCTTGAAGCTTTCTTTCCAGAAATTGATGCTTAGGTAAGTACTTCGACATCGTTAATAGCTTGGATCGACCACGCGAATATTTAAGGCGTTTAAAGCATTCATGGGCTAAGTCTTGTATTGCAACAAAATTGGAATTTAGTTCGTTGGTTTTCCCTGTGACATTACAATCGCCTTTTTTAAAAAGCGTTCTAAGATATGATTTTTTTGAATCGAAGTCGTAATTAAAAAACATCACATGAGCATGGATATTTCGTTTAAAGTTTCCATCGCTATCAGTAAACCCCTCATCTAAATGCAAAGCAAAACCACATTCAGTAAATTTAAAACTCTCTGCATACATTTTTGAGTATGTCTTGAGACATTTAACTATTTCTCTTTTAGCTCTTTCTTTACCCAGTTTATCTTCAAGCTTTGCCGTATGCTCTTCAGAGAGCACTACAATATGCTCCATTAATGTGTTCATATCGTTGCGACATTTGCGCCCTACAGTTTTTTTATATCGTTCAAGGTGCTTATAATAAGCGTCAAGAGGAGAGCATGTTTCATCAGGTGAAACCATGACATTATCATTTGAATATTTATCAACGACATTAATTGAGTTAGTGCTTCCAGTCCTCAGTACATGCTCAAACTCAGCAATGGCAGATTTATAAGATTTGTCTGTAACTTTGGTTTTAATAACTGATCTTATTGAGCCGTCATCTTGTGATTGCTCGACAATATGTTTTGATTTAACTTGTTTAGTTAATTTATCGTGTTTGTAATACGCGGCTCTAACTGCTACAAAATTCTTTCTCATCCTTGAAATCCATTTGTTCTTATTTCATCAAACCACAGATTTAATTTTTTTCAAGCGTAGATTTCCATTCGATATTTTAATAACGATTAACTCACTAAAGCCTAAGCTTCGTTAGGCGTGAGTTTTCAGGAGACTGAAAAGTTGAGATATCTTAAGATTAATTAACTTAGAAACAATAAAATGAGCACCGAAAAGTTACAGTCAATTACAAAATTTTTTTGTGATTTGAAGTAACACTTAATTATCTTGACCAACCAAATAATACAGCAGAACATCCAGCACGTTTTTCATTTCCTTCTCTGATAAATAACCGAATATTATAACTATGTGGATTTTAATCATATTAAGGAAAAACGGAGTTAATTCACTCCGTTAAAAAGAGTCAATTATTTTACTTTTTTGCAGATATCAGTGGTTTTTAAAAACTCTGTAATCTTAACTTCTTCATGTGGCTTTTCAGAAAGCTCTCGCATATATTGCTGATAGGGATCATCTGGATCATTACTTTCAAGACTACCTTCACCATCATATAGATCAGCATATTTATGTACAATTTCAGGATTTGACAGATCCTTTGATATGATCAAAAAATTCCTTGTTATCTGATATCCTTTTTCTCGTTGCGAGTAGCCGTCATAAGTAATTTCATAGCGGCTATCACTTTCAAAAAACACAGTTTTATCTTTAATGATTATTTTCTTCTGAAGTTGATTAAAGTTTAAATTTAGTTCTTTAGGATTTTTTTCAAGCTCCCTGATGTCATCATCTATATAGGGAGGTCGGTCATCTAGATTCTTTTCTAATTGATTTTTTCTAGTTTTCAACTGTTTTCTCTTAGTCGATAGCTCAGACATTAAATCAGTTATAGCATCGTCATCACTATCATCATCTAAATTTAACATTCGATCTTTCAGCTTATTATATTTTTTTTCTGCTGAACTAAGCTGATGTTCAATTTTATTTAGTTCTTGTTCTTCTATCGGCCGTAAATTTTGTTCTGATAGCATTCCTATCATTTCGTTATATACAATATTTTCATACAAATAATAGGCAATAGAATATGGATAAGTAGATTTAAAACCACAATGTTGTTTTCCATATCGGGCTTGTCTTGAACATCTTAAAAGTGGCATACCATTTTTATGATAACTCTTTTGAACTGTAATCCCCCCACCACAGTGACCACACTCTAGTAATCCATGCAGTGCCATATTGGAGTCTGGTTTAATATTTTTATAATGTCGATGAATATTAATTGAAGCAGCTTTATAAAATATCTTTAACCCTACCGCAGCTTCAAATACTTTATATTCTCGTTCATTTTCCATTCCTGCAAAGCGAACCCAGTAACCGATTGCACTTTTACTCTTAATCCATCTAATTACTGTCGATGGAGCAAGGTTTTTGAAAGGTTCATAGTCAGGATATTGCTCTTTTAATCGTTGATAGATCCTTTGCTGTCCTAGCCCTTCTCTTACATACCAATTAAAAATATTTTTAATTATGTATTTCCCATCATTAAGTTTTCCATCCTCATCAAGCCAGAATGGTTTTTTTATTTTTATTGTTTTGCCTTCCTTTGCTTGGCTCTCTCTCCTGTCATAACTCCCTTTGATCCTCTCAGACCTAATTTTTGATTCTAAATATGCACCATTAACTTCAACCAAAAGCTGGATTCTCAATCCAAAATTACTTTCAGTATCGGGTGGATATTCCTGACCATTTTGAACCGTGACAATTGTTATGCCTGCTTTCCAAATCTTTCTGAGCAACTCTTCAGTTTCAGGTGTATCTAAACGAGAAAGACGAGAAAAACCCTCAACTAAAATATATGAGCCTTTCTCTACCTTTCCTTGTTCTATTTCACTTACAAGATCTCCTAGCTCCCCACGCTTAAGGTGTTCACCTTTCGATGCTGATTTAGATTCATCTACGTATTCACCTTCACATTCAAATTCAGGATGTGCCTCAAGCCACTGATGTTGCTTGAACGATTGCCTATAAATAGAACTATTACCAATTTGCTGATCACTACTAAACCGTTGATACAGATATGCCTTTTTCTTCATGATGAATACCTTTTCCACTATACTATTGACTATAAATCAAGCCGTATGTGTACTCAACATGTTTGTTCACAAATAAGATGATCAATTAAAAGCACAGGTAAGTTTTTTTCAGCTTTAGCTTCTTCAAGCCACGAGGCTGGTGTAGGTACTTTCAGAAAGTTGTTGATCGGGGCGAGTAATTTGGAATAAGGCATAGAAAAAGCTATTAATTAATTTTCTCTATTTTAAAAGCCTAACGCTTGAGTTGCCAGTAAAACTATTACTTTATCGGTTTTACATTAGTAAGGCCATATACTGATTACTACATTTTGTTATGCAGTAATTATTTCATGAGTTTATAGCCATGTTGTTGATACTCAGCTTTAAACTCACCAATTAAATGAATAAAGTTGAGCAATTTGTTATGATATTGATAATCCAGTTACATTAAATTGTCTTTAACCTTTGTTATCAAAACTTTTGTTGAAGCTTTTTATTAAGACACAGTGGCCTAGCAATGAAAAAAACGGAAGCAAAATCACTAACAGATAAACATAAAGATTTAACGCATAGTGAACACCAAACCGTACTTTCACACGTGCAACGTGAAGTCGATGAATGGTACCTAAATACCATTATGCTTAAGGGCATTGACGTACCTTTTAAGTATCGTAGAAAAAAACTTTATAAGTCACTGCAAAATCAGCAAGTCAACATAACCTATTACCCGACGGTTGAAATGGTTGCAGGCTTTGAATTAGAAGTGATGAAAATCGTTCGCATTAAAGTCTCCTAAACTATATTTTCATCAAATTTGCACCTAATCAGACTGATAGATGGCTAAAAAATAGCTTTTTACGCTGAAATATCAAACAATCCTTGACGAATCCCTCGCCTTCTTACATAAATAGTATATCGACAAAAATAAAAACAACGTTGATGACTATGTAGGGTCGCAGAATTTTACTTATATCTGCATTACTTTTGGGGACAGAGAGAGGTATTTAACATGATCTTAAATCATATCTGGGGGCTTTACACTGCACCTAAAAAAGAATGGCAAACAATTGAGAAGCGTCATGAAAGTTTAACTTACTCACTGGTGCACATACTGACTATTGCATTAATTCCAGCTATTTGTGGTTACTATGCAGCAGCCCATATAGGTTGGTCAATTGGTGCAGGTGATCCTATTAAGCTTACTGAGTCACACGCACTATTCATGGCAGTGGCCATGTACTTTGGCTTAATTTTAGGTGTGCTTTCTTTAGCAGTTTTAATTCAATGGATGGCAAAAACTTTTGACTCTAAGCCTGACTTTACTCAATCGTTAGAATTAGCCGCTTATACAGCAACACCTCTATTAATGGCGGGGTTAACCGCATTATTTCCGGTACTTTGGTTTGTGGTAATTGCAGGCTTAGCAGCATTATGCTATTCAGTTTACCTGCTTTATTCAGGTGTACCTATTATGATGAATATACCTGAAGAAAAAGGTTTTATTTACTCAAGCTCGGTCGTAACTTGTGGATTAGTCTTAATTGTTACTTTAATGGCAGCTAGTGCTATCGTATTTAACTCTGGCTTAGGTGTTGAATACATCAGTTAAATTATTAAACAATATAAATAGTGATAAAAAAACCGCTTCATTAAGCGGTTTTTTATTACTCTAATTTTTATACATAAATGTCGTGAAAAAACTATTCAGAGCCTTCATTATGCATATCAATAATTGAGTCTGCATTTTTGTCTGAAGTTTCTTTTGTGGTGTTATTACGCAATGCGTCTAGTCTATCTAAGTAGCCTTGATTTATGTCATTTGTAACATACTCACCATTAAAGACTGACGTTTCAAACTCTGTAATATCTGGATTAGACGTTGAAACAGCTGACACTAAATCTTCTAATGTTTGGAATATTAATTTGTCAGCACCGATAATTTCACATATATCGTCAAGTTCACGACCATGGGCAATTAATTCATTGGCACTTGGCATATCGATACCATAAACATTTGGAAAACGAATTTCTGGCGCTGCTGAGGCAAAGTATACTTTTTTAGCGCCAGCGGCTCTAGCCATTTCGATTATCTGTCCAGATGTTGTACCACGCACAATAGAGTCATCTACAAGTAAAACATTCTTCCCCATAAACTCTGTGCCAATGGCATTTAGTTTACGGCGAACTGACTTCTTACGTTGTTCTTGTCCTGGCATAATAAACGTACGACCAATATAACGGTTTTTAACAAAACCTTGTCGATATGGAATATTAAGGTGACGAGCAATTTCTAATGCGGTATCACACGATGTTTCTGGAATTGGGATCACAACATCTATATCAATATCGTCCCATTCTTTAGCAATTTTATCACCAAGTTTTTTGCCCATATCAACACGAGATCCGTAAACAGAAATCTTATCGATAGAAGAGTCTGGACGAGCAAAGTAAACATATTCAAAAATACAGGGATGAAATGAAGGATTTTCAGCGCATTGTTGACTATGAATCTGGCCTGATTCAGTAAAGAAAATAGCCTCTCCTGGCGCAACGTCACGTACAAATTCAAATTCGTTAGCATCTAGAGCAACAGATTCAGACGCTACCATATACTCAACGCCCGATTTAGTTTCACGCTTACCAAATACCAGAGGACGAATACCGTTAGGATCACGAAATGCGACCATGCCATAGCCGATAATTAAAGCTACTGTTGCGTAAGCACCGCGAACACGCTTATGAACATTGCTAATAGCAGTAAAAATATCACTTGGATCTAATTTATGCTGTTCGGAATTTTGTAACTCATGACCTAAAATATTAAGCAATAATTCAGAGTCTGAAGTAGTGTTAACATGACGACGAGCTTCGGTATTTAACCATGACTTAAGCTCGTCAGCATTGGTTAAGTTACCGTTATGCGCGAGGGAAATACCAAAAGGAGAGTTCGCATAAAAAGGTTGAGCTTCAGATGAACTAGAAGTACCTGCCGTTGGGTAACGAATATGTCCAATACCCATATCACCTTGTAGACGCAACATATGACGAGTATGAAAAACATCTTTAACTAAGCCGTTACCTTTACGCAATCTAAAGGTGTTTTCGTGAATAGTCACGATTCCGGCAGCGTCTTGTCCTCGATGCTGTAAAACCGTTAAACCATCATATAATGCTTGACCTACGGGGGATTTACCAACAATACCAACAATACCACACATGCACTTATTCTCCGACGAACTAAGTTTAAATACTAAGCTAAAAAGCTTGAAGATTGTTTGAGATACTCAAAAAACCATTCAACAATTAATGTAAATTCTGGAACCAATTGAGAGTTTTGCCACCAAGAAGATGAGGATGCAGGTGTAAATGCGTCCATAAAAAATAAAACAGCAGCAATGATAAGTACGCCTCGTAGCGCACCAAAAACGATACCTAGAACTCTGTCTGTCCCAGACAAACCAGTTTTACTGACCAGCTGACCAATAACATAGTTAACAAGTGCGCCTAGGATTAACGTAGAAATAAATAAAATAGCAATTGATGCTGCATTTCGCAGTAGCTGATCAGAAATATTGGTAAGTAATGTCGACAAGTTAAGGTAGAAAGTACTCGCGACAAAAAAGGCACTGATCCAAACAATTAAGGACACCGCTTCTTTAACAAAGCCACGTACTAAACTAATTAAAGCTGAAATGCCAATAACAGCCAAAATGGCATAATCTATCCAAACCATAAATCGAATATTCTCATTGATTAGTGGCGCGCATTCTACCAGAATCCGCCTAAGATTTGCTAATGATTTTATTATTTAGCTGGATAGAATCGGGCAACTTTTCCTTGCACATTTGTAAGCTTTTTCAATGCAGGGAGCTTTTCTTCTAACGAAGATTTTATCAATTCAGGTCCAATAAAAACTTTGGTCAACTTCCCTGATTTTGTTTTTATTGGCTTAGTAAAGGTAGTGTAGCCTTCTTTCTTAAGTTTGTTGACCAACTCATCAACATTATTTTGGTGGCGAAAGCTGCCTAATTGAATAACCCAAGCTTGCTCTACTATCGCTTTAGCAGGGGTATTTTTTTTCGCTGTATCAATGCTTTTTTTCGCGACTGAGTCTGCTTTATCTGTTGAGAAATCTGTTTCTTTCGCTAATGTCGTAACAGTTACGTCTTTTTCTTTCAGTAATTTGTCAGCATCTATGACATTTTGATCATCAAGTGCTAATTCTTCAGATGTCTCTTCGGTGGGTAAACTGGTAAGTTTATGCTCAGGAAAACTGTTATCTGTTTGAGGAAAGCTTACTTCTGGCGCAGTTGGAATTGCCTCAAAGTTATCTTGATATGTTTTTTTGTCGCCATCAAGTACATCAGGTAAAAATATAATAGCGATAGCCGCGACAATAATAGTACCAACTAAACGATTTTGAAATGGTGTAGACAAATTAAACTCCAAACATTGTTAAACAAGTAAACGTCTTATTTCTGCAACGGTAAAAAATGATCCAAAAACTAGAATAAGATCAGTTGCTTTTGCATTGTGTTTTGCCATTCTAAATGCCTGAGAGACATTGTCAAAGCAATTTACTTTCGCAGTGTCTATTTGTGTAGACTCTAAGATGTTTTTTGCTTTACGCCCTCTTGGAACCTCTAACGTGCCAATATACCAATGCGAAACAGTTGGTAAAAGTGGCGCAATGGTATTTGTTGCATCTTTATCGCCTAGCATGCCTAATACGGCATGCACTTTCGGGTAGTTTAATTGCTCTAGCTGCTCGGCTAAATATCTTGCAGCTTGTGGGTTATGGCCAACGTCTAAAATAACATCGCAATCGAGCGAGAACTTTTCCATTCTGCCAGCAACCTTTGTTTCAGCAATAACTTGATTGATAAAAGCACTATTTAACGATAAGTCGAGTTTGTCTGCGAGCAGATTTAACACCATGATTGCAGTAGCGACATTGTCTTGTGGTATATAGCAGTTAGTCAGGCCAGAAAAATTAGTATTGCCACTGCGCCACAACCACTGCTTATTACTCGTTTGTTCAATGATAAAGTTTTCATCACGAAAAAATGGTTTAGCGCCGATGCATTTTGCGTGCTCAACAATTGTAGCCGGCGGGGTTTTATCACCTATTACAGCCTGTTTATCGGCGCGCATTATACCCGCTTTTTCAAAACCAATAGCTTCGCGTGTATCACCTAGATATGCTTGATGGTCGAGATCAATAGTGGTAATTACCGCAATATCTGCGTCAACAATATTGGTTGCATCTAAACGACCACCTAAACCTACTTCAAGAATAATAACGTCTGGTTGCGCTGCGGTTAATATTAATAACGCAGCTAAAGTGGTGTATTCGTAATAGGTTAAAGATATATCATCACGAGTTTGTTCGATAGTTTCAAACGCATTAACTAAGCTAGCATCGTTTACTTCTACTTTATTAAGGCGTAAACGTTCATTAAAGCGTTCAATATGAGGAGATGAATATACTGCGCAAGTTAAATTTTGTGCTAAAAATGCATTCTCTAAAAAAGCACAGGTTGTGCCCTTACCATTTGTACCCGCAACGGTAATAATAGTGGAAGTAGGAAATACAATATTAAGCTTATTGGCAACAGCATTAATGCGTGTTAAACCCAGCTCTATTTCAACTGAATGAATACTCTCTAAATAAGAAAGCCATTCAGTAAGATTATTTCTTGCTGAATGGCCTTTAGTCATTTTCGACATGAATTTTCCGTTATGCTACTGGGCTATCTTGTCCCATAAATTTAGCAAGCATTCTTGCCAAAGTACTGCGCATTTCACGACGATCAACAATGAGGTCAATCGCACCTTTTTCTTTTAAGAATTCACTACGCTGAAAACCTTCAGGTAGCTTTTCGCGTACTGTTTGTTCGATAACGCGAGGACCTGCAAAGCCAATTAAAGCTTTAGGCTCGGCAACATTAATGTCACCTAACATTGCCAAACTTGCAGAAACACCGCCCATAGTTGGATCAGTTAATACTGAAACATAAGGTAGACCTTTCTCACTCATTTTGGCTAATGCGGCACTGGTTTTTGCCATTTGCATTAATGAAAACAATGCTTCTTGCATACGAGCACCGCCACTGGCAGAAAAACAAACAAAAGGTACATCATGCTTTAAACAGTATTCAACACCTTTAACAAAACGAGCACCAACAACAGATGCCATCGAACCGCCCAAGAAGCCAAATTCAAATGCAGCTACAACAATAGGCTGACCATGAAGTTCACCTTTCATTACCACTAATGCATCTTTTTCACCGGTACTTTTTTGTGCCGCTGAAATACGATCTTTATAGCGTTTAGAGTCTTTAAATTTAAGAATATCTTGTGCTTCAAATTCTTCACCGAGTTCAACTCGCTCGCCTTGGTCAAGAAAGCCATCAATACGTTTGCGTGCCGAAATACGCATGTGATGATCACACTTTGGACAAACTGACATTTGTCTGTCTAGCTCAACTTTATAGAGCACCGCGTTACAGCTAGAACACTTACTCCAAACGCCTTCTGGAATATTTCTTTTTTGTGTTGCTTTTGCTTTTGGGAGAATCTTTTCAATCCAGCTCATAATATATTTTTGCCTATACACGAAAAAATTTAATAATTGTTTAAAATACAACCACTAAATATAAAATTTTAGCTAATTCGTTGAATTAGACCATAGAACACCTACACAATTATAGGAAAAACTGGTCTGTTTTCTTTGTTCTGTCTGTTTATATAATTAGCTTCGCGGCTTTTCGCCAGTAATATTGTTTAATCACAGGGAAAACAATCAACTTGTTTTAACTTGATTATAGTAGAAATAACGGCCCTGGGCTACGCTTTGGAATACCGAACTCTTCTGGGTAATCTACATCAACAAAATATAAACCGGCAGAAGGAGCCGTAATACCAGCAACACAACGATTCTTTGCTTCTAGCACTTCTTTGAGCCAACTTACAGGTTTTAGTTCCTGACCCACTTTCATTAAACTACCCGCAATATTTCTCACCATATGGTGTAAAAATGCATTGCCTTTAATATCAATAATAACGAACTCACCTTGGCGAGAAACATTACAATAATGCAACGTTCGAGTTGGAGAGTTCGACTGACAATGCACAGTTCTAAATGAGGTAAAATCATGACGCCCAACTAAATACTGTGCGGCTTGATGCATTAAATTTTCATTCAAAGGATAATGACAAAAGCTAATGCCTGAGCTTAAAATTGCCGAGCGAAGTCGATTATTGTTAATAATATAACGATAACGACGAGCAGTTGCACTAAAGCGAGCATGAAAGTCTTGATTGACTTCTTTTACCCAAGACACGGCAATATCTTTAGGTAAATTAGTATTAACTCCCAACGTCCAAGCAACATCTTTACGCATTTTATCTGTTTCAAAATGAATAATCTGGTTGGTCGCATTAACGCCAGTATCTGTTCTACCGGCGCAGACAACTTCAATAGGTTCATTGGCAATTTTTGACAAAGCCTTCTCTACACATTCTTGAACGCTAATTACATTCTTTTGTCTTTGCCAACCGTAGTAGTTGCTACCATCGTATTCTATGCCTAAAGCGTAACGCATTGTATCCTCCATTGCTAAGGTGAGACATTATCCATTATTTTGCGCGTTATACCAATTGAATTAATAGATTCAACACTTTGCATTAATTTTGAAAGCTCTAAAAGTTAAAAGGCTGCAAAAAGCAGCCTTTAAATTTAAGAGATAAAAATATCTTAATCTTTAAGATTATCCAACAACTGTTGAGCATCAAACTGTTGCTGCGCATCCCCTTGTTTTACTACATCAAGTAAGATCACTTCGGCATTCTCTTGGTCACCAATTTCGATATAAACCTTAGCTAAATCTAATTTGGCAGCAATGCCATTGTCGTCGTCATCAATATCTTCGTCAGTAATATTCCCTGAAAATTCTGGGAACTCACTTAACCCGACATCTATTTTCATTTTTTCATAAGGCTCAGTTGGTTTACCATCTAACAAGCTATCAGATAATAAAGAGTCGACTGAAATAAAGTCTTCTTCGTTATTTTCTTTTCGAGAATTATTACTTTCTGATTCAAGATCTTCTTCAACATCAGACTCAAAGTCATCGCCAATATCAAAGCTCTCGCTGAATTCAAATTCATCACTGCTTGCTTGTCCACTTTCTTCTTCAATATTTGCCAACAAGTCATCAAAATCAAGGTTATCAAGCTCTTTAATGCCTGCAACTTCTTCAGCGTTATCGGCAGCTGACTTTTTACTCTCTTCTTCTATTGGACTATCATCATCAGAAAGTAAATCAGCCAGCACGTTACTGTCAGTAAAGTCTGGAGATAATTCTACTAAGTTGTTATCTGTTTTCTCATCATTTAATAAATTAGTTAATGTAGATTCGTCAAAGTCACCGGATATTGCCGCTAAAGTTTCATCATCCAAATCAGTAGCGTCTACTATTTTATCCTCAAGCTTTTCGTTAGATGAATCAGTGTCGTGTAATTCTGTATCGAGAACATCATCACCTATTTCTAAAGTGTCTTCATTTGATGGCTCAGGGTGATGATTAACTTCCTCAATTAAAGCGTCAATATCAAAGTCATCTGAAATATCTTCATTACTATCACTTGCTGCATTATTTTGACTATCGTTTTGACTGTTACTTTGATCGTCACTTTCAGTCTGCAACGATTTTTCAGCATCTTCATTAGCAATTTCACTTAAATCAGTGTCTATAAATGACTGTACGTATTCATCAGTAAAATTATTAATGAGTGCCGTATTTTCGCTATCTATATTATCTAAAGACTCTGACACATTATTATTTTGGTCAATGTTTGCATCAGGAGTGTTTTCATCAGGAGTACTTGAATCAGGAATGTTTGAATTAAGGCTAGCATCAACATTGCTGTCCTTATCTGCTGTAGGCTCATCTGCACCGTTAATTGAGTCTAACAGTGCATCAATGTCGTCAGGGTCTGCGATATCGAGATTACTTTCAGCATCTTCGATACTTTCGTCAACACTCGCAATAGTATCATTATCTGACGAAGGCTCATCCACACCGTTAATTGAGTCTAACAGTGCATCAATATCGTCAGGATCTGCGATATCGGCATTACTTTTAGCATCTTCGGTATTGTCGTCATCAATTGCATTCGTATTATTATCAGACGAAGGCTCATCAGCACCGTTAATTGAGTCTAACAGTGCATCAATGTCGTCAGGGTCTGCAATATCGGCATTACTTTTAGCATCTTCGGTATTGTCGTCATCAATTGCATTCGTATTATTATCAGACGAAGGCTCATCCGCACCGTTAATTGAGTCTAACAGTGCATCAATGTCATCAGGGTCTGCGATATCGACATTACTTTCAGCATCTTCGATATTTTCGTCAACACTCGCAATAGTATCATTATCTGACGAAGGCTCATCCGCACCGTTAATTGAGTCTAACAGTGCATCAATGTCATCAGGGTCTGCAATATCGGCATTACTTTCAGCATTTTCGGTATTGTCGTTATCAATTGCCTTGATATTATTATCTGACGAAGGTTCATCCGCACCGTTAATTGAGTCTAACAGTGCATCAATGTCGTCAGGGTCTGCGATATCAGCATTACTTTCAGCATCTTCGGTATTGTCGTTATCAATTGCCTTGATATTATTATCTGACGAAGGTTCATCAGCACCGTTAATTGAGTCTAACAGTGCATCAATGTCGTCAGGGTCTGCGATATCAGCATTACTTTCAGCATTTTCATCAACATTTGCATTGGTATCATTATCTGTTGCAGTTGAAGGTTCATCTGCACCGTTAATTGAATCTAATAATGCATCAATATCATCTGGATCTGAAACGTCAATAGAAGCTGGGTCATCTGAACTATCTTTTGTTTCACTTACCGCATCAAGTAAGGCATCAATGTCATCAGGCTCAGATACTTCACTAATATCAGTTGTAGGATTATCATCTATGTCGTTTGATTCTGCAGCAGCATCTAATAAGCTATCGATATCTTCGTCATCATTCAACACAGTTTCAGCGCCAGCATCTGTTTTTTCAGATTCACTGGTTTTTCCTTCAGATAATAAAGTATCTAATTCATCTAACGCAATTTCATCTGAGTCCAGTGCAATTTCTTCACTGTTATCTACTTCATCTTCTAAACCAGCAAATAAAGAATCTAAATCGCTTTGATCTAATTGCCCACCTTCTAATGGCTCACCTTCAATTTGATCGTCATCTAGCGCAATGGTTTCCTCATTATTATCTAAAGCAATATCTTCAAGCTCGTCTAAATCATCTAAATCGTCATCCAATTGAATAACGTCTTCATCTAATGCGTCTAAATCATCAGAAAATAGATCCTCGTGATCTTCATCATTTTCTGATAAATCTATTGAAAGTTCATCGTCGAGTGACAATTCATCTTCAAGTGATAATTCGTCATCAAGGCTTAATTCATCTTCTAAAGTTAATTCGTTATCTTCTGCTTCTTTCGTTGGTGGTGTTTTTTCTTTAACTTCAACACTTTTTTCTGCTTTGTCTGGGACTACGTCTTCGTTACTGTCTTTATTATTTTTACGTCTAAATAAAATAGCGACCAAAGACAAAACTAACAGCGCAGGTAAGGTGGCCATTAGTGCAATAAACCATGAACTCGACATTAAGTTGCCTTCTTCAAGTTCGGCTTTTTGTTTTTCAAGTAATAACGCTTGTTCTCTTGCTTCAGCTTTAGTTAAAAGTTCTTGTTGCAGTGAGATCATATCGTCCATCTGCACTTTAATTTCTTTGCTTTTAGCCACTTCGCTTTGCATTATGCCGAGCTGATCATTAAAGCTTGTTAAACGCTCGCGTAAAGCTTCATTTTCTTTTAATAAACTTTGCAGGCCGTCAATAGAATCTAAAACGTCATTTTGAATAGTAGCTAACCGTTGTTGTTGCGTGTTATCAATTGTTTGTAATTGAGTATTAATTTCAGATTTTGCTGCATCTAAATCTTTTTTATTAACGGAAGCTTCTTCAGGATTAGGTATTTTCTTAGGTGTAACTTTAACAACTTTTGCAACTTTTTGTTGCCAAGCCTTATCATCGCTGCGTGACTTTTGTTGTGCTATGTTAGGGTTAATTGCTCTAATAACATCAATCGACGGAAGTTTTAAATACTGACCGCTGATCATGTGGTTTAAATTATTTTCTTTAAAAGCATTAGGGTTATTTTCATATAGTGCTTGCATGACTTGATAAACAGACAAGCGAGGATCTGGGCGAACTTTTAATGCGATGTTCCATAAAGTATCTTTGCTGGTAATTGGTCCATAACGGTCGTAAGGAAATGCGTCTGTAGATTTCGGACCACGAATACGTATTCCGTCATCTTCAGCTGATGTTGGGAGACTAAAGCAGCAAATGCTAATAATAAGTGCCTGCCATAGGCACAGGCGTAACAATGTGTGCATTAAAATTTCCTATTTATAATGATTATTCGCCAATACAATGACGGGCCCAAGTCAGGAGATTGCGAAGCAAAAATTATTCCAGTTATTAAATAATTACTGCCAAATACTTGGATAAATGCCTTTACAGCTTTTTAACTGCGTTATTAATTTAATACTATGGTTTCTTATCTTATCCTTAATTTGCGTTAAGTGAAATAAAACAAAAAAACCCGTCGCTTATTATAACGACGGGTTTTCATTTTTCTTTAATAAATCTACAACTTATCGACTATTAATACTCGCTAAGGTGATCTTTGATTAATAACTCGGCAATTTGTACGCTATTCGTCGCTGCACCTTTTCGTACATTGTCTGCAACGATCCACATATTAATACCATTGTTGTGGCTAATATCTTCTCGAATACGGCCAACAAAGGTTTCATCTTTGCCGCTAGCATCGCCAATTTGCGTAGGAAAGTCTTCATCATTACGGCAAACCACTATGCCGGGAGCTTGGCTTAAAAGATCTTTCACTTCTTCGGCTGAAATAGGTGAGTTTGTTTCAATGTGCAGTGATTCACCATGGCCGAAAAATACCGGTACGCGAACCGCTGTAGGATTTACCATTACCGTATCGTCACCAAGTATTTTCTGTGTTTCCCACACCATTTTCATTTCTTCTTTGGTATAACCATTTTCAAGAAACACATCGATTTGCGGAATAACATTAAAAGCGATTTGGCGAGAGAAGTTTTTCGACTCAACAGGCTTACCTGACAATAAATCGGCCGTTTGCTTTGCTAACTCATCCATTGCAGCTTTTCCGCCACCAGAAACAGACTGATAAGTAGAAACATTAACACGTGAAATGCCTACAGCATCATAAATAGGTTTTAAAGCTACCATCATCTGTATGGTTGAACAGTTAGGGTTAGCAATAATATTACGATTACGGTATTCAGCTAATGCTTGAGGGTTTACTTCAGGTACTACTAATGGAATATCAGCGTCGTAGCGAAACTCAGAAGTATTATCAATAACGATACAACCAGCATCTCCAGCGATAGGAGCATACTTTGCTGATGTAGCACCGCCAGCAGAAAAGAAGCCTATTTGCGCTTGGCTCCAATCGAAATTATCAGCGTCTAAAACTTCAATGCTTTCACCATTAAAATCAATAAATTCGCCGGCAGAGCGGGCGCTGGCCAATGGGTATAGTTTATTAATTGGAAAATCACGTTGTTCTAATATTTCAATAATTGTTTTACCAACTAATCCTGTTGCACCTAGTACGCAAACATCAAATTTCTGTGCCATGATCCTCTCTCTTTTATCCAGTTTATTTATTAAAGCCAAGCCGATGTGGCACATCTGAGCTCAACACATTATTCAAGTTTACCGTTACTGAAGAAAACTCCCGGCGAGTCGGGTACGTTTTTCGAATATGGTCAAATCCTTGAGTATTAATTTGCTGACGAAAAATTGCATCGTCACGTCTAACATCGTAAACCATTTTTACCAGTTGGTTTAGCAGTATTTCATCAAAGTCTTGATTAATTTCAATCGCACTAATAGCCGGTATCGGCAAAAAGTCTGCAAGTTGCTTCTTTGGTAAAATATCTAACTGTTGACATAATGCCCGATACAGAATCTCTGTGCCACGAGCTTTTCCTTCTAAGCTATAACCAGCAATGTGAGCTGTGGTAATTTCACAATGCTCGATCAACTCAGTTAATATAGCTGGTTCGTTTTCCCAAACGTCGAGTACCAGTTTTACACCGTGGCCTTGCTGCTTCATTTTCAATAAAGCTTTATTGTCTACCACCTCACCGCGACACGCATTAATCAAAATTTGATTATGGCTTAATATTGCAAGTCGGTCAGCATCTAACAAATGATATGTTGCATGCTGTCCTTCACGAGTTAATGGCACATGTAAAGAAATTACATCACAAGCGAGTGCTTGTTCTAATGTTGAAAATTCACGATTATCATTAGGGTTTTCAGCTTGTAAAGGGTCACAAATAACATGCTTAATGTTTAAAGCTGTTAACTTTTCACTTAATCTTGTGCCCGTATTTCCCCCACCAACAATACCAACGGTTAAGTTGGATAAGTTAAATAAATAACGTTCTGCAAGCACAACCATAGCACTTAACACGTACTCAGCTACCGATACGGCATTACAACCAGGTGCCGAATGAAAATTAACATTTCGTTCAACTAAGTAGTTTTGATCGATATGATCAACACCTATAGTTGCTGTACCTACAAAGCTCAGTGCATTGTTGTTCTCTAGCAACGCTTTATTTACTTTCGTAATTGAACGCACCAACATTACATTTGCGTTTGCAACCTCTTTAGCTACCAAAGAGCGGCCAGAAAAGGCAGTTAAAGTACCTAAGTCGGCAAAAAACTCCTTTGCGAACGGCATGTTTTCGTCGTAAAAAATATTCATTAATGTTCTCAATTATAAAAAGTAACAATTACGTTTAAACAGCTATTAGCAATGCCCAGATAAATTTAGCTTTGAGCCGGTACTGTCGATTTTTTAATATAACTTTCTTTTTCGGTTTGCGTTACTTCAACAGTAATTATGGCGTTTTCAATACCTAAGCGCTCAAGTTGATTATAAACATGCTCAGTGAGGTTTTTTCGTTGGGTTAAATCGCGACCAGATAATATTTTTAAATTAACATGTAAGAACACTTGTTCTGCACCTGGTAAGTAAAAATCATTATAAGCACAAGCACGTACTTTGATATCAGCAGCGCTAAATAATTCACTTTGGTTTGCACCTTTATATACAGCGTGCATTAACTGCTCTACAGCTAAGTTTTCGGTAATTTTTGCAGAATATTCAATAATACAATGAGGCATGATAGCAGGGTCGCCAACAATAAATAATTAAGGAGGATATTGTAGCTAAATTTAGCGACAAAATGACATAAAAAAACCGCTAAATTTTTAGCGGTTTTTAAAATTAAATGAAATTATCAGCTATAAATACTCATAATTTCACCAAACAGCATTTTATTTATATTTTTGCATAACAAGCGTAGCGTTAGTACCGCCAAAACCGAAGCTGTTAGACATAACTAAATTAAGTTCCATATCGCGCTTTTCAGTGACAATATCTAAACCTTCAGCTTGTTCATCTAAGGTATTAATATTAATCGAAGGAGCAACAAAACTATGCTCCATCATTAATAATGAGAAAATTGCTTCGTGAACACCCGCCGCACCAAGTGCATGACCTGTCATCGCTTTTGTTGCACTAATTGCAGGTGAGTCTTCACCAAATACCGCTTGAATAGCACCAAGCTCTTTTACATCACCCACTGGGGTAGAAGTACCGTGAGTATTTAAGTAGTCAACTTTAGCATCAACACCTTGCATGGCTTGTTGCATACAACGAATAGCGCCTTCTCCACTTGGAGCAACCATGTCGTAACCGTCTGACGTAGCACCGTAACCCACAATTTCAGCATAAATATGTGCACCACGCGCTAAAGCGTGCTCAAGTTCTTCAACAACAACCATACCGCCGCCGCCTGAAATAACAAAACCGTCACGGTCTGCATCATAAGTGCGCGAAGCCATTTCGGGTGTTTCGTTATATTTAGAAGACAAGGCACCCATGCCATCAAACATCATCGCTAATGACCAATGAACTTCTTCACCACCACCAGCAAATACTACATCTTGTTTACCCAATTGAATAAGCTCAGCTGCATGACCAATACAATGTGCACTAGTGGCACAAGCTGAGCTGATTGAATAGTTAACACCTAAAATTTTAAATGGTGTCGCTAAACATGCTGAGATAGTGCTCGACATGGTTTTTGGTACGGCGTAAGGACCCACTCTTTTTACGCCTTTCTCGCGTAAAGTATCTGCTGAGTTAACGACGTTTTCAGATGACGCGCCACCAGAGCCAGCAACAATACCAGTACGGAAGTTTGATACTTGCTCAGGCGTTAATTTTGAATCTTTGATTGCTTGATCCATGGCTATATAGGCAAAAGCTGAAGCTTCGCCCATAAAACGTAGTGCTTTACGGTCAATGTGATCTTTTACTTCAATTTCAGGTTTGCCCCAAACTTGACTGCGCAAACCCATTTCAGCAAAACTTTCAGCACGGGTAATACCTGAACGCCCTTCTTTTAAAGACGTTAATACTTCTTCTGCATCATTACCAATACTTGATACAATACCTAATCCGGTGATAACTACACGTTTCATATAAATAACCATATTCAATTAAAAAATCTGGGCGTATCATACATACTTTTGCCCCCTATACTGGTCTGTCCAGCGTACACTTGTACACTGAATGTTTTCATTTTTATGACAGCCTATTGTAATAACATGTAAAATAACCTTTTTTTACTAGCAACGGAAGACGTTAATATTGTGATTGATCAAGCTAAGATTACCTTTCAAGAAGACGGTTCGCCTTTTTCAAGCCAGTTTGAAGATATCTACTTTGATACAAACCAAGGCACAAGCCAAAGCGAGTGTGTATTTATTAACGGCAATAATATTAAATCAAGGTTAGCAAAACTCCCCGAAAAATTTGTTATCGCAGAAACCGGCTTCGGCACCGGACTAAATTTTTTATTAACACTTGCAGCTTTTGATCAAATTCAACAAAGAAAAATTCAGCAACAAACCAAGCACCAAATTGAGCTTGAATCAGAACTTAAATCAGAGCTTGAATCAAAACAGGCTTTGCACTTTATCAGTGTAGAAAAATACCCATTATCAAAAGCGCAACTGGCACAATCGTTAAAAATTCTGCCTGAGCTTGAACATTACAGTCAGCAATTAATTGCACAATATCCAAACTCTCCAGAGCAAGATGTAACACTGAGTTTTTATTCCGGCGCAGTAACTTTGCAATTAATATTTAACGATGCAACATTAGGTTTAGCGCAATTAGCCAAGGATAAAAATCGTCGAAGTTCAGCATTAGTTGACGCTTGGTATCTAGATGGTTTTTCACCCAACAAAAATCCTGAAATGTGGCATTCAGGGCTATTCCAACAAATAACACGGTTATCAAAAGAGCAGGCAACATTAGCAACATTTACGGTTGCAGGTAATGTAAAGCGCCAATTAATATCAGCCGGCTTTCGAGTTGAAAAACGCCCAGCGCATGGTAAAAAAGATGAAATGCTAAGCGCGGTGTTTCAACAAAACCCTCACTCAGGAAAAGGCTATCAACAACGCCCAATAATTAACAAGCCACAACAGGTCAGTATAATTGGTGGTGGTATTGCTTCAGCGTGTGCTGCTTATGCGCTAACAAAAGCTGGGGTGAAGGTAAACGTATATTGTCAAGATTTTAGCATCGCGCAAGGGGCATCAAGTAATAATATTGCCGCGCTATATCCACTTATTCACCAGCAAGCTGATGACATTAGTGTTTTCTATCAACAAGCGTTTGAACAAGCCGTAGGGTTTTATAAGCATATTAACGAACAAGGTTTTAAGTTTGATCACGACTGGTGTGGTTTGCTAGAAATCTCATACAAAAAAGCTTTAGATCTTCGCCAGCAGCATTTTGAGCACTCGCCAGTGTGGCCAAAAAGTTTAGTACAAAGCATAGATAAAACCAAAGCCAGTGAGTTAGCCAATATAGCGCTCGAACATGGTGGCTTGTTTTTTCCTAAAGCGGGTTGGATTGCCCCGGCTCAATTAGTAAAACAAGTTTTTAAAGCCGCAGAATCAACTAATCGGTTGCGAGTCGAAACTGGCTGTAAAATCAATAGTGTAAGCCAAAAAGTTGATGGTAAATGGTTACTGCATACTGACAAAAAAGATTACCAAACCAATGTAGTGATCTATTGTGGCGGTGCACAAGGCATACCACTGAACTTAATAGAGCAACTACCACTATCATCAGTACGTGGCCAAGTTAGTAATATGATAAGTAATGATAAAATAGCTAACCTATCTACCGTTATTTGTCATAAAGGTTACTTAACACCAGCTAACAATAACTTGCATTGCATTGGCGCAACGTTTCAAAAAAATAGTTTTGATACCGAAAGTAAAGCCGAAGACGACCAATTTAACTTGGCTATGCTTGATAAATGCTTACCAAATGTAACGCAATGGCAAACTACTGACATTGTTAATAGTAAAGCACGTTTACGCTGCATGACCCCTGATCACTTACCTATGGTAGGTGCTATGCCAGATCTTGAAGCTCATAAGCAGCAATATCCACATTTAAGTAAAGATAAGCGTTGGCGCTATAATGAATTAGCACCGGTAATTTCAAATCTATATATGTTAACTGGATTGGGCGCACGCGGACTTTGTACTGCGCCATTATTAGCCGATATTTTAACCGCCGACATTTGTGGTACGCCTTACCCTCTAAACAACGAACAGCTATTTAACTTAGCGCCTAACCGCTTCATTATTCGAGATATTATTCGTCGAAAATTTGATTAAACTTACTATAGAACATAAAAAAGCAGCCTTTAACATAAGCTGCTTTCATTGGTTTGTTAATCGCTATTTAGTTAAATTGCTTAGTTAACCTGAACTCTGGATAAGCAGCACTTGCTCAATGCTCCATTTTAAGCCATTTTCTGCGTTAAAACGTCGATAAATAGCCCGCTATTCATAAACGTTTTGCCTTGAAAATGGCATAAAATGAAGCATTGATGATATCTATTCGTGATGTTCAGCTGGCTATAGCATTTACTTTATTACCTAAGCTTTTGGTTCACTTGAATTTCAAGCACTCATTATCCAGAGTTCAGGTTAGTTACTTTACTAATCGACCACTCAGCGTAGTTGAGCTATCCAATTAAGCTATCCAGTTAAGCTATCTAGTTAAGCGCTGAAAGCTGTTTGCAAAGTTAACCAATAGTCTTGCACTATTTGACGATCTTGTGGACTAAGCTCTGTGCGAGCAGCTTGTAGCTTTTCACTGATATTTATCGCTAAAGCTTGTGTTAAAGGCTGTGATTCATCGCCGTATTCGCTGCCAGCTAAGCTGATAAAGCCTCTTAAATAACTACCGGCGAATAATTCATCAGCACTAACGTCTTGTGTTACTTGCTCATCTAAAAAATGATATAACGCGGTAAGGTTTTCAAATTGCATATTTAATTCCATATTCAATAAGGCAAGTTTTTAAACATTGCCTGTTCTCTAATATTAATAATGATTAATTTTTATTTAATGTACGTTCTATTGCACGTTATCAACGGGATATAACACTTGGTCATTGTAACCTGTAGTCACGGCTAAATAACCTGATAGTTCCAGATCAAGTTCGCTATCGCCGGTATCAGCAATAAGAGGCCTTGCTTCTAGTGCATTCAGCTTAGTTTTAGTCGCAATAATAATAATATTTTCTTTGCCAATAGCACGAATTATACGTGGGCTTAACTGTTGATTACCACGACCAAATATATGCCCTTGACCGCCAATTAACGTGATTAACAACTTAACCTGCCCAGCTTGATAAGACTGAATTAGCTGCCAAAGTTGCATCTCAGTTAAGTCACTTGCCATTAATGTTTGCTGACAAATAGCATCAACACCAAGCAAGGTATTATCTAGCCCTAACTCTTCCATAACAAAAGCGGTAGTGGAACCTGAGCCAATAATAAATAATTCGTCATCCATTTTAGCGATAACATCCGCAGCAATATCTTGTAGTACTAACTCATCAGATTCTTTACCACCTGACTTAACCGCTTGAATATAACGTAACTCTGATGGCACTTGCATTTCACCAAAACGCTTTGCTTTTACAACGCCTTGGCGAAATAAGCTTTCATCAATATCCATTACATCTGCATCGGTTAAACTTACTAATTGATTAGTGATCATTAACTCTACGACGCGACCGGCGGCTTTAGGTGTAATTGCATAAACGCCAGAATGAATTTTACAACCCGCAGGTATACCTAATACAGGAAACTTATCTTCAACAATATGGCAAACATTGCGTGCTGTACCATCACCTCCGGCAAACAACAACAAATCAATATCGTGGTTGATCAAAGTGGTTACCGCTTGCTCTGTATCAAGCGCTGTGGTCGTTTCACCTGAAAGCTCATGCACCACTACAGTATTAAAACCTAAGGCTTTCGCTGAATGCTCGCCCATGTCAGCAGCGGCAGTATAAATAACTATATTGTCTTTGTAAGGCAATAAAATTTCTAATGCGAGTAATGCTCGTGCATTAGATTTAGCGGTCGCTCCAAGTGCTAGAGCTTGTTCAGCAATGCCTTCACCGTCACTCCCTTTTAAAGCTACACTGCCACCAATGCCTGCAATGGGGTTAATGACTAAGCCTAATTTAAATTCTTTCATTGGTTAATCTCATTTATATCCAGCAACAATTTCGTCGCAATACCAAGTAGCCACACCAAAAACTTCTCGCGCCCTACAGTTGAAAATGCTTAATGGCTAAAGGCCAAGCGGTTTGATAATGTTTTGCTAAAACAGTCATAAAAGTTTCGGCGTCTTTAGGGAAGCCGTTGGCTAAATAAGTCAGTACTTGTTTATATACCAAGGCTTTAAACGCCACTCTATCGGTTTCGCCTTCACCTAATAAATTATCCGTAGAAACATCAAAATGCTTTCCACTGGCAACACAAAGTGCCCACTCTATCGCTTGAGGTTTTATTTCTACACTTTCAAATTGGGCTTGCTGTTGGTGATCTCTGCCATCTGGAATATACCAATAACCATAATCTTCCAATAATCGCCGTGACGACCCCGCCAAGCACCAATGTGAAATTTCATGCAATGCACTGGCAAAATAACCATGAGCAAAAACAATTTGATTATAATTACAATATTCACTGCTCGGAATATAAATAGGCTCGTCTGTGCCTTTTATTAAGCGGGTATTATACAAAGCGTAAAAAGTAGTATCGAATAACGTGATCAAATCACGATAGTGAAGCTCGGGAATATTATCCGCCGTCTCATCACAAATGCTTAGAGGCTTACACATAGACATGAAATAAACTTTTTCAGGTGAATAGGGTTATGCTAAGACACTGTTTGGTACTGTGCAATTGCCCTTTAAAATTGACGCTATTCTAACGAAAAACGACGATTATTACATCGCCGTTTTAAAAAAACTTTAACTCTTCGTATCAAAGATAACACGATTGTCTAAGGTTTTGCTTGCAACTTATAGCCGATAACAATGCAACTTACAACTAAGTGCTGCCTTATTGATATTTTGCATTTGCTCAGCAAATAAATTAACTTTCATTGACCGAAGCATCGTCAGATTCTTTCATATTTTTTACGCCACCTTTAATAACAAAGTAGCCAAAAACACCTGAGATTAATGATCCAATAACGATACCTAATCTATCTTGGAAAATAAGATTAGCGCCTTGACCTTGCTCGAAGGCTAAAGAACCAATAAACAAACTCATGGTAAAACCAACACCACATAATATTGCAGCGCCGTACAGCAAACGCCAATTCACATTTGTTGGTAATTTAGCCCAACCGAGTTTTATAGCAATAAAACAAAAACCAAATACGCCAAGTTGTTTACCAACGATTAAACCAACAATAATCCCCATTGGTACAGGTGCCATTACTTGTTCGATACCCACACCGGCAAAGCTTATTCCTGCGTTTGCAAAGGCAAACACGGGTAAAATAATAAAAGCGACTAACGAATGTAAGTTATGCTCTAAAGATTTTAACGGTGAGGGTTCATCTTCTTTCCCTTTTATTGGAATAAAGAAGGCTAAAACGACCCCCGCTAACGTAGCGTGCACACCAGACTTTAATACAGCAACCCAAAGTACAATACCTAGAAAAATATAAGGTGCTGTGCTAGTCACACCGCGTTTATTCATCACAAATAATATCGCGATGATACTTGAAGCAAAAACTAAAGATAATAACGACAGTTGGTCAGTATAAAATAACGCGATAACGATAATAGCGCCTAAATCATCAAATATAGCTAACGAAGTTAAAAACACTTTCAGTTGTAGCGGCACTTTACTGCCTATAACCGACAAAATACCTAAAGCAAAAGCAATATCGGTGGCGGTTGGTATCGCCCAACCATTTATCGCGTCAGGATCATTGTAGTTAAATGCCACATAACATAAAGCCGGTATTAACATGCCACCTAAAGCACCAATAGCCGGTAATGTAACTTGCCCAGGTTGCGATAAATCCCCCTCTAAAAACTCACGTTTAAGCTCTAAACCTACCAAGAAGAAAAACAGCGCCATCAGGCCGTCATTTATCCACAACAATAGAGGCTTAGCTATTTCAAAAGTTCCCACAGCTACCTGCACAGGAATATTAAGCAACATATCGTAATACACCATAAAGGGTGAGTTAGCGATAATCATGGCCGCCACAGCAGCAAACATTAAAATAATACCGCTGGCAGCTTCAAGCTTTAAGAAGTCGTTAACACTTTTAATAATCATTGGTTCTCATAATTTTATTTACGTGACGACATAATATGTCACAAAAACACTTTTTTCAAATTAACCAATGTAATCATTTGTAAAAAATTTAATGCTAAATAAACACTAAATGATAATAATTCGGAAAAAAGTAATTAATTCGATATTAGTTCAGATTATTGATTTATTAACTGGTAATATTGCATTAAATAAGAACAGTACTTACTGCTTAAAAAACAATATTTCCATCAAAGGCAAAAACGCATGAAAAAACTTGATGACATAGACTTACGTATTCTTACCTTGCTTTATAAAGATGCTGATATCACTAATAAAGAGTTAGCCTCACAAATAGGTATTGCACCCTCAACCTGTTTAGAGCGCGTAAAGCGTATGAAATCAAATGGTGTTATCAACAATGCATTTATTGATATTAATTTCAAAAGTATTGGAGGGAATATTGAAGCAATAGCAGCAATTAAATTGCAACCTTACTCAGAGTTAATCGTAAATATGCTTAGAGATGATTTACTCAAACTACCTGAAATTGTCAGCTTGTATCATATGGGCGGTAGCTACGACTACTTTATTCATATGTCTGTAAAAGATAGCGAGCACTTACGTCAGTTTGTATTTAATGCGATTACTTCTCGTGAAGAAGTTACCACCGTTGAAACTTCACTTATTTTTGAACATAGCCGTAGCGGCGTATTACCAATTTTTGAAGACGAATAAAGTTTGTTGCAATAAAGCGTCGAATTTTGCTTTAAAACCCCAAAGAAAAAGAGCTGGAATAGCTCTTTTTTTATTAGTGTGTCGCAATGAGTTAATGCGCTACAAAGTCTTTTGTTTCAAAATATAGCGGTTTCATCGTGCCGCAATTCAAAAATTTATACTGTAGTTCAGACTCTTTTGGTACAGGCGAAGAGGTAGTAAATTTAGTTAAACAACCCGCCTGTTGATCAATACTTATAATATGGTCAAAGCTTGGAGCCTGTGAAATTCTATGAATATAAATTTTAATATTCTTTTGAAGTGAAACCACGTCATATTCTTGTTTGCTACTAGCAGGTTTAATATCGTCAAAGGTACGCATATAAATTTGTTTTTCAAAAACCATAGGAATATTCTCATAAACTAACATGCCATCTCGTTCAAAATGCCCAGCATACAAGTCTACGTTGATAGCCATTCTCTCTTCACGCATTAAGCGTTGTAAATTAAACGGTTCAGGTTTAATCGTTATAAGGTCGCCGTCTCTAACCGATTGCAAAACAGCCAAGTTATTATTATCTAATTTATATAACAATTGCACATCATGTGGCTTATGATATAGCGGCATATGAGAAGCATAAATACTTGACCCCTGAGCAAATAACACCATGCCATGAACGCCCATATAAGCAGGGTCTAATGGTGGTAGCTCTTTAACCTCGTCCTCTGCAAAACTTATTTGGCTTAACAAAATAAACATACCAATAAACAATTTTTTCATACAAGACCTCAATAAATAGAAAATAACAGGCTAACGAGTCAAATGGGTAACAGCATATTGGTTTTACACAAATTTCAGTGGTCTGAAAATCTAAACCGTTTACCAATTTATTTAATTTCGTATCACATTATAGCTTTTTTAAATAAAAAAAATCCCACAACATAGTGTGGGATTTTTATCTTATTATATTCTTAAGCCATGTTAGCTTTTAAGATCATCAAAGAATTTTTTCACGCCATCGAA
The DNA here is from genome assembly GCF_002104515.1 of Colwellia polaris. Taxonomy (GTDB): domain Bacteria; phylum Pseudomonadota; class Gammaproteobacteria; order Enterobacterales; family Alteromonadaceae; genus Cognaticolwellia; species Cognaticolwellia polaris. Next base: position 351,062 of record NZ_NBOE01000002.1, on the reverse strand, counting down.
AAAACCTGTTTCTTTCGGGCTATGTTTGCTGGTACTTTTACCCATTTTTTCTTCTAACTGGCGTAATAAGTCAGCTTGATCACCCGATAAACTTACCGGTGTTTCAATCACAACCTTACACATTAAATCACCTACTGAATGGCTACGAACTGATTTAACACCTTTGCCACGCAAACGGAACATTTTACCTGTTTGAGTTTCTTTTGGTATTTTCAGCTTAACTTTGCCTTCAAGTGTAGGTACTTCAATTTCACCGCCTAATGCTGCGGTTGTGAAACTAATAGGTACTTCACAATATAAATTGTTTTCGTCACGAACAAAGATTTTATGGTCGCGAACATTAGCTTGTACGTATAAATCACCTGCTGGTGCACCATGTTCACCGGCTTCACCTTCACCTGACAAACGAATTCTGTCGCCCGTATCAACACCTGGTGGAATTTTAACTGATAAGGTTTTGTTTTTCTCTACACGCCCTTTACCACGACATGAAGTACAAGGGTCTGAAATAACTTTACCTTGGCCAGAACACGTTGGACATGTTTGCTGAACCGCGAATAATCCCTGGCGCATTTGCACTTGGCCATGACCATGACATGTTGAACATGTTTTAGCACTCGTACCTTTTTTAGCACCACTACCATCACAAGGTTCACAGCTAACATAGGTTGGTACTTTAATTTCTAAGGTTTTACCTTTAACCGCTTCTTCTAGCGTTAGGTCAAGGTTGTAGCGTAAATCGCTACCTCGACGCTGGCGAGATTGACCACCACGGCCACGACCACCGCCGCCAAAAATATCACCAAAAATATCACCAAAAGCATCGCCGAAGTCTTGACCGCCGCCGAAACCACCGCCACCATGACCACCTTGTTCAAACGCCGCATGACCATATTGATCATACGCCGCACGCTTTTGATCATCGGTTAATATTTCATAAGCTTCTTTAACTTCTTTAAACTGTTCTTCTTTTGATTTATCACCTTGAGTTCTATCAGGATGAAATTTCATTGCTAAACGTTTATAAGCTTTTTTGATATCTCGCTCAGCTGCATCTTTTGATACACCAAGCACTTCATAATAATCGCGTTTTGACATAGGTTTTATTTCTTTACTTCAAATTTATGGATACTAATTTGTTTAACTTCTTTCTTAGACGCGGTAAGAGTTATCTTCAACATCTTAAAAATCTAAGCAAATTAACATCAAGTAATAATTACGTTTCGTTGCTGTTTACATAGTTTTTGACAAAGCAAAGCGCCGATGATTATCGACGCTCTAATTTGTTTGAACTAAACCACAAAGTTTAATTGTTTTTTGTTGCCACTGTATCGCTCTAGAGCAAGACGGTCACGCGAAGCATACAAGTGTATGGGAGCATGTCCAACGCAGCTATTGAGCGTTACAGTTACAACCTAACAACTAATTATTTGTCGTCCTTAACCTCTTCAAACTCAGCGTCAACAACATCATCGCCACCAGCTGCAGAATCAGCTTCTGGTGCTTCACCTTCAGGTGCGCCGCCTTGTGCTTGAGCTTTCGCTTGAGCGATTTCCATCAACTTAGCTGAAGCTTCGATAACGGCTTGAGTTTTAGCATCGATTTCTTCTTTGCTATCGCCTTTAATGGCAACTTCAAGTTCAGATAATGCTGCTTCAATTTTCTCTTTATCTTCGCTTGGTAAATCTTCGCCAGCTTCTTCAACTTGCTTACGAGTTGCGTGAACCATGCCATCAGCTTGGTTACGAGCTTGTACAAGCTCTTCAAATTTCGCATCTTCGTCAGCATTTGCTTCCGCGTCACGTACCATTTGCTCTACTTCATCATCTGATAAACCAGAAGAAGCTTTAATGGTAATTTTTTGCTCTTTACCTGTGTTCTTATCTTTTGCTGTTACATGCAAAATACCATCAGCATCTAAATCGAATGTTACTTCAATTTGTGGCGTACCACGTGGTGCTGGGTCAATACCTTCAAGGTTAAATTGACCAAGAGATTTGTTGGCAGAAGCTTGCTTACGCTCACCTTGCACAACATGTACAGTTACAGCAGCTTGGTTATCGTCAGCTGTTGAGAATGTTTGAGATTGTTTAGTTGGGATAGTGGTGTTTTTGTCGATAACTTTCGTCATCACGCCGCCCATAGTCTCAATACCTAGTGATAAAGGCGTAACATCTAAAAGAAGTACGTCAGTTACGTCACCAGAAAGTACACCTGCTTGAATAGCTGCACCAGCGGCTACTGCTTCATCAGGGTTAACATCTTTACGTGGCTCTTTACCAAAGAATTCAGTAACAACTTTTTGTACCATTGGCATACGTGTTTGACCACCAACCAAGATAACATCGTTAATGTCGCTAATTGAAAGGTCAGCATCTTGAAGCGCTTTTTTAAGCGGCTCTAATGTTGCTTTAACCATGTCTTCAACTAAAGATTCTAATTTTGCACGTGTTACCTTAATGTTCATGTGCTTAGGACCTGAGGCGTCAGCAGTGATGTACGGTAAGTTAACATCTGTTTGTTGTGCAGAAGAAAGTTCACATTTTGCTTTTTCAGCCGCTTCTTTCAAACGTTGCATAGCTAATGGATCTTGCGTTAAGTCCATGCCTTGATCTTTCTTAAATTCAGTTACTAGGTAGTTAATTAAACGGTTATCAAAATCTTCACCACCTAAGTGAGTGTCACCGTTTGTCGCTAATACTTCAAACGTGTGCTCGCCTTCAACTTCATCAATTTCGATGATAGAGATATCGAATGTACCACCACCTAAATCGTATACTGCAACAACTTTGTCGCCTTCTTGCTTGTCCATGCCGTAAGCAAGAGCAGCAGCAGTTGGCTCGTTAATAATACGTTTAACATCAAGACCCGCAATACGACCAGCATCTTTAGTTGCTTGACGTTGTGAATCGTTAAAGTAAGCAGGAACAGTAATTACGGCTTCAGTTACTTTTTCGCCTAAGTAATCTTCGGCTGTTTTTTTCATTTTTGCTAAAACTTCAGCAGAAACTTGTGGAGGAGCGATATTTTTATCACGTGCCGTAACCCAAGCATCACCGTTGTCAGCTTTAACAATGCCAAATGGCATAATTTTAATGTCGCGTTGAACTTCTTCGTCTTCAAAACGACGACCAATTAAACGCTTAATCGCGAATAATGTGTTTTTAGGGTTAGTAACTGATTGACGCTTAGCTGGTTGTCCAACTAACGTTTCACCTTCTTCAGTGTAAGCAATGATTGAAGGAGTTGTACGATCGCCTTCTGCATTTTCAATTACACGTGCTTTACCACCATCTAGAACAGCAACACAAGAGTTTGTTGTTCCTAGATCAATACCAATAATCTTGCCCATTTTGACGATCTCCGAATACTTAATTTAATAAAAATAAAGATTAAATCTTTTGATGAACAGTTAGTGGGGGCAGGAAAAAGTCTTTTCAACTATTTTTATTCAATTAAATTAAAAAATATTAAATTTATTTGCTCTACTCTTTATTAAAGCCGATTAAGCGCACACTTTAAGCATTTGCAATTTATAGCAAAGTGAGTAAAACACACCACCAACGTTACTTTTTAAGTAGATAAGAAAAACAAGATAATAATTGTACGTATCAATCACTATACTTTTTTAATTCGCAATACGATTGAGGTTTCACACGATCCTGTATCCTAAAAATAGCTTCTCGGTACAGCGGTGGTAGAAGCCCTTAATCTATTAATGTCTGACTAAAGAGAACCCTGTAGGAAAGCATGAAACCAAGCACACAACTTAAAAGCACAACAAAAAAATTTCACCACCGAGGCACCGAGGGACTTCGTCCTACACCGAGAAGTGCAAAAACATGAAAGTAAGATCTTACCCATATTCACTTTCTTATCACTACTCTCTTCTCGGTGTAGCGCGCAGCGTCTCGGTGCCTCGGTGGTAGTAGCCCTTAATTTTTTAATCTCTTAGCCTTTAAATACATAGAGAACTCATTAGTAAAAGCGTGAAACCAGGCACAACCTAAAAAAACACAACAAAAAAATTTCACCACCGAGGCACCGAGGGACTTCGTCCTACACCGAGAAGTGCAAAAACATGAAGGTAAGATCTTACCTATATTCACTTTCTTATCACTACTCTCTTCTCGGTGTAACGCGCAGCGTCTCGGCGTCTCTGTGGTAGTAGCCCTTAATCTTTTAATTTTTTAATTTTTTAATTTTTTAATTTTTTAATTTTTTAATTTTTTAATTTTTTAATTTTTTAATTTTTTAATTTTTTAATTTTTTAATTTTTTAATTTTTTAATTTTTTAATTTTTTTTAAAAGGGAACTTACTATACCGAAATCTGCTTTTATAAATGTTTGTCCACATAGACAGAGAACAAATTTTGCACATAAAAAAACCAGACATTAGCCTGGTTTCTTAGGTTTAACTAACTACAGATAATATTATGCAGTAGTATCAACACTTGGCTTAGCTTTAGATACCATCACCATAGCAGGGCGAATTAAGCGACCGTTTAACTCATAACCTTTTTGCATCACAGCAATAACTGTATTGGCTGGCACACCTTCAACTTCTTGCATTGACATCGCTTGATGTAATTCAGGGTTGAATGGTTGGTCTTGCGGGTCAATTGCTTTAATAGCAAATTTCTCTAACGAAGCAAGTAAACCTTGATAAGTAAGATCAATACCTTCAACAATAGCAGTATTGTTTTCATCTTCTCTATCAATATTTTGTAATGCACGCTCTAAATTATCAACTGTTGTTAACATCTCAGCTGCAAACTTTTCTAAAGCGAATTTACGCGCTTTTTCAACATCTTGAGCAGCACGACGACGAACATTGTCTACTTCTGCTTTAGCACGGATAACAGAATCTTTTTGATCAGCAACCGTAGATTTAGCCGAGGCTAAAGCCAATTCAAGCTCGTTTATTTTTTCTTGTTCAGGGCTGATACTCTCAGCAGCAGCGTCTAGTTGAACATCAACTTGCTCTTCTGCTTGTTCAATAACTTCAGCGGCTAATTCTTCTGCTGCAATTTCTTCAGCACTTTTATTTTCTGTTGACTCGTTGGCCATGTAAAACTCCAAAGTAGGTCTTAAATTCAAAATAGGTAAAACTGATAACGCTAATTATGGGGGCTTGTTTTTATGATTCAAGCACAAAAGTAAATCATTTAAAAAAAAGTCGACTTTACAAGCGAGTAAAATAGCGCGAAACTGCTGATAGTCCTTAATTATATTACATATTTATAAGCACAGTATGAGTAATTTATACAACACAATTGGTTTAATTGGAAAACCTCATCATGAAGGTGCCAGCTCAACCATAGAAGCCTTACATCAATATTTATCACAAAATGGCTACAAAGTGCTGATTGAAAGTTCTGTCGCACAAACGGTGAACATAGACAATATTGACAAGGCGTCACTCACCGATATTGGCGAACGTGCAGATCTAGCTATTGTTATAGGTGGTGACGGTTACATGCTAGGCGCGGCAAGAGTGTTAGCTTGTTACAACATAGGTGTAATTGGCGTAAACCGCGGTAACTTAGGCTTTCTAACTGACTTATCGCCAGATGATTTAATTGCCCCACTTGAAGCTATTTTAAAGGGTGAGTCACGTTCTGAACAACGCTTTATTATTGAAGCTGAAGTTTATCGTCACAGCAAACTTAAAAGCTCTAACAGCGCAGTAAATGAAGCTGTTTTGCATGCGGGTAAAGTTGCCAACATGATAGAGTTTGAAGTTTACATTGACGGAAGCTTTATGTTTAGTCAGCGTTCTGATGGGCTAATAGTGTCAACCCCAACGGGTTCAACAGCTTATTCAATGTCGGCAGGTGGTCCAATATTAACGCCAAACTTAAATGCCCTCTCGCTTGTTCCAATGTTTCCTCATACATTAACGAGTAGGCCAATTGTGGTTGACGGCAACAGCGAAATAAAACTTAAATTAGCCAATGAAAACTATGAAAACTTACAAGTAAGTTGCGATGGCCATGTAATTTTAGCGGTTATGCCGGGTGATGAAGTTATCATCAAGAAGAGTGAATTTACTTTACGTTTAATTCATCCGCTTGATCATAACTACTTTAATGTGCTCAGAAACAAACTTAGTTGGGGCAATAAACTGTATTAATGCAATGAAAATAAAATGGAATATTATCCAGCTACTACTCTTTAGTTTTTTGTTTTTTTCATTTTTCGCATCAAGCGAAGATAAAGAAGAAAAAATTGACATCATTTGGGTAACAGAGGCTTGGCAAAACTATACAAATGAAGACGGCACTGGACTTTATCATGAACTATTTGAAGTTATATTCCATAACTCACCATATAATATTCAAGTTAAGTATTTACCATGGAAGCGAGCGCTGCGTGAAATAGAAACAAAGCAAGCGAATATAAGTGGTGCGCTACCGAATAATGGAAAATATTTATTTGCAGATGTGCCAATACTAACCGAGCCAATCAGTATCTTAAGGCAAAAAACTGAGACTAACTTAACCTTACAGGAAATAAGCAATTTAGTTGCAGTTTGGCCACAAAGGTATGCTGACGAAATTTTATTTCCTTCAATTGCTCCCTATATAAACGGCGTAAGTGTTGATTATCGTAAAGACGCTTTGCATTTACTCAGAGTGAAAAAAGTTGATTACTACTTAGATATTCGAACAATATTAGAAACACAGCTCGCTTTATGGCCAGAAGCTGAACAACAAAAATATTATATTCAAGATCTAGTAACTTCAAAACTGTATTTAGTGTTTAGTGATGACCCAAAAGGTAAAGCACTTAAACACTACTACGACACAAAAACTAAAGCGCTTTTAGACCAAAACATTCTGCAAAAAATCTATCAAAAATATAAGCTGAGTTTTCCATTGTTCGAATAAATTTTCAACAATAGTTAAATTAATTATTGCATAAAAAACAGATACTGTATAAATTAACAGTATCTGTTTTTTTGTAATCTTTTTTATCATTAAAGTTATTAATTTATCCACTCGTCTGTTGGAAAATTAATACGCTAGGACAAGCTTATGTTATTGCAGCTCAACATTCAAAATTTTGCCATTGTGCGTTCTCTCGACATTGATTGGCATCAAGGCATGACCACCATTACCGGTGAAACCGGTGCAGGTAAATCAATTGCTATCGATGCCTTAGGTTTATGTTTGGGTGATAGAGCTGTAACTAATGTCGTTAGGCCTAATTGCGCAAAAGCCGAATTAGCCGCCACCTTTGATACCACTAAAAATAAACATGCCAAACATTGGTTGAAAAAACACGATATGTTACTTGATAACGAATGTATTCTTCGTCGTGTTATTTCTGCAGAAGGCCGCTCAAAAGCTTACATCAACGGTAGCCAGGTGCCTCTAGCTCAGCTCAAAGAAATAGGCCAATTATTGATTAACATTCATGGGCAACACGACCATCAGTTAATTGTTAAAGCAAGTGAGCAACGCAACATTCTTGACGCATACGCCGGTCATCAACATTTGTTAGACGAAGTCAAATTCTATTTTCATCAATGGCGTGAACTTAATCAAGAAGCAAAAATATTACAAGAAAGTAAAATTCAACGAGAAGCAAAGCAACAGCTTTTACAATATCAAGTAAATGAATTAGACGAGTTTTCACTGCAAATTGACGAATTTGAAACATTAGAAACAGACTACAAACGCCAAAGCAATGGTCAGCATATTTTAAGCGAAACCTTAATTGCCGTGCAGCAATTATCAGAGAATGAGCAATTTAATGTTGTTGACAGTTTGCAACACAGCGCTGAACAAATAGCCGCGCTTGGAAATTACGATCCGGCTTTAAAAGCTATTGCAGAGCAACTAAACGAAGCATTAATACAAGTTGAAGATGCCAGCCAAGAAATTAAGCATTACTATGAAAGCCTAGAGCTTGACCCTCAAGCTTATAACCTAATAGAAGAACGATACTCAACAGCAGTATTACTCGCTAAAAAGCATCAAATTTCACCGAACGCATTAGCGGCTTTTCATCAGCAACTTTTGCAAGAGCTGCAACTTTTTAGCTCTGATGAAACTCGTTTAACACAAATTAATGATGACATAGAAGCGGCAAAGCAAAAATATCAACATGCGGCACTTACTTTGTCTGATTCAAGAAAAAAAGCCGCCACTAAACTCAGCAAAATGATCACCAAAAGCATGGGCGAACTTAACATGCAACATGGCAAGTTTTTCATTGATATTTGCCCAGATAAAAACGAAAGTTTATCCGTTAACGGTAACGACACAGTCAGCTATCTTGCCAGCTTAAACCCGGGGCAAGCGCTTGAGGCCATGAATAAAGTCGCATCGGGCGGTGAGCTATCAAGAATTAGCTTAGCTATGCAAGTTATTTTGGCCGATAAAGTTGTTACGCCTACATTAATATTTGATGAAGTAGATGTTGGCATTAGTGGTCCTACAGCTGCAATGGTAGGTTCAAAACTAAAACAATTAGCCAAAAACACCCAAGTTATTTGTGTAACGCATTTACCACAAGTTGCCAGTAAAGGGCATCAGCAATTATTTGTTGCGAAATTAACCGATGGTGAGCACACCGAAACAACAGTAACGGAACTTTCTAGTGATGGGCGCGTCCAAGAAATTGCACGATTATTAGCGGGTGATAAAATTACCGAAAATAGCTTAGCAAATGCACAAGAATTGCTAGCTGGATAATGTAAAGCTTAGCAAGTGGGTAAAATAAACTAAAAATTATTTTGTATCTATCAGCCTGCTTCGCTATTATCCCCGTTCAAACTATAAAGGATAAATATAATTACCATGTTGTTTCGAGTATTAGCTATTGTAATCGCCTTGTCTGTTTCTGCCTGTTCTAGTTGGGTTTATCGTATAGATATTCCACAAGGAAACTATCTAGAGCAAAAAGATATCGACAAACTTCAAATTGGCATGACAAAAGAGCAAGTTAAATTTGTATTAGGAAGCCCTGTTGTTGAAGATGCGTTTAATACCGACATTTGGCATTATGTTTATCGTTTCAAGTCAGGTAGAAATTCAGATTTTAACGCAGAAAAACAATTTTCAATCACCTTTGAAGATAATAAAGTTGTTAATGCTGAAGGTGACTTTGAGATACCTGAAAGCTATTACGAGCCAATGGTAAACTAATATTTTACATCATTAGTTCGAGCTCTGGTTGATATATAAAATTAAGCATGTCGTTTACGACATGCTTTTTTGTTTGCAGCGTTTTAAAACTTTGAATAGTTAATCAGTTACTTTTTATAAAAAACTAATAAACTATTACAACTTAGGCTTCATTAGCTTTGCTTCTGCGCGGATCTACTCGGCCACCAGTAACTTTATCTGCTCGCCCTTCTTCTTTGGCTTTTTCTGCTCGGCGCTTTCTTACTTCTTTAGGATCAGCTAGCAAAGGTCGGTATACTTCAATGCGGTCTAAGTCTTTAACAATATCAGTTAGTTTAGCTGCACGGTTCCAAATACCCACGTTATTAACAGATAAATCAATTTCAGGGAACTCATCAACAATACCCGAAGCTAAAATAGCTTGTTCTATTGTTGTATTGGGTTCAACAATACAATTAATAATTTCTTGTTTTGTTGGCGTGCCATAGACCACTTCAATAGTAAACTGCTCTTGCAAACCGCTTTCGTCACTCATAACCTGTTCGTTCATGTAAATATAAACTCTTATAAAAAATATTAAATGCTAGCCGTAAACGGCTTTCGCGCGCTGGGTGAAAGCTTGCACCATATTATTAGCTAAACTATTAAAAACCCGACCAAAGGCTAAATCAAACATTTTATTAGAGAACTCATAATCTAACGCTAGTTCAATTTTGCAGGCATCATCAGACAAGGCTGTTAATTTCCAACCACCAACTAAGTACTTAAAAGGACCATCAACTAGGCTCATTCTCACTTCTTTATTACTCACCAATTCATTTTGAGTAGTAAACCATTTTTTAAGGCCACCCTTTGACACTAATAGCGCCGCGGTCATACTGTTATCGTCTTCGGTAATTATTTTACTATCACTACAATCTGGCAAGAACTTTGGGTAAGCAAGCACATCATTAATTAAATAGTACATATCTTCTACACTGTGCATCACTAATGCACTACGGCTTATGTTCGGCATTCGCCCTCCAATTCTCAAGGGCGGTATCATAGCAAATGTCTTTTAAAAACGCATTAAAGTGAAAAATGATAAATAAGCCATTTAATTAAGCATAATTCCCCGTATAATGTTGGCAATTGCTATTTTTGGTAGTAAACAGAATGGAAATATAATGGCAAAGAAAAAAAAATCATCAAGCAGTAATACAATTGCACTGAATAAAAAAGCACGCCACAACTATAACTTAACCGACAAATATGAAGCCGGTATGAGCTTACAAGGTTGGGAAATAAAAAGTATACGCAGTGGTAAAGTCAACATATCAGACTGTTATGTCTTTGTTAAAGACCGAGAAGCCTACTTAGTTGGCGCAGAAATTATGCCGCTTAATGCTGCCTCAAGCCACGTAGTATGTGATCCTAACCGTTCACGTAAACTGCTATTAAATCGTCGCGAGCTAGACCAACTTATATTTGCCGTTGACCGCGATGGCTATTCACTTATTGCGACCGCAATGTACTGGAAAGCTTGTTGGGTAAAGTTAGAATTTTATCTTGGTAAAGGTAAAAAAGCTCACGACAAACGTGCCGACATAAAAGATCGCGAATGGGCGGTTGATAAAGGCCGTTTAATGAAAAACAAGAATTTAGAAAGGTAACTGGTTAAAAAATACCACGTTGTCTATTTAAATAAAGCGCGGTACAATGCGTTTTGTAGGCTAATTTAGTCTATAGTAAAAGAGTAAAGCTTTGGGGCGGATCTAGGATTCGACAAGATTCACGAAACCCAAGGTGCATGCCGAGGGGCGGTTGGCCTCGTAAAAAGCCGCAAAACTATAATTGCAAACGACGAAACGTTCGCACTAGCCGCTTAGGCTAGCCATCGCCTCAAAAATTCTCCTATTGTTTAGAGGATCGATGGTCACCCCAAATAGGATAGCGAGGGAAGCACGCTTAAGGCTGAACCGCGAAATAGTATTAAGCTCACCATGACGAAGCCTGTCGGTTGGCGTCTAATTGGTTAAACAAATAATCGACTAAGCATGTAGTACCGAGGATGTAGGTTTTTTGGACGGGGGTTCGATTCCCCCCCGCTCCACCAAAATAAAGACCTTTTTTAGTTTATTCGTTATACCTAGTAACTTATAGATTTGGCCGCAGCTTGTTTACAAGCTGCGAAAAAAAAACCGCTTAATAGCGGTTTTTTTATGTCTGAAAATTAATGTGTATCTGACCCTACTTAATATGGTTTTTAAATTATTCTATTGATTTTTATCGATTATTTGTGGGGATAAGTCATACTCTGACCTCATCAATTCTTTAACAATAGAACATTAAACCTGTTTTCTCTCTAATGTAATAGCCCAACTTGATTAGTTAGTATTACTTGTCTAAATTTAAAGCACCTTTCGACATAAGTACAATGGAAGTTATTTATGGAATATTATTTTTCTTTCCTTCAATCCTTATCAAACATAATTGAAGGTGAATCTAAATATATTTATCAATCTGAATTTATTCCTGATGACCTAAAACGCGCAATGGAGAGTGCTGTAATAGAATTAATACCTGTACTTAATGCAAGAATAGCTGAAATAGGTGAAAACGATTGTAATATTCAAAACCTTATTGTTATAAACATTACATCTACAAAAAACAGATACCATAATATTAATCGAGAAGAGATAGATCATGAAGGAGTTATTCCAGAAGGAATTAATCCAGAAGAGGTTTTATTGTATTCCGGGTTAGCCGGTGAACAGAAAAAAATGAAACTATTAGCATTTTCAAAAGCTCTGTTTGACTATCAACAATGTAAAACAGCATTAAATTTATTTTTAGTTATAGATATTGGTAAAACTCTATACAGTAGTCTTTCAAATGTTCTTTTTGATTCAAAATATAAGACGTTATTAGATGAATGTTTTAATATTTTTACCGACATTTATAAAAAATATGTTTCATTATAATAACTCACTTCCCTTTGTTACATTACATAATTCAGACATCAATATCTCAGCCCATATTGAATAATTTTGATTGAAAAAACCGCTTAATAGCGGTTTTTTTATGTCTGCTGTTTAAGAGATTCGCTATTACTAATATATAGTAATGGCGAAAACCATAAGCAAAGTTTACAAAATGCTAGCCAGTGCTTTTTCTAGCTCGGCTACGGTTCGGTCAACGTTGTGCAACTTATCTAAACCAAACAAACCAATGCGGAAGGTTTTAAAGTCTGCACGTTCGCCTACTTGCATTGGTACGCCAGCCGCAATTTGTAAGCCTACTGAGGCGAATTTTTTACCGTTTTGAAATTCGTTATCTGATGTATAACTTACAACAACTCCTGGTGCGGCAAAGTCGTCTGCAGCAACACTTTCAATACCGTGTTGCTTGAGCAAGGCGCGAACTTTCTGTCCTAGCTCTTGTTGCTCTTGGCATACTTTGTCAAAACCATAAGCTTTGGTTTCTTTAATAATATCTCTAAAACGGGTTAAGCCATCTGTTGGCATTGTCGCGTGGTATGCATGGCCACCACTTTCGTAGGCTTCCATAATTTGTAGCCATTTTTTAAGATCGCAAGCAAAGCTGTCGCTAGTGGTTGAGTCAATGCGTTCGCGTGCTAACTCGCTTAACATAACTAATGCACAACACGGTGAAGCACTCCAACCTTTTTGCGGGGCGCTAATTAATACATCAACACCCGTTGCCTGCATATCAACCCAAATAGTGCCTGAGGCGATACAATCAAGTACCATAATGCCGCCAACTTGATGTACAGCTTCTGCCATCGCTTTAATGTAGTCATCTGGCAATATAATACCAGCTGACGTTTCTACATGTGGGGCAAATACAACATCAGGTGATTCAGCTAAAATAGTGGCTACGACTTCAGCTATCGGTGGTGGCGTAAAAGGCGCTTGAGTTTCATCTTTAGTTTGTTGTGCTTTTAATACCGTTTCGCTACTCGGCATACCGCCCATTTCAAAAATTTGACTCCAACGGTAGCTAAACCAACCATTTCGCACTACGAGTACTTTTTTATCACGTGCAAATTGTCGAGCAACCGCTTCCATGCCAAAGGTACCACTGCCGGGCACAACGATAGTACTGTGGGCTTGGTAAACAGATTTTAAATCAGCTGATATGTCTTGCATTACTTGCTGGAACGAACCAGACATATGATTTAATGCGCGATCAGTGTAAACAACGGAATATTCTAATAATCCATCGGGGTCAATATTGGGTAGTAATCCAGCCATATTAGGGTCTCTTTATATCGTATATATTGCATGATAGTGCCGTAGATACCGAATACTATCAATGCTTAATGCAGAATAATTAGGAATATCATACAAGCGTTGAAAATTAGTTATACCGTTAACCCAGAGCCAAATAAGTAGTTATTTGGCCCTTATTTATCTTGGGCATTATTAAACCATTGACTAGGCCTGTAACCGACTCTCTTTACGTCACACCAATAGGATCATTTATTTTAATTAATCTATTTAAAACAATTAACTCTGTAAATAGAGCATCATAAAATTGTGAAGATTTGCTAAGATAATATACACTCTTCGCTACTGTTATATTTTCTAGCCATATTATTCAAAAGGATCTTTTGTTGTGAATTCAGCTATTAGTAACCACCAACCACTTAAATGGTTATTTACTCTTGCTATTTTATATACACTTTACCTTGCTCAATCATTATTCATTCCTATTTTATTTTCTGCCTTTATTGCGTTATTGCTGAGCCCTTCAGTTAAGTTACTAAAAACTTTCTATATACCTCGCGCTGTTTCTTCTGTGGTATTACTGGCATTACTCGTAGCACCTTTTAGTTTTTTAGCCTCAGAGTTAGTCGAACCAGCGCAAAAATGGGCGCAGTTACTCCCTAAAATTACGGTCCAACTTAATCAGAAAATTGATACGTTAAGTAATGAGTTTGATAATAAAAAACAGCAGGCAGAGGCAGAAGTTGCAGCAAACAAAAGAAAAGAAGAAGGCTTCAGTTTTTTTGGTATGTTTTCCAGTAACAAACCTCCTTCGAAAGCACCAACAAAAACCGATGATAATTCAGTAGAAAAACATATTAAACAAGGCGGTATTGAGCTTTTAATTTCGGGCCTTAGTAGCGCGCCAATCTTTTTAGCTCAATGCTTTGGTTGCTTAATATTAATTCTTTTTTTACTGATTTATGGCCCCTCAGTGTATCTTGCAGCGAGAAGTTTTCCTCACATCAGTAACAAGAAAAAGCTCGACTCCATTGTATATGAAGTACAAAAAGTACTTTCAAAATATATTATTACCATCAGCGTTATTAACTTTATTCTTGGCGCAGTTACCGCTATCGCGTTTGCCTTGTTAGGTTTAGACGACCCTATATTATGGGGTGCATTAGTTGGACTCCTGAACTTTGTTCCGTATGTTGGCTCTGCCATAAGTATTGTTATTTTAACCCTAGTTGGCTCAGTTCAATTTGGGTTAACATTTTTTGCATTAGCCCCTGCTTTTGCATTTTTATGTGTAAATGTACTTGAATCACAGTTGCTTACACCTATGGTATTAGGCACAAAAATGCAGCTTAACCCGCTAGTAACTATATTGTGGTTATTTTTTCTTGGGTGGCTTTGGGGAATGCTAGGTGTACTGCTAGCTGTACCTATTTTAGTCTCTATTAAATTAACATTAGAGCGGCTTAATTTATTTACCCATTGGGTCGCTTTTATTGAAGCCAAAGCTTAAATAAGCAGTAAATTTATTCAAACACAGTTAGTTTTAAACGCAGCAGAATATAAGTAAGTAAAGTTTTCATTCTGCTGTGTCAATATTTCAGGGATTAAAAAAACCGTTTTAACATACAAAAATAAACCACTGAAATATAACAATTTAATCACAATATAAACTTGGCTCAATGATTGCTCCACTTAAACCAGTTAATAAAAACTGTTATGTCAAAAGGAGATAATCACATGGCGACTAAAACTTCAAATACAGATAAGCAAACAAAATCTACTCATCCTATAGCTGATAAAGTACAAGGGACTTTACACGAATCTGTTGACACTTTAGCTCAAAAAGCAGCATCAACTGAAGATCGTTTACGTAATGCAGCTCAATCTAGTGGCGAAAGTTTGGCTGCTAAGCAAGCAGAAGTTAAAGAGAAATGGGAACAGTCTTCAGTAAAAAAATATGCGACTGAAAACCCTGTAGCAACTGCCGGAATAGCCTTCGCAGCGGGTGTACTACTAACAAGCCTATTGCTTAGAAAGTAATAACTAAATAGGAAGCTAACATAGTGACCATTAACGAAGATTCAGATGCTCAACACAATAAGCACACTGATGCTGAAGCGGAAAGCTTACGTCTTTTGCAAGAGCGTGAGCAACTTCAAGCAGCTGAAGCTTCGTTTATTGAAACCTACTCAGCTATTATTAAGCTTTTTAAAGTTAAACAAAAAAAGTACCAAAACACGTTAGATCTCGCAGCGTTAGAAGGAAAAATATCACTTAAAGCCATTGCTATATTTGGTATTTTATTATTTATAACTTCAGTTATAGCTACCATACTTTGGTGCTTAATTAATGTGGCAATAGTACTTGCTACTATGCATTTATTTTCTTCAGTGTGGTTAGGCTTGGGTATAGCTGTAGCAATAAATATCTTACTAATTTTATTAGCTTTAAAACTAATGAGAAAAGTAAAACGTGAAATAGGATTTAACCGAACACAACGCGTATTTAAAGGTGACTCATGATTTTTTCATTATTCAAGCAGGTCGAGCATGCCAATAAGTGCGCTGCTAACTTAGCATTACTCAGCAAACTTGAGCAATCGCAAAGCCAACGTGCAAAAGAAAAATCTTTAGCGCTGATCACTTCACCAAAAGGCTTAGCTGCAATTTTTACTGTTGGTTTAGCACGAGGGGTAATCTCACCAAGTATTACTCGACAGCTTAAAAGCATGGCGGTTGTATTGGGCAAAACGAATTTAGATAGCTGGTTAACCGACGAAGAGATGCAAACGCCAGAATAGTATTTAGAAGATTGGTTATTAAAAAAGCTTTAATTAATTATTGATGCCGACGTCTAATCTCCCCCTCCTATGCTGTTTTTACTTACAACACAAGCATTAGCATCTATAGGTTTTGGAGTTAGTTCTAGTTAAGGAAATTATTAACTCAACTAGAACCGAAAATATAAAAAATACGCTAAGCAGCGTGTTTCTTATTCGCTATTTTGCGAACACCTTTAAATAACAATACCTTCAATATTGGTAAAAATAAGCTTTGGTTTATGCTATTCGAAACAACGCACAAATTTTATTGTCTGATGGATCACGAAGGTAAGCTAGATATAATTTTCCTGCAGCACCTTCTCGTACGCCAGGACCATCTTCACAGGCGGTACCACCGTTAGCAAGCCCAGTAGCATGCCAAGCGTCGGCTTGCTCTGGAGAATCAGCAGTAAAACCAATTGTTGAACCATTACCATGCGATGCGGCTTCACCATTAATAGGTTTAGTTAACGAAAAAACGCCTTTATCTGTAAAATAAAAACAGCGCCCTTTCTCATCCATTACACCTGGCTTATGGCCCATTTCACCTAAAATTGCATCATAAAATACTTTAGATGCTTGTACGTCGTTAGCGCCGATCATGATATGACTAAACATTAGTTTTCCTCTATTTCGTAATTGTTTTACTGTTTTAAATAAAATCAACCTATTGAATAAAAACAGTAATACCGAGTTGATATAATAACTATTTGATTATTGCGACTCTCAGCATGCACGATAAATAGCCCTCAGTGCAAGAATATTTATATTTTTCTAGATAACTCCCCCTAAACGCTAGGGCGTTAAATAGTAAGCCGTTAATTCGCACACCATTTGTACATTAATCAACCTATCAAATTAATCATCTGGCTTTTATATAACTTTTTTTAATAAAAACCCCATACACTTATTGCAAATAACAATCACTCTCATTATCATTACCGAAATTTAGTGCTTAACGGCATTTACTTGGACACATTCGTTGATAATTTGGAGATTAACATGAAGTACTCACCGCTGTTTTTGGCAATATCTATGGCAACGCCAATAACTGCATTTGCTAATGGCAGCCCTTTAGAAGTTATTGAGGTTACAGGAAGTTATTTTAATGATTACAAGGTTGATGAAGCAAAAGGAGCCATGCGCACTGATGTTTCATTACTTGAAACCGCACAGTCAGTTACCGTAATTTCAAGTACTATTGTTGAAGAACAATTAGCAACCACTTTAGGTGAAGTACTTACCAATGACGCCAGCCTTTCTGCAGGCTCAAAGCAACGTAACCGAGAAGTATTTAACTTGCGCGGTTTTGAACTAAGCTCTTCAAATGGTTATTTACGCGATGGCCACCAACATTGGTCGCACTACCAACAACCGATAGAAACTTTAGAAGCGGTCGAAGTGATTAAAGGCCCTTCAAGTATTTTATACGGTCAATCTGGTCCCGGTGGCTTAGTAAATATGGTCACTAAAAAGCCAACAGCTAACACCTTATTTACTATCGGTGCAGATACCGACCAAGAAGGTTCAACCCGTTTTACCTTAGATGCAGGCGGCGCACTAAACGATGACGAATCGCTTCGTTATCGTGGCATTTTAGTCAAGCAAGATGTTACTTATCAACGTGAATATCAAAACGGCGATCAACGTGAACGTGATCGTTTCTTAGGTGCACTTGTTGTTGATTATGATGTTTCAGACGATTTAGCATTGAGTGTGCACTATGACTACACTAACGACAAAGCCGGATTAGACACTGGTGGTTGGTTAAATGAAGACGGCGATTTAATTGGCGATCGTAAAACTATTCGTGATATGTCTTGGGCATTTACCGATATTGATGTTGAAAACTACGGCGCTGATATTAATTATAATATAAGTGATGCCTGGCAAGTAACGCTTGGCTACAACAAGCAAACCTTTGAACGCCAACGTTTTGAATCTGCGCCAAAAAATGGCAGTACTTTTAATGTTGAAGGCGATAGCTATACCTCAAACCCTTATGATCGCTTTGATGACTGGCAATTTACTACGGCCTTTGTCGACTTTGTTGGCGAGTTTGAATTTGCAGGTGTTAGTCATCAGCTTTTAATCGGTGCTAACTCGCTAGATTATTCTTATGATCAAGTTAAAGCTAATGGCACAGCCATTACTTATGCAGCAGGACAAGCCGAGCCACCAAAGCCAGATATTAGTTATAAAAACCCAGACAGAACTTCTCATAGCGAATACGACTACTACGGTATTTATGTACAAGATTTAGTTACTTTTAACGACACTTGGCAGGTTTCATTTGGTGGTCGTTACGACAAACAAAACAAAGAAGGTGCTGATAATGAATCTTTCTTGCCTAAGTTTGGTGTGCTGTATCACCCTTCTGAACAAGCCACTATTTACTACAGCTACACCGAAGGTTTTGAACCGCAAAGTAGCGAAAAATTAGATAACGATACTGATATCAACCATGGTATGAAACTAGAAGCTATGGAATCTAAGCAAAGCGAAATCGGCGTAAAATGGCAACTTGTTGACGACAGACTTCTGCTAAGTGGCGCTATTTTTGATATCAGCAAAATGGGTAAGTTAATTCAAGAAGATCTGATTGATTCTGCATTTGAAACTCGCACAACGCAAGCAGGCGAGCAACGCCATAAAGGTTTTGAATTGGGCGCTCAAGGTGCCATTAATGACAAACTATTTATTATGTCATCGTTGATCAATATCGACGCTGAATATGAACGCGACGCATTATATCAAGGCAATACACCGGTTGATGTGCCTGAATGGTCTGCTGCTTTATGGTCACGCTACGAGTTAACTGAAAAGCTTGCCTTTAATGCTGGTGCATTTTACGAAGGTTCTCGCTTTGCAGACAATCAAAACACCATTAAAAAAGACAGTTACACCCGCATTGATGTCGGAGCAACTTATCAAATGGATATTAAAGAGCATGAACTCCACCTGCGCTTTAACATTAATAATTTGCTAGACAAAAAATACTTAATTGGCGGCGGAACCACGAGTGTAACAGCAGCTGATGGCATTAGCTTTCGTTTAGCGGCTCAGTTGGCATTCTAGTGAAAATTTAGTAAATAACTCATGTTAAGGCGACACACTTTACGTAGGTCGCCTTTTATGGTTTTTACCTATTTATTCCCTTTTTAAAAATATTTCAATCGCATTTAAATAACATTAATAAAGAAAGTAAGTCTTAATGAAGCCTTCTAAAAAAACCTTAAATCTTGCCCGGCTTATTCACGTTTATGTGTCTATGGCGTTATTGACCTTGTTACTGTTTTTTTCAGTTACAGGCATCACATTAAATCACCCTGAATGGTTTAGTAGTTATAAAGCGAAGGTAGTAGAAAGCGAACTAACGATCAATACCATTGCCGAGCTTGCGCTTAACGATGACAAAGTAACAACTAAACAACAGCAATTTATTACTCATGAAGTTGAGCAAGCTTTTGGAGTTGCCTTAACAGAAATAAAACCCGAACTCATGTCAGGTGAATTATTTTATAGCATTAAACAGGCAGGAAAAAGCACCAGCATTGCCGTTGAACTTGAAACCGGTGACGCTTTTTATGAACAAACCCATTACGGCTGGTGGGCTGTGCTTAACGATTTACATAAAGGCCGAAACACCAGTAATTTTTGGGGCTGGATTATCGATCTTTCCAGCGTACTTTTTATTGTTTTTGCCATCACGGGCTTTATTTTAGCCATGCCACAAAAACGTTTTCATCGCACTTTAATGGTTAGTGTTAGCAGCACATTACTGGCCATTTTGAGTATTATTTACTTTGCTTAAAAGGACTTTATACACCTTATGAATAATTTTATATCAAACCATGCCAATAGCATCAGCAAAATAGTCTTACTGGTATTTTTTAGCCTGTTATTTATTTTGCCAGCATCAGCACAAGCCAATGAAAACCGCCCCGCTAATTTGGAAATAAAATTAACGCTAAAGCAGCAACAAGGTGAATACCACCCTCCTTATGTTGCCGCTTGGTTAGAAAACACCAAAAGAAAGCCGGTTAGAACGCTCATACTATGGCGAAAAGAGCCTAAATGGCTGAAAGATATTCGCCGTTGGTGGCGCAACGTAGGCCGAAAAGATGCCAAGCTCGTTGATGCAATAACCTCAGCAACACATGCTGCAGGAACATTTCCATTGTCGTTTAAAGCCACTAACGATCAACAACAAGCCCTGCCTGCAGGAGATTACACACTTTATATTGAAGTAGTACGAGAGAAAGGCGGCCGAGTATTGCTTAAGCAGGCTTTTACACTCGACAACAAAGCACAGCATTTCACCCTCAATGAAACCGCCGAAACTGGCAACATTACTTTTACTGTTACACCTTAGGAGCTCAAATGAACTTAACAAAATCACTATTATTTTTCTTGGCTGTTGCCATTAGTAGCCAAGCTAGCGCGCATTCACGTTGGTTATTACCAAGTCACTTTACGCTTTCGTCAGAGCAAGGCGAGTGGATCGCCATTGACGCTTCTGCTTCAAACGAAGTATTTAATGTTGATAAAGCATTGAGTATCGATAACATGAGTATTGTTATGCCGTCAGGTAAAAGTACTCGCCCTTCTTCAAGCTACAAAGCCCATAGAAAATCAGTAGCTGACTATTTTATTAAAGATAGCGGTACTTACAAAATAACCAATAATGCCAGTGCGAGTTACTTCTCCAGTTATAAGGTTGCTGATAAACGCAAACGTGCCCGTGCCAATAAAGCAGAATTGAAAGCCATGA
Organism: Colwellia polaris; assembly: GCF_002104515.1. GTDB lineage: Bacteria > Pseudomonadota > Gammaproteobacteria > Enterobacterales > Alteromonadaceae > Cognaticolwellia > Cognaticolwellia polaris. Next base: position 330,098 of record NZ_NBOE01000002.1, on the reverse strand, counting down.
TCCCGGCTAATGCCACTGGTTTACAAACCACTTACGGACTAACACGTGTAGAAACTTACATTACGATGAATAACCCTACTGAAAACTACCCGAGCGACGGCCAGTTTCTGGAGCTATTACCAAAAACACATCCGGCAGAAATTGTAGAGCATGAGCCAGCTACTTTTGCTTTTACTTATCATGGCAAAGTGCAAGCCGGTGTTGAAGTTGAAATTGCACCAGACGGTGCGCGTTACCGCAACGCCCCTAACGTATTAAAATTAACCACTGACAAAAATGGTGAAATTACGTTTACCCCAGCACAAGCCGGTCGTTATTTATTGATTGCTGAATATGAGCAAGACGCTAAAAACAAAACCTTAGCAGATAAAGAACAAGGTGGCGTATTCCTAACTTTTGAAGCGCAACTGCAATAGCAAGAATGTGATAACTAGCCACTTACGTTAAACAAGTGAGCTAGCGTAAGTTTGAGTTAAAACTTGCTTTTAGGCTACCTTAATTTGTAGCCTTTTTTATTTCATTTAATACCCTTTATTTGGAGTATTAAAAATATTACCTGCCTAAGTAACTCATTATTTAAAACAATTAAACTTATCTGTAAAAATCGAGTCTACTGGTTTCTGTCATGCTAATTTAATAGTAAACGGATTAAATATTTTATCCTCATTCAATGAAGGCAATAATTCGAGTTTAAGGCGTGTGATTGATTCTTACATAAATATTGTAAGCTAGCGTAATGCATGAGCATATTGGCGAGTAATAACGAAGTGATACGATTGAACACAGTGCAAAAATTAAATTGATAGCGCATTCAAAGATGATCAATAAATTAGTCTGCTTAGTATAACTTACGTTAATATAGCGACAAGAAAAATTGAACCACCAATTACTGGAGCACCTTTTGCTTAATAAACTAACACTTTTATCTGCATCAATTATTACTTTTGGGCTTATGTCTTTAACATTGAGCACAGAGGTTAACGCCACTGGCACTAATAACACTGAATCGACACAAATTAGCGATAGTGCAAAAAGTACCGCTGACTATGCTGTAGCAACCTATCAGCAAGCGATGGTCGATAGCCTACGTGAGCTAGTAAAACATAATACCGTTGCTGAAGATGGCGTTTCGGTTGATGATAATCCCGCGCATGTTGCTTTTAAAGCCGAGCTTAAAAAACAAGCACAAGCACTTGGGTTAGATTACCTCGATGAAGGTTATGTAGTAGTAATTGGCTTAGGTGCGCAAAAAGAGCGTGTTGGCATAATTACACACGGCGACGTACAACCCGTTAATGCTGCAAAATGGACCAAGTCGCCCTTTGAGCTTGATACCACCACCGAGCCAGGACGATTAATTGGCCGTGGCACAGAAGACGATAAAGGTCCTATTTCTACCGCGCTATATGCAATGAAAGCGATAAAAGATAAAAATATAACGCTTAATAAGCGTATTGAGCTTTATGTTTATATGGCAGAAGAGTCTGATTGGGAGCCACTTAAAGCTTATATAAAAACCCATGATTTACCACAAACCAATATCACTATTGACGCTGAATACCCCGTAGTAACAGCTGAGAAAGGTTACGGCACAGTAAAGTTAGTGTTTAACAAGCAAGAAATACCAACCATATCGCCGTATATTAGTGCATTTAGTGGTGGTTTTTTCGGTAGCCAAATTCCTGAAGATGCTAGCGTAACTATTGAAAATGCTAATATCGTTGTGCTGCAACGACTGATGCGTAAAGCTCGCAGTTATCAAGGTGTAAGTTTTGATCTTGAATTAAAAGACAGCACGTTAACCATAAATGCCTTAGGGAAATCAGCTCACTCTTCAAAACCTGACGAAGGGGTAAATGCGATACCTTACTTAGCCGATTTATTATCAAACACTCGCTGGGAAAATAACGGCCCAGGCACTTTAGTTAACTTTATTAATGATAATATTGGCTTAGGTTTAGAAGGTAAAAAATTCGGCAATATCGCTTATCACGATGATTTTATGGGCCCTATGACTTTTTCACCTACGGTAATAAAACAGCACGATGAAAACATTGAATTAAACATTAACCTGCGTCGCCCGCAAGGTAAAAGTAAACAAGCGTTAACGACAGAAATTCATCAAGCCGTGCAAAATTGGAATAACAAATTTGATGCAAACGTAAAAGAGTTAGAACACTATATTGGCGACCCTTTTGTACAAAAAGATGCTCCCCATATTGATACGTTATTAGCTGTATTTAGTCATTTTACAGGTATTAAAGATGCCAAGCCAATTGCTATTGGCGGAGGCACAAACTCACGTTTATTTCCTAACGCAGTTAGCTTCGGCCCTTCAATGCCCAATAACAAATACACCGGCCATTCAGAGCACGAGTTTATTACCATGGAGCAATTTATTTTAAACTTAAAAATGTACACTGCGGTATTGGTTGAGTTGGCAAAATAAACGTTAAGCTCAGGTTAGCAACTTATCTTATTTTGTAATATAAGTTGCTAACTATCTATTTCATCTCACTGTGTTAAATATGCTTCTTTTTTAATAATAACTATTTTAGTATCAAAACCCATTCAGCATAAATACAGCATTAGTGACAATCACACGACTTTTTATGCTGTTGGCATAGACGATAATTCCAAAAATGCGCACCTGAAATTAACGTAGCCCCCAATAAGGTAAGTGCTTTTTCAGCATTTTCACCCAAGCCTAACGCCCCACTAGCAACAGCAGTTAACATAAACGCCAAGCCGATAAAACCAAGTACCAAAACTTGCACTTTACGATGTTTTTTACAGCCAAGCGTTAAGGCAAAAACACTGATCGGCAAAACCCCAATAGCCAACCACATATGCAGTAATTCAGGCTCTATTAATAAACCTGCCAGCGAAGGTACAAAAACCATTAACATTGGCGTAGCAAAACAATGAATAGCACATAAAACTGACAAACTTATAGCAATTTTATCCGCTGGCTGTTGAACTTGGATCATTCAAGGTGTCCTTATTTAGGTGGTAAATGGGTTACAAATAAAGTCTTTATTATTTGTATTTTTAATCTTTAAGCTAAATTCAAACCAAGCCCATAAAAGTTATGATACAACATATCACTTTTGACTTATAAAAACTACTTTGACATCATTTTTTGTGTTTAAAAAAATGTTACGCGCACACCTATTTTTCTTTGCCTTTAATATTGCTTCAGTTGTTGCCTAAGATATTGAGTGGAAAAAACTCTGACTATAATCACGAATTACATTTAACTTTACCAATAATATTTCCACATTATTAGCACTCTAATCTTTGGATATGGTGAACAATCCTAATGCACACTTTTGCCACAGAAAGGACTTAATTTAGGCGTAAACTTATCAGAATAAATAACCTGCTTAGATACGATTGCGGACATTAGCCTTGGCTTATCAAGCGATAAGTGAACCGACAAATAATACTTAAGTGAATTCAAAATATCTGACGCTAATGAGGTAAACAACATTGCTGGCATTTCAACGAACCTGACCCCACAGGTTTTAATGCACAATATCTAAGGCGGAGCAATAAATAGTCGGTTAGCAACTTTTACCATGTTCTATGTGATAAGAAATCACAACTGAGTTAGTAGCTCTATTAATAAATAGCTCAGCAGCTTTAATGCCTTTCTCTTCACTATTTTGATGCACAGTAGTTATTGCTGGAGTTGAGCGTAAAGCTTCATCAATGCCGTCAAAGCCAACCACTCTAATATCTTCAGGTATCTTAAGACCCATTGCATGAATTTCTTTAACTGCCGCCAAGGCAATAATATCACTCATGCAAAGTAAAACATCAGGACGAGGGGTTGATGTTAGTGCTTCTCTAGCCGCAATTAATGCAAAATGATGATTACTTTTAGGAAGGTTCCAAACACGATCCGACCTTAAATTAACATTCGAATCTTTAAGTGCTTGTCTGTAACCATTTAAACGCTGATGAGAGATAGAACACAAGGCATTACTAGTCGTAGGTAATTCATATACACGACACGTTAGATCTGATTCTAGTAGCCTTAAGCCTAAAATGGCAATTTCATCATCAGTTGATTTAATGGCTAGTTTTGCAATCTCATAAGCCGCTTTTTCATTGTCTATTCCAACAGAGGCATTACGGTCTATATCAAAATCGGCAGTGACGACTTTTTTCGAAGTTACTCTTAGCTGTTCTATTAATTCTGGATTTCTAGGTGAGCCGTAACAAATAAAGCCATCAACAAAATCAGCAACAGTATTAATATTATCTGATATACCTGAAAACAAAAGTAAGTTGACTTTATTTTTCTCTAAAACCGACGAAACCCCTTTCACAAAGTCACTTGCTACCGAGTCTGTTACCATATATTCAAGGCTGTCTGGCAGCACCAAAGCCACAATATTCGACTGACCTTTTCTTAACGATTGGGCTGCTTTATTTGGACCTGTATAGCCTAGTTTTTTGCACGACTCAAGAATATCAATGCGTTTATTTTTGGATAGTTGGTCAGGTCTATTGAATGCATTTGAAACGGTGGCATTTGATACCCCCAGTTCTTTAGCAACACTTTTAAGCGTCCAAACTTTCTTGTCAGTCATGTTTACCTTTTACCGTTATTTTAATAAAAAACCAGCAACTATAGAGTTGCTGATTATTATACTACTGATTTTACGATATAAAAAACGCTGTATTAATATCTATTTAGTATTATATGTAATACATCATTACTTACGACAAGTTCAACAGGTTATTTAAACAGATAGTACGGGAGCTATTATCTTCATTTATTTCAATATGTGCGATACTTTCTACTAAATCAACCTTTAGCGTGATGCTCTGCTGCTCGTATTTCCACGACATTTTTAATTTAGGTTTTTCACTGACAATCGAAAACTCACCATTAAAAGCTGCACAATCATTACGTAATCTAATAAGTTCGATCATTGCTTTGGTAAACGGTTTCTTTAGCGCTGCTTCAATATCGGCACTATCAAGGTACGGACGATTAATATCCCTACCCACATTCGATTTAGATAATAATTCCATGGCATTTTTCTCCGCCAACAAACCTGCGTAATATACCTGCGGGGTTCCTGGTGCAAAAAACTGAATAGCTCGGGCAACTAAATAGTCAAAATCACTTTGGCCAAGTGCATCGTAATAAGTACAATTTACTTGATATAAATCGACATTACTCGCGGCGGCTCCTGTTGCTTTTTGGCTTTCACCAGCACTGTTAACATGAATAGTTTCCACGAGATTGTCAATTTCATCATTATTGAGTAAGCCAGGTTTTCCATTCATAGGGCCCACATCAATGATACCAATACCATCATGTGTATCTAACACTGTAATACAATTTTTGGGCGAAATATTTAACCATTTTGTTAGTGCGGTAAAGTCTTTAGTAAAAATGCTATGTAACACTAAAGGCGGTAAAGCAAAGTCATAAACTCGGTCAACACGTTGTGCAATTTCAATTTGAGTTTGATAATAAGAGTGAATTTCTACCAGTGTTTCAATGCCTAAATCATTTGCTGCCTTACTTAGCTCATCAATGAACTGAAAAGTTTCATCTAGCATAAAGCAACTGGTTCCTGCTTTTTTAAGCGCATAACCTGCCGCATCTAAGCGGATCATTTTAATATTATTTTCAGAAAATGTTTTTAAAATACGAATTAAATATTCTTTACCTTTCTCTGATGTAATATCTATATCTATTTGATTATCAGTAAACGTTGTCCAAAAGTCGGCACTTTCATTATTAGGTAACGCAAAGTTGGTAAAGCAACTGCCTGGTCTAGGGCGGTATATTTTGTCAGCATCACTTTTACTTAAGCCATTAGGGAACACTTTATCTTTTGTTAAAAACAGATCCCAATATGGAGATTCTTTACCATACTGCAATACACTTTGAAATTCTTTAGACTTAGCCGACATATGATTTACGATAAGGTCGGCCATTAATTCATGTCCTTCACCTAATACTTTTATATCGTCCCAATTGCCTAATCGGCTGTCAACTTGGGTGTGATCTATCGGGTCGAAACCTGCGTCACTACCGTCAATAGGGTAATAAAATGGTAATAAATGAATACCAGAGAATAAATCTGCCAGTTGATCATTTAGAATATTGTTTAATGTTTTAGTATCTGAACCGGTTAACCTATCAATGTAGGTGATTAGCTGAACATTATTTTTCATAACTTTACCATTTAATTTCAAGTTGCATCTTAATCGATTAAGGCTTATGTTTATATACTATGCAACTTTAATCAAGAATAATTTTTACTTTTTAAGTTGTTAAGACGATAAGAATTGAATACGCATTGAATAAGGTGTTAATTTTTTGGCTATTATTTTGCTAAAAGCCCTTTATATTTTTGGCTCTGTTAGATTAAAAACCATCAACAATAAAAATCAATCGTATTGCATAGTAAAATATACACACTACAAAGCGTTAACTGTATTGTTAATTTTTGTTTAGAGTGTAGTTAGGGGAATTATAATTATGACAACAAAATTAAATACGGAGCCATTATCTTTTAAAGAAAAGGTAGGGTATGGCATGGGGGATATGGCTTCAAACTTCTATATGGGGTTCTTTGCGCTGTTCCTGCTTTATTATTACACGGATGTGTACGGTATTTCTGCTGCTGCGGCAGCAACTATGTTATTGGTGACAAAAGTAATTGATGCCATTAGTGATCCTGCTATGGGCTTACTTGCAGATCGCACAACCACTAAGTGGGGCAAGTACCGCCCTTACTTGCTTTGGATGGCAGTTCCTTATGCATTACTTGGTTACCTTTTATTCTTAGGGCCTGAATTCGGTGACACTGGTAAATTAATTTTTGCATACGTATCTTATTCATTAGTCATGCTTGCTTATACCGCGATTAATGTTCCTTATTCAGGGCTCATGGCAGTTATTCATCCTGAATCAGGCGAGCGGACTAAAGCAGCACAATTTAGATTTATTTTTGCCTCATTAGGCTCACTAGTGGTTGGAGCTTCCGCTAAGCCTTTAGTTGAGTTTTTAGGTGGTGGCGATGAACTACTTGGTTTTCGCTTAACTATCATTTTATTTGCAGTGCTTTCCGTTGCTGTTTTTTGGTATACCTTTGCAGTCACCAGAGAGAGAGTAATGCCTAAAAAGCATGAGGCTAGTATCAAGGATGATCTGTCGGCCTTACTGAAGAACAAGTCTTGGTTGATACTGGTTGGCACTGGGGTTTTTGTTGTTGTTGGCTTGGTTGCACGGTTTGCATCAATCGCTTATTACACAAAATACTATATGAATGACGATGGAAGTAATGTGTTTTTGTGGATGGATCAAACCACATTTATTATTTCATGTGGTTTACTAGGCCAGCTATTTGGTGCGCTGATTACCCCTATGCTTGTCGTACGCTTTGAGAAACATAAATTAATGTTTGTTACTAACTTTTCCCATGCAATATTATTATTTTTCGGCTTTACTATCTCCCCAGATAATGTCGCACTTACGACTATAGTTCACACCCTAGGGATTATTACCTTTGGTATTGCAATCACCTTGCTATTCACCATGTATACCGATTGTGTAGAGTATGGAGAGTGGAAAACAGGTAACAATAGTGCAGGTTTAACGGTGTCAGCTTCTATGTTCTCATTGAAGTTTGGCTCTGCTGTAGGTGGTGCATTACCGGGTTTTATTCTTGCTGCATTTGGCTTTGTTGCTAATCAAACTCAAACATCTGAATCAATTGAAGGTATTCGTTACATGTTTAATATATTGCCCGCGGTATTCTTTTTGTTGGGAGCCGTGTTGATACTTTTCTATAAAATTGACCGTACTCAATTAACACAAATTGAATGTGATTTAGCTGAGCGTCGTAGCTAAGCTAGCAAGGTTATATAATATAAAGGGCATAAGTGAAAATTTACTTATGCCCTTTATTCGTTAACAGCTTAAGTAATCAATAAGCTGGTATAGGAGAAGAACTTTATAGGGATAAGCTCCCCAGGCAAATACTGAGTTAAGACGTATAACTATTCAAAATTTATCTACAGCTAATATATTAACAATAGCTGCTAGTTGCTCTATCTAAAAATAATCATAATTATCAATAAATAATAGAAATAAATAAATAAAATTTAAAAAGTGCTTGCAAAGTAATCACATTTTAAATAATAATCAACTTAATCGATTAAGTTGATTACAGTATCAAACATAACTATTTTAATAATTAAAAACATACTATAAAAGCAACATGGGGTGACCAAATGCAACAGTTCGCATATAAAAAATTACTATTGAGCACATTAACTTTAGCTATATGCTCAAGCTTAAGTGCCGCAGAAATAACCGATGAAGCCGCAGTAGAAAAAAAGGGCTTAGATTTTGAACGCATAGTTATAACGGGTGCTGCAGGTAAAGGCTCTACTGTTATGGCATCAAGTGTCTCAGTAAGTAGCTTGTCTGCTGATCAAATTGAAGTAACAACACCGAGAAGCTCAGCCGAAGCTTTTAGATCAATCCCTGGTATTCGCTCTGAATCGTCTGGTGGTGAAGGTAACGCAAATATTGCTGTTCGTGGTCTTCCTGTGGCAGCTGGTGGCGCAAAATTCTTACAATTACAAGAAGATGGATTACCCATTCTACAATTTGGTGATATAGCTTTTGGTAATGCCGATATTTTCCTTAGACTCGATAGCACAATGTCATCAATCGAATCAATTCGTGGTGGTTCGGCTTCTACTCTCGCCACAAATGCTCCGGGCGGCATCATTAATATCATCAGTAAAACAGGTGAGTCGGATTCTGGCAGCATAGCGACAACCATTGGTTTAGATTACGATCATACCCGTACAGATTTTGAGTTTGGCGGCGAGCTAAACGACAGCATGTATTTCCATCTGGGTGGTTTTTATCGTCAAGGTGAAGGACCAAGAGAAGCGGGTTATACCGGTAATAAAGGCGGACAAATTAAAGCCAACATTACCAAAGAATTTGATAAAGGTTACGTGAGACTTTATTACAAGCACTTGGATGATAAAACCATTGCTTACCTACCCATGCCAGCCAGTTCAAATGGCAAGTCAGTGGGTAATTTCGACCCTTCATCAGATACGCCTCATTCAGCATATTTCACCTCAATATTAAGCACTGACGGTGATGGTAACCTTCGCCGTGCAGACATACGTGATGGTATGAACCCAACAGTTGACTCTGTTGGTTTAGAGGCTGTATTTGACTTAGGTAATGACTGGTCGATTGAAAACAGATTTAGAACGTCAAGCACGAAAGGTAGTTTTACCTCGCCATTTCCAGAAAGCATTCAAGATAGTCAAACGCTTGCTGATAGCTTAGCGGGTTCAGGTGCTCAATTGACTTATGCTAATGGGCCTCAACAAGGTAATGTTTATACTGGCGCTAACTTAATGCGCATTCATACTTTTGATGTTGAAATGAGCAACTTAGATTTTATGGTTAATGACTTAAAAATCTTAAAAACTATTGGTGATACCAACATCACTTTTGGTTATTACAAGTCATTACAAAATATCGAGCAATCATGGCTTTGGAATTCTTATTTATCAGAAGTGAAAGGCGACAACGCAGCACTTGTTAATGTTGCAGCGGCTGACGGTACAAGCTTTTCTGATAGTGGTTTAATTGCTTATGGTGTTCCAGCGTGGGGCAACTGCTGTACACGTAACTACGACCTTCAATATGATGTAACAGCCCCTTATATTGCCATTAACTCAGTTTTTGGTGATTTTACTATCGATGCAAGTGTTCGTCATGACAGCGGTGAAGCCACAGGTACATATGCTGGTGCAGTGCAATCTGAAATAGACATGAACAGAGATGGCGAGATATCAGTGCCTGAAATGAGCGTATCTTCAGTAAATAATAGTGCACCTTCTATTGTTAATTACGATTGGAGCTACACATCTTACTCAATTGGTGCTAACTACATTGTAAATGACGATTTAGCTGTTTTTGGCCGACTAAGCCATGGCGGTACCGCTAATGCTGACCGTTTAGCTTTTGGTAAAATTGCCGCTGATGGCTCAGTAGCCGATGAAGATGCTGTTGATGAAGTTGATCAGTTCGAAGCCGGCATTAAGTTTCGCCAAGATAAACTATCAGTATTTGCGACGGCTTTCTTTGCTGAAACACAAGAACAAAATTTTGAAGCAACAAGCCAAAAATTCTTTGACCGTGTATATGAATCATATGGTCTTGAGTTAGAAAGTGCTTACTACATCGGTAATTTTGACATTCGCGGTAACGTTACTTGGACTGATGCAGAAATTACCAAAGATGGCGTAAATGCAGCCTCAGTGGGAAATACACCAAGAAGACAAGCTGACTTTGTTTATTCACTAACTACGCGCTATAACTTTGAACAAGGCTCTGCGGGTCTTAGTTTAATAGGTACCTCAGAAGCTTATGCGCAAGATGGTGGTGATCAAAGTGCAGATGACATCCTTAAATTTGATGGCTACACGCAAGTAAATGCCTTCGCTCAATATTACCTTTCAGACACGTTTAGCATTGCTTTAAATGTTAATAACCTGTTTGACACTACAGGTATAACAGAAGCTGAAGAAGGTAACATTCCTGCGAATGATATTATCAGAGCAAGAACGATTAACGGCAGAACAAGTAGTATTACGCTTAAATACGACTTTTAATTTGTCATTAACAACGTAAGTAACAGTACAGTATGAACAAGCCCATTTTATATGGGCTTTTTTTCAAGGTGAATCTATGTTTTCTTTACTCAGTTATGGCGAAGTGTTGGTCGATTTTCTGCCAACGTCAGTCAATGACCCAAGTTATATTCCGTTAGCTGGAGGCGCGCCTGCCAATGTCGCAGTAGCCTATGCTAAGTTAGGTGGAACAGGATACTTTGCTGGAGGTATTAGCGAAGACAATTTTGGTAACATGCTCATGCAATCGCTAGAAAATGAAGGCGTTAATACCGATTTCGTTAAAAGAATAGAAGGCGCAAATACCGCATTAGTATTAGTTAGCTTAGACTCTCGTGGTGAGAGAACATTTAATTTCTATCGACATAATACTGCCGACATGCAATATGGCATATCTCAAGTTAATAAAATTAACTGGCAAAACATTGGTTTTTTTCATTTTTGTTCAAACACATTAACTAGCCAGCCAATGTATAGTGATACACTTTACGCGATAAGAAATGCTAAGAGAAATAACGTATTAATTAGCTTTGATGTAAATTTACGTCAACAGCTTTGGCATGACTTATCCCTATTGATGTCCCGAGTTGAAGCATGTATCGAAGCGAGCGATATAGTCAAATTGAGTAAAGACGAAGCCGAATACTTAGCAGAAATAAAGCAGGTTGATGTCAATTTTTATGTACAACAATTACTATTACTTGGCGCTAAACTTATTGTCATCACTGATGGTCCAAACCCTGTTCAAGTAACTTGCGCTAGTTTTTCAATAATGCTTACAGTACCTAAAATATCTCCCGTTGATACTACTGGAGCCGGTGATAGCTTTATTTCAGGATTTCTATTTTCACTCGCCAAATCTCTGGGAGAACATGAAAATATAAATTCATTATATGAAATTATTGAGCAACGTGAACACGTTTCTTCTGCGGTGTTATTTGGTGCTAACTGTGGTGCTTTTACCTGTCAGAAAAAAGGGGCCTTCACGGCATTACCACACTTAACTGATATCTAATATTCGACATAACTTATTGATACTTACCTAGGATCGACATGCAATCTAGAGAAAATCTTAATAGTTGGCAACAATTAACCAAACATGCGCAACTAATGAAAAATCAACAAATGAAGGACTTATTCGCCAAAGATAGCCAGCGATTTAGTAAATTTTCAATAAAACTGCCCTCTATACTATTAGATTATTCTAAAAATGCGATCACAGAAGAAACTATTACGCTATTAACCGATCTAGCCAAAGAGTGTGAAGTAGAAAAATGGCGTGAAAAAATGTTCAGCGGTGAACGTATCAACAAAACTGAAGATCGTGCTGTTTTGCATACAGCATTAAGGGATCATTCTAAAAGACCACTTTGGGTAGATGGCAAAAATATTTCAGAAGACATCGAAAAAACACTAGAACAAGTTAAAAAGTTTAGTGAAGATATTCGTCAAGGTTTATGGCGAGGATATTCGGGTAAGCGTATCACCGATATAGTAAATATTGGCGTTGGTGGTTCTAATTTGGGACCTCAAATGGTGACGGAGGCATTAAAAAGGTTTAGTGATAACTGCGTTAACGTCCATTATGTGTCGAATGTTGATGGTACTCAAATAGCTGAAGTACTACGGCCATTAAATCCAGAAAAAGTGCTATTTATTGTGCCGAGTAAAACATTTACTACGACAGAGACCATGCTAAACGCTAAAACAGCGATAAAGTGGCTAACGGCGTCTTCATTTGATCATTCCGTAATTGAAAAACATTTTATCGCCATTACTGCCAATAAAGAAAACGCTATGAAATATGGCATATCTGCAGCAAATGTCTTTGATATGTGGGATTGGGTCGGCGGACGATTTTCATTATGGTCTACTATCGGCCTACCTATTGCTATCAATCTTGGTTTTGATAATTTCAAAGCGCTATTAGATGGTGCTTATGAAATAGATTGCCATTTTTGTAATACACCAATAGAAAAGAATATTCCGGTAATATTAGCGTTACTCAGCCTATGGAATTACACTTTTTAGGTGCGCAATCCCAAGCTATTTTACCTTACGATCAATCCTTACACATGCTATCTGCTTATCTGCAACAAGCTGAGATGGAAAGTAATGGTAAATCGGTTAATTGGGATGGTGAAGCGATCACTTATCCAACCGTTCCTTCAATATGGGGAGAATTAGGTATTAATGGTCAACATGCTTTTTATCAATATTTACATCAAAGTAATAATATTGTTCCGGCCGACTTTATTGGTTCTGTAGAAAGTGTCACGCCTATTAAAGGGCACCATGAAGCCCTCATGTCTAATTTTTTCGCGTAAACTCAAGCTTTAATGCAAGCAACAAGTTAGGGGCGATTTAATAGTAAAAGGACGCACACCTAGCTACATAGATAAAGTCGCACCACATAAAGTTCACAAAGGTAACAGGCCAACCAATACTTTATTAATGAATAAAATTTCGCCATTTACCCTTGGTAGTTTAATTGCTATTTACGAACATACAATATTTGTTCAAGGCATTATTTTGCAAATATGCTCTTTTGACCAATGGGGAGTAGAACTGGGTAAAGGTTTAGCCAGTAGAATTGAAAAAGAGCTTCATAATAACTCTATTGCCTCCAGTCACGATAGCTCTACCTATAATCTTATGATGCATTATGAAGAAGTAAAAAATCGCACCAAATAGAAAAATATCTAGGTTCTGTTGATCTTTCGCGGTTAAATTTTGTTAGAGATTAAAGCGTTTTAATTGCGGCGGATAGTATGCAGCCTAGTCACTCTAAGCAAATACTACTCAGCAAAGAGTAAAACGTTTTTAGCCGAATCCTTCGAACAGCTTTTGTTGGCAATTTTTACAGCGTTATCCGCTATTGGCTATCAGCTGACCTAAAATAAAACCAACAGCTAAAGTCATAAATGCGAACAAAGTGATTCTATTTAGAAGTGGCAAACCTAATATTACATAATGCCCACTGTAAATATTATTAGGTGGCAGAGTTGAATGATAATGACAGGTACTTATAATGCAATTGGTTGGCACAACTAATGTAATTGTCCATATTGAGCATGCATATAGCTGCAACTTCAGCTAATATGCCCGATATCGTGTCTGATAAAAGATACTAAAAGTTATGAGGAAGTAAACGTGATTGAGAAATTATTACAAAACGCTGAGGCAAAATGTAAGGCTGCTGGTGGTCGATTCACAGATAAGCGCAGCGATATTCTCGAAAACTTGATTCGCGCAGAACATCCACTTTCTGCTTACGACTTAGTTGAATTATATAATCAAAATAGCGAGCAAAAAATTCAGCCAATGTCGGTATATCGTATTCTTGATTTTTTCATTGAAATGCAACTAGTTCATAAGCTGCCTACATTGAATAAATACATTGTTTGCTCGCACCTTGCCTGTAAACATAATCATAAAGATCAATATTTTGTTGTTTGTAAAAGCTGTGGTGACGCCCAAGAAATAGGTATGAACCCTGCTTTAACAAAAGAGCTTAATGAGTCCGTTTCTTCGGTAGGCTTTCAGCTAATTGACGCGCAATTTGAGCTTTTGGGTATTTGTAACAGCTGTGCAAATAAAGTGGGTAATTAAGGTATTAAAAACAATAACCAGTATAAAATCGTCATCCGTGTTTATAGGTTAATTTATAGCTGCTGATGACGAAAATTCATTCATAAAAGCAAGTGCTGATTAGCTCATTTGCTTTAGCACTATTTTTATCGCCATGCGAGTTTCGTCTATACTGGCGACTAGCTCAGTCACAACAATTTCATCGGCAGTCATTAAATGCCAAGAGTCAGCCCACTGTGCTTTCAACTTTATTGCTTTATCAGCTACCTCAGGGGTAATTAAGGCACTCAAATCGGCAACTAAGCCAACTTTAACCCAACCTTTCCTTGGGTTGCCATGAATTAAATCATTGTCATAATGCGCCGATAAAATAATATGCTCTAATTCACCCAAGTGTGACAATACTTCAAATGCCGCGGTTCGAATATTATTATTTTCCTCGCTCACTTCCATACGCCAAGCATTATAGCTAAAGCCAAATAAGGCGAAAACCACACTGAATAGGCTCATCACGTAATACATTTTTAATCTTTCTTTTAGGTTTTTCAATTTCATACCTTTTTACCATTAATAGAAACTTTCTGAATGAATAAGCGGAGTAAACAAAAAGCGTTTTAAAGTGATTAATTTATTATTTCCATTGGTATTAATGCGAGTAAACGATATTATTTCACAAAATCATTTTAATATTATCATTATGAAAAAAGTTTGTATTGTTACTGGTGGCAGCTCAGGTATTGGTTTAAGCATTGTTAAGTTGTTTTTAGACAATAATTACCAAGTATTTAACTTAGATATTACCGCATCGAGTATTGGAAGCTTTTGTTATTGTGATATTACTGACGTTACTCAAGTTAATGACATAATTAGCAATATTGCAAAAGAGCATGCTATTGATGTATTAGTTTCTAACGCCGGCATACATTTTTCAGGCGCAATAGAAAACACCAGTGAAGCTGATTTAGAGCGCGTATTTAATATAAATGTAAAAGGTGCCTACGCAGCGATTAAAGCAGTATTGCCGGCCATGAAAGCACAACAGAATGGCGCGATAATATTAATGTCGTCAGATCAAGCACTCATCGCTAAACATAACTCTTTTGCTTACAACTTAAGTAAAGCCGCTTTAGCCTCAATGGCAAAAACTACCGCGCTCGATTACGCACAATTTAATATTCGTGCTAATGCTGTGTGTCCCGGAACAATTGAAACGCCACTTTATCATCAAGCTATTAATCGTTATTGTGAAAAATCAGGTGCCAATAAAGCTGAAGTACATGCAGAAGAAGCAGCTTTACAACCTTTAGGACGACTTGGAAAAGCAGAAGAAGTGGCTGAATTAGTACACTTTTTAGCGTCTGATAAAGCTAAATTTATTACTGGTAGTTTACAAGTGATTGACGGCGGTTATACCGCGCAGTAGCGCTGTGCAGATAAATTAAAAATGAAAATAATTGATCCTCATTTACATTTGTTTGATCTAAGCCAAGGTGAGTATTCATGGCTTAAGCCAGAGTGCCCGCCGTTTTGGCCTGATAAATCACTGGTCGCAAAAAATTTTTCAGAGCACGATTTAAGGCTCAACGAGTCGTTAAAACTTACCGGCTTTGTGCATATTGAGGCGGGTTTTAATAATCAGCAACCTTGGCGTGAAATAGCGTGGTTAGAAAACACCTGTAAACTGCCCTTTCGTAGCGTAGCCATGCTCGATATCACCTTACCTAACGTAGAGTTTTTATCGCAACTCAACAAACTAAGCAGCTATAAAAGTGTGGTGGGTATTCGCTATATTTTAGATGAAAATGCTTTAGCCATTCTTAGTCATAAAAATTGCGCTACCAACTTGGTCACTTTAGCATCTTACAAACTCAGTTTTGACTTACAAATGCCGTTATCAAACAATGCAGCGGTTGATAAATTACTCGCGGTATTAACGCTAGCGTCTGAATTAAAGGTTTGTATTAATCATGCTGGTTGGCCTCCGCTTTATTCCTTAAAAGATAACGAAAAAAGTAACGAAAAAGACAATATACAAACTCAACAGTGGTTACAAAACTTAAAAAGGTTGGCCAGCTTAGATAATATTTATATAAAATGCTCTGGTTTTGAAATGATCGAGAAAAATTATTCAATAAGCTGGGCACATAACATTATTCATCAATGCATTAACACTTTCGGTATTTCTCGCGTAATGTTAGCAAGTAATTTCCCGCTAAATTTATTTCAGACTAGTTATCAAAACACTTGGCTTTCCTACCTTAGCTTAACGAAAAATAGCTTGAGCAATATAACTAATATAAGTAATATAAGTAATACCGAGTCTGCTGATACAAGTTTTTTATATAATAACGAACAATTTACACAATTATGTTTTAGTAATGCTCAACGTTTTTATCAATTTTAAATTTTTATTATATTGATAAAATATAACTCGCAATAATCCCACCTTTATCGCAAAATAATTCCACATAAACTAACAATTAGGTAAAACCATTTCGTTTTAACGCTTATGGATGCATTTGACAAAAAAATACTCAATATACTACAACATGATTGCACCGCCTCGGTTAGTGACGTGGCGAATAAAGTTGGCCTATCAACAACGCCCTGTTGGCGTCGCATACAAGCGATGGAAAAATCCGGCATTATTAAAGGCCGCGTTGCATTGGCTGATCCTGAGCAACTCAATGTGGGATTAACGGTTTTTGTTACCATAAAAACTAACCAGCACAACCCTAACTGGCTAAGCGAATTTAGAAAAGTGGCGATAGATTTTCCAGAGATTTTAGAGTTTTATCGCATGAGCGGTGAGGTCGACTATCTACTGCGTGTTGTAGTGCCAGACATGAAAGCCTATGACAGTTTTTATCAACGCTTGATCACACGCGCAAGTTTTGCTGATATTAGCTCAAGCTTTGCGATGGAAGAAATTAAATATACCACCGCCCTACCGATTGATTATATTTAAGTACTAAGTCTCACGCTTTATAAGTACCAGATAGCGCTAAAAATAAGGTAATATCAATGTCTTAATTTTTTATACTGACATTTTATTTGACATTTTGTGTTGACATAATGTTGTTATCTAAGGAGATCATCTATGTTGAGTTGGGTATTAGCTTTATTCATTAGCATATTCTCGTTCGCTGCCCATTCCTCCCAAGATCGGGTCAAATTCCCAAATGTAGAAAAAAATGTACCGTACGCAAAAGTTGCCTCATTAGCATTTAGCGCTGCAGATGAAAAAATTTCTTATGGTGAAAACGCAGAGCAATACGCTTTGCTTTGGCGTGCTAAAAAAACTCAAAACACTCAACAGAGCCCACTGGTTATCTTGATCCATGGTGGTTGTTGGTTAAGCGCTTATGATATTCAACATACCTACGCTTTAAGCACAGGTTTAGCACAAGCAGGTTTTAATGTTTGGTCGTTAGAATATCGTCGTAGTGGTGTTACTGGCGGCGGCTGGCCCGTTACTTTTGATGATGTGAAAGCCGGAATTTTAGCGTCAAGTCGTTACAATAATGGCGAATATAAACTCGCTAACTCAGTATTAGTCGGCCATTCAGCAGGAGGCCATTTGGCACTACTTGCCGGTGCTGAAATCAGTCAACTTAAAGGGGTGATTGGGTTAGCGGCCATTACCAATATCGAAGCCTATGCTAAAGGTGAAAATAGCTGTCAAACTGTCACCAAAGATTTTATGCAAGGTATGCCAGCAGACAAACCAAGTGAATATATAAAAGCCAACCCAAGCAAACAAACATTACATGCCAATAGCGTTCTTCTACAAGGTAGTGCTGACCCTATCGTGCCGGCCTTTGAATTAGAAAAACTTAATAGAACTATCGTCCTGTTAGAGGGCGTTGGGCATTTTGATTGGATTCACCCTGGTTCAATGGCATTTAGCACCTTAATTAAAAATTTACATGGAATAGATTAATGAATTTCGATGATATTAGTGCTTTAGACAAAGCTGACCCACTGGCTAAAAAGCGACTTGAATTTGACTTGCCAACTAACACGGTTTACTTAGATGGTAATTCATTAGGCGCCCTGCCCACTGCGGTAAAGTCACGCATCGCTGACGTGGTTAGTAAGCAATGGGGCAATCATCTAATTAGAAGTTGGAATGATCACCACTGGATTGATCTTCCCACTAACGTTGGTGATAAAATCGCCCCTATTGTTGGCGCAGAACTGGGACAAGTGATTTGTTGCGACTCTATTTCAGTTAACTTGTTTAAGCTGTTAAGTAGCGCCTTGTCACTTAACTCAGCGCGAAGCATTGTATTGTCGACACAGGATAATTTCCCTACCGATTTATACATGGTGCAGGGCTTAAGTGAACTATTAGGGCCAGACTTATGTCAGCTTCAGTTGGTGGCAGAAGAACAAATTGAGCAAAGCCTCAACGAAGACGTAGCTGTATTGCTATTAACGCAAGTTAACTTTAGAACTGGCCAATTGTTAAATATGGAAAAGTTAACCCAACTTGCCCATAAACAAGGTATTTTAGTCATTTGGGATTTAGCACACAGCGCAGGAGCTCTGCCGGTAGAACTTGACAAATGCAAGGTAGATTTTGCTGTTGGTTGTGGTTATAAGTATCTCAATGGCGGCCCAGGGGCGCCAGCTTTTTTATATGTCGCCAAACGACACCATGCCTTAGTTAAGCAGCCATTATCAGGCTGGATGGGGCATGCTAAACCGTTTACTTTTGACCCTGAATATAAATCAGCGAGCAATATTAATCAGTTTCTATCAGGCACGCCTTGCGTGATCTCTATGAGCGCATTAGACGCGGCGCTTGATGTTTGGCAAGACGTCGATATATTAGAGATTAGACAAAAATCTATCGCGTTATGTGATGTATTTATTCGTACCGTACAAATGCATGATTGCCTGCATGAATTAAAGTTGTGCTCACCAAGCGCAGCAAACCAACGAGGTAGTCAACTCGCTTTCTCGCACGATAATGCTTTTGCAATTTGCCAAGCCCTGATCGAAAAAGGTGTTATAGCCGACTTTCGTGCGCCAAATATATTACGCTTTGGTTTTACGCCGCTTTATACCTCATTTGAAGATATATGGCAGGCAGTAACCATCTTGGTTGATGTGGTGACGAGTGAGCTATATAAAGAGCCTCGTTTTAATCTCGCTTTAAAAGTGACTTAATCTACAACCACTCAAGTACAATTAGTACAAGAGTGGGTTTTATCTGACGTTATAATCATTATTTTAGTGCTTTTACCGTTACATTAGGCGAACGTTTAACAATTTCATCGTTCAGTTCAATGCCAATCCCCGGTGCTTCTGATACCTCAAAAAAGCCATTAACCGGCTGAGGATCTTGTAAACATAACTCGCGGTTCCAGTCTTTAATCGCATAAGTATGATGTTCATGAATTAAAAAGTTAGGAATAGCAGTTTCAAGGTGCAAAGATGCTGCTGTTGCGACTGGGCCACCACAAACATGTGCTTGAATTCTAATGTCGTAAACATCAGCATAATCGCATACTTTTTTAGCTTCAGTAAAACCGCCGCACAAGCCAATATCAGGTTGTAGTACATCAATACTTTGTGATTCAAAATAAGGTCTTACGTCCCAGCGGTGATATAAACGTTCGCCACCAGCAATGGGCACATTAACATTATCTGCAACCTTTTTATGCACGGCTGAATTTAAGTAATTAACCGGCTCTTCGTAGAACATACACCCAACTTCTTCGACTATTCGTCCCATTTGAATCGCCGATGCTGCGCCCATTAATGAATGAGATTCAAAAATAATGTCGACATCTTCACCTACCGCATCACGAATGGCGCGTAAACGATTACCAAATAAGCGCATTTGTTTCGGGGTAAATAACTTAGTGCGATCAAATGAAGAACTACCATCTTGATTATAAACAATCGGGTCAACCTTAACCGCGTCGTAACCTTGTGCAACAGCCTTTAATGCCGCTTGCGCATATTGTTCAGGCTCAATAAGCTTACTAATAGTATCGTCCCAATCAAATTGCAATTGGCTAGCATAAGTGCGTAATTTACCATTAGTTTTGCCACCTAGTAATTGATAAACCGGTAAACCAAGTGCTTTGCCTTTTATGTCCCATAATGCAGTATCTATCGCGCTCATAGCAGAATAAAGTACTGGTCCGCCACCTAAGCCCCAAAAACTTTCTCGTAACATACGCGACCACAATAATTCGGTATTAAACGGGTTAAAACCAATCAATACTGCTTCACTAATTTCTTTGAGCATTGCCGCAGCGGCACTATGGCCCCAGTCGTATGCCAGACCAGCTTCACCTACACCACTTATGCCCTGATCGGTGTGTACACGAATAAAAACTGGGTTCCAACCTGGACGTTTAGGGCATTCAATATCAAAAATTTCTACATGAGTTACTTTCATTGCGTTCTCTTTATGTGCTTTTTAATGCTGATTTCAAATAATAACCGTGTGGTTAACTTTGCTTATAGTGCGAAACTTGGATCTTCTTTATATACCCGTCTTAGCATAGCTGGCCAAGCTTTCTGACCTCCAGTAAGACCGGTATGAACAATATTTGCTTGTGCTTTAATACCATCAACAATACTTTGGTCAACTAATAGCGGCTTCATTCCTGTTGACATAACTTGCACCTGAATTTGGCAAGCTCGAATTAAGTCATACATATGCATAAAGGCATCGCCAATCGTTTTGCCCATTGTTAATGCGCCATGATTACGCAGTAACATAAAATTTGTATCACCTAGGTCTTCTTGAATTCGACGTTTTTCATCTTCATTAACCGCTAGACCTTCATAATCGTGATAACTTAACGAAGCAAGCGCGAACATAGAATACTGGCTAATCGGTAGTAAACCTTCTTGTAAACTAGCCACAGCAACAGCTTCATTACTGTGAACGTGCAGCGCGCAAATGTCGTCATGGCGAACTTCATGAATCGCGCTATGAATAGTAAAGCCAGCAGGATTAAATTCAAACGGGCAATCGGCATCAACAATATTGCCTGCCATATCAACCTTGACTAAGTTCGACGCGGTAATTTCATCAAACCTTAAGCCAAAGGCATTAATTAACACATGCTCTGTGTTAGGAATGCGAACAGAAACATGGGTATAAATAAGATCGTCCCAGCCGTGCAATGCAATTAGGCGATAACAGGCCGCTAAATCAACTCTGAGCTGCCATTCTTGTGCAGATACTTTATTTTTTAAATCTATTACTGGGAGTGTTAACATCCGCGATTACTACCTTTTGCTTAAAAACAACTTTAGGGTCTTTACGCTAGATGCCTAAAGTGTTCAGATACCTAAGCGATTATATAACTAGATGCGACAAACTTTATCCTATGACAGCATGGAGTTAAAGCACCAGATATTCTTACTTAGAACAAAACAGGTAAATTATGTGTATTTTATTTATTGCGATTGAGCAACACCCCGATTACCCCGTGATTATTTGCGCGAATCGTGATGAGTTTCACCAACGACCAACTCAAAATATGCATTGGTGGCAACAACAAAACATAGTAGCTGGTAAAGATTTACAGGCTGGTGGCACTTGGCTTGGCTTAAGTCGTGAAGGCTACTTCTCGGCATTAACTAATTTTCGTCGCCCCAGTAGCTTTGATCAACATAAACGCTCTCGTGGTGACCTAGTTTTACAAGCATTAAATAACGACAGCCATAAAACACAGCAAATTCTGCTGCAAAGCTCACAACAATATAATGACTTTAATCTGGTGTTTGGTCCGCTTAATAAATTACAAGCTTTTGATAGTGTAAGTCAGCAGTTCGTAACGCTTACACCTGGATTTCATAGTGTAAGCAATGGTGCCCTTGATGATATTTGGCCTAAAATGGCCTTAGGCGTAAAAAGTTTAGAAGATTTAATAAAAACAAACAACATAGATGTAGAAGCGTTTTTCGCTATTATGATGAATCAAACAACAGCGGCTCAAAGCCAGTTACCTGCAACGGGTATCGATAGCACATTAGAATTATTGCTCAGCAGCATCTTTATTGTTTCGCCAAGTTACGGTACTCGCTCAACCGCTATAGTTATGCAGTCAAGCAAAGGCACTGTTGAGGTGTATGAACGTAATTATGGCTCTGATGGTGAAACAATGAATCAAGATAAATTTGAGTTTTAAAGTAATTAGCTTGGCTAAGAATTTAAAGCAGTTGTCGAATAGAATTTAAAGTAATTGCCGAATAATGGCGGCAATTATCGCTATAAAAACCACTATCCATAATATTTTAGAGTACTTTTGTTGCTGTTCGACTTCCATTGGTTTACCAAAACGTTCACCTAATATCACCATTAAGGCGACAGCAGCAAAAACAAAAAACAAAATAATTAATAACGTCATAAAAGTTGTCATCCTGAAGACTAAAGCTGAATAAATATAGGCTTGTTAAGTTGAAAGCTAGAAAATATAAATTTACATATTATTTATCATACCCAGATTTTTTCATGCTGCAAATTTTTCAACAAACGCCATGCTCATGGTTACCTTTTATTTAATGCATGTATAAATTGCCTTATTTATACTTTCTAACCCGCCTAGTTTATTTACCAACGATCGATACCTTCTAACAAAGGCTCAAAGCGCATTTAAAAAACATTAATCGTAATAATTCTTATTTACAATTTAAATGATAATCGTTATTATTCGCAATAATTAGGAAGTACAATTTGATTGAGTAGGAAAGTCCACTTTATCCCCCACCCCTTGATAGGAAAGTAAACGTGAAGAAATTACAATTATCATCAACCGCTATTGCCATAATAATAGCGACTAGTGTTAACGCGAATGATGAATTAATTAAAAATGATATTGAAACTATTGAAGTTAAAGGTAACTACTTAAAAGGATATAGTGCTCATAGTGCTAGTGGCGCTTCAAGGTTGGCGCTCGATATTATCGACATACCTCAATCTGTTTCGGTAATTACTGAAACACAAATGAGTGACTATCAATTAAACGATATTGATACTGTTCTCGATACTGCAACAGGAGTAAATGTAGAAAGAATTGAAACTAATCGTACTTACTATACTGCTCGTGGTTTTGATATTACTAATTTTCAAGTTGACGGCGTTGGCTTGCCGCTGAGTTCTGGTAACAATCATTCAGGTGAAGACACCGCTATTTTTGACCGTATCGAAGTTATTCGTGGCGCTAATGGTTTAATGACCGGTGTTGGTAACCCTTCTGCAACAATTAACTTTATTCGCAAACGCCCTAATGCTGAAAACGAATTAGCAATAAATGCCTCTTTAGGTAGCTGGAGTAGTAAACGTTTATCAATTGATGGCAGCTATAACTTTAGTGATGATACAGCAATGCGAGCCGTTGCTGTTACACAAAGTGCCGACTCGTACTTGGACAGATATTCAACAGAGAAAAATATATTCTATGTTTTTCTTGAACATCAATTATCTGATAATACAGAAATATCACTAAGCCATTCATTTAGCGATAGCAAGGCTAACGGTAATAGTTGGGGGGCTAATCCGTTATTTTACAGTGACGGTTCGGCAACAAATTATGATAGCTCAACTAACACGTCTGCAAATTGGTCTAATTGGGATATAAAAAAACAAAACACGGTCTTTGAAATAACCCATATTTTTGAAAATAACATGCAACTGCGCGGTACTTACTCTCATAAAAGTACCGACGAAGATACTGAATTATTTTATGTGTATGGAACGCCAGATAAAAATTCTGAGTTGGGTTTACTGGGTTATGCCAGTGAATACGATAACGATGACAAGCATGATTTAGTTGATATTTATTTATCTGGTGATTTTGAATTTTTCGGTCGTGAGCATGAGTTTGTTATTGGCGCTAATCACTCGTCAATGGAAGGTAAAGAGTTATCACTATACGATTTCACCACAGGTAATGGCTTTCCTGTTATGCCTGCATTACCAGAATGGGACGGAAACACACCAAAACCCACCTTTGCTGACGGCAGAACTGGCTCAGATGTTAGCAGAGAACAAAATGCTGTTTATTTTACCGCACGCTTTAGTTTAAGTGATGACTTTCATTTACTCGCAGGTGGTCGACAGAATGATTGGAAAATAACGGGAGAGTCTTATGATGTTGTACAAGATGCGAGTGATAATATTTTTATTCCTTATATTGGCGGCGTTTATCAGTTGACAGAAAGTGTTGTGGCTTACGCTAGCTATACTGAAACTTTTGTTTCTCAAACGCAGTTAGATATTAATAACAAAGTGCTAGATGCAATTACAGGCAAGAGTCAAGAATTTGGGTTTAAGAGCCAGTTGTTTAATGATAATTTTTTAGCAACGGTAACCTACTTTGAAACCCGTCAGGAAAATGTCGCCAGAGCTGACGATAACTCAATTCCCACAGAAATACGTTATATCGGCACAGAAGGTATTGAAAGCTCCGGAATTGAGTTTGATTTAGCCGGTGAATTATTACCTGGACTACAAACTAGTATTGGCTTTACTCATTTCAACATTGATGTGGATGATGAAATCGATGCCAATGTTGCTGATTACACGCCAGAAAAGTTACTAAAATTGGCTGCAACATACAACGTACCACAAGTTGAAGGTTTAACTGTGGGCGTTAACCTTCGTTGGCAAGATGATATATCTCGCTCTCAGGGGTTTGTTGGTGCAGGTTTATCTAATAGTGGAGAAGAAATCATTACCAAACAGGATGCTTATGCATTGGTTGGATTAATGGCCCGTTATGAGTTTAACGAGCAAATGTCACTGGCGATAAATGCATACAACGTGACAGATGAAAAATATATTAATAGCCTATATTGGGCACAAGGTTATTACGGTGCACCCGCAAGTTACTCTGCAACAATTAGCTTCGTACTCTAACAAATAGAGACAAGCTTTATTAGTAATAACTAAACAAAACATTGTTATGCAATGTTTTGTTTTTAGGACTTCCCAATGAGAAAAAAATTATTTAAATGGCATTCTATCAGCGCCTTAGTTGCGCTCATTCCAATGATTATTATTGCGATTACAGGCAGCATTTTAGTATTCAAAGTTGAAATTGATACTTGGTTGATGCCTGAGTATATGAGTGTAAATGTAGAAACCGCGCACTCTCGATTAGATCTCAACACATTAATTAAACAAGTAACTACTACACATTCTGATTATTTGATGGGAAGTTGGGAGCTATTTGATGATAAATACCGGGCTGATACAGCTTATATTATTAAAAAAGAAACAGGCGACTGGTATAAATTATACCTCGACCAATATACAGGAGAGCTACTATCGACACCTGTATCAGTAACACATGATATTACTGATTGGCTTTTATCACTGCACTATACATTTTTACTCGATTTTACAGGCACGGTACTAGGGTCAGTTTTTGCTATTATTTTATTATTTCTTGGTATTAGCGGTATTATTTTATATCGCCAATTCTGGAAGAAATTGTTCACATTAAGATTTAAAGCCGCTAAACGTATTTTCTACAGTGATGTACATAAGTTTATTGGGATTACCTCCTCTCCAGTACTTATTATTTTAGCGATAACAGGTGGATATTTTAATATTTCAGCAGTAGTTCATGAAGTCAGTGAGCATATTGAACCCCATCCTCTAATGACTAAGTCTTTATATAGTAATGAACTCGATTTTCAGTTCTTAATGGACAAATCTAAACAAGACATTTTAGGGTATAAACCAACTTATTTTATTTTCCCATTTGAACCTGACTTACATATTACATTTTTTGGTGAGGTACCAAGTGATAATCCTTTAACTAGTGAATATGCAAGCACGGTAACTTACGATCGTACAACAGGTAACTTAATGTCGGCATATGATATAAGGAAAGCACCATTAATTAACGTCGTTGTTGATACCTTTCGTAAATTACATTTTGGATATTTTGCAGGTTTACCCAGTAAAATTGTTTGGTGTGTTTTGGGGCTATCCCCTTTTTGGTTAGCGTTAACCGGTTTATATTTTTATTGGTTTAGGGTTAGAAAAAAAAATCGCCGAAAATCCTATATACCGCCGCGTACTATTCAACACAATTGAACTTGTTTGATAAAGCGATATGCTAACTAGGAAGTTAGTCTTAATATCAGAAAATGAAAGCAAGCCGAAATAAAGGCTATTAAATAAGTAACTCAGATATGTGTGAAGCAATAATTTTAACAAGATCTTACATCTGTGCTTTCATTTTAGAAAGAATCATTTACCATATAAAACTCTATTCATTGCGAAAAATATTCCATGCCAAATTCAGATAGTTTTACCGAAAAACGTCGATTTATAATTCGTTTGGGCAAAGCCTTACATAAATTTGGTACTCCTGCTTACCGATTAGAAGCGCACTTATCTGACGTATCTAATAGCCTTGGTGTGTATGGCTCATTTGTTATTTCTCCAACATCGTTAACCTTTGTATTATCTGAAGATGATGAAAACCAAGACTATAACCATATTCTACGTGTTGCGCCCGGCGATTTAGATTTAGGCTCTTTAGCCCGTGCTGACGAGTTGGTTGACGAACTTACCTCTGGCCAACGCAGTCTTTCAGAGGCAATTGAACGTTTAGATGAAATTGCTAACAAACCAAACCCTTACGGGCGTTTTCTAACATTTTTAGCTTTTGGTGCCTCAAGTGGCGCATTTGCGATGCTAATGCACACCAGTTGGAATGACGTTTTTTGGTCATCTTTACTTGGCTTAATTGTGTGTTTATTTACCTTTTGGGCTGAACGTTCTCGACGTGTTACCGACATGTTAGAGCCTATTGCAGCCATGACAACGGCGATTTTAGCAACAGCAATTGCATTAATTGATCCCAGTATAAATATTCCGCTGGTGGTGTTATCGAGCATTATTGCTTTTATTCCCGGCTTGTCTTTAACATTGGCTTTATCAGAGCTTGCTGCGCGTAATTTAATTTCAGGTACCGCAAGGCTAATGGATGCCTTGATGATACTGTTTAAAATTTATTTTGGTGGTGTATTAGGTATAGCTTTAGGCAAAATGATGTGGGGTGAAGTGGCATTTATTCAACCACCTAGCACACCAAATTGGACCTCATGGGCCGCAGTTACTACGTTATCAATCAGCTTAGTTATTTTATTTAAGTGTCGTAAAAAAGATGCGCCTTGGGGGATAATTTCAGGCTACATTGCCTTCGGTGCTAGCATTTTAGGTGCTGAATATTTAGGTGTAGCATTAGGGGCTTTTGTCGGTGCTTTTGCTTTAGGAATTTATGGTAGTATTTTCTCTCGTATCATGAACTTACCTTCGAGTATTGTAAAATTAATGGGCCTTGTTGTGTTGGTACCAGGAAGTAAAGTGTATATTGGTTTAAGTAATGCGGTATCGGGACAAGTTATGCTCAATGCAACCGATATTGGCTCGCAAACATTTTTAATTTTTATGTCATTAGTGGCAGGGCTAATTTTTGCGAATGTCGCATTTCCATCGAGAAAAATACTGTAATGAACAGCAATAAAACTAAACGAATAACCACATGGTAACTAAAACAAAATATCACCACGGTGACTTAAGAAAATCTTTAGTGAGCACTGCAACTGATATGGTGACAGAAGGTGGCATTGAAGGTTTGTCGTTTCGTAAACTAGCCGAGCGTATTGGCGTATCTCGCACAGCGGCTTACCACCACTTTACCGATAAAAATGATTTACTTTGTGCCATTGCAGAACAAGGTTTTGAACAATGGCACAAGCGCGTGAGTGAAATTTTTTCACAAGAAAACCTTTCTAATGAAAACAAGTATCGTAACTTTGTTCACGCTTATATTGCCTTTGCCACGCAAAATCCTTCTCTTTACGAGCTAATGTTTGGTCGTGTAATTTGGAAAGAAAATAACAGTACTGATACCTTGAAGAAAATTGCCTACGCCAGTTTCAATTACCAAGTTGAAATGACCAAGCTATGGCAAGAACAAGGTATTATGATACAAGATGAAAACTCACTCAGGCTAGCGCAAGTAACTTGGGCTACTTTGCATGGTATAGCGCGTTTAGTTATTGACGGAATTTACGCGCAAGAAAACCAAATTGATGAAATGTGTGAATGTGCCGTTAACGTTTTTCTCGCTAGTAGCCAAAAAAAGTAAAGCGATACTAAAGCCTAAATCAGCTTAAAGGTAATATATTTATGACAACAACTGAAAATCAAACAAAACTGGCTCAATTTGATGAGTTTTTTTCTATAAATTATACTTTTAACATTAACGCTACTGTTATTGATAAAAGTCAATTACCCGATTTTCAGCAGTTTATCACTACCATGCCAGCCCCTTTTAAAATTGCCTCAGAAGTAAATACTTTAGACCAAAGCGCTTTGCGTCCACTGCAAACCGTTGCGGGTGTTGCTAGCCAGTTAATGGAGTATTTAAACCATCAAGCTAAAAAAATGGATTTGTTAATTGGTTATATTCTAGGCCAGCAAGACGAAGAAAATAAAAGATTTACAGCCGTTAAATTTGGTGGCGGTGGTTTAATATTTAATGCTAACGAGACTAGTGTTTTTAACTGTGGTGACTTTATTGAATTAAAATTATTCTTTCCTGAAGAAAACAGCGCTATTTATGCCATTGGAGAAATTGTAAGTACTGAGGTAGTCGATTGCACTAACCAACATAAAGTAATTTTTCATCATATTAGAGAAGAAGATCAAGAAGCATTAGTGCGTAATAGCTTGCATCAACAATCTAAACAACTACAAATATTAGCTCAGCAACGTAGCGAAGCAAAAAACAACCTAACTTAAGTTTTTTTTCGGGTATTCGAAGACGTTTTGGCGTTGGTTTAAATAAAGTAACGATTACTCGTCTTTTACCTAACAACACTCTTTGCTTTAACAGTAAAAGCAAAAAAACTAAAATTAATGGCTTGCATAACCCTTAACTATAAAGCATTACCACTGCGCCTCTTCTAAACAGTAGATATTACATCTCCCTCTCGTCACTTTTAAAGTGAACACTCGCATTAAACACAAATGAACTTGTGTTTAACAAAGCCACAATAACCCATCAAAATGCCATCGAAAAGCCATCAAAAACCTGATTTTTATACCTTTTATTAGTGCTAGCACTTAATAAAAATACACAATAATTGCAGCTAATTATTCATTAATAGAGTTTTGGATTAATTTTTATATTTGATAAAAATTTTTGATTAATAATCGCAAAATATTTCACTTTTCAATTACCAATTTTGAGCACATTATCTAGGCGAAAATACAACGATGATGTTTTTATAAGGTAAAGAAATGAACATTGATACATATGACGACACTGATATTGATGACGATTCAAATTTTGATACTGGTATTGCTGGTTTTGAAATTGCCTATGGTTCAGCCAACAAAAAAGCAATTAGAAAAACCGCTAAACAAACTTACCGGATCAGACAGCGATTAGATTCTTTAAACGAAAAAAGATACCTAGATAGACAACTTAATTCATTAAGTGACTACTGGGACATGTAATTAAAAAATATCCGTACCTTAATACTCAGGCGTAATACCTGTAAATATACGTATATTAATTATTGAGATTTACTATGAAAAAATTAATTTTAGCATTAACTGTTATGGCGTTAACCTCGAATGCAGCGTTTAGCCAAGACGAAGAACCTGAATTAATGCCAGCATCACATGATTATATTATGAGCTTGTTTGAGCAGTGTAAAAGTGATGCTATCGAAGATGAAGTAAGCGAATCAGAAAAAAACAGTTACTTATTAACTTGTATTAATGATGAGTTAGAAGCTAGCTACTACGAACAAATTAAAGTTCTGCCTAAAGCTTAAGCGACTTATCTAGTCAAAAACGTTAAGTAACTCAAATTATTTAACCCATTTATACAAGTGGGTTGATGAATTTGAGTTCACTTATTTCTGCGCTTTCCTCAATGAATTTTTAAATCGCTTTTAAACTTTTTACAGTAATATTTTCATTGTAACACTGCGCTTTCTGTTGCGAATTAAGCATAAAATTATAAGTAATAAAATAGCGGGTCCTTGAAAACTTCCTGATCCTTTCAAGCTACTCTCAACCTGTCCTTGGCCTTGGTTAGCATCGTTAACTCCGTCAGCATCAAAATCACCATTCTCGTCTTTATCAGATATACCATCGTTATCGCTATCTAGGTCTAAAAAGTTAGGTGTGCCATCATTATCGGTGTCAATATCTCCCTCTTCAGCATCACTAATGCCATCGCCATCACTGTCTAAGTCTAAATAGTTTGAAGAGCCATCTACATCAAAATCAGTTACCCCTTCCACTTTATCGCTAATACCATCATTATCACTGTCTAAGTCTAAGAAGTTCGAAGCTCCATCACTGTCGAAGTCGCTCTCCCCCTCAGCTTCATCGCTAATGTCATCATTGTCACTATCTAAGTCTAAGAAATTAGATGCCCCGTCAGCATCGAAATCATCTTCTCCTTCAATGGCGTCGCTAATATTATCATTGTCACTATCTAAGTCTAAAAAGTTAGACGCCCCGTCGGTATCAAAATCTGCCTCACCTTCAATGGCATCACTAATATTATCGTTATCGCTATCGAGGTCTAAGAAGTTAGACGCCCCGTCAGTATCGAAATCAGATAATCCTTCAATAGCATCGGTAATATTATCATTATCACTATCAAGGTCTAAGTAGTTTGGGGTTCCATCGCTGTCAAAATCAACGGCTTGTTCATCAATATCTCTGATGTTATCTCCGTCACTATCGGTATCTTGAAAATTCAGAATATCGTCACCGTCGGGGTTTGATAATACGACTAAAGTGTCATCAATACCATTACCATTAGCGTCAATTCCTGATGGAGGAACTGTTAATTGCTCTACATTGTCGCTAATGTTATCGTTATCACTATCTTGATCTAAGTAATCAGGCACTGAGTCTTGATCTGTGTCTTTAACAATATAAGTATCGTCAACACCATCTTGATCTTCATCTGTACCACCCGTAAAGTCAGCGTCAAAAGCATTATCAATACCGTCTCTATCATGATCTAATCCTGTTAAGTTAGGTCTGCCATTTTCAATGAGATCAGAAATACCGTCATTATCGCTATCGCGATCTTTTTCATCGATAATTCCATCATTGTCTGAGTCAATAACACGGCGTGTTTCATTGTTCAATTTACCGCGAGAGCTAACACTGTTAGTACCATAAAAGCGGTTTACTACATTGGCTGTGTTTTCAAAAGCACGTTCTGTAACATCGGCTATTCCGTCGTTATCATCATCTTGATCAATGACATCAAGCACTGAATCATTATCACTGTCGGCATTATCGCCATGGCCTAATACTTGATTGTCGCCATCAACGGAATCATCTATACCATCACCATCAATATCTGCTGTAATGTCAACTCGACCATCGTTGTTAAGATCAAATGAGCTATAGGCATTTTCTTGAATATCAAAGTTGTCATCGTTATTTTTATCTAAATCTACATAGTCTGGAATATTGTCTGTATCCGTATCAATTACTACGGTAAGCACCGGCGTTCCTGCATCGGCAATGGCATTGTTATCGTCGTCTTGAATATTAGCTTCAAATACATCAGTATCACCGTCATTATCGCTATCAAGATCATTCATATCGATAACGCCATCGGCATCGGTGTCAATAAAGGTAAAAATATCAATTATACCGTCACCATTAGTATCAACCTCGTTAGCAAGATCAGCATCAAAAGTATCATCAATACCATCATTATCGTGGTCGAATCCTGACACTTGAGCCTCAACACTGTCATGAATTCCATCGTTGTCACTATCAATTTCAAGGTGATCAGGTATAAAGTTTTGATTGTGATCGTTAAGCAGTACCAACAAGTCATTAATACCATCGTTATCAGCATCTAAACCATTGGTTTGATCTGCATCATATAAATCATCGATACCATCGTTGTCGACATCTACACCACCGGTTTGGCTTTGGTCATATCGATCCCAAATACCATCATTGTCTATATCTTTAAAACCGATAAAAGCTTCCAATGCATCAGGAATACGATCGCCATCAGAGTCTGCATCTAATAAATCAGCAATGCCATCATTGTCAGTATCTATAGCTTGATAACTAATACCATCACCGTCGGGGTCATCTCCGCCAATATCAGCATCGAAAATGTCATCTATACCGTCTTCGTCATTATCATTACCAGAAATTTGTGCTTCAAAGCTATCTAAAATGCCATCGTTGTCGCTATCAATATCAAAGGCATTAATAATTCCGTCGTTATCAATATCAGCACTACCTTCTATTACATCAGGAATACCATCAATGTCTTCATCTAGGCTAGTATCAAGATAGTTAGGAATAGTATCGCGGTCATCGTCTTCAACACCTTCTTCGCTATCTGGAATGCCGTCATTATCAGAATCACTGTCTTGAGCATTTGGTATGCCGTCATTATCAGAATCGCCATAGCCTTCAACAGAGTTATCTATGCCGTCATTATCTTCATCAAGGTCTACTACTTGAGAGAAGTAAATAATGCTTAAGTTTCAAGCTTCATCTTCTGCTTCAGCTCGTAAATCATACGTTCCTTCAGATAAAATAACTTCGCTTTCACAACTCCAGGCCCTGGTATTTACTATTGCATTACATAAGTTATTATCTGTTGATTCTATAATCGATACTGCTGAGCCATCTTCAGTATTTGAGCTGCCAATAAATATTAATGCGTCATTTTCACTATAAATAACGCGATCAAGACTCAGCGTTGGATCCTCAGTGTCTTTATTGATAACCACTGGTTCAGCATTACCTATATTATCGGCATTATCACTTTGACTGGCATTAATGCTTACAGCACCTTCACCATCGGCAATAGTGCTAAAGTCTTGATTTAACTGCCAAGTTCCATCATCACAAACCGCTGTTCTTGGATCTAAAGCATTAATCGTAACTGAAACTACACTGTCGCTTGTACTACATGTACCTTCTATTTGATAATTTAATTGGTTGACACTATTAATTACTGGGCCACTTAATATGCTGACATCGGGAGCGGTAATATCGTATATGCTAGTAGCTTGCGTTGCCGCAGTATTGAAGTTGCCGAAATTATCTATAGCAACATTTTCGTTTACATCTATCGTAATATTGCCTTCTATTGACGCTGTTATTAACGCGCTATAGTTACTGCTATCAATAACTGTAAAGTTAGTAATACTGGCGTTGGTTACAGTTATATCATTTGCAGCAAAGTCGCTGACTGGCTCACTAAAGACAAAACTAGCACTGAAGGCAATGTTGGTGGCAGTTGGAATATTTTGAATTACAACCGAAGGGCGACTAGCATCATATTCACTTGTAACCTGCGTAGCAGCTGTATTTAGGTTGCCCGCACTATCTTGTGCAACATTAGCATTAACAGCTAAGGTAACTAAGCCATTGAGTGATGGTGTGATCAGCGCAGTATAGGTATTACCGTCAATCACAGTAAAGTTAGTCGCTGTAGCATTCGTTAAGCTTATGTCACTTAGAGTAAATCCGATCACTGTTTCATTAAATTCAAATGTTGCAGTAAAAGCATCTAAACTATTCGCGGGTACATTTTGAATAACTATTGTTGGTCTACTCGTATCATATAAACCGCTAACCTGTGTTGCTGCGGTGTTAAGATTCCCCTGAATGTCCTGAGCCACATTAGCATTTACATTTAATGTCACTAATCCATCTATTGTTGGTGTTACTACTGCGGTATAAGTGCTGCCATCAACAACAGTAAAATTTCCGATATTCGCGTTAGTAACATTAATATCACTGAGTTCAAACCCTATTACTATTTCGCTGAATAAAAACGTTGCAGTAAAGCTGCTATTAGCCCTAGCAGGAACATTCTCAATTGAAACAGTCGGTCGACTTCCATTAAATTCAGTACTCACTTGTGTGGCCGCCGTGTTTAAGTTGCCAGCAACATCTTGGGCAACATTGGCATTCACATTCAAGGTGATCGTGCCATCAGCTATCGGAGTGATCAACGCGGTATAACTGCTGCTACTTACCGTAGTAAAAGCGCTCGCTGTGGCATTAGTCAGTGTAATATCACTGACAATAAAATCAGCTACCGCTTCACTAAAAGTAAAGGTGGCGGTAAATGGCGTAATGTTTTGTGGCTGCACACCTTGAATGGCGACAGATGGACGTGTTGTATCAAAGAGGCTAACAACCGGTACCGCTGCAATATTAAAGTTCCCTACACTGTCTTGTGCGACATTAATTCCCACATTCAAGGTCACTAACCCTTGAGCTGATGGCGTGATCAAAGCGGTATACGTACTACTGTTCACCGTAGCAAAAGCACTTGCTGTGGCATTAATGAGGGAGATATCACCCACTTCAAAACCAGTGACTGCCTCACTAAAGGCAAACGTGGCGGTAAATGCCGCGTTTGAATTTTCCGGGACATTTTGAATCGTAACCGTTGGTAAAATAGCATCAAATTCTGTGCTCACTTGTGTGGCCGCTGTGTTTAAGTTGCCAGCAACATCTTGGGCAACATTGGCATTCACATTCAAGGTGATCGTGCCATCGGCTAACGGGGTGATCAACGCGGTATAACTGCTGCTACTTACCGTGGTAAAAGCGCTCGCGGTGGCATTGGTCAGTGTTATATCGCTGACAATAAAGTCAGCTACCGCTTCACTAAAAGTAAAGGTGGCGGTAAATGGCGTAATGTTTTGCGGCTGCACGCCTTGAATGGCGACAGATGGACGTGTTGTATCAAATAAACTGACAACCGGTACGGCAGCAATATTAAAGTTACCTACACTGTCTTGCGCGACATTAATTCCGACATTCAAGGTTACTAACCCTTGAGCTGATGGCGTGATCAAAGCGGTATACGTACTACTGTTTACCGTAGCAAAAGCACTTGCTCTGGCATTAATGAGCGAGATATCGCCGACTTCAAAACCAGTGACTGCTTCACTAAAAGCAAACGTGGCGGTAAATGCCGCGTTTGAATTCGCCGGAACATTTTGAATCGTAACCGTTGGTAAAATAGCATCAAATTCTGTACTCACTTGTGTGGCCGCCGTGTTTAAGTTACCAGCAACATCTTGGGCAACATTGGCATTCACATTCAAGGTGATCGTGCCATCGGCTATTGGGGTGATCAACGCGGTATAACTGCTGCTACTTACCGTAGTAAAAGCGCTCGCGGTGGCATTGGTCAGTGTTATATCGCTGACAATAAAGTCAGCTACCGCTTCACTAAAAGTAAAGGTGGCGGTAAATGGCGTAATGTTTTGTGGCTGCACACCTTGAATGGCGACAGATGGACGTGTTGTATCAAAGAGGCTAACAACCGGTACCGCTGCAATATTAAAGTTCCCTACACTGTCTTGCGCGACATTAATTCCGACATTCAAGGTCACTAACCCTTGAGCCGATGGCGTGATCAAAGCGGTATACGTGCTACTGTTCACCGTAGCAAAAGCACTTGCTGTCGCATTAATTAATGAAATATCACCCACTTCAAAACCAGTGACTGCTTCACTAAAAGCAAACGTTGCCGTAAATGCCGTGTTTGAATTCGCTGGGACATTTTGAATCGTTACCGTTGGTAAAATAGCATCAAATTCTGTACTCACTTGTGTGGCCGCCGTGTTTAAGTTGCCAGCAACATCTTGGGCAACATTGGCATTCACATTCAAGGTGATCGTGCCATCGGCTATCGGAGTGATCAACGCGGTATAACTGCTGCTACTTACCGTAGTAAAAGCGCTCGCTGTGGCATTGGTCAGTGTAATATCGCTGACAATAAAGTCAGCTACCGCTTCACTAAAAGTAAAGGTGGCGGTAAATGGCGTAATGTTTTGTGGCTGCACACCTTGAATGGCGACAGATGGACGTGTTGTATCAAATAAACTGACAACCGGTACGGCAGCAATATTAAAGTTCCCTACACTGTCTTGCGCGACATTAATTCCGACATTCAAGGTCACTAACCCTTGAGCCGATGGCGTGATCAAAGCGGTATACGTGCTACTGTTTACCGTAGCAAAAGCGCTCGCTGTGGCATTAATGAGCGAGATATCGCCGACTTCAAAACCGGTTACGGCTTCACTAAAAGCAAACGTTGCCGTAAATGCCGTGTTTGAATTCGCTGGGACATTTTGAATCGTTACCGTTGGTAAAATAGCATCAAATTCTGTGCTCACTTGTGTGGCCGCTGTGTTTAAGTTGCCAGCAACATCTTGGGCAACATTGGCATTCACATTCAAGGTGATCGTGCCATCGGCTATTGGGGTGATCAACGCGGTATAACTGCTGCTACTTACCGTAGTAAAAGCGCTCGCTGTGGCATTGGTCAGTGTAATATCACTGACAATAAAGTCAGCTACCGCTTCACTAAACGTAAAGGTGGCAGTAAATGGCGTAATGTTTTGCGGCTGCACACCTTGAATGGCGATAGATGGACGTGTTGTATCAAATAAACTGACAACCGGTACCGCTGCAATATTAAAGTTCCCTACACTGTCTTGCGCAACATTAACACCCACATTCAAGGTTACTAACCCTTGAGCCGATGGCGTGATCAAAGCGGTATACGTGCTACTGTTTACCGTAGCAAAAGCACTCGCTGTGGCATTAATGAGCGAGATATCACCCACTTCAAAACCAGTGACTGCCTCACTAAAGGCAAACGTGGCGGTAAATGCCGTGTTTGAATTTTCCGGGACATTTTGAATCGTTACCGTTGGCAAAGTTGCAATATAATTACTACTAACCTGAGCTGCAGCCGTATTTTGGTTGCCTGCAATGTCTTGAGCAACATTGGCATTAACATCTATAGTTACAGTCCCCCCAATACTCGGCGAAATTAAGGCCGAATAGGTACTGCTATTAACCACTGAAAAATTGCTTGCAGCGCCATTGCTAATGGCGATATCTGACACTGTAAAATCAGTTACCGCTTCACTAAAAGAAAACGTTGCTGTAAATGGGGCCGAGCTTACAGCCAGAACATTTTGAATGACGACAGAAGGACGGCTAGTATCATATTGACTGTTGACTTGGGTAGCAGCCGTATTTAAGTTACCAGCACTGTCTTGTGCAACGCCTACACCAACATCTAAGGCGACTAAACCATCGGTTAACGGTGTGATCAAAGCGCTATAAGTACTACTATTTACGGTAGTAAAGTTGCTTGCTGTGGCATTTATTAGCGTGATATCACCATTACTAAACCCTGTAACGGCTTCGCTAAAAGCAAAAGTTGCCGTAAAAGCCATATTGGAATTAGCGGGCACACTTTGAATAGCAACTGACGGTGGAACCGTATCATATTGATTGATCACTTGAGTAGCAGCAGTGTTTAAATTTCCTGAACCATCTTGTGCAACATTAGCAAACACATCTACCGTTACCACTCCGTTGGCTGACGGTGCTATATCAGCCGTATAAGTGCTGCCATTAATAGTAAGAAAATTACTCGCAATGCCATTATCTACACTAATATCATTAAGTATAAATCCTGTGACATTGCTGCTAAAAACAAACGTTGCGGTAAAAGCACTGTTAGAAGTAACGGGCACACCTTGGATAACCACAGAAGGACGAGTCGCCTCAAAGGTACTGCTTACTTGAGTCGCTGCAGTATTCAAGTTACCTGCAATGTCTTGTACTACGTTAGCATTCACATCTAAAGTAACAGTTCCATCTGCTATAGGCGAAATTAATGCCGTATAAGTACTACTTGTAATAGAAGTAAAATCACTCGCACTGCCATTAGAAACCAAAATATCGCCAAGGGTAAAATTATTTACCGGCTCGCTAAACAAAAAAGTAGCAGTAAAAGCAGCACTGCTATTGCTTGGAACATTTTGAATTTGAATTGAAGGCCGAGTTAAATCAATGGTTAACTCGGCATTACTCTGATCGACAATACTATCGATGCCATTAGTCACGGTGGCTATAACATTATAGGTTCCTTCAGACAGTGAATCTCCAGGAGGTACAGTTAACGACCATTGATTGTTAGTGACTACAAAGTCGATATCTTCTTGATAAGTAATATTGTTTAATTCAATAGTTAATAGCTCTGAGTCCTCTGTCGAGCGATATGCTAAACCACTAAGTAACGGTGAAGAGTCAGCAGTATTTAAACTATCAATTGTTGGTATACAGCTATCACCATTTATGGCAAATACTTTTTCAGTAGCATTGCCAATACTGATTCCTAACGCACTCATAACAGGGTCAGCAAAATTCGTTAATATGCTACTGATAACAGGTGATAAAATATCATCTAAGACAAGGCTTTTAACCAAACTTAATAATAAAGTGGGGTCAACTAAAACCGGACCAACGGCAAGTGACAGCTCAGTATTACTTATTAAAGAAGAAAGCAGTGTATTGGTAATGCTAGCACCTGCTGTAGTCGTTTGGCTTTCAGGAAATGGAGCAATAAAATTAAGACTTTCTAAACTACCATTTGCATTAGCATTTGCGCGTGCTCGCAACGCAATAGTTTCACTACTGCCAAAAACACTGATATCTATACTGCCTATCGTTACTGGCGACACTTCTGTTGCATAATCAATATTACTGTTTAATGTTCTATCATTGAAATCAGCGGCACTAATTTGGCCCAAATATAAACTTGCAACTCCTGGTGTGACATTGAGTCGCAGGGTTTGAGATAAATACGAAAGCTGATCTACCGTACCATTTGCTCTTGCAACATCAGCATAAATTTCAAAGTCAGTAAGCGTTACCGCAACACTTGCCACGCCGAGCGTTAAAGGTGCGGCTGCGACATCAACTAGATCTGCTAATATTCTTAACCGAATAGACGAAGTAGTAAAAGCCGTACCCACTGGGCCACTAACCAATTTAGGCCCTTCAACAGCAATTAAAGCGGCAGATATATCTCCAAGTGAAACAGACAACGGACCAACAGTGCCATCGAGTCCGAGGCTAGATAAATTTAAAGAAATGTTTTGAGCACTAATAGCATTTTGATGGTTAAATGCTTGTACTATTAACATGTGAAAGTCTAGCAAATTAACGGTAGTAGATAATACGGCGCTATCTTCTGCGTTTAAATCTATAACATCAGAAAATGAAAAAGTACCAACGGGCGCCTGAACTTTAATCGAATTTAGGGTTGCAATGGCAAGTGCATTACTGCCTTGGGCTTGCAATACCGTTATGGCGGCATCAATGGCTTGCACTAAAGATATGTTTGCAGCAACAGCATCAGATTTATTTGCAACACTAAGGTCAACCGCTAAAGTATCTAAGTAACTTTCTAACTCTATACCTGCCGCTAATAAAGCACTATATTCGGTGTCAGCAACAGAGAGTTTTATATTAAGCCCCAGTAGCCCACCGGTAATAAAGTTAATTAACTCTGCATCTGCGCTATTAATTGTCGCTACACCACTGCTCGCAACAAAGACAGCTTCACATGTTTCTACTGCTTTCACATTAAATGATGTAACAAGCATTTGAAAAATAACAAGCAAACGAAATGCACTAAAAATCTTTTTTAAATAAACATCCATATTTATTGACCACCAGCATTTTGAAAAAGCTAAAACACATCAAAAATTGTTCAACGTATAAATAAAGACTAGGACATTAATTTGAAAAGTAAAAAAATAAATATAAATATTTTTAAGGAAATTTTTAGCTTACTCGCTAACGAGTTATGTGGATTTTCGAACGGATAAGGCTTAGAAATAAATTATTTACTTTTTAGAGATGACTAACTTAAAACAAAAACGGTTTATTGAAATAACCTGAACGCTGGATAATGAGTGCTTGATACTCAAGTGAGTCAAAAGCGTAGGTGTTAAAGTAAATACTATAGCCAGGTGAACATCACGAATAAATTCCATCAATGCTTCATTTTATGCCATTTCCAAGGCAAAAGATTTATGAATCGTGCGCTATTTATCGACGTTTTAACGCAGGTAGTGACTTAAAAGGGAGGGTTTAGCAAGTGCTGTTTATTCAGAGTTCAGGTTAAAATATTAATACCAAGCGAAACAGTTTATTGATCACTTTAAAATATTCCACAATCAAATTTCTATTTTTTATTTAATCATATAGGTTAGTTGTTATGGCTAGACATGCCCCTACTCTACTCTGCTAACTTACACTTGGAAGGTGTTACTTAGTTAAGTTGAGTTAAGTTGAGTTAAGCTAAGTTCAGTTAACTTGGATTATCAGCATTACTTAAACCAAACTTTGCCGCCAATAAATTTATAAGCTGGCAGCCCCCGAATTAAGCTTTCGCGAGCAAACGGTTTTTGACATTTAGGACAAACACATGGCGCTAACGTATGATCTTGACTAATTCGTTCTTTAAAGCATTTTACTAATGCCCCTTTGCCGCCTTTACGGTATTTAAATAACAAGCAATTGCATGCTACACAAAAAATATCAACGGTTTTTGTCGGACCTTTCTTATTTGGTTTTGCCATAAATTAATGTGCTGCTTCTGTTTTAATTTAGTGATTAACTT
The DNA here is from genome assembly GCF_002104515.1 of Colwellia polaris. Lineage (GTDB taxonomy): Bacteria > Pseudomonadota > Gammaproteobacteria > Enterobacterales > Alteromonadaceae > Cognaticolwellia > Cognaticolwellia polaris. Next base: position 289,251 of record NZ_NBOE01000002.1, on the reverse strand, counting down.
GATCAAGATAAATGCATGATTCTACCTTATTTTACTCACTTAAAGATCCTCGAATTTACACTCGTATTTTAGATTATTTACTAGATGTAAACTTTAAGTACTTTAACGCTGTAAGTAGCGCAATAACAGCTCAGCTATTTTATTACATTAACCTGAACGCTGGATAATGAGTGCTTGATACTCAAGTGAATCAAAAGCTTAGGTGGTAAAGTAAATGCTATATCAAAGTAAACTACACGAATAAACTCCATCAATGCTTCATTTTATGCCATTTCCAAGGCAAAACGTTTATGCATAGCGCGCTATTTATCGACGTTTTAACGCTGGTAATGGCTTAAAAGGGAGCATTGAGCAAGTGCTGCTTATCCAGTGTTTAGGTTACATTACCTGAACGCTAATACCGTTATTTAAGCTATTTCACACATCCCATAAAACTGACTATTTATCGGTAACAGCTTGCTCAGAAATAAAATAAGCGCTAGCGTAAAGCTATTAAGTTTAGTTACTCTCCTAAGTAACATTTTATTTTATATAGGGAAAGCCATGAAGATCAGTAAAAGAAATTTTTTAAAAGCTAGTAGCGCAAGCGTTGCCACTATGGCAATGGCCAGTCAAACATTAACGTCAACGAGCATTGCTAATCCCTTATCTAGCCAATCAACTTTTGGTAAATCGCAATCGTCGACGCTTAAACCTATCACTAACAATATTAAAGGCATAAGCCCTGCAGAACGACTTAAACGAATTAGTCAGGCGCAAAAGTTAATGCAAGCATTAGATATTTCAGCACTGATCCTTGAACCTGGTGCTGCCATGGATTATTTTTCAGGCATACAATGGTGGCGCAGCGAACGCTTAACCGCTGTAATTATTCCACGTGAAGGTAAAGTATCGGTTGTATGTCCTTTTTTCGAAGAGCCGAGTGTTCGCGAAAGTTTAGCTATAGGCGATGACATTCGCGTTTGGCAAGAGCACGAAAGTCCATTCACATTAATTAAAAACATTTTAAAAGACTCAGGACTAAACAAAGGCAAAGTCGCTTTTGAAAACTCGGTTCGATACTTTGTTCTAAGCGGCGTAATGTCAGCACTGCCAAACATGCAACACGTTAGTGCTGAACCAGTAACGCGTGGTTGTCGCATGTATAAAAGTCAGCACGAGCTTGAATTAATGCATAAAGCTAACGAAGTTACTTTACTTGCCTACGCTGATGTTTTTTCAAAACTACAAGCGGGTATGAGCCAAGGCGACGTTAAAGCATTAATGCAAACGGCTCAAACGCAATTGGGCGGCAAAGGTGCTTGGAATATGGCATTGTTTAATCAAGCAAGTGCTTACCCACACGGTACCAAACAAAAACAAACACTTACCGAAGGCTCAATAGTGTTAATGGATTGTGGTTGTAATGTACACGGCTACCAATCTGATATCAGCCGAACTTTTGTTTTTGGTGAGCCAACCAAGCGCCAGCGTGATGTTTGGCAAACCGTAAGACAAGGGCAAAACATAGCTTTTGAACAAGCAAAAATTGGCGCACAAGCAGGCTCAGTTGATGATGCCGTACGTAAATTTTATCAAACAAAAGGTTTTGGTCCTGGCTATAAACTACCGGGGTTATCACACAGAACCGGTCATGGCATTGGCATGGAAGGTCATGAAAGCGTTAACTTTGTTCATGGTGAAACGACGCTTTTAAAACCAGGTATGTGTTTTTCAAATGAGCCAGGCATATATATTCAAGGTGAGTTTGGCGTGCGACTTGAAGACTGTATTTATATGACCAAAAACGGTCCGCAATGGTTTACTATGCCACCAGAGTCGCTTGATGACCCAATAGGAAAGCTTGAAAAACTACAAACACTTTAACTTTTAAAGTACATATCCACCCATATAATGGTTTTAGTAGCGATTCAATTATGTGGGGGATCTATGCTAGCTGATTCATGCAGCAAGCTATGCACACACGAGCTAATAAAAGAGTTTAAAGACCGATGATGTTGTCATATCTGTTTATATGTAGAAATTAAAATCCAACGCAGATCACTACAGGCGGCTTGTGGTTTCTTAATGATTAATATTTATTAGCTTTGCAATAAAGTAAAAACAGTTGCTTTCTCGCTTACCTTAAGGGCAATATAAAAGAAAAATTCACAAGGAGTTAACAGTGAAACAAACTAAAATAACCTTCAGTATTTTTTCTTGCCTACTATTTTTTATCTCGTTTTCACTTTTTGCGAAGGACACTATACCAGAGCCTTTATCACCATGGGTGCCATGGGTAATGAAAGGTAGCGAACAATTATCATGTCCCTTCATTAACAACTCTCAGTTTTCAGACAAACAAAATCATATTTGTGCTTGGCCTAGTACGTTAGAGTTAAATGTTAAAGACCGCTCAGCAAATTTTACACAATCATGGCAGGTATTAACTAAAAGCATTATCCCTTTACCGGGAAATGAGAAGAACTGGCCGTTACTTGTAAGCGTTAATAAAAAATATGTCCCCGTTTTTAATCATAAAGGTAAACCTGCTATTGAATTAGTGAAGGGTTCATATTTGATAGAAGGTAAATTTGAATGGTTAAAAATCCCAGAAAGCATCTCTATTCCTCCGCAATATGCATTTGTAAAAATGACCATTAATAACCAAACAATTGAATTTCCTAAAATAGATGCTAACGACTTATGGCTACAAAAATTTGAAGTCAACCAAGAAAAACAAGACTCCATTGATATTTCGGTTGCTCGTCGTATAACCGATGGTGCTTACATAAAGCTTGATACCTTCATCAGTATCAATGTGTCAGGGAAAATGAGAGAAGTAAAATTAGGGAAAGTTTTACCAAAAGGTTTTGAGCTCATTGGAATTGACTCTGAAATTTCATCTTTTTTAGATGGTGATGGAATATTGCACGCGAAATTAAAACCAGGAAGCTGGGAAATAAAAGTTCACGCCTATGCGCAAGCCACTTTATTATCCTGGAGTCGGCCTGAAAAATCTCATTATTGGCCAAAGGAAGAAATTTGGGTTTTTGAAGGACATGAAAATTTGCGCTTGGGTAAAATTAATGGCGCAAAAATGGTGGATAGTAGTCAAGCAGATATGCCTAGCACATGGTATGAGTTACCTAGCTATTTAGTTAATACCGATGATTCGCTAAGTTATGCTATTCAACATAGAGGCAAGCCCTTACATTTAGAAAATCGATTAAGCTTGAATCGTACTTTATGGCTCTCATTTGATAATTCATCTTTCACTTTTAACGATCATATTGCTGGTGCAATGATAAGTGATTGGCGTTTAAGTATGAAATCACCGTACTTATTAGAGTCAGCAGAAGACCAAGATGGCTCAGTATTAATTACTACAACAGCAGAAGATGAGAGAGGTGTTGAAAATCGTTATCCTCAGGTTAACGTTCAAGCCAGAGGTGTTATCAAGGCTGAAAAACAATTACCCGTAACCGGCTGGGATAGCGACTTTGAAAGTGTCTATGTGCAACTAAATCTTCCTCCGGGTAATAAATTATTTGCGGTATTCGGTGCCGACAGAGTATCGAACAGTTGGTGGTCAAGTTGGACAATTTGGGCAAGCTTTATAGTTTTATTGTCTTCTTTAATGGCAAGTCGCTTGATTAATATTACCGCGGGTATTGCCACTGCAATAATGTTGTTAGTTATTTACCAAGAGACCAGTGCCCCTGTAATAATAATTATTAATTTACTATTGGCCATAGCTATCAAAAAACATCAGCCGTTTGAGCGGATGAAAGCATTAGTTAAAGTCTATTGGGGAGCAAGCATTACAGTTGCTATTGGCGCAATATTATTATTTTCTGCGACACAATTGCGTACCGTAATACACCCTCAATTGGAATCAAGAACGTCATCTGTCGAAAGTTTTAGTAATCAATCTAGAATGAGTCAAAATATTGTGACAGAGGTCGGCGCTATGCGTAAAGAAAACGCCTCTTATTCCACTATGCAAGACGAAGAAATTGAAAGAATACAAGTTACAGGAAGTCGATTGAAAAACGCCAATTCTATAATGGAGCGCTATCAATCTGATGCAGTAATGCAAGCAGGGTCAGGTATTCCTAACTGGCAATGGAAGAGTTATCAAATTCAATGGAATAGCCCTGTTGCTAAAGATCAAGTATTCGATGTTATTGTATTATCGAAAACCAGCTATCGATTAATTAAAATATTGGGCATATTTTTGACCATACTATGGCTATTTTTAATATTAAAAGATGTCATTAAATACGCCTATACAAAAATTCAACCTAAAGCGGTCGCAACTGCATTGGCATTATTTATTTTAATACCTAGTTACGCTCCGAACGCCGAAGCAGCAGACTTTCCAAACAAACATTTGCTAGACGAACTAAAAGTAAGAGTAACTGAAGCGCCTTTGTGTGCTCCTGACTGTGTTGCTATAAATGACTTACGCGTGAGTATAGATGCAAAGTCTTTAACCTTAGTGATGTCTGTTCATGCCAATGCAGACACCGCTTTGGCTATACCAAAATCTGAATTTTGGCGACCAGAAAACCTATCGCTTGGTGAAAATGTAAATAAAAAACAAATAGGGAGTTTATTTAAACATAAAGGTTGGGTATATATTCCAGTTTCCAAAGGGATATCTAAGATCACTTTATTGGGTCGGGTAGCACCTGTTGATGTATTTCAACTAGAATTCAGAGACAAACCTAAGCACGTAAAAATATTAACCACAGATGCTTGGGAAGTTATAGGTAGCCAAGCTAACAGCCTAAATGGCAACGCTTTAGAGTTTTTGGCAACGCTGAAAAAACAAAAAGGTAACGAACAGCTATCTACTCGCAGTAAAACACAGCCATTTGTTAAAGTAACAAGAGAATTGTCTATAGATCAATTATGGACTATACGTACCAAAGTTGAGCGTATAGCGCCTAGTAGCGGCTCTATTAATATAAAAGTTCCTACTTTATCCGGTGAAAATATTACCAGTGCGGGGATTTTTGTCGAAAATGAACAAGTTGAAGTAACAATTCCGGCGGGTGAAAACTTATTTACATGGGGCTCAACTATTGATCGACAAGCAGTATTAAAGTTACATGCAAAGCCTGATCAGCCACTCATTGAACAATGGCGAGTAATTGTTAGTCCGGCATGGCATGCAAAACTTAGCGGATTACCAATTATATTAGAGGAGCAAAATAATAATGATTATTTTATTTCTTCATTCTACCCATACCCCGGAGAAAGTTTAGCGTTAACGGTTACTAGACCAAGTGCAGTTAAAGGTCATGTTTTGGCAATTGATTCTGTTAATTACACCATTGAACAAGGCACACGAACTTCAAAATTAAACTTAACTTTTGATTATCGAAGTACTCGTGGTGGGGAGCATGTCATAGATCTTCCTGTAAATTATCAATTAAAAGAAATTAGAACGGATAACAAACTGATTAACCTACAATTAGAAGACGGAAAGTTGGCAATTCCTGTTCTGCCTGGTAATCATAATGTGAATATATTGATGCGTGCGAGTGTTTCAGAGCAATTATTATTGTCAGCGCCTGAAATAAACTTAAATGCGCCCGTGAGTAATATCACTAGCATTATTGATTTGAATAGTCAGCGTTGGATATTGTGGGCAAAAGGCCCTCTACTTGGGCCAGCAATACTTTACTGGGGAGAGTTATTAGCTTTTATTTTATTGGCTTTATTAGTATCAAGAGTGAAGTTTTCTCCCTTGAACACACTAAGTTGGATTGTCTTAGGCGTTGGATTAAGTTTAAGTAATTGGGGAGTATTAATGCTAATTGCTCTTTGGTTTGCATCGATAACTGCCAGTGGATATCGCTCAAAAGACATGAGCCAATTATCATACAACACATCGCAATTGTTATTATATGCATTATCCGTTGTGGCAATTTTCTCGCTACTGTCAGTAGTGCCAATAAGTTTATTGAGCTCACCGAGTATGGGTGTCGAAGGTAACTATTCATATGGCAATCATCTGCAATGGTTTTCAGACAAAACTAATGGCTTGCTACCACAAGTATCTGTTTTAAGTATTTCAACAATATTCTATAAAGGCATCATGTTGGTTTGGGTAATTTGGCTAAGTTTCGCCTTTTTAGGCTGGATAAAATGGGCATGGAAAGCGCTTGGAAAACTAGGCTACTGGCGAAGTGAATCTGACAATAAATCAGAAGACTCCTAGCGTTTTAGAGTTAAATAAAATAGAAAAATGTGACAAAACTCTATAATTGTGTAGTGCTTGAAAGTTAAGGAGCCTGTAACAACGTTTGTTACAGTCTTCTTATATTTCTAAAAAATTTTTGTGGGTAAGGCATTATGAAATTTATCATATAGATTTTGATGCTCTATACACGGAATTTAAACATTATTATAAAATACTCCAGTTAATTTGGCATACTCAGTAACAATTCTTATACAATTTACACCCATTTCACCTTTGCAACCGACCAAACGGTCGGTTAGAATAGAGTTATTATTCTACTAAGGTGTTTTTAGGTAATCTCATGAGAGACTCAGAGCAAACTCGTCATAAAATATTAGAAGTTAGTGCTGATGAAATCCATAAAAAAGGTTTTACGGCTACGAGTCTATCTTGTATTTTAGCGCGTTGTGAAATTTCAAAAGGCGCTTTATATCATCATTTTGCTAATAAAATGGAGCTTGGGTACGTGGTATTTGAAGAAGTTTACGCGCCAGCTTTTATTGCGCTTTGGCAACCTACCGTAGAAGCTGAAGATCCGATAGAAGGCTTGTGCGAGTTTTTCAGTGAAATGTCTAACACCATGAGTTGCGACGAACTTGTATGCGGCTGCCCTTTAAACAACCTCTGCCAAGAGATGTCGGGTGTGGATGAAGGTTTTAGAATTAGAATATTAGCAATGCAACAACAACTAAATTTATTAATTTCTACAAATTTAGCCCGCGTTAGCCAACAATTACAACCTGATCTTGATTTTAGCCAAGTGGCCTATTTTATTGTTTCAACATTTCATGGCTCTTCAAGTTTAAGTAAAAGCTCATTAAACAAAGAGTTATTTGATAAAGTGATTAAAGAGCTTTGCCGTTACATACGTCAGCTAAAACGATAGTGGAAAAAAATTTCATTTAAAGATAACAATTCTTAACACTTTATCGACTAGCTTACACCTAAATGCTATTTACAGACCGCGCGGTCGGTATGTATAATGGCAACAATTCTGAATCACTTTACATTAAATGTATTTCCAAGGACCAACATGAAAAAGCTCTTATTACTGATTGTATTGCTCACTAATTTTTTACAAGTCAGTATCGCAGCTGAAGCGACTACACAGGCTTCACCTTATCAAGTAATCGAAGTAACAGGTAACAAGCTGTTTGCTAAAATTACTGATAAACAAGATGCTTTAAAAAAATTCCCTGATTTAATGCGAGATATTGTTGAAGAAGAGCTAATGCCTTCGGTTGATTATCAATATGCGGCATTTAAAATATTAGGCAAGCACTTAAGAAATACCACTAAAGAGCAACGCGTAAACTTTATTACTGCTATGCGTTCATATTTAGTACGTACTTACGCCAATGCCCTAATGCAATACAGTGATCAAAAAGTATTATTTGAGCCAGAAGGTAAGTTAAAAGATAATGCTAAATCTGCATCAGTCGATGTTAAAATTATTGATTCAGGCAAACCAGATATCCATATTACGTTTCAAATGCGCAAAGACTCTCAAACTCAAGAGTGGAAAGCTTACGATATGATAGTGGAAGGTATATCTTTAATTAGTAGCAAACAATCTGAATTAAACCGTAGAATATCTGATTTAGGTTTAGACCAAGTTACTTTAGAGCTTGCTTCAATTACCAGTTAGTAACAAAAAACACATTAAAAAGCCCGTATAACATAAGCGTTATACGGGCTTTTTTGTCACTTGCTTTTTAGTTACCCGCTTGGCTAAATTATTCTGTAGCAGAGCTAATAATTATTTCACTGACTTTATTGGCTTCAATATCAGCTTCAGTAAAGCGTAAAGGTCTAAGTTGCGGCTGTTGTGAATATAGTAGGCTTTGATCTAAGTTATGATCACTGCCATATTCTGATGATTGTGAATAACTTAATAACCCTCTTGCTACTGGGCCTTCTTCAGTAAAGTTAACCACTGTCATCCAACTGCTACCGTAATTAATATGATAACCGCCACCTTCTGCACTTAAAATAGAGTCGCTATTTTGCGCTGGATACACATGACGAGGCACTAAAGATCCGTCATTACCTGGGCGCGTACTAAATACATTAAAACCCCCTTCTATATTATGTGAGCCAGCCCAAGGTATTTTCACGCCAGTTGCAGTGCCATCAGGTAAACTGCGCTCAACAAATTGCACCGCTCCTAAGCTTGCATCTAACGCTAAACCTGCTGATTCTACATTAAGAATAGCTTGTGCAAACTGTTGCAATGTTACGCTGTTGTTTACTATGCCATTAGGTGTTGTAGTAACTTGCTCTAGTGAAAAGCTGTTTACCCACTGTGGATCTTTATCGAATTGAAAAGCAAACTCTCTAAATAAATGTGCAGAGCTGCTGTCTTTATTCATTCGGCCATCCCACAAGGCTAACGCCGAACAACCAGCACTAATATCGACACTTTGTGTACCCACCATAACCGCAGTGTTTCCTTGCGCTTGGCAAATAGTTAACAGTTCTGTGAGTATATTTTCAGCTAGGTAATTACGGTTATTGAATAAGGCTTGCTCCAGCTCTTCAGGATTAAATAAACCATCGCTGCCAGCGCTATCGTCTAGTAACTTATGTGCCAAACGTGAGCGCAGTGACTGCTGATTATCAACTTTGCCATATAACGGCGATACTCCAGTGATTGGCGAGTTAAGATTAGTTAGCCAAAAGCTGTCATTTGAGTTTTGTACGTAATCAGTACCTGAGTATTTAGGAGCGTTTTCATAAGGTACGGCTCGGTCAAAATCAAAGGCAGATAAAAACCCAGGTAAAACCGTAAAGCCAGCAACTTGTTTAACACCAATGAGTAACGGGTTAGTCGTTAATTCATTAATCGCCGTGTCGGTTAAGTGAGGTACTGTAGAGTCATCGATGTAAAAAACATTGCCTTCACTGTCAGCCGACATTGTATTGTTGAATATAACGCCGTCGAAGTCTTTAAAAGCTTGTTTGAATTCGTCGATATTGCCAGCTAAATTCATAGCAAGCCAATGGTCAATAATATCCACATTACCTAAGTTTGCATCTTTAATTGCAAAGGCATTACCACCTGGGCCCCATTCAAAATTTCCGGGTACCACAACCATTGGGCCATGGTGAGTGCTATAAGTCATTTTAGCGAGTTTAATTGTTTGGCCTGGCGCTACCGCTACATCGATAACAATTTCTTTGCCGGTAATTAACCTATTTGTGCCGTCAATAACTTGCGACATTTGCGCAGGATCATCAGGGTTTAAGGTTAATTGATATATGACAAAATGTTCGGCAGTTGAAAAAGTATGTGTCCAAGCTACATTTTCATTAAAGCCAATATTAACCACACCTGGCACACCGGTAAGTGAGCCACCCATAACATTTAAATGCTCAGGAATAATGGTATGAAATTGCCAAAAACGTAAATTACCGGTATGTGGAAAATGCGGATTTGCCAACACCATACCTTTACCATTTTCTGTTTTGTCTTTACCTAACCCCCAACCATTCGAGCCTAAATCACTCGGATTTTTTTCCGGTAACTCAATAACAGGCTTTGAATTAACAACATAACTATTAACCCCAGCACTTTGAGGATAAGGAGCAAAGCTTTCTCCAGGAGGTGCGGCTAAAAACATGGGTCCTAAAAAGTTAGCAGCGCCAGGTAATAACGCAATACCTAAAGAATAAGTAAGCATGTCAATATTAGTAATGGGTTGTACCCAAGGCATATTGGCGCATGAGGCATCAATATTAGCAATACCGGTATCCGCTAAGTATTTATTATACCCTTGAGCATAACCCGACAATAGCGCTTGGCTGTTAGCTGAAAGCGCATTAATGTTTGCTTCGGCATGTGCTCTTATTCCCATGGTTAAAAAGCCAAAATCATTAATTAAATGCGCTGAATCTCCTGAGGCTGGTACTAAATCTGGTCCATAATATTTTGCTCGTTGCGAGTTATATTTCAAGATTTGGTCGGCGAGTATGCAAATATTATCTTTGGCAAAGGCGTAACCTACGCCGTAAGACATACTTTCTAAATTATCGGCCTTAATATGTGGTACGCCGTAATCCGTCCAACGAATATTGGCTGATAATACTCCGTCATCGTCAAATGAAGGTACAGGTGTTGAAACTACAGGTGGTGAAGTAGGTGTAGGGGTTACAGGCTCTGGTGCACCAATATAAGTATGCTCTCCGCCCCCACACGCTGATAAAACTGAAATTATACCTAGAATTGAAATAGGCTTTAATGTATTTTTTATTGAATAATTCAAAATAAACTCCTTTTAAATTCTCTTATTTTTATCATACGTAAAACGTTATTTACTCAGTCATACTTGCACAATAAATCACCAAGCTCAAACAATTATTCTTGGTGGATATTCAATAAAATTTTTAATACCTAAACTACATTTTAATAAGCGATATATTTATAGCTCATGCATTAACAAGTGGGGTTTATCCTTGATATAGCTGTTCAAAATTTGGAATATTATTTTCCCAAATTGGCGAGTCTTTACCAATATGCTCTCGTACTGCATCAAAAAATAACCGTGTTCTTACGGGTAAATCTCTGTGTGGATATACCGCATACATAGCACTGAAATCTGATAAATGTAAACTCGGTAGCAAAGGCACTAGCTGCCCATCTATAACCTCTTTAGCGAGAATGAACGAAGGCAATACAATAAAGGCAGTACCTGATAAGGCTTTTAATAAAAGTACCTCACCATCATTCGCGCGAAAAACACTCTTAATGGTTTTTTCTTTGTGATTACCATCTTTATCAATATAGTTAATACTGTTAACTCTTAAGGAGTTGCTGGCATAGGTAGCAGCAGGTAAAAGTGCGAGTTCATCAATAGTTTTAGGCGCTCCATAAGTATTAATAAATTCTGGTGACGCCAAAATAGCCAGGCGATTACGGGCAATTTTTCGGGCAATTAAGGTAGAATCTTTTGGTTCACCAACTCTAAAAGCTAAGTCGAAACCCTCAGCGACAATATCAACCACGCGATCATCCAAGCGTAATTCAACTTCTACTTGCGGAAAGCGCTTTTGAAAATCATTAATTACCGGCTGTAAGTAAAGTTTGGCAATAATGCTAGATGACGTTATTTTTAAAACCCCACGCGGCTCTTGATGGTAGTTTTCAGCTAGTCGAACGGTTTGCCCGAGCAAGTCTCTTAACTCTCTAGCCTTCTTAACCATTTCTGCGCCAGCGGCGGTTAACGAAAATGAACGGGTTGTTCTATTTAACAGCCTTACGCCTAAGTCATCCTCTAACCGACTAATTTGTTTGGAAATTACTGAACGGTCAATATTTTTGGTTTGTGCTGCGTTAGCAAACGAGCCTAATTCAACCACATCAAGCAACATTAACAGCCGACTTGTTGTATCCATTTTATATCCTTCAACAACTTCATTGGTGCCATTTTAGCACTAATGTTATTAAAAAATCACACTGTTTTTGCACGAATACAATCCGTATCATAGCGCTATTATTTTATGTATTGTCAATTTGACCGAAAGAGAAACAGTATGAGCAAAAAATTATTTATTGCCGCCAGTATTATATCAATCAGCCTAGTACTTACGGCATGTTCTGAAGCGCCCGCACAAAAAGCAGCATCGCAACAACTTCAGCCTATCGATGTAGCTGAGGTATTAGTTGAGCCCGTACAAAACTGGCATGTTTATACTAGCCGTTTAGAGTCGCCAGAAGAAGTAGCCTTAATGCCACGCGTTTCGGGTGTTATTAACAAAATTGCATTTAAAGAAGGCGATAGTGTTAAACAAGGTGACTTATTATTTCAACTTGACGATCGCCCTTTTGCAGCCGTTGTTGCTAGCTTAGAAGCGCAAATTTTGAGTGCACATGCCGCTTTAGATCAAGCACAAAGTGAAGCTAAGCGTGCGGTAAGATTAACAGAGCGAAATGCGATTTCTACCGAGCAAGCGCAAGCGAGAACTTCAACTTTACATCAACGCGAAGCACAATTAGCGGCATTACAAGCGCAGCTAACTTCAGCTCAGCTTGATTTAGAGTTTACGGCAATTCGTTCGCCAATTAATGGCATTATTTCACGCGCAAATATTACCCGTGGTAACAATGTGCTAGCGGGACAAAGCGTATTAACGTCTATTGTTTCCAATGATGAAATGTATGCCTATTTTGATATTGATGAACGCACATGGAATAGCAAGTTTGCCGATATTACTGCCGAAAGCAAGCAACAGGTTGTTATGCAAAAAGTAGGACAGCAAAACTACAAGCACGAAGGTTACATTAACTTTATTGATAACCGCATTAACCCGTCAACAGGTACTTTGCGCGTGCGAGCTATTTTTGAAGGTCAACATAATGAAGTTAACGACACCTTGCGTGCCGGTTCATTTGCTCGTATTAAACTTGCCGCTAACGCGATTACAAAGCAAGTCATTATTCCTGAACGTGCTATTGGCACAGACTTGAAAAACCGTTTTGTATTAACCGTTGGTGAAAACAACATTTTAGAATACAAACTGGTTGAAGTGGGTGAACGATACGGAAAACTTCGCGCCATTACTTCAGGTTTAAGTAAAGGCGATGTTATCGCTGTAAACGGCCCTGCACGTGTTGGTCCAGGCATGCCAATTAGCCCTACTACTGTCACAATCGATACTGCTGACATCGCCTTTACCTTGTCATCAATTGACGATGTAAGCCTTGTTGCTAAATACTAAGAGTTGAACATGAATTTTTCCCATTTTTTTATACAGCGTCCAATTTTTGCGGCAGTATTGTCGTTGATTATATTGATCGGTGGTGGTATTTCATTATTCCAATTACCGATCAGTGAATACCCAGAAGTGGTGCCACCTACAGTTGTAGTAACCGCTAGCTACCCTGGCGCAAACCCAACAGTTATTGCACAAACGGTTGCAACACCGCTTGAGCAAGAAATCAACGGTACTGAAAACATGCTTTATATGTTTTCACAAGGTACTAGCGATGGTCGTATGACCCTAACCGTTACCTTTGCTTTAGGTACTGATTTAGATCGTGCACAAGTACAAGTACAAAACCGTGTAAACAGTGCCTTGCCACGTTTACCTGAAGAAGTACAACGTCTTGGTGTAGTTGCGGAAAAATCGTCGCCAGATTTAACCATGGTGGTACATTTATATTCGCCTGAAAAAACACACGACACGGCTTATTTGTCTAATTACGCAGACTTAAATATTAAAGATGAAATTGCCCGTTTACCTGGTACGGGTGATGTACGTTTATTTGGTGGCGGACAATATTCAATGCGTGTATGGCTAAATCCTGATGCTTTATCTGCTCGTGAACTTACCGCGACTGATGTTGTTGCAGCCCTACGCTCGCAAAACCAACAAGTTGCTGCAGGTAGCTTAGGCGCGCAACCAATTTCTAATGATAGTCAATTTCAAGTGTTACTAAACGTTAAAGGTCGTTTAAACAGTATTGAAGAGTTTGAGCAAGTTATTATTAAAGTAGGTGAAGAAGGACAATTAACCCGTTTGTCTGACGTTGCTCGTGTTGATCTTGGCCAAGATACTTACGCATTACGCGCAGAGCTTGATAACCAACCCGCACTTGCTATGCCTATTTTCCAACGTCCTGGCTCTAATGCTATCGAGTTATCTGATCAAGTACGTGAAACAATGGCGCGCTTATCACAAGATTTTCCTGCCGGTGTTGAATACGATATTGTATACGACCCAACAGTATTTGTTCGCGGCTCAATTGACGCTGTTATTACCACTTTATTAGAAGCAATTGCCTTAGTGGTAATCGTGGTTATTGTATTTTTACAAACTTGGCGCGCGTCTATTATTCCACTAATTGCCGTACCTATTTCATTAATTGGTACTTTCGCTGTTATGCAATGGTTAGGGGTATCAATAAATACATTGTCACTTTTTGGTTTAGTACTCGCCATTGGTATAGTTGTAGATGACGCCATTGTTGTTGTTGAAAACGTTGAACGTAATATCGAAAAAGGCTTATCGCCATTAGAAGCAACCCGTGTTGCAATGAGCGAAGTAACGGGGCCAATTATTGCCATTGCTTTAGTATTGTGTGCGGTATTTATTCCAACAGCCTTCATTAGTGGTTTATCAGGCCAGTTTTACAAACAGTTTGCGCTTACTATTACTATTTCTACGGTAATTTCTGCCTTTAACTCATTAACACTATCGCCTGCATTAGCAGCCCTATTGTTAAAATCGCACGACGCTAAACCCGATGCATTTACACGACTATTAAACAAACTTTTTGGTCGTTGGTTATTTGAACCTTTCAACCGTGTATTTAATCGTGGCGCTAAAGGCTATGAAAAATTAGTTCAAAAATTAATACGTATGACTGTTGTAGTAATGGTGGCATATTTCGCATTATTGGGCGGTACATTTAAGTTATTTGATACCGTACCTGGTGGTTTTATTCCTCAGCAAGATAAACAATACCTTGTTGCCATTGCTCAACTACCTGACGCAGCAAGTCTTGACCGCACCGAAGAAGTATTAGCAGAAATGCAAAAAATTGCTTTAGAAGTACCTGGTGTTGCGCACACGGTTGCTTTCCCTGGTTTATCAGTGAACGGTTTAACAAATAGCCCGAACAGCGGTATTGTATTTACACCACTTGAAAGCTTTACCGACCGTACAGACCCGAGTAAATCAGCAATGGCAATTGCCGCGCAAATGAACCAGCGCTTTGCTGCCATTGACGAAGCTTTTGTAGCTGTATTTCCGCCGCCGCCAATTCAAGGTTTAGGAACAACGGGTGGTTTTAAACTACAAATTGAAGACAGAGCAAACAAAGGTTTTGAAGCTTTATTTAATAGCCTACAAGCCGTTATCGCCAATGCACAAAAAGATCCGGCGTTAATGGGGCTTTACTCAAGCTTCCGTATTCAAGTACCTCAAATGGATATTGACATTGACCGTGAGCAAGCGCTTATTCAAGGCATACCGTTAGATGAAGTATTTGACGCTTTGCAAATATACTTAGGCTCTGTGTATGTTAATGATTTCAACATGTTTGGCCGTACTTACCAAGTTAATGCTCAAGCTGATGCTGACTTTAGATTAGAGCCAGAGCAAATTTTAAACTTAAAAGTGCGTAATCGTGTGGGTAATATGGTGCCATTAGGCTCTGTTTTAACTGTAACGCCAACCATTGGCCCAGACCGTGTAATGCATTACAACGGTTACCCAAGTGCAGAGCTGAACGGCAGCCCAGCGCCTGGTTATAGTTCTGACCAAGCTCAACTTGCGATTGAAAAAGTACTAGCAGACACTTTACCTGCTGGCATTGTATATGAATGGACTGAAGTTACTTATCAGCAAGTACTTGCTGGTAACACCATGATTTATATATTCCCACTAGTAGTGTTATTAGTATTTATGGTGCTTGCGGCGCAGTACGAAAGCTTACGCTTACCATTGTCGATAATACTGATTGTTCCAATGACTATTTTCTCGGCATTACTGGGCGTTTGGTTGGTAGGCTCAGACAACAATATATTTACCCAAATCGCCTTAATAGTGCTGGTGGCCTTGGCCTCGAAAAATGCGATATTAATGGTCGAGTTTGCTAAAGACAGACACGACAACGGTTTATCACATTTAGAAGCAATACTTGAAGCTTGTCGTATGCGTTTACGCCCAATATTGATGACCTCAATTGCTTTTACTGCTGGTGTTGTGCCATTAGTGTTAGCAACCGGCGCAGGGGCAGAAATGCGTCATGCCATGGGTAACGCTGTATTTTCAGGCATGATTGGTGTAACCGTATTTGGTTTATTATTTACGCCTGTGTTTTATATGTTAGTTACTCGCAAAGAAGAAAAAACTCAGGAGCTTTCTCATGACTAAATTAGCCAACAAAATACTTAAAACACGCTTTACCTTAGGTGCTGTTTTGGTTGTTGCCTTTTTATCAGGCTGTGCAAGCAAAATTGATATAGCAAGTGAGCAGAACCAAATAAGCGAATTTATCACTAAAGCAGATATTGCAAGCAAGTTAGATAACCCGCTTATTGGTGCAGATGAAACAAATTGGTGGAAAAAACTTGATTCAACTCAGCTTAACCAACTTGTTTCAGACGCGCTAGCAAATAACTACGACCTAAAAACAAGCCAATTAACCCTGAAAAGTGCTTTAGCGCGCTTAGGCGAACAAAAGGCACAATATTTACCGCAAGGTGGTATTGGTATTGGCTCGACACGCAGTGATTCAGTATCAACTTTTGATCGTCAATCAAGTGCAGGTGTAAATCTTGATTGGCAATTAGATTTATTTGGTCGCATTACTGCCTTGGTTGACGCTGCTCAAGCGTCAACCATGAGCCAAGCTGAACAAGTACGCTTATTGCAAATTGAAGTGGTATCTTCGGTGGTAAAAGGCTTTGTGAGTTACCAAGGTAATGTTGAAAAGCAAAACATTATTACCTTACAAATTGACGCACTAAAACAAGGTATTGATGTACTCCAAGCAAGAGTTGACGAAGGTGTAGCAAACGATCTTGATTTAAACCGCACCATGGCACAGTTAAGACAACAGCAAACCTTAATACCGGCAATTAAATATGCTAAGTATCGAGACTTATCAACCTTAGCTGTATTAACCGGTCGCTTAGCACAAGATGTAGAACTTAAAGATGAACAAGCTATTTTAACGCACGAGTTTAACGTAGCATTAAGTCAGCCTAATAACGCTATTGCGCTTAGACCCGATATTAGCCGTGCGCTTTATGACTTTAGCCAAGCGAATAGTTTAAGTGTTTCAGCAAGTAAGGCGCTTTTACCCGATATTAGCTTAAGTGCTTTTGCCAATGTTTTAAGTATTAATAGCTTAGGTTTGCGTGATACTCAACAGCAATGGCAAGTAGCACCGCAGTTGCAATGGTCGCTATTGAGTTACCCTGCGCTTTTAGCTCAGCGTGACGCACAGCAATTTTTAAGTGAAGCCGCTTATAGCGATTACCAACAAGTAGTGCTAAAGGCGCTTAGTGAAAGTGAGCTGTCTCTGCAGTTACTGGTAAACCAAGCGCAACAAAAGCAATTTGCCGATCAACGCTATAGCTTTGCCAATAAAGCATTTTTACAGGCAAATGCTATGTATGAAGAAGGTCAAATACCCTACTTGGAGTTGTTAGATGCTCGTCAGGATGTTTTAATAGCGCAAGAAAATGCTGTTGATTTAACTATTTCATCCATGCTTGCTAAAGTAAATGCCTACCAGTCATTTAATGGCCAGTGGAGCTATGCACTGAATAATAATAAAAAGTAGTCGAGTAGTATAAATGCCAAATATTGATATTTTACCTGAATTAACCTCCGTTAAAGCTATGCGTGCTATTGCTTTAACCGAAGCAAACGAAAAAATTAGCTTAGAAAACATTGAGCTGAGCTTACCTCAATGCAACGATAATGAACTGTTAATTAAGGTAGAATATGTTGGCCTTAACCCGCTTGATGCTGAATATGCAAAAACGGGTTTTTGTCATTGGCAATATCCTCATGTCGTTGGTTTAGATGCTGTTGGCATTGTGGTAAGCGCACCAAAAGGTGTTTACCCCAATGTTGGCGAGCGAGTAATGTGGCATGCCAGTATGGGCGGTCAAGGCGTATTAAGTGAATACGCTAAAGTACCTAACTATGCCGTATCAGTAGTACCCGACACAGTAAAACCAGAACAAGCAGCAACCCTACCGTGTGCGGGCATGACCGCATTAATTTCACTCGAAAAGCTACAAGTTAGCGAAGGTAATACCCTACTTATTGAAGCTGGTGCAGGTGCCGTTGGACAAATAGCCATTCAATTTGCCAAACAACGTGGCGCAGATGTATTTACTACAGCAGCGAAAGGTAATCATAAATTAGTTAAATCCTTAGGTGCCGACGTTATTTTTGATTATAAAGATAAAAACCTCTGTAAAAAAATTAGACGCGAATTAGGTCCACAAGGTTTCGACGCCGTATTAGACTCTATTGGCGGCGATACCACTATTCGAAATATCGAATTAATGCGTTTTTGTGGCCGTATTGCCTGTTTAAAACCACTACCGACCTTCGAGCACGAATTACTGTTTAGAAAAGCCCCTAACATAAGTATTGTTTCACTTGCCGGCGCATGGTTAGCCAATAGCTTATGTGCACAGCAAAACATGAGTTTTATGAGTAATTTATTACTTGAGAACTTAGCAAGCGGTGATTTAACCGTACCAGAGGTTAGTTTAATAACCTTTGACGTCGCGCAAATATCTACCGCTTTAACTAAGCAATTAGCTGGCGGCTTTACCGGTAAGCAAGTTGTTAAAATAAGCGCTAGTGAATAAGCTAAAAGCAGCTAACCACTAACTTTAGTTTCGTAGCGTTAACCGCGTAATATTTAGTGGTGCTAAATTAACCTGACAATATTAAATAACAAGGTTTGACTGCACCTAGCACCTAGCACCTAGCATTCAGGGTGTATCTTCATATTCTTAATTTAGTGTAATAACTGAGCATTAAAATGCTGTTGTACTTTATTTCCACCCAAGTCAGGAAATAAGGCAAATTGCCTCATTTCGTCCAAATTGAAATTTGCTCTACCTTCTGTCAACCATAAATAGCAATACCGGCAAAGATTTGTTATTAATATATAAAATAAATAAGGTGGAAACTTTTTTGCTGTAAAAGAGGCAAGTTACCTCCTATTAAATTGTTAGGTTTCAATTCATATGGCAGTTGTATATTTACTTTTTATAGCTTTGGTATGTTTTGCTATCGCAAGCGTCATAGCTGTATTTACTGCCTTCGTACTGCGGAAAGTTGAAAAGTTTAATATTACGTATATGGCATTGGTCACTGCTGTAGTTATATATTTGCTGTTTCTTTGTTTTCACCTTTGGAATCTGTCGCATTATGACCACTTGCTATTTGGGGGAAGCCTTAAAGTAAGTGAAGGTTCAATCACCTTCTCTGGGTATTTAATGTCAGCTTGGGTAAATCTCATATTTGCATTTATTGGTGGTTTGGTTGGTCTAATCTGGTACTTTATTTTAAACCGCATATCAAAATTGAGCACCACTTGAAACCTAACAAACACATCATGTTCATTCGCTTCGCTCATTGGGACGCATACTCGCTGGCTGGCGCTTCGCGCAAGTATAGCCAGCAAGTCTGCGCCCCATATGTGAAACGTTAGCCATACCAAAACTTTAGAGTGTAATTTAAATTGTCAGTATATTTTGAAAGCCTAATTGAAGCTAATGTTGATATGTTTATCCCTCATGTCGGCTTCCTGATTTTTATTGTCGCACTTTACAATTTTTCCCCTTTTTTTGATGCCATCAGTGGCACCTTAAAAGTTAAAAAGCAAAAGTTACTTGCGGCACTTTTGACACTTTTTATCTTGGCGCTACTCGTCGGGGTTTTCAAGTTTGTTAAGTTTTCTAATTACGAGAAAATTATTAAGAGCAATGAACTGCTATCCGTTAAAGGCTGCATTGAAAACTACCAATCGACTCTTATTAGTAGTAGAGGAGAATCTTTCGAAATTAAAGACGTGAAATTCGAATATAATAACTACGGTACGGCAAAGTATTTTTTTGCTAATAGAAAGTACGGGGATAATTTTATTAAAAATAATCAATGCGTTAATGTTTACTATATCCCCGAAAACTCTCAAAACCATATAGTAAAAATTGAGCGTAGTTAAAAAGTATGGCTAAATCGGGTAGCCGGAGGTTTCTCTCCTCCAGCCCCACACCACACTGCATGCGGCCCCGCACAGGGCGGTTCATTAACCATGATGGATTTTAATCTAGATATCCCATAGTGACACTAAGCCTGCCTTAGCTAAATATTCGTTGCTTAATGCTAAGTTTATTCCTTTGGTTTTCGCACTACGCCAAACACCTTTTCTTGTCGCTCCACAGCTCACCGCTAATGCCAGTGGAACACCGAGTTTTAATAGATTATTCACTTTGGTTCTTGGCTTTCGCCATTGTCGCCAATAACACATGCGTATTCTTCGGCGGAGCCATTGATCTAAATCCACACATAACTGATAACCATTGGCAATGAGGAAGTAATTACCCCATCCTCGCAGGTATCGGCTAAGGCTAGCTATTTGCTTATTCATCGCAATGCCCCAATTTCTATTTGTTAAAGTGCGCACGCGGTGTTTAAATCGGTGCAATGAATTGTCATGTATATTGATGCGCCCGTATTTGAAACCAAACCCTAAAAACTTGGTTTCTTTTACTGCGCCTACACGACTTTTCTTCTCGTTAACAACTAGTTTGAGTGTTTGCTGTATAAACAAGCTCATGCTCGCTAAAACGCGTTCACCAGCACGCTTACTTTTCACCAAAATGGTGAAATCGTCCGCATATCGGGCGAAATGATGTCCCCGTTTGACTAACGTTTCATCAAGTTCATCGAGCATGATATTAGAAAGCAACGGTGACAATGGCCCACCATGTGGTACGCCTTGGGTTGGCTTTACTCGTTTACCGTGTTCAACGATCCTTGCCCGTAAGTACCGTCCAATCAATGCCATTAATACTTTATCTTTTACTTTTAACCCTATTTTATGCATGAGTAAGTCATGATTAACACGGTCAAAGAATTTTGATAAATCGATATCAACGGCTATTTTACGACCAGATTTAACGCCCGTTTGCAGGTATTTTACCGCTTGCGCTGCATTGCAGTTTGGGCGAAAACCAAAACTGTAAGGTGAAAAATGCGGGTCGAATATTGGGTTGAGCACTTGGTGGATCGCTTGTTGGATAAATCTATCGAGTACGGTAGGAATACCTAAACCTCGCGAGCCACCATCAGGCTTGGGGGCGTTATATTCCTCTAGACACCCGTTGCGCAACGCGCTACACTCTCGATTATGATTAAATCATTTAAACATAAAGGACTGAAAAAGTTCTTTGAGTCAGGCAGTAAAGCTGGCATTCACGCCAAGCATGAACGTCGACTTAGAATGCAACTCGCCGCTATTGATACTGCGACTGTTTTAGACGACATCGACTTACCTGGGTTTAAATTACATGCCTTAAAAGGGAAAAGAGATGGAATTTGGTCTATTACTGTAAATGGTAATTGGCGAGTCACATTCGAATTTAAAGATGGCAATGCTTTTATTTTAAATTATGAGGATTATCACTAATGAATATGCATAATCCACCGCATCCGGGTGAATTTATTTCCGATGTTTATATGGAACCATTTGGCTATAGCTGCCGATTTGTTGCAAAACAATTAGATGTTTCTCCTTCAACTTTAAGCCGTATCTTAAAAGCTAAAAGTGCTATTACTCCAGAAATGGCTTTACGACTATCGAAAGCGCTTGGCCGTAGCCCTGAAAGTTGGCTATCGATGCAAGACAATTATGATCTTTGGCAAGCAAAACATAATGTAAACTTAGCTAGAGTTCATCAAATTGATTTTGCAATGGCGTAAGGAATATAAATCGGGTAGCCGGAGGTTTCTCCCCTCCAGCCCCCACACCACCCTGCATGCGGCTCCGCACAGAAATTTAACAGGACACCCACCCTAAATTTCCAATGGAAAATGTATTGTCTTGTTCATAATATTGAAAAGTTAAGAAACAATCTGCATTAGGGCCTAAAAGCCCAACATCACAAAAAACCAGCCTCAAAACGACATAAACCACTTAATCCCCCCCCTTAATAAACCTTTAACGATGCAAAAATAAAAATCAAAAACGTAAACGTTTTTGATTGTTAAAAGAAAATAATCCAGTTAGAGTATTTTGATTAAAAATTATATAAAAAACGAGTAATTCTACAGGCTCGTTATGTGCAAAGAGTATGAATCGAGAATTAGCTGTAAATCAAATGAAGTATGTATTTACTCTTTTATCAAATGATATTGAAGAGATTAGAGAGTATGGAAAAGAGAACAATAACGGCTTTGCTCAAAGAACTTTATTAAGAACGCATTTTGCTTTTATAGAAGGGATGGTTTTTCAATTGAGGTGTGTAGCTATTGCCACCGCAAAAGAATACCCAGACTTATTTTCTAATCAAGAAGTTACCTTGCTTCAAGAAGAGAGTTATCAACTCAATGCAAAAGGTAAGCTGGAAACTAAAGATAATTTTCAAAAGCTATTGCCGATGCTACTTTTTACTATCAATTGTTACACTCGAATTCATGGTGCAAAAATTACGGTTAAAACTGGCGAACATGGATGGGAAGCTCTAAAAGAATATTTAAAAATTCGAAATCGCCTAATGCATCCTAAAAGTTTAGAGTATTTAGAGCTAGATGAAGCTAGCCTAAAAAAATCTACTGAAGCTGCAAAATGGTTTAAATCAACTCTTCAAGAAGTATTTGACGAATGCAAGAAAGCAGATGATTACTATAAAAACCTAAATTGCACATAACAACACGCCCTGAGGTGGACCGCAAGCATTAAAACTTGTTTTCCACCGCATATATTAATATCGGCGAGCCTTTGCTTTTTAAGGCCGCTAAGCACGTTGATTCATCATACGCTGTCTTTGTTTTCCAACACCGAAATAATATTCTTATCCACTTAAAAGTCAGTGACCTTATGATAGTGTTATGTGGCTTTCCTTTACTTTTTTGTTGTTCATAATACGCCTCGGCCCAAAATGAATACCGCACCGTTTGACCTGCCCATTCAACAAATGTCTGCCGTAAAAATGTGTTGCATGAGTAGCGCCAATGTATCCATTCTTTTTACCACTGCGCTTTTTAACAGGCGCAATACCCGCATATTTTTCTATATATTCACTCTATTGATAACCTTCTCTGTTTAAGCCCATAGCAGATAATAACCTTAGCTTAATTTACGGCCTTCTTCTGTATTCACTCACTTATTTACCTCCTATTTAATCAGCCATAAAAAATAACTTGCACACTTAGATTACAAGTGTAATTATAATCACATCGATTACACTTGTAATATTACGTATTTACTAAAAAGAGAATTAACCATGTCAAACTCAGTGCCAGAAATTAGTGATGCCGAATTCGCCGTGCTAGATGTGTTGTGGCAGCACAACCCTGCTAACGCAAATGACATTATAGCCAAGCTAAATGAAACAAAACCTTGGCATGAAAAAACGGTAAAAACACTACTCAACCGTTTAGTAAAAAAACAAGCTATTAGCTATGAAAAACAACAGCGTAGTTACCTATACTCTCCACTCATTGAGCGAGACAGTTATTTAGTAAAACAAAGTAAAAGTTTAGTAGATAAGCTTTTTCGAGGACACCTCTCGCCACTTATTACCGGTTTTGCACAACAGAGCCAATTAAAAAAAGACGACATAGCAGCGTTAAAAGCCATTATTGCTGATTGGGAGCAGGAGCAAAAAGATGATTAATCTATTGCTAGATTTACTCTGGCCATTAACCTTGATGCTTACGTTTTTACTACTTTGCAATACTCTAATTTTAAAATATTGCGGTGCAAAAGTTGGATATTTTTTATGGAGCTTAATCCCTGTGGCCCTATTAGCCTATTTGATCCCCATACCATGGCAGGAAATGGTTGAAGCACCAAGCGGCACAATTCAGCGTTATATGGTTACGCCAACTGAGCAGTTAATTGATATTCAACCCAATGTCATATTAACGCTTTGGCTAGTAGGTACGCTATTCGTTCTTAGTTATTGGTTAATTAGCCATATTCGCTTCAAAAGTGGCCTTAAGTTAACTGAGCTTAAAGATGAAGAGCTTGTCGTTAAATTGCCTTCTAAACTTAATGCTTTTCAAAGTAACAGTACTTATAGCCCAATGTTGCTCGGATTAATTTCACCAAAGCTTATTATTCCAGCGAACTTTACAACGCACTTTAGTCGCTCTCAACAAGCGCTAATTTTGGAGCACGAAATTTGTCATTTTGATCGCAATGACATTTATTGGAACACACTAGCGTTACTTTTTGTCGCGCTTTTTTGGTTCCACCCTTTGGTTTGGCTTGCTTATAGAAAGTTTCGTCAAGACCAAGAATTATCCTGTGACCAAGTTGTTCTGGCGCGCAAACAAACCGCAAGCAGGATTGCCTACAGCAAAGCGTTACTAGTGGTGGCAGAATTTGCCCCTAAAGTAGCCTTTGCACAACTTTCATTTAAAGAATATGGAGATAAACAAATGATGTTTGAACGTATTAAACAAATTAAAGCTAATACTCAAGCGACAAAACTTGCCATGATAATGGTTTCTGCGATATCGGTTAGTTTGCTATCGGGAGTAAGTTTTGCAGGTAATCAAAGTCAGGCAACAACTGATAATATTCAGCAAGGTGCAGCAAAAAAACAACAAGATCATGTAAAGCCTACTTACCGAGTAGAGCCCAAGTACCCTGAAAAAGCTGTAGTAGAAAATATTGAAGGCTCAGTGGTGCTAAAATTTGATATTGACCAGGCAGGTAGCGTGAAAAATGTTGAAGTTGTCAACGGCTCACCCGCTTATGTTTTTGATAAAGTAGCTAAAACAGCGTTAGAGCAATGGCGATATGAAGCGTCAAACTCTTATCATAAAAATAATTTAGTGCAGTTAGATTTTGCTCTGGATAAGAATTCCGCGCGGCGAGAAAGTTTAATTGAACAAATTAAAGTGACGAAATAACTAAAACATTGCCACCTTAATTAATCGTACAGGTAATAACAGCGCTGTTAATACCTGTACTGTTTGTTAAACACTTTAAAAGTATCGATGTAACCTAGTTCAATCTATTTAAAAAGAAGCGCTTAAATTCTGAGCCAGGCATTGGTTTTGCAATGTGATAACCTTGTCCTACATCACAACCAATTTCTTTCAGTTTTTGATATTGCTCTTGAGTTTCTATTCCTTCGGCAGTGGTTTTTATATTTAAGGTTTTTGCAAGATTAACTACTGCATCTAAAATTAAAATTTTATTACCTACTTCGTTTAAGTCATCAACAAAGCTTTTATCTATTTTTAAGTAATCTAAAGAAAATTGATGCAAATAACTTAATGACGAATAACCGGTGCCAAAATCGTCTAAAGCAACCAAGACATTTATATCTTTTAGTATCTCTAAATGCTTTTGCACCGCATCAACATTTAAGATTAAACTTTCTTCGGTGATCTCAACACATACCTTACTAGTAATATCCGCCGATAAACGGTGCTGCTCTTGTAAATATGTAATTAATTCTTTCGAAGCAAAGCCTGACGTTGAGACATTAACATTCAGTTTAAACCTGGTTGGCAACCATTCTTGCCATTGATTTAAATTACTTATTGCTAGCTTCAACATATAGAGATCAAGCTGAACTATTTGTTTCGACTTCTCTAACGTTGGGATAAAAACATCAGGGAATATAAGCCCCAATTTAGGGTGTTGCCAACGCACTAAAATTTCAGCGCCAACAACTTGCCCTGTTTTAAAGTCAATTAGAGGTTGATAACTTCCAACAAATTCTTGATTTTTAATCGCATTATCAAAGTCGTATTCAAACTTCACATTAGTTGATTTATTTTGCTCTTCTAGCGCTTCAAAAAACACATACTGATTTCGACCCTTTAATTTAGCCTGATACATTGCATGGTCAGCATCAATTAATATTTGATCTGCGCTTATACTTTCATGATTATAATTAGCAATACCTATACTTAAACTACTGGCAATATTTAAACCTTCAATATTAAAAGCCGTTTTCATAGCATTAATAATGTTTTCAGCTATGCGGCATATTGTTTCATGATCAATCTTACCGTCGAGTAAAATAGCAAACTCATCGCCACCTAAGCGTGCTAAGGTATCTGTAGTTCTTAAAGCAGCTTTAATGTTTTTTGCTATTTTAATTAATAACTTATCTCCAATATGATGACCATAGGTGTCATTAACCTGCTTAAACCTGTCTACATCAATAAACAATATTGCCATATTTTCATGACGATAATTTTTGCAGTGTAAAAATGCATGTTGAATACGGTCTTTAAATAGCGATCTATTAGGTAAGTTAGTTAAGGGGTCATGCAAAGCTAAAAACTGTAGCTTTTGCTGTGCTTCCATTCTTTCAATCGCATTATTAATGTGTTTTGCGACAAAGGATAAGAGCTGTTTGTCTTTTTCTTGGAATAAAAAGTCCGTGCTGTAACTCTGTACAACGACAATGCCTTTATTTTCATTTTGACCAAAAGGCACACCTAACCAAGCTTTAGGGATACTACCTAGAATGTAGAGCTCTTTGCTATCGAGCATTTTTTGAATATCTTGCTCATAGAGCAAGAAAGGCTTATCTTTTGAAAGCGTATAACCTGTTATGCTTAAGTTATTGGGATCGATAGCGACCTTTGCAAATATTTTTCCTTGGTCAAATTCATCCACTATATCTTGGTCAAATTCATCGACAGCATAGGGAAATTCAATGGTTTTGCCATTATCTTTAAGTAAAGCAACAAAGAAGTTTTTAGCAAAGGTTAATCGACCAATACATTGATGTAAATGACGATAAAATTCACCCATTGTTTTCGTTGTATAGGTAAGTTCTGCTATTTCAAATAATGCGTCTTGAATTTTATTTGCGTATTCTAAATTTTCAATTATATCTTCTAAACCATCCACTTTAATGATTTGAGAGATCTTCATCGCAGCAATAGAGGCTAATGCTGTTAAAGTTTTTAAATGATAGTCTGTATAAAAATTTTCTTGAGTATGCTCAGTATCAATTACACCAAGTAATTTATCTTTGAATAAAACCGGCACAGCCAACTCTGAAAGCGTTGTGTCTCCATCTTCAATATAGCCACTAAACTCACGGGTATCTTTGACTAATATTGGTTGCTGTGTCGCAGCAACTTTACCAATAACGCCTTGGTTGAATTTAATTAATTTGAGGTCGGAGGTGGTTTCTGTTGGTTGAGTTTTACTGGTTTGGTTATTACCTACAAGAATATTTTTTTTAAAGCCAAACATTCTACTTAACGTTTCTTTACCTGCATCTAAGGTATAAATTACCGCATCATCGAAACCCAGTTTTTCAACAATATTTTGAGCTAAATATTGCCAAACTTCATTGGGAGTGTTTAACAATAAAATATCAGTAGCAAACTGATTAGTTATCGTTAAGCTTTTTATGGTTTGAGATTTAGATAATTCTGACAATTTTATAATGCCTAAAGTTTTTACAACAGAAGTTGACGATAATAACGTTATCGAGACAAAAACATTTTAATTAAGTAGAGCAAATTTTAAAGGGTTTGTCTAGCTAAGCTAATGTTTTCAAAAACTTTATTATTACTGAACTTATATACTGGCTACGCCTTTGTGTATGAGGCTTTCAAAAGTTAATAACGTGTTGAGTTAAGGCGTTTAATTTTTTTGAATAGCTTTATAAAAGAAATTTATGTACCCGTTAGCTAATAATTTATCATTTAGCTAACGGCTATAATTTGAACTTTCGTGATTATACAAAAATAAATTGGTTGTATTAACATCACATTTTAGTACGTTCTTATTTACAAGCTATTCAATAGTCTGTCACTAAGGTTTAATAATAATGCCTTTTTCAGGCGCTAGCACCCCCTTACAAACATCAGCGTAAACCTCAGCCATTTGTTCAATACTTTCTATGCTGGTAAAAGCTAACCAACTTGCACTGCGCTGGGTACTTTTAGCCATAAAACTCATAGATTTATGTTCGAACTCTTTTGCGCCCCACTGCGCAATACGCTTTTGAATATGCCCTGGTGCAAAAAACATTTCGCTTTCAGTATGAGATAAAGGAGATTTTACCGAGGCTTCATCCCAATGCGTTAAACCAACTTGTAGGCAAAAAGTTAAATTGCCTATCATATGCTGCTCTATTGCTTTTAATTGTTCAGCATTGCCTGCCATATCAACAATAACGGTTTTTAATTTAGGGTTAAGCTGGCTTAAGTCTCCATAATTAATTACTTGCTGATAAACACCTAACTTATTAACAAAAGCATGATTACGTGAGCTTGTCATGCCAATTAACTTTGGCGCTGATTCACTGTCGTCAATGCCATAGGCAAGGCCAATACTGGTTTTACTTGAGGCACTAATAATAATAACCTGTTCGGCGTTAAACCATTGATTACTCTCTAAGTAATCACATAAACAAAATGAAGTAATATACAGTGGAAACAATAACATGCGTTGCTTATCGTAAGTTTCATTATAACCAGGCTCTGCTAATACTCTGCGATAAACATTATAACCAGGCGGCAGCGCAGCCCGATGTGCACTGCCATCAAAAAAGCGCTGTGATGACACTTGAGTAGCGGTCATTTTTACTAATGATGTTGGCGGAAAATAGCCAAATAACTTTTCGCCCACCGTAATATCATTACTATGTGATGAGATCACCGTTGCAAAGCCCCAAACAGGAATAATCCCCCAACTATTATCGGCATTATCTGAGGCAGGAAAAAACTGCCAATAGCCAAGCTTCTCACCTAGTACTGCGTAAGTTATGTTATTTGCTGTTAATGCGAAACTGTCAACGCGGACAATAATCTCATCGTCTAATAAGGGCGTTTCAGCATTTAGCGTATTGTTTTCTACTAGCCTTGTTTTTGTGAAGTCTTGTTTATTAACTTGAAACTCATGCATGGTCGGCTTCCTTTTTTGGCATAGGTAAAGTGGCAATTAGGCGCATTAAGTTCTCCATGGCCTTGGGCACATTCGAGCGTAAACGCATTATTATTGCTTGTTTTTCAGTATCATCTTTTGCTACATCAGCCACCAGTTTACTAAAACCATCAAGTCGGCTGCAATACAGCCATTTTTGTAATGACTTATCTTGCGACCAAAGATACTGATTTCGCATAAATGCTGCATTCACCGTTAACCAGTCAGTGGCTTTGTTTGGTAGTGGCACTATTTGACTTAAGGCATTTTTTTGCTGGTCGTTCTGGTATGCCGCTTCAATATGAGCAATAAGTGAAGCACTGAAAACTGGTTGAATAATACGTATAGTTTGCAAGGTGATTTTTTCATCACTGAATACTGGTAGTGACTTAAGCTCTCCTAAAGCACTGGCCGAGCAATCAATAAACAAGGTGTTTTCTGGTGTTATATGAGTACCCTGTTCAAAGGTAATTAAGGTTTTATCTAACTGGGTAACTCGCCCTTTACGCAACACCTGCTTAATACGTCTTAATTGCGTAAGCTCTTGCTGAGAAATAGTAGCGCCGTGATACATTTCAGGTTTCACAGTTTTGTCTATGCGCACTAGCACACCTTTATCTTCGAGCTTATCAAAAAGATCGTCAACTGATTCGGCATTGGCTAACGCTTCCATTTGATCTGCCTGTGCGCCAATAGTGTTACTAAAAAAATCAGCTGTTGGTTGAGTGTTTTTGCGATCCATGAGCCAGGCATCGCGCGGCATTATCCAACAGATATCATCGGGGTTTACTTGATTTTCAAGTAACCATAAACAGGCATCTATACCGGTTTTTCCGCCGCCGACGACCACATATTTCTCTGCTGGTTTTGTTATAGAAGGTAATTGATTTAAAGGGATAAAATTAACATCGTCAGCAATAGAAAAATTCGGTGTATGTGTTGAAGGTACCGAGGTTTTTAAATAGGTAGCATCAACTAAACGTTTATTCACTTTAACGTTAAAGGTTTGGCCACTCGTGATGGAAACAAAGGTATTATCACCAGTATACTTACACATTGGGTAATACTTAACTCGACCAGAGCTGATAAAGTGATGCTTCATAACATCGTCAAAGTAAGCGCTAACTTCAGCACCCGTAGCAAGTTCGTTCAAACCGGCATTTAAACCTAAGCTATCTATGCGCCCTTTGCTGAGCTCTTTAGAACCAACACCATAAAATTTAGATGGTTGATGTAAGGTAACAAACGGGTATGCGTTATTCCAATGTCCTCCTGGCTTGGCGTGTAAATCAACCATAATAATATTGGCGTCGGTTTCAGCGAGTAGTGTATCTACAAACGCCATGCCCATTGCCCCACTGCCAATAACTAAGTAATCAGTTTCTAATACTTGAACGTCCATTTTATCCCCTGCTAATTTTTACGTTATGTAATTTCATGCATTTAATTTTTAATTCTTCATACTGCTCAATATAACAGCGTTATAAATAAAATATAACACCGTTATATTTTGTCAAGATAATAATATTAATTTCGTAAAATTAACGCTATGATGACGCAACATTGTGTGGTTGATTTAAGCATGAAAAATAGCAAAGAAAGAATATTACTCGCTGCATCTAAACTGTTTTTAAACGGTGGAATTTCCGCGCTCAGTGTTAGAGCTATTGCCCGCGAGTCAAATTTGTCAACCATTGGTATTTATAGCCATTTCAATGGCAAGCAAGGCATTTTAGATGCGCTTTATATTGAGGGGTTTACTCGCTTTAAAAACGCTGTTGATGTGCCTATTAATAGTGATAATCCCAAAGAAAGCATTTTGGCAGCAACGCAAGGTTATATCGAAACAGCCATAAATTATCGCGGCCATTACCTGCTAATTTTTGGTGAGAGTGTTGCCCATTATCTTCCCTCTGACGAGGCAAAAAAATCGAGTGTAGCAGCATTTTTACAAACCACTAAAATTATAGAAACTCTCTTACCAAAAGATGCCACCTTTGAACAAAAGCGCAATACTACCCTGCAAATATGGTCAATTGTACATGGCTATATTGGCTTAATGCATCATGCTATTGCGGAAGAGGTTGATAGCGCTCATTGGAAAGGCTTAATACTAGACACCGTTAGCTTGCATGTTGACGCGCTAATAAAGCTCCATCAGTCAGTGTAAGCTTTGATGACTCGCTGCTTGATAAAGCAATAGTCGACAATAAAGCTAGATAAGACCATAAATAAACTTTGCGCGTTGGCATTCACTTAACATTATGATGATACGTTCTAATACAAGCATGATAAAGTGTTCTAAAATCACTGAACAGGCTACAAGTTCAAGGTTCAAATTTTTTCTGATGCTTGTAACTTCAACATTTCGACGATTAACATTGGAATTATGCAATGTATTTTTCAAAGCAAAGCAAAACAAGACTTTACCTAATTAAAAATTAATTCATTAGCTTAAATATAAGGACATTTATGAAATATCTTCTATTCGCCATGAGCATATTTGCATTAAGCGCTTGCGGCGGAGGCGGCGGCAGTAGTGGCGGCAACGGTAACGATGATGGCGCTAATGGCAACAATGAACCCCCTGTTGAAAGTGGCGATTTTGCCTTACAAAACATTCGTTTTGATGCAAAAGATTTTTATGACAATGAAGTAGTTACCATTACCGAAGGCACTAGTTTTGAGCTTCAGTGGGTATCGCCCACTTCAGCCTCTTACAGAATAGATTTATATCTAACGAGTAACGGTGAAGTTTATTCTGACAGCAATAAAATTGTAGCCTTGAGATGTGGTGGTGCTTCTTTCTCACTTTGTCCAAACGCCACTGGCGCAGCTCAATGTGAATTTAATAACAACGACTTATCTTGCTCGATTGGGGCTGACGTTTTAGGTAATAAGAGCTATCTAGATGAAAACGAATCAAACTTAAGGTTAATTATTAGGGGTTGCGACTCTTTAGATAATTGTGATGTAAAAACATTTAATTTATTACTACAAAGTAATGAAGGTGGCTAAACATAACTCGCTAGGTCGACAATTTATCAGTAATAGCCAAGCTAACATGCAGATATCACATCGAATGGGCTTTTATATTGTTTTTTTTATTATCGATGTAGTTTACGATGACGCTGTAGTGCTTAACTCATGATACATAATGATATTTTCATCGGGAAACAGCACTGTTATGCATTAATTCGAATTAGAAACTATCAATATAAATCCTGTGGAGATGCTAAGAGTGAAAGTTAAGAATGAAAGTTAAGAATGAAAGTTAAAAGTGAAGTTATGACTTTAGATAATTGGCAAACTAGCGGCGATTATTTTGACTTTCATGGTCAGAAAATTTTTTATAACGTATCAGGCGAAGGTACACCATTATTGCTCATTCACGGATATCCAACAGCGAGTTTCGATTGGTGTAAAGTTTGGCCACAACTGAGTGATAAATTTCAATGTATAACACTCGACATGCTTGGGTTTGGCTTTAGCGATAAACCTAAGCAAGCCTACAGTATTAGTAATCAAGCAGATATTTATTGTGCGCTAATTAAAAAATTAGGCATTAACGCTTGCCATATTATTAGTCATGATTACGGCGATACCGTTGCTCAAGAGCTATTAGCTCGCCATAACGAAGAAACATTGCCCTTTAACATCAGCTCTTTGCACTTACTTAATGGTGGTATATTTCCTGAAACACATCGCCCTGTTCTGATGCAAAAATTACTTTTAAGCCCGTTAGGCGGCTTACTTGTTAGATTAATGACTAAAAAAACATTAGTGAAAAATTTAAAGAAAATATTTGGTCCAAATACCCCGCCAAGCACACAAGAAGTAACAGATTTTTGGTCGTTAATACGTTACAACAATGGTCATTTGGTGATGCATAAACTCATTTATTATATGGTTGAAAGACGCTTAAATAGAGCACGTTGGGTCGGCGCATTGCAGCATGCGAAAATTCCACTTCGTTTAACTAATGGCTTGTTTGACCCAATATCAGGTGCCCATTTAGTTGCTCGATACCAACAACTTATTCCAAATGCTGATGTTATTACACTTGATAAGATTGGACATTACCCACAAATTGAAGCTCCAGACGCCGTTATTATTTCTCACCTAGATTTTATTGAAGCGCAGAAAATTAAAATTCTTTAAACTAAAGTGAGCATCAACATATTTTTTGTATTAAAAAAGGGTAATAACTTTGCTGTTATTACCCTTATCATTTCGGTTTTTCAGTGCGGCTTATTTACTCATAATCATTTAGTTGATAGTTACAGATTTAAAACTTCTCTATATTAACCGCCTTTTTACCCAACTTATAAATATGCGGGATGTCCTTAAAGTGGCTAAGCATAGAAGTAATGTTTTATCTTATCTTCGAGATATAAAATTCGATAAAATAAATTAAAGCGTTTCTTTTAACCAAGTATACAATGCGTTTTGCCATTCATTCTTATAGAAGGTCAAGTTATGATCTCCATATTCAAAGCGCTTAAACTTATACGGTCGTTTAAGTGCGGCTAGCTTCCTTACCAGCATTTCTGATTGTTTATAATCTACCCGCCAATCTTCTGTGCCATGCATAACTAGGAGTGGCATTTCAGGATTAAGCTCTTCTAACCAGAAAATAGCTGAACGCTTTTCAAGCTCAACCTCGCGGTTATTATCAAAATTAGGTACTAATCTAGCATAAACCTTTTTTTCCATGTCAGGGCGGCGCTCTATACTCGCAAACATATCAACATTACCAGCAATGACTGCTGCAGATTTAATACGAGTTGACTTTCTAGCGGCAAGCAAAGTCATCATAGCACCGCGGCTCCAACCAACCATGCCAATACGGTTTGTATCGGCAAAAGGAATGGTGTCTACAATATCGATTAATCGCAGTACATCATTAACATCTTTACCACCAAATTCATCTTTACCTTCACTATACCTTGAACCTCGATAATTGCTAGCAAGTACAATGTAACCCTGCTCAGCTAAAGGTAAAATAAGTTTATAGAGGCTTATTCGACTGTTACCGCCAGAATCATTGCCACCTCTATTAAATATAACAACAGGCAAACTTTTATCTTCATAGTCTTTTGGATAAGCAACAACACCTGCTATTTTTAGCCCATCAGATTGATAAGATACCCAATGACTCGCTACGGTGTTTTTAAAGTGAGAAAATGCTTTAGGGTCAACCCGTCTTTGAAAGTTATCTAGTCGCTTAATATTTGTTTTTATTCCTTTAGTATCATTCAGCCAATCTTCAAAAGTATTAAAAGGAATGGCTTCACTAACCAAAGTTAATTCTGACGTTGAAAAGTCGGGGGAGTAATGTTTTTCTTTAACGCTTGCACAGCCCGCAAGCATTAAAATAAACAAGATAACGAGATATTTTTTTCCTAACATTTAAATTCCTTTTATTTAAAAATAGGACCACAACATAAACAGATCAGGTATTAATTTATATTCTTAAAATATTAACGATTAAAAACAACAATATTTCTAATCAATGGTGTTAATAACAATTAACACCATTGATTCTATCAAAGCCGCCTTCTACAAAGGACGGATGAAGTTAATTTCAAAACACCTACCCTTTCGGCACCACTTAAACTCTTTATAAATATGCGTTATGTGAGTTAGTGCATTAACTAAAAAAGAGTAATAACGCCATCATGTTATCTCAACTTGGTGTTATTACCCTTTATATTTTTTAAACTAATATTTAGTTATTTTAAATCGCCCGATGCACGAGCAAATTTCAATCTAAAGCCAAATGATATAACTAAACTTAACAACATAAAATATCCAAAACTACCCCCTGAGCTTGATCCTGTTTTGGTAGGTTCTGCAGCTGATTGCACAGTAAATGAAACGGTAGCTTGTGCAACATTGTTATTCACGTCATTAACTTCGTATGTAAAAGAATCATTGCCAGAATACCCTGCATTTGGAGAGTACTTGTATTGCCCGGAGGCTGATAAAGTTAATACGCCATTTTTAACATCGGTAACTAAACGATAACTCAGAGTCTGTCCGTCAACATCTATGGTTGGTAAACTCTGAGAGACATTTCCATTAAACAGTAAAGAAAGTGAGGTATTTTCTGGTGCTGGCACATCATCAACGGCATTGACTGTAATGTTAATAATTTGAGTACTAGCGCTAGCCTCACTGTCGGTTACCTTAGCAGTGAAAGAGGTTTCGCCGTAAAAGTTTAAAGAAGGCTCGAAACTGAACTGTCCATCACTTTCAACACTTACGTTTCCTTGCAGATCTTCATCACTTATTAATTCAAATGTCAGTGCTTGACCTTCAATATCGAATGCCTCCAACTTGCTTGTGAGCACGTTATCTTCATTAACAGAATAATTAGACGTGGTAAAGTCAGGAGTGTCGTTCACAGGCGCAATAGTTATTTTAATTTCGCCTTCAACACTAGCACCCTGTTCGTCAGTAAGGCGCACTCTGAACTTATCTACACCTGAAAAATTGTTTTCAGGGTTATAAGTGAATGCTGCTCCGTTGTTTAGCTCAACTACACCATTAGTTGCAGAAGACAATATTTCAACTGTATGTACGCCAGAGTCAACATCATAAAAAAGTATCGGCTGAGTTAATGGTGTGTCTTCGTTTATGAAAAAATTATTTACCTCAAATACAGGCGCATCATTCATTGATTTAACAGCAATAATAACTTGGGCCTGACTTCTTCCGCCTTGTTCATCTATAACTGCAATTTCAAAACGATCTTGTTGATCATAATCAACATCTGGCTGATAAGTAAAATGACCTGACTCTTGCAAATTTAAGGTGCCTGACTCAGGCGCAGTAACAACAGAAAAAGTTAATATTTCACTATCAATATCTGTTGCCATAACTTGGTCAGACAACAAGTGATCTTCATCAACACTAAAAGACATGTTACTAAATTCTGGATTATCATTAACTGAAGTAACTGTTATTGCTATTTCTTTTTCACTAATGCCCTCGTTTTCATCTGTAACTGAAACAACTAGCGAATCTTCACCAAAGAAATTCTCAGCTGGGCTATAAGTTAGTACACCCTGTAAAGAAATAGATGCCACTCCATTGCTAGTTTCCGATATTAAATGAAATTCTACACCATCATTTTCGATATCTTGGAAGGCAATTTCAGAGGTTAACACCATATCTTCATTGGTTGTTAATACACTTGTTAAAATGGTTGGTACGTCATTAATTGAATTTACCGTGACTAATAACTCATGTTCAATAAAGTTACCGTGTATATCTTCAGCTTTTAATAAAATGGTGTCTTCACCATTAAAGTTCTCATTCGGCGTATATATTATTGTTTCGCCATCAACGGTTAGCTCGCCATTAATTGCATCATTAACAATTGAAAGGTCTAAAGGATCTGCTTCCGGATCAACAAAGGTAATTAAAGGCTCTGAAGTTTCATCTTCGTTAATATTCAGGGAAGCCTCATTGACTGTTGGTGCTTTGTTTATTTGAAAAAACTTAATCTTCCCCTGATCCTTGGTTGTTACCAGAAGATAATTGTCAGCTATTTGAAAGTTTGCCTCTCGCCACTCAAAATCGTTGATTTTTGCTTTCGAGATCAAGGTTGGTAAACTAGGCTCTGAGGTTTCAAACAAATGAAAATAAAAACCATCTGAAATAAGTAAATAACCTTCCAAAAGGTCAGCACTTATACCGTTAAAAACTGAAAAGCCTATATCAATTGAACTAACCTCTGTGAACTCATCAGACGCAGATAGTGCAACAACCTTTATTCCTTCCGGACTTATCAGATAAATATACTCGTTAGCTATAACCAGCTGATAATAACTAAACCCAAGCTCTATTGTACGACTGTATACAAAATCGTCGTTGTTATAATCTGTAAATAGATGGATTTTATTATTGCTACATGGGTCAGATGCGATAAGCGTATCGGCAAGTAAACCTAATTTTTGTGGACAAGAATTGTCAGGGTTAGAAATGCTAGCTTCTAAAGGAGTCTCATACAAACTATAAAGTGAACTAGCACTATGGCGCGTCACTGAAGATTCAGTGTCAAAATTTATGTTATATATATGACTATCTTTGAACAATAATGGACCGGCTTTATTATTCACGCTAACTTCACTGTTAAGTTGAATTTCACTGTCACTTACTATTGTTTGATTGCTTATTCTTTGTCCGTTAGAAAAAATTAGATTAGTAGATACTCTTTCTATGTCTTTAACATTTTCGACAATACTATTTTGCAAAGTAATATTGTCAATATCAGTAATATTAATAATGTCTATGCGTGAATCACGAGGTAAATATACTAAGTTATTTTCAATAACAGCCTTACCCATATCGCCACTTTGATTATAAGAAAACGCGATGCTGTCTATAACATTATCAACAAGATCTATTTCGAAAACACCTGATTTAGTGTTTAGACCAATAAGCTTATCATCACGCCAATATACATCACGCATATACGAGTTTGATAAGAAGTGATCCGTTAAGCTTTCTGTAGATAAGGTGCTTATTGTATTGCTTTCAGATATTTGAAATGTATAAAGAACGTTGTCTGAAAGCGCTTTTAGCGTATTGTTTTTGCTCGTTAAATGAAAAATTTTATTATACTGAACCGTATCAAAGTCATTTAAAATTGTGACTTGCCCATCAATTAGTTTAATCAAATACAAATATTGATAATTTGAAATTACAAAACGTCCGTCACCTACATAAACACCGTTCGTTGAAATGCCAATTCCTTCTAGTAGTCCTGAGTCGCTTAGCGTTAAATCAGTGAGTTGGTATGACTCTACCTTAGTCGCAAGTGTTCCGTTTTCTTGCACTCGATAGACATAATAAAGCGTTGAATCTTCGATAAATAAGTTTCGATCAGAAACATAAACCTCTTCATTATAGTTACTTGCTGGTGACTGAATAACTTTGCTAAGGCTGAAAACGCCCTCTGCTTCAGCAATGACGTATATTTTGTTATCACCATCTACGTAATATAAATCACCTTGATGATTTATCACTTCGGCATTCCAATGCCCTGATACTGTTAATGAATATACTTGTGTAATATTTATAGCGTCAGTAATACTATAAATATTAACTTTATCGTTAGTCACAATAATTAGAAAGTTGTCAAACTTAGAAATTGCACGAATATCAGGTTCAAAGTCAAAATCAATTTGCCCTATCAAAGATGACTCTCCTGCTAATTCAGGATTAATAACATCAACTTGTCCAGAGCGTGTCACTATATAGTAATGATCATTAATCTCGACCATATGCTCATAAGTACCTGAGCCCCATTCTGCCTTTTTAACAAGTTTAGCTTCTTGAGCAATAGCATCAACTGACGACAAAATAGTCGATAACAACAAAATCACATAGAAAAAATACTTCACTTTTCATTCCCTTGATAGAACCAATATAATAATTACCTAGAATTTAACATATAATTTACAATTTAAAAAATTTGTTTAATTAAAAGTAAATTCAAAGCGTTAAGAAAAAAGGTTTAATGCTTGAGCTATAAGTGCTGTAGTGATTAAAAGTAATTTGAATACGATCTAAAAAGGGTAATAACATTGCTGTTATTACCCTTTTTATTATTCTATGTAGCTAAATCAATTAGTGATTTTCAGACACCATGTTCACCGTGTATTTAGGAATTTCTACGACTAAGTCTTCATCGCCTACGATAGCTTGACAGCCAAGACGTGAATCTGGCTCTAAGCCCCAAGCTTTATCAAGCATGTCGTCTTCTAACTCGTCACTTTCAGCGATAGAGTCGAAGCCTTCACGAATGATCATATGACATGTTGTGCAAGCACATACTTTTTCACAGGCGTGCTCAACACCAATGTCATTTTTCAACGCTACGTTTAATACACTTTCGCCTTTCTCGGCTTGAACAACTGCCCCCTCAGGGCAAAGATCTTCATTCGGTAAAAATATTATTTGTGGCATTTAACTAAACCTCGTCAACTGAATGGCCAGAAAGTGCTGTTTTAATGGATGAATCCATTCTACGTTCAGCAAATATGGCGGTACTATTATTTAATGTTTCTAACGCCGCTTCAATTTCATCGGCGTTACCTGTTTGGCTTATTTGGTGAAGTGCAGCAATAGCGTTATTAATTTCGCTTATTTCTGAACTTTCTAATAATGCGCTATCTGCGACTAATGCAGCTTGAACAGATTCTATAACACGTAATGCTTCAACCTGTTGCTCTTTCAACATACGCGCTTGAATATCTTGCTCTGCATTGACCATTGAATCTTTTAGCATGTTGGTAATTTCATCTGCCTCTAAACCAAAACTTGGTTTAACGGTAATACTTGATTCAATGCCGGTTGATTTTTCCATTGCTGAAACTTCTAACAGTCCGTCAGCGTCTACTTTAAAAGTAACACGAATATGTGCAGCACCTGCGGTCATGGCAGGTATACCGCGAAGTTCAAAACGGGCTAAAGAGCGACAGTCGTCAACAAGCTCACGTTCACCTTGTAAAACATGTACTGCCATGGCGGTTTGGCCATCTTTAAAAGTAGTAAATTCTTGTGCTTTAGCGACAGGTATTGTGGTGTTACGTGAAATGACTTTTTCAACTAAACCACCCATGGTTTCTAAGCCAAGTGATAATGGAATAACATCAAGTAAAAGCATGTCGCTGTCTGGCTTATTACCCGCTAAAATATCAGCTTGAATAGCAGCGCCTATGGCAACGACTTTATCAGGGTCAATTGAGGTTAATGGTTGTCGCTTAAAGAAGCTTTCAACTTCGCTACGCACTAATGGCACGCGTGTTGAACCGCCAACCATAACAACTTCAATAACTTCTTCAATCTCAAGTTCTGCGTCTTTTACAGCACGACGACAAGCACGTAGTGTTTTCTTAACTAAAGGCGCAATTAATTGCTCAAACTCTGAACGGGTTACTTTACCGGTCCAAGATTTATTATCTGCCAAATTTAAGGCAATATCGACACTTTCATGATGAGATAATTGCTCTTTTGCCGAACATGCTTGCTGGGTTAATTGTCTTTCCAAAGAAGGTGATAATGGACGTACTAAACCGGCTTGTTCAACAATATGTTCAACTAATATGCCGTCAAAATCGTCACCACCGAGTGCCGAGTCGCCACCGGTTGCCAATACTTCAAACACACCTTTATTCAAACGCAATATTGAAATATCAAAAGTACCACCGCCTAAATCATAAACAGCAACAACACCTTCTTGCTTGCCTTCGTGTTTAGTATCTAATCCATAAGCAACTGCGGCGGCTGTAGGTTCGTTTAGCAAACGTAATACGTTAACACCGGCTAATTTTGCTGCATCTTTTGTACTATGACGCTGAGCATCATCAAAGTATGCAGGTACAGTGATAACAACACCCGTTAACTCTCCACCTAAAGAATCTTCTGCACGTTTTGCTAGTGCTCTAAGGATTTCAGCAGAGACTTGTACAGGGTTAACATCGCCGGTGCGCGTTACAATTGACGGGTGATTTTCATCGCCAGTAAATGTATAAGGTAAAGAGGCATATTTATTATTGATATCAGCTTTTGAACGGCCAATTAAGCGCTTCGCTGATACGATGGTATTTTCAGGGTCGCTTACCGCAAACGCTTTTGCCTCGTTACCAACAACAACTTCATTGCTTTGGTAGCTAACCACTGACGGTAAAATATCTAAACCATTAGCGTCAACTATTGTTTCTGCCAGGCCACTTTTTACGCTAGCGATTAATGAATTGGTGGTGCCTAGGTCAATACCTGCGGCTAGACGATGCTCGTGAGGAACTGTACTTTGCCCTGGTTCAGCGATTTGTAATAATGCCATTGTAAAAGCTCGTTAGGTGATAGTTTTACGGATTTTTTATTAATAGCGACATGCTTTTGTAACTCAACAATATCGCTATTAACGTCTAAATGTTATTAATACCAGGTTACTTAACTTGGTAATTAGTCGTCTAACAACAACTCTTCGAGTTTTTCGAGTTCAACATGCAGTTTTTGATAAAATTTAAGCTTTCTTAAATTATCGCACGCCAAATTATTAGACTCGGTGGTGTTATCTGCCAACTGTGCTTGCAACTGGGTAAATAGTTGCTGATATTCGGTTTCAAACACTTGTGAAACGTTAAACACGGCTGCGTCTATATCATCAGCTTGCTTAACGTCATCTAGCATTTCTCGCAATTCCATTTGATGCATTAAAAAACTAACGTCACCAAATGAAGCTTGCTCGCTAGGCATGCTAACGCCGCGCAATTCTAATAGGTATTGCGCACGTTGAAGCGGTTTTTTTAATGTTTGATAAGCATCGTTAATTAGCGTTGATTTCTTAACTGCTAACATTTGCTCTTGGCTTGAGCCATGAGCAAAACGATCAGGATGCACTTTTTTTTGTAATGTTTGATAAAGTGTTGAAAGCTTAGCAAGATCAAGATTGAACTGAACGTCTAAACCAAATAATTCAAAATAATTCACAACAACTCCAGTGAAGTTAACTGTTCACTAAACATTAAAACTTTCACCACAGCCACATTCGCCTTTAGCGTTTGGGTTGGTGAATTTAAAGCCTTCGTTCAAACCTTCTTTAACAAAATCAAGTTCGATACCGTCAAGATAAACCAAACTTTTACCGTCAATAATGATATTACAGTCATTGATAGAAAAAAGTGTGTCGTCTTCATTTAGCTCATCTACAAATTCAAGTACATAAGCTAAACCAGAACAACCGGTTGTTTTAATACCTAATCGTAAACCAAGGCCCTTGCCTCGGTTTTCGATAAACGATTTTACCCTGTCAGATGCGGCAGGTGTCATCGTTACACTCATAGTTAGTCTCCAGCTTAAGCTTTGTGCTTACTACGGTAATCTTCGATTGCCGCTTTAATTGCATCTTCCGCTAGGATTGAACAGTGAATTTTTACTGGCGGTAAGGCAAGTTCTTCAGCAATAGCAGTATTTTTAATTTCGCCTGCTTCGTCAATTGATTTCCCTTTAACCCATTCTGTTACTAATGAGCTTGAGGCAATTGCAGAGCCACAACCGTAAGTTTTAAATTTAGCATCTTCGATAATACCGTCAGCTGAAATTTTAAGTTGTAGTTTCATTACGTCACCACATGCTGGTGCGCCAACCATACCCGTAGCAACTTGTGGATCGCTCTTGTCTAAAGAGCCAACGTTGCGTGGATTTTCATAATGATCAATTACTTTTTCGCTATAAGCCATAATATTTCTCCTAGTGCTCTAGTGAGCAGCCCACTCTATTGAGTCTAAATCGATACCGTCTTTGAACATTTCCCAAAGCGGTGACATGTCACGTAAATGGCCAATTGCCTTTTTGATCAGGTCAATGGCGTAGTCAATTTCTTCTTCTGTAGTAAAACGACCAAAGCTAAAACGAATTGAGCTATGCGCCATTTCGTCGTTTAAGCCTAGTGCGCGAAGTACATAAGACGGCTCTAAACTTGCCGATGTACATGCTGAACCTGAAGATACGGCTAAGTCTTTTAGTGCCATAATTAACGATTCGCCTTCAACAAAGTTAAAGCTAACGTTTAAGTTACCAGGGTAACGTTTGTCGGCATCGCCATTAATGAACACTTGTTCCATATCGTTCAAACCTGCCCATAAACGGTCACGCATTTTAGTTACGTGTGCCTCGTCTTGTGCTAATTCTTCTTTGGCAATTCTAAAGGCTTCACCCATACCAACAATTTGGTGTGTTGCTAGTGTGCCAGAACGCATACCACGTTCATGTCCGCCACCGTGTATTTGTGACTCTAAACGTACACGAGGTTTACGGCTAACATAAAGTGCACCAATGCCTTTTGGACCATAAATTTTATGGGCAGAAAATGACATTAAATCTACTTTTAAATGTTGTAAATCAATGTTGATTTTACCGGCACTTTGCGCAGCATCAACATGGAAGATAACTTTGCGTGCACGACACATTTCGCCAATTTCAGCGATGTCTTGGATAACACCTATTTCATTATTCACGTGCATAATGCTGACAAGTACTGTGTCATCTCGCATAGCCGCTTCTAATTTTTTTAGATCAATTAAGCCGTTGCTTTCAGGGTCAAGGTAAGTAACCTCAAAACCTTGACGTTCTAATTCACGACAAGTATCTAATACCGCTTTATGCTCAGTTTTACAGGTAATAATGTGCTTACCTTTTTTACTGTAAAATTTAGCAGCACCTTTAATTGCAAGGTTGTTTGATTCTGTAGCGCCTGACGTAATAACAATTTCGCGTGGGTCAGCATTGATCAAATCAGCAATTTGATTACGCGCGATATCTACCGCTTCTTCTGCTTGCCAGCCGAATTTGTGTGAGCGTGATGCTGGGTTTCCGTAAAAACCATCTGTTGTCATATATTGCATCATTTTTTCAGCTACACGCTTGTCTACAGGTGTGGTCGCTGAATAATCAAAATAAATAGGAAGCTTCATTGATTAATAATCTCCAATTGAACTAGCAATTAATGCCAGTCATTCATAATATTGCGAGTGGTAATTAAGGTCTCTAACGAGGGTGATTTGCGTGCTTTCGCTGCCGTTTCATCTTGTCGCTGTGACACTATTTTAACATTTCGTTGCTCGACGAGCTCGGCAAGTGAAATGCTTTTTAAAAAATCTTCAATTCTATCGCTTAAATCTGTCCATAAATAATGCGTGAGGCATTGTTGTCCGTCTTGACAATTACCTGTACCGCCACATTTGGTGGCATTGATACTTTCATCTACTGCATTGATAACATCAGCCACGGTAATTTTTGCAGAGCATTGACCTAACCGATATCCGCCACC
Organism: Colwellia polaris; assembly: GCF_002104515.1. GTDB lineage: Bacteria > Pseudomonadota > Gammaproteobacteria > Enterobacterales > Alteromonadaceae > Cognaticolwellia > Cognaticolwellia polaris. Next base: position 245,541 of record NZ_NBOE01000002.1, on the reverse strand, counting down.
TGGGCCACGAACACTATTCACTAGTCCGTATTTTCTAAGGCGTGAAAAAAGTTGTTCTAGGTATGATAATGAAATGCCTTGGCGCTCTGATATATCAGCCAATGGTACAGGTCCTGCTACGGCATGAATAGCCACATCAAGCATCGCTGTTACGGCATATCGGCCTTTAGACGTCAATTTCATTTAATACCCCTATCAATTTGCTGCGCAATTTTACATAACCTTATAAAATAGTCAACTAAATACCCGAGTGATTTACTCAGGTATTTTACTCGGGTTGAAAAATTAGTCAATGAAAAGGAAAAATAATAGCTTGGTTATCATGCTGTAGTTGAGTTCTATCAACCTAAATTACTTATCAGGCGTTATCTATATTCTTAAGCTTGATAAGTAACTATAGGTAAATAGTTGATGTTAAATCATAGGGTCAAAATTAGCCGCTGCGCCTTCTCTGCGTTTAGCAGCCGCTTTTTCATCTTCGTCGAATTCGCCAACTTTTAATTCGGGTAACGCTTCTTGACAAACTTCCCCTCCAAGTTGATTAACGCCTCGACATAAAGAGGCTATTTTGTTGTCCATCAAGTGCATATGATCGAGTAAACGGCCAATAGCTTTAGCCACTGGATCTGGATTATCAGTGGCAACAGCATAAGCATCAAAACCATATTTTTTCGCTACTTTTTCACGATTTTCAGCATCATCTTTATTTTTATTTGGATTTACAATACGCGCTGGAATACCTACTGCAGTAGCATTATCAGGTACATCTTTTACCACAACAGAGTTAGAGCCAACTTTGCCATGCTTGCCAATAGTTATTGGCCCTAATATTTTTGCACCCGCACCTATTACAACATTATCCATTAATGTCGGATGACGTTTACCTTCTTTCCAGCTTGTACCGCCTAAAGTAACACCCTGATATAAAGTTACATCGTCGCCAATTTCTGCCGTGCCACCAATAACTACACCCATGCCATGATCAATAAAAAAACGACGACCAATAGTTGCACCGGGGTGGATCTCAATGCCTGTTAACCAACGTGAAAAGGTTGAAAATGAACGTGCTAACCATTTCCAGTCACATTTCCACAATTTATGACTCAGACGATGAAACCAAACAGCATGCAAACCAGGATAGTTGGTAAGCACTTCAAATACATTGCGTGCTGCTGGGTCTCGGTCAAATACACTGTTGATGTCTTCTTTCATGCGGTTAAACATTCACGTTCCTTAATTTTCTTTTCAATAGCCGTGTTATACAGTTTATAGCAACAAAATTAGTCAGATAACTCAATTGCTATTTACAGCTACCATTAATCTTTGTTATTCGCGTTAGCTACTTTTGCAGCACGCTCAACTGAGGCTAAAATGCCGCGCATCATTTTTAATTCTTTAACATCAGGTCTTGCACGATTAAATAAACGACGCAACTTAGTCATGACTAAACCAGGGTGGCTTGGAACAATAAAACCCGTGTCTTTTAATGCATTTTCAAAATGCTCATAAAAACGTTCAGTTTCATCTACCAATGGATACTCTTCGTTGTCATTCATTGTGAACGCTTGCTGTTCATGAATTAAAAAGCTTGTACGTACTTCATAACTTAATGTTTGTACCGCCATTGCCAAGTTCAATGAACTGTATTCTGGGTTCGCTGGAATTTGCACATGAAAGTGACATAGCTGCAGTTCTTCATTCGTTAAGCCACTACTTTCTCGACCAAAGACTAAAGCCACTGGATACTCTTGCGCTTCGGTGATTAGTTTTTCACCACAACCGCGAGGCTCCAACATCGGCCAAGGTAATGTACGAGAGCGAGCACTTGTACCAACAACTAAACCACAGTCATCAATGGCTTCTTCAAGCGTAGAAACAACTCTGGCGTTTTTTAAAACATCAGTTGCTCCAGCAGCTAAAGCTTGCGCTTGCCCATTAGGCATTTCAATTGGATCAACTAACACAAGATCCGTTAAACCCATTGTTTTCATCGCTCGAGCGGCTGAGCCAATGTTACGACAATCTGAGGTATTAACGAGAACTATACGTACTTTGTTTAATAAAGAATCTGACATTATTTATACTTACTTAATTCGCAGACAACATTTCAATTATATTTAAATTATAGTGTTGACTATCTAGATGGCTAAAATTGTCGATAATGTTAACACAGAACCATATACTTGTACTGCGAAAAAATCATCCGTTTTGTATTTCTTCCCTAGTGTTTATCAATATGTCTTAGCACTTTCGCTTATATAGGCAAATAAAGTTAGGTAAAGAAATTCAGCTAAGTTGTATTACATAAGCTATAACTTAAATTCACATTAGGAACTTCTGTTAGTTATTACTGAAGAAGGGTATCGCTAATTGATAATTAGTTTGCTATAATTCGCGCGCTTAATTTTAGGGGGCTCATACAAGTATAGCTTTTTAAGATTAACCTCGTTCTTTTACATAGCTGTTTATGACATTTTACAACATTATAGGGTAGTCGATCATGCATCCGATGCTAAATATTGCCGTGCGCTCTGCGCGTGCTGCGGGCAAAGTAATTCTGCGCGCTTTTGAACAAGTAGATAAGATTGAAATTGAATCTAAGGGTACTAACGATATCGTTACTAATGTTGATATAAATGCTGAACTAGCTATTGTTGAAACAATTCAAAAATCTTACCCTAACCACACGATTATTGGTGAAGAGTGTGGCGTAATTGAAGGGAAAGACAATGACTACCAATGGATTATTGATCCATTAGACGGTACGTCAAACTTCGTTAAAGGTATTCCACACTTTGCGGTATCTATCGCGCTTAAAGTTAAAGGAAAGTTAGATCAATCTGTGATCTACGATCCAATCCGTGGTGAACTATTTACAGCTAGTCGTGGTAAAGGTGCACAATTAAACGGTTTCCGTATTCGCGTAAAACAATCTAAAGAACTAAATGGCGCTATTTTAGCGACAGGTTTCCCTTTTAAGCATAAGCAACATACCAATGCTTACTTAGAAATGTTCAAAACGCTATTCGGTAAAACATCAGACATGCGTCGTGCTGGCTCAGCCGCACTTGATTTAGCTTACGTTGCTTCAGGCCGTGTTGACGGTTACTTTGAAATTGGTTTAAAACCTTGGGATACCGCTGCCGGTGAACTTATGGTTATTGAAGCTGGTGGTTTGGTAACAGATTTTGTTGGTGGCCATAATCACAGTACCTCAGGTAATATCGTTGCGAGTAGCCCACGCTTAGCAAAAGAAATCTTAAAAGATATTCGTCCTCACTTAGGTGAAGCACTAAGCAAGTAATACATAATTATTGCAATTTTAAAGCGCCTTCTGGCGCTTTTTTTATGCCTAAAATTCAGCATATAAAGTAGGGTCAGGTACACATTAATTAAGGTACACATTAATTAACGTGATAAACAACGATAAAAATGACTCACAGGGAGAAAAGAATAAGAACTGAATGAGTTGAACACAGGAAGTATTTTTCAGCTATTTAAAGATATTTGTTTTAATTCGAGTAATTGGTTAATAGTGTTTAACACATAAAAGATATGCTACCACCGAGGCACCGAGGGACTTCGTCCTGCACAGAGAAGAGCTAAACCCAGAAAAAATTATGGGGTAAGATCTTACCATTCATATTGTTTATTTTTTATAACTTCTCGGTGTAGCGCGCAGCGCCTCGGTGCCTCGGTGGTAGGATGTTTTGAACTATTGTTTTTACCTTAGAGTGCTCGGTGATTAAAAGATTTATAAAGTAAGGTCAGATACACAGTAGTTAACGTGTAAAACAACGTTAAAAATGGTTCACAGCTAGTAAATATTGTTCATGACTGAATATAAGAACATAAAAAAGCCAGCATAAGCTGGCTCTTGGTCGCGTTTAGAAAGCTAATTGCTTAAAGCACGCCACGTTCCATTTGGTTCAACTCAATTGACTTAAACAAGGCAGTGAAGTTACCTTCGCCAAAGCCTTGGTCGTCTACACGCTGGATCATTTCAATAAAAATAGGTCCAAAAATGTTTTTAGTGAATATCTGTAACAAGTATGAATTTTCTTTTTGGCTATCAACCAATACTTGATGATCACGAATGCGTTGTGGGTCTTCTTTTACCCAAGGAATACGATCAAAAACATCGTCATAATACTCAGGAACAATATTTAGTGTATCAATGATATTTTTATCAAGTTGATCTAAAGAACCGAGCAAGTCATCGCTGATAAATGCTAAATGTTGAACACCTGGGCCATTATATTCATTTAGATACTCATCTATTTGGTTGTTGCTTGTGCCCTTTCCTTCGTTAATAGGAATACAGAAGGTGCCACACGGAGATTGTAAAGCATAAGAAACTAATGCTGACTTCTCACCTTTAATGTCAAAGTAACGTACATCAGTGAAACCAAATATGTTTTTATAAAAATCAGCCCAAAACTCCATAGTGCCTTGGTAAACGTTATTCGTTAAGTGATCAACAGCTTTAAAGCCTTTGTCTTTAACTAATACTGGCTCAGCAAGATCTTCACAATCGTCTTGATAGATAGAGCCTTTAGCACCAAATTTTTCAATAAAGTAAATTAAGCTATCGCCAATACCAAATATTGCCGGGTAAGGTAATTTTTTATCTACACCTTGTGCCGATTTAGCACCACGCGCTACAGCTTGCTCAAAAGCATAGTCTGCATCTTCTACACGCCAGCCCATTGAACATATTGCAGGTCCATGGCTTTTAGCAAATTCTTTAGAGAACCCTGCTTGCTCATTGTTTAAGAAGAAATGAATATCATTTTGATTAAAATAATCAATGTCACGACCTTTGAATTTCTTGGTTTTTGAAAAACCAAAACCGTAAAAAGCATCAGCCATAAAGTCAGAGTCTGGCGTTGCATATTCAATAAATTCGATACCGCGTAAATTTAGTGGGTTTGTTACTTCTGTCATAATTTTTTCTCTCGTTGTAGCAATGAAGCGATTATTACTCTGAAATCAGCGAAGAGGAAGTGAATGAAAAAACTGACATTATTTGAAGCGTAAATCTATTGTTACGTCAAAACTACGGGAATAATTCGTTACAAGGATCTAAGCTATAGCTGGCGGCTCACGCAGATGTAACGTTATTTTTACAGAAGATTTTAGCCGTGATAAATTGCTTATATAACCATCTAAATCCATTGCAATAGCGATTATAAAAACACAATGAAATTTAGTTAAATGGCTATGGTACTAAATTAATTTATTGGCATTTAATTTTATAGACGAAAAAAAACGCCAACTCTAATAGTAGAATTGGCGTTTAGAATTACATATCAAATGTAATTAGTTAGTACGTTGCTCTTTACGAGAACGTGCTGGACGGTCAGATGAAGGTTGTACATCTGAAACCGTAATCTCTAATGCTTGACGGCGAACACGTACACGCTTTAATTGTGTAAATGACTTGTCAGGCATACCTTTTGGCAATTGCACAAAGCTATGTTTATCATGCAAGTTAATAGCGCCAATGTAGCTACTGTCTAATGAAATTTCGTTAGCGATTGCACCGACAATATCACCTGGACGTGCACCATGCTCTTTACCCACTTCTAAGCGGTAAGTCTGCCAATCAACATCACTGCGGGCAACTTTAGCTTTACGTGGAGCGCGCTCTGTACGGTTATCATTGCGGCTATCGCGGCCACCACGAGCTTCGTTACGACCACCTCGGCTGTCATTACGACCACCGCGGCTGTCGTTACGATCATTTCTTTCACGAGCATCACGGCGAGGTTTCGGATCTTCTTTCGGCTGTAACGGTTGCTTTAACTGTTTTTGATAAAGTAACGCTGCAGCTAAATCTGTCATTGAAAGTTCTGACTCGCTCGCCATTGTTTCAATAATTTCACGCATTGAAGCTAAGTCTTTATCAGCTACAACACCAGTTAATTCAGTTAATGTGCGTTCAATACGTGCTTTACCAATTTCTTGAATATTTGGTAAGTTGTACATCTCAACGGTACCAGATGTTAAACGCTCATAATGACGCAAAGAGTACATTTCGCGTGGACGTACAAACGATATAGATGTACCGCTGCGACCTGCACGACCTGTACGGCCAATACGGTGAACATAAGCTTCATTATCACCTGGTAAATCGTAGTTAATAACTAATGAAATACGTGGAATATCAAGGCCACGAGCAACTACATCAGTTGCCACTAAGATAGACGATACGCCTGACTTAAGTTGGTCAACAGTACGTTCACGCTGCGCTTGGTTCATGTCACCATTTAACGCAACAGACGCATAACCCGCACGCTCTAATTTTTCAGCAACTTCGATAGTATCATTACGCGTTCTAACGAAAATAATCATGGCATCATAATCAAATGTTTCTGCAATACGCTCTAACGCAGTCATTTTATTAATGCCGCTAACTTTCCATGCATATTGAGTAATATTTGCTTTAGCTTGCTTAACTGCTGCTATTTTAATGTGCTCTGGATTTTTCAAGAAGCGGTTAGCTACTTTACGAATCTGTGCAGGCATAGTTGCAGAGAATAAGGCCATTTGAGTTTCTTTTGGCAAGTGCTCAAGGATCCACTCGATGTCTTCTAAAAATCCCATGTTTAACATTTCATCAGCTTCATCAAGCACACAAAATGATAAGTTATCTAGCTTAAGGCTTTTACGACGTAAGTGGTCCATTAAGCGACCAGGCGTACCTACTACAACTTGTGCACCACGCTCTAACTGTTGAAATTGTGGTTGGTAAGATTGACCACCGTATAAAGTGGCAACTTTTAAACCTTTCATGTTTTTTGCAAAAGTTTCAATCGCTTCTGCTACTTGAATAGCTAATTCACGTGTTGGTGCTAAAACCATTAATTGTGGCTTGCGAATAGAAACGTCTATTTTTGCAAGTGCTGGCAAACCAAAAGCAGCGGTTTTACCGGTACCGGTTTGTGCTTCACCAAGAACGTCTTTACCTTGAAGTAAAGGGGGAATTGTTTGCGCTTGAATTGCAGTTGAATTTTCAAAACCTAGCGCTTTTACAGCAGATACTAAGTTTTCAGGCAAACCAAGGGCGTCAAAGCCTACAGAGGCATTGTTAAGATCAGTCATATAATTTTGTCTTCTCATGGTAGAAACTGGCTATACGCCAAAGTTCCTACATACATATACGAGGAAACCACCAGGAAGACTTAAGGCACATTCATTACGTTAACGTTGAAAAGTTAACTGGGCAAGTCTATTGGGCGGATATACCCCACTCATTTTGAAATTTCTGTGATGTTCTAAGCTTCTTTAAGAAACTATTTCGATTCACGATCACAGAGGCGCGCATTATACAGATGCGGTAAAATTATACAAGTAATAATGTATGGTTTAGCTTATTTAATCATAAAAAAAGCTTTAAATGTCTAAAACTGACACTTAAAGCTGTTTAATTGTATAAGTAAATTGATACGCGTTATGTCTAGCTATCTATTTGAAAACTACCTTTTACTTTTTGTACCCGCATGCCACCAGAGCCACTATTTATAATTTTCAAACCTCCTGCTTGTTCTATATCAATATCGCCAGAGCCATCATCAATGGTTACAAAGCCATTAACACTTCTCACGGTTAATTCACCGGAGCCATCTTTAATCATAACGTCGCCTGATACCCCGTTAACAAAAATACTACCTGAGCCATCGTCAATGTCGAGATTGCCATCAAGATCATTTAAAGAGATTTCACCAGAGCCATCATTGATTTTTATATTGCCTATGACTTCGCTAATAAAAATACCGCCAGAGCCGTCATCAATTTTAAGATCATTTCTAACGTTTTTTATTGTTAGTTCACCTGAGCCATCTTTTACTGTGACTTTAGCGTCAATATTATTAATATTTATTGCCCCAGAACCATCATCAATTTTCAACATTAAGTGGCTTGGCATAATAATGTTTATATCAATACGTGGTGATTCACCATGCCAAAAACCACTGCTGTCAATTTTTGCCACCAAATAGGCACTTTTATCAGTTTCAGTTAGGTTTAACTCAACATTATCTATATCACCATTTTTGCTATAGATGTCAGCAACAACCCTGATCTCTTTTATCGTTTCATCGCCTTCAATAATTAAAGCACCAGCACCTGCCTCAATATCCAAAGCCTTAAGCTTATGAGCAGCAATTTTTAGTGTTTGTTGACTATGGTATTTAGCATGAGAAGGTTTCGCTATCACGATGCAGCCACTTAAAATAGAGACACTTACTATAAAAAGTAATATTTGAGTTAATTTCATTGGGTAATTTCCTTGTAGATGATTAAATAATTTATTGTTTCCTTGATACAATCAAAAATCGCGCCATTTAAAAACAATATAAATATCAATAACCTAAAAAAACCCAATGTAAAGTAAGTCTATTAATAAATAGATATTGGTTAAAAGAACAATAAATTAGTGAATTATTAAGTGTGGTTAAGATCTAATAAGCTGATTAACCATGTCAGGTAAAATACCTAAAATTAAACCAAGGGTAATTAAGCTATAAATTAAAGTTTGCTCTATAAAGTGACTCTTTATTTTTTTATCTTCTGGGCTTGTTATCACTACATTTGAAAAAACCTTAAATATTATCGGTAAGTAATACGCTAAACCAATACCACTACCTATAATAAGTATGGAGATTAACCACCACGCATTGGCAATAGTGGCTTGGCTTAAAATATAGAACTTACCAATAAACCCCATTGTTAACGGTATTCCCGCCAAGCTCAATACGCCAAGTATCATTAAGAAGCCATAACTTGGAGCACGCCAAAATAACCCTTTTAAATCAAGCAGTGTAATATCTTCCTGATTCCCAGAGCGAATATTGTGTTGCTGAATGAGCGAAATCACCAAAAAAATAGATAAATTGGCAACCGTGTAAGCCGCTAAATAAAACAAACTACTTTGCCAAGTAAACTCTAAGCTTTGCTCTGATGTTACAATTATAACGATCAATAAATACCCCATATGAGCAATTGAAGAATAAGCCAATAAGCGTTTTAAGTTTTGTTGTTTAAGCGCCATAATATTGCCTAATAGCATCGAAGTTACGGCAAAAGATATTAAGAAGGTTTGAAAACTTTCGAGGAGTAAATAGCGCTGCGCAATAATGCACTTAAGTAAAACAACAAACATAGCAATTTTAGAAATAGTTGCCATTAAAAAAGTAACAGACGTAGGAGCACCTTGATAAACGTCTGGTGTCCAAAAATGAAACGGTGCAATAGATAATTTAAAGGCGATACCACTAACGAATAACAACAAGCCTAATTGAAAGAACAACCCTAAGCCTTGCTCAAATAACTCGCTTGATAACCTAGCATTAAAACTCATATCCCCAACAACACTGTAAATAAAAGCAATACCCAGTAACATAAAACTTGAAGCTGTGGCACTTAGTATTAAGTATTTAAAGCCACTTTCTACACTATATTGATTGCCTCGGTGATAACCCACTAAGCCAACTAAGCTAATACTTAACAACTCAAAACCTAAAAACAAACTAGCGAAATGGTCACTAACCACTAGCACTCCAGCACCAAGCACCAAAAGTAATAATAATAAGTAGTATTCATCATGCACTTCTAGAGACGTTTTTAAAAAACAATGACTCATGCGAAGAACAGATAAAGCGGCAATTAAAATTAAGTTGAATGCAAAGGTAGCGTAACCATCAACCTTTAACAGTTGTGTTACTTGAATTACAGGCTGCGAGAGCAAGCTAATATTGGCTAATAAAGCCATTAATAAGATAAAAAATGTAAATAGTGCGATTGTACGCTGTGACCTTTTCCAAGCGACTAACAAAAGCGCTAATGTAATACCAAAAGCAATAATAAGTTGAGGTAATATCGCCGCTGCCATTGTCATGGTAAGTAAGGGCTGTGAACTGCTTGCTATAGACATAATCACATAACTCCGAATGAGAATTTAAGCAAAAGCATAGGGTACAAACCAATGGCAATAAGCAACAATAACAAGGAGCTACAGATAAGAAGCTCTCGCAGCTGTAAATCAGTAATAACGTGTTTAGGCTCACCTTGAAAGCTCGATTGAAATAACACCATGCCATATATAGCTGAGCCAATAAGTCCTACAGCCGCAACAATCGCGAACGCTGGCAACACTTGAAAAACGCCAACTAAACTGAAAAATTCGCCAATAAAGTTGGCTAACCCTGGTAGACCAAAAGCAGCACTGGCAAAAACTAAGGCAAACCCGCCCATACGAGGTGCGCTATGCCAAAAACCTCCCATATCGGTTAAGCTTCGACTATGAATACGATGATAAATCATCCCTGCTAAAGCAAACAAAGCGGCACTGCTTAAACCATGCGCCACTATGGTAATAATTGCACCTTGATAAGCGATTGTATTAAAGGCAAACAATGCCAGCATTACAAACCCCATGTGACTTATGCTGCTGTAGGCAACAAGACGTTTAAAGTCTTGTTGTGCAAAGGCCATTTTTGCCCCATAAAGAATACTGATCACAGCCAAGGTTGCGGCTACTGGGGCAAATTGCACACTCGCTTGTGGGAATAAAAAAATAACAAAGCGAATTAAACCATAAGCGCCGGTTTTTAGCAGAACGCCTGCAAGTAATACACTTCCTGCTGTAGGTGCCTGCGTATGTGCATCTGGAAGCCAGCTATGTAGAGGAACTGAAGGTAGCTTAACCGCAAAGGCGATAAAAAAACCTAACATCAAATACTGACTAATCTCCAATGGAATATCTAACAGCAACCAATCAGGGTAATAAAAACTTAATCGACCCGTTTGCAGTAAATGAAAATAGGCAGTGGCAATAATCGCCACTAACATCAGCAGACTGCTAACCTGAGTAAAAATAAAAAACTTTAATGCGGCAAACTGACGTTTTTCATGACCCCATATTGCTATTATTGCAGTCATTGGGAGTAACATAACCTCCCAAAAAAAGAAGAATAAAAACACATCTACGGCAACAAAAACACCAATAATACCGGCGATTGATAACAATAAATTAAAATAGTAAAACCCGACATGGTGCTGGATTTCACGCCATGAAACCAATACGCAAATAAAAGCGAGCAGCAAGGTTAATGAGATTAACAATATACTTAGCTGATCAAGCGCTAAGGCATATTCAATACTAAAGGTTTTGATCCAAGCAACACGGGTCAAAACTTGTAATTGAACAAAGTCTTCATTCGCAACACTGTTATTAAGAACAAATACTGCAAACACTGTCGACAATAAAACTAAACTGATAAGTGATAACCATTTAGCGCTGCCTAACCATAAATTTTCAGCTTGCCAAACAAGTAAGCCAGCAATGATTAAGCCAACCATAATAAAAGTAAGAGTCATAAGAAGCTTACTCCTAATAACAACATTATAGCTAAGCCAAAGGCTGCTAAATACCAGCGTAAACTGCCGTTTTGCATCATAATTAACGCATCGTGCCATAAGCTTATATACCAAGCATTTAGCATAATAACTTGGTCAACTACATCGTGTTTATTTTTTTCCGCCAGCCACTGATAAGGCTTAATAAAAAGTAAAGAATATAAAGAATCAAAGCCCAAGCCTTGACGGCAGAAGACAACAAGCCGACTTTCACTCGCTGATAAATTATATTCGCTACCAACGACTCTAGAAGTTCGATATTTTTTAAAATAAAACCAAGAAAATAAAATCCCAATAAACGGAGTTAAAATCGCTAAGGTGTGTAACCAGCTAGGTTCTAATATTTCTGGTATAGATGCCGCTAGTTCGGTAGGAAAGACTAACGTCAGGTCAAGTGGGATCAAGCCACCAAAAAGTGATAGTAAGGCCAAAATAATTAACGCACTGCGTAACAAAATATTTTTTTCACTATGCGTTTTGTCACTAAAGCGTGCTGTTCCCATAAAAGCGAGAAAAAATAACCTACAACTATAAATACTGGTTAATAACGCGCCTAAAATTGCACACCACCATAATAGTGGCCCAGCCGTGTTAGACGACCAAAGCTGAGCAATTATGGCTTCTTTAGAGAAAAAACCTGAACTGCCGGGCAATGCCATTAAACAGATTAAACCAACAACAAATAAACTCCCTTCAAAAGGCAGCTTCTTCAGTAAGCCTCCCATTTTAAATAGATTCTGTTGATGATGGAGTGCATAAATAACTGCACCAGCGGTTAAAAACAATAAAGCCTTAAAAAAAGCATGAGTCATTAAATGAAAAACGCCTGCTGACCATGCCCCCGCCCCTAATGCCAGCATCATGTAACCGATTTGGCTCATAGTTGAATAGGCTAAAACGCGTTTAATATCAGTTTGAGCTAGTGCTGCAATGCCGGCTAGTAATAAGGTAATAGCGCCTAACCAAGCAATATAATTCATTACCTCTGGCGACAGTATAAAAATATCGTGCATACGAGCGATTAAATATACGCCAGCGGTTACCATAGTCGCCGCATGAATTAAGGCGCTTACGGGAGTCGGGCCAGCCATGGCATCTGGCAACCATGTTTGTAAGGGGAGTTGTGCTGACTTCCCTACAGCACCACCTAGCAACAATAAGGCAATCCAATAAATGTTATTGGTTTGCTCGACACTAAGGCCAGAAACTGAATGACTACTTTGTTGCACAAGTGTTGTGACAGCGGCAATATTTAATTCACCAAAAGAATTAAACAATAATAACAAGCCTATCGCCATTGAGGTATCACCTATGCGAGTAACTATAAACGCCTTACGAGCCGCTAAAACATTATTTTTTTCATGATACCAAAAGCCAATTAATAAGAAGCTGCATAAACCTACCCCTTCCCACCCTAGATACAACAAGACTAAATTATCAGCTAATACCAGTATCAACATAGCAACAATAAATAAGTTCATGTAGGCCATAAAGCGTGCAAAATTTTCATCCGACTTCATATAAATAGCGGCGAATAAATGAATGAGAAAACCGACTCCACTCACTACACTAATCATCACAGCGGATAAGCCATCAAGATAAAAGCTCAGATTAATTTGGCTCTTGCCTAGGGCATGATTTAAATCAAACCAATGCCAAAGGTTAACGTTTAGTATTTGGTTTTCACTCGCAGATAACTCAAATAATAATATTGTGCTAGCCAATACAGTAAGCGCCATACTGCTAACACTAATAATAGCGGCAAGCTGCCAAGACAATTTTTTACCAAAAGTAATAAGCAGTAAAAAACTCAATAGCTGATAAAAAGGTAAACTCGCTAAAAGCATTGCGTTACCCCTTCATCTGATTTAACAAATCAATATCTAAGGAGCGATATTTATTTTGCATACGAATTAACAGCGCCAACCCTACTGCTACTTCTGCCGCAGCAAGCGTAAGAATAAGTACAAACATAACTTGACCGTCAGCTTGTTGCCAAACGCTACCTGCACCAATAAACGCAACACCTACGGCATTTAACATAACTTCTAAACTCATCAGCATAAAAAGCGTATTCTTTCTAGCTACTACGCCAACAAAACCAATTAAAAATAGTAAGCTAGACAAAATAAGCACATGGAACAAAGGAATGGTGGTCATAGATCTCCCCCTGTAGCATCAGGTTTTGCATAGTGATAACCTGCTAACAATCCAGATAACAGCAAAAACGAGGCAATTTCGACAGCAAGCAGATAAGGCCCATACAGCATAATACCTACAGCTTTTGAACTAATAACATTGGCTTGTAGGCTTTGTTGCATTTCAGCATTATTAATAATAACGACAATTTCGACTAATAACGCGGCAGCTAAAAGCATGGCACCCATCATGTTCGCTAAGCTTTTACTTTTAGGTGCATTTTTTGTTTCGTCTGCCCCCAAGCCAAACATCAACACAGCGAAAACAAACAGCACTAATATAGCCCCAGCATAAACAATAACTTCTAAGCCTGCGGCAAAGGGCGCGCCCATTAAATAGAAGCAAACAGCGACGGCCAATAGCGACACCACCAGATAAAGCAAGGCATGAACCGTATTATTGCCAGTAACCACTTTTAAACTTGCAATAACGGCGACTAAACCCGCAAAGTAAAATAAGCCCTCAATTGATGCTACGTTTTCAAACATAGTGCTTCTCCTTGACCAATTTATGGCTAACCCGATGCAGCGAATTACGATAACTCATGGCATTAATCCTTTAATATCAATTGGCGGCCGTTCTTGCTCTGCCTGACCTTTGTTTTTACCTGCAATAGCAATACCTGACTGCTGGTAAAAGCTATAGTCGTGATACTTACCCGGGCCGTTAATTAATAAATGTTCTTTTTCATAAACTAGGTTTTGTCGTTCATATTCGGCTAACTCCACATCGGGTGTTAATTGAATAGCATAGGTAGGACAAGCTTCTTCGCAAAAACCACACAAAATACACCGTGAAAAATTAATACGAAAAAAGTCAGCGCGTTTGCGACCGTCATCATCAATAACTTGTTGTAAAGCAATACAATCAACCGGGCAGGCCACGGCGCACAAGTTACAAGCGACACAGCGCTCTTCACCATCTGGATCGCGCGTAAGTACAATTCGTCCGCGATATCTCGGCGCTAAATAAGGTTTTTCTTCCGGGTATTGCACCGTATCGGCTTTTGTGAAAGTGTGTTTCAGTACTAACCACATAGTTCGAAATTGACTAAACATGTTCGCCCTCACTAATAGTAATTTTAACAATGAGAACGGGTAAAAATTTCAGCATAGTTATAGTACTCCCGTTAAGCGCAGCACTGCGGTAACTAACAAGTTTAGTAACGCTAGCGGTAACATTACTACCCAGCCAAACTTTAACAGTTGGTCAAATCTAGGGCGTGGCAGAGAAGTTCTTAAAAGAATAAAAAACATCACAAAAAACATAATTTTGATAATGAACCAAAGCAATGGAGGCAACCAAGAAGCAAACGGCTCTGGCATTAACCAGCCGCCGAAAAAAAGCACTACTGACATGGCTGAGATCAAGGTTACGCCTAAGTATTCACCTAAAAAGAAAAGCGCAAACTTTAAACCAGAATATTCAGTATGAAAGCCCGCAGTTAACTCAGTTTCTGCTTCAGGTAAGTCGAAGGGTAAACGATGACTTTCAGCAATACCTGCCACTAAAAAAATAAAGAAGCCAACGAATTGTGATTGAATAAGCCAACCGTTAGTTTGTGCTAAAACAATTTCACGTAAATTAAAACTCCCCGTCAGTAGCACGACTCCCATCACCGATAGGCCCATGAATACTTCATAACTTACTGTTTGCGCTGCGGCGCGCATTCCTCCTAGTAAGGCATATTTTGAGTTTGACGCCCAACCAGCTAGCACCACGCTATAAACAGCAAGAGAAGCCATAGCCAGAAAAAACAATAAGCCAATATTTAGATCTGACACACCAATGCTGGGAGAAAAAGGCACAACAGCAAAGCTCATTAATACGCACATCGCGCCAATTATAGGCGCTAAAACAAAGACTAAACGATCACTAAAAGGTGGGATCCAGTCTTCTTTGCCGAGAATTTTTAGTAAGTCGGCTAACGATTGCAAAACCCCAAAAGGCCCTACACGGTTAGGTCCATGACGGTCTTGCCAAATGCCGATCATTCTACGTTCAACCCAAACCAGCATTGCCGCAATAGGAATAAGCAAGGCGATAATGATGGTTATTTCAAACAATTTCCATAATATATCAGCCATCATTGAGTCCCCCCGAAAATAAGCGGATAGGAATGGTTTGATCTTGCTCTTTCAGCTTAGCTAATATTGCTTTTTTACTTTTTTTAGCTTGCAAAATATTGTGGTTAAACAGCACTAAATAATCACTAATTTCTTGTTCACTCGCTAGCGTAATAGACATTTCTACAGTCGATAACAGGGGCTGGCAGAGTGCAAAATTACCAAACACTAGGCTGTTAGGTAAGTTGTTAACAATGTTGACTTGGCTAATAACGCTTTGACTAATCAATTGCATTTTCTTATTTGTCAGAGAAAAATTAACATGACACCATTGGCCCTTTTGCACTCCCGCTTGCTTAGCAATATCTGCATTAATATAAATTTTATGACTTTGTGCCTGCATTTGAAATTCAGGGGTTAGTGCAGCTTGCCAGTCACTAAAATAAACATGCTTTTGCTGCACATAAGTCACCAGAGCAGGCATATTAGTGCTTTTTTCTGTGATTTTTTCTGTACCGCTTTCTGTACCGCTTTCTGCGCTTTGAGAAAAGCTTGACTGACTTTGTTCAGGTAATTGCCAATGTGGATTGTTAGTTATTGTCTTCGGTATTGAGATAAATACCGCGCTTTTATGATTGATTAACTGGCCATTAATTTCATCTTGAAATTGACTGATCGCTTGATTCGAATTCCACCCTGGAGCCCAAGCAAAAGGCATGTCACTGGCATTTTTTACCGAGCGTCCTTCCATTGAAAAGCTAAAGTTGTCATCAGTTTTCTGAGTGGTTTTTGCTTCATGCACACTAATATTCGCCATTTGAGCTGTACGACCGCTCGCTCTATGGCTCATTCTCGCTGTGATTTTTTCATCGCTTTCATCAGATTCAATAAGTAATTTTGACCATTGAGGATAAGTCTCGATAAAAAACTGATGTAACTGCCTTAATGATTGGCATTTGATGTTTTTAGCTACCGATTGTAAACACTGCTTTTCATCTAGTGCTTTTTCATCATTAACGACTTTTATTCCAATAATGTCGGCAATATTATCTAACCAACGCCAGCTTTCTTGAATTGGCAAAGTAGGAGGATGTACTTGGACAAATTTTTGCGCTCTGCCTTGGTAGTTAACATAGTGCCCGTCACCTTCACTGACTGCAGCAACCGGTAAGACAATATCGGCGATGCGTGATAAACGATGCTCTGAATGATCCAGTACTATCAGGCTTTTTGCTAATGAACGTAACTTGGTGATTTCTGTGTTAGAAAACGTTGTTAATTCTTGTTCTAACAAAATAAGCCCTTGATAGGCTTTATTAGGCTCATTAAGCTGCGCTAAAACTTGTTCAATTGACAAAGACTGTGCATCTACAATTGATAATAACCCCACGCTATTGCTACTTGGCGGCACAATAATTAATTGTGGTACTGTTATTTCTTGTTGTTGCTTAAGCGCGGTCATAACACTTGCCAAACGCGCTAATAATTCAGCAGAAACAGCGCTAATGCCTGATATAAATAGTGGTTTTTTAGCGCTACGCAAAGATTTATATACTGATGCGATAAAGCTTTGCTCTAATTTAGTTAATTGATCTTTTTCAGCTAAATTGTTCAGTACTTCAAGTAATGATTTCTCATTAACTATGTTTTCAATACTTCTGAGTTCAATATTGCCATGGTTTACTAGTTCTTCTAAAACAGCTAAACACCTAGATATTTGCGTTACAGATAAGAGTATTGCTTGTTCGGCAACATCATCAAGTTTAGTGGTGGTCGATTGTAGAGAAAACAAAGGTGATAATAATTTACCACCGATGTTGCGCACCGCACTATCTTGCCAAGAAGGAATACCAATTTTTGCTGCCTTAGCATTGGCGGCATTGCGCAGAGCTTGCCGTACAGACAAGGCCATTCTTGGTGCTGTTTGGCTGATATCTTCTGCGATAATAAAAACAAAGTCACTTTGTTCAATTTCAATTAAGCTAGGTGGTTTATTTGCTGAGAGTAATTGCGTGTGTTGCGCTGCTACTTTCATCTCTTCATCGTTATAGCCTGGGCTAAAATTTTCTGCGCCAACGATATTTTTCAAATAAAAGTTAGCTTCTAGTGAGGCGCGAGCAGAGCCAATACCAATAAATTGTTTTTGTCTAAAATGTGAAAAAGCTTTCGCTACATCTAATTTCGTCAAGGCAACCGGTGATTGCTGAGCTATACCGTTAGTTTGCCTAATTCGCTGCTCACCATTAACAAAACCGATACCATAACGGCCCCTGTCACATAGAAAATAGCCATTAATATCGGGGTTATAACGATTCATTACTCTTCGCACCGAACCATAACGCTCGCCAATACTTAAGTTACAACCCACTGAACAGTGACTACAAACAGATGGCGCAGATTGTAAATCCCACTTGCGGGTATAATGCGAAGAAAAAACTTTATTAGTAAAAACACCTGTAGGACAAACTTCAACTAAATTACCGCTAAATTCACTCTCTAATGCACCACCAGTTTGACGACCAAAATACACTTGGTTTTTTGAACCGTAAACACCAAAATCTTTGCCGCCTGCATAGTCATTATAAAACCTTGTACAACGATAACAGGTTATACAGCGGTTCATTTCGTGACCCACTAACTCACCTAAATATTGGTTATTAAAGGTGCGCTTTGTGCCTTGATATTCCCTTACACTATGGCCTGTCATTGCCGTCATATCTTGTAAATGGCACTCGCCGCCTTCAGCGCATACCGGGCAGTCGTGTGGGTGATTCGTCATCATTGCCGCAATCACTTGTTCGCGAAATTCACTTGCCGCTTTATTTTTAATGCTGATCCGCATACCGTCAGTTACAGGAGTAATGCAAGCCATAACAATACGACCACGTTGGTCCGCCTCATCTTGAAATTGCGTTACCGCGCACTGGCGACAAGCGCCTACAGAGCCCATCGATGGATGCCAACAAAAATAAGGTAAATTTAATTTTTCAGATAATACACCTGCCAACAAATTATCGTCAGTACTGAGTTGGTAAGGCACATCATCAATGAAAATCGTCACTTTGTTTTCACTCATATTATTGCCCTGCCTTATGTGGGGTAGGTGTTATAGATGAATGAGGTGTTTTAGATAAATGAATTTGAGCTACGTGCGTTCTTTTTGCATTCATCGAGGGATTATAGTGACAACAGCCGTGTTCAATATGTTGAAGAAAATCGTCATGAAAATATTTTAAAGCACTTCTTAGCGGCTCAACGGCGCCAGGAGCTAAGGCACAATGGGTTTTTCCTATCCACATAAAATCGCACAATTGTGCTAAAGCGTCTAAGTCGGCCAAGTTACCTTGTCCATTTTCAATTCGGCTAAGTATTTCTACAGCCCAAGGTGTGCCATCTCGACAAGGTGTACACCAACCACAAGACTCTTGAGCAAAAAATCGCATTAAATTTAACACCATAGCTACCGGACAGTTTTTATCGTCTAACACGATTAAGCCACCAGTGCCTAAGCGGCTGCCGACTTTAGCGATAGAGTCAAAGTCCATCGGGGTATCTAAATGCTCTTCAACCAGAAAGTCAGTCGATGCACCACCAGGCAATAAACCTTTGAAGTTTAATCCGTCTTGCATACCGCCCGCATAATCGTAAAGCACTTCACGTAAGCTTGGTCCCATGGGTAATTCCCATAAACCTGGTTTTTTTACGCGACCACAAGCACCATAAATTTTACT
This sequence comes from Colwellia polaris, assembly GCF_002104515.1. Taxonomy (GTDB): domain Bacteria; phylum Pseudomonadota; class Gammaproteobacteria; order Enterobacterales; family Alteromonadaceae; genus Cognaticolwellia; species Cognaticolwellia polaris. Next base: position 226,124 of record NZ_NBOE01000002.1, on the reverse strand, counting down.
GCCCGCATCACTATTCGGAGATATAGCCTGAAACCATTCGATACCATTTTTTAATATGTGCGGTAAATTACACAATGTTTCTACATTATTGACTATGGTAGGTTTGCCAAATAAACCACTAACCTGCGGAAATGGTGGTTTTGCTCGTGGTGTTGCACGCTTGCCCTCAAGTGCATTAATTAATGCGGTTTCTTCACCACAAATGTAACGACCAGCACTGCAATGCACATATAAGTCCAAGGTAAATTGCTTGCCTTGAATTTTTTCACCAAGCCAATTGTTTTGATAAGCTTCGTTAATCGCATGTTGTAATCGTTTGGCGGCTAAATGGTATTCACCACGTAAAAAGATATAGGCTTTATTGGCACCTATGGTATAGGCTGCAATTATCATTGCTTCAACAAGTTGATGCGGCACACCTTCAAGTAATAAGCGGTCTTTAAAGGTGCCTGGCTCCATTTCATCGGCATTGGCCACTAAATACTTATTATCAGGCGCATCTTCATCATCGGCTTCAAACATCGGCACAAAGCTCCATTTCATGCCGGTAGGAAAACCTGCCCCGCCGCGCCCTTTTAAACCTGAGTTTTTAACAATGTCTAAAACCTCTTTTGGAGATTGTTGTAGCGCTGCTATAGCTCCCATATAGCCGCCAGCTTGGCAATAATCATCGAACGACAATGGCTGTTGTAAATTCACCCAATGGGTTAAAGGTTTAAGGTGATTGTTGTTAGAGTGCTCAAGCATTATCGCCTCCCGTTACCGAGAGTTTTTGTAAAATATCAATCGCGCTTTCTGGGCTTAAATGTTGATAATGTTTGGTGCCAATCATCATCGCAGGCGCTTTATCACAACTGCCCAAACACGCATTAGAAAGTAAGGTAAATTTTCCGTCGGTCGTTGTTTGTCCATAATCTATGTTTAAATATTGTTTAATAGCAGCAAGTACAGAGTCGAGCCCCGTTAAATGACAAGCAATGCTATCGCATAAATGAATAACGTTTTCCCCAACAGGCTGTCGGTAAATTAAATTATAAAAAGTAGCTACGCCTTCTAATTGAGCAACCGGAATGGCCAGTAAATCACTAATCGCATATAGGCTTTCATCACTGATCCAGCCGCGCTGTTCTTGCACCACTTTAAGCGCTTCAATACCAGCAGCTTCTCGTGTTTCCATAATACTGGCCTCATGCTCAATGGTCGCAATTTCAAGTGCGGTTAAATAATGTTGATAATCAATTGTCGTTATGTCGATTGTTTCCATCACTATCTCTTTATTTGCTTATGCGGTTACTTTCTGAACGTTACTTCCTACTATACGAACGCTTTCGTTAGCCTTTATTAACTTTTATCGATCAACATCTGCCATGACATAATCAACACTGCCTAAGGTCGCAATAAGATCAGCTACCATTTGCCCTTTGCTGATTAATGGCAACATTTGTAAATGGGGAAAACTCGGCGTGCGAATTCGCGTGCGATAACTCATGGTGTTACCGTCACTGATCAAGTGATAAGCCATAATACCTTTGGTTGCCTCAACACTTACTGACACTTCACCTGCAGGAATAACAGGTCCCCATGAAACATTCAGAAAATGTGGTATTAAAGTGTCAATATCTCGCATAGTGCGATCTTTTAATGGCGGTGTTGTTTGTGGATGTTCTGCTTTATAAGGACCTTCAGGCATGTTGTTTAAACACTGTTCAATAATACGTATGCTTTGACGCATTTCCTCTACACGCACTCGACATCGGTCATAACAGTCACCGTTTTGGCCCAATGGCACTTCAAAATCAAATTGGTCATAGCCACCGTAAGGTCTTTGCTTACGTAAATCCCACGAAAACCCTGTCGCTCTTAAGCCCGGCCCTGTTACCCCCCAAGCAATTGCTTCTTGAGTTGAATAAGCGCCAATACCAATCGTACGTTGTTTTAAAATGGAGTTTTGCATAACCATTTTTTCGTATTCGTCTAGGCGCTTGGGCAAGTAATTAACATAATCTCGCACTAGGCTCTCCCAACCTTTTGGTAAATCTTGTGCAACACCACCAATACGAAACCAACTTGGATGCATTCGAGCGCCAGTAAACGCTTCAATAATGCCAAAAAGTTTTTCTCGGTCGATAAACATATAAAATATCGGTGAAAGTGCACCAAGATCTTGTGCAAAGGTACCGTAAAATAATAAATGACTGAGAATACGAAACATTTCAGCGGTCATAATGCGAATAACTTTCGCGCGATCAGGCACGGTTATGCCTGCCAGTTTTTCAATCGCCATGACATAAGGAAAGTTATTCATTACGCCACCTAGGTAATCAATGCGGTCGGTATAAGGAATATAACTATGCCAAGATTGTCGTTCGCCCATTTTTTCAGCACCACGATGGTGATAACCAATATCGGGCACACAATCGACAATTTCTTCGCCTTCCATTTGCAACACGATTCTAAAAGCACCATGAACACTTGGGTGATTAGGTCCCAAGTTCAAGAACATAAAATCACTGTCTTTGCTTTGTCGCTTCATACCCCAAGCTTCGGGGTTAAATTGCAACGCAGCTTGCTCTTTATCTTGTTGGTAAGGAGGTAATGTAAAAGGATCCATTTCAGTCGCACGCGCAGGATGGGTTTTTAGTAATGGGTGACCTTGCCAAGTGAGTGGCATTAAAATGCGCGTTAAATACGGATGGTTTTCAAAAATAATACCAAACATGTCCCATACTTCTCGTTCATACCAATTAGCATTTGGCCAAAATCGGCAAACACTTTCTAAGGTTTTTTCATGAGAATTTAAGGCAACTTTAAGGCGAATATCTTGGTTACGTTGATAAGATCGTAAATGATAACTCACAGTAAAAGCTTGTGAAAATGAAGCGCAATGCTCGCGCTCACTCTCATCGATGGCGGTAATATCAAAACACATGTCAAATGGCTGTGCTAAGTCATGTTTTAACACTTGCATCAGTTTACTTAATTGCTGTTTATCTACCCAAAAGGAGGGTATATCATCAACAATATTTTCGATAGCCGTAACTGGTTGCAACTTTAGTTTTGGCGAAAGTACAATAATTTCATCAAGCAAGGGAATAGCTTGCAACATTTGCCAGTCATTACTCGCTTTAATATTTACTTGAGTTGCCATTAACTTCCCTTAAATCGCTATTTTATTATTGTATTTTTTTGTCTTCTTAATTCATTTAATATTTTGATTACGTGTATAGCTATTACTTGGTTTTAACCTTAAAAATTAAATATGATCTGGGGGATCTAAGTTTGTCACTTTAATCCGGTCATGGTGTTTAATATCTCTTAAAGACGGTTTGCCTATTTCGCTAGCATTTTGCTCACCAACCACCCAACTTAATGGTCGTGGCTGATGCTCTATTTTAGTTTGCAACAACAATAAAGCTTCGAGTAATGCTTCGGGGCGCGGCGGACAGCCAGGGACATAAACATCAACAGGAATAAATTTATCGACGCCTTGAACCACGCTATAAATGTCGTACATACCACCAGAATTGGCACATGAGCCCATAGAAATTATCCAACGAGGTTCTAATAACTGTTCGTATAAATGCTGAATAACTGGCGCCATTTTTCGAAAACAGGTACCTGAAATAACCATTAAATCAGCTTGTCTGGGGGTAGCACGTATCACTTCAGCGCCAAAGCGGGCAATATCGTGTCGAGAAGTAAAACTCGTAGCCATTTCGACATAGCAGCAACTTAAACCAAAATTAAATGGCCAAATAGAGTTTTTACGTCCCCAATTCACCATGTCATCGAGTCGAGCAAAAAGAACATTGCGCTTAAGGTCTGCCTCAGAAACGTTCTTCATTACTGACATTTCTTCATCTAGCTTTGCTTTCGTTAGCGACCATTCCATTATGGCTGTCCTTCTTTTTTATCAAAGATAGTCTCATCAAAAAGACCGTGTTTACTCGACTGCGTTTGTACACCTTGTATACGTTTAAGTTGGCTAGCTCTAAAGGGTTGATGTCGGCGGGTTAATGCTAAAGCGCCAATACGAATCAAATAAATTAATGCCGCTAAAAGTACGGTAATAAAAATACTCGCTTCGATAAAACCAGGCCAGCCGACTTCATCAAAAGCAATAACCCATGCAAAAAGGTAAATGGTTTCTAAATCAAAAATGACAAAAAATATTGCATATAAAAAGAAGTGATTAGTAAAGCGGGTTTTGTTGTTTGAAACGGAAATAATACCAGACTCGTAAGGCGTGTTTTTCGCTCTTTGCTTGCTTTTTGGACCAAGAAAATGCGATAGCAGCATCATAACTATGAGCATGCCTGCCAAGATAATAAAGTAAGCCGCAATCGGCCAAACCTGTGTTATTTGATCAGATATTTCCACAAAGCTTCTCCACATATTTCAGTGTTACTTAATTCAGAAGCTGTTAACAACTAAGTAGAAAGACATTAAATGTCAGTGAGGTAGGCTATTTCCTTACCTTATAAGGAGTTAGTTATCGCCCTTGATAAACTTGACTCGCTGCATTTACTTATTATTGTTGTTATAGATATTAGCAATTTTAGCTAATTTTCTCTCATTATTTAGGGTAATGAGCTAGCACCTTTAATTAAGTATCAATAAGCTCAATTTACATAATTAACTTTTGCATAAATACTTTGCAAAAGATCAGTACGAAAAATGTTGCCGATAAATTCATTATAGAAAAGAATTTGATTTATGCTTATTTTTTAATCAATTATTGATATTTATAATATTAAGGATTATATGAAAAGCAATAAACACGGCGCTTGCCGTGTTTATTTAAAGTGAAAAATTTTAAGCTATAGTGCGTTATTAGTGATTATTCTTCAGTACCATTGAGTAAGTCAGAAAAAGTAGATAATTTATCAAGCACCATACCGTGTATCGATTTTCTTGGGTATCGTCCTGTACGGGTAATTTCTCCCGCAGGGTGAGACATTAAAATTTCTATCGCTTGATCAATGTTATCCACTGCATATATCGCGAACTGCTCATCTGCTACTGCCTGAATAACTTCAGGGGCTAACATTAAATTAATGGTGTTAGTTTTAGGGATAATAACCCCTTGTTTTCCGGTTAAACCTTTATCTTTACAGAGGCGATAAAAGCCTTCAATTTTTTCATTTACACCACCAATTGACTGCACTTCACCATGCTGATTCATTGAACCTGTTATGGCAATACCTTGATTTATTGGCAGTTTAGCGATAGCAGAAATCAAGGCGCATAATTCGGCCATCGAAGCACTATCGCCGTCGATATGACCATAAGACTGCTCAATAGCAATATTGGCTGAAATAGTTACTGGGAATTCTTGGCCATATTTATGCCCTAAATAACCGGTTAAAATTAAAACGCCTTTAGAGTGAATGGATTTACCTAAGTCAACTTCACGTTCAATGTCAGTAACTCCTTCGCTGCCGGCATAAACGGTTGAGGTTATACGCGCAGGCGTGCCAAAAACACTATCGCCAATCTCTAGTACGGTTAAGCCATTTATTCGCCCTATTCTTTCACCTTCGGTATCAATAAGTAACTGGCGCTCTTTTATTTCCTCTAACCAAGTTTCGCTCATGCGGCCTGTTCTGCGTTGTTTAGCTGCTAATGCCATCGTGACATGTTTACCACACAAGCTATTTTTAGCATCAGACAATTTCCACAAATAATAAGCTTCGTCTAATAAGTCGTTAACTTGCACAATATTGGCGGAAATTTTATGCTGATGTTCTGCACGTCTTAGCGCGTATTTGACTAATTCTAAAACCGCTTCATCGCTTACTTCGGGGTAATTATTACGGTGGGCTCGTTGGCGAATTAAGTTAGCATAATCATTTAAGTTATTCTGACTTTTCTCTAAATGACGGTCAAAGTCAGCCAATACTCTAAACAACTCAGTAAACTCTTGATCATAATCTTGTAGCATGTAATAAATTTCTGGGTCTCCCAATAAAATTACTTTTACTTTTAATGGGATTTTCTCAGGTTGTAAGCTAAATGCCCCTGGTTGCGCATATTCTAAATGTGGGTTTTCAATGGTAATTTGCTGTGTTTTTAGCGCTAGCTTTAAGCGTGCCCAAACCAAAGGTTGTGTTAATAATTTATCAGCCTCAAGTAATAGGTAACCGCCGTTGGCTTTATGCAAAGCACCAGGGCGTATAAGACGATAGCTTGTATAACTAGCACCTTGAAAACTGCCAAAATCGACATGGCCAAATAGGTTTTGAAAGGTTGGGTTTTGCTCATAAATAACCGGTGCACCCTCACCTACATTTCGAGTAACCAGCAAATTAGGTAAAAAACGCTCAACCATCAATTTACGCATATCTTTGTCATTGGGTACTTCATTGCTTTCATCCACCAACAACTCTAAAACTGCGTCTACAACATGTGTTTTTACCTTAGCTAAATATTTTTGCACACCAATATTACTGGCAAACTCTAACTCCAATTCGGCTAAAAAAGGTTGAATACTTTGTGCTGCAGTTTCTTGTTTTAGTTTACGTAACTTATCAGATGAAATGCGCTTCCATTGTGGTAATTCAATAAGTTTTTCAGACAATATATCTTCTAGCTTAGCTAATAAAACATAAAAATCGGCGCGTTTAGGCTCATTCAATTCAGCAAATTCTTTATCATTTAGCGGCTTACCTGCCACCAACGGTGAAAAGCCAATTTCGCCATTTTCTTCAAACAGTACCACGTCATTTTTTAATGCTGTTGCTTCAACTTCCGTAATAGCTTGATCATATTTTTGGTTGAACTCGCGATCGATCGCCGCTTTTTGTCTTTGGTAGCCTGGGTTATCAAATATTTCAGGGAATAAATCCATTAACTCATCAATAAATGTATTCATTCGAGTAAGTAATTGCTTACCATCACCTGGACTTACATATAGATTATGGGGTGAATTTGGATCATCAAAATTGTTGATATAACACCATTCATCAGGTGTTGGTTCTTTGCTGGCGGTTGCTGTCAACATTTGTTTAATAAGCGTTTGACGGCCCGTACCATGTTCACCCATAGCATAAACATTAAAACCGGGAGCATCCATCGACAAGCCGAACGTTAAGGCTTCTTTAGCCCTTTCGTGACCAATAAATACCTGTTCTATTTCAGCCGTAGGTGTTGCATTCGCAAATTGCTTAACCGTTAGGTCTGCAGTTAATTGGTGAGGTTTAAGGCGCGTGTTGGTTGACACATTTGTCATAGAGAATCTCTTGAGGTACAAGTTTAATAGCCTGTAAGGTTATACTCAGCGAAACATTTTAATTCGACAAGTAAAGATACAGCTTCATTAAATATAGTGTACAGCGACAAGCCTATTAACAGCAAAAACAATATTCATAACCCGCTGAAAAAGTTACTTTAAGGGGTTAAGCTTATGCGATTAAAATCTTTACCGCCGCAGGCAAGGCAATCAGCAACTATATTGGCGTGGCTGTATGTAACGCAATGTTGGCATGTTTGACATTGCAATTGGCCAAAACCAACAAAGTCGCCAACATGGTAGCCATCTTGATGCTGGAAATCATCCATTAATTCAGACCACTCGACCTGTGATTTATCAGTTATTTTTGCCAAGTTATCCCATAGACTTTCATTCAATATATCTAAATAAACTGAGTGCTTAATATCTGCTTGGTATTGCTGGTAAAAGTCACTTAAATCATATTTTAGATTACTTATGAACTGTTTAACTTGTTGCTCTGGTATTTGTTCTGCAGCAATTAATATCGATTTCGCTTGCTCAATTAACTCAACGATTGAGCGCACTTCTTTATCGCTTGTTTCTGAAAGCCAAGTCTGAATGTTCTGATAAACATCTTGCACCCGAGATTGTTCTTTTTTCATAACGCCTCCGTCATTTAGTGCTTATTTTTAGTATAATTATTAACGTGATAAAAGCCACCATTAACCACACTAACATTCACTTAACCGACATTATTTTGCCTTTTTCGCGACTCAGTTAGCTTTAAAATGAAAAATCTGCAGCATTAACCTGCTTTAACTTGTCGCAATGGCTAGAGATAAGGTATCCTATCGGGATTATTTTTATCGCTAAAACCTATCCTTAAAATAACAAATTTTATCAACATAAATTTGCCAAAAAAGCTGGTTGAAGCACTTACTTTACGCGTGTTTGAGAAATCTTAATGGAATCCATTTACAATCCCCAATCAATTGAAGCCGACGTTCAGAAGTTTTGGACTGATAACAACACTTTTAAAGCTGAAGAGATCCCAGGAAAAGAAAAGTTTTATTGCTTGGCAATGTTTCCATATCCAAGTGGCCGACTCCACATGGGCCACGTGCGTAACTACAGCTTAGGTGATGTAATTTCTCGCTACCAACGCATGCAAGGCAAAAATGTAATGCAGCCTATGGGTTGGGACGCTTTTGGTTTACCTGCGGAAAATGCTGCGATAAAAAACAACTCTGCGCCAGCAAAATGGACTTATGAAAACATTGATTACATGCGTAACCAATTAAAGTCTCTAGGTTTTGGCTACGACTGGAACCGCGAATTAGCAACATGTAAAAAAGATTACTACCGTTGGGAACAATGGTTTTTCACTCAGCTTTATGAAAAAGGCTTAGTGTACAAAAAGAATGCCACAGTAAACTGGGATCCGGTAGATCAAACCGTATTAGCAAATGAACAAGTTATTGATGGCCGTGGTTGGCGTTCAGGCGCGCTAGTTGAGCGTAAAGAGATTCCACAGTGGTTTATTAAAATTACTGACTACGCAGAAGAGTTGATTAATGATTTAGACCAATTAACCGATTGGCCTGAACAAGTTAAAACTATGCAACGTAACTGGATTGGACGCTCTGAAGGCGTTGAAATGACTTTCCAAGTTGCAGACTCAACAGAAAGCTTCGACATATACACTACCCGACCAGATACCTTAATGGGTGTTACCTATGTTGCACTAGCAGCTCAACATCCATTAGCGTTAGCAGCGGCTGAAAACAATACTGAGCTTGCAGAGTTCATAGAGAGTTGTAAAACCAATAAATCTACTGAAGCCGACATGGCAACAATGGAGAAAAAAGGTGTTGATACCGGCCTAAAAGCTATTCATCCAATTAGTGGTGATATTGTTCCCGTTTGGGCAGCAAACTTTGTATTAATGGATTATGGCTCAGGTGCGGTTATGTCAGTACCAGGTCATGACCAACGTGACTGGGAGTTCGCCACTAAATATGGTTTGCCAATTAAACAAGTTATCGCTGGTTCAGAAAGCGATGACGTAACTAAAGCTGCAATTTTAGAAAAAAATATTCTCGTTAATTCAGGTGAGTTTGACGGCTTAAACTTTGAAGAAGGTTTTAAAGCTATTTCTGATAAATTAATCAGCGAAAATAAAGGTAAAGTTACCGTTAATTATCGTTTGCGCGACTGGGGCGTTTCTCGACAACGCTATTGGGGCACACCTATTCCGATGATGCACCTAGCTAATGGCGAGTCTGTGCCTGTACCTGCAGACCAATTACCTGTTGAGCTACCTGAAGATGTGATCATGAACGGTGTAACATCGCCGATTAAAGATAACCCAGAATGGGCAAAAACTACCTATAACGGCGAAGAAGCATTTCGTGAAACCGATACCTTTGATACCTTCATGGAATCATCATGGTATTACGCACGTTACTGTTCACCAAACGACGATACACAAATGTTAGACCCAGCTAAAGCGAATTACTGGCTACCTGTTGATCAATACATTGGTGGTATTGAACATGCTATTTTACATTTACTTTATGCCCGTTTTTTCCATAAATTACTCCGCGATGCCGGTTTAGTAACTTCTGACGAACCGTTTAAAAAGTTATTGTGTCAAGGCATGGTTTTAGCTGATACATATTATCGTGAAGCGGATAATGGTGGACAAGATTGGATTGCCCCTTCTGACGTTGACGTAGAGCGAGATGAAAAAGGCCAAGTAACTGCTGCTGTAAGTAAAGTAGATGGCAAACCGGTTATTTCTGCTGGCATGAGCAAAATGTCAAAATCTAAAAATAACGGTATTGACCCTCAAGAAGTTATCAACCTTTATGGTGCTGATACCGTAAGATTATTCATTATGTTTACTTCTCCACCAGAGCAAACATTAGAATGGTCTGATTCAGGTGTTGAAGGCGCTCATCGCTTCTTAAAGCGTGTTTGGAAATTAACTTACGACTTTACACAAGCGGCAGAAGTTTCTACAACAGCACCAAGTATCGCTGGTTTAACGCTAACGTCTGCACAAAAACTATTACGCCGCGAGTTACACAAAACCATTGCTAAAGTTAGTGATGACATTGGTCGTCGCAATACCTTTAACACCGCTATTGCAGCAATTATGGAGTTAATGAATCACTTAGGTAAAGCCAGTATTGCCAGTGAAGAAGACCGCGTAGTAATGCATGAAGCCATTCGCGCAGTTGTCTTAATGTTAACGCCAATTGTGCCTCATCTTAGCCATCATTTATGGTCGATGATTGGTGATGGTAATCCGGTTGAAAATACCACATGGCCAATCGTTGACGACAGTGCTTTAGTTGAAGATGAAAAGCTAATTATCGTACAAGTTAACGGTAAACTGCGTGCTAAAATTACCGTTTCAGCTGATGCAAGCAAAGAAGTTGTTGAAGATATAGGTTTTAACGATGAAAATGTTAGCAAATTTATTGAAGGTAAAACTGTCCGTAAAGTTATTTATGTTCCGGGCAAGCTACTCAACATTGTTGCTAACTAAATTACACGCTTGCTAATGTGTTAATCATTAAGTAAATAAATTAATGTAAATAAATTAATGATTAACAATGTTACCAACAATTATCAGTACATAACGCTGTTTTGAGTTATGTACTGATAACGTTTTTCCATTAAAAAGTGAACACTTTATGAAGCAAATGATCATGAACCGCATAAGTAAACTACTCTCATTAAGCCTAATTTTAGCGCTAATTACAGGTTGTGGCTTTCAATTGCGTGGAAATTATTTATTAGCTCCTGAATTACAAACGATAGCTTTTAGTTCGGTTGATCAATACGGTGAACTTACCCGTTTAGTTAAGCAACATTTAACGATAAACAATGTAAATTTAGTGCAAAAAAGCGATGACGCGATTCCACAAATGCGCATGTTGCAAGACAACTTAGACAGAAGAACGCTTTCGGTTTTTCCTAATGGACAAGTTGCTGAATACGAACTTATCTATACCGTTCGTTATCAAATCTTAATCCCAGGACAAGATATTCAGAACTTCCGCTTTGAGCTGAACCGAGACTATCAAGATGATCCTGATATTGCCCTCGCCAAAAGTCGTGAGTTATCGTTAATGCTTAGAGAAATGCGCACAGAGGCGGCTAATAAAATCTTACGTGATATGGCTAGTATCCAGCTGTAGGTAAATGACATGCGCATTTATCATAATCAACTCGACAACACACTAAACCAAGGTTTCAAACCGATATGGCTGGTGTTTGGTGATGAGTTATGGCAAAAAAACGATGCATTAGAAAAAATTAAACAACACGCGAAAAAGCAAGGTTTTAGCGAAATCATACGCTTTAGTATCGACGATAAATTTGATTGGGACGAACTTTTTCAAGCGTACCAGTCAATGAGCTTGTTTTCGCCATTACGTGTTATTGAAATTGAATTCACATCAGGGAAAATTGGTGATAATGGTGCAAAAGGTATTGCGCAGTTACTCGCTATGTTACATCAAGACATTCAATTAATATTTTATGGTCCAAAACTTGATGCTGCAACACAAAAACGTAAATGGTTTAAATCGCTAGAGGCTGCCGGCTGCTTTGTACCTTTATACGACGTAGAAGGTAAGCAATTAAAACAATGGCTTAATAATCAAGCACGGCAATTACAGCTTACGCTAGCACCCGATGTTATTGATTTAATGGCCGAGCTATTTGAAGGTAACCTCCCGGCATTAGCGCAAGAATTACAAAAACTCTCAATATTGTTCTCTCATCAAACCGTAACTTTTGAAGACGCCGAAACGCTTTTTATTAAGCAAGCGAGATTTAGCCCCTTTCAACTGATTGACACCATGCTTATTGGCGATCTAAAAAAATGTTTTAAAATTTTAGATCAAATGCAGCACGACGGTAGCGCCTTTGGCCAATTAGTTTGGGTTGTACATAAAGAAATAAGCCAACTTTATGCAATGTTAGAACAAATAAAGCAAGGCAGCAGTATCAACGATATTTTTAAACAATATCGCATATGGGAAAAGAAAAAGCCTTTATATCAACATGCGTTAAAGCACATTACTTTAAGCAATGCTGAACAAGCGCTTTCGAGGCTAGCACAGGTCGATTTACTGAGTAAAACCAGTAGCGATTTTAACGAATTTATTTTGCTCAGTGATGTTTTTATTAGCTTATTTCATAGTGAGTTAAGTCAGGGCTACAGTTTAGATTATGAATATAGCTAAACAATCTGCGCCAAAGCTTATCGCGTTACTCGGCGGAACTTTTGATCCCATTCATTTTGGTCATATTCTACCCGCACAAGAAACCGCAAAATGGCTAAACGCTGAACAGGTGTTTTTAATTCCCGCTCATATTCCCCCTCATAAGCTTGGTACCCACGCAAACGCAAAACATCGTGCAAACATGGTATTACTGGCCTGTAATACCGACCCAGTTTTCCACCTAGATAATCGTGAACTTAATCGACAAAGTCGCTCTTATACCCTTGATACTTTAAAAGAAATAAAAGCTGAGCAACCTGAGGCAGATTTATACTTTATTATGGGGATGGACTCTCTGCTCACATTTACAACCTGGTATTGCTGGCAAGACATTTTAAGCTTATGTAATTTGGTGGTTAATATTCGCCCTGGATATAATCACCAATCATTAGAAACGTTACTTGCACCGGAATTGAAAGATCGTCTGATTTATAATCCGACAGAAATACAACCTCAAACAACAGGGGTGGTATTAATTCATGAAAGCCAGGCTGTCAATATTTCATCAACCGAAATTAGAGCAAAAATTCAATCTGGCAAAAACTATAGCCAAGACCTACCAACACAGGTTTATCACTATATTGAGCAACATAAACTCTATAGATAAAATATTAACTCAGTGTTTAGCCTTCCTCTTAAATGGCCAAGCTTTCTAGATATTGGCACTATTTAAGACTACTATGAGTTCCTTCATAGTGAAATAATTCAATTGTTGTGTAAAAAACATGCTTACAACAACATTAGATGGTTAACTGACAAACAAATTAATGTTATTATCGCCGATTATTGCTAATTATAGAGATCCCACTTTGCAAAGTTCAGAACTAATTACTTTTGTTACCGAAAAAATAGAAGATATGAAAGGCCGAGATATCGTCACTTTAGATGTATCTAAAAAGTCAGGTTTCACAGACTACATGTTAGTTTGCTCAGGTAACTCAAAACGTCACGTTATTTCCATTGCTCAATCACTGGTTATTGAATCACGCGCTGCCGGTATTGAAGCGTTAGGTGTTGAAGGAAATGATATTGGTGAATGGTCTTTAGTTGATTTAGGTGATGTAATTGTTCACGTGATGACTGATGAAATTCGCGACCGTTACCAACTAGAACAACTTTGGGAATAATCTAAACAACAATGCGCATTACCTTATATGCTGTTGGTAATAAAATGCCCGCGTGGGTTAGCCAAGGCTTCAACGAATATTGTCGCCGATTCCCACGTGATATGAGCTTCCATTTAGTCGAAATACCGCCCGGTAAACGTGGAAAAAATGCCGATATTGCTCGTATTCTTGAAAAAGAAGGTGAGCAAACTCTAGCAGCCATTCCAAAAGGTAATCGCATTGTAACGTTAGAAGTTGAAGGTAAACCTTGGACAACGCCTCAGCTTGCCAAACAACTTGATCGTTGGCATGTTGATAGCAGAGATGTTGCTTTGCTTGTCGGCGGCCCAGAAGGTTTAGCGCCCGCTTGTATTGAAGCGTCTGAGCAAAAATGGTCGCTTTCGCCACTGACATTACCACATCCTATGGTTAGAGTTATCGTAGCAGAAAGCCTTTATCGTGCTTGGTCAATTAATAACAACCACCCTTATCATAGAGAATAAATAATGGCTCGAAAAAAACGCGTAGCCATTAGAAACCATAGCGCTGAAGCCAATTTATTTGCACGCCGAACTTTTATTACCTTTATGGGCGTAATTGTATTGTCTTTGCTGCTATTCAGTAATATTTATGATCTTGGCGTTAATTCTTATCAAAAATATCAAACTCGCTCTAACTCCAATCGTATTAAGCTATTACCTGTGGCTCCCAACAGAGGCTTGATTTACGATAGAAATGGCGTTTTGCTCGCTGACAACACCCCGGTTTACAGCTTAGAAGTTATCCCTGAGCAAGTAACAGATATGAAGCGAAGTTTAGCCGAAGTTAGTTTGCTTTTAGATATCAGCGAAGAAAAACAAGACAAGTTACTTAAAGCGGTAAAAAGTAAACGTCGCTTTAAACCAATTGAGCTTTATTCACGTTTAAGCGAACAGCAAGTGTCGTTATTTTCGGTTAATCAGCATAAGTTTCCTGGTTTTTTTATCGATGCCCGTTTAAAGCGCTATTATCCGTTTGCAGATTTAACCACACACTCTCTCGGTTATGTCGCTCGTATCAATGGTCGAGACTCGCTTGAGCTTGAAAAGAAAGGCTTAGCTGAAAACTACGCAGCTACTCGTAACATAGGTAAACTTGGTTTAGAAAAATATTACCAAGACATTTTGCACGGAACAATTGGACACCAAGAAGTTGAAATAAATAACTTAGGCCGTGTTATTCGCACATTAAATTTTACCCCGCCCATACCAGGAAAAGACTTAACACTCACTTTAGACATTGAACTACAAATGATCGCAAAACGTGCGTTATCAGGTAAGCGTGGTGCAATTGTCGCGATTGATCCTAGAGATGGTGGTGTGCTGGCTATGTATTCAAACCCTAGTTTCGATGGCAACCTGTTTGTACATGGTATTAGTAGTAAAAAATATAAAAAACTCTTAGCGCCAGAAAGCAACAAGCCGCTACTAAATCGTGCCGTACAAGGTTATCCACCGGCTTCCACCATTAAGCCTTTGCTCGCGCTTACCGGTTTAGACGATGGTATAATTACACCAGAAACTGAAATTTACGACCCTGGCTTTTATCAACTTCCCGGTATTGAAACTAAGCGCCGTGATTGGAAGAAATGGGGGCATGGCAAGGTCAATTTAACTAAATCGCTAGAACAATCTTGTAATGTTTATTACTACGATTTGGCTTATAAGCTTGGTATTACCAAAATTAGCAAAATGATGAGAAAGTTTGGCTTTGGTGATTACACTGGTATTGATCTTCATGAAGAAAGTCGCGCTATTATGCCGAGCATTGAATGGAAAAGAGAGCGTTATAATAAAGCTTGGTATACCGGAGAAACATTGTCGGTAGGCATAGGGCAAAGTTATTGGTCTGTTACACCTTTACAGTTATCACAAGCGATATCTATTTTAGTTAATAAAGGACAAATTAAAGTCCCGCATTTATTAAAATCAACCAGTGAAGTGGTTATAAACGAAGAAGGCGTTGTAGCACAAGCGCCTTTAGTTACCCAATATGTGGTTGATGAAAAAGCGCCCATTATCCTTAAAAACAATAAAAGCTGGGACGTAGTGCTAGATGGCTTACACAACACAGTGCAAAAAGTTGGCGCAACCGGCTACAGCGCATTTAAAGGTAGTAAATATGACGCAGCCGGTAAAACCGGTTCAGCTCAAACAGCTAATATTGCACAAGATGAAGAATACGACGCCACTAAAGTAAAAGAAAGTAAACGTGATAATGCCATGTTCATTGCCTTTGCACCTTACGAAAACCCTGAAATTGTGGTCGCTGTAGCAATAGAAAATGTGGCTAAAGGCGGAGGGGGAACCAATGCCGCTCCTGTGGCTAGACAAATAATGGACCAATACTTTGGTGATCGAGAAATTGTCAGTAAAAACCCTAAAAAGCATGCTTTACACAGCGATACTTATCATCAGCACATTGAAAATATAGCAGGTAATCCCTAGTGCGTAGTACCGGACACGATCAGCAAAGACCACGAACCTTCTTGCAACGAGTACACATTGACTTACCGTTATTAAGCGGTATTTTAGCTTTAATGGCGCTAGGATTATTTGTCGTTTATAGCGCAGGCGGACAAGAGTCAGCCGTATTAATAAGACACGCAAAACGTGTTGGTTTAGCCCTTCTTGCTATGTTTATCGTTGCGCAAATCCCCCCGTTATCTTATAGAAAATGGGCGGTACCTGTGTTCGTTATTGGTTTAATGCTTTTAACCGCAGTATTACTGTTTGGTCATGTTGGCAAAGGCGCTCAACGTTGGCTTGACCTTGGTGTGACTAAGTTTCAACCTTCTGAAATAATGAAACTAGTAGTACCAATAATGATCGCCTGGTATGTCAGCCAACATGACTTACCCATTAAAATGTCGAAAATAATAATCGCCTTTATTTTGGTACTTTTACCGACCTTACTTATCGCTAGACAACCTGATTTAGGTACATCTTTACTTATTGCTAGTTCTGGAATTTTTGTTATTTTCCTCGCTGGCGCTAGCTGGAAACTTATTGGTGCTTGCGTTGGCTTAGCTTCAGCATTCGCCCCTATTTTGTGGATGTTTTTGATGAAGCCTTATCAAAAACAACGGGTATTAACCTTTTTAAACCCAGAGCAAGATCCACTCGGCTCTGGTTATCACATTATTCAATCTAAGATAGCGATTGGCTCAGGTGGTATCGACGGTAAAGGTTGGTTACAAGGTACTCAATCTCAGCTAGAGTTTCTACCCGAGCGTCATACCGATTTTATCTTTGCCGTATTTAGCGAAGAGTTTGGCTTGATAGGTGTGGGTTTATTATTAACTGTATATCTAGCGATTGTAATGCGCGGCTTATGGATCGCGGTCAATGCTCAGCATGCATTTACTAAACTGCTCGCTGGCAGCTTAACCTTAACTTTCTTTGTTTATGTTTTTGTAAATATAGGCATGGTTTCAGGTTTATTGCCTGTGGTCGGCGTGCCTTTACCATTGGTTAGTTATGGTGGTACTTCTATGGTGACATTAATGGCAGGATTTGGCATTCTAATGGCTGTTAGTACGCATAGACGCTTTAATAGTTAATAAAAAATTCTCGTAACGCAACGATCACCTTAAAAGAGTACCCGTTATTTATGGCAAAATTAAATACATCACAGCTTATTTGCTTATACATAACGTTAATCATAATGTCGGCTTGTAGTAGCCATACTAGCCGATATCAGCAAAAGCATGACAGCACACCAACACGAGTGCCAAACGCTAATGAACTTCTCAATGCTACCCCTAGGGCAGAAGCACACAGTCGCGGCGGTAATAAACATTACCAAGTATTTGGTCAGCATTATAAAGTGTTAAAAACGGCTGAAAACTTTAGCCAAACAGGTACAGCGTCTTGGTACGGTAAAAAATTTCACGGCCATTTAACCTCTAACGGTGAAATTTACGACATGTACGCGATGAGCGCCGCACATAAAAATTTGCCTTTACCTACCTATTTAAAAGTGGTCAATAATAGCAATGGAAAATTCGTTATTGTGCGGGTAAATGATCGCGGGCCATTTCATCAAGACCGGATCATCGATTTATCATACAGCGCGGCTTATAAGCTCGATATGCTAAAAACAGGCACCGCGAATGTTACTATTACTGCAATTAATGATTTTACTGCTGAGACCTTAGCTCAGCTACAACATAATTTGCCGCACTTTACATCTAACACCACAGAAGCAGTACCTTTAGCACAAGCCGAAGTTGCAAAAGCTGCAAAAGTTGCTAATAGCTCATCTGTAAAAGCACTTAAGAAAGAGCCACCCTCAACAAATATAGCGTTGAAAAAACGATATATTCAAGTATTTGCAAGTAAAAGTAAGTTGCAAGCAAGTAAGATTTCGAAAACATTAATGCAAAACCATAACAGTAATACACAAATAGAAGAAATAAATGGAATTTTTCGTGTTCTCGTTGGTCCGATATTAACTGAGCAAGAATTATCGCGTTTATTAGCAGCAATAAAAGATACTGGCTACCCCAACGCTTTTATTCGCCGTTAAGGTTACTTTTAGGCTTTACTCTTTCGAAAAATAGAGCGAGCTAAAGGCAAAACTTTATCGTTATCAAGCCAAATTCATCAATGGTAACAAAATGATGTACGAGCTCAATAGAAATCAAAATGAAAAATGTTATACTCCGTTAAATTTATATAATCTCCATTAATCGATAGTGCTGTAGGACAATTATGCCCCAAATCAAGTTTATTCAAGCGACTAAGAAGCCGATAAAGTTATTAACCTTTTTAGGTTCGGTATTATTAAGTGTTTGCTCTTTCTCTCACGCTCAAACTATTATCCCGTCAGCGCCTGAGGTCAATGCAAAAGGTCATATTTTAATTGACTATACTACAGGTAAAGTTATTGCACAGAGTAATGCTGATATTTTACTAGCACCAGCAAGTTTAACCAAAATGATGACAAGCTACATAATTGGTAAAGAGCTTGCTAGCGGCAATATCAGTAATGAAGACCCGGTAAGAATTAGTGAAAAAGCCTGGGCAAAAAACTTCCCTGAATCATCAAAAATGTTTATCGAAGTAGGCACAGAAGTACCGGTTAGTTTACTTAATCAAGGTATTATCGTTGCATCTGGTAACGACGCATGTGTCGCTATGGCAGAGCATATTGCTGGTAGCGAAGGCGCTTTTGCTCAGTTAATGAATGCTCACGCTGAGCAATTAGGCATGCACAGTAGCTTCTTTGAAAACAGTCATGGTTTAGATAGCAAAGAACACAAAACAACGGCTAGAGACATGGCGACTTTGGCTATTGCCTTAATTCGTGATGTGCCTGAAGAGTACAAACTTTACAGCCAAAAGTCGTTTACTTATAACAACATCAAGCAATATAACCGCAACAGCTTGTTGTGGGATAAAAGCATGAATGTTGATGGCTTAAAAACCGGTCACACTTCACAAGCTGGTTATAGTTTAGTAACTTCAGCCACCAAAGGTGACATGCGTTTAGTAAGTGTAGTTATGGGCACAGAAAGTGAACGCGCTCGTAAAGTAGAAAGTAAAAAACTACTGAACTATGGTTTTCGTTTTTTTGAAACTTATACACCTTATCAAGCCGGTGAAAAATTTGTTAGTAACCGCGTTTGGATGGGCGATCGTAAAGAAGTAGATTTAGGCATTATGGTTGATACGCCAATTACCATTCCTCGTGGTCAACGCAAAAATTTACAAGCAAATTTTGAACTAGACAAACAATTAACTGCTCCGCTGCAAAAAGGTGAAGTAGTAGGTAAGTTATTTTTACAGCTTGACGGTGAAGATATTGCTCAATACCCTTTAGTAACATTGCAAGAGGTAAATGAAGGCAGCATGTTCAACAAATTAATGGACTACGTTAAGCAGCAATTTGCTGACTAGTGTAGTTATCATTGCCGACTATAAACTTTATTAAAAAAACTCAGCTTCGGCTGAGTTTTTTTATTTATAATGTCTAATGCTACGCAGTGTATTGAATAATTAAATAACCAATGAACATTGAAATAAAGTAATACCTCCCCCATTTATAGCCAATAAAGTATCGTCAGTTGGTCACATTCTTAACAAATAATGTTAAAATATCGCCAATTTGCTGATACAAACACATTAATAATTACAAGTGGCTTGGAATATTTCATTTTATTGAATTCCCCTGCCATTTAAAAACAGCCTTTAAAAGCGTTGTTTACCGTATAAAGAGAAAATAAATGAATACTAAGTTTGATGAATTACTCGACTTCCCTACCGTGTTAAACTTTAAAGTTATGGGTATAGCATGTGATGAATTACCCGATCTGGTGGTTGGTGAGTTGCAAAAGCATACCCCTGGTGATTATGCGCCTAAAATAAAGCCAAGTTCTAAAGGCAACTACCACTCAATTTCAGTTGCGGTAACCGTTACCAGTAAAGATCACATAGAAAAAATATATAAAACATTAAACGCAATTGAGCAAGTGCGCTACGTACTTTAAGCCTTACTTTTTATCCAGTGTATTCCACTTACTATTTGGCTATAATACGCGAAATAAAATCGATAGAGATGTATTTTGAAAGACACATTGATTATTCGGCAACTGAATAACCTCGACTATGTCGATGTTTGGCATGCCATGCAAAATTTCACCGATGATCGAGATGAACACACCCCTGACGAACTTTGGCTAGTAGAGCATCCGCCAGTATTTACTCAAGGCCAAGCAGGTAAAGATGAACATCTATTAATGCCTGGCGATATTCCTGTGGTAAAAGTCGACCGAGGTGGACAAGTTACTTATCACGGTCCTGGACAGCAAGTGATCTACTTTATGATCAACTTACGCCGCCGAAAAATGGGGGTAAGGCAATTAGTTACCCTTATTGAAAATGGTATTGTTGCTTCAATGGCCGATTTTGATATTAACGCTAATGCAAAGCCCGATGCTCCAGGTGTTTATGTTAACGACAAAAAAATTGCATCTTTGGGCCTAAGAGTACGCAGAGGCTGCTCTTTTCATGGTTTAGCTTTAAACGTAAATATGGATTTATCGCCATTTTTGCGCATTAATCCTTGTGGTTATCAAGGTTTAGAAATGATACAAACTATCGATTTACAGGGCCCTGCCACTGTAAAACAAGCGGGTGAATCACTGGTTAAACATCTTAGTGAATTATTAAACACTCAGCATTTATCTTATCAAACGGGATTGGAAACAGTACATGACCACTAAATCATCACGCATTACCCCAGGCACTAAATTACGCGATGCCGAGAAAATGGCTCATATACCAATTAAAGTGGTTACTTCAGAGCGTGAAACTATGCTAAGAAAACCAGATTGGTTACGTATTAAACTGCCAAAAAGTTCAGAGCGTATAGATAGTATAAAAGCAGCACTGCGTAAACATGATTTACACTCGGTTTGCGAAGAAGCTTCTTGCCCAAATTTAACAGAATGTTTTAACCACGGTACCGCAACCTTCATGATTCTTGGCGACATATGTACTCGCCGTTGTCCATTTTGTGATGTAGGTCATGGTCGCCCGTTAGCCGCCGATAAAGAAGAGCCACGTAAATTAGCGTTAACGCTAAAAGATATGAAACTAAAATACGTGGTTATTACTTCAGTTGATCGTGATGATTTACGTGACGGTGGCGCACAGCAGTTTGTTGATTGTATCACCGAAATTGCCGAGCATTCTCCACACACTAAAGTAGAAATATTAGTACCAGATTTTCGTGGTCGTATGGATCGTGCTCTAGAAATTTTAAATACTCACCCACCAGGCGTATTTAACCATAACTTAGAAACGGCTCCACGTTTATATACTAAAGCTCGCCCTGGCGCGAACTACCAATGGTCTTTAGATTTATTGAAAAAGTTTGGTGAAGCTAACCCAACTGTTCCGACTAAATCTGGCTTAATGGTTGGCTTAGGTGAAACTAACGAAGAAATTTTACAAGTGATGCGCGATTTACGTGCCCATGGTGTAACTATGTTAACCATAGGTCAATACTTACAGCCAAGTAAGCACCATTTACCGGTTGAGCGTTACGTACATCCTGATGACTTTGACATGTTCAAGCGTGAAGCTGATAAAATGGGCTTCGATCACGCAGCCTGTGGTCCGTTAGTACGTTCAAGCTACCATGCTGATAAACAAGCTGCTGGTGAAGAAGTAAAGTAGTTGTTAATCGATTACTCTATTTAACACGCAGAAATAAAAAAGCTAGAAGTTGAACTTCTAGCTTTTTTGTTTTGAAATGACTCAGTATTACTTTTACTTGCCTTCAATATCTGGCGTTTGACAAACCACATCCATATTCTGTGCTCTGTGTCTTAGGTAGTGATCCATTAAGGTTAACGCCAACATAGCTTCAGCAATAGGTACCGCTCGAATGCCCACACATGGATCATGACGACCTTTAGTTACGATATCGGCCGAAGCGCCTTCAAGATCAACGGTTTTACCGCTAACACCAATACTAGAAGTTGGCTTTAAAGCGATAGATGCCACAATAGGCTGTCCTGAAGATATGCCACCTAAAACGCCACCTGCGTGATTAGAGGCAAAACCGTCAGGAGTTAATTCATCTCGATGCTGCGAGCCTTTTTGATTAACAACACCAAAGCCATCTCCAACTTCAACAGCTTTAACGGCATTAATACCCATTAAAGCATGAGCAATTTCAGCATCTAATCGGTCAAAAATAGGCTCGCCTAAACCAACAGGAACATTGTTCGCAACAACCATTAACTTTGCGCCTATAGAATCTTTTTCACGCATAATGCCACGTAATAATTCATCTAATTGCTCAAGTTTGTTAGCATCAGGAAAGAAAAACGGATTTTCTTCAACTACATTCCAATCAATATTCTCTGCACAAACTTCGCCAATTTGAGTAACACAAGCTTGAATAGTAATACCAAATTTTTGCTGCAAATATTTTTTCGCTACAGCGCCAGCAGCAACTCGCATTGCGGTTTCACGTGCTGAAGAACGACCGCCTCCACGATAATCACGAATGCCATACTTCTGCCAGTAGGTATAATCAGCATGTCCAGGGCGAAAAGTTTGTGCAATATCGCCATAGTCTTGAGAGCGTTGATCGGTATTCTCAATTAATAAACCAATTGGAGTACCCGTTGTTTTGCCTTCGAAAACGCCCGACATTATTTTAACTTCATCAGCTTCGCGACGAGCAGTAGTAAATCGAGATTTGCCAGGTCGACGACGATCAAGGTCGTGTTGTAAATCTGCCTCGCAAAGTTCTAAACCTGGAGGACACCCATCAATAATCGCACCTAAGCCTAAACCATGGCTTTCACCGAATGAAGTGACCGTAAATAACTTCCCGAAAGTATTACCTGACATAATAAATTTTACCCGTTAAAAGTGATGATATACCCATAATATTGGCCTCAAAGTACTCTAAATAAATTTAAATCTTAGTGAGTATTCATTGTTTATTGTTTAAAGTCTTGCTGATGATTTATTAATTGCGCTTTAGTCAATTTAAACACACCATGACCGCCTCTCTCAAACCTTAACCACTGAAATGGCACTGATGGAAAAGCCGCGGTTAAATGAACTTGTGAATTGCCCACTTCACAAATAAGTACACCATTATCGTTAAGATGATCCGCCGCTTGCGCTAAAATTTGTCGAACGATATCCAGACCATCAAAACCACTACCTAAACCCATTACGGGTTCATGCAAGTACTCTTGCGGCAATGAATCCACATCTTCTTGATCGACATAAGGTGGATTTGTCACTATTAAATCATAGCTTTGCCCTTGCACCCCAGAAAAAACGTCAGACTGAATTGGAATAACTTGTGCAGATAAACCATGGCCATCAATATTAATTTGCGCCACGTTTAACGCATCAACAGAAAGATCTACGGCATCAACTTCAGCTTCAGGAAAAGCAACAGCACAAGCAATGGCAATACAACCACTGCCTGTACATAAGTCTAAAATACGTTCTGGAGACTCTTCTATTAACCCCGTGAAACTTTGCTCGATTAGTTCACCTATTGGTGAACGCGGCACTAGTACACGTTCATCAACATAAAAAGGTAAACCACAAAACATCGCTTGGTTAGTTAAATACGCAGCGGGTAGGCCTTCAACAATACGGCGTTCAAATAATTGTAAAATAGCAATTCGCTCTGTTGATACTAAGCGGCACTGCATTAATTCATTAGAAAGCTCTTGAGGTAATGCAAGCTGATGCATAACTAATGTAAGCGCTTCATGCCATGCGTTGTTTGTACCATGGCCAAAGTATAAATCAGCTTGATTAAACTGACTCGCGCCAAATCGCACATAGTCATTAACGGTATGCAGTTGTTCGCTTACCTCTGTAAAGTTTATTATTTCCACACATTCCTCAGGTTGTTCATCATATTGCATATATTTTATTATACTTTCACTTGTTATTGTTCGTCGATGTTTTTAGACTTTGCACATGAAATTTAAAGACGCGCTAAATGCGGATGAAAAAAAATTATTTAAAGATGCCGTAGGTAAGGTCAAACCTATGGTGCAGGACAGAGTACACCCGGAAAAAAGAACCATCAAGTCTAAATCAACCCTATCTAAGCAAAAAGATAACAAGGCCCTCGCCGAGTTTCATTTTTCAGATGAGTTTGAACCTGATTTAAATACTCAAGGGCCATTGAAATATGTGCGAGAGGACGTTGATAGTTTTGAAGCTAAAAACTTAAGACGCGGACAGTACACCCCTGATTTAATTTTAGATTTACATGGTTTAGATCAACATCAGTCAAAACGCGAAATTGCTGCTTTACTTGCTGCTTGCGATAAAGAGCACGCCCAATGTGTTTGTATTGTACATGGCTTAGGCGCGCGGATTTTAAAAAATAAAGTACCGCATTGGTTAGTACAACATCCCAGTGTAATGGCCTTTCATCAAGCACCTTTAGAATGGGGTGGGAATGGTGCGATTTTAGTTTTAGTGGAATTAAAAGATAAGTTTATACGCGACTAATTTACCCTAAGTATTTAAACTCCTAAGCCGATTAACAGCTAATTACGTTAACGTGCCTCTTCAATGTCATAGGGGGAAACTAAAGCCAACAATTCACCAGACATTTTATCTAAACTGTACTCTATGTTTGCTACTGAAGCCGTTTGAAACATCGGCATGACGTGATCTACGGTTAATTCAGCAACCAAGTAACTCACTAAAGGCATATGAGACACAAGTAAAATACTCTTATATTGCTCTTGGCTACAAATAGCATCTAAATAACCATGCACATCTTTAGCATTATCTTCAGGAGTAATAATCGCTAAGGTCTCTCTTTTAGCAACACATGTTAACTCATTTATTACCGCGTCAGCTGTTTGTTGTGCGCGTGTGTATGGGCTAACAAAAATGCAGTCAAATGCAGGGCTATTTTTTAATAACCATTGCCCCATAACTTGAGCTTCTTCAATACCGCTTTGGGTTAACGGTCTTTGCGCATCACTTGCTGCAAGCATTTCAGCCTGACCATGACGCATAACGAAAATTTGCATAAATACCTTAAACACAATATATGCTCACCTGGACCAAATGAACATTTTCAACTTGTGAGACTAAAACACCTTTTTCTCATTACACTAACCACACAGTGTTAAAAATCATTAGGTATATATCTTCAGAATTGGCGCTATAGTAAATGAATTACTTATATTTTTATAACATCAGTTAAGAATAAAATGGACTCACCTTATTCCTTAAGGTAATTTAGAAGATTAAAAAAATAATATTATAGATTATAGCAAAGACCTGCTGTAATTAACCTGTGCGGGAGCGAAAGTGAAAATAAGCCCGAATGACACTAAACAATATAAGTCAATTACCTTAAACAACGGCTTAAGAGTTTTATTAGTTCATAATAACGACTCTCATAAATCTGCAGCAGCTTTAGCAGTAAATGTTGGTCATTTCGATGATCCTAAGCATCGACAAGGTCTTGCTCACTTTCTTGAACACATGCTATTTCTTGGTACAAAAAACTTTCCTGATGGTAGTGAATACCAAAAATTTATTAATGAACACGGTGGTAGTAACAATGCTTGGACAGCAACTGAGCATACCTGTTTTTTCTTCGATATCGGCCATCAACACTTTGATTCTGCAATAGTACGTTTTGGTGAGTTTTTTACGTGCCCTTTATTATCTGAAGAATTCGTTAATAAAGAACGTAAAAATATAGATGCCGAGTTTAAACTTAAGCTAAAAGACGACATTCGACGCCTTTACGATGTTCACAAAGAAACCATTAACCAAGAACACCCTTTTGCAAAATTTTCTGTTGGTAGTAGTGAAACTCTAGCAGATAAAGCTGGATACAATTTACAAGCAGAGTTAAGTGCATTTTTTGACAAAAACTATCAAGCACATTTTATGACTTTGGTACTAGAAGGCCCTCAGTCGCTCGATAACTTAGCAGCATTAGCTAATGCTAATTTTTCTGATATAAAATCAAATGGCCTTGAAAAAGTTAAAATCACTGAGCCCCTTTATTACCCTGAGCATCAACAAAAGTGGATATCTGTAACACCGGTTAGAAACGATCAACAATTAATTATTAGTTTTGCAATGCCAAGTATCGATGAATATTACCGACAAAAACCGGAATCTATTCTCGCTTATTTAATTGGCCATGAAGGTCCTGGCAGCATATTGTCATTGTTAAAAAGTAAGCAGTGGGCTTTAGGTTTAACCGCTGGTTCAGGTATAAATGGCTCTAACTTTAAAGACTTTAATATTAGCATTTCACTTTCTGAGCTCGGCGCTACAAATATAAATGAGATAATAAGTATTGTATTCGCCTATATAAACTTATTGAAAAAGTCCCCACTTAATGAGCAATATTATAGAGAAAAAAAAGCATTAGCTGAGTTATCGTTTTGTTATCAAGAAAAGTTGTCGCCACTTGACTCTGTTAGTCAGCTTGTCATTAACATGCAACATTACCCAGAAAAAGATTACATCTTTGGCGACTATGTTATGGAAGGTCAAAACCAAATAACCCTAACGACCTTGTTAGGCTATTTAGTCGCTAGCAATATGCGCATAATTTCTATTGATAAAAACAGCCCTGACATGCCTCATAGCAACACAAGTAAATGGTATCAAGTGCCCTATTCTGTTAAAAACATTGCGCTTAAAAAAATCGAGCAATGGCAACAAAGTGAAACTTTAAACGCGTTAACTTTACCTAAAAACAACCCCTATATTGTTGCTCGGCCCCAGCTAATTGCTAATGAAGACTTAAGCAACACACCACAAAAGCCACCCGAAAAAATTTATCAACAAAATGGCCTGAATGCTTGGTTCAAGCATGATACAAGTTTTAATACTCCCAAAGGTTACATCTACTTATCGATAGACTCACCTGCAGTAATAGAAAGTCCGAGCTCAATCGCTATGACTCGTCTTTTTATTGACTTATACAGCGATGCCGTTATAGAAGAACATTACGACGCAGAGTTAGCCGGCATTCACTATCACTTATATTCCCATCAAAGTGGGCTAACACTACAATTGTCGGGTATTAGTACGAAACAAGAGCAACTATTGCCAAAGTTACTCGCAAGCTTAAAGCAAGGGAAGTTTTGTCCAAATAAGTTTGAATTATTTAAACAACAGCTACTTTGTCATTGGCAAAATGCAGAAAATAGTAAGTCTATATCGCAACTTTTCGCTAAACTCAGTGCCTCAATGCAACCTACAAGCCCAAGTAGCAAAACATTAATTAATGCCCTAGAAAAAATAGAATTTGATCACTTTAAAAACTTTGTTCCTAAAATTTTTGAAAACAATGCTGTTGATCTTCTCATTCATGGTAATTGGTCTAGGCAATCTGCGGATACAATAATTACTGATATTAAAAAAGTGTTCGTCAATAAATTGTCAGACAACAATCAAGTCAAAATTACTTGTAATGATATTAAAGGAAAAGGCACTTTAACATTGCCAATGGCATTACCCGCTCATGACCATGCTGCGGTACTTTATTATCCGATGCCAAATAAAGATTTACGCACAGTAGCGTTAACCATGTTAACTAACCAACTACTCTCACCTATTTTTTTCCAAGAAATGCGCACAGAAAAACAATATGGCTATTTGGTCGGTGTAGGCTTTATTCCTATTAATCGCTACCCTGGAATAGCATTTTATATTCAATCACCCCATACCGATTCGGTTACATTAACAATTGCAATGAATGAGTTTATTGCTCGCTCTAGTGACTTTATTGATCAATTACCTGCAGAGCATTGGCAACATTTACAACATGGTCTTGCCAGCCAGTTACAGGAAAAGGACTCAAATTTAAGAATAAAAAGTCAAAGATATTGGGCTGCTATTTGTAACAAAGAGCCTTCATTCAATCAAAAGAGCAAACTCATTTCAATTATTGAAAACTTATCAATAGAAGATGTTGCTGAATTTATTATGACTGTTTTCAATCAAGCCCAAAACACAGACTGCTTATCATTACTTAGTTATGAAAGTCGTCAACAATTAAAGGAAATGACAAAAAACTATGCCATTAAAAATGACGAAGAAACTTTATTGAAAATATGTCAAAGAAAATATTAATCTAGCCGATACAATGTTTAGCTGAGCTAATGGCGTTTAAATATATTTAATAATTGTTACTTTCGCAGCAATGATTGACTTCCCCCTCTACATCATTTGTAATGGGGCGTGGCATCCAAAAATAATAAAAATATATGGCATACCAACTAAGTTAAATGAGTTAGGTATGGGTTTCATTACCAAAAGGTTGTATTTGTGCTTTTGCTTCTTTTAAGAAATAAATTAATTCCCCGATGTTTTGCAGTGGTCACTTTTTTGACCCTGACAATTTTGCTACTTCCTCATACCAAGGTCCTAGCTTCACAGTACAATATTAATCAAAACCCCTTGAAATTTGAACGAATTTCGATAGCTGAAGGCCTCTCTCAAAGCTATGTTTACGATATTACCCAAGACCAAAATGGCTTTATATGGATAGCCACCCAAGACGGCTTAAATCGATATGATGGTAAGAACTTCGTTTATTATCGTCACGATAGCTCTGATCAATCATCAATTGCTGATAATTTTATTCGCAAATTATTTATAGATAAACAAAACGTGCTTTGGGTTGGCACAAATAAAGGATTGAGTCGTTACAACGAATCGCTCGATAATTTTGAAAATTTCACACATCAAACTAACGACAATAGCTCATTAAAAGACAACGAAATTTGGGATATTTATCAAGACCCCAATAATAACATTTGGGTTTCCACCAAAGAAGGTCTACATAAATTTGATCCAGAAAATCAAAATTTTTCACGAATAAGAATTCGTGGTTTTGATACTGCTTTAAAAGAGATTAAAACCATTTTCCAAGATGAAAAAGGGAACTATTGGCTTGGTACTTATGATAAAGGGATATATTTAGCCAACAATACACTAACCTTTGCAATTTCTTTAAGTGAACACAATAAATGGAATTTGAAACTAAATGCAGATGCACTTTACGATCTAAAACTCATCGACAATCAATACTGGTTAGCGACCGATAACGGTTTATTTGTTATCTCTCAAGAATATAAAATAAAAAAACATTACTCAGCTAACGCTGAAAATAAAAACGATAAACTTCTATCTAACAACGTTAGGACTATTGAGTTATTGAATGGTTCGATGGTTTGGCTCGGAACATTAAATGGCCTCAACATTATTAACTTGCTATCTGGTGATATTGATTCATATCAATCTGTACAACATAAAAATGCTATTTCCAACAATTACATATTAAAGTTATTCAAAGATAAAGCAGATAATATTTGGCTTGGAACTGATGGGAATGGGATTAACACATTTAATAGCCTTCAGTTAAAAATTAGACATGGCTTATTTAATTATAACGAAATGCCAAGCTCGGTATATGCTTTAGCAGAAACTAAAGATGGTAAAGTATGGTTTGCTACCGATGATGGACAGTTAAGTTACTTGAATTCAGATGAAAAGATTGTCCA
Organism: Colwellia polaris; assembly: GCF_002104515.1. Lineage (GTDB taxonomy): Bacteria > Pseudomonadota > Gammaproteobacteria > Enterobacterales > Alteromonadaceae > Cognaticolwellia > Cognaticolwellia polaris. The sequence continues at coordinate 196,400 of NZ_NBOE01000002.1, read as the reverse complement.
TATAAATATTGGAAACAAGTTTCCTATTTCCCACTTGATGACTGACAAGCTCGATAACATTTGGTTAAGGACTGAAGAAGAAAACTCAAACCGACCAGGAAAACTATATAACTTTAATACCAAAAACTTCACTCTTACTGAAAACAAATTTTGGAAAAACAACTCCTATCACGCCAATTTAAGTCTTATGTTTTTGATAATTAATAAAATTTGGTTTATTAACAGTAACTTAAAACTAACTTCGTTTGATATTGAAACAAATCAGTTTGAAACTTATGAAAATGGAAGTACTTTTACCTCTTTAAAATATGATAAAGATAAAACAATTTGGCTATCATCAGATCAAGGAGAGGTTTTAAGCTTCAACGTTACTAAACTAGAATTTTCAAATAAAACCTACAAGCTTTCAAATAAAATCAAATTTGGCGAAATTTCAAATATTGCGGTGTCTAATGAATGGATCTGGTTAGGCTCGCAACGCAACGGTTTAGCCTTAATTAACAAAAACAACAATACAAACTTATTTTTTAGCGAAAAAAATGGACTTAGTAATAATTTTATAGCTGATGTTGTCATTGACTCCTCAGATACAGGCTGGGTATCAACTAATATTGGTATAAATTCTGTTAACCCCTCAAACCAATTAGTCAGAACTTTTAATAAAGATATGCTATTGAATGACAATGAATATATTAGCGATAGTTCATTATTAACATCTAGTGATACCATCTTCTTTGGTGGTGTAAATGGTTTTCATACCTTTATTCCTCAAGAAGTTTATCAAATAAAACAATTTCCACTAACACCTACTATTTCAAATGTATTTATTGCTAATAAACAAGTGCCTGTCAGGAGTAATATACAGCCTAAAACATTAGAAAATCAGTATTTTTTAGAGCAGGCTCCAAACTATTTAAGTACTCTTACTTTGCAGCATACACAATCTCAATTTAGTATCGAGTTCATCTCACCAAATACTAAACTCCCCAACCAACTAAATTATCGTTACCGCTTGGTTGGATTAGAAGATAAGTGGATTGATTCAGGAAAAAATAACCAAAGAGCAACATATACGAACTTAAACTCTGGCGATTATACTTTCGAAGTACAAGCATATGATTTACAAAGCAATCAAGAAAGTAAAATCAAGTCACTTAATATTACCATCATGCCGCCTTGGTGGTTATCAACTACAGCGATAATTTTTTACAGTTGCGTTGCACTGTTGATCTTCGCTTATATTTTGCAACAAATGCGCCACAAACGCTTATATCACCTCCAAATCAAACTCAGTGAAGAACGTCTTAAATTATCACTTTGGGGTAGTGGTGACGAAATGTGGGATTGGAATATTAAAAGCGGTAAAATATTCCGTTCCAATATCTGGGGGATATTAGAGTTCCCTCAAGATGGTAAACGTAATGTTGGTGCTGACCAAACCAACATTCATCAACACGATATTCCACGTGTTAGGGAAGCTTTAAATCAACATTTTGAAGACAGTAGCCAGCATTTTGAATCAACATATCGTGTTAAAGATAAAGATAATAAATGGATATGGGTGCTAGATCGTGGAAAGATTGTTGAGCGAGATGAAAAAAACAACCCTAGCCGAATGACAGGAACACTAAAAGATATTAGTCAAATTAAACGTGCTGATGAACGTTTAAAGCTTTTTGCAAAATGTATCGAAAACATCTCTGACGCTATTGTTATTTACGACCGTCAATTTACTGTTGTTGATGTTAATAAGGCATTTCAAAGTATTACCGGAAAAAGTAAATTACAAATGCGCGGTACACTTCTTAAGTTTGAACGATATTCTGACAGCTTTAATCAAAACGTAAAGAAGCACTTAATCACTAAAGGCAGTTGGCACGGTGAGATCGAAAATACTCGTGATAATGGCGACCTTTACTTAACCGATTTAAACATTGATATAATTCGTGATGAAAGCGGTAATGTTTCTCACTTTGTTGGCGTTTTCTCTGATATAACTAAACGTAAACAAACAGAGTACGAATTAAGAAAGCTTGCTAACACTGATACTCTCACTGGCCTTCCAAATCGAGCTTATTTTCAGGCTAACCAACAGAAGTTGGTAAACAGTAAAGTACCACATGCATTATTAGTATTCGATCTCGATAACTTTAAAAAAGTTAATGACTCACTAGGCCATGAAGTTGGTGATGTATTACTCTGTAAAGTTGCAGAGCGCATTAAAGGCTTAGGTAAAAATCTTGATACCGTTTATCGTTTAGGTGGTGATGAGTTTAGTTTAATTATTGAAAATACAAATGATATTCACACGATTACTACGCTTGGTAAAGAAATATTAAAATCTATTGCCTTACCATTAAGACTCAAAAATCAAGAAATTGTACTTTATAGTAGTATTGGAATTGTTCTATATCCCGAAGATGGGAAAAATCCACAAGAATTGCTAAAAAATGCTGATACTGCGATGTACCATGCTAAAAATATTGGCGGAAATAAATATCAATTTTTTAGTGATTCTATGAATAAAACGGCGGTAAAACGCTTACAAATTGAAAGTTTAATTCGCCACGGGTTAAAAGAAGATTTATTTTCAGTTTTTTATCAACCTAAAATAGAGATTACCACTGGAAAAATTGCGGGAATGGAAGCGTTAGTGCGCTTTGAAACACCTAAAAAAGGCATTATAAGCCCAGTAGTATTTATACCGGTTTCTGAAGAGACAGGGCAAATAATTGATATTGGCGAAATAGTTTTAAGAAAAGCATGTATTGCCACTAAGAAGTGGGTTGATGCGGGGCTTTTTGACGGTCGTGTTGCCGTTAACCTTTCCGCCGTGCAATTTACCCAGCCAAACTTGGTTGCAATGATTGCAGACGCGCTGAAAGAAAGCCGCTTACCTGCCAAATATTTAGAGCTAGAAATAACTGAGGGTACTGTGATGGACTCTCCCCAAAAAGCCATTGATACTATGCTGCAAATTCGCGCTATGGGCATTCATTTATCGTTAGATGATTTTGGTACTGGCTACTCTTCATTGGCGTATCTAAAGAAATTCCCATTAAATACCCTAAAAATAGATAAAGCGTTTGTTGACGATATTGAAACCTCTGAGCAAGGTCGAAACATGGTCGCTACGATAGTTACCATCGCTCACAACTTAGGTATGCAAGTTGTGGCAGAAGGTGTTGAAACCAATCAACAACTAAGTTTTTTATCGGGTTTACGTTGTGAGCAATTGCAAGGTTATTTATATAGCAAACCACTTCCTAAAAATGATTTTCAAAAATATTTACTCTCCTTTCAAATTACGAATAAATCCACATCATTTAGTTAAAATAAACTTTAACCCTTTAGCGTCGATTTTCTGACACTTAAGTTTATCTTGTTCAATATTAAGTTTAAAGCCCTATAAATAAAGGGTTTGAACTTTTGGCACGCTTCTAGCTTATCTATTATTGAATATAATAATAACTTAAATAGGAAATAGTATGCTTAGTTCATTAATTTTATCTTTAGTAATGTCGTCAACACCAGCGGCCACAAATGTAAATGATTTCACCCCTGAAGTTGTAGGCACTAAACGTGGCACTGTTCGTATTGGTACTAAACGTGGCACTGTTCGCATTGGTACTAAACGTGGCACTGTTCGCATTGGTACTAAACGTGGCACTGTTCGCATTGATTCTAAAAATACACCAGTAGATGAAGTTGGTACTAAACGCGGCACTGTTCGTATCTAGGAAACCACTATGATTAACTTAATTAAATCATTATTTGTTACAGAAAAGACCGAAAATACTATTGCTGCAGGTATCGAAATTAAAGAGATGCCAGCTAGTACATGGTGGAATTAAGCACTTCAAGTTTAGTATTAGGCTATAAAGTGTATTAAGCATTCGCTACAAGGAAGGTAGCGTGTTTATAATAAGTTCAAGCTATTTATAAACACCAAATAGTTAACGGATTATGCAGAAAACAACAAACAATCAAAACCAAAACGCTGATAAGTCTTTAAACGTTTTTTCATACAGAACATTGGCCAAACAAAAGGCCCAAACATTAAACCCGCAGTTGCCCAACGTTTAACTCCCAAACCACTACTCATAGCCTGACAATAAAAAAAGATAGAAAATACAACGCTTAATACAACACCTAATAATATAATCATGCTCTACTCTCTTCGGAAAATATTTTTTGGAAAAAAACAGCTTTTATTAACGCGCAAATTCTAGCAAGTTTAGAGTAAATGTTCAAAAAAATTCTCTTAACTTAAATTATTCCTCCTAAATGTATATTCAGCACGGTTTTAAAAAGGCACAAAAAAAGAGGCAATATTTCGCCTCTTTTTTCGTCAAATATTGCCGCATGGCCGGCAACGACATGCCATAAAAATGGCACTAACTAGATACTATTTTAGTTGTAAAAGCGCTCGCCTTGCTCAGCCATTTTGACTAAGGTATCACAAGGGGTAAAACGCTCTCCAAACTCCGCTTGCCATTGGTTTAATTTGCTAACAATGGTCACTGCGCCTATTTTATCCATGTACTGAAATGGTCCGCCTAGGAAAGGAGGAAAACCAATACCAAAAATAGCACCAATGTCTCCGTCACGAGCATTACGAACTATGCCTTCATCTAAGCATCGAGCAGCTTCATTAAGCATCATATACACACAACGCTCTACTTGCGCTTCGGTTACATTTGTATTGCTAACTTGCAAGCCTAGTAAGGTATATACACTTTCATCAACGAGCTTTTTCTTGCTATTAGTGTTGTATTGGTAGAAACCTTTTTTAGATTTTTTACCTAAACGACCATCTTCAATTAATTTAGAAAAAGCAGCAGGCGGTGCAAATCTATCACCTAATTCAGCTTGTAAGATAGGTCCAATTTTAGAACCAACATCAATACCCACTTCATCTAATAATTGCATAGGTCCTACTGGAAAACCAAATTTAACCATGGCTTTATCTAGTGCTTCAATAGAGCAACCTTCAAGCAATAAAATTGCCGCTTCATTCATGTAAGGCGCTAAAATGCGATTAACATAAAACCCTGCTTTGTCTTTAACAACAATAGGGGTTTTACCTTGTTTTTTAGCAAATGCTACCGTAGTAGAAATTGTTTGGTCCGAGGTTTTCTCATGAGCAATAATTTCTGCTAATGGCATTTTATCAACAGGAGAAAAGTAATGAAGACCAATAACATTCTCAGGACGCAATGCTTTCTCTGCTATTTGGCCAATTGGCAAGCTTGATGTATTACTAGCAAAAATTGTCTCTTCTTTACAGTGACTTTCAATATCGGCGACCATGTTTTGCTTTAACGTTAAATCTTCAAATACCGCTTCTACAACGATGTCGACATCACCAAACCCCGTATATTCAGTAGTTCCGGTTATCAACGCTAGTTGACTTTGCATTTCGCTATGGCGCATAAAACGGCGTTTAACTTTTTTGTTCAATAAGTCATAGCCATACTTTAAGGCATAACTAATTCCTTGATGTGAAATATCTTTTATACGCACGGGTAATTTAGCTTTTGTTGCCGTAACAAAAGCAATACCACCCCCCATAAGTCCGCCACCAAGCACCGCTGCTTTAGTAATTTTTTCAGGGCTAACACCTTCAACACCCTGTTCTTTTTTCATATCGGTTGTAGCAAAAAATAGTTGTCTAAGCTGGGCTGATACGTCCGACATCACTAGTTGACCAAAATGGTCTGCTTCTAATTGATATCCCTTCGAAGGAGCCTGTTCAGCACTAGCGCGAATACAGTCAATTATTTTTAAAGGCGCAGGGTAGTTACCTTTAGTTTGGTTTAACACCATTTTAGTCGCTTTACTAAATAAAATGCTGCGACCTAAACCATTGCCTTCAAGTAACTTATCCATTACTGATAATTTACGTGCTTTAGGTTTTACCTTGCCAGAAAGGGCTAACTTTTCTGCTGTTTGAATTAGTACACTATGTGGCACTACATCACTGACTAAACCAGATTTTAATGCTTGTTTTGCGCGTAACTGTTTACCTGTTAGCATCATATCTAATGCTTTTTGAATACCAACACGTTTAGGTAGTCTTTGCGTACCACCGCCACCAGGTAATAAACCAAGTTGAACTTCTGGCAAGCCTAATGCTGTTTTAGGGCTATCACTACACACTATTGCATGACATGCCATCGCAAGTTCTAATCCACCACCTAAACAAGCACCGTGCACAGCTGCTACAACAGGAATAGATAAGTTTTCGAGTTGGTCAAAAATAATTTGACCCTGTCGTGATAAAGTCGTTGCTTCAGCAGCTGAAGTACAGTTGGCTAACATATGCACGTCAGCACCTGCGACAAAAGAATCTGCTTTGCCGCTAATTAACACAATACCTTTAATCGTTTGGTCCTGACGTATCTCTTTTAACATTTCAGAGACTTCTTCACCAAATTCAGCTTTTAGCGTATTCATGGTGTCGCCTTTAACATCCATGATCAAATGTGCAATGCCATTTTCTTGTCGAACTAAGCTAAAAGTATTGTTATTTTCTTGTTCTACATTTTTTACATCAGTCATTAGTCTGTCTCCACAATCATAGCCGCACCTAAACCACCAGCTGCACAAGCGGTAGTTAAGCCAACACCGCCGCCACGACGATTTAATTCATTTAATGTTTGTACAATTAAGCGCGTACCTGTCGCTGCAAATGGATGTCCATAAGCTAATGAGCCGCCCATAACATTAAATTTGTCCATGTCAATTTCGCCTATGGCTTTATCGCGCCCTAGGTGAGTTTGTGCAAACTTGTTACTGGCAAACATTTTTACGTTAGCGAGTGCTTGGGCAGCAAATGCTTCGTGCATTTCAATTAAGTCTAAGTCGGCTAAATTCATACCAGCACGCTGTAAAGCAATTGGTGAAGCATAGCTTGGACCCATTAACATATCTTCCCATACATCAATAGCAGCAAAACCATAACTACGAATATAACCTAATGGTTTGTAACCTAATTCTTTTGCTCGGCCTTCTCGCATCATTAACACTGCTGAAGCACCATCAGTTAATGGCGTACTTGTTGCTGCGGTTACTGTACCGTGTTTACGATCAAATACAGGGCGCAATTTCGCATAACTGGCTAATTCAGAGTTTTCACGGAAACAATTGTCTTTTTCAATAAAAGACTTATAAGGCTCGCTGTGCGCAGTCATTACTTCGCCGGCTAATTTACCTTCTTGCCAGCTTTTAGTCGCCAAAGTATGTGATCGATGAGCAAGTGCATCTTGCGCTTCACGGGTAATACCATGCGTTTTTGCCATTTGCTCTGCGGTATGTCCCATAGACAAACCCGTAGAATATTCAGCAACCGCAGGCGGTACAGGCAAAATATCTTTAAAATTTAATTTACGAATAAGCGCCATTTTTGCGCCAAATGAGCGAGCTTTGCTTAAATCGAGTAAAGTGCGTGCGAATTTTTTCGACACACCAATAGGCGCAACAGAAGATGAGTCGGCACCACCGGCAACACCCACATCAACAAAACCAGCCATAATTGATTCAGCCACATTCACCGTTGACTGAAAACTAGTCGCACAAGCACGTGACACACTGTAGGCATCAGTATGAACATTCATACCGGTTCCTAAAACAATCTCACGAGCAATGTTTGGCGCTTCTGGCATTTGTACTACTTGCCCAAAAACTAACTGATCGATAATTTTAGGATCAACGTCATGTTTTTGCAGTAACTCATTAACAACAATTTTGCCTAAGTCAACCGCAGGAACACCATGAAATGCAGTAGCCTGCTTTGCGAAAGGTGTACGTAATCCAGCAACTATCGCTATACGCTCTCCACTACCGGTTACTAATTTTGATTTTGTCATTTTTAATTCCATCTTGTTGCAACAATTAAGAGGTCAGACCTCTTTGGATTTATCATAATTCTAAACATATATAGAAATAATTCAATCATTAGCTTATAAAACTTGTTCAAATTAATATCAAGGTATTAAAAAAGCTAACAAAAAGCCTTAAAAATTTAATTTCTGTGCTTGTTTTTTTTAAACCTGAACCTTATATCAATCTGTGGGTCAGAAGTGCTGACGTCAACTTTTTTTAATCAATAAGAACGATAAACTATGGCTATTGAACATTTTTCCTCATTAAAAGAACATTTATCTTCACAAATTATCGGACAGCACTCGCTGGTTGAAAACTTGCTCATTGCACTTTTAGCTAATGGTCACCTTATTGTAGAGGGTCCTCCGGGTTTAGCAAAAACGCGTGCTGTTAACGCATTAGCTCAAGGCCTTGAAGCTGACTTTCATCGCGTACAATTCACTCCTGATTTATTACCCGCAGATTTAACCGGTACTGATATTTATCGTCCCGAAGATGGCACCTTTGTTTTTCAACCGGGCCCATTGTTTCGTAACTTAGTTTTAGCCGACGAAATAAACCGTGCACCTGCAAAAGTTCAATCTGCTTTATTAGAAGCAATGGCAGAAGGTCAAATTACTGTTGGCCGCAATACTTACCCATTACCTGAATTATTTCTGGTTATGGCAACACAAAACCCGATAGAGCAAGAAGGTACATATCCTTTACCCGAAGCACAGCTCGATCGCTTTTTAATGCATGTTGAAATTGGCTACCCTGATGCAGCAAGCGAATTAGAAATTTTAAAACTCAACCGTGGTGAAGCATTAAAATCAGATAAAACCTCTGTTAAAGAAATCACTCAAGCTGATATTTTTGCTGCACGGGAACAAGTGATGAAAATTCACATGGCACCTGCAGTAGAAAACTATATCGTCGACTTAATTATGGCAACACGCAACCCAGAAAAATATGACGATAAATTAAAACAGTGGCTAGCATACGGCGCTAGTCCTCGTGCTACTATTGCTTTAGATCGCTGTGCCCGCGCAAGAGCTTGGTTAAACAACCGAGATTTCGTTAGCCCTGAAGATGTACAAGCGGTTTTTCATAACGTATTACGTCATCGCATAATTATGACTTACCAAGCTGAAGCAGAAGGTATTAGTAGTAATCAACTGCTTGATCACTTACTCAGTTTAGTGGCAGTTGCCTAAGCGCAAGTTACCCTTATGTGGTTTAAACAAAAAAAATCAGCCGAACAATACAACCCACAAACCTTGCTTGATGAATTGGTTAGTAATGGTATTGAATTAAATATAGATGAACTAATACGTTATCAAACGAAAAGTTCACTAATTAATTTAGCTGCCGCCAAAAGCTCACACGGTAAAATGTCTGGGAATTATCTTGCTCGAAGTAAAGGCCGTGGTATGGAGTTTGATGAAGTTCGCCATTACCAAAATGGCGACGACATTCGTGCTATCGATTGGCGTGTTACTGCCCGTACGGGTAAAACACACACAAAATTATTTCGTGAAGAGGTTGAACGCCCTGTTCTTATCGCTACCGATTTAAGTACCAGCATGTTATTTGGCAGTCGTTTACTTTTTAAATCTGTGCAAGCTGCCCATGTAGCCGCCCTGGTTGCTTGGCATGCTAAATCACGAGGCGATCGTATCGGCGGTGTGGTATTTAATCAAACAAATCACACCGAATTAAAACCTCGTAGCCGACAGCAAGGTGTGCTGCATTATTTGCATGGTTTAGTAAAAATTCACGCAGACTCACTCCACAGTGCCGATGAAAAAGCAGATAGAAAGAAAGCAACAGAAGCCTTCGAACAAAATTGCGCACGTTTAAGACAACTCGCAAAACCAGGCAGTTTAGTTTATTTGATCACCGACGCATTTAACCTTTCTGATGAAGCTATTCGTCATTTGGCTAATGTTAGTCGACATTGTGAATTAGTTGTTTGTATGATCAGCGATCCACTTGAGCAACAACTCCCCGAAAGTGAACACAAAATTAGCGTAGCTATGACTAACGGTGATGAAAGCGAACGTCAACAATTTGTGCTTGGTGATAAAGCATTAGCTGAAAAATACCACCAGCAGGCCTTAAACTTAAATAACACTATAGAGCAACAGCTGAGTAAAGCAGGAGCTCGTTTACTACATTTATGTGCGAGTGAAACGCTAGAAACTCAATTACATCGCGGAGTAGCATCATGGATCCGTTAGCGCAACTTAGTGATATTCACTTACCTGACAACGTGCATAACTACCCGATAGCGCCGGGTTGGTGGCTATTAGTCGTTATAACTTTGGCAATATTAGTTTATAGCATAATAAAGTTACGCCAATATTTTAAAGCGCGAAAAGTACAAAAACAGGCATTAAAAAAATTATCAGCGGTGTCTGATACCCGTGCCATAGTCACATTATTAAAATGGGCTGCCTTACAGTATTTTCCTCGAATGCATGTCGCACATTTAACAGGTAATCAATTTAAAGACTTTTTAATTGCAAGCTTACCTGCTAAACATCAAGAAAATTTTTCAACGCTAAGCGGCGAACATTTTAATTTGACATATCAAAGTAATGTTAACGAGCACAATGTAGACAACTTTTCTGCCGCGGCAAAATTATGGCTAAGTCATGCTCTGCCACCTAAAAAAACACTTACTATGTTAACTAACGATTTAAATACAACAGAAATCGACAATCAAACGCTTGAAAATAAACCTCAAATATCAGAGGTAAAATCATGATACATTTTGATTTTCTCTGGGCATTAATCGCCCTACCGCTTCCATTAATTATTTATTGGTTACCCGCAAAAAAACACATTCAAGCAGCACCGCTGAAAATGCCAACCATTATTAAAGGCGTACAAACTGAAGAGTTTGCGCCAGAAAAGAAAAAAAGCTCATTGGTTATCCTTAGTCTTATTTGGTTGTTAGTTGTGTTAGCTAGCACACAGCCACAATGGCTAGGTGAGGCTGTAAATGTGCCAACTGAAGGTCGAGAAATGATGATCGCCGTTGATCTTTCAGGCAGTATGCAAGTTGAAGACATGAGGCTAAATGGCAGCACAGTAAACCGCCTTGATATGTTAAAAGTATTATTAGGTGAATTCATCGAGCGACGCAGTGGCGACAAGTTGGGCTTAATATTGTTTGGTGACGATGCTTACATGCAAACTCCAATGACCTTTGATCGAAAAACCGTGCAACAAATGCTCGACGAAACGGTATTAGGTTTAGTAGGTAAACAAACGGCTATTGGCGACGCTATTGCCCTTGCCGTTAAACGTTTCGACGAGAAAAAAGACTCAAACCGCGTATTGTTATTATTAACCGATGGTCAGAATACGGCTGGTAAAATAACACCAGATCAAGCACTAGAGTTGGCTGTGGCTAAAGATATTACCATTTACTCAATTGGCATTGGCGCTGATGTAATGATCCAAAATTCACTATTTGGTACTCGCCGAGTTAACCCATCAAGTGAGCTTGATGAAGAATCATTACAACGCCTTGCTGATGAAACCGGTGGTTATTATTTCAGAGCACGCGCTAGTGAAGACATGAGTAAAATTTATAAACTGTTAGATGATTTAGAGCCTGTAGAACAAGAGCAACAACAAATGCGTCCACTCACCGCGTTATTTCAGTGGCCTTTAGGTTTAGCTTTATTGATAAGTTTGCTAACGCTACTGGTTAAAAGCAGCGTTAATAATCAATTTTTCAAACGCAACAAAGCAATTACGGGAGTGAAGCACTAATATGGCAGACTTCCATTTTATTCGTCCGCTTTGGTTATTAGCCATTATCGTATTATTTTTCATGTTATTTTTGCTCAAAAAACTACGTGTTAGACAATCTGGCTGGCAACAATTTTTACCAGCGCATTTAGCAAAAGTGCTGGTACAAGGGAGCTCAAAAGCAAAACCTAGCTCATTAGTACTGCCTTTTTTAATCGGCTTACTCTCAATAATAGCCATGGCTGGACCAAGTTGGCAGAAATTGCCACAACCTGTTTATCAAGTTGCACAAGGCTCGGTGTTGATCATGGACATGTCTTACTCTATGTACTCGACCGACGTTGCACCAAATCGTTTAACACGAGCACGATACAAAGCCATTGATTTGCTCGATAATATTAAAGAAGGCGAAATCGGACTTATTGCTTATGCCGGTGACGCATTTAGTATTAGCCCATTAACAGACGACAGTAATAATATAAAACTACTCTTACCGTCATTAAGCCCAGAGCTTATGCCCGTGCTTGGTAGCAACCCTTTTGCAGCATTAGCTTTAGCTAACGAAATGTTAGTCAATGCTGGGCACAACAGTGGTGATATTTATTGGTTTACCGATGGCATCGATAATATAGACATTCAAGATATAACCCAATGGTCACGCGAACATCCTTATCGCCTCAATATTCTTGGTGTTGGTACAAAAACAGGTGCGCCTATCAAACTCTCTAATGGTGAGTTAATGAAAGACGATAACGGCGCGATAATTGTGCCTAAACTCACAGTACAAGCATTACGTGGTTTAGCTAATCGCGGCAGAGGAAATTACACCACCCTCACCCATGACAATAACGATATAGAGCGACTTACCTTTAAACCATTAATGGCTGACACCGACAACACCAAAGAAAGTGAAAATACTGGCGATCAATGGCAGGAATTTGGTCCCTATTTATTACTGTTGGTTTTACCTCTGCTGTTAAGTTACTTCAGACGTGGTGCTCTGATGCTAACACTACCATTTGCTTTAATGCTAATGCCTAATAACAATGCCTATGCCGATATTTGGCAAGACCTTTTTAAAACTAAAGATCAGCAAGGCCAAACTCATTTTAGTAACGAGCAATACCAGCAAGCCGCAGAAGCCTTTAAAAATCCATCGTGGCAAGGAAGTTCTTTCTACAAAGCTGGAGATTACGAGCAAGCCTTGGCGGCATTTCAACAAGAAAAAACTGCTGATGCCTTCTATAACCAAGGTAATACGTTAGCAAAATTACAAAGATTCGACGAAGCGATAGCCGCCTACAATGAAGCCTTAGCGCTTGAACCAAACTTAACCGATGCCAAAAACAATAAAGCACTTTTAGAGCAATTAAAAAAACAACAAGAAAATCAAGATCAAGAGTCTGATAACGATCAACAAGATCAAAACAAAGACCAAGAACAAAATGATCAAGACGGTGACAGCCAAAATAACCAAAGCCAAAGTGACCAAAACAAAGAAGGTGATCAGCAACAAAGTGATCAACAGGGTCAACAAAGTTCAGAGCCAACCGATCCATCTGAATCAGAACCGTCTTCAGAGCAAAAAAATACTGAACAACAAAAACAAGAGCATGAGCAAACTGATGCCGAACAAAAAGAGCAGTCAGAACAACAACCAGAGCAAAATGCACAACAAACTAAACAAGCACAAGAAAGTGAGCCAACAGAAGAGGCACAAAGCGCTGAAGCACAACAACTGGCTGAACAGTTAGCCAAAGAAACCGAACAAAAACATCAGCAATTATTGAATAAAGTAACTGATGACCCATACATGTTACTCAGAAACAAAATGCAATTAGAATATCAAAAGCGTAATCAAGATCGCCGAAATGTAGGAGTTAAGAAAAAGTGGTAAGAGTAATAATTTCTTTAATGGCTATTTTATTATCGTTTCATAGCTACGCGTTAACAAAAGTCACGGCATCGGTTGATAAAAACCCAGTGATCACCAATGAATCTTTAGTACTTACGATTACTGCTGATGATGACATCGACAGAAACGCTCTAGATACTTCAGCATTGTTGTCTGATTTTATTGTTGGCCGCACATCCGTTAGCTCACAAACCAGCATGGTGAATTTTAATACCACACGCACCACAACGTGGAATACAGTATTAATACCTCGACAGACCGGCGAATTAATTATACCAAGCTTCGACATTGACGGTGTTAAAAGTCAGGCGATTAAAATTAACGTATTAGCAGCTGAAAAATCAGTGGCTAGCAACCAACAAGATTTATTTATTACAGCACAAGTATCTTCTACTGAACTCTTTGTGCAGCAGCAAATAACCCTAACCGTTAAATTGCACTTTGCAGCAGAGCTAAAGCGCGGCAGTTTAACGGAGCCCACATTAGAAGGCGCCAATATTCTACAAATTGGCAAAGATAAAGAGTCAGAAAATATTATTAATGGCAAACGTTACCGTATTATCGAGCGCATATATGCCATTAGCCCACAAAAGAGTGGTGACGTAATATTAAAATCACCAATTTTTTCTGGCGAAATAATGATGCCATCAACCAGGCGATCTAACTTTTTAAGTTTTGCAGATACTAAGCCAGTGAGTGTGGTTGGCGATGACATTGCACTAACGGTCAAGGCTATTCCAGCACAAGTTACTGGAGCATGGTTACCAAGCGAATTATTAGCCTTACATCAAGAATGGCAACCTCAAGCTGATCAATTTAAAGTGGGTGAACCGATCACGCGAACAGTTACATTAACCGCAGCGGGGTTATCAGAAGAACAACTGCCTGAAATAACCATGCAAGTGCCAAAAGGATTAAAAGTTTATCCTGATCAGGCTGAGCTTCATACAGGCCTGAATAATGAAAGATTAGTCAGTCAAAAAGTAATCAACTTTGCCATTGTTGCCAGTCAAGCAGGCGAATACCAGTTACCTGCAATAACCATCCCATGGTGGAATACGGTAACCAATAAAGCAGAAATTACAAAAATTGCAGCACAAACAATCACAGTATTACCCAATGCAGACATTGCTCCTGTGGCGACACCACAACCACCAAACACAAATATTGAGCACACCAGTACACCAGCGGTAATAGAAAAAGTAGTCATTCAACAAAATAACTTTCTACAATGGTTATTCCTTGGCCTTTGGTTATTAACCTTATTCGCTTGGTTTATCTCTGCTAAACGTTCTTCTTTATCAGATAAAACAAATAACAAATCCAACGAGAAAGTAAATCCCCCTTACCTCACGTTATTAGCCGCATGTAAACAAAACAATGGCGAACAAGCATTAGCAAATTTATTACCATGGGCGCAAACTCGAGCGACAAACAACGAAGCATTAACAACCCTTGACTCATTACATGAGCACTTTAACAGCACCGTACTCTCTAACGCGATTATTGAATTGCAACAAAGTTATTATGGAAAAAACCCTAGTCAATGGTCAGGTAAAAACTTAATGCATGCAATACAAGAGATAAATAAGCAAGGTAACTCAGGGGCAACAAGCGCTCAGTTCAACCTTAACCCCTAAACCTGCAAGATACATGCACGGCTAAGAAAGGAGTTATCATCGATAACTCCTTTTTTTATAGTCATTTTTCTGCAAACCTAAGTACTAACTAAATTTGTATTTTAACGATATAATCTATTTATCTAAAAAATATGTATTCGTGTGAAATAAAATGACAAAGCCTCAGGTCTCTTACAACATGGCGACAAAACAAGTTAGATACGAAGCACTCGTTAAAGCATTACATGCAGATTTATATCGGTATGCCTATTGGCTATGCCACGATAAGCACATTGCTGAAGACCTAGTGCAAGAAACATTTTTACGTGCATGGCGCGCGCTTGACTCGTTGAAAGACGAGAAAGCAGCTAAGTCATGGTTAATTACTATTCTGCGCAGAGAAAATGCCCGTCGTTTTGAGCGCAAACGATTCGAGATGAGTGAATACGAAGAAGCGACGATTACCGATGTAGGTGCAACAAGCAACGAACAGGAAATTGAAAATCACTGGCTACGAGAAAAAATAGCTCAAATGCCTGAAGAGTACCGTGAGCCGCTTGTTTTACAAGTTATTGGTGGTTTTAGTGGTGAAGAAATTGCCAGCCTGTTGTCATTAAATAAAAATACCGTGATGACACGATTATTTCGTGCTCGCAATCAATTGAAAGAGGCCGTAGACGACGAGCCAAAATTAAGAGGTCTACACAATGGATGATTTGCAATTTAGACGTAGCATTTTAGCCGATCCCAAAACTCGTGACGATGCTATTAATGCCGCCTTAAAAAGTGATCCGGCAAAGCAAAAATTTGTACAAGAAACTGAAAGCCTAGACAGTAAAATTGCACAGGCAATGAATATTCCTGTGCCTGAAGATTTAGCAAACAAATTAATTTTACGCCAAACCTTAGCTAGCCATCAGCAACAAAAAGGCAAAACCCGTGTACGTTTAGCCATGGCTGCCTCTGTTGCACTTGTGATGGGGTTAACGGCTAACTTTATGCTATTTTCAAATACTTATAAGAATTTAGCTGATTATGCTATTGCGCATGTTAACCACGAAGCTGCTCACTTTTCTAATACTGACCAGCCAAAAGTAACATTAGCGTCGTTAAACGAAAAAATGTCTGCATTTAAGGGCAGTTTTGCTAGTACTTTCGGCACACTAATTTTTGCTGATTACTGTCGTTTTGACGGCAACAAAAGCCTACATTTAGTTTTTCAGGGTAAGTCGAGTCCTGTTAATGTTTTCATTTTACCTGATGATCAAGACATTGAATTTGTCGCTAACTTTGAAAATAGCAAGCTTCAAGGTAATTCTTTACACTTCAACCACTCTAACATTATTGTGGTTGGCGATAAGGACGAACCAATAGCGCAATGGCAAGAACGCGTTAATAAAAGTATTACCTGGTCAATTTAGTTAGATTATAAAGTTAACATAGACTATTTACATCTAGCGCAATCAAAAAAGCCATGACAACAATGTCATGGCTTTTTAATATAAACTGAAAGCTTAAAACTGACAGCTTACAGCTCGTCCCAAATTAATGCTTAGCAGCAACCTCATCAAATTGTGCTTCAATTTCAGGCTGCTCTTTGGACGTTATTTTACTTACCAATACAATCGCAATACTGGCCATAATAAAGCCAGGTACAATTTCATACATAACAGTACTTAAAGGTTGCCCGTTAATTGTTATTGGCGCATAAATCCATATTAAAACGGTAATAGCACCTGTTAACATACCGGCTAACGCACCATGTCGATTCATTTTCTTCCAGTACAAGCTCATAATAACTAAAGGTCCGAACGCTGCGCCAAAACCAGCCCAAGCATTACTCACTAAAGTTAATATTGTGCTATCTCTGTCGTAGGCTAGAAATATAGCGACAAGTGCTACTGCTGCTACCGATAAACGCCCCACCAACACTAACTGTTTATCACTGGCATTTTTATTTAAAAACGCTTGATAAAAATCACCAGTCAATGAACTAGAAGTAACCAATAGTTGCGAAGAAATTGTGCTCATAATTGCCGCTAAAATCGCTGCCAATAAAAAACCAGCAATAAGGGGATGAAACAACACTTGCCCTAATAAAATAAATATAGTTTCAGCATCATTAACTGCGAGCCCTATTTTAGCAACATAAGCTACACCAGCAAAACCGGTTGCCATGGCGCCAAATAAAGCGACAATCATCCAACTCATGCCTATTCTTCTAGCCGTAGGTAAATCATCTACCGAACGAATAGCCATAAAACGGACAATAATATGGGGTTGACCAAAATAACCGAGTCCCCATGCCATAGCCGAAACAATAGCAATAAAACTTACGCCACTAAAAACATCTAAAAATTCAGGGTTTAACTGCTCAATAGTCGCTAACATCTCGCCTGTGCCACCAACGTCTGATATCGCCACAAAAGGCACCAGCACTAATGCTACAAACATAATACAGCCCTGAACAAAGTCAGTCATACTTACCGCTAAGAAACCACCAAATAGCGTATAAAGAACAACAACGCCTGCAGTAACATAAAGGCCAACTTCATACGTTAATCCGAAAGAACTTTCAAATAGTTTACCGCCAGCAACAATACCTGAAGAGGTATACAAGGTAAAAAATAATATAATAACAATAGAGGAAGTAATACGAAGTGCGCGAGATTTATCAGCAAAGCGATTTTCAAAAAAATCGGGAAGAGTTATAGAGTCGTTTGCTACCTCGGTATACGTTCTTAATCTAGGGGCAACAATAAGATAATTTAAATATGCACCAAGAATTAAACCAAGCGAAATCCAAACACTACTTAAGCCTACAGTATACATAAGTCCTGGCACGCCCATCAGCATCCAACCACTCATATCAGAGGCTCCAGCAGAAAGCGCGGTAACCCCAGGGCCTAAACTACGCCCTCCTAGCATAAAACCAGAAACATCACTGGTAGATTTTTTAAACGCGTATAAACCTATTCCTAACATTACAGCAAAATATAGTGCCAATGAAATCATTGTTCCTACAGCCATCTAACCTCCAAAAAACATGCTACCAAACGTACTAAACTATTTTTAATTTAAGGGTTCAAAATACGTTTGGCATTAAACCTGAACAACAATAATATGCTTACTTAATAGCTGTTTCCATGTTTTTTCGTGAGTATTCACAATTATTTGTGTTATAAATAAGTAAGGTAATGTGCAAATCAATTTTGCCGAACAGTAATACTAAGTTAAAATAATAAAATTATCTGTTATAACATCGGATTAATTAGGAATTTGTATGTACTTTTATGCAGCTAGGCAACCCATCCTAGATAGAGATAAAAATCTATTTGCCTATGAGCTTCTTTTTCGCGATAGCATAGTAAATGTCTTCCCTGGCATTGATGGTGATGAAGCTACAACAAAAATGATCGAAGCCAGTAATTTCAACCTTGGCATCAGTGAATTTACAGGTAACAAACCTGCTTTCATTAATTTCACTTTAGAAACCCTAATTAAAGGTTACCCTGAAACCTTAACCACAGACGAGTTAGTGGTAGAAATATTAGAAACGGTTAAACCTGGAAAAAAACTATTAGCCATATGTAAAGATTTACACCAAAAAGGCTATACCATCGCATTAGATGATTATATTCATCAAACGGTTTGGCAGCATTTTTACCCTTTCGTGCATATCATTAAAGTCGATTGGCAAACTACTAGCGTTGAAACAATTAAAGAAATTAAAGTGGCAATAGAAAACTTTCCGCATATAAAATTATTGGCAGAGAAAGTTGAAACTTATGAGCAGTATAACCAAGCGTTAGAACTAGGTTTTGAACTATTTCAAGGCTTTTTCTTTGCTAAACCTGAAATGGTTAAAACCAAAAATTTATCACCATCGCAAATCGCCATGGCCGAATTACTTTATGAAACATCAAAAACTGAAGTAGATTTAGCCAATATAACCGCAGTTTTCGAACATGATGTCACTTTATCTTATAAATTATTGCGTTACGCAAATTCAGCTATATTCAAACGCAGAGCTGAAATTTCAACCATAAAACAAGCATTAGTTACTTTGGGCTCTGCTGAATTAAAAAGATTCCTAGGTTTAATGTTTGCGGCGAATATCAACCCAGAAAAACCCTCTGAGCTTATCAACTCAGCTATGGCCCGGGCAAAATTTTGTGATTTAATGGCTAAAGAAGTTAATTCACCAATAGATCAAGCCATAGCCTTTTTAACCGGCTTGCTTTCGTTAATAGACGCCATAGTCGATGAAGACTTAGAAAGTATTTTATCTAAACTACCTCTTGCCCAAGAAATTAAAGACACTTTATTAACCCGCAAAGGCGATATGGCAGCGCTAATTATGCTGCTAGAATTTATTGAGCGCGCTGAATGGTCTAAAACCGCTGTTATTATGAAAAGGCTTGGGTTAGAAAAGGCAAGCGTACTTAAACACTATAATGAAGCCATTGCTTGGGCTGATGAACAAACCATAGCCAATGATTAGTCGATACTAAATAACCTGAACTCTGGTTAAGTAGTACTGCCTCTTAATTAAAGGGCAATAAAAAACCTAATATGAAAATATTAGGTTTTTTTATTTTATAAAAGCGGTTATTTAATGCGAGCGTATTTGTTAAGTTACTAATAACATAAAGTTATTAACATCAATAAAGCTAAAACTTAATCGAACGAACAACCAAAAGTAAGCCAGAGCACAAATGATAAACAAATGACCAATGCTTTATGTTACTCAAAGCCATTCGGGTTTTGTGACTGCCAGCGCCATGTATCGGCTATCATGGTAGCTAAATCACGTTCTGCATGCCAATTTAGTAAAGTGTTAGCAACAGTAGCATCGGCATAAACCGTGGCAATATCACCGGCGCGCCTTGGTGCAATGCTATATGGAATATCTTGTCCAGAAATCTCTTTAAAAGTGTTCACTATTTCTAAAACCGAGGTGCCGTTACCTGTACCTAAGTTAATCGGAACGCAGCCTTTAATCTCAGTTAACTTTTCAAGCGCCTTTACATGGCCTTGGGCTAAATCAACCACATGAATGTAGTCTCTAACACCGGTACCATCGACGGTTTGATAATCATCACCAAAGATTTGTAACTTAGCTAAACGACCAACAGCAACTTGTGACACATAAGGTAATAAGTTATTTGGAATACCATTGGGATTTTCACCAATCAGGCCAGAGTTGTGCGCACCAATAGGGTTAAAGTAACGTAAACAAGCAATAGACCATTCCTCATCACTACGTGCCAAATCAAACAGAATATTTTCTATCATGAGTTTAGTTTGGCCATAAGGGTTAGTTGCAGAGGTTGGCATAGTTTCATCAAGTGGCGATGGGTTGTTTTCGCCGTAAACCGTGGCTGATGAACTAAAGACTAAGTTTTTAACATTCTGCTCAGCCATTACTTGCAACAGAGTTACAGAACCAGAAACATTATTATGATAATAACTTAATGGTATTTCACTCGACTCACCTACCGCTTTTAAACCCGCAAAGTGTACAACCGCTTCAATATTATGCTGCTCAAACACCTGAGTTAAAGCTTCACGATCACAAATATCTGCTTGAATAAATGTTACGGTTTTCCCTGTAATTTGCTTAATTCTATCAAGCACTAACGTAGAAGAGTTTGATAAGTTATCTACAATAACAATATCTTTATCTAGTGCCAGTAATTCAACAACTGTGTGACTGCCAATAAAACCAGTACCACCGGTGATCAACAAACTCATTATTAATTCCTTATAAATTTATTCAGTCAATATTTTAAAAATTCATCATTTATTGATAATATTTTGACACTAACGCAATGAAGTTACCAAGTTTTTCTTTCGGCAATTGGTTTACTCCAGCCGCGGCAGCCCTGCCACCGCCCGTTTCAAACTGAGCGCAAAGCTCGCCGGCACCAACTTTATTATTAATAGGAGCGCGTAGGCTAACCGTATAAGTGTTATCTAAGTTTAACGTAAATACGGCATGGGCCTTATCAGGATTTTGATTCGCTAATTCATTACCATATACACCACTCACTCGGCGCGACCAAGGTGCATCTTCAAGCTCAATAACCTGCAAGGTTTCATCATCATGTAAAATGTTCGCTTGTTTAGCTTGTGTCATATCACTTAAGTAAGCTTCTTCAAGTAAGGTAAATATTGAATTAGCTTCATTAATTAAAGTGAAAGGATCAGGGTAGTTAAGTAAGGTAGTGAATAAAGCATCTGGCGCAATATGTAAATCGTCTACCGTGCGACCGTAACCGTTATAGTTAATATATATGCCTAAAGCTTTCAATTGATCTTGCTCTTTCGCTGACAAACCCGCTTGCTGAGATAACTGCTCAGCAGCCTTTAACATGTTATCGCCAAATGCAGCAACAATCGCCCAAAGCGCATATTGACCAGCAAGGTGTTGATTAACCAATAAACTTGTACAAGTATTAGCGTCGGTATCAATAATTTCGGTTAAATGTTCAGAGTTAGGTACTAAGCCCGTGCGATGATGGTCAATATAAAGAACATCTATTTCTTGCGCCAGCAAGCCAGCTAAAGCTGCAAGGTTTTTTTCCATCGATATATCTAACACAGTAACCGAAGTAGCAAGGTTAGCAGGCACTTGTTGCAATAACTGAATATCACGTTTAACGCCAGTAATTAACTTCGAAACCCTAGGCTCAGCCAAACGTAATTGTAACAAAGCGATAATGCCATCGGCATCACCATTAAACACATCATAATGCATTTAGAAATCTCCTTTAAATATAAGGGAAGCTTTAAGTTTTAAGTTTTAAGCTGTCAGCTTTCAGTAAAATCAAACAAAGAAAAGCTGTAAGTTATTAGCTGTCAGCTTTCAGGAAAACCAAACACAGAAAAGCTGTAAGTTATTAGCTGTCAGCTTTCAGTAAAACTAAACAAAGAAAAGCTGTAAGTTATTAGCTGTCAGCTTTCAGTAAAACTAAACAAAGAAAAGCTGTCAGTTATTAGCTGTCAGCTTTCAGTAAAGCCAAACAAAGAAAAGCTGTAAGTTATTAGCTGTCAATACAGCTAATCAAAACCAAGCAAAACCAAGCAAAACTCCAAAATCAAAAACTAAAGTCGAACTAAGAACATAAAACTTCTTCTAAACTAACATTTCAGTTACTGACAGCTGACAGCTGACAGCTTAAAACTTATAGCTTTTTTTTTCTTTTACTGACAGCTTAAAACTTATAGCTTCACTTTTTTTACTGATAGTTATTTTTTAATAAACCCATGTTCAATCAGGTAATCAACGACTTGCTGGGCACATTGTTCAATACTTTTATCGCTAGTATCTATATGAATCGTGGGGTTTTCAGGTGCTTCGTAGGTTGAATCTATTCCGGTGAAGTCTTTAATTTCGCCAGCACGCGCTTTTTTGTATAAGCCTTTAGGATCACGTTGTTCGCAAATGGCAATTGGGGTATCAATAAATACCTCAATAAACTCGCCAGCACTAAGCTTAGCTGCAGCCATTGCTCGATCAGCAGCAAAAGGCGAAATAAACGCGGTTGATACAATTAATCCAGCATCAACAAATAGTTGCGCTACTTCACTAATACGACGAATATTTTCAACTCTGTCTTCATCACTAAAGCCTAAGTCGCCATTGAGACCATGGCGAACATTATCGCCATCAAGTAAATAACTATGACATTGGCGCTGAAACAACAAAGCGTCTACCGCATTAGCAATAGTAGATTTACCTGAACCACTAAGGCCGGTATACCATAACAAACAAGATTTTTGCTGCTTCAATTCAGCACGTTGTGTTTTGCTCACTTGTTGAGTGTGCCAAACAGTGTTTTCAGTTTTCATATTATTCCTAATAATTGAATCGAAAAAATTAGAACAAAGCTGTCAGAGAATACATAGCTATAAGCTGTCAGTTCGAAGCTGTCAGTAAAAACTACAAACAAACACCCAACTGATTTTTATTTTTTTTCTTTTTTCTTTTATCTTTTAACTGATAGCTGACAGCTTTAAACTTCTCTTAAACCAATAGCTGTCAGTTCGAAGCTGTCAGTAAAACAACAAACAAGCTCCCAACTGATTTTTATTTTTTTCTTTTATCTTTTATCTGACAGCTGACAGCTTTAAACTTCTCTTAAACTTATTTTTCTCTAAAACGGAAAAACATTCGGTAATAACAATAACACTACAACACTATAAGTCAGTGTTATTGGCCAACCAAATTTAATAAAGTCAGCTACTTTATAATTTCCGGCATTAAATACCATAATATTGGTTTGATAACCGTAAGGGCTTATAAAACTGCCGCTAGCACCAAAGGCAACCGCCATAACTAAAGGTAGGGGATCAACACCTAAACCAATCGCAATATTATACGCCACTGGAAATACTAAAGCAGCAGCAGCGCTATTGGTGATCACTTCAGTTAATAATAAAGTAATAAAAAATATCACTACTAGCGCAATTAAAGCGCTCTTTCCTTCAAGCAGTTGTTCAATTTCATTGGCAAAAATAGCCGCGACACCGCTATGTTCAAATGCTTGCGCTAAAGTTAAAGCCCCTAAAACAATTAACCATATTTCAATTGGAAAACGACGTTTGATCTCATTAACACTTAAACAGTCAGATAAAATTAACACCGCAAGGTAAAACATTAAACTCGCTAATAAGCTAATACTAGTAAACATAGTAATAGCAATGGCGATAATAAAGCCAAAAATAGCCAACGAGTCGCGCCAACCTGACAACATATTGTCGGGTTTATGGCCTGATAGAATATAAAAGTTTTTGGTTAAATTAGTACGAGCACAAAAGTCTGGGCCGGCAGCCAAGACTAAAAAATCGCCCGCTTGTACGGTAATTTCGCCTAACTTACCTGAAAGTGAGGTGCCTTCTCGTCGAATTGCCACCACAGCAGCATCAAACCTTGCACGAAAGCCTGCGGTTTTTAAGGTTTCACCTACAATGGCAGAATCGGGCTTAATTAATACTTCTGTTAAGTTTTCACGCAGTAAGCCATCAAGCTCAGCAAAAAGAGTTAAACCATCAAATTGTTGAAGCACTAAGACCTTGCTAACATCACCACTGAAAATTAATCGATCTTGTGGCTGTATAACCTCATCTGGTGTTACTGGAGAAATAAGTCGGCCATCGCGCACTAATTCAACTAAAAATAGTGTGTCTAAGTTTCTTAAACCATTTGCCTCTATACTTTTACCTATAAGTTTAGAGTTGGGTTTTACTTGTGCCTCAACTAAGTACTCTTTTACTTCTAACTGATCATTAGGCATATCTGCCAAACTATTTTGGCGCAATAATATAACCAGTAAACACGCGAAAAGTGCTGCACCACCAATCAAGGTAAAATCGAAGAAGCCCAAACTTTCTCGGCCTTGCTCAAGCCATAAAGAGTTAACAATTAAGTTAGTAGAAGTGCCTATTAAAGTTAAAGTACCACCGAGAATAGCGGCAAAAGATAAGGGTAATAATAACTTACCGGGATTAACGACCGTATTTTTTTTAACAACTGAAATTAATGTTGCAACAACGGCAGTATTACTAATTAATGCAGAACTTAAGGCAGTAAAACTCAGGGTGCGTAAACTTGCAGTTTTTACTTTGCCATTTAGCATTAAAGATGAAATTCGCCTGATAATGCTGGTGCGTTCATAAGCAAAAGAACATAGCACCAATAATAACAATGTAACTAAACCAGGATTAACAGCGTTACTTAAAATGTCGTCAGTACTTACAAATGACGCAGCTAAACACAATAACGTTGTACTACCAAAAACACGTTCAGGTTTATTAGGGAATAAAACAAGCCCAACAAGTGTTAAAACAAATATTGCGACCAAAAGCCACTGCATAAACAACATAATATAAACCTAGAAGACAGAGCTTTAAGCTGTCAGTAAAAAACAGGAAACAGCTGTAAGCTTAAAACTTATAACTTTACTTTCTTCTTTTACTGACAGCTGACAGCTCGAAACTGACAGCTTTTCTTTTAACTGACAGCTGACAGCTCAAAACTTACAGCTTTGTGTTACTGACAGCTTTGTGTTACTGACAGCTTTGTGTTACTTCAGTAAGTCGCGAGCGCCCCAGTGTGGAAAGTGTTTACGAACTAAAATATTCAACTCTTTCTCAAACTCTGAGTACTGGTGCTCTTGTTGCTCTTCAAGGGCGCCGTTGATCATGCCAGCACCAACAGTAACATTACTCATTCTATCAATAATAATAAATGCGCCTGTTGCTTTGTTATCACCATATGCATCGAAATGTAAGGCTTCTGAAACTTCTAAGTGAGCAACACCAATTTCGTTTAGCGCTAATTGGTCAACATCAAATTTCTCTAAGGTATTCACGTCAATACGGTGATCAATTTTTATAGCATGGCCAGTCGTTAACTTACTACCATGTTTAATGTAATACTCACGACCTGGTTCAAGTTCATTTTCATGCATCCAAACAATAGTGGCACTAAGCTCTTTTGAAGAAGCAGGAACACTACCTTTTTTAACGATCATTTCGCCGCGGCTGATATCAATTTCATTTTCAAGCGTTAAGGTAACCGCCATGCCTTGGTCTGCACGCTTAATATCGCCTTCAAAAGTAACAATAGATTTTATCTTGCTTTCTTTACCCGAAGGCAGAGCAACTATTTCATCGCCAACACGAATATGACCTGAGCCAACAGTGCCAGCAAAACCTCTAAAGTTTAAGTTAGGGCGATTAACATACTGAACTTGGAATCTAAATTGCGTGAAGTCTTTTTTGTCATCAACCTGAATCGTATTGAGTAACTTCATTAATGTGGCACCTGGGTACCAAGACATCTTGTTACTTTCTTCAACAACATTATCGCCATTTAAAGCTGAAATTGGTACAAAGCGTACATCTTCAAATGCCAAATCATCGGCAAAATTACGATAGTCTTTTTTAATCTCTTGATAACGGTCTTGGCTGTAATCAACTAAATCCATTTTGTTAACAGCAACTAAAACATGCTTAATGCCTAACAATGAACAAATAAATGAATGACGACGTGTTTGCACTTGCACACCATGTCGAGCATCGATCAAAATTATAGCCAGATCACAAGTTGAAGCACCGGTAGCCATATTACGGGTATATTCTTCATGGCCTGGAGTATCAGCAATAATAAACTTACGTTTGTCTGTAGCAAAGTAACGATAAGCCACATCAATGGTAATGCCCTGCTCGCGCTCAGACTGCAAACCATCAACAAGTAAAGCTAAATCAACAGCTTCACCGGTAGTGCCTGACTTTTTACTGTCGTTTTTAATCGCGGCTAATTGATCTTCAAAGATCATTTTAGAATCATGTAATAAACGGCCAATTAAGGTACTTTTACCGTCATCAACGCTACCACAAGTAAAAAAGCGCACCATCTCTTTGTTTTCATGCTGCTTTAAGTAAGCTTCAATATCTGTTTCTAACAAGCCATTTTCTACTAAATTTTTCTCAGGTGAATCAATCATCTTTATTCCTAAATACGTATAAGCTACCAGTAAAATAGCTGTAAGCTGTCAGTTTTAAGCTGTCAGTAAAACCCAAAAAACACCAACCTAGTCGCTTTTCTTGTACTGATAGCTGATAGCTTCTCTAAATCGAGTTTCGCAGTCCTGTTAGCATGGCTGATAACTCTTCTGTTTCTTTAATCCAGTATCGGCTTTTAACTTTAGGTAAATAGCCAATCTCGATACCAATATAAATTTGTGTTCTAAGCTCTGCCAAAGAAGAGCGAGAGATAGTAATAAAGTGACGCTTATCTTTTGGCGTCTCTCTAGTCATTCCCTCTGCAATATTACTTGGAACAGATAAGCCTGAACGGGTTATTTGATCTCTAAAACCAAAATCACGCAAAGCACTGGTCTGCTTATAGATATCCGCCGACAATCTAGCTGCTCTTTTCCATACCTCTAACTTTTCAAAGTTCATAACAAATCCCTGTTAAAAACATAGCTTTAAAACATAGCTTTAAAACATAGCTTTAAAACATAGCTGTAAGCTTTCAGTTTAGAGCTATCAGTAAAATCAAAACCATTAGTATAGCTGTAAGCTTTCAGTTTAGAGCTATTAGTAAAATCAAAACCATTAATATAGCTCTAAGATTATAGCTATCAGTAAAATCAAAAACATTAGTATGGCACTTGTTTTTACTGACAGCTGACAGCTTAAAACTGATAGCTTAAAACTGATAGCTTAAAACTGACAGCTTAAAACTGATAGCTTAAAACTGATAGCTAGGTTGTCTTAAAAATAACCTTCCATTTTTTTCTTCTCCATTGAGCCAGAAGAGTCGTGATCTATCACACGGCCTTGGCGCTCAGAAGTTTTAGTTAATAGCATTTCTTGAATAATTTCAGGTAATGTTGCTGCGGTTGACTCAACAGCGCCGGTTAATGGGTAGCAACCTAAGGTTCTAAAGCGTACACTTTTCATTTGTACTACTTCATCTTCACCAATTGGCATACGTTCGTCATCAACCATAATTAAGCTACCATCGCGCTCAACTACAGGGCGTTTTTCCGCTAAATATAGTGGTACAATTTTAATACCTTCAAGGTAGATATATTGCCAAATATCAAGCTCAGTCCAGTTCGACAAAGGAAATACACGAATACTTTCGCCTTTGTTAACTTTACCGTTATATATATTCCACAGTTCTGGACGTTGGCGCTTAGGATCCCAGCGATGGTTTTTATCGCGGAATGAATACACACGCTCTTTAGCACGAGACTTTTCTTCGTCACGACGTGCACCGCCAAATGCGGCATCAAAGCCATATTGGTCAAGGGCTTGTTTTAATCCTTGCGTTTTCATTACATCAGTATGCTTTGCACTACCATGTTCAAAAGGACTAATATTCATTGCCATGCCTTCTGGATTTTTATGTACCAGTAAGTCAAAGCCATATTCTTTAGCCATTTGATCACGAAACGCGATCATTTCTTTGAATTTCCAATTGGTATCAACGTGCAATAATGGAAAAGGTATTTTTCCAGGTGCAAAGGCTTTTCGAGCAAGATGAAGAAGAACGGCTGAGTCTTTTCCAACCGAGTAAAGCATCACAGGGTTATCAAACTCTGCGGCAACTTCTCGAATAATGTGAATAGATTCGGCTTCTAGCTTTTGTAAATGGGTTAAATGCATTGCTGTTCACTAATGGTGGCATAATATTATTGAGTAATATAATGCCACAGCCTTTCGGCCTTATCCATATAAGTAAAAGCTTGTTTATATCAAAAAAGTATAACCACTTGCGTGATATTCCGTAAAGATCAGAACTAAACTTTATTCAGGTTATCTTTATAACGGCGTATCAACCCCAGCGACGATGAAGAAAGCTTTTCACTTTCAATTTCCGCCATAGGATGCGACATAACGTTAAGTACTTCATTACCTAGCTGCTTACCTAATTCTACGCCCCACTGGTCGTAAGAATTAACTTGCCATATTACGCCTTGAACAAAAATTTTATGCTCATACAGCGCTAGTAATGCACCAAGTGAATGTGGGTCTAATCGCTCCATTAAAAGTGTATTACTTGGAGTATTACCTTTCATGGTTTTATGTGCGGCTAATCTATTGGCTTGAGCTTCATTTACGCCGGCATTGAGTAACTCTGTTTTTGCTTGTGCTAAGGTTTTACCCTGCATTAATGCTTCACTTTGCGCAAAACAGTTTGCCACTAGAGCGTCATGATTAGCCAAATGCTTACTGGTAGGTGCTAAAGATAAAATAAAATCAGTAGGAATAATATCAGCACTTTGATGCATTAATTGCATAAAGGCATGTTGACCATTGGTACCTTCCTGGCCGAAAACAACCGGAGCAGTTAAGTAATTCAGCGTTTGCCCATCAATAGAAACAGACTTACCATTACTTTCCATATCCGTTTGTTGTAAATAACCAGGTAAAGCTCTAAGTGCATGGTTGTAAGGTAAAATAGCTAAACTTGGGTAGCCTAAGCCGTTACGATTCCAAATCCCCAACAAGGCCATAATTACCGGCATATTCTGCTCAAAGTCGGCATGCTTAAAATGCTCGTCCATCGCATGCGCGCCAGCTTTTAAGGCATTAAAATGCGTATTACCAATAATCAAAGCAAGTGGTAAACCTACCGCTGACCATAAAGAGAACCTACCACCAACCCAATCCCACATAGGAAGAATATTGTTTTCATCAATACCAAATTCAGTTGCCGCTTTAACATTGGTACTTACCGCATACCAATGGTTAGCAATAATATCAGCAGGTGATGTACCGCTATCAGCTAAAGCATCTAGCATCCAAGCTTTTACTATGGTGGCATTAAGCAAAGTTTCTTGAGTAGAGAAGGTTTTAGAGATGACCACCACAAGGGTGGTTGAGGCATTGAGTTTAGCAAACTTCTCTTGCGCAGCATCACCGTCAACATTCGCTAACACATGAGCTTTCAAGCCTTTTTGATGATAAGGAACCAGTGCTGACAAAGCCACTTTAACGCCGTAATAAGATCCGCCAATACCTATGGCTAAAATATCGGTAAACTTCTCACCAGTCACTGAACAAACCTTGCCTGATTGAATATCATCAACAATCGTCGCCATTTTAGCTTCAGTATTAATAACTTCTTCGGCTTGCTCACCCAATACATCTACTTTGATTTTATCAGGTGCGCGTAATACAGTATGCAATACAGCACGCTGCTCGGTAGAGTTTAATTGCTCACCGGAAAATTGCGCTGATATTTTCTCCGCAAGCCCGGTTTGCTTAGCTAAGGTAAATAATGGCGCAAGCTCACTATCAATAATATTTTGCTTAGCATAATCTAAGAATAAACCTGCCGCCGAAACAGTATAGTTTTCACTTCGAGTACGATCTTCGAATAATGAAAAAATACTACGAGTTAAGGCTTGTTCTGTAAATTGAGATAAATTGGTAACGTCCATATTCCTGCACTTAAAAAATGATAAATAAAAATTATGCTAATGCACACTAATAACTTTAAAGCCTGGCTTCAGTTCTTAGCCTTTAGTTAGATGCGATAACAAAAACCAAACAACTAACAAATATTACAAGGAGGAAATAAGGTGGACTAAAGGAGGTAAACACTAATAAACATAGAATGTTTGAAATACCTAAAGCCCTACCTCATTAACTTCTCATTCACTCCTCCCTGTAAAAAAAATCTCACAGGGAGAAAACAAGGAGGACTACATGAGGTAAACACCAATAAACATAGAAAGTTTAAAATACCTAAAGCCCTACCTCATTAACTTCTCATTCACTCCTCCCTGTAAAAAAATAAAAATATCTCACAGGGAGAAAACAAGGAGGACTAAAGGAGGTAAACACTAATAAACATAGAAAGTTTAAAATACCTAAAGCCCTAACTCATTCCCTTCTCATTCATTCCTCCCTGTAAAAAGTAATAATTCACAGAAAATAAAAAAGGTTAAATGCTAAAATTAAGAAGGCAAATTAAATCTGCGTAAACCATCCGTTAACTTCTTAACATTAAAATTAATCAATAAACCTTTATTTATATTAGTTAATTTCATATAAGTTAATAGTTGTGCTGAATACACGGGAATAAGTTTATCGACTGATTTAAGTTCTATAATTAATTCACTGGGTAACATAATATCTAATCGATAACCCGCTTCAATATTCATACCTTTATAGCAGATAGGTAATACAACTTGAGCATATGCATTAATATTATTCAAAGACAACTCATACATCAAACACTTCTCATAAGTTGACTCTAATAGCCCTGGACCTAATTGCTTATGTACCTCAATTGCGCAACCTATAACCTCACCTGTTAAATCCATTTCAATACACCTTAATCCTTTAAAGCTATTAAATATAATGTATCACAGGGAGAAAACAAGGAGGACTACAGGAGGTAAACACTAATAAATATAGAAAGTTTAAAATACCTAAAACCCTAACTCATTCCCTTCTCATTCACTCCTCCCTGTAAAAAAATAAAAATATCTCACAGGGAGAAAACAAGGAGGACTACAGGAGGTAAACACTAATAAACATAGAATGTTTGAAATACCTAAAGCCCTACCTCATTAACTTCTCATTCACTCCTCCCTGTAAAAAAATAAAAATATCTCACAGGGAGAAAACAAGGAGGACTACATGAGGTAAACACCAATAAACATAGAAGGTCTAAAATACCTAAAGCTCTAACTCATTAACTTCTTATTCATTCCTCCTTGTAAAAAACAACTTACAGAGAAAACGAATAACAACAAAGACAATTGCACTAGAACTTAAAGCTAGTTATATTTTTATTTTATTAAATCTGTAACGTATGCTCTAAATTCATCAGCCATTTCTGGGTGGCGTAAAGCATATTCTACATTGGCTTTCATGTAGCCTAACTTAGAACCACAGTCATGCGATTTACCTGTCATGTGGAATGCTTCTACCGTTTCTTTTTCCATTAACATCGCAATAGCATCTGTTAATTGAATTTCATCGCCAGCACCAGGAGGAGTTAGCTTCAACAGGTCCCAAATTTTTTCAGACAATACATAACGACCTACTACAGCTAAATTAGACGGCGCATCTTCAACGGCAGGCTTTTCTACAACAGCAGTCATAGGTTGTGACTCACCTGGTGCAAGTTCAACACCGCCACAATCAACCACACCGTAACTACTTACTTGCTCCATAGGAACAGGTTCAACCATAATTTGGCTATAACCACCTACTTCGTTATAACGCGTTAACATTGCTGCTAAATTTTCAGTTCTTAAATCGGCAGTGGCATCATCTAGAATCACATCAGGTAACACTACAACAAACGGTTCGTTACCAATAATAGGACGCGCTTTTAATACCGCATGCCCCAAGCCTTTTGCTTCACCTTGGCGCACATGTAAAATGGTAACGTCTTTCGGACATATTGCTTGAATTTCATCAAGTAACTGGCGCTTAACACGCTTTTCTAACGTAGTTTCAAGCTCAAACGACTTATCAAAATGGTTTTCAATCGCATTTTTAGAAGAGTGTGTAACTAAAACGATTTCTTTAATACCAGCTGAAATACATTCATTCACAATATATTGAATTAATGGCTTATCAACAATCGGCAACATCTCTTTTGGAATAGCTTTTGTCGCTGGTAACATCCGTGTGCCTAAGCCCGCTACAGGTATTACCGCTTTTTTGATTTTACTTGTCATTTTTATCCCTAATTACAGTATTTTCTTTATTGTATTGGTTGTTAAACTTTTTGTCATGACTTTATAGATGAAATGTTTGCGTTTATAGGTTTTTGAGTAATTTATTAATGGAATAAAGTGAGTTCTAACACAAACTTAAAGACATTAAAAAAGGCCGAATATCGACCTTTAAATTACTCATATTAA
The DNA here is from genome assembly GCF_002104515.1 of Colwellia polaris. Taxonomy (GTDB): domain Bacteria; phylum Pseudomonadota; class Gammaproteobacteria; order Enterobacterales; family Alteromonadaceae; genus Cognaticolwellia; species Cognaticolwellia polaris. The sequence continues at coordinate 163,815 of NZ_NBOE01000002.1, read as the reverse complement.
TTAAGAGTACTGCTCAGCTATCCAGTTTTGGTAAGAACCGTCCATCACACTCTTCCACCATTCTTCGTTATTTAAATACCAAGCAACGGTTTTAGCAATGCCGGTTTCAAACGACTCTTTCGGTTGATAATTTAACTCATTATTGGTTTTAGTTGCATCAATAGCATATCTGCGATCATGACCAAGTCGGTCTTTTACATAAGTAATGAGTGACTCTGTGTTTTGTGCCATCGCTGCTTTTGCCGTAGGAAAACGAATGCCTAAGTCTTTATTCTTAACAAACTCTTGCTCAACAAGTTTAGAAATAGTTTTTACTATATCTATATTAGCCCATTCGTTATCACCACCAATATTGTAGTTCTCACCAATTCTACCGTTTTGTAACACTAAGTCGATTCCGTAAGCGTGATCTTCAACGTATAACCAGTCACGAATTTGTTGGCCATCACCGTAAATTGGCAAGGCTTTATCATGCAATATATTGGTGATAACCAAAGGAATAAGCTTTTCAGGAAAATGAAACGGACCATAATTGTTTGAGCAGTTACTCGTAGTAACATTTAAACCGTAAGTATGATGATAAGCGCGCACTAAATGATCGCTTGCCGCTTTACTCGCAGAATAAGGCGAATTAGGCGCGTAAGCTGTATCTTCTGTAAATGCAGGGTCTGTTGGTGAAAGCGTGCCGTACACTTCATCAGTAGACACATGATGAAAACGATGTTCTTCAAGAACTTTACCATCATTAAAAGCCCCATCTAACCATACTTTTTTAGCGGCTTTAAGCAAGCTATAGGTACCCATAATATTAGTTTCAATAAAAGCATCTGGACCAGTAATTGAACGGTCAACATGCGACTCAGCGGCAAAATGTACTAAGGTATCAATACCGTGTTCAACCAATAACTTTTCAATTAAAACTTGGTCACAAATGTTACCATGCACAAAGGTGAAGTTAGCTTCATCTTTTACAGAGTCTAAATTGGCAATATTACCTGCGTAAGTTAATGCATCAAGCACAACCACTTTGTCGGCTGAATATTTGTTCATCCAATAATGAACAAAGTTAGCGCCAATAAAACCAGCACCACCGGTAACTAATAATTTTTTCATCATATATCTCTAAAATTTTTATAATTCTTTATAATTTCGCAGCGATAAAACAGTTACGCTGTAAACAATAAGCTAAGACTGTTCAGCTTTTAAAGCCGTCATCATAGTATGTAGTTGCTCTTGCCAATGGCTAAACTTAAACTCAGGCAAAGCGCTAGCTAAGCTGCTTTTATCTAACACACTATAATGTGGGCGTTTAGCCGGTGTAGGATATTGCGCAGTAGTTATAGGTTTAATCGGTATTTTTTTATCTAATAAGCCAAGTTCCAAACCCATGCGTTGAATAGCAACAGCAAAATCAAACCAACTCGCCACGCCTGTATCAGTGTAATGGTGAATACCATTAATATTGTCAGTTAGGCTTGCTATGCAAACTTTAGCTAAGCCTTTAGCATATGTAGGTGAACCTATTTGGTCACTTATAACGCCAAGTTCTGGTTTAGTATTCATTAAGTTCAACATGGTTTTTACGAAATTATTACCATGTGTTGAATACACCCATGACGTTCGAATAATACAACTTCTTTCTGGATAAACATCAGCAATAAAATGCTCACCTTGTGCTTTACTCGCACCATAAACCCCTAATGGATTTATTTCATCAGTAGGTAAATAAGGCGAGCCTTTATCACCATGAAAAACAAAGTCAGTTGAAATATGAACAAAAGGGATCGTTAAAGCTTTACAAGCTCTTGCTAAGTTGCCTGCCGCTTTCGCATTAAGCATAAAAGCATTATCAACATCACTCTCGGCTTTATCTACGGCAGTATAAGCAGAGGCGTTAATAACACCTGAAGCTTGGTACGCTTGTAAACGTGCAGAAATAATTGATACGTCTTGCAAATCTATATCATTACGCCCTAAACAAACTATTTCATGCTCTTTCGATGAAAGCTGGCTTAGCTCCCAGGCCAATTGCCCCGATTTACCTATAACGATTATTTTCATGGTTTAAGTTAGCTTTATTGTAATTGTACGATTAAATTTTTATTTATCTTGCTTCAACCTAAGCGCTAAAAGCAGGCGCATCATTAAACAACAACCCCACTTCATCTTTAGCAGAAAGCGAAGGAGCATTGCCATTAACCAACGGCCATTGAATATTTAAAGCTGGATCATTCCACAATAACGACACTTCATGTTCTGGCGCGTAATAGTCTGTACACTTATAAACAAACTCTGCCGACTCACTCATCACATAAAAACCGTGAGCAAAACCTTCTGGCACCCAAAGTTGACGCTTATTTTCACCCGAAAGCACTACACCAACATGTTGTCCATAGGTTGGCGACTCTTTCCGCATATCTACAGCAACATCGTAAACTTCACCCGAAGTAACACGTACTAACTTGCCTTGGGTATTTTTTAATTGGTAATGCAAACCGCGCAAAATACCATGGCTAGATTTACTATGATTGTCTTGCACAAAGCTCTTCTGCGCACATTCACGGGTAAACTCATCTACCCGAAAAGTCTCCATAAAAAAACCACGGTCATCACCAAACACATTAGGTTCAATAATTTTTACATCTGGTATATCTGTGTTTATATAATTCACTAAAACTCCATAAAAACCCATAAAAAATAAATAAACTTCATATTTCACAAGGAGGAATGAAGGAGGACTACAGGAGATAAACATAAAGTACTTGAATATGGCTAAAGTAGTTCCTCATTCCCTTTTCATTCATTCCTCCTTGTAAAACTAAACAGCTAACAGCGATAAATGAATAAGAACCGAAAGAGAAGTAATGTTTCAAACATCAAACTCTCTTTCTATTAAAGCAAAGTTCCTCCTATCCTCCACTTGCAAGAATGACCTGTGCCTAAACGTTAAAAAGACAAATTAAATCTTCTCACACCATCCGCTAACTTTTTAACATTGAAATTAATCAGTAAACCTTTATCTATATCAGTTAACTTCATATAAGTTAACAATTGTGCTGAATACACAGGAATAATTTTATCAACTGATTTAAGCTCAATCACTAGCTTGTTTGGTAGCAGTATATCTAGCCGATAACCTGCTTCAATATCTATATTCTTATAACATATAGGCAAAATAACTTGAGATTGTGCTGTTATACCATTCAAATACAGCTCATACATCAAACATTTCTCATAAGTTGACTCTAATAGTCCAGGACCTAATTGCTTATGTACCTCAATAGCGCAACCTATGACTTTACCCGTAAAATCCATTTCCATACACTTAATCCTTTAAGTTATAAATATTAAATAAAAATCATCCCTTTATAAGTCAACTCTTGATTTTCTCATTCTTTTCTCCCTGTAAAAAGAAAAGCCCTTTAAAAAACCCGTTCTTCAATCAACTTAATTAAATACTCACCGTAACCACTTTTAATTAAAGGTTGTGCTATTTCACGCAGCTTCGCTTCACTCAACCAACCATTGCGATAACCAACTTCTTCAGGGCAATTAACTTTTAAACCTTGGCGCTTATCAATAGTGGCAATAAACTGTGCTGCAGCAAGTAAATCATCATGCGTACCCGTATCAAGCCAAGCCGTACCGCGACCCATAATTTCTACTTTTAACTCACCGGCTTTTAAATATTGATCAATAACGTCAGTAATTTCTAACTCTCCTCGTGCTGAAGGTTTAACATTTTTAGCAAAGTCAACAACACGCTCATCAAAGAAATACAAACCAGGTACTGCATAGTTTGACTTAGGTACAACAGGCTTCTCTTCAATAGAAATAGCTGTACCCGAATCATCAAACTCTACAACACCGTATGACTTAGGATTAGACACATGATAGCCAAATACCGTACCACCACTTTGTTGTGCATTTGCCGCTTTAAGTGATTTAACTAAGTCATGACCATAGAACATATTATCACCTAACACTAAAGCAGCAGGAGCACCGTTCAAAAAATCTTCTGCCAAAATAAAGGCTTGAGCTAAACCATCAGGACTAGGTTGCACTTTGTAAGAAATGGAAACACCAAAATTTGCACCATCACCTAAAAGATCTTCAAAACGATCAATTTCTTCGGGTGTTGAAATAATCAAAATTTCTTGAATGCCTGCCTGCATTAACGTTGCAAGCGGATAATAAACCATAGGTTTATCGTAAACAGGCATCAGTTGTTTACTAACAACTTTTGTTAGCGGGTAAAGACGTGTTCCACTTCCGCCGGCTAGTATTATTCCCTTATGCATATACACTATCTAAACCTCTATTTTAATAAATTAGCAAATTGTTTTTTGATAATAAACGAATGTAACGTGCATAAATCGATTATCAAATACCTAAGTGTAAATTATATTGCTAGCTCTGTTAACAAAAGTAAATTAAAAAACAAATAGCAATGGATATATGAAACCTGTTACTAGTTTTTTTTATATTAACGTGCGCTATAAATATTTAATTCGCACTAATTTTATAGGTACTTAGCAATAGTTCACCTTAAAGAGAGCGACTTAAATTAATGAAAGGTTAGTTCTTTTAAACAAAAAAATGATACTTAATAGTATCATTTTTTATTTGCTTTACATTTCAACAGCTATTAACTATTTTCTATAAAATGCTTTATACCATTTCACAAATTCAGCTACGCCATTTTCAACACTAACTTTTGACTTGTAATCAATAGCCTCAAATAAGTCATTCACTTCTGCATAGGTTTGGTAAACATCGCCTGGCTGCATTTCGCGAAAGTTTTTCTTAGCTTCAATACCTAGCTCATCTTCTATGGCCTTTACAAACCCCATCAGGTTAATTGGCGAACCGTGGCCAATATTATAAATAGAGTATGGTGCTGAACTTGAGGCTGGCGAGCCGCTTTCAACTTTCCATGCTGAATCTCTTTCAGGTACAACATCAGCAATACGAACAACACCTTCAACAATGTCATCTACATGAGTAAAATCACGCCACATATCACCATTATTGTTAATATCGATTGTTTCACCATCTAAAATCTTTTTAGTAAAGATATAAGGCGCCATATCAGGTCGTCCCCATGAACCATACACAGTAAAAAATCGTAAGCCTGTGGTTGGCATATCGTAAAGATGAGAATAACTATGCGCCATCAACTCGTTAGATTTTTTGGTTGCTGCGTATAACGAAACAGGATGATCAACCGAGTCACTAGTCGAAAAAGGTGTTTTATTATTTAAGCCATAAACCGAGCTAGAAGAAGCATAAATTAAATGCTTAACGTTATTATTACGACAACCTTCAAGAATAGTTAAATGCCCAATTAAATTAGAGTCAGCATAAGCCATCGGATTTTCAATTGAATACCTAACACCCGCTTGAGCTGCTAAATGAATTACGCGATCAAACTTCTCTTCGGCAAATAATTGCGCCATGTTTTCGCGATCGGTAAGGTCTAGCTTTATAAAGCGAAATAATTCTGCATTTTCCGAAGTATTATTTAATGTAAACTTATCTAACTCAGCTAAGCGCGCTAGCTTAAGGTTAACATCGTAATAGTCGTTAAGGTTATCTATGCCAACAACCTCATGACCTTGCTCACATAGTTTTTTTGACACATGAAAACCAATAAAACCTGCCGCACCAGTCACTAAATATTTCATTTAAAATCCATATAATTATTAAATCTACTTTCTACCAAATATGATAACGAAGTTCTATCACATAACAAACCATAAACTTTTCAAGGTTAGTCGCTGCCAAATAAATCTCGAGTGTAAACTTTATCTTTTACGTCAGCTAATTCAATATCCATACGATTTGACACAATAACATCAGATATTTTCTTAAAAGCTTCTAGATCGTTATATACCGTAGAGTTAAAAAACTCTTTCTCTTCAAGCACCGGCTCATAAATTACCACTTCAATACCTTTAGCTTTAATTCGCTTCATAATACCTTGAATAGAAGAGGCTCTGAAATTATCGGAGCCAGTTTTCATGATCAAGCGATACACCCCAACGACTTTAGGCTTTTTACTAATAATAGAATCGGCGATAAAGTCTTTACGCGTAGTGTTAGCATCAACAATTGCACGAATAATATTGTTAGGCACGTTATTGTAGTTGGCTAATAACTGCTTAGTATCTTTAGGTAAACAGTAACCACCATAACCAAAAGAAGGGTTATTGTAATGATTACCAATTCGCGGGTCTAAACCAACACCTTCAATAATATGCTTAGCATCTAAACCATGGGCTTCAGCATAACTGTCTAACTCGTTAAAGTAAGCTACACGCATAGCCAAATAAGTATTTGAAAACAGCTTAACGGCTTCAGCTTCCGTAGAGTCAGTAAATAAAACGTCAATATTTTCTTTTACTGCACCTTGTACCAATAAGTTAGCAAATACCTTTGCACGTTCACTTTGTTCACCAACAATTATGCGAGAAGGATAAAGGTTATCATGTAAGGCTTTACCTTCACGCAAGAATTCGGGTGAAAACATGATATTTGCGCAGTTAAGCTCTTGCTTAATATTTTCAGTGTAACCTACTGGTACAGTTGATTTAATAATCATAACTGCATCAGGGTTAACGGCTAAAACATCTTTTATAACCGCTTCAACAGACGATGTATTAAAGTAGTTAGTTGCTACGTCATAATCAGTTGGCGTGGCAATAATCACAAAGTCAGCATCACGATAGGCTAACTTTTTATCAAGCGTCGCTTTAAAGTTGATAGTTTTATTGGCTAAGAAATCTTCAATTTCAACATCTACAATTGGTGATTTTTTTTGATTTAATAAATCGACTTTTTCCTTAACTATATCAACGGCAATCACTTCATTGTGCTGCGCTAACAACATTGCGTTTGATAAGCCTACGTAGCCAGTACCGGCTATTGCTATTTTCATTTTATTCCTTTATTTTTGTACTTTGTAAAGTCCAGTAATAGATATACAATGAACAATGGATAACTAATTAAAACTCTCTTAATCGTCCTTGGTTCAACAACAAATCTATAAGCCCAGCGTAAATTAAACTTATTTATATACTTAGGATAGAAATCTATTTTTTTGGTCGTTTGTGAAATAAAAGCACCACATGTGAAAATATATCCATCAACATATGGAGTTAACTTTGATGCTATTACTTCTTGTTTCTGCCCGCCAAGCCCTAAAATTACGACATCTGGTCTATTTAATGTAATTTCATCTTTGACACTTTCAAATTCAGCATCAGAAAAGTAACCATTTCTTTGACCGATAATTTGTAAATGCGGATATCTATTTTTTATAATTTTACAAAATTTATCGACATCATCATCTGTCCCACCACAAATGAAAACCTTTAGCCCTTCTTCTTCGGCTTTGTCGAAGACCTTTGGAGCTAAAGACGTCATATCAAAACTTTGACGTTTGGGAACTTTAATTCCAAAAAGCTTAAGGAATGATGACATAAATAAACCATCAAACCTTACTCCATCTACATTTTTAATCAATTCCATATTTTTTCGAAAATAATTATAAGTAGATGGATTTAAGTAAATAACACTAGCCTTCTTGTTATCCATAAGCAGCTGCTCTACATCAACAATTTTCTCTTTTATAAAAGTAAACATTATCTAATATCTCTATCTATTTTATTTCGCATATTAATATAAAAAATATACTACCATCATTTTTTAATGATCGAATCTATCAACATTTGACCTTCTGTACTTCCCATAAACGCATTAGTTAGCATTTCTGAACCTTGCATATTCAAATGGTTATCGTCAAAGTAATAAGGTATATTTTCTAAATTAAATAAAGGGAGTAACTCTTCTTTTTCAGTAAAGCTTTTGATATCGACAAAAGTTACATTTTCATATTTATCGGCAAGAATTTTAACTTTCTTATTTGCAGATGCATAAGTATTATCGATTTTATTAATATAATTACGATTAAAAATGGGTAATGCCATTGCTCTAAGATATTCTTGCGAAACATTATTTTTATAATTCGGAACCTGTGGAAAAATAATTATTTTTTTAGCTCGGTTAGTTAATGTATCTAATGCTTCTTTAGTTTCAAATAGCCATTCCGAATTGGCATCCCACCTAGCAGCAAAAAAAACAATACTTAAATCTTCATTTGCAGAGTACTCACTTAATTCCGACCGAAAAGCCATACACAATTTAGGGTTACCGCCTAAATTTGAACTATCCTTAGTATACAGACTTGGAAAACAATTAGATGTAATCATAGTTTTGATTTTAAGATCAGTTTTTTGACCAATTGAGTTTACTAAGTATTGGTAATGCCCTGCATGTGAATCACCAACAAAAATAGCATTAGATTTCCCCTCTTTAACACCAAGAGTACAATTGAGGGCTTTATCAATATTTTTTGGAAGTTCGGCTTGATAACACCACCCTTCTGATACTGTTGGCATAACCAACGCACTTTTAATATCTAAATATTTATTATTACTTGAAAATCGATTTTCGTAACCATCGTTATTAACAATCATATATGCAATACATATTACAATTAGTGTAGGAATTGCAAACATATTTATAAAAACAGTACTATTTTTCAATTTTATTTTTTTTAATGTACCTTCAATAAAATGCCATGTGAATATAGCTAGAATAATTGTAATCAAGATAACTGAAGACCCAACAATATAATCAAGTTCATAGTTCAAATAGTTCAAATAAGCTATTATTGGCCAATGCCACAGATACATTGGATATGAAATTAGGCCTATAAAAACCAATAACTTAGTAGACAACATACGGCCCACAAATGTACTATTTTCAGTGCCAGATAAAATAATTAGCACAGCGCCTAAGCATGGTAATAAAGAATTTATCCCTGGAAAAACGGACGATTTAGATAAAATAAAAGCTGAGTAAACAAGTAAAACAACTCCAAAAATAGAACACAATTGTGCTACAAACTGTTTTAATTTAACTCCTGAAGACACCAATATTGCAAGCAATCCACCAATTAAGAGCTCGCCGGCTCTTGTTGGAAGAAAGTAATATGCTGCATTTGGCTTAGTTATAGCGGCCCACTCAGAAAAGGCAAACAAAAGAATAACCACAACGCTAAGAAGAGGAATGATAATTTTTTTAAACTTCGCTCCTAGAACTAAAATAAGGAAAAATGGCCAAATAAAATAAAATTGTTCTTCTAATGATAAAGACCAAATATGTAACAATGGCAATTCATCAGTATTGGAGTTGAAATACCCCCCTGTTGCTTTCCAAAAATACATATTAGCGATAAAAATACTCGACGCTAAGAAACTTTTAGCTAGAAGAGTAAAGTCCGACGGTAAAAGAATAAAAAAACCACAAAAAATTGTTGTAAAAATAACAACATAAAACGCAGGTAGAATGCGCCTTATTCTTTTTATATAAAAATTAAAGAGTTTAAACTCTTTATTCAATATTTCCTTTTGTATAATTGAAGTAATTAAAAAACCAGATATAACAAAAAAAACATCAACACCAATAAAGCCGCCGCTTATAACCTTAAAGCCTGCATGGTAAAAAATAACAAGTAAAACAGCTATTGCTCTCAAACCATCAATATCTGATCTATATTTAAAACTCATCAACCCCACCTCCTATTCATTTTTTTTATTGGAGAAAAGCCAATAAACATAATCATACTAAGAGCAAAAAACACGCTATTAAAAGCGGATACTGATAACGAGTTCAAAAACATAACCCCTAAAAAGGTATAAGCAACACGTTTTGAGTACCCAGCTCTCATTAGAAGAAAGTAGCAACAATAAAATATTAATATTGTACCAATTACGCCATGATCAAAAATAGATCGCAAAATAAATGAATGCAGTATTAAAGAGTAACAACTGCCATCATCTTTAAAACTAAAAAGGCCAGGATAAAAATATAATGAATTACATGATGACTCTGACAGTGCGGTTAGTCTCATATGACCAAATAAAATCTCAAGAGTTGAACTATTGAACATTTCAACAAGAAATACTCTTAGAAAAGCTATCCGATCTATTTTACCTAAGCCAGACAGACCATACTTTGATAATATTAAGAAAGATAAAAAGCTGAGCAGAACTAGACCTAACACAGAAAAAGTAATAGTTTTCTTCCATGTCAACTCCTTCAAGTAGAAACTACCTAAAATCAAAAGTAATATTGGAATAGCAGACTTTGAGCCTGATATTAAAAAAATCACAACAATAATAAGTATTTCAAAACCTTTAATTTTTTCGAATAAAATACATCTTAAATAAAATAGCAAGGCTAAAAACATTAGTTCAAAATTATTTTCTCTAAAAAGTAAAGGTCGATCATTTAAGCTAAATAATATTGATATTGAATATTTTATAAAGAAAAATATAACCAACCATTTATAAAGCTGATAAAACCTTCGTTTACCTCCTATTTTTTTATTTTCAAAATAAAATAATAATGCAAAGTAAAAAATTGCTTTATAAGCTAATAAAAAATCTAATAAGTGGCTTCCCTTTAGGCTTATTGCAATAATTAGTGATATTATAAAATAAGAAAAAAAACTAATAAAACCAAATAAAGCTTTTTTATCTGCAAATTTAGGCTTGTAAACTAATATAGATATAACTAATAGCAAATCAAATGCTGTAGATACATTAATAATATGTGCTCTACCAAAGTTGGAAAAACCGAGAATGCCTAAAATAAAAAAGCAAAAAAAACAAATTTTGAAATACACTTAAACACTCTGCATTCTATTGACTTACAATACTGGCTGCTTGAACGTGTCACGCTCAAAATCTAAAAACTTACCAAAAAACTTTTGACCATTGCCTCTATAAGTGCCGGCCATGGGCCAAAATGTCATTTCACCGACATAAATATTATCTTGACTTGAAAAAAGATCAACTCTTACACATTTGAACTCAGCGGATAGTTTTTTAGCTACTTCTAGCATCTCAGCCCAATTAGATGGCTTTATAAAGCCAGTTCCTAATTCAAATTTCCCATGTAATGGTGTTTTTAAGTCTATACCATCTGACGACAGTAATTGTTCTTTAGAGTTATTACCTCGATCATATATATAATGGCAAAACTTAACTTCCCCATTAACACAATAGAACTTGTAATCGGCAGGTGGTGTATCACTTTCAGGTTCAATATAGTGTTCAATAATGATTCTAGCTGGAACAAAGCTGTAAGCCCACTCTCCAACACTCCAGCCATATTTTCTTTTTAGAGATGCTTCGAGCCCTCTTTTTGATTTCAATTTATCGAATTTATTTTTATCTTTTACTAGGACAACAGTTCCTGAGTCATGGTTAGTTTTCATTACAAATGAGCCAGGCAATTTTTCAAAATCAATTTGTTTAAACGACTCAACTGATTGATACATAGGGACTAAATACTTTACACCAACTTTTTGCTCAATATAATCACGCACTTTTAACTTATCTGAACATTGAATTTGTATTTCGTCTTGATCAAATAGTTTTAACCATTGAATTTTATCATTAAAATCATTGCAATTGACAAGGTCAGGAAATTTAAAAAGCTTCCTCGCTGTATGCTGATGAATGATAATGTATAATTCTTTATGTTTTTGCGTTAAAGGAAGGCTTTTGCAATCCTTTGTCCATTTTTTTTCAATAAATGGGGAAGCAATCACATTTATTATTGGCGCTGCTATATTATTTAAAATATACCTTAAAGTATTTTCTACCACTGTTACTATTCCCTATTAAGTTATCTTGTCACTTGTATGTGATAATAAACCATCTGTTAAATTCTGAACTGACTCGTCCATACTAACATCACCTTTACCTATAAATGATTTATAGTGGGTTGCCTTGATAAAACTATCTTCAAGTAACTTATGAAAATGTAAAATTTCACCGTGCAGGTTTTGATTTTTCAATAAACATAATTTAGGGAAAACAGTCTCTAAATCGAGTTTGCTTTTTATTCTAAAGACTCTGGGCATACCTTCGTACCAGGCTCTCCCAAAATTTAGTGTTGGGGTGCCTCGAATAGCACTTTCCCAACCAATAGTGCCACTAACTGTTACAGTAGCTAATGCATCATCAATTAAAGCAAAAGGATCACTATCCACACTGTCGAAGTAAATACGTTGAGCTATAGATGAAATTCTATTGTAATAGAGTTGACTTCTTCCGGCAGAGCCTTCTTGGTCTCTGTAAAATTGTGATTTGTGCTCCTTGACAATAATATTCACATTCGAGGGTAAAACCTCATTAAGTAATTGTATCATCAAGATTTGATCTGCATACGAGCCACCAGTTGGGCACGTAGTTTCTTCTGGTTGATAATGCAATGCCACAAATACATAAGGCGTAGATTTATCAAGCGTTTTAGTAACAATTTTACTATAAGACTTTTCTAATTGCTTTACCTTAAAAGCATGTTTGAACTTTACAGAAATGTATTCCAACCAACCCATCTGCTTTTCATATGGCAAATATCCATCTGTTAGCCAATATGTATTTGGTTGCTTAATCTTATAAAAGTTACGCTCTTTAATATTCCTATATAAGGAGCTATAAGTTTTTTTGATAGGTTTCAGAATAGACTTATTATTCTTGGCATGAGCCTTCATATAATCAGGAATAGCTACTTGATAATCCTCTAATATTTTATTAACCCGGCTTAGTACTGGGGCACTAGGAACTAACAAGCCGCTTCCATAGTCTGCATTAATTTTAGGCATGCCCTCAATATCGGATATCATTACACTATTTGAACCAAATGGCGTTAATTGAAATGATAAATAGTCTAGTGATTCAATTTTACAAGCTACATATAAGGCATAATCAAAAACTCGATGAGGTATAGATGGAGAAACCACAAGTTCAATATTTTTTTCTTTTATAATGCTAAGCCAATAACCAACAAGATCTCTAAAATAATACTGTCTAGAAGCTGTATTCATTTTGACTTCTGTTGGGTCTAATCTATTCATCATTATTAAAGCTTGCGATTCATACCAGGCTATCGACTTTAATTGTTCTTCATCTAATGCTGTTGGGCGAGTATCCGCTGGAAACCCTTTACCAGCCCAAGCATCTTCGACCGTTTGGAAAAAACAGTCTGTGAAATTTGAATTCTGATATAACTCGCTCTCATCACGCCAATGAACAATATAGCTAGGCGTTAGACCGTTTAGAGTCAATTTATCCATAACCTTAATCCAAGGTTTAGCTATACAACAAATAAATATGATGTTTTTTTCAGTCATAGATTTTTCTTCAAACATAGTAGTTTTAATTTTCAAGTTTGTTACTAAAAGCAAACCAAGCCTTAGTAGCACAAAGACAGACCATTGAGCCAATTAATGAATACAACACGATGTTTACATTTGTGGATTTCATCGCCACTAAGCAACCAACCGTAAAGAATAATAAGCTAAAAAAATGGCTATATAATATTTTCTTATCAAGGCCTTTTGCGTATAACACATAATGTGGGACCATACTTACTGAGTATAAAAATGACATTAGCAACAAAAGCCAAAGTAAATGAATATTTTCCAATAAAATGACCTTATCAGTCCATTCAAATACAAATGGAGCGAATACACCTATTAATACAGCAACTCCGCCTCCAATAATTACAACAGACTTAATTAATTCTTTAAGATTACCTCGGTATTCAGAAAATTTACCTTGTTTATAGTTTGCAACCAGTTTGGGATAAACAAAGGAAAAAACAGTAGGCACAAGAACACTATTTATAGCCATTGCAATACTTACATATACAACATAAACAGCGAGCATATCTTTACCTCCAACATATTCAATAATATATCGGTCAGATGTCATTATCGCTCTGTAGCATAATGTTGCGCAAAAAAACTTAAAGGCAACTGAATAGCCTTTTTTGATCCAAGTTTTGTCTACTTTATTAAAAGATAAACTCGGTAGCTCATTTACCACAAAAGTTACGCCAATAAAAATTGACATAACACTACCTGTTAGCCATAACCATAATACAGTATCGATTTGTCGGTATGATTCGTTATACAAAAAAAGAATAATAACTACCCAGCACCAAGCACCAAGCCTAAAAAAAAGAATAATACTGGCTATAAGCTGCTTTTGCATGGTGATTAAAATACGGTTAATTTCTTGAGCTATATGCTCACTTATCAGTAATAAAACGTATATTGGCAACAAAGACTTAGGCAGCCAGTTGTTATAAAAAATAACAAGCTGAAGCGGTAAAACAATAAAATATAGCATTAATGTTGCTATACTTTGTTGTTGAATTACCCAAAACCACTGCGACTTGTCTACGCTCAACATTTCTCGTTGGCTGTAGGTATAAATCTCACCTCCAAGAAGAACAACTGAAAAGCTTACCGTCGCAATGATTAAACCATATAGTCCAATATCTTCTACTGAAAGATATTTGGCTAGGAATATAACGAGTACAAACTTACTACCCATACTCAGTCCGCGAAGGCCTAAGTTGATAAGCCTTTTTATAATTTCCGAATTCATTTAAATTTAAACATTAAGCTATATGATCATTACTTAAAGGCGTGCCCATTTTTATTGTTTTTTCTGCTTTTTTACCAAGAAAGCGTTCAATATTCTTAGGTGGGACACCATAACCAGGCCTTATACTTCTGATATTTTCATGTGTAAATATTTCCCCTGCTTTAACATCTTTAACAACATACAAAGAACGACGGAAAACTAAGTTACCTTTTTCACTTTCTTTACGCTCATAATTAACTTTACCAAGCGCTTCCCAAGCAATTTTAGCATCTCGGCATAGTTGAAATAACTCAGGCTCTTCTAGTGAGAAGCTATCATCAGGGCCGCCACCATTTCTATCTAAAGTTACATGTTTTTCAATTAAACAAGCACCAAGAACTACCGATGCTATTGCTGTAGTATTATCAATAGTATGATCTGATAAGCCAGTAAGCACATCAAAACGTTGGGCCATATCAGGTATTGTCGCTAGGTTATAATCCCCTGATGGCGCTGGATAGCCACTTACACAATGTAATACAACTAACTCGTTACAACCCGCATTTTTTGCAGTTTCAACAGCTTCTTGTATTTCTTCTTTGTTCGCCATACCAGTAGATATAATTAAAGGTTTACCTGTTTTTGCAACGTATTCGATCAGTGGCAAGTCTATCGCCTCAAATGACGCTATTTTATATGCTGGGGCACCTAGCTCTTCAAGAAGGTCAACTGCAGTCGTATCAAAAGGTGAACTAAATATTGTTATGCCTAATTCTTTTGCTTTCGCAAAAAGTGGCTTATGCCAATCCCAAGGCATGTGCGCTTCAGTGTAAAGGTCGTACAATGTTCTTCCATCCCAAAGGCCACCTTCAATTCTGAAATCTGGTTTGTCACAATCAATTGTTAACGTATCTTGGGTATAGGTTTGTAGCTTAATTGCATCCGCACCACAGCGTTTAGCCATTTCTAAAATTTGAAAGGCTCTATTTATATCACCGTTATGATTAGCTGATAATTCAGCAATAATATAAGGAGGAAAATCAGGGCCTATTTTTCTATTATCTATTTCAACAAATTTAGTTTTCATCTTTTTCAACTCTCACATTATATCTTTGGCCATTTTTATAAAAAAATGCAGGGAATCTATTTGGATCACATACTCTCAAAAGATTAAATTGACTATCTAATGTTTTATCTAGATCTAACTCACTATCTTGCGGAACTCTTTTTCTATAGTAAGTCGACTTTAGGCCGCTTTGAGGCATAGGCTGGCAATTATTATGATTTTCACAAGCCCATTCAATTAAATTTAGTTCTGCATCGAACAGTAAAGTGTTTATTTCATCAAAAAGTTCTGTGCCATCTAAGTTTATTTTTACTTTTTTCCAGATATCTCCAGTATCAACAGGCTCTTTTGCTTCCAATAATGAAAGCGTAATGTCATCTTTACCAGATATAACATCCCAAACATGAGGGCTCCAACCTCTACCAACAGGTAAGTCGCTCGCATGTAATACTAAGGTATTTTGGAATAACAATTTAGTTTTATCTGTAATAATTTGGCTGCAAGAAATTAAGAAAAGTATTTCTCCGCCTTGTACAATATCTTCAACTTTATTTAAAAGATTGATTTGATATTTATCTTTATTATTTTCTTTCCATACTTTTAAAAGTGGGAAAATAGGATGGTTTATATCACTACAGAGTAAAGTTATTGAAGTCATCAGTGCTCTAAATTCTCTATTTGTTCTACTACGCGAAATGCGCCTAAACCGTCAGTAATCTTAAAATTGTTGAGCCTGAACTCTAACCAATTAGAGGTAAGTAATTTAAAAGCTGCTTTAAAACCAGGCTCTATATCTTCAATGGCTAGCTTTATAGCAGCGCCCGCATTAGCAATATTTTCTGCGATGACTGCTTGATTGTCTGCTATCGGTATAATGATACTTGGTAAACCTAAACAGGCTCGCTCCCATGAGGTACTACCTGGTGCTCCAATAGCAACATCGTGTTCAAGCATTAAAGTCGCTACGTCTTCTGAGAAATCTATATGTGTTATTGAAGGCATATTTGTGCAAAACAATGACACACTCTCATAATGTGGAGCTCTAGGGCTCAATAACACAGTAACGTTTATATTCTCTATTTTTGATAATGCCTGAAGTACCTTTAAAGTTACGTTAGGAGTATCTATAGCGCCCATAGTTACTAATACTTTACAATCAGATGATATACTTCTCTTTTGCTCTGCTTGTATTCGTAACTCGCTATACTGCGATGCCAATAATGAATACTGACTACCTGTAAGTATTATAGTTTCTTTGTTAGCAGTAATATATTCATGTTCTTGTCTGCCAAAAGTTTGATCAAGAATTAAGCTAGCGCAATGCTCTCTTACTAAGTCATCGATTACAAAAATCTTACAACTTAAAGATTGGGAAACATATGTTTCCCATTCTTTATTTATTCCGTAGTGATCAACAATCACTAAATCTACTTCGCCCGTCTTTTGAATAAAGTCATTTGCATCTTCAAGCCAAGGTAATTGAAGCCATGCATTGTAATCATTTTCATTTTGAGGGCTAGTACTTTCGCTAGTTCTTTGGAGTTCGATTATTTGGATGTTTTGTTGTTGAATATAATCAACAAAATCACCTTTTTGTGGTCGCGTAGCAAAAGTAACCTTATGTCCTTTATTACTAAGTATTTTCGCTAATACCAAGCAACGCATAACATGCCCGCTACCAATATGAATAGATGCATCAGCCCTAAAAAGAATGTTCATTTTATTTGTTAATTACAGAGTACAATTTTTCAGCAAAGTCCCAATCTTCAGGGGTATCTATATCTTGTACTCTATCTCTTGGGAGTTTAACAATGACTGATTTTTCATCAAAAAAAGGTTTAGCTTCCAAGAATGCATCCTTTTTACCCCAATAAAACTGCCCTGCATCGTGATAAGCTTCTTCTAAATCTTGAGAACGCGTATTTAGGTGTTCAGGTTGAAACATTTCTACTTTATTATCAGTTAACTTAATTGCTCGTTGGATAGGAAAAGAGAAATTAGTTGCACTAAATGCGTAATTAAGAGATTGGTCATTTTTTAGGTATGTTAAGCCTTTAATTAAATCTTCAGGCAAAAGAAAAGGGGCTGTAGCATATATACAACATACATAATTTACGTCCATTTCGCTTTCTATACAAAACTTTACAGCATGATTAATTACATCAAGGGTAGTAGCGAAATCATCAGATATGTTATTAGGTCTTATGAAAGGTACTTCAGCACCATATTCGAGTGCCGTTGTTGCAATTTCACTATCGTCTGTTGAAACAATGATGCGATCAAAGCAACCTGATTTTTTTGCAGCTTCAATGGAGTATGCAATTAAAGGTTTACCATAAAAGTTTTTTATATTTTTTCGAGGAATTCTTTTACTGCCTCCTCGAGCAGGAATGATAGCGATATTCATTAGATTTAAACCAATACTTCTTTAATTACTTTTATAACTTCATCTTGCTGCGCTTCAGTCATCGCATGAAATAAAGGTATGCTAATAGCATCTTTATAGTAACTTTCAGCTTCATCAAGCTGACTAAATACTAATCCCAACCCTTTATAATACGGCTGAGTATGAACAGGTATATAATGAAGGTTAACTCCGATACCTTTTTCACGAAGTTGCTCAAAACACTCTTTGTGCGTTATTGTAATTTCGTTTATCTTTAGACGAATAACGTATAAGTGTCGACCAGAGTAAGAGTCTTCAATTTGATATGGTGTAATTAAAGGTAAACCTTTTAATAGTTCATCATAACGAGCAGCTAAAGCGTTACGTTTCGCAACAAAATCATGTAATCGTGACATTTGGCTCACACCTAAAGCTGCTTGCATCTCTGTCATACGATAATTAAAACCTAGATCAACCTGCTCGTAATACCAACCACCATGGCTATCATTTACCATTAACGAGCTGTCTCGAGTAATACCATGACTGCGAAGTAAGTCCAATTTAGCAGCTAATTCCTTACTATTAGTTGTTGCTACACCACCTTCTGCTGTAGTGACTATTTTCACTGGGTGAAAACTAAAAACAGTAATATCACTATATTCACAGTTCCCTATAGGATTGCCTTTATATTTGCCGCCAATGGCATGTGAAGCATCTTCAATAATAGCAAAGCCATACTCTTGCCCTAATGCATGGATTTTGTCCATTTCACAGGGTTGTCCACATAAATGAACAGGTATAACTACTTTAGGCAATGATAAGTTATTTTCTTTTGCATGCTGTAATTTTTTCTTTAAATTTTCTGCACTGAGGTTATAAGTTGAAGGGTCAATATCAACAAAGTCTATATCAGCTTCACAATATAAAGCACAATTTGCAGAAGCAACAAATGTTATAGGGGTTGTCCAAACAACATCCCCTTTACCAACACCTAATGCTAAACAAGCTATATGCAATGCTGATGTTGCTGAATTCACAGCAAGTGCATGTTCAGCATCTACGGCAAACTTTATAGATTGTTCAAATAAAGGCACCTGTGGCCCTTGTGTTAAAAAATCTGATTTTAATACATCAACAACTGCATCAATGTCTTGTTGAGTTATTTCTTGCTTACCGTATGGGATCATAAAATTATTCTTACCGAAAATTAAACTGAAAAACTTGCGTCAACATGCTCAACAATCAAGTCTCTTAATGACTCAACTGTTTCCCATTCTGTATTGGTACCCGAGTTATATTTAAAGCCAAAAGGTACTTTTACAGCTTTATGGTGTTTCATATATTCTTCTTCTGTATAAGTAAATGAAACAGAAGGTAATATAGCGTAGTACTTACCTAAATCTATAGTATTCAAAGAATCAGTATCTGTTATCATTTCTTCATGAAGCTTTTCACCAGGACGAATACCTACAACTCGTGTGTCACATTCTGGTGCTATAGCTGTAGCTATATCGGTAATTTTATAAGATGGGATTTTAGGTACAAATATTTCACCACCAATATGGTGACCAATAGCATACATCACCATATTTACACCGTCTTGAAGTGAAATGTTAAAGCGGGTCATTTCTTCATGCGTAATTGGTAACATTCCTTCTTTCTTTTTATCAATAAAGAATGGAATAACCGAGCCACGTGAGCCCATTACATTTCCGTAACGAACGACACTAAATTTAATGTCTTTAGAACCACGAATATTATTTGCCGCTGCGAATAACTTATCTGAAGCTAGTTTAGTTGCTCCATATAAGTTAATAGGCGCACAAGCTTTATCGGTAGATAATGCAACAACATCTTTAACACCACAAGCAAGCGCAGCGTGGATTACATTTTCTGCACCATCGATATTTGTTCGTATACATTCTGTAGGGTTGTATTCAGCTGTATCGACTTGTTTAATTGCTGCTGCATGTATTATTACGTCAACACCTTCACAAGCTTGTGTCATTCTATCTTTATCGCGAACATCACCAATAAAAAAACGAAGCTGAGGAAAGTCAAAAGACGGATACTTTTGTTTGATTACAGATTGTTTCAATTCATCACGCGAGTAAATTATGATCTTTTTTACTTCTGGATATCTATCTAAAATAGTTTCAATAAACTTTTTACCAAAAGAGCCTGTTCCGCCTGTGATCAAAACAACTTTGTTATTTAACATTTTTATTACCTAAAATTTATTTACTTTAAAACCTAAAACATGAATAGCTAAAGATTTAATGTGTACATATATAGCAATGCTATACAATATTGAGTTTTTTAATTCGAATTATATTAGATAAGTAATGTTGCTACTCATTATACTTCCAACTAAAATGCCGAGCATATTTATTATAAAGAATAAATATCACCACAAATAGCACTAGCTCGACACTCTCAGGCACCTGAAAATACTCCCCTAAAACACCTAATGATGACATAAATACTGAAAATATTGTAATCGCGATTAATGTTTGACGTGAAGATAAACCTGCACGCTGCAATATGTGATGCAAATGATCACGATCTGGTTTGAAAGGAGATTTGCCTTTACGGTAACGGCGCATAACAATCGCTAACATATCCATTAAAGGTACGGCACAAATCCACAATGCAGTAACAGGCCTAAAAGAAGCGTTTTCACCTTGAGTACCCATTGATAGTAACCAAATAACACTTAAACCAATAAACATACTACCGGCATCACCCATAAATATTTTTTTAGTTTGTTTTTGTAAAAAGCCTAAGTTAAACATTAAATAAGGCAAGGTAGCTGTGGCTAATATTAAAGGGTAACTTAAATAATTAGTATTCCCACTCATTAAAAACAATAGCGCAATGGCGGTAAAAGTGTTTAAACTTAAACTGCCTACTAAACCATCAATACCATCAACCATGTTATAGGCGTTTATAACTACAATAATGGCAAAATAAGTAAAAACAATACCTATAGGGCCAAGCTCAATATCACCGAAAGCGAATAAATCACCTAAGTTCGATATATACCCACCGACGCCGTAGATCATCAAACTGGCAATGATAATTTGTCCAACTATACGAATGCGCACTTTAAGGTCGTATTTATCATCCAATGCTCCAATAAACACCATCATAGCTGAAGCTATTAAGTACATGCGAAGTTCTAACGTATCAGGCAACCAAAGTAAGCTTGCCGCTAATACGGCAGCAAATATAGAAATACCACCGATTAAGGGAATTTGACCTTCATGATGTTTTCTTGCATTGGGTTTATCTACTAAGCCAACATCAACTGCGATAGGTTTAAATAATTTAATCGCTAAAAATGCAAAACAAAAAGCAGTTAAGGCTGTTAAGGCAATAACTATCATTTAAGTATACTCCTGTTTACCTAGCATTTGATTTTTTTGGTTTTGTTGATTTAAATGTTCTGTATGCAAAGAATCGTTACTTAGTTTAGTTGGCGTTTGTTTTTTAGTAAAATAGCGTATTAATACTATCAACACCGATAAAATACCACCAAGCATAGTACCTAGCATAACAATTAAGCCGCGTTTAGGCTTGGCTTTTTCTTCGGGTGCATTGGCAGGATCAATAGTTTTTAGAACATATTCTTTTGATACTTCAGCCAACATTATGGTTTTAGTTTGTTCTTCAATTAACTGATAAAATACAGTTTGCATGTCAGCTAATTGTGTTTCTTGTAATTTTTTTGTTAAGTAGTCGATACTGTTTTGTGCTTCAATTTTATCTTGTTCTCTCATGGTCGAGTTTATATCTGTAACCAATAACTTTAGCCACTGAGTCGCAACTTCTGGCGAATAATGTTCTATTGAAATTGTGACCATGC
This sequence comes from Colwellia polaris, assembly GCF_002104515.1. Lineage (GTDB taxonomy): Bacteria > Pseudomonadota > Gammaproteobacteria > Enterobacterales > Alteromonadaceae > Cognaticolwellia > Cognaticolwellia polaris. The sequence continues at coordinate 141,979 of NZ_NBOE01000002.1, read as the reverse complement.
CCGTTTCTTTATCGGTAGTTATTGATAAGATTTTTTTAAATTCTTGAAATGCTTCCCATGAAGAAGGTTGAGGTTTTTTAGGTGCTTTAACTTCTCTAATCCATGCTTTGTTGTCTGGATTATAAATTTCTTCATCATAGATTAAGGTGTTAGTAGCTATATCCCAATTATTTACAGCCATCAAAGGCACAAGTAAATTGTGTTTTTCAATGAAATTCTCTAGAAAAAAACGTGACTTTAACACTTCAAGCGCAAGGCCAGTTTTGTCAGTTCCGCCACCGCCAAGGTTAATCCCTGCTAAACTAGCTAAGCCGCCAAACTGCCCAGCCATTTTAGCCAAGCCACCGGCTCCGCTTTGTTCTCCTGCTGGGGATAACAAAGTCGTTGCTTTATAGATATTGGGTTGATTTATCGCATATAACACCGATGAGATAGCAAACAATGCACTAATGATGATGATAATTAGTTTACCCGACCATATAGCATGCCAAAGCTCTGCCAGATCTATTTCGTCGTCTTCGGGAAGGTTAGTCTGATGATGATATTCGTTTGAATTCATTGCCTTGACTTCGTTTGAAGTACTTCCTTGCAATTTATGACTTTTCACAATAACTCGCATTTAAGTTCATTTTAATAACTATTCCTAGTGGCATTTAAATTAACATAGAGTGTTAACAGCCCAACTGATTAATCATTATAACAATGTCTTCGTACTTGTTAATAGGAGTTTATTACTTTTTTATTACCAATTTCTATTTGGTATTTATCAGTGAGTATAAATTAATCGGGTTTATGCTTGTATTTATCGTTAAATATACGCGTTATTTTTGATGATATGTATTTAATATTAAATTCGTTATTACGCTATTAATATAAATAATAAGTTTTGGGGATACGTTAAACATATATCCCCAATATACTTTCAAAATGATAGGTACTTGCGCTTACAAATTTACCCTCGGAGTTTAATTTGATTATTAGGTATTGGATATTAGGTTTTTTGCTTGTTTATAAAGTCTATATACCAAGGCATTGCTTTATTAATGCCTTGCTGAATTCTAAATTCTGGCTGGTAGCCTATTAAGTTTTTAGCTTTAGAGATGTCGGCCTGTGAATGACGAACGTCCCCTGCCCTGAACTCTTGGTAAATGGCTTGTTTGGCGTAATTAACTTCATTGCTTTTTAAAGCAGAAACTAAACTTGAAAATAGTTCGTTTAATGTTGTTCTGTCACCCAGTGCTACATTATAAACTTGGTTTTTACCTTCTTCATTAGCTGTCGCTGCTAATATGTTAGCTTGCACGGCATTTTCAACAAAACAGAAATCGCGGCTGGTTTCACCGTCACCGTTAATAAATAGATCTTGGTTTTCTATCATTGCTGCGGTCCATTTAGGAATAACAGCAGCGTATGCGCCATCGGGATCTTGACGCTTTCCAAAAACATTAAAATAACGTAAGCCTGTGGTATTTAAACCGTAAGTTTTGTTAAATACATCGGCATAGAGCTCGTTAACATATTTAGTTACAGCATAAGGAGATAAAGGTTTGCCAATGTTCTCTTCAACTTTAGGTAATGCAGGATGATCGCCATAGGTCGAGCTTGAAGCAGCGTACACAAAAGTTGAGACTTTAGCGTTTTTTGCTGCTGTTAGCATATTTACAAAACCAGTGATGTTAGCCGAGTTGGTTAATATTGGATCTGCAATTGAACGAGGAACAGAGCCTAAAGCGGCTTGGTGTAAAATGTAATCTACAGTTAGGTTTTCAGTTGATAGTGCTTTTTCACAGTCTTCGAAGTTTCTGATGTCGCCTTTGATGAAGGTAAAGTTATCCCACTGCTGTAGAGATACTGCTGTTTTAACTTCGTCTAGATTATGTTGATGGCCGGTAGCAAAGTTGTCTAAACCAATAACCTTTTGGTTTAACAAGAGTAAAGTTTCTAGTAAGTTTGAACCGATGAACCCCGCAACACCTGTTACGAGCCAAGTTTTTGGTGTTTGAATAAGTTGCTTTTTTACTTCATCGTATTTTGACATTATTACTTCCACTGTTTGTTGTATTTAAGGCTTATTAATTTGTTTTTCTGGTGGTATTACAAACGCATATCAACCGACTCTTTTGGTAAAATGTATTTTAAATCGTAAAGTACATGTTGTGACTTACCTAACTTGCGAATTTCTTCAACGCCCATTACCTTAAACTCATTATGAGCTACGGCGAGAATAATAGCGTCGTACTTACCAGCCTCAGGTTTATCTGTTAACGTTAAGTTATATTCATGTTCGGCTTGTTCGCTAGAACACCAAGGGTCGGTAATATCTACATTAATGTTGTATTCTTTAAGTTCACTAACAATATCAACAATTTTAGTGTTACGTAAATCAGGGCAATTTTCTTTAAAAGTAAGTCCCATAATTAATACGTTGGCACCTTCAACCTGAATGCGTTTATGGAGCATATTTTTAACTAATTGCGATACTACATAAGCTCCCATACCGTCATTTAAACGTCGTCCAGCGAGTATCATTTCAGGGTGATAACCGACTAATTGCGCTTTATGAGTTAAATAGTAAGGATCTACACCAATACAATGACCACCAACTAAGCCGGGGCGAAACGGTAAGAAATTCCATTTAGTACCTGCGGCTTCTAAAACTTCCAAGGTATCAATGCCTAATTTGTTGAAAATAATTGAAAGTTCATTAATTAACGCAATATTTACGTCGCGCTGTGTGTTTTCAATTACCTTGGCAGCCTCAGCAACTTTAATTGAACTGGCTTTGTGTGTTCCTGCGGTAATAATTGAATGATATAAATCATCAACAATAGTGGCTATTTCAGGTGTAGAGCCAGAAGTAACCTTTAAAATATTAGTAACTCTGTGCTCTTTATCGCCCGGATTAATACGCTCAGGTGAATAGCCAGCGTAAAAATCTTTATTGAATACTAAGCCTGACACTTTTTCTACAACGGGGATACATGCTTCTTCTGTGGCCCCTGGGTAAACAGTTGACTCATAAATAATAATATCGTCTTTGCTGACGATTTTACCTAACATTTCACTCGCTTTAATTAACGGTGTTAAATCCGGCTGTTTATGCTGATCAATAGGTGTTGGAACAGTAACGATATAAACATTAGCACTTCTTAAGTCTTCAGGCTGGCAAGAATAGCTTAAATTAGTTGTTGCAGCGAGTTCTTCGTCGCTAACTTCCAAGGTACTGTCGTTTCCATTATTTAATTCATTGATACGTGCTTGATTAATATCAAAGCCTAACGTTTGATATTTTTTACCAAACTCTACGGCTAACGGCAAACCAACATAACCTAAGCCGATAATAGCTATTTTTACATCTTTTAAATCACGTATCATTTTGTCAACCCTTTACCCTTATTAATCAGTTTTAACTTTAGTGTATGTTTAGCACACTTTAATTTAATGTTAGGCTGAGTATTACCCCCACCTTTAAGTGCTCTTAAATACCATTAATCGCTGCAACAGCTACCGCTGCATTATAAATAATCTGCGTTGCTGTTGACCATAAAGTAAGGTCGTTCATGTACTCAGAATCTAACGGCACTACTATGGTATCGCCTGGTTTAAGTGAAGAATCTGCTGCACCTGCAAACCAATTACTTTGTTCTAGTATTTTAATGCTACCACTGGCTGAGATAACATAAATACGTTCTTCGTCTGCACGTTTTTTAATACCACCGCTTTGCGCGATATAATCTTCTGCTGACATTACGCTACTGTATAAGTGTGATGAGCCTACTTGAACCTGACCAATAACATTAATAGAGTTCTTCTTAGTTGGTACATACAGTACATCGCCACCTTCAAGTAAAACTTCACTGTTATCTGAAGCCATTAAGTGCGGTAAGTCAATAACTAAACGCCCTACTGGCTCTAACTCTGTAATATCTGCAAGTAGTTTTTGAGCATCGTCGTATGATGCTGAAGTACCTTGCTCTGTTAATGATTTTGACGCCATTTCAATACGTAAATCACCCGCAAGTTTTATTAGGTTTTTCTTTTCAAGTACTTTCAGTTTTTCTCGCGTAAATACTGAGCCGTCTGGATGAGCATATTGTGTTAAACCACCCGCTTTAGCGACTAAGTCAGCCAAGGTTTCGCCACGTCGAATAGTGTATTTACCTGGGAATACAAATTCACCACGCAGCTCAACCACATGATTTTCGCTCCACGATGGAATTTTATGTACGTTTAGTCTGTCTTTACTTTGTAAAGCTATATCAAAGCTTTTATCTTCTTTAAGGGCTAAACCTAAGTCTACGTCTAGCGAGATTTTTTCAGCACCTTCAACCGTTAGTTCATTTCGTGTTACTTCTGCACGTGCTAAATAGGCAGACTCATTTACACCGCCCGCGGCTGCCAGTAAATCGCTTACTTTAGCGTTTTTAGCTAATGGGTAAATCCCAGGAAATTTAACTTGTCCATCTACTTCTACCAATTGAATTGGTTGCCCAGAAGCGCCTTGTTGACGAAGTTTTCTTAACACAGGAGCTAACAAGCGAGGTCGAGAAAATAAAGCCATTTCGCGGATATCAACTTGGCCATTAGCGGCATTATTAGTAATTTGCACTAATGATTGATTCATTAAACGCTCTACTTCATCTTCTTCGGCACTGGTTGATGCACGTTGTGTTGAATTTCCGCCGTATTTTTTCCAAAACGCTTCTTCTTTGTGTAACGTTTTAGCTTCTTGACGTTCTTTGGCAAAAAGTTGCTCTTGGGTAAACGCTAACTCGTCTAAAGATATTTTTTCATCAACAGACTTGGTTACATTAGAAAATATTAAAACTTTATCGCTTGGCTGTAGGGTTAAGTTATCAGTTGAATTGTCAGTATGGTCATTTATTGCTTTAGCTAAATTGAATTGTAAAACTTCGATATTTCTAGCGGCATCTTTTTGGCGAATAACTAAGCCGTAACTTAAATCTGCACTTGGTAAAATATGAGAGTCTAAACTGGGTAATAAGTCAGCAATTTTTATATTTTCTTGCCATTGGTATTTACCTGGACGTGAAACGGCACCAATAACAGTAATTGATTTTTCATACATGCCTGAGCTTTTCAATACGCGTATGTAATCACCGCTTTTTAATTTTTGTTTACGTGCTTCTACATTCGTTAAATCAACGTTAACGATGCTGCGTAAGTTTTGTTTGTTGTAACGTTCAACCATAGTTGATTGAGGATATGCTGAAGGTAATAAGCCACCAGCCATTTCTATAACTTGGTTAAAGTTATCACCTTTTTTTAATTCATATATAGCTGGTCTTCTAACTTCGCCTAATATAGAAACACTTTGGCTTTGAGTAGGAATAAAAACTACATCGCCAGATTGCAACAGTATATCGCTTGATGAGTCACCTTTTATTAACAGGTCGTATAGATCAACCGTTTGCACTACTTTACCCGCACGTTTTACTTCAATGTTACGAAGTGAGCCAATATCACTAACACCGCCTGCTGCAAAAATGGCATGCGTTACACTTGAAAGTGAACTTAAGGTGTATGGGCCAGGTTTATAAGCATCGCCCAAAACAAAAATACGCATTGAGCGCAGTTCGGCTAAGCTAACAACAACATTAACACCTATGATGCGTTGTTGAATTTTCTCTGTTAGAAAGCTTTTCATTTCGGCAAAGGCTAAACCCGCAATTTTAATAGGTCCAACATCAGGAATAAGAATATTGCCTTCACGCGTTATAGGTAAATTATATTCTGCGTTTTCTTTACCGTAAATTTGGATTGATAACTGATCACCTACGCCTAAAACATAATGATTAGGAATAGCAATATCCATAGTGGGGGTAAATGTACTTGGAGCATTAGCAAAAACGTCGATACCAAACCTTTCAAGCGGTTTGAATAATTCGGTATCGTTGTCAAAAGTCGTGCTTTCAGCTAAGTCTTGCTCTTCGCCATTGTTTGTTGCAGATTGTCTAGGCATTACCGGTGTTGAAGATAACTGCGTTTGTTGACCCCCGCTAGAAATTTGCCCCATAACAGCGTTTAGATCAACGCCCATGCTTTGCGCTAATGCTTGCTGCTGCGATTTAGGTAAGTTTTTAAATTGCGCTATTTGTTGTTGACTAATTTGTGCAGCAAGTGCATTAAATGAGAGTGTTGAAACAACAAAAAGGCTTGTCAGTAGACGAATAAAATGAATCATTGGCGCGTATTTCTTCCTATATATACGGGGGACAGAACTTAGATTTAAAAGTAAAGCAGCGTGGAGTTTATCAGTAAGTGTACTTTGATTAAAGTAACTTTTTATTAACCTGTTTCGTAAAATAAACTCGCAGATTATCTGCAGGGCTAACCGTGCGAATTAGTTTAATTTTCAGTTTTTTATATAAAGCTATTGTTAAATAGCAGGTCCTTAAATAATCGCCTTTTATCGCGAAGAAAATGTAACAAGTAATATGGTGAAGTACAGGTAACGGATAACTTTGTTTACAATAATTTACTTTAAGTACACATTCTTAATAATTGATATGCGTTCACTACACATTTAAAAACGGTGTTCAACCAATAACTATTAAACCTTCTCATGCAATTGCTGTTAATAATGTCTTGAGTTAATTACCTATTTTATTCAACATTACTTAGGCGTGCGTGGCTACAATATCAACTAACCTAACAAAAATTAGGCAGTTGTACGTCATTAACAAAAGATTAACCTGCCAGACTTGCCTTTCAAGGCTAGCAAAGGTATAAAACGGGCTGATTATTAAAAGTTTGTAATTTTTCTAAACACAATCAACCTGATATTTATGCCTGTTGAAATAAAAACAATTTTAAACCGTGTTTAGTCTTACCTATTGAGGATTTTATATGAGTACCCAGAATTCAGAGGCCTTTTATGGCCATCCGGGCGGGTTGAAAACACTTTTCATTACTGAAATGTGGGAACGCATGAGTTATTACGGCATGCGCGCTTTACTTGTTCTTTTTATGACGGCAACGTTACAAGAAGGCGGTTTAGGAATAACAATTGCTTCAGCAACAGCTATTTATGGTTTATATACCGGTACCGTTTATTTCATGGGCTTACCTGGTGGTTGGATAGCAGACAGACTACTAGGCGGGCAACGTGCTGTTTGGTACGGCGGCATTATTATTATGCTTGGCCACATTGTTCTGGCTATTCCAAATGACAAAACTTTCTTCATCGGTTTAATTTTAGTTATTTTAGGTACAGGTTTATTAAAGCCTAACATTGGCGCTATGGTTGGCCAATTATACAGTGAAAGCGATAAACGCCGTGACAGTGGTTACGCTATTTATTATATGGGCATTAACTTAGGCTCTTTCATTGGTTATTTAATTTGTGGTTATTTAGCTTCTGATTTCGGTTGGCATTATGCTTTTGGTGCTGCTGCAATTGGTATGGCTGCCGGTCTTATTCAATACAAAATGACTGCACCAAAGTTAGAAGGTGTAGGAGCAAAACCTGTTGCACCTTTATCAGCTAAAGGCCAACGTAACAGTTGGACAGTTATTATTGCTGGTTTAGTTTCTATTGCTGTTATTACTGTATTAACGTTTCAAGGCGTTATTGTTATAGACCCTATTGCCTTAGCACAATATGTTGCCATTGCATTTACCCTAATTTTTGTTATTTATTACGCGGTTATTTATTTTTGTAGTGGCTTAACCGGTAATGAAAAGAAAAAGCTTTGGGCGTTGTTATTAATTTGTATTGCCTCAGCATGTTTTTGGTCTGGTTTTGAGCAAGCAGGTTCTTCATTAAACTTATTTGCACGTGACTACACTGACCGCATGATTGGCTCTTTTGAAGTACCAACGGCATGGTTTCAGTTCTCTAACTCAATGTTTATCGTTTTACTTTCGCCTTTCTTTGCTGCCTTTTGGATAAAATTAGGTCAAAGAATGGTAACACCTGCTTACGGCATTAAATGTGCTGCTGGTTTAATTATCATGGCAAGTGGCTTTATTGTTATGTTCTTTGCTGCACAATATGCGGCAAGTGGCTTACAAGTGGCTCCAGGTTGGTTAATTACCACTTACTTCTTACATACGGTTGGTGAGTTATGTTTAAGCCCAATCGCTTTAAGTGCGGTAAGTAAGTTATCGCCTAGAAGATTTGCTGGCCAAATGATGGGTGTATTCGTTCTAACTTATTCTATTGGTAATATTATTTCTGGTTTACTTGCGGGTAACTATGATCCAAATAACGTTGAACAAATACCTGCGTTATATATCCAAATTAGCTTGTTCAGCATTGGTATTGGTATTGTTATTTTGCTAGTTGGTTTAAAGTCTAGATTCTGGGAAGCACTTAAAACAGAAGATGATGAAGTACCAGCTGCGAACACTAACGGTACAACAACTACTGCATAATTTTTTATAACGTATTAGCGTTTAAATTATCAAGATAAATAGCCAACATTGTGTTGGCTATTTTTTTGCCTTAAAAATAATAGTGTGGAGCATTGTTCTATTTAGCTAAAGCTTAATTCAGCTCTACTCTAATACAGTTTTATTGAGTGAAATTATCACGAGTACCACATACCTAAAACTAGGTATTTCAATTTTTGTTGATTTCTTGTAGGTTGGGCTTTAACAGAATTCTTGTATAAACAATAAAACTTAACTCATTAGCTTAACTAAAAATCGTTATTAATTATGCCTACTAGAAACCAAATAAGATCGTTAATCAGAGCAAAGCGAAAAAGCTTAAATGATATTGAGCAGCAACAGCTATCGAGTGAGTTACTCAACCATTTAACCGCAAGAGCTGATGTGCTATCGGCAGAAAACATTGCACTGTATTTAGCCAACGATGGAGAGCTTGACCCACTGCTTTTTATTAAATGGTGTTGGCAAAATAACAAAAACGTATACTTACCTGTGCTACACCCTTTTAGTACTGGCCATTTACTCTTTTTGCATTATCAGCCAAGCAGTATTATGCAAACAAATAAGTACGGTATTTTAGAACCAAAGCTCGATGTGCGCCTGATTAAAAATATTAATGAAATAGATATTATTTTTACACCTTTAGTGGCTTTTGACCAAACAGGAAATCGCTTAGGTATGGGCGGTGGATTTTACGATAGAACGTTATCAACATGGTTCAAAAAATATTGTCTTGAAAATAACAAAAACGGTGAGCAGAAAGGTAAAAATGTTAATGAAAAAATACCATTAAAGCCTTACCCCATTGGCCTAGCACATGATATTCAATTAATAGACGAAGTACCTTCACAGCTTTGGGATATTCCACTACCAGAAATAGTAACGCCAAGTAGACAATATGTGTTTGGCCTTAGCTCAATTTAGATAAATAAAGACTAAGCCAATATTAATACTATTGTTATAATATTTGCGTAATCTTTAGTTTTGAGTTGCCTGCCTTTAGTAAGACAAAAACATAAAGCGGGCCCCTAATAACTAAAAACTGACAGCTAATAACTTTAAACTGATTTTAACAGGCCTATTATGACTCAAGATGAAATGAAAAAAGCAGCAGCAGTAAAAGCGCTAGAATATATTAAAGCAGATACCATTGTTGGCGTAGGAACTGGCTCAACGGTAAATCACTTTATTGATGCGCTTGCTACCATTAAAGAAACTATTGTCGGTGCGGTGTCGAGCTCAGAAGCTTCAACAGAGCGCTTAAAGTCTTACGGCATAGAAGTGTTTGAACTTAACAATATTGACGGTATTGATGTTTATGTTGATGGCGCTGATGAAATTAACCCACATATGCATATGATTAAAGGCGGCGGTGCTGCACTTACTCGTGAAAAAATTGTTGCTGCAGTTGCTAAAACTTTTGTTTGTATTGCTGACGATACTAAACAAGTACCTATATTAGGCCGCTTTCCATTACCTGTTGAAGTTATTCCTATGGCGCGCAGTTATGTTGCGAGAGAATTAGTTAAATTAGGCGGTGATCCTGCTTATCGTCAAGGTGTTATAACCGACAATAGCAATGTTATTCTTGATGTGCATAATCTAGAAATACTCGACCCTAAAGCCCTTGAAAACAGCATTAATGCAATTGCAGGAGTTGTGACTAATGGTTTGTTCGCTAATCGTCCAGCTGATGTATTAATTATCGGCACACAAGACGGTGCAAAAATAATAAAATAACACTTTAGATTTTATGCCCTATATGATAGTTTAGGTATCTAGCCATCTAAACGCTTATTTAATTAAGGTTTAGCACACGTAAATTTTTGATCCAGAGAAGATTAACAACCATGAGCAATAATTCACTAGCGAAAGATAAAATTAAGATATTACTTTTAGAAGGGGTTCATCAAAGCGCCCTTGAAGAGCTTAAAAACAAAGGCTATTCAAATATTGAATATCTTAAAACTTCCCTTTCAGAAGCCGAGCTTATTAAGAAAATTGCTAATGTACACTTTATTGGCATACGCTCTCGCACAGACTTGAATGCAAAAGTACTAAGCCATGCGAAAAAGCTAGTTGCTATTGGTTGTTTTTGTATTGGGACCAACCAAGTCGATAAAGCTGCAGCTCAATCATTAGGTATTCCCGTATTTAACGCACCATTTTCAAATACTCGCTCAGTTGCAGAGTTAGTTTTAGGTGAAACGTTATTGTTGCTGCGCGGTATTCCTGAAAAAAGTGCCCAAGCACATCGTGGCGTTTGGAATAAGTCGGCTGCGGGTTCAGTTGAAGCTAGAGGTAAAACCCTAGGTATTATTGGTTATGGCCATATCGGCATGCAATTAGGCATTCTAGCGGAAACGTTAGGCATGAAAGTTCGCTTTTTCGATATAGAAACTAAGCTCCCTTTAGGTAACGCAAGCCAAGCACCAACAATGACAGCATTATTAAAAGAAGCCGACGTTATAAGCTTGCATGTGCCTGAAACACCTCAAACTAAAAACATGATGGGTACAGCTGAATTTGAAGTGATGAAAGACGGCGTGATATTTATTAATGCATCTCGCGGTACTGTGGTTGATATCGATGCGTTAGCGGATGCTTTAATCAGTAAAAAAGTTGCCGGTGCCGCAATCGATGTATTTCCGATTGAACCTAAGGGTAACGAAGAAGAGTTTGTTAGCCCATTGCGCGCTTTTGACAATGTTATTTTAACGCCTCATATTGGAGGTAGCACTAAAGAAGCACAAGAAAATATTGGTCTTGAAGTAGCAAGTAAACTAGCGAAATATTCAGATAATGGTTCAACCTTGTCTGCGGTTAACTTCCCTGAAGTATCGCTACCTGGTCATGTTGGTACGAGTCGTTTATTACATATTCACCACAACAAGCCAGGCGTATTAACTCAAATTAACCAAATGTTTGCTAAGCACAATATCAACATTGCTGCACAATATTTACAAACGGCTGATCAAATTGGTTATGTAGTTATCGATATTGAAGTTGAAAGCCGCGAATTAGCCCTTAAAGAGTTAAAGCAAATTGAAGCGACTATTAGAGTTAGGTTGTTAAATTAATTTAACCAATAACTAAAAACGAAAAAGCCAAAGAATAACTTCTTTGGCTTTTTTAATTACATTTGAACGCTTTATAAATACTTGATACCAAATGTAATAAGTTATTGACCAATTTTAAGCGAGGATAAATTGTTCAATAATAAGGCGTTTGATTGAGCAATAGCGGGCTATTGGGATTGAAAACAACGCAGTTATTGACGATTTAGACCGCCTTAAAATGATTGATTATTTATTTCAATTGGTATTACTGATACTTTGCTTTTAATAAAAAATAAGCATCATACACGCCCAAGCAGCAATACCTGCCACTATATCGTCAAGCATAATGCCAAAACCGCCATGACAGTTTTTATCGATAAAGGAAATAGGCCAAGGTTTTAAAATATCGAAAAATCGAAATAGAACAAAACCTACTAATAGTGTTTGCCATGTTACTGGCATTAAAAACATGGTGATTAATAAACCTACAATTTCGTCCCATACGATGGCGCCATGATCTGGCACACCAGCATCTTCTGCCGCTTTACCGCAAATATAAATACCAGCGATACTCATAAGGACTAAAAGCGCCAAGTAAACAGTATTACTCAGTGGCGCCATTAATAAAAATAAGGGTACAGCTGCTAACGTTCCAAAAGTGCCTGGTGCTTTCGGTGCTAATCCACTACCAAAACCTAGTGCTAGAAAATGCACGGGATTTAAAAGGCGAAAATTTGCTGTAGATTTTTTCATGTTCAGGTTTTAGTACCGGAGAAATGTTCGAAGCTGTTAGCGTGAATAGAAACAGGCTTACTGTTCAAAGTGGTTGTGATTTTTTCACTTCCGTTAATCTGACCAATGCATGTAATAGTATTACTTGTATTAGCTAAAGCTGTTTCCATACCCACTTTATTGTCTTCAGATACGGTAAACAATAACTCGTAGTCATCGCCACCCGCTAATGTCATTTCATAGGCTTTATCTAATCCAACAGTATCACGCAATGCATTAGAAATAGGTAAATCGTCAAGTACAATATTGGCACCTACTTTAGACGCGGTACAAATATGGCCTAAGTCTGCGATTAAACCGTCGGAAAGATCTATAGCGGAACTTGCATAGCCACGTAGGGCTTGTCCAGCAAGTATTCTAGGGGTTGGAAAGTCTAAACTCCGTTGTACACTTTCTCGATATTCAGGCGCAACATTAACTTCTTTAAATATGTGTTTAAGTGCTAAGGCCGCATCGCCAATTTCACCGGTAACATAGATCCAATCACCCGCTTTTGCACCAGAGCGCTTAAGGTGGGTATTATGAGGTACTAAACCTTGAGCGGTAAGTGTAATGCTTAAAGGGCCTTGTGTGGTATCGCCACCAATTAATTGCACGTTATAAAACTCGCACAATTCAAATGCCCCTTTACAAAATTCTTCAACCCACTTTACATCAACTTCTGGTAATGTAATGGCCAATGAAATCCAAGTAGGCTCAGCGCCCATAGCAGCTAGATCGGATAGGTTTACAGCAATCGACTTATGGCCGATCGCGCGTGCACTTGTTTCATGCGGAAAGTGTACGCCAGCGACCAAGGTGTCGGTAGTAATTGCAATATTCTGACGCTCAGAAGGAGTAACTATTGCACAGTCATCTCCTATGCCAAGCACAACATCCTTGCGTTTAATCATCTGCTCACTAAAGTAGCGTTTGATCAATTCAAACTCTTTCATATTACAACCAGTTTTATACTATTCGTTCGGGCGAACAAGCTTAACGACTTTATCTAACACGCCGTTTACAAATTTATGACTATCGTCAGCCGCAAACGATTTAGCTAGTTCAATCGCTTCATTGATAATGACACGATAAGGTACATCTAAACAGTTTGTTAGCTCATAAACCGCAACACGAAGAACAGCTTTTTCAACATGGTCAACATCATCTAATGGACGATCAACATGTGGGGCTATTTTGTCATCAATACTACCAACGTTGGTTGTTACACCATTAAATAATTGTTGAAAGTATGGGATGTCGAAACGACGAGCGCTGTTATCAGTTAAAAAGTTTAACTCGATTTCAGCAACATTATTTTGGCTTAGCTGCCAAGAATAAACCGCTTGTACTGCCAATTCTCTGGCTTTTCTTCTAGGTGATGGTTTCACAATAGTTTCCTGTTATAACTTATCGAGCACATTAACCATTTCTAATGCACTTAACGCTGCTTCAGCGCCTTTATTACCTACTTTAAGGCCTGCACGGTCAATAGCTTGCTCAATAGTGTCTGTAGTAATAACACCAAATGCCACGGGTAATGTGTACTCCATTGCAACTTGTGCTAAACCTTTATTACATTCGCCTGCAACAAAATCAAAATGCGGTGTGCCACCACGAATAACAGCGCCAATAGCAATTATGCCATCGTAACCGCCTTTAGCAGCGATTTTTTTAGCGGCTACAGGTAACTCATATGCACCTGGAACACGAATAACGGTAATATCGCTTTCTGCAACATTTCCGTGACGTTTAAGTGCATCTACTGCACCTTCAAGTAAACTCTCAACAACAAAACTGTTAAAGCGAGATACTACAATTGCGAATTTCTTACCGGTTGCATCAAAGTTAGCTTCTATGATATTCATTTAAAAATCACCTACTGATAAAATTTTCGGCAATTCTAGCAAATTGCACGCCACTGAGGAACTCGTTTTAACAAATTTATCTAAAATTAAATAATGAACGGCTTTGTTTTACGCTTGGGAGTATCACTTTAATATGAGGTTAACTATTTTATTTGCTCGTGGCACATTAAGTGTCATTTTTGTATCAAAGTGATATATTTGCTTTATGCGAATACTGAATTGAAACTTTATGACTATTTATTTTTCTTCTAACAAAATACCGGCACTACAAGCGTTTAGTTTACATCAACGACAAGCCATTTTAACTTTAGCGCAGGCTAAGCTTTCTGCACCTGAAAAGTTCGTATTAAACATCATTAAACTCGCCTTGCTGATCCCGCCCTTTCTATTTATTGCTAATTTGCAAGGATTAGCGCTAGCAGCATCGGTAGTGATTGTATTAACGGCGTACTTCATACTGCTAAGACCTATCATGCTTCACTTCTCTGTTAAATACCTTGATAAAGCCATCGCTCAATATCAAAAAAGCGAACAATAGTTCGCTTCTTATTTCTAACTTTACTGTAGGAAGTTAACTTTACATGCCTTCTAGCTCTTCTAGATAGGCGTCAATGTTTTCTTCTTCTGCTTGGTCAACTTCAATCGGTGGGTTGCCATCATAAACTTTGAATTGCATATTTTGAAAGTAAGCATTTTTAACAAATTCGTACGGGTCGATAGAATCTTTAATGATACTTTCCTGATCAGCAAGCGATGCTCTGGTTTCTAAACCGATAATACCTGCACGCACTAAGTTAGGCCAAAAGTCTATAATGGCAAGTGGCCAATAATAACTATCAACAAAGTCGCCGACTTCTTCACGTACTGAAGAAGGACCTAAAGCAGGCACCATTAAAAATGGCCCATCGCCAACGCCGTAGCTGCCAAGTACTTCGCCAAACTCTTCTTCTTTGCGGTTCCAACCAAAATCACTTGCTGGGTCGAAAAAACCTAAAAGACCGATAGTAGAGTTTAAAACAAAACGTCCGGTAGATTTAGCGGCTTCAGTAAACTTTGCTTGTAACAAGTGGTTAATGATTGTTGATGGCTCATTTAAGTTTAATGCCATGTTATATACGCCTGCGCGTAAGTCTGTTGGTACGTATTCTACATAACCTTCTGAAGCAGGTTTAAAGACATATTTATCAGCATAGTCCCAGGTAAATGTCCAAAAAGGTCGATTTATTGCTTCGAGTGGATCTTTGGGATCTGATACAGATTTTTCGTTAGAAGGTGTTGATGAACATGCGCTGACAAATATAGAAAATATGATTACAAACAACATTTTCAAATTTAATTTTATCGGCTTTATTATTGTAATCTTTTTTGAACTGTTCACGACAGGTTCCTTGTTATTTAACCAATAGCCATACGCCACGGTTAAGCATAAATTTAAGTTATATCGATTAGTTTATCATGTGAGCTTGAGGAGTTTAATTTAAAAATGTAATTGGCGTTCAAATTTAGCAAAACATCGTAATGCTTTTAATTATTCAGCCACATTTTTTCGATGTACTGCGAGGAGCATTTCTGCTTCTGCTCGTGGTATATCACATTCACGCATAATTTCGGTTATATCGGCACCGAGTTCAACTAATTTTTGTGCACGTGAGTAAAGCTTGTCTTCAGGTTGTTGATGTAAAAGCTGATTTATAGTTTCAAATTGATTAGTAAACTGCTCTTGAGCTACTTTGATACGATGTTCTAGCTGCTTACTGACTTGTTCATTTTCTAATTGCGAGTCATTACATTGTTGTTGAATGGCTTTTAATTGTAATTCACTACTAGCGAGCAAATTTTGCAATTCTATTAATTGTAGATCTTGGCTTTGTATTTGAAGTTTTAATGCTGAGATTTGTTGAGCAAAACGATTTTTAAGTGCCAATAAAAGCATGGCAACAAGCATAACAATGGCAAATGCGATTAAACTGATTAAGTTTGCAGGAATATTTTCCATAGTACTATTGGCTTCGCTAGAAATAAAAGCCCGCTAAGGCAGGCTGATTGGTTATGGTTAGAATTGTTTTAATTCATCCCATTCGTCATCTGAAAGTAGTTTATTTAAATCAACTAAAATAAGCAGTTCACCTTCTCGATTAGATACACCTTGAATAAACTTAGCACTTTCATCGTTACCTACATTGGGTGCCACGTCTATTTCTGAAGCGCGTAAATAAACAACTTCTGCAACGCTATCAACTAAAATACCAATAACTTGGCTGTCAGCTTCAATGATCACAATACGTGTGTTATCTGTAATACCTGCAGATTCAAGCCCAAATCTTGCGCGAGTATCGATAACGGTAACAACATTGCCACGAAGATTAATAATACCCATAACGTATACAGGAGCGCCAGGAACAGGGGCTATTTCTGTATAACGTAACACTTCTTGGACTTGCATTACGTTTATACCATAGGTTTCGCTATCAAGTTTGAACGTTACCCATTGGAGAACTTCATCATTAATATCTACACGTTCACTTGCATTGCGTCTTTCATCAGACATACTGCTGACCTCTTTAAATTTCTATTTAACTAAAGTTCTTATGCTCTAAGTATACTGGCAAGATTAAATTCATCAATTAATCTTGCTTTATATTTGCACCTTTTTCCAATAACTTAATTAAGGAATCAACATCTAACAGTGCACACATACGGTTTTTTACCAGTCCAGCAAGCCATGGACGCTTGTTTGGCGTATCTAACCATTTAACGTCTTCTTGCTTTAACGTTACGGTATCTATCAATTTTTCAGCCGATAAACCCCATTCAGAATTGTTCAGCATAATAATGTATTGATAATTAAGTGCCGATAGCAATGCTTGGTCACATTTCTCAGGCATTACCCAAAGCGCGGTATCAACGACATTAATTTTTTCGTCTCGGTGTAGCATAACGCCTTTAAACCAATCAGGCTTGCCCATCAGTGGCGTGGCTTTATTATTACTATGTATACCACCCAGCTCAACAAGTGGCACTGCAACGATTAAACCAGCAACTTCGAAGAACATGGCTTGAAAATCGCCTTGGCGATAACTTAGCGGTTTGCTTTCTGTGAACCCACCTAAGCTTTTACGGGTTTTAATTTCATCAGCATTTTTGACATTAACATCGACGTTGGGCTCTTTAATCGCCACTTTCGATTTTATACTAGGTGAAATAGTGTCGTTGTGTATTGTGTTAGCGTGCTCTATTTTAACTTGTGGTTCTTCAGCCTTTGATTTTTCAAGTAAGTCTTTATTGCTAGCTTTTGCTGATGATAAAGGTTTAATTTGTACTGTTTCTTCAGCCTCTTGGGCAATTTGCAACAAACTAGCATTATTGAGCAAACTTTCTAATGGTTGTGCTTGTTTTTCTTTTACTGGCAATACTGAGCTTTCTTTAGCTTGAGGCGCAAGTTTTGGCTCTACGTCTTCATTAAGCAATTCTGACAAATAGCTTTGCATTAATTTTTTACTTGCTGCTAAAGATTTTGACATGTGCTTACTTACTCTGTGTAGTTAAGTTAACTAGATAGGTTAATAAATCTCGATACGCGAGAATACCACGAGACTTAGGCGCGAAGTCTGAAGGTACTTTTTGCGCATTACTGGCATTTCGAAAATTGGTATCAATAGGTATTACAGCTGTCCAAACAGCTTCGCCGTATGCTCTTAAGAGTTTTTGATAAGTTAATATAGATGCTTTTGTGCGTTTATCAAACATGGTTGGTACTATGGTATATTTAAACGCTGAGGGTTGCTGCCCTTGCATGATATCTAATGTTTTCATCATCCGGTCTAAACCTTTAAGTGCCAAAAATTCAGTTTGTACTGGCACAATAATTCTATCACTGGCGGCAAGTGCATTTACCATTAACACCCCTAAAACAGGCGGGCAATCAATCAAGACATAATCATATTCATTCTTAATTGCCTGTAATGCTTTCTTTAATACTAACCCCATACCGCCTTTGTTACCCAGTGAACGGTCAAGAGTCGCTAGCCCCATAGTTGCCGGCAATATATCAATATTTTCGTAACTTGAGGGACACATGCTCTGCATAATTTGCTCTTTATTTGCAGCTTGCATAAACAAATCATAAACACTTAACTCTAAGTCTTCAGACTCAATACCAAAATAATAACTTAATGAGGCATGCGGGTCGGTGTCAACAAGCAACACACGGTGCCCTTGTTCTGCTAATAATCCAGCCAAGGCTATCGTGGTGGTAGTTTTGCCTACTCCACCTTTTTGATTTGCAACCGTCCAAACTACCAAGCGTAATTCCTATTATTCATTTTCTTTTTCTTCCGTTGGATTAGTGGCTTCGGTGTTATTAGCTTCCGCTCTTGTTGTTATGCGAATGCCACCATTTTCAAGCCTAATAATGCGAATTTCATCATCTTGCTCAGTAGCAATATTTTTAATGGCTTCAACATCTTTAACGGAAATAGTAGGTGTTGCCAATAAATTAGCTTTTTCGAGGCCGTATTTAGAAATGGCAATGACAACGCGGCGATTTTTTGCCCGTCCAGTGGCTGTGGCATTATCTGCACTTGGGTAATATTGTCCATAACCTTCAATAGCCATTTGAGCAGGATTTAAAGATAGCTTTTCTAATTCTCTTAAAATTGCGGTTGCTCTAAATACCGATAATTCCCAATTAGAGGAGAAAATTTCTGTTTCAATAGCTTGATTATCGGTATATCCGCGTACTCTTATGTAATTACTAGCATCAGCAATAACTTGATAAATAACCAACAATATATCTTTAGCGGCATTGGTGGGTGATGAAGAACCACTAGGAAAAAGTAAGCCACTATTTAATTCTATTTCTAACCAATCGCCATCTATTTGCAATTGCGCATAACCAGACTCAACTAATTCGTATAATGCTTCATGTAGGTCTTTTTCTAAAGACGTTAAGGTAGTACCTACTTGTGCATCTGAGACATTTGATAAAGTAACTTCACCTGTTACAAGTTCAGGGCCAGCGTCCGTTAAAATGCCATTACCGTATAAACGCTTTTTAGTTTTAGCGCTATTTACCGGTAATATGTCATCTCCATGGCCGCGATTTTTGGGTTGCTCTTCATTAGCTTGAAATACTTTACCTATTGATTCTGTGGCGGTTTCAAAAGGTTCTTCGTTGACCATTGCCATGGCATATAGCACAACAAAAAGCGCAAACAATAATGTCATATAATCTGCGTAGGAGACTAACCAGCGCTCAACATTTTCATGCTCAACTAAATGTCGACGAGCTCTTAAACGGTTCATTGTTCTAACCGAAATGCCGACAACTTATTTTCAATGGCATGTGGGTTTTCTGCTAAAGCTATAGCGATTATTCCTTCTGTCATCATTTCACGATACATGGTTTGTTGATGAACAATCGCTTTAATTTTATTCGCAATCGGTAAATATATTAAGTTTGCAAATCCAACACCATAAATGGTGGCAACAAATGCTGTGGCAATACCTTGCCCTAGTAACTCAGGATCAGCTAAATTCGACATGGCATGAATTAAGCCAAGTACCGCACCTAAAATACCTATTGTTGGGCTATAACCTCCCATAGATTCAAAAACGTGTGCAGAGCGTAAATTGTGTTCTCGGTATAAATCTAAATCTAACTCAAGTGAAACCCTTAGGTTTTCAACTTCGGCACCGTCAACCAGTAAATTTAAGCCTTTATTCACAAAAAAATCGTTCTCTTCTTCGGCAATATACTCTAAAGATAAAAAACCAGATTCTCGTGCTTTTTCAGCCCATTCAACAATTGATTCTATACCTTGCTCAACATCATATTTAGGTGGTACAAACAACCATTTTAGTAATGTAATAGCGTGTAAGAATTGAACCTGTGATGACTGCAGCATAACTGCGCCTAGCGTGCCACCAAAAACAATAATAAATGCGGGTAATTCTAATAATGAAGAAATTGAACCGCCATCAATTATAAAGCCCAAATATATCGCCAAAATGGCAATTAACAAGCCTGATATACTTAGTTTATCCATGCTGTATTTCCTTAAGAATTGCAGATGGAAAGCTGTCAATCGCCAGTGAACGTTCTGATATTCCTGCCACGGTAACTGCTTGCGGCATACCATATACCACACAAGACTCTTCATCTTGTGACCAGATAGTAGCACCTTTATTTTTTAACAACCGCGAACCATCACGACCATCGGCACCCATTCCGGTGAGTATTACCCCTAAAACATTACCGCCAAAAACTTTAGCAGCTGAAGCAAAACTAATATCAACACTAGGTTTGAAAGCAATCCGCTCAGAATTATCTTCCAGTATTCTTAATTTTGCTGCATTTTCTGTACCATCAATGATCATTTGCTTACCGCCAGGCGCTAAATAAGCATGTCCAGGTTTTAAAATATCGCCAGAGCTTGCTTCTTTAATCGATATTTTACAGAGTGTATTTAATCGACTAGCAAAAGCTGAGGTGAATGTAGCTGGCATATGTTGGATTAAAATAATAGGTAAGGGAAAATCTTTTGGTAATTGAACGAGTAGCTGCTGTAAAGCCACAGGCCCACCGGTGGAGGTTCCTATAGCTAAAAGCTTATAACTTTTATCTGTTTTTTTATTGACGCTTTCATTAGGATATTTGCCGATATCAGCAGTCGCTTTTGATGTTCTAGCTGAAGTTGTATTATCTGAATTAGCTTTAGCATCAACCGCAGCTCGAGATCGAAAAGTAGAAATTCTGGGTAATGCTGCACCTTTCTTTCTTGCCAGTTGTTTGACACGTTGTCGTAATAAACTTCCTGCATCCTCTGTGGTTTTGGCTATTTCATTGAATTTTTTCGGTAGAAAGTCCAACGCACCGGCATCTAAAGCTTCAAGTGTCGCTTTAGCACCTGAATGCGTTAACGAAGAGAACATAATTATAGCGGTAGGAGCTTGCGCCATTATTTGTTTAACAGCGTCAATGCCGTTTAGTAACGGCATTTCTATATCCATGGTTATTACGTCAGGTTTTAGCGCAATTGCTTTTTTAACTGCTTCTAAACCATTTATAGCAACATCGATAACCTCAAGCTCAGGATCATTATTGAGAATGTCCGTTACTCGGCGTCGAAAAAAACTGGAGTCATCAACCACCAATACTTTAAAAGACATTTACAATCTACTTCCTGTCGCTGTTAACTTAATATTAAAACGTATTATGAACGTAACTTCTTATTCAGTATCGATTTTTTAGAATAATATTTAAGCATGTTAGGTACATCAATAATTAACGCTATACCACCATCGCTGGTAATGGTTGCGCCTGCCATACCCGGTGTACCATGTAATAATCTGTCTAAAGGTTTAATAACAACTTCTTCTTGGCCGATTAAACTGTCAACAACAAAACCAATTTGCTGATTACCTAATTGTACAATTACCACATGACCACGATCTCGAGGCTTTTCAACGTAATCTCGCACTAACCATTGATCAAGATAGAATAGTGGAATCGCTTTCTCACGTACTATTATGGTTAGCTGCCCATCAACGACATTGGTTTTGGTTAAATCAAGGTGGAATATTTCATTCACAGCAGCTAAAGGTAGCGCAAAAGTTTGCTTGCCAATGACAACCATTAATGTCGGTAATATTGCTAATGTTAATGGCACTTTAATTTCTAGTATGGTGCCAACACCCATTTCTGAGTCGATATTAACGGTGCCATTAAGTTGGGTAATTTTGGTTTTTACCACATCCATACCAACGCCACGGCCAGAAACTTCTGAAATTTCAGTTTTAGTTGAAAACCCTGGAGCAAAAATTAAACTAAAAGCTTCTTTATCAGACATTCGTGCGGCTGCATCGACATCTAAAACGCCTCGTTCAATGGCAATTTCTTTTAGTTTATTTGCGTTCATGCCTGCACCATCATCTCGAATAGTGAGGAGAATATGATCACCTTCTTGTGAGGCCGATAATACAACAACACCTTCTCGTGACTTACCTGCCGCAACGCGTTTATCTGGCGATTCAATACCATGATCAACCGAGTTACGTACAAGATGCACTAATGGATCGGCAAGAGCTTCAACCAAATTTTTATCTAAATCGGTTTCTTCACCTTCAAGTATAAGTTTAATTTCTTTATTTAAACTACGTGCTAAATCACGTACTACCCGAGGAAAACGGCCAAAAACCTTTTTAATAGGCTGCATACGCGTTTTCATTACCGCGCCTTGCAAATCAGTTGTTACAGCATCTAAATTAGATACTGCTTTAGTTAAATCTTCGTCTTCTTTGATCAAACCCAGGCTAGTTAAGCGGTTGCGCACTAGCACTAACTCACCAACCATATTCATAATTTGGTCTAATCGCTTAGTGTCTACCCTAACGGTTGTTTCAGCTTGAGCTGGTTTTGCTGGTGCCGATTTTTTGTCACCTGCCTCCGATGCTGATTGAACGACAGGCTTTACTTCAGCTTTAGCTTCAGGACTTTTCGGGGCAGGTACATTTGCCGCTGGTGGTGTTATTGGTTTTTCGACCGGACTTTCAGCGGCCGCTGCTGCAGGCTTGGGGCCTTGTCCTTTACCATGGAGTTCGTCTAGCAAAGACTCAAACTCGGCATCATTTATTTCGTCGGGTGAAGTAGCTTTTGGCGCCGGACTTGGGGCGCTAACATCTGAAGAAAATGAACCTCTGCCATGAAGCTCATCTAATAAAGATTCAAATTCGTCATCCGAAATATCATTACTATTTGATACTGGGGCTTTAGGCGCTACAGGGGCACTTGGAGTTGGTGAACCACCACCATGAAGCTCGTCTAATAAACGCTCAAATTCATCTTCTGACATTTCGTCATTTGAAGCCGTTGGTTCAGCTGGTGCAGCTGGGGCTTCATTAGCAACTTCAACAACAGGTGGGGCTTGTTCATCTTGAGTTTCAGGTTGAGATAATCGGTGTAATTCGGTAATAAGAACAGGATTCGGTTTTGATAACGTTTCTTTATTTTGCACTTGGGCAAATTGTTCATTAATGGTATCTAATGCTTGTAAGATCACATCCATTAACGCTGAAGTAACCGCTCGCTGTTGGTTTCTTAAGGTATCGAAAACATTTTCAGCACCATGGCAAGTTTCTACCAACTCAGTAAGTGATAAAAATCCGGCGCCGCCTTTTACCGTATGAAAGCCCCTAAAAATAGCGTTAAGTAGCTCGGCATTATTTGGATCATTTTCAAGCTCAACTAATTGCTCCGACAAGGTTTCAAGTATTTCTCCAGCTTCAATTAAAAAATCCTGTAGAATTTCCTCATCTTGTTCAAATGACATTTGATAACTCCTGTTAAAAACCTAAACTTGATAATAAATCATCAACGTCGTCTTGACCTGAAACAACATCTTGGCGATTTTCGCTGTTAATAATTGGGCCTTCAACTAAATTTTCACCTACTTTAGGAAGCTGGTCAGATTTATTTTTTTCTGAGGACATACCAAAAGCGGTTAACATATAAATTAAGCTTTCTTCAACCTCGCGTACCAAATCAATTACTTTTCGAATAACTTGGCCTGTAAGATCTTGAAAGTCTTGTGCCATTAAAACATCTGTCATTAAGCGATGAATTTTACTGCTTTCTTTTTCAGTTGTTTTCAATAAAACATCAATATCTTGGCATAAAGCTTTAAATTCAACGACATCAAGATCATTGTGCATTAATTTTTGCCACAACGGATTAACCGTACTAATTTGCTTTTGAATACCATCAACCACCGGAAATATTGCTTCAACGGCGTCCATAGTTTTATTAGCAGCTTCTTCGGTATGACTAATAACAAAATTTAATCTTTCTTTAGCATCAGGAATATCTGCTGTCGCTAAGTCATTTAAACGTTCATCAATTTGAAAGTTATTCAAAGAGTCATGTAATTGGCGGGTTAACTTACCTATTTCTTCGAATAGTTCAGAATTAATTGGGCTTTGAATTTCTGCTATTAATTCATTCGCTTTAGTTTGTTGATCAGACTCAATGTATTCAACCAATAACTTTGCTTGCTCTAAAGAAATATGGACATTAGTTTTTGTACTCATAAAACAGCCTTGCTTAACAAAAATTGATAATTAACCAAGACGTTCGAATATTTTGTCAAGCTTGGTATTTAACGTTGCTGCCGTAAATGGTTTTACAATATAGCCGTTAACACCGGCTTGCGCCGCCATGATAATTTGTTCTTTCTTAGCTTCAGCTGTTACCATTAATACCGGTATGTGAGATAAATTACTGTCTGCTCTAATGGCTTTAAGTAAATCAATACCTTGCATGCCAGGCATATTCCAGTCTGTAACAACAAAGTCAAAGTTACCATCTTTAAGCATCGGCAGTGCTGTGTTGCCGTCGTCTGCTTCTGAAATATTGGTGAAGCCTAAGTCACGCAACAAGTTTTTGATTATTCGTCTCATTGTTGAAAAATCATCAACAACAAGTACTTTCATATTTTTATCCAAGGCACCCTCCGGTGAGAACATTTAAATTTCTACGTTTCTATTATTATAGTTAACTATTCTACTTAACTTTGCCAAGATTGCATACGTGCTTTTAATCGATGCATCGCTTGACTGTGTATTTGGCTAACCCGAGATTCACTCACGTCAAGAACTTGCCCTATTTCTCTAAGGTTAAGCTCTTCATCATAATACAATGACAGTACTAAAGCTTCTCGTTCGGGTAAAGAGGAAATACATTCAGCTAATGACTTTTTGAAAAAGCTCTGTTCAATATTAGCATAGGGTTCATCTGGCTGCTGACTATGAGCAACTTCAATAACATCTTCACTCACACCTAAATCATCAATACCGAGTATTTTACCTGCACTGACTTCGTTTAAAATTTGATGGTATTCATTAATTGAAAGTTCTAACTTTTCAGCGACTTCATAGTCGCTCACATCGCGACCGTGCTCAGCTTCTAAGTTTTTTATTGCTTCGCTGATCATACGGCTATTTTTATGCACTGAACGAGGCACCCAGTCACCGCGTCGAATCTCATCTAACATAGCACCACGAATGCGAATGCCAGCGAAAGTTTCAAAGCTGGCACCTTTGGTATTGTCAAAATTGTTTGATGCTTCAAGTAGGCCTATCATGCCCGATTGGATAAGGTCATCCACAATTACACTAGCGGGTAATCGGGCAAGTAAATGATAAGCGATACGCTTTACAAGCACCGTGTGTTGTTCTAACAAAGCCGATTTATCAACACTATAAGTATGTAGTTTTCCCACTATAGCTCACTTTTTTGGTTGTTAGTGTTCTAGCAATTGCTCGATAAAAAACTCTAAATGTCCTGAAGCCTCTTTGGGTACTGGCCAGCTGATAATATTTTTGGCAAGAGATTTAAAGCCAATAGATGCAGGGGAGTCAGGATATGCTTCAACAATTGCTTGTTGTTTTCTCACTGATTTTCGAATATTTTCATCAAAGGGTACTACGGCAACAAGCTCTAAAGTTACATCTAAAAATCTATCGGTAACTTTTGAAAGCTTGGCAAATAAGTTTTGGCCTTCTTTGGCACTGCGCACCATATTCGCCACCACTTTGAATTTGAATAAACCGTGATCGCGACTTAACAGCTTCATAAGTGCATAACAGTCTGTAATTGAAGTAGGTTCGTCACATACAACCAATAATACGTCTTGAGATGCTCGACAAAAACTCAAAACCATATCGGAGATACCAGCGGCTGTATCAACAATTAAAATATCAAATTTGGTTTGCATATCGCTAAAGGCACGTATTAGCCCAGCATGTTCAGCAGGCGTTAAATCTACCATAGATTGTGTGCCCGATGTTGCAGGAATTATATTGATACCACCTGGACCTTGGATAATAATATCGTCCAGTTCACATTCGCCCGATAATACGTGAGACAAGTTTCGTTGCACCCGTAGGCCTAGCATAACGTCAACATTCGCTAGACCTAAATCGGCATCTAGCACCAGTACGCGCTTGCCTAGTTTAGCTAAGGAAATAGCAGTATTTAATGAGACATTGGTTTTGCCAACGCCGCCTTTACCACCTGAAACTGCTATGACTTTAATTTGTTGGGGATCTTGCATTTTTCTTAAGCCGCTCGCTTGATCTATCATCTAAGTAATTTCTCTATATAATACCAATTGACGTAAATATTCAATCAGTATACTTGCTCTGCCAATTTAAAGGCGACTACACTGCAACGGCTGTTACGGGTGTGCGCCAAGAAACAGCATTTGAGCTTTGAGACTTATTTGCCATTCTATCTGCAAGCGTAACTAATTTCTCAGCATTTGCAACCTTAATATCTTCTGGAACTCTTTGTCCATCAGTAAGATAGCCAATAGCTAATCCGTTTTGTAGTGAGGTAGTGATAATTTCACCTGCACTAAGACTTTCATCTAGTTTAGTATAGATGCAACCGGCAAGAGGGATACGTTTAAAACGTTCAACATTTTCTTGCATAACACGTTGTTGTGTATTGGCTGCTAACACTAAGTAATTGCGAATTCTAACACGCGCATTAGAAATTAAGGTAGTCAAATGCTCGGTTAGGCGCATATCTCTTTGCCCCATGCCTGCGGTATCTATTAATATGAGTTTCTTTTGCGAAAACTGTTGTAACAAGGTGTCTAGTTCATCGCCATCATTAGCAAGTTTTACTTGGCAGCCAATAATGCGACCGTAGGTGGCCAGTTGTTCAAATCCAGCAATGCGGTAACTGTCAGTTGAAATTAATACCACTTGATCAGCACCATGTGCTTGTGCAAAACGAGCCGCTAACTTTGCAATGGTTGTTGTTTTGCCAACACCGGTAGGACCGACAAGAGAAACTACACCACCGCGCTGAATTATATCGTTATTCGTCGTATTTAATTGTTCCGCTATAATATGTTTTGCTTGTTGCCATGCGTCTTTTTCTTCACTATTAGCAGGAATATAACCCGCAATTTGATCTGCTACTTGTTCATTTAAACCCATCGCCATTAATTTATTAACGAGTACCGCGCGCATTGGATCTTTTTGTGCCATGTCTTGCCACATTAATCCAGACATTTGATGCTCTAATAACTGGCGAATAGACGACATTTCTTTTTGCATGTTTTCAAACTCACTGCCACTTATTTGACGTTCGCTAGGAGCAGGTTTGTTTTCAAAACCATTATTTAAGTTTGCTGAATGATTAATATTAGCTTGTTGTTGACTAGGGTAGTCGTTGCTAGGTTCAACAGCTGAACTTTGCTCTAATCGAGAAGTGAAGTTTTTAAACTGTTGCTCAATATCTTGTTCAGCAACTTGTTCTGCGGTATTAGGTTTTACAGCTGAATGCGTGGTCACGTTAGCGGCTGAATTTTCTATATTGCTATTAAACGCCCGTGTGGCAGGGGCTTTATCATAGCCATTTTGCTGAACTTGTCTGCTTAATAACGCAGCTAAACTATCAACAGGTACATTTGAGGTTTGCTCCGCAGCTTGTGGGGCGCTGCTGATGGCGACAGTGTCTTCAGCTATATCAACCCGGCTCGCTGGTTGGCTATTATTGAATGCGTTAGGCTCTGGGCTTGCAGGGCTATTTTCTTGTTTCGGCTCGGCAGGTTTAATATTTTGGTTATAATCTACCGCAGCCATTAATTCGACACCTTCAGCAATCTTTTTATTTGACATAATGACTGCATCTACACCTAACTCGTCTTTAATTTGCGCGAGTGCAGTTCTCATATCTTTTGCTACATAACGTCTAATTTTCATCGCCAACCCTTATCATTCAGTACAACTACGTTGAAATATTTTTTTACTGGCCAATAGCACTAACAATTTTAATTTGTTTGTCATCCGGAATTTCTTGATAAGAAATAACACGTAACCCCGGGATGGTATATTTAACAAACTTAGCAAGTACTGAGCGTAAAATGCCTGACGTTAATAAAATAGGTGTGTCGCCAGCCATTTCTTGCTGTTGTGCACCGTCGGTCAAAGATTTTTGTAATCGTTCTGCTAAGCCTGGTTCGATACCTGCGCCATCGTCTCCAGCCATTTGCATAGACTGGTGCAACATTTGTTCCAACTCTGGTGACAAAGTTATGACAGGTACTTCAACGGTTGGGCCTACAAGCTCTTGAACAATAAATTTACGCAAGGTTATACGCACTGCGGCGGTTAACACTTCAGGGTCTTGGCTCTTAGGGCCGTATTCAACTAATGTTTGAATTATGCTGCGCATATCACGCACCGCAACGCCTTCGTTCATTAAGTTTTGCAATACTTTTACGATAGTGCCTAACGATAATACGTCTGGAATAAGCCCTTCGATTAGCTTCGGATAACTCTTCTCAAGCATATCAAGTAAGTTCTGTACTTCTTCATGCCCTAACAATTGTGCAGTGTTGTTGGTTAAAATTTGGCTTAAATGAGTTGCCAACACGGTTGCTGAGTCAACAACCGTATAACCTAATGATTGTGCATGTTCTCGTTGATCTTGCTTGATCCATACGGCATCTAGACCAAAGGCTGGGTCTTTTGTTGCAATACCCTCAAGCTTACCAAACACTTGGCCTGGGTTTATCGCTAACTCATTGTCGTGGCGAATTTCCGCCTCGCCAACGGTAACGCCCATTAATGAAATACGGTAGCTATTCGGGTCTAAATCCAAGTTGTCACGAATATGTACGGCTGGCACCAAGAAGCCAAACTCTTGTGAAAGTTTTTTCCTAACCCCTTTAATACGGTTAAGTAGTTCTCCGCCTTGGGCTTTATCTACTAATGGAATAAGTCGGTAACCTATTTCAAGACCAATAATGTCAACATGATTAACATCATCCCAGCCAAGGTCTTTAACCTCAGCTTCTTGTTTTATGGTTTGTGCTTCTTCTGCGTGAGTGTCTTCAAGCAATTGTGCGGCTTTAGCGATTTTATATTTATTACTAAAGAATGCGATACCCGCAATTAATACCGCAAAAGTTAAAAAGGCAAGATGCGGCATTCCCGGCACTATGCCCATAACGAACATAACAGCTGCGGCAATATAAAGTGATTTCCCTTGCCCAAGCTGGCTACTAACTTGTTCGCCCATGTCTTGAGAAGTGTTTTGACGTGTTACGACTATGGCTGTACCAACAGATAATAGTAAGCCAGGAATTTGTGCAACTAAACCATCACCAATCGTAAGTAAGGTATAAATTTCAACCGCACTATCAAACGATAAGTCATGCTGAACCATGCCGATGATTAAACCACCAACAATATTGATAAATAAAATTAAAATACCAGCGATGGCATCGCCTTTAACAAATTTGCTAGCACCATCCATTGAACCATAAAAATCGGCTTCGCTGGTGACTTCAACTCGACGTTCGCGTGCTTGATCTGCGGTAATAAAACCAGCATTTAAGTCTGCATCGATCGCCATTTGTTTACCAGGCATAGCATCGAGTGTGAATCGTGCGGTAACTTCAGCAATACGACCCGCACCTTTTGTTACCACAACAAAATTGATAATAATAAGAATGGCAAATACCACTAAACCAACGGCATAGTTTCCACCGATAACAACCGAGCCAAATGCTTCAATGACTTTACCGGCTGCATCTGGGCCTTCATGACCTTCCAATAAAACAACTCGAGTACTTGCAACATTAAGTGCTAAACGCAAAATAGTGGCAATTAAGAGCACCGCAGGGAAAGAGCCAAACTCAAGTGGCTTTAGGGTATAAACTGTAATTAATAACACCACCAAAGACAGCGCGATGTTGAACGAGAATAAAATATCAAGCAACATCGCCGGCATCGGTAAAATAACCATACCCAGTGCCGCCATGACAAGAAATGGCGTACCTAGCCCTGAAAGTAGGTTAAGTTTTTGTTTCTTTATATTATTAAAAGTAGCGGCTAACTGCATGAGCTCTTAAGGATAATTTTTTGACATAACCGTACAAAAGCAATAATCAGACCAACTAACGGGAAAAAGAGCTGTAAGCTATCAGTTTTAAGCTGTCAGTTAAGACAGAGAGACAGTTTTAAGTTGTCAGCTGTTTTTGTTCTTGAACTATCTTCAAACTGAAAGCCGACAGCTTCAAACTTTAAACTAACGCCCTTTAACTGACAGCTGATAGCTTAAAACTGACAGCTTCTCTTTTGCTTTTAATATCTAAAATCATCGGGAATGGGGAGGTTTTTGGCTACGGCTTTTGGTCGGCTTGCCTTACCTTTTTTATGTGCGTCTAATTGGAAAATAAATGCGAGGATTTGTGCAACAGCTGCGAATAATTGTTCCGGAATTTCTTCGTTGGGCTCGGCAGTGTAATAGAGCGATCTTGCTAAGGCTGGTGATGCAATAATCTCAATATTGTGCTCTTTGGCTATGGTACGAATATGCAGGGCCATTTCATCAATCCCTTTAGCAACCAATATAGGTGCTCCACCGACTTCAGCATCGTATTTAAGTGCCACAGAATAATGCGTTGGGTTAGTGATAACCACGTCAGAACTCGGCACATCTTGCATCATACGTCGTTGCGACATTTCATATTGTGCGCGTCTAACGCGGCCTTTGGTTTCAGGGCTACCTTCAGAGTTTTTCATTTCGTCTTTAATTTCTTGCTTGCTCATTTTCAGTTGGCGATTGTGATTCCATACTTGATATGGCGCATCAATAACAACAATAATGCCAATAGAGAGTGCCAAAGCTAGAAACATCCACATCAGCAATGAAACGGCATGAGAAAAGTTATTAGGAATGTTTTCTGTACTTAAATTTACTATTTGATCAAACAAACCGCTTAATAGTAAATAAGCTGAAATAAATACCACAAAAAATTTGAGAATAGATTTAATCAGCTCAACATAAGCTTGCACGCCAAACATTCTTTTAAAGCCTGCCATTGGTGATAACTTGCTTGCTTTAGGCGCCATAGCTTGCCAAGAAAAACTGATCCCGCCCAATATCATATTACCGATTAAGGCGGCTATAACGATAATAATATGTATCCAAAGAAAGGGCACTATTATTGAACTTACGCCGTCGCTTGCTACTTGATATAACGCATGTACATCCATGGTTTCTTTTCGGTTTAAGCTAAATAGTCGCTTCATCATCGTAGACAAACCGGTAACCAAAGAACTCCCCAGTAACATAATCGCTAAAGCAGAGCCAACCAATACAAACATGGTTCCTAAATCTTTTGAACGGGCAATTTGACCTTTCTTCTTTGCGTCGGAAAGTTTTTTCGCCGTGGGTTCTTCGGTTTTTTCACCGCTGTCTGATTCAGCCATTAGGGCGCTGCTCCACAATCAATGAGGTAGCAACTAAAATCTAAAGCTCGTTGCCACTGCATAACAAAGTGACTATAAAAATTCCCCATGGTTAGCCACATAATTAATAAACCTGCACACATGGTAATAGGGAAACCAATCGCAAATATATTCAATTGAGGCGCTGCTCGGGTCATAATACCGAAAGAGAAGTTAATTAATAACATGGCTGTTAAAGGTGCAATTGCCAGTGACAATGCCGTAGCAAACATCCACCCTCCCCATTCAGCAATCTCTTTAAACTTAATACTGGAAAATTCAGGTGCGGGAATAGGAATAGTGTCAAAGCTGGCAACTACAAATTGCAAATATGCTAAATGACCATCCATCGCCCAAAATAACAATGAAGATAGAATTAAGAAAAATTGCCCTACTGCAGGCACGCTGGTACCACTGGCAGGGTCGACCAAAGAGGCAAAGCCTAAACCGGTTTGCATAGCAATAATTTGCCCGGCTAAAGTAAAGGTGTTAACCACCATTACGGTGACAAAACCTAACATTATGCCGATAATGAGTTGTTCGCCAACAAGCAAGGCTGTGGCGAGTGAAAACATATTGTCAACTCGAGCAGGAGGAAGTGCAGGCATTACTGCAACAGTAATGGCTAAACAAAAAAACAATTTAACCCGTCCTGGAATAGCTTTAGCGCCTAACCCTATCATGGCCATAACCATGGCTGAAATACGCGCAAGCGGCAGTAAAAAGTCAGCCATACTTTGGTTAATAACTGACTCAGTAAACTCCATGGTTAACTCACCACACTAGGAATACTGCCAATTAACCTTATAGAATAATCCATCAATTTTTGTACCAACCAATGACCGCCCATAATTAACGCGAGTAACGTTACAATTAAGCGTGGTAGAAAACTTAATGTTTGTTCGTTGATAGAGGTTGCCGCTTGAAACACCGCAACTACCAAGCCAATAATTAAACTAGGTACAATAACAGCACTTACTAAAATAATAACTAACAATAACGCATCGCGTAAAATATCAACAAATACCTCAGGACCCATTACGTTGCTCCCATGCCATAACTGGTTGCTAATGTACCAATGACTAAGTTCCAACCATCAATTAAGACAAATAACATTAACTTAAACGGTAAAGATACGATCATCGGCGATAACATCATCATACCCATGGCCATTAAAATACTCGCTACCACTAAATCAATAATTAAAAATGGAATAAATAACATAAAGCCAATTTGAAATGCCGTTTTTAACTCACTAATTACAAAGGCTGGAATAATAACGGTCATGGGTAAGTCTGTAGGCTGGTCGACTTGTTCAATACCCGCCATTTGGGCCAAGGTATCAAGATCTTTAATACGGGTTTGCTCTAACATAAAAGCACGTAAAGGCACTTTTGCTTTGTTAATTGCCTCAACAGAAGTTAGTTGTTCTTGTAGATAGGGTTGAATCGCGCGTTCATTAATTTCGTTGTAAACTGGCGTCATAATAAACAATGTCATAAACAACGTAATACCAATAATGACTTGGTTTGACGGTGTTTGCTGCAAGCCAAAAGCTTGTCGCAAAATAGCCATAACCACCACAATACGTGTGAAAGATGTCATCATAATAACTGCTGCAGGGATAAAGCTCAGCGCAGTCATAAAAATTAATATTTGTAAGGTTACTGAATATTCTTGCGAGCCATCAGGATTAGTGGTTAATTTTAATGCCGATAACGAAAGATCGTCAGCAGCAAAACTAGTATTGCTAATGAGTAAAAACGACAAAATCGTAACCAGTAAAGTTACGATTTTGTTTAATGATAATAATGACTTTTTATTCTTGTTTATCATAAGTTTTTATCGCTTTTTGTTTAAGTAGTTTTGCTATCGACTGAGCAAAATCAACGCTATTTTCTTTTGTACTTATTAAGGGTTCATCAAGTGTTTCTAGTAAACTAATTTGTTGAGCGGTAACGCCGAGTAACAGCTGCTTTTCCCCCGCTTGTACCACAACTAACTTTTCTTTAGCGCCTAAATGTAAACTAGTCACTATTTTCAGCCCATTAATGCTATGCCGCACACCTTGAAAGCGTTTTAATATCATCGCACTAATAACAATAACCACAAGTACCATCAGTAATGACAATATCATGCTCATGGCATCCATATTGGCGGCTACGTGTTTCCCCACTTCAACCGGAGCTGTTTTCTCTATTACCGGGGGTACTCTCTGTGCTGTACTAGGTGCTTTTTCTCCTAAAGGTACGTCAGCGGTTGATAGCACTTCAAGTGATGAAGTCTGACTCGCTACTTGATTACTCACTACCTCTTCACTCGCTAACTCTTCACTCACTACTTCTGCAGTAAAGCTAGGTGCAACAAAAGCTAACCAAATAAGTATGCCCGATAAAATTTGTTTCATTAGTGGCTATTTTAACTTTTTAATTCGTTCAACTTGGCTGATAACATCGGTTAAACGAATACCAAATTTGTCGTTTACCACGACCACTTCGCCGTGAGCGATTAAGGTACCATTAACCAATACATCTAAGGCTTCGCCTGCAACGCGGTCAAGTTCTACAACTGAGCCTTGATTAAGCTGTAATAAATTACGAATACTAATGTGGCTTCGCCCTACTTCCATTGAAATGGTAACAGGAATGTCTAAAATAGCATCGAGTTTATGTTTCTCTTCACCTGAAATAGTTTCACTATCTTCTTGTAGGTCTTCTAACTCAACAGTTTCTGCAGCTTCAGATGCGGCTTGCTCATCCATTGCTTCATCCCATTGGCTCAAATCATCTTCGTTATCTGTACTCATGTTGCATTGCCTCAATTTTCATCGCGTACCGTCAAAATATCCACGCTACTCGTTTGTTATTACTTATTATGCTGTTATGCGATTTTTACACCACATTTAATCAAGTTATTTTAAAATTTTCTTTTTAAACGGGTTATAAATCATCTTCTAATAAATGCAGTTCAGAATCGTTGTCTAAGCGCTTGCCACCTTTAGTAAGAATGGTGAGTTCAGATTTAACTTGCTCTGGACGTTTAATTTTTGATTCTATTTTTAATGCTAAATTATCACGACTACGCCCTAACTTAGCTCTAAACGAGGGTAAACTCTCCACTAGCACCGTTATATGATCTGGCATTTCAATTGGAATAATATCACCGGCTTTCATGTCCATAATTTTTTGCAATGACAACTTAACTTCGATAAATTTTGTTGAAATTTCAACCGGCACATCCATTATTTCATCGCGCAATGCCTTCGACCAGCGCATGTCGGTATCTTCTTTATCACTTTGTACACCGGCATCAAGCAGTTCTCGAATAGGTTCTAGCATAGAATAAGGAAGTGCCACATGAAAATCGCCGCCGCCGCCATCAAGTTCAATATGAAAAGAGCTAATAACAACCACTTCAGTTGGGCTTACAATATTGGCCATTGAAGGGTTTACTTCTGAGTCAAGATATTCAAAAGACACATCCATAACGGGCGACCAGGCTTCTTTATAATCTTCAAAAATAATTTTTAGTAGCATTTGCACAATGCGACGTTCTGTTGGTGTAAATTCACGACCTTCAATTTTCGCGTGATAACGGCCATCGCCACCAAAAAAATTGTCTACCAAAATAAAAACCAGACGAGCTTCCATGGTAATGAGTGCAGTGCCTTTAAGTGGTCTAAAGCGCACCATATTCAAACTGGTTGGCACAAATAAGGTATGTACGTATTCGCCAAATTTAATCATTTGAATGCCGTTTATCGACACTTCAGCAGATCGGCGCATCATATTAAATAGGCTAATGCGCATATGACGAGCGAATCGTTCATTAACCATTTCTAAGGTTGGCATGCGCCCACGCACAATACGATCTTGGGAAGAAAAATCGTAATCCATCGTCCCCTCAGCTGAGGAAAAGTCTTCTACAATGTCTTCTTCTTCAACATCATCTACACCATGTAAAAGTGCATCAATTTCCTCTTGAGATAATAAATCACTCACTCGACAGTCTCTTTATCTTGTTAATGTAATTACGCTGTTTACTTCGTGTTTTATGGAAAAATTACTAGTTGTTGTTTTTTAGCACTTTATGCATTTATAAAGTGCGTTTAGCTAATCTGGCTATTATTTTTTATTGCATTACGAAGCCAGTAAATAATACTTTTTCAACAACATCAGCGTCTTCTATTTCTTTCATAATACTTTGCACTTCAACCAAAGCTGATTGTTTTAAAGAAGTTTTTCCGGCACTTGTTGCTAAATCGTCGGCGCTTGATTGTGAGAAAACACCGAGTAAGGTACTTTCAATAAGCGGTATATGCTTTTTGGCTGCTTCTTCATTTTCTGCTCCTCGTACAAGCAATTGCACTCGAATTTCAACAAAACGATCTCTTGCGTTGCCTGGCACATTAAAACGAAATGGTCGGGGCATAGGGACATACAAGGCTGAACCAAGTGCTGGGCCTTCAGCTACTGCACCAGATTCTGCTGCTTCACCATCAGCACTTAGTTCAGTATCAACGCCTGCTTGTGCAGTTTCATCTTCGCCGCCTAACATAAAAAATGCGGCAGCTCCGCCGCCAGCAGCTAAAATAACGACAATAGCGATAATAATAATCAGCTTCTTTTTTTTACCTGAATTATCTAGTTCAAGTTCTTTTTCGTCAGCCATTTGCCCTTCCTTTGAAGATTTTTTAAAGTACTTGTTAAACTATATCGTTGAATAGCCGCTAAACCAAAGAGTTTTATCAAGTATTGTGGCTCTATTCATCAATTAAGCGTAGTAATCGACACCAGTTGATGAAGCTTTAACCACATCAAGCACTGCCGAGTCATTTTCACCGAAGTTATCTTCAGCTGATGCTACACTTGTACCGTTATTGGTCGTTTGATTAAAGCCCTGTTCGTTTTGCTCACTGGCTTGTCCTTGTTCTATGTTTGCATCGCCAACATCAACACCGCTTTGGGCTAACATCTCGCGTAGCTTGTTCATATTTTGCTCTAGCGCGTCTTTGGCCTGTTGGTTTTGTACAACAAATTGTACTGCCGCTTGCTCATTTTGTAGGTTCACTTTAACGTGAATATTACCCATTTCAGGCGGGTCTAATTGTATTTCAACCTGTTGAATTTTTTGATTAATCATTACCATCACTTTATCTTTAACCGCATTTGCAAAATCTTTACGATAAATGGCAATGGTTTCAGTGTTAATAGCGGTTATAGATTTCTGTGTTTGTACGGTATTGGTATTGAGTTGGTTAAGGGTATTTTCAAAGCTTTGCTCTTGATGCGCATTTAATTCTGCAGCGCTTGTTAAGGTTCTAGCGGCTTGCGCATTAACTGAATGGTTAATTACAGGATTAAAGGCTGATATTGCTTTTTCAGTTTGATTGGCTTTTTTATCGTCTGTCGACTTTAACGTTGTTTGTTCTTCGTCTGAAGTATTCGCTAGTTTAGTTGCTTCATCAATTACGGTATTTTTATGTGAACCGTCAGCATTTTTATCTGTTGGTGAAGTTGGTATTACTGTTGCTGTACTTTGATTAACCTGAGGTCGTTGAGCCATATCACCCGCATTCGCTTCTTTTTTCAATTCTGCTACGGGTAATTTTGACTCGTTGGTTTCAGCTGCACTGACTTTATTAACAAAGGTTTGGGTTTCTGTTGATTTTTTAGTGTGTTCTACAGCAACTGCATCGCCTTTAATATTAGTTAGCTTTTCAGTGGCTTGTTCTGCCGCTAAAGCCTTTTTATGTTCAGTAGATTCATGCATAGCGTTTTCTTGGCTTTGAGCTAACTCTAGTGCTTTAGTGACATTATTTTTGTTGGCACTAATATCATTATCAGAAAGATTTGCTGCTACTGACTTTTCGTTTGTAATATCTTTATTATCAACTAATTTGTTTTTATCATTTTTAGTGCTGTCGATAAGGTTGGTCATTTCATCCGTTACAGATGGCGTTGTTAGCTTATCTGTAGTGGCGGTTGAATTGGCATTAATCGCTTGCTCATTCAACTTATTACTTGCAGGGATTTTGGTATCGATCGCGCTAGTAAAGGTTGTATTTTTTCCAGCTTCTATACGCTTATCTTGTAATGACTCAGCCGATGTTTTAGTCGTTGTACCGGATACATTTTGTTGCGTATTAGGTTTAATCTCAGTGTTATCTATACTTTTTTCTATACCGCTATTTACACTGTTTTCTACGCTGGTAGCTTGTGCTGATTTTGTTAATAATTTCTGTGCCCCACTTAACATTTTTAACAGATCAACTGTTTCGTCATGTTCAGCACTTTTTTCAGTACCTACTGACACGTTCTGACCTGCACTCTGAGCTACAGCCTGTCCACCATTTAAGCTAGCTTTCACCTCTTGCTGGGATGAACTTGCTAATGCTACTTTATCCGAACTCACCGCTGAGCTAGCGCCATTTAACCTTGCCTCATTAGCAATAAGACTATTATTTTTATCATGAGTGGGAGCAACGGGCACAGGTAGTGTATGCTCGTTAGCTTTTTTATTGATTACAGGATCTACAGTTGATTCTTCTGCAGATATTAAAGTCTTTTCTTCTGCCGTTACAGGTGTGATATAAGCATTTTCAGCTAATGAATGAGTAACTAAAGATTCATCATCAATCGGCAAAGGCACGGGTAAAGTGTGTGCATCATCATTTATGGCTTTTTCAGCTTTTAATTTTGCTGACATAGCTTCATTATCGATTACAAATGAAACGGGTAAAGTGGTTGATTTGACAACACTAGTTGAGCCCACTATTGATGACTCATCTTCTACAGGTAAAGGCACAGGTAAAGTATGAGCATCTTTAAGATCATGGCGTATGCGTTTAATCGCTGTGCCATTTTTTTCAATAAGTGGTGGCTGTTCTGCCGCTGTCGGCTCAAGATTGCCACCTGTACTTTTTTTAGCATTCGCTTCTGTGGTGCTTTTATTAGGGTTATGTTGATCCATAACATCAGAAAACGCATTGCCATTAGCTTGACTTTTATTGGCGATATCTCCTTTACCCCCTAATAAATCAGAGGATTTACCAACATCAGAAGACAATAAACTCACTTGGTACATAATCAACCTTTCCTAAATTAAAACATAAGCGCAATTTAAAAAGTAACTTGCTGTTAATAATCAAGCAAAAATCGTTCCAAACCAACTTAAACAAGTATAGTTTGGCTTAGATGAGTTTAGCTCGATTTGAATGACTTAGTTTTTCTGGTCTGTAATATTTTTCATATCTGGAGAAAGCAAGTGTTAAAATATATACCAGCTGGCGGTGAGGGAATTAATTTTATCTATTGCGACGAACATATTGCTGAGTAGCAATTTCATCAAACATTTTTTGCTCTTGCTTATTGGCGGCAAGCGCTAAAATGGCGAGTTTTTTATCTCGTAATAACTCAACCGCTTGTATTTTACGGCGCTGCTCTAACCATTGTTTTTTTCTAGTCTCGACTAATGCTTTAGCTTGATGCACTGCGATTTTAACTTGCTGAGCAGCATTATCTAATTTAGCAATAAAGGCATGAAAGTGACTATACGTCGCGCTGTCTATTCCTTCTAATGAACGCTGATTAAGTCGACGCATATACTCTAAACGATAATCGCTAACGTTTTTCAAGCGATCTTGGTTTTGTTGATAGTCAAGCTCAGCTGCTTGTAATGCTTGCGAGGCTTTTTGCTCTTTTTCGAGTTCGAATTTATATAAGGTATTTAACTGTTTCATGATGTTATGACCTTAACTTTATTGTGCAGGTTGGTTTTGTTGAGCATGAGCCTGTGCCGCAGCTAATACTTCTTGCAGCTGAGTTAAACTTTGATCATACGGAATAATTTCAAGCATTTTTTGTTGTAAGAAAAATTGAATCACCGGCTGTAAGTCTATTGCTTGATCGATTCTTGGATCAGTCCCTCGGCTATAAGCGCCAATAGAAATTAGATCTTTGTTTTCTTGGTACAGCGCGTAGACTTGGCGTAATTGTCTCGCCAATTGTTGATGTTCTGCACTCGTTACCATTGGCATAACACGGCTGATTGAACCTTCAATATCAACCGCAGGGTAATGCCCAGCATCGGCTAATTTTCGTGATAGCACAATATGACCATCTAAAATGGCGCGAGCGGCATCAGCAATAGGGTCTTGTAAGTCATCACCTTCGGTTAATACAGTAAAAAAAGCACTAATAGAGCCTTGCCCATCACCACCATTACCAGCACGTTCAACCAATTGTGGTAACTTAGAGAACACTGAAGGTGGGTAACCTTTGGTAGCTGGTGGCTCGCCTACTGCTAAGGCAATTTCACGTTGAGCTTGTGCATATCGGGTGAGTGAGTCAATTAATAATAAAACATTTAAGCCTTGATCACGAAAATATTCACTAATCTGTACCGCAGTTTCACAGCCTTTTAAACGCATTAATGGTGAATTATCGGCAGGAGCAGCAACCACCACAGAGCGCGATCGTCCTTCTTCACCTAAAATTTCTTCAATAAACTCTTTTACTTCTCGACCACGTTCACCAATAAGTCCAACAACAATAACGTCAGCACTTGTTCCACGAGTCATCATGCCTAATAGCACACTTTTACCGACACCTGAGCCAGCAAATAAACCCATACGTTGTCCTACACCAACGGTAAGAAAACTATTAATTGAGCGTACGCCAACATCGAGAGGTTCGCTAATGGCTCGTCTTGAAAGTGGATTAATAGGTTTGCTGTCGTATTGATAATTTTCTGACGCTTTTAATGGGCCTTTACCATCAAGCGGTTTACCCACGCCATCAACAACACGCCCGAGTAAGTCCATAGAAAGGGGTAATCGCGCTTTAGTTGATAACGGCACAACACGCGCGCCAGGCAATACGCCTTGTAAACTTTGTTCTGGCATTAAAAAGGTGGTGTCTTGCGAGAAGCCAACTATTTCAGCAATAAGATCACCTTGAGAAGTTTCAACTAAACATTGGCTACCTACGGGTGCTTTCACGCCAACCGCTTCTAACGTTAACCCTACTACACGTACTAAACGCCCAGCCACAGAAACACTTTGCGGATGTATAAGTTTTTCACAGCTTTTTAAACGTTCTGTTATGCGATTTATGTCAACCATGGATGTTTACGCTTTTAGGTGATTTAACGATGCGACTTGCAATTTTGTTATATTTACTCTGCTTTTTTGAAACGAAAAGAATAATTACTCATTGCGCTATAGTGAGTGTTACTACGATATTAATGACAGTTTATGCGTTTTTACTTTGCTTAAAATACCTATATCGTTAAAAACTTGACGTTCAAAAGCAAAAATTATTGATGTAATGCTTCTTGCAAAAAAGATTCCAACACTTCGTTTAAACGTGATTTAACACTGAGGTCAATATTTGAAGTACTATTTTCAATTTGGCAACTGCCAGGACTTAACTGTGGAGCAGCAAGTAAACGCCAACCTTGCTCTTTGATATGACTTGCGCCGAATTGTTGCTCGACCAATTTAATGTCTTGTGGGTGCAATAAAATTTGTGTTTGAGACTCTTGCCCTGGCAAGGCTTTAATACCTTCTGCAATGGCAGATAAAAGTATATCAGGATTGGTTTTAGCTTCATGTTTAGTTACAGCTTGTGTAAGTTGTACTACCAATTGTAATAGTTGCGCTTCAACGTTTTTTTCTACGTTAAGCAAAGGCTGGTGCAATTGTTCGATTAGCGCTTGCATGGCTGCAACTTGCTGATCATTTGTCTCTTTACCTTCAGCTAGACCTTGCGATACACCTTCTTTGTGGCCAGTGCTTAGCCCTTCTTCGTGACCACTTATTTTACCTTCTTCAAAGCCTTTAGCAAAACCATCGGCTTTGCCTTGAGAGAAACCTTCATCAAATGCCGCCTGGCGAATGTCTTCTATGTCTTGTGCTGTTAGAGGTTCTGGCTCAGCAACATTGGTTTCTTCTGGTGGTTCATAACGCCAATTGCGTGATTTTCCTAAAGCATTAGTCTGCCCTTGAGGTTCTTCTATGTCTGATTGCACATTTGGAACAGCCCAAGTATCAACTTGGGCTGATTTTTTATCTTCTTGCTTATCAGGTTTTGGCGTTGGCTTCGTCGACATTATCTATTTCTCATTGAGGCTATATTATAAGAATTCATCGCCACCACCACCGCCGCCAAGCATAATTTCACCTGAATCAGATAATCGACGAGCAACCGCCAAGATTTCTTTTTGCGCAGCTTCTACTTCACTTATGCGCACGGGCCCCATGGCCTCAAGATCGTCAGCCAACATTTCAGCAGCACGTTTAGACATGTTCGACATTATTTTTTCTCTTAAGGCTTCGTCTGCACCTTTAATCGCTTTCATTAATGCGTCTTGCTGGACTTCTCTTAATATAGCTTGAATGCCTCTGTCGTCAACATCTGCAAGGTTTTCAAAGACAAACATTAAGTCTTGAATTTGCTGACTCATTTCTTCGTCATGCTCACGAATTGAGTCCATTAAGATACCTTCAACGTTAGTATCTAGGTAGTTCATAATGTCGGCTGCTGCTTTTAAGCCGCCCATTTTCGCTGCTTGTGCACCCGCTTGACCAGCAAATTGTTTCTCCATGATCTCGTTTAACTCTTGTAATGCCGCCGGCTGAACTTCTTCTAAATTGGCGATACGCATCATAAGATCTAGGCGCACTTTATCTGCAAATTGGGTCATTATTTCTGCAGATTGTTCAGGGTCTAAATAAGATAAAACAATGGTTTGTATTTGAGGATGTTCATTGCGAATAATGTTGGCAACTTGTTTCGAGTCCATCCATTTTAAAGAGTCTAAGCCCTTAGCACCACCGCCCATAACGATTTGGTCGATAAGGTTACCGGCTTTATCTTCACCTAATGCGGCAGTTAACGCTTTTCGAACAAACTCTTCACTTTGGAAACCAATAGTAGAGAAGTTTTGAATTTCGTTAATAAATAATTTATGTACAGCAGTGATTTTTTGTTGAGAAAAATCTTCCATGCCGGCCATGATCATACCCACTTTTTGCACTTGCTTAGGCTCTAAGTGTTTTAGTATTTGTGCAGCATCTTCTTCTGACAGGCTCAATAATAAAATTGCGGCTTTTTCGCCACCATCAAGTTTATTGACGTCAAATCCAGACGGCTGCTGTGTTGCTAATTCTTGATTTTCATCACTCATCTTCGTTCAACCAACTTTTAACTACTTGCGATGATAGTTCTGGCTCATTTGCCACTAATGCCCTTACGGCTTTTAATACGTCTTCATCGCGATGTAAATCAGGTAATTGTAAACTACCGTCAGGGGCGAAGCCAACTGCGCCGGCATCAAACTCGGCGGTAAGCATATCCATGGTTTCATCACCTAAATCGATATGACTATCAAGTGATTTATCACCGTAATCATTCGGAGTTTGCTCTGGGTGAATCAAACGTTTTAACATAGGGCGTACAACGGCAAAAAACAGTATTGAAATTAATATAACCGCGCCAAGTAATTTAGCATATTTATATATCGTTGGATCTTTCCATAACGGTACGGTTTCAACAACAACAACGTCAGGGCGAGAAAATGGTAACGTTACCACGTCTAATGTGTCACCACGTTGTAAATTAAAGCCAATGCTACCTTGCAGTACTCGACGTATATTTGCTATTTCTTGTACAGAGCGTGGTGTTGGCATCGCTTCACCTTCTGCATTAACACCCGGTATATAATCTAAAGCAACAGAAACACTAATACGATGGATAATGCCCGTTTGCTGCTTAGTGTAACTTATGGCTTCGTCTAACTCATAATTGCGAGTTGACTCAGAATGTTTACGGCCCGGCATACTCGTTTGTTGACCTGTCCCTGTAGCATTTTCTGGAATATTACTATCGAGTGGAGGCTGATTTGATAACGCACCAGGAATGCCACCAAGCATGCCGCCAATTGTACTATCTTCTACTTTCATTTCACTGCGAAGTGCTGGTAAGTCTGAATTGTAACGACGTTGCGTTTCTTCGGTATTCGTAAAGTCCATCGCAACATCAACTTGTGCGGTGTAGTTACCAAGGCCTACCACAGGAATTAAAATTGAATCAATTTTTTCCATGTATTCTGATTCACGCTTTTGCTCAATTTCAAATTCTTTTCGAGAACGGGATGAAACAGAGTCTTGTGAACCAGAATTTAATAATCTACCGTTTTGATCAGTAACAGTTACGCGATTTGGATCAAGATTTTGAACAGCTGAAGCGACAATATCAACTACGGCATCTACTTCTTCTTCAGATAATAGGCGACCACGGCGTAAAGTTAGCACAACAGTCGCTGAAGGATTTTTTTCGCGTTTTGCAAAAACGTTTTCTCGCGGAATAGCTAATAAAACGCGAGCACGTGAAATAGATTTTAATTCTTCAATGGTACGCGCAAGTTGCTGCTCTCTTGAGTGCTTTAAACGTTCTGTTTCAAGGCGCTGACTAACCCCGAACCCCATATCTTGCATGAGAATTTCACTGCCTTGCGATGGCGCATCAGTTAAGCCTTCACGCGCAAGCATAAGTTTAACATTTTGATATTCTTCGCTTTCAACCGATATGGTGTTGTTTTCTTGACGGTATTCCACTTTATTACTGTCAAGAAAGTCCATGGTTTTAATTAATTGCTCGGTTGGCAACTTAGTTAAAAAGCGATATTCAGGCTGATTAGCCAACATGATGACAAAAATGGCAATGG
This sequence comes from Colwellia polaris, assembly GCF_002104515.1. Lineage (GTDB taxonomy): Bacteria > Pseudomonadota > Gammaproteobacteria > Enterobacterales > Alteromonadaceae > Cognaticolwellia > Cognaticolwellia polaris. The sequence goes on along the minus strand of NZ_NBOE01000002.1, from coordinate 97,824 downwards.
CGAAACAAATAGCCAGTGCAATAACAATAGTAATTTGACGAAGAAAGTCAACATTCCCCATAGCAGCAGCTAAGCCTGACTTTTGCTCTCCAACAGAGTCATTTCCGCTGTCATTAGCTACTAAGTCATTGCTACCATCGGCTAACATTAAATTTGTATTGTCTGTTGTATCGGCCACTGAGTTATCTCCGCTTAAATATCTTTTTATTTTTAGCTATTGGAGCTAAACCGGCATGCTCATAATTTCTTTATAAGCTTCGACAAACTTATTTCTTACTTGAACGGTAGCATCGAAAGCAATACCTGCTTTTGATGCGGCAATCATAGTATCGGCCAAGGTAACACTGCGATCACCCATTTCAAACGCTGTACGCTTGGCACCAACATCTTGTTGTAGTTCATTTACATTATTTATTGCGTCTTTTAACAAGCTACCAAAGTCGCCACCTGCCTTACTAACCGGCGGTGTGCCCATACCATTTTCTTCACCAATAGGAAGGCGATTTCCCATTGCTTCCATCGACATGCTTTGCATCTGGGCGTATAAAGAATTAGTTTTGATATCCATGGCTATCTCGCTTGCGTCAATTTCTTGTTACTTACTATTAACTATGATTAAAGCAAGCATAGTGCCAAGCTATATAATTCAAAGAAACGAGAGTTAACCTAAGCGTTACAAGTGCCTAAAAAATAGAATAAAGAACTTAAAAATCAATGAGAAACGTTAAAAATTAAAAACAAAAAAACGACGATGAACTCGTCGTTTTTAAAATTTTAACTGCAAATTTATCAACAAGATGTCGATAACTACACAAAATTAAGCTGGGATCTGAATACCACTATCACGCATACGCGCAATTTTATAACGTAACGTACGTGGGCTAATACCTAAGCGTTCGGCAACATCTTTGCGACTGCCTCTACAAGCATGCAAAGTATCTAAAATTATTTGATGTTCTTGCAATTTTAGCTCGCTGCCCAGTTTGTCGGCTTTCTCTACACTTGCTTCTTCACTTTGTACTTGCGGTGTTTCAAAGTTATCAATCAGTAAATCATTAACATCGATACAACGGTCGCTTTGCAAAATAAGTGCACGTTGAATAACATTGTCTAGCTCTCGCACATTTCCAGGCCAAGTATAAGCCAATAATTTACTACGTGCTGCTGGGGTAAACTCTGGGATTACATTGCCATCTTTTTGACAAATACGTGAAATTAAATGCGTCGCTAGCGGTAAAATATCATCTCGACGTTCATTCAACGGTAACCAGGTTAATGGGAATACATTAAGTCGGTAATATAAATCTTCTCTAAATACGCCCTCTTTTACCGCATCTTTTAAGTCACGGTTACTCGTAGCGATTACCCTAACATCTAAATTAATGGTTTTACGACCGCCAATACGTTCAACTTCACGCTCTTGTAATACTCGAAGAATTTTTGCTTGTAGGCCTAAATCCATTTCGGTGATTTCATCAAGTAAAATGGTACCACCTTGAGCTTGTTCAAACTTACCAGGACTTGCCTGAATAGCGCCAGTAAATGCACCTTTTTCATAACCAAATAGCGTTGCTTCAAGCATATTCTCTGGAATTGCCGCACAATTTATCGCGACAAAAGGCGCTTGGTTGCGCGCAGAAGATTTATGAATATATTGTGCTAACACTTCTTTACCTGAGCCACTAGGACCAAGCACCATAACAGAGGCTTCTGTATTGGCTACTTTTTTCGCTAACCTAAGTAATTCAACGCTTTGAGTATCAGCCACAACCGGATCGAATCCGTCATTTACTTGCAATGGTACATATTGACTTACCATATTAAGTAAAACTTCTGGTGCAAAAGGTTTAGCCATATAGTTACAAGCGCCATCTTGCATTGCTTGTACGGCATCGTCAATGGTGCCATAAGCGGTCATGATTAATACCGGCAATTTAGGATAACTATTACGGATACTTTTTAATAATGATAGCCCTGACATGCCGCCCATTTGAACATCGCTAACAACGAGATCAACGGCATGCGACTTCAGTTTTATTAGGGCGTCTTCACCAGAGTCAACAGCTACACATTGGTAACCTGCTAGTAGCAAAGTATCCACCAGTGCTTCTCTAAGTCCAGCATCGTCTTCAACTACCATAATTTTACTTGTGGTCATTACTAAGCTCCTTAGACATAAATGTTGTTTGGTTATTTTCCGAGGTTTTTGAAGGTTTACTATCCCCTACTAGCAAAGGTATTTTGATACAAAAATGTGCCCCTTCGCCAGGTTTACTGATCAAGCTAACTTCGCCTTGATGAGCATTAGTAACCGATTTAACGACTGCTAAACCAAGACCAGTGCCTTGACTTCTTGAGGTATAAAAAGGTTCGAATATTTTATCGGATAGCTCTTCACTAATACCGGGGCCGTTGTCTTTAACGCTAATATAAGCAAATTCATTATGACAATAAGTACTAATATCAATAACAGCAGTTTCTTTGATAACCGATAAACTGTTGTGAATTAAGTTTTGTATTGCACCTGACAACGCACTAACATTGCCTAAAATTTCGCAGCTAGACTTGCATAAATTTACATTAACTTTGGCGCCAGCTTGATTAATTTGCGGTTCAATAGCTTGTTTGGCTTGTTCAATAAGTTCATTAATATTAACCGGTTCTACTACTGCTTTGCTGCCGCTTTTTGCAAACAACAACATGTCGTTAACTTGCTGCTCTAAATCGTGTAATCGCAACATAAGTTTTTCTTGAAAATTGCTTTTTGCATCGTCGTTAAGTTTTTTGTTACTCAAATTTGCGCCGTATAACATTGCTGCCGATAAAGGTGTGCGAATTTGATGCGCTAATTTAGACACCATTCGGCCTAAAGAGGAAAGACGTTGCAGTTGACCTAGCTTATCTTGTAATAATCGCGTTTCGGTTAAATCGGTGATCATGATCAGCTGCCCAGGTTGGTCTCCTAAAGCGGTGATCTCTAACTTAACTCGACGACCGTCGTTTAAAGAAACTTCATGCCAATCATCGGCTCTAGGTTTAAAAGAGCGTTTGATCACGTCAAACCATGCTTGACCTAGAATAGGTTCGTCGAGCAAGCGTTGGGCGGTATCGTTCATTTTTACAACAATACCGTTACCATCGAGCATTATCATCCCGGTTGGCATAACATCAATAACATGCTGTAGTTGCTTGTTCTGCTGACGTAAAAACGCCAATTCACCAGGGTAACTTTCATTTTCTAATCGAGTTGATTGCTCGCGTTTAACATTCACATTCTCAAAAGAAGTAAATACACGGTTCAGCACAGTATTGGCTGATGAAGTGTTGGTCGATGTCGAAAAGGCTAGTGCCATAATATTTTACCCAAGTAAAGAAGTACACTCGAATAAAGCATGAATTATGCCAACCAATTAAGTTGTTATTTTTCAACAACTAAGAAGAATCATACCAATAAAAACTGCTGTCAATAAAATGGCTGAAAGCGAGAAAGCCTGAGCAATACGTTTCTAAAACAAGGTTAACAAGTTTAAAAAAAGGCAGATAAACATGATGAAATTACAGCCAGTATACAGTGTTAATCGGGGGGGTTATTGCAATATAAGGAATAAAAAACGCCATTGAATGATTAAAAAACAATGGCGTTTACTAACTTGAACATGATTACTGCTAATAATTTGTTACTTATAATTACTGTTTATAATTACTCAAAGTCGACAGACAAAGATTCTATCAAATTCGTAACATTACACACATGGCATAACTCGATTATCGAATATTAATAATTAGCTCGATTTTTGAAGGTTATATTTACGCATTTTTTCAACTAGCGTAGTACGGCGCATATCTAAGAGTTCGGCAGAACGAGCAACAACCCAATCATTTTTATCTAATGCTTGTACGATTAATGATACTTCTAAATCTGCTAAATAGTCTTTTAAATTTAGGCCATCAGTTGGCAGCACATCAACAGTATTTCCATTGCTTAGCCCAACTTCTTCAACATTAGTTTCATCATTCTCATCATCTTCGTCGTCATCATAGTCAAAACCTGCAAATAATTCATTAATTGCTTCGCGCTCTTGTAACTCTTCTGGATACTCAGGTTGATAATCTTCAACATCTAAATGGCGATACTTAAGCGGTAACTCGCCAACGTTAACCACTTGTTCGCCGTACATAATAATCATACGCTCAATTAAGTTAGACAGTTCACGAACATTACCTGCCCAAGGGTGTTCTTGCAGCGATTCAATAGCTTTGTCAGTAAAGCGAACCGAATGTCCTTGTTCGTCTGAAAACCTTGAGATAAGTTCTTTTAGCAATAAAGGAATATCTTCTTTGCGCTCTCTTAGCGCCGGTGTTTCAATGGGAAAAACATTTAACCTGTAGTATAAGTCTTCACGAAAATCGTTCGTTTTAATCATGTCTTCAAGGTGTTGATGCGTCGCGGCAACAATACGCACATTGGCTTTTATACTTTTAGCACCGCCAACGCGCTCAAAGGTTCTTTCTTGTAATACACGTAATAATTTTACTTGCATTGGTTGTGGCATATCACCAATTTCATCAAGAAATAACGTGCCGCCTTCAGCCATTTCAAAGCGCCCTTTTCGCGTAGAAATAGCCCCCGTAAAGGCGCCTTTTTCGTGTCCGAACAACTCACTTTCTAATAATTCAGCAGGTATTGCGCCACAGTTTACCGGTACAAACGGCCCTTTGCTTCGATCTGATAAATTATGAATATTTCGTGCAACAACTTCTTTACCGGTGCCTGACTCTCCTAAAATAAGCACATTAGCCGCGGTACTCGCTACTTGTTCAATTAAAAATCGCACTTGTTGCATAGGTTCACTAGTACCCACTAACGAACGAAATAGTGAGCTAGGACCATTTACACCACGTTTAGATGGTAAGTTATTATGGTATTGGTGACTATGGTGTATAAGCTCTGTTAATTGGGCATAATTCAGTGGCGTAGTGAGTTCGCCAATAACATTGACGTAACCATTGAGCTGCTTTTTATCGAAAATATCATGATAAATAAACGGAAATGTTGGGTGTGATTTAATAATTTCTTGTAGCTTTTCAGTAATATCACCACATAAAATAACAGTTAGTACATTAGTTAAGTCTGCTAAGTGTTGATCAACTTCATCTTCTGAAAAAATATAAAAGTGCTCACCAACAAAAGCTAAAACAGTTTCTATTTGATGGCGTCTGGCAGCGTCGTTATCGACAACTAGAATATGTTTTTGCCCTTGCATGTTATGCCCTTAGCTAATGTTAGGTCGTGACTATTATTCTTTAAAGCTAGATTAAAAAATATCTTTAAAAAGAGTCCTGATAAGTAACGCTTAATAAATAACTACAACGCGCCCTGACAAGTATTGATTTATATCATATTTCTTTATTATTAACTTGCTGGTGCTATTAATCAACAATAAATTGACACTGTTGTGTCATTTTATTGTCAGTTCAAGAAATATTACCACTTGCCGATATAAACGGATATAGGCGATAAATACCAATAGTGCGTTAAACTTTTTAAGTGAGGATAAAACAAATCATGTTTTTAATAACGTCAAAAAAATAACAACTTAATCAAGTAAGTCTAAATAGTATGAATATTGATTTAAGATTCAACATGAGATAAAGAGTAAATGTATATATTTCAACAAACTACTTATAGTTATTGAACTAAAATTAAAACTGGCATGAAATACGCTTATCAAAAATACTATGTTTAAATTAACCTTTAAACGCATACTTATAGTAAAAGCTAAATAAAATAGGATTACGCTATGTTAATTATTAACGGTACAGCCGAGTTGATGAAAGCAACTGATCACTTAAACAAAGGCGACAGATATGAATTCAATATGTTCTCATTAAATATGCCATTAGAAGATCAGTTAACACAAATAGAAGATTACCTGGTTACACGTGGCTGGGACAATATTGAAGTGACTAATAACGGCATAATTGACGATCCAAATGTGATTGAGCACCAAGTGTTACAAAGTGCATACGCAAAAGCTAAAAATGAAGGCTTTGCCGTTACTATTAACAATCAAGCATTAGTATAATTTATCGTCTGTAATTTCAAATTTAGTGTATTTTAGTATAATAACGTTATTGTATTAATACTGGAGATATCTATGACTCATGCGTCATTAAAAAAATATCAACAAGTAAATAAAAGTAGTGCTCAAGAAGCTTCGCCTTATCAGCTAGTTGCGCTGTTATTTCAAAAATTGCTTGATAACATTGCTACTGCCAAAGGTGCTATTGCCCAAAAAGATTACGCAAAAAAAGGTGCTGAACTATCAAACGCTATTGCTATTATTGGCGTACTAGAGTCTTCGCTTGATTTTAAACAAGGTGGCGAAATATCTAATAACTTAGCCTCTATCTATCTTTATTGCTCAGAGCAATTACTGGCAGCTAGTATAGATAACGACATTGATAAACTTAATGAAATAGCACAAATATTAATTCCAATTAAGTCAGGTTGGGATAATATTCCACTTGATAATCAAGACAAGGTAAGCTTTTAGTGGCGTTATCCGCAGTTGAAATTATAGACGAAGTTATTGAAGTATCTGAACTGCTGTTAACGCTTTTAGATACCTCAGGTATTGAAGATGAAAGTGCCAAATTAGCATTAAATAACACAGCGGATGAAACATCACCTGAAACAGCAAACTTGTTGAGTTTAATCGCTCAAAGAGAAAAAAGTATATATCAGTTATTTGAAAGTTTTACTGCTGAAGAGTTGCAATTACATGCGCTAAAACTTCAAACATTAGCCAACCTCGACAACCAACTTGTTAACAAAGTAAATAGTACTCAACGTTCAGCAAAATCAGAAATTTTACAGCTAAAGAAAAACAGAAAAGCTATCAATTTATACCAAAAACTATAGCACTTATTACTTACCCAATTTTAATCCCCCCCGATTGTCTGCACAAGAAGTTAAAACCAAATAAAGCTTAAAACTATTCATATAGTAAAAGCCATTCGGCTAAAATAAAAAAATCGTTTTAACTTAAGCGTTAAAACGATTTTTTATTAAGTCGCCATTATTATAGGGTGACTCAGTGGCTTTAATTTTTTACTTAGTTAGACTCTCTAACTACACTTGGTAAGTTATCAAGCTGCTGCTGCAAGTAACTGCTAGTCGCATTTAAATTCGCAACCAATAAATCCATCGCGTTATACTGCGAATAAAGCCGAGCTTCTAAAGCATCTATTCTTCTGGTAAAAGCTTCTCTTTCATCATCTAGTTTTGAAAGTTGACTGTTTTTACTGTCTATTCGCCCTTGAATAATACCGTCAGATTCTGTGTAAAATTCAGTGAGTGTTTTAAGCGAGGCGGCAAAACCTGGAACTTCATCTGTACCTACAAAAAAGTTTTGCACTGCATCAACATTTAATGCTATTTGTTCGTCTAAATCATCAGTATCTAGTTCAAATTTACCATAGCGATCTGAGCGCACTCCTAACTGGTTTAAGGTTAAGCTTTCACCACCTACACTTGAAAAAGAGCTACTTAATTCTTGACGTAGTTTACTCATAACACCACGTAAAAGCGAGTCACCAGCTAGTGGGCCTGCCGCACTTTCGCCAGACTGACCGAGCTGTTTGCTCAGGTCAACCAGCGCATTATAACTATTGACGAACTCTTCTAAACCTAGCTTTATATTACTATTATTTTCACTCGTGGTAGCAATGCTTGGCGCATCATCCACGTCATGTACCTGCGTAGCAGTAATGGTTATTCCATCAATAGCATCGACAAATTCATTAGTACTACTACTAACAACTAACGTACCATCAATAGTTATTTGGGCATCTTCTGCTTCACGTATCTCAGATAAGTTTAACGCACCCGTGTCGTAAGCTAAACGCGACAGGCCAACTTTGTCTGTATTATTAGGACCAAATAGATCGCCCGGCTGGGCTACTTCAGCAACAGATACCCTTATTTCATTCGCAAGGCCTGTTTCTTTACTTGTTAAAACAAGATGTTGACCATTATCGTCAGTAATAATTGTGGCTGAAATAGATGTATTTTCAATACTGTCGTTTATCGAGTTACGAATGTCATTAAGCGTGGCAGTATCCGATACACTAATATCAAAGCTCTCGCTACCTGACGTAAAAGTCATAACCCCTTCGCCGACAGCTTCACTACTTACAAATGCATCTGAAACTAATTTATGAGAGGTGGCGATTTTATCTACATTAATTGAATAGCTACCAACTTCAGCATTTTTATTACTACTGAGTGAAATAAAATTATCAGAGCCACTGGTAACTCGTTGTTGATATTTATCTGCGCTGGCTAAATTTTCAATAGAGTCAGCAACAGCTTCTAGGGCGCCTTTTAAAGAGCCAACAGCAGAAATATCAGTTGTTATTGCTGCTTGTCTAGTAACTAGTCGATTTTCAAATGGCGCACGTTCAGCGCCAACAATCGCATCAACAATCTCAGTTACCTGAAGACCTGAACCTATACCTGTAAATGCTATATCTACCATAATTTCACCAAATATGTTGCTGTAAGCGCTAGTTAACAGTATACCTAATAAATAACCACTTTTAATCTACGTTTAAATTTATGTTTTAGTTTATATTTTAATAGAGACTAAATTTCTGTATCAATTAAACTACCTGAAGCATTCGATAGTTTTGAGATAATAGACAAAACTTCTTCTGACGGATACTGCTTAATTAAATCGCCAGTGTCCTTGTCTAGTACTTTAATAACATCTCGACCTGAATCTTCATCGACAATAAACTCTAAACTTCTGTTCATTTCACCCATAAAATCTTGCAATTGCTGCGCCACTTTATTTAATTGTTCAGATGTCATTTTCTCCGCTTTATTCGTTTCACTGGTACTCACGGATTTTTGTTCTTCTGCAATGGAAGTGCCTATAGTTGTGGCATTTTTTTGCAAGTTATCAACACTTTTATTTTCTGAAGTTGTACGTTCAGTATTGCCATTAACTAATTCAACTGTTGATGAATTATTGGCATTAATACTACTATCGGTGGTGTTAGCTAAAATCATATTTGACTCCCTTATCACCTTAAAGCATTAATTTAATTACGATTATCAATACTGTTTAAGGTGCAAACTTCATTAACTATAAAAACACAAAAAGGAAGAGGTATTATGCCCCTTCCTTAGTTTATGCTACTAACATAGTACTTATGTTAGTGTCACTTAGAGGCTTAACCTAACAAGCTTAATGCGGCTTGTGGTAACTGGTTAGCTTGTGACAATATTGACGTACCTGCTTGTTGCAATATTTGGTTTTTAGTCAAGTTAGCTGTTTCTACTGCAAAGTCAGTATCTTGTATACGACTACGTGACGCTGAAACATTTTCTTGGATGTTAGCAAGGTTACTAATCGTGTAGCCAAATCTGTTCTGAAGCGCACCCAAGTCTGAACGTTGCTCATCAATTTGCTTTAAAGCTGCATCGATTGAAGCAAGTGCAGTTTGTGCCCCAGTACCATCTGAGCCACTAATGTTAATTGAATTTACAGATGTACCACCAGTCGCAGTGTCTGCGCCGCCTAGAGTGCCTGTGCTACCAGCAGTAAGAAAAATACCGGCATCGCCTGCAACACTACTACTTGCAGTAACAGCTGTTACTTCATTTGTTGAGGTAAAAGTAATTGAACCTGAACCATCAGAAATAGCACGAACACCTAAACCACCTACATTCTCATTTACTGCATCAATTAAGTCATCTGTACCTTGACCAACACCAATGTCGAAAGATACCGAGCTAGTACCCGATGCAGTTGCAACTTCAAAGGTTAGTGTTTCAGCAGCAGCACCTACAACAGTATTATCAAAACTCGCTAGAGTAAGACTTTGACCAGATACAGTACCTAAATCAGTCGCTTTAATACTTGATAAACTCAAATCGATTGTTTCATTAGCGTTAGCACCAACTTGGAAACTTTTAGCGGTAAAAGTACCATCTAATAATTTTTGGTCACCAAAGCTAGTAGTATCCGCAATTCGTGTTAATTCTGTGTTTAATGAGGTCACTTCTTTTTGCAATGCATCACGATCGGCTGCTGAGTTTGAACCGTTAGCCGCTTGTAGTGCTAAATCACGCATACGTTGTAAAATGTCTGTAGATGCTTGCATTGCACCTTCAGCAGTTTGCGCCATTGAAATACCGTCGTTAGCATTACGTTGAGCAACACCTAAACCATTAATTTGTGATGTTAAACGGTTCGAAATTTGTAGACCAGCCGCATCATCTTTAGCACTGTTAATGCGCATACCTGATGATAAACGTTCCATTGAAGTAGCTAAGTTATTACTTGAGTTAGACAAGTTACGTTGTGCATTCAATGATGAAGTGTTAGTAATTACTGATAAAGCCATGATAGAACTCCTAAGTACAAAATAATATATTGTTAATTTTAAACTTCGGAGCGTTAATTTTATTGATTAGGCCCCGTGCTAATTACTTTAACGGCAGACCATAATATTACTTTAATCTTTTTATGAAAAAATCTAAAAAAGGTCAAAATAAAACAAAAAAAACATTTTACATCAATAACTTAAGCTAGCCTCAAACTAACCTTAAATTATACTGATTTAAGCGAAATTAGGTGGCAAGGTAAATTAAAATGGTTAAAAACAATATGTATAGATATAAAGAACTGTCATTTCGTTTTATTAGACAAAGCCCTCAATTGGCATTAGTACTTTCTATTAGTACTTTCCATTAGACTATCAAATTAGTATTTTAGTTCTTCGTAGAAAGTTTAATTAGTTTAAAATTTTTAAATAAAGTTAATGCCATCAAGACTGATTTAATTTCGTGTCATGGAAAAAACACTTCATTTTTACATTTAAAAACAAAAAAGCCATTACTTAAAAGTAATGGCTTAGTAGTGAGCTAAATATATTAACCACCAAGTAGACTAATTGCTGCTTGAGGTATTTGGTTAGCCTGCGCTAAAATTGATGTGCCTGCTTGTTGTAGTATTTGGTTTTTGGTTAAATTAGCGGTTTCTACCGCAAAGTCAGTATCTTGAATGCGGCTACGCGATGCTGAAACATTTTCTTGAATGTTAGCAAGGTTACTAATGGTATAACCAAATCGGTTTTGAAGTGCACCCAAGTCAGCTCGTTGTTCATCAATTTGTTTTAATGCAGCATCAATTGACTCAAGTGCAGATTGGGCGCCAGCGCCAGTTGCACCACTAACATTAATGGCATTTACAGCTGTACCACCTGTTGCTGTGTCCGCACCACCTAATGTACCTGCACCAGGAGTAGTATTAAAAATGCCAGCATCGCCTGCAACACTACTACTTGCAGTAACTGCAGTTACTTCATTAGTTGATGAAAAAGTAATTGAGCCTGAACCATCTGTGATAGCACGAATACCTAAAGCGCCTACGTTATCGTTTACTGCATCAATTAAATCGTCAGTACCTTGCCCTACAGCAATATCAAAAGTAACAGTATTGGTACCAGACGCTGTTGTAACAGCAAAAGATAAAGTCTCAGTTGTAGCACCAACAACAGTATTATCAAAACCAGTAATAGCTAAACTTTGCCCAGATACAGCTCCTAAGTCAGATGCTTTAATACTTGATAAGGTCATATCAATTATTTCATTAGCATTAGCACCAACCTGGAAACTTTTTGTACCGAAGGTCCCATCAAGCAAGGTTTGATCACCAAACTTAGTTGTATCGGCAATCCTAGTTAGTTCTGTTTGCAATGCTGAAACTTCTTTTTGCAGTGATTCACGGTCGACTGCTGAGTTTGACCCATTCGCCGCTTGCAATGCTAAATCACGCATACGTTGCAATATTTCTGTTGAGGCTTGCATAGCACCTTCAGCAGTTTGTGCCATTGAAATACCGTCGTTCGCGTTACGTTGAGCAACACCTAAACCGTTAATTTGCGAGGTTAAGCGATTTGATATTTGCAAACCTGCCGCATCATCTTTAGCACTATTAATACGCATACCTGATGATAAACGTTCCATTGAAACTGCTAAACCATTACCAGACTTAGTTAAGTTACGTTGAGCATTCAATGATGACGTGTTAGTTACTACTGATAAGGCCATGATAGACTCCTAGAAATTTAATTTATCTTTTACATTGTTTTGCGTTAGTTGATTTATTCAAACTTCCAACACTGTTTATTTCAGCCCATACCTTTAATTGCGAATTTATTACTAAAACAACTAATGCAATGTATTTGGACTTCATTGGCCTTAACAGCCAGTTTTGCGATTAAGGATTACCCCTTATAACGCCAATTTTAAGTTTTACTGATTAGATAAAAGCAACATCTGTACCAAAATTAACCAACTCGATATATATCCTCAATATAAACAGAAAAAACACAAATTTTTATCGAATATAATTAAATAAATTTAACCCCTGTACCTGAGTAAAGGTTTGCTGTGCGGCTTGTAGCGCGACTTGCGACTGTTCAAATACAGATATTGCCTTGGCAAAATCTAAATCTTCAATAGACGAACGACCTGACGACAAATAGAGTTCAGTATCTAAATGATTACTTTTTTGACGATCTATAACTTGTAAATTAATACCTGACTCTGCTCGACGCGACGTTAAGTAGTTCATTGAGTCGCTTAATTGCTCAATAATTTGATTAAAATCAACCTGTACTTGTGGGTCATCGCCAGCGCTTGCTTTATTAGCAATCCAATCTATAGCTGATTTAATATTGTCAAAAACACTTATATCTTGCTCAGGTTTTAATGTGAATTTATCACCCGGCAATGGATTGCCGTTTAGCTTTACTTCTATACCGTTAAAGGCAATGGTTTGCCCTGGTGTGTAGCCGGTAATAGAAGTAACGTTAGAGGCGCCATCGGTAATAGTGAGCTCAGTTGCCGAAATAAACTCAAAAGTAAAGTTGGCTGGGTTAGCAGTGCTATCATAAACACTTGCATCGGCGACTACCGCGCGTTCAACACCTATACCTGAGTTATTCGTATTGTATGTCGCTGAAAAGTCACCAATAGCATTAGGCACTTTTTGAAAAACATGCTCACCACTTTGATTACTCGCCATTGAGACATTTTTTGCTATTTGTAATTCTCTAACACCATTGTCACCACGATAATCAACCGAGTTATCTGTTTGTAAAACAAAAGGGGCATCGTCAATTTGATAACCCGCAAAAACGTAACCACCGGTTTCATCTTTAGTGTTCGCAATGTCAAGAATTTGTTGCAAACTTTGACTCGCCTGTTGGTCGATTGATGCAAGATCATCGGCTGAATACACGCCATTGTTGGCTTGTATCATTAAATCTTTTAGTTCATTCATAATACCTTCAGCATTTGCTAACGAGGTATCGATTAAACTATTGTGATTTTCAACTTGAGTTATGTTTCGTTGGTACTTTTCAATATTGGCTAAATCATTTTTATATCCCGCTAACGTGCTATATGCCATGGCGTCGTCTTTCGCAGTTTCAACTCGCTTGCCAGACGAAAGGTTGCTCATTTGGTCATTAACGCTACTTTGTTGATTAGACATTCGCATGCCGCTTTGATTATAAAACTGTGCTGTAGAAACACGCATAATAACTCCTATCTAGAGACCGCTAATAAAGTGTCGAATATAGTATTTGCCACTGAAATTATCTGTGACGACGCTTGGTAAGCTTGTTGGTACTTCAAAAGGTTTGCCGCTTCTTCATCAAGGTTTACCCCAGAATTAGATTGATTACGGTTATAAGCTTGAGTAAATAAGGCCTGAGCGGTATCAGCAACTAGCTCAGCTGAACTGGCACTTGAACCAACTTGAGCAGTAGCCGTGGCTAATGCTTGGCTAAAGGTTTGTTTACCGCCACCAAGAATTTGTTCTTCTTGTGTTGCTGCCATCAATGTTGCATTGCTAGCGTTACCTGAGCCAAAAGCATCTGAAATAGTAAACTTTTCACGGGCTAACGCGCCTTGTCCTACCGGTAAACCTGCTATTTCAATTTGAAAAGCTGCGGTTGCTGGTGATGGAGGCATGTCAACCACAGCTGTTGAGCCTGCCGCGAAGCTACCGCTAGCTATTGTTGCTGCAGGTGGTGGCGTTGCTGCATTAAAAACTCGATAGTCAAAAACACCTGGTGCACTTTCATAAACATCGACAGTTAAATCTGCATTTACAGTATCGGTAAAAGAACGGGCGACTTCTGGGTCGGTAACATTAACGATACTTACTGAGCCATTACTAACATTATTATCATCTGCTTGTACTTCAATAGCAGAGCTTGCTGCTATGCCTTTGGGATCATTAAGGGTTACTTTCATTAAAGCTGCGCTATTTTCTGTAGGACGCAGCGTAAAACTATCATTCGCGTTTGGCGTGCCTGAGTTAACGATAAACTCAAAGCCAAATTCTGTTGGATAAACTCCCGGTGTTGTTTCTACCAAGGTTGTTGTAGAGCCATCACGAGTATTCGTCATGATGTAATCACTGCCGTCGTATTTAACGCTGAATTCATTGGTTGGCACTAAAGAAACATCGGTAATGTTGATACCGGCTTCCACGCTGCCTGAATTTTTTGAAGAAGATAACACTCTTGAAGTTTGCAGCAATGTGCTGTTGATGTCGGTAAAAATATCTAGACCTTGCTCTTCATTTAAGTCCAAACCTTGTGCTTGCGATTGATTTAATGTTTGCGAAACCGCCATTGCAAGACGATTAAGTTCGCTGCGTGCTTGAGTAATATGTTCATCGCGATATTCGATTTTAGCGGCAATAGCACCACCGAGTTTTGAGGCATCAAGTGCTACTTTACCATTGCGACTATTTAACTGTAATCTGGTTTGTAATGGGTCTGAGATGCCCGCTTCTACACTGACTGTTAACGGTGTAATGCCAGCAACTAAGGTCGCGCCGTTGCCGATCATCACGGTCATTACGCCGTGAGTATCTTCAATAGTACTAACTGAGGTGTATTCACCTAACTCATTTACGAGTTGATCTCGTTTATCTAGTAAGTCATTCGGCTGACCCGTTTGGCTGATATCTTTGTTCTGTAATATCTGTTCATTAATTTTTGCTAAGTCGAGCGAAATTTGCGATATTTTACTCGCCATTTCTTCTATTTCGCCGTTTGTTGATTTTTCAAGTTGATCTAAATTATTGCTTATGCTGTTAAAGTCTTGTGCTAAAACATTGGCTTGGCTCAGAGCGATGTTGCGTAAGCCAATATCATTTGGATTGTCTGCTATGCTATTAACCGCTTGATAAAAACGCTGAATTGAGCCGTCAATTGCTTCACTAGAAAATGACATTATTTCGTTTAATTGGTTAAGGTCTAAACTAATCGAATCAGCATTACCCAAATTACTTTTATTGAGTAATTGTTCTTTATAAGAGAATTGATCATATAGGCGAGTTATATCTTGAACATACGTACCAGAGCCAACAAAGTTACCACCGTTATAGTTTCCTACCGCTGCGCCTTGCTCGGTGCGTTGGCGGGTATAGCCTTCAGTATTAACGTTAGCAATGTTATTCCCTGTAGTCGCTAACTGTTGCTGCGCGGACAGTAAACCACTTACACCAGTTTGATACAGATTAATCGACATGACCTAAACTCCTACAGTAACCTTAATTTCAACAGTGAAATTAGCGGTGTTCTTATTTATTTAATAAGCCAGTTACTGTCCGAAGTGTTCCCAAGATTTTTTTAGCGTAATTGGGGTCGGTAGCATAACCAGCACTCTGTAGGTTATGCAAAAATTGCTCCACATCTGTAGATTTTTCTAAAGCACCTTGATAGCGTTCACTTTTTGTTAATAAATTTAGGTAATCGTTAACACTTTGACCGATTGATTCGTAAACCCTAAACGGTTCACGTTTTTTCACCATAGCGCCATCTTCAAACTCTAAGGTTTCTTTATGAACTTTCTCGCCAGTCCAACGGCTATCGGCTTTAATGTTAAATAAGTTATTTGAACTTTCACCGGTATTGGTTTTGATAATTTTTTGGCCCCAACCGGTTTCAAGTGCGGCCTGTGCAATGACCACTTCAAAAGGAACATTAATTTTGTCTTGAACACGTTTTGCATCTGCGGTTAAGGCACTTACAAAATCTTTAGGCTCTGTAAATGTAGGGCTTTGCAGCATATTTGCGGCTTGGGCGGCAATAGAGCCATTAGTTTGACGATCTTTACTAGGATCCTGATCCGCTGACGAATCTTTGACTAAGCTATTAGCACTTATCAGTGAAGGCTCGCTAATGCGAACACTGCCTCTGCTATCAAGGTTACCGTCACTACGTAAAATGGTATGCGGCGTAAAGTTTTCAGTGTCGCCACCAAGTTGGCGAACAATTAAGGGTGCAAGCCCTAACGCACCATTATTAGAAAGCTCAAGCGACATTTGTTGATCGTGCATGTCACGATAAAACTTAGTTGATTCGGAGTTAAGTGGGCTGTCTGCTTCTAATACGGCTTGTGCTTTACGCATGCTTTTCATTAACATTTGCATAAAAATAGCTTCAAACTGTTTTGCAGCTTGCTCTAATGCTTCTTTTTTACCGGCGCTATCACCCGTTTTCGCATCTTGGCGAATAGAGTTTAAACCATTAATGTCTAAGAAGTTTTGTGCATCTGCAATACGTGTTGTCATAATTAGGCTCTCTTGATCATTATATAATGATCAAATTTCCCCGAAGTGCACCTGCTTGGTCTAGTGCTTCTAGTATCGCCATAACATCACCAGGACCAGCACCTACTTGGTTTATTGCTCGTACTAATGCATCCAAAGTAACACCGGGATCGAAAACAAACATGCGAGAGTCGTCTTGCTTAACATCAATAATTGATTGATTTGTTGCTACCGTTTCTCCCTCAGAAAATGCGTTAGGTTGCGAAACTCCTTCAATCTCATTAATGGTGACTGTAATGCCACCATGTGTTATTGCCGCAGGCAGTAAACGCACATCTGCGCCAATAACAATGGTACCCGTACGCGAGTTAACAATAATTTTTGCCGACGGTGAGCCCGGTTCAAACTCTAAGTTTTCTAATGTGGCTAAAAAGCTCACTCTGTCGGCCGCATCTCTAGGCGCAGTTACTCTTACAGACGTCGCATCAATTGCGCGAGCAGAACCAGAGATTAAATTATTTATAGTATCTGAAAGTCGTTTAGCCGTAGTAAAATCAGCATTATGAAGATTAAAGGTTATATGATCGCCCGAAGTAAATGGTGAAAGTACTTCTCGTTCCACCATAGCACCATTGGCAATTCGCCCTACCGTAGGGGTATTTGCAATCACTTTTGACCCATCTAACCCTTCAGCACCTAAACCACTCACAATTAAGCTACCTTGAGCTACTGCATAAGCATTACCATCTAATCCCATTAATATGGTTTGAATTAACGTACCGCCACGCAAGCTTTGTGCGCTGCCCATTGAAGAAACTGTTACATCAATTTTTTGACCCGGTTTTGAAAACGCAGGTAATTCAGCATGTACAGCTACGGCTGCAACATTTTTAATTTTAGGCTTTAAGTTGGCCGGCATAGTAATACCGAAGTTACTTAACATGGTTTTAAAGCTTTGTTCTGTAAAAGGGCTTTGTTCACCTGTGCCAGGTAAACCTACCACTAAACCATAACCAATAAGTTGGTTGCTTCTTACACCCGCTACATCTGCTAGGTCTTTTATACGCTGAGCACTTGCTTCAGATACGAACAAAAACACACTCAAACAAATGAAACTATATAAATACTTTTTCATCATATTTCCCTCTAAAGAGGCCACCAAGAGCTACTAAAAAACTTAGACAACCAGCCTTGTTCTTGTACATCTGCAAAAGTTCCAGTGCCAGCATACTCGATACGAGCATTAGCGACTTTACTTGAGGTAACAGTATTACTTGAGCTAATGTCTTGTGAGCGAACAATACCGGTTAAGCGTATAAACTCATCACCATTATTTAACGACATCCACTTTTCGCCACGAATCATCAGGTTTCCGTTAGGTAGCACGCGTAAAACATGCACAGAAATATTGCCAGATAAACTGTTTCCTTGATTAGCTTTAGCATCACCAGAAAAGTCTGACGATTGATCATAGCCAAACTGTATCGCCTTGTTATTAAAGTTTACGGCTGCGCCACCAAATCCTGTAATAGGGTTTAACGATGCACTGTTTTCTTTAGTTAACTCAGTTTTAGCACTTTTTTGTGATTGAGTGCTTTCACTCAAAATGACAGAAATAATGTCGCCAACTCTATGTGCTTTGGAGTCTGAATATATATTATTAATATAATTGAGTTTAAAAAGTGAGCCTGTTGGCACTAAAGGCTCATCTTCCATTTCAGGCAAAATAGGCGCAAAATCAGGATCATCTGGTAATGTTCTTGCCTGTTCGGTGCTAGCACAACCAGTGAAAAGTAAAGTAACTATACTGACCTTTAATAAGGTAAATACTATCGAATTTTTTTTGCCGTTCATGATACCTTCCTCAACTTTTATAATTGTTGATTAATGTAGCTAAGCATTTGATCAACAGCAGAAATAACTTTAGAGTTCATTTCATAAACACGCTGACTTTCAATCAAGTTTACCAGCTCTTCAGTGGTATTAACGTTTGATGTTTCCAAAGCGCCTTGTACGATTAACCCGTAACCTTCTAAGCCCGGAACACCCTCTTGAGGCGCACCACTAACAGCGGTTTCAACATACAAGTTCTGGCCAATTGGCTCTAAACCCGTTGGGTTAATAAAATTAATGGTATTAATTTGCCCGATAACCGCTGGTTCAGCTTGGCCTTGCAAGGTAACGGAAACTTCACCATCTTGTGAAACAATAATACTCAAGGCATCTTCAGGAACCGTAACTTGAGGTTGTAATAAGTAGCCTGCGCCTGGTGTTACAATGTTACCTTCTTCGTCCATGGTAAATTGGCCATTACGCGAATAGGCAGACGAGCCATCTGGCATTAAAATCTCAAACATACCTTCGCCTTGGATCATTAAATCTAGGGCATTGTCGGTATTAAGCATGTCGCCTTGGGTATGAATTTTTTGTGTGGCTACAACTTTGGTACCGGCACCTAGCATTAATCCAGATGGCATTTCAGTGTCTTGTGCTGAACGTCCACCAGGTTGATTGATATTTTGATACAGTAAATCTTCAAATACTGCTCGGCTCTTTTTAAAGCCTACCGTGCTCGCATTGGCTAAGTTATGCGAGA
Organism: Colwellia polaris; assembly: GCF_002104515.1. Taxonomy (GTDB): domain Bacteria; phylum Pseudomonadota; class Gammaproteobacteria; order Enterobacterales; family Alteromonadaceae; genus Cognaticolwellia; species Cognaticolwellia polaris. The sequence continues at coordinate 78,573 of NZ_NBOE01000002.1, read as the reverse complement.
TAACAGCAATTTCTTTTGTTTGCGCATCTAAGCCAGTTTTACTAATCCATAATGCTGGGTTCATACATCACCTCGAAAAAATTTATTTAGAACGTTCGTAATAATGAAGATGCACTTGAGTCAACTTCTTCAGCGGTTTTCATCATTTTTAACTGCATTTCAAATTGACGTTGCAGTGCGATCATATCGGTCATTTCACTGATCGGATTTACGTTACTTGATTCTAACGAACCATTGGCTACTGATACCGTGATATCAGCCGGTTCATTGTTGCCGTCTTTTCGGCGAAATAGACCGTCGTTACCTTTTTCTAACAAACGGCTGTCGGGGTTCACTAGCTTCAAACGTGCGACTTCTTCTTGTACAGAAGCAGGAGCACCTTCTGGCTGAACCATAATGGTTCCGTCACCGGCTATATTGATATTATTTACTGGTAGCGGTAAAAAAATTGGTCCCGTGTCACCAATGACTAACTCACCATTTGACGTTTCTAATGCACCATTTTCATTTAACTTTAATTGACCATTACGGGTGTAAGCTTCGCTGCCGTCTTTAGTTTGAACGGTTAACCATCCTGCCCCTTTAATGGCAATATCGAGATCTCGACCTGTGGTAAGTAAAGCGCCACTGTCAAAGTTTTGGCCTGCTCGTTCGGTCATAGAAAACACGCGAGTAGGCAAGCCTTCGCCGAAAGCTTGCATTGCTCTAGCATTCGCTAAATCAGCTTTAAAGCCTGTTGTTTTGGCGTTAGCGAGATTATTAGCAGTGACTGATAAGGCTTGCATATTCTGCTTCGCACCGCTCATGGCGATATATAGCATCTTATCCATAATAAAGTTCACCCAATAATAGTTATAATATTTGAACTGTTGCAAATAAAGTGCCAGATACGAAAATGATGCTATTGGGTTACAAATAAAAAATGGAATTTATGTCAAGTTCGTACAGAGAAAAATATAAACAAAGCGGCTAAAAAATATTTAAATCAGAAAGATGGAATAAAGCGATTAATTAAAATACTGATAATAACCTGGCTTGTGTACTTATAATATTATGCTTTATTTAAGCTAAGTTTTACCGTCAATAAATAGTAAGCACTAAGAGCTATCGCATATAGCACTCACTATTTGATTATTATAATGAACGACTTTTTCATACTAATGACAGTTCTATTGTCTAATAATTCAACCAAGATATGGGCATTAAAAAACCAGATATCTCGGTAAGATTATCTGGTTTTTATATTCGAACTCAGCACACGAGTTAACTAACAAGCGCTCTAATTAAACTAAGCTAGTTAGGCGCTTAAATAGCTTCTAATTAACGAATCTGTAAAATCGTTTGGTTTAATTGATTATCTACTTCTAGTGCTCGCGAGTTTGCTTGGAAATTACGCTGCGCTGAAATCAAGTCAATCAATTCTGAGGTTAAGTTAACATTAGATTGCTCTAAAGCTGAAGAGTTTATGGTACCAAAAGTACCTGAACCACCCTCGCCTGCTAATGCTTCACCTGAAGTAATACTTTCTTTCCAAGCCGTACTACCCACCTGTTTTAAGCCTTGCTCATTGGCAAAGTTTACCATGGCAATTCTCGATAATGGTTCAGAAGTACCATTACTATAAGTTGCTCTAACTAACCCGTCAGTACCAATATCTATACCGGTTAAACGACCAACAGCTAAACCATCTTGCTGTAATGATGTAACCTCAAAGTTAGAGGCAAACTGCGTAGGTTCGTTTGGATTCGGGCCTAGTGGGTCTAGGTTAAAATCAATTTGAACCGTTTGTGAGGTGTCTGCACCGTTAGGCAAATGGTTAGAAAAGTCAACAGTCGTAATACCGCCGAAAGCATCTGCAGGTACTTGAGATTGAAAATCACCCGAAGAATCAAATATTAATCTAGCACCCGTTAAGCCGCCACCTGCAGATAATGGGCCTGATACGGCTCCACCAACAGGGTTAGTATTACCATCAGCGGCTGGGTCAACCAAATCAATAGGACTGCCATCTACCGAGGCGAAAAGCATCCATTCATTTGGGTTTACACTTGGATCATCTTTAATAAAGTAATAGGTCATTACATGGCTATCACCTAATGAATCGAAGATTGTTACCGATGTTGAATGGTTAAACGTTAATGGATCTTCTGGGTCAAAGTTACCTGGCGCAGAAGAAATATAACTATCGCCTGCCGGCAAGTTCATTCTAATATCAACTTCTGATGACTTTTGTGGTGCACCTGAAGCCGTTGGTATACGAATGGGTTCAGCAGTACTTAAACTTACTGAAGCAGAAGTACCGTCAGCATTTACAGGGAAACCAAGTAAATAACCACCTTGCGAGTTTACAATAAAGTTATCTTGGTTTAGCTTAAATTGGCCAGCACGTGTATATGAGGTTTCTAAACTGTTTAGCTCAGGAACCGTAGCAAAAAAACCGTTTCCCGTAATCGCTAAATCTAAAGAGTTTTCAGTAAATTTTATACTACCTTGTGAAAACTGTTGTGCAACTTCTGCTGTCAAAACACCGTCACCAACTTTTGTTTTACTCGAAGATAAAAGCGAAGCCGCGTAAACGTCAACGAATTCTGCACGTGATTCTTTAAAGCCGGTGGTGTTTACATTGGCTATGTTGTTGGATGTTACATCCAAATCTTTCTGAGCTGCGTTTAATCCGCTCAACGCTACATTAAATGACATAATTTCACCTCATATAAAAAATGATTGCTTAACCTTGAGAAACTTCAACTACATCTGAAAGTTTCATGGTGCTACCACCATTAAGGTTTAATAAAATACTTCCACCGCTACCGGCCAAAGTGACACTGTCGACTTTACGATAAGTCATCGCTTGCAATTCTGATGCGTTACCTTCAACTAAGCCGGCAACACGAAAACGATATGCCCCCTCTGGTGCAGGCTCACCATCTGATCCTTGTCCATCCCAAGTGAAAGTAAATTCACCCGATGCAACACTACCTACCGGCACGGTTTGTATAATTTCACCGGCAACATTCTCTACATAAATGTTGACATTACTTGCTGGTTGGTCGGTTACCAATTTACCTTTTACTGATTGACCTTCTTCCATACCAAACACGTTGTCTTCAACGAGCACGCTGCGTCCGACAAGTGATGAAGCTTGCAATGCTTGACTAGACGACATCGAAGCTGCAAAGCTGGTAAATTGGTCGTTTAACTGTGTTACGCCATCTGTGGTTGAGAAAGCGGTCATCTGAGAAATCATCTCATTGTTTTCAACCGGCTTGGTCGGATCTTGATTTGACAATTCTTGGGTAAGCAGCGCGAAGAAATCTGCTTGCGTTAGCATACCTCTATTTTCATCAGCCTCAGGAGTTGATGTGTCTTGCTGCCAACGAATATTGTCTAATGGGCTAGAGCCAGATACAGTTTCCATGTTAATTCCTATTTAACCTTAGCGTTGACCAAGTGCAAGCGTTTTAGTTAGCATACTTTTTGCTGACTCCGCTATTTGCACATTGGTTTGGTATGAACGAGACGCAGAAATCATATTGGTCATTTCTTCGATAACATTGACGTTCGGCTTGTAAATATAACCTTCACCGTCAGCCATTGGATGGTCAGGGGCATATTCAACATTAAGTGGCTTATTGCTTTCAACAACACCAAGTACCTGCACACCTACTGACTCATTCTGTCCGGCGGCAGCTTTTTGCATCTGGGCGGCAAAAACTGGGTGGCGTGCACGATATGTTTGATCGACACTACTGCTGACACTATCAGCATTAGCAATATTACTCGCTGTGGTATTTAAGCGAACAGACTGTGCGCTCATGCCAGAACCAGAAATAGAAAATACATTAAATAGGCTCATTTTTATTGCCCTCCAGTAATTGCTTTTCTCAAGCCTTTAATACTTCCGTTCAGAAATTGTAGGCTTGCTTGATATTTCATAGAGTTTTCTAGATACAAGTTTCGTTCCACTTGTACATCTACGTTATTACCGTCACCGGTATCAGCTTGATCAGGTACGCGAAAACCCACACCATTATTGAGTTCCATACGAACATCAAAATGTTTTTCGTTAGTACGAGTCATCCCCGTTTGTTGCTTTGAGGCTGCTTGCGCTAATGCGGCTTTGAAGTCCAATCCTTTGGCTTTGTAGCCGGGTGTATCGGCATTGGCAATATTGCCAGCAATAATCTCCGCGCGTTCTGCACTCACCTGTATACTTTGCGGGTAAATGCCAAATGCTTTTTCAAAACTAATAGCCATAAAAAATACCTCCATATGAATGAAGGTATTTATTCAAGATTTATGCCAGAGATTCAGAGAGGTTACTTTTTTTGGTAAATAATACCTGGACTACAGCGGAGCATATTAAAATCTTGGCTGATACCTGAAAGTGATTCCGAGGCACCTAAAAATAAATATCGGCCATTATTTAAAGTGCCATGAATTTGAGAGATAATTTTTGATTTTAATTCAGGTGAGAAGTAAATCAATACGTTACGACAAAACACAAGATCAAAACGTCCCATTATACTGTAGCTATTTAACAAGTTCAGCTGACGAAAACTCACCATGTTTTTAATCACATCTTTAAGCTTTAACATGCCGTTTTCGCTCGTCTCAAAAAACTTTCTTTTCCGCTCAGCTGATAAGCCTCTAGACAACGCTAAATTGTCATAATGAGCATATTTGCATTGTTCTAACATAGTGTTGGAGATGTCAGTGCCAATAATTTGAACACCGCCAGGAAATGCCCCCGGATTACTTTGTTGAAATTCATAAATAGCCATAGCAATTGAATAGGGCTCTTGTCCCGATGAGCTAGCTGCTGACCAAATTCTTAAAGGTGTTCGTTGATTTTTAAATTCTGCCAAAATACGTTTTTTTAGCAGTTCAAATGGGTATTCGTCTCTAAACCATAACGTTTCATTCGTTGTCATAGCGTCAATAACTGCCGCCCTTAATTGCCGATTTACCGGGTTAAGGGTTTGCGTAACTAATGCTGATAATGAGCTAATGTCAAACTTTAGCAATAGAGGTGTTAGTCGGCTTTTGACCAAGTACTGTTTATTTTCGCCTAACACGATGCCACATTGTTGCTCTAAAAAGCTACGAAACTGATCATAGCTTTTATTATCTATCTCATTAATTACCACTCGCAATAACCCGCTTCAATAGAAAGCTGTAAATACATTTTAAGAAACTTCATCATGTTTTAACCACCTTTTAACTGCTGTAGCTAGCTCATCGGGATGAAATTTAGGGATAAAGTCTTCAGCTCCTACCTTTTCAACCATAGCATTATTGAAAACACCACTTAACGAGGTATGTAATATAACTGGCATTGCTTTTAATCTGTCATTGTTTTTAACTTCAGATGTTAATGTGTAACCGTCCATCTCTGGCATCTCGATATCAGAAATCAGTAATGCCACCTTTTCAGTGATACAATTCTGACACTCGTCGGCAATTAGCCTTAATTGCTCTAATGCATCTTGGCCATTTTTTGCCAGCAGCATTGTTAGCCCCAGGGGTTCAAGCGAGCGTTTAACTTGATTTCGGGCTACAGAAGAGTCATCGGCAATCATGATAACTCGTTCACCAATTTTTTCACCAACACTAGAATCAGCAATACCTTCACTTAGATTAGTCGAGATGGGACTAATTTCATTTAGAATTTTTTCAACATCAAGAATCGACACCATTTCGTTGTCAATTTCAGTTACCGCAGTTAAGTAACTAGACTTACCAGCGCCTTCAGGCGGTGGCATCATGTCTTTCCAACTAAGGGTTACAATACGCTCAACACCTGCAACAAGAAAACCCTGCACACTACGGTTATACTCGGCAATAATAACAAAGCTAGTCTCAGTTTGAACAATCTCAGGACCACCAGTTGCTTTGCTTAAATCGATTACCGAAATAGTTTGACCACGAATATGCGCCACCCCTTTAATATATTTGTCTTGTTTGGGTAATAACGTCAATCTTGGGCATGGCATAACTTCACGTACTTTAAATACGTTAATACCAAAGCGTTGGCGACCTATAAGTTTAAATAGCAGCAGCTCTAATCTATTTTGACCTACTAATTGAGTGCGCTGATTAACTGAGTCTAATATACCTGTCATAAGAAACCTCTTTGATATGCCCATGTAACTAACAAAGGCACGATTCTTGATTGTACAAACATTAAAACGACTACTGTCTAGGCAGAACGTAAATTCTTTGACGTTTTGCATGTTAATTTAAATAGAGTTAACTAAATTAAGCGTAGACGAGTATTTTCATTTCCCTAGCAGTTAATAAGAATTTATGAGCCAATTTAAGATATTTTTAACAATACCCTTTATATACTTCGCTATAGTTAGTACTAGCTCAGCCATGACATTTGATCGCGAATATATTTATAACTTCATCAAAAAACATGTCGAAAGCAACGTAACTATACCTGCTCAAGGAAAGCTGAATGTTGAAGTATCTGAAATAGATCCCAGAATTTCATTGCAATCATGTTTGCTACCATTAACGGCAAATATACCTGAAAACCATAACGGTAGAAACGTAAATGTTAAAATTGTTTGTGCCGACGAAGATTCTTGGTATTTATATATTCCGGTGAGAATTCAAACAATAGTGCCTGTTTTGGTGACTCGCATGCGGGTAAATAAAGGCACTTTACTTAATCAAAGTAATATGGAAGTTATATTTAAAGACTCTAGCCAAATACGCGGAACAGTGATGACTGATGCTAAGTTAGTTACCGGTGCTCGTATTAAAAGAAATTTATCTAAAGGCAGTATTATAACCAATAAAAACACTTGCTTTGTTTGCAAAGATGCACCGGTTAATATTATTGCTAAATCTAAAAGCTTCGAAATTAAGTCTGCTGGCGTGGCATTAAATGACGGTAGTTTAGGTGAAATTATAGCAGTACGAAATAAACAATCTGGGCGAATAGTTCAAGGTCAAGTTAGTGCTATTAACCAAGTGGTAATTAATTTATAATAATTGCTTAAGTTTTCTGCTATTTTGCCGATAAAAGGTTAGAAACCAATAACTGTTGTAAGTAGGATACAATAATGGCTATTAATATCAACAACTTGAATAACACCAATCAAGTAAAGCAACAAGTACAAACCAAACAGCAAGTTAGCGAAAATGCTAATGCATCGCAACAAGTAAAGTTGTCACCTCGCGATTCGGTGTCTATTACAGCGCAAGCAAAACAGATGACTGAGTTGCAGAAAAAAGCAGCTGAATCACCGGTACTAAATCAGAAAAAAATTGCTGAATTAAAAAATGCTATTGCTTCTGGTGATTATAAAGTTAATCCTGAAAAATTAGCAGCAAGTATTGCTAGCTTTGAATTTGAACTTAACTAAATTTAACCTAACATGTACGTTAAATTTATGGAGTAAATAAGTGTCTGAAAAAATAACACCTCAGCAATTGGTTTCTCAACAGTTATCACAATTACTGCAGCTAGAAACGTTATTAAATACAGAGAAAGAAATACTTCAACAACAAAACCCTAACGCACTTATTAGTATTACCGCAGATAAAAATAATTTACTTATCGCGATACAAGAAATTGACAATGCGATAGGACAAAGTTTTGACTTCAAGCAAGAAAAGTTAGCGGGTAATTTCGACTCAGAATTAGCCGATATTGAAGCATCTTTAGTCCGCTGTAAAAAGCAAAACCAAATTAATGGCCTTATTATTCATCAATCACAGTTATCGGTTGAGCGGATGAAAACCTCGTTACTAGAAAACCACAATAAGTCATCAATGACCTATGACAGTAAAGGAAAAACCTCAGGCGGACTTAGTAGCCTAGGTATTAAAGCTTAGTATTTAACTATTCAGGTTGAATAATTAATAACCTTGAATGATTCAAGTTCAGATATAAAAGATTTTAAGCTAAAAATTCACTATAAAAAAACCAGCTTTCGCTGGTTTTTTTATAGTGAATTTTTACGATATTAGTTTACGACATTAATTTACGGTTTTAATAATACTTAATATTTCTAATTTTTTGACGATTAGCAGAAGCATTATATATTTCGTATACATCTTTAAAGTCTAAACTTAACTCCGTTGTGTAACTGTCACCAACAGGGTAACTTTTAACTACTTTTGCACCTCGAATAATACCTTGCACCGATGCTTTTAATTGTTGGTTTTCAACAACTAGATTCGACATTGTTGTTTTGCCATCAATACTTTGACCATAAACTTGTTCGGCTAACTCAGCATAAGCAGCGATTTTTGATGCTTTCATTGCCATTAACATACGTTGTGTTTTATCTGTTGATTTTTGCAAGCTTATAGGTGCTTGACCTATAGCTGTTAACACTGGAAATTGCTCTGGCTTTACGTTTTGCCATTCAACATGTCGATCAAACACCGTAGAACATGCGCTCAAAACTATAGCACATAATAAAACTGCGATATTATTGCGTAACGTATTCATATTCACCTTCGCTATTGTTATTTTAGACAAGTGTGCTTTACTTTTGTATAGCAATTGCACGAGCATCGTCAGCTAGCATAGTACTATCTCGTAAGATCATGCCGTCTTTAATTTGCACATTTTCATCATTTTTAAAGTCATCGCCAACGACCCAAGCCGGAATAAAAGATTGCGCTGTTGCAACAACAACGCGTGACTGCATACCAATCATTCTAGCATTCACTAATACGCCAGATTCTTGCTGCATCATGGTGCCAGTAACTACATAGTCAATTATTTGTCGTTCAGGTAACTCTTTCCAATCTCGGCTAAATACATAATCGCCCTCTTCAGTAACGCGAATATGCCCGGTAGTTTTAAAATCTATAACCACCATGCCATGTCGTTGCATCTCATGTACAAAGCTTTCAGATAGTTGATTACCTAGCCAATTTGTTGACTCTAAATTTTTTAAATCTACAAAAGATGCCACTGCAATTGGGGTTTTAGGACTAACAAATGAGCTACTTTCTAGCATTTGGTAGGCAAGCCCTTTAACTACATCGTTAATCGCATGGCGAGGTAGCGAATAACTGTCAATTTCCTTTTTCTCTGTGTACTTTGTACCATAAAAATCATTATTTTTGGTCTTAGCAGTGCACGCCATAAGCGTTGGTATTAGTAGAGCTATAAGCCAGTTTTTCATTGAGCTATCCCCAATTAATGCAAATATCATAAAATTAATATAAATATGAAAGCATGATCCGCGCCAATATTATAATTAAAACATAACTTACCTTAATCAATAGGCAGAAAAAGTAATTAAGCATTTAGCTCTTGTGCTAAAAAAGTACGACTAAATGAATGAATATAGGATAGACAAAACTGGTTTAATAATAACTTGTTCTTCCGGTATTAAATTTATATATAACTTAGCTTAATAGTTAGCGTATTAATGGGCACAAAAAGTGCATAATTTAAATAAAGAAATTGTTTTCCTATTTAAAGAGACATTTATGCGCTTAAGTTTAATTACCCTATGTTTTGCTTTATATACTAGCGTTAGCTTTGGACAATGGTACGAATCGCAAGGTGTTGCGAATATAAGAAATGGTGATAACAAATCGGCTAAAACTCAAGCCGTGCAGAATGCATTAAAAAAAGCTTTATTGGTAGCAGGTGCTTCAGTGTCAAGTGTACAACAAGTTGTTAATGGCCTACTCACCCAAGATCAAATCAGTATTCGAGCTAGTGGCAGTGTTAATTCATTAGAGTTAATTAGTGAAAGCTATAACGATGATATTGTTACTGTGACTATTCGAGCTGATATTTTCCCACAAGAAAAAAAATGCTTTGCTGCTGACTATAAAAAATCTATGTTGCTCACTCGCAGTAATATACTGCATCGTGAACAAGCGAGTATTGGCAACATTTACGCAATTGATAAAACCTTGATTAAAAAGTTAGCAAACAAAATAAAACTTAAAGGAATTTATTTAGACACCAAACTTGCCTTACAAAGTAAAACAGAATTTTCACGCTATAACCAAAGCTTACAAACACAGAGTTTAAAAAACTTAGCTATGTCGTTAGCTAACATGTCAAACAGCCAATATGTTTTATTTTCTGAGATTCAAGATCTTTCGATGGCAGACAATGAAAACAATGAATGGCAGTTTTGGCAAAGTAACATCTACCAAAGACAATTCAATATCTCACTTTATGTTCATGATGGTACGACAGGCGAAAGAATTTTCGATAAACATTACTTAAATTCTGCCCCATGGTCATTTGACAAGCGTAAGAATATTGACGTAACTAGCCATAATTTTTGGCAAAGTGAATATGGCCAAAAAATTAATATGTCTTTGGATGATATGGTGCAAGACATCGATGAAAGTATGATGTGCCAGCCAACACAAGGAAGGATTGTGCAAGTTCAGGGCAATTCAATTACTTTTAACTTAGGTAAAAGGCATGGTGTTCAAGTAGGGGATGAGTTTTCTTTACTGCACTTTAGTAATTTTGTGAGTGATGACAATCGCTCATATACAGGGTTTAATATTAGTCCTTATAAAGTTATTGTTACTTCTGTTAGCCAAGATAGTGCTCATGCAACAACGACCGAGCAACATATTCTAGACAATATTCAAATAAATGACTTAGCCGTAAGATACTAACAATCAAGTTTGGAATTTCATGAACTAAGAGGATTAATTAATGCGATTTATATTAATTAAACCTCTGTTAATGTTCATTTTATTAATTTTTTGAATACAAATAAATAAAAAAGTTGTAGCATACTTGGGCTTTAAGCAACACTTTATTACTCAGGTGAGTTAATACTGGGTATTGGTGATGAAATTACTTGCGCTTAGTCCCCTTAGTTCAATGGATAGAACGAGGACCTCCTAAGTCTTAGATACAGGTTCGATTCCTGTAGGGGACGCCAGTAATTGTTTTTATAAGTAGTATTGAATTATATTTAAACGATCAATAATTATCGTTTTATGTCACTCTTTCACGTCCATGTGATCGTGACATACCGTACATCCTGTACATAAAAAAGCCCCGCAATGCGAGGCTTGTAGTTTTAGTGAGCTAATTGATAAGCTCTTAATTGTTTTGTTCTGTTGTAACTTCCTTGTCGTCTGATGCTGAGCCTGAACTCAACACAGCTGATACTGCTAATATTAATACCGCTAATATTACCGTAGTCAGCTTAATTCCGCTTGACGACGACCTATTCATTCTTTAATCCTGTGTTATGTAGTATTTTTTTTAATTATTATTAATACAACGCATTAACATTAAAGCAACTCATATAGATATTCAACTAAAAGCTCATTAATTGAACAATATTTGTTTTTTATGAAGATAATACTAATAACAACGTAGATCTATTCGCAAGCTTCCAAATTTTCGCCATTAAATGAACAGTTATTATTTTATTAATTAAATCAGGTCATTTCACATGTAAATGACGATAAATATAACTTAGTTGAAAATAATGCCAGAAAAGTGCTAATTAAATTTGCAGTCAAGGGGCACTCTAGGTGAAAATAAGTGCAATTATATCCCATCAAATCTTACAATAATTGGAGCAATTATGCCGTCGCGTCAACAACTGGCCAATGCAATTCGAGTTTTAAGCATGGATGCCGTGCAAAAAGCTAAATCAGGACACCCTGGAGCCCCTATGGGCATGGCAGATATCGCTGAAGTTCTATGGCGTGACTTTCTAAAGCATAACCCTACAGATCCACAGTGGGCAGATCGTGACCGCTTTATATTATCAAATGGCCACGGTTCAATGCTTATATATTCATTATTGCATTTAACGGGTTATGATCTACCAATTGGTGAGTTGAAAAACTTCCGCCAACTACATTCAAAAACCCCTGGTCACCCAGAGTATGGTTACACACCTGGTGTTGAAACTACCACTGGCCCATTAGGCGCAGGTGTTTCAAATGCGGTAGGTATGGCAATTGCTGAAAAAACATTAGCGGCACAATTTAACCGCGATGGGCACGATATTGTTGATCACAACACTTATGTATTTTTAGGTGACGGTTGTTTAATGGAAGGTATTTCGCATGAAGCCTGTTCATTAGCTGGAACACTTGGTTTAGGCAAGTTAATTGCATTTTGGGATGACAACGGCATTTCAATTGATGGTGAAGTTGAAGGCTGGTTTACTGATGACACCCCTGCTCGCTTTGCTGCATACGGCTGGCATGTAGTTAGTGTTGACGGTCATAGCGCTGAAGCTATTGCAACAGCTATAGCAGAAGCTAAATCAGTTACTGATAAACCTTCAATGATTTGCTGTAAAACCATTATCGGTTTTGGCTCTCCGAATAAAGAAGGTACACATGATTGTCATGGTGCACCTTTAGGTGATGAAGAAATAGCAGCAACACGCGAAAAACTTGCTTGGTCACATGCACCATTTGAAATCCCTGCTGATATTTATGCTGAATGGGATCAAAAAGAAAAAGGCGCTACTGAACAAGCAAGTTGGAATGATAAGTTTTCCGCTTACCAAGCTGCTCACCCTGAATTAGCTGCAGAGTATGAACGTCGTGTAATTAATGGTGAGTTACCAGCAGAGTTTGAAGAAAAAGCCAATGCCTACATTCAAGAATGTCAGGAAAAAGCTGAGAATGTTGCTTCTCGTAAAGCATCACAAAATACGATTGAAGTATTTGGTGCCATGTTACCAGAATTATTAGGTGGCTCAGCCGATTTAGCCGGTTCGAACTTAACACTTTGGTCTGGTTCAAAAGGTATTCAAGATGACGCTGCCGGTAACTACATTTTTTACGGTGTACGTGAATTTGGTATGAGCGGCATTATGAACGGTATTTCCTTGCACGGTGGTTTTATTAACTACGGCGCTACGTTCATGATGTTTATGGAATACGCACGTAACGCTGTACGTATGTCGGCATTAATGGGCATTCAAAACATTTTTGTGTATACCCACGATTCAATTGGTCAAGGTGAAGATGGTCCAACACATCAACCCATTGAGCAACTAACCAACTTACGTACAACACCAAACATGGTGACATGGCGCCCTGCTGACGCAACCGAGTCAGCGGTAGCATGGAAAAACGCTGTTGAGCGCCAAAAAGCGCCAACATCATTAATTTTCTCACGCCAAGGTTTACCAGCATTAAGCCGTACTAGTACTCAAGTTACTGATATTGCTAAAGGTGGCTACATCTTAAAAGACAGTGTTGGTACACCAGACGTTATTTTAATTGCTACAGGCTCTGAAGTAGCTTTAGCGTTAAAAGCGGCTGAAAGTTTAGGTGATAAGGTTCGTGTTGTTTCTATGCCATCAACTAATATTTTTGATGTTCAAGACAATGAATACAAAGAATCTATTCTGCCAACCTCAGTAACTAAGCGTGTGGCTATTGAAGCTGCGCATACTGATTTTTGGTATAAATATGTTGGCTTGAGTGGCAAAGTTGTTGGTATGACAACCTTTGGCGAATCAGCGCCAGGTAATGTACTACTTGAACACTTTGGTTTTACTGTTGAAAACGTAGTAAAAACGGTGAATAGCTTAAACTAATCACGTTTATTATTGCCAAACGTTATACATAGCCAGTTAATAACTTATTAACTGGCTATTTCCTTTTCTAGGTAATTTACCTAATAAGATCCCATATTATGTCAATTAATATAGCAATAAATGGATTTGGAAGAATCGGCAGAAATGTTGTTCGTGCATTGTATGAACATGGCAGAACTATCGATTTTAAACTCGTTGCTATAAATGAACTTGCTGAGCCTGAAGGTATAGCACATTTATTAAAATACGATTCTACGCATGGACGTTTTTCATTTTCAGTACAACAAAGTGAAGGAAAATTATTTATTGCAGGTGATGAAATAGCGTTAAGCCATGAAGCCGATTTAAGTGATTTACCGTGGCAACAACATAACGTTGATATCGTTATTGATTGCACGGGGCAATATGGCAGTCAAGCCGACGGCCAAGTACATATTAACCAAGGTGCAAAAAAAGTGCTTTTTTCTCATCCTGGTTCGCAAGACTTAGATGCCACTATTATTTACGGCATCAATCATCAATTACTTTCACCTGCTGAAAAAGTGGTTTCCAACGGCTCTTGTACCACCAATTGTGTGGTACCTGTTATTCAAGTTCTCGATAAAGCTTTTGGTGTTGAAAGTGGTGCCATTACCACTATTCATTCTTCTATGCATGACCAGCAAGTGATTGATGCTTATCACCCTGACTTACGCCGTTCGCGCGCAGCAAGCCAATCAATAATTCCGGTTGATACTAAACTAGCCGCAGGTATTGAGCGGATATTACCAAAATTTGCTGGCCGCTTTGAAGCAATTGCAGTGCGAGTACCTACTATCAATGTAACCGCTATGGACTTGAGTTTAAACTTATCAAGTGACGCTACTATCGCACAAATCAATCAAGCAATTATCGACGCTCAAAATAATGGTTTAGCAGGTATTCTAGGTTACACCACTGAACCATTGGTTTCGATAGACTTTAATCACGATCCACATTCAAGCATAGTCGATGGTAATCAAACCCGTGTTAGTCACAAACGTTTAGTTAAATTACTTATTTGGTGTGATAACGAATGGGGATTTGCAAACCGTTTATTAGATACGGCCTATACTATGGCGAAAGCAGGTTAGTTCGTTATGACTAAAGCAAAAATTTATTTATTATTTACTTAACAGTTAAACCTTTACCAACAGGAAATAAACATGTCAGTAATCAAAATGACCGATTTAGCATTAAACAATCAGCGTGTGCTTATTCGTGAAGACTTAAACGTGCCAGTTAAAGACGGCAAAATAACGTCAGACGCTCGTTTAAGAGCTGCCCTACCTACACTTAGACACGCTTTAGAAGGCGGTGCTAAAGTGATGGTAATGTCACATTTAGGTCGCCCGACTGAAGGCGAATACAATAAAGAGTTTTCATTACAGCCGGTGGCCGACTATCTTAGTGCTGCGCTAAATGTACCTGTACGTTTAGCTAAAAGTTACCTTGACGGTATAGACGTAAATATTGGCGAGTTAGTTATTTTTGAAAACATTCGCTTTAATACAGGTGAAAAAAATAACGATGATACCTTATCTAAAAAGCTAGCCGCTTTATGTGACATTTTCGTTATGGACGCATTTGGTACTGCTCATCGCGCACAAGCCAGTACGCACGGTGTTGCAAAGTATGCACCTATTGCCTGTGCTGGGCCATTATTAGCGGGAGAATTATCGGCTTTATCACAAGCACTTGATAACCCTGCACGCCCATTAGTTGCCATAGTTGGCGGTTCAAAGGTTTCAACTAAGCTTACTGTACTTGATTCATTAGCAGGCATTGTTGATCAATTAGTGGTTGGTGGTGGTATTGCTAATACGTTTATTGCCGCACAAGGCCATAATGTAGGAAAATCGCTATTCGAAGCTGATCTAGTTGACGAAGCCAAGCGTTTAACCAAACAAGCTAACGACAATAACGGCTCTATCCCAGTACCAAGCGATGTTGTTGTTGGCCAAGAGTTTTCTGAAACAGCCGTTGCTACGCTTAAAAATGTGAATGACGTTGCTGACTCAGATATGATCTTTGATATTGGTCCACAAAGCGCTAAAGCCTTAGCAGAGATTATCGCTAATGCTGGCACTGTTGTATGGAATGGCCCGGTTGGCGTATTTGAATTTGACCAATTTGGTCAAGGCACAGAAACTATCGCTCGCGCAATTGCCGACAGCAAAGCATTTTCAATTGCTGGTGGTGGTGACACCTTAGCTGCGGTAGATAAATATGATATTGCAGATAAAGTTTCTTACATTTCAACAGGTGGTGGTGCTTTCCTTGAATTCTTAGAAGGCAAAAAATTACCCGCTGTAGCAATTTTAGAAGCTCGCGCTAAAAAATAAGTCAGTATTACACAAGACGAATAACCAACGAAATAGCAGTGTAGGAATACACTGCTATTTTTTTATGCAAAAAAACAAGTAAATTTAGTTTTACAACTTCTAAAGCAAACCGAAAAAGTACATTAATGTTATTCAATAAAAGTAACCATTCAACATACAGCTCTTTGATAAAAACTTATATAAAGGTATAGCTATAAATGTAATGTGGAAGCAGACCACTGAGCAATAGTGATATGAATAGCAATGAAAGAAAAACCGAATGTAGAATGATAACTTTTTTTACAGGTGCTGAATAAAACTGTCTGTATATTATTATTCATCAACAAAACATTATTCTAAAAATAAATTATATTTACCAATGACATTCCGTAGTAAAATTACATAAATATTGTTGTAATCTTCGATAAAAACCCCTTTATCCCCCTGTTATTTTAGTAATAAAAAAACAAATCAAACAATTGTAAAATATTGCTATTTTTTAAGTACTTTCACGTAATTTTTTCTCGTGCAAAGCACCAAATTCTTCTGATATAATTACGACATGAAAGAATTAAGTTTCACAATGAAACTTTATTAAAATCAAATTTGAAATCAATTTTGTCACTATCATCAATCTCAGGAGTTAATTCATGGCTTTAGTTTCTATGCGCCAAATGTTAGATCATGCCGCCGAAAATGGTTACGGTATTCCAGCTTTTAACGTTAATAATTTGGAGCAAGTAAGAGCAATTATGCTTGCTGCTAACGATACTAATAGCCCCGTAATACTTCAGGGTTCTGCCGGAGCACGCGCTTACGCTGGTGCTCCTTTTTTGCGTCACTTAATCTTAGCGGCAATTGAAGAGTTCCCACATATTCCAGTGGTAATGCATCAAGATCACGGTACTTCACCTAGCGTTTGTCAACGTTCAATACAATTAGGATTTTCATCAGTTATGATGGACGGCTCTCTAATGGACGATGGTAAAACACCTGCTAGTTATGAGTATAACGTTGATGTGACTCGTCGTACGGTTGAAATGGCACACGCTTGTGGTGTTTCAGTTGAAGGAGAGCTAGGCTGTTTGGGCTCACTTGAAACAGGTGAAGCCGGTGAAGAAGACGGTATTGGCGCAGTTGGTAAACTAACCATGGATCAAATGTTAACAGATCCAGAAGAAGCGGCTGACTTCGTACAAAAAACACAAGTTGATGCTTTAGCAATTGCGTGTGGCACATCGCATGGTGCTTATAAATTCACTCGCCCACCTACAGGCGACATACTTGCTATTGATCGCATTAAAGCGATTCATAACCGTATTCCAAATACTCATTTAGTTATGCACGGTTCTTCTTCTGTACCACAAGACTGGTTAGCGGTTATTAATGAGTTTGGCGGTAAAATACCAGAAACTTATGGTGTACCGGTTGAGCAAATCCAAGAAGGCATTAAAAACGGTGTGCGTAAAATTAACATCGACACTGATTTACGTTTAGCTTCAACGGGTGCTGTTCGCCGATTTTTAGCGCAAAATCCTAGCGAATTTGATCCGCGTAAATTTTTAAAAGCTTCAACACAAGCTATGTATGATATTTGTAAAGCGCGTTATGAAGCATTCGGCAGTGTTGGCCATGCCTCAGGCATTAAACCAATTTCTTTAGATAACATGTTTATCCAGTATTCAACGGGTAAATTAGACGCAATAATTAAACAATAAAGTGGTACTCAGCCTGATAGGTGTAAACACTTACTAGCGCAAAGTACTCTTATTTTGCCAAGTTAATCTAAAAGTCCGATGATAATATTTCATCGGATTTTTTGTTTTTGAAGCCAAAACGTTAAATAAACACTAAACGACGGTACAATATCGCTAATTTTTGAACAATGTAATGATATTTCAATTAAGGTTCATTATAATCCTCCATCATAAAAATTCTCAGGTTACGTAATGGACACAATTCAACACTGGTTTATAGAAAATCAACAAATGCTGATAGATTTTGCAGTAAAATTAATCGTTGCTTTGGCGATCGTTTTCATCGGTAAGCTTGTTGCTAGTTTGGTTCGCGATGGTGTTGTAAAAGTCATGCGACTTAGAGGCATGGATGAAACTATAATCTCATTTTTAAGTAGCTTACTTTACGGTACGTTATTTATTATTGTTATTATCGCAGCAATTTCCCACTTAGGTTTTAACACCACATCTTTAGTCGCTATTATTGGTGCTGCTGGCTTGGCAATAGGCTTAGCACTGCAAGGATCTTTATCTAATTTCGCTTCGGGTGTGTTACTTATTATATTAAAACCTTTTAAAAGTGGTGACTTTATTGATGTTGCAGGTGTTACAGGCATAGTCGAAGAAATCCATGTTTTTTCTACAAAATTAAGAACAGGCGATAACAAAACAGTCATCATTCCAAACGGAAAAATCACCTCAAGCACGATTACTAACTTTTCTACTAAGCCTGAGCGCCGATTAGATTTAGTTATTGGTGTAAGTTACGATGCAGATCTTGCAAAAACTAAAGCATTACTCACAAAAATTACTAACGAGCATGAATTAGTATTAAAGAACAAAGAAGTCGTTATTGGTGTTCAAGAATTGGCCGAAAGTTCAGTGAACTTTGTTGTTCGTCCATGGGTATCATCAGGCGACTACTGGCCATTGCATCGCGATTTACTGGAAAAAATTAAAGTTGCGCTCGACGATGCCGGCATTGAAATCCCTTATCCACAATTATCATTACATTTAAGAAAGGAAGAAGAAAATGAATCATAAGTTATTATCAGCTGCCATCTGTTGTATGCCACTTATCGCTGCTGCAGAAGAAGCAACTGCACCAAAAGCTAAATCACCCTATACTGCCTCTGCAGAATTGGGCATGCTTTTTAAAACTGGTGACACAAAAAGTGCAGATGTTAAAGCAGGTTTTGACTTTACTCATGAAGCAGCGGCTTGGAAATCAACCTTAAATTTAGGCTTGTTAGTAAAGAAAAGTGAAGAAGAAGATGAGAATGGCGAAGATCATTTTGAGACTAGCGATCAAAAATGGACTGTAGTCGGTCAAACTAACTATACAATTGATAAAGCAAGCCCTAACTATATCTACGGTAATGCTTCTTATGAAGATGACCGCTTTAGTAGCTTTGACAACCAAAGTTCAATCTCTGCTGGTTGGGGTCGTCGTTGGTATGAAACAGAAAAAACAACATTAGATGCTGATATTGGTCCAGGTTTTAAGCGCGATGTGGTAAGTGCAACTGATACAGATCCTGAAGAAGTAAACACCGCTTTTATTGTTCAAGCACAAGCTTTATATACTCGTGAATTAAATGAACATGTGTTATTTAAGCAATTATTCGTAGCTAAATACGCACCTAAGTCTGATGCAAACAGTACTTATAAAGCAAGAACGTCAATTGCTACAAAGTTACTTGAAACATTACAACTTAAGTTTAGCTTTACCGTAGATTACAGTACTGACGTTGATGAAGATAAAGAAAACCTTAATACTGAAACAGCAATGACGTTAGTTTATAGCTTCTAATTAGCTCGCTAAAATATTATTTCTATATTCAGAATTGAAAAAGCCAGCACTTAACATGCTGGCTTTTTTATTATTGAACGTATCACCTTAGCGGCTTTTTACAACCAATCGATTTACTAACCTAAACACAATGGCACTTAAAGCTAGAGTGGCTACTATGGCAGCACCGCTTGGTAAATCAAAGCTTGCTGAGAAGTACAAACCTAATATATAACCTAGTAAACCAACACCATATGCCCAAAACAATACTCGCTTACCTTGTAACTTATTAATCGCAAGCGCGGGTAATATCAAACTACTAAAAACAAGATAAACACCAACTAGCTCAACCGATAATGTTATTACGATAGCGAACAATAAATAGAAATACGCTCCGTCTAACACTTTAGGCTTACATAGTATTAATGCAAGAATAGCACTGTAAACAATCGAGGGTAATAATAACTGCTGCCAACTAACCCAGAGGATTTGGCCCGACATGAGTTGTTTAAGTAATTCTCCACCATGTGGATCATTCGACAGCAACAACATTGCCGTTACAGCTGATAAAACATAGAAGCAACCTATCATGGCTTCTAATTCTTCTGCCATGTGCTTGGCTAACAAAGCAATAATGCCTGCACCAGCTAAAGCAAATAATCCAGGTACCCAAACAGTTGCATAAGCAATTTCAGCAAGATCATGATCCATACGTACAACAATTGCCCCTAAAGCGGCAATTTGTGCTATCGCTAAGTCTATAAAGATAATGCCACGTCTTAAAACTTGTTTACCCAATACAACATGAGTTGAAAGCACTAAGATACCGGCAGCAAGTGCCGGTAATAATATGGTCAGTAGTTCATAATCCATAGAGAATACCTATCGTCTTCACGAGCTTTTCTGTGTGTTATTTATTTGGATTAATAAATCTAACGCGCTGTCATAAAGGCTGAACAAATCTTTGCTCTGCTCATTGCCACCTACAGATAAAGGTAGAACTGTAATAGGTAAATTTGATTTTTCTGCTAACCATTTTGCACCACGTTGATCTTGATAAGAGGCCAAAACAATAGCTGAAATATCACCGCTATTGGCTTGCTTTAATAAGCGAGCAAGATGACTACTTGTTGGTGGTAACCCTGGTTTAGGCTCTAAATCAGCAACAGACTCAATACCAGTGAAAGCAAACAAATAACGAAACGTTGAGTGATAAGCAATAACTTTCATGCCGTTCAACGGAGCCGATTTTTCCTGCCATTTTTTCATAGCTAACTGCCATCTCGCCGTAAAGCTTGATAACTGCTGCTGATACAAATCACTTTGCTTTGTATCTAGCTGAATTAACTTATCGGTAAGTGCCTTTGCAATATCAAGCATACGCTTTGGTGAAAAATGTAAATGTGGATTTCCAGCACGGTGAACATCACCCATACTGCGATCAACATTTGTCATTTTGTCTAGTGTTTCTGCATGATCAGCGGCAAAAAACAAACCTTCATCAGTATTTCGTACTTTAGAATTAGCTGCTTTCATTTGTAACATAGGCAACCAACCTACCTCTAGCTCTGCGCCAGCACAAACGACAAGATCAGCTTGGCGCATTTTAGCGATTAAGCTAGGACGTGCTTGTACAAGATGTGGATCTTGCATCGCTGTCGTTGCAGAATAAATTTTCGCAGAAGGGGCCAATTCTTTTGCCAAGGCGGCATATTCTGGTTCACACGTAAAAATATTCATTTGTGCGAAAGCACTGTGGCTCAAAGTTAATAAAGCGCCACTCAAAAGTAGTTTAAAATTGATGCGCATTATGTGCTCCTAGTGCCATTACATATTGTAAAGTTATTACGTTGTCATTATCAGCATTTTCAAAACCAGTATTACTTTGATGGCTAAATTCAACTCTCACTGTTGAGAAGTGACTATTGTGCCATGCCACGCTAAATTCAGTTTCTTTAAGCGTTTGTTTATCAAAATGTTCTTCATGTAATAATTGAGTATCTAGTTTGCCGTATCTTAATCCAGCAGACCAATTTGGCGAAAATTGATAAACACCACTAACATACCATGCTTGATGATAGTCGTTTCCACTACCTTCTTCATGGTGCTCTTCTTCTAAATGATCATCATCTAAATGATCTTCATCTAGTTCAGGCACCATAAAGTCGCTGACTCTAAAATATTCAGCACTAAGTGTTAGATGCTGATATTTATAGTTACCATTAGGCGCCCACTTATAAACAAAGTCGGCAACAAAGGTATTTTTACCTGTATAGGCTGCAGAGTGACTGTGACCATGCTCGTCATGTTCTTCATGCTCTTCATCGTGTTCATCATGCTCGTCATGATCTTCAGCAGTTAACAAACCATTTTCATTACGCAAATAACTTAGGCCGAATTGCCATGAGCTTTCAACGCCTATATCGCCACCAATTTTTGTAAACAAGGTATAAACACCTGTGCTATCAAACTCGCGTTCACCAGTTTCATCTTCTGCACGTAAACTATCACCTGAAAATGCTTCAGCTCCCATAGTCCAATATAAATCTGTTGGCGCAATATAGCTTACTCTTAAGCCGTCATCGAAATAATGGTTACCTAAAAATGCACGGTAAGCACTTGGTCTGCTAGTGAATGAGTCAGTATGAAGGTGCTGATTATTTAAGTAACCAATATCAGATAGAAATCGGCCCGCTCGAACACTGAAACCATTAGGTAATGCCATCGTCTGTATAAATGCTTCTTCTACATTAACTTCGCTTTCGCCATCGTGTGACTCAAAAACAGTTGTAAGCTTACCGTAGAACATATCATCGATGTTGGCACTAATTGCTAACTCAGTTTCGCCTATGCCAAAGCCTTTAGACCTTTCAGCCATTAGGCGATCTTCACTTTGATAATAACCATCTAAAATAGCACTAACATTAACGTCAGACACTGTAGGTGTTTCGGCGAACGAAAGTAATGGGAAAGCGCCAGACATGATTAAAGCGGCTGTAACTTTGCTCGGAGAAATTGTAGTTAAACGGCTAGTAATATCTTTAGATACAGCACGTGAAGCCAGTTGAAATTTTTTCATTGGGAAATCTCTAAAATAAATTATATACGAATACACCAACCCACTTACTCAATTGGCAAGTTGGCTATGTTAAAAAAGTTGTTAAATAATTAGCTTTAAAGATTTTTTGGTGGTGCGCGGCTTAGGTAATTAACCTGATGAACTAATGTTAATATTGGTTGAGCAGTTTCGCTTGTTTCTACTTGTTGACTATTAAAGTCAAGATTGGCATCTTGCTGCGGTAGTACTTGATCGAATTGATGTTGATGAAAACACAACGTACAGTGTTTTTTAACACCATCATCTACGTGTTCAACACTATGTGCAGCAGCAGCCACAGACAATACTAACAATATGGCACTAAGCCAGATTGCGATAAATCGCCTATTAGTTACTGAAATGAACATTTGTGCTATCCAAGATATAAATCAAAATCGGCATTAGTTTACGCGACTTGCCACTAAGCATGCAAGCCGCTGATATGTTGTTTAGCACATAAAAAAGCAATTACATCGTATTTATGGTGTTTATTCTTAAGTAGAAATTACTGCAATATATGCTGATGAACTCAAAGAGTTTTATTTATTTTGTGCATTAATTAACTCATAAGCTGCTTGAATATCTTGTGCTTTTTGTTTTGCTGTTTCCATCATTTCAGGTGGTAAGCCTTTTGCCACCAATTTATCAGGATGGTGCTGCGACATTAATTTACGATAAGCTTTTTTAATGTCTGCCGCGCTGTCTTGCTCTGAAACACCAAGCACTTTATAAGCATTTTCAAGCTGTTTGCCAGATTGTGCAAAACCTTGGTTTGTTCCACGTTGCCCTTGTTGATGAAAGTTAGCACCCGCGATAATCATCTCTAATAATTTATCTAATTCGTGTACTGAATACCCTAAGCCATGAGCAATTTGATGTAGCGCTTCTCGTTCATCTTGGTCTAAGTCTCCATCCGCAAATGCAACTTGAATTTGAATTTCTAAAAAAAGTAATAACAAATCTTGGCGATTCCCTACTACAGATCTTAGCTCGTTCAAACGTTCGGTAAGAGGAAACCCTGTGGTTTTTCCGTCTCTAAAGGCATCTTGAGCTTGCTGTCGCATTGCTCCCTTTAGCCCTAACTTATCCATATAAGCGGTAGCAAAGGCAATTTCATGCTGTGTTACTTGCCCATTAGCTTTGGCAATATACCCCATGACTGAAAAGCTGCTGTAAAAGAAAATAGCTTGACGATCAGCATCACTTTTAGCACCACCTAAAGAGTTGAAGTTTAGACCAACGCCTTTATCAAACCTATGCCCAAGCCATGCACCTAATAGTGCACCAAAAATATTTTTACTCAGCATTAAGCCAAATATAAAACCTAAAACTTTACCCCAAATTCGCATTGTAAAACTCAATCATTAATTAAATATAAAATGGTTAAATAGTGTTTAGCTTAGCTAAACGCTCCGGTGTGCCAACATCTGTCCAAGCGCTAGTTATTAAACTTGCTGAAATCTCACCTTGTTCAGCAGCCCCTCTTAACATCGGCGCTAAAGGCTGAACACCTTGTTGTTCTTGCTGAAAAAATTGCTTTCTGTACAGGGCAATACCACTAAAAGTATATGCTTCTTGACTATTATTTTTCGGATTAGCCAATATACCATCGGCCATTATAAAATCACCATTAGGATTATGCTCTGGATTGTTAACCAAGAACAAATGCCCATTAAACGCTTCAGCCAAAGCGGGTAACTGTTGGAGATTAAAGTCACAATAAATATCGCCGTTAATCACCAAAAAAATATCTTTTTCATGTTCAGCTAGCATAGGTAGTGCTTTAATAATGCCACCAGCCGTTTCAAGTGCAACAGGCTCTTCGCTATAACTTATATTGGCCGAGAACTGCTCGCCACTACCAAGGTAGTCAACAATTTTCTGACCCAGCCAAGCATGGTTAATTACAATATCTTTAATACCGGCCGCAACCAAATTTTTAATATGATGTTCTATTAACGGCACACCTTTAACTGTTAATAACGGTTTAGGGCAGCTATCGGTTAGTGGACGCATTCGTTCACCACGCCCTGCTGCTAATATCATAGCTTTCATGAATAAAAATCCAAAATTTTATTAAAAAATAGCAAGATGCCGTTATTTTGTTAGTGCCGGTATTACCCGCTTACTCACCAACTCATGCAAAAAACTGAGTTTATCATATTGCGCGCTCACATCTTGTATGTAGCTCAAAGTAAGTGGAATATCACCCAAATACCCTGCTTTATTATCTCGGTGGTACAAGCGCGCAAAAATACCACTGGCTTTGATATGGCGTTGCAATCCGGTTAAATCAAACCAATATTGCCATTTTTCTTTCGTAATTGTCTCACTAGGGAAATAATTTTGTACTTGCAAGCGGTAGTGTTCAATTAAGGGGGCGATTAGGTTATTCGGCCAACGTACGTAACAATCTCTTAATAATGATACTAAATCATAGATAACCGGCCCATTAACCGCGTCTTGAAAATCAATAATGCCCAGCTCATCATTCTTAAGCTGCATAATATTGCGACTATGATAGTCACGGTGCATAAATGTTTTAGGCTGTTCAACAATGGCTGAAACTAATTCATCAAAACAGCGCTTCAACACTACTTTTTCATCGGCAGATAAATATATACCTAAATGCTTTTCGAGTAGCCATTCATTAAATATCTCTAATTCTGTAAAGATAAACTTTTCATCATACAGGGGTAAATTTTCAACCGATGCTGTTGCACAGGTTAGCATTTTATTCAATTCAACTATCGCTTTAGCATAATATTGATTCATATTAGCCTGAGATAATTTATCTGCTAATACTAGGTCACCAAAATCACTCAAACACAGAAAACCTAACTTAAGATCAGCCTGCATAATTGTAGGCACATTAACACCAACATCTTGCAATATTTGTTGAACAGTTAAAAATGCTTGGTTATTTGATAATGCTACGGGTGCATCAACAGCAATATAACTTTCGTTTTGGTATGTAAAGCGAAAATAACGTCGAAAGCCGGCATCACCTGTCAATGGCAACAAGTCTATTTTTTGCGTTGAAAATTTACTTTCAAGCCAATGCGTTAACGCTGTAGTTCTTAAATTACTCAATAGAAAAATCTCTAAAAAATGATAGTGCCAATATAACTAATTCGCAGGCTAATGAAAATTGCTATATTATTATTGCCTTTAGCGTTAAAATGCTGAATTGAAACTAAGCTTTGTATTTTTCAAGTAAATTACCCGGATAATAAATGCGTTTTTCCTTAAATAAAATCCCTTTTTTTTGTCTCATCTCGTTTTCCTTCGATAGTAAAGCGCAAGATTCGGAAATAAATACAAACATTGCTAGTCAGTGCCCAATTCCATTTTATGCAAATATTGCTGATACCACAGGTATGCAATCAAACGACAGTTTTACCATTTTATCTTCAACGTCAAATATTAAAAAAGGTGAATATGCAACATTTACCGGTGGTGTTACTTTACTGAACCAAGATAGATCAATAGTTGCAGATGAATTGTCAGTAAATAGAAGTACATCAAGCGTTAACGCAAATGGTGATATACATTTTCAAAACAAAGGCATAGATATTTTTGCCGAAACATTGAACATAAACCAATTAAAAAAATCTACCGCGTTAACCTCAACTTCTTATCAGTTAAATGGCTCTCCTGGTCACGGACATGCTAAAGAGATAACTATTGATGGTAAGGGTAAAACAATGAGTTTTGTCGACTCAAGTTTTACTACTTGTTATGACCCCGTGCCTGATTGGCAAATGCGTGCCAGTGAAATTACTATTTCTTCCGATAAAAAATCATTAGAAGCATACAACGCTCGCTTTAGTCTTTTTGATGTGCCTGTTTTTTATTTACCTTACTTAACTATGCCTATTGGTGAAGATCGCCAATCAGGTTTGCTCTACCCTAAAATCAGTACTTCGAACAGCTCAGGTTTAGAAGTTGAAATTCCTTATTATGTCAACATCGCAGAAAACATGGACGCCACCATTACACCGCGTTACATGTCAGAGAGAGGAACGCAATTAATTACTGAGTTCAGATATTTAGAAGGCTTACAATCAGGCCAAATTGATATTGAATATCTTAATAAAGATAGCAAACTAAACAATAACGATGATTCACGTTACCTAGCCCGAATTCAACACATTGGCACTTTTTCAGAAAGGTTTAGAGCCCATGTTGATTACACCACCATAAGTGATGATAACTACCTGGTTGATTTAGGCAGTAGCCAATTTAACGCTAATGATGCATACCTATATCAAATAGGTGAATTGGCTTATTTTGCTGATAACTGGCAAACAACCATAAAAATGCAAGATTTCGAGTTATTAGGTAACCATCAACTGAGTTATAAAACATTGCCCCAAATAGAAGCCAGTCGCCAACAAACATTTGATGACTTTGGTGGTATTTTTGATCTTTATGGTGAGTTTTCAAGTTTTGACAGTTCAGATCCAACCAAACCTACCGCGCAGAGATACCATGCTGAAGCGGGTTTACTTTACCCTATTGTTACACCGGCATGGTTTCTAAATTCAGAACTCAAAGTACTACAAACAAATTACAACCAAAAAAATATGGCTACCAATAGCTTATTAGACAAAAATGTTAGCCGAACGTTACCGAAAGTTAGGCTACACGGTGGTGTTAACTTCGACCGTAAAATAGCTTTATTTAATAGTGAGTATAACCAAACACTTGAACCACAGTTGCAATATCTATACATACCAGAAAAAGATCAAAGCAACATTGGCATATACGATACCACTACGTTACAAGATGACTACAACGGCTTATTCCGTGACCGACGCTTCAGCGGAATCGACCGAATAGCTCAAGCCAATCAGGTTTCTTGGGGTATAACAAGTCGACTACTCACTGCTGAAAACAATGAAGTATTGCGCTTTAGCTTAGGGCGTATTGTTTATTTCAATGAAAGTAACTTTGACCAATCTGAGCAAGACTCTTTAGTTGATAAATCAGCATTAGCCGCCGATGTTTTTATAAATTTAAGTCGCAATTGGCAATTTAGTTCTGACATTCAATACAACACCGATTTAGGCGTTACCAATAAAAGTCAAACCACATTAGATTATTTATTTGATAATAATCAAACAATTCAATTGAACCATCGCTACGCTCGTGATGTCTCAGGAGAGTCGTTAGAACAAATGTCGTTGGCAACGAATGTAAAAATAGCCCAGCGCTGGCAACTTGTTGGTCGGTTTACACAAGATTTACAAGGCAAGCGCAGTATAGAAAGCTATGCAGGTCTTGAGTATAGTAGTTGTTGTTGGGGAATTCGTTTTACCTATCATCGCAACATAAACTCTAAAATTGACGATGGCCTTAACATAAATGAAAACCGCGATGCATTTGATAGCAGTTTTAATATTCAATTTGTATATAATGGCATAAATAGCACTAAATCTTCCGACAGTGTTGGAGATATGTTTAATTCAAGTATATTCGGCTATAAACGCCCTTACTTCCTCAATAACTAATTAAAAAGAAATTTACGTTACATGAAAAATTCATTTAAATTAATACTTCTTAGCTCAATGTTTATTTTAAGCGCGCCTAAGCAAAGTTTAGCTGCAGAAGTTGAGCTAGACCGAGTAGCTGCAGTGGTTAACAGTGGTGTAGTGCTAGAATCTGAAGTTAAAGATCTTATTAACTCCATTACTTTGCAAGCGAAGAAAAATAACCAAACCTTACCGTCTGATCGCGCATTACGAATTCAAGTCATGGATAAGTTGATCAACGATGCAATTATCGCTCAACTGGGCGAACGCATGGGTGTTCAAGTAAGTGATGCCCAACTTGATGAAACCTTAGCTAATTTAGCAAGAGAAAATAATCAATCGCTTGAATCATTCCGCCAAGCACTTGTAGCAGATGGCTTAGTTTACGAAAAATATCGTGAAAGTGTTCGAAATGAGCTAATTTCAGGAGAAGTAAGACGCGCAAGTTTACGTCGTCGCATTTATATCTCTCCGCAAGAAATTACCAATTTAATGGATGTAATGAAAGAGCAAACGAGCGCTGATGTTGAATATCGCCTAGGGCATATTTTAATTGAATTTCCTAACAACCCTAAACAAGCAGATATTAGTGCTGCGAAAGTACGTGCAGAGACTGTATTAGAGTTATTAGAAAACGGTAGCGACTTTACCAATATAGCCATGACATCGTCAGGTGGTTCGAACGCGCTTGAAGGTGGTGATTTAGGTTGGAAAACGATTAATGAAATGCCAACACTGTTTTCTGAAATCGTTGCAGGTCAAGAAAAAGGCAGTGTATTTGGTCCAATACGAACCGGCTTAGGGTTTAGTATTGTTAAATTAGTCGATGTTCGTGGTCGTCAAGTTGTCGAAATTGAAGAAGTTAAAGCTAGCCATATATTAATTAAGCCTTCAATTATACTTAGCGAAGCTAAAGCTGAAGCTTTATTACAAAGCTTTGTTGATCAATTAAACGCTGGCGAAGCTGATTTTGCTGAACTTGCTAAAGAACATTCTGAAGGCCCTACTTCTGTTCGTGGTGGTGATTTAGGTTGGTCAGAACCAAGCAAATATGACCCCGCATTTTCTGAGGCACTGGCCAGTTTAGATATTGATGAAGTACATAAGCCGTTTCGTTCATCATTTGGTTGGCATATTGCTAAATTAACGGGTCGTAGAACGTTAGATGCAACAGAGCAAATGAATGAAAACCGTGTTTACCAACTGCTTTATAATCGCAAGTTTGGTATGGAAGGTGCGCGTTGGATTAAAGAACTACGCGATGAAGCCTATATAGAAATTATAGAAACAGGTAAAAAGTAGTGTTAAAAAGAATTGCAATAACGCCAGGTGAACCTGCAGGCATTGGCCCAGACCTGATGATAAAAGTGGCACAGCAAGATTGGCCAATTCAAATGGTTGCGGTTGCATCACCTGAACTATTAATTGCAAGGGCAAAGCTGTTAAATTTGCCCCTTACTATTAAGCAATACAACGTCAATGACGAAGTAACCCCGCATAAAGCTGGAACACTGGTTGTGTTACCCGTGCCATTAGAAGATGTTTGCGAAGCTGGTGTAGCAAACCCTAATAATGGCCGCTATGTTGTAGAAACTTTACGTATTGCAAGTGAAAAAAATATTTCCGGTGAATTCGACGCTGTCGTTACTGGCCCCGTTCATAAAGGCTTAATTAATCAAGCGGGCATTGCCTTTAGTGGCCATACAGAATATTTTGCCCATGAAGCTAATTGTTCTGACGTTGTTATGATGCTGGCAACAGAAGGTTTAAGAGTCGCGTTGGTGACTACACATATTCCTTTAGCTTATGTATCTAAAGCAATTACCCACGAACGACTGCAGAAAGTAGCCCGAATATTACATAAAGATTTAATCAAAAAGTTTGGCATAGCCGATCCTAAAATTTATGTTTGTGGTATTAATCCACATGCGGGTGAAGACGGCCACCTTGGACGTGAAGAAATAGATGTAATGATCCCAGCTTTAGAAGAGTTACGTGCAGAAGGCATGAATCTTATTGGGCCTTTACCTGCTGACACTATATTCCAAGAAAAATATTTAAATAACGCCGATGCAATTTTAACCATGTTTCATGATCAAGGTTTACCGGTACTTAAATACAAAGGTTTTGGCGCTTCGGTAAACATTACCCTTGGCCTACCATTTATTAGAACATCAGTAGATCATGGTACAGCTTTCGATTTAGCCGGCACCGACCAAGCAGATGCAGGTAGTTTTTACGAAGCGTTAAATACTGCAATTACCTTGGCGAATAATCACGAAAAAGATGCATTAGAGCAAAATACACTATGAGCAAAAACTCCCATTTAGGTCATCAAGCAAAAAAGCGCTTTGGACAAAACTTTTTACATAATGATGCAATTATTAGCGACATTGTTGATGCTATAAACCCTGAGCCGGGTGAAAACTTAGTTGAAATAGGTCCTGGTTTAGGCGCACTTACCGAGCCTGTTATTGAGCGAGCTGGTCACCTTAATGTTGTTGAATTAGATAGAGATCTCGCCCATAGACTTCGTCATCATCCTTTTTTAGCTTCAAAGCTAACTATTCATGAAGAAGATGCGCTAAAGTTCGATTTTTCTCAATTAGCGAGTAGTGACAAGCCATTACGTATTTTTGGTAACTTGCCATACAATATTTCTACACCTTTAATCTTTCACTTGCTTACTTTTAAAGACAAAGTAAAAGACATGCACTTTATGCTGCAAAAAGAAGTGGTAGAGCGTATGGCGTCAGGTGAAAACAGCAAAGCGTTCGGGCGTTTATCGATTATGACTCAATATCAGTGCCAAGTGATCCCTGTAATGGAGATAGGCCCTGAAGCATTTAAACCTGCGCCAAAGGTTGATTCAGCTATCGTGCGTTTAATACCGCATAAAACCATCAAAAACCCAGTTAAAGATATTAATTCACTTAACAAAGTTTGTTTGGCTGCCTTTAATCAACGCAGAAAAACTATTCGTAACAGTTTCAAAAAATTAATTTCTGCTGAACAGTTAACTGAATTAGGCATAGACCCTGGACTACGCCCTGAAAACCTAGCATTAGCTGATTTTGTTATGCTTGCTAACTTCGTTACTGACAACCCAGTAGATTTAGAAAATGCGTAATACAAAAGTAGCTTACTCAACTGATATTGACGTAGATGTTGTTACCAACTTTATTGCACAGCAGTCTATCGAAGCAGATCAACAATTTGTTTTTAGCTATACCATCACGGTGAAAAACAATAGCGCTGAAACCGTGCAGTTGCTTAGCCGGTATTGGCTAATTTCTGATGCAAATGGTGAAACTAACACAGTTGCAGGTGAAGGTGTAATTGGTCAACAACCTTATATTAAGTCTGGCGAAAGCTTTACTTACTCGAGTGGCTGCGTACTGAAGTCTCCTTTAGGCAATATGCAAGGACACTATCAAATGCAAACCCATTCAGCTGAACTCATCCAAGTTGACATACCACCATTTCGATTGGCAAAACCCAATATACTGAACTAGTGAGCTACAATGGCTATTTATTTCGTCGGTGACATTCAAGGCTGCTTTAGCGAACTAAATGCATTACTCACTCAGGTTGGGTTCTCCAATAATAGTGACCAGCTCTACATCGCGGGTGATCTTGTTGCCCGCGGTCCAAACTCTCTTGAAACATTACGTTTTATTAAGTCGTTAGGTAATAATGCGAAAGTAGTTTTAGGTAACCACGACTTACATTTACTTGCTGTTTACCAGGGGATTAAAAAAGTAAAAAAACAAGATTTATTAGCAAGCCTGCTATCCGCTTCAGATGCTCCAGCATTAATGCAGTGGCTAATTCAACAACCACTGATTCAAAAACTTCCTCATGAAGAAACTTACATGAGTCATGCTGGCATATCACCACAATGGACCCCAACCATTGCACTCCAGCAAGCAAAAATAGCACATCAACACTTAACTTCTTCAGCAAGTACCACTTGGCTAAATAACATGTATGGTGAACAACCATCGAATTGGCTGCACGCAGAAGATGAACTAGAACAATTTAGATTTACCATTAACTCTCTTACACGTATGCGTTATTGTAACGCCGACGGTAGCTTAGACTTTAAATGCAAAGAAGCTCCTGCTGATGCGCCGAAAGAATTAACACCTTGGTTTAAGTTTAAACACCTTAGCGACAAAACAAATTGGGTATTTGGTCATTGGGCGGCGTTAATGGGCCAATGCAGTGCTAAAAACCTCTATGCGCTTGATACTGGCTGTGTTTGGGGGCAACACATGACAATGATCAGATGGCATGATAAAAAAATATTTACTGAGCAATCACATAAAAGTTAAATATAAAGCATACCATTAGTTTAAAATGTAATTTAGCTTGTTATACTAACCTGAATACTTAACCTACATTCCTTTGTAGTCTAATAATAATTAACGCTCAAACACATTTCCATTTTCGAATTAAAGTGCGAGCAAATAATGACTTAATATATATCTTGGTGGGCTCTATGAAATTAACCGTAGCAATGAAAATAATTGGTGGTTTTACCATTATTTCAGTTTTACTCATTCTAACTAGTGTAATATCTTGGAATAGTTTAAATACTATTAGTGATGCCACAAAGCAACAAGACGAGCTAGCCATACCCACTTTAAAAGAAAGCAATATATTAGCTAAGGATCTTACGAGCATTGGTAATCTTACATTACGTGCGTATTATCAAACCTCATTAGAACCACTTGCAGTAAATCAAAAAGCTTTTAATAATGAAACTGTCGATTTTAGAGAGCATTTAGATAAACTGAAAATCATAGTACAAAACGAACCTACTCTTCTGAGCAATTTACATAAAATTGATCCCATTTATAATAAGTTAGACAAAGAAATAAAAAGTGTCCTCAATAATAGAAAATTCTCGATTGAACAGTATATTACACTGACTGAAAAAATAGATGCTATAGAAGAAAGTGCTGATGATACCGCAACTATTTTATTAGATCTTGGTGATCACGACCTAGCCTCTACTAAGTTACAACGTGCAGTTAGTTTAGCTGAGCGTTTAGAAATGCTGTTAAATAGCATTGTGAGCTCATCTTTTGAGTATCGTGAAATAAAAGATCAGCAGTCTGCTACCTTAGTAAGTCATGAGATAGAAAACACCTTCAGTGACATTGAAAAATCAGTCATAGATGTAGTCAGTGAACTAAAACTGCAAGGAACTCCAAATATTGCAGATGACCTAACCGATAGTTTTTCAACACTTCAAGCTTACATTAGTGGTAGTAAAAAAATTTTCACAAACAAAAATAACCAACTCTCTGCGATTTCAGCCGCCACTACAAGTTTAAAATTAGCTGAAGATGGTATTTATAGTGCAAACGAAATATTAGATAAGCAAGTTGAATTAGCAAATAAAACAACAATAACAGCAAGTGCATTAATTGAAAAATCAGTATCTGCTGGTACCCGCAATACGTCCATAATCACTTTTATTTCGATTGCTTTAGCCATCATTATTGCCTGGGTTACGTTAACCAGCATTACTCGTCCGCTAAGACGCGTAAATGAAATGCTTCATGTTGTAGCATCGGGTGATTTGTCACGTAAATTAGATGAAAGTGGCAATGACGAATTCGCACAACTTTCTCACAATTGTAATTTATTGATTGAAAGCCTACGTATGCTAATTCAAAGTATTGTTAGTCGTTCAACTCAGCTAGCAACAGCAGCAGAACAAACTTCTGCCGTAACAGCGCAAAGTACAACTGCAATAGAAGAGCAGCGTATTCAAGTAGAGCAAGCAGCATCAGCAACAACAGAAATGAGCAGTACCGCACAAAGTGTTTTATCAAGTGCAAATGATGCGCTTGGTGAAATTAAGCAAGCTGATGACGAAGCTGAGCGTGTTAAGGTGATTTCTGGTCGAAATCGACAAACCATTGAATTGTTGGCTAACGAAGTTGAGTCGGCTTCACAAGTTATTAATAAATTACAGCAAGATAGCGCGTCTATTGGGAGTATTCTTGATGTTATTAGGGGTATTGCAGAGCAAACTAATTTATTAGCACTAAATGCGGCTATTGAAGCGGCTCGTGCTGGTGAGCAAGGCCGTGGTTTTGCGGTTGTTGCCGATGAAGTAAGAACACTAGCAAGTAGAACACAAGAATCTACTCAAGAAATTCAAAACATGATTGAAGTATTACAAGGCGGTGCAGAGAAAGCAGTGTCTGTAATGGAAACAGGTAAAAAGCAGGCGACTAACTGTGTAGAACAAAGTGTTCAAGC
This sequence comes from Colwellia polaris, assembly GCF_002104515.1. Lineage (GTDB taxonomy): Bacteria > Pseudomonadota > Gammaproteobacteria > Enterobacterales > Alteromonadaceae > Cognaticolwellia > Cognaticolwellia polaris. The sequence continues at coordinate 44,243 of NZ_NBOE01000002.1, read as the reverse complement.
CGAACAAGCACTTGATACTATCACCCATGCCGTGCATGAGGCGTTTGATCGCAGCTCTCAAATTGCTACAGCGGCAGAGGAGCAAAGTGTTGTTGCCCATGAAATTAGTGAAAACTTAGAGTCTATTGTAGCAATTGCAGAACAAACGACAGCAGGTTCAAAACAAACAGCTGAGTCGAGCAGTGAAGTTGCGCGTTTAGCTGAAGAGTTACAACATTCAGTGCAAGAATTTAAAATTTAAATTATATTTTTCAAATAACTAAATAAAAAAAGAGTGCTAAGCGCTCTTTTTTTATAACGATAAAAATTAGCCCATGCAGCGCGTGTTATACCAATTGATTTAATGAATCGATCAATTTTAAACGAGGATAAATTTCCAGTAGCAAGGCGCTTGATCGATTCTTACATCGATAATGGTAAGTCATTAGCGCATTACAGGAGCATATTATAGAATAGTAGCGGGCGTGTGTGATTGAAAACAACGCAGTTATTGACGATTTAAACCGCCTTAAAATGCTCGATTATTTATTTCAATTGATATTATAGTTAGATCAATTTATTAACTGCTCTATTTATGTATGAACAAAATGAGTAAAAAATTAACTTATTTTTTATTTAGTATTAGCCGACACTTTTTCATAAACTGCAAAATCCAGCTGATATTGATTTTTTTCATCGCTAGGTCGAATTTCACTCGCTACTTTTTTCCAAATAGCTAAGTCATATTCAGGAAAGTATGTATCGCCATCAACGTTAGCATTAATATGCGTAATATATAATCGCTGTGCTGCTGCTAAGCAATGCTGATATATTGCACCGCCACCAATAACCATCACCTCTTCAAAGTCATTAACTAACGCTAACGCCGCTTCTACAGAGTTGACAACTTCAACCCCAGCAAAGTTAAAATTACTGTCTCGTGAAATCACAATATTTTTACGTCCTGGTAATGCTCTACCAATCGACTGAAAGGTTTTACGCCCCATAATAATGGGTTTACCAAATGTAGTTTTTTTAAAGTAGGCTAAATCTGCCGGCAAGTGCCAAGGCATATCATTATTCTTACCAATAACACGATCATTGGCATGCGCTACTATCATAGAAAGTATGGTCATATTGTTTGTCTAATTCTCAACACACTAAATTTTTCGATATTATACGTTATTAAAGAAAACAACAAAAATGCAATCTTGTGGTTTACGCTTCTTCTTTCAAACGTAAAGCATTATGGTTTGCGACGATGCCTATTAGCTCAACACGTATCTAGCAGTATTCACTTGTTTTAAGAAATGGTTTTTCAGCCGCAATGGCTGAGGTTCAACATGCCATTTTAAAGATCTCTAGTGCTTAGCTGCAAGTTAGCAATTTGATCCCCCCTACTTCCGCTTTATGCTCAAAGTTGCCGTTGGTGATTTAAAAGCTAAAGGCTTAAAGGGCCTAAAGCGGACATTGATGCTACATCTTCCTATTCGTAATTTAGTTTCATAACTGAGTATTTAAATGCAGTTGTAACTTGCTTCCACCAAGTCATGAAATGAGGCAACTTGCCTCATTTCGTCTATTAGCGAAATTCTTGTTTTTATCTGTAGGTAAGTAGTGGTGTTGGCTGCAAAGATTTGTTATTAATATATAAAATAAATAAGGTAGAAACTTTTTTGCTGTAAAAGAGGCAAGTTACCTCCTATTAAATTGTTAGCTTTCAAATGGAGTTTGGTTTGCATTCAGAAGTAAATTTTCCATCGGATAAAATTCTCCTCTCAGGTACGCTTACAGTTCCTAAAGGTGATTCATCTTTACCCTGTGTCATCATGGTTCATGGTAGTGGCGCGCAAGATCGAGATGGGAATATGTCAGGTTTTAACACTCAAATCTTTAAATACATTGCAGAATTTTTAGCCGAAAAAGGAATCGCTTCTTTTCGATATGACAAAAGGGGCATTGGAAAAAGTGAGGGGTGTTTTAAAATTGCTGGTTTATCTGAAATGGTTGAAGATGCTTGTGCTGCAATTGACTACATTAGCAAGCAAGCAGACGATGTAGATTCTAAACAAATTTACTTGCTAGGACACAGTGAAGGCGCTGTCTTAGCTCCTGAAGTTGCATCGAAAAAGCATGACCTTGCTGGTATAATAATGTTATGTGCCAGTTTAAGAAGTTTTGAAGAAGATGGCGTAAAAAACGCCGAAGTACTTAATCGTGACTTAAATAAAATGACAGGTTTAAAAGGAAAATTAGCCCGATTATTTCTATATTCTAAAACCCCATTAGAGACCATGATAAAGCTCAGGCGTAAGGTAGAAAAAACAAAAGCCAAGAGAATGTGGGTTTCTTTTTCTAGGGTGAGCACTAAGTTTTATCGAGAGACATTTAACTATGACGTTAAGTCATTCTTGAAAAATTCAGGGCATCCAATACTAGCTATTGGAGGTAGCAAGGATTTCCAGTGCCATCCAGATGATACACTTTTAATTTCAGAAGTATCCCCAAACCAAACAGAAACCTATGTTGTTGAGGGTATGGATCATATGCTTAGGTTTCAAAAAGAAGAACCTTCTATATTGAGCTATGCCAACTCATGTAGCTCTCCAATAATGCGTGAAGTTAATGAGAGAGTCTATGCATGGATCAGCAACCAGAAAGCTAACAAGCAAATTAATCAGGACAAATAACAGTTGGTTTTTGCTCCTGCGTCGCTTATTTTAACCAACTGATATTTGCCTATTATTTGGGCGTTGAGGCTGTAGAATTTCTCCAAAGTGGAAAAGGACAGATGAAATTTAAGTTCATACAGCCTTTAAAAGTCATTTTTTAGTGGGATATAGCCTCAGATTTCGCGTAGGAACGCGTTTTTGGGTTTGATTTTTAATAATTTTTGTGGCTGTTTTTTCTAAAAGAGAAATTCTACTATATTATTAAGCCACCCATACTACTGTATAAAATAATCGAACATAGAAAGGGAAGATTATTTTTGCTTTAGTAGGACTATTCAGTATGTAAATGAGGGGGATGTTGTCTATTTGCAGAGTTTTCTGAGCATCGAACTTAACTGGACACTCATCCTAAATAAGGCGTAATCTGACATGGATAAGCATCAGAAAATGGAACTCAGAAGGGAAGCAGGTTATAGAGACCTGCCTAAACCTCAAGTTAAAGAAAAAGGGCCTGAATATTCCTTATCCTATGTTTGTTGTTCTTGCCGAACTTCGAATATGCGTCAATATAATCTTGAGCCATGCCATTACCCCAAATCTATAGATTGTCCTATTTGTGATGGTATTGCGATATGTGTTGGTCGTCATTTCAAGCCACCTAAAAAATCAGATACTTCACAATGGAAAAAAGTAGAGTATCTTATCGAGCATGGTTTTGTATTTCAAAAAATTAGGCCCGTTAAAAATGGCTGTGATAGCGTTCCATATCCTGAAACTTTAGCTCAAGCGAAAGATTTTGTATTGAAGTATCAAGGGTATGCGGTTAAAACAGTTTATAACAACACGCCCTGAGTTCGATAACTAGTAATATTTAGCGTTCTGACATGAAAGCAGTCTCTTTGTAACCATAAAAAGCCTGTCTGCAAGGTCAGGTTCGTTGAAATATAGCCAATGTTCACAGTAGTCATTAGTTATAAAATTACTAGTGCCTACTTTGAACTTAAACCAACCCCATAAACATATCTTAAGTTTTGGCTTAAATTGCCTTTAATATTTTTTATAACTCCACAGAAGGTAATAACAGGTTTAAATAAAGCCAGCAAAGTATCCAAATGATCATTTACTTTAATCACAATTGACTATTGGTGTTCTCAAATATTATCCACTGTCATTCTTTGTAAATTACTTCTCTGCTATTATATGAAAATACTAATAATCGACACTATTATTTATGCTTAAGAATATAATTAGTGCAATTGCCAAAGAGGCTTCAATTATGCAATACAGCTTATCGCATCAGAATACCACCAAGTTATTAAAAACATTTTTCAGTTTATTTTTTCTATATTTATTATTTAGTTATAGCGCCTCAGCTTCAGTAGATTCATTATACAAAACTAATTGTGCGAGTTGTCACGGCAATAAAATGCAAGGCGGCCTGGGGGAGTCTTTAGTCGATAATAAATGGCTCCATGGTGAGTCTGATGAGCAAATATTTAACGTGATTAAAAATGGTGTTGCTAACACTGATATGATGGCTTGGGGGAACAGTCTTAGTGCACAAGAGATCAGATCGTTAGTTATTTATATTCGTGAAACCAAGTATCAGTCAGAACTTGAGCAGATGAACAAAGCCGTGGTGCATAAAAATGGGCAATTCAGCGCTGCCGGTGAACAATTTAGGTTAGAAAAACTTGATGAGAATAGTGCTGGGTATTGGGGTATAGAGTTTTTGCCTGACAATTCATATTTAGTTACCGAAGTTAGCGGCAAGCTTTGGTACTTTAATCAAGGTATAAAGACTGAAATTGCTGATATTCCGACAGTTTGGCATCGTGGACAAGGCGGGTTACTTGATATTGCACTACACCCTGATTATATAAACAATAAACTAATTTATTTAAGTTATGCACAATCAGACGATGGCAATAAAGCGATGACCGCTATTACTCGAGGACGCATTGAAGAAGGTCGTTGGGTAACAGACAAGCAAATATTTAAAGCAGACACTAAACACCATTTATCTTCAGGCGCTCATTTTGGTGATCGCATGGTATTTCAAAATAACGATTTATACTTCTCTATAGGCGATAGAGGCAATAAAGAAATGGCGCAAGACTTATCGCGCCCAAACGGTAAAATTCATCGACTTACCTTAGATGGCGATATACCGAGCGACAATCCATTTGTAGATACGCCAAAAGCACTAGCAAGTATTTGGACTTACGGTAACCGTAATCCTCAAGGTATGACATTAAATACAAAAAGCAATAAAATTTGGTCTGTGGAGCATGGACCGCGCGGTGGTGACGAGCTTAACTTAATCACAAAAGCCAATAACTATGGTTGGCCTTTAGCAACTTTTGGTATGAACTATAACGGTACGCCAATGACAGATAAAACATCTATGGTTGGTATGGTGCAGCCTATATGGCATTGGACACCGTCTATTGCCGTTTCTTCTATAGAGTTTTATCACGCTAATGCATTTAGCACTTGGCAAAATAAAGCCCTAATAGGCAGCTTAGCTAAAGAAGAATTACGCTTATTAACGATTGTTGATGATAAAGTAACGAAAGATGAGTTGATCATCAAAGGACAAGGAAGGATCCGAGATCTAAAAGTTGCCGCAGATGGCAGTATTTATTTGTTATTAAATAGTGGAAGTCGAAGTTCACGCCAAGGCGCTATTTATCGTTTGGTACCGGCTGGAAAATAATAAACATTAAATTTTCAGATAGATAATAACTCTCTGACATAACTGTCTTATATTTTATCTATCTGAAATATAACGTCGAATATTTAACGAATAAAAGTTTAGCGAAGATAAGCCTTAAGTTGACTTTACAGCGATTAATTAATGAATTTATCGCCTATAACCGCAGTGCCTGAATATACTATTACTGGAGCGTATTCAGGCTAATTAAATAATTTACTTACGATATTCAACTTCTACATCGTATTCATCTTCGTCCCAATCTTCATCATCAAGATCATCTGACAAATCTGCCATTGTATCTTCATGATAAGTATCCCATTTAAATTCAACGGTTTTACCATCAATAGGCGCTTCTTCAACTTCTGGCGGTAATGATTCAATAAAAGTCATAACGCCCTGACAAAGATCTTCAGTGCCAGTTCGATTAAATGCTGAAATACTGCGAACCTCACCTTCCCAGCCTAAACCTTCGATAATGCGGTCGGTAATTTCTTTAGCTTCTTCTTCAAGCAATAAATCTAACTTGTTGAAAACTAACCAACGTGGCTTTCCTGCCAACTCTGCAGAGTGAGTTTCTAGCTCACCGACAATAGTTTTTGCATTCTCTAACGGATCTGAGCCATCAACAGGTAAAACGTCAATTACGTGTAATAAGATACGACAACGTTCTAAGTGTTTTAGAAACTGTGTACCTAAACCTGCACCGTCCGCTGCTCCTTCGATCAAACCAGGAATATCAGCAATAACAAAACTACGTTGAGCGTCTAAACGTACTACACCTAAATTAGGTACTAAGGTAGTAAACGGGTAATCAGCTACTTTCGGTTTAGCGGCAGATACACTGCGAATTAAGGTTGATTTACCTGCGTTTGGCAAACCAAGTAAGCCAACATCAGCTAATAGTAATAATTCAAGCTTTAAGTTTCGAATTTCACCAGGAGTACCATCAGTTTTTTGGCGAGGAGCACGGTTAGTACTACTTTTAAAACGGCTATTGCCTAAACCATGCCAGCCCCCTTTAGCAACCAGTAACTTTTGCTCATGTTGAGTTAAGTCACCGATTTGCTCGCCTGTATCAATATCAACAGCACGAGTACCAATAGGCACTTTTAGGTATAAATCTTCAGAGCCTTTACCAGTACAGTCGCGACTACGGCCGTTTTCACCACGTTTCGCGCGATGAAATTTTTCAAAACGGTAATCGATTAATGTATTCCAGCTTTCATCAGCAATTAAATATACATCGCCGCCATCACCGCCGTCACCGCCGTTTGGGCCACCGAATTCAATGTACTTTTCTTTACGAAAACTAACTATTCCATTACCACCGTCGCCGGCTTCTACGCGAATTTCTACTTCATCTACGAATTTCATGGTGTTTTAAAACACTCCAAAATTTTATTTTCTGCTACATATTATAAATGATTTATTCAAATTAGTTTTGAACATTGTCATTTTTTATACAATTTGTAACGAATAACTATAAATTACCTGCAAAAAAAAACCCTGCGTAACAGCAGGGTTTTATAAGTTTGCGTATTACTACTCAGCAATAATGCTTACAAACTTGCGGTTTTTAGGACCTTTAACTTCAAATTGTACTTTACCATCTGATAAAGCAAATAGAGTGTGGTCTTTACCGATACCCATGTTGCTACCAGCGTGAAAACGAGTTCCACGTTGACGAACAATGATGTTACCTGCTAAAACAGCTTCGCCACCAAAACGCTTAACACCTAGGCGTTTCGCTTCTGAATCACGACCGTTACGTGTACTACCTGCAGCTTTCTTATGTGCCATTGTAAATCGCTCCTAATTAGCCGTTAATGCCAGTAATTTTCACTTCAGTGAACCATTGACGATGGCCCGCTTCTTTACGTGAATGCTTACGACGTTTAAATTTAACAATTTTAACTTTGTCAGCGCGACCTTGGTTTACAACCTCAGCCACAACTTTACCACCAGCAATGTAAGGCGCGCCTACATTGATGCTCTCGCCATCGGCGATCATTAAAACGTTTTCGAATTCTACTGCAGCACCAATTTCAAGTTCAATTTTCTCTAAACGAACTGTTTGGCCTTCAGTTACACGATGCTGTTTACCACCGCTTTGGAATACCGCGTACATAGCTACTCCGTACTGCGTCATCATCTATGGACGACGCTTAAATTTAAAATTATAGGGCGCGAATTCTACGCGAAGAAATTGGTTAGGGCAAGTATAAAAGCAATGATTTATTATTATTTTTAAATAACTAAAAACTTATTGCTGACAAAACTTCTATCACCATGAATTTCGTGTAAAATTACCTCGGAAATTACGGGTATTCTATCATTAAAGAACATTTAAGGTAACTTGTTACGCTCTATGAATATAAAAAACATCCAAGCTTTAGCTCAGCAAGACATGACCGCGGTTAACGATCTTATTTTTTCGAAGCTTCATTCCGACGTTGCGCTAATTAATCAATTAGGTGTTTATATCGTTAATGGTGGTGGTAAACGTATGCGACCACTACTAACCGTATTAGCGGCAAGAGCCATTGGTTATCAAGGTGAAGAACACCTGCAGCTTGCAGCCATCGTTGAATTTATTCATACCTCAACACTTTTACATGACGATGTTGTAGACGAATCAAATATGCGCCGTGGACGTGAAACAGCTAATGCTATGTTTGGCAATAGCGCTAGCGTATTAGTAGGCGATTTTTTATATTCTCGTTCATTTCAAATGATGAGCCAGTTGAGTAATTTAAAAATTATGGACATTTTGTCTGATGCAACCAATATTATTGCAGAAGGTGAAGTACTCCAGTTGATGAATTGTAATGATCCCGACACCACAGAAGATAGCTACATGAAAGTTATCTACTGTAAAACAGCAAAATTATTTGAAGCAGCAACCCGCCTTGCTGCTGTAATAGCAAAACAAGACGATGCAACAGAGCTTGCCATGCTGAATTACGGTAAACATTTAGGTACTGCTTTTCAGTTAGTTGACGACATTATGGATTACACCGCAGATGCTCAAGAAATGGGTAAAAATGTGGGTGACGATTTAGCTGAAGGTAAGCCAACGTTACCCTTGTTGTATGCCATGAAAAACGGCAATGAGCAACAAAGCGCTATGATTCGTGATGCTATAGAACATGGCAATGGCATGGATAACCTCAATGATATCCTCGCTGCGATGACCCAAACAGGTGCTTTAGTTTATACTCAGCAAAAAGCTGAACAAGAAGCCGACAAAGCTATAAATGCAGTTGCGATGTTACCTGAGTCAGCATATAAACAAGCATTAATTTCGCTAGCACATATTGCGGCTAATCGTAGCCACTAAACAACTCTTCTTTAAGTTTGCAGTTAGTCAATGTGCTAACTGTAAACCCTAATTTTTAAATAAGCTCTTGTTAATTACATTGAATAAACCCAATGCTTTAACTCAATACCTTAGCTCAATACCTTAGCTCAGTTCCTTAAATCAGTTTCCTTAAATCAGTTTCCAAGTACAACTCTCGGTGTAATGCCTCAATCAACTTGCTACTATACGTTAAATATTTTTCACGGGCTTTTAAATTTATGCCGACAGAACACCTGACTCACAGCCCTACTATTACCCAAGCCAACTTTGGCTGTTTAAAAAATGGCGAGAGTGCACAACTTTTCACACTAAAAAATAGCCATGGCGTTACAGTAAAAATTAGTAATTATGGTGGCATTATTGTGGCGCTTGAAACTTTAGATAAACAGGGTGATAGCGCTGATATAGTACTTGGTTACAATAACATCGAGTCTTATGAAGACGACCCGTATTATCTAGGTGCGATTATCGGTCGATATGCAGGACGAATTGATCAAGGCTTATTAACTATTCACCATAAAACTTATCAGCTCGATTTGAATAATCTCGACAACCAGCTTCATGGCGGCTTTCAAGCATTAAACAAGCAACTTTGGCTAGCAACAACTAAAAGCAATGCTGAAAATGTTAGCTTAATATTACATCACACCAGTCCTGATGGTGATAATGGTTTCCCTGGCACAGTTGATTTTAAGGTTATATACAGCCTGAACAACCAAAATGAATTAACAGTAGAATATTTTGCCCGTACCGATAAAACCACCGTTGTTAATTTAACTCAACATAGCTATTTTAATCTTGCAGGGCATAGTGCTGGTAATATTTACCAACACCAAGTTCAACTCAATGCCGAACATTTTTTACCGATGAATGAACGTATTTACCCTACGGGTGAAGTCAGAAGAGTAGAAAACAGCGCACACGATTTCAGTCGATTAAGCGCGTTAGGCAAAGCTATAAACTCCTCAGAGCAACAAATTGAAATTGCCAAAGGTTACGATAACTATTGGTTGATTAATAGCAATGCTATAAATGGTGAAACTTTTGCTGCTAGAGCATTTGAGCCAGAGTCAGGTCGACGATTAACCATGTATAGCGATCAACCCTGTTTGATTTTATACACGGCTAATTATATTGATGGCAGCCAAACGGGCAAGCAAGGGTGTGTTTATCAGCAACACTCGGCATTTTGTTTTGAACCACAAAGGCTGGCGAATATGAAAACCGCTGCTGATATTAAAAATACAATACTTAGGCCAGAACAGCCTTTTTATAGCCGAACTCGCTTTGTTTTTGACACGCTAGAAATAAATAAAGCGTCATAATCGACGCTTTATTGCTGGTATAAGAGTAGATAACCTAGATAAAACCTAACGCTAGGTTAATAATGATAACTACACAGCGTTATAATTTTAAACAAGTATAAAATCAAGATGATGAAGAAGAAACACCTAATAACAAACTAATTTCCTTTGTTATTTCATCAATACGGTTAACATCAGTTGGCGCAATAAATATAGTGTCGTCGCCAGCTAGAGTACCTAAAATTCCAGTCGACTCACCTAGGCTGTCTAACATTCTTGAAATTAATGGTGCGCCACCTATACCTGTTTTTAATATAATTTGCATATTATTGTGTTTAACACTGATCACTACAGATTGAATTGCTTGCTTCGATTTCGGCACGGCTAATTCATCAGGCAAGATATATACAACTTGGTCGCTGGCATTACGCATTTTTACAGCACCAAGCTTTGATAACAAGCGTGAAATTTTCGCTTGCGACATATTCTTAAAGCCTTGTGTATCTAGCGCATCAGCAAGTTGACTTTGTGAGCCATAGCATTGTTCTTTTAGTAATGCCTTAAACGCAAGTATTAATTCTGCTTCATTTTTTTTACGGCTTGTGGTCATTATTTAACTCAATACGAAAATTTCTGAGGTCCATTGTATAAAATAAAAAAAATTTCAGCTATTTTATTTTATCTTCAAATGTTAATTAGTTTTTTGTCTTGTTATTCAGCAACATTTTTCGCGCTGCTCAAGTAGCCCCATTGAAAGAATAAAGGGCGCATTTTTTTGTTGTGCAATAAAGTCAGCTTTGTTGGTCAAATTAAGCCACTCATGACGAATAAGGCTCTGCGCCACTGCACCTCCCAACGTAGCACCCGGCCCCAGAATAATCAACTTATCAGGGGCAAACTCTTTAATAGCCACCTCGATTGCTTTAGAAAAGTTATATGGCTCTACAACTTGAGTGTTCAGGGTGTAATTATATAATTGTTCAATATCACAACTATAGGGCTGCCACACTTGCCCTAAGCCATCAATTAGTGGAATACTTGGCGCACTAAATATGTCTGCTGACATTAAGTGCATTGCTTGCTCCGACACATTTTTAAGTAAAGGGGTATGAAATGCAGCATGATTAAATAAGCGCATTGGATAGCGGTCTTGAACTTTAGGTAATAACTCTTCTAACGCTTTCAGCCCTGCTTTATTACCACCAAAAACTAAATAACCACCTAAGTTAATCGACAGATAAACCTGACAATCACTGTGCTCGTTTATCTGCGCTAGCCACTGCATAACTTTGATTTCTAAGCTGCGGTCAATATGCCATTCTTCATCCATAATGGGATAAATCATTTGCCCGCCAATAAGCCCTTTTGTCATCATAGAGCCCATAGTGTTAATCAGTTCAATAGCTTGTTTTGGCTTTAAAGCGCCGGCAACAGCTAAGGCAATATACCACCCCATAGAGTTGCCCGTAACAGCGACAATATCAAATTCATCTTTATTAATAGCTTGGTAATCAGATAGCGCGCAGGCATAAATAAGCGCAGATGCGTTTTCACCAGCGGTATGAATACCCATGCTGTAATTTTCCATACTATCGAGTTCAGCGACTTTGATTTGACCTTGACCTGATCGAAAATCATCAATTAACGACACGATTTCAGTTTTATCGCTATGTAATCGCTGTAAATAACCCAGCTCTTCCTTATTATAAGTACCACGGCCAGGGCAAATGACCACGACTCTTTGCTTAGTTTTAGGTGCGGTAGAATTTTTATCTTGAGAACTCATTGGCAAAGCTCCTTCGCGGCAGTAATAATTTGTTCAACCGATGGCAACACTTGGTAAGCAGCAGCACCAAGTGGAATAAAACTATCGCTGGCTGTAACACGTTTTATATTGGGGCATGTAACTGTTTGTTCATTTATTAAGGTTACTAACGCTTCGCTAATTGAACCTGTTTGTCGACATTCATCTACAATAAGTACGTGCTTACAATTATTTACTTGCGCCAAAATACCGGTTTCATCAAGCGGTGCTAGCCAACGTAAATCAACAACCCGCGCATCTATGCCCTGCTCAGCTAACTTAGCTTGAGCTTGGCGTGATAAATAATTGCCATTACCGTAAGTCAGAATACATAACTCATTTCCAGTACCAGCAACCTTAACACCTAAATCTATTTCGCCATTTTCTAAGGCGGGAGGCTTATACTCAAATGTCCAAAGCCCGTCGCCTTCTTGATGTAAATCTTTTGTCATGTACATGGCTATTGGCTCTAAAAATATCACCATGCGCTGTTGCTCTTGCGCTAAACGGACACTGGCACGCATCATTTCAACTGCATCAGCGCCATTCGATGGACACGCGATGATCAAGCCTGGAATATCACGAAAAACCGCAAACGAGTTATCATTATGAAAATGCCCACCAAAGCCTTTTTGATATGCCAAACCGGCTATACGAACCACCATAGGGTTTGTAAACTGACCATTGGAGAAAAAAGGTAACGTGGCTGCTTCACCCCGAATTTGATCTTCAGCATTATGTACATACGCTAAAAATTGAATTTCAGGGATCGGCAAAAATCCGTTATGTGCTAACCCAATCGCCGCTCCTAAAATAGTTTGTTCATCAAGCAAGGTATTCACTACGCGACTTTTACCAAAGCGCTCACATAATTTTGCAGTTACGTTATACACACCGCCTTTTTTGCCAATATCTTCACCACACATCACAATATTGGGATACGCTGCCATTAAATCCATTAATGCCCAGTTGATCAACTTTGCTAAATGCTGTTTTTTGGTTAAGTTATGTTTTTCATGTTGGAAAATTTCAGCTCGATCTTTATCTGTAACTTCAATTGAACTACATGCCTTATGCACAGTTGGTATAATACTCGCCATAACCGCATCAGCACTGGTTAGTTTTTCTTTACCGGCGGCATTTTCTGCAATATCGGCAATGCGTTTTTCAGTATTTTGATAAATATCAATCATCTGCTCGGCAGTTAAAATATTATTTTCAAGCATAATACGAGCAGTATGCAGCAGTGGGTCTTGAAATTCTGTGGCGGTAATATCACTAATATCACGATAGACAAACTCGGCATCAGATCCTGCATGCCCTAATAAGCGCACGGTGCGTACATGTAAAAATACTGGTTTTCGTAATTCTCGTGCAATGTGTTCAGCTTTTTTTGCTGTGTAGTAAGTGTCTAAAATATTTAAACCATCGCAATGGAGATAGGTTATACCTACCCTATTTTGATAATTAGCCGCGACCCAACCTTCAGGCGTCGCCGTAGAAATACCAATTCCATTGTCTTCACAAATAAAAACAATAGGCATTGGGATCGACTGATATGCTGCCCAAGCAGTGCTATTAATTGCCCCTTGCGTAGTAGAATGATTCGATGAAGCATCACCAAAATTACAAATAATTATGCCATCGTTAGGGATTTCTCCTTGGTGCGCTAAACGTTTAGCTAGTGGAATGCTGTATGCTGCGCCAATGGCTTTAGGTAAATGAGATGCTATGGTACTGGTTTGCGGCGGTATAGATAATGCTTTACTGCCTAATACTTTATGGCGACCACCTGAAATAGGATCATCTTTTGAAGCGGCGAAAGACAACAACATGTCATATAAAATAGTTTGTCCTGGTACTTGCTTGCTACGCTGAATAACAAACGCGCCGCTGCGATAATGCAAAAAGGCCATGTCCGTTGCTCGAAAAGCCTTAGCATAAGCAGCATTTCCCTCATGGCCTGAACTACCAATAGTATAAAAACTTTGACCTTTTTTCTGCATTACGCGTGATTGTAAATCAAGGTGGCGACTCATCACTTGTGTTTCAAATAGGTCAATAATTTCAGCTGAGCTCAAACCAACATCACCGGGCGTTAGGGTGCAGCTTGATGTTGGCAACGTTCCTGCGCGAACAAAATTTATAAAATTTTCTTTCACCAACTGATTACGATCAGACATGATATCTCCACAGAATTTTTATTATTATGGTTTACAACTCAAAAACCTCAAAAAAGCCCAAAAAAAAGACGTATTAAATACGCCTTATTCAGTGTTTTAGTAAAATGCTTGGATGCCGGTTTGTGCTCTACCGAGTATCAATGCATGCACATCATGTGTGCCCTCATAAGTATTAACCGCTTCAAGGTTCATCATATGGCGAATAATATGAAACTCGTCAGCTATTCCATTACCGCCATGCATATCACGTGCAGTGCGAGCAATTTCTAGAGCTTTACCACATGAGTTACGCTTGATAAGAGATATTGCTTCTGGCGCTAGTTGGTTGGCATCCATTAAACGCCCGACCTGTAAACACGCCAATAATCCCGTGGTAATATCCGTTTGCATATCGGCGAGTTTTTTCTGAATTAACTGAGTTGCCGCCAAAGGACGACCAAATTGTTCTCGGTCAAGAGTGTATTGACGCGCGCCGTGCCAGCAGAACTCTGCCGCCCCTAAAGCGCCCCAAGCAATGCCATAGCGAGCTTTGTTCAAACAGCCAAATGGGCCAGATAAACCTTTAACATTTGGCAGTAAGTTTTCATTTGGCACAAAAACATTATCCATCACGATTTCGCCGGTAATAGAGGCACGTAATGAAAACTTACCTTCAATTTTTGGTGCACTTAACCCTGTCATGCCTTTTTCTAAAACAAAACCACGAATAACGCCATCAAGCTTAGCCCAAACCACAAAAATATCGGCTACCGGAGAATTGGTTATCCACATTTTGTTGCCTGTTAAGCGATAGCCGCCTTCAACCACGTTGGCATGAGTGCTCATGCTGGCAGGATCTGAGCCTGAATTTGGCTCAGTTAAACCAAAACAACCTATGTGTTCGCCACTGGCAAGTTTAGGTAAATACTTCATTCGTTGTTCTTCATTACCATAAGCATAAATAGGATGCATAACTAATGAAGATTGCACGCTCATGGCGCTTCTATAACCGCTATCAACACGCTCAACTTCACGTGCCACTAGGCCATATGTGACATAATTTACGCCAGCGCAGCCATATTTTTCAGGTAAGGTCGCCCCTAACAAACCCAGCGCCCCAAGTTCACGCATAATTTCAACATCAAACACTTCATTGCGGTTTGCCATTAAAATTCTTGGCATCAGCTTTTCTTGACAATATTGATGAGCACTATCACGGATCATTCTTTCTTCTTCAGACAGTAAAGACTCTAATAAAAGCGGATCTTGCCATTTAAACGATGGGCGATTTGCACTTGAAGCGTTAGACATAAAGCTACCTATTAACTGATTAATTTTCGTGCAAAAATAATAAGCAAATACCAGCCAAAGTTAAAACATTATTTTTCTTTAACTGATATAGTTTAAAGCTATAGCTAAACCTCAAGTCTAAGATAAATTTATGGATTTAAAATCACTTAACTACTTTATTTCAGTTTATGAACTTAAAAGCTTTAGCGCCGCAGCGAAGGCCTGCTTTATTGCTCAGCCTTCTATCTCTTCTGCAATAGCTCAATTAGAACAACAACTTAATGTACCTTTGTTTATTCGCCATGCTCGTGGTGTTACACCTTCTGAACATGGCGTTAAACTTTTTCCTCTAGCAAAAAAACTGCTTGGTCAAGCGGGTGCAATAAAAAGTGTTTTTGCTGAAAAGTCTAATAAGCAACCTTTTAATCTAGGCGTAACTCGTGGTTTAGGAGTAGAACGCATGAGCTCATTACTCAAAGATTTTACTGCTGAAAACCCTTTCGTTGAACTAACCCTTGTGCCGCACACAGACGTGGTTGATGCGCGTATTATTCTCAAAGATGAATTACATGAAAACGAAACTTACATAAATATGTGGCAAGAAGACTATTTGTTAGCGTTGCCTTTTGATCATGTATTAGCACTTAATGACACTATTTCGCTTAAGCAATTAGATGGGCTGCCTTTTATACAGCGTACACCTTGTAGTGCTTGGAACAACTTGCAAGACACCCTCGCACTAGCCGGCATTAGTCTTGACATTAGAGCCAAAATTACCACCATAGATTATGCCTTAGGCTTAATACATGCGGGTTTAGGTTGTGCTTTTTTGCCAGCTCACAATGAAATAATGCAGCGAAGCGACGTAGTATTTAGGCCTATAACGGGTTTACAGCTAACTCGCGAAATTGTGCTAGCCTTTTCTCAATCGTCGAAGACTATTAATAATTTAAAACGTTTAGCACGCAAACATGCTTATGCTCACTAGTTAACCTGCAACTCACAATGATGATAACAATTACAACTAAGTCAGCCATGTAACTAACCTGAACTCTGGATAAGCAGCACTTGCTCAATGTTCCATTTTAAGCCATTTTCTGCGTTAAAACGTCGATAAATAGCCCGCTATTCATAAACGTTTTGCCTTGGAAATGGCATAAAATGAAGCATTGATGATATCTATTCGTGATGTTCACCTGGCTATAGCATTTACTTTATTACCTAAGCTTTTGGTTCACTTGAGTATCAAGCACTCATTATCCAGAGTTCAGGTTAACTAAGTATTAAAACTGCTTTAAATACCGCAATGATAGCTGTATTTATTATGACTATTGTCTTAACATAATGCCCATTGAAGATGCATAAACGACGTTATTTCCCCAAAAAAACAGTAGTATTATGACCGTAACACGCGATAAAACATTAGCATTAGTGCTCGAAAAATTTGGCTGTAAGCTTGAAGATTGCCAAGTATCTCATTTAGGTAACGGGCTTATTAATAACACTTATTTAGTGCAAGCTCCTGAACAAGAGTTTG
Source organism: Colwellia polaris (assembly GCF_002104515.1). Lineage (GTDB taxonomy): Bacteria > Pseudomonadota > Gammaproteobacteria > Enterobacterales > Alteromonadaceae > Cognaticolwellia > Cognaticolwellia polaris. The sequence goes on along the minus strand of NZ_NBOE01000002.1, from coordinate 27,415 downwards.
TTTTACAGTGTTTGAATCAGCAGGTGTTTACAAAGCCACAGCAAGTCACTAATAATGCTGATTTAATCAGCGCACACTTGCAAGCTAAGCGTGAAAATAATGGTTATCCTTTAACGCCAGTATTTCAACTTAAGTGTTTAAACAAACAAAACCATGTCAAAGTAGCAGAACAGTATTGGCGGGCTCTGCAATACATACCTCAAAGCTTTACTCTAGAGGTAACAACAAGCCTTGAACAAGCCAAATCAGTGGCCCAAGCCTTTGCACAATTTACTTCAGCATTAAGTGATTTTGACAGCAAAAAACTCGCGGAAATCATTCCAAATTTTCATGATCTAACCAGCCGAGTTAGCCAGTTAGAACAAGCGATAAAATCGACGTCTGCGCCATTGTTGATATCTGCTAAAGCTGAGATTGAGTTTATTCAGTCTCAAAGTGCCTTTATTAAAGACATCATCAAAGCCACTGCCACCTTGCCTTTACACGTTACTCATAACGACACCAAAATTAATAATTTATTATTTAGTCAAATAACCCAAAAACCTATTGCGGTGATTGATTTAGACACCTGTATGTCTGGCTATTTAATGCATGACTTTGGTGACATGGTGCGTACTTGCTGCGTATCAATCGCAGAAGATAGTACTGAATTAGATAACATGGTGATAGATTTTGACATGCTCAAAGTATTAACCCAAGGTTACCTTAACGGTTTTAATGGTGCGTTAAGCACAGCAGAACAAAACAGTTTATTATTGGGCATAAAATTAATGCCTTTTATGCTCAGTATTCGGTTTTTAACTGATTTTTTAACTGGCGATACGTACTTTAAAACCCATTACGCCAAACACAATGTAGACCGAGCAAAAAACCAATTACATTTGTACCAACTATTTTGTCAGCATGACGCTCTGATAACTGAAATAGTATTGCAAAACAGCGTTGTAATTTAAAAATTATTCAGGGGCTTTCAACGGCAAAGCTAGCGTTAGTTGCTTACTGAGAACAACCTCAATAAAACCAACCCCTTGTTATTTTAAAATATTTCGTTAAAGTGTGGCTTAAAAAAACTAACGAACAATCAACATCGTTAATAAAAATAATAAAAATCCGTGGTGTGTAGTAAATGAGTCGTAGTAGTAAAGGTTTCACTTTAATTGAATTAGTTGTTGTTATTGTAATAATTGGCATCTTAGCAGCCACCGTATTACCCAAATTCATCAGTTTGTCAAAAGAAGCTAAAATATCGGTATTAACTCAATTTAGTGTTAGCGTGCAAGCAGCTAACCGTTTGATATTCATTAAGTCTAAATTGCCAAGCTATGTTACATTTCCTGTGAGTGGACGACCTGACTTAGTCGATATTGATATGGACAATAACGGCTCGATTGACCTTAATGGTGTTGATTTAAGGTTATTACACTCTTATATCGATAATCATGAAGTTTATAAACAAATTCAAGTGTCTGAACAGTTTAAACTCTCAGGGAGAAAAATCTTTGAAGAGCAAGGCGCCAACTTTGTTTTTGTTGGTTATGACAGTAATGAAAATAATCAAGTAAGCGATGATAATTGCTACTTTAGATACACCCAAGCCGCATCAGAAAATATTGGCCCGAAATACGATATTATTTCTTCTGGATGTTAATTTAACCTGAATTCTGGATAAGCAGTACTTGCTCAATCCTCCCTTTTAAGCCATTACCTGCGTTAAAACGTCGATAAATAGCCCGCTATTCATCAACGTTTTGCCTTGGAAATGGCATAAAATGAAGCATTGATGGTGTAAATTCGTGATGTTCACCTTACTATAGCATTTACTTTAACACCTAAGCTTTTGATTCACTTGAGTATCAAACACCCATTATCCAGAGTTCAGGTTAATTTAGTTAAAGGAAAACACTTACAATTGTGTTGATTCCTTAACTACCACCTCATTAATTAATAGAAAGAGTATTTATAAGGTCTATAAAATACTCATAAGTGTAAATTCTGCAAGCACTAAAGCGGCAACCTAATTCGCCTTAAGATTAATAATGCTAACAGTTGACAAGCCATAGTAATGGGGTCAGAATTGCCGCTCAAAATTGCTTAGGTGCTCGATATTTATACGTTAACAACGTTAAAAATAAAGAGATAATCGGGAAGTTAGTGACATGTTTTATGCATAATTCTAACGCTGCCCCCGCAACGGTAATACTTTGCTTTGCAAAGTTAAGCCCGGAGACCGGCCTAAACAACATAGAATTATTTGCAGTGCGGTGGGCGCTTCGGAAATATATCGACATTAGCAACAGTTTTGCTAAATTGTCTGTTGCCTTCCGTACGCCCCTCAAAAACTTTTGAGGTGTTCATGTTCTCTCGTTTACGATATTTATTTATAACTACCTTTGTGGCATCACCGGTTTTTGCACAAGTAGAAACAGCTTTAGATCAAGATCTTGAAGTTATTGAAGTGGTGAACGAACTGAGTTTCAATTCCCCCAATTATCAAGTTTTACAACGAGAAAGTTTCGTTCATTCATCGCAAACACTTGCCGATATTTTACAAACAGTTAATGGCATTCAAATTCGTCAAATAAGTGGCATTGGCAATCCTGTATCTGTCTCTATTCGTGGCTCAAGCAGTAAGCAAATACAACTTTATATCGACGGCCAATTAATTAACGACAGTCAATTCGGTGGTTTTGACTTAAACCAAATACCAACCGAGCAAATTCAAAGTATTGAAATTAGTAAAAACCAAGCGATTGGCACCGGCGCAACTCCCATTGGTGGCGTTATTCGTATTAACACTTATAGCCCAACTCAAGACACGGCTAAATTAACCCTTGCCACAGGCTCATTTGGTTATAGCGAAGCTAACCTATTATTTAATAAAGTATTTAAGACTCAAAGCCTTTCATTTGGTGGCCATTATATAAATAGTGATAATGACTACGATTTTCTGGTACCACAAAGCTTTGAAGACAGCACAAAATCAGCAGAGCAAGCATTAAGAAATAATGAGTTTACTAAAAAAACATTTTTCATTAATGACATTATTCAACTAGGCCAGCATCAAATTAGATTGAATATACAATATAATGAGCAAGACAAATCGCTGCCTAACTACCGTAATAATTCTCCAGAAAACAGTTCAGAATTAAGCTCAGACAGCACTCGCTACAGTTATCAGCATCATTGGTTAAGTAACTTATCTTGGTTAGATTCAATCGAATTAGAAGCTTATGCTGAAGACAAAAACGAGCGTTATATTTCAAGCCCTGATTCTGTTATGTTCGATATCAGTGATTACGAAACTAAAAAATACCATGTAGGATTAAAACCTTTACTGACTTGGCAAAACTTTAACTTAACGCCCTTTATTAGCTTCAATAAACAAGACTTTACATCTATTAGCCAACATAACGGCCAACCCACTCAATGTAATGGTATTGGCTCATGTGATATTTCAGCAGAGCAACAACAAACCAACGTCGGCTCTCGCTTGGAGTGGCAACCCATTTCATTACCATTAGAAGCCTATGTTTTGATCAGTAATCTACATGAGAAAAACGTAAATTCTGCTCTTAATCAACCTGACGCCGAGAAGTTGAAAAATGATGAAAATTATTTAACCACCGAATTAGGTGTAAGCGTTAAACAAGAGCGTTTTAAAATTACCGCTAATGTTAGTGACGGAGTACGAACGCCAACTCTATATGAGCTTTTTGGTGATCGTGGCTCTTTTAAAGGCAATGATGATTTACTACCTGAAGAAGCGGTTACGTTCTCACTTGGTGGGCAATATCAACATAAAACCTTATCTATATCTTCTTCGGTTTATCATCAAACATTAGAAAACTCTATTGTTGCCATTTTTAATTCAAGTAATGTTGGTAGTTATAGAAATGTTAGCGACGCTGAATTAATGGGCTTTGAAGCACAACTGAATTATCAATTATTTGCCCCGCTGTCTTTATCTTTTCAAGTGAATTTAATTGACAGTGAAATGCAATCTGAATTTGTCGCTTTTGATCAGAATAAGTTACCGGGCATTTACCATCAGCAATACAGTGCCTCGCTAAAATATCAAGTTAATAAAGCATGGCAATTGTCATTTAAAACTAGCTTAGACAAAGACTTGTACTTCAACCTTATTAACAGATTTCAAAATGACGATAGTCACTTAGGTAATGGTAACCCGGCCGACCGCACAGTGTCTGATCTAATGGTTTATTGGAAAGAAGGTAATCATCGCGTGACTTTCAGTGCCAACAATTTATTCAATGATAAATATCAAGACCTTGCGAATAGAGCATCACAAGGTCGTAGCTTCCAAATTAAATACACAATCGAGGGATTATAAATGTTAACAACTTTTAAGAGACAAATGTTGCCACTAAGTTTAGCCATAGGTACAACAATACTTGCTGGCTGTGGTGGCGGTTCAGGCAGCAATAATGCGCCACTTGTAACAGGCGATACTAGCCCTGTTGTTGAAGAAAACACAACGTTGGTTAGCAGTTATAATGCTACTGATGGCGATGGCGATGCTATTACATTATCGCTAGCTGGTAGCTCAAGTGCTTTATTTACCATTACACAAGCAGGTGAACTTAGCTTTGTATCAGCGCCAGATTTCGAAAATGGCGATGTTGGGCCTTTCTCAGTAACGATTATTGCCACAGATGACAGCAGTAAAAACCTGACCGGTGAATTGAGTATTCAAGTAACCGTAGGTGATGTTAAAGACACTCCTTCGTTTGCCGTTGTACAAACAGTTGCACCTGATTATTCAGGCTCAGAAGTTGTTACATTAGATCCTGAAACTGAAGTAGTAACTAAAGGTTACTATATTAAAGATGGCTCAGATTACACTGTTCGTAGTTACAACAAAGACGTTTTTCATATCGGTCGTTTCTTCATTGACACAATTGCAAAATACAATGCCGATGCACTTGATACTGAAGTTTGGAGCTACACTACGCAAGACACTGGCGATTCAACTTCACGTAACCCTTACGATATTGTTTCGCTAAGCGACACTAAAGCTTACATTTTACGCTATGGCTCAAGTAAAGTATGGATTGTAAACCCACAAGCAACTAACGCTGATGATTTTAAAATTGGCGAATTAGATCTTGATTCTTATATTGCAGAAGACAACAGTAACGGCACGCCAAACCCTTCAGCCGGCACAATTGTTGATGGTAAGCTCTTTATTACCTTACAACGTTTGAACGACGCTTACTCGCCAAATACCGCTTACATTGCTGTTTTTGACACTGAAACTGATCTAGAAATAGAAACCAACGCTAATGCTGATGACACTGTTATGGGTATTCCTTTAGTTGGTGTAAATCCACTAGGTAACAGTATTGTTAGTAAAGACGGTGTTGTTTATGTTACTACACGTAATTCTTACAGCGATACTGACTTAACGTTAAGCCGAGTTGAAGCAATAACGGCAAGTGATTACAGCTTACGTACCGTGTTAACGGCTGATGATATTGCTGAGAACACTAGCGCATTTATTGGCTCAAGTGCTATCGTTTCAGCAACAAAAGGCTACTTAGTTGCTGAAGAAACTTTTTTCTCGCCATACCGCGTACTTTCTACAGTTTATAGCTTTAACCCTACGACAGGTGTTATTGCTGATACTGCCGTAGCTGAAACCGGCACTGAGCAAATTAGCCATATTAGCTTAGATGCAGCGAACTTTCTTTGGATCAGTGTTAGCAACCCTGCTAATCCAGGTGTTGACGTTGTAAATACTGAAACAGACGTAAATGAGCTACCTAGATTTGCAACGGAATTAAACCCAACGGCAATTGCGTTTATCGAATAACAAATACGATTTACAATAACTTTGCCAATAAAAAACCGCTGTTTAGCGGTTTTTTTATTTCTTAATTTAACAGTTCATTTCAAGGCACGCTTTGGCGTTAGGCAACGTAATTAAGTGGTTTTCCCTTGAGCAATAATCCGTTTAATTTCAGCCATATTAAGATGTTCATTACAAACCTTAGCTAAGCGCTCTAGTTGTATTTCTCTATGCTGAGTAATATCAATAATAGATGCTTTAAAGTCTTTAATACCCAACCAATTAAGCACTAACTTTGTAGGCTCTGGACAATCGAAAAAACCATGTAGATAGGTCGCAATTATTTGCCCGTCATTTGAAATACAGCCATCGGCAATAGCATGCTGCTCTTTAGCGTTTGATTGAGCTTGAATCTTAAGTAATGGCTTACTTAACGCTGAGCCACTTGAAACACCACAATGTATTTCATAACCCGTTAACTGACAGGTTTCGTTATTAAGTGTTATGGTTGCACACACTTGGCTTAAGGTTTTCTTTGCCGTGAGCTTAGTTGTAAAATCTAACAAACCCAAACCTGATATTTGCTCAACATGAGACTCAATATGCTCAGGATCAAATATTTTTTTACCCAACATTTGATAACCACCGCAAATACCCATCACTTTTCCGCCATAGCGTAAGTGCTGCTCTATCTCTTGCTGCCAGCCTTGTTGCTTTAAAAACATTAAGTCAGCGCTAACATTTTTACTACCGGGTAAAATAATGAGATCAGCGCCTTGCAACGACTCGCCCATTTTTATGTATTGTAAATTAATATTGGCTTGCAATCGCAGCGGGTCAAAATCGGTATGGTTACTCATATGCGGTAACAAAGGTACAAAAATATTTACTTGCGGTTGTGTCACTTTATTATCAAGTGCTACGGCATCTTCAGCGTCTAATGCTAGGTCATGCAAGTAAGGTAAAACACCCAACACGGGCTTACCTGTGCGCTCTTCTAGCCAGTCTAACCCAGACTCCAGTAGTTTTATGTCACCGCGAAAACGGTTAATAACAAACCCTTTTACACGTGCTTGCTCTGACTTTGACAATAACGCTAGCGTTCCCACCAAATGTGCAAAAACACCACCGCGATCAATATCAGCGACTAAAATAACTGGGCAATCAACCGCTTCGGCATAGCCCATATTGGCTATATCGTTAGCTCGAAGATTAATTTCAGCAGGACTACCGGCGCCTTCTACAATCAGTACCTCGTGTTCAAGCGCTAACCTGTGATGAGACGTTAGCACAGCTTGCATCGCTACTTTTTTGTAGTCGTGATATTTACCAGCTTCCATATTAGAAAGCGCTTTACCGTGCACAATAACTTGCGCGCCAGTATCACTATTGGGCTTTAATAAAATAGGGTTAAAATCAATGCGCGCTTCAACTTTTGCCGCTATGGCTTGTAAAGCTTGTGCACGACCAATTTCACCACCGTCTTTAGTAACGGCACTATTTAGTGCCATATTCTGCGGCTTAAATGGCGCAACATTAACACCTGCGTTAACTAATACTCGGCAAAGCCCTGCAACTACAGTGCTTTTACCTGCATCAGACGTAGTACCTTGTACCATTAATGTTTTCAAAGTGCTGCCTTTTGATTAATATTTTGTGAGGGCTTTAATGTTAGTGGCAAGCCTGCCATAACAAATTCGACTTGATCAGCAACTTTAGCAATCGCTTGATGCAACCACCCTGCCTGATCGACAAATTGGCGCGACAATTGCCCCATTGGCACTATGCCGTGCCCCACTTCATTACTGACTAAAATAATTTCAATCGCGAATGCCTGGCGGTTTCCCCCCTCGATACTTAAATCTTGAAGGCTATTTAACAACCTAAGAAATTGCTGTTTTTCTTGCTGCCAGTAATCAATATTACCACTGTCTTGGCTTGCTTTATTATTGCTATTAGGACTTGAATTCGACTGACATAAACTGTTACTTAGCCACAGAGTTAAGCAATCAACTAAAATACAAACACCTGATGATTTATTTAATGAAGCTTCAAAGATAATCGATTCAATAGTCGCACTTAATTGCAAAGGAGCTTCTATTAATCGCCAATGCGCTGGACGCTCTGCTTGATGCTGCGCAATTCTTTGCGCCATTTCAGCATCTAGCGCTTGTGCGGTCGCAATATAAGTTACTGGCAGCGTTGACGACAGCGCATATTGCTCGGCTAATGCGCTTTTACCTGAACGTGCGCCGCCTAGAATTAACTGAATGTTATGTTTCACCATTTCAGTCATACGCCCGCCGATGTCAGGGTAAGTAGTGAGATATAAATAACCACTTCTGAAAACTGTTGCGCAGCGCCTAAACAGTCGCCGGTATAACCACCTAACTGCCGTATAAACCAGCGTTTTAAACACCATCGCGTTAATAACAAAATAACCACTAACAGCCAAATAACACTAAAAGATAAAGTTATAAACAGGATCACTATACCAGTAGCGAGTAACGTTAAATAACTATTGTTTGATAATGCTTGTGCTAAAGGCTTTACTTTTGAAGTGGCATCTTCAGTTACATACGGCATATCGGCAATTAAGCTGGTCGCAAGCACTCGGCTTAAACAATGTCCTAAAACTAAAATAGACAACACGCTCAACCCATCGTTTATCAAGTTAACATGCACCATATTTTGTTGAATTAACGCCAACAGCGCTTGATATTTAATCATTAAAATAAAAAACAATGCTGCTGCGCCATAAGTGCCTAAGCGACTATCTTTCATAATATTAAGTTTATTCTCAACGGTCCAGCCACCGCCGAAACCATCCCAAACATCGGCCCAACCATCTTCATGAAAGGCTCCGGTTAAAAGCACACTCGTTGCCATGGCAATTAACAAAGCTAACTCAATAGGGAAATACAAAACACTTAAATAAAAACTTAGCGCTGAGCCTATTCCTATGAGTACGCCGACTAAAGCAAAATAACGACTTGCTTCATTTAACATATTCGCGGTTACATCAACCTTCATGTTAACTGGGATTCGAGTGAAAAAACTGACAGCCAATAAGAATAACTGCCATTGCTGCGCAAGCAAGTCTCGTTTGGTTGTTTTTAATGGTACATGCTCTGACTCAGGTAACATCAGTAACCTCTGCATCAGCAAAGCTTGCCATATCATTATAAAAAGCCACTGCGGCTTGAATTAAAGGTAATGCTAAAGCTGCTCCCGTACCTTCGCCCAACCGTAACCCTAAATTTAGTAGCGGTTTCACTTGTAACCATTGCAGCATTTTTTCGTGACCTTGCTCACCTGAACAGTGAGCGAAAACCATATAGTCTTTTACTTTGGCATTATATTTAATTGCTAACATTGCCGCCGCTGTGCAAATAAAACCATCAACCACAATTAACATTTTATTTTCTGCCGCGGCTAACATTGCAGCGGTAATTTGCACCACTTCAAAACCGCCTAAACAGCGCAAAATAGCTTCAGCATTAGTGAGTTTATCTTGATGAAGCGCAAGCGCTTGTTCAACCACTTGTTGTTTCTTCAGTACTATTTCATCAGAAACACCGGTACCACGCCCGACAGCTTCACTGGCAGGAATAGCCATAATTGCCGCCATTATCGCGGAAGCAATCGTGGTATTACCAATGCCCATTTCACCAAAAGCAACAACATTACTTCCTGTTTTTTGAAGTGCTGCTATGTGTTTTTTAGCAATTACAAAACCTTGATCAACTTGCGTTTGAGTCATCGCCTCTTGCTGATTAATCGCCTGGGTGATATTGCCTAAGCGTTGTTCTATAACTGCTGCAGATGAAATCGGCTGTAAAATGCCTGCATCAACAATACTAAGCTGCCAACCTAGTTGTTGACTAAATACATTAATGGCTGCGCCACCTCGGGCAAAATTTGCCACCATTTGGCTTGTAACTTCACTTGGTGCTATAGATACACCTTCGCTCGCAACACCATGATCGCCAGCAAAAACAGTTAAGTGCGGAACGTTAATTTTGAGCTTACATGCCATGTTTTTACTAGGGTCAAAGGCAGCGGTTGTTAACTGAATATTAGCTATTTGCTTAGCTAAAAGTTCGAGATCGCCTAATGCGCCTAGCGGCTTAGTTTTACCGTCAATTATGGCTTGAATTTTATTTGAGTGTTCGTAATTAACCGCTTGAATATTAAACATTTTCAACACCTAACAATGGCCAAGCCTATAAAATATATAGGCTGACAAGTTATGAATAACGTTGATGAGTTTAGAGGCTTAAGGGAGAGATATCTTACCATTGATGGCATAGCTTTCAATGTAAAAATAAAATTCCAATGCTCGAGTAACCCGCTCGACGTGGTAATTAATATCTATATTTCCCCTGGTATCCTGACTTTTAGCACTCACCCTACTTTAGTCAATAACGTTATGACTTAGAGATAAATATATGCGCTACTTACAGTTGCGGGCACAGTTGTGGATTTTCACCACATTCCCAGTTTTACCTTCAATCATGAATGTAAAATTGAATATGACATTATTTAATTAATCTCGCGATTATCAACAGCGAGGGGGAAATAGCAAGTTTTTTAAACTCAGTGAAACCATAAATGTTTGCAATATTGCGCTGACAGCAAAACTAAACCATAACTAAACCATGACTAAAGCATTAGCTTCGGCCAAGCTTTTCCGCTTTCATCAACAGTAACTTGCAGATGAATAAGTGCACCATAAGGTACGTCGATATTGGCCATATGGTTAACACCCGGAATAGGTAAACCAAGTACTTTAGCTAAAATATAGCGAATAACCCCGCCATGGCTAACGACTAAAGTATTTTTTGTTCGATATGGTTGCTGATCTTTTTGAGCGGACTGCTCAAATTGCGCTAATAAATCCGCCCAGAAGCGATCAATACGTGCGGTAAAGCTTGTCATAGTCTCACCATTTGGCGGCTGACATCGCCAAGGGTTTTGCCAAAAACCACCTAAAGTTAGTGCTTTCTCTGCATTACTTATTGCAGTTTGAGGTTGCCAAAGTGTTTGATAGCTTTGCCCGTCCCAAGCACCAAAGTCCATTTCTTGCAAATCAGGCGTCACCTTTAATGAAATATCAATTTGCTGACAATAGCTTTCTGCAAACGCTCGACAACGAATAAGAGGTGAACTGTAGCACTGTGAAATATCTACTAAGCCTTTTGTCGCTTCAACAAGTTGTTGCTTGCCATTATGTGATAAAGCAATATCTGAGCGCCCACATAAAATTCCACTCTCAACAAGCTCACCATGACGTAACAAATAAACATTAAACACTAACAAGCTAATTTCCATGATTTTTTAGCAATAATTGCATACAGTCTAGCAAATAAACTTGCTGTATTAACAACGAAACAACTTTACTTAACCTGAACTCTGGATAATGATTGCTTGATACTCAAGTGAATCAAAAGCTTAGTTGATAAAGTAAATGCTCTAGCTAGGTGAACATCACGAATAGACATCATCAATGCTTCATTTTATGCCATTTTTAAGGCAAAACGTTTATGAATAGCGCGCTATTTATCGACGTTTTAACGCAGAAAATGGCTTAAAAGGGAGCATTGAGCAAGTGCTGCTTATCCAGAGTTCAGGTTACTTAAACACTCGGTGTTACAAGCACTAAAAAACCAATCATTACTGCGTAGTTTTTGATAAAGTAAAACTCATCAAATGCAATGTCGACGATTGCATGTAAATATAATACTAATAAAACAAAACACTACTGTAAGTAACAAGGAAAATGCATGACTTTAGTTCCTGAACCTAAATGGCCAGAACGCATTATTTGCTTAACCGAAGAAACCACCGAAGCACTATATCTTATGGAAGAAGATCATCGTATTGTCGGCATTTCAGCTTACACCATGCGCCCTGAACGCGCGCGAAAAGAAAAAACCAAAGTAAGTGCTTACATTACCGCTAGAACTGAAAAAATATTATCGCTTAAGCCAGATTTAGTCTTGGCATTTTCAGATATGCAGGCTGATATTGTTGCCGACTTAATCAAAGAAGGTATTCAAGTCCACTGTTTTAACCATCGTAGTATCAGTGAAATTTTACAAATGATCCGCACCGTTTCAGCATTAATTGGCCAACCAGCTAAAGGTGAAAAACTCGTCGCAGACATGCAAAACAACTTACGAAAAGTTAAACAACAAGCCGAACAACTGCCTAAACGCCCAAAAGTTTACTTTGAAGAATGGTTTGACCCAATTATTACCGGCATTGGCTGGGTGAGCGAATTAATAGAAATTGCCGGTGGTATAGATTGTTATCAAGAGTTTTCGACGCAATCTTTAGCAAAAAACCGTATTGTGGCCGATGCCAGCGAGGTAATAGCTAAGCAGCCTGATATTTACATTGCTTCATGGTGTGGTCGTAAGTTCGATGAAGAAAAAGTTACTTCACGAGTTGGTTGGCAAGCCATTCCAGCAATACAAAATGGTGATATATTTGAAATAAACTCAACAGATATTTTACAACCTGGCCCCGCGGCACTTACCGATGGTGTTGCACAGTTGGCAAATATTATAAAACAATGGGCTGAACGTACATAATATGTTGAATTATCTAAGCAATAAAAGTGTTTTAATATTATTAAGTTGCATCATTACTTTATTCACTTCTCGCCAAAGCTTAGGGCAAGAGTTAGAAAAAGTTTCTATTCAGCTTAATTGGTTTCATCAATATCAATTTGCTGGTTACTACGCGGCAAAAGAAAAAGGCTTTTATCGCGAGTTAGGGTTAGATGTTGAGTTAAGAGAGCGCAATGAAGTAGGTTCTATTGAAGATCATATTATTGCAGGCGAAGCAGATTACGGTATTAATGACTCCAGCTTAATTGTGGCAAAAAATAAAGGCAAACCAGTCGTTATTGTAGCGCAAATTTTTCAGCACTCTCCTACCACTATTGCAACATTAAGATCTTCAGGCATTGCGAGCCCGTTTGATCTCATTGGTAAACGTATTATGGTGGGCAAAGAATGGAAAAACTTTGCCCCAATAACAGCCATGCTAATGCAAGCAGAACAAGATATGTCTGCGTTTAATTGGCAGGAAAAAAGTGACCATTTGGGGGCATTAACGCGCGGCGAAACCGATGCAATTTTAATTTATAACACCAATGAACCCTTTTATTTCAAACAAGACAATATTAATATTTTCACCATCAGCCCCAGAGATTACGGGATTGATTTCTATGGTGATAACCTTTTCACCAGTGAGTTAGAAGTAAAAAACAATCCTCAGCGAGTACAAGCGATTCGCCAAGCAACAATTAAAGGTTGGCAATATGCCATTAACCATCAAGCTGAAATAATTAAGCTCATTGAAGATAAGTACAATAGCCAAAATAAGTCTCATCGACACTTAACATTTGAAGCAAATGAAATTAATAAAATTATTTTAGCTAAATTTATTCCACTAGGCTCAATAGCGCGCACGCGCATGGAAAAAATTAGTGAAATTTATCACCAATTAGGGATGACCGATTCGCCTTTTATTCCCGAAAACTTATTGCTTGAAGATGCACTTATTAACTTTTCATCAGAAAAAAATAGCCTAGATGACAGCACAACATTAATTGTTATGATGATTTTAATATCTTTGATGTTGATTTTTTCGACCTTACTTTTGCCAAAACTGATCAGCCAACAGCGTATCGCGGCATTTATGGCATCGAGGAAATTTCCTTTTATAGTGCATTCTATATCGGCCTTAAATATTGCCATTATTTTTAGTGTGATATACCTAACACTGCAAGATAATGAAAAAATTACCCGTTCAAACGTGCAAAAAAATCTAGAGTTTGTAGTTGAAGCGACAAAAACTCGCTTAAACGATTGGATAAGCGAGCAAGAAAGACAATTAAAAAAAATCGCTAAAAGTAACACTATAATTCAACTTACCAAAGAACTACATCTGCGCTCGGCATTAAACGAGCCATTAAAAACGTCTGAATCAACACAAAAAATACGACAATACATAAGTCAAAGTAGTATTGAGGGAAAAGATTTCTCCATTATTAGTTCAGAGCACATCAATATTGGTTCGAACCGCAACGAAAATTTAGACAAAATCAGCTTAATTGCTCAAAGAAACCCAGAAATAATCGCAGCTGTTTTTAACGGAGAAAGCCACTTTGTACCGCCATCTAAGTCAAATGATGCCGAGGTAATCAAAAATACGAGCAAACCAATAGACTTATATAATATGTATATGGTTACGCCGATAAAGAATGAGAATAACCAAGTAATAGCGGCTTTATCGATGCGAATTCAGCCTAGTGGGCAAATATCGAATATTATGCAGCAAGGACGTATTGGTAATTCGGGCGAAAGTTACTTAGTGACTAAACAAGGAAAAATGCTATCAAGAAGTCGGTTTGAAGCAGAGTTTTCAAGTATTAATTACTTACAAACATTTTATGAAAACAAACAGCTGATCACACTTAAAGTTCCACAAATTAATGTAATGGAAAACCCTAACGTTGATTTTGATATGCAGCAACTGCCCTTTACATTCATGGCAAATCACATAATGAATAGCGCACGTTCTGACAATATCAGCTTAATTACCAACAATAAAATAACGAGCAATGTGCATGGTTATAACGATTACCGAGGAGTAAGCGTATTTGGTGCATGGCTGTGGGATAATCAGTATGGCTTTGGTATCGCAACCGAAATAGATACCGATGAGGCGTTAATCGGCGTAAATATACTGCGCAACAAGTTAATGCTTATCGCTTTTATCACATTGTTATTAACTTTAACGTCAAACATATTTACGCTTTCAGTTGGACAACGCTCTACAAAATATATGCGCCGCTCTAAAGTAGAGCTTGAGCAATTAGTGGTAAAACGTACCGCTGAATTACATCAGCGAGAACGCGCCCTTTGGGAATTATATGAACATGCTCCAGTTGCTTATGCAACATTAAATGCTGATGGCGTTTTTATTAAACATAACTTTGCTTTTGCCCAAATGTTTGATCGCCCTCGCGAGTTATTCACAACATTAAACTGGCAAAACTTTGTAACGCCAGAGCATTATGTTCACCAAATATTCAAAACTAAATCTCATCCTTTATCCTGCGAAATACCGGTAAACATTAATGACAGTAAGACTATAGATACTATGATGTCAGCCTTACCGGTATACGATGAAAACGAACAATTAAGCGAGATTCGCTTAACGTTAATCGATATTACCCAAAGAAATGCGGCGCAAGCTCAATTCGCTGCACTGATGGAGTCAGCGCCTGACGCCATTTTAATGCTCGATAAACATCGTGAACATAATCTGGTTAACTCTCAAGTGTTAACCATGTTTGGTTATGATAAAGCTGAGCTTATTGGTAAAAAAATAGAGTGCTTACTACCCGACGAAGCAAGCCTGCATGTTTTTGATAAAATTTTGAATGAGCCTGCTCCAGAAAAACAATTACTTGAATTGACCGGTAAACACAAAAACGGCAATGAATTTGCCGCAGAGGTTACCGTAAGCGCACTCGACATTCATAATGAACGTTTTATAGTGGCGATTATTCGCGATATTACCGAACGTAAACGCCATGATGCCGAGTTAGCCGAGCATATACTATTTCAACAAGCGTTGGCTGATACCATTCCTTATCCTATTTTTGTTAAAGCGCCCGATTTAACATTTACCAACGTAAACAAAGCCTATGAACAAACCTTTAACGTCAAAAGAGAAGATATTATTGGCAAAACAGTTCTCGACCTTGAATTTCTCCCTATGGCTGACCGTATAGCTTACCAAGCTGAAGACACTGGCGTTATCGCTTCAATGGGAATGATACGAAAAGAAATATCATTGGTTTATGGTGACGGGTTAGAACATACCACTATGTATTGGGTAAAAAGTTTTGTAAAAGCCGATGGTTCTTCAGCAGGCTTATTAGGCACGTTTGTTGATATAAGCGAACAAAAAATGGCCGAAGAAACCCTAGCAGACGCTAAATCTTTAGCCGAAGATGCAGTAAAAGCTAAGTCTAACTTTTTAGCAAATATGTCGCATGAAATTCGCACCCCTATGAACGCCATAATTGGTATGTCGGCCCTTGCACTAAAAACCGACTTAAGCCCAGAACAACAAAATTACATCGTAAAAGTGAACGTAGCGGCCGAATCACTCTTAGGTATTGTTAATGATATTTTAGACTTTTCAAAAATTGAAGCAAACAAGATTGAAATTGAGTCAATCCCATTTAGTTTAGATGATGCTCTTGAGAACCTTAGTAACTTACTCGTTGATAAACTCAATGAAACACAAACTGAGCTCATATTTGACGTAGAAGAAAACGTGCCACTTAACCTTATTGGTGACCCATTACGCCTTGGACAAATATTAACTAACCTTGGTAGTAATGCGGCTAAGTTTACCGACCAAGGAGAGATAAAAGTTCATGTTTCGTGCATCAATAAGCATAACAATAACGTAAGATTAAAGTTTTCAGTGTCAGATACGGGTATCGGCATGAGCCCTGCACAACAGGGGAAACTGTTTCAATCATTCAGCCAAGCCGATGCTTCAACAACCCGAAAATATGGCGGCACAGGATTAGGCTTAGCTATTTGTAAACAACTTGTTGAGCTACTAGGGGGAGAAATATGGCTAGAAAGCGAAGAACATGTAGGTAGTACATTCCATTTCACACTGAGTTACCAAAGCCAGTCGCCTAGTGAACTTAACACTAATAAGCCTAACTTGACGATTCTTAAAGAATTTAAAATTGCTTTAGTTTCCGACAACATCATTTATCAACCTATAATACTGAGAATATTAACCTCTTTAGGCTTTGCAGTTGAAAACTTTAACTCGACTGATGAGTTTTTATCTTACTTAGCAAAGCCGCATGAAAGTTTTGACGCCTTACTCGTCGATCTAGTTAACTGTAGCGATAACCTTAACTGTAATGACTTAAACTTGATCAGAGAAAATCAAGCTGCACTACCAATTTTACATATTCTCCCAAATAAGCAAAAAGTGTTGCTCCCTGCTTTGGCTAACGATATAAATTATTCAATAATTTGTAAGCCAATAACCTCCTCTAACTTACTTGATAGTCTTCTAATAACGCTTGGAAAAGAAAACCTAAGAAGGAAAAAGAATGACCTTTTTGAGCGTGAGTCATTTTCAGCAATTAATGCTTTGCAAGGCATCAAGCTATTAGTTGTAGAAGACAACGAAATAAATCAAGAATTAGCGACAGAGCTGCTTACCAGTAATGGTATTGAAGTGGTAATAAGCAATAATGGTCAGCAAGCAATAGCGCAGTTAAACACAGAGCATTTTGATGGCGTACTCATGGATTGCCAAATGCCGATAAAAGATGGCTATGAAACCACACGCGAACTTCGCCAAGACGCTCGATTTATTGATTTACCGATCATCGCAATGACCGCTAATGTTATGGCGGGTGATCGTGAAAAAGCGCTCGCATCGGGTATGAACGAACATATTGGTAAACCCATTAATACCAATGAACTATTTATAAAATTATCTCAGTGGGTAACCTCTAAACAACACAAAAAAGATCATCAGCTAATCGACGATACAATTCAGTTCTCGGCTAATGAAGATGAGCAAATAACATTCCCTGCACTCGAAGGCATAGATGTTAAGTCTGGCTTAGCAATAGCGCAAAATAATAGAAGCCTTTATTTGCGCTTACTACTGAAATTTAAAAATAACTATAGCAATGCATTAGCGCCAATTGAAAGCGCAGTTGCTCAGAAAAATTTTGCTGAAGTCGAACAGTTGGCTCATACGCTTAAAGGCGTAGCTGGCAACATTGGCGCAACGAGTTTATATACGCTTTGCCAAGAGTTAGAAAGTAATGCATCGCAGCAGAATATAAAACCGTTCATTTTAAGCCAGTGTCAGAATGAATTAAACCGAATACAAACGGCTTTATCTGTACTTAATCAGCCGATGCAAAATGATGTTAGTTTTAATGTTTCAGAATGCAAAGCACTTATCGAGCAACTAAAAATTGACGTCGATAATTATGATGTTGCTGCTATTGAAACCCTTCAGTCTTTATTAGCGATGACGCAACAGCAACGTTATCATCAGCAATTAAAAAATATAATGTCAAAAGTTGAAGTTTATGAGTTTGATGACGCCGCTAGACTACTAACAAGTATTTCAATCACTTAAGAGCGACAATCATAAGCAATTGATTTATAACAACTGTCAGGATAAAGTCAGGTAAAAGTCGTAGAAAAAAGCATGCTACTAATTAATAATTCAAAACGAAAAGCAACAAGGAGAAGTATATGATCGTTCGAAAATTAAGGCTTAAAAGAGCATGGTCTCAGGAGCAGTTAGCCCAGTTTAGTGGTTTAAATATTAGAACCATTCAGCGTATTGAACGAGGCCAAAAAGCTGGCTTAGAATCACTTAAGTCTCTTGCTGCTGTTTTCGAAATTGAACTTGAAGATTTGCAAGAGGAAAAAAACATGCTGAACTCAGAAAAATATAGTGAAGAAGAAAACCGTGTTATTGAACATGTAAAAGAGATCAAAGACTTTTACAGTCATCTTATAAATTATGTTGTTGTCATAATAGGTTTATTCATTGTTAACTTTATTACCAGCCCTGATTATTATTGGGCTTGGTGGGCAGCTTTTGGCTGGGGTATAGGCGTTGTGTCTCATGGCATGAGTGTTTTTGAGGTATACAGTTTTTTTGGCGCAGATTGGGAAAAAAAGCAAATTGAAAAAAGGTTAGGTAAAAAGCTGTAATACCGACCAAAAATTACCTTTATTAATCCTCTATCAAAAGTATAGAGGATTAATAAATACTGCTTTAAAAGTCGGCCGCAACTTCAAACTCCAACTTACTGTGATTAATAGGATGCGACAACGACAAATACTCTGCGTGTAAATGCAAACGCTGAGCTTTTGTACCGTAATGATCGTCACCAACAATCGGCATATTCAAGCCCAACTTATGTGCGCAATGCACTCTTAATTGATGCGTTCGTCCCGTTTTAGGAAACAAATGTAATCGCGTAGTATTATTTTTTCGCTCTAATACCTGCCATGTTGTCAGTGCGTGTTTACCATGTTCATAACACACCATTTGCCGAGGTTTATCATCAAAATCAAGTATTAGTGGTAGTTCGATAGTGCCACTGTCTTCAACAACACTCCCTGTAACTAAGGCAACATAACGTTTTTCGATACTACGTTCAATAAACTGTTTTTGCAGTGCTTTATGCGCCCTTTTATTTAACGCAATAATTAACAGCCCCGACGTCGACATATCTAAACGATGAACAATAAGTGGGCCCGAAGCTTGTGGAAACTGGGTTTTAATACGCAAATATACCGAGTCTTCAATATTCTTCCCCGGTACTGATAAAAATTCAGCAGGCTTGTTAACTACCAGCATATCGCTATCTTGGTAAACTATAGATAAGTCTTTACCTTGCGCAGGGTTTATTAATAACGGGTTGTCTTCTACTTTCAAACCTTGCAGCATATGATTCAAAATGGGTTGGCATTTACTGTAGCAAGAAGGATAGTAGTTTTTATGTTGCCTAATCGCTGATTTAGGTGCAGCGCCCCACCAAAACTCAGCCATAGCAATAGGTTTTAAGCTGTGTTGATAAGCATATTGTAATAATTTTGGCGCCGCACAATCACCTGCGCCAGCCGGTGGCGTGTGCTCTGGCAACTCAGCAAAAATAGCATTTAAATCTTTTGTTTCACCGTGGGCATTAAAGAAGTTATATTGAGCGAAGAGCTTTTTTTGTAAGTTTTTAGAGCGTGCTTTACGTAGCTTTTTTAAGTTGTCAATTTCAGTGGTAATTTCTGATAAAGCTTGCTGCAAAGTCTCGAGTTGTTGCTGACCACTCTTTTTTAACGCTTGTAGCTTTTTCTTCTCTTGTATACTTTGCCCTGCTAAAACGGTTTTTAACTGCTCAAAATCGTCATTACTTAGCTTTGTAACTGCATCATCTCTTTGTTGTTTTCTGTGCAAGCGGCTCGCTACAATTAACCCCTGTTGCGAGGTTAATGCTTGTTGATAATTTTCAGTCGCTTCTTTTAGCTCGTTATTAATTTGACTTAACTTTTCGCTTTGCTCTAAAGTCGCTATTTCCGCATTAATATTATTAATAATGCGGTTTTCGGTTAAAAATACTGCGTCTTGTAGTTGCATATCAGACACCGCAGGTACAAACATAGTATTACTGCTCTCAACATTAAGTTGCCCTGAATAGGCACTGATAAAACCTATTTCATCTTCGCTATTTTTAACCACTAAAACACCAAACATTTTGCCGAAATTGGTTTCATCAACCGCTGTTTCAATCGTTTTTGTTTTAGTTAGGGTATCAGTCACCGTCAAGCTAAGCGGTAATTGCTCAAGCTGTTGTTGTAACTGCTGAACAGCTGCAACAGCAATAGCATGAGGTTGGTAGTAAAACGGGAAAGTAAATTTCTCTGGCAGCGCTATGTTGTCAATAAACTGAGAAAATGGTGTAAAGCAAGAGGCAAAGGTTGTCATGGCAATAAATGATGAAATAAAGTGTAAGGCGAGTAACCCAGATCATAACATAATAGTTATAATTTATTGAGTAGCGCTATAATTAACAGCTACTCAATAAGCGTTAGGTTTTAATCAGGAAATAACTGCAAAGCTATATGGCTAAGCTATGCGAGCAAATACAAATAAAACAGTTAAAAACCAACATTAAACATGGCTAAAATCATTTTTCCATCTTCATGTATGTGATGATAAATAAAATCAAATATAACCTTGTTGCCAAAATCATAACTTACAAAAAAGTCTAATTCGTTAGCGCCTTTATCAAAGTCAACATTAAGAACCCCTAAAACCAGGTTATTAAAACCAGCATAGTCTAGACCTATTGCAAAAGCACTTTGGTCCAGCGCATCTGATATTGTGTGATCCGCAGCGCTGGTATAAAAAGGGCCGCCGCCAAAACCATTAATAACAGTACCTGATACATGGTTATAGGAAGATTTAAAGGTAAAGTTATTTAACGTGTAACTTGCCATAATGCCATATACATTGCCATTTGGCCCACTATCATCATCGCTACGGTCTGATTGTTTACCTAACTGAGTGCCTAAAGTTAAATTATCAAAATTGAAGGTAGCATCAGCATAAAAAAAGTCCGCTAAGTCTTTGGCGTTGTAATACCAAGTTTGTAAATCAATATTATCTATACCTTGGTATACAACCCCTAAAACATTGACATTGTCACTACCGAGTATATCAGTATAGTTTTCTGGTTTAGTGCTATCAACACTAATCCACTTGGTTAAATGAGCGGCATAAAGTGTGGTATCGTCAATATCGGTATTATCAATTAAAATACCAGAAAACGTATTGGGGATTATGCGCACATCATTCATATCAGCATGAGGAGAGTCAAAACTAAAGCGTCCTAGCTTAACCTCGGTTTTTTCAAAGCTTGTTTTTAAATAGGCTTGTCCTAAAACTACATAGCCGTTGCCGTCAGAGCCAAAAAAGCTAGCTTCTTCATCTTGAAAAATTTTGTTAGTTGCATACAAACTTCCATTAGCACTTATACCTTGCCAATTTTCACTAGCATAATGAAGCTCAGTCCCAATAGCTGAACTTTCAGAATCCACTTCACTGTCAATAGAGATATAAGCCATTCGAATACGACCAGAAAACCCTGTTCTTGGCTCTTGCCAAGCAACAATTTCAGGCTGTGCTTCGGTATTATCTAAAACAGAAATATCATTCGAAAAGCTGTTATTAGAAATAACCATCACTATAACCGCACTAATGGCTAATGGTTGTTTAAATACATTCATGTAAGGACGTTATAGGGTAAAAGTGCGGCGAATATAGAGCTAAATTCAACCAGAATCAATCTAAAGTGAGAATTAAATCACATTTCATTAAAAATTATTAAGCCTTAACCGCATTCGAATACTTACTATAGGCAAGTGTTCTAGAGTATTCTCATAACCTAGTATTAATTAATTTTCTCAACGTTTGCGATTTCAATAACTGTTTTTGCTTCTGCACGTTCAATTATTTTTACGATAGTCGTTTGAATGGTTTCATCTTTACGAACATCATTTTTACTAGAAAAGCTCTCTTCTTGAGCATCAGCCCCTTCTTCTAAAAGAAAACTAACCACCACTTTTGTTGCTATATCTGTTGATACACCAAAATAAGCCAATGTTATTTGCGGATAGCCCTGAAAGCCATTTTTAACTTTTTTGGCAATGCGTTTTGTTGATTTGTCTAAATTCATAATATCGATCCAATAAGTTAATAACCGTCGCATGCTAGTTTGCATCACTTTTTAGCGGTTGACTAATAATGTTTATAAAAACATACAATGAAATTTCGTATTTTACCCAACACTAACCAATATTGTTTAATAAGCGCTGCCAATATATAGCGATAACAAATTATAAAATGAGCGGTAAATTAGTATTCTTGTTTAAATTCAAGTACCGTGAGTATTATCTTTGTTAACCAGTCACCACTTTTAAACATAGGCTAATAACGATTAATCAGCCTATAAGCCCAGGTATACAATAAAGCTGGTGAAAACAGTTATACTAGAACAGGTAATCATTCGTGTGGTTTACTTTAGCTTTGCTAATTTTCAATAAAAAAAATAATTAAACCACCGGTTTTCATAAGTATTAAAAAGTATTTATATGAACACAGAAATAAAACATGAGAGTGACAATGTAAAATCTTCAGATAACTTTTTACATTTTTTAATGGATCAGTGCTTAAGTATTAGGCGATGGGCGCTACTGGTATCCCTACTTTTATACCTAGCTTTTGCGGTAATGGACGTATTAAAATTTCCTAGCGAAGTTTACTCACTAACCTTAACAACACGACTATTCTTAGTCATATTACCATTAATATATTTAAATATTGTATATTGGTTTTATCCTCCAAGTTCAATTCGTGCAAATTTACTCATATTAATCACGGTTTATATAGCAAGTGGATTAAATCATACCTTAATTTTTTACCTTTCTAGTATTTATGACTTTCCATTTTCAGAGCTAGGGTTAGTGCTTATATTAATGTTTGGTTGTTTGTTAATAGTGATCCCAATAAAGCCAGCAATGACAGCTACATTTATTATTCTATCGTCGTTTGCGGCTGTTAAGTTGCATCTAAACCAAGCATTACCTGACTTAATATTTGTGCTGATAATCCTCGTTTTTGTTACTGGTATTTGTCTTACTATCAATCTTGCAGGTCAAAAAACCCTTTATCAAAATTATCAACTTATCAATAGGCTATACAACGAATCTATTACAGATGGCTTAACTAAACTCCATAATAAACGGTCTTTTCAAGAAGAAATAGATCGATTAAATGCCATTGCGACTAGGGATAATGCAACATTGGGTTTAATTTTAATTGATGCTGATAATTTTAAAGCGGTAAATGACTCATTTGGTCACAGCGTTGGTGACGATGTGTTAATTAAAATAGCAGAAGTTATTGATGCTAAATGTCGCCGTTCAGAAGACATAGGTTTTCGTATAGGCGGAGATGAATTTGCCATTATTTTATATGGCATTACTAGCGAAAGCCTTGAACAAACTTGTTTTGATATAGTGTTATCTGTTGCAAACTTTAACATTAATCATCGCGGAAAGAGGCTGAAAACTTCAGTATCGGTTGGCGCTGTTTTAAAGGCTAGTACCGCTAAAAGCACTTGTAATAACTTAGTTAAAATAGCCGATGAATATTTGTATGAAGCAAAAGAGAGCGGTAGAAGTCAGTATTATTTAAAGACCTTTCAATAATCAAATTAGTACGGCTCTTTGTATCCAACAACAGTAAACTAGATAAAACAGCCTCTAGCGTTCAGCGAAAATTAAGTACTCAAGTATTGAGTACTTTTTAGCGTTGCTTGTATTGCGTTGGGCAATAACCCCGGGTTACGTTTTTACTGCGAAGACTGGCATGTTTAGTTGCTCTACCTGTAACCCTTTTTCTCCAAAGCTTAAAACTATTAGGTTTTAATCGGCTACGCATAAACTTTATAACTTCAGGCTCACTTAAACTAAACTCAAGTTCTATTGCTTCAAATGGCGTGCGATCTTCCCAGGCCATTTCTATAATTCTTGATTCTTCGCTGATAAATAATGTCATAAAAATTCTAGTCTTAATTGTAGATAAAATGCATATTGTTAGCAGTACGAATAGAACCCAGTTAAAGACCAATCTATAGTATAAAAAGAGATAGGTTAATTATCTTTTACGAATACTTGTATATGCTTTTTCTGCAAAGGGCAGTTCGTAAATGAGTACCTAAAATCGACCTTCGAATCTACTATGGAAAATATCGACCATCATTGCCGCTCAATTCCATCTAGCCTTGCCAGCCAATTACATTTAAGTATGCCACCCTAAAGTATTTAAGCATTTAGAAAAAAGATGTCATCATTCATTTATTTTATGGCAATTGTGAGCCTGAAGTGGACATTGATGCAGCATCTTCTTGTTCTTAATTTAGTTTAATAACTGAGTATTTAAATGCAGTTGTAACTTGTTTCCACCCAAGTCAGGAAATGAGGCAACTTGCCTCATTTCGACTATAAGCGAAAGTTTTGTTTTTATCTGTAGGTAATAAGTGGTGTTGGCTGCAAAGATTTGTTATTAATATATAAAATAAATAAGGTGGAAACTTTTTTGCTGTAAAAGAGGCAAGTTGCCTCCTATTAAATTGTTAACTAGCACGGGAAATTTCGAGGTCATTGTGAAGCAAGTCGATCAAATAATAGAGCTATTAGAAGACCCTTCATTTCCGCAGATTGTTTTGCTCGATGGAGCATGGGGAAGTGGCAAAACACATTTTATAAATAATAACTTGAGAGAAAAGGTTGAAGAAAAATTCAGTCAAAAGGTTTACTTTTTTTCCCTTTATGGAATTTCTAGCATTGATGATTTTAGAGATAAGATTATCTCTTTGTCACTAACTGACAAAGAAGAAGCGTCCGTACTAGCCAAATACTTCTCTAAAGCCATTGATGGTGCTGCAAATAATTTAGGAGAAAGAGGTGTCGGTGCTGTGCTAAGCGGAGCTGCTGGAGCCTACAAATATAAACTCTATGGCGAGCTTGATGATTGTGTATTGATCTTAGATGATTTAGAACGTGTTGTTGAAGAAAAACTAATTCAAAAAATTTTAGGTGAGTGCTTAAGTTTAGCTGAGTCGAAAAATATAAAAGTTATTGTAGTGGCAAACGAAGACAAGCTTAATTGTAAAAATGATATTGAGAAAGTATTTGCCGATAAATATAAATTTAGCTTTACGCATGAAGAAGTTACTTCAATCCTTAAAGAAGAATACGAAACTATTGATGATAAGTTAGCTAACGAACTTCTTCTAAATATTACGGCTATAAACTCGAAAAACATTAGAGTTTTAAAAAGAGCCTTGTCAAAGTTTACTCGTATTAAAAAAGAAATATCTCAAATAGAAAATGTCGTCCTTGATCTAGCACTATCAAGAATCTTAGGAGATATAATAAGAATATGCTGTGCAAAGTTCGAGCATGCTTTTTCTAAAGAAAAAATCATTGATGCTATTGGTTCAAGAGTTTTCCGTCGAATGGATAAAGACAATGAAAAAGAAAACAATAGTGACTATGAAAAATTGGATGCAATATTCGATGGAAGTTTCTATGGTGCGAATGAAAAGTTAATTTGCTACTGCTGTGATGGGCTTTACGAGTTCACTAATCTAAAATCGGAATTAAATTTACCAATAAAACAGACTCTTCTTGATGCCATGAAATCACCTTGGGTTCAAAATCAATTATCCGAAGAAGAATTCCAAGATGGTGTGTTATTACTAGAAGCGTTTATAGCTCAAGAGACGGATGTAGAGGTTTACGAATGGTTCAGTATTTGTGATACATATATTTATATGCTGGATAAAAAAGTTATTGCTCCTAAAAAACATACAAAACCTAGCTTGTTAGATTTATGTGATAGTGTTGATGTCGATAGGTTTCAAGCGCCAGCAGAAGAGGATGAATTTGAATATAGGTATCGAATTAACTTTTATGACAATGAGGTAAGTAAAAAATTCTACTTGAAGAAAGAAGAACTGGATATTCTAAAAAAAGATAATAAAAATTCGCAATTCTCTCAAGACTTTAAAGTGTCATGGGCTAATGTTCAAGATGATGTTTATCAAAATAAAATGCACACTCCGATTTTTCAAAACATAAGCGTAGATGTTATAGAAGTGGCTTTACGAAATTGGTCTAATGAAGATGTGTTTCAGTTTGTTAGGTTTATTAAGCAGAGGTATAAATTTAGTAATATCGGAGATTTCTTTGAACCAGAATTAGAAGCTTTAAAGTCCCTATCAACAGTGGTTGATGATTTACGAAAAGAACTTGGTGTAGGACTAAAAGTTGCTAGTTTAGCTGAACTTTATGACAGCTTATTTGAAGCATATTCTAGAATGGAAAAACAGAATTCTAAGAAAGAGCAAAGTGCTAGTTAACAAATAAGAATAGGTGTCGCGCAGCCGACACCTTATTCGGGTGTTGGACAAGCCCGGAGTCTGCTTTATATAGTCAATAGCGATTGATTTTCTGAAGGGGTTGCGATCAGTTGCCTAAACTATTTATCAAGCTATTTATCAAGCCACCCATAATATCTTTGTAGAAAAACCAAACAGAGAAAGGGAAGATTACTTTTGCTTTAATAGGACTATTCAGTATGTAACTGAGGCAGCTATTTATCAAGCCACCCATAATATCTTTGCAGCTATTTATCAAGCCACCCATAATATCTTTGTAGAAAAACCAAACAAA
Source organism: Colwellia polaris (assembly GCF_002104515.1). Classification (GTDB taxonomy): domain Bacteria; phylum Pseudomonadota; class Gammaproteobacteria; order Enterobacterales; family Alteromonadaceae; genus Cognaticolwellia; species Cognaticolwellia polaris. The sequence goes on along the minus strand of NZ_NBOE01000002.1, from coordinate 703 downwards.
GAAAGGGAAGATTACTTTTTCTTTAGTAGGACTATTCAGTATGTAACTGAGGGATATGTTGCCTATTTGCAGAGTTTTCTGAGCATTTGCTGAATTTCAGGCAAGCTTTTAATGTCATCCTCAGAAAACCATATTTTTTGTTATTGAACTGAGTTAGTTGGCTAAGCGCTATTCAAACAAGCCTGAGCGTTGGCGATACCATGAGCTCGCTTTAAACCAACCTGCTCTGTAAATTCACACAAATGCTCTGCAGTACCTACCGCGCCAGTGAACATACCTTCAAAGTTGGTGGTGAGTTTTAACCAGCTCTCATCGCTGATGTGGAGTCTTGATAGTATTTCAGCCGTTTTAGCATTGATAGCGCCGCGTTTATCTTCTCTCATCACGCGCCCAGTTTCATCAACAAGTGTTAAGTAATCTTTTAAGCTAAAAGAAATGCCTGCAGTTTTGTCTTGATGTTCATTGTCAGTGAAAGGTAATAAGGCTTTAGGTTGCTCTCCTTTAATCGCTGCCTTGATACGCAGTTGAATACTGGTAAAGCTTGACTGCTCAGGCGTTGGGGCAATACCGGCACGAACAGGATTTAAATCTACATAAGCCATACAAGACAGTAATGCAGCGTCATCAAGCAGGGCTTGAGATTTAAAGCGTCCTTCCCAGAAGTGGCCAGTACACTTATCTTCTTTATTGGCTTGCCTGGCAA